>CP134881.1:0-1805000 GCA_046529715.1 Mycoplasmatota bacterium WC44
TACCTTGTACTGTATAATAACATAAAGTTTTGTGGAAAAAAACAAAAAGTTTCCCACAAAAAATGTGGATAACTATTCATTGACAATTCAAATTGTGCATTTATATGTGGATAACTCACTGTAATATTATTCTCAAACCCATTATTTAAGGCGAAATCCAACAAATATCCACATATGAACATTAATAAATTTTCAACAATGAATTATCCCCAAATGTGTATAAAAAAAAGTGTAAAAGGTGTAAAATAAGTGTGAGGTGTTGTTTGTGAAAAATCTAAACATATTTACATTAGTTTTTTTGATAGTAATAGTCCTTATTTTGTCAATTCCTTTTTTATGGAAAAATTACGGACAAGATGTTATAAATGACCTCTATTACAAAGATTATACTTTAACTGAAGAAATAGAGATAGTAAACGAAAGTAATTCATTTATGACTCTTGAGTTTAATTCAAGCAATAATGGTAAGATGTATATTCATTTAGTATATAATGATTATAAAAAAGTAATAAGAGAGTTTAATGTGACACCTGGAGATAATGTAATCTTAGTTGATAAAACTGATAAGGAATTAAGAAATGTGTATATCTACTTCGAAGAACTAAATGAACAATATAAGTGGATTCTCTTTGAAACATAAAAAAATAAAAGTAATTGTTGACTTTTGTTAATGTTTTTGAGATAATAATATGCGCAACTGTTTAAATAGGAGGTGTCTTTATGAAAAGAACATATCAACCAAATACTCGTAAAAGAGCAAAAACGCATGGTTTTAGAGCGAGAATGGCAACATCGGCTGGACGTAATGTTTTAAAAAGAAGACGTGCTAAAGGTAGAAAAAGATTAGCAGTATAAATTTAATAATAATACTTGAACAACTTGAAAAAAAAAATCTTTTTCAAGTTTTTTTTTGAAATGAAGAAGAAATACAGAGTTAAGAAAAATGAGGAGATAATAGATCTTCTCAAAAATAAGAAAACAGTTGGAGACAAATATTTTGTAATATACTCATTAGAAAATAAAGAAGTTAATAATTTTAGGTACGCATTAAGTGTTAATAAAAAATATGGAAATGCACCTGAAAGAAATCTAATAAAAAGACAAGTTAGATCAATTATCCAAATGAATAGTGATAATTTTAAAAAAACAGATATTTTTATTGTGATTAAATTAAAAGCAAAAGAATTAAATTATAAAGAAATAGAACAAAAAATTACAAGACTCATTAAGAGAGCAAACTTAATAAAAGAGGAGTAATATAGATGAAATTTAACAATAAACTAAGAATATTAACAATGTTAATTGTACTAACAGTTATCTTAAGTGGATGTGTTTCTCAAGAAGCAATGGAAGCACCAATATTGTTTGAAGGTTCATTTTTCACAAAATACATCGTTTATCCAGTAGCTTGGATGTTATTTAAGTTAACAGACTTATTTGGTGGGTATTATGTTATAGGTATCATTGTTACAACTTTAATTGTTCGTACAGCAGGATGGCCTATTTACGCTAAAAGTAATGATATGAACTTAAAGATGCAGTCAATGCAACCAGAACAGGCAAAAATACAAGCTAAATATGCAGGAAAAACTGATGAAGAATCAAGAAGAAAAATGCAAATGGAAACAGCTCAACTTTATAAAAAGTATGGTGTTAATCCATTAGGATGTTTATTACCATTCTTACAAATGCCAATCTTCTTAGCTATCTACTATGCAGTAAGAAGATTGCCTAATAATATTGGTACTGGTACTTTAGATATAAGTGAAATTAATGGTAATACAACTTTCCTAGGAATGGATTTACTTAAAATAGTTAGTGAAGAAATTTCTAGTAACTTCTTATATGTAATAATTCCATTAGTCGTTGGTGGTACAATGTTCTTATTACAATACATCTCTCAAAAGAGAAGTAAAAAGAACCAAGCAGGTGTACCTGATTACCGCAAAAATAACCAAGCTCAAAGTATGCAAAAGCAAATGCAAATCATGATGTACTTCATGGTATTGATGATGGCATTTGTAGCTTACTCATCTCCAGCAGCATTAGGATTCTACTGGATAGTAGGTAACACATATTCAATTGTACAAACTACAATTAATTATCGTTTATCTGATAAGAAATTAAATGAGCTTAAGAGGTAACTTATGAAGAAAATAGAAGTTGAAGTAAAATCTCTTGAACAAGCAATGGAATTAGCTAAGCAAGAGTTTAGAGTTAGTAGCGACAAAATAAAACTTGAAATCATTAGTGAAAAAAAGAGTTTATTAAGAGGTAAAACTTTAAAAGTTGAAGCTACTATAGATGGAGATATTATAGATATAATTTATAACTATCTAACAACAATTCTTAATGATATGGAAATTGAATATAGTATTGATATTAGAAATGAAGATAATTCAACTACATTCAGCATTCAAACTAACAACAATCCATTATTAATTGGAAAAGAAGGTAAAACATTAAATTCTATCCAATTCTTATGTAAACAAATAATGTATATTTATTCTGATGAAAAAATTAATATCAGCGTTGATATCGGTGGATACAAAGATAATAGAATTCTACACTTAGAAATGTTAGCTACAAAAACTGCAAAGGAAGTAGCTAGAACTAAAATTGATGCTGTACTAGATCCAATGAATTCTTATGAAAGAAGAATAGTGCATGCTAAACTAAGTGAATGGAGAGATGTTGTAACTGAATCAGTTGGTGATGAACCAAACCGTTGCTTAGTTATTAAACCTAGAGTAAAATAGAGTCTAAGGACTCTTTTTTATTTATAAAGGAATGATTTAATGTTTAAATTAATGAAATATATTATGATTTTTATTTGTCTATATACTTTTCACACAGTTTTTGAGACCTATTTAATAAATAAACAACTAGATGACTTTAAGAATATGGCAGTTTATGATTACAGCGAAGGTAATATTAATTACTATATAGTTGAATCTAATGTTTCATCTAATAATACCGGAGATATTTTACTAAGTAGAAAAAGTGGAAATCCAAATTTATTATTAAGAGATATGATATCATTCTATGTAGGTGGTCATGCTGCTGTTATTATAAATGAAGAAGAGACTATTGAGGTTTTTGGAAATCTTCAAAGTGAAAATCTTGTTAGGATTTATGAAAATGATTGGTTAGATACAGAAACAGAAGTAATTGGAATGAAAGTAGAAGGTAACTATGAATTTAATTTTACAAAGTATTTAAATCAAACATATAACTGGTTTCCATTTTATGACAATCCAAACAAAAGGTATTGTACTGACTTAGTATCAAAGATTTATAGTGAGGCAGGAATAAATGTAAACTATGATTTAGGTATCGTTACAGTAAACGACATAATAATAAGTAAAAACACAAGTATATACTTATATAAAGAGATAGTTAAAGATGAAATAAATATTTATTATAAGGGGTGAGAGAATGGATTTATATATTTTAATAGGATTAAGTATTTTATTAATTGTTAGCATCTTAATTTATATTCAAGTTTTCAAAAATAAAGATACTAGCACGATTGAAGAAATCAAGAACTTATTCAACAATTCACAAACAGAACAAAATTATGAAATGTTAAATAGAATAACGAAAGAAAATGGGGAATTAAAACTTGAGTTATCCAAATCAATAGCGATAAATAATGAGAAGGTTAATAAGGGTATAACGGATTTTAAAGATAACTTAAGTACACAAATTACAAAAGAGTATGGTGATTTAAAACTAGAATTATCCAGAAATATCTCATCAAACAATGAAAAATTAAATAAAGATATAAATCAATTTAAAACTTCTTTAAATAGTCAAATCACTAAAGATTTTAAAGGACTAAACTTGGAAGTAGAAAAACAATTAACAAAAATTAATAATAAGGTAGAAGAGAGATTAAACGATGGATTTGAGAAAACAACAAAAACATTTAATAATATCCTCGAAAGAATCTCAAAAATAGATGAAGCACAAAAGAAGATAGAACAACTTTCAACAAACATTGTTGATTTACAAGTAGTATTAACAGATAAAAAATCGCGTGGTACATTTGGTGAAGTTCAATTAAATCAAATATTATCATCGATTTTTGGAGATAATAATACTAAGATTTTTGAATTACAAAAGAAATTGAGTAATGGTACATTAGTAGATGCTATTCTTTATGGTCCTGAACCATTAGGGAAAATATGTATTGATTCTAAATTCCCATTGGAAAACTACCAACGTATGGTAGATAGAAGTTTATCTGAACCTGAAAGAAATCAGGCTTCTAAAAAATTCAAAGATGATGTTAAAAAACATATAAATGATATAAGTGATAAATATATTATAGTAGGAGAAACTTCGGAACAGGCAATTATGTTTATACCAGCTGAAGCAGTGTTTGCGGAAATTAACGCATATCACCAAGATATCATCTCGTATTCACAGAAGAAAAAGGTAGCTATAACTTCACCTACAACTATAATGAGTATGTTAACAATTGTTCAAGCAGTATTACGAGATATTGAAAGAGATAAGCATGCAAAAGTTATTCAGGAAGAGTTAGGTAAATTAAGTATTGATTTTGGAAGATACAAGGATCGTTGGGATAAGTTACAAAGAAATATTGATACAGTTACTAAGTCTGTTAAGGAAATTCATACAACTACTGGTAAAATATCTAGTAGATTTGAAAACATTTCCAAAGTTAAAATTGAATCAAATTTAATTGACAGTGAAAAAAATTAATGTATAATGATATATAAGCTATGACTAATAAGTAATAAGTGAGACTGTTTAAAGCGAGTTAGAGTTGGTGTGAGTCTAACAATAAGACATTTATGAAAAACAATTACGAGCTGTTGAAAGAAAAACGTTAGTTTAGTAGAATCAACCGTTGCCCGCGTTAAGGGAGAAGAGGGCACTTATTTAAGTGAACTAAGGTGGCACCGCGATTATTAAATCGTCCTTAGAATTAAGGACGGTTTTTTTATATTAAAGGAGGAAATTATGAAGACAACAGTAAGAAATTTATACCGTCACACAGAAATGTTCGGTAGTAAAGAAATAACATTACAGGGTTGGATTAGAAATAATAGATCTCAAAAGGCATTTGGATTTATTGATTTACACGACGGATCATTCTTTAAGACTGTTCAAGTTGTATATGAGAGTGAAGTTATAGATAATTTTTCAGATACTTCTAAGTTTAGAGTAGGTAGTTCAATTGAGGTTACAGGTGTTTTAGAATTAACACCAAACTCAAAACAACCATTTGAACTTAAAGCTAAAAAAGTATCGTTAATTGGATCTTCTTTAGAAGATTTTCCAATTCAACCAAAGAGACATACAAGAGAATTTTTAAGAGAAGTAGCTCATTTACGTTCTAGAACTAATTTATTCAATGCCATATTTAGAGTAAGGAGTTTAGTTGCTCATGCAATTCACTCATTCTTCCAAGAACAAGACTTTGTTTATGTGCACACACCAATTATTACAGGTAATGATGGTGAAGGTGCAGGTGAAATGTTTAGAGTTACAACTCTAGATTTAGACAATGTACCAAGAAGTGAAGAAGGCGTAGATTATAAAGAGGACTTCTTTCAAACATCAGCAAACTTAACTGTTACTGGTCAATTACATGTAGAGACGTTTACACCTGCTTTTAGAAATTGTTATACATTCGGTCCTACATTTAGAAGTGAGAATTCAAATACTAAAATTCATGCAGCAGAGTTCTGGATGATTGAACCAGAAATATCTTTCGCTGATATTAATGACAATATGAACCTAGCTGAAGAGATGGTTAAATATATAATAGAGTTCGTTTTAGCTAAAGCTCCTGAAGAAATGGAATTCTTCGATAAGTTTGTAGAAAAAGGATTGTTAGAAAAACTTAATAAAGTAGTAAATTCTAAGTTTTCTCAAGTTACTCATAAAGAGGCTGTTGATATTCTTTTAAAATCAGGTCAAAAGTTTGAATATTTACCTAAACAAGGTGAGGATTTAGCTACAGAGCATGAGAAATATCTAGTAGAACACTTTGATGGACCAGTATACGTTATTGATTGGCCAAAAGAAATTAAAGCATTCTATATGAGATTAAATGATGATAACGAAACTGTAGCTGCAATGGATTTATTAGTACCAGGTGCTGGTGAGTTAATTGGTGGTAGTCAACGTGAAGAGCGTTTAGATGTATTAGAAACAAGAATGGATGAACTAGGTGTTCCAAAGGAAGATTTAGATTGGTATTTAGATACAAGAAAATATGGAGCGTGTAAACATGCAGGTTATGGACTTGGGTTTGAAAGAATGGTTATGTATTTAACGGGTGTTGAAAACATAAGAGATGTAACTCCATTCCCAAGAACAGTTAAAAATTGTAAATATTAATTGGAAAAGGGATGAAAATCATCCCTTTTTTTATACTACTCTTCTGGTGTGTCTATTAGTTCTTCAACATCATCAACAGCTTTCTGAGTAATTTCTAAAAATTTCTCAACAGATTCAAAACCACGACCCATGACTCCACGTAAATTAAAGAAACCAAAGAAAGTTATAATAATATACTGAATCTCTGATGCTATAGTTGATGATGAATATGTTTCTACTATTGAAAGTACAAACAGTGCTATTACACCTACTAGTCCTAATATGGTACGTTTATTAGCATTTAAAAGATTTAAATACTTCTTCACATTACCACCCCTTGTTAATGTATGCTTGCTAAGTGGTTTTGTATAAGAAAAGAGTCCTTATGGACTCTTCAATTTATTTTTCTTGTTTATCTTTTCCCATTAACTCACTAGCACTTGCCATTAAACCAGCTATACCTTGAATTTCACTTGGAATAATAATTTTAGTAGCAGTACCTTTAGAAACTTCTTTTAAAGCTTCATAAGATTGTAATGTTAAGTAAGCTTTGTCAGCGTTAGCAGTTTTAATTAATTTAATACCTTCAGCAGTAGCTTGTTGCACTTTAACGATTGCTTGCGCTTCCCCTTCAGCTCTACGTATTTGAGACTCTTTAGAAGCTTCGGCTTTAAGTATTGCAGATTCTTTTTCCCCTTCTGCTCTAAGAATCGATGATCTCTTTTCCCCTTCAGCTCTAAGGATAGATTCACGTCTTTCACGTTCAGCACGCATTTGTTTTTCCATTGCATCACGTATATCTTGTGGTGGCATAATGTTTTTAACTTCTACACGGTTAACCTTAATACCCCATGGGTCAGTTGCTTCATCTAAGATAGTTCTCATCTTAGTGTTGATTAAATCACGTGACGTTAATGTTTGGTCTAACTCTAAATCACCAATAATGTTACGTAATGTTGTAGCAGTTAAGTTTTCAATAGCTTTTAAAGGACTTTCAACACCGTATGCTAATAATTTAGGATCTGTAATTTGGAAGTAAACTACAGTATCAATTTGCATTGTTACGTTATCTTTCGTAATTACAGGCTGTGGAGCAAAGTCTATTACTTGCTCTTTTAATGATGTTCTTTTCGCAATTCTATCTAAGAATGGTACTAGGAAGTGAATTCCTGTTTCCCAAGTTGAGTGGTATGCTCCTAATCTTTCCACTACATAAGCTCTAGCTTGAGGTACAATTTTTACACTTACAGCGATAACTATTAATATAATTATAATTAAAGCTGCTGTTACATAAATAAATTCCATAATAATACTCTCCTTTATTTTTATTCTAATTTTAATCTTATACTTTACTTTATTTTACTCTAATTGGTAAATTAATCCAATAACTTAGTGGTTGAAATTAATATGCAATTCACCTGTTAGTTGAATTAGTTTTTAAATTCTTTTAATTCCTCTTTTGTAATTACTCCAGCCTTATATAGGGTTAAAGCATTTTCATATGATTCTTTATCTTTTCTTTTTTTCTCTTCATCAAATATTTCCTTAGTTGATGCTTTGTAGTGAGAATTGCCTTTATTTGTATTAAATGCTTTCTCAAACTCAGTTTTTATTGATTCTATAAACGAATTAATACTTTCACTAATCTCATTACTATTTTTGCCCTTGATAAATTTTTTATATACCCATGAAAGACCACCGAAGATAAATATTGTTTGAAATATATCACCCATTAATGCCACCTTCTTTAAACATACTTTATTTTATGACTTTTTAATATTTAAATAGTAATTCAAATAATAATCCTATTTTTCCTGGAAAATTACTCTTCTATTTTACCTACTAGTAATTTTACTCCTTCAATAGCTAATACTTCACATCTTTCATCTACTTCAAACTTTGAATTACTTTCAGAGAAAGATAACCAATACTTACCGTCAATTTTAACTTCGCCGCGTTCGCCAACTTCGATAGACTTAGTGACTTTAGCGATTTTACCTACTAATCTATCAGCATTAGTTTTTACAGTATTCTTTATCATATATTTTTTTGCAAGTGGTCTTGTTAATAAAAGTAGAATAACAGTAGATGCTATAAATATCCACATCTGAACCACTTCTGGTAACCCCATCAATGAAGTAACGAACGCAACAATAGCCCCTAGTGAGAACCAAATACTAACTAAATCTAAAGTGTTAACTTCAATAATAAATGCTACAACGATTATTACAATCCAAAAATACATCATTATATCTCCCATTATTTAACCTCCTCATTTAAATTGATTGTTAAGATTTTTTCTGCTGAGTCCCAAACAGCAACAAACTTATGTGCCTCACTCTTTTTAAAACTTATTCCAATTACATCTGATATGTTTTTGATGAAAGGCTTATTACTAATTCTTGAATAACTTGGTTTTACTGAAATTTTATACTTTTTATCTTCAGGAATATGTCCCAAATTGTCAGTTTCTTTTGTTAAAGGTCTAATAGCAATTATTTTATTTACTGGATCAAAACCAAGCATAACAGAATAAGCTGATTCAAAGTACCCACTGGCTGATTTGTTTAGGGTAATATTTGAATCGTAAATAGTTGCAATTCCCTCAGATTCAATTTTTGAAAACCATTGAAATGACATATCAATACCTCCTTATACTTTTATTTTATGCTTAATTATACAATAAGATTATTTTTTTTGCAAGAAATATATTTTTTGTGTTGAGATTAGCAATGAATTATTTACTTGAAATTATAGTTGAGTAATATTTTAATATGTAGTATAATATTTAGGCAAGTATATTTGGAGGTACTATTATGACAAAAGGTAGTAAAATTAGAGGAATTATGTGGCTTATTCTTGCCATTGCTGGAATTGCATTTGTAGCGACTTCATCATATACAACTTTAGAAAATTCTATTGACGGTAGTAAAATCTTTGAAGGAAAAAGCGAAGATCAAGCCGGTCTTGAGTATTTAGAAATATACAGCTATAAATATGAAGAGACATCAAAAATTCATGTTGAAGATGAAGATTACTCATTTGATATTCACAGATTAGTTAAAGAGGAATTTAATGCTAAATCAAATCTGTATATAGTTGGTAAAAATATCGCTCATGATGGTGACGTTCCAAAAGTTGGTATTATTGATGTGTTATTGTATTGTAGTTCAGATGATGATAGATATGAAGAACTAGTTGACTTCGCAAGATTAGAAAGAATTAAAGGTACTAAGGTTTATGTCGGTATGCTTGAAATTGATAGTTGTGAAGGTAAAGATTACACTTTAATTATTGATGGTTCAAGAGTTGATGAATTATATGGAAGAGATGAAATTACATCATTCAACTTAGCTGATTACTATGATATTGATAATTTATATACAGCAGCACAAGTTGAAGAAAATTTAAATTTATCTAAAGGTTTCCAAGGAGACTTAAGAAAAGCTGGATATGCTAAATACAGTTGGGAAAGAGCAATCATTAATGGAGTAATAGCTTTCGTAGTTATGATTCCAATAGCGTATGGTTTATATTATTCAACTGAAAAAGAGTTATTCGGGAATAATATTATTAAGTCATATAAAGAATATAAAAGAAAAAATAAAAAATAGTATAAATTAATATACTATTTTTTTTAAGGTGATAAGATGATGAGCAAAGAGAATATTATAGATATCAAAGAAATAGAGAGAAGTATTATTAAAAAATATCGCAAAGAGATTTGGGGAAAATTCACAAAAGCAACAAAGACATATAAACTCGTAAATGAAGGAGATAAAATTGCTGTCGCAATATCAGGAGGAAAAGACAGCTTACTTTTAGCTAAATTACTTCAAGAAATGCATAGACACGGCAATGTACAATTCGATTTAGAATTCATATCAATGGATCCTGGATTCAATGAAGAAAACAGAAAATTATTAGAGGATAATTGTAAGAGATTAAACATTCCAGTACAAATAAGAGAATCTCATATCTTTGATATAGTGGATGATATTTCTAAAGATCAACCATGTTATTTATGTGCTCGTATGCGTAGAGGGTTTCTGTATAACTTTGCTCAAGAGCTAGGTTGTAATAAATTAGCACTTGGTCATCACTTCGATGATGTTATCGAAACAACCATGCTCAATATATTGTATGCTTATGAATTTAAAACAATGCTACCGAAAGTACCTTCTCAAAATTATGAAAACATGGAATTAATACGTCCCATGTATATGATAAAGGAAGAAAATATTATTAAGTGGAAAGATTATATCGATATGTATTTTATGGATTGTGGTTGTACAGTCGGATGTAGAACTACAGCTAGTAAAAGAAGAGAAGTTAAGAATTTTATCAAAGATTATCGAAAGATTCATTCTGATGTTGATAGGTCAATCTTTGAGGCAGCCAACAATGTAAATTTAGATTCTATATTAGGATTTAGAAAAGATGGAGTTAAAAAGAATTACCTAGAAGAAAAGGAGAATTAGAGTCAATACCCTTAAAACGGACTTATTAAAAAAGATGTAATTATATATGAGCTAATTTCCTATATTCCATAGGTGTTAGCTCTTTTAGTTGCTCTTGTAATCGTTCGTTATTGTAGTAATCAACATATTGTCTAATTAATTCTCTTATTCTTTCACGTGGTACTTTCTTAATTAAATAAATACACTCTGATTTTAAAGCGCTAAACCATGATTCTATTGGTACATTATCAGCACAGTTACCTTTTGCTGAAACGCTATGTCTAATATGATTTTCTCTAAGCAGTTTTGAATAATCAGTAGATGTGAATTGTGCTCCTTGATCCGAATGTAGTATTAGATTTTCTCTTTTAGATAATTTAACTTTCTTGATCGCTTTTTCAACTGTTTCAACAACTAGAAAATTACTCATTCTAGGTGATGATTGATATTCGATAATTGATTTATCGTACATATCCTTAATTGCACATAGATACTCTACTCCTTGGATTGTGTGAATGTATGAAATGTCGATCGACCATTTTTGGTTAGGTCTTGAACATACAAAATCTCGTTTAATAAGATTGGGTATATTATGATGTTCTTTCTTTCCGTACTTATTTCTTTTTTTACGGATGATTGACTTAATTCCATTTATTTTCATGTATCTATATATTGTTTTCTTTGATAGTCTCTTATTATACTTTCTATGTATTTGCATTCTAATACTTGTTATACCCCATCTACTATCTTCATTATAGATACTTACAACAAGATTATTTATTTCAGCATTATATGCCTTATGATTGGGCCTACCATTCTTTATCCATTGATAATAACCACTTTTTGAACACTTTAATATTTTACATAGTAGAACTATCTTATGTTTTTCTCTCAAAGTATCAATTATTTTAAATTTGTCTTTGGCTTTTCTTGGTAGGCCATTAACTTTTTTATATCTTCAACAGCCTTCACATATTCTATTAACTCTTCTCTAGTCATTTCCTCAGGAATAAGTTTATTGCTTTTCGGTCTGCCAGTTGATTTCTTACCTCTTGAGTCTGTCGTGGTTCCATATTTTTTATATTGATTAACCCATCTAGTTAACATGCTGTCACTAGCAATATTATATTTTCTTTTGATAACTGATAATCTCTCACCTGCTAAGTACTCCTTAACAATTTTGTTTTTATCTTCGATTGTCCTTTTGATATTCTTTCTCATTATTTCACCTCATTTATATGATACTAAAAAAAATGTTGATTTTATTCAACATCTTTTTTTATGTGTCCATTTTAAAGGAATTAACTCTTAATCTCCTTTTTTTTTCTTCTTATTTCTTCTTGAGAATGAGAATCCACCAAAACCACCAACAATAGCAGCATAAAATCCAAAGTCATACCAGAATCCAGTATTATTGATTTCATAAATACCAACGTTACTTTTAAAGATTGATATTATTAATGATATTGGAGCGATCCATCCATGCCAAATTCCCCATAAGAACCCAGCTTGCTTATCAGTATAAGCATCTGTACCCGGAATACATGCAGTTAGAATAAAAGTAACTGCTAGTAACGGGAAAATAATTCTAAATTTTTTCATATCTCTACCTACTTTCCTAAACAAAATCTTGAGAATAACTCATCAATCAATAAATCGGTAGATTGAATTCCTAAAATTTCATTCAATAAATAATATGCATTTTGTAAGTCTATACTTATTAAATCGACAGGCATTGAATCTTGAATTGATTCTAACGCATCCTTCATTGAATATCTAGCCTCTTTTAATTTCGATATTTGTCTAACATTAGATAAATATGTTAAATCCTTTTTATAATTTGATACTCCAGCTTTATCAAGTATAATTTTTCTAAGATTATCAATTCCTGTTTCCTCAGTAGTAGAAATCATAATGTAATTTTGATTTCCCAATAATTTTATTTCCTTTGGTAAATCTATTTTGTTAACAACAATTATATGGTTTTTACTCTTAATTCTTTTTAATAATTCTTTATCCTCTTTATCTAATTTCTTAGAATAATCTAACACCATTATTACTAAGTCAGCTTCATCGATTGCTTTGTAAGATCTTTGAATACCGATTTGCTCTACTCTATCTTCTGTCTTTCTTATACCAGCAGTATCAACTAGGTTAAGGAGTAGTCCACCTACTGTAATACTACCTTCAACAATGTCCCTAGTTGTTCCAGCAATATCTGTAACTATTGCCTTATCTTCATCTAATAATAAATTTAGAATACTGCTCTTCCCAACATTTGGTTTCCCAACTAATGCTGTTTTAATACCCTCTTTCATGATGATACCAGTTTGAGATTTTTCTAATATTTCATCAATCTGTTTTAGCAAAGAGAATACTTTTGGTTTTAGAATCTCATGAGTTAATTGTTCAACATCATCATATTCTGGATAGTCAATATTTACCTCAACTTGTCCAATAATATCGATAAGTTTATCTTTTAATAAATTTATTAATTTAGAAACACTGCCAGATAATCCTTGGTTAGCCATCTTCAATGAAGCATCTGTTTTTGCAGTAATCATATCCATAATGGCTTCCGCCTGAGTTAAATCAATACGTCCATTTAAAAATGCTCTTTTAGTAAACTCACCAGGTTCAGCAAGTCGAATTCCTGTCTCCAAAACTAACTCTAAAACTCTTTTAGTTACATATAATCCACCATGACAGTTGATTTCAACAGTATTTTCAGTTGTGAACGTTCTAGGTGCACGCATAACAGAAATCATTACTTCATCAATTACTTCACTTGTTTTATAATTATATATTTTTCCGTAATTAATTGTTTGTGATTTTGTCTTTAGTAAATCTTTACCCAAGAATATTTTATTAATAGAGCTTATCGCATCACTTCCTGAAACTCTAATTATTGAAATAGCTCCTTCACCATATGGTGTAGATACAGCACAGATTGTGTCATAAATCATAAATATCAATTCCCTTTTCTATAATAATAACCATTTTTTAGTATTTACATTATATCAAATGTTAACATAAATTCACGAATCAAAAAACCCCTAATGTAATTACAAAATATCATAGATATGCTATAATTAGTTTAATGCAAATAAAGGTAGGTGTTCATTATGTCTTATAAAGCACTTTATCGTGCATACCGCCCACGGAAGTTCAATGAAGTGGCCGGTCAACTGCATGTAACTAAGACTTTTCAAAACGCATTAAGAAATAATAGAATTACTCACGCTTATTTATTTAGTGGCCCTCGTGGTACTGGTAAAACATCTATAGCTAAAATTATATCAAACACTGTAAATTGTCTAAATTTCCCAATAAGCGAACCGTGTGGAGTATGTGATAATTGTTTATCTATAAAAAAAGGTATGTATAATGATATTATCGAAATTGATGCAGCAAGTAACAATGGTGTAGATGAAATCCGTGAGATTAGAGACAAAGTTAAATATACACCCAGCCAAGGTAAATATAAAGTATATATAATTGATGAGGTTCATATGCTAAGTATTGGTGCATTTAATGCATTACTTAAAACATTAGAAGAACCACCAAGTCATGTTATTTTTATATTAGCTACAACTGAACCACACAAAATTCCAGCAACAATTCACTCTCGTTGCCAAAGATTTGACTTTAAAGAAATTTCTTTAAAAGATATAAGAAAAAGATTGAAAATAATTATTGATAAAGAAGATATAAAAGTTTCACTAGAAGCAATAGATGCAATAGCGGAAGCAGCTGAAGGTGGAATGAGAGATGCATTGAGCTTATTAGATCAAGCCATATCTTATTCAGAAGATATAGTAGAAGATAGCGATGTGCATGCTGTAGCTGGTACAGTATCAGATTTAATGATTATAAATATCTTTAAGAATATTTCAAATAATAATGTTGTAAACGCGTTAAATATAATAGAAGAGTTAATTGAAAATGGTAAAGAGATACACAGAATTAATCATCAAATGATTATATTCTTAAAAGATTTATTAGTATTTAAAAATGTATCTGGAGATAATTTTAAAAAGACTGTGTTTGGGCATCAAGAATTTATTGATTTGGCAGAAACAGTTACAAATGAAATGATTTTCTTTTATGTTGAATGTTTAAGCAAATCTCAGAATGATATGAGATTCACGAACAACCCAAGAACATACTTGGAATTAACTTTGATTAAAATGACTGATACAGTACAACAAGGAGAATCAGCATTATATCAAAGAATTGAAGCGCTAGAGAAAAAAATAGAAGCAAGACATATTCCTCAAAAGAAAATTGAGGAAGTTAAAGATAAGCCATTGGTTGAAAAGTCTAAACAACCAACAAAAGTTGAAGTTGAAGAATTAGAAGACTTTAATTTATTTGAAGAGACAACTAAGAAAGTTGAAGTTAATGTCTTTGATGTTAATTTGATATCTAATATTCTAAGTGAAGCAATGAGTAAAAAATCTGAAGCAAGAGATCATAAACAGAAACTATTAGATTTATGGAGTCAAATTAACTTGAAAGCTGAACCACATATATTCGCTGTCGCTAAAGAATTTTCTTTAGGTGAAATTGTTGTAGCACAAGAGGATTACTTTATAATTACATTTGATCATGTCGTTACAGTTAATAAGTTGATGAGAAGAGATGTAACCAAAAAAATAACTATGTTACTAAAAGATATATATAAAAAAGATTATAAATATATGGCTTTACCAAAAGAAGTATGGATGCAAAAGAGAAAAGAATATGTTGATCAATTCTCAGTAGGTATTACCTTACCTAAACTTAGTCCAATTGAGTACCCTGGACTAGAAATAAAAGAAGAGAAAAAAGAGGAACCGGAAATTGTTAAAAGAGCTACTGATTTATTCGGTGAAGCTATAATTAATATTAAGTAAGGAGCGATTTATAATGAATCCAGGAATGTTAAAGAAAATACAAAAATTACAAAAAGAAATGATGCAAACTCAAAAGGAATTAGAAGAAAGTGTATTTACAGGAACTGCCGGTGGGGTAGTAACAGTTGAAGTAAAAGGAACAAAAAAGGTACTAAGTGTTAAAATCGACCCAGAAGCAGTAGAAGGTCCGGATGATATTGAAATGTTAGAAGATACAATTTTAGCTGCGATCAATAATGCAATGACTAATGTAGATAAAGAAACAGAAGCTAAAATGGGTAAATATACTAGTGGTCTTGGAGGATTGCCATTCTAGTGAGGTATCCAAAAGCGATACTCGAATTAATAGAATGTTTTAGTAAATACCCAGGTATTGGTCCGAAAACTGCTGAAAGGCTTGCACTTCATACAGTTAATAAAATAAATCAAAAAGATGCAGAGAAATTTGCTAAAGCCTTAGTTGATGCTAAAGAAACTTTATTTCAGTGTCCAATGTGTGGGAATATTACAGATGTGGATCCCTGTTATATATGTTCAGATGACTCAAGAGACATTAGTAGTTTACTTGTAGTAGAAGAAGCAAAAGACGTAATTATATTAGAAAAAATGAATCAGTACAAAGGAAAGTATCACGTTCTTAATGGAGTTATTTCTCCTATAGATGGTATAGGTCCTGATGATATAAATTTAAAGTCACTAATACTAAGATTACAAGATGAAAATATTAAGGAACTAATACTTGCATTAAATGCGAGTTTAGAGGGAGAGTCTACTTCTATGTATATAAGTAGATTACTAAGTGAGACAAATATTAAAGTTACTAAACTAGCACATGGTTTACCAGTTGGTGGAGACTTACAGTATGCAGATGAGATAACTCTTCTAAGAGCGTTAGAAGGTAGAAGAGAAATATAGGAGGGTAAGATGGAAGCTATAACAGGATTAATAGAGGGTTTAGTTATGAATTTCTTTTTTGGAGAAGAGATTTTAGGATTACTTGACAAGTATTTGATATATCAAAGTGATTTAAATAAAGTACTAATTGTACTTGGAGCAGGGTTCTTATCACTAATCGGTGTGTTAAGTATTATTAAAGCTATCCTTAAAATGACAAAGGGAGCATTAAAGTTGGTATTACTACTCGCATTGGCTTATTATTTGGTAGTAGTGGTAATGGGTATTGATGTTTTAGGTTTAATATTTAATTAAGCGAATATAGTTCGCTTTTTTTTTACATATATAGACATATCCCTTGACTATATGAATGTTTATTCATATAATAAAATTGCACTATATGAATAAGTGTTCATATAGTTATGACGTGAGAGGTGAATGATATGAAATATAAAATAATAATGGAAGGATTAGTTTGTACTGGTTGTGCCGGAAAAATTGAAACAGCAATTAACAAGCTGGATTTTATAGAAGTTGCTGAATACAATTTAGTAAGCCAAACAATGAGTATTGAAACGAATAAAAATGTAAATGATGTAGAGTTATTAAAAACAGTTACCAAAATAGTAGACGCTAATGAGGATGGAGTTACTGTATATTATAAAAATCATATAATTAAGAAGAAAAAATCTTTAGACGTGGGTTATCTATTAATGGGTATTGGATTAATTATCTTCATGTTTGGCGTATTTTATAATATTAGTTATTTATTTTATCTAGGGTATATCTTTTTTGCTAATAAAATAATTAAGAAATCGTTCGTGAGTTTGAAAAATAAATCAATATTCGATGAAAACACATTAATGTTTATTGCAACTGTAGCTGCTATGTATATAGGTGAGTATTACGAAGCAATTGCAGTACTACTTTTTTACACGGTTGGTGAGTACTTTCAAAATAGAGCTGTTAAAAAATCGAAAGGTGAAATTGAAAATCTAATTTCACTAAAGATAGATTCAGTAACAGTTCTTAAAGGCATAAAAAAAATTATTAAGACTCCTGAAGAGTTAACTATAGGTGAAGTTTTATTAATTAAGGTAGGAGATCAAGTACCTGTTGATGCCAAGGTAGTAAAAGGTAATACAAACTTAGATACATCTGCTATGAATGGGGAATCAAAACCCACATTTGTTTCGACAGGTGATGAAATAATTTCTGGATGTATCAATTTAAGCAATGTTATTGAGGTAGAAGTGGTTAGGACATTTGAAAATTCTACTCTATCTAAAGTGATAGAATTAATAGAAAATTCGACTCTTAATAAGTCTAATACAGAAATGTTTATAACTAAGTTCGCTAAATACTATACTCCGTTTGTGACTTTAACAGCATTATTACTAGTAGCAATCCCAACTTTGATTAATGTTAGTAACTTCAATGAGTACTTATCTAGAGGAGCTGTATTTCTAGTAATATCATGTCCGTGTGCATTAGTTCTATCGATTCCATTATCATATTTTGCTGGAATTGGAAAAAGTGCATCAGAACATGTACTGTTTAAGGGGAGTAATTTTTTAGAATCACTAACTAATGTAAGTGATATTTTCACAGATAAGACAGGTACATTGACTCATGGAAATTTTAAGGTTAGTAGTTACACTTCAAAAGAAGTATTACATCTAGCTGCATCGATTGAAGAATACTCTAATCATCCGGTTGCCGAGGCGATCAAGGAAGAGAATAAGCATGATGTTCTTATCATAAGTGATATTCAAGAAGTTGCAGGAATGGGAGTAACAGGGAAATATAAAGATCAACAATTGATTGTTGGTAATGACAAACTAATGGAAATGAATGATATTACTGTAAAAGAAATTTCGTCAGGAACAGTAATACACGTTGCTCTTAATAAAGAATACTTAGGTTTTATTATAATTACTGACCAATTGAAAGAATCAAGTGTTACTGCTATAAATGAATTAATCAAAATGAATATAAATGTTCATATGCTAACAGGAGATAACGAGAGTGTCGCAAGTGAAATATCAAAAAAATTAGGAATAAATTACTACTCATCTTTATTACCCGAGGAAAAAGTGAATATTGTAAAGAATTATGAATCTAAAGGTAATAAATTATTCGTTGGAGACGGAATTAATGATGCTCCTGCGTTAGCAAATGTAGATATTGGTGTATCAATGGGTAAAAAAGGTAGTGATTTAGCTATTGAAGTAGCAGATGTTATTGTTATGGATGATAATTTGACATCACTGGTTAAATCAATTAAGATATCTAAAGTAACAAAGTCTATTGTTATACAAAATATAATTTTTGCATTAGGGATAAAGGTTTTATTCTTAATCCTTGGAGGATTTGGTGTTACTACGATGTGGATGGCAATATTCTCTGATGTTGGTGTTTCATTATTAGCTGTTCTAAATGCACTAAGAATTTTATATAAAAAGTATGAAGGAGTGATTGCATGAGCAATTTAAAATGTGATGTAACTCATATCAATGAAAGTGTTGTGAAGGAAGCAATAACTAATAAGAGTAATCAAGATATTTTATTGAAAACAGCTGAGTTATTTAAAATTTTAGGAAATGACACTAGACTAAAGATAGTTGATATTTTAAGCAATCGTGAGTTATGTGTATGTGATATTGCAGTAGTTCTTAATATGACCCAATCAGCCATTAGTCACCAACTAAGTAAACTAAAAAAACATGGAGTGGTAACATCAAGAAGAGACGGACTGACCATTTACTACTCTTTAGCAGATAATCATATTGAAGAAATTTATCAAATGGCGTTTACGCATATAATGAATTGTTAAAAAGGTAAATAATTACCTTTTTTTTTGTATAGCAGTATAATTATCAAATATTCACATAAAATTTGACTGCGTGGATACATTGTGATAATATGTACTGACTGACCAGTCGGTCGGAATGAAGGAGTGAAAAAAATGAAGATATCAGAATATAGTGTAAGAAAACCTATAACTATATTAATGAGTATGCTGATGTTGATATTAGTTGGATTATTTTCTTTATCGAAATTATCCTTAGAATTATTACCAGATATCAATTTGCCATATGCTGCTGTAGTAACAACTTATCAAGGTGCAAATCCTTACGAAGTAGAGGAGGATGTTACAAAAAATGTAGAGTCTGCATTAATGACGGTTGGGAGTTTTAAAACATTAAATTCCACATCAAGTGAACATTTTTCAATGGTTATTATTGAATTCTCACAAAACACGAATATGGATACAGCTTTCCTTGAGATGAGAGAGAAGCTGGACATGATTGATTTTCCTGATGGAGTAGGAAATCCGAGTATCATGAAGTTCGACCCATCGATGATGCCAGTAATGTTGGTATCTCTTACAAGAGACTTTGGTGAAAATGATAATCAATCTTTAATCCTAACAAGCGAGTGGATTAAGAGGGATTTATATAATCAATTAGAAAGTATCGAAGGTGTTGCGAGTATTGAATTGAATGGTTCAAGTGACACTGCATTAGAGTTAGATTTAAATCAAGAAGCTTTAGATCTTTATGATTTAACACAAGAAGATATTTTAAGAATAGTAGAATCACAAAATATAGAAGGATTAATTGGTGTTGTTCCTGATGGAGAAAACATCAGAATGCTGTATTTAGGAAACAACATAGAGGGATTAACTGAATTAGATAATGTACCAGTATTTTATGATAGTGAGACAAATAGAGTTATTAGATTGAAAGATGTATCAAATGATATTTCATTTGTTAATCAAGCTGTTAACTCTTATAACAAAGTAAATGGAAAAGAAGCTGTAACTGTCGCATTCTTTAAGCAAAGTGATGTTGACATTACAAGCGTTGTAAACAATATTAAAGATAAACTAGATAGTCTAACTGAGGATGATGAGTTAGATGCTAGATATGTAGAGTTAATGAACCAAGGTGATTATATTGAAAAATCAGTAGGTTCAATCACTAACAACTTATTAATTGGTGGAGTAGTAGCAATCCTTATATTATTCTTATTTTTAAGAGATATAAGACCTACAGTCACTGTCGCTCTGTCTATACCAATTTCGATTATTGGGGCATTTCTTTTGATGTATTTCTTTGGAATTTCTCTCAATATAATATCTATGGGTGGATTAGCCTTAGGTATTGGTATGTTGGTGGATAACTCCATTGTAGTGATAGAGAATATCTACAGGTTATTAAATAAAGGATATTCTAAAAAGGAAGCTGCAATAGTTGGGGCAAAACAAGTAGGTGTAGCTATTACAGCATCTACATTAACAACAATAATGGTATTCATACCAGTTCTATTTATTGAAAATATGATTGCTGAAATTTTTGTTTCAATGGCTCTAACAGTAACTTTTAGCTTAGTAGCTTCATTAGTAATAGCTCTAACATTAGTACCAAGCTTAAGTTCTAAAATATTAAAACCTAAAAGAAAAGAAGATAAAGAAGGATTTATATATAACGCATATGAATCAACATTAAAACTAGCATTAAGATTTAAATTATTTTTAATTATTATTGTAATTGGACTATTCGGACTAAGTATTTATTTAGGAGTTAGTCAGGGATTTGAAATGATGCCATCTTCGGACGAAGGGCAAGTAAATGTATCAATTGAAATGCAAAAAGGAACTACTTTTGAAAAAACTAGTGAATTCACAGATTATTTTGTAGATCAACTTAATTCCATTGAGGAGATAGAAGTAATAAGTGCTGAGATTGGTGGAGCAATGATGTTCTTAGGTGGTTCAAGTGATTCATCTACTATCACAATAATATTAAAAGATTCTAGAGATAAAACTTCATTTGAAATCGCAGATGAAGTTATGGATGTTTATGATAATTTGAACTTTAGTGAATTACCGAATGTGACTGAATCGGATATTAGTAATTTCACTTCAAGTGCCTCTTCAAATGCAATGGGTGGAGGCATGATGTTCGGTGGTGGAATACAGATCTCTGTTAAAGGTGAAGACCTTTATAAAATGGAAGAAGTTGCTAATAAGTTAGTAAAAATACTAGAAGGAATTGAAGGTACTAAAGACTATTCAAATGGTATTCAACGTACCGACGATGTTGTGCGTTTAGAAGTAAATAAAGATAATGCAATTAAACTGAACTTAACAGAAAAAGAGATAATGTCATCTATAGAAATTTTCTATGATAGCTTAGGTTTCAGTATGATGGAAGAAACTGATACAAACCTAATTGTACCTGTTGAGGGAGTTAAGTATGATATTACACTTCCATCACAAGAATTTAATATGAGTGAAATAAGCGCTGAAAATTTCTTGCGAATGGTTCAAGTGTTTGATTATGAAGTTACGACAGCATTAAACAATAAATTGAATCAAGAAGATACTGAGTTTATGCTTTACATGCCGAATGTTAAGTTCTTTGATGAAGAAAGAACAATACCTAACCCTAACTTCAATCCATATTTACCTGAAGGAGTTTTAGTTATTAATCCTGGGCTAAGATATAATCAAACTACTAGAGAAATTTATTCAGTCACAATGGAACAAATTATTAATGGGCAAGACAATGATTTAGTTCTATCTGAGTTAGCAAAAAGTACGATTTATGATGGAAATACCGAAAGTTCAATTGTAACTGTTGATGCAAATGCTACAGGTTTTGCAAGTATTAATCGAGATGGTAAAACTAGAGTATTAACAGTTTCTTCATCACTAGAAACTGGTTATCAGCAATCATTAGTAATCGATGAAGTTAATGAGGAAATTGATGAATATATGGCAAGTTCAAATTATAAAACAAATTATGAGAATATTAAAATAGAAATAGAAGATAGCTTAATGACAACAGTTATTGAGTTAGCAATTGCCGTAGTACTTGCTATTCTATTAGTTTACATGATTATGGCAATTCAGTTCCAATCACTAATTTATCCATTTATCGTATTGTTTACAATTCCATTAGCCTTTAGTGGAGCATTCTTCTCATTGGTTATCTTTAATTTCCCAATAAGTATGCCTGCAATGGTTGGTCTTATAATATTAACAGGTATTATTGTTAACAATGGTATTGTATTAATTGATTATATTAATCAGCAAAGACAAGAAGGTAAACCATTAAGAGAAGCTTTATTAGATGCAGGTAAAACAAGATTAAGACCAATATTTATGACAGCCTTAACTACTTCCTTAGCATTATTCCCAATGGCACTAGGCTTAGGTGATGGTGGAGAGTTACTACAACCTCTTGCTATAACTTCTATTGGTGGATTAGTTTATGCTACTATCTTAACATTATGGGTTGTGCCAGTTGTATATGACACACTAACTAAAGATAATAATAATGAAAAAGCAGTTAATAATTAAATCTTATATGGAACTTGTCAAAGAAACAGGTTCCATGAGAGATATATCGATTCAACAAATTGCTAATAAAGCTGGGATAGGAAAAGGAACAGTATACGAATATTTTAGTAGTAAAGAAGAAATAGTTATGAGTTTGGTAGAACACATGGTTGATAAGACTTCTTCAATGTTTTTAAATGACACTGGATATGAAGGTTTAAATTATGAAGATAGTTTGAAAAGATTCATACAAAATGTATATGAAGGTGCGATATCTGTAAACAGGTTCTCTAAATACAACCAACATAATATACATGAAGTTGTTAAATTCGCAGATATGAAAGAAATATTGTTTAAAAAGTTAAAGGATTTCCACATAAAAAACATAGAAATCTTCCGACGCAATGTGTATTCTAAAGGAGTAGATGAAGGAATAGTAGATGATACTTTAGATGATATAGACATACTGATAATATTAAAAACACTTATTAGAGAGTTTAGTGAATCTGTAGAGTTTAAGATTATCGATATTAACGTAATAAATAAAAAATTATATAGAAATACATTTAAACTATTAAAAAAAGCGGGAAATTAATCCCGCTTTACTTTTTAGTCAGCCATTAAATTATCTATTTCTTCTAAATCTAATTCGCCGATTTCTTCTTCACCGATAATATAACCTGCTACATTATCACAGTGATCTCCGATTTTTTCTAAATTATTAATAATGTCAATAAACAATCCTGCTACAATTCCGACTGTTTTTTCTTCTTTTATCTTGTTTATATGTGCTTTATTCGCTTGTCTTGTAAACTTATCAATCTTGTTTTCTTTCTCAACAACAAGTTCAGCTTTCTCAAGGTCAAATGTATCAATTAATTCTATAGTGTGATTCATAATATCTATGTTTAATTTGTACATACGTTTAATGTCTTTATTAACATCTTCATCAATAGATGCACCTGCACTTAAGATATAATCAGTTAACTCAACCAAGTTTTGACAGTGATCTGCAACCCTTTCAAAATCTTTAATTGATTGAATTAAAATTGAATGTACTCTTGTATCTTCGTCGTTTAATTCTTCAGTAGAAATTTTTACTAAGAAATTCTTAATTCTTAATTCCATTAAATCTATAACATCTTCAATAGCTTCAGAATTCTCTTTATGTTTTACATCGTTATTTTTATAATAACTATATGTTTCTAACAATGTTTTTTGTGATAAACTAGCCAACTGATGAACTGCTCTTTTTGCTTGTTCTAAAGCAAATGTTGGTGATTGTTCAATTAATTGTTCATTTAGTAATTCTTCATCTAAGCTTAATTCACCCTCATCGTTGTCTTTAATGAATTTAGTGATTAATGCAGTTAATTTTCCAGCCCATGGGAAGATTAATATAGTAGCGGTTATGTTGAAAATACCATGTGAAATTGCTATTTCCATCTCTTTACTAACGCCCATATTTAATCCTTCTGGGTTGTTAAGGAATGCTATAAACCAGTTTACCAAGCCTGCGTACGGACTAAGAAGCATTAAGAAGAATAAAGCACCTAATACGTTAAATATAATATGGAAAGCTGATGTTCTTTTAGCTGCAGCTGATCCACCTAATGCTGCTAGGAATGCAGTAACTGTTGTACCGATGTTATTACCGAATAATATTGGTAAAGTCGCTTTCAATTGCATAGCTCCATCCGCATATAGATTTTGTAAAATACCAATAGTAGCACTTGAACTTTGAACTATTAATGTTAAACCTAATCCAACTGAAACTCCTAATAATGGATTATGAGATAACTGAACCATAAATTCTTCAAAGAATGCTAATTTTGAAATTGGTTTCAAACCATCAGACATTAATTTTAATCCGTAGAATAATGCACCAAATCCTAATAATGATTGACCTAGATAAGTATGTTTATGTTTTTTAGCAAACATAAATAAGAAGGCACCTAATGCCATAATAGGTAAAGCATACTTCTTAATTTTTAAGCCAATTAAGAATGCTGTAACTGTAGTACCAATGTTAGCACCCATAACGATACCAACAGCTTGAGGTAAAGTCATTAAACCTGCTCTTACCAAACCAACTGATAATGCTGTTGTACCAGAACTACTTTGAATAAGTCCTGTCACTATGATCCCAACAAACACTGCTTTAATTGGTGATGAAGTATATTTTTCAATTATTCCTTTAATTCTATCTCCAGCTAATAACTTAAGACCGTCTCCCATGAATTTAATACCAAATAGGAAAATTCCAAGTCCACCTACAAATAGAAATGCTAACTCTGTATAATCTAATGTAACTGCTTCTAGTAGCATATTGTCACCCCTTTTACGAACTTATAATATCAATACTTAAGACATATGTAAATCAAATTTAGACACAATTTTAGTAAAACGTTTACATTTATGGACCAATTGTAAATTTAATGTAAACTTCTTTTAGAATAGTGTACTATTGATTTATGTCGAAAAACCAGTTATAATCCAATTCCTGTTATTAACTATTAATCTCAAACATAAATATTAATGGGTGATAACATGAAGGAGATATTAAAGTGGTTAGTTACAACAATTTTATTTGGGACAATTATCCTATTTGTTGTTAACATGATTGGAGTTTATATCAATATTAATATTCCAATAAATTTGATAAATATTCTAATTGTAGGTATATTAAGAGTACCGGGATTAGTTTTGCTGTATGTAATCTTAGCACTATAGGAGTAAGAAATGAAAAAAGATGTAAAAGTAAAAATGAATTCAATAGTTGATGACATTGAAATGGAGTTCCTTTATGAGGGAGTTTTAATTGATGAAAATCCTAGAATTCTAAAGTTCACAGAGGAAATGGACAACCTAGTAATAGATACTGCTATCATATTCGAGAAGAATATTATAATTAATAGATCAAAAGGTGTTGAAATGTTTCAAGAATTTATTGAGGGTGAAAATTCAATAATGGATTATACTTCTAATGGTGTTGTTTTTGAGTTTAATGTCTTCACAGAAACAATAATAAACAAGGAAGGTTACCTAAAAATAGTATATTCGACAGAAACAGGAGAAACAAAACAGCAGCATAAGTTAGAAATTTACTACTCATAGTTGAAAAATAGGCAATATTTAGATAGAATTAAAAGAGCGATGAATAAAGCTGCTTTAAGTAGCATAGGAGGATATTATGGCCGCACATAAGTCAATGTTAGAAACTGCTGTGGAATTATTAAAGAGAAAAAGAAATCCACAAAAATTTAATAAAATATTTAAAGAAGTATCTGAAACTTTAGGATTAACGGATGAAGAGAAAGAAAGTAGTAAAGCTAGATTTTATAATGATTTATCTTTAAGTGCATTATTTATATATACTGGAAATGACGAATGGGATTTAAAAGAGCGTCAACCAATTGAACTTTGGGATAAAGATGCATCATACTTTATTGATCCTGAAGAGTTGAAGGCTTTAAAAGCTGAGAGACAAAAAGAGAAGTTAGCTCTCAAAAAAGCTGAAGAAGCAAAACTTGAAGCATTGAGCTTGGAGAAAAAAAAGTCAGAAAAAATAATAGACAATTCTAACGAAGAACTATTAGAAGAGGAACAAGACAAAAAAGTAGATGAAGTGACAATTGCTCCTTCAAAAGAGAAAAAAGAAGAGACAAGTGACGAAGATAACGATAATCAAATGATGGACGAAAAAGACTATAACAAATATATGGATGACTATGAAGATTTATATGAAGAGAAGTAAAATTTATCTTGCGCTCTAATATTTATCTTGGTATAATTTTAAAGAGCTAAAAAACTCTCTCAATAAAATGAGGGAGTTTATTTTTTTTTAAGGAGCAATAACAATGAAAAAGACGAAGTTTATATTTGTAACAGGTGGAGTAGTGTCGAGCTTAGGTAAAGGAATCGTAGCAGCTTCATTGGGGAGATTATTAAAAAATAGAGGACTAAAAGTCTTTATGCAGAAATTTGATCCATACATAAATGTTGACCCAGGAACAATGTCACCATACCAACATGGTGAAGTATTTGTCACTGACGACGGAGCTGAAACGGATTTAGATTTAGGACACTATGAGAGATTTATCGATGAAAATCTTTCAAGTAACGCTAATATCACTACGGGTAGAATATACTCAAGAGTAATTAAAAAAGAAAGAAGAGGAGATTACTTAGGAGCTACAATACAAGTAATCCCGCATATTACTAACGAGATTAAACAAAAATTAATTGATGCAGCAGAACAAGAAGATGCAGATGTAATAATTACTGAAATAGGTGGGACAGTTGGGGATATTGAGTCTTTGCCATTTCTAGAAGCAATTCGTCAAGCTAGAAGGGACTTTGGATTCGAGAATACGTTGTATATCCATACAACTTTAATCCCATATTTGGCAGCAGCAAAAGAAATTAAAACAAAGCCTACACAACATAGTGTTAAAGAAATAAGATCACTGGGTATCCATCCTGACATCATTGTTTTAAGAACTGAAAAAGAGAGAGTAGAACAAGTAGAAAAAGTAAAGAGTAAAATAGCGTTATTCTGTGATGTAAATGAAGAAAACGTTGTAATTTCAAGAGATAGTAGTTCAATTTATAAGGTGCCAGTTAACTTACATGCTGAAGGTTTAGACAGATTAGTATGTGAAAAGTTCGGATTTACTGACACAGAAATTGATATGAAAGAATGGAATGATTTAGCTACTAAAATTGATTCTGTTGATAAAGAAGTTACTATTGCTTTAGTAGGTAAATATGTATCATTGCATGATGCATATAAATCAGTATCTGAATCATTATTGCATGCTGGAATTCATTTAGGACATAAAGTGAATATTAAGTGGATTCATGCAGAAGATGTAAATGAAAATAATGTCCATGAAATGTTAAAGGATGTTGATGGAATATTAGTACCAGGTGGATTTGGTCCACGTGCAATGTTAGGTAAAATTGAAACAGTTAAATATGCACGTGAGAATAAAGTTCCGTTTTTAGGTATATGCTTAGGAATGCAAATGGTGGTTATTGAGTACGCCAGAAATGTATTAGGACTTGATGCTCATACTACTGAATATGATGAGAATACTCCTAATCCAATTATAGATTATTTACCAGATCAGTATGAAGGTATTGAATTAGGTGGTACATTAAGATTAGGGTTATATGACTGTAATATAGTAGAAAATACGTTAGCTCACAAAGTGTATGGAGAAACTTTTATAAAAGAAAGACATAGACATCGCTATGAGTTTAATAATATATATAAAGAGGCTTTAGAAAAAGGTGGTCTAATATTCTCTGGAACAAATCCTCAAACAGGATTAGTAGAGATAGTTGAACTTGATGATCATCCATATTTCATCGCTGGTCAATTCCATCCGGAATTTCTATCAAGACCACAAAGACCTCACCCAATGTTTAAAGAATTAGTAAGAAGTGCAATAAAAGGAGGAAATAAAAATGTTAGTTAATGCGAAAGACATGCTTGTTAAAGCAAGAAAAGAAGGATATGCGGTTGGGCAATTCAATATCAACAACTTAGAGTGGACTAAAGCTATATTAGAAACTGCTCAAGAAAATAACTCACCAGTAATCTTAGGTGTTTCTGCAGGTGCAGGGAAGTACATGACAGGATTTAAAACTGTTGTAGGAATGGTAAACGGAATGTTAGAATCATTAAACATTACTGTTCCAGTTGCATTACACTTGGATCATGGTACATATGAACAAGCAATTGAATGTATGGAAGTTGGATTTAGTAGTGTAATGTTTGATGGTTCTCACTATGAAATTGATGAGAATATCAAAAAAACAAAAGAAATCATAGAAATGGCAAAAGTAAAAGGAATTAGTGTTGAAGCTGAAGTTGGATCTATTGGTGGAGAAGAAGATGGTGTAGTAGGTACTGGAGATTTAGCTGATCCTGCAGAGTGTAAGTTAATTGCTGAGTTAGGTGTAGATATGTTAGCAGCTGGTATCGGGAATATTCATGGTAAATATCCAGAAAACTGGGTAGGATTAAACTTCGATGTATTAGGTAAAATCCAAGATGATACAAATGGTATCCCATTAGTATTACATGGTGGAACTGGTATTCCTGAAGTAATGATTAAAGAAGCTATCTCACTTGGTGTATCTAAAATTAATGTAAATACTGAATGTCAATTAGTATTTGCTGAAGCTACTAGAAAATATATAGAAGCTGGTAAAGATTTAGAAGGTAAGGGATTTGACCCTCGTAAAATTTTAGCTCCTGGTGTTACAGCTATCAAAGATATTGTAAAAATTAAAATGGAAATCTTCGGTTCTGTTAATAAAGCTTAATAATTAGGAAGTCTTTAATAAAGACTTCTTTTTTTACTTTATTGTCATATATACTCCTTATTGTCTCACTCTTTAATTTATACTTCATAACATAAAATGAGGTGTATAAATGATTACTTGGTTTTTAGAATTATCTGCGGTCTCTCAAGCATTGTTAGCAACCACATTCACTTGGTTAGTTACTGCTTTAGGCGCTTCGGGCGTTTTTTTCTTTAAAAAGATGAATAATAATATTCTGAATACGATGCTAGGGTTTGGAGCAGGAGTAATGATAGCAGCATCGTTCTGGTCATTACTCTCACCTAGCATTACAATAAGTGAAGAACTGGGTCTAATTAAATGGATACCGCCACTTATTGGTTTTATATTAGGATGTGTAACTTTAATAGTTATTGATTATATATTGGCAAAAAAAATGTCAGACTCAAGCGAAATTCATAGATCTTTTTTGTTAACATTAGCAATAACATTACATAACATACCAGAAGGGTTAGCAGTTGGGGTTGCTTTTGGTGCAATTGCCTTGGGATTAGAAGGAGCTACAATTGCAACAGCAGTGGCGTTAGCATTTGGGATTGGACTACAAAACTTTCCTGAAGGGGCTGCAGTATCAATACCTCTTAGAAGAGAAGGTATGTCTAGGTCAAAGAGTTTCTTCATTGGTCAAGCAAGTGCTTTAGTAGAACCAATTGCAGGTGTACTAGGAGCATATTTAGCATATTCAATGAGAAGTATATTACCATATGCTTTATCATTTGCAGCAGGAGCAATGGTGTATGTCGTTATCGAAGAACTAGTTCCTGAAGCACAAAAAAATATGAAACTTAAATTAGCAACTATTGGATTTATGGTTGGCTTTGCTGTGATGATGACTTTGGATGTTGCATTAGGATAATCTTATGAGGGTGTTTTAGTATTAGGTACTAGAACTAATTAAATAAATTGAATAATGAAATACGTGTTTATGTATTTAAAAGTAATGAAAGATTTTTACGTATAATAAGCTAGAACTAAGTAAATAGTTCTAGCTTTTATATAGATAATTTATGTATTAAAAAATAGTTGACACTTCTTTAATAAAAATACAACTATGATATAATTATATTAAATAATCTGAATTTCATAATAGTACTTTCAGAAGAGATATAATAAAAGTATGAAAGCGTGTAAATAATATATATATAAGTTCGGCAGTAAGAAGGAGATAATATGAAAATTGTTGATGATTATAAGTATTGGATTGAAGCTAAAAAAGATTTCTTAGAGGAAATGAAGAAAACAGAATCCCTAATTTATGATAGGCTTTCAGCTATTATCTTAACTCTTGAACACTTAGCAAAAAAAGAAGAATTTGATGAAGATGAAGGGTACATATTCAATGTTGGATTTATGTATCTATATGAACAAATAAATAATATAGAATCTTACATTGCTAGTAGTTTTAAATCATTTGAAGCGCTGGATGAGAATTCAGTTGTATTTAATTATCTTTGTGAATTAGAAGATTTCAAAACCGATTATACTAGTATGGAAGAATCTGATAGTGAGAATATTCAGGATTACATAGATCAAGTTGAAAGTGCTTTACTTGCTAGAGAATCTATTAGTAATCTTCTTTACGAAGAAATTGATGCAATTATGGTTGATCTAACTGAAGAGTATGGTGAATATCTACCAATCAGTGAAATTTATAGGCAAATAGGTGAAAACTTAAAAGTAGTATAAAAAAAGGCGAGATATCTCGCCTTTTTATAATACTTCAAATAATGATAATATAGCCAGAAGAATAAAGAATCCTCCAGAAATATTTTTAAAATTTAATTTTTTTATAAACCTTATATTTTGAACATATTTCAAGCTTGAATAACTCAAAACGAATGTAACGATCCCAAATATTAAGCTTGCATAAATTATGTTATGACCTACTGGACTTAATCCAAGTGATAGTCCAACTACAATTGAATCGATACTTACTCCAACGGCTAATAAGAATGCGTTAAGTACTGTTTTCCTAAATAAAGGAAAATAGCTGCTACAAAATACTTTGAATAACTTTATACGTATATGTGAATTAAATTTGCAGCAAATCCTGATATTAAAGGAAATGTAACATGTAATAGTGAAATAAACACAGGAAGCAATACTATTGATAAGTCCTTTCTTCTATGTCACATCGAATAGACTGCACAAATAAGAATTGCATCAACACTTAAAACTACACCAGTTGAAATATACCAAAATACCATTATCTATCCTTTTCTATGTTTCATATGGGGGAATAATAATACATCCCTAATAGATGGAGAATTTGTTAATAGCATAACTAATCTATCAACACCAATCCCTAATCCACCTGTAGGTGGCATACCATATTCTAAAGCTTCAACGTAATCAATATCCATTTCGTTAGCTTCATCATTTCCTAAATCCTTCTCTTTTAACTGATTCTCAAATCGCTCTCTTTGATCGATTGGATCATTTAATTCACTAAATGCGTTTCCATACTCCCTAGAACCAATAAATAATTCAAATCTATCTGTAAATCTTGGATCTTCAGGATTCTTTTTAGCTAGAGGAGAAATCTCTACTGGATGACCATATACAAACGTAGGTTGAATTAATTTTTCTTCAACAAATGTTTCGAAGAACTCATTTATTATATGCCCAACACCATAGTGATGTTTCTCAACATGGATACCTTTTTCCACAGCTAAGGCCTTTGCTTCTTCAAATGTCATCTGTTTCCAGAAGTCTACACTAGTAAATTCTTTTATTAAATCTACCATATGAGCACGTTTCCAACCTCTAGATAGATCAATTTCTAAGTCACCATATGTGATGTTAGTAGTACCAACAACTTTTTCAGTGATATATATAATCATATCCTCAGTTAGTTCCATCATTCCCAACATATCTGAATAAGCAACATAGATTTCCATCATTGTAAATTCAGGATTGTGTTTAAAAGATACACCTTCATTTCTGAATGTTCTAGCAATTTCATAAACACCCTCTAATCCACCTACTATTAGGCGTTTTAAATAAAGCTCTACAGCTATTCTCATATAGAATGGCATGTCTAATTGATTATGATGAGTAGTAAATGGTCTTGCAGACGCTCCACCTAATATTGGATGTAATACAGGTGTCTCGACCTCTAAATATCCTAAACCGTTCAAGTATTCTCTCATTGTTTGGATTATTAATGAACGCTTTACAAATGTATCTTTGCTTTCGTGAGACATAATTAAATCCAAATATCTACGTCTGTATCTTTCTTCAACGTCAGTTAAACCATGAAACTTCTCAGGTAATGGACGTAATGATTTTGATAAATGATTATATTCTTTTGCTCTAATGGATAGCTCACCCATTCCAGTTTTCATTGGAATACCTGTTATACCAATAATGTCACCTAAGTCAGCTTTGTTCCAAACTTCAAACATTTCATCTCCGATTTCATCTTTTCGAACGTATATTTGAATTTGTCCATGTAAATCTTGAATATGAGCAAAACCAGCTTTACCTTTACCGCGTTTCGTCATAACTCTACCAGCTATAGTTATGCTTGGTAACTCCATTTCATGTAATTCTTCTTTAGAATATTTTTCATACTCATTCTTAATATCATTTGAAGTGTGTGTACGCTTGAAAGCAGTACCAAAAGGATTGATACCTCTTTCTTGTAAATCCTTAAGTTTATCTCTTCTTACTAATTCTTGTTCTGATAATTTCATGTTAGTCACCTCTTATAAAAAATCTTTATATATTATAGCACATCTATTGTAGAATAACATATTATTCCAATTAAAAAAACGTTATAGCCTATTTTAATTACTATAATTTAATAATATATTCATTTTATCGTGATAAATAATTAGTATACAACCATTAGTATTATCATTATTTTGTTTAATATAAAGAACTATGAGATAAATGTAAAAATAACACTTATAGTGTTATTTCTTTTTTTTAAATCTTTTCTTTATGAATTTAATAAGTATTTCATAATTATCAACGCCAAATAAAAATCTTCTCTGTCGCCTAGTGTTAACATAAACCCTACTACCTTTATGTTTTAGCTCTATAAGTTTTTTCCAAAAAAATTCATGAAAGAAGTAATAATAAAGTAAAAATCCAACAAAAAACATCATGAATAAATATATTGGAATAATTCCATAACTTATGTTGTAGAAAAACAAACTAGCAATCCCGCTTTGTACTACCCAAAATAAGATGTCCGTAATAACTTTCATCCAGTAACTATTCTTTCTAAAAAATCTTAGAATATCGAAGGTAATACCGAGATACATTCCAAATATGACAGAATTTAATACTAGTAAGTATTGTGTTTTAAGAGGAATCATTTAAATAATTTTGAGAGCATAGATTTAGATGAACTTACATGATGATCTTTATATTCTATCAGGGTTATATAACCTTTTACGTGTAATTCGCCCTTTTCAACATCTAAATTTCTCATTTCTAATTCTTGCCCTAAAATTGACATATAACCCATTTCAGTTTCTATTACAAATTCCTCTTCTGTTAAACTGTCAATCTTTTTGACACCAGTAATTTCCAATGACTTCCTGTCCTTTAAAAATATTTGATGTGTTTTTTGTTCCATCATCTCACCTCATTAGAAATATATGTTATGAAATAAAAAAAATGCATTTCTATGCATTTCTTTCTTCACTAATAAGTTCGTACATTAAATTGGCATCTTCTTTTTTTGTAGAATTAAGTATGTCTTTCACTAATACAGTAACAATCTTGTTTCCAAAGTGGATTTTAAGCTCATCACCAATAGATACTGTACTGCTTGACTTAGCTACTTTATTATTTATTTCTACTCGTCCATTGTCAGATATTTCTTTTGCAACAGTACGTCTTTTAATAAGTCGAGATACCTTTAAGTATTTATCTAAACGCATTATATCAACTCCCTTATTTAGATTATACCAAATATTAGCAGAAATTGTGATATAATAATTTTTAGATGGGGTGAATTACATGAAAATATTTGATCAATACAAGGGATTATCAAAAGAAGTATATATTGTATGTACTTCGAAATTATTACAAACAATGGGAGCATTTATTTGGCCACTATTTGTTTTAATTTTGCAAGATAAAGTAAAACTAACAGAAGGCGAAATAACTATATATCTAGTAATAAGTATGATTGTAGGATTAGTGAGTTCTTTACTAGGGGGATTGTTATCTGATAAGTTTGGTAAAAAAAGAACTATAGTAGTATTTGAATTTCTAGCTATGATTTCATTCTTGTCAATAATCTTTTTTGATATAGGAATTATTACTGCCTTATTATTAATGGTTGGGATGTTCTTTTTTGGATTATCTGGGCCTTCACATGAAGCGTTATTAGCTAATGTTACGAAAACAGAAGAAAGAGAATCAGCTTATAGCTTAATATATCTAGCACTTAATTTAGGTGTAGTTATAGGACCAGCAGTTGGTGCAATGTTACTTGAGAACCATTTTAATTTATTTATTACAATAGATGTATTAACAACCTTTACAGGTTGGCTACTATTGGTGTTATTTGTTAAAGAAAAAAATGTAGATGTTATAGTAAATGAATTTGAAAGAGAAGCAGAAGGATCATTATTTAGAATTATATTAGATCGACCAGTTATAATATTTTATGGGATTTTAGCATTCTTTACTTCATTTGCATATGGTCAATTAGACCTTACTTTACCTCTTTACGTCAATCATCTGTTTGAAGAAGGTGTAAAGATATTTGGATTCTTATATAGCACTAATGGTCTAACAGTAGTTTTAGGAACAGCATTTATTACATACATATTAAGAAAGAAATCGGCACTTAATAAAATATTTATTGGTTTTACACTGTATGTATTTACTTTCTTTGTCTACTCGTTAACGGAATCACTGTATATATTTTTCATATTAATGATTATATTTACTATTGGTGAAATTATTATCAGTATTGGTGTAGCACCAATACTTTCAAAAATAGTACCAACTAATATATTAGGTAGAATTGCTGGAGCTATGACACTATTTTATATGAGTGGGCATATGGCAGCAACAATATTAACAGGCTCATTGATTGAGAGTGGATACTCGTTCAGAAATATTTGGTTAATAGTAGCTACAGTGTCATTGTTTGGTTATGTTTATTTCTTTTTCTTTAAGATTAAATATGGATCAATAATCGATAAAGTAGATAGTTTAGATAAAAATAGACAGTAAAAAAAGGATGCTAGATGCATCCTTTTGATTTTAAAAATCTACCTTAGTTTCTTTAGCTAGTTTTTCATCCCACCATTTAAGGTTGTTAGATTCAACGATTTCATAGATTTCCTCTTTAGTTAATGTTTCTACTTCTAATAAGTAATGAGCAATTCTTTTAACTAAAGTCATATTTTCATTAAGTACTTTTTGAGCTTTCTTATAACACTCATCAATAATCTCTTTAACCGCTTTATCAATTTCCAAAGCCATTTTATCTGAGAAGTCTCTTGATTTAGTATAATCTCTACCTAGGAATACTGGTCCAGTACTACGTTCATATTGGATAGGTCCTAGTGAACTCATACCATATTCAGTAACCATAGCTCTTGCGATTGAAGTAGCTTTTTGGAAGTCGTTATGAGCTCCAGTTGATACTTCATTGAAAACTAATTCTTCAGAAACACGTCCACCTAGTAGACCAGTGATTCTATCAAGTAAACTAGATTTTGTTTCTAAGAATGTTTCTTCTTCAGGTAACATAAGAGCGTAACCACCTGCTTGACCTCGAGGAATGATTGTTACTTTGTGAACAACATTTGCGTTGTCAAGTTTTACACCTATAACAGCATGACCTGCTTCATGATGTGCTACTAAGTTTCTTTCTTTATCTGAGAATTTTCTCGACTTCTTAGCAGGACCCATCATTACTCTATCAACTGCTTCATCAATATCCTTGATATCGAATTGTTTTCTATTATCTCTAGCAGCTAATAATGCTGCTTCATTTAGTAAGTTTTCTAAGTCAGCACCACTAAATCCTGGAGTACGTCTTGCTACATCTTCAAGTTTTACGCTATCAGAAATCTTTTTATTTCTAGCATGTACTTCTAAAATTGCAGTACGACCTTTAACATCCGGATTTCCAATAGTAATTTGTCTATCGAAACGACCTGGTCTTAATAACGCAGGATCTAATACATCAGGACGGTTAGTAGCGGCCATAACGATGATACCACTATTTGAACCGAATCCATCCATTTCAACTAATAACTGGTTAAGTGTTTGTTCACGTTCATCGTTTCCTCCACCTAATCCAGCACCACGTTGGCGACCAACTGCATCAATCTCATCAATGAAGATTATACATGGAGCAGTTTGTTTAGCGTTTTTGAACATGTCACGTACCCTAGAAGCACCAACACCTACAAACATTTCAACAAAGTCAGATCCACTGATTAGGTAGAATGGAACATCCGCTTCACCAGCTACTGCTCTAGCTAATAATGTTTTACCTGTACCAGGAGGTCCTACTAATAATACACCTTTAGGAATCCTTGCACCTATTTCAATATATTTTTTTGGATTTTTCAAGAAATCAATTAACTCCATTAATTCCTCTTTTTCTTCTTCTACACCAGCAACATCTTTGAATGTTGTTGTTTTGCTTCTTGATAACTTTGCTCTAGACTTACCGAAGTCAAAGGCCTTGTTTCCTCCGCCTCCACCAGCGTTTCTCATTAAGAAGAATAACACCCCGAATATTAATATCATTGGGAATAGCCAAGATATAATACTGAAGATATTTACGCTATTAACTACTTCAGGAACTATACTAACGCCATTTGCTCTAGCTATATCAATTATTTCATCATATTTATCAGTAGTTGGGATTCTAACGATATATTCTGAATCGTCAGATAAAGTACCACTTAAATTATATATATCGTCGTTGTAATCTCCAGTTTCTGGTCGTGAATTTATAGTAGCAACGTTGTCGTTAACTATCTCTTCATAATAATCTGTGTAACTAAACTCTACTGGTTTATCATTTGTTGATACAAATGAATAATAAACCCCAACTATAATTCCAACTAGGATTATCCCAAGTACAAGGTCTCCTATGTTTAATTTACGTTTTGGGTTTGGTCTTTTAACTTGTGCCATACATATCTCTCCTATTCGTAGATTTCAGGTTTAAGTACTCCTACATATGGTAAGTTACGGTATTTTTCATCATAGTCTAAACCATAACCTACTACAAATTTTTTAGGAATTTCATAACCTATATACTTTGGAACCATTTGTACTAATCGTCCCTCTTCTTTGTTTAATAATGTTACAACTTCAACACTGATAGCTCCTCGGTATTTTAATAACTGAATAACCTTATTTAATGTGTTACCAGTATCAACAATATCTTCAGCTATAAGTACATGTCTTCCTCTAACTGGTTGATTTAAGTCTTTAATAATTTTAACTTCTAAAGAACTCTCAGTTCCACCGTGATAACTTGATACATCCATATAATCCATTTCAACAGGGATCGTGATGTATTTTCCTAAATCGCCAATGAATGGTACACACCCTTTTAATAAACCAATCATTAATGGAAATTTATCTTTGTAATCAACAGAGATTTTATCACCTAGTTTTTTACATATATCTCTTATTTCATCTTGGTCTAATAATATTTCTTCGATATGATCTTTCATGCTAGTCTCCTTTATACTCTAAGTAAATAAAATTTTCTCCATTATTTAAGACGGATTGTTTTATCCCTGGTATCCAAATAATTTCTTCTTGTACTAATATCAATGGAACTTGATTCCTTTTACTTTTCGGTATCTTTAAATCAATAAATAAATCTTTTATTTTTTTTGTTCCATAATCTAGTTTAATTTTATCTCCAGGAATCCTATTTCTTACTATTATTGGAAATACTGTATTATTATAACATAATTTTAAAAATGTTTTATTATTTAAACATCTTTTTTCACTAACAATTAATATATCTCCATTAGGTAATTTAAATTCACCAAAATCACTTATTATAATTGAATATTTATCAACGGTATTCTTTCTACTTATATTTATTGAATCATACTCTTTATAGAGAATATATTCGTTTGATAAAGTAATTTCTTGATTTGGATGTTCACTCAGTAATGTTGTAATTATATTATCAAGAATTACGTTTGAAATGTTTATGTCATATCCACTAAGAATAGTTGATATTACCTCTTTTTGCACTATTAATTTCAATTTTGAGAACCTCTTAATTGAAAATTCTTCCTTTAAAAATTCATTTACATCTTCATAAATATAATTATAAGCGTCTAAAATAGTATTTGAATATTGTAAATATTTATGATGAATATTTGGGTTTTCCAATTTCAAAAACGGTAAAATTTCTTTGCGATATCTATTTCTTGTATATTTAGTACTTTTGTTAGATGAATCTTCGAAATATTTTATATTATGGCTTTTTGCGTAACCTAGGATAGCTTCTGAATTATATCTAATTAAAGGACGAATTATATTATAGCCGTTTAGAATGCTAGATTCACTAAACCCACCATATCCTTTTAATCCACTTCCTCTAGATAAACTCATTAGTACAGTTTCGATTAAATCATCACCATGATGTGCTAACGCTAAATAATCGGCCTTATACTTGTCTACAACATTAAAGAAGAAGTTGTATCTTTTTTCTCTAGCCACCTTTTGAAAATTATCGCTTTTCTCATTTTCAGTATAATCTAAGGTTATACTTTCAAAACGAATGTTTAATTGGCTACAGTAGTCCTCTAAATATTCTAATTCTACTTTACTTTCCTTTCGAACATTATGGTTTACATGGGCAATAATAATATCTGAATCTTTTAGCAGATGAAAAAGAACCATTGAATCGATTCCTCCGGAAACGGCAATGACTATTTTCTTAGATTTAAATTTATTACCTAATTCAATCATATAAACTCCTTAATGTAATTAATTATAACACATCTATAGTCATCTAAATAAGAAACATGGACAAGTTACATTAGAAAGACTTCTTTCGAAGTCTAATTTAAGCAACTTTTTTTGTAACCTTAAGGGTAATTACAGCCATATCATCTCTATTGTTGTTATCCTGTAACGTAGTAGAGAAATTAATGATATCATAAGCTACTTTTTGCGCATGCTCTTTTGTTAAGGACTGAATGAAATTTTCAAACTTAGTATCCGCACCAATTTGTTCAATAATTCCATCTGTAATCATAATGATTAAATCGTTGTTGTCAATCTTTAATGAATTTGATTCTACTTTATCTAAAATACCTATAGGTAAGTTATCGTTAAATAATTTAATTATATTACCCTTTTCTTTAACAATATAAGTATGAGTTGATCCGAACTTATAGATAGTTCCAAAACCTGTAACTCTATCAATTTCTAATAAATCTAAGGTTGCATATTGATCTAAGAAATCTTGCATATTGTATAAGGTATTCATGATATTTATTGAAGTACTTGTTTCTAAACTTAGGTCAGTCACCTTATTTACCAAGTTAATTAGTGATTTACTCTCATGATGAGCATTATATCCATGACCCATACCATCTGATATAGCAGCAATGAATTTTCCGTTATTTAATGGTTTTACTAGATAGTTATCACCAGATATTGATAACCCCTTCTTGGCAAGTGAGCTAAATCCATAACTTATATCATAATTAGTGTCTGGTGTTAAAGAAACAAATAAGGAGTTGTTTTGTTCACTTAGGAGGTTAACTTTTATATTTACATTCAGTATTTTACTCATAATATTTTCTAGATTACTTTTACACTCATCATAGCTTGTCCCTCTTATACCAATATTAATAACAAAATCTTCTAAGTAAGGCTTCTTTATTTCAAAGAGTGAAAGGTTCAAGCCAGCTCTTGTGATTGCATTTTTTATTTTAAGGAAGTTATCATGCTCAATTTTAACTGACTGAGTAGCATCTATCACATAATTCTTTAGTGAATTTGTGAATCCTTCAATCTGTGTTGTTAAAGTAGCTTCTTTGTGTGATAGTTTACCAACTTTTGAGTCTAACAAACTACTTGTTACTTGCATAAGGTAAGTCTTGCTTTTACATTGGTTAAATAAGCTTTGGCTACGTTGATCTAGATTATTTCCTTTTAACAGTTCTCTTATAACCTTAATTATAAGTTTCCTATTACCATTGAAGCACTTTTTATTTGGACATTTCGAACAAACCTGTCGTAAAACTTTAGTTGTATTCGTATCAAGAGCTTGGTTATAGTCTTTAGAGTAGATATTGTTTTTTGAAAACTCTTCTAAAAATGATACGTACTTTAATATCTCATTATTGATGTTTTCTGTAAGATTTTTGTAGATATTCTCAAATGTTTGTAGAACATCCTCTTTTTTGTATATTAGTGACATTAGTACCTCATTAATCGCAATTACTAATAACGAGACTGTTAGATAATCGATTGGAAGTAGATTAGTAAACATTGCACTAATTACAAGTCCAGCGTAAACAATAGAATTTAAGGTAGTAGGTAAGAAGTATGTAATAGCTGCTAGATATAATAAAACACCTACATAATCATATTGGAAAAAATAAATACTTGTAAGTGCTGACACAACAATACTATATATATAGAATCTGTTGTAAGACAAGTACATTATGCTAAATAATGATGCAATGAATCCTAAGTTAATATTATAAATTGTTATTTGTGATGCTCCTAATGAAGCGAAAATAAGTAAAGATGCTATAAAAGGTTGAAAATAATTTACTATAGTTCTTTTTTTATTTAGTGTTAAAGATAACGCAATATATAGTAAGGTACTACTTAATGCAGATATTGCTGTAATTACAATATCGTTATAAATGAAAAAATTCACACTACAAGTAAATAAAACTATTAATTCCAATCTTAGGAATTTTAATCTTTTTAGTAAGTAGAACCCAATAGTAAAGGCAACTACAGGAATCATAAGTTCAAAGTTAAATAAATAACTTGATATCATCGCCCCTAGCAAACCATATATTGGATTTAAAATACTTAGCGAACTTAAAATAGTCATAAGTGGTATATAAATACTTAAACCCACATTATATCCACTGGTAAGAACAACAAATCCCCCAAGTGTTATTGTTAATAAAATCTTTTTAATATTTATCATATACATCACCTCTTAAATATTTTAAAAGTTTCTTATAAGGAAATGTGTAAAAATATGATTATATTAAAACAATTATGTTAGAATCTATGTGAGGTAAGGGTATGGATGAAAATAAAATCTAAATTAGACAGAATTTTTTGGTTAAGATAATCTAGTATTTACCAAAGTATAAATTGTATATTATGCTGGTTTAAATATTTAGATAGTGTAATACTATAGAATATATTATTATCAAATTGTTGATTCAGAGATAATTTATTTTAATATGCCATATCTTATAAAAATTTAAATGATAGTAGTGAATGTGTTGTAAATTCACTCAATAAGTAAAAGAAGTGAGGAACAAATGATGAATATATTAGTAGTGAACGATGATGGAATAGAAGCAGAGGGTATTAAAATATTACAAGAAGTAATGAAAAAATATGGGAATGTATACGTCTCTGCACCACTCGAACAACAGAGCGCAAAAAGTCATAGCATAACAATTCTAAATTCTTTTAAAGCTCAAAAAATTTCCGATACTGTTTATGGTGTAGGGGGAACTCCGGCAGATTGCGTCAAATTTGCGATCCATAAGTTTGATGTAGAGTTTGATTTAGTTGTATCAGGTATTAATGATGGACCAAACTTAGGTGGAGATGTTTTTTATTCTGGTACAGTAGCTGGTGCTACTGAAGGAGCTTTGTATAATATACCTGGAATTGCATTATCTGTTGGTGGAAGAAGAGATTTCACTCTAGCTAAAAAAGAGCTAGAAAACACGCTAGACTTTGTGATCTTAAATAAGTTATATAGTAATAATATTGTACTAAATATTAATTTCCCTAACCCAAAATTTTCTGAATCAAAAGGTTTTAAGGTATGTAAACAGGGAAAAAAAGAATACCGTACTACATTTGTAGAAGCTGATGGACTATTCCATAACAAGTATGAGATTATTCAATCTGAAAATGATGAGACAACAGATATGTATGCACATGAAAATGGTTATATAGGAATTACTCCTTTACTAATAAATAGAACAAATATTGATTATATAGATACATTAAAAGAAAAGGTAAACCAATAATGAACTGATGTTTGTCAAGTAGACACTTAATTATTAAAAATTATATTAAAGCATGGCTTCGATATTTATTCGGGGCCATACTTTTTAATTTAGCTTGAAATCTTTATTGTTGTAAAAAAATATATAAGAATCAATTGCTTTCTTTAATTCATCGTAATTTTTAAATTTCTTACCATTATACATTTCACTTTTAAGGGTCCCAAAGAATGCTTCCATAGGTCCATTATCAATACATTTACCAGGTCTAGACATGCTTTGTACCATTTTTGCCTTATCAATTTTCTTCTTAAATACTTTACTTGTATACTGAAACCCTCTATCACTATGGAATATAGGTTTTGCTTCGGGATTTAGTTCCATTGCTTTATCAAACATTTTAAACACTACTTGATTCGTATTTCTAAATGATATTTCGTAAGTAATAATACTTTTATCATACAAATCTAATATTGGGCTCAAATATAGTTTCCTATTTTCTGAAGGAATCTTAAACTCAGTTACATCTGTTAACCACTTCTCATTTGGTGCTGAAGCACTAAAATCTCTTTCCAGTATATTCTCAGCTATATAATCTGGTTTGGTTTTCTTTCTATTAGTCTTTTTACGTCTTATTCTTGATTTAACACCTAAAAAGGTCATTAATCTATAAATATAACCATCACTATGATTTAAATGGTTTAATACATTTATAAATAATGTCATTCTTCTATAACCTAATATTTGATCAAAAGTTTCATGATACTCTTTTATTAACTCGCATAGTAACTCATCATGTTTTTCTTTTTCCGGTTTATTTCTCGCCTTATATTTATAATAAGAGCTTCTTGGTATGTTTAATATCTCACATAATAACTTAACAGATTTTCCTTTTGAAATATAATAATCTACTGTTTTATATACATCTAATTGCCTTACTTTTGATAAAGTTTTTTCGTAATTCTTCTTTTTTTTTATATACTTCAAGTGATAATTCTGCATATTTACGTTTTTTGGTTTCCTCTGCTAGTAAAAGTTTCAATTTCTCAACTTCATTTAAAGAATCTAGGTCTACTTTATTTTCTGTTTTACGACCACGTTTATTATGCTTTAGCGAGTCCTCACCATTATTTAAATATTTATGAGTCCATGAATAAACTGAACTGTATGGTATAGAAAATTTAGAAGAACATTCTTTATAGTTCATACTATTTTCGATAACCCACTTTACTATTTCTACACGTTCTTCAAATGTTGTTTTTCTTTTTTTCATGGTATAGACCTCACTTTTGGGATTGTAATCTGTTACTTCTATACCATCATTATACTTGTTTATCCATCTACAAACCATACTACTTGCGATATCGTATTTCACTGCCAAATCAGTTGATGATCCTCCACCACTTAAATAATCATTTATTATACTCATTTTAAACTCTTTAGTGTACGTTCTATTCTTTTTCTTATTGTTAAAAACTAATTGACCGTGTCTCTCGTACTTGTAGTACCAATTACGTACTGCATATTTACTTACACCTAATGAAAAACCGATTGAATCGAAACTACCTTTTCCCTGCTCGTATTGCTTACATGCTTTAATTCTATCTTCTTTGTTTATTTTTGAAATTCTGCCCATAAAAAAAACCTCCAAAGTAGTTTTAGTAATTTTTAATAATTACTGTGTCTACTTTAGAGGTATCATATCATAATTTGGTTTACCTTTTATAATATTGAATTAAAGTACTTCATTTGAGATTTATCAGAGAATTCTCTTCCAGTATCGTAAGTTATATTCTTAATCACATTAGATAAGTCAGTATTCTTGTTTAGCATATACTCGTTAACTTTAGTTATGATGAAAGCTGCTTTATTTTTAGCTTTATTATATAAATCAATGAAAGATTCCGTAGAGACTTCAGAGTCATCCAATGGGTGAACCCATTCTATGTTACTTTCGTTTAAGTAATCAACTTTTGGGTTTACATTATTATAATAAGAAAACGTTTTATATACAAATTTACTTTTTCTATTAAATAAGTCCATTACCCTATAGAGTAGTTTTTTAATTCCATAAGGATCATAACTCATAATGTTTAAACTTTTCCTATAATCTTTATATGCATTATTATAGTTATTTCCCATATTGTCTAAGCCATATATATCTTTTATTGTAGAATCTAGTAGTTGCACAACTTCGGAAGGTATTTCTAATAAAGTGAATATTTCTTTTGTTGCTTTAAATTTATTTGAATTATATCCTTTTCTTCTTAAGAAGATTGAATCTATCGATCTTTCTAATTGAAGATGATTACCTCTGTATGAGTATGTGCTTTTATCAGTTTTTATATAATTTCCTGTAAAATGGTAGATATATGGATGTGTAATTGAATCTAATGCGTAATGACAAATCCAACCTAATATGAAAGAATATCCATTTTTAGAGTAGTTTTCCTTTAATTTATCTAAATAAGTTAAAAAAAATCGCTGAGTAAATTTAGAATGCAATAGATTACCTATCTTAGGTAGACCTTCATTGTTTTTCCATGGAAGAAATTTATAATAAAAATATGGATCAGGTCCTTGAGCTCCAACTAAATAAAGTTCATTATTTAGCTTTATTGAATCTATATTCAATTTTTTTGTTACTTCTTCAGCAAAGAATGCATGCGTAATGGAATCAGGCATATTATCCCTCCTTTGTTAATTTTATTATACCACTATTTTACAAAAACTTATGATTCTAAGAAAGTTAATATGATATAATTTAAGTAGAATAAATAGGGAGGATTAATATGTTTAAATTTAAAAACTTAACAAAGCAAGAACGAAGTTGGGTTTTGTATGATGTTGCAAACTCAGCTTTTGTTTTAACTGTTATTACGGTTTTATTCCCGTTACTATCAAAACATATTGCAATAAATGATGGATTTTCTGACTCTAAATTTGTAAGTTCTACATTTATGTACTTAACTGCAGGAATTGCTTTAGTTGTAGCTATTATGTCTCCGATTATTGGAGCTGTTGCTAATTACAAAGGTAACAAAAGAAAATTCTTTAGATTATTCTTAACAGTAGGATTAATTGGAGGGTTTGGTATTGCTATTCCAGGATTAAGTTGGATTACTTTACTAGCAATATTTACAATCTCATCTATAGGTTTTAATTCAACTAATGTTATCTATGATGCATTTTTAGTAGATGTAACTGAAGAAGATAATATGGACACTTTATCATCATTCGGTTTTGCTTGGGGATACATTGGTAGTTTAATTCCATTCTTTGTAGGATTAATACCATTTGCTTTAGTAACGTTTGAAATCCTTGATGGAACGCAAATATTTACTTTTGGTGCTTGGAACTTTACAATGTATAACTTATCTATAAGTTTTGCTTTTATTGTTGCGTGTTTATGGTGGTTTTACTACTCGCTTCCAATACTGAGAAACGTTGAGCAAACTTATTCAATTGAAAGAGAAGAGAAGATGTTTACTAAATCTTTAAACAGCTTAGCATTAATCTTCAAAGATTTTAGAAAATATAAATCAATTTTCGTTTACATGCTTGCTTATTTACTATATATCGATGTTGTTAATAGTGTTATCAGATTAGCAACAACAATCGGTGGAGATTTAAAGGTTGGAGACACAATGTTATTAGCTGTAGTAGTTATTGTACAGTTAGTCGCTTTTCCAAGTGCATTGTTATTTGGTAATTTAACAAGAAAATTTGGTGCTAAAAATATGATCTTCTATGGAATTTTTATGTACGCACTTACAATTCTTGTTGTATTCAATATCCAAGAAAACACTACATGGTTAATGTTAGTAGTTGCAGTCTTAGTTGGTTCTGCGCAAGGTGGAATACAAGCAGTATCTAGATCATTCTTTGCAAGAATGGTACCTAAAGAAAAAGCTAATGAGTTCTTTGGTTTCTTCAGCGTATTTGGTAGATTTGCTGGAATCTTCTCACCATTTATCTTAGCTTCACTCTATACTTATACAAACTTTACAGTTAATACTTCTGTATTATTCTTATTAATTCCATTAGCGCTAGGTGCAGTTTTATTATCCAGAGTACCTAATATCGAAAAAGCATGATTATATTAGCTAGCGGTTCACCGAGAAGAAAGGAAATTCTCAAAAGAGAAGGTATAGAGTTTAAGGTTATTAAGCCAACATTAGAAGAAATATTGAATCCAGAACTTACTGTAGAAGAACAAGTGATGGAATTAGCTAAACAAAAAGCACTAGAGATTTATCAAGATCATAAAGAAACTATTATTGCAGCAGACACAGTTGTTTATTTGGATGATGTAATTCTAGGTAAGCCAGTCGATGATGAACATGCATTTCAAATGTTATCTGATTTAAGAGATAAAGTTCATTATGTATTAACAGGTGTCTGTATTATTAAGAATAATAAAGTAGAGACTATGTATGATAAAACTAAAATTATATTCAATGATTATAGTGATCAAGAAATAATTGATTATATTAAGACTAAGGAACCTATGGATAAAGCAGGTGCTTATGCAATACAGGGATTAGGAAATAAATTAGTAAAGTCATATGATGGTGATTTTGATAATGTAGTTGGATTACCTATCAACAAAATAAAAGAACACTTATAAGTGAATTGGTCAATAGTTAACGGACACAAAAAAAGACTTTAATTAAACCCTAGTTGAGAACGATACTCAACTGGGGTTTTATTTTGCAATGTTTCTGTAAATCTACTGTTATTAAAATAATCAACGTAATTTGCGATGGTTTCATCAATATTGTCGCTTTGTTTAAATCTAAAGTCGTAATAAAGTTCCCATTTAATCCACCTATTTAAAGACTCAATGACTGGATTATCAGTAGGTGTTCCAGCTCGTGACATCGATCTATTTATGTTATAATCTTTATGAGCTTCTTGGAATGCTCTGGAGGAATATATTGTCCCTTGATCTGTGTGCAAAAACGTCTCAAGGTCTTTATATCCTCTTTTTGATTTTTCATTGAGAAACTTTTGTAACGCAGACATGTGGCTTCTATAGTTGCTACCATGTTTACCTTCACCTAAGTCATAGCAAACTATTTCATTGTTAAATACATCTATATACAGTGTGAGATCTTTCATTTTCCCTTTGTGCTTAAGGACTGTAGTATCAGATGTAACAACCTCAAATGGTCGACTAGCATTCCAACTAGTAACTAGTCTTGGAAAATCTAATCTTTCATTTCCTGATTTCTTATATGTTTTTCGGGATTTAGATTTAATTCCCAACTCTTTACAACACGAATGCACAAGCCAACTTGATACTATCCATCCGGTATCTCTAAATATGTACTCTCTAATTCTTCAATACCCATATGATGGGTGTTTTTTATTTACAGTAACAATTAGAGATATTAAATCAATCCTGTTCTGCTTATACCTATTAATAGAATCTTTGCCTTTTAACCAACCATAATAACGCTCCGAGATACACCCATAGTACTACAAAGACTCATTATATTAAAGTTTAAAGATAAAATTTCTATGATCTCATATTCTCTTCGAGTTAGTTCTTTTTTTTTATTTTCTCTACAATTTCATTTGTATAACCTCTTTTTAATCTTTCATTTTCGATTCTCAACTTCATATTTTCATATTGTAATTGTTCTAGTTCTGAAAGATCTTTTCTCTTTGAGAATTTAGCTAATGGATTACCTGGTTTTTTCTTGTTTTCTAACCCATCAATCCCATTCTCTCTATACTTCTTAATCCAATTTGTTAGAAGACCATCGCTTATCTTTTCTTGAGTTGCAATTTGAAATATTGAATCTTCTCCGCTTAGAACTCTAGATATAATTCTAAATTTCTCTTCTTTACTCCAGTATCGATTTTTACCACCTTTAGGTCTGCCCATAATTATCACTCCCTTTCTTAAGTATAACAAAAAATGTTAACGGACTTTTTAACTGTCCGTTAACATCATATCATTTCACTTATAAGTGTTCTTTTTATTATTTTGATCTACTTAAAGCTCTAAATGTTGCACCTATTCCTTTAACACCAGTTTCTAAAACTAATTTAACAATGTAATAACCAATGGCTGCGAATAATAAGTTTATAGCTAAAACATAAAGAGTAATACGTACATTAAATTTATCTTCTGTAATATATGCTATAACTAATACTAACAAGTTTACTAATAAATTCACTATATAGCCTGAAACTAATAAAGTAAGTAATGTTTCTAAAGAACTTAAGTCTTGGGAATAGATAGATAATATTTTACCACCGTTTGATTTTAAATCTACTACTTTCTCAAACACTGACATGAATGTCTCTGGTGCGAAGGCAGCTAATGTGAAGATAGAGAATAAGATTAAGGCAGATACAACTGCATAAATTTTAATTAATTGTTTCATTATAACACCCCACCAAATGGTCCTAGCATATTATTTTTTTTATGCAGGAGTTTTCTAAAAATAATTATAATTATAACAAAGAATATTAAGTTACATCCTAGAATGTATACTGTTGTCTTTGTAGTATAATTCATCTCTTCTTCAATTGCATATACCCAAACAGAAATTAAAACACTTAATCCTAAATTGAAAATCCAAATTCTTGATCCATAAACGAGAACATTATTTATTAATTCAGGAGTCAAAAACTCATACTTTTGTAAGAACTGCATATTCTCCCAATTCTTACTTGCTATGAACGCAAATGTTATAGCTAAAATTAAAAGAATAGAAGCTAAAAAATATAACTTAATAAAGAACTTAAGCAATTTATTATCTTTCTTCTCCACAACTTTACTTGAATGTTTAGTAATACCTAGCCTATCAGTAATTGCTGCAACTCTAGCAGAATCTTTCTTATCAAAATTAAATTTTGTGTAACCTTCATTATTGATCTCAGGATCCATACTAAAATTGATATCATCTTTTACTAACATTTCAGCGAACGTTCCAACCAAGTTATCTAATATTAAAATCTCATTATTTTTTTTATTAAATAATCCCATAAGATTTCCTCCAATCCTATATTATATTTTGTCGTATTTTAATTCATTTTATCATATTTCTTTCTTGTTATCTACTTATAATATTCTGTTTTATTAGAAAAAGCAACTTGAAAGTAATTACCAAAATCTTTAAACTCTATAAAAGAATACAATGTAATATTGTACACATAATAATATTGCGAGCTAATCAGAAGTCCTTTGGAGACTATTTCCAACACTAAGATTAACAAAGATAACTGTTAGCTCGCTTTTTTTTTTAACTACAAGAGAACTAGCATGAGTCTGTAAAAAGAATATCTATTAGTTCACTTTTTTTTATGGAACACTTTTGTTATAATACTTTAGGAAGAAGGTGTAATATGATGGAATATATTATTGAAGCGATTATTGAAATACCCATGCATACACAAAATAAGTATGAAATTGATAAAGAAAAAAATAAAATTAAGTTAAACAGAGTTTTGTATTCGCCTATGACATATCCAGCGGAATATGGTTATATTGAAGAAACTTTAGCTTTAGATGGAGATCCATTAGATATTTTAGTACTAGCTAGTACTAAGACATTCCCTGGATGTATTATTGATGCAAGAGTAGTCGGATACTTAGATATGGTTGATAATGGAGAAAAAGATGAAAAAATCATCGCTGTGGTTAATGATGATCCTAGATTGTCTCATATAAATTGTATAGATGACATTCAAAGCCATACTTTAAGAGAAATTAAGCATTTCTTCAGAACATATAAAGACTTACAATTAGATGGTAAAGTAGAGGTTGGAGATTACTATTCGAAAGAAGATGCAATTAAACTAATAAGAGAATATAAAGATAATTATAAAAAGTAAGAGTTTATTTACTCTTTTTTTCTTGTTTATATGATGATATAATAGATTGATAGGAGGCGATACATATGTTAAATATTAAAGGTGAAAAAACTAAATAGTATCAATTCTCTTCACACTATACTTCAAAATATCAAGGAGTCCAGTTTGAGGCTCCTTTTTGTATGCGTTTTGTGGAGAACATTAAGGAGGAAGAAAATATAAAGATTAAAGAAGAGATTTTAAAAGAATTTGAACCGTATAAAAAAGATATGAAATTAGCTAGAGTAGTAAGAGTTAATAGAGACTTATACGATTTAGTATTTGAGGGAAAAGAAATAAAGGGTAAAGTGTCGGGGCGATTCAGTTATATAGTATCTGGTACTGCAGATTACCCTTGTGTTGGAGATTACGTTATTTTTCATTTAAACGATGAAATAGGAATTATTCATAAAGTATGTTCTAGATTCAGTGAATTATCTAGAAGTGAAGTTGGTGGAACGAGTAATAGACAGGTAATTGCAGCAAACATTGATTTAGTATTTATTTGTGTTTCACTAAACAATGATTTTAACTTAAGAAAAATTAATAGATTTTTATCTATTGTTTATGGAAGTAAAGCAAAACCGATTATTTTATTAACAAAGAAAGATCTTTCCTCAAATGTCGATGAGATAATAAATCAAGTTAGGGCTATAGAAGATAATTTAGATGTTTACGCGATTAGTGTCTTTAACGCTGATGATGTAGATGTTGTGAAGGATATTATAAAAGGGAAAACATCTGTATACTTAGGTGCATCAGGAGTTGGTAAATCAACTTTAGTGAATGAGATAGTTGGTAGTGAAGTACTAGAAACAAATGAAATCAGAGAATCAGATTCTCAAGGAAGACATACGACAGTCCATAGAGAAATGTTTTTTATTGAAGAATTAGATTCTGCGATTATAGATACTCCTGGTATTAGAACTATTCAATCTTATATAACCGAAGACATGGATTTACACTATTCAGATATATATGAATACGCAAAAAGATGTAGATTTTCAGATTGTAAGCATAATCATGAACCTGATTGTGCTGTACTTGAGGCAATTGATGAGGGTGAGTTATCAATTGAGCGATTTGATAATTACAAGAAAGCGCTCAAAATTACTGCGTACAATATTAAACGAGAAAGAATTAGGGAATCAAGAAAAAAATAGTTTAATGTAACTTAACGAAAAATAATAGTTAAATATGATAAATACTCGTAAACTATAATAGTGAGGAGTACGGTTTATGAGAAGATTGATTTTTATAATTGGGATACTGCTAGTTTTTATACTAATGAAGATATTAGGATTAAAAAAAACTATTTATTAATTGGAGGAAATTATGAAAAAGACACTATTATTATTTGTTCTGTTATTTAGTTTAACGGGATGTAAAAATGAAGTGATTTATGTACCAGACATTAAAGGTGAAATCGAAGAGATATCTAATGACTCAGTATTAATCGATTCAACTGGTGATGTTAAAGGATTAGTTTGGGTTTATATTACTGATTATACAGTGTGTACTAGCGGGGAATGTGACACGAACAATTTTACAATTGGTGATACACTTCAAATTGTTTCGACTGGAGATATTAGAGAATCTTCTCCAATGCAAGCAGATGCTAAAATTATAGTAGACTAAAAAAAACGAGGAATCTCCTCGTTTTTATTTTAAATATTCTATTAATAATTTAATTGTGTTTTCAACTGCTTGATAATGTGTTCTTTCCATACCATGTGATGCATGTACACCAGGACCAATTAATGCTCCTTTGATATTGTTTCCTCCGCTTAATGCTGCAGAAACGTCAGAACCATAATATGGATAAATATCAACTGCATGTTGTAATTTGTTTTCTCTAGCTACTTCTAATAATTTTGAAGTCATTTCATAATCATATGGTCCACTTGAATCTTTTGCACAAATACTTACGTCGTATTCTGTACAAGATAAGTCACTACCAATACAACCCATATCAACTGCGATAAATTCAGATATATCTTGAGGTATCCATGCAGAACCATGTCCTACTTCCTCATATGTAGAGATAACTATTTTGATTGTGTGTTTTGGAGTAATTTTATTTCTGTGTAAATATTCAATTAATCCAAATAAACTTGCAACGTTAATTTTGTCATCTAAGAATCTTGATTTTATAAACCCTGACTCGGTAATTGTAGTTTTAGGATCAATTGAAACGAAGTTCCCAACTTCTATGCCTAATTCCTGAATATCCTCTTTTGACTTAACAATTTCATCTAGTCTAATTTCCATTGTTTCAGGTTTTCTATCTTTTGTACCAGAATCTTTATAAACATGTGCAGCTGGAGAAGTAGAAATAATTGTACCCGTATATTCTTTTCCATCTCTTGTATGGACAGTACAATACTCACCATCCATTGTAGCCCAAATTGGACTACCAATTGAAGTGAACTTTAAAGTTGTTGAAGAGATACTTCTTACCATAGCACCCAATGTATCAACATGCGCACTTAATCCTACTACATAATCGTCTTGACCTTTAATAGTTATGATACCATTGCCCTTAGGAGTTTTTTCGAATTCTAAATTATATTTTAGACATTCTTCCTTAACTCTTTCAATTACCTTCATACAGTAACCACTAGGAGAAGGTATACTTAATATTTCTTTTGCAAAATCTAATATATATTTCTTATTTGGCATTTAACTTTTCCTCCATTAAATTTTTTATATCTTTTTGAGTAAAATGATATTTTTCTTGGCAAAATTGACAATTTGTTTCTGTGATTTCATCAAGTAATAACTCCTCTAAATCCTCATTTGGTAAAGTTAATAAACCACGTTCAAATTTCTCTTTTGAACAATCACACTCAAAGTGTAATTCTAAGTCTAATAGTCTTTGCCATTTACCGTCTGCTAAGATATCAATAATATCTTCTGGTGTTTTACCTTCTTCTAATAATTCACCTATAGGTTTCATATCTTTGATGATTTGTTCAATTCTCTCAATATCTTCTTTTTTATATCCAGGCATTATTTGTAGGATGAATCCGCCAGCTACTTTTACTGTATTATCAGTGTCAACAATTACCCCTAACCCTACTGCACTTGGGATTTGTTCGCTTACAGCAAAGAAGTATGTGAAGTCTTCAGCTATTTCTCCAGTTTGCAATGGAGCACTACCTGTAAACATATCTCTAACTTTTAAGTCTTTGGTAATGTGGATAAAACCGTTTGTCCCAACAGCTTGACCTACTGCTGATTGACCTTTATTTGGTCCTTGCTCGTAGATCATGTTTACTCTACCATTTTCAACATATCCTCTAACATGTCCGTGAGCATCGGCGTCTACTAATATTTTCCCTATAGGTCCTTGACCATCAATTCTTACTGTTATTGATTGTTCTTTCTCATAGAAAGAGCCTTGAATAACTGCTGCAGTTAACGTTCTACCTAATGCTTGCGTAGAAGTTGGCCAAGTTTGATGTCTTGTTTGTGCTTCGGTAACTAGATTAGTAGTTCTAGCTGCAAAAATCCTAACTGTCCCGTCATATGCGAAACCTTTTACTAAATAATCTTTCATCTGTGTTCCTCCAGCGTAAAGTATATGATCTTACTTTACATATGATATTTTTTATTCTATCATATATTGATAATTTTAAGCCATAAATGGTAAAATATTTTAAGAAGAAAGTTGGATGATTTATGGAATGGTACATTGGAAGTATTAAAATAGACAATCAAGTAGTTATTGCTCCTATGGCTGGAGTTACAAATATTGCGTTTAGAGAAGTTTGTAAAGAGTTCGGTGCTGGACTGGTTTGTGCTGAGATGGTGTCTGATAAAGCTTTACAATATGGAAACAAAAAGACAATTAAGATGCTCGATGTGAGCGAATTTGAACATCCTATAAGTATGCAAGTATTTGGTGGAGACTTAGAATCAATTGTAGAAGGTGCAATGATAATAGATAAACAATGTAACACTGATATTATTGATATTAATATGGGTTGTCCTGTTAATAAAGTTGTTAAATCTAATGCAGGATCTAAATTATTACTAGAACCAGATAAAATTTACAAAATAGTGAAGAAAGTTGTTGATTCTGTTTCGAAACCTGTAACAGTTAAGATTAGATCTGGATGGGATAAAGACCATATCTATGCAGTTGAAATAGCTAAAAATATTGAACGAGCAGGAGCGAGTGCTATTGCTATTCACGGTAGAACAAGATCTCAAATGTATTCTGGTCATGCTGATTGGGACATTATTAGACAAGTTAAAGAAGCTGTTAATATTCCAGTTATAGGTAATGGTGATATTAAAAGTGGTAGTGATGCAAAAAGAATGATTGAGGAAACTGGTGTTGATGCTGTGATGATTGGTCGAGCTACATTAGGTAATCCTTGGCTAGTAAAGGAAATAGTAGATACACTTGATGGAAAAGAAGTAGAAAAGGACATTCCTTTTCTATTAAGAAAAAAAATAATTCTTAAGCATTTAGAAAGACTAATTGAAATAAAAAGTGAGAAAGTAGCTTGTTTGGAAATGAGATCTCACATTGCCTGGTATGTAAAGGGTTTACGTCACGCAAGCGTCTTTAAAAGAAAATTAAATGAAATTTCGACGATTAATGATATAATGGATTTGTTAGAGGAATATGAAAATGTATTAAAGGAAGATGATTATGAAAGTTAGAAGAATTAGTGCTTACTTTGTGGATTTGTTAATATTTATCATTATTTCTACAGGAACTCAGTACTTAGGGAAAATAATTGCATACAATATATTTGGTCAATCACTATGGATATTTAACCTATTAGTTATTGTTCCGTTAATGTTTATTCTGTTGTTTATTTTTTATGGAATAACTTCAGTAATGTTAAAAGGATCAATAGGTAAGAAAATATTTGATCTAAAAGTTTCACCTACTACAGGTTGGATTACACCAGTAAGACTGTTTATAAGAGATATTCTTGGCAAGTATCTTATCTTTTTACCTATTACTATTGCTACTATTAAGTACATTGATCAACCGATAGAAAACTTAGATGTTACAATTTTATACTTGAATATAACTGGTATTTTAATACTATTGTTACTGGTTGCTAATTTAATTAGTTATGTAAAAGATAAAGAACTATTTGTGGATAACTATTTTGATACAATAGTTGAAAATGATATTCCAACTGCTGTTGAATATCTAGATATCCTTGAATTTAAAGAAAAAAATAAGACTACAACTAAGTAGTCTTTTTTTATTAGAAAGTATCAAATCTATATCTACATTCTTTTAAGTATTTAACCCATCCATAAAATAATACTAAATAAGCTATTAAATGCATAAATGGTATTGGAAGACGGATTACTTGTAGGAAATGTCCTACTGCAATGTAAGACAATGGAATATCTAATCTACTTCCGTTTGATCTATAGTAAGAATAGATAATTAAGAATATAATATTCAGCATTAGGAATTGTGTAGATATTATGGATAAATTTACAAATAGTAGAATTCCAAAAAATAGTAGAAATAAAACTGCAAATATTTTCGAGTTTTTACTGTTTAGATTATACGCTTCTATTGTTAAGAGAATAAAGAATAATCCAAATGTTAAAAATTCAAATATACGAACAGATAAGATAATGTGACTTACAGAGCTAATTGTAGATAATAGTCCGAAGTTAATAAGTAATTCTAAAACTATTATAGCTAAATAAAGTATAGTGAACGCTAGTGCATTCATTTTAAAAAATTGTCTAAGTTTGTTGTTCATATTTCCTCCTATGGTCTAACTAAGCAATGTTTATCGAAACCAATTAAGTCTTCTCGGTTAGCTTCAATTAATGCTCTTTTAACTAATTTTTTATTCTTGGGATTTCTATATTGCATTAATGCTCTTTGCATTTTTTTTTCAATATCCTTTTTAGGTACATATACTTTTTCCATAGTTAATGGATTAACACCTGTATAGAACATCACAGTGCTCATCGTGCTCGGTGTTGGATAGAAGTCCTGTACTTGTTCTGGATATTGATTATTTTTATGTAGGTACTCAGCTAATTCAATGGCACTATTTAAATCACTTCCGGGATGTGAACTCATTAAGTATGGTATTATGTACTGCTTTTTATTGAATTGGTTGTTGTAAATATTAAATTGATTAACAAAATTATCATAAACATGTTTTTGTGGTTTACCCATGGTATCTAATACTTTAGGACTTATGTGTTCTGGAGCAACTTTTAGTTGACCTGATATATGATATTTGACTAATTCTTTAAAGAATGATTTGTCTTTATCTAGCATTAGATAATCATATCTAATTCCTGAACGAATGAACACTTTTTTAATTTCTGGTAAGTTTCTTAATGATCTTAATATATCCAAATATTTTTTATGTGATACTTTTAATTGACTACACACAGGAGATAAACATTGTTTATGTTTACAAGTCCCATGTGTTTTTTGTTTATCACACATGGCGTCACTAAAATTGGCAGTTGGTCCACCAACATCATTAATATATCCTTTAAAGTCTTTATCCTTGATAATACATCTTGCTTCATCAAGAATAGATTCTTTACTTCTTACTTGAACAGTTCTACCTTGGTGATAAGTTAATGCACAGAAATTACATCCACCTGCGCAACCACGATTTGCTATGATACTATTTTTAACTTCTTCAATTGCTTTAACATGTCCTATATCATCATAGATGGGATGATAGTTTCTTTCATACGCTAAATCGTAAATGTGGTTTAATTCATAATTAGATAAAGATTCACTTGGTGTGTTTTGAACAACATACCAGTCGCCGTATCCTTCAACAAGTATTCTGGCATTAATTGGATCAGTATTTTCGTTTTGAATTTTAAAACTTTTAGCATAGTTGATCTTGTCTTTTTCTAATTCTAGAAAACTTGGTAGTTCAATGTGTTCAAAATAAGAGATATCTTTTGTTTTAAAAACAGTACCCTTCACAAAAGTAATATCTTTAATTGATACACCATTATTTAGTGATTCAGCAATATCAATAATTGGTGTTTCACCCATACCATATACAAGGATATCAGCTTTTGAATCTAATAGAACTGATCTTCTCATTTTATCCTGCCAATAATCATAATGAGCTAGCCTTCTTAAACTTGCTTCAATACCACCTAAAATAATAGGAACGTCCTTGTATGCTTGTCTTGCCATATTTGAATAAACTATAACAGCTCTATCTGGTCTTTTACCTGTCTCACCGTTTGGTGTATAAACATCTATGTTACGTTTCTTTTTACTTACGGTATAGTGATTAACCATTGATTCAACAACACCTGATGTTATTAAGAATCCTAATCTTGGTTTTCCAAACTTCTTAAAATCACTAACTTCTTTCCAATTTGGTTGAGCTAATATACATACTTTAAATCCGCGACTCTCTAAAACCCTAGATATTATTGCTGCTCCAAAAGATGGATGATCGATATAAGCATCACCCGATATAAGTACAAGGTCAGGATTTTCCCAACCTCTATTTAACATTTCTTGTTTCGTCATTGGTAAAAACATATTATCACCCAACTTAGTATAACAAATATATTGTATTTTTCTATAGTATTAGACATTAATGAATTAGTTTATTCACGGTATAAAAAAAGCCCAATAGTCTAATTGATTATATATTATAAAGTTAATATCGATGGTGGTAGTGTTATTTAAATATCATAACCCTGATAGTTTATAATTCTTTGAGTTGTAGCATTACCTTAATAGTCGAATTTATTCTTTTATGAACTAAAGGTAAGAAAACCTCTCATCTGGTAATGCTACCCGTATAGTAGACAGGAAATTAAAACCTTCCTGTTTTTTTTGTTTTAAGTTAATCTCAATCTATCTGTATTATAAAATTTTATCCAATCAATAACAAGTTGTATATATTTTTGTAATGATTTGATATCATAACTATAGAGAGTTTCACGTTTGAGAGACGCATGGAAACTTTCTATAGGTGCGTTATCTTGTGGGCAGCCTTTACGGCTCATGGAAATACTAATTCCGTGTGTCTCACAGATAACTTTGTAAATAGTGGACGTATATTGGACTCCTTGATCGGAATGAATGATCAATCCAGATACGTCTTTTTGTTTATCTAGAGCTTCTTTAAGTGTATCCATAACTAATTCATTATCATTTCTATAACTAATTCTTGAAGCAATTATGTTTCTTGTATGTAAATCCATTATAGTTGACAGATAGGCTCTGTTTCCATTTTGTACTAAATATGTAACATCAGTAACCCACTTTTGATTAAGTTTTGTTGTATTAAAGTTTCTGTTAAGTAAGTTTGGATAAGTGTTATTCTCGATATACTCTTTGTTGAAATGTTTCTTATATATCTTTTGATATCTAACTCTTATTTCAAATTTTCGCATTATTCTAAGCAATTTCTTATGGTTTATTACCCAACCATGCTTTTCCTTTATAGCCTTCTTCAATCGTCTATAACCATATAATTGATTGGTATCTTCAAATACTCCAACGATTATATTGTAATCATCTACATCTGGATCTTTTCTGTTCTTGTACTTATGAAACGTTTTAGTACTAATATCTAAAACGTCACAGAGAGTATTTAGTTTATATCCAAATTCTTTTCTTGCATATTTGATGAACTCAATCTTTTCATACGTTGATCCTTGAGGAAGGCTTGGTACTTTTTTAGGATTTCATACTTCTCCTCATAATTAATGTTTACGTTTTTAGGTCTACCCTTCTTAGTGTCAAATCTATTTCCATGTCTATATTGATAAACCCAATTCTTAATAGTATTAATTGATATTTCATACTTCCTAGATAAATACCCAGATGATTTACCATCTTCAATTTTTTCTTTAATAACTTTAAATTTAAGCTCAAGACTATACTTTCTAAATTTTTGTCCTTTACTAGCCATATAAAAATGCACCCCTTTTTAGTAGGATAACAGTTTTTTATTTCCTGTCTACTAAATGGGGTGCATATTCTCTTGAGAGGTTTTAGTTTATAATCCACATTTTAATTGTGCGTTACAGTTGTTACATGTATTACATCCACCGATTTCCATAACTGTTCCTTCTAAACAGATTGGGCATATATCTCCGATTTCAACACCGATATCACGGCCTTGTTTATCTCCCCTTAAAGGTTTTGATACTGGTGATTTATCTTCTTTTACTACTCGTTTAAATTCTAGATCAGTCCCAAAATCATCAATCATATCTAACTGAACTGGTTTATCATTTGAACTTAATGATAATACTTGAGCATCACGGCTACCGTCTACATAAACAGTTCCACCTTTAGCTCCACCTTTGTATAATCTATAATATAATTTTTCAACATCAGTAACTGAGAATCCTTTTGGTGCATTAACTGTTTTAGAAATTGATGAGTCTACCCATCTTTGAATTACACATTGAACATCTGCGTGTTCTTCTGGAGTTAATTCATTAGCACTTACAAAGTAATCAGGTAAATTACCATGTGAGAATTGTTGTTTTAGTTTCCCGAATTCTTCAACTATTGGTGCATCTACTTCAATATGTTTACCTAATCTACCGCTTCTAAAGTATTTAAATGCGAAGTAAGGCTCTAATCCTGTTGATACTCCAACCATTGTACCAGTTGATCCAGTAGGAGCAATAGTTAATAGATGTGAGTTTCTAATACCATATTTTAAGATTTCATCTTGAATGTCTTTCGGTAGTTTTTGAATATAACCAGAATTAACTAATGCTTCTCTAGAACCAGCTTCATCTAAGAATGGGAATGAACCTTTTTCTTTAGCTAATTCAATTGAAGTTCTATATGCAGTAGTTGCAATAAATTTAAATAATTCATCTATCAACTCTAAACTTTCTGGTGAACCATATCTTACTCCACACCAAATTAGTAAGTCGTGTAATCCCATTACACCCATACCAACTCGACGTTCACCTAGTGCTTGAGTTTTGTTTTCTTCTAAGAAATATGATGTTCTATCGATTACATTATCTTGCATTCTAATACTTGCTCTGATAGTGTTTCCTAGTTTCTCATAATCTATAGCTCCCGCTTCTTTATTGACCATATTAGCTAAGTTGACAGCTGCAAGGTTACATACAGAATAAGGCGCAAGTGGTTGTTCACCACATGGGTTTGTACATACTACTTTTTGATCATACCCTTTAGCATTTGTCATTTCATTTGCATTATCAATGAAGAAGATTCCAGGTTCTGCAGCGTATGTAGCACATACGTTTATTAAGTTCCATAGATCTTTTGCTTTGATTGTTTTATAAGTTTTAACTGGGTATCCCATACGTTCCCATTCACGTACGTCACCAATTTCTTGCCAGAGCTCATTATATTTTACTTTAGTCTCATAGTCGTAGTTGTCTACGTCAGGGAATCTAAGTTCGTAATCTGAATCATTCTCAACTGCATGCATGAACTCTTCAGTTATGGCAACAGAAATATTTGCACCTGTTAAGAAATCAGGATTTTGTACTTCGTATCGTCCACCTTGAGCTAATAATAACTCGGCTTCATCTAAAGTTTCTTTACTAAATGACACTACATGTTTGCTTAAGTCAATAATATTTGCATACATATCTCTTTCTGAGTCTTTTAAAGGAATAAATTTCAATTTATTCTTGGCTTCAGCAATAATATCTTCATCGTTAATATTATCAATTAGAAATTGTAGTATTTTAGGATTTTGCATTTTTGAAATAATAAATTCAATAATATCAGGATGCCAATCAGCTAACATAATCATTTGTGCTCCACGACGTGAACCACCTTGTTCAACTAAGTTAGTTAGGCTTGATAAATCGTTCAACCAGCTAACAGAACCGCTACTTTTACCATTAACTCCTCGAGCTAGTGCGTTTTTAGGTCTAAGTGTAGAACCATTTGTTCCTACTCCACCACCACGAGACATGATTTCCATTACTTGTTCACGGTGTTTACTAATACCTCCACGAGAGTCGTGAATGTGTGGCATAACAAAGCAGTTAAAGTATGTTACTTCGCTGTTCGATCCTGCTCCAAATAAAACTCTACCAGCAGGAATAATATTTAAATCCTTTATTTCATTATAGAAATCTTCAACGTAATTTGTTTCGTCTCCGGCTAAATTACTAGAAACTCGCTTAGCAATTTGTTCGAAATATAGTTCTAGAGGTTTGTCAACTTTGTTTAATTTACGCTCGATAATACCAAGTTGATTTTCTTCAACTAAGGCTCTAAATTCCTCTTCTAATTTAATAGTAACTGAATCACCATTTATTTCTTGAATATTACCAATACCTCTAGAAGGGAACTTAGGATCTTCTTTTACTACACATATTACTAAATCTCCCACACTAATTGTACTGTGGTTAATATCTTTTTGTGTGTATCTGTCCAACATAACCAATCTTGATACACCCTCGAATGTAGTATTCATATCCTCAGTTGCAGGAAAAATATAAGGAAATTCATTTTGTATATCCTTATTAAGTTTGTCGATTTGACTTATCGAATATTTAAACATGTACTCACCCCAAATTTAGTATTTTTACGCTATAAAAATAATATATATTCTTATAGGGTTACTTTTAATTATAGTTAAAAAGTAATGTGAAATAAAGACTTGAAATAAAAGTTTAATTATGACTAATGAGTGAGGGAGGGGTAATATGTTTGAAAAATTCAGTAATCAAGCCAAAAACATCATTTATGAATCTCGAAAGAATTATTTTTCGACAAATCACACCATAGGCTCTGAATGTTTATTGATGGCAATGTTTGGTACAGAGGATTCTATATGTAGATTTTTGTTGACTGAGTATGAGGTAAAGAATGATGACTTAAGAAGTGAAATCGAATCACTATACATAGTGAGAAAAGAAAAACAAGATTTTTATATATATACACCAGCATATAAAGAGATATTATATATGGCTTTAAAGATGATTTCTGAAAATAGTTCAGAGTTAGTTAATGAAGAACATGTTTTTCTGTCGATATTAAAGCACAGGAAAAATTTAGCTTGTTCAGTTTTAGAAAGTCTGGGGTTAAGTATAGAGAATTTAATTGAAGATGTCGAGGAAGTATTTGACTTTACTAAAACAGAAAAAGAGAATAAGTATCTAATAAACTTAACAAGCGAAGCTAGAGCCAATAAGTTATCACCGTTTATTGGTAGAGAGTTTTACTTGAATCGATTAGAGAAAGTATTAAGTAGAAAAACTAAAGCTAATCCCTTATTAATAGGTAATGCTGGTGTTGGTAAAACAGCAATTGTAGAGGGATTGGCAATGAAATTTGCTAATTCCGATGACTACAAACATTTAACAATAAATGCAATGAAAATGAGTGACCTTGTAGCTGGTAGTAGATATAGAGGAGATTTTGAAGAAAGAATAGTTAAAATATTAGAGGAAGTAAAGGGTTCAAATAATATTCTGTTTATAGATGAAATACATAATATCATTGGTACTGGAAACAGTGAAGGGACTCTTGATGCTGCTAATATCCTAAAACCTTATTTAGCAAGAAGTGACTTTAAGGTTATTGGTGCAACTACCCTGGATGAATACAACAAACATATAACTAAGGATAAAGCCCTAACAAGAAGGTTTCAGTCAGTCTTTGTGGAAGAACCCTCTAAAGAAGAAACGTTAAATATATTAAGAGGAATTAAACAAAGTTATGAAGAATATCATGAAACATTATTAGATGAAAAATATTTGGAATATATTATTTCAGAAGCTGAAAATAAAATAGTATTAAAGAAGTTTCCAGATAAAGCTATTGATATTTTAGATGAAAGTTTCACAGAAGCTAAGTTTAATAAGAATAAAAAAGTTAGTATTGATAATATCAAAAATGCGATCAAGAATATAACAGGAGTTTTTGGTTCGGATATATCTGATATTATAAAAATGGAGTTGAATTATCCTGAAATAAAAAAATATCTAATAAACTTTTTAGCTGGAACAAATACATCCAATATTATGAATGTATTATTTGAAGGTAATCATAAAACTCTGATTGACGATTTATATAAAACGTTAAATATCACAGAAGAAATGCTTTTAAAAGTTGACTTAAAAGGATTTAAGGAACATTCTTCAATCTCTAGATTAATTGGTGCACCACCAGGTTATGTAGGCTTTGATCGTGGTGGGATTCTATCTGATCATATTAAGAAGTACCCAATAAGTGTAGTAATGTTTTCGAATATTGAATTTGCTCATTTCAGTATACAAGCGTTTATCCACGACACGCTCAAAAGTGCATATATAGCTGATAACTTTGGGAATAAGATTCCACTAAAAAATGTAATGTTTATCTGTGAGGATACTAGAAGTGAAAAAGAACTTGGATTCTTAAAACAAGAATCAAAGGATGACGTTTTTGATATTAAGTTGGTTGGTAACCATGAAAGTAAAAATGATTTATCAAAATTAAAATACCTAGGGTATAATGTTAATCTGCTAAGTGGTGGTCATGATACAACTAATTTAGTATTTAGTTTACTTAGTAAATATCCTAAAGGAAATTACTCTGTTGATTACTCAAATGAGGATAAAAAATATATAATAACGAAAGTCGATTAAATCGACTTTTTTTATTAGTAAAATACTATTTATTTATGTATAATTATATATATAAAATGCAGAACGTGACATATAGGTGATTAAATGAATGAGTTCACAATTAACTACAGAGATAATAGAGTAGAGAGTTTTAATAAAAACAACTTTGATTGTTTTCTTTTTGATTCTTTTAAAATCACTGATATCATGTCTGTTTTAAAGGGCGATGAAATTGATTTGAAGAGGTTCTTGCTTCCAGAAAAGATTGAATTTTTAGCTAGGAAATTTAATTATCCGGATAGACACATTTTATCTAAAGTAAGTTTAATTAATTCGATTATACAAAACGACCCTTATTCTAGAGCATTTTTAGTATTTCAAAGCATTAGTTGGAAACTTGCCAAAGTAAAGATGCCTTATATTTTAATACCAGTTAGAATCTTTGATAATGGACTTAAAATTGTGAAAGATGGAGATGTGTTTATTAATCCATTAGTAAAGAAATATGTTGATGAAGATATTAACATTGAAGTTCATTCTAATAAAATTCAAGAAATAGATTCACCTAAATTAACAAAGATTATTAATGAAGCTAATGGACGTATTGTATATGAGATGTATTTGACACACTTTAAAGTTGAATATCCTCTTATGAAGACAAAGATAAATAAAAAGTTTGTTAAGAAAGAACATTATATAAATAAGGATTTATCAAACAGAAATGTTTTAGCTATTGATAACGAACTAACGAAGGTATTTGATAATATAAATGAAGGTCATAATACAATAGTAAAGGCAAAACAAGGAACAAGAAAAATTGCACTTATTACAAATTTAATCGCTAACGCGATAGATAAAAATAAACATTTGATATATGTATCTGAAAAGAATTATTCTTCTTTAAAATCAACCTTAAAAGATGTAAATTTATTACCATTTATTTACGACTCATTTGTAGATAATCCTTTTGAAGATGGATTGGTTGATCAACATAAGTTTGACAAACGTGAATTAAGAGACCTAATTGATGATTTATATGATTATCAAGATAAGTTTAGCTATCAATTTAAAGGTTATACTTTTAGAGAAGTATTTAGGGAGTTAATTAAACTAGAAGATTTAGAAAAACAAGAAATGGAAGTCGAGTTTTTTGAAAATTTGACATTTGATGATGTCGAGAAAATTAAAGAGACATTGATAAAATTAGAAGACATAATTACTAAGCTTGATATCGATTGTCCATCTAAATCATTTTGGAATGATGTAGTCATTAGAGAAACACAAAATAACGAAGATAAAATGATTATCACTACTACTTCCTTCATTAATGAGTTAAAAAAAATAAAGGAAATGCTTTTCGAGATAAAAGAAGCTGCTGGTTTTATCCTACCTGATGATTTAGGGGCATTAGATGATGCTTTAAAAAATTTAGATTTTATGGATTTTAGAAACTATCCTAAATCATGGTTTGAGTCATTTGACAATTTTGGAGAAGCTAAAAATATAATAAACAAAATAAATAATATAACTGGTCGTACAATGAGTTTATATACAATAATACATACGACATATAAAAGAGATATCCTTGATTTAGACGTAGAAGATATTTACGAGTCTTTATATGGTGATGTATTTACAAGAGAAGATAAACAAATTATAAGTAGAATTCTAGCAAATAAAGATAAGGTTAAAAAAGAGATTAGTGCATTAGAAATACTAATTGAAAGATTTAAAATATATAAAAATTATTTTGAAATGAATCTTAATATGGATTTTGATAAAGATTTAGAAGAATTTACTGATAGCTTTAATAAGTTAACAGATAAAGAGAATTTCTCTACAGAATGGTTTGGTATAATTAATAGAGAGTCTCTAATCAATGAGCTCCTTTCATATGTTCATGAAGTTGAATTATATTTTATGGATTATAATGTTACAAAAATTTATTTTAAAGATGAAGTTAATCAATTAGATTTAGCTGTTGTGGAAAACTATCTAAGAAAGTTTGAAAAAACCAATGAATTAGATAAAGTTGAGATTTCAAATTCAACTATACTAGTAGAAAAGTATGCATATACTAGTTATTTTACTTCCTCTAGAAGAGGTAAAAAAGTTATTGCTCAAAAACTAAAGAATATAATTACTTTAAAAGACAGAATACTAGAGATTGAGAATTTAGTTAAAGAGAGAACTTTTATTGATTTTGATTTAGAGTCGATACAAGATGTAATTGAAACGATGGAAGATACTTTTGATTTTGTGGATAAGTTTAAAGACAAACCTGGATTTAATGAGTTAACTAAATCATTCACGGAGTTAAATTTTAAAGAAGTGAATGCAATTAATCTACAATTTAAGTATGATTTAAATGAATTTTATAAATTAGTAGAAGATGATTTCTATTCAGTAGCTATAAGTAGTAGTTTTTCGCAAATGGAAGAAGACTTTGAGAAATTGTTTAAGCAAATTGAAGTGATTTATGAACTTGATGAAAAGGTTAAAGATTTATTTATTAAAAAGCCTAATAAGTTAACTGTAGAAAATTTTAAAACGATTCGAAACACTATTAGTAATTACCGTAGAAATAATGACTATTTAGAGTCTCAAGACGAGAATCTTAAATTGTTGTATGGTGAAAATTATAAAGGTAAAGATACTGTCTTTAAACCAATTAGGGTTTCTATTAAAAACTTTGAAAAATTTTATAAGTTATTTTATGACTTCGATACCTTAAGGGATGTATATCATAATAAATCATTCAAAACACTATATGAGAATGTATATAAAATTGGAATTACTTTAAATAATGTCTATGTAATCATTGATAAGGTTGAGGATTATTTTGATGTAGTATTTAATGATGAAAAAATCGAATCTATAATTCATTACTTTGAAAAATATATCGACATTGATAAATTAAAACTATGGTTAGAATATCTAGAATTAAACCATGTTTTAAGAATGTATGGTCAATTGAGATTAGCATCTAATATAAATAATGGTTATATAAAGAACAATTTACTTAATACTTTTATGAAGGGATTCTTTGATAAACTTATTGAATTATATTTTGTGAAGGAAAATAATCAAACGTTATTGGATAAAATGGCTAATTTCAATAATTTACTAGAAGAGAGAAACTTGTTTAATGCTAGTTATTTAAGAACTAAGTATAAGAAAAATAAAAGAAATATTATTTTATCGAGTATCTCAGGCTTAAGAGATATTACTGATAAGCACTTTGATATAGTAATAATTGATGGAGCAGAGATGATTCATAAAAATTATTTCAATAAACTTACACAGTTGGGTAAACAAGTAGTTATTATTGGTGATGAACAAAACATAAATATTGCGGATAGTATTTTTAATATGTTCTCTGAATTTCCTGTATATGAACTTAAATGTAACTATAGATTAAGTTTGCATTTATTTGACAAATTTGGTTCAGGAGTTGTAGTTGGGCAAAGCATATCTATTGTTAAAGATATTTATATTGTTGATGAGGTATTAGAAGAGTTTAAAACAAATGATAAGTTAAAAGTTAATATTATTTGTTTTAGTGAAGACACTAGGAAATCAATATTTAATAATGTAGCTGATAAGTTATTAAGAAATAATCAATTGCATGAAGAGTTTTATAGTATTATTGATAGAATAAAAATTTTGTTATATACGAACTATGTTCCAAGCAGTGATAATACGTATATAATATCAGACATTCAAAATCATTCTAGCCTAACTAATACGATTAAATCAGCACTAAGAAATACAAGGAAACTTACAATAGTTGATAAAGACGATATATTATCTAGTAAAGGATATAATAGGCTAAGAGATACACTATTATCTGATAGAGTTGATTTGTATAACGAGATAACTGATGAAGTCTCTTTAAAGATTGCATCAGAATTAGGTGATGAATACACTTATAAAAAAGGTGTTATACCTTATGATTTAGTTATATTTAAAGGAAAAGAAATCAAAGCACTTGTTAAAATTACTTTTAATATGTTGTCGGAAAATGATATACTTGAAGAAAGTCATATGATATATGATAAAGAGTATGATGAGTATAATAAGGTAGTTATTTCGTTAGACGATTTATACTTTAACAGAGAAGAAATAATTAGAAATTTGAAAGATGTGGTTGAAAATGAATACAGGGAATAAGACAAGAGTAAGGAATTTTTTCAGAATAGTAAGAAAAAACCGTGATGATCATTCCAAAATTAAAAAAGAATTAAATAGGTTATTATCTATTCCAGAGATTGATATAAATACACAGGAATATCGCGAATATACTTTACTTCATTTAGTAGTAAGGTATAATGATCCATTACTAATTGAAATGTTTATAGATGCTGGTGTAAATATAGAAATAAGTGGGAATCAAGGAGATACCCCACTTCATTATGGTATTATTAAGAATAAAGTTGAAGCTGTAGAAAAATTAATTGAACTTGGTGATGATGTTAATTCATGTAGCGAGTGTGAAAGAACTCCACTCCACCATGCAGTAACTTATAATAGAAAAGATATGATTGATATTTTAGTAAAAAATGGTGCATATATCGATATGGCAGATGAACAAGGTATGACTGCTCTTCATTATGCAATGGAAGAAAAAAATTATGAAATAGCTTGTAAATTATTAGAATTAGGTGCTGATATATTTATTGAAGATTATGATGGAAGCAGTAGTTATTCAGTTGCTTCAAATTATGAAGATAAAGAATTCCAAGAACTTATACAAAAATATAGCTAAAGTGAGCTGGTAGAATGAATGAAATATTAAATATGATAAAAACATACTTTTCTGAACATAGTATCTTTATTATGGTTATAGATATAGTTATTTTAACTTTAATAATGATGTTTTTACTTTCTATAATGAGATATAACAGAAAAGCTCAACGTAAGTTTTATCTAATTGTAGTTACATTCATCATGTATTTAGTAATATCATTTATTGGATTACCTATAACTTCTTTAATCTTGGCTGACTTATTTAGTTATTGGCCATTATTACTGATTATTTTATTCTTTAATGAAGTTAGATTAGTTGTTGAAAACTTCGAAATTAAAATGTCGAGAGGTCAAGGAGAAGCCGTAGATAGTCAATTAGTTAAAATGATCATGTCTAGTATAGAAGTGTTATCTAAAGATAGAATTGGAGCGTTAATAACATTCCAAAGAGGTCAAAATCTTGATGATTTTATTACAAAAGCAATTGTGATGAATGCTGAATTATCTCAGGAGTTAATACAAGCTATTTTTAATCCACAAGCACCGACACATGATGGAGCTGTTATTATTCAAGGAAATAAAATAGCATGTGCAGGAGCATATTATCCATCAAGTGATAGCGATAAGATTGATAAAACACTAGGTTCGAGACATAGAGCTGCTATTGGTATCAGTGAAATTTATGATTGTTTAACAGTTGTTGTATCTGAAGAAACAGGTAGAGTATCTATAACTGTAGATGGTTACATTGAAAGAAATGTTACTAAAGAAACACTACAGTTATACTTAAGTAAGTACTTAGATTTATAGAAGTTGTTAATCAACTTCTTTTTTTTAATAAATATTGGAAAAATGAACTCTGATAATCATATTATTAGAGTTTTTTTATGCTATAATATACATGGAGGCGTTAATATGAAAGTAGCTTTAATTGCTCATGATAATAAAAAAGAAGATATGATTGAATTGGTTAAGAAATTCAAGGATAAGTTTGCTAATCATCAATTATTTGGTACAGGTACTACAGGAAAAAGAATTATGGATGAAGTAGGTTTACCGGTACATTGTTTTAAGTCTGGACCACTAGGTGGAGACCAAGAAATAGGTGCAAGAGTATCTGCAGGAGAAATTGAAATGATCATTTTCTTAAGAGATCCATTAACTGCACATCCACATGAACCAGATGTAAGTGCGTTATTAAGATTATCAGATATTTATGAAATTCCCCTAGCAACAAATAGAAAAACGGCTGAGATGTTAATTGATAATTTATAGGAGTTAATATGAACCCGATTTATTTATTGTTATTAAATTTATTTGGAGTATTCTTATTAATAAATGAGAATGTTCTAATTGAGAAGTTAAGCAAGTTTAAATTGATAATAGCCTTTTTCAATTTACTTGTTTCTTTTGTGTTAGTATTTTCTTATAGTGTTATTGTAGATAATGACATCTATAATCTGGTATATAATGTTTTTATTTTTCTAAATATTTTATTCTTTGCATACGGATTGTTTGCAACGATAAGATTATCAGGATTAAAGGGCAATTATTATCAACTATTTATTAAGTCATTAAAAGAAATTAAGAAGAATGTATTTTTAATTGTTGATGAAAATGAAAAGATTGTGGATATCTCAGATTCTTTTTTAGAAGATATGGACATAAAAAAAGGTAAAGTAATTGGTAAAAGGTTTATTGATATCGTAAATAAGACTATAAAATTTAAAGAAATGAACGAAAAACCAATAGATAATAACTATGTGGAACAGTACTATATTCGCTATGGAGCAACTATTAAATCTCAAAAGGCGACCATTATAGAATATAAGTATAAAAATGCGTCAGATCATCTAGAGATTATTCATATTGTAGAAAAACCAATGTTCATTAATTCGAAGTATAAAGGAAGAATTATGTTAGGTGAGAAAATCTCATCTACCGAACAAGTTAAATCTAAACTAAAACATCAGGATTTATTAACTGATTATAATGATTTACAATCAAAATTTGTCTCAACTCTAGAGATGACACAAGAAGGTATTTTCTATTTAACAGAACAAACTAATGAAATTTGGGGGACTGATAGATTAAAAGAAATTATGAATTTAGATATGAATGTTGCTAATATTGATGACATAATCCATAATATCCATCCGAATGATTTAGATGGGTACTTAAAACGAATGAAAATAAAAGAAGTTAAAAATGAGTATAAAGTTACATATAGATATAGGTCTAAAAGTGACTATAAATGGTTGATTGAAGAAGGAAAGAAAATTTCTACAAAAGACGGCGATATTACGATAGGTGTAGTAAGAGAAATCGATAGTAGAAATGTTATTAAAAAGGTGTCTTTACCAGATGATATTGATTTAAAGTTAGATATAAAGAAACTTTTATCAAAAGAAAAACCATTTGGTTTATTAAGGATAAATATAGATCAAGTTAAACAATTTACAGTTCAATATGGTAGACAAACAACAAATCATTTAGTTGAGGAATTCGTAAAGAAGTTAAAGAGAAATTATCAAAGAGAAACATCTAGGGTTTATGAGTTACATCAATATGAATATGCTGTATTAATTGATGATTCTAGTGACCTTGGGGTTGTGAAAAAAAGTTTATTATCGAATAGTAACTTATTTAATTTGAATATTGAAATGGGAGCTATAAAAATTAATCTGATTCCTAGTATCGGTGTTGTCGAATATCCACAAGATACTGCAGGACTAGATGAAATAATTACATCAGCAGAACAAGCAGTAAATATGGCAAAGAAATCACATTATAAGAGTAACTTCTGTTTCTATAAGGATATACATGATGTGTTTGTCTAAAAAGGAATTAAGAAGAAAAGTACTAAAGAAAAGGCTTGCTCTATCTAAAGATGATGTATTAAAAAGAAGCAAGATTATTATTGATATGATAAAAGATGAACTAAATCTGAGTGAAATGACTGGTTTATTTATGCCAATAAAAAATGAAGTTGATCTTACTTCATTGTTAGGTGAAAATGTAGCTTTACCGAGAATAATTGACAAAATGATATTTTGTAAATATACCGGTGAATTAGTTTTAGGTAAATATGATATATTAGAATCAACAGGAGAAGAAGTTGATGTTAAAATATTAATTGTTCCTGGCTCTGTATTTGATAAATCAGGTTATAGGATTGGCTATGGTGGCGGATACTATGATAGATATATGAATAATAATCATATTAAAGTAGGGGTATGTTTTGACTTTCAATTAGTCGAAAGTGTTCCAAAAGAAAAGCATGACGTAAAGTTGGACATGCTAATAACAGATAAAGAAATATATAGGTGGTAAGAAATGTATAGTGTTGTAATACCTTGTGCAGGAAAGGGCTCGAGAACGAAATTAAATATAAATAAATTACTTTATAAAGTTGACGATTTACATTTAATCGAATACACAATTGAGAAGTTTATTTTTGATCCTGATTTTACTGAAATTATTTTAGTAGTAAATAAAAACGAAATGAAGAATTTTGAATTGTTTACATCGAACAAGATTAAACTTGTTGAAGGTGGAAGCATGAGACAAGATAGTGTACATAATGGTGTGAAAGCAGCTACAAACGAAATTATTTTCGTACATGATGGTGCTAGACCGCTAATAAGCACAGAAGTTATTAATAAATGTAAGGAAGCATTAAATTATAATGATGCTTGTGTTGTTGGGTTACCATTAACAGATAGTTTGAAAGAACTGAGTGATGGAAAAATTAAAACAATAACTAGACAAAATAAATATGTTGTACAAACTCCACAGTGTGCTTCACGTGAGTTATTGTTAGACGTATATGAAAGTGCTAAAAAGGATAATTTTTATGGTACTGATGAAATAACATTAGTTGAGAAGTATTCAAATGCTTCACTCACTTTAGTTAAGGGAAGTAAGATAAATATTAAAGTAACATATGCTGAAGACTTTGATATATTTAATAAATTAAGGAAGTGATTAATTTGAGAATTGGTCATTCAATAGATGTTCATAAGTTTGATTCATCCAAGAAATTAATACTTGGTGGAATTGAAATTGATTATAAAGGTTTATTGGGTCATTCTGATGCAGATGTATTATTACACGTTGTAGCAGAAAGTATGTTAGGTGCACTAGCGTTAGGTGATTTAGGTAAGTTATTTCCTGATAATGATCTTAAGTATAAGAATATTGAATCTAAGTATTTTGTGTTAGAAGCGATGAGACTTATAACTGAAAAAGGTTATAAGGTAGCTAATATAGACTGTATGGTTTTAGCTGAAAAGCCTAAACTTTCTCCTTATGTTTTAAATATGAGAGAAAATATAGCTCAACTACTTAATGTACAAATCGATAGAGTAAGTATAAAAGCTACTACTACCGAAAAGTTAGGCTTCATCGGAAAAGAAGAAGGTATTATGTCTTCTGCAACTATTCTTTTGGAGGAGATAAAATGAGAAGTGGTGCGATAAGAAGATTTGGTAGTTATTTTGTTGATAATATTGTTTTAAGTATTTTACAGTTACCATTTTTAGGCCTTGTTAACGGTAGAGTGTCTAATTTTGTTGATTTGGCTTATGATTTAGAAAATAACTTAATTTCAGAAAGTTACTTCATGGAACAATACATAGACTTTATGATTTATATTTTAAAGTTTTCATTATTGTTTGCCTTAACGGTAATGGTAGTCTATTATGCAATTGTTCCGTTATTTTGGAAAGGTAAAACTATTGGTAGGGTTGTTTGTGGTTGTTATGTACAAACGACAGATGGTAGTGAGTTAACATTCTCTAGGTTATTTGTAAGAGAAGTAATTTTCAAGTTATTATGGTGGACTCTCACTTTAGGTATTGGTTCAATAATCGATTTCTTGATGGTAGCGTTAAGAGAAGATAAAAAAACGATACGTGATATTATTACTAAAACAGAAATAGTTGAAAGTGAAGGGGAAAGCGTTAAAAAAGAATATTATGATTTTTAAGGAGAGAATATGAAAGATAGATACAATAAAGTACATGCTTATGATCCATTTGTTGAAGTGGACAATCCAGACATTGAGTATATTGATGGTAACAAAGTGTTAAGTCTATATTTTATAGATGTATACCCGTTTAAAGAAGAAGCACTTGAAAATAGAATATTTCATATTAAAACTGAAATGAATAAGTTTTCTGTGTTGCTTGAAAAAGAAATATATGATTTAGTACCAGATTATTATTCGAAAGAATCATTATCATTACAATGTGATTATTATGGTAACGTAACTAGAAAGAATCTATCGAGACTTTTATTAGGTGGATTGCTAATAGGATTAGCGACAACTTTCTTGTTGGCTTCTACATTAATAGAGAGTGTAGTCTTATCTAGCATAGTTGGTCTGTTAGCTGCATTCGTATATATTATTATTTACTTAAATACTGTATTCCAAAAATATTTAGCTAAAGGTAGAGAAAAGCTAAGAATAGGAATGATAGAATTACTCGGGGAAAAAAGATTTAAGCGAATTAATGCTATTCAAGAAGAATATATATCTAGAAGAGAAGTAGAAATAGCGAAAGCTAAGGAAGAAAGAGAAAAATTAGAAAAAGAGCAAGAAGAATAGCGAGAACATATTCATCTTACTCAAATTATATATATAGTATTTTTATAACGAGAACACCGATTTGTCGGTGTTTTTTTTATAATGGGAAATTGTCCACTTTATTGTCGTAATTAGGATTTGAACCAAAATCACTAGAGTTCGGCATAGATATGTTTCTTAAAGCCTCAGCACTCTTTGCATCTGTTTGTGTATTAGTAGCTAAATCTCCTAGAGAAATTATACCTGCCAGTTTATTGTCTTTATCGACAATTGGGATTCTCTTAATTTGCAACTGGCTCATTGTAGACACTATAGTTCCAACTTCTTCGTCTTCATATAATGTACAAACATTAGTGGTCATATATTCTTCAACTGTTGTTACTAAAGGGTGTTTGTTGTAGAAACATCTTACAACTATGTCTCTATCTGTTAGAATTCCAACTACATGTGAATCATCATCGATTATGGGTATAGCTCCGATATCTTCCATAGCCATTAAATTTATAGCGTCCTCTACACTATTCTCTCTTCTTAAAGTATGCACTTTGTGAGTCATAACATCTCTTGTTTTAATAAAAATCACCTCACATTTATTATTAGGTATCATTCTATTTTTATACATTTCATATATTTTATAGAAGGGAGTGTCCAGATGGAGATAAGAAATGATTTATTTACAATTAGAGGAATCGAGTTTTACCGTGTAGAAGTATATCTACCAAAGACTTCTTTGTTGGTAGTAGGTAATGATAAAGGGTATTTTATGTGCGGAGCACTAGATGTACCAGTTTTCAATAAACCTCATTTAAAAGCAAGAAAAGTTATTACTGGTAGAGCACTTGGTGTTAAAACTATTGAAGAACTTTTAAATGCTGAATTATACGAAATAACAGATGCAGCAAGAGAACTTGGTATATATGAGAAAATGTTAGTCAAAGATGCGCTACTTCTCATTTCGTAATATATTAATAGTCTTATTTATTGTAATATTCTTACTTTTTTTAAAATTCATTGATGGGTACTTTAGTGATCCAGTTAAATCATATGTAGAACAACGAGTAAGATTACATACTGCTAGTATTGTTGAACAAGCTATCAGAGAAGACGTTTTAAATGAGTTAGATCCTGAAACGCTTATAAATATTAAAAAAAATGGAGGAACTGTAGAAAATATAATTGTTAACACTTATCAAACGAATAAAATCATGGCTGATGTTATGAAAAGTGTAACTGAGGAAATCAATACCTTTAATCAAGGTGAATTAAATTTAGAGCTACCTTTATTAATGGTAATCAGTGATACTATGTTTTTAGAATATGGACCTAAAGTAAATATATACATAAAACCTGTAAGCAGTGTAAAAGTTGATGTTATATCAAGGTTAACTGAGTTTGGGATTAATAATACACTTTTAGAAGTGGTATTAAAGACTGAAGTTCATTTTCAAACATTAATACCTTTTCAAAAAAATACGTTAGTAGTAACTAATGAGTTACCTTTGTTAATTGAGGTAATTACAGGTGATATCCCTAGATATTATTATCAAGGAGGTACAACAATACCATTAACTCCGCAAGATAATGATGGACCGTCAGAAACTGATATTCCTGAAATGGATACGTAAATCGAGATTTATATCTCGGTTTTTGTTTCTAAGATGTATATTAATTGAATAATTAAATTAATTTGATAAAATATAAAGGGACGATTATAAAAAGTAAGAATAAATAGGTGAATATAATGGACATTATACGTGTTAAGAATAGAAAGTTTACAATATTAAAGGAGTATCGAGATTCTTTTAATTTAGAAGACTTAGAAAGTAAATACATTGAAGAAGTATTTGATAAATATGACTATATTTTAGGTGATTTTTCAGCTGGTTTATTGCGAATTAAGGGGTTTTATCATAATAATAAGTTAGATAATTATAAGCATATTCCTGATTATATTAATGAATCATGCGCTTATGGTTGTCCATTCTATATTCTTAAGAGAATTAAAGGAGGTAAGAAGTAATGGGTGAAATTGAAAAACAAGTTAAAGAACTTATTCATAGAATTAGACCATATCTTCAAAGAGATGGTGGAGATTTAAGATACGTTAAATTTGAAGAAGGTATAGTATATGTTGAATTACTTGGAGCGTGTGTTGGATGTGCTTCTATAGATGTTACTTTAAAAGAAGGTATTGAAGCTATTATTTTAGAAGAAATTCCAGGCGTATTAAAAGTGGAAAAAATATAATGGCATATAAAAACTTAGTTAATAAAGAAAAAGCCATTAAGATGTTAAATGACCGTGGGGTCAAACTTACTGATATAGCTGACATTTGTTATCAAATCCAAAAACCTTACTATGATAATTTAACTTTAGAAGACTGTTTACATAATGTTGAAAGAGTAATTGAAAAAACTGAAGTGCAACATGTAATTTTTACTGGTATAGCTTTGGATGTGCTTTGTGAGAAGGGGTTGTTACCAGACCCATTAGACAAATTAGTTAGTGATGACTATTCTCTATATGGTGTTGATGAAATATTAGCTTTAGGTATAGTAAATGTTTATGGTAGTATTGGATTTACAAACTTTGGTTATGTTGATAAAGAAAAAATTGGGATTATTGAAAAAGTCGATAAAATTGGAAAACAATCAGATAAGTGCATGACATTTTTAGATGATATTATAGGTGCAATTGCTGCTGCTACAGCTAGTAGAATTGCGCACAATAGATTTGAAAATAAGGAATGATACATTCCTTTTTTTATGCTATAATGAAGTTGAATAAATTCTAGGAGTGTATAAAAATGATGAACAAGGGATCTGTAGTAACAGGTAAAGTTACCGGTTTGCAAGAATACGGTGTTTTTGTAAAAGTCGAAGAATATGTCGGACTTATTCATATTTCTGAATTATCTGATAGATTTGTAAGAGACGTTAGAGATTATTTAACTGTAGGAGATATGATTGATTTAAAGGTTTTAGAAATTGATGAAAATAATAAAAAACTAAGACTTAGTTATAAAGCTGTAAAAGAGAGGAAAATTAATCGTAGGTATGAGATTGGTTTTAAATCAATTGAAAACAAGCTTGATAAATGGATTGAACAGAAAAAGAAAGAGATGAATAGAATTGAGTAAATATTTTAATTTGGATTATTCCAACGTAGAAATTGATATTAATAAATATAGTGAAAAAATCGAGAAATTACACAATGAATTACATAATAAGACTGGTAAAGGGAATGACTTCTTAGGTTGGTTAGATTTACCTATTAATTATGATAAAGAAGAATTCAAAAGAGTAAAAGATGCAGCGAAGAAGATGAAAAAGCAATCTGATGTAGTTGTTGTTATTGGTATTGGTGGATCTTATTTAGCAGTAAAAAGTGCTGTTGAATTATTAAAACATAGTTTCATTAATGATACTGAAATTGTTTATGCTGGTCATCAATTATCAAGTACTTATTTAAGTGATTTAGTTGATTATTTAAAGGATAAGGATTTCTCAGTAATTATGATTAGTAAATCAGGAACTACTACTGAACCAGCTATAGCGTTTAGAGTTCTTAAAAAGTTACTAGAAGATAAATATGAAAACATTAGCGATAGAATTTTCGCTATTACAGATAAAGCTAGAGGAGCATTAAAGCAAATAGCAAATAATGAAGGCTATGAAACATTTGTTATTCCCGATGATGTAGGAGGAAGATATAGTATCCTAACTCCATGTGGTCTTTTAGGTATGGCTGTAGCTGATATCGATATTGATAAGGTTATGGAAGGTGCTATATTAGCTTATAATGAATTATCAACTGCTGATATAAATGATAATATAGCATACCAATATGCATTAATTAGAAATCAGTTATATACTGAACGAAATAAATCAATTGAATTAATGGTTAATTATGAGCCAAGTTTAATTTATTTTAATGAATGGTGGAAACAGTTATTTGGTGAATCAGATGGTAAGGATGGAAAAGGTTTATATCCATCGAGTGTTTCTTTCAGTACTGACTTACATTCATTAGGACAATACATTCAAGAAGGTGAAAGGTTGTTCTTTGAGACAATTATTAATGTTGAGAAACCAAAAAGAGATATTGTTATTGAAAGAGATGAGTTGAATCTAGATGGTTTAAATTATTTAGAAGGAAAAACTTTATCATTTGTAAATCAAATGGCGTATAAAGGGACACTAAATGCTCACTTAGATGGTGGAGTACCAGCAATGGTATTAAATATACCTGAGATTAGTGAAAAGACTTTAGGTTATTTAGTGTATTTCTTTGAAAAAGCATGTGCAATGAGTGGTTATATTATTGATGTTAATCCATTTAATCAACCAGGTGTTGAGTATTATAAGAAAAATATGTTTACATTATTAGGTAAACCAAAATTCTAGGAGGAATAATGAAAAAAGTATTAGGAATAGTTTTAGTTTTACTACTAGCTGGATGTCATTCAATAGTGAATGATTATGAAGGTGTTACTGGTGATGTATCAGTTAAACAAATCAGCGAAAAAAAGGTACTAGATATCTTAGAGGATGGAACAGGAGTAATCATATTCTCATTTCCAGAATGTCCTTGGTGTCAAGCAATTATGCCTATTTTAAATGAAAAGGCAAATGAGTTAGATACTACTATTTATTATTTCAATGTAAAAGAAATAAGAAATGCTGAAACAGATAACTATAAGACTATGTATGATGAAATTGTTTCTTACTTAGAGAGTATTGATTTTGACTTACTAGCTTTTGAAAAAATTTGGGTACCTACAATTATAGCTGTTAAAGATGGAGATGTTGTTGATTTCCATATTGGAACAACTGATGATCATGATAAAGTTGATAATGTATTACCACCATTAACAGAAACTCAAACAAATGAAGTTAAAGAAACTTTAAACAGAATAATACAAAAAGTAGCATAATTAAATAAATTCTCTTCATAAAATCTACTATGAAGAGAATTTTTTTTATACTTATGTTAGGGGTCCTAGTTACCCATTTTATGATTATTAATACGAAAGAGGATACGGTATCTATCTATATCGATCCAGGGCATGGAGGGCGTGATGGTGGCGCGTCTGGAAGTGATGGTACTAAAGAGGATGAAATAGCATTAGAAGTTAGTCTACTTTTAAGAGAGTATTTTGAAGGTATAGGGATAACTGTATATATGACTAGGGATGGTGATTATGATTTAGCCACTCAAAACAGAAATAGAAAGAGAGAAGATATTCAAAAAAGAGTTAATTTAGTCAATACCTCAGATGTTGATATGTACCTATCAATACATTTGAATGCTATTGGTAGTTCAAAGTGGAGAGGAGCCCAAACATTTTATTATGGATCAAAAAATAAGGAGTTAGCGGAAACTATCCAAGGATTCTTAGTAGAGAAAACAGATACGTATAGAAAGGCAAAAAAAATTAGCAATATATACTTGTTAGAGCATGCAAATAAAGAAGGAGTTTTAATTGAAATTGGCTTCTTGTCTAATCAGACTGAATTAGAATTACTTAAGACAAATAAGTATCAAGATCAATTAGCACATACAATTTATCTTGGTGTTTTAGAGTATTTAAGTTCTAAATGATTCAAAAAATTGGTTAATTTTGTTATAATGTTGGTAAGAATATAAAGAGAATATTATTTTAAAGGTGAATTTATGAAAATGTTAAGTACTTCTAACGTAGAAGAAACTATAGAATTAGGAATTAAATTAGGACGTATGTTGTTCCCTGGTGCAATCGTAACTCTTAATGGTGATTTAGGTGCAGGGAAAACAACTTTTACAAAAGGAATAGCAAAAGGTCTAGATATTGAAAGAGTTGTTAGTAGTCCAACATTTACGATTATGAAAGTATATGAGGGTCGTTTAAATCTTTATCATATGGATGTTTATCGTCTAGAAGGTATAGGGTATGATTATGATTTAGAGGAGTACTTATATGGTGATGGTGTTAGCGTTGTAGAGTGGAGCGAGAACATTAAGAACAGTTTAGAAGGTTATTTAAGAATTGATATTACTATTAAAGATGGAAATAGAAAATTTGTTATTGATAGTGATGATGCAAGATATAATGAAATATTGGAGAAATTATAATGAAGTTATTTATTGATACAGCAACTAAATATTTATATGTAGGATTATTAGATGAGGGAATTATTGAGCTAGTTAGTAAGGTAGGTAATAACGATCACTCTAAAACTTTGATGGTTGAAATTGAAGATTTATTTAATAGACATAATATTGAATTAACGGATATAGAGGAAATTATTATAGGTGAAGGACCGGGTTCTTATACTGGTGTAAGAATTGGTGTTGTGGTAGCTAAAACATTAGCTCACTTTAATGATATTCCTTTAAGAAGTGTGAGTACTTTAGAAGTATTAGCTAGCACAAGATCAGGTATTGTTCCTGTAATGATCGATGCTAGACGAGGTTCTGTTTTCAGTGCGGTTTATGATGTAGATAATAATTTTAAAGTTCTGTTAGAACCAAAAATGAGAGTAGAAGCTGAGTTTTTAAATGAGTATGAGAATGTAGTTACAATTGATAACGCTGATATCAAACCACATTTATTAAATACAAAATTTGTTGAGAATGTTCACACATTTACACCAAATTATTTGAGAGAATGGGGAGAGTAATGTTAATTAGAAAGATGTTTCTTGAAGACATTGATACTGTTGTGGATCAGGAGTTGGAAGTATTTGGTAGTACACTTGGTACTAAAATGCTTAACTATGAACTAAAAGAGAATCGTTATGCACACTATTTTGTTATGGAAGATGATGAAGAAAACATTATAGGTTATATAGGATTATGGTGTGTATTTGAAAAAGGTCAGATTACAAACTTTTATATTTTACCTGACTATAGAGGTAAAAAGTTTGGAGAAAAGTTTTTAGATTACGCTATGGATTATGCTAAAGAAAATGGCGTACAACAATTAACTTTAGAAGTAAGAGAATCAAATAAGGTAGCAATTAACTTATATCAAAAACACGGTTTTTTTGTTGGTGGTGTAAGACAAAAATATTATGAAGATGGAGAAAATGCTCTATTAATGGTTAAAGAGATTAGGTGATTAATATGATTATATTAGCTGTAGAAACGAGTTGTGATGAAACAAGTGTTGCAGTAATTAAAGATGGTAAAGAAGTAATTAGTAATATTGTTGTATCACAAATGGATATACATAGTGAGTTTGGTGGAGTGGTTCCAGAAGTTGCAAGTCGTCATCATGTAACTTCTATTACTAAAGTAATGGACAAGGCTATTGTTGGTGCGAAAATAAATGTATCAGATATTGACTTGGTGGCTGTAACAAAGGCTCCTGGATTGATTGGCGCACTGTTAGTTGGAATAAATGCTGCAAAAGCTTTCGCTTTTTCCAATAAACTTCCAATTATTGGGGTTAATCATATAAAGGGACATATTTATGCAAATGAAATAGAGCATACTATGAAGTTTCCTTTAATAGCTTTAGTTGTATCTGGTGGACATACTGAATTAGTATTAATGAAGGGTCATAATCAATTTGAAATGATTGGTTGTACGCAAGATGATGCAGTTGGAGAGGCTTATGATAAAGTGGCCAGAGTTTTAGGTTTATCTTATCCTGGTGGACCTATTGTGGATAAGTTAGCTGCTCAAGGGAGTGAGTCATATAAACTTCCGAGATCATTTTTGAAAAGAGATGAATTTGATTTTAGTTTTTCAGGATTAAAATCTGCTGTTATTAATTTAGTTCACAATACTAAACAAAGAAATGAAGAAATTGTTATTAATGATCTATGCAGATCATTTCAAGAAAGTGTTACAGATGTGTTAGTGGAAAAGACTATTAATGCAGCTAAAAAATACGGTGCTAAACAAATAATTATAGCTGGCGGTGTTGCCGCAAACAGGGGATTAAGGAATAAAATGGAATTAAATAAAGAAGATTTTGAGCTTATTATTCCGCACATTAAGTATTGTACTGATAATGCTGCTATGATTGGAGTTGCCGGATATTACCAATTTAAGGACGTAGGAACTAATGATAAAATGGATTTAAATGGAAAACCATTTAATGAACTAGGAAGATATTAAAGGAGGGGTTTATATGTTAAGGTTTTTATTAGGACTAATTATTTCAATTGTTGGGATACCACTACTACTACTATTTTTGTTAATTGATTTCACTCCAGATATTCCGGTAGATGTTTATGAGGTTACTGATGTAGATTTAATTTTAGAGGAAGAATTAAACATTGCCTTAGAGGGAATTGAAACAGGTCAAGTCAAGTTTAGTTTGCAACAAGATAATTTGAATAAACTTATTTATAATGCAATTATTGAGCAACAGGATCTTAATCCAAATTATGCTCCTGGGGATGATTGTGATAATAATGAATGTAAGTATATTCAATTTGAAGAGATTGAGTTTGAAGGTCAAGAAGAAAAACTATTCATTGGTGTTACTGGTGTGTGGGTTGAATTTTCTGAAGACATAATTTCAATGAATATCGCTGTTTCTGGTCATTATTATGTGGATATAAATACTTCGTTAAAAATTGACATTGAAGTATTAGATAATGATGATACATATACAATTGGATACCACAAAGTTAGTGTTGGTAATATCGGATTACCTAAAGGTTTAGTTAAGCCTGTAGTTAACAAGATACTTGATGCTATAGATGTAGATCCAACTGAGTGGAATACTGAATATATGACTATTGAAATGAATAAACTTAGAGTCAATATTGATAAAGAAGAATTAGTTAAATATGTAGCTGATGATGAGCAAATTCAAGCTGGGTTAGATTTAGTTATGGAAAATCAATTAGTTAAGCTTGATGTATTTGAAGATAACCCGCGAATTGAAGTTTATGTTGCTGTTGATAAATTAACAGCTGATTCTCAATTACCTGAATACTTAGTAGATTTCGATGTTTCAACATTTGATATCCAAACAGAGCTTGAGAAAGAATTAAATATGATTATGGTGGGGGCTTTATCAGGTGAACCTAAAATCAATATTACAGAACAATTACTAAATAAAATGTTAGCTGAAACTATTGATTCAATGCTTGATGATCAAATGATATCTGCAGGAGATATTGATCTTAACATATCTGTTGATGGAGCTTGGGTAGAATTCTTAGAAAATGAATTAGAGCTTAATTTCCAATTAAATATTAATGGAGTTAAAATATTAATGGAATTAAATAATTCTATTAATAATGAGAACGGTGATATTATGTTCACTGTAAATGGAGCTTATATAGGTAGAGACCCAGGTGAAGGCGAAGATGAATATGTAGTTATTACTAAAGAAAGTATTCTTGCTATGTTAGGAAATCTTACAATTGAAAACGAGTTAGTTGATTTTGATATGACTACTGGAACTATTAAAATCACAAAAGAGTCAATAAGTAATTTAATTGACACTGGTGCAACTGGTATTGGTGTTGGTGATATTACTTTAGTTGATGGAATGATTTCAGTTGGAATAGATTTACCGCAACAAGAACTGCTTGATGCTGTAGTAGAAGAAGTTGAAGAAGTAATTGATTCATTTGAAAATGGTATCGAGTTTATCGATCCGAGCGTACCTGAAGAAGTTGCATTTGAGGAAAAAGTAACTGAAATTGCATCTAATATTGACTTAAGTTCAGGTGAAGTTAATATTACTACTGAAGATGTTAAAGAGTTAACTGAGTTATATTATGAAATGCCCGAAGAGAGTCAACAAGAATTTATTGATTATGTTCAAGATAGTATCGATCCAGAAACTATTAATAATTTCTTAGAAAGTTTTATGAATACAACTGAATAAAAAATGGTTCTATGTCAAGGATTGGGGTAGAATCGAAAAATAACTAAACTATCAAGGTGTTGTGGATATCATCTACAGCATCTTTTTTGTGCATAATTCTAATGTTAAGCGATTAATATGTGCTCTGAATTCTTATGTTGATACATAATTTTGTTTCTGAATAAATAAAACGTTTTAATGCCATAGGAAATACGTTTAATTGACTTAATATAGTTATTGGTTCCTTCGATAAAACCATTAGAGTATTTCTTATTAGTAGTAGGATCAATCATAAATGAATTAACTATTTCAGGTAGCCAGTTCTCAATTGTATTAGCTGCTTCTCTAAACTCACCGAGAAGAGAAATTTTAGCTTCAATTACCCAACTATTTAGTTTTTTATATACAGTTGGATATTTAGCTATATCTACAATCCCATAGAACGATTCCTTAAGTTCATAAGCTTTGTTTAACTCTGGATTTATGTTCCTACAAAAGTCTATTATTGATTGTGTACTGTTCCACTCTTTTAATCTTTTATCAAAGTAATATTCATTAGAAATATCTTTAGATTTTTTAACTAACAATTTCCAATAACGTTTAAGATATTTATACTCTTTGGTGTTTTTCTTATGTTTCTTCATAATACGAACTCTTGTGTTATTGAATGCCCAATATATATGTCTAACGAAATGGAATGTATCAGCAACTACTGTAGCGTTAGGCATATATTTCAGAGTGATATCTTTATAAGTCTCCCACATATCAGTAGTAAGTATCTTTACATTACTTAATTCTTCTTTAGAAAACTTAGAGAAGTATCTATCTAGATGTTCCTTGTGTCTACAAGACACGATATCGATAATGGTTTTGTTGATTGGATCTACCAACGATACTAAATACTTATTTCCACCTGAGTTTCCTTTAAATTCATCTATACTTAATACCTCAGGTAAAGTACGCCTTGGCTGTATAACATGCTTAAGAAAATGTCTAATCACAGTAGTAGAAGAGATATTTAATCTATAAGCTATGTCCTTGAAAGAACATTTCAGTTTAGACTCTTCAAAGATAGATTGTTTAGTGTTTTTACTTATCTTATTATGTTTCTCAACAAATATATTATCTTCATTAAATTTCTTCCCACAACTACATTTATAACGACGTTGTCTATACTTAATGAAACACTTATAGTTATTGAAGATACCATGCTTAATAGTACGAGTATAGTAGTCATGAATATCATGTGTTAGTTCACTACACTTAGGACATTTATGTTTATACCTCTCTCTAGAAACGTTGACCAAAAAATTGTTTCCATCAAATGTGTATGAGTCAATGATAACTAAATCACCTTTAATGTTTAATAATGTTTTTAAATCATGACTAGATATGCTAGAATTATTGTGCATAGTAAAACCTCCGTATTTGTTTTCTTCGTCGTTAACATTATACCAGGGATTTATTATGCACTTTTCATATAAACAAAAAGTTCAGGGTGAGTGAATGCCCCAAACTTAATTATAGAACCTAAAAAATAAGCTAACTTAGGTTAGCTTTTTTCTTGACTTATTAAATATTTTAAGTAATATATACATATACGTATAAAGGTATATGAGGAGGAATTGAATGAAACAGTTAACTAATTTCTTTAAAATATTATCTGATGAAACAAGATTAAGAATATTAATGTTATTGATGGAAAAAGAATTATGTGTTTGTGAAATTCATGAAGTAATGGATGAGTCACAACCAAAGATATCAAAACATCTAGCTAAGCTTAGAGATAATAATTTGATTATCGATGAAAGAAAAGAAAAGTATGTATATTACAGTCTCGACATAGAAGAAGAATTATATATGCATATCTTAAATGAGATTAGAAATAATATTGATAAATTTCCTTTACTTAAGGATGATCAAAGCAAAATTGAAGAAGTAACATGTAGGATTAGAGGTAAGTAGAATGAGTATATTTAGTTGGCTTAACGCGCAAGTGTTGAGAATGGATTGGTTAAAGAGTCTTGTAAAGTTATTAGTAGAAAATGTATTTAGGTTATCAATGGAAGATAGAATTGGTCAAAGTATTCATTTCTTCATTTATGATACGATTAAGATTTTTATTTTGTTGGGTGTACTTATATTTGGTATATCTTATATACAAAGTTATTTCCCTCCGGAAAGAACTAGTAAAATCTTAGGGAAGATAAAAGGTATTAAAGGAAATATCTTAGGAGCATTATTTGGAACGATTACTCCGTTTTGTTCTTGTAGTAGTATCCCTTTATTTATTGGGTTTACTTCAGCGGGATTACCAATAGGTGTAACATTCTCTTTCTTAATATCATCACCATTAGTTGATTTAGCATCAGTGTTAATTTTAATGTCTTTCTTTGGTTGGAAGATTGCGATAGCTTATGTAGTTGTCGGGATTATTTTAGCAGTAGTTGGTGGAACACTAATTGATAAGTTAGGGTTGGAAAAATACGTTGAAAGTTATGTACTAGACATGCGAGATGTAAATGTAAACTCTATTGAGGAAGCATTTGAAATGACTAGAAAAGAGAGAATTGAATTTTCTAAACAACAAGTCTTAGATATTATAAAAAAAGTATGGTTATATATATTAATAGGTGTGGGTATAGGAGCAGCTATTCATAACTATATTCCTAATGAATTGATTCAGAAAGTAATAGGTGATGATAATCCGTTTAGTGTTTTATTGGCAACTGTAGTTGGTATACCTATGTATGCTGATATCTTTGGAACGATCCCAATTGCTGAAGCTTTATTCAGTAAGGGTGTAGGTGTTGGTACTGTTTTATCATTTATGATGGCTGTAACTGCGTTATCTTTACCAAGTATGATATTACTTAGTAAGGTAGTTAAAAAGAAATTACTATATATCTTCGTTGGAATTGTATCAACTGGGATAATAATAATTGGATATTTATTTAATCTATTTATATTTTAGGAGGATTTATGTTAGTTAAAGTTTTAGGTTCAGGATGTGCTAGTTGTGAGCGTTTAATGGATAACGCTAAACAAGCAGTAGAGGAATTAGGAATTGAAGCAACATTTGAAAAAGTATCTGATGCAATTGAAATTGCAAAATCTGGTGTAATGAAAACGCCAGGTCTTATTGTAGATGGAAAAGTTCTTTTTTCAGGAAGAGTTCCAACGGTAGAAACAATTAAGAAATATATAAAATAGCACCTAAAGGGTGCTATTTTTTTCTACTTCACAGCCAACGTTAGTTGTAGTGGACTGTGTTAGTAATTTCTTCTTTTTATAAAATTCTAATTTTAGAATAGATTCAAGGCTTTCGTTTACTGTGATATTCATTCTTCCATTATCACTTGGACCCATTAGTTTAAATGTGTTTTCTTGAGTAAGTTCTAATTTTAGTAAAAACTTTCTTTGTTTAATTATTATAAAAACTTTATTATCCTTCTTTGTAATTTTGATTTTTCCAAATTTGTATGTGGAAAAGATGTACTGTTTATTATCAAACTCAAATAAACAATAAAATCCATATCTATTTAGTAATAATGGCATTTTAGCAGCTGCTAAACTAAGTGGATAATGTGACTGAATCCAAACCCACTCTTTAGGAAACTTTCTACCATAAGTTTTCTCCACATATGTTTTACCTATTTTAAGATTCTTATCGATGAAGTTACCATCTAGGTATACTACCTCTTGATAGCATTCTAATGGTAAATAATATAGTATATCCATGATACTGTTGTTTATTAATCGTGTTTTTAATGGTACAAGATTATCAAAAACTACATCTATGTTAATATTTTCTAGTTTTAGGAAAAGACTAGTTGTTGAAAGGTAATTGTGTCCTATTCGTATACAAAAGTCTGTGGCCTCTACTTGGTCCAAATCAAATTTAAAATATTTTGTATCTTTTGTATCTGTGAATTGGATAAATGCATGTGGGTTATCCACATAATAAGTGATACCGAAAATTATCGCGTAGTTGTATTCATCACTTAGTAACCTTACGTACCAGCCCTCAAAGTAATTTTTATCATGTTTTTTTCTTAATTTAAATGTATTCATATGCCCCCCTAAAAAAGATATATCAAATTAAAGTTATCAAATATTAAATAAAAATCTTGGAAAATAATAAGGACGTAACTTTTTAGTTACAAATTAAAAAGCTTGAAAACGATTTTCTAAGATAAATATTAATGACAATTACACTAATTTTTGGTAGAATTAGTCATTGAAAGAAAGGGATGATTAACATGTCTGAAAGATCAAACTTTATAAAAACGATTATTAGAAAAGATTTAGAAAGTGGTAAACATACTCAAATTATAACAAGATATCCGCCTGAACCCAATGGTTTTATTCATATTGGTCATGCTTATGGTTTTATAAATCAATACGAATTGGCTAGAGAAGTTGGTGGTTACACTAATTTAAGATTTGATGATACTAATCCAGTCGCCGAAGATACTATCTTTGTTGAAGGTATTAAAAATGATATTAAGTGGTTAGGTTTAGATTGGAAAAACCTTTATTTTGCTAGTGAATATTTTGAAGAAATGTTTAATAGAGCTCTTTTATTAATTAAAAAAGGTAAAGCGTATATTTGTGATTTAACTTTAGATGAGATAAGAGAATACAGAGGAAGCATTAGCGAAGCTGGAAAAGAATCACCTTATAGAAGTAGAAGTATTGAGGAAAACTTAGATTTATTTAATAGAATGAGAGAAGGGGAATTCGAGGAAGGTACAAAAGTACTTAGAGCGAAAATCGATATGGCATCACCTAATATGAATTTACGTGATCCAATCCTTTACAGAATATTATATGCTTATCACCATAACACAAAGAATGCATGGTGTATTTATCCTATGTATGACTTTGCTCATTCAATTGAAGATGCAATAGAAGGTATAACTCATTCAATTTGTTCTTTAGAATTTGAAGATCATAGACCTTTATATGACTGGGTAGTTGAAGAGTGTGAGATGGAACTAGTTCCAAGACAAATTGAATACGGACGTTTCAACTTAACTAATACTGTTATGAGTAAGCGTTACTTAAGACAACTTGTTGAAGAAAAACATGTTAACGGTTGGGATGACCCTAGATTACCTACAATTGCGGGTATGAGAAGAAGAGGGTATACTCCTGAGGCTATTAAGGAATTTGTATTAGATTTAGGATTATCAAGACAAGGTGGTATTACTGAGTATGCAATGCTTGAACAATATCTACGTCAAGATCTTAAATTAAAAACTATAAGACCAATGGCTGTATTAAATCCATTAAAAGTAGTTATCACGAATTATCCTGATGATCAAACTGAATATGTAAGTGGTGAATGGAACCAAGAAAATGAAGAGTTTGGTTCAAGAGAAATTCCATTTTCTAGAGTTATCTATATTGAAAAAGATGACTTTATTGAAGTTAAACCAAATAAGAAATGGAAGAGATTAGCTTTAGGTTTAGAAGTAAGGCTACGTCATGCTTATTTTATCAAGTGTGAAGAGGTTATTAAGGACGATAATGGCGAAATAATTGAATTAAGATGTACATATGATGTAAAAACTAAATCAGGTAGTGGATTTGATGAAAGGAAACCTAATGGTACTATTCACTGGGTAGATTCAAGCGCTATTCCTGCAGAATTTAGATTATACGATGTATTGATATTAGAAAATGGTGAGGGTAATTTTATTGATAGATTAAGTCCTGATTCATTAGAAGTAGTAAAAGGATATGTTGAATCTACTTTAAGAGATGTTAAGCCTCTTGATCAATTCCAATTTATAAGAAATGGTTTCTATAATGTGGATCCTGATACAGACCCAAGTCAAGAAAAGTATGTATTTAATAGAATAGTTCCTTTAAAATCATCATTTAAAAAATAGATTGACGATATGTCAATCTTTTAATTTATAAGAATTATATATATAATAGATATAATTGGAGTGTGAAATTATGGATTTACTTAAAGGATTAAATAATAAACAAAAAGAAGCTACTATGCTTACTGAAGGACCAATTATTGTAATTGCTGGTGCTGGAAGTGGTAAGACAAGAGTATTAACTCATCGTATTGCTTATTTAGTATCTCAAGGGGTTCCAATAGATAATATCTTAGCTATTACTTTTACTAATAAAGCTGCTAAAGAAATGAAAGAACGTGTAGAGGAATTAGTAGGTAACTATAATATGTGGATTTCTACATTCCACTCAATGTGTGTGAAGATATTAAGAAAACATGTTTATTTATTAGGATATGGATTAAATTTTAATATTTTAGATGATGATGATTCTGTATCTGTAATTAGAAGAATTATCAAGGATAATAAGATTGATATTGAACTAAAGCCAAGAAAAATTTTAAATATAATTAGTAATATAAAGAATGATAAACCTCCAACAGGTTTACCATTTAGTATTCAAGAAAGTATAGATTATATTTATAAAAAATATACTCAGTATGGAAAAGAACAAAATGTTTTAGATTTTGATGATTTACTTGTAAAAACAGTTGAACTATTCAAGAGTTTCCCTGAAGTACTAAAAATTTACCAAGAGCAGTTTCAGTATATTTTGGTAGATGAGTATCAAGATACAAATGATATTCAAAATAAATTAATTATTATGTTATCAGCAATTCACCAAAATATCTTTTTAGTTGGAGATGAGGATCAAAGTATTTATAAATTTAGAGGTGCAAACTATAAAAATTTAACTAATTTTGAGAAGTACTTTGAAGAAACTAAAGTAATTTTATTAGAACAAAACTATCGCTCAACGCAGACAATATTAAGTGCAGCTAATGATGTTATTGAAAACAATTCAACGAAGCACAAAAAGAAATTATGGACAGATAATGACGACGGTGAGAAGATTACTTATTTTAGAGCTATAACTGATGGAGACGAGGCTTTGTATATAGCAAGTGAAATTAATGCGCTAATTAAAAAGGGAGAATCACCAGAAGATGTAACTGTGCTTTATAGAAGCAATTTTATGTCTAGAACTATTGAGGAAGGTTTAAGGATTCTTAATGTTCCTTATATTGTTTATGGTGGTGTAGGATACTTTAAACGTAAAGAAGTAAAAGACGTAATTTCATATTTGAAGCTTATAGTTAACAACGATGACAATTGGTCATTCATGAGGGTGATAAATGAACCTAAGCGAGGAATTGGTCCTAAAACAGTTGATAAAATTTTAAATTTCGCAAATGATAATGGAACTAGTATGTTTGAAATATGTAAAAATGCTGATAAGTATTTTTCTAAAACTTTAGCTACTAAATTTATCGATTTTGCAGAAACTATTAATGGATTAAGAGAAGAACTTGATGACATTGATTTAACTGATTTTATTGATTTAGTGACTGTAAAGACTGGATATAAAAAATCTTTAGAAGCTCAGGGAGAAGAAGGGATTCTAAGACTAGACAATGTTAGTGAATTGAAGTCTGTTTTAAAAGGTTGGTACTTAGAAGACTATTCAAATTTAGAAAAATTACAAATTATTTTAGAAGATATTTCACTTCATACCGATAATGATAACAAAGTTGAAGAAAGCGTCAAACTTATGACCATGCATAATGCAAAAGGATTAGAATTCGATTATGTATTTATTTACGGAGTTGAAGAAGGACTTTTTCCTAGTTCTAGAAGTATGGATAGTTTAGAAGACATAGAAGAAGAACGTAGATTAGCTTATGTAGCAATTACAAGAGCTAAGAAAAAAGTATATATTACAAATTCAAGTGCACGAAGAGTATATGGTCAAGCATTGACAAATCCACAATCAAGATTCATTGATGAGATAAGTGATAATTTAATTGAATTTAAAGGAAATAGATCAAATTCAAGTGCACCTATATTTAAGTTAGAAACAAAATCAAATGAAAAGGCAAATTCTATATATAAAGTAGGAGATAAATTAAAACACACTACTTTTGGAGTTGGTGTTGTGGTTATGATAGAAAGCGAAAATGTATCAGTTGCTTTCAGTGCTCCATATGGAATAAAGAAACTACTTTCAAATCATCATACATTAACAAAAATTTAAATATTGGCATGAAATTTTACCTCCATTATTCAAATAATAATAATGGAGGTGATTTTTTTGAAAAAGGCTCTATTAATTACTTCTTTAATACTTTTAGTAGGATGTACTAATGAAGAGAATCGTAATATGAAAAACGCTGAAAGACTGTCGAATAGAAACAGAACTCAACAAGAGTACTATGATAACGGTTATAGTGACTTTGGTGTAAGATATTATCAAGACGTATTAGATATGCCATTAGGTGATGCTAATGATTATTACGAAAAGAACTTTAGGAACGTTAAAAGTGATATAGAAGAGTTTCTAGATAAATCCGGTGCAGGATTTAAAATGGATATACAGAACGAAGCATATAGACGATATGTAGCCAATGATTTAGAGTATGGAATGATTGGTAATAATCCAGAGACATATTTAAATTATGATGAGTTCCAAGCGTATAGAACTTTCGTTCAGAGGTATGATAATTTCTTTAAGAATGGTCAAATAGGTGTGTATGATGAAAAAATTAGACGAGGCAATATGGCTAAGAATGATTATGACAACTTAAGAAGAATATCTCCGAGAACCTAAACTAGTAGCACAGAATTAGACTAGTTGAAAAAAGCACTGTTTAATGCAGTGCTTTTTTTGTATAATAAATGTTTTAATTATTATTGCTATTTTCATTAACTTCTTTTTTTGTAAAATTATTATTATTATTAATCTTTGATTTATGCTTTTTAGTAACATAGTAGATAATCAAACCTAATGGTACAATTATTACTAAGAATGGTGAGATAGCAACAATTACTAATATGAATCCCTTAACAAATTCCGTTAAAGAATCTATCGATGATAAGAATGTATCAACTATTTCTTGTCCATATGCTACTTTGATAGTTGGTTTTGTGTTTTCTTCCCTTATGTATATTTGTACAGTACTATAATCTATTAATGAATCGTAGTTATTTATTTTAGAGTTTATTATGTTTAGTTCTTGTTCGACGTCAGCTCTAAATTTCTCTAATTCTAATAATGTATCAATATCCTCTGCTTGTTCAATTAAGTTAAGTACTCTTGTATGTTCAGCTTCTAATGCAATTCTTCTTGAATCGAAAGTTGAGTAGTTTTGTGTTATATCATCTGAAGTTAGTTCATAGCGTCCTACTTCACCAGATCCTGTTCTAATATGATGTAGAAATGATTTTAAGTCGTCACTCTTTACTCTTATCACTATGTCTACGTAAAAATCTGTAATTGATTCTCCTTGAATATAACCATCATAATTATAAAGAATATTCATAACTTCTTCGTAAAGTTTTATCGGTTCTTCTGTTGATAAATGAACTTCGGCATTATAGATGACTTTTCTATTAATGTCTGGAATTAACTCTTTTTCTAAAGAGTTTTCACTTGATTCATAGGTCATACCATGTTCAACAGTATCCATCATAATACCTTTATCGTACTCAGTACTACCACAAGCAGTTAATGTTAAAATAATAAGAATAAATAATAAATAGTTAATCTTTTTCAAAATACTATCCTCCGCTTTAAAATTTATATCACAAGTACATTTTAAATATGTATGTTATAGAATATATTTAATTTTTACTTAAATCTATAAAAGCTATATCTATACTAAGATAAATGATAAATCAAGTTAGGTGAGAAATTTAAATAAATATGTATTATAAATTAATTATATGAAGTCTTGATAAGCGATATATTAATAGATTGAGTAAGAGTTAACTTCCATAAAATAAGGGTTTTGTGGTATAATAATGGTATGAATATATGGAAGAAAACACTGTTTGAGGTTGAATAAATGAATGAAAATAAAAGGATTAATGAACTTATAAAATTAATAGAAATGTACAATCATGAGTACCATGTATTAGACAATCCAAGTGTTAGTGATCAAGAGTATGATCGATTAATAACTGAGTTGATTGAATTAGAAAATTTACACCCAGAAATGAAATTAAGAAATTCTCCAACCGAAAGAGTTGGGGGAGTTGTTTTAGAAGGATTCGAAAAGGTCGATCATGATCAGCCTATGTTATCTTTAGCGAATGCTTTTAATGAGGAAGACCTAAAAGATTTTGATGAGAGAATATATAAGGAAATTGTTTTTAGAAATTCTTATGTAACAGAATTGAAAATAGATGGATTAGCTGTATCTATTGAGTATAGAAATGGTGAATTATTTAGAGCTGCTACTAGAGGTAATGGTCTTACTGGAGAGAATATAACAACTAATGTTAAGACTATTAAGTCGATTCCTTTAACCTTGAAAGAAGATATTGACATTACTGTTCGTGGTGAAATATTTATGAGCAATGCTTCATTTGAAAAAGCTAATCGTACAAGGGAAGCTAAGAATGAACCTTTGTTTATGAATCCTAGGAATGCAGCTGCAGGTAGTATTCGTCAGTTAGATAGTAGTATTGTATCTAAACGAAATCTGGATGCTTTTTTATATCAAATTGTTAGCCCAGAGAGTTATGGTATTACTAATCACTCTGAATCTTTAGAATATCTAAAGAAATTAGGGTTTAAAGTTAATAAAGAGTTTGCAGTTCATAATAGTGTAGATAGTGTACTTAATTATGTAAGTGAATGGACTGAAAAGAGAAATTCTTTACCATATGAAATAGATGGCATTGTTATAAAATTGAATGAACTAAATTATTACGATATTTTAGGAAGAACAGCTAAGTCACCTAAGTGGGCGATTGCTTATAAATTTCCTGCAGAAGAAGTTATTACTAAATTAGTGAGTATTGACTTTCAAGTTGGTAGAACAGGTAATATAACTCCTGTAGCTAATTTAGAGCCAGTTAGAGTTGCAGGAACTATTGTAAGAAGAGCTACATTACATAATGAAGATTATGTTTTAGATAGAGACATCCGTGAAGGGGATTATGTAGTAGTTCGTAAAGCTGGAGATATTATTCCTGAAGTAGTAAGAGCTCTTGATGATAGAAGAGAAGTTGATTTAAAGAAATTTAATATGATTAAAGAATGTCCAAAGTGTTCTAGTGAATTAGTAAGAGAAGAGTCGGAAGTGGATTATAGATGTTTAAATATAAATTGTCCGGCAAGACAAATTGAAGGATTAATACATTTCGCTAGTAGAGTGGCTATGGATATTGATGGTTTGGGAGAAAAAATAGTTGAACAATTATTTGATGAGGAAATAATAAATGCTATTCCTGATATTTATACGTTAAATAAGAGTGCTAATGAATTATTGAATTTAGAACGTATGGGTGCTAAGAGTATCAATAACTTATTAGAGGCTATTGAAATAAGTAAGCAAAATAGTTTAGATAAACTTTTGTTTGGGTTAGGTATTAGGCATGTAGGTAGTAAGGTATCTTTGATATTAGCTAAAGAATTTAAATCTCTAGATAACTTAGTTGATGCTACTATAACTGATTTAGTAAGTATTAATGAAATAGGAGATGTTATTGCTCAAAGTGTTGTTGATTTCTTTAAGAATGAAGATAATCTAAATATCGTTACTCAACTCAAGTTATTAGGTCTTAATATGGACTACATCGGCAAAAATATAGATCATGAGCAATTGTTGGAAGGGAAAACGTTTGTTATTACTGGAACCTTATCTAATTCTAGAGAGTATTATAAAAATATAATAATAGATTATGGTGGAAAAGTTACAGGTAGTGTAAGTAAGAAAACTGACTATGTATTAATAGGGGAAAATCCCGGTAGTAAGCAAAAAAAAGCCATTGAGTTAGGTGTTGTTATTTTAAGTGAAAGTGAATTTTATAACTTGATAAAATAGTATAATGTGAAGACAGGTAAAAAATACTTGTCTTTTCTTACACTTTACTCTTTACTTACATTTTTACTGAGGTTATAATGTTTTTGTAACTTAGGGAAATCCTAAGAAAAATACTTATTTGAATATAAGGAAAAAGAGGTTGGAATTGTGAAAACAGTTGTATTAGGAGTTATTGGTGCTGACGTGCACGCTGTTGGGAATAAGATATTAGATTACTGTATATCTAATGCAGGATTTAATGTTGTTAACATCGGAGTTTTATCGCAGCAAGAGGATTTTATTAGTGCTGCAATTGAAACAAATGCTGATGCCATTTTGGTGTCGTCACTTTATGGACATGGAGAACTTGACTGCCGCGGATTTAAAGAAAAATGTGTGGAAGCTGGTTTAGAAGATGTCCTTTTGTATGTTGGAGGAAATATCGTTATTGGAAAACAGAAATGGAAAGATGTAAAATCACGTTTTCTAGATATGGGATTCGATAGAGTTTACCCACCAGGAACTACACCAGAGAAAGCTGTATCTGATTTAGAGAAAGATTTAAAGTGAAACTAGTTCTGTTAACTGATTTTGGATCTACTTATACTAAATTGACTTTGGTTGATTTAGAAACTGAAGAGGTAATTTCAACTGCACAAAGTACTACAACAGTTTCAACTAATATTTTGGATGGGTATCTTGATGCTTACAGTAGACTTGAGATTCCTGGAGAAATAGTTGAGAAATTAGCATGTAGTAGTGCGGCAGGAGGACTTGTAGTAACAGCTATTGGGCTAGTTAAGAAATTAACTGTAGAAGCAGCTAAAAGAGCAGCTTTAGGAGCTGGAGCTAAAGTTGAATATGCTTATTCAAACTTTATTACTTTAGATGAAGTAGATGAAATCAAAAATAGTAATACAGACATAATATTACTTGCTGGTGGAACTGATGGGGGAAATACTGAATCAATTTTACATAATGCTCGTATGTTAGCTGATGCTGATATAGATATACCAATTGTTATAGCTGGTAATAAAAGAACATATTCAGAAATTGAGAAAATGTTTAAAGAAAAAAATATTTATTACGAGAAGGCTGAAAATGTAATGCCTGAAATTAACAAATTGAATGTTGAATCAGCTAAGGAAGTTATTAGAAATATATTTATAGAAAAGATTACTCTGGCAAAAGGTATTAAGGAAGCTGAGAAGTTGGTTGATAATGTTATAATGCCAACACCTGGAGCTGTCTTAAGTGGATTAAAAGTATTAGGTACTGGAACTAAGAATGAAGAAGGTTTAGGAGAAATCCTATGCGTTGACATTGGTGGTGCAACTACTGATATCCATTCAATTGCTAGTGGGTTACCATCAAAATCTGGAGTTGTATTTCAAGGGTTAGAAGAACCAATTGCTAAGAGAACCGTTGAGGGTGATTTAGGGATGAGGTATAGTGCTAACGCTTTATATGATACAGTCGGTGATTTAGGCTTTAAGGAACATAATGTATCCAATATTAGTGATAAAATTAAATTTAGAAGAAATAATACTGAATACATTCCTGAAACTGATGAAGAGATAGATTTTGATATAGCTATGGCTCAAATTTGTGCTGATGAAGCGATGACTAGACATGTTGGTACTGTTGAAAGTGTATATTCTCCAATGGGAATGATGTACCTTCAAACAGGTAAAGATTTATCAGGTGTTAAGTATATTATTGGTACAGGTGGAGTAGTAGTAAATAATGAAGGTATTGTTGAGAAGACTTTATTTAACTCTAATAAAGTAACTGAACTAAGACCGACTAAGAGTGAAATTATAATCGATAAAGATTATGTATTATCTGCTCTTAGTTTATTAAGTGTTAAATATCCAGATATTGCAATTAGAATGATGAAAAAGCATTTACTTTAGGAGAGAGAAAAATGGAACTAAGAAATAAGAAAATAAGTGAAAAAGATTTTCTTAAGATGAGAGAAGAAGTTTTAGCAAATTGGCCAACTGGTAAAGGTGTAGATATTGATGAAGCTATTGAGTATCTAAAAAATTTACCTGACCATAAAAACTTTGCTAAAAAATTAGTTAAAGCAAAAGATTTAAACCGTGTTTTAATTCAACCTCGTGCAGGTGTTGCTCTAGAAGAAGATCATATTAAATTATTGAAATATTTAGAAAAGGTTGGTGGAGCAGACTTCTTACCAACAACAATAGACTCATATACTAGACAAAATAGATACGATGAAGCGGAAATTGGAATTAGAGAAAGTATGCTAAGTGGAAAATCTATGTTAAATGGGTATCCGGTAGTTAATCATGGTGTTGCTAGTTGTAGAAGAGTAGCTGAATCTATTAACGTACCACTTCAAGCAAGACATGGAACTCCTGATGCTAGACTTTTAACTGAAATCATTCATGCTGCAGGTTGGACTTCGAACGAAGGTGGAGGAATTTCTTATAATATTCCTTACGCAAAAAGCGTTCCATTAGAGACAACAATTAGAAATTGGCAATATTGTGATAGATTAGTAGGTTATTATGAAGAGCGTGGTGTATCAATTAACCGCGAGCCATTCGGACCGTTAACAGGAACTTTAGTTCCTCCATGTATTTCTAATACAGTTGCAATTATTGAATCATTATTAGCTGCAGAACAAGGTGTTAAAAATATTACTGTTGGTTATGGTCAATTAGGTAACATTATTCAAGATGTTGCTGCAATTAGAGCTTTAAGAGAACAAACTGAATATTACTTACATGCTTTCGGATATGATGATGTATACGTATCTACTGTATTCCATCAATGGATGGGTGGATTCCCTAAAGATGAAACTGAAGCATTTGGATTAATTTCAATGGGTGCTACTACTGCTGCATTAGCAGGGGCTACTAAAATGATTACAAAAACAACTCATGAGTCAATCGGTATTCCAACGATGCAAGCTAACGCGAAAGGGTTAAAAGCATCTAAGGAAGTTGTTATGTTATTACGTGGTCAAAAGTATGCAAGTGGAATTAAGTTAAGAGCTGAAATTGAACAAATCAAAACTGAGGTAGATTTAATTATAGATAAGGTACTTGAAGTTGGTCAAGGAGACTTAGCTGTAGGTGCTGTAGAAGCGTTTAAAGCGGGAATCATTGATATTCCGTTTGCACCAAGTCAATATAATTCTGGTAAGATTTTAACAGCAAGAGATGATCAAGGTGCAGTTAGAATTTTAGAGTTTGGTAGTATTCCATTCTCTGAAGAAGTTAAAGCATTCCATTTTAATAAATTAAAAAAACGTGCAGATAAAGAAAATAGAGAAGTAGATTTCAATATGACAATTGATGATGTATACTCAATCAGTGACATGAAATCAATAGTTAAAAATGAGAATAAATGGTGGAATAATGAAAGTAAGTAATGTAGTAGTTTCAAAAGGTTTAACAGGATTTTATTTTGACGATCAACGTGCTATTAAAGCAGGTGCATTAAGTGATGGGTTTACATATAGAGGTGAAGTTATCACTCCTAACTTTACAAGTGTTAGACAAGCTGGTGAATCGATTTCAATTATGTTAATAATGGAAGATGGTTCAGTTGGTCTTGGTGATGCAACGGCTGTACAATACTCTGGTTGTGGTGGACGTGATCCATTATTCATCGCAGATGAATTCGTTAAAGTTATTGAAAAAGATTTAAAACCATTATTAGTTGGTAGAGAATTAAATAATTTCAAAGAAAATGCTGAGTATTTTGACTCTTTAGAAATTGATGGAACTAGATTACATACAGCGTTAAGATATGGTATTACACAAGCAATTCTATCTGCTGTATCTAAAGTTAATAAAGTAACTATCGCAGATACTATAAAAAAAGAATATAATATTGAAACTGAGATTCTTAGACCTAGTTTATTTGCTCAATCAGGAGATAATAGATACGAAAACGTTGATAAAATGATTATCAAAAAAGTAGATGTTTTACCTCATGGTTTAATAAATAATATTGAAACTAAATTAGGTAGAAATGGTGAGTTATTAAAAGAATATATTGAGTGGTTAAGAGATAGAATTTTAGCTCTTTCTACTGATTATTTCCCAGTTTTACATCTTGATGTTTATGGAACAATCGGTGAGATCTTTGAAAATGATTTAGATAAGATGGCTGATTATTTAAAAACATTAGAAGAAAGTGCACATCCATTTAAATTGAGAATTGAAGGTCCTAGTGATTTAGAAGATAGAGATTTACAAGTTCAATTTTTAAGTAAATTAACAGCTCTTCTAGATTCAAGAGATATTAAAGTTGAAATTGTTGCTGATGAATGGTGTAACAATTTAGATGATATTACTGAGTTTGCTAAACATAAAGCTGGTCATATGCTACAAATAAAAACTCCTGATTTAGGTGGAGTAAATAATATTGTTGATGCCATTTTAGTTTGTAAGAAGCATGGGGTAGGAGCTTATTCAGGTGGAACTTGTAATGAGACTAATGTTTCAAGTGAAATCACTACTAACATAGCAATGGCTGCAGGAGCTGATCAAGTATTAGCTAAACCAGGTATGGGTACTGACGAAGGAATCATGATTGTAAACAATGAAATGAATCGTGTTATGGCGTTAGTAAGAAAGTAGGTTATTATGAAAGTAGCTCAAGCGGGAACTATCGAAAGCAATGATTGTTTAGTTATTGTTTCACCGAGCGATGAATTAATAGTCGATATTCATAGTATCGTGTTTGATAAGTTTGGAAAAGCAATTAATAAAGTAATTATGACTACTTTAGATGAGCACAACATTTCTAATATAAAAGTTGTAGTTCAGGATAAAGGAGCATATGATTATACAATCAAAGCTAGATTAACAACAGCATTAAGGAGGGCTAAAGATGAGTAGTTATTTATTTGTACCAGGAAACAATCCAGGAATGATTCAAAGCGCTCATGTATTTGATGCGAAGGGTATTATATTTGATTTAGAAGATGCAGTTAGTCCTCAAGATAAAGATAGTGCTAATGATTTACTTAAGTCTTATTTAAAGACTGTTGCTTTCAATAATATTTACATTAGAATTAATGATATTTTTGAATTAGGTAAAGATGAAATTATAAAATTCAATGATACAGGTATCAAAGGGTATGTTGTACCTAAAGCAAGTGTATCTGTAATGAATGAAGTTAAGAAATACACAAAATTAGATTTAATTCCGATAGTTGAAACACCTGAGGGTGTTTTAACTATGAAGGAAATTGGTGAATTTGATAATGTTGTAGGAATGCTATTAGGTGGGGAAGATTTAGCTACTAATATTGATGCTATTAGAACTGAATCTGATGTTGAATTACTATACGCTAGACATAAAATAGTTATGGTTTGTGCATATTTAGGAATAGATTCAATTGATACGCCTTTTACAGATACTAATAATGATGAAACGCTAGAAGAGTCTGTTAAGTATTCTAAAATGATTGGAATGAGTGCAAGAAGTAGTATTCATCCAAATCAAATTCCAATTATTAATGATATATATAAACCAACTTTAGAAGAGATTGAGTTTGCTACTAAGGTTGTTAAAGCTGCTGAAGTTAATGACAGTGGTGTGTTTAGTGTTGATGGGAAAATGGTAGACTTACCTGTAATTATTAGAGCTAAGAATATCTTAAAGAAAGCTAAAGCATATGAAAAGAATTAATTCTTATGAAGAACTATTTTCATTACTTTCTATAAAGAATGGTTCTAAAGTTTCATTCCATCATCACCTAAGAAATGGTGACTATGTATTAAATAACACAATGTTAGAAATTGATAAGTTAAATATTAAGGATATTACCATTGTAGCCAGTGGTATTTTCCCATGTCACGAACCAATTGTTCCTTTAATTGAAAAAGGAACAATTTCTTCTATTTATGCTAACTATTTAAATGGTCCAGTAGCTAAAGTAGTAAGTGAAGGGCATTTAGACAAAGATTTAATAATGCAGACACATGGAGGTAGACCAAGGTCTATTGAAAATGGTGAAGTAGTTATTGATGTAGCATTTATCGCTGTAAGTGCAGCTGACAAGTTAGGAAACGCTAATGGTATAGACGGTAAAACTGTTTTAGGACCGTTAGGATATAGTATTTCTGATACTCAGTTTGCTAAAACTACAGTGTTAGTAACTGATACTATTGTTGATGAATTAACTTATAACGAGATTAAAGCAAGTGATGTTGATTTTGTTTTAGTCTTAGATGAAATAGGGGATCAAAACTTAATTAAATCAGGAACTACTTCAATTACAAGAAGTCCAGTTAGTTTAAAAATAGCTAGAGATGTTGTAAGTGTAATAGAAGAAACAGGTTATTTGAAAGAAGGATTATCTTTCCAAACTGGTGCTGGTGGTACTAGTTTAGCTGTAGCTAAATATTTAAAAGACAAAATGATTAAGAATAACATCACGGGATCATTTGCATCAGGTGGTATTACAGGTTATTTAGTTGAAATGTTAGAGGCAGGATTATTTAAAGAGTTATATGATGTACAGTGTTTTGATTTGGATGCAGTTGCATCATTAAAGAGAAATGATAACCATCATATAATGACAGCTAGTGAATATGCTAATCCTAATAGTAATCCAATTGTGGATAAGTTAGATATTATGATTTTAGGTGCTACAGAAGTAGATGTTAACTTTAATGTTAACGTTACTACAGCATCAGATGGATATATAATTGGTGGTTCAGGTGGTCACAGTGATACAGCTAGTGGAAGTAAATTAGCTATTGTGGTTACTAATTTAGTAAAAGCTAGAACACCAATAGTAGTAGATAAAGTAACTACTAAAACTACACCTGGTAAAGACATTGATATTTTAGTTACTGAATATGGGATTGCGGTTAATCCTTTAAGAAAAGATTTGATTGAATCTTTAAAAGAAACTGAATTAAAAGTTAAGACAATTGAAGAGTTAAGAAGTATAGCCTCTAATTTAGTAGGGGAAGAAACTAAAACAAATAGAAGTGATGAAGTAATTGGATACGTTGAATATCGAGACGGCTCAATTATCGATAAATTATATAAAGTATGAATATAGAGTTAGCAGTATTAGATAGTCAACTTAACTCTTGCATCGAGATTTTAAATAAAAACAATTTGTCTTATGATGATGATATTGATTTAACATTAATTGCAGTTGAGGATGAAATTATCGGGACTGTTTCCCTAAGTGGTAATACAATTAAGTGTTTAAGTGTGTTAGAAGAGCATCAAGGAAAAGGTGTAGCTAATGCATTAGTTAATAAGGTTATAAAATTATTGGAAACAAGAGAAATTTATCATTATTTTGCATATACAAAAGAAGATAATAGAGATATTTTTGTAAATCTTGGTATGAAGGAAATTATTAATGTAGAAGGTATTACGTTATTTGAAGGCGGAATAAACAGTATTGAAGAATATTTAAATAATTTAAAGAAGAAGTATTCTTTGAATTTAGAGTATGCTTCAATTGTTATGAACTTAAATCCACTGACTAATGGACATTTATATTTAATCGAAAAAGCAGCTAAAGAAAACGATAATGTTATTATCTTTGTTGTTGAAGAAGATAAATCAAAATTTAAATTTAAAGATAGATTTAAGTTATGTGTAGATGTCTGTAAAAGATTTGATAATGTTACTGTAGTACCTAGTACTCCATATATGGTATCTAAGGCTACGTTTAGTACGTATTTTATTAAAGATAAGGGCTTAGTAAATGAACTGTATGCTAAGATTGATTTTGCTATCTTTAAGAAATACTTTGCTAAGTTATTCAACATTAAAAAAAGATATATTGGTACTGAACCGATCTGTAAAGTAACTAATTCTTATAATAACGTTATGCTAGATGATGGATTTGATATTGTCTTAGTTGATAGAATTAAACATTTTGATAATTATATAAGTGCTTCAATTGTAAGAGAACTTATGAAAAAAGATGTTGAATTAATAAAGGATTATGTTCCTAAGGAAACATATGAGTTAATTAAGAATGATTTTAGATGATAGAGAAAATAGGTTTTACCTACAAAAAGAATTAGTTGAAAAGTATAAGTTACCATTGGTTGTTTTTAGAATTAATTATCCAGGTAACAAAAACAACTATATTGTTAGTACGATATATAAATTGATTAAACTAGATTTAAAGTATGTTTATCAAAAAGAGTTGAATGAGTCAGAAGGTATGGTTCTTTTAGCTATAGTCGATGAAAATGCTATGGAGTTAAAACAAAGAATGATCGAGATTGAAGAAAATCATCCTTTAGGTAGATTATTAGATATTGATGTTTATGATGAATTCTATAATCAGTTATCTAGAACTGATTATGGATATAGTGATAGATTGTGTTTAATGTGTGATGATTTTGCTAAATACTGTATTAGGGGTAGAAAGCATACCTTAAAAGATGTACAAGATAAGATATTTAAGATGTTTGTTGATTATTTCTCTATTTATGTAAGTGAGTTAATAGAAGAGAGTATGCTAGCTGAATTAAATCTACTGGATAAACCAGGGTTGGTTACTCCAATTAGTAATGGCGCCCATGATGATATGGATTATAATTTGATGGTTAAGAGCATTAGGTCGTTAAAGAGCGGATTTGAACAATTAACTAAAAAAGCATTTACAAGTGATTTCAAAACTTGCAGACAAATTGGTATCGAAATGGAAGAAGAGATGTTTTTAGCAACAAATAATATTAATACCCATAAGGGAGGAATCTTTCTATTTGGTACGTTAGTATTAGGTGTTGTTAATTCATTAAAGACCAGTATAGATTTAAAAGATATGATTAAAATTATCATGAGTGGAGTAAGTAAAGAATTAAACAATGATGCATATTCATCTCATGGAAAAGATGTATACTTAAAATATGGATTATTAGGTATTAGAGGGCAAGCTGAAAAAGGTTTTCCATTGATATTTGATAATTTAGATGGTGATTTACATAAAGTTTTGTTTGAGATAATGAGTAAATGTGATGACACAAATATTTTATATAGACATGACATTAATACTTTGAATAAAGTTAAGAGTGATGCAGCAAGGATTTTAATTAAATTGAATATATCTGATATCAAGAAGCTTGATGAAGAGTATATTAATAAAAACATAAGTCCTGGAGGAGCTGCAGACTTATTAGGTGGAGTTATATTTGTAAATAGAATTAAGGAGATTATCTAAAATCTCCTTTTATTTTGGTTTTATTTGGGAAACATAAATAAGGATATCTTGAAAGGAGAGATTTTATGGATTTCAAATATAAAATAAAAGGGGAAGAACTTTATATTTTTGTGGATTTTGGTACTGAACTATCAAATGAGTTCTTAGAAAATGCTAAGAAGAGATTATCTAACTTAAATAAAGAAGTTAATGTCTTTGCAAAAAAAATAGGTTTCGATGGTAGAGTTGCGAAAGTTATTATCCAAGGAGTTTTAATTGCTACAATTGCTCTTGTTGAGGTTAAGTCACTTGATGTAAGTGATCTTGTTAACAGAGGTAAGGACGAAAATCTAACTGATTTATTATTAGATGATGTGAGATTCTCTAAATTATATAGAAGCTTGTTTTATGAAGCTGAACTTGATATCAATAAGTACTTCTTATCTTCTGACAGTAAGAAGTACGGAGAACCTATGAATCCAACATATATTGTAATACATAATACAGCTAATAGTTCTAGTGCATATAATGAAATTAACTATCTTCATTCAAGTACAAACACTACTTTTGTTTCATTCCATTTTGCAGTTGACGAAAATGAAATATGGCAAGCGTTACCTGAAGATGTTAATGGATGGCATGCAGGTGATGGATCTGAGGAAGATTCTTATAATAGAAATAGTATTGCTATTGAAATAGCAAGAAGTACAATCCATGATGATTCAATAAAGGACGAAGCAGTAAATAACGCTGCTAAATTAGCTGCTTATTTAATGGTAAAACATGATATACCTATTGAGAATGTAATAACTCACCACGACGTAAGTGGAAAGTACTGTCCACATGATATATTTGATAGATATGGATGGGATAATTTTATTGAGTTAGTTAATAGTTATTTGTACTAAAAGTATGATAGAATAAAGATTGATGAGAAGTCAATTATATTAATTTAGAAGGGAATAGATAAGTAATTATCTATAGTAGAAAATGAAAGAAGTATATAGTGCTATTGAAAAGTTGATGAGCGAAAAAAAACGTGTAGTAGTTGCAATAGATGGAATGTGTGGTTCAGGGAAAACGACACTCTCTAAACATTTGAAAGAGAAGTATAATGGAACAATATTTCAAATGGATTGGTTTTTTCTACCGATTGAGAAAAAGACACCTGAAAGAATGAGTGAACCAGGATGTAATGTTGATTATGATAGAGTAATTGAGGAAATTCACGAAAAACTATCTCAAGATGTAATTGAGTTTAAAAGATATAGTGATACAACGCTTGAATATTATCCTGAAAAAGAAGTTTTAACTGATTTGATTATTATTGAGGGGGCATACTCAATGCGTCCTGAATTTAGAAAATTCTATGATTTAACAATTTTCTATGGAATAGATCCAGAGTTTCAAATTAGAAGATTATCTCATAGGGAAGGTGAAGGAGTTATAGATTATATCGAAAAGTGGATTCCTTTGGAAAACGAATATATTGAATATTTTAATATAAAGGATCATTGCGATATTGTCTTAGCAGCTAATAATGAATAATTTATATAAAAGAATAGAAGAAGAACTAGGTAAAAAAGAAAGAGTCGTTGTAGCAATTGACGGAATGTGTGCTGCAGGTAAAAGTAGTTTAGCAAAAGAATTAAAAGAGTTATTTAAGGCAACAGTCTTTCATATGGATGATTTCTTTCTTCCTTTTGAAAGAAAGACTGTAGATAGAATGAATGAGCCAGGTGGAAATGTAGATTATGAGAGAATTTACACTGAAATACATTCAAGACTAGAAGAAGATGTTATTTTTTTTGACAGATATAGTTGTAAAGACGGTAATTTATATTCAGAAAAAGCTGAATTAGGTAATTTGATTGTTATTGAAGGTGTCTATTCAATGAGACCTGAGTTTAGAAAATTCTATGATTTAGCTATTTTTATGGAAATAGAAACTGAAGAACAGATTAATCGTGTTTTAAAACGTAATGGAGAGAATATGATATCTAAGTTCGTTTATGAATGGATACCTATGGAAAACAAGTATTTCAAAATATTAAATGTCAAAGATGCGTGTGACGTAGTATTAGGAGAATGATATGGAACAAAAGTACATAACTGTAAAGGGTGCAAGAGAGAACAATTTAAAAAATATCGATATTAAGATTCCGAGAAATAAGTTCGTAGTTATGACAGGTTTATCAGGTAGTGGTAAATCTTCTTTAGCGTTTGATACTATTTACGCTGAAGGGCAACGTAGATATGTTGAGAGTTTAAGTGCTTATGCGAGACAATTCTTGGGTAATATGGACAAGCCGGATGTAGATCAAATTGAGGGGTTATCACCAGCGATTAGTATTGACCAAAAAACTACAAGTAAGAATCCTCGTTCAACAGTAGGAACTGTTACTGAGATATATGATTATTTAAGATTACTTTACGCTAGAGTTGGTGTACCGTATTGTCCGACACATAATGAGCCTATTACATCTCAAAGCGTAGAACAAATGATTACGAAGATTTTTGAATATCCTGAAGGGGAAAGAGTATATATCTATTCTCCAATAGTTCAAGGAGCTAAAGGGACTCATGCGAAAGTCATTGATAAGTTAATTAAAGAAGGTTACGTTCGCGGTAGAGTTAATGGTGAAGAAGTTGATTTTTCTGATGACATAAAGTTAGAGAAAAATAAAAAACATAGTATTGAAGTTTTAATAGATAGATTAAAATTATCGAGTAAAAATCGTTCTAGGATTTATGACTCACTTGAAACAGCATTAAAATTGAGTGAAGGTTTAGTTTTTGTAACAATTGGAGAAGAAGAATTAGTATTCAGTGAAAAATTCGCTTGTCCACAGTGTGATTTTTCTATTCCTGAGTTAGAGCCGAGACTGTTTTCGTTTAACTCTCCATTTGGAGCATGTCGAGAATGTAAAGGTATTGGTACTCAAACTGAGATTAGTGTTGATTTAGCGATTAATTTTGATAAAACTCTGTTTAATGGGGCTTTTAAACCATGGGGAGAGTCTATTGATAAGAAATCAATTTTTGGAATGCAGTTAGATATTGCGATGAAACACTTTGGGATAGACACAACTAGAAACTTAAGTGAGTATACTGAAAAGGAAAAGCAAATATTATTTTATGGTCATAAAGATCTGATTCATTTTAAATTAAAATCAAGAAGTGGTGCAAAACACGAAAAAACTGATGTATTTGAAGGAATCATTAATCACATGGAACGTAGAAAAATGGAAACAAGTAGTGACTGGGTTATGCGATGGGTAGCTAATTACTCTATTGAAACTGATTGTCCTGTTTGTAGCGGTAAAAGATTAAGCGAGTCAGCTTTGAGTGTTAAAATTGGTGGTATTAATATCAATGAGTTTACTAAGATGTCTACAAGAGATGCATTAGTATTCTTGAGTGAATTAACTTTATCTGAAAAAGATACTAAAATTGCCAACATGATTTTTAAAGAAATCAATGAGAGATTGTCTTTCTTAGTTGATGTAGGATTAGATTATTTAACCTTAGATAGAAGAGCTGGTACCTTATCAGGTGGTGAAGCTCAGCGTATTAGATTGGCTACTCAAATTGGTAGTAGATTATCTGGGGTATTATATGTTTTAGATGAGCCTTCAATCGGTCTTCATCAAAGAGATAACCATAAGTTAATTAAAACACTTAAGTCTATGAGAGACCTAGGTAATACATTGATTGTTGTTGAACATGATGAAGAAACTATGATTGAGTCTGATTATATTATTGATATTGGTCCAAGAGCAGGAATCCACGGTGGAGAAATTATCGCCGCAGGTACTCCTAATCAAGTTATGAGGAACAAGAAAAGTATCACAGGTAAATACTTATCTGGTGAGATGAAAATTGAAGTACCTGAGTCAAGGAGAGAATGTAATGGTAATTACCTTGAGATTATAGGTGCAAAAGAGAATAATCTAAAAGACATTAGTGTTAAAATACCATTAGGAGTTTTAAATGTTATTACTGGTGTATCTGGTAGTGGTAAATCGTCTTTAATTAATGAGATTCTTTTTAAAGGGATTGCACGAAAGATATATAAAAGAAAAGCTGTACCAGGTAAACATGATGAAATTCGTGGTATAGAACATATTGAAAAAATCATTGATATTGATCAATCACCTATTGGTAGAACACCAAGAAGTAATCCAGCGACATATACTGGTGTGTTTGATGATATTAGGGATTTATTTGCAAGAACGAATGAAGCTAAATTAAGAGGATATCTAAAGGGTCGTTTTTCTTTTAATGTTAAAGGTGGACGTTGTGAGTCTTGTAGAGGAGATGGAATGCTTAAAATAGAAATGCATTTCTTGCCTGATGTTTATGTACCATGTGATGTATGTGGTGGTAAAAGATATAACTCTGAAACATTAGAGGTTAAGTACAAAGGATCAAATATCGCTGATGTACTAGATATGACTATTTCAGATGCTGTTAAATTCTTTGAGAATATTCCTAAAGTTCATAGGAAACTAGAAACTATTGAGCAAGTTGGTTTAGGCTATATTAAACTTGGTCAGTCAGCAACTACGCTGTCTGGTGGAGAAGCTCAAAGGGTTAAATTAGCAAGTGAATTACATAAACGTATAACAGATAAGACATTATATATATTAGATGAACCTACTACTGGTTTACATGCTGATGATGTTAAACGTTTAATAAATGTATTACAAACAATCGTTGATAACGGCGCTAGTGTCGTTGTTATTGAACATAATTTAGATGTTATTAAGGTCGCAGATAATATTGTTGACTTAGGTCCAGAAGGTGGAGATAAAGGGGGAACTATAGTTGTTTCTGGGACTCCATTAGAAGTTGCTGAATGTAAGGAATCATATACTGGACATTATCTTAAAAAAGTATTGGAGGAGTAATCTTGAAAGATGACAATCGAGATAAGAAAAAGCTTGATAAACTAAAAGAATCTACAAAGAAAACTGTTACTCGTAGGATTGTTATTAATCTTTCAAGTAATTATTCGAAGAACAACTTTGTAAATTATTTAATTAAACTTTTAATAAATATTGTATTTTTTATCATAATTATCGTAAATTCAAATATTGCGACATTTGCATCTATCTATGATATAGTTATTTTTGCAATGTGGTTTAGTCTTTTTGAGAATATATTAGTTCAAATAGTTGGAGTGAGATTTTCAAAATATATTGTAATGAGTTTTGGAGCCATCTTATTATTTCCTGTGATTATAGCTATGGTGCTCGGATATATAAGTGTTCAAGGATATATAATTTTTAGAACAACGGATATGTTCTTAGGATTTGTTATTGTATTCATGACTAGTAGAAAAATATTTACAACATTGTTATTAAATTTCATTCAAAGAAGAAGATTCAATAAAATACTGAAAGATAAAGGAGAATTCTAAGATGGAACATATTTGGAAACCACTTCCTGATTCATTGGATTTAGGGATGTTTAAAATTCAATTTTATGCGTTAGCAATTTTGACTGGGATATTAGTTGCTTTATGGTTAAGTTACCGTGAAGTTAAGAAATTAAAAATGAATCCTGATGATTTATCTGATGGATTTACTTATGGTTTAATATTTGGTATTTTGGGTGCTAGATTATATTATGTAATTTATGAGTGGGGTAACTATAAACATGATATTATTTCAGCATTTAAAATATGGGAAGGTGGATTAGCAATCCATGGAACTATTATAGCTGTAGCGATATTTGTTTATTTCTATAGTAAGAAACGAAATATTAGCCTGTTTAAATTAGCAGAAATGATTGCTCCAGTATTTTTATTAGCACAAGCATTTGGTAGATGGGGTAACTTCATGAATCAAGAAGCTCATGGTGGATTAGTGCCAGGTCTTACTCTTGATGCTAGAAGAGAGTTTTTATCTCAAACTCTACATTTACCTAAGTTTATTGTTAACCAAATGTATTTATATGGTCCAAATGGTTTAGATTATTATCACCCAACGTTTTTATATGAATCAATGTGGAATTTAGCTGGGTTTATAATAATGTTCTTTGTATTAAGGAAAATTAAACAGTACTGGATCGGTGAGAGCTTATCATTCTATTTAATATGGTATTCAATAGGTAGGTTCTTCATTGAAAATATGCGAACAGATAGTTTAATGTTAGGTCCAATTCAAGTAGCTAGATTGATCTCTATCGTATTAGCACTTCTTGGCATTGCATTATTTATTTATAGAAGAAAGAAAGAAATTTATCCAGTAAGGTATTTAGAGTATGTGGAGGGTAAAAATGAGTAGTTATGATGTTATTGTAGTTGGTGCAGGTCCTGCAGGGATGAATGCAGCCATCTATGCAAATAGAGCGGGATTAAGTGTATTAATGCTTGAAAAAGGTGCCCCAGGTGGTCAAATGGTTAATACTTCAGAAGTAGAAAACTATATTGGTTTAGGAAAATTATCAGGTGCTGACTTATCACTTAAAATGTTTAATCACACACAAGAGTTAGGTGTTGAGTATGCATACGGTGATGTAACTGGAATTATTGATGGCGAAATGAAAACAGTAAAAACTGAAGACGGGGAATATCAAGGTAAAGCAGTTGTTTTGGCAACTGGAACTTCTCCAAGAAGTTTAGGTGCAGAAAATGAAATGAAATTTGCTGGTAATGGTATTTCATGGTGTGCAATTTGTGATGGACCATTATATAAAAATAGAGATGTATTAGTTATCGGTGGTGGAAATAGTGCTATCGAAGAAGCCATCTATTTAGCTGGTTTAGCCAAACATGTTACAGTTTTAGCAAGAAAAGACTTAAGAGCAAGTCAAACTTATATTGATAAAGCAATGGATTATGAAAATATTAATATTGTTAAAAATCACTCTGTAAAAGCATTCTTAGGTAAAGATGAAATTAGAGGAGCAGTTATTATTAATAACCAAACTCAGGAAACTCAAGAGATTGAATTTGCTGGAGCATTTATCTTTGTTGGATTTAATCCTAAGACTGAACAATTTAAAGACTTAGGAATTTTAGATGAAAAAGGTTATATTATAACTAACGAACATATGGAAACTAGTGTATCAGGGATTTACGCAGCTGGAGATGTTATTGTTAAGAACTTACGTCAAATTGCAACAGCAGTTAATGATGGAGCAATAGCTGCTATGAGAGCTGGTAAGTATATAGAAAACTTAAAGTAGGGGAATCTTATGAGTTTTGCAGCGGATGTTAAAAAAGAATTAACAAAAATTATGGGTGATAAGTGTTGTCAAGTAGCTGAGTTATCAGCACTTTTACGTAGTAATGGTGAAATATTTATTGCGAGTAATGGATTGACAATTGATTATTTAACTCAAAATCCTACAATTGCTAAACGAGTTGTTAAACTACTTAAAAGTGTTTATAATTCTGAAATAGAACTAATAACAAAAAAACAAAATCGCCTAAATAGGCGGAATACATATGTAGTAAGAATCAATGATGATGTAAAATCAATAATTAAAGATTTAGAGTTAATGGATGGTTTAACACCAATGAATAACATCCCTTTACATTTAACTGAAAGGGAATGTTGTAAGAGAGCTTATTTACGTGGTGTGTTTATCTCTTGTGGTTCAGTTAATAACCCAAGAACTTCACACTATCATTTAGAGTTATTAATAAAAGATGAGAATCATGGTAATGATGTACTAAGTCTTATTAATACATTTCATTATAATGCAAAAATGATTATAAGAAATAAGGGTTGGATGATCTATATGAAAGAGGCTGATAAAATATCAGATTTCTTAAAGTTAATTGAAGCATATGGATCAGTTATGTTTTATGAAGATATTAGAATCTATAGGGATATCAATAATTCAATCAATCGTATGAATAATTGTGATATTGCTAATGAAAAAAAAGTATTAGAAACTGCTAGAAAACAAATTGAGGATATTGATTATATTGAAAATTCTATTGGTTTAGAGAATTTAAATGAAAAACTAAGAGAAGCAGCCATTTTGAGAAAAGAAAACCCAGAAGCCTCTTTAAATGAGTTATTAGAGATAAGTGAAGAGATAATCGGTAAAGAGTTATCTAAATCAGGCTTAAATCATAGATTTAGAAAAATAAAAGCAATAGCTGAAGATATAATGGGAAGGTAACTTCCCTTTTATTTTTGAAAAAAAAACAAGGAATTATCCTTGTTTTACAAATCATCATAATTAAATAATTCACCTGGGTCAATGTCGAGAGCTTCCGCAATCTTAAAAACATTTTTGATAGTGAGATTTTTTTCAGCACGTTCAACACTACCAATATAAGTACGATGCAATCCAGCATCATATGCAAGTTGTTCTTGACTCATTTGTTTTTCTGTACGGACTTTACGTACTTTTTGTCCGAATTTTGTAACTTTACTCATAACTATCACGACCTTCATTTAAACTTACTATATATGATTCAATACATCAAAATTCTATTGGTAGCACGATTTACAACTATTAATATTATCTTTTTATAAAATTATATAGGTAAACCAAGTTAACTTATTAATAATCTTTAACTGGATATGCTAATAATGTAAGGTTGATGATCGCCGCTACTCCTACTAACGAGTATACGGTTCTAGATAAGAAAGTAGTTGCTCCACCGAAGATGAAAGCTACTAAGTCAAAACCGAATAGACCAATCAATCCCCAATTTAAAGCTCCAACTAATGTTAAAACTAAAGCAGTCTTTTGGAGTGCACTCACAATAATTCCTCCTTTATAAGTTTATTCTTTTATATTTTTCTTGTTTTTGACTTATTTATACATATAGAGCATATAAATTTTTTCTTAAACATAAAATTAGTGAAGAAATTAAGAGGTGAATTATGAAAAAATTATTAAGTTTATTATTTATGGTTGGTTTACTTTCAGCATGTGGAAAAGTTTCAGTAGAAGATGTTCCAGTTGAATTAGGGAAAAAAATTAATGATATTGACAGCTATTTCGCAGTTGCAATGATGGAAGTTACTCGAGGTAACGATTTAAAAAAATATGATTTAGAAATTAGTTATATGGCACCAGAAAGTTTTAAAGTAAAAATGATTAATCAAGATAATAACAGTACTCAAATGATTCTTAAAAATAAAGAAGGAGTATTTGTTATTACACCAGAGTTAAATAAGAGTTTCCAATTCCAAAGCGAATGGCCATTAAACACATCACATGCCTATTTATATCAATCTTTAGTAAGTGATATCTTAAATGATGAGAATGCATCAGTTGTAATTGAAGAAGATGAAATCATTGTTAAATCTAAAGTTGATTATAAGACTAACTCTGAATTGAAAACACAAAAAGTTATTTTAGATGTAAAGACACTTCTTCCAAAAGAAGTTGTAGTGTTTGATTCTCAAATGGAACCAGTTATTAAAGTTACATTCTCAGAATTTGAGTTAAACAAAAAATTCGATGAGAGCTACTTTGATAAAGATAGCAATTTAGAAGCTGAGACTCTAGCTATGGGTGAAGGTGGAGCGTATGTTAGAGAAGTACATTATCCTAATTACTATCCACAAAATGTTAGTGTAGTTAGTGAAGAAATTACAGAAGAATCTGCAATTACTGTTTTCGGTGGAGAAACTGGATTTACAGTATTCCAAAGATTTATTGATACAAATGGTCCATCAATCTTACCGCAATTTGTTTATGGTGAACCAGTTCTAGTAAACGGAACGTTCGGAGTTTTAAATGAATCAAGTGTTATGTGGTACAGTGAGGGAACAGAATATATGATTGTTTCTAATGAGTTATCCAATCAAGAATTAATGGAATTAGCTACTTCGTTTACGGTAGAATATAACAAATAAGTCCCTTGATAAACAAGGGATTTTTTTATATAATATGTTAGGTCAATGTCTATTTATTGGTCTAGGAGGAAATTATGGAACATTTTAATGATGCATTACTAAATCAAATAAGTACTGAACAAAATATATCTTTAAAACAGATTAAAACAGTATTAGAACTACTTTCAGAAGGTAATACTGTGCCATTTATCGCGAGATATAGAAAAGAATTAACAGGTGCGTTAGATGAAGAACAAATTCGTGCAATAAGTAAAGAGTACGAATATGGACAAAACTTATCTAAACGTAAAGATGATGTTATTAGGTTAATAGATGAAAAAGGGATGTTAACTGATGAACTGAAGTCGGATATATTAAAATGTACTAAACTTACTGAAGTAGAAGACTTATATAGACCATATAAAGAAAAGAAAAAAACACGAGCTACAGAAGCTAAGAAAAGAGGCTTAGAACCATTAGCTGTCTTTTTGAAAAGTTATCCACATACTAGTGTTGAGGAAGAAGCAAGTAAATATATAACTGAAGAAGTAGAATCAATTGAATCTGCTTTACAAGGAGCTAAGGATATAATTGCTGAAGAAGTATCAGATAATCCAAAGTATCGTAAGTTTATTAAAAATAACTTTAGATCTAAGGCAGACTTAACTACTAAAGCAACAAAGAAGATAGACTTAGATGAAAAAGGTGTATATAAGCAATATTATGAATATTCAGAACCTTTAAAGAATGTCGTACCTCATAGAATTTTAGCAATGAACCGTGGTGAAAGCGAAAAAATTCTAAAAGTAACTATTTCTGAAGATAAAGAATATATCACATTCTTCTTGAAAGAAGATTTCGTTAAGAAAGAGTCAAATGCTACTAAGTATTTAGAGGAAGCAATTGATGATGCATATAAGAGACTAATCAAACCAAGTGTTGAAAGAGAAATTCGTTCAGAATTAAAAGAAGTGGCAGAAGAACAAGCTATAAATGTATTTAGTGAAAACTTACACAACTTGTTACTTCAACCACCAATGAAAGATAAGATTGTTTTGGGAGTTGACCCAGCTTATAGAACTGGTTGTAAACTAAGTGTATTAGATGCAACAGGGAAAGTTCTTGAGATTGGTGTTATTTATCCACACCAAAAATATGTTGGGGAAAATATTAATCCTAAGAGAATAAATGAAGCTAAACAAAAAGTTGAGAATATGGTTACCAAATATGGTGTTGATATCTTAGCTATTGGAAATGGTACAGCGTCTAGAGAAACTGAAACTTTTATTTCTAATTTGCTAACTGAAGCAGATTTAGACGCTCAGTATATTATCGTAAACGAAGCAGGTGCTTCTGTTTATTCAGCTAGTGATAATGCTAGAAAAGAATTTCCTGATTTTGAAGTAGAGGAAAGAAGTGCAGTGTCTATTGGTAGAAGATTACAGGACCCATTAAGTGAATTAGTTAAGATTGATCCTAAAAGTATTGGTGTTGGACAATATCAACATGACGTGTCACAAAAGAAACTAAATGATCAACTTAATTTTGTAGTAGAAACAGCAGTAAATAAAGTTGGAGTTAATGTTAATACAGCATCACAAGAGTTATTACAATATGTTGCTGGTTTAAGTAAAACTGTAGCTGGAAACATAGTTAAGTTTAGAGATGAATTTGGTAAATTTGATTCTAGAAAGAAAATAAGTAAAGTACCTAAACTTGGACCTAAATCATTAGAGCAAGCTGTAGGGTTTTTAAGAGTAATAGATGGTAAAGAACCATTAGATAAAACTGGAATCCATTTAGAAAGTTATAAAGCAGCTGAAGAGATTTTAGAAGTATTAGGATTTACTAAAGATGATATTGGTAGTGAGGCATTAATTAATGCTATCAACTTAACAGATAGAGAAAAATTCTTAAGTAAAGTATCATTAGATGAGTATACATTTAACGATATCTTAGATGCGTTTATTGCACCTAATAGAGACCCACGTGATGAGTTTGAAACACCTATATTAAAACAAGGTGTATTAAAACTATCTGACATTTCAATTGGAATGGAATTAAGTGGAACTATTAGAAACGTTGTCGACTTTGGAGCATTTGTTGATTGTGGTGTAAAAGAAGATGGATTAGTTCATATTTCTAAATTAACTAATAAATTTGTTAAACACCCGATGGACGTAGTTCAGGTTGGTCAAATAGTAAAAGTATGGGTACATGAGATAGATATGAAAAGAGGAAGACTATCATTAACAATGATTGACCCCACTAAATAAGTGTAAAATGCAAGAATTAATTAAATCTTATTAAAAGTAAAAAAGTTGGTCATTAAACCAACTTTTTTTATTGACATAAACATATAAATGTATTAGAATATAAAAGCACGATAAATGGAGTAGTACTCAAGTGGCTGAAGAGGTGCCCCTGCTAAGGGTATAGGTCGGGCAACCGGCGCGAGAGTTCAAATCTCTCCTACTCCGCCATTTAAATTGCATAGTTGAGCCATTTTATGGTTCGAGAGTAGGAGAGACGGATTTCTTTCCTACTCATTTTTTTTTATAGTTATTGAAAACTATTCATTAAAGAGTACTTTATATGTTGTTCTTGAAGTTTTTCCTTAGATACATGTAGATATTTTTCAGTAGTTGTTAAATGTTTATGTCCTAATGTCTTTCTAATGAATTCTAGATCAGCACCTTTAGATAAATACATAGTTGCATATGTATGTCTGAATTTATGGAAGCTTATACTTATCTCATCAGGTAGGTTAAGCTTCTTTTTTATTTTATTAACTACTCTTTCCATTGACTTAAGACTTAATTGTCTTTTTCCGTCAAGAGTTGTTAATAGGTAATCATTAGGACCTATGGCTTCAATACAATTAATTATTGCAGCTTTAGTAATATCACTTACAAAGACAGTTCTGTTAACTCGTGTCTTGGTGTACTTAAGATTGATTTGATTATTCTCTAAATCTAGATTCTCAAGTTTAATGTTTCTAAGTTCATTCTTTCTAACCCCTGTATCTAGGAGTATGTAAATCATTACTCTAGCTCGGATTATTTCAATACAATCGCTCTTTTTAGCTAAATAGGTAAGTATAACTTTAATTACATCTTCTTGGATAATAATTGTTTATAAAGAGAAGTTTAACTTCCTTTTGACTTGATATAATACTCCATATAGTATTCAAGATTATCTGAGGGAGTAAGTATTATGAAAAAAAACACTATAAACAACGTGTTATGCGTTTATCAATTATTGATAGTAGAGAAAAAGAAATATACTAGGTATGAGTTGTCTGTCCTATTAGGAGTTCATGTTAAAACTGTATCGCTATATATAAGACATATTAATAATTTTTTATATGATAACTATATTTATAAAGAAATTAAATATAATTTCTCTACTTAGAATTATGACTTAATATGAATTGAAAGTTTTATCTTTTAGTAAGGGTACTGGCAAGCCCTTACTTTTCTTTTACGCAAAAAAAAATAGAAATATGGAATACTCATATACTAATGTTCAAATTAAAGGTGCTTTTATTTGACAAAAGATGAGTGTATACTAAAGGTAGTAGTTTTGAGATGGGAGAATGATTTTATGAAATCAATTGGAGGTATTTCATTGGCCCCACTAATCTTAGCGAGTTCCAATTTATTGCCAGAATTGCTCAAATTAATAAGACTTGTAACAAATGATGATTCCATTTTTTTAGAATTTGCAATAGCTTTTTCATCTATACCATCATCGAAAATAATATTATTTCTAGAATTTTCGATGAGTAGGTGGCTATGGATAGTTATTAACATAGTTGTATTTATAATATCTATCCTTGCAATTTTATACAGCTTACTAGCTGATGAAAGTTATTAGATAAAATCAATTAAGTAAGGAAAGTAAGGGGGGAAATTGATGAGATCAGAATATGTTTTAAGTGAAATAAAAGAAAGCAAAAATAAACATAAAATAAAATTATCAGGACCACCAGTTTTACCAAAAGATAGAGTTAAAAATTACTCAGATGGTGAATTCGAAGATTTTATTAAAGAATGGGCTTTAGGTCATCTATCAAGTAAATATAGTGATGTCAAACATATAGGTGGGGCTAATGATAAAGGAAGAGATGTGATTGGCATAATGGATGACAGTGAAGTTGAAATATTTCAATGTAAACATTACAACTCTAAATTAACACCATCTAATATGTATGTCGAGTTTGGTAAGCTTTGTTACTATACCTGGAAGGAAGTATATAAGGTACCAAAAACCTATTACATAGTATCAGTAAATGGACTTGGAAAAAAATTGGAAGATATGCTTTCAGACTCTGATTCTATTAGAACTGAACTTATTAATAATTGGGATAAATATTGTAAAGAAAAGATTACCAAAGTAGAACAAATTGAACTTAAGGGCGAACTCAAAAACCATGTCGAAACTTTCGATTTTAGTATTATTAAGGAGTTATCAATCGATAAAGTTATAACAGAGCATTTGAGTACTCCATATGCTAAATATAGATTTGGCGGAGGAGTAAGTAAGGAACGAAAAAAACATAGTGTCGAGATTATTACAAAAGAAGATATGACTCAGAAATACATTACAAAATTACTAGAAGTCTATTCTGAAAAAACTAAAAAAGAAATAAAAAATATTGAAGATATAGAAATATCAAATCTTATGAGTAATTTTGAATTGCAGAGGAAAAGATTTTATTCTGCTGAAGCATTAAGGTTATACGCTAGGGATGAGTTTGTTAATGAAGAGTATAATGATCTTCTTGAAGAAATATACTCTGCAATATATGAGGTAATTCATGAGGATTATGGAGTTGGATTTGATAGGCTAAGTGCGACAATGAGGTTCGTAGTTACCATAAATCTTAATAGTAATCCGTTTGAAAGAATGTTAATCTTAAATACAATTGATAGACAAGGAATTTGTCATCAGTTAGCAGATTGTAATAGAATTGGTTGGGTGAAAACATAATGAATATGTTAAATACAATAGAAGAAGTCAGCATTCGTTTACTAGTTCTGATGAATGAGCATGATGAAATAATATTCAGTATAGACGATTTGGCATTTGTAGATTTGTCTATAATAAAATTACAAAAGTATTTGAAAAGTGATAGTGATATTACTTCACAGTTGAAAATGACTTTTGACTTTTCAAAGTACTTGGTGACAGTAAAGAAATGTATAAAGTTACTATTATGTAAAGAATTAGTTGACTATGTGATAAGTGAAGAAGGGATCTTTTTTAAATCAAATTCTTCAACGAAGTGGTTTTTAAATAACATTGCTGATGATTACTATAATAATTATTTGAACTATTCAACTGAAATAGTAAAACAAAATAGTTCTGGGAAGAAATCTAGAATATTAATTGATTACCTAAGTAGTATTATTTAGGAAGCAAAAGATACGTGGAGGGGAATAATGAGTAATTTTAGACTAGTTGAATTAAGAATAGTTGGAGATAGTTTACAAGATGCAGTATTGAATTTTGACAGTGGACTTAATATGATAGTAGGTAAATCTGATACTGGGAAAACTTATATTTTTCAATGCATTCAATATATGCTTGGTTCGAGCAAGACTCCAAAAGATATTAAGGAATCAAAGGGTTATCAAAACCTATTCCTTGAAATAGAACTTGATAACCATGTAAGTTATACAATAAAGAGACAATTTCATTTAAAAAAGATAGAATACGCAATAGGAAAAATAGAAGAAGTAATCAATAAATCTAATGTATTTAAGGAACTAAAGCAAAATCATAGTGCTGAATCAGATGATAATATATCAAAATGGTTATTATCACACATTGGTATTAAAGGTAAGATTGAATTAAAGAAAAATAAGAACAATTTAAAGAGATCATTATCTTTCAGAGATATATCTCATCTGACAATGATAGATGAAAAAACTATGATAAGGGATGAAGCACCGATATTTTCTGGACAGTATATACATAAGACAGTTGAAGTATCAATATTTAAATATCTTATAACACAAATTGATGATTCGAATAGTACAACTATTGAAGATCCAAAAATTTCTAAAAGTAAGACAAGTGCTATAATTGAATATATTAATGATAGAAAGCAAAAACTTGAATCCAAGAAAGAATACCTAGAATCACGTTTAGAAATGGTTAGTAGCGAGGAAGATGCTAACATAATTAAGAATACACTTGATGGAATAACTAAGATATATAATGAAAAACTTTCTTTAAGAAGAGAAGAAGATAAAAATCTAGATAAATTACTATTTTCTATTGCAGAAGCAAATTTAATTAAGGAAAGATTTATAGTTCTAAAAGAACAATATAAAAGTGATATTTCTAGATTAGAATTAAATGTAACTGGGACCAAAGTTATTCAATCATTAGATAATAATAGATGTCCAGTATGTGAAAGTGATTTTAACCTGGGCGACTCAGAGTTTACATTAGAGGATCTGGAAAAACATTCGAAAATTGAGGTGGAACAAACTAGAAATAATTTATATCATTTGGATGATGCAATTAATAGTATTACTAAAGAAATAGAAGAACTTTATAGTGAAAAAGAAAAGAATGAACTAAAAACATGTAATATTGATCATCAAATAATGGACATTATTTCACCTAAAAGAGACAAGTTAAAAAAAGAACTTGAAAAAATAAAAAATAATACTGAATTATTAAAGGAACAGGAATTATTGGAAGACGAATTAACAATACTGGAGGATAACTTGCTGAAATATGAAAAGAAGTCAAAAATAAGAGAAGAAATAGTTGACAGTAAAGATAACGTTTTTGAATTAACTTTGTCAAAGTTTAGAGAATATTTCGAAGATGTACTTATATCGTGGAACTTACCTGAAATAAAAAGTTTAGAATTGACAACTAGCAATTTTGACTTTAGTATAAATGGGAGTAAATTTAGCAGTAGAGGAAAGGGATATAAGGCATTATTAAGATCAGCATTTTTATTTAACTTAATGAAATTTAATGTTGAATTGGGTAACCCACATCCAGGGTTTATAATCCTTGATACTCCAATAGGGGGGTTATATGAAAATGAGGAAAAAATACCAAAAACAATTCAGGATGAGATGCTGTCTAGTATAGCAAATAGTGGTTTTCAAATAATTATTATGGAAAACATAATGCCGAAACAGGAGTTGATTTCCAAAATAAATTTAGTTGAGTTTACTAAAGACCAAAGTAAGGGGAGATATGGTTTTTTTAAAAATCCTAAATTATAAGGAAGTAAAAGAGTAGGAGAAGGGGTTAATTTTACTCTTTTTTTATGACTTGAAAACTTTATAATAAGTGTAAGAGATTATAATGCGAGAGTGTTCAAATATCCCCTACTGTCGCATCACTAGATCCTCACTACACCGTATATTAAACTACTTACGAATATAACAATAAAAGAGTTCTATAAAATGAACTCTTTCATCAACACAATATTTAGTTTTGACAGTCGTTTTTTAGACATACTTTACACGGGATATTGTTGTTTACTTTTTGCTCTTCTTCTGTAAAACTAACTAAATCTTTTGGACCTGGATCCCTGAAAATGTATCTACATTTATCTTTGTGATAAACATTTGAATTTTCGTATGACACATATCTTGTCTTATTATTATTCATATCTTTCTCCTTTTCTTTTTTTGAATGATCATTCTAATATAAGTATATATTTTCCAAGTGCAAAAGCCAAATTTTAGGTATGAAAATATTAAATATATTTATAATGCATATAGGTATCAACTTTGAAATCTATATAGAAGTACTAATTTCAATGGAGAAGAGTGCAAAGTACTCATTCTCAGTTTAAAGAGATTTAACTTTTCTTTCTTGTTTACATACATCTTATATTAATCATTTTATTAAGACATTGAAATAATGAATAAAATAGTATACAATTTATTTGAAGATAGTGTTTATAAAAAATGGAGTATTGGATTGTATTTTATTTATATGAGCGCAATTCCCCCGCATCAATTGTCAGACTTAAATAATACAACTAAGTGTTTATTTTTACTAAGTACTTGACATTATTTAGTAATTTGAGTCTACTGATCGTAATAAGTAAGTCTGACAATTGATGCGGGGGAATTGCGCTCATACAAATAAAATAGAGTTTAGTTTTAAGGTAGTATATATTTTACAGTGCCTGCCAAAGAATTAATCTCTTAAAGCAACGCCGATATTATTTATTGGTGTTTTTATATGTTTTTAGCTTTGTTTTATAACTCTTTCTTCCCAAAAAAAAGGAGGATTAATTTATGGAGATTTTAGAAATTAAAGAAATCAGAAATTTTGTTACGTTGGGGTATAATGAAAAGGTATTAAGAAAATCACTAATTACAGATTCAAGAGCCAATGAAGTAGGTTTAGAAATGCCTAGTATATCTGCAGTAAAAGGTGACTCATTGTTAGATTTTATTCTATTTAAGAATTCAGCAAACTACTTTCCTCAGTATAAAAGTAAAGAAAAATTAAATTTATTACGTACTCGTTACTGTGGAAATACTAACTTAACATTCCTAATGAAAGAAATCGGATTTTATGAAAAAGTTGATTATGGAAATAACCTTTCATCTTTAACAGATCAAACCGCTGCAACTTGTTTTGAAGCATTTTTATTTAATCTGTTTCTTGAGGAAGGTATTCAAAGTGTCGAAAATTTCCTTGTGCAAATAGACTTTTATAACAGTTATAGTCGTCATAATGAAAATAAGGATCTATCTAATATAGAGCTTTTGGATGTAGTTGTCGAGGGTATTAATAATATTAATAATGTAGAATATCTTGATATCTCTAAATCAACTACCTATTTTTCTAAAGTATATGAAATTTTCGAAGAGTGCGTAAGTTCAGTCTCTCAGTATAATGGAGGTTCTGATTATAATGATTTAGCAGAAATTGTAGAATTCGTCGGTAGTATCTATTCTATTGAACGAATTAACGGAAAAACACAAGGTAAATACATCTGTAAATTCAGATATTTATTATCAGATATCTATAATATTATATCTAAAATATATGAGTTGAATAAAAAACAGACAAGAATTATTGTCAATGATGGTCAGATTCATATTAATAAAGATATATTTATTACGTACAGAGATAAATACTTTTTAGAATTCTTACATGAGCTAAAAGATAAATTAGAATAAAGTTTTTAATAGCTATAAAAGATTTCAGCAAAATTGGAAAAGAGAGAAAACTAACTTTATTATTATTATTAATTAGTCCATCGGTCTCCAACACCGTTAGTATTTGTAAAATAATGATAGAGTCATTTTGTGACTCTTGGCACAAAATTATATGCGTTAATTGAATGTAGTGTTTTTTTATGGTAAAATATGTAAGCATATAATTTTATTATTTTAATATCATATTAGGGGAGTATAGAAAATGTTTTTAATTTTATTACCAGTTGTTTTATTAGTTTTGACCTTTTTGATGAAACTTTCAATAAATAGAAACTGGAAGTTGCCTCAATTTATTTTGTCATTACTTGAGTTACCTGTTGATATCATGTTTCTGTCATCTTCATTGCTTATATCATACTATATTTTATTAGCTGAGAAAAATGCTTCTTTAGTTGTGACAGACAATAGTAAAAGTATGATTGACTTGAGGATATTCAATGATATTAATAAAGGACTTTTATTCTTTTTGATATCTCTTTGTATATCATTTATCGTCGTAATAATATGGAGAAAATCAGAGGAAATTTTTGAAGAAGAGTTAGATGGGTGGAAAAAATTATTTAGGATTAATGTAGGTATATCTATCGTAATTTTGGTTTCAACTATTTTTATTCTAAGTGAGGTGATATAATGACTGAGGAATACATGACAATAATTTTAATTAGTGTTTCTATCACTGGAATAATATCTTTAATAATGTCTATTTTGTCTTCGTTTATGAGGAGACGTGATGAAAAATTCATGAATCAAATACGTATGAGTGATATGAGAGAGTATTATGAACAAAAATTATTTGAGTTAAATTCAAAAATATCTCAAAATCCTAGATTGTGGAATGAGGCGTTTCACTTATTAGATAGTGAAAGTGAAAAGATGTTTAATCAAAATTCCGAAAGAGTAAAGGAATCAAAATTTCTTGGAGCACATGGGTTTAAGACCAGTGATTATATTATTGATATGAAAAGTGTATTTGTACTTATTCCATTTATGGAGTCCTCAAAGCAAGTTTTTACTGCGGTACAAAATGTTACTGAAGATGAATACTATTTAAAATGTTCAATGGGGGATGATAAATACATAGAGGGTGATATTTTACCTGAAATATTAAAGAAAATAGCACAATCAAGATTGGTAATTGCAAGTATTGATGGTCGAAATCCAAATGTTTTTTATGAATTAGGAATTGCACATGCCTTAGATAAACCCACTATTCTAATTTCACATTATAAGAATAAGCATGATATACCAATAGATATCAAATCTAAATATATTATTATTTATAGTGATTTGGAAGATTTAAAAAATGAATTAAGGAAGATGATTAACAAGTTATTTTTTAGTGAGCATAAAAATATAACTATGTAAAAAATGAATATTAAAAAAGCCTTACTGGATATATTTATACATCATTTCGGTCTCCAACACTGTTAGTATGGGTTCGAATCCTGTTGCCCCTGCCATTTAAAAGCATAACAGAGCCATTTTTGACTCTGTTTTTTCATATTATATATTATTGTCCGTTTGGCTGTTTAGACCTTTGGGTGTATAAGCATAGTTTTATATTGAGCGGTTAATAAATTATGGGAAAAACTTTTTACAATAAATGAAAGAATGCTATAATTAGTATATTAAGTATATGAATAAGGAGGAAGTATGAAGGAAGTAAAGGTTTTTATCTCATATAGTCATAGTAGTGATGAGCATGAAAATAAAATACTAGAATTTGCTGAACAATTATCAAATGATGGTATTATAGTTTTTCTTGATAAATGGGATTTGTCAGGAGGAAAAGACTTGAATACATACATGGAACAAAAAATACTAGAAGCTGATAAAGTAATTGTTGCATGTGATAAGAAGTATAAGGAAAAGGCAAACAATAGAGTAGGAGGAGCAGGTACTGAGACTCTTATCATTTCATCAGATGTATATGAAGCACATGATAATACAAAATATATTCCAGTTATATTTGAAAAGGATAGAGATGGAAATGCTTATGTACCAACCTATATGAAGGGTAGATTTTACTACGATTTATCTGATGATATACAGTATCCTATAGGATATGAGGATATAGTTAGAGATTTATATGAGGTACCCAAATATAAAAGACCTAAATTGGGGAATGCGCCTAAATTTATAACTGAACACTATATTGAAGACTCACAATCTGATTTAAATGGAATATATTCAATTGGAAGAGTTGTAAGACACAAATTAGATAAAATCAACCATATTGATTTGCTTAGTAAGTTTAAGTGTGAATTGTTTTCTGTATTTGATGAATCATTAATACCAAGCTCAGAATATAATGCTGATATAGTAAACGTTGTCTATGATAAAATTGTTTCTATGGAAGATGTATTAATAACCTATTGTAACCTTATTGAGCTGCTAGTCAAGGAAGATGAGTTATCAGATGAAAGTATAAAAAATTTTTTCGAGGAAATAACAGAGTATTATGAAAAGTTTGCAAAAGGGGAAAACTCTAGAGAACATGGTAAAAATGACCACTTCTTATTCATTGGAGCAGAGTTTTTTGTTTATACTATCATGATATTAAGAAAATATAAGAAGTATAGTTTGATAAGTAATTTACTAAAAACTAAATATTATGTTAATGTACGAGGAGAGGGAGAATTTGTGCCTTTCACTTATATAAATCAATATCTAAAGAATTTTGATTACAGAAAAGCAACAATTGCAAAACACAGAGTATCAATACATGCAGACTTATTAGTAGCGAGAGCTAACAAAACTGACTATGGTAGCCAAATGTTCATTGAGACAGAACTATATCTTGCTTTCTATTCTGAATTAAATATTGTAGTAGATGAGGGTATTAAAAAATATAAATGGTGGTTTCCTAGAACGCATGTTTTATATGAAGGAACAAGATTCTTTAAGGAATTAGATAAAGTTAAGTCAAATCATTATCTAAACTTATTCCTAAAAGAATATGATGTTAATAATAAAGATGAACTAAAAAGTAAAGCTGAAGGAGCTAAGAACTATTTCATAGAAAAAAATTATTTTAGAGGTTATTCAGACTCCTTTATTTCTATACCATATATCTTAGATATAATTAATTTTGAAGATATTGGAACAATAGAATAAAAATTTATTGACAAACCATAGAACTTCAATGGATACGTTGTTTAGGTCTCCAACACCGTATTGATGTACAATTGCATTAATGGTATACTATTGATATCTAATTACGAGGAGAAAATAGTATGAGAAAATTTGAGATTATAGAAGCTAACAGTAAAGAAAAGTTACAAAAAAAGATAGAAGAATTTTTAGATGATCAATTTAAATCTTTGGTTAACGTTTCAGTGGGTGTAAGTTTTCAAGGTACATTATTTCCAAATTTGTATGTAGCAACAGTAGTATATGATATATAATCAATGAGTAAATATGCGTCGTTTCGGTCTCCAACACCGTTAGTACGGGTTCGATTCCTGTTGCCCCTGCCATATAAAAGCATAACAGAGCCATTTTTTGACTCTGTTTTTTTCTTTATATAGTTGTTTTTCCGTTTGGATACCTAAAACACCGTTGGGCTACCAAGCAACTTTCATAGTATCGATATGTCCTTTCGGTCTCCAACACCGTTTAGAGTTTAAGAGAATTATTTGAGTCAATTTATGACTATTTTTTTATATAATAATCGTATGCTATAATATTCATAATGTATGTGAAGATGAACTTGAGAAAGATTTATTTAGTTTTCATAAAGAACACTTGTTATAGAGTGAATATATAAAGTTATAGTAAATTATATGTGGAGGGATAATAATGAATGAATATGTTAAGGTTAGTAATCAGAGTCTCTTTGATAAACACATTTATGAAAAAGGATTAGGAGTTGTAGAAGAAGTAGCAAAGAGTCTAAAAGTTATGTCAGAGGCTGAATATATCACCAGCGATGATATTATAGGGTTTATAAGATACGATAAGTTTCTAAGAGAAAAATTGTATAAATATTTATCTGTTACTGAAGAGTTTCTACGTAATGAACTGTATAAAAATCTTGAATATAATGGTTCTAGAACAATCATGTATACAAAAGATTATAAGTTTTCAGATTTTAAAGTAAATGAAGATAATTCATATGGATACAATTTCTTTAAAAAAGCTAAAATGCTTTTTTCTGTAATTATAGATTTATATACTCATTTTGATCGACAATTACTTATGTCATTTAAGTTCTCGCTAGAAGACATCAAAAACATAGGAAATCTTAGGAATTTGGTGATGCATCATAGCTTATTAATTATAAATCAGAACTCTACAGAAATAACTAAAGATTCCATTGGTGATAGAGTTATGCTAGTGACAAAATATCTGATGTCACTAATCAATGTGATACCTAATGAGTATCGCAAAGGATTAATTACTGATATAAATAAGTCTAATTTGGAAAAGGGCGTTTACGGTTCAAAATCGAAATATATATACATTGAATTTATTGAAGGGGGATATTAATGGAGTATAAGAAGAAAAAAGATACAAAAGAGTATCGTACATTTTTTTTTGAAGCTTATAAGTATGTGAACTCTGTGATAGATGATTATAGTTTCTACTTTAGATTGATTGGTAGTGCAAAAAGGAACCTGGTTCTTGATAAACCCAACAAAGGATTTGATTTTGATTATCAGATTATTTTCTATCAATCACTAGTTGGAGAAGGATCAGATAAGCTGATAGAAATAAAGGATAGATTTAGACATGCCTTTGATGATTTCTTTGTAGAAAAAGGTTATGAATATGGTGAGGATTCAACCTCAGCTATAACTATAAAGATGTTAGATGGAGATAAAATACATCATTCATATGACGTTACTCTAATGACTCCTAATAGTGTAGATAAACTTTGCATCTTCAAATACAATGACAATGAAAAGACTGAAATGGGTCTGAATGAAATGAGAAAATCTGCTATGTTTAAGGAAAAATATAAGAAGATTAAAGGTGCTCAAAAATGGAAAGAGTTAAGAGATGAGTATAAAATAAGACAAAAAGAATGGAATGGAGAAAAGAAATCCTTCTCTATATTAATGAGTATAGTTAACGATATGAATTTATAATGGGGGGCATACTATGTTGTATGATAAGGTCGAAATAGGTAAAAGACTCAAAGAGTTGAGAGAAGAATCCAACATGACTCAAGATGAAGCGGCAAAACTTATAAATATATCAAACAGAACTTTAAGTGATTGGGAAAAAGGTAAAATAGATTTCTCCATTCAGAGATTAAGAGAAATATCTGATGCCTTCAACATTAGTATTAACTATTTCATACCATTTGAGTATGAAGATTTTGATGTTGATGAAATAATATTTAAATCATTGGATTTTGGTATAAAGAAATATGGGTTATTTACTTGTGTTGTAATCTTTATTACTTTTTATCTTAATTTATTTTTTCAATCAACAGTCTTAAATACAGTCATCATAATTGAGTTCATTTTATTTTGTTGCTATATTATCATTTTAATAATGAGAAGGTTAACATCTAGAAGAATCATAAAAAAGTATTCTAGAAAGAACAGTTTAATTTATCAATCTGTTTACTCAGACAAAGAACTAAGGAACCTTCATAAAGACACTGTAGGTTTAATTGTTTTGTCAATCTTCATTTCACTATTTTCTGCAACTTGTATAATAGGATTTTACTTCTCCGAAACGATAGGAAGTTATCTAGATACTATTATTGTGTTTTTATTCATCTTAGTTTTTGTATGGGGATTAATTCTCTTAGGATTCTTCATAAAGGCAAAACCATTAAAACCTATATTAGATTACTTTAGAGAAAATCAAGTAATTACAGTAGTTATATTGAACGCTTATATTGTCTTAATATCGATGCTGTTTATGTATGGGTTAGTCTTAAATACTTATGTTCAAACCGAAGTTCCTAAATGGGTTGTCATTACTATATATACATATCTACTCGTTGATATACTTCTTCTTTTAACAACTAGCTATATAGTTCAGAAGTATTATCATAAACTTGATATTATTTCAGTAAATCCAAAAACGAACCAACTGAAAATCTTGTTTTCAGTTAATGAAAAGATTCCGGAAACACCGGAACATCACTAACCCCATTGAAATCCTGCTTACATAGTTGTAAATTAACTATGAGGAGGTGATTTCATGAAGAAATCAATAGCAACAATTGTTGGAATAATTTTAGTTCCAATAATACTGCAATTTGTAACAATCGAGGAAATGATTGTTGGGGCTATTAGTGGCTTTTTTTGGGTATTTGAAAAATTACTTATAGCTATACATGAAATTTTTACTTTTGTGTTAGGACTTTAAGTCATGTAAAAAATCGGAAGTCATTTTAGACTTCTTTTTTTAACGAATTTTATATGACTAAATATGCCAAGTAACTTTTTTGATATCCTTTGATATCTTTAGGTGTAGAAATAACACCAAAAGGAGAATTTGTGTATGTTACTAGTTCGAATAATGGTATTGTGACAGTAATCCAAACATCAGATAATACAGTTGTGACAACCATACCAGTTGTGGGTAACACTAACCCTAATGGTATTGCAATAACACCAAATGGTTAAATAATTATTTATAAAAGGGGTATAGAAAAAATCTCCTCTTGTAATATAGGTGTTTATATAAAGAGTTATATAACTAGAGTGATGTTAGTACAGTTAGACACTTCAATATATGTCGTTTCGGTCTCCAACACCGTTAGTAGGTTTCACTATATATTTATCATATTTAATTACGTGTAAAAAAAAGGATAAATTTTATTCTTTTTTTTGTGAGTAACGATGTGCGTTCCTCTCATCTGTTATAATGACATGAAAATTTAATAATAAGTGTAAGGGATTATGATGCGCGAGTGTTCAAATCTCTCCTACTCCGCCATATAATAACATTAGTAAACGTATAAATTCGTTTACTTTTTTTATAGTCTGGAACAGTATAACGGATTGAAAAGCCGTATGTCTATAATAATAAAAATAACACTTATCACTAGGTGTTGATTTTTTTGTGTTATAATACTTATAGAATTTATAGTATAGGAGAAAAAGTAAGGTGAAAAAGAACATAATTTTGATAACTATTATAATTGTTTTAAGTACTGTTATAGGGTACTTGACATATCAAATACTTGAATTGCAGAAAGATATAGAATTTCAAGTAAGTCATAATGAGTATGATGATGCTATGATAGAAAGATTAAATGAAACTTTAGAAGAGCAAATTAAAGACTATGATAATTTATCTATTGATTCGGAAAAACGAATCCAATCACTAGAGAAAAAAAATAATATTTTAACTATGGAACTAGAAGAGATTGCTACAAATACTTCAATTTCTTACTATGACAATGGAGTAGTTAAAGAAGTACACCACTACGGAGATAACAAATTAGTGAGTATAGAAACTTTTATGTATGATTCTACTGGTTTGTTAGAGAAAACTGAAACCGTTACTCCAGCGGGTGTGAGAATGGAAAGGAAAAGTTATTATTATAATAATAATGAAATCACAAATATTGCTATACAAAAATGGTCTAATTATAAAAATATAAATACGAAAAATTATACGTCAGGAGGAGTAATTAAATCCGAATATAATTACTATGAAGAGAATAAAGCTAAAGAATATATTGAGTATGAAAATGGAGAATTATATCAAAGAACTACATTTAATTACGCTGAAGATCTTAGTTGGAGTCAAGGGGTTATTTATGATAATAAAGATAATGTAATTAGAAGTTATAAAGATTTTAATAACGAACAAGGTATTAGGACTTTAAGGGAGAACTACGACCAAAACGGTTTATTGCAAAGTAGAGTATATTATGTTTATAAAGGAAATGATTTGTATAGACCATCTCACATTGATTACTATGACTCGGAAGGAAACATAACAATAACACAGACTTATAATTAGTTTTAATGGATTGAAAATCCGTGTGTCGTTCTTTTTGAATATTATTCGTAATGTAGTACAACGGTCTCCAACACCTTTAGCATAGGTGAAAAAATGAAAAGAGTCATTTTTTGACTCCTTTATTTATATATATATGACATAGTATTCGTAAAGTACGTAAGCTAGTAAGACTTTGTATTCAAGGAGGACTATAATGAAAAAAAAATTAATTATTTATTTATTAGCAATTTTGATATTTGTCTATATTGGTTACAATGCTTATTCAAAATACAATAATCCCATAAAAGAAATTTCAAATATGGAAATACTAGCGATAACTGTATCTAACCATGAAGGTAGGAAATCAGTAATAATGAATGAATGTGTTTCACCGAATGAAGATATTAATGATCCAAATCTATATAATTATGAACTTAAAGAAATTGTTGCGGATTTCTTCAAATCACTTGTAGTAGATTTTGACAATGTAGTAGAAGGAAGTAATAGTGTTAATATTAATACGTATGATATAGGAGTAGATGTTATATATAATTCTAGCTTAAAGAAAATTTATATATATTTTAGTAATGATCATGATTCTATTCATATGGTTTCAACTTCTCCTGAATCATCTGTGATTGAAAGTTATGATGAGGAATTATTATCATTGATATTAAGAAACGTAACAACTGAAACAAATTCTGGTTTTAGTTACGAAACAGAAAAATGTAAAGATTAAGAAAGGATAATGATATGAACCCACTAATTCTGGTTCTGTATCAAATAATAATCTAGATATATTAAAAATCTCTTATATTGATAAGGGATTTTTTTAATTTTATTTAAAGTTTTTTAGTAGAGTTGCAAACGTTGCACCTTTGCTTTGTTATAATAGTTTGAAAATAATTGAAAATTGAATAATTATAATTAGTGGTAAGTAAGTAAATTTGAGTTTTAGAGTATGTATGATATAATTTTATAAATGTCGAAATCATGGGTTTTTCGTCTAGTAAAATCTAATTATTAATAAATCTTACTGAAATAATGTTACATAAATGGGGTGTATTATGTATAAAAATCTACGTTTATTTACTATATCTTTGTTTGTAGTTACTGCACTAGCGATTATTTTAGGGACTATAATTATTAGTAATATTAGTTGGAATAAGTTATTAAATAACTATTGTGAAAAGAAAAAAAGACAAATAGATTATTATGTTAATGAAACAATAAACGATTTAGATAGTATAATCGTTTCTCATGCAGTGTGGACTGAAGCAAGAGAAAATTTGTTCTCCAAAAATTCGGAATGGCTTTACGATAACGCTACTGGATATTTACTAGAAGATGACTCGTATGGTGTAGATTTTCAGTTGTTAGCTTCTGAGGACTTAAATTTTATAGAGTATTACGGAGTTGATTATTTTAATGAAATAAGAAATAGTAAAGCATTTAAAAATGCTTTGGAGAACGATATATCAAGCGAGGAGATTTTGTGGTTTGATGATACAGCATTTATTTTGGTATCTTCTCCTGTATATGATAATAATGGGGAAAACCCTACTGGAGTTTATCTACTAGGAAAATTAATTGATAAGGATGTATTAGGTACCTTAATACATGTACTAGGTCCTGAAGAAGTTACAAATCTTACACTTGATAAAGAAGCTAATTATGATATAACTACTTCAAAAAACTATCAAATAATCAGTATGAGCCATAGACTAAAAATAAATGAAGGTGAAGCTTTCTTTAATATTGTGTTTAGTGAACCTACATTTAACTATATTTTTACTGTACAAAGAAATCTTATATTTACTTTAATGTTAATAGCAGGAGTTATTGCAATTAGAACAGAATTAAGAGCAATAAAAAAGGTTTCAAAAAATATAGGAAAGATTATAACATCAATTGAAAGAATTTCTAAAGGAAAATATAGGGAAAAGATGGATGTTGGTACGAAAAAATCTATACCTGAGATAAATATACTTTCTTTAGCTATTAATAATATGTCTTCAGATATAGAAGACCATATAAGTACGATTGAGAAGAACTATCTAGAGATGATTGAAATCATAATATCTGCAGTCGAAATAAACGATCCGTATACATATAAACATAATTTATCTGTAATGAGATATGCAGTTTTAATTGGAACAGCTATTAATTATGAGGATATTGAGAGTTTAGAAATAGCTGCAAAGTTACATGATATTGGGAAGATTTCAATACCTTCTAATATATTAAACAAAAAAGGATTATTGACAGAGAAAGAATTCAAAGTGATAAAAAGACATCCAATAGAGGGATATAAGTTAATAAGTAAGATTAGTTTCTTTGAGAAAATTGGTGATGGGATTAAATATCATCATGAGAGGTTTGATGGTACTGGCTATCCATATGGGTTAAAAGGTCGTAACATTCCACTTATTGCACAAATAATATCAGTTGCAGATGTATTTGATGCACTGACATCTGATAGAGTTTATAGAAAAGCTATGTCATGCGATGAAGCAATGAAATTTATTCTTCAGGAATCAGGGAAAATGTTTAATCCCTTAATTGTAGATGCATTTTGTAATGAATTAAAGAGACTTGACTCTATAGATTGTAATATAAAATAGATAATTTATTTACTGCTTTTTGGATAAAAAAACATATATGATTACTCTAACATATCGATCTCCAACCCCGTTAGTCTGTTTTAATATGTTGTGACTACATTTCAATAAGCGAAAAAAAAGTCTCTTATATTGATAAGGGATTTTTTTAATTTTATTTAAAATTTTTTAGTAGAGTTGCAAGCGATGCACCTTTGCTTTGTTATAATAGTTTGAAAATAATTGAAAATTGAATAATTATAATTAGTAAGCCTACGTTATTTTTACGGTAGAGAGGGTTTCTGGGAGTTCAAATCTCTCCTGCTCCGCCATATAACAACATTAGTAAACGTTTAAAATCGTTTACTTTTTTTATTGTCTGAATAAGGTATAACGGATTGAAAATTCGTATGTCGTTAGATAAATAAAATAACACCTTATTATTATAGGTGTCTTATTATGAATGTGTTATACTATTTATAGAGTGTTTGGGGGGATTTTTTTGAAGAAAATTTTAATGCTGCTTTTGTTACTTCTAATTACAGGATGTAGTAGTATTGAGTCAACCGTAAAATCTGAATTACCATTTCTTGCATTTGATGGTGAGTATTATGGTTACATTAATAGTGAGGGTAAGGTCTTGATACCATTTCAATTTCTATATGCAAGAGATTTTACTGACACTGGATTAGCGGCAGTTGGGAAAGGTACTTATACAGGCAGTGAGTGGGGTTATATAGACGAGACAGGTAGAGTAGTCATTGAATATCAGTTTGATAAAGTAAAAAATTTCACGAGAAATGGATTAGCAGCAGTAATGTTAGATAATAGGTGGGGTTATATAGATGAGACGAGTAAAGTAGTCATTGACTTTCTGTTTGATGATGCAAAAAGTTTCACAGAAAATGGATTATCGGCAGTAATGTTAGATAATAAGTGGGGTTATATAGATGAGACAGGTAGAGTAGTCATTGAATATCAGTATGATGATACAAATAGTTTCACAGAGAATGGATTAGCAGCAGTAGAGTTAGATTATGACTGGGGATATATAGATGAAACAGGAAAAAAAGTTATTAACTATCAATATGATTATACCTCATTTTTCTCAAATAATGGTTTAGCTCAAGTGAATTTAGATGGTAAGTGGGGTTATATAGATCATACAGGAAAAGTAGTAATTGGGTATCAATTTGACTATAATCATCCTTTTTCTGAGAATGGATTAGCCGCAGTGATGTTAGACTTTAAGTGGGGTTATATAGATAAAACTGGAAAATTAGTAATAGGATATCAATATGATTTTGCTCGATCTTTCTCTAGTAATGGATTAGCTGTAGTAGAGATAGATAGTAAGTATGGTTACATAGATGAGACAGGAAAAGTAGTAATAGGATATCAGTTTGAAGCTGCCGCTCCTTTTTATAATAATAAATTAGCTGCAGCAAGGTTAGATGGTAAACTGGTATATATTGATGAAACAGGTAAAGTAGTTTATTAATTGTACATTATTTCGGTCTCCAACACCGTGATAATGAATAATTTAGAGAAAGAGGTGTTACAAGTGAGCTATAAGAATAATTTCAGGTTGCTTTTCAGTATAGTGGTTTTCGCTGTCTTACAAGTAATATTGCCCTTCTTTACTATGTGGGAAGCAACTGGAAGTGCCTACCAACTGATTTTCTGTATATTATTAGTTGGTTCAGTAATAATTCCTTACATTATTTTTTTGAGAAAAATGAAATCAATAATTCATTTGAGATTTCTTCTTATAGTATTATCTATCGTGCTGTTGTTTCATATAATACATTTTGATTCGAGTGTTAGATATTGGATTAATTCAGAAAATCCCAGAATAACACTAGCGAGTCTTCTAAATATGGGTATGCATATGTGTTTGTACTCTTATGCTATTATTACAATAATTATGATGATAAGAGATGAGAAAATCAAAAATAGTATTTAGATATTCTGAAGAATACAATATATCAAGAATATGGCTAGATTGGTGTTAGATAAGCGTCGTTTCGGTCTCCAACACCGTTAATACTAAAGGACTATAAGAAAACTTTTTTGAAAATAATATAGAGGAGATAATTAAATGAAGAACAAAAAAAGTGATTTATACAAATATGTTACGATACTTATTTTACCCTTGTTCTATTTAGTGATTTTAGGTACAGCTATATCTATGAAAAAGTATGTTCATTTTTATGATTTTACTGTAGTTATTCAAATTTACATTATAGGTTTAATGATTACATATTTTTTTTCTATAACTTTAATGATAAGTATAATTAAGAATAATTGCGAGATTAAAAATAGAATTACTAGATTGATAATTTACCATTTGCCGTCATTCCTAACATTTCTGTTTTCTCTATATGTAGTAGTTGGTACCAAAGTTATACTCGATTAACACAAAAATTCAGTTATTATTTTAGTCTATAATATATCGATTCGGTCTCCAACACTGTTATTGTTGGAAGGTTAGTGATGTGATATTATTAGAGTGTACTTAAGGGAGGAATAAAAATGTCAAGAATAGAAAAAGTTTTGATTGCATCTAATATTATTTTTTTGTTTATAATAGTTATCATGTCTTTCTATGTAGTATCTAATATTCATAGTCTAAATAACACAGTCGATGTAACTCTACAATCTGATGAAAATCTTCTTAGATATGAAATGGTTTTTGAAGGAAGTAAAGTTATTGTATTTGATAAAATAACGGGAGAATATTGGACTAAGTTTGAGGCAACAAATGAAGGTCCAACTAATTGGACAAAATCAGAAGACTTAATGATTCAGATAAGAATGGTAAGAGAATTCACTACTGAATAATATTAGAAATATGTGTCGTTTCGGTCTCCAACTCCGCTAGTATGACTTTCTAACATTTGTCAATGCTATTATATAATTGAAAACAATCTTACATATTCCACAACAAAAACGCCATTTCATAACTATTTTTCAAAATGGCACTAAATTTCTATTGTTTTTTATTCTACTTTATCATAAACTAATAACTATAAAATTGATTATTCATGCACAGTGAATAAATGATTCGTAATAGCTTGGTGGTACAAGCAATTACTGAGGCGTAGTGATGTTTTCCTTCACTACGTTTTTTTCTATAGTAATTAAGAATTGGATTACTAGAATACTTTTTATTAACAGATGAAGTTCTTATTATATTAACGACAATATTAAACAGTATCTTTCGAGCTAATCTGTTTCCTCGTTTAGATATAGGGCCATTATAGTTTATTGATTTTCCAGATTGTATAATTGTTGGATCTAACCCACAAGATGCAGTAAGTTTTTTAACGTTACTAAATCGTCTAGGATCTTTTATCTCTGCTAGGAATAAGGCAGCCGTATATTCTCCAATTCCAGTTATAGAGACTATGTTGTTAAAAATATCGATTGTCCTTGCTAAATCAACAAGTATTCCTTTTAATTTATTAATTTCTTTCTGTAAATCAGATATTAACTTAGCTTGTTGTTTGATTTCAAAAGTGATATAACTATCGTGTTCTACACAAGGAAGAGAGTTTTTAGCCGCTTGCTTTATTTTTTCTGCCTTCCTTCGATAATATGCGGGATGTCTTTGATGAACTGAGCAAAGGGTATTTGTCAAGGCGTCTACACGTTTTCCAGCTATTATTTCTGCATGTGGATACTTAATAATAAACTGTAGCGATGTGTCACTAAAAAGTGCATCGTTTTTAAATATCGTCTCATATTCAGGAAATACAAACTCAACTAGTTGTCTAAATCTATTTTTGTATCTCACTAAATTTTGGCTAAGATTATGAATCTGCCTTGAGATATGTTGTAACTCAACATATATATTAGGTATGTCAGATTGCTTGTTAAAATCCTCCTTAAAGAATATATTAGCTAAATTAATACAATCAGTTTTATCAGTCTTAGTCTTTCGTAAGTTAAACTTATGTTCTTTAGAAATAATGGGATTTAATAATATAGTTGTGTAGTTCAAATCTTTGAAGAACTTTAATATTGAATAATGATAAGTAGATGTTGATTCCATAATTACGGACAAGTTTTCTAAGTTAAGTTTGTTTACTTTTTCATGTACTTTCAACAAACTAGATTTATTATGTAATACTTCATGAAAATCTATCAATATTTCACCTTCTTCACTTAATAGTCCAACCATTGATTTTCCCTTAGCAACATCAATAGTTATGCAATACTTCATTTTTCATTCCTCCTTCAAATAATATAGCAATAATTTCATCATCTACTACTCTTCTTGATCATGCTCTTTATATGGATTCGTAGACCCGACTTTCTAAAACTAAAATGGAATAATATAAGATGAATAGCCACTCATACTATTAGATTCTAAGACCTGTGTTATAATCTGGCTTAATCAATTCATTGCTTAATAATTATTATAGAGTATACTTTAATAATTAAAAAGAATGTTACAAAGCTTACACTTATAAATATAAGTAAACTTTATAACTAAAATCATACATGTTTTAATGAGTTTTGATCACTTTAATAAGCGAAAAAAAGTCTCTTATACTGATAAGGGATTTTTTAGAATTTTTTAGTAGAGTTGCAAACGTTGAACCTTTGCTTTGATATAATAGGTTGAAAATAATTGAAAATTGAATAAGTTTTATTAGTAAGCCTATGTTAATTTTATGGTAGAGGGGTTTCTGGTAGTTCAAATCTCTCCTGCTCCGCCATAAACAAATACAGATAAGCAAAGAGGGCTTATCTTTTTTTATCTTGAATGGTACTTATAGTATGTTACAATATGAGTGTTGAGTTAATAAGGATACTTGGAGGATTAGAATGAAAAAAATAATAAATTTATTGCTATTGTTATTTTTGTTAACTGGGTGTAATGATGGGTATGAGAAATATGATGAATGTACAATCATATATCGAGTAGTAAATGATGGTAGAATATCAAAAATTACTGAGACAACAGTGAACGATATTAAGTTCAAAGAAAATGAAACTACATATTTTATTTTACATAATGGTGAGGATAATCCACAAAGGTTTTTGAAGGAGACTAAAATTTTTGAGTTCGGCTTAGTTATAGTTAATCTTGTTGAAGTAGAGTGCGTAAAATGAAGAAACTATCTTTATTGATTTCAATTATGTTTTTAATGTTATTGTCAGCATGTACTACTACATGGGAACGTTTTGAGGAATGCACTATTACTGAAACTATACCAGAGAACCGAACTTTTATATTAGAAAATGTTGAAGTAAGTTATCAACTAGAAGAAGATGGAATTTTAATTATTAGAAGATTCTTTACAAATACAGGGGAATTTGAAGAAGTGAGCTACAATATTGACAACGTTATTTGCCGTAATAAAAAGTAGTTGATGAAATATATATACGTCGTTTTGGTCTCCAACTCAGTATTGACATAAATTCACACCATCAGTAAATGATGAAATTGAAAGGAGAAAATATGTATGGGCTACATAATTTTTTTCATGTTTTTAATATTGTTTATTCCATGGTTATATTTTTTTATGAAAGAAAATGAACGTGTGAGAAAAGAAAGTTTATTATCTAATAGTATTGATTTAATGACTGGGATAATACTGGTTGTTTTGTTAGTATATATACATATAGCAGCAGCAAACACTTATGAACGTAATATGGATTTTGAATTTGTATTAGATACAATGAGGATGATATTACCATTTTTTTTATTACCATATGGTTTAGCTATATATTTAGTTATAAAAGGATTAAAAAGATTTTTAGCATATAAGAAGATTTAAGTGCTTCAAAAATAAGTCGTTTCGGTGTCTAACACCGATAGTATGTTTTAATTATTTTGTTACATTTCAATAAGCGAAAAAAAAGTCTCTTATACTAATAAGGGATTTTTTTAATTTTTTTAGTAGAGTTGCAAACGTTGCACCTTTGCTTTGTTATAATAGTTTGAAAATAATTGAAAATTGAATAAGTTATATTAGTAAGCCTATGTTAGTTTTATGGTAGAGGGGTTTCTGGGAGTTCAAATCTCTCCTACTCCGCCATTTAATAACATTAGTAAACGTTTAAGACGTTTACTTTTTTTATAATTCGATTCAGGATAACGGATTAAAAATTCGATGCTTCAACATGTTACAAATTCCTAAACTATTACATATAAACCATCCTATATGTATTGAATTACTTATATATATATGCTAAAATGTTCCTAGCAAATATTGAAAGGGCTGAGAAAATGATTTTAAAAGCATAAACTTGATTAATTAACAATTAATAAGTGATATATTTACGTAGTGAATATATTTGTTTTGTATGCTTTTTTTAATATCTATTTAGATAAGAAATCATTTTAGCCAATATATTAAGTTTTGGAACATAAGATTATGATTCTAATTTTGTAATCGAATTATGTTTTAATACACTATTAATTTTAAAGCTAGATGAATTTTTCACTAGCTTTTTTGATTTTATATATCACTGATAATGTTAAATAAAAGTTAAAGATTATATATTTGAAGAATTAGACAAAATTTATAAAAGCAAAAACTATAACAATTTATATTTTACAGAATGAGGAGAATTATATATGAAGAATTCAAAATTAATTATTGTAGCAGGTATGAGTGGAGCAGGTAAGTCTACTAAATCTCAAAACTTAGCCAATCAATATCAACAAAATGGTATCAAAAATTTATGGTTACACGAGGAAATAGATGCTCATCCTATAAGAGATGGTGAGTTTAGTATTGGGGATTTAACTTCACAAGAAGGTATGGAGAAGAATATTTCTGATATGTATCAACGTTGGAATAACTTAGTTAATAAAATTGCCAATGATGATACTGTATATATTATGGAAGGATGCTTATATCAAAGTATTATACGTTATTTCTTTCCTTATAATTATCCAGTAGAAAAGATAACTGAGTTTTATGATTCAATTATGGAAATAATTGCTAAGCTGAATCCAACGATAGTATTTTTGTATAAATCAAGATTAAAGGAATCATTTGAAAAGGCTTTTGAAGTTCGAGGGAAAAGATGGAAAAGTATTATTCTTAACCCGGAAAATAGTGGTGAATACTTTACTAGACATAAATATAGTGGTGATGAGAGTATTTATGAGATGGAAGAAAGCTACCAAAATCTTGCGAATGATATCTTTGAGCGTTACAATGGAAATAAAATTAAGATAGACACATCAAATGAGTTATGGGAAGAACATATGAAGGAGATTACAAAATATATTGGATTAGAATATTTTAGTGAAAAGAAAATTGAAATAGAGCGTCCTATAGAAGAATATTGTGGCAAATATGTACTTACTGTAGATGACTACAATCATACGCTAGAGATTAGAATGGATAATGATAACAAAGGAATTCATTGTTATACTTTTTGGTGGGAAAATATGAAATTAATTCCTCTAGGCAATGATGAATTTCAGATGCAGTCATTCCCTATTAAACTATCTTTTCAATTTCATGAAAATGGCAGAAAAGCAATCTATGTTACTGGAACATATGGGTGGAAAGCAATAATGAATCAGACAATGTGGAAAATTTAACATTACGTAACACTAACTGGAAAGTTAGTGTTTTTTTTAGGGGAGATGTAGTTAATTGAATTCCACCAAATAAAGGTGAAAATAGAACAGTATTAAGTAGAAGTTGGTACGTATTGTTTGTAGTCCAAGGTCTCCAACACCGTTTTGCTAATAGTAAATATAAATTTATTATAAGTCTCTTTTATAATAAGGGATTTTTTTTAGAAATATTTAGTGCTTATCAGTGTATACTATAAATAGAATATAGTCCTTTTAGAAAAATATATAATATATTATTTATTACTATTTACGAAACATAATTGTATGTTAAGTGTAAGTATCTATGTTTCGATTGCGAAATTGATGTCTTGGATAAGAAGGAGGAATAATAATGAAAAAATTATTTAGCTTATTATTAATGGTATTTTTATTAGCATCATGTGGAAAAGATGCAGTAATAAAATATGAAACAACACCAGACGAATTAGATCCAATGTTTGGTTATGAATTAATTCGTACTGTTAGAGTATCTCGAATACTTCCAGGAACAGCATCTGTGAAACAATTTGTTAAAGAGTATGAAGTATGGCGTAAAATTAACATGGAATGTACAGAACCTTGGTATGAAACATCATATGATAAATATTTAATTGGATGGTCTGGAGATTATGATTGTTATAAAATTATAATAAATGGGGAAGAAGTAGATTTCATAGATGGATTAACACAAAGAAACGTAGTGTTTAATATGAGAGATATTGAATACTCTGGAATACCTGTTCGCATTGTAGAAGAATATCCATATTCTATTAGCGTTCCAGAAGTGTTGAAAACTGTTATACACAATCAAGATGAATATTTATTAATTGCTCAGTATGTTCCTAGTGATTATATTGAACTATGGCTTGTGTCATATACAGAGAATTATATAGAATATGTATATCATAATTCAAATGTGAGACATCATGTTGTTATAAATAATAATGTTTATACTATACCAGAAGTATTTGATATGCTTAATAGTGGAAAACTAGATTTCTATATAATAAAAGCATTAGACTTACCATTAGAGGAACTACAGCTTATAGTTCCAGAATAAAAGAAGATATAATCGATACTACTACCTGTCAAGTAACACTAAATAAAAAGTGTTTAGAAATAGAATTGGAGATAAGCATTACAGATCTTTTTGAATATGTTCATAATCAAATCTAAAATATTTTCTATTTTGTAGGAGGAATTGTGAGAAAAGTAAATATTAAATATATCTTAATGGAACCATTGTATTATAACAAAATAGAGGATTTAGAACTAAGCCATAGTTGATTAAGAGATTATTTTCTTATAAATATTTAAGGAGATAGAAATAAATAACCTTTTTTATAATAAGTATGTATCGTTTCGATCTACAACATCGATAGGATGTTTTAATGTTTTTTCATTATATTTCAATAAGCGAAAAAAAGTCTCTTATATTGATAAGGGATTTTTTAATTTTTTTATTTTTTGTAGAGTTGCAAACGTTGCACATTTGCTTTGTTATAATAGGTTGAAAATAATTGAAAATTAAATGAGTTTTATTAGTAAGCCTATGTTGATTTTATGGTAGAGGGATTTCTGGGAATTCAAATCTCTCCTACTCCACCATTTAATAACAACAGTAAACGATAATTCGTTTGCTTTATTTTATAGCTCATACTAATTTTATATTTTAGAATATGTACTATACCATTTGTATAAATTTATGTATTTTTAATGTTAGTCGCTTGGGATTGAGCATTAAATTTATGGTATAATTTGGATGGTTATACTGTATTGGGGGGTGAAGATTTGAAAAAAATTGACTTGTTTCATTTTGGAAGTGCGGGTATGTATGATAAGCTAAATCCATTTTATATTTATGATAAAGAATATGCATCAGAGGTATTATTCTTAATAGCCTCTAACAATCCATTTACTTTAGATAATGTATATATATCAGATAAGCTGAAATCTAATATAGGCTATATCAATGACTTGCTAAGTAGTATGGTTGAAATACAAATGATAAGAGAAGATCATGGGAAATACTGTATTAACTTCCCTATCTTTCTCGAAAAGGATATAGAAATACTTTCTGAATTTGCCAAAAAAACTGCAAAGAAGATAGCTGATATTTTAATAGACCACAAAAGTAACATTATTAAAATGCTTCCAAAAATGGATTTTAGTAATGAGCGTTTGATGTATCATATTATTGGAGACTACATACTTGATGGGACTTCACTTAAGTACTTCAGTGATAAAAAAGTATTCAAGATATCTAAACAGCAAATAGGTAATAGAGATTATTTATTAATAGGTTTTGAAAATAGTGATTTGATGAATTCTTTTAGTAATAATATTTTATGTAGTAAAAATAACTATGTGGTAGATAATATCAAATTTAATAGCTTTGGTGATGGAAATGGAGAAAGACATGATGTTTATCGACTAATACGTAACAAGGTTTGTACAAGAGATTACGTAGATTGTTCGGTGGACTTTATTAATAGAATCATTAAGCAAGAGACATATCTAGAAGACTTAACCCCAATAGAAAAGGATTACTATAAATTTTTTGAGAAATTAGGATACTTACATAACTCTAATTCTAAAATATATATTAAAGTACCTATTTTCACAAAAGAACACAAGAAAACACTTACTAAAATCTCTAATTATATTCTTGACCTTATAGAGTTGGATGTTATATCTTCTTTTAAAGATATAAAGCAAAAAAGTAAGACGCTTTCTGCATTAAAACATGATGTTTGTTTAGAGGAAATAGCAAATGAATTGTGGCACCAACTTTTTGGTGGAATTAATGAGCATTTGGTCAAGGAAGGATTCTTCGCAAAACCCAAACATATTTTAAATCAAGGAAGATATTTTCAAAGTTTATATATTTCATAGTAAAATTTTATTTTGGTAAATTGCTAAAGTCTTTAATGGAGTAACGGATTGAAAAGCCGTGTATCATTTATAATAAATTACAAAAGAGGAGAAATTGAGATGGGTAAAAATTATTTAAAGATTTACAGAGGTAAAATGGAAATCTATATTTTATTCTCATTAATAACTAAAGTAATAGTAAGAAAAGATTCACTAATTGTATATACTGGAACTGGATTTGGTAGAGAGAGTTATGTTATTAAAGATAGAGCTTTAATAGAACAAATATTAACATATGTCAATGAGTAATAGTAAGTATTAAGAGGGATTGAAAATCCGTATGTTAAAAAATTAATTTAGGGAATGGATATTGATATTATGAAACATGAATATAGAAAAATGACAAATGAAGATTTAGAATTAATCGTTGAATTTGAGTTGAAGTCTAGGGAATTTGAACCAGATGTATTTCCTGATTTTGATGAAGAAAAATATAGAATTAAATATAATAGTCTAAGAATAGATGATTTGCCGTGTAATGATGTTATATTGTGTTTGGAAGGTGACAAATTAATAGGTAGAATTGATTTGATAAGTGAGTATAGTTTTATGGATTTCATTAGTATTGGATATATAGATTGGGTTTACGTACTTAAGCCTTATAGAGGTCGTGGTATTGCTAAATCATTATTCAAAGAAGCGGAAAAATTATTTAAACAAAAGAACATAAATGAGTATTATTTATTTGTAGCTTCAAATGATGAAGCCCAAAATTTTTATAAAAGTCTTAATATTAATATTAAAATGGTAGAAAAGGCTTCAAAAAAACTATAGAAACTAAAGTGAATAGTTAGGGTTGAAAATCCGTGTGTCACCCTTGGATGAATATTATTATAAATATAGTACATCGGTCTCTACCACCGTTTTTAGGATTTATTCATTGTAGTTATGTAATATACTATATTGACTTATTTGGTTAAACTTGAGATGTAAGAATACGTGGAGGGAAATTATGCTCATAGTTTTAGATTGCATTGCTAGAATCATTATGGTATTTACAAGTTTATATATGGTGGTTGTATAGGGATATTAGGAAATAGAACAAGAATAACTCAAAGGCTAGCACCTGTTATTGGAGTTGTTTCTACTAGAATACTTCATGTTTTATGGGGAATATTAACCTTCGTAATTGCAACACTTCCATATTAGGTATAAGTTAGTTCTAAATTATGTGTCGTTTCGATCTCCAACACCGATAGTATGTTTTGGGTGGGCTATTCTATATGATGAAAAGCGTATACCTGTCAATAAATAAATTATTATGGAATTTGGCGAGACACAAATAGTTACTATGTCAAATATTTTATGTAGCTAATGAAGTATTTTGAATTTAAGAATATATCAATTAAAACTGCTAAAAATATAGTATTATCAAAATGTTAATTAAGGAGTAATTAATCAGTATGAAAAAATTAATGTATAAAGTAGTTAGAGGTAAAAAAGCAAGTGAGCAAAATGTTATTTGTGTTTGTAAGAATGTTTCTAAAGAAGAAATTAAAGAGGCAATCAATAATGGTGCTAAAACAATCGATGAAATTGCTAATAAAACTGGGGCTACTACAGGTTGTGGGCTTTGCGAACCAATCATTAAAGATATATTAAGAGAAAATCAATAATATGATTTTCTTTTTAGTATTGGGTGAAATGAATTTATAAATAACATCAATGTGAAATCAATAATGTGTCGGTTCGGTCTCAAACACTGTTTATGTAGCTCATTATATCTTCTTCAAGTAGGCGTATATGTGACTATGATAATATGATGAGAGTAATCTTGACCTCTATCTTAATGTATAGCTCCTGTTGAAAGTATGATACTATCAGTATATATAATATTGAAAGAGGTAGGTCGTATAATATAACGACAATGAAAAGTCTATTTATTGTAATACATATTACTTAATTATAAAAATCATGTGAATAAGAGGGAACAAAATGAAGAAGAAAATAAAATTAGCTGTCTTAATTACTTTAGTTATAGCAATTGTATTATTTGTGTTTAAAGACGTACATCCAGGATCAGGTTATATGATTCGTGAAGGTAAGACTTTAAATGTTACCGCACTTACTGGAATTATTGAAGGAGTTATGATGTGTATTTTTCTAATATATGCGTCAACAATGGTATACACTATATTTATATATCCATATAGACCTGTGATACGTGTATTTGGAATTGAATTAAGTGCAGTATTATTAATTTTTATTTCTACAATGTTTAACGTATTTATTATGACATTATTAATCTATCTACACAGTGCTATATAAGTCTCTAGCAAATATTAAGGTAAATTTAACTTATGAAAAGAGTAAAAAAAGTAAGATAAAATCTTACTTTTTTTTAGACTACTGTCGGTTGTACTCTATAAGAACAATAGAATTGTAAACTCTGATACTGAATAATTTAGTAACTTTGTAAAAATTGAGAAGATATAGTTCAAATCTCTCGTATCACGACTAAATAATTAATTTAAATACAATAGTCATTTAACTCATCGTATATTTGCACGATACTTATAGTATGATATAATATTATAAGATGTAAATAAATTTTAACAAATACTGGGGGAGATATTATGATTCTGATTTTTATTATTGTTGGTGTTATTGTTTTATGGATATTCTTTTATGAACGAGTTCTAAATGCAATGAAAATGATAGTAGGAGCTTTTAAATTTTTTATCAAACATCCAAGAATTATTTTTCCATTGTTTTTTAGCTGGTTAGTTATCACTACTATTTACCTGTATGTTTATTTCGAGATGGATTTAACACTTGATAAATCTTTACCTGTTGATGTGGCTCTACTATATGCATTTATTTTGATATTTACATTGAATATCATAGTATCATTGTCTTCATTAATATTATTAGAATTAATAGAGCAGTTGGAAACAACTGGCAAAATGAGCATCCTTAAGGCCATTAAGGAGGCTTTTACAAAGGATCTAGTCAGAGCATTACCAATCATTGTGGTATGGTCATTACTGTCTTTCATATTATTTATTATAAAAGTTATTATCAAAGGTGCCAGAAAAAAATTGGGAGTTAGGGAAGAAAAATCATTCTCAGGAAAAGCAGCTGCGGATGTACTTTCAAGTGGTGATGGGTTAGGGTTTTCAGGATATATCCTCAGAACTATGTCTAAAGGAATTAGGATGGCAGTTTTTACAATGCTACCTGCAATCGCATGGGAAGATAAAACTACATCTAAAGCTGCAGCAAAAGGGTGGAAAGTTTTTACTGATCGTTTCATTGAAATGATTTCTGGATTATTTGTCACTCAATTGATTACAATTATAATTACCATACCTATAGGTATTATCTATTATTATAATAGACAAGTTGGAGTAGAATTTACGGAGATAGTTTGGTACTCGGTTGTTCTATTCATTGGTTTCACATGGAGTTTTGGTATGCTTATTGAACAGTTGTTTACTGCAGAATTGTACTTATGGTATATGAAATGGGAAAAAGCTTACAATGAAGCTAAAAGAAATCAAGAACAATTACCTAAATTCAATGATGTAGAAAAACCATCATTCCTGGATCAAGTTTCTGATCTTATCTGATCAATAGTAATAGTTAAAGGTGAGACATTTATACGTTTTTGTGAGTTAAGTAGAAACCCAATATACGAGATTGTCTACTACACTTAAAAATATGACTATACAATATTTTATAGCTAGGAGGAGTATACATGAAGTTAAATTTGAGAGGAAGTGTCAAAATACTATATTTTTTGTTACTACTAGTAATAATAATGTCAGGTTGCAGCACTGCTAGATCTCGAAGATTTCAAAGACGTTGGAATACATCAACACCTGAACCACCGATTCAAGACTATACTGAGGATAATGTGGTTTATTATGAAGCACCTACTGGTAAAGGTAGTGCTAATTATATTATGGTGGAAACATATAAAGATTATATTTTATATAAAATTGAAGGTGATGATTGGACCTGTTTTGATATACCACTAGAGATATATGAAGATGATGATGTGGTTATACTTGAGGGAGGTTGTCCGAGAGAATACATTATAGCATATGAGAACTCACCATATGAGGGAAGATTTTTGTTTAGTAAAGGACTAATAACTCTTGATGATTTAAAAAAATTAGGATATCCAATGATTGAACAAAAAAAATAAAACATTATGTTTTTTATTGAAGGAATTTATAATCCGTAAAGGATAGATCAAGATAAATTGAAAACACCTGAGGGTTATATACCTCAAAGGAGGAGTTATTTTGGATTGGATTGGCTGGTTAGTAATAGGTATTTGTGCTATATTGTTCTCTATAGCTGTAGCTGGTTCACCTACTACACAAATCAAAGGAAATCGTTATGTTAATGATGAAAGACTTAGAAATAGTAGTAGAATAGAACAGTCAGAGTTTGACAAAAAACAAGCAAAGAATGTAAAGAAAAGTCAAAAGCGTAAAGAGAAAATAGCTAAACGTAAAGCAAGAAGAAAAAGAAAATAACTTTTATTATATAACTTAAATGTAAGGGATCTATACTGAATTACTTGTGAGGCAAAGAAGGCCTTATGTCATTCAGTTAACAGAAAGAGGAGGATAACATCATGAGATATTGTATTAACTGTAAACAGTGGATGGATACTGGAAAAATTGACTATCTATGGGTGATATTTTGGTTAATTGTATTTTTTCCAGTTGCAATATTGTTGGTTTTGCACTATTCAAGAAGAATAGACTGTCCTGTATGTAATTCAATAACTATGGATTACAAGCCAGGAGAGAACGAAAGTAGCGAATAACTAAGGGGACTTAGTAACCGAAAGGGAAAGGTCTATTATGGGAGTTCTTAATAGTATAAAAAAAAGAATGAGTAAAGCAATTATCGAATTTGAGGAATCAAAGTCTTTTTGGATTATTGTAAAATTAATATTGTCAATCATCTTTATTCTGGTTGTTGTGTGGGAATTTTTTCTAAATTAAATCATTATAACAAGCGGATACATAACTAGTTATAATGGTAACCTTTATTTAAATTTAATTTAGAATAATATGATTTTGTTTATATAATCTTGTCATTTTTTAATATAAAACAAAGGTAAACTTTTTGAACTGATGTTTGTCAAGTAGACACTTAATTATTAAAAATTATATTAAAGCATGGCTTCGATATTTATTCGGGGCCATACTTTTTAATTTAGCTTGAAATCTTTGATTGTTGTAAAAAAATATATAAGAATCAATTGCTTTCTTTAATTCATCGTAATTTTTAAATTTCTTACCATTATACATTTCACTTTTAAGGGTCCCAAAGAATGCTTCCATAGGTCCATTATCAATACATTTACCAGGTCTAGACATGCTTTGTACCATTTTTGCCTTATCAATTTTCTTCTTAAACACTTTACTTGTATACTGAAACCCTCTATCACTATGGAATATAGGTTTTGCTTCGGGATTTAGTTCCATTGCTTTATCAAACATTTTAAACACTACTTGATTCGTATTTCTAAATGATATTTCGTAAGTAATAATACTTTTATCATACAAATCTAATATTGGGCTCAAATATAGTTTCCTATTTTCTGAAGGAATCTTAAACTCAGTTACATCTGTTAACCACTTCTCATTTGGTGCTGAAGCACTAAAATCTCTTTCCAGTATATTCTCAGCTATATAATCTGGTTTGGTTTTCTTTCTATTAGTCTTTTTACGTCTTATTCTTGATTTAACACCTAAAAAGGTCATTAATCTATAAATATAACCATCACTATGATTTAAATGGTTTAATACATTTATAAATAATGTCATTCTTCTATAACCTAATATTTGATCAAAAGTTTCATGATACTCTTTTATTAACTCGCATAGTAACTCATCATGTTTTTCTTTTTCCGGTTTATTTCTCGCCTTATATTTATAATAAGAGCTTCTTGGTATGTTTAATATCTCACATAATAACTTAACAGATTTTCCTTTTGAAATATAATAATCTACTGTTTTATATACATCTAATTGCCTTACTTTTGATAAAGTTTTTTCGTAATTTCTTCTTTTTTTTTATATACTTCAAGTGATAATTCTGCATATTTACGTTTTTTGGTTTCCTCTGCTAGTAAAAGTTTCAATTTCTCAACTTCATTTAAAGAATCTAGGTCTACTTTATTTTCTGTTTTACGACCACGTTTATTATGCTTTAGCGAGTCCTCACCATTATTTAAATATTTATGAGTCCATGAATAAACTGAACTGTATGGTATAGAAAATTTAGAAGAACATTCTTTATAGTTCATACTATTTTCGATAACCCACTTTACTATTTCTACACGTTCTTCAAATGTTGTTTTTCTTTTTTTCATGGTATAGACCTCACTTTTGGGATTGTAATCTGTTACTTCTATACCATCATTATACTTGTTTATCCATCTACAAACCATACTACTTGCGATATCGTATTTCACTGCCAAATCAGTTGATGATCCTCCACCACTTAAATAATCATTTATTATACTCATTTTAAACTCTTTAGTGTACGTTCTATTCTTTTTCTTATTGTTAAAAACTAATTGACCGTGTCTCTCGTACTTGTAGTACCAATTACGTACTGCATATTTACTTACACCTAATGAAAAACCGATTGAATCGAAACTACCTTTTCCCTGCTCGTATTGCTTACATGCTTTAATTCTATCTTCTTTGTTTATTTTTGAAATTCTGCCCATAAAAAAAACCTCCAAAGTAGTTTTAGTAATTTTTAATAATTACTGTGTCTACTTTAGAGGTATCATATCATTTGGAGTTTACCTATTTTTTCATTATGAGATTACAGATTTCATATAGTTATTAATAATGACCAAGGATCCCTTTTTCCATAGCTTTATTTTCACATATTTTATATACTATACTACCTAGTATAAGATATACTATCCCAATTATAGCTAATTCTAATATTTGATAAACTGAGAAGTCAAATATACTTTCTCCACCTATCATTATTTTACTTATCATTTTTGAACCAAGAGTACCTGGTAAGAATCTAAACCAAGCAACTTTACTAATAGGAGCAACTATAAATCCTACAATGGCAAATTGAATTATCTGGAGGAAGCTACCTATTTTCTTAAATACTAAAGTTATTCCACCAATCATTAAACCAATGCTATAGAAACATAACAGTGTTAAAAGTATAACTGGTATTATTGATAGTAAGTCAATATTTAGATATCTACCAGTAGTAACCATTAGTAAAGTAGTCATGATTCCTATTATTATAAAACTAAATAGAACCGAAGCTAATGTACGAACGATTAGTATCCACCTAAAGGGATAAGCACTCATATATAGTTGTTCTAGGGTTCCTTCTCTACATTCTATACTTATATTAGCAGAAATCTCTTGATAACATACTAATGCAAACATCCAAAGTGTATAACCAACGATTAAGCCTTCTACATTTCTCCCAAAGTTAGGTGAGTTACCTATTAATCCCTTATAACCTAAGAATATAAGTAGAAATATTATATAAATAGTAACTAGGCCGCCTATTGAATTAAAGAAGTATCTTTTAAACAATATATATTCTTTCTTAAAAAAACTTTTTAATAGTATGTACTTACTCATCAGTATCTTCACTCCTTCCTATAATCTCCACAAATACTTTTTCAAAGTTTAATTCTTTGTTTTCTATGGATTTTATAATACACTTTTCAGTGGCTAGTATATCTACAACATCATAAAATATTTGAGAGTCTTCTAAGTTAACAAATAATTCTGTTTCCATATCCTTCTCGTTTATTTCCAAATGTGATATTTCAAGAAGTTGATTCTTAATGTTATTAGATAAGATATTTTCGATAACAAAACTATAATTTTTAATTTTGAACAGTTCCAATAAGTTTTCTGTACTATCATTTGTGATTATATTACCATTATTGATTATTATAACTCTATCACATACTTCTTGAACAACATTCATATCATGTGTAGTTATGATAATAGTCTTTTTTTCTTCTTTAACTATCTTTTTTAACAAATCCCTTACATCATAAGAAGCTTTAACGTCAAGACCTAACGTAGGCTCATCAAGTAGGATAATATCACATCCACTAACTAGTGCTGTAGCAATAGCTAATTTTTGTTGCATACCTCTTGATAATTTGCTTGCTAATTCATTTTCCTTTTCCTTTAAATCAAAAAACTCTATGTAATGATTAATCCTATTAATTATTTTTTTTGGATTAATACCCTTTAATGATGCAAAGAACTCAAGATTTTCTCTTACTGTTAAACGCCAGTAAATATTTCTATTACCTTCTAATACTGCACTTATATTTTTAAGAGCTTTATTACGATGTTCTTGATTGTCAACACCATTAATTAGTACATTCCCACTAGTTGGCTTTATAAGAGAGCATATCATTTTCACTGTAGTAGTCTTACCAGCTCCGTTAGGACCTAATAAACCAAGTATTTCACCTTCATAAGCCTTAAATGAGATTTGATTTACTGCATTTATTAACTCACCTTTTCTTACTTTGTATTCTTTTGATAAGTCATTCACTTCTAAAACACAATTTTCAATCATTCTTTCCCCCTGTATTAAATATTTATTTAAAGTGTTTGATTTTTAGGTAGTCTTAATTTATAGTACTTATTTGATTGAATAAATCAAAAGTGTCGAACTGAAAATTAAGACGTATAGCAATTCATTCTATATATGCCACTATCACATATTATAAACAATTTAATATTTAATGTCAAAAAATGCAAAAGCAATCAGTACTGTGTGTTTGTATTAGAATATAAACAGAAAGCATATCTATTGATAAAAACCACATTACCCTATAATATAAAGATATTAGTTAGTATACGTACTTAATGGAAGGGTGGAGTTTACGAAGTTTAAAAAGTTGCTAGTATTACTAATTATAATTACAGTATTTCTAACTGGTTGTGATACGTCAGATGTTATTGACAACATTACTATCGAGGAATTAGTTGATGTTTTGGATGAAGACTATCAATTTGTGGATGTTAGAACGGAAGACGAATATATTGATTATCATATTGAAGAATTTGATATAAATATAGATTATTATGAATTGATTGAAAAACAAGTACTTTTGAATATCCTAGATAAGGATAAGACTGTTGTGTTAATATGTAGATCTGGAAATAGGAGTTTAAAAGCAGCTGGAATTTTAAAAGATGCAGGGTTCTCATCCATTTATAATGTTATGGGTGGTATTAATGAATGGAACAAATAATCATAGTAATATGAAAAGTAATCAAAGGATCAAATATCAATATCTCTGGTTCATAATTGTTATAACATTTTTCATGTTGTCACTTATTAATATATTATTTTCATTACTTGGATTAGCATGTTTTATAATACCGTTCATAATTTTATATTCATCAAGGAAGAATTCATGGTGCAAATATTATTGTCCGAGAGCAAGTTTTTTGTCAATAACTTTATCAAAAGTCTCTTTAAACTTTAAACCACCTAGGTGGTTAATAATGAGTTTCAAAAATTTTTTGCTGTTTTATCTTTCATTAAATATTATAATGGCAATAATGTCTACAATTATGGTATCTATTGGTAGAATTACTCCGATGGACTACGTGAGGTTTATGATAGTTTTTAGAGTTCCCTTCCATATACCTCAACTAATTAATGTATATGTTCATCCAGCGTTAATTCACTTTAGTTATAGAGTGTTCTCTATTATGTTTTCTTCCACAATACTAGGCTTGTTAATAGGCTTTATATATTATCCAAGGACATGGTGCTCGGTTTGCCCGATGAGACAGGTTTTAAAAAGCATTATAACAAAAGAACAGTAAAGATATAATGACATTTAAGGTTGAAGATTTTCCAGTGTCTACAGATTATTTAGAAGGAATGCTACATAATTCTGTTGAAGCGAATTTCTTATCTGAAAGTTATGAGTAGATTCGAAAAAAAGATGGAAAAGCATGTTAAAGATATGACTTCTAATTTTATTAAGGAGATGCAAGAGAATTATAAAATTGATTGCTTATCATTAGGATGGGTAGCTGCAGCGACTTATGGACGTGGTACTGATGTTCACTGGAATAAAATTGTGACTGATTCTGAAATAGTAGTAAATGTAGAAATATTAGTAGATAAAATGGGTAGATGTGACTATTAGCATAGTCACTCTTTTATGCTTCCGGTAACCATATAATTTATTTCTCATCAACTTACTTTAAACTTATATATCTTTCTAAAGATATTAATTGTTGTAATTAGTATAAATAAAGTATTATTTGAAAAAATATGTATTGTAATAGTAAATGCTTTATTGTATAATGTTTAAGGACAGAAAATGAGAGTATCTCTCATTACTAAAATATAATGTTGGCCCGTTGGAGAAGTGGCTTAACTCACATGCCTTTCACGCATGCATTCACGGGTTCGAATCCCGTACGGGTCACCAACATAAAATGATAACTACCTTAACAGGTAGTTTTTTTTATAAGAAGAATTCACAGAGAGAGATTCAACATATATGAGTAGTAGCTATGTATATAATGTAAAGGATAAATTAGTAAAACATAGCAATTCTCTTATAATTATATATTTTGTAACTAAGAGGAGGTTATAAGAAAAATAGCAAATTTTGTATTTTAAGTCTATATAATAATCAAAAATATGATATTATTAGTATGTATTTTTATCGAGTTAATTATAAAAAGTTTTTTATTATAAAAGTGGAGGGAAATGAATGAAGAAATTACTTGCTTTAGTTTTATTGTTTATTTTAGTAGGTTGTGAAGTTAATGATGAACGAGTTACTGATGAACAAAAATTAACTAAGTGGAATTTATTAGGTGAAGAAGAAGTATTAGAAGATATTGATGGTATTGATTATTTGAAGTTCAATGGTATCGATTATGCTAGTGTTTCAGACTTAGCTGATTTAATGAGTTTTAATTTTTTAAGTAACAAATGGCGAATGACGAAATTTACTTATGAATACAAAGAGGACCATCTATATATGTCACAAAAGTCAGAAAATGTTGTGATGAAGTTCTATTATGATGGGAAAGTCGTTTATGATACAAAACAATTTTATTTAAGCGACTTTGATGGTTTTAAAGATAAAGGTGTGTTGGATTCTTTTGACGATGTAAATTCTATAGATATTGATGGGAGTGTTGAGTATCCAAAATATTTTAGTCCAGTACCTGATTCTCAAAGACCAGAAAAAAGATTTGAATATCATAAAGAGATAGATATTAATGATTTTGGTTTAGAGGCAGTATATGAGGATGAACTATATATGCCTGTTCATTTGATATCATTCTTATTTAATGGATTCCAAGGTTTAAACTATACTGTTAAAGATGATGTGTTTCATGTAACAGAATATGATGATTATGGAACAGTAATTCCTAATAATAAGATAGCTTTAAATGATGAAATGAAAGAGTATTATATTGGATTCTTTGATTTCTTGTATAATGAATATTATTTCTCTAAAGATGTTTATTTAGATTTATATAATGAACTTAAGGATGACACTTATACTGACATGAGAGCAGCGACTACATATGATGAGTTCTATAAATCTTTCTTTGCAATGTTATCAGTATTAAAAGATCATCATACTTATAAAGGGTATATCTCTCAGTCAGAACCTGAGATTGAAAGTGCATATTGGGATATGAGAGATAATCATTTCTCTAGTGGAAACTTACCAGTAGGTTACTATAGTTATAGTTTTGATTACGAAATGTTAGAAGATACTTTATGGATTAAGCTAGGTACTTTCAGTGAAGGGTACTCTGATGAAATCCAAGAGTTGATTGATTTAAATGAACCAAAAGCATTAATTATAGACATTCGTGGTAATACAGGTGGTTATTCTCATCATTGTTACAACACTGTTGGAACAATTGCGAATGAATTCTCTACGTATGAAAAGGATCAAGAAGGATATAAATCTGCATACTTTATAGAAATGCAAGATGATCATTGGTACGAAGGTGATGTTTATGTGTTAACAACTGAAATGTCATTTAGTGCAGCTAGTCAGTTCACTCAAATAGTGAAAGACAATGAGCTAGGGACAATTGTAGGAGAACCACATGGTGGTGGACATTCAAGCGTTATTCCAGTATTCTTACCAGATGGATCAATTTTACATATGAGTGTTGCTAAAGTTGGGATGATTGGTAAACTAGGAAATTGGATTGACTTTGGAACTGAACCTGATGTTTACGTGAAGGATGAGTTTATTGATGGTAAAGATCAAATCCTAGAAACTACATTAGCACTTATAAATGAGCAATAGTCTTACTAAATAATGATTTACGTGATTACAAAAGTAAAATAACTACCTTCTAGGTAGTTATTTTCATTTGTGGGATTTTAATAGTTTATAAGTATATATTTTTGTTTCTGTTTAGAATACTATCCTAAAATATGGAAATAATATCCTATGATAAATAATGCTTATAGACTTTGTAAACTTATAAAGTACTCAGAAAGATCCAAGTCTTATAAAACGAGAGGATGGTAAAATGCTTAAATACATACTTATAATTAGTGCAATTAGTCTTTATGAGATTTATATAATGATAAAGAAAAGAGACTTGAAAGACTTCAATGCTTTTATGCTTTTCGTCATTATTGCTTTAATAGCAAGTTATGTTCATGTATATGATCCATTTGACGCCAGTTTATCTGAACTACTCTTAAAGTTAGTTAAATCTGATTATTTCGAGGGAGGATAAAATATGGAGAAATCCAAGGGCAAAATTTCAGTAAGACAAGTGATGCTGTTCTTTATTATCGCTGTATATACACCATCTATTAGATTTGTATCGGGTTATACGGGTGTTAAGGCAAAACACGCTGCTTGGTTAGTACCAACAGTTACTTTTATTGTCACAATTGTTCTTATATATATATTAAACTCACTATTACAAAAATATAAGGGTTTATCATTTATGGATATAATTTATGACATTACATCGAGGTTTTGGGGTAAAATCATTATTGGCTTATATTTAGTTTGGCTTACAATACTCCTATCACTATATGTTAGATATTATGCGGAGAGACTAGTTACTTCAATATATCCTAATGTTGAAATAGATCTTTTTGTCATATCGATCATCTTAATTGTAGCAGTAATAATTAGATCTGGAATTGTTGTCATTGCAAGAATGAATGAGATTATTTTCCTAATGTTTTTAGTTATAGCAATAACTCTAATGGTGCTAATTCTTCCGACTATTAAAATTGATTACTTAACTCCTATAAGTTCTTTGAACTTTATACCAATTCTGAAAGGAAATATTGGAACTACATCTTTGATTTACCTTCCGTATTTGCTCTTTTTCAGCCATGAATTTTCTAGGACGAAGGAATTCTTTAAGTATGGTATATATGCTGCGATATTTATATGGATTTTTACTACGTTGATTATTATTGCCAGTATAGGTAATTTGGGACATGATCTCATAGGGAGAACACCACTAGCATTTTTTGTTGTAGTTAAACAAGTATCACTATTAGGAATAATCAGTGGATTTGAGTCTATCTTTGTTGCTACATGGATTATCTCAGACTTTATAATAATTACAGTTTTTACTTATAGTATAATGAATATGACAAAATCTCTTTTCAACTTAAAGGACTTTAAGCCATTTATAAATATATTTTTAGTAATTATATATTTCGTAACATGGATACTCGCTGGTAATGTATTCGAATTGCAAGCTTTCTCAAGTGATTTTGCAGCCATGACTAATATTATGATGCAAGTAGGAGTACCGATAATTCTGTTTACAATAGGTAAAGTAAGAAGAAAAATTTAATAAACTTAATAAATGGATTCAATCTTTGATTGAATCTATTTTTCTATTGTATCAAGTATCATCATGAGAGATATGATGGAAGTGGTTATCCAGAAGGGTTAAAAGGAAGTAATATTCCACTAATTGCACAAATTATATCAGTTGCTGATGTATTTGATGCACTAACATCTGATAGGGTATATAGACCAGTTATGTCAAGCAATGATGCCATGAAAATAATATTAGATAACTCAGGGAAAATGTTTAATCCTAAAATTGTGAATGCATTTTATAATGAATTTAATAAATAACTCACAGTTTCTAGTCCATATTAAAGAGTGTTTATAACACTCTTTTTTGTATTATGTTTCTAAAAATAGTGTATAGTAAAATGGATATACTAAAAATAAAACTAATAATTAATAAGGTGAGATACTTATGAAAAAATCTAGATCAATTTATAAAATCGTTTTGTTAAACGTACTTATTATATTAATAGTTGTTTTTCTAGTTGGTACTACGGAGTCAAACATCTGGGGTAAAAATAATTCATCAATAGTTGAAGAACTTTTTGTAAGTGGTGATAGAGAGCTTGTTTTAACTTACAATAACTTAAATGATCTAGATGAAGTATTTATACCTAGAGGAACTTTGGCTAGTGCTCTAGGTGATGAAACCATATACGGGACTAATTTCAGAAAAATCTCCTATGAAAACAATGATGGATTAAAGATGGAAACCTGGATAGAGAGTGATAAGTTAGTGCTAGATTTGGAGCATGCTGTTTTAGAAAAAGAGATATATGTACGAACAACTACTCATATCTTTGATTCAATGGAGGATGGAGAATTTATAGGGTTGGCTACAAAAGGTCAGAAGTTTCAAGTGTTAGATGCGGAATTGAATTCAAATGGAGTTGTAAACTGGTATAAGGTAAAGAGTGAAGAAATAGAAGGATATGTACGAGGAAAGTATTTTGTTCTAGAAGAAGCTAGTTCTGTAATACGTTATGCTGATATCAATCCTTTGTATCTAGAGGCTTCTACAAGAGAAACATGTGGTAACTGTTTTGGTGGTTCAGCAACTAAATTAGACTTCTTTCCAAGAAATAAAATAAAATATGAGAGTAACGTAATGCCTTTAGAGGTTATAAGTTGGTATATTTCTATGGAGAATCTTTGGAATATAGATGAGTATATAAAATTAGCAAATGATACTAATGTAAATTCATTTGTGATTGATATTAAAGATGATGGTACACCATCTTACAAATCAGATGTTATGAAGGAATATAGTATTACTAATTATAATCATGCTATGTATTCTAAGGAAGAATTTTTAGATAGTGTTAAAAAACTAAAAGAAGCAGGCTTTTATGTAATCGGACGTATTACTGTGTTTAAAGATGCTTATTATGCAAAAGATCATCCTGAATATGTTATAGCTGACTCTAGTACAGATGAGCCAATTAAGATTAATGGGAAATACTGGCCGAGTCCTTATATTAGAGAAGTTTGGAAGTTTAATGTTGATTTAGCTAAGGAGTCAGTTGAAAAATTTGGCTTCAATGAAATTAATTTTGATTATATTCGTTTTCCTGATAGAACTCAAGAATTGATAAAAGGGAATAAACTTGATCAAAGAAATAAATATGGAGAAGAACGCTCTGAAGCGATTCAAAGATTTGTTATGTATGCATATGATGAACTCAGTGAATTAGAAGTGTACGTATCAGGGGATGTGTTTGGAGAAGCATCTCATAATTATGTAGCAGATTATGGACAGTACTGGCCAGCTTTAAGTAATATATTAGATGTTATTTCACCAATGCCATATCCGGATCACTTTGGAAATATATATCAAGGGTATATAGATGTTGTAAAACCATGGGAACAACCATATAAAATTATGAAGGTATGGGGAGCTTCAGCTAAAAAGTCTCAAGAAGAAACTCCGACCCCTGCGATTGTTCGTTCATGGATTCTTCATCAAGATACAATGCAAGGTTATAAATACCAGTCAGAGCATTTAACTGAACAAGTAAGAGGTTTATATGAAAATGGTCTTGATGGTGGATACATGCCATGGACTGCTTTAGGTACACTTTCTAATTATAAGAAGTATATTGAATTCTATAAATAAAAAAAGAGAATCTATCTGATTCTCTTTTATCTACTAACTTCTTGTTTAATGAAAATTTTAATTGAAGAATAGATTAACGTAACAATCATTAGTAGTGTTAATGTTACACTTATCCATATTGTTTTACCTTCCGCTACATCTAATATCACATCTGGGAATATTGATATTAATGTTGTTGGGAAGTATTTAAATGGTGCGACAGTGATAATTGATATAATTGAAAAGACAATATAAACACCAAAACTTGATAATAGTGCCGCTAGATACGTTTTATGAATAGTAGCAAAGAATAAGCAAATTGAAGTTATAAATACAAAGTATAATAACTGAAGCATGTTACTTAATAGGAAACTTATAAATGCAAGTTCTTCAAATAACACATAAGTGTATAGTGAAAATCCTAAGATACCAATTATCAATGATATAGTTATTAATAATATAAAGGTTATAAATTTACTTAGCAAGTATTTACTTCTTGAAACTGGTTTACTTAATATCATTGGTTGCATACCTTTTGTTTTGTCTGTTATAAAAGTACTTATCGCAAAGAATATAATTACGTAAAGTATAGTTTCATTCATTTCAGAGAGGTATTGCATATATGCATCCATAACTGTTGGGTCAGACAATTCTATTGTTATACCTTCAAGTGATAATAGATAATTAATAATTTCAGGTAAATACATAGCCATAATCGGACTAAGTAGTGAAAATATTCCAACAACAGCTGGGAAGATGATAAATTTCTTTGTTTTAAACAAGTAAATTAAATCGTATTTAATTAGCGTCTTCATGATTAACCACCTTCACAAAAATGTCCTCTAAGTTCATATTTAGTTTTCTTAATTCATTTAGATGGATGTTGTTATCTATAAGTAATGCTAGAAATTTTTCTTTATATAAATCTTCATCACTATATTCAAAGATTAATCCCTCTTTATGATTATCAACATATTTAATCCAAGTACTGTTAATTAATATACCCTTCAGCAGCACATTATTATTTGTATCTACTAAATAGCGATTTAAATAATAATGTTTCTTTATATTTTCAACTGTGTCTTGAACAATAATGTTTCCTTTATCAATTAAACATACTGAATCACAAACTCTCTCAACATCATTCAAGATATGAGTTGAATAGAAAATTGTTTTCTTTCCTCTAAGCTTATCTATTATATCTATGACTTGTTTTCTACCTATAGGATCTAATGCACTTGTAGGTTCGTCCATTATTAATATATCTGGATCATTTACAAGACTAGCTGCTATAGCTAGTCGTTGTTTCATTCCTCTAGAATAACTTTTTACAAGTTTCTTTGTATTATCTAATCCAACGAATTTAAGTACTTCAAATACACTTTCTTTAAGTGTAACTCCCTTAATTCCAAACAATTCACCAACATATATTAAATATTCTTTAGCGTTCATATGGTTAGGAAAAACTGGTACATCAGAGACAAAACCAATTTTCTGTTTGTAAGATGAGTCCTTAAAATCAACAAGTTCATCATTAATAAATACTTGACCATTTGTAGCCTTTATAAGTGAAAGAATCATATTAATAGTAGTTGTTTTACCTGCTCCATTCTTACCAATGAATCCATATACTTGACCGTGTTCTACGGTTATATTTAACTCGTTAACCGCAAGAAAATTTCCGAATTTTTTAGTTAAATTTTTTGTTTTTATAACTGTCATTATTCAACACGTCCTATTATTAAGTATAGAAGCCAACCGAAGGGGTTTACTAATCCGACAGCTAATATCCATATTAGCTTATTACCACCTTTTACAACACGGTCTTCTTTTAAAATATCGATAACGCAATAGATTACTACTGCGCAGTTTATTAGTATTACTGGTAATAGTAATAAAATTAATTTTGTGTACTCCATAATTAATACTCCTCATTATTCTGATTCTTTATGGCAGGGGTTAAGTTAGAGTGTGAATTAAGTCCTGATATCAAATATAAGATTGCTGAAATTGTATTTCCACCCAAGGTGATTACACCATAAACGATTTGGTAAATTGTAATTCCTTTAGCTGCTTTAAGTGATACCTTTTTATTAATTAACTTAATAAAAAATATAAGATTGATAATGAAAAATATTATTGAAAATATCATTCCAAAAATCAATATACTCTTAATCATATTCTCTAACTCTAAGATTTGATATATATTAGTTGAATCAAATTTGACTATAAACTCCAGAAAATTATCAATATAAGCCGTGAAAAGAATCAAAGTTAGAACAGAAATTCCGTCTAATATTAGTGCTATTATTGTACAAATTCTAGTTACACTAGATACAAAGTAATTTTCTTTCATTACTCTACTAATACAGCAGTACCATAAGCAATGATTTCTGCAGCACCAGCCATAACTGCTGATGTTTGTAATCTAAATGCAATAATTGCATTCGCACCTAATTCTTCAGCTTCTTGCACTAAACGACCAACAGCGATTTTTCTCGCTTGATCCATCATTTCTGTGTAACCTTTGATTTCACCACCAAATAAAGTCTTGAATGCAGCAGCGATATCTCTACCTACATTCTTAGTTTGTACTGTAGACCCCTTTACGTAACCGATTGTTTTCACAATCTTTTTGTCTGTTAATACACTAGCTGTATAAATGTTTTCTCTTGTAATCATAATAATCCTCCTAATTAGATATTTAGATAATTGTCTAATTATCTAGTTAAATTTTATACCTTACGCTACATAAAGTCAACATTTTTGATATTCTTAGTAAATATCTTCATATATAAGGGGAGGAATTACGAAAATTTTTTAAAGAAGATATCACAAAATGTCAATTTAGATAGTTTAAGGTTTTATGATTAAATATATGTTTATAAAGAGTAATAAATGAGATATTTTAGGAATATATAATTTATGTCGTTAAATAATAGTATCTTTGATATAATTAGTTTAAGATATGCCATTTATAAGATGAGGGAGGAAAAGTATGAATGATAGAAAATTTACATTTGCTTTTATAGCTGTTGTAGTACAATCTTTAGTTTTTGTACAAATGATACGTTTATTTAGTATGTTATCTATTAGTGGATGGGAATTACTGTGGGCAGCTATTATTTTGATATTTACATGGATTGCAATATTCAAAGCAGAAAGAAGAAAAGTTTGGGCTTACGCACTGCTCATTTTTGGTTTTTATAGTGTAGTTGTAGCTGCACTCAATTTTTCTTTAATTGGCATTTTAATAGCAATAACATATATTGTGTATGGCTATTCTTGGGTTAAATAATAGATTCGAATTTTACTTAAAGATCTTAGGATCTTTTTTTATATCTTTATATATATTGATATATATGAGATACTTATTAGTAGAATTAAATCGAAAATAAATTAATCGAGGCATGTGAAAATGAAAGAAGATAACTTAAAAGAAGTAGATGAACTGCTCAAAAAATACGATAGTATAGGTCCAGGAATTGCGATCATGGCTATAAAAAATGGGGATATAAAGTATAGAAGAGAGCTAGGACTAGCGTGTATTGAACATAACATCAAAGTTAATTCTAATACTGCATTTAATATTGCATCAATAACTAAACAATTTACTGGGTTTGCGATAATGTTACTTAGTCAAAATAATTTACTAAATTATGATGACCTTTTAATTTCTTATTTACCAGAATTAAAACATTATAGTGATGTCACTATCAGAAATCTTTTGAACAATACATCTGGTATTGAAAACTATTATGATATCTTAAGTAGAAAGAGGATAAGTCCATATTTGATTACTAACAGTGAAGTATTAGATTTACTAATTGAAAGTAAACTTTTATTTACTCCTGGAACAATGTTTGATTATTCAAACTCTAATTATGTTTTATTAAGTATTATAGTAGAAAGAGTAAGTAAAAGAAGTTTTATACAATATATTAAAGAAGAGATATTTGTGAGACTCGGAATGAACAATAGTTACATTTTAGACGAGAATCAAAGTGTTATTCCTAATAGAGCTTATGGTTATAAGAAAGATGAGTCATTTATTTGTGATGATTTAGAGGCTTTAACTGTAGGAGATGGAGGGATATATTCAACTCTTGATGACCTTTATTTATGGGCTGAAGCCTTAAATGGTGGAAGACTTATTACAAAAGGAAATCTACAATTAGCTTTTACACCAGCTTTGGGAAAAAATGGTGAAAAACTTGAAGAAGATTATGGATTTGGATGGAGTATAGATTTTGATACAAGTAAAGTTTGGCATACTGGTCTATATGGTGGATTTAGAAGTGTAATTACACGATATACTCTTGATGGATTTACTGTTTTGATATTATCAAACTCTTCTGAATGTTCTTGGGAAGAAAGGAAATCCATTACAAGTAAACTATATAAGATATTTAATTAAGTAAATCTCATAAAGTGAGGTTTACTTTTTTATATAGCATTTTAGGATTAATCCTATAATAATCTATCATGAAAATTAATATATATTACTGAATGTAAATAATGTTTAGGAGTGTATACATGATAAGGAACAATAAGTATAAAGATGATTCACCTATAAATACAGTTAATAGAATTAAGAAAATATTGGATAAGTATGATTTTGATGTCGAGGAATCAACTTGGAAGAATTCTGCTGAGGGGTTTCATTCTCTAAGAGTTACGATAGAAGGAACCCCACTTGGAACAAATGGAAAAGGAACCACAATTGAGTATGCGATGGCTAGCGCATATGCAGAATTAATGGAGAGGATCCAAAATCAAGCTTCTTTCAGGTTATCACTAGATTTAGGGGAAAAAGCATTTAATCACAAAAAGTTTTACTACGCTCCTGATGAAATATATATGAGTACTCATGAATTTCTTCATAAGAGTGATGAATGGACTCAACTTCAAATGAAATTGATTAAGCCACATACTAACTTACCAGAACTTCTAACGAAATGGAAAGGTGTAGGGTATGAGGATGTTCACTCTGATTTTGTATCTGTACCATTCTTGAATTTAATGACAGATAACTTATCATATATCCCTATAAAGATGATATCTAAAATGTATATGTCGAATGGGATGTGTGCTGGGAATACTATAGAAGAAGCACTTGTTCAAGGCTTATCTGAAGTATTTGAAAGGTTCGTAAATATTAAAATTTTAAAAGAAAATATTAGTCCACCAACAATACCAGATAAAGCATTAAAAGAGTATCCTCGAATATATGAAATGATAAAGCAAATTGAAGCAAAGGGAAACTTTAAAGTTATTATGAAGGATTGCTCAATTAATAAAGGCTATCCAGTTGTAAGTGCTTTATTTATTAATAGAGATGAGCAAACCTATTTTGTCAAATTTGGTTCTCACCCAATTGCAGAAATAGCTATGGAGAGAACTTTAACCGAATTACTTCAGGGCCAAGATGTTACGAATATGATGGGAGTAAAAGAGTATTCTTACAATCCGCCAATACATAGTAAAGAAGATAATATAATGGGGATTCTCATTAACGGTTCAGGTTTTTATCCTAGTGAGTTGTTCTCTAACAAAAGTAGTTATACATTTAAGGGGTTCGAAAAGTTTGATTTAAATTCAAATAGAGAATTACTTATTTACCTACTAAATATATTACATAAAGAAAACTACAATGTTTTTGTAAGAGATTATTCTTATTTAGGATTCCCTACATATCACGTGATTGTTCCTGGATTTAGTGAGGTAGAAGGAATTGATCACTTTAAATCAATAGAAGAATATTCTAAGTTTGTTAGAGTTAAGAAATACATAAGAAATATAATATACCTAGGCGATAAAGAAATTAAAGAAATGTTAAGTCTTATGAATGAATTAAATATTGAGGGACCTACTTCTGTGGTAGATTTCCTTAATATTGATATTAGTGGGGAAGTTCCTTGGTATTACACTAATCTAGATTTATTCAAAGCTTTATCATTCTTTAAATTAAGAGATTTTAAGAATTCGTATAAATATTTCGATATATATTTATCACAAGTACAGGTGAACTCTACTGATAAAGATATATATACATATTATAAATGTGTAAGAGATTATATTGGTATTAGAGATAAATACAGTGAAAATATGGATTGTATCTTGGAATTTTCAAATTTCTATAAGAAAGAAGTAATCGATGATGTTATTGAGAACTACAAAGAATCTGATAATATATTCAAGAAATATGGTTATATAAATTGCTTTAGTTGTGAGAAATGTGAATTTATAAATAAATGTAAGTATAAGAATCTCGAAAGAGTATACAAAACTCTAAAGGATGCAAATTTAGAGAACTATAAAAAACAAATATCTATGATATCAGAGTTATCATTATAAATAACAAGTGAAAGCGGACCACTATTAATGGTCCGCTTTCGTGCTAATTCATATGAACAGATAATTTATGATTAATACTCTTCCAATAGCATTTATGCTACTATCTATGATCTTTCTGTATCATAGATTTCATACTATCCATATACTGCATACTGTGCATACAGTTACCTGATTGGTATGGCTGCATAGATTTCATACTGTGCATACTGGTACCAGGTTTATACGGCTGCATAGACTTCATGCTTTGCATACAACTACTAGGTTGATACGGTTGCATAGACTTCATGCTTTGCATACAACTACCAGGTTTATACGGTTGCATAGATTTCATGCTTTGCATACAACTACCAGGTTTATACAGTTGCATAGACTTCATACTTTGCATACTAGTCCCAGTTTGATATGGCTGCATAGACTTCATACTGTGCATACAACTACCAGGTTTATACGGCTGCATAGACTTCATGCTGTGCATACAACTACCAGGCTGATACGGCTGCATAGACTTCATTGAATCGGCACTTTCGTGACTTGGACGAAATTTCTCCATACTACCCCTCCTTTAAAAACTTCTAGTCTAAGATATGCATAAATCAAAATATTGTAAATTCCACTTGCCTATTATGATTAGGTAAAATGTATAGATTGTACTATAACACATAAATGAAGGGTTTATTTATTGAATTATAATAAAATTATTTAATTATAGAAGTGTTTTAAACAGTATAATGGGAGAATCAATATATTACACTTTAATACGTCTTTTCTTTATATATTTCAGAATTTGATAAGTATTTGTTATGATTCTTTCTTTTATCTTTATCTTTCTTTGGTATGGATATGTTGTAAAGAAGACCTAAAATAGGGATAATAACAATGTAATATGAGAAATAGTGTTGATAAAAATTCGTGCCCATATATATCGTATTTGGAAGTGAAATTTCATTTAGTTTAGAAACAGTTCCATAAGCAAGAAAATAATTGCTGTTTCCAAGAGTAACCATAGATGAATCCCTGCTAATTGGATAATCATAATCAATAATACCTTGATGAATAACTTTTAAGTCGTTGTTTATTACTTTGAAAGAGTTATAGTTGGTTGAGATGTAATAACCATTATAATCTGATAAGTTTGTTAGATTTTTATGTAACTCTATTTTATTGTAGCCTAATTCGTTATATAGATAGTTGCTACCATTTTGGGTTCTAGAAAAAATTGAATTATTTAAAATTTGAATCTGAGCGTACTCTGTACTTTGTATTGAGTTTATCAACTGAAAATCAGTATTGTAAACATATAAATTGTCATATGTTTCTACATATATATAATTGTTTTTATAAGTTATCTTTCCTATATCACTTAATATGTCTAGAGAAATTGTATTAATGATTTCACCAACACTCGTAATTTGGTATACGGTGTGATCGCTATATAAATACATTGAATCATTAATAACAAAAATACTTTTACACTTTAGATCGTTTCCTAAATCATAAGTACTTAGCTCTTTCTTTTTTATATCATAATACTCGAAATAATTACTTTCTAAATTATGACAGGTAAGTATTTTGTCTTCTGTAAAAACTAATTTTCCTTCCCATATCTTATTATCTTTAAGTTTTATTGTATCGTATAATTTAAATTCGCTGTTATATATAGCTATCTTCCACCTATATTCACTTAATAACCTGATTGCAATGTATTCATCATTGTTTGCTATTGGATAAACGTAATCATCTTCAAAATTTATTGTTTCTGTAGATTCAAATAGAGGTTTCTTGTAGCCTAATGATTTATTAACTGGTGGAAAGTCTACTATCATTTGATTTACCGAAATAACACCAAGAAATAAACCAATAAATAATTTTCTTCTTTCTTTAGGTAATGCATAACAAAGTAATAAGTGAATTATGAAGAGTAATCCAGTTAGTAGTAATTGTTTAGAGTAATGTTCAAAGAGCAAAATCATAGAACTAATAATTATAAATATTAGAAGAACTAGAAAGTCTCTTGAAATAAATTGCATCTTTTTCATAAATACCCTCTTTCTTATATTTATTATAGCATACTATAAGTACCTAATTTATTTAATTACAGTTAGTCGCAAATATTTACTAAAAGTGTTCAGTATAATTTGATATTATAATATACAATCATATAATAGAGTCTTTTGATGAATTATTATTAATTAAGGAGGAATTTAAATGAGAGTTAGGAATATTTTATTATTAATTGGTGTTCTTGTTTTATCTGGATGTTTTTTTAATAGCCCGACAAGGGTAGCTGATAAGTACTTTGATGCAATCTATGATTCAGATAACTATAAGATAGAAGTTGAAAATGGTGGAGGTATTGGAGGTTTTATAGAAAACTTAAGTGATAGAGTAGAAGAGATGAAAGAAATAACTGAACCATATGTAACAGAAGAACAATCTGATAGTATTTTAGGTGGACTGAAACTTGTAGTTACAAGTGTAATATTTACAATAGTAGAGAATGAGTTCGAATTTAATGTTGAGGAAACTGAGTATTCTTTACGTGAGTTAGATAGTGATGATAATAATAAATATTATGATTATCTAGTTACTATTAAGTTAGTAGATTCTAAAGGGGAAGAAAAGTTTGAAGACTTTAAGGGAGTTATACATATTATAAAAGAGGATAACAAATGGAGAATTAATGAAGATAGATTACTAATTTATGATCTTAATTAAAATATAAGGAAAATGTATGCTATTATATTAAACGTAGTCTATATTAAGTTAGACTATAAGGAGGTGTGAGCTATGTTCGTATTGAATAATGTTGTACGAATTTTTATCAAGAAACTTAATATAGTTCACAACCTACTAATTTAGTATAGGTCTTTTTAATTGTATAAGATCATAGGTTGAGAAAGCCTGTGAAATATTAACACAGGCATAAGTCTGTGTTTTTTTATGAAAGGATAAAATATGATGGAGAAAAGTGAAATAATAGTAAATAATGTGTTACTAAAACCAGTTATAGAAAAGTTGTTAGATAAAGAGAATGTAAAAATATCATCTTTTGATAAATATGAATATCAAAGTGGAACTTTAGGTGAGGTGTTTCTTTTTAGTGGAGAATGTTTATCCACAAATGAAGTAATTGGATGGGAAGTAGTTTTAAAGGTTCAAAATAAATGGAATAGATTTGGTGATCCAGAATCCTGGTTAAGGGAGAAAAACATTTATGAGTCAAATATTCTTGATGAACTTCCCTCAAACTTAAAAGTTCCCAAATGTATTAAAATAGAAGAAAAAGATAACCGAATATGGTTATGGATTGAAAAAGCAGTAGGTAATCATGATAGTAATCTTAAATTAGAGGAATATGGATTGATTGCTAGAAGTATTGGTGACTTTCAACATAGGTTTGTGGATAACACACCCTTATATTCTTGGTTGAGTTCAAAGTACTGGATAGTTAAAAATACTAATATTTGGTGTGGTGATGCAATCAGTTGGTTGCTTGATGAAAGTAAAAAAGATAATAGTATACTAAGTAGAAATTGTATAAAAACTCTACTAAACGTCTGGAGTAAAAAAGATGAGTATACTGATTTCCTTTTGAATATGCCTAAGACTTTGTGTCATAGAGATTTAACCCCAGGAAACGTTTTTGTGAGTGATGATAATGTTACTGTAATAGATTGGGATTGTTTAGGTACTGGTTTTGTAGGTGAGGACATTGTAGATTTATTTGCTGAAAGCTTGGTGTTTTATAACTTTGATATAAATAAAGCAAATGATTTAAAAGAAGTGCTAATTAATAATTACTATAGCGGTATGAAAGAGTCTGGAGTTGAACTTAATAGAATTGAAATAGCATTTAATCTTTATTTAGTTCTTAATTGGAGTTACCGTATAATTTGTAGATTCAAGCATAGTGATGAGGAAACTATTAGTAGATATACCAAAATTCTTGAGTATATTACTGATACATTAAATAAAAATTAATAAGAAAAAGAGTTAATGATAAAAGTCATTAACTCTTTTGTTTATGCTGATTTGTTTCTATGCTTTTCAATTAGTTTTGCTATATATTTAGATTTTACTTGTTCACTAGCTAAAATTTGTTTAATTGGTGGAAGTTTTAGTATACTTCCTAGAATAGCAGCCATTATTCTGTGGTTAAGATGAGCTTGATTATCAAAAATTAGGTTGTGTAATTTTCCTCTTTCTATTGCTTCTAATACTACCCTATGTGAAATATCTACCGGAGTCATTACACGTTCATCTCTAGCGACCATTTCGATTGCGTTTGTAGGACATACTCTAGCACAAACTCCACATCCTAAACAATTCTCTTCAGTAAGAAGAGCGTATTTTCTTTTCTTATTTAAAGGATCATGAGTTGAAACAAGTGATAGAGCTTCTACAGGACAAGCTTCAATACATTTTCCACAACCTGTACAGTCATTTAGAATGATATTGGCGATGAAATTACTAGTTCTTATAGCTTGAGAAACACCGACTTTTCTAGCGCCAACTAATGCTTCACAGCAACAACTACAACAGTTGCAGATAAAGGCAACATCATTTTGTACGTTCTCACCAAATTGTACTAGATTGTGTTCTCTGGCTGTATCTAGTAATTCTAGGCATTCTTCAACTGATATCTCTCTAGCGTAACCATGTTTGATTAAAGAAGCCGCAGTGTTATTGAAAGTCATACAAATTTCCATTGGAGCATCACAAACTTCTCCAACATGCTCCTTTTTATGTCTACAATAACATGTACCTACACCAATGTCAGATGCAGTTTTTATTACTTCAGTAGCTCTTTCGTAATCTAAAACATATAGATCTTTATCTTCTTTTAACATGTCTTCGTGAACGAATGTTCTACCTACTGGCGTTGGAATTGTCATTAGATCTGTAATGAAATCATCTTCAACATTTATGTATTGATGAAATAACTCACTTAAGAGTTTTTGATCTAAAATTCCCCCTGTACGCATTAGTGAGAACTCAAAGAATCCTGCCATAGGTGGTGCTAAAGCAAATGTTTGATTTCCATCTTTTTCAACATCTATTAGTATTGCTCTTGATGCTAGTTCATTTAAAATCTCTTTAGCTTCCTTGATATCTTTCTTCCATGCCTTAGCTGCAGTTTTTACAGTAAAAGGCCTGATTGGAACTAGTGATACTAATCTAGCTTCCTCTTCGCTAAACATTACTCTTAAGATCTCAAACAGTGTTTCTGATGGCGGAACACCTTGCGGAAACTTGTTAAGGCGTTCTACTAGTTTGTCATAACCATTTCTCGAAGTATTATGTCCCATTATTTATCCCCCTCATAAATAATATCTTATCTCATTATATCATTATATGATGGAATTATATGGAAATATTTGTATAAGGAAATGATCCACTAAATAGTGGATCATTCCTTAGCACATAGGATAGTAATGTTTATTACTACATGAGCAACCTACTATTACTAGTAAGATGAATAGTACTAAAATAAGAGCGAAATTTGTTTTAGGTTTGCAAGGTTTCTTATGATACTTAGTAATTTCAATACTCCCACGGCAACAACATGGTTTATGTACTGGATATTCTGGTTTACAGTTACATGGATTTCTTCTTGAACTATAAGAGACTTGTTCTATCTTGTTACAGTAAATATCAATACTTGTCAATTTATGAAAAGTTCTCTTAAATGATTCACCGGGTCTTAATATTTGTATCGGACTCGTACTACCATTGATATAAATCTCAAGAGTATCACATCCATTTTTATAATGTATAAATAATTTTCCATCTTTTACAGGTATGTTATCTTTGCATCTCCATATTGTTTTCTTCTTTGACTTATAGCCAAAACATTCGTTGAAGTTAAAACATATTTCTTCCTTTCTATATGAGTTTTCCTTGTCCATTACCTCCCCTCCTTCGTTTAGAATTGCTAGTATGTATAAACTACAATCTAGCATAAGTGAATACTACTAAATTATTAGAATATTTAATGAACTTAAGGTGGTGTGAGTATAATATATATAACGTTCGTACCCACTTTATAAGTATTCGCTTTTTCTTGTTTTTGAAGGTGCTTTTAACACGTTAAAGAAGCAATTTTCATATTTAATATTTTTAAAAACACTCTTTTGTTGCATATGGCTAGTACATAATATAAAATGAACTGAAGAGAATAGTATTTGGAGGATTTAAGTTGAAAGAACTATTAGAGAAATGTGTCACTGAGGGTAAGAAAGTAACAAGTTTTGGTGAAGTTGCACATTACATACCAGAACTAAAAAATAGTAATAAAGATGCGGTAGGAATCTACCTTATTGATAAAGATAGAAATCATTATTATGCAGGAGATCATAATTATAAATTCACGATTCAAAGTGTATCGAAGGCAATAAATTTTTTATTGTGTTTAGAAAATAATGAGTTAGACATGGTACTTAAAAAATTAAGTATTTCTCCAACATCGGAAATGTTTAATTCCATTGTTCAATTAGAAACTAAAAATGAAAATAAACCACTTAATCCATTAATTAATGCGGGAGCTATTTTAACAATCTCGTTAATTGGTGGTGATGATTATAATGAGAAGTTCAATTATATATTAGACTATTTTAAAAAAGTAACTGGTAATGGTAATTTAAGTGTTGATGAAGGTGTATATAAATCAGAAAAGGAAACTGGTAATAGAAATAGATCAATTGCCTATTATATGAAAAGTACTGGTATTCTTGATGGAGATGTAGAAGAGATACTAGATATATATTTTAAGATTTGTTCTTTTAGTGTAACTGTAAAAGATATTGCTATGATTGGTTATGTTTTAGCTAGTGGTGGCTATTCTTCAGATACAGATGAAAGATTAGCAAGTGAAGAATCTACTAGAATTGTAAGAAGCGTAATGGCTACATGCGGTTTATATGATGAATCAGGAGATTTTGCTGTTTTTGTAGGAACACCAAGTAAAAGTGGTGTAGGTGGTGGAATTTTATCAGCTGTACCAAATAGAATGGGTATTGGTACTGTAGGTCCCTCTTTGAATCAAAAGGGAAATAGTATTGCAGGTATGAAAATGATGGAAATCCTATCAAAAGAGTTAAATTTAAGTATATATTGATAAAAATAAGAGCATTTTGCTCTTTTATTTTATAAAATTGTAAATTTCGCACTGACTTAAGAATATACTTAGTAGAGGTGATATTATTTATAATGAAAATCTACTAAGAAGGCTAAATCAGTATGTAATTGACATGCAAGCAATTAATGTAAAACTGCACAATTTTCACTGGAATATTGTAGGACCATTTTTCGGCGAAGTACATGCTTTCACTCAAGCATATTATGAAAAAGCAGACTTAATGTATGACCAAGTCGCTGAAAGAATAAAGATGTTAAATAAATATCCCGAAACCTTACTTACTGTTTATAGCCAACAGACTAAGATTCAAGAATTAGAGAGTAAAGATTTTCAAGCGTCTGAGATAATAGATCATATTATCAGAGATTTTGAATATCTACTGGACAGTTCAAGAAGAATTGTAAGTTTAGCTAACAGTATTAACGATGATAGTACTGTAGCGATGTTCACTGATTATATCCAATTTTTCGAAAAGGAATTATGGATATTAAAAAGTAAAATGAAGTAAAGAAAGATCATAAGAGAATTAATTTTCTCTTATTTTCTTTTGTTTTAATTTGAATTTTAAGGAAATATAGTCGCATACTAATAAAAAGACTTAATTTTATAGATTTGAAAGGAAGATTATATTGAAAAAAATTGTTGTTGTAACATTAGTTATTTTAATAGGTTTAACAGGATGTAACAAGAAGAACGGCCCAATAGATATAGCAAATTCATATTTCCAAGAGGTATACAACTCTAATACTTACTTGGACGTTTTAGAAGATGAAGATTTTAATTTAGAAGAAAAAATACAAGCTGTTATTAGTATGCCGTTTTCAAGTGAAGATGCAATCAAGTATTTATTAGATAATAGTATGACGCTTTTAGAGCCAATATACTTGAATGGCTACAGGCTTGAAGTAAAAAATGTAGAGTATAAATTGTTAGAAAAAAGTGAAGATGAAGATGTATATTACAGTTATCTAATGATTGTTGAAATAATAGACCCAGAAGGTAATGCAACTAGTGAAGAATTTAGTGGTGAATTAAACTTAACTTTAATTGATGAGCAGTGGAAAATATATAGAGATCAATTAGCATCTATTAATTGGGATTCAATAGACATATTAGAATAATAACGAATACTATAAAATTCATTCTATTACAATATTTGATAAGAGAAATTAACGTTTCTCTTTTTTGTGTATAAAGTAATGTTAGTATACTAACTTTTTGTCCAAAATCCATTGATTTATTGTATAAAAGTTAGTATACTAACTTATATGTAATAAATGTTACGCTACAATAAATAGGGTGGTAAAAATGAATAAAATCGAATTGTTTAATTCGTCATTAAATACTACCAGAGATGACCGTCATTTTAGATGGAAAGATTATAGACATAATGTTAACTCTTTACTATCAAGTAATTTTGATAAATTGGAAGATAAAGATTTAATTGTTGTAATCGGTGCTGGTAGGTGTGATGACTTTTCTCTTGATTTATTAGTAGAGAATTTCAACAAAGTAGTTTTAACTGATGTGGATTTATCTAGCGTTAAAGAAGCTGTAGATAGATATGATTTTACTAAGGAAGAAAGAAGTAAAATCTTTATGGAGAGGGTTGAGTATACTGGCTTAGAGAAAAATCAATTTTTTGAGGATTTTGAAGCCAGTTTACTTTTATATAAAGATACTGAAAGTATCGAGGGATTTATAGATAGAAAACTAGAAGACTTAGATAAATATCGTTTTTTAAAGGGATATGTAGGACAAGCTAATTTTGTTTTGGTTACTCCAATATATACACAACTTGCTTACCAACAGGTGCTATTAAGTTGTGCAAAGTTAAGAAGTACAGGATACCCTGAGAACTTACTTAAGTTTGTAGAAGGTTATATGGGTGAAAAGTTAGTTTCAATATTTGAAACTTTCAATAAGAATATTGTTAATGCATTAGGTGATGGTTATTTATTTGTTTTATCAGATATCTTTCAAGATTATTCTGATAGTAAATTTATGATAGATGTAAAAAGAAGAATTGATAGTTTTTCCAAGATGGAAGAACTATATGAAACATATCAATCACATTATGGATATGGTATGGGTGATTTAGGATTGTTAATACTTGATGAACAAGTAAACAAAGTTGATTCAAAATGGCTTTTATGGCCATTCAGTAAGGGTGTTGACCTTGTTGTTAAGTTTGCAATATATAAGAGCAAATAATTGAAAGGGGGAAGTTGCTTTGAAATATTTAGCAACATTTATTGTGTTATTTGCAAGTTATGTCTTGCTTGCAGGATTTGATGTTTCGGAGTTGATTGTTGGTGCTTCAGTTTCAGCGATTTTAACATTTGTTTTAGCTAAACATGTTAATTACACTGTTGATTACAAGTTACCAATAAGATTAGTAGTATTTATTGTAGTGTATTTACCTGTATTTATATTCCAATTAATATTAGCTAATATTGACGTTGCATTAAGAGTATTAAGTCCTAAGATTCCTTTGAATCCAGGATTCGTTAAAGTGAATACTGAATTAGATGGTGATTTTAGTAAGCTTACTCTAGCAAACTCAATTACATTAACTCCAGGGACTCTGACAGTAGACGTTAATGGGAATGATTTATATATTCATGCAGTTAACGTAAAAGGTACTAGTCCTGAAGAGAATAAAAAGAATATCAGTTCCTTATTTGAAAAAATCTTAGGGGTGGTGTTTAAATGATTAACGTGGTATTTGGTTTAATTGGTGGAGGTGTATTATTTACACTTTTAAGACTTGTTAAGGGTCCTAGTTTAGCGGATAAAGCTGTAGCTATCGACACATTTAACATTATAGTTATTGGGATTATTTCACTTTTAGCGATGATATTTGAAAATGGATTATTTTTAGATATTGCTATTATCTATGGTATTTTGGCATTCATAGAAACTGTAGTATTCGCGAGATTTTTGGAGGGTCAAAATGACTAATATATTTTTAATTATTGGAGCATCATTTTACTTACTTGGTGGTTTAGGTGTATTAAGAATGCCAGATACATTTAACAGAATTCAAGCAGGTACAAAAGCAACTACTCTAGGTGCATTTGCGACATTAGTAGGCGTTGGATTAAGCAATCCAGCATGGTTACCTAAAGTTATATTAATTATTATATTAATAGCTTTAACTAACCCAATTGGTTCATCATCGTTAGCAAAAGCAGCTTATTTAAGTACTAAAAAGCCTAGCAATTTAGTTCAGGATGATTTAGAAGAATTATATAAGGAAGGTGAAGATAATGCTTAATATTTTTGAAATAGTATTTGGAGCATTACTAATCATTTTAGCTTTCTTAGCAATTAACTCTAAGTCGTTAATTAAATCAGTAATGTTTTTATCATCACTTAGTATGTTAAGTGTTGTAGGATTTGTTCTAATGAAAGCTCCAGATGTAGCTGTAACTGAAGCAGTTATTGGTAGTGGATTAGTTACAAGTTTATTTGTGTTCACATTACTTTCTACAAGAAAGGTTGTGAAATAATGAAAAAGTTATTATCATTAGCGCTTGTATTAGTATTAGGTTATGGAATTATAAGTCACTTAGATGGAAATGATTCTTTTACTAAATACGGTGAAGCGGAAGTTGAAAATAGGGTATCTGATAGATACTTAGATAAGAACGTAACAGAAGATAATTCAAGTGCCGACTTCGGTGATGAAGAATTAGAAACTGGTTCAGCTAACTTTGTAACTTCAATAGTTGCAAATTACCGTTCTTTCGATACATTAGGAGAAGTAACAGTATTGTTTATTTCTGCCTTTGGGGTAGCTCTTTTATTAGCTACAACTAATCAAAGAAGATTAGAATTAAACTTTAAACCTAACTTTATGTTAAAAGTTGGTTCACGTGCATTGTTTGGAATTATTATCATGACTGGATTATATGTTGCTATTCATGGGCATTTAACTCCGGGTGGAGGATTCCCAGGTGGAGCAATGATAGCATCAAGTATTTTATTACTTTACTTATCAGATGATTCGTTTAGAACTAAAATCAAAGGGTTTAAGTTATTAGAAAGTGTTATGGGAAGTTTATATGTACTTATTGGTATTGCAGGACTTTTCCTAGCAGGTGGATATTTCTTACAGAATTTCTTAGGTACAGGGGTTGTTGGAGAACTGTTTAGTGCAGGTTTAATTCCTATTATATATGTAATTATCGGACTTAAAGTAGGTTCAGAGATTGCAAGTATTATTGACAACTTCCTTTCAGAGGAGGTACAAAGATGATTCAATATGCAAGCATAATTTTAATTATGTTAGGTCTTTATGGACTTTTAACTAATAGAAATATTATTAAAATCATTATCTCTTTAAATGTATTTGAGGTAGGATTGAATTTATTTATTATCTCAGTAGGTTACGTTGATGGTGGATTAGCTCCGATTTTAACTAAAGCTAATGATTCATCTACATTAAACTTTGTTGATCCACTACCACATGCGTTAGTTTTAACAGCTATCGTTATCGGTGTTGGGACTACAGCGTTAGGTTTAGCGTTTGCGAAGAAAATCCATGCTAAATACGGAACTTTTGAGTTAGATGAAATGGGGGTAGAATAATGAATCCAGTATTATTAATTGCTATTCCTCTATTATTTGCGTTTATCTCTATAGCAAGTAAAAAATTGGCTATGCCATTCTTATTATTAGTAACTGCCTTTAATGTAGGTGCCGTATTCTTTATGGATAAAGGTATGTACTCAATAGGTGGATTTAATGAGTTAGGTATTAATTTATTATTAGATCAATTAGCATTTGTAGGTTTAGTATTAGTTAACTCTTTATTCTTTTTAGTTATATTAACTAACTGTAAAGATTCAAGAAAGTTATCTACAGTATTATTAATTACATTAGCTGGTGTTAACGGTTTATTACTAACTAATGACTTATTTAACTTATTTGTATTCTTAGAGATTACAGGTATTAGTGCTTATTTAATCACGACTCAAAATAAAAAACCACTTGCTTCATTCAACTATCTTGTTCAAGGTACTGTAGGAAGTGGATTATATTTACTAGGATTAATTTTACTTTATACAATGATTGGTACTCTAAATATGGCAGAGGTATTCTCAAGAATTAATGAATATTCAATTCCTGCTAGCAATTTAGTATTACCATTCATGTTAATGTTTATTGGTCTTGGTGTTGAAGCTAAGTTGTTACCATTTAACTCTTGGGTTAAAGGTGTATTAGATAACGCAAATGCGTTAACTTCAGCAATGATTGCAACTGTTATCGCAAGTGCTATTGCTTTAACATTTGGTAGATTATTAAATATTGTATTTGTATTAGATAATATTATGGTTATTATTACTGTTATCTTAGCTGTAACGATTATTGCTGGTGAAGCAGCAGCATTCGTTAGTAAGAATGTTAGAGAAATTCTATTATTCTCTGCTATCGCAACAAGTGGTTTAACTATTATCTTATTTGCAAATGGATTAGTAGTACCAGCTATTATGTTAGTTATTGCTAATGCATTAAGTAAATTCATCTTATTTACAATCACAGGAAAAATTATTGAACAAACAAATACAGATTATGTTGATGAACTTCAAGGTGTATTTGCTAACAACAAACTTATGGGTACTGTTTATTCAGTAGCTGCATTAAGTGTTACTGGTTTACCATTATTCTTCGGATTTGTTGTTAAATTAAATCTATTACAAGGGTTATTCTCTCTTGATATGTTCTTAATTCCAGCTTTAATCTTAGTAGCTAGTTTAATTGAAGGTACTTACTTCATTAGATTATTAGTTAAGTTATGGTATGGTGAACATTCGAAAGTTAAGTTTAACTTAGTTGTTAAAGCTGTTACAGTTGTATTCGCAGCTATCATAGTTATTTTAGGTGTTTATTCAGAACCTGTAACTGATTTAGTTGAAGATATTCCAGCTGAAATAGTTGAATATTTAGAAGGGGGGAACTTCTAATGTTAAGTCTTGAATTAGTAGTTTTAGGTACTCTTTCTTTAGGTATATTAAGTTATTTAGTATCGAAAGTAAGTAAACAATTAGGAAGTATATTAACTATACTTACATCATTAGCGGTATTTGGTGGTATTGGATATTTCGGTTTCTTTGAAACTTTAGACTTCTCTGTAAACTATATGCCAGAGATTGTAGGGTTTGAATACTCTCACTTAGGATTATTCTTTACTGTATTAGTAACGTTTATCTTTAGTATGGTATCGTTCTTTAATCCTTTCTTTATTAAGGATTTCAAATATCCTGCAATTTACAATATGCTTTATCTATTCAGTTTAGCTGGTATAGTAGGTGTATTCTTTGCGAGTAACTTTGTGAGCTTATTTGTTTTCTTTGAAATCGTTGTATGGACATCAATGTTCTTGATTCCATTAGGTGGAAAAAGAAAACCGGCTGTTACATATTTCATTTTCTCAACAGTTGGATCATTTAGTATGTTATATGCAATTTTATTCATGGGGAATGTAACTGGTACTTATGAAATTAATGCTGCTTTAAGCGCATTAACTGGTACAAATGCATTAATCGTTTATATCTTATTGGGAGTAACAGCATTTGCTAAACTTGGAGCTTATCCATTCTTTATTTGGTTACCTAAAGTTTTAGGAAATTCACCTGATCCTGTATCGGCTGTATTCAGTGGTGGTATTGAAAAATTAGGTGCATTTATTGCTGTATTAGGAATTATCAAAATCGCTCCAGCTTCAATTATGTTTGAACCTGTTGGATTAATGGTACAAAATTATCTATTAGCATTACTTGGCGGTGTAACTGTTATTGCTGGTACACTTTATGCTATTAGACAAGATGATGCTAAGAAATTATTAGCTTATTCAAGTGCTGCGAATGGTGGATACATTCTATTAGCTTTAGCTATTGGAAGTAGTATTTCTATTAGTGGTGCGTTGTATCATATCGTAGCTCACTCATTAGCGTCTGCAGCTGCATTCTTAGCTATTGGTGTTGTTACTTATAAAACAAAAACTTCTAAGATAAGTGAACTTGGTGGTATGATTCATCATATGCCAATAACTTATATGGTTTATTTAATGGCGATTATCTCTATGGCAGGTATTCCTCCTATGGGTGGATTTATCTCTAAATGGTTAATCTTCCAAGCGTTAATTCAACAAGATATGATCTTTGTAGCTGTTGCTGCATTTATTGGTAGTATTGGATCATTCTTATACGTATTTAGACCACTAGCAGCTTTATTCTTAGGGCAAAAGTTACCTAAGTATAAAGCTGTAAAAGAAGCGAATATCTTTATGTTATTACCAATGTTAACTCTTATTGGTTTAAGCTTCTATTTAGGTGTATTTACTAATGAATTATTAGGATTTATTAATAATATCTTAGGTGAATTAGGTTACAGTGCTTTAACATTAGGTACATATACAATTACTGGAACAAATGGTGTATTAGATCCAGTTATGATTGCATTGATGTTTGGTATTGGTGTTGCAATTATTGCGGTTATCTTCTTAATCTTACCTAAATCAAGAAAAGTTGGTTTAATGGACACTTATACAGCTGGAGAGTTTATTTATACAGAAGAATTATTACATTATTCTGCAGACTTCTACGCTCCAATTGAAAGATTATATCCAGAACAACCAAGAATTAATAAAATTTATTCTTTAATTAAAGCAAAAGTTACTGAATTTGGTTCGTTTATAAAATATTGGTTCTTTACAAATAAACCTGAAGTAACTGTATTCTGGATTGTTGCAATTTTAGCAATTCTATTGTGGGGTGACATTGTATGATGGGTATTTTATATGGTTTAGGAATAGCTTTATTTGGATTCACTCTACAAACTACTATTGGTGGGGTTAACCGTAAAATTGTAGGTAGAATGCATAAACGTTATGGTCCTCCATGGTACCAAGAGTTTTTAGATATTTTCAAAGCAATGAGTAAAAGAGCTATTACGCATGGATGGATTTATGATTTTGGTGTAATTATGGCAGTAGGTGGAATTTTAGCTACAGCAATGTTTATGCCTGTTACTAATGATTTACTTGCATTCGAAGATATTGATAACTTCTTTATCTTTGTTTATTTATTAGCTGTAGGTATGTTAGGTATGGCTATGAGTGCGAGTGGTTCTGGTAACCCATTAGCATCAATTGGTGTTATGCGTGCCTTAACTCAAATGTTAGCTTATGAAGTACCATTTATGATTGTTGTATTAACAATCATTAGAGTAACTGGAACTTCAAGTTTATCTGGTATTAGTGCTTACCAACAAGCAAATGGTTGGTTTATGTGGACATTACCTATTGGTTTCGTTGTTGCCTTTATATCATTACTTGGTATGTTAGGTAAAAAACCATTTGAAACGTTTATTGCTCCTGCAGAGTTAGCTTCGGGACCAATGGTTGAATATGGTGGAAAACAATTAGGTTTATTAATTGTAATGCATGAGTTAGCAACGTTTATTGAAGTAGGATTATTTGTACACTTATTCTTAGGTGGAGCTACAAATATCTTTGTGTTTATATTAAAATATTTTATGGTTTATACTGCTGCGAACTTATATTCATGGCTAAATGGTCGTTTCAAAATCGATCAAGTAGTTTTATTCTTCTATAAGTGGCCATTATTCTTCGCAATTGTACAAGCTATATGGGTTCTGTGGAGGTAATGATGGAAAATATTAAATTAACGCAAGCCGAAATGGATACAAAGTGGACTGAACTTGGTGATTTTTTCCGTCGTCAATCGATTTGGATGTTAATGTATTGTACAGGTTGTTGTGCGATTGAGTTACCTCAAGCAATGACTAGTGCGTATGATATGGAACGTCTAGGAATGGGGCCGATGGCAACTCCAAGACAGGCAGATGTACTGTTAATTACAGGATATCTATCACTTAAAACATTAAGAAGACTTGTTTACACTTATGAACAAATGAGTGAACCAAAATATATCGTGGCATTTGGTCCATGTGTAATCAATGGAGGAATCTACCATGATTCGCATGCTGTATTAAACAGATTAGATCACTACTTACCAATTGATGTTTATGTTGGTGGATGTATGCCAAATCCTGAGTCAGTAATGAATGGATTTACTGATTTAATGGACTTAATCAAAAATCAATCAGCAGTTGGTTGGAAAAAATACCGTGATAATAATGAATGGTATAAAAAGAATCAACTAGACGCTTTAGGGGAGGTGTTTGTTCATGACGAATTCCATGAATAATCAAGCTCTTGTTAAGGATTTAGAAGCTAGATTTAATTTGTTAAATGTGGATATCGTTAGAGATTCTCAAATCGCAATCGATATTGAGAATAATGATGTACATACAGTATTAGCTTATTTAAAGTCTATTGGTTGGAGACAATTAAGTATTTTAACTAATGTTGACTGGATTGAAGAAGGTAAATACGAGCTAGTTTATATTATCTTTAATTGGGATAACCCAATTTATATTCAAGTAAGAACTAAAATTGATAGAGAAAACCCTAAATTTAGAACAATTACACCAGTATATCCTGGTGCTAAGTATTATGAACGTGATGTACATGAGTTCTTTGGTGTTGAGTTTGAAGGTAACCCAGATTCATTAAAACAATTATTCTTGGAAAACTGGGATGATATGCCTCCACTAAGAAAAGACTTTGATGCTAAAGCTTATTCAGATAGAAAGTATGCAAAACGTGAATATACTACTGATTTTAGTAATAAAGGAGGTAATGAATAATGAGAGAGATTAAATTATTCCTAGGGCCTCAGCATCCTGGTATGCATGGTAACACTTCTGTACATATGTACGTAGAAGGAGATATCATTAAAAAATCTTACTTATTACCAGGGATGTTACACCGTGGATTTGAAAAAGGGATGGAACATAGAACTTGGATTAATAACTTAGCTTTAATTCCTAGAATTTGTGTTGTAGAGCCTGATATTAATGAGATGGTATTTGCGATGGGTGTTGAAACTTTAACTGGTATTGAAGTACCGGAAAGAGCACATTACATTCGTATGATTATTTTAGAGTTAGCTAGAATTGCTATTCACTTAATGGCTTATGGTGGTATTGGTGGTCCAACTGGTCATTACACAATGATGTACCATGCTCAAGCCGATAGAAATACAATTTTAGAGATCTTTGAAAAAATTACTGGTCACAGAATTTATCATCAATATATCGTACCAGGTGGAGTAAGAAAAGACTTACCTAAGGGTATTGAAGATGAAATAATTGCGTTCTTAGATGATTTAGCATCTAGATATCAAGAACACCGTGACTTAGGTATTGAAAATCCAACAATTAGAAAACGTTTAGTTGATCATATTATGTTACCTGAGAGCGTTGTATGGGAATTAGGTGTTACTGGTGTTGGTATGCGATCAAGTGTTAATAAACCTTACGATTTACGTAAAGTTTTACCTTATGCAAGATACGATCAAATCGACTTTGAAGTGCCTGTAAGTGATTACTCAGATGCAGAATGTCGTGTAGATATTAAACTACAAGAAGTAGTTCAATGTATTGGTATTATCAAACAATGTCTAGCTAAAATGCCTGAAGGACCTGTCAGAGCTAAAATGGAAGGTAATGCATTACGCTTTACTGTACCTAAAGGACAAGTTTATTCAGCAGTTGAATCATCTCGTGGAGAATTTGGTTATTATATAGTGTCTGATGGAGGAACTAAACCTTACCGTGTAGCGGTAAGAGGAGCTTCATTCCCTCAAGGTTTACTTGGTGTTGAGAAGTATTTACCAGGTCAAAGATTAGATGACGCAGCCCTATGGTTTGATACTATGGGTGTGTGTTCACCAGAGATAGATAGGTAGGTTATTTATGAAAAAATTTTATAGTGCATTTAAACCTTTAAGACACTTAAAGTATTTAGTTAAAAAACCAATTTCTAAAGAAATGAAAGATATATTTGATAATCCAAGAGAAGTAGCTGATAATTACCGTGGTTTCCACGTTAATGATTGGGAAAAATGTATTGGGTGTTCTACTTGTAGTGAAATATGCCCAACTGACGCAATCAATATGGTTGAAAGATTAGAGTTAGAAGATAAAGATGGTTCTTTACAACAAAGACCAACAATTGATTATGGTAGATGTTGTTTCTGTGCATTATGTGTAGACGTTTGTACAACTGAATCACTTAATATGAGTAAAGAATATTTATATAATGATCCAGATCCTGATACTTTCTTCTTTATGCCAAGAGAAACATTTAATGGTAAAGATGTTAAATTAGGATATCAAAAAACTGAAAGCTCTGATTTATTAGATTTAGACAGAGTTTCTATGGAACATTTAAGTCCTGATGAAAGAAAAGGTACATTCCTTGAAATCATCAAGGGTTATTCAAAAGATCAAGCTATTCATGAAGCAGCAAGATGTGTTGAGTGTGGTATTTGTACTAAAACATGTCCAGCTCATATGAATATTCCTGAATACATTAAAGCTATTTGGGAAAACAACTTCGAAGAAGCTATTGAACAAATCTATAAAACAAACCCATTACCAGGTGTTTGTGGTAGAATTTGTACTCATACTTGCGAAACTGCATGTGCATTAACGGCACGTGGTGATGCAGTAGCGATTCGTTGGTTAAAACGCTATATCGTTGATAATGCTCCAAAAGAGATTTATGATAGAGTTATTACTGAACCAGTTAGTAAAGAAGTTAAAGGTAAGATTGCAGTAATTGGAGCAGGTCCTGCTGGTTTAGCAGCAGCTTACTACTTAAGAACTATTGGTTATGAAGTAGAAATATTTGAACAAATGGCTTTAGCTGGTGGTGTTATGAGATATGGTATCCCTAAATACCGTTTACCAGATGAAGCAATTGATCAAGATATCTCATTCATTGAGAAAATCGGTGTTAAGATTAACTTAAACACTAAAGTAACTGAAGAAATGCTTGCTAAATTCGAAAAAGATTATGATGCAGTCTTTACTGGAACTGGATTCTTCGCTGGTAGAAAAATTCCAATGCCAGGTCATGATCATGAGAACTGTGTAGCAGCTATGGACTTCTTACCAATCGGTAGAGATTATGGACGTGGAACTGTTAATGAGTTAGATGTTCATAAAAATGTAGTTATCATTGGTGGGGGTAACGTAGCGTTTGACGTTGCTAGAACTGTAGTTAGATATCAAAACGAAAAGTTCGGTAAATCAAATGTTGTGATGGCAGCTTTAGAAGCAGAAAGCGCATTACCTGCAGATTTAGAAGAAGTAGTTGAAGGTAGAGAAGAAGGAATTAAGTATTTCTTCGGAATGGGACCTCAAGAAATAGTAATTGAAAAGAACGAAATCAAAGGATTAAAGGTTAAGAAGGTTATTTCAATCTTTGACGCTGAAGGTAAATTTAATCCATCATTTGAGGAAGGTTCTGAAGAGTTATTAGAAGCTACTCAAGTATTCATGGCGATTGGTCAATCTCCTGATTATTCATATCTATCAGAAGCTAACCAAAACAAAATGAATATCAACCGTGGTAAGATTGAAATCTTACCAAATGGACAAGTTAAAGGTATTGACTGGCTATTCGCTGGTGGTGATATCGTTAAGGGTCCAGATGTTATTAACGGTGTAGCAAATGGTCATTATGCAGCAATTGGTATTGATGAGTATTTATCTAAAAAGAAATAATATAAGGTTCTATGTCAAGGATTGGGGTAGAATCGAAAAATAACTAAACTATCAAGGTGTTGTGGATATCATCTACAGCATCTTTTTTGTGCATAATTCTAATGTTAAGCGATTAATATGTGCTCTGAATTCTTATGTTGATACATAATTTTGTTTCTGAATAAATCAAACGTTTTAATGCCATAGGAAATACGTTTAATTGACTTAATATAGTTATTGGTTCCTTCGATAAAACCATTAGAGTATTTCTTATTAGTAGTAGGATCAATCATAAATGAATTAACTATTTCAGGTAGCCAGTTCTCAATTGTATTAGCTGCTTCTCTAAACTCACCGAGAAGAGAAATTTTAGCTTCAATTACCCAACTATTTAGTTTTTTATATACAGTTGGATATTTAGCTATATCTACAATCCCATAGAACGATTCCTTAAGTTCATAAGCTTTGTTTAACTCTGGATTTATGTTCCTACAAAAGTCTATTATTGATTGTGTACTGTTCCACTCTTTTAATCTTTTATCAAAGTAATATTCATTAGAAATATCTTTAGATTTTTTAACTAACAATTTCCAATAACGTTTAAGATATTTATACTCTTTGGTGTTTTTCTTATGTTTCTTCATAATACGAACTCTTGTGTTATTGAATGCCCAATATATATGTCTAACGAAATGGAATGTATCAGCAACTACTGTAGCGTTAGGCATATATTTCAGAGTGATATCTTTATAAGTCTCCCACATATCAGTAGTAAGTATCTTTACATTACTTAATTCTTCTTTAGAAAACTTAGAGAAGTATCTATCTAGATGTTCCTTGTGTCTACAAGACACGATATCGATAATGGTTTTGTTGATTGGATCTACCAACGATACTAAATACTTATTTCCACCTGAGTTTCCTTTAAATTCATCTATACTTAATACCTCAGGTAAAGTACGCCTTGGCTGTATAACATGCTTAAGAAAATGTCTAATCACAGTAGTAGAAGAGATATTTAATCTATAAGCTATGTCCTTGAAAGAACATTTCAGTTTAGACTCTTCAAAGATAGATTGTTTAGTGTTTTTACTTATCTTATTATGTTTCTCAACAAATATATTATCTTCATTAAATTTCTTCCCACAACTACATTTATAACGACGTTGTCTATACTTAATGAAACACTTATAGTTATTGAAGATACCATGCTTAATAGTACGAGTATAGTAGTCATGAATATCATGTGTTAGTTCACTACACTTAGGACATTTATGTTTATACCTCTCTCTAGAAACGTTGACCAAAAAATTGTTTCCATCAAATGTGTATGAGTCAATGATAACTAAATCACCTTTAATGTTTAATAATGTTTTTAAATCATGATTAGATATGCTAGAATTATTGTGCATAGTAAAACCTCCGTATTTGTTTTCTTCGTCGTTAACATTATACCAGGGATTTATTATGCACTTTTCATATAAACAAAAAGTTCAGGGTGAGTGAATACCCCAAACTTAATTATAGAACCTAATATAAAACACTGATGACTTCATCAGTGTTTTTTTGTACTATTAAAGTATAGGTTACAATCATCTCGTATGGTTGATAACTTATACTTATTTTTTTTATAATAAGGGAGTAATTGGTTAACGTGTGTCTTTTAGGGTTAATAATAAACATCCGTCATAAAAACTGTTAACCATCTCTTATTATCAAGTATTCGATTAAGCAGGTTGAGATCATCTATATGACACTCGCGTAACTAACAAAAATGAATGGAAAATAAGTAAGATGGATTCAATTACAAAAATACAAGGAAAGGAAGTTTTAGCATGATAAGTGTAGGGATTGATGTATCAAAAGAAAAAAGCATGGTGTGTATATTGAAACCATATGGGGAGATTATAGCTTCTCCATTTGTAGTTGATCATACCGAAACAGGGATTGGAATTATAAAAAAGTTGTTAAGTGGATACGATGAAGAAATAAAAATAGTTCTTGAGGCAACTGGACACTATCATATGCCTATAGTACAAACACTGTTAGAGGCAGGGTATCATGTATCGGTAATTAATCCACTAGTAATGAAAAAGTATACAAGTTTAAGTATAAGAAAGGGAAAGACTGATAGAAAAGATGCGATTAAGATTGCAGAGTATGGAATATCTAACTGGTTTAATCTTAGAACATTTGAGATATCCAAGGAAGTATATGAAGAATTAAAAATATTATCAAGACAATATTATCAGTATCTGTCAATAAAAACTAAGTGTAAGGTTAATCTGTCAAATATATTAGATAAAGTAATGCCAGGCATAAAGAAACTACTGAAAGACGACAAACTATTATCATTCATACGAAAATATTGGCACTTTGACAATGTAAAATCGAAAAGCGAAAAACAATTTATAAGAAGTTACTCAACGTGGATAAAAAAAGAAGGATACCATCAAAGTGAAATAAAGTAAAGAAATATATGCCTTAGCTTTGAATAGTATCCCAACACTGAATTCTAACTACCGATCTTCCAAATTGTTAGTTTTAGAATCAGTTAGAGTACTTCAAGAAATCGAAGACTCATGCAAACTTATTTTAGCACAAATGAAAGAATTAGCAATCAATCTAAAGGAGTATGAAACTGTAAAAAGAATGTCTGGTGTAGGAGATGTATTATCTTTACGTTTAATAGCTGAGGTTGGAGATGTTAGAAGATTCCATAGTAAGAAGGCATTGATAGCCTATGCGGGTATAGATGCACCGCCATATGAGTCTGGTAATTTTGTAGGTAATAAATGTCATATATCTAAACGAGGTTCAAAGTATTTAAGAAAAACTGGTTACGAGATAATGCTGGCATTAATGAAAACTAAACCAACTAAAGATAATGCTGCATATGAATATATTTTAAAAAAAGAATTAGAAGGAAAATCAAAAAAAGCAGCAAAAATAGCTGGCTTAAATAAGTTCTTGAGAATTTATTATGCGAGAGTAATGGAACTATATACTTAATAGTAATATTCTAATAATAAAAAACTCACCTAAATGGTGAGAATTTTGTGGTTGATTGAGTTATTTGAATTTTTTTTTGAAATTACTACTTGATTTTTATTAGCAGGTTTTTATGTTTGTATATGATTAAAAGACTTTAACATAAAATTCATACATATAAGTAATATTAAATGCTTATATATAATTAAAATTTATTAGAAGTCTAACTTGTATATAAGAAACAATGAATTACTAGACTGGACTTATTATATGTTGTGAAATAATGTGTAGATGAATGGAATTGCCTCGTTATAAGCGTAAATAACAATAATCCTAAAATATACTTAATTTATTGATGTATCGTTATTTGTTGTATCGTTTGTAAGCGTTTTATATAGTTGATTACAAGCAAATGCGCAAAAATCACAGTTTTAATCACTTTTAGACATATTTCAACATAAAGATAGAATTCCAGTATGATAGTATACTTATAAGTTCATTATAAAGGATTACTAGATGACAGTGGATAATTAGTCATATGTGTTTAGGTTTTGTATTAATTTCGACATTTTTTTTGTGCAATGTATAAGAATTGGATTTATCTTACGAAAGAGGAGGTACTAAAATGATTCATCATCAAAAACTCAGAGAGATAGTTGACGAACATCTAGGTAAGTTAATCACACTTACAATAGATGTGAAATCACAGGATAGGATTAAGTTGACTTTTATGTATGAAGATGAGTATTTGGTTATATATGAATACAAGATGATAATTAATCTTAAAAATGATGATATTGAATTTATTAAAAATAAAAGTAGATCACTCAGGAGAGGTTTGGTTTCATCTAGTGTAAAGGAGTTTGAAAAGGATATTTTAGAAAACATGAAATACGAATTTTAAATTTTTAATAAACACTATCACTAATTTTGAAGGAGAATATGAACTAACTTTTAATATATCAAGAAGGGGAGAATAAGATGACGATATTGAGTATTAGTGCAATTTTAAGTTCAAGTGTTGAAGCTGGTTTATTAGAAAGCTTACAAGGCAATATTATATTTATGGTTTCATTATTAATAATTTTTGGTGTCATTGGTGGAATGATTGTTGATAAGATTGGGTTTCCAAAGGTAACTGGATATATCTTAATGGGTCTGATAGTAGGACCAAGTCTTTTAGGGATATTTACTCATCATATGATTGAGAACTTTAGAATCATAAGACAAGTTGCAATTGGATTTATTGGATATACAATAGGTCTTGAACTAAGACTTAGTAAAATAAGAAATACTGGAAAGCAAGTTACAATTATTACGTTTGTTCAAGCTTTAGTTACTGCAATTTTAGTATGTTTAGCTATAGTGCTAGTTGTAAAAGAGCATAAGTGGACATATGGTTTAATTTTAGGTGCAATAGCGACAGCTACAGCTCCTGGACCAATCATAGCTGTTGTTAAAGGATATAAATGTAAAGGACCTGTAACTGATGTGTTATTACCGTTAGTTGCTTTGGATGATGCGATTGGAATTATGTTGTTTGCAGTATTACTTTCGTTTGGTACTGCTCTATTAAATGTTACAGGAGAAGTTGTGGGATTTGTTCATATGATTATGGAACCCTTACGTGAAATAGGAATCTCACTTATTGCAGGTGCAGCAATTGGGTTTGCACTTCAATATATTTTAAAAAGATGTAGAGCTAAAGATGCAAATGATGATTTATTACTTTTAATTATTATTAGTGCCTTATTCTTTGGTATTGGTTTTGGACTTGTTGTTCATGCTTCTGCTATTTTATTACCTATGACAATTGGGATAGTTTTAACTAATAGTGTTGAACCACAGTTTGAACATAAACTAACAAAAATATCCGATTTATTCGGTGCACCTATATTACTTTCTTTTTTTATCATCGCAGGTGCTGAACTACAAGTAGATGTACTTCGTACTATAGGTTTGGTTGGAGTTGTATATATTGTTGTTAGAGTTGTCGGAAAGGTAGTTGGGTCCTATACAAGTGCGAAAGCAGTTAAAGCTCCACCAACTGTAGTTAAATATTTAGGTTGGACTTTAATTCCACAAGCAGGGGTAGCAATAGATATGGCATTAACTGTAGATTTAAAATTTAAACCTCTTTCTGAGACAGTAGCTAATGGAGCTTGGATAGCTGAAATAGGAACTAATATTATGACAATTGTTTTAGCAGCAACTGTAATATATGAAGTATTTGGCTTAATTGTAGTAAAAAATGCTTTACAAAAAGCTGGAGAAATAAATACACATAAATCAGGAGAAACAAATAAACATAATTGTGAAAATGAATCTGTGAGTAACAATGAGAATCCAACATTAAACTATGAATTAGAAGGTAATTAATATTAAATATTCAAAGATTCTGACAACAGTCAGAATCTTTTTCAATAGACAGTCTATTAATTTTAAAACCTATTTTTTTACTAGATATAACTAATTTTTATGTTATGATATTAATAGAGTCTATCGTTCTAATTAAGTAATACTAAACTACTATTCTCTATATAAATAATGATAATTAACATCAAAACAGTAATATAATTATATTACAGTAAATAACAATGGGAGGTAATTATGAAGATTTTTAATTTTTTTCATAGAATGAGTAAAAGAGGAACAGGAACTGCAATTCTATTCACAGCTTTATTAGCAGTTATTTTTGCTCTTTCAATTGTAATTGTTTTAGGTAGAGGTATATCAACATTTGATTCAGATGTGATTACGGAAGAATATAATAAGGAATTTGGATGTAGTATAAATAATTATGAATTAACTTGTAAAAAAGACTATTATTTATTAGATGATTTAACAATCGATCTTAGAGAGGATAGTGAAGTACCGAATATTTTAAATGGTACATTTCTAACTAAAGATAAAATCTACACTAGTGGTAGTGAAATGACTTATAAAGAATTACTAATAATGTTTGATTATGATTCAAGTACTTTCACTTTACAAGATGGACTTGATGTATTAAAGAAATTTACTGGTCCTTTCTTAATAATAGTGTTTGTTGTTATGACTATCTTAACTTGGATAGGACATATGATATTTAATTTCTTAAGAGCAATAATAAATCAGTTATTAGCTAAAGGTATGTTAAAAGAAGAGTTTGATTATAACTATTCATATAGACTTACAATATACGCAGTAATTCCATTAGTTATTCTTAATGCGATTACAAGGTCTATTTTCTCAGAAACACTTACCGGATATTTAACATCATTCCTTCCAGTATTCGCTTGGATTGTTAAATTAGCCCTTGATAGTATGATTATTTTATTCTTTACTAAATTAATATTAGATAGTAAAGATGATGGTGATGTTATAGGTGGGATTGAGTAAGTTTTTATAGGGTTAGTATAATATAATAAATAAAAAAAGGATTTCGAAGCTAGTGAATAGTTTTTAAATCCTTTTTATTTTGTAATTAAAATGATTTATCTAGAGGAGAAATATTTTAGCTTGGTGCAAGAAATTTGAGTTTGGAAGAATTGAAGAGTTAGCTGAAATTATATAGAAATATGTGGTAGATTACTAGAAAGTAAACTACAATTTACTATATTATTTATTCCATATGTGTTTGTATGATAAAGTAATATCAGTTCAAACGTGAGATGATTATGAGAAATGAAAGTGCGAGGTGGTAAGGTGATTACTTCTATATCAAGAAGGACAGATATATCAGCTTTTTACTCTGACTGGTTTTACAATCGTCTGGACGAGGGTGAGGTTTTAACCGTTAATCCTTTTAATAGGAAACAAGTTTCTAGAACTAAGTTAGATCCTGATATGGTTGATTGCTTTGTTTTTTGGACAAAGAATCCTAAGAATTTTATGAGAAGGATTCATGAACATGAGAACTATAATTATTATTTTCAGTTCACGCTAAACTCATATTCGAAGGATTTAAAACCATCAGTACCTGAAAAGAAAAAACTAATTAATACATTTAAAGAACTATCAAATATAGTAGGAAGAAAAAAGTTATATGGAGATATGACCCTATTATTTTAACCTCTAAATATACTAAAGAGTAGCATTATAAATGGTTTGAGTATTTAGCAGAACAGTTACATCAATATACAGAAAAAGTAATATTTAGTTTTGTTGATTTATATAAGAAAACTGAAAGAAATACAAAGTCGTTAGATATACAACCTATAACTATCGATGATATGAAGGTAATAGCATTTAATCTAGCTCAAATTTCAAAGAAATATAATTTAACAGTAGAAACATGCTATGAAATTGTTGAATTAGAAGAATATGGTATTAACCATGGAAGATGTATTGATGATAAGTTAATCTCAAGAGTTGTTGGAAATGATTATAATATAAAGAAAGACAAAAACCAGAGGATGGAATGTGGTTGTGTTGAGAGTATAGATATAGGTTCCTATAATACGTGTTTACATAAGTGTAGATATTGCTACGCAAATTTTAGTGATGTATCAATGGAGAAAAATATAGTCAGTCATATAAAAAACTCACCTATATTAATAGGTCAACTACAAGGTGATGAAAAAATCAAGTAAAAACAGTATAGTAATAATCATCAAATAAAGTTAGGTATTTAGTATATAGGTTTCAATCTATTAGATTGAGATTTTTTAATATGTAGAATGAAAACAAGGATATTATATTTAATATTACAACTTAATTCATCATAATTCGACAATTTACTTGTTAATGCAATGATAAAATAATAAATGGTATAAATTTATAGTTCTATACTAGAATTGGGTGGTAAGTTGAGAAAGTTTGAAATTGTAAGTAATATGATCAAAGAAATGCAAGAACTCCAAAATAAAAACGATTATCTTTTCTTTGACTTAGCAGCAGAAACAATAGAGAAAGTTTTTATGATTTTAATAGATATTAAAAATAAGACTTTTGGAGAGTATTTAAGTGATAGAAATGTAGTTCAATTTCTAGAAGAAATAGATGTTGGTATATCTGATCTCAATTTAGTAAATAGTTATGCTAAAAACGTAAGACATTCTCATGAGTTTGAGGTAAGGTATACTGTTGCTTATAATGCCATTGTAGACATTCTTAATTATTTTCTCAGAAGGGTTGAAATAAACTATGGAGTTGAGTATTTAGGTAGGTTGTCGAAAGTTGATAACAACATAGAAAAGAACGATAATCACTTAATGGATAAAGTAACAACTCTAAGGATGTACCAGATGTACAGTTACTTAAAAAATAGAGATAAAAATAGAGCATTATATTATCTAGCAATATTCTATGAGAGATTATTAAAACTATTTCTTAATACATCGAAATACAAAAGTGCAGTAAATGCCGAAACTCTCAATCAAATTATTAATAGTGAACAATATAAAGAGTATTTGAGGAATTACTTTAATGAGTTTAGTGTTCCGAATGAGTTGTTTTATGATCTTGGAGAACTTAACAAATTGCGAGATGTTGTAAGACATACATTTAACGAACCTAAAAAAAGTGATATGAATATCGGTTTACTTGAAAATTTCGCACGTGTCTTCGGAGAATACATATTAGATGATTTTAGAATGGATTTAAATAAAAATATAAATCCAAATAGTAAACTAGAAAGAGTTATAGATTCTTATAAAGATGATTACTTATATTGGGATTTTGCAATTAAGGAATTATTCTTTAACGAATTAGTAAAGATATCATCTCTGGAAGAAGTAGTCGATATCTTAAACGTGTCTTATGGAAATGATAACTTCATAATATTTAAGCTGTGTGAACAAATCTATAATAAGGTGGAGAGAATAAATGTATGATTATAGTAAAGTTGATAAAAAACTAGAAGTGTTTGTATGTAAGATGGAGAAGATTGATAAATTACTAAATTACTTAAATGAAAAGGAGTTAGAACTTGAGTGATATTCCATACAAAAAAATAGGGGCTTTTTTCAACGGAAAAGATCATTCAACTGTAATCAATGCATGTGACAAGATATCTTTTGGAATTAAAAATGAGGAAAACATCAGAAATGATGTTGAAAATATTAAGAATAAAGTGGAAAACTAATATGATATTTATTAGTTTTTTTTCTTGTTTTATGCTATAATTAGTATATAGAATTGTTATTTTTATAGTGTTATAAACATATCCACACTATATAACAACAACAACAAACAAATTTATTAAATAATTAAGGGGTGGTCAAATGATTTTTAGTATTGATCGTGAATCATTAGTTGAAGCATTAACATCTGCTAGTAGGGCTTTATCCAATAAAACTCCTATGCCTATTTTAACTGGAGTTAAATTAGATGTTGATTATGATAAAGTAGTAATAACTACAAGTAATTCAGATATATCTATGCAAGTAGTAATTCAGAATAGTAATTTAAAAGTTGAGAAAACAGGTTCTCACGTGGTTCCAGGTAGATTTTTTATTGAAATAGCTAAGAAAATCACATCTGACACTGTAAAGATAACTGTTGTTGATGATAATTTAATTAATATTCAAGCAGGACAATCTGATTTCACTCTAAATGGAATGGAAAAAGAATTATATCCTGAGATTACATTTAACACTTTAAATAATCCTGTAATTATGAATGTAGAAGATTTACGTTCTATAATTGCTCAAACTAACTTTGCTACTTCTATTTTAGAAAATAGACCGATATTAACTGGAGTATTATTTGATTTAAATAATCATAAGTTAACTGCAGTCGCAACAGATAGTTATCGTTTAGCTCAAAAAGAGTTTGAATTGAATTTAAGTTATGATCAAAAACAAATAGTTATTCCTCATCGTACTTTGGATGAGTTATCAAGAATTTTAAATAATGATGATAAAGTTGAGATGTTCTTAACTGAGAATAAAGTAATATTCAAACATAGGAATTTATTATTCCAATCAAGATTGTTAGAAGGTAGATTCCCAGAAACTTCAAAGTTAATTCCAACTGAGTTTCCAATAGAAATCTCATTTGACAAACATGAGTTAATTAGCGCTATCGAAAGAGCGTCATTATTAAGTCAAAGTAAAGATAGTATTGTTAAATTAAAACTTAGAAGAGATGGTAATGTTGAAATCACTTCTCACTCTTCTGAAATTGGAAAAGTTATTGAAGAAATTACTCCAACACAAAAAGAAAGTTCTGGAGAATTTGCAATTGCTTTTAGCTCAAAATATGTTATTGAGGGGTTAAGAGTATTTGAATCTAATGACGTAACAATGTATTTCACTGGAGTTGTTAAGCCTTTTATCATGAAAGGTGAATTAGATGAAGGGATGTTGCAATTAGTGCTACCTGTAAGAGTCGAATAATTTTGATTTTAAGAGAATTTTGATTGATTTGATATAAAAAAATATTTAGTTAAATAAAGCCCTTAAAAGGGGCTTTTTTTGTTTAATTTTTGGCTACTATATGATATAATATATATATAAATATCTTAGATATATTATAGAGGTTAAAACTATGAAAGAAATCAAAATTAAAACTGAATATATTACTTTAGGTCAGTTACTTAAGTTTGCTAGTATTACAAATAGTGGTGGCGAGACTAAAATTTTCTTAAGTGAATATGAGATCAAAGTTAATGGTGAATTAGAAAATAGGCGAGGGAAAAAACTTCGCCAAAATGATGTTGTTGAGATTGAGGATTTTGGAACTTTTAAAATTTCATGATAATTAATAAAATTAATGTTAGAAATTTTAGATGTATTGAGAATGCTAATCTTAGATTTAATGATAACTTAAATATTGTTGTAGGTAACAATGGTCAAGGTAAAACAAGTCTGCTAGAATCGATTTACTTGTTGGCGTTTACTAAATCTCATAAAACATCGCATGAGAAAGAAGTTATTAAAACTGATGCAGATTTTTGTAAAGTTGATGGTAATGTTAAGTTTCATAATTATGATTCTAAGTTCGTAATTATTTTAACTAAGAAATCTAAGAAAGTTAAAATAAATGAAATTGTAGAAAAAAAAATGAGTGAGTATATTGGTAATATTAATGTCGTAATGTTCTCACCAGAGGACTTAGCTATCATTAAAGGTGATCCAGCTACCAAGAGAAGATTTATTGATGTTGAGCTTGGTCAGACATCACCACTTTATATCCATGACTTGTTAATGTATCGTAAGATTCTAAAACAAAGAAATGAATTACTTAAAAAAATTCAAAAGAATGAGATCAATGACCATGTTCTCTTAGATGTCATAACTAAGCAATTAGTTCATTATGGAAGTAAAATACTTGATGCTAGAGAATTATTTATTGTTAAGTTGAATTCTATTATCAAAAAAATTCACTTTAATTTAACTAATAATTTAGAAGAAGTTTTTATTGAATATAAAAAGAAACATAAAAATGATTTGTATGAAGAATTAAAAAAAAGATATCAATTAGATATTATTACAGGTTCTACATCAATAGGACCACACAGAGATGAGTTTAAAATATACTTTAATAAACAAGACATATCTGTTTATGGATCTCAAGGTCAACAAAGGACAGCTGTCTTATCTATTAAATTATCGCTTATTGAATTTATTAAACAATCAACTGGTGAATTACCTATTTTACTCTTAGATGATGTATTTAGTGAATTAGATAATTCTAGATTAAATAGTTTAGTCGAATATATAAAAAAAGATATTCAAACTTTTATTACAACTACAGACGTTGGTTTTATAAGAGATGAGTTGAAGAAGGACGCAACTTTTTTTTATGTTGATAATGGAAGAATTAAGGTAGGTGCTGAAAATGAGTAACGATTATACAGCTAGTAGTATTCAAATTTTAGAAGGATTAGAAGCAGTAAGAAAAAGACCAGGTATGTATATTGGTTCTACAGGTCCACGTGGATTACATCATTTAGTGTGGGAAATTGTAGATAATTCTATTGATGAGGCAATGAATGATTTTGCTGATCATGTAATTGTTGAGATTGAACCAGATAATATTATTAAAGTTATTGATAATGGTCGTGGTATACCAACTGGTATTCATCCAAAAAGTGGACGACCAGCAGTTGAGACTATCTTAACGACTTTACACGCTGGTGGTAAATTTGAGAGTGAATCATATAAAGTTTCAGGTGGACTTCATGGTGTAGGTGCATCTGTAGTTAATGGATTAAGTGAATGGTTAGAAATAACAATTTATCAAAACGGTAAAATATATACACAAACATATGAAAGAGGTAACCCTAAAAATGATTTAGAAATTATAGGGGATACTGATCAAACTGGAACTACAGTTAGATTTAAAGCAGACAATCAAATATTTACTGAAACTACTGTTTATGATTACGAAACTTTAAGATCAAGAATACAACAGTTAGCTTTCTTAAATAAAGGTCTTAACATTACAATTAAAGATTTAAGAAATCATGATGAGTTAATTGAGCACAATTATAAGTATGATGGTGGTATTTCTGAGTATGTATTATTTTTAAATGAAGGAAGAGAAAAAATTCATCAAGAGGTTATTTCTTTTGAAGGAGAACTAGAAGGTATTGTGGTAGAAGTTGCTATGCAGTATCATACAGGTTATTCAACTAATATATATTCTTTTACTAACAACATTCATACCCATGAAGGTGGAACTCATGAAGAAGGTTTTAGAACTACTTTAACAAGAATTCTAAACTCATATGCGAAGAATAATAACATCTTTAAGAAAGATGAATCCTTAACTGGTGAAGATACAAGAGAAGGATTAACAGCTATTATCTCTTGTAAGCATCCAGATCCACAATTTGAGGGTCAAACAAAGACAAAATTAGGAAACTCAGAAGTTAGAAAAATATCATCACAAATTACATCAAGTGGATTAGATAGATTTCTACTAGAAACTCCTAATGGTGCTAAAATAATTATCGAAAAAGCTCTTTTGGCATCTCGTGCAAGATTAGCGGCAAAAAAAGCAAGAGAAGCGACTAGAAGAAAATCTCCGTTAGATTCTTTAGGTTTTGCATCTAAATTAGCAGATTGTAGAAGTAAGAATCCTGAACAAACAGAACTTTATATTGTCGAGGGAGATTCAGCAGGTGGATCTGCCAAACAAGGTAGAGAGAGTGAATTTCAAGCAATATTACCTTTAAGAGGTAAAGTACTTAATGTAGAGAAAACTCGCTTAGATAAAATTTTAGGTAATAAAGAAATTATTTCTATGATTCAAGCATTTGGTACTGGTATCGGAGAAGATTTCGATGTTGAGAAAACTCGTTATCATAAAGTTGTAATTATGACCGATGCGGATGTTGATGGGTTACATATTAGAACATTACTATTAACATTCCTATACAGATATATGAAGCCTTTAGTTGAGAGTGGTTATATTTATATAGCTCAACCACCTTTATATAAAATTTCATATGGTAAGAAAATATTATATGCATATTCAGATGAACAACTTCAAGAAATATTTGCGAAGAATGAAGGTAGTAAACCAACAATTCAACGCTATAAAGGACTTGGAGAAATGAATGCAGAACAATTATGGGAAACAACAATGGATCCAGAATCTAGAACGTTATTAAGAGTAACATTAGAAGATGCAATTGAAGCAGATAAAGTATTTAGTATGTTAATGGGGGATGAAGTTGAGCCAAGAAGAGATTTCATTCAATCAAATGCAATGTATGCTTCTAACATCGATGTTTAGGAGGTAAAACATGAGTGTATATGACAATGTTAAAGATATAAACATCTCAAATGAAATGAAAGATTCATTTCTAAATTATGCGATGAGTGTTATAGTGTCTCGTGCATTACCAGATGTTAGAGATGGATTAAAACCTGTACACCGTAGAATTTTATATGGGATGAGCGAACTAAATATGCAACCAAACAGTGCGTTTAAAAAGTCAGCAAGACTTGTTGGTGACGTAATGGGGAAATACCATCCTCATGGTGATAGCTCAATATATGATGCTATGGTACGTATGGCTCAAGATTTTAGCTACAGATATATGTTAGTTAACGGTCATGGTAACTTTGGTTCTGTCGATGGTGATGGTGCTGCAGCTATGCGTTATACAGAGGCTAAAATGTCTAAAATCACGATGGAATTATTACGTGATATCAATAAAAATACAATTAACTATAGAGATAATTATGATGGTTCTGAAAGAGAACCTGTAGTGTTACCCGCTAGGTTCCCTAATTTACTAGTTAATGGTTCCACTGGTATTGCTGTAGGTATGGCTACTAATATACCACCGCATAACTTAACTGAAGTAATTGATGGTATTCTAGCTACAATAGATAATCCTGATATATCAATTGAAGAAATTATGAGTTATATTCAGGGTCCTGATTTCCCTACTGGTGGAGAATTATTAGGACTATCTGGACTAAGACAGGCATACTTAACAGGTAAAGGTTCTGTAATGATGAGATCTAAGTGTGAGATCGTGGAACATAAAAATGGTAAGAAGTCGATTATTGTAACTGAGATACCATACCAGGTTAATAAATCAAAACTGATTGAGAAAATTGCTGATCTTGCTAAGGAAAAAAAAGTTGAAGGTATCACAGACCTACGAGATGAATCTAACCGTAATGGTATAAGAATTGTTATAGAACTTAGAAGAGATGTGAATGCTGATGTAATGTTAAATAACTTATTTAAATTTACACAGTTACAATCTTCTTTTGGTATAAACATGATCGCTTTAGTAAAAGGTCGTCCAAAGAAATTAAATTTAAAAGAAACATTAACTTACTATATTGAACATCAATTAGAAGTTATCATTCGAAGAACCCAATTTGATTTAGATAAAGCTGAAGCGAGAATTCATATTGTAAAAGGTTTATTAATAGCATTAGATAATATTGATGAGATTATTAAAATAATCCGTGGCGCTATAAATGATGAAGAGGCTATGAATCAGTTAATTGAGAATTTTGAATTATCTGAAATTCAAGCAAAAGCCATTTTAGATATGCGATTAAGACGTCTAACTGGTTTAGAGAGAGAGAAACTAGAATTAGAATGTAATAATTTGGATGAGAAGATTGTTGATTTTAAGGATATTTTAGAATCTACAGAAAGACAAAATTCTATTTTAGTTGAAGAATTAACAGATGTACAAAATAGATATGGTGATATAAGACGCACTACAATTAACTTTACAGACTCATTAAGTATCGAAGATGAAGATTTAATTCCTGTAGAAGACGTCATTATTACTATCACAAACAAAGGATATATTAAGCGTATTAATGCTGATACATATCGTTCACAAAATCGTGGTGGTCGTGGATTAACAGGACAAAAAACTTACGAAGATGACTTTGTTGAACATATTCTATATACTTCAACTCATGATACAATTACATTCTTCAGTAATGTAGGTAAAGTTTATAGAATGAAGGGATATCAAGTTCCATCAGGTGGTAGAACTTCTAAAGGACTACCATTAGTTAATGTTCTTAAGTTTGGTGAAAACGAAACATTAGCTACTGTATTGAGAATCAGTGAGTTTAATGAAGGTGAATATTTATTCTTTGCTACTAAGCGTGGATTAGTTAAGAGAACTGATATAAGTGCTTATGCTAATATTAGATCTAATGGACTAAGAGCAATAAGCTTAAGAGACGGTGATGAATTACTTAAAGTAAGAATTACTGATGGAACAAGGGATATTATTTTAGGTGCTTCTAATGGTAAGGCAATTAGATTCAATGAAAAAGATGTAAGAGAAATGGGAAGAGTTACATCTGGAGTAAGAGGTATAAAGTTAGCTGACGATGAAGAAGCAATTGGTTTAACAATTATTAAAGAAGATAGAAATGAGATCTTGGCTGTTACTGAAAACGGTTATGGTAAACGTACAAGTATTGATGAGTATCGAAAACAAACTCGTGGAGGAAAAGGAGTTAAAACACTTAATGTTACAAGCAAAAACGGTAATTTAGTAGCATTAAGAAGTGTTGCTGATTCTGAAGATTTAATGATCATAACTAATAAAGGTATGATTATTAGAATGGGTGTTGAGCAAATATCAAAAACTGGTAGAGCTACTCAAGGTGTTAGGTTAATTAAATTAAATAATGACCAAGCGGTTTCAACAATTGCTTTAGTACCTAAACATGAGGAAGATATTACCGAAGAGGCTATTTAGCCTCTTTTTGTTTGATTATATATAAAATATCTAGTAAAATAGATTTCAAGAGGTGAAGTTATGCCGCAATATTTTGAAAGTAATTACCTGTTAGGGACCCAAAGTAAGACAAATAGTAACAAAAAAGGTATCAAGGGATACCCGTTTTTTTATGTATTTATATTATTTTTCATGTTTATATCTATTGATATGCTGTTTAGATATATAAATTATGGCACTTTTATTACTACAGATCTTATTCATATTTTATTGTATGACCTTTCCTGGAGTTTAGGATTAATATTCATAATATTATTGGTCCCTGAATTCTTGAGGAAAGTTTTGTTAACAATATTGATGTTTTTTATTACTATCATCTCTATAGCTCAAACCTTATCTATAAAAATATTTTTAGGTGTAAGCTCATTTTTAAATATATTTGATATTTTTGTTGTTAGAGAAATGATGCCTACATATATAAAGGAATTTTCCTTAATATACTTATTGTTTTTTATTCCTTTCTTGATTATGTTTGGTTTGAGTATATCAAGAATTAGACTTAAATCTTCATTTAGAAAGAGATTTATTCACTTACTACTATGTATAACAGTAATCCTTGGGACTGTTATATATTCTTCAACTCCTATTTTCAGTAATGAAGTAGAGACAAATACAAACTATGAAAAAGTAATTTATTTTGAAGAACTTGATGCTGTATCCTCTAGATTAGGAGTTACAACATTAACAATAAGGAGTCTTTATAACGAGTTCCTAAATAAAGAAGGTAATTATAACTTGATTTCAAATTCCAACTTGTTAGGACAACTTGAAAGTTACTTACAAAACACCAATAAAATAGACAATAATTATACAGATGTCTTATCTGGTAAGAATTTAATAATGATACAGGTCGATAATCTAGACCATATAGCCCTTAATAGTGATGTAATGCCAACTCTTACACGATTACAAAACGAAGGAGTTTTCTTCCGAAACTATTATTCAACTTATTTAATTGAAAATGGAGATACTGAGTTTGCGGTTCAAACAGGTGTAATTCCAACAGACCAAACTAGTAATATTAGAAAATTTAGAAGAAATGGTTTTTCTGATTCTCTTGTATCCTTATTCAATAATCTTGGTTATACCACATTGACATTTTACAATGATAGTAACAATTATTATTCAAGGAATAACTTTTACTATAATCTAGGATATGATTTATTTCTTGATGCATCTGATTTACAACTAGAGAAACAAAAATGGCAAAGCAGTTATGAGATGATAAATAAAACTTCTAGTTTATATACTAGTAACTCTAGATTTTTAGTTAATTATACTTTATCTTCTAATATAGACTATAAATTTTCAAATCCATTAATAAGTAATAATTATAATGATTTTGAGGCTATGGATGTAAATGATAATATAAAATATTATTACGCGGCTAGTAAAGAATTTGATTCGGCGTTGGAATATTTATTAATGAATTTAAGAATAACAAATAGAATAAATAATACAGCAATTGTTATTTATGGAACACACTCACCAATAACTATGTTTGAAGAAAATCTTCAAGAGTTATCAAATATAGATAGAGGTGAATTGAACAAATTTAGAGCACCACTCATTATTTGGACTCCATCTATTGATCACAATGTTGTTGAGGAACACATTGGCCCAGTTGATATATTACCAACTTTAGCTAATATGTTTGGTTTATCTGCAAATTACAACAATTATATTGGTGTAGATATTTTTAGTAATGGGAATAATGTTGTATATTTTAGAAATAGATCTTGGGTTAGTAATGCTGGCGAATATAATTCAGTAACTCAAAAATTTGTCATTAGAAATGAAAAGTATATGACTGATTTTTTGAAATCGTATATTAAAAATACGAATGAAATGATTGAAGAAAAATTTACATATTCTAGGATAATTCTAGAAAGAAATTATTTTGTTCAAATAAAAGTTTGATAAATTTTGTAAGTTGTTATAAAATAAGTTAAATCGATGAATAGGATTAGTAGTTAGTAACACTATCGTAGAGAGTTTGTGGTTGGTGAAAGCAAACATAGTTAACTAATGAATCAACCTACGAGAGGAACCTTGAAATTAGTATGGGTTCACGGCAGTTACCGTTATAACTTGAGTGCTTAGTGAAACTAAGAATTAAGGTGGTACCGCGTATTTTACGTCCTTATAAGAACGATGTTCTTTAAGGACGATTTTTTATTATAATAAAGTAAAGGAGATTAATATGTTAGATATTAAAATTTTAAGAGATAATCTTGAGGAAACTATTAGATTATTAAATCTAAGAAATAAAGACTTTAGTTATCTGAGAGATGTTGTTGAATGGGACAAAGATTTAAGGATAATTAAAACTGAAGTAGAACAACTAAAAGCGAAAAGAAATGAAACATCAAAGTTAATAGGTCAGTATAAAAGAGAAGGTAAAGATGCTTCTGACGTTATGAAAACTATAGGTAACATTGGAGATCAGATTAAAGAATTAGATTCTAAAAAGACTGATGTTGAGAGCAAAATTAAAGATGCTTTACTAAATACACCCAATGTACCACATAAAGATGCTATACAAGGATTAACTGAAGAAGAAAATCTAGAAATAAAAAAACATTTAGTACCTACGAATTTTGACTTTGAACCAAAACCTCATTGGGATCTAGCAGAAGTTTTGGATATTTTAGACTTCGAAAGAGGTGCTAAGATAGCTGGAACAAGGTTTACTGTATATAAAGGTTTAGGTGCAAGATTAGAGAGAGCGTTATTTGCTTTCATGATGGATTTACACGCTATTGAGCATGGGTATACTGAAATTATCCCTCCATACATTGTTAATTCTGAAAGTTTATATGCAACTGGGCAGTTGCCAAAATTTGAAGAGGATTTATTTAAAATTGAAGATGAGAGAGGATTTTATTTAAATCCAACTGCAGAAGTACCAACAATCAACTTACACAGAAATGAAATTTTAGATGGTGATATGTTACCACTTAAATACGTATCATTCACGACTGCGTTTAGGAGTGAAGCTGGGTCTGCTGGTAGAGATACAAGAGGTATTATTCGTCAACATCAATTTAATAAAGTTGAGTTAATTAGAATAGCAAAACCAGAAAATGGATATCAAATGCTAGAAGAAATGTTAGCTAATAGTGAGAAAGTACTACAATTATTAGAATTACCATATAGAGTTGTTGAGCTATGTACTGGTGATTTAGGTGCATCTATGGCAAAAACATATGACATTGAAGTATGGTTACCGAGTTATAATGCTTATAAAGAAATTGGTTCTATTTCTAATGCAGAACAGTACCAAGCTAGAAGAGCTAATATTAGGTTTAAAAGAGATGAAAACAGCAAACCTGAGTTGGTACATACTTTAAACGGCTCTGGATTAGCAATAGGAAGAACAGTAGTAGCTATCATGGAAAATTATCAACAAGCTGATGGGACTATAAAAGTGCCTGAAATTCTTAAACCATATATGAAATGTGATATTATTAAATAGAGGGAGGATAAATTATGTTTGAGAGAGTAAAGAGGTTAAATTACAAGACTATTAAAAACGATTTAGTAGTTGGAGTATTTGAAAAAGGGAGCTGCATAAGTGATTTAGATTTAGCGTTTGACAAGCAAATTTCAAAGAACATAAAAAAAGGTTTGATTTCTTCAAAAGTAGGAGTAATAACTGAAGTTCACGGAATGGGAAAAATTAACGCTGAGAGAATTATTTTTGTCGGAATGGGTAAATCTTCTAATGTGACATTAGAATCCCTTAGAGAAGCATTTAGAGGCTTAGCTAATAAAATTAAATCGAATGATGTAATAGTGTTAGATACATTTGAAAATAAAAAGATTGAGTTGGATACAGTAGCTGAAATTTTAGCTGAAACTATTGTATTAAATAAATATGTATTTGATGAGCTAAAATCTAATAAAAAGGAAAAAGAAGATTTAGATTTCAAGTTCAATGCTAAAAAAGATTACACTAGTGCTTTTAATAAAGGAATAATACTAGGTGAAGCGACTAATAATGCTAAAACTCTTGTAAATAGACCACACAACTATTTAAATGCTCTAGATTTAGCAGAGTATGCTAAAGACTTAGCAGAAGAAGTTGGTGTTGAAATAAAGATTTATGATAAACCTGAAATAGAAGAAATGAAAATGGGAGCTTATTTAGCTGTTAACCAAGGTTCATTAATTCCACCAAAATTAATCTATATTAAATATCAAGGGAAAGAAACTTGGGAAGATCCAGTTGCTTTAGTTGGTAAGGGATTGATGTTTGATACAGGTGGATATAATTTGAAATCTAATTCTAAGGAAATGAAAACTGATATGGGTGGATCTGCTTCTGTGTTAGGTGCAATTGAAGCTATTGCTAAATTAGGATTGAAAGAAAATGTAATGGTAATAATAGCTGCTACTGATAATATGATTGGTAAAGAGGCATATTTACCTGATGATGTTATTACTGCAGCAAACGGAAAAACAATAGAGATTTTTTCAACAGATGCTGAAGGGCGTCTTACTTTAGCTGATGCTTTATGGTTTGCACAAAAAGAAGGTTCTAAAAGAATTATTGATTTAGCAACTCTGACTGGATCGATTGTAGGAGCTTTAGGTGGTGCATATGTTGGGGCATTTACTAATAATGTACCTTTCTTGAAAGAATTAGATAAGGTTACAAAATTAACAGGTGAGTCTTTATGGCATATGCCAATAGGAGATTATTTTGAAAAAGCTATAATAGGAAAAATAGCTGATATTAATAATGCGGGAGTTAGAAAAGGTGGAGCGTGTGCTGCGGCAGCGTTCTTACAAGAATTCATTGAAGAAGATACAAAATGGATTCATTTAGACATAGCAGGAACAGCTACAAATAAAAAGGGTAATCCAACAGGTGTGATGGTTAGAACTTTAGCTAAAATGTTTGAATAAATTAAAAGAATAAAGGGTAGATAAATTCTACCCTTTTTAGTTATAAACTTTTAGTTTGTATAACGAACAATCAAATGTTTTTTTGAATTTCTTCTTTGATCTTTCCTAATTCATCTTGTGTATAATTTTTTGTATCCCCTTTAATTACATAACCATCATTATCATATCTTGGAACTAAATGAATGTGATGATGGAACACTGCTTGGTAAGGTTTTTGATTATTGTTTACAATGTTTAACCCAATTGGGTTAAAAGAAGATTTGAGTGCGTTACATATTTTAGGTACAACACTAAAAACTTTTTCAGCTGTTTTTGAATCCATGTCAAAAATATCTTGTACATGTTTCTTTGGAATTACCAATGTATGTCCTTTTGTTGAAGGACTGACATCTAAAAACGCGTATACATATTCATCTTCATATATCTTATGGGAAGGAATTTCGTTTCTTACTATCTTACAAAATATACAATCTTTAATTTTTCTCACCTCGATTTATTTTACCAAATAATTTTAATATTATAAATATATGATATAATACATTTGATAATTATTATAGTGTAGGTGTAAAAATGAGAAATACAAGAAAAATGGTTTTCATGGCTATACTCACTTCCCTAAGTGTTGTGCTAGGAATTATTGATGCACAACTTGCTGCTTTTGTGACATTGGTACCATATGCAAAAGTTGGGCTAGCGAATATAGTTATATTACTTTCAATAATATATTTTGATTTTAAAGATGGTTTGACCATGGCTATTTTAAAATCTGTTTTAATAGGCTTAATATTAGGTGCTGTATCTACTTTCTTTATCGGATTTAGCGGAACGATGTTAAGTTTTTTTGGAATGTTATTCTTCTATAAAGTATCCCAAGGTAAGTTCAGTTTAATTGGTATAAGTGTAATAGGTGGAGTTCTTCATAGTGTTGGACAGATCATAGCTGTTATGACTTTCTATAAGTCTGTCGCCGCGATTACGTTTCTACCTCAATTATTACTTACTTCACTATTAACAGGAGTTATTATTGGTATGCTAACTAATTCTATTAAGCGATATATTGACAACGCTAGAATATTTCAAAAATAAAGGCGCCATTATTTGGCGCTTTTTTTGTTTTCCTTGTTTGGTCTTTGGAATGGTGGTTGCTGTTGCTGTTGTTGTTGATATGGATATTGTTGTTGTTGAGTTGGTTGTTGGAATTGTTGTATTGGTTGTTGTTGCTGTTGCTGTTGAGTTGGTTGTTGGAATTGTTGTATAGGTTGTTGTTGTCCTGGTTGCTGCTGTAGTTGTGCTAATATATCAGCAATCGGATACTCATAGTTTATTTCCTCATCAAACGTAATATAATTTAGATAGATAGTTAGTAGTAAGTATCTCATCTGAGTTTGTGGGTCACTTAAAATTATGTGATCTTTTCCTGCTGCTTCGATTACACCTTTAAAAATTTTACTTCCCCATTGACTATTTTCGAAGTTCATGTAGATTGTTGCTAGTTTTCCTAGGTTTAATCTCAAGATATTTTCGATATATGATGATTCTAAAAATGGTAATGCTACTCCCCCACCACCTGACGGTTGACCAGCAGGGAATCCAGTTAACTCTACTCCTTGTGCAGGTATAGTTTGCGGAACTACTGCCACTGGTTGTTGAGATACAAATGGGTATTGATAATATTGAACCATTTCTTTTCCTCCATTAAGTACATTTTTCTGATACAAGTGGTTGATAGAAACAATGAGATTTATATCTTCCTGAATTCCATTGCCCAAACCATTGTGGTCTGCATGGTTCATCAAATGGATTATAGAACCATAGAGCTGTTGTTGCTGGAGTGAATTTCTCCCCTTTTAGAGCTCGCTTGGCTAACCTTTTATCTATCTCTCTAACAGGTTGATAAAAGTATCCCTTTTGTGTAGCCTCGAATCCGCCTGGGCTTTGATATATCATCTGTGACAATGTTCTAATATCTTTAAAATCTAAGCAATCAGCTAATACTCTGTTCACACCTACATTGCCGACTAGTAACATACCTAATTGTCCATCTCCTTCGGCCTCTGCTCTCATTAGCCTTGCTAAGTCGTCTACCTCTCTAGATGTATGTTTAACGACCGCCATACTATCACCTCTCTAAACAAATCTATGGTGTTTAAATTTAAAATATGTACAAATTATAATAATAAGTAGATAAATAGCACACAAAGAAAAAATAGTAATTGTGTTTTTCTTGTTTAATGTTATAATAAATTGCTAATAATAGTACTTGGAGGAATAAAAATGTCGAATTTATTTATGGAATTGAAATCAAAAATTATGAACAAAGGAATTAGAATTGTCTTCCCTGAGTCAGGAGATAAGAGAGTATATGATGCAGCTATGAGGTTAGCCGACGAATCACTCATCACACCAATTCTTATTGGAGATAAAGAGAAATTTGGTGATCAAATTAATAACAAATTCACCGTGATTAATCCCAACACTTATCCTGATTATGATAAGATGGTTGAAGCTTTTGTAGATAGAAGAAAAGGCAAAGTTACTAAAGAGCAAGCTGAAGAGTTATTAAAGTCACCAAATTATTTTGGGACTATGTTGGTATATATGAACGAAGCTGAAGGATTAGTATCAGGAGCTACACATTCTACTGCGGACACTGTAAGACCGGCATTACAGATTATTAAAACTAAACCTGGATTATCTCGTACATTCGGATATTTCGTAATGGTTAGAGATCAAGAAAAGTATTTAATGGGAGATTGCGCAATCAACCCAAATCCATCATCAAGTGATTTAGCTGAGTTCGCTATTGAGAGTGCAAGAATTGCACCGGCTTATGATATTGATCCAAGAGTCGCAATGTTATCTTTTTCGACAAATGGTTCTGCAGTAACTGATGAAACTAAAAAAGTAAAAGAAGCGACAGAAATCGCTAAGAAAAATGCACCTGAGTTGGCAATAGATGGTGAGATGCAATTTGATGCGGCATTTATTGAAAGTGTTGGAAAAAGCAAGTTTCCTGGATCTAATGTAGCTGGTAATGCTAACGTGTTTATTTTCCCTGATCTAAACTCTGGGAATATCGGTTATAAAATTGCTCAACGTCTAGGTGGGTTTGAGGCTGTTGGCCCATTCCTTGCTGGACTTAATTCACCAGTAAATGATTTATCTAGAGGTTGTAATTCTGAAGATGTATATAAAACTGCAATTGTTACAGCAGCACAATCATTAACAAAATAAACCCATTTAAAATGGGTTTTTATTTTATAGTGAGTGTGCTATATTTAATAGAGATTACTAGGAGTGATATTTATGAAGAAAAGTTTGAAGTTTGAATTATTACTTTTGATGGTGGCGTTAATTTGGGGAGTTGGATTCCCAGTTACCAAAATAGCTGTTGATTTAGGATTTGGACCTTTTGCTATTCTAGCAGGAAGATTTGTAACTGCCTGTATTATTATATCTATTGTGTTTCGTAACAAAGTTAAACTTATTGATAAGAGACATGTTAAATATGGAATATTTACAGGAGTGTTTTTATTCTCTAGTTTTACATTTCAGACATTCGGCATTCTTTACACTACACCGAGTAAGAACGCATTTATCACTCAAATGATGGTTATACTAGTCCCATTTTTTTACTGGTTTATCTATAAAAGAAGACCTGACAAGTATGCGTTCATTGGAGCTTCACTTGCACTAATAGGGGGGCTAGTGTTAACGTTCAACTCTGACTTTACCTCGGCTATAAACAAAGGAGACTTTCTAACATTTATTTGTGCAGTTCTATGTGCGGTTCATATTATTGCATCTACTCACTATGTTAAGAAAGATGGAATTGACTCAATTGCTTTCACTTTAGTTCAATTCTATTTAGCTGCGATATTATCATCAATGATTGCTATATTTAATCATGAGGTTCCACGTGTAACATTATTACAATGGTGGCCCTTATTGTTTATGGGAGTTTTAAACACTGGTCTTGGATTTACGATTCAGACATTTGCACACAAATACTCAACACCTACAAAGACGAGTGTAATTGTGTCTACTGAAGCTGTGTTTGGTTCGATTGCATCTGTATTGATTATCAATGAAGCTGTAACACCACAATTATTGTTTGGCGGGTTTATGATATTTATAGCTGTATTAACAGTAGAAACAAAATGGAGTTTTTTAATAATGAAAAAGAGGAAATTTTAATGGAAAAGAGAAAGTTTAATAAATTAGGTATTGAGACATCGTTATTAGGTTTTGGTTGTATGAGGTTTCCATTGACTGATAATGGTGAAATAGATAAAGTTAAATCATTTGAGATGATTGATACAGCGATAATGAGTGGAGTTAATTATATCGACACTGCGTGGCCTTATCACGATGAAGAAAGTGAGCGATTTGTCGGAGAAGTTTTGAAGCGTTATGATAGATCATCTCTATACCTTGCAACTAAACTTCCCATTTGGTTATGTAAAACTAAAGAAGATGTAGAAAAATATTTTAGTAAGCAATTAGAAAAATTAGAAACCGATTATATAGATTTTTATCTTATTCATGCAGTTAACAAAGAACGTCTTGCACAAATTAATGAGCTAGAAGTTTTGGAAGTTTTAAGGAGATTGAAATACGAAGGTAAAATTAAATATATTGGATTTTCATTTCATGATGATTTAGATACTTTTAAATTGTGTGTTGATTTATATGAATGGGATTTTGTTCAAATTCAACTCAATTATATGGATGTTAATCATCAACAAGGAATAGAGGGGTATAATATCTTAACTGAAAAGGGGATTCCGTGTATTATTATGGAACCGATTAAAGGCGGAAGTTTAGCTAATTTTAGAAATGATGTAGAAAAGTTATTGTTAGATGTTGAACCTAATATGTCTATCGCATCATGGGCTTTTAGATGGGTAGGATCTTTTGATAATGTGAAGGTAATATTGAGTGGTATGAGTACGTTGGATCAGGTTAAAGATAATGTAAATACCTTCTCGAATTTTAAGAAGTTGAATAATAAAGAATTTATATTAGTAGAAAAAGTATCGGACACTTTGAACTCACTTCAAGTTGTATCCTGTACTAATTGTAAATACTGTATGCCATGTGAATATGGGGTTGATATTCCAAGAAATTTTTCATTCCAAAATCATTATGAAATGTATAGAAATGAAGATGGAGTTAAATGGGTTGTGAATCGTCTAAATGATAATAGCGCGTTCGCTAATGTTTGTGTAGAGTGTAATGAATGTATTCCTAAATGTCCTCAAAACATACAAATACCACAGGAACTAAGTAAAATTAATAAAATATTTAGTTCTTTGATTAAGTAGTTTCACGTGGAACAAATGAAGGATAAAATTGTGTTTGTAGTTGAAGGTAAGAATGATTTTGCTAAGTTAAAATCAGTTCTACCATTTGCAGACATTATTACAACAAACGGAAGTGAAATAAGCAACTCTACATTAAATGAAATTAGGCGATTGAGTGAATCGAAAAGAATTGTACTCCTATTAGACCCTGATGGACCAGGAGAAAAAATTAGAAGACGAATTGTAGATATAGTACCAGAGTCTGAACATGTTTATGTGAGAAAAGAATTGGCTATTAGTTCTAATAAGAAGAAAGTAGGTGTTGAGCATTTATCTAATGAAGATTTACTAGATGCTTTAAACTACGTTAAAATGCCTAGGAAGAGTAGTGGTGTTCAGTTAAATGACTTGTTTGATTTGGGGTTAGTAGGTAGAGAAAACTCTAAACAACTCAGACAACGTGTATGTGATGAGTTAGGTATTGGAACTGCAAATGCAAAAACTCTGTTATATAAGATAAATATGTTTGGTTTTAATGTTGAAAATATTCGAAATATTGTGGATAGGGTGAAATTATGAATGTAGGTAAATTAAGTGAAACTAAAAAAATATTACAAAGGTATAATTTAAGTGCTAAGAAAAAGTTTGGACAGAACTTCTTAGTTGACCAGAATATATTAGCTAATATTGTTGAAGGTGCCAAAATTGATAAGGATACAATTGTTGTAGAGATAGGTCCTGGATTAGGTGCTCTTACTGAGCAGTTGTGTAAAAAAGCTAAAGAGGTTATAGCGTATGAGATAGATCCTGATATGGTTCAAGTGTTAGGAGATACACTGGCAGATTATGATAATTTAACTGTAATTAATAAGGATGTATTGAAAGATGATTTATCTTTATTAGAAGATAGAAAAATTACTGTAGTAGCAAATTTGCCTTACTATATTACGACACCTATTCTCTTTAAGTTTCTAGAATCAACCCTTGATGTTGAACGATACGTAGTGATGATGCAAAAAGAGGTTGCACTAAGGTTTACTGGGAATGTAAATACTAAGGAATATAATGCTTTATCAATTGCAATACAATATAAAACTAAAGCGGAAGTTTTATTTAATGTTTCAAAAGAAGTATTTGTTCCAAAACCGAATGTTGATAGTGCTGTGGTTATGCTTGAGACACATAAGTCGGCTCCAGTGACTATTTCTAATGAGGATTGGTTTTTCAAAATAGTTAAATCTTCATTTTCTCAGAGAAGAAAGACTTTAGCGAATAACTTAAAATCTACATTAGGAATAGATAAAGAGATTGTACATAATGCTTTAATACAAATTGGAAAAAATGAAAACTCTCGCGCAGAGAGTTTAGATATAAATGACTTTGCAGAACTAAGTAAAGTATTAAAAAAAGGCGAATAAATTTCGCCTTTTTTTGTTTATTCATGTTTTAAAACCAAGTTTAAGAATATTCCTATAACTGCTGCTAATGACATACCTGTTAATGAAAATGCTTCATTGATAGAGAAACTAGCTCCACCAATACCGATAACTAACATTGAAGCAACAATTACTATATTTCTTGTTTTTGTTAAATCAACTTTCGATTCAATCATAACTTTTAAACCATTACCTGCAATTAATCCAAATAATAGAATTAAAACACCACCCATTACTGGAAGAGGTATCGTTTGAATGATTGCACTGAATTTTCCGATAAATGATAAACAGATTGCAAATACAGCTGCTAATCCAGTTACGTAAACTGAAGCAACTTTAGTCATTCCAATTACACCAGTATTCTCTCCGTATGTTGTATTAGCTGGCCCACCAAGGATAGCTGATACGAATGTAGCGATACCGTCACCTAACAAGGTTTTGTCTAGTCCTGGATCCTTAATGAAATCACGTTCTGTTATTGAACCTAAAACTTTATGATCACCAATGTGCTCGGCTATAGTAACGAAAGCAATTGGAGCAAACATTGCTACTGCTCGTAAGTCAAAGTTATATGAACCAAAGAATGTGAAGTCTGGTAATGCGAAGAAACTTGCTTCAGCGATTGGTGCAAAATCAACCATTTGAAAGAAAATTGCTGTAATGTAACCTATGATGATACCACCTAAGATTGGTACGATTTTGAAGAATCCTTTTGCCCATGTGGCGATTAATGCTGTTGCTAGGAATGTTATACCTGCTACAATTGAATTATTTATATCTAAAGCTAAGAATCCTAAATCTGGATGACTTGGGTTTAAACCTGCTTGTCCAGTAGCTACTGGAGCTAACCCAATACCAATTACTGCAATCATGGGACCGATTACTACTGGAGGTAATAAACTGTCCAGCCACTCTTTTCCGATGAATTTAATAATGAATGATACAACTATGTAAATTATCCCGACAACCATTAGTCCGATAAATGCAGACCCAGGACCGAAACTTGCTGATGCAATACTTATAGCTGCGATATAGGCAAATGAGGAACCTAAATATACTGGAACTTTAGCTTTTGTACAAGCTATGTAAATAAGTGTCCCAATACCACTTGCAAATAATGCTACTGATACTGATAACCCTGTTAATAATGGAACTAAGACTGTTGCTCCAAACATTGCGAAAACGTGTTGAATACTCAATAGTGCCCATAAGCCTTTGGAAGGCTTTTCGTGTACGTCTAATACTAACATAATAATTTCCTCCTTATTTTAATAAAAAAAAACCTTTAGTCCGCTACTAAAGGGTATACTTATTACTAGTATTCGTAAAATGTATTCCCTTGTTAGCCTCTCTGGACTATTTTAAAAGTACTACGTTAATTATACACAATCTAGAATTAAAATCAATGATTTTTTGAAACTCACAATTGAAAAATGTTTTCATATAGTAGAGTAGGTGATTATATGTTTAAAGTTGGAGATGTTGTGAGTAGGAACTCATATGATAATGATATCAACTTCAAAATAATAAATATTATTGGAGATAATGCAATACTTGCAGCAAAATCTTATAGGTTGATTGCTGATGCGCCGTTGATCGATTTAGCTAGTGAAAATCTTGATGTAAGAACTAAAGAGAGCAAGAAGGAAGAAGTATACCAAGAAGAGGCTTACGCATTATTACCTAAAACAAAGAGAAAGTATGTAATGGGGAAAATTCTTCATATTGATGGTGATAAGGAATATCTTGAAAAGTGTATGAAACTTTATAATAAAGTAGGGGTCTTTTGTAATGGTGTACATATACCGGAGTCAAAGATGAAGTTCCACGTGGAACGATTGATTAAGAAATACAGACCTGACATAATTATAATAACTGGACATGATGCATATGATAACAAAAATATTAAGGATTTAAGAAGTTATAGGAATTCACAGAACTTTGTTGATACTGTTAATGTTGTGAGAAACAATGCGTCTATTAACGACATCTTAGTCATAGCTGGTGCATGTCAATCTCATTTTGAGGCTTTAATAGCTTCTGGAGCTAATTATGCATCAAGTCCTAAGAGGATTAATATACATGCTTATGACCCGGCGATAATAGCAATTAAAGCAGCGGTAACATCTTTCGATAGAATAATAAACATGAATGAAATTTTAAAACACTCCTATATCAAGAGAGAAGGTTTAGGTGGATTAGAAAGTTTTGGAAAACTTAGAGTTTTAGTGTGATATAATAAAAAAAAGTAATGAGTTAGGTGGCTATATGAGAATAGTAGAAAAAGCAAATGCGAAAATAAATTTAACATTAAATATAGTAAGTAAAAGAGAAAATGGTTATCATAACCTTAAAATGATAATGACGCCTATATCTCTATATGATGAGCTATTCATAGAAGACAGTGAAGTAAATAAAGTTGTTTGTAACGTTGAAGGACTTACCGGAACCGATAATATTGTATATAAGACCATAAAGAAACTTCAAAATCTATATGATATAGAAAAAAACGTAAAGATTGAAATTATTAAGCAAATACCTATAGGAGCAGGATTAGGGGGAGGTAGTGCTGACTGCGCTGCAACTCTTAGAGGATTAAATGAATTGTGGAATCTTGGATTATCACTTGATGAGCTGGCTGAGATTGGTTTAACTCTTGGTGCAGATGTTCCATTTTGTATATATAATAGACAAGCAGTCGTTAGTGGGATAGGAGAAAATATAGAATTTATTGATGACATTTTTGGGTATGTAGTACTTGTAATTCCTAAAATTGGAGTGTCAACTAAAGAAATATTCTCCAATACTAATAGTTTGATTTTTACCGAAAAGAATATTGATAAACAACTTGAATATATAATAGGGAATAACATTCAAGCATTAAAGAAAATTTTATTTAATGACTTAGAGAAAGTAACCCTAGGATTAAACAATGAACTACAAGAGATATCTGGTGATATAAAACATATTGACAAATATTTCATAATGACTGGCTCAGGTTCAGTATTTTATAGTATTTATGAAACTGAAAGAGAATCTAATCAAATCGTAGAAGCATTGAAAAAAGAAGGGTTTAACATTCTAAAATCATCTATTGTTTGTAATCGCTTACAATGTTTGCTATAATATAGTAAATATGTGCATTACTTTGTGAGGGGGATATTATGAATATAACAGATGTGAGATTGATTAAAGTTGATGGGCAAAATCGATTGAGAGCTATTGCAGCTATCACAATCGACGATTGTTTCGTGGTACATGAGCTAAGAGTTATCGAAGGAGATAACGGTTTATTTGTTGCGATGCCAAGTAGAAAACGTACTACAGGGGAATATAAGGATATCGCTCATCCGATTAATCAAGAAACAAGAAAAATGATTGAGAATAAAGTTATAGAAGTTTTTCATAAAACTGAGTAAAAACCGACATCCTGTTGGTTTTTTTTATGGAAGTTTTAGAAACATCTATTAATAATAATATATATGTTGTACAATATAATTACTAAGACTAGGAGGAACAGCTATGGCAATATTAAATGGACAAAAGTTCAAGTTATTTTCACTTGGATCTAACGATAGTTTAGCAAAAGAACTATCGGAATTTACTAATATTCCATTGTCGGAATGTACAGTAACTACATTTGCAGATGGAGAGGTAAGTATCAACATTGAGGAGACAGTAAGAGAACATGATGTCTTCATTATTCAATCAACAAACGAACCAGTAAACGATAATTACATGACATTATTAATTATGATAGATGCACTAAAGAGAGCATCTGCAAGAAGAATTAATGTTATAATGCCTTACTATGGATATTCAAGACAGGATAGAAAGGCTAAATCAAGACAACCAATATCAGCAAAATTAATCGCTGATTTACTTCAAGTAGCTGGAGCTCACCGTGTGTTAACAATGGATTTACATGCTTCACAAATCCAAGGATTCTTCAACATTCCTAACGATAACCTGTTAGCATTCCCTACTATAGCAGACTATTTTAAAGATAGAAATTTCAAAGACGCAGTAGTTGTATCACCAGATCACGGTGGAGCAACTAGAGCTAGACAATTAGCTAGTGCATTAGGTGTATCAATGGCCATTATTGATAAGAGAAGACCAGCTCCTAACGTAGCAGAAGTAATGGGTATCATAGGTAAGGTTAAAGGTAAAACTTGTATCATTATTGATGATATGATTGATACAGCAGGTACACTTACAATAGCCGCTAGTGCTTTAATGGAAAATGGGGCAAAAGAAGTATACGCATCGTGTAGTCATCCTATCTTCTCAGGACCTGCAATAGAAAGAATAGAGAATTCAGTTTTAACTGAAGTAGTGGTTACAAATACAATTGAATTAAATTCAAGTAAACTTTCTCCGAAAATTAAGCAATTATCTGTATCTCATGTGTTTGGGCAAGCAGTATTAAACATTATTAATGGTGAACCATTAAGTGGATTATTCGAGGTAAATTCAAAATAAAAAGGTGTGGTATCCAATTGGATATCACACTTATTTTATTTCCTCTATTAACAGTAAATATTCGGATTCTAAATCCTCTTTTTTTAGTACTAATCTTTCAATGAGTTTAAAGTTGGGTTCTCCTGAATCAAGTTCATTTTTTATTTGTAATTCACAATCATCAATTTGAATCTCTATGTCTTTTAGTTCACTTTCGTAGTCCCTTTTTTTGATGGTCGTTTTTTTGATTCGTTGTTTTTTTACCTTTTTATTCTTTGCCTCTGTCTTATTGAAGTATTTATCATAATCACCATCATATCTATTGATAGTCTTATCTTCTATACAAAGGATGTAGGTAGATAGTTTATTTATAAAATATCTGTCATGCGAGATTATCAATAAAGTACCTGGGTATTCTAATAAAGATTGTTCTAGCATCTCTTTAGATTCAATATCTAAATGGTTAGTAGGTTCATCGAGTAATAAAATATTTGTGTCACTATTGACCATCTTACATAATTCTAAGCGAGATTTTTCTCCTCCTGAGATATCTCCTACTGCTTTAAATACGTCGTCTCCATAGAATAGGAAATGAGCAAGTTTGTTTCTCGCTTCACCTTCAGTCATTGGATTGGAATTTCTGAACTCTTGAATAATTGTTCTGGTTGGCACATGATAGATAATTTCTTGCGATAAAAAACCTACTTCAGCTTTAGAAGCAATCTTAATTTCACCTTCATAATCTATCTCTTTCAGTATAGATTTAAAAATAGTAGACTTTCCAGTTCCATTTTTACCAATAAGAAAAGCCCTATCTCCGTATCTAACTGTAAAGTCAACATCATTAAGTAATGTTGAATCAAATGACTTAGAATAATTTTCGACCTTAATAACTTCTTTACCTGTTCTACCAATGTCTTCAAAGTTAAGTTTGAAAGTTTTCTCTGTAAGAGGTTTATCCATTTTCTCAACTTTATCTAAGCGTTTTTCAATAGTTTTAGCTTTCTTAAACATCTTTACGCTATCTCTCATACGACCCCAGATTCTAAAACGTTCAATCTGGTCTTCCATCTTTTTGATCTTTCTTTCTTGGCTAGCGTAAGTTTTCCAAAGTTCAGCCATGTATTTAGCTTTCTCTTCAATGAATTTAGAATAGTTACCGTGGTAAACTCTCGCTTTACCCATTTCGATATTAACAATTTTGTTCGTAACACGATCTAATAAATATCTGTCGTGCGAAATTATTAATACTGACCCATCATATTTTTGCAAGTACCCCTCAAGCCAGGCTATTGATTGTAGATCTAAGTGGTTACTAGGTTCGTCTAATAAAAGTATATCTGGTTTCTCAAGTAGAATTTTACCTAACACTACTCTACTTTTCTCCCCACCACTTAAAATCTGAAAATCTTTATCTAGTAATTCTGTTGGGATGTTTAATCCTCTTATTATCTTGTTGAATTCAGTCTCGATATCATATCCACCAATTTCAGTAAAGTGTTCTTGAAAGTGGCCGTATCTTTTTAAGAGTTTATCATCGTTAGGGTTTTCTAACAATTCTTTTTCCAACTCATTTAATTGTTTCTTCTTATCCGAAATGTCATTAAATGCTTGATATAATACTTTTGTTACAGTATCCTTATATTCTGGTATTTGATCTAAATATCCGATTTTTAAACCTTTTCGTATGAAAATTTCACCTGAATCAGGTCTCTCTATTCCTTTAATGATTTTAAACAGTGTAGTTTTTCCGCATCCATTAGAACCGACTATACCAATCTTTTCACCCTTATTAATGTGAAAAGAAACTCCCTTAAGAACATCGTAAATAGAGAATGATTTAGTTATGTTGTTTACTGATATATCCATAATTTACACCTCATATGTAAATACTATATCATAAATACGACAATAATATATATAGGAAAGTGTGCTATAATCATACTATAAATGATAAATTAGATAAAAATAGCTTTAGGAGAGTATTATGAAATTAATAGTAGGACTTGGAAACCCAGGTGAAAGTTACAAAAATACAAAACATAACATTGGTTTTGATACAATTGATAAATTGTGTGAGAAACTTCAGGTTAAGGTAAGTAAAAATAAGAAGTTATTAGGTGAATTGTGTAAGTATAATGATGTTATAATCTTAAAACCTACAACATTTATGAATTTATCTGGTAATAGTATAATTCAGGTGATGAATTATTATAATATATCAAAAGAGGGTATTTTAGTTATCTATGATGATATAGATCTACCAATAGGGAAAACTAGAATTCGTTATAAAGGTGGAGCAGGTGGACACAATGGGATTAAGTCTATTATTCAACATGTAAGTGATGAATTTAACCGTATTAAAATTGGTGTTGGAAGAAATTTAAATGTTGAAACAGCAAATTATGTCCTTAGTAAATTTTCAAAAGAGGATCGCAAATTAATTGATGCAGCAATTTTGAAAAGTGTTGATGTCTGTATGGATTTTATTAATAATGATGATATATTAACAATTATGAATAAGCATAACTAACCCCTCTAATTTCCTATGAGGGGCAGTGCTAGTTTAGGAGAAAAATATGAGAGTTGATTTTTTAAAGAAAGTACCAGTCATAAATGAATATTTCCAATCATTAGAAAACAAGGAATATAATACTCTAGTGTTAGATACAACTAGTGAGTTTAATATCATGCTAATAGCATCAACTTTCTATGAAAGAAATGAACAAATAATTGTTGTCGCGCCTAATATTTATAAAGCCCAACAAGTTTATGACTCATTACTGGATGTGGTGGGAACAGAAAGTGTCTCTTTTTTTCCTGCGGATGAATTTGTAACAGTAGAGATGTTGGCAGCTTCAAATGAATTTAGAACATCAAGAATAAATACAATAGTTGATATTATTGAAAATAAACGAAAAATTATAGTAACTCATACATTAGGTTATTTAAGGTACGAACTACCTAAACAAAAATGGATTGATAATACTTTACTTTTAAAAGAAAGAACCATTATTACAAAGGATGAGTTAGTTAGAAAGTTAATTTCATTTGGATATAAAAGAGAATATCAAGTAGAAAAACCAGGAGACATCAGCATACGCGGTTACATAGTAGATATTTTTCCTTTAAAATCAGATAATCCATATCGAATAGAATTTTTTGATGATGAAGTTGAAGAGATTAGAATTTTCGATGTTACTAACCAAAGAACTATAAAAAAGACCGGCCAATTAATTGTCTATCCTCTATATGAATTCTTTTATGATGAGGATGAGAAATTAGATCTTATTAAGAAAATTAAAGATAAAGGAAGTTTGACTGACAGAGTATTAAATGATCTTGATAATTTAGAAAATAATAATGAGCTAGATAGATTACATAGATATATTCAATTTTTAGAACATGACTGCTTGAGTGATTATTTCGAAGAGAAGATTATCTTTTTGACAAACCCTAAACGAATTAAAGATATATATACAAATGTTTTACATGATATTACTGAATGGTATCTAACATTAGAAGAAGGATACGGGGATTTAAAATTTCAATTCTTCAAAGATTTAGATTTTAAACTGGCAGAAGATAAAAGAGTAATATATTTGCAAAATGTTTTAACTAGTAATTATAAACACGATTACCTATTTAAAATTCCTACTAGTGATGTCGTGGAATACCATTCTAATATAAAGATGTTTATTGGTGATATTCTTAAGGCGAAAGAAACTGTTATTATCCAAGGGGATAAAGCAATCTATAGTTTATTTGATGATGAAGATGTTAAATATAGGAAAGTCGGTAAGAATGACTTAATAGTAGAAAATGTTATAAATGTTATTGACGAAAATAATGGTTTAAGTTTTAAAATATTTGATCATATTTTATATGTAAGTGTTAATAAATTATTTGTTAAGAGAAAAAAGGCTAAAAATCATTTTAAGTTAAAAGAAGCTAAGAAACTAAAATCAGTTGATGAAATAAAAACTGGTGATTATATTGTTCACTACGATTATGGTATTGGTAGATATTTGGGTGTAAAAACTGTTGAATTAAATAATATTAAGAATGATTATATTCATATAGGGTACAGAAATGATGAGGTTCTTTATGTTCCTGTTGAGAACGTACATTTAATTCAAAAATACTCAGCTTCTGAAGGTGCAAAACCAAAAATTAATAGTATTGGTGGAACTTCATGGGCTAAAACTAAAGCTAAAGTAAGAAAGAAATTAAAAGATATTGCTTCGAAACTCATAAAGATATACGCCGAAAGAAAAAGTGCAAAAGGTTTTAGTTTTTCTGAGGATGATGAAGAGCAATATAAATTTGAAGCAGATTTTCCATTCACTGAGACTCCAGATCAATTAAAAGCAATTAAAGATGTTAAGGGAGATATGGAAAGTGAAAATCCTATGGATAGATTACTTTGTGGTGATGTAGGTTATGGTAAAACAGAAGTGGCCTTAAGAGCAGCTTTTAAAGCAGTATGTGCTATAAAACAAGTAGCTTATTTATGTCCAACAACAGTTTTAAGTAAACAACATTACAAAACATTTAAAAGTAGATTCGCAAAATATGGTTTAAGAGTCGAATTATTAAATAGGTTTGTTCCATTAAAAACTCAAAATGAGATCATTAATGATTTGGCAAAAGGTAAAGTAGATGTCTTAGTAGGTACACACCGCATTCTAAGTAAAAGCATTATCTTTAAGGATTTAGGTTTGTTGATAGTTGATGAGGAACAAAGGTTTGGTGTAGAACATAAAGAAAGAATTAAGGAAATAAAAGTAAATGTAGACGTACTAACTCTAACAGCAACACCAATCCCTAGAACACTCCAAATGGCCTTAATGGGAGTTAAAAGCACATCTTTACTTGAAACTCCACCAGAAAATAGATATCCTGTTCAGACCTATGTTGTGCAAGAAAACTACACGATAATAAAAGATGCAATCGAGAGAGAGTTATCTAGAAATGGGCAAGTATTTTTCCTTTATAATAAGGTTTCAGATATTCTAAGAGTAGCTAATAAAATACAAAGAATAGTTCCAGAAGCACGTGTAACCTTCGCTCACGGGCAAATGAATAGAGAAGAGTTAGAATCAACAATGAATGATTTTATTGATAAAACTTATGATGTATTAGTATGTACAACAATTATTGAAACAGGTATCGACATTCCTAATGCTAATACATTAATTATTACAAGCGCGGACAGATTGGGATTGGCTCAACTTTATCAGATAAGAGGTAGAGTAGGCAGAAGTGATAGAATTGCTTACGCTTATTTAATGTATGGTAAAGATGGAATGTTAACTGATAAGGCTGAAAAAAGATTAGAAGTTATTAAAGAGTTTACCGAATTAGGGTCTGGATTTAAAATCGCTATGCGTGACTTAAGTATACGTGGTGCTGGAGATGTACTAGGAGCTGAACAGTCTGGATTTATTGATACAGTTGGAATTGATCTCTATATGAAAATGCTAGATGAGGAAATTAAATTACAACAAGGTACTCCGGTTCAGGAACCAAAAAAAGTGAAACAATCTAGTATCAAAGTAAGTAAGCATATTCCTGAAGAGTATGTTTCAGATCAAGCTATAAAGATAGAAATTCATAAGAAAATTAAACATATAAAAAATAATACGGATATAGATAAATTAACAGTAGAAATGAAAGATAGATATGGTAATATTCCAGATAATTTAATTGATTTTATGAATAAGAGTTTGTTTGATAAGTACGTATCTATGTTTGATATTGATAAAATTGAAGATAAGAAAAGTGAGATGACTATAAGATTTAGTAGATCAATGAGTGATAATCTAGATGGTGAAAAGTTATTGTTTGCAGCATTTGACGTATCACGAAGTTTAGAATTAAGTTATAAAAATAATAGAATTAGTATTAGGTTAGATAAGTCGGATGTTGGAAAATTTTACCTTAAACTGATTAACCAATTTTTTGAAAATATTGTATAATTCGACACTGAAATCACAAAATACTCATAGATAACTTAGAAAGCGAGGTAAATTTGTGAAAGCAACTGGTGTAGTTCGTCGAATTGATGATTTAGGAAGAATAGTTATTCCTAAAGAAATTAGAAGAACATTAAGAATTCGCGAAGGCGATTCACTTGAAATATTTGTTGATCAGCAAGGCGATGTCGTTTTTAAGAAATATTCACCCGTAGAAGATATATCAACTTTTGCTCAACAATACGTCGATGCAATATATACAACTAACAAACGCGAAGTGGTGGTTGTAGATAGAGAAAGTATTGTGGCGGCATCTGGTTCGATTAAGAAAGATGTCTTAGGAAAGAAAATTTCCCAAAAAATAGATGAATTATTAATAAAAAGAAATTCCGTTACAACTAAGGATAATGAAGAGTTTGAAATTTGCTCTGATGTTTTTGTAAAACAACCAATAAGTTTGAGACCAATAAATGCTCACGGAGATATAATTGGTGCGGTAATTGTGTTGGGAAAAAAAGATATATCTGACATTGATGTAAGTATTATAGAAACAGCAAGTGCATTTATCGGAAAATATTTAGAAAATTAAAAATAGGTCCAATTGTTGGACCTATTTTTTTTACAATAAGAATGTGGTATAGTGTTTTTAAATATACGACAATGTTCGTTGAAAAAACTACAAAAAGATTATACAATATAATGTATGGGAAAACGCTATCATGAAGGAGTATACTATTATGTGTGAAAACTGTAAAGAGAGTTTAGAATCAAAATTTACTAATGAAGAAGTGAATTTAGAATTAATGAATCCAGTTATAGAAAAGTATGGTGCAGTTGAGGGTAGTCTTATAAATATCTTACAAAAAACACAAGATATCTATGGATATTTACCATTAAGTGCTCTACATTATATAGCTGATAATACTGAGAACAAGAGGGCTACTATCTATGGTGTAGCTACTTTTTACACTCAATTTAGATTGAATCCAATAGGTAAGTATCTGATTTTACAATGTCAAGGTACTGCTTGCTATGTAAATGGTTCGAAGGAAATTTCTAAAGCAATATGTAGTGAACTTGGAATTTCTCCAGGTGAAACTACAGATGACAGATTATTTACTATAGAAGATGTTGCATGTTTAGGGTGCTGTAGTTTAGCTCCAGTAATTATTGTTAATGATGAAGCGTATGGAAACTTAACACCATCTGATGCTGTTAAAGTAATTAAAAACATAAAAGCTAAGGAAGGTGTTTAGGATGATTATAAGAGTAGGACTTGGTAGTTGTGGTATAGCTGCCGGAGGAAAGAAAGTTTTAAATACTTTAAAACAATTAGTTAAAGATAATAACCTAGATATTAGTGTTGAAACAACCGGTTGTATTGGAATGTGTTTTTATGAGCCGATTGTTGACATTATAACTGAAACAACATCTACAACATATGGTTATGTAAATGAAAAATTAGCTAGAGATATATTTGAAACCCATATTATTAAAAATAAACTACTAGAAGATAAGGTTATATATACGAGTGAGAAACCAGATGTTTACGAATCATCTCAACAAAAAATTGTACTAGATAATTGTGGTGTAATTGATCCAGAAAGTTTAGATGATTACTTAGTAAATAACGGATATAAAGCTGTCAAAAAAGTTTTAAAAGATATGACTCCAGAAGAAGTTATTGATGAAATTAAAGTTTCAGGTCTTCGTGGTCGTGGAGGTGCTGGTTTTCCTACTTGGTTTAAATGGAATGCTGCCTTAAAAAGTAAAGGTTATGAGAAATTTATAGTTTGTAATGCAGATGAGGGAGACCCTGGAGCGTTTATGGATAGAAGTATCTTGGAAGGTGATCCACATAAACTTATTGAAGGTATGATAATAGGTGGATATGCTATTGGTGCGAATATTGGTATTATCTATTGCCGCGCAGAATATCCGCTTGCGATTGAACGTTTGGAATTAGCTATAGAACAAGCGATGAATGATAATTTTCTTGGAAACAATATCTTAGGAAGTAATTTTGATTTTAATTTAAGTATTAAGATGGGTGCAGGTGCATTCGTTTGTGGCGAAGAGACTGCATTAATCGAATCGTTAGAAGGGAAGCGTGGAATGCCTAGAATCAAGCCACCATTCCCAGCGCAATCAGGATATTGGAATAAACCTACAAACATAAATAACGTTGAAACATTTGCTAATGTCCCTTGGATTATTAATAATGGAGCAAATAAATATGCTGAAATCGGTATGGGAGAGAGTACAGGTACAAAAGTATTTGCTTTAAGTGGGAAAATAAAACACGGTGGATTAGTGGAAATTCCAATGGGGATGACACTGAGAGAAGTTATTTTTGACATCGGTGGTGGCATTAAGAAAGATAAAAAATTTAAAGCAGTACAACTAGGAGGACCATCTGGTGGATGTATTCCTGCTAGCTTACTTGATACCCCAGTTACATATGAGGCTATTAATAAAACTGGAGCGATTATGGGTTCTGGTGGAATGGTAGTAATGGATGAAGACACTTGTATGGTTGATGTTGCTAAGTTTTTCTTAGATTTCACATGTAAAGAATCATGTGGGAAGTGTGTTCACTGTAGAATTGGTACCAAGAGAATGTATGAAATTCTTAAACGTATTTCTGAAGGTAAGGGCGAGTTGAATGATTTAGAGGAATTAGAAAGATTAGCTGAAACAGTTAAGGATGCATCTTTATGTGGTTTAGGACAGTCAGCTCCTAATCCTGTTATTACAGGACTTAAATATTTCAAAGATGAGTATTTAGCACATATAAATGACAAAAAATGTCCTTCTAAGTCATGTAGTGACTTACTGACTTATACGATAAATGATAATTGTACTGGTTGTACATTATGTGCAGTTAAGTGTCCTGTTAATTGTATTGATGGTACAAGAAAAGAGTTACATATTATCAATCAAAATCAATGTATTAAATGTGGAAATTGTTTCACTGCATGTAATTTCAAAGCAGTGGAAGTTAACTAAGGGGGAATTGAAGATGATTAAAGTAACTATTAACGGACAATTATTAGAGACAACATTGGACAGTACTATTCTTCAAACTGCTCTTAAGAATAATATAGAAATTCCACATATGTGTTATGACGAGAGACTTGAAGCATTCGGCGGTTGTGGAATGTGTGTTGTTGAATTAGAAGGGTCAAATAAACTCATAAGAGCATGTTCGACAAAGATGAGTGAAGGTATGGTAGTTGAAACAAATACTACTAGAACTATTAATGCTAGAAAAACAGCATTAGATATGTATGTATCAGACCATAGAGGAGATTGTATTCCTCCTTGCACCCTAGGATGTCCAGCTAGAACGGATATTCAAGGATATGTTGGATTGATTGCTAATGGACAGTATTTAGAAGCTGTTAAATTAATAAAACAGGCAATTCCAATACCTGCAAGTATCGGGAGAGTTTGTCCTCATCCTTGCGAAACAGACTGCCGTAGAGGAGTTATAGAGGAACCAATTTCAGTTGCTACTCTAAAATATTTTGCAGCTGATATTGATCTATTTAATGAGACTCAATATATGCCAGATATTTATGAAAGTACAGACAAAAAAATTGCTGTAATTGGTGCAGGTCCTGCTGGGCTTGCGGCAGCTTATTTCTTAAGAACTAAAGGTCATAGTGTTACTATATTTGAAGCTATGGATAAACCTGGAGGAATGCTTAGATATGGTATACCTGAGTATAGACTTCCTAAAGATATCGTAGATAGGGAAGTAAAGATAATCCAGGATATGGGCGTTGAGATAAAATATAATACAAAGCTGGGTGATGATATATCGGTAAATCATTTACAAGAAAACTATGATGCATCATTCTTAGCAATTGGTGCTTGGAAAAGTTCATCTATGAGATGTAAAGGTGAAGATTTAAATGGTGTATCAGGTGGAATCGACTTCTTAAAAAAAGTTACTAACAAAGAAGAAATGAATTTAGACGATAGAGTTCTCGTTATCGGTGGTGGAAATACTGCTATGGATGTAGCAAGAACATGTATTAGATTAGGTGTGAAAGAAGTAAGAGTATTATACAGACGAACTGAGTCAGAAATGCCAGCACAAGATTTTGAAATTCACGAAGCAAAAGAGGAAGGGATTCATTTTGACTTCTTAGTTGCTCCAACTGAAGTTTTAGAAGAAAATGGTAATGCAGTAGGTTTAGTCTGTCAAAAGATGGAACTAGGAGAACCAGATGCAAGTGGTAGAAGAAGACCTGTACCAATTGAAGGTGAGATAATCTCTTATAAAACTTCTTCAATAATTGCTGCTATTGGGCAAAAAGTTACATTAGATAATATCCAAGGTATAGATACAACAAATTGGGGTACGATTATAGCTGACGAAGCTACTTTTCAAACTAATATTGAAGGTATTTTTTCAGGTGGAGATGCAGTGACCGGACCTAAGGATGCTATTGATGCAATAGCTGCAGGTAAGAATGCTGCGAATGTTATTAATGGGTATTTATTTGGCAAATTAGTTCCTCATAAAGAGCAAACTCTTATAGAGAGACATGATATGACTATTGATGATTATAAGGATATAAAAGTACAAGTAAGAGAGCAAAATGAGATTATCGATCCAGAACTCCGAAAAAAAAACTTTGATAAAGTAATGGAAAACTTCACTGAGTTAGAGGCTCATAAAGAGGCATCCAGATGTTTAGAGTGTGGATGCAAAGATGTTTTCGAATGTGAACTACTTCATAATATAAGAGAGTATAAAATAGATACTACGAAAGTATATGGAGAAGAACATAGAAGAGTAATGGTTGATGATCATCCATTTATTCAAAGAGATACAGACAAATGTATACAATGTTCTCAATGTATTAGAGTATGTGATCAAATTATTGGCTCAAGTGCATTAGGACTAATTGATAGAGGGTTTGAAGTAGTTGTTGCTCCTGAATTTGGCAATCAGCTTTCTGAAACAGATTGTGTTTCATGTGGTGTTTGTATTGATGTATGTCCGACTGGTTCACTAAAAGAAAAGTTATTAGATGCTAAAGAAATACCGTTAGATTTGGAAGCAACTGATTCCATTTGTATTCACTGTAGCTTAGCATGTACTGTAACATACCATCATAAAGGAGATATAATTTATAAAGTTACACCCAAGAACGGGGTAAATGTTTTATGTGTCAAAGGTAAGTTTGAGTTTGAATATATAAATAGCAAGGAAAGAATATCTAAAATAAAAATTAATGATACTTTCGATTTAGAGAAGTTCAAAATGGGGAATATAGGGTTCATTGTTTCACCAAATTTAACTAACGAAGATTATAAAGAGATTCTTAAATTAGGTAAAGAATTAAATGCTAATATAATTTCATCAACAATTCCTACTGATGTAGAAGAACTAGATTTGAGTTCGTTAACAAATAAAGAAAAAGTAGAACTTATTGTAAGTACAGAAAGTAAATATAAATTAGAAACAAATGTAATAGGTGCAAAATCATTACAAAGTGCATCGATGGCTATTGAAGAAATTAAGAATGGTAGAATCAAGAATTTAATATTAATTGGAACTCGAGTAAATGAAAGTCTTGAAAAAGTTATGAGTGAGCTAGATAATTTAGTGGTTATGGATTTATTTGAAAGTCCTGCTGATGTTCTATTACCACTAAATACCTTAATAGAGACTAATGGAACAATAACAAAAATAGATGGCGAGTTACAAATTGTTGATCAAGTAATTCAGCCATGGTCATTTAAAAGTAATGTAGAAATTTTAAGGGGATTTTTTCAATTATAGACATCTAATATCCATAAAATTGTAAAAGATATTTGATGTGTATTTGGTATAAAGTTACTTTTATGTAATAGATTATTTCTTTGACTATAAAGATAAAAGTTGTTAAAATGTAATGTAGTTTTTTGAATTATAAAAAGAGATAGGTGTGATATTGATGTATGATTGCATAATAGTAGGTGGAGGACCAGCGGGAATTTTTACAGCGTACGAATTAATGCTTAAAGCGCCGCATATGAAAGTGTTATTAATCGATAAAGGAAGAGATATTTATTCAAGAAATTGTCCAATTTTACAAAAGAAGACAACTAAATGTCCTCCGGGAAGTTGTAAGCCAGCATGTTCAATAACAAGTGGATTTGGTGGAGCAGGTGCTTATTCTGATGGTAAATTTAACATCACTAGTGAATTTGGTGGATGGATGAATAATTACCTAGACAATAAACAAGTTGAGGGGTTAATTAAGTATGTAGATTCTATTAACCTTAATCATGGAGCAAATTCTGATTTAACAGACCCATATACAGAGGATGTAAAAAGAATTGAAAAACAAGGTTATGGTCATGGATTAAAATTATTGCGAGCTAAATTAAGACATTTAGGAACTGAACAAAATCTAAAAATTTTACAAAGTATTTACGAAACACTTAAAACACATATAGACTTTAGTTTCGGTACAAAAGTTACAGATGTTATTGTTGATAATAATCAAGTAAAAGCTGTAAAATTAAATGGAAATAAGATAGAAGCTAAGCATGTAGTTTTAGTTCCAGGTAGAGATGGATCTGAATGGATGAAGGATATCTTAGCTGGATTTGGGATAGAATTTACAAATAACCAAGTTGATATTGGAGTAAGAGTTGAAACGAATGACATCATTATGGAAGAAATCAATAAGCATTTGTATGAAGGAAAGTTCATTTTTAGAACAAGTGTAGGAAGTACTGTAAGAACATTTTGTTCAAACCCAAGTGGACATGTAGTTGTAGAAAATCATAGCGGAATAATGCTAGCAAATGGTCATGCTTATAAAGATGAAGCATTAGGAAGTAATAATACTAACTTTGCATTACTTGTATCACATGAATTTGAAAAACCATTTAATCAACCAAATGAGTTTGCAAGGGAAGTTTCTAAATTAGCAAATAGGTTATCAAACGGGTCTATTATTGTACAAAAATATGGAGATATTAAAGCAGGTAGACGAACGACTGAAAAAAGGATAACTGAAGGATTTGTAAAGCCTACTCTAAGGGAAGCTGTCCCTGGAGATTTAGGTTTAGTATTGCCGTACAATACTATGAAGTCATTGATAGAAATGACAGAGGCATTAGATTATGTGACTCCAGGTATTGCGAGTGAGCACACACTGTTCTATGGAGTAGAAGCTAAATTCTATTCAGCAAGACCAAAAGTTAATGATAGATTTGAAACAAAAGTCTCAGGACTATATGTAGGTGGAGATGGAGCAGGTATTACTCGTGGACTAGCGCAAGCTGGCGCAAATGGAGTGTGGATTGCTCGAGATATTGTTGACAAAGCAAGCTAATTAAGACATAATTTATATGTAGTTGTGAAAAGGCTAAAACAATGCGGATCCACAATAAGTTTTGGTTCTATGTCAAGGATTGGGGTAGAATCGAAAAATAACTAAACTATCAAGGTGTTGTGGATATCATCTACAGCATCTTTTTTGTGCATAATTCTAATGTTAAGCGATTAATATGTGCTCTGAATTCTTATGTTGATACATAATTTTGTTTCTGAATAAATCAAACGTTTTAATGCCATAGGAAATACGTTTAATTGACTTAATATAGTTATTGGTTCCTTCGATAAAACCATTAGAGTATTTCTTATTAGTAGTAGGATCAATCATAAATGAATTAACTATTTCAGGTAGCCAGTTCTCAATTGTATTAGCTGCTTCTCTAAACTCACCGAGAAGAGAAATTTTAGCTTCAATTACCCAACTATTTAGTTTTTTATATACAGTTGGATATTTAGCTATATCTACAATCCCATAGAACGATTCCTTAAGTTCATAAGCTTTGTTTAACTCTGGATTTATGTTCCTACAAAAGTCTATTATTGATTGTGTACTGTTCCACTCTTTTAATCTTTTATCAAAGTAATATTCATTAGAAATATCTTTAGATTTTTTAACTAACAATTTCCAATAACGTTTAAGATATTTATACTCTTTGGTGTTTTTCTTATGTTTCTTCATAATACGAACTCTTGTGTTATTGAATGCCCAATATATATGTCTAACGAAATGGAATGTATCAGCAACTACTGTAGCGTTAGGCATATATTTCAGAGTGATATCTTTATAAGTCTCCCACATATCAGTAGTAAGTATCTTTACATTACTTAATTCTTCTTTAGAAAACTTAGAGAAGTATCTATCTAGATGTTCCTTGTGTCTACAAGACACGATATCGATAATGGTTTTGTTGATTGGATCTACCAACGATACTAAATACTTATTTCCACCTGAGTTTCCTTTAAATTCATCTATACTTAATACCTCAGGTAAAGTACGCCTTGGCTGTATAACATGCTTAAGAAAATGTCTAATCACAGTAGTAGAAGAGATATTTAATCTATAAGCTATGTCCTTGAAAGAACATTTCAGTTTAGACTCTTCAAAGATAGATTGTTTAGTGTTTTTACTTATCTTATTATGTTTCTCAACAAATATATTATCTTCATTAAATTTCTTCCCACAACTACATTTATAACGACGTTGTCTATACTTAATGAAACACTTATAGTTATTGAAGATACCATGCTTAATAGTACGAGTATAGTAGTCATGAATATCATGTGTTAGTTCACTACACTTAGGACATTTATGTTTATACCTCTCTCTAGAAACGTTGACCAAAAAATTGTTTCCATCAAATGTGTATGAGTCAATGATAACTAAATCACCTTTAATGTTTAATAATGTTTTTAAATCATGATTAGATATGCTAGAATTATTGTGCATAGTAAAACCTCCGTATTTGTTTTCTTCGTCGTTAACATTATACCAGGGATTTATTATGCACTTTTCATATAAACAAAAAGTTCAGGGTGAGTGAATACCCCAAACTTAATTATAGAACCTAAGTTTTTGACTTACTGTGGATCTTTTTATTCACGTAAGCAACATTAATTAAAGGAGTGAACTAAATGAGTAGCGTAGTAGTAGTTGGAACACAATGGGGTGACGAAGGTAAAGGTAAAATAACAGATTATTTGGCACAAGAGGCTGATGTTGTAGTTCGTTACCAAGGTGGTAATAATGCAGGTCATACAATTGTATTTAATAATCAAAAATTCGCATTGCACTTATTACCTAGTGGGTCACTTTCGCCAAATAAATTAAATATTATGGCGAATGGAATGGTTATTAACCCTAAAGCATTAATTAAGGAAATGAATGGCTTAAAAGAAAGAGGAATTACAGATATTAATCTAAAGATATCTAACAGAGCACACATCGTCTTTCCTTACCATGAAGAGTTAGATGGTGCTTTTGAGAAAAATGCTGGTAAAGGTAAAATTGGAACTACTAAAAAAGGTATTGGTCCAACATATACTGATAAAGCATTTAGAAGTGGAATAAGAATGGGAGATTTACTTGATCCTACTTATTTCAAAGAGAGATTAGATTATGCATTAGGAATTAAAAATGGAGTATTAAATATGCTAGGTCTAGAACAATTAGATTTAGAAGAACTTTATAATGAATATATGGGATATGCTGAAGTATTAAAAGATTCTATAACTGATACATCAGTGATTTTAAACGAAGAGCTTGAAAAAGGTTCAAAAGTATTATTTGAAGGTGCACAAGGTGTAATGTTATGTACAGATCACGGGACATATCCATTTGTAACAAGTTCATCACCAACTGCAGCATCTGTTCCACTTAATACTGGAATTGCACCAAAATATGTTGATAATGTATTAGGTATTATAAAAGCCTATACTACTAGAGTTGGAGAAGGAGCTTTCCCAACAGAGTTTGATGATGAAGTTGCTCATCACATCCGTGAAACAGGTAACGAATATGGAACAACAACTAAACGTCCTAGAAGAATTGGATGGTTAGATTTAGTAGTTTTAAATCATGCTAAGAGAGTTAGTGGAATTTCCGGCTTAAGTGTTATGTTATTAGATGTATTAAGTGGTGTTGAGAAATTAAAAATTTGTACTTCTTATAACTATAAAGGAGAAACAATTAGTGTTATGCCATCTATCATAAATCATTTAGAAGATTGCATTCCTAATTATATTGAATTACCAGGTTGGCAAGAAGATATAACAGGTGTTACTAGTTTTGATGAATTACCAATTAATGCGCAAAATTATTTACTAAAAATTGAAGATTTAACAGGGATTAAGGTTAAAATGTTTTCTGTTGGACCTGACAGAAAGCAGACAATAGAGTTAGAAAAAATTTTGTAAGGGGGACTTATATGTACAAGTCAGATTTAGAAATTGCTCAACAAGTTACTATGAAACCAATCTCGGAAATAGCAGAGAAATTAGGGTTAAGCACAGATGATTTAGAGCTTTATGGTAAATATAAAGCTAAAGTTAATCCTAATGTAAAAGTAGACAGAGATGGTAAAGTAATTTTAGTGACAGCAATTAACCCAACACCAGCAGGTGAAGGGAAAACTACAGTAACTGTAGGATTAGGTCAAGCGTTTGGTCAATTAGGTAAAAACGCTATCATAGCATTGAGAGAGCCATCGTTTGGACCAGTTATGGGTATCAAAGGTGGAGCAGCTGGTGGAGGATATTCACAAGTTGTACCAATGGAAGATTTAAACTTACACTTTACAGGAGATATTCATGCAATCACTACTGCGAATAATGCAATTAGTGCAATAATGGATAATCACCTTCATCAAGGTAATGAGTTAAATATCGACCAAAGAAGAATTGTGTGGAAGAGATGTTTAGACATGAATGACCGTGCATTAAGAGATGTTACTATTGGTCTTGGTGGCCATACTAATGGTATACCTCGCCAAGATGGATTTAACATAACTGTAGCTAGTGAAGTAATGGCGGTATTATGTCTAGCAAGTGATATGGAAGATTTAAAAGTTAGACTAAAAAGAATGGTTGTAGCTTATACAAAAGATAGAAAACCAGTTACTGTTGGTGATCTAGGTTGTGAAGGTGCAGTAGCATTGATATTAAGAGATGCATTAAAACCTAATTTAGTTCAAACTTTAGAACATACACCAGCATTAGTTCATGGTGGACCGTTTGCGAATATCGCACACGGATGCAATAGTATTATTGCAACTAATTTAGGAAGAAAAATGGCTGACTATGTAATTACCGAAGCAGGGTTCGGTGCAGACTTAGGTGCTGAAAAATTCTTAAATATTAAAACCAGAAATGCTGGTTTTAATCCAAGTGCAGTTGTGGTTGTAGCAACAATTAGAGCTTTAAAAATGCATGGTGGTGTAGATAAAAAAGAATTACAAGGTGAAAATGTTGAAGCCTTAAACTCAGGTGTTGAGAATTTGGCTAAGCATTTAGATTCAATATCTAAATTTAACTTACCTTATGTTGTAGCTATTAATAAATTCGTAACTGATTCAGATGCAGAAATAGCATTTATTGAAGAATGGTGTGAAGCAAACGGACATCCAGTAGAATTAATTGAAGTATGGGCTAAAGGTGGAAAAGGTGCTACAAATTTAGCTGAAAAAGTTTTACAAAGAATCGAAGAAGCTGACGGTGTTAATACGTTTAAACATTTATATGAATTAGACAGTTCAATCGAAGAGAAAATTGAAACGATCGCTAAAAATATTTACGGAGCTGATGGAGTTGAGTTTACTTCAAAAGCTAAAACTCAATTAAAAGCATTTAAGCGAAATGGTTGGGATAAATTAGCTGTATGTATGGCTAAAACTCCTGCATCATTAAGTGATAATCCTAAAGTTATTGGTAGACCAACAAACTTCAAAATTACTGTAAGAGAATTAAGACCAAGTGTTGGAGCTGGATTTATCGTAGCGTTAACTGGTGATGTTATGACAATGCCAGGATTACCAAAAAAACCAGCTGCATTAAGAATGAATGTAGTAGATGGAAAAGCAGAAGGTTTATTCTAAAAAATTAATATTAAAAAACCCCTTTCAAACTATTGAGTTTGTAAAGGGGTTTTTATATTTAAGGTAGCAAATGAATTTCTAGGTTCAACATATAATGGACTATATAGACTTTCATATATAAAACATTATATAATAAGAGTAGGAGGTGACTTCTTTTGGATACTTTAAATATTAAATCAACAGGTCTTGTAATTAAAATGAATAGAATTGAAGAAAGTATGTCTGTTCGTTTTCTAGCAGATTTAATTCCCATTTCTCCCACTTATCTAAGTAATATTGAAAATGGGTTAATGACTCCTAGAAAAGAAATTCTTGAAAGAATATTCAAGGTTTTAGATATTGAATTTGATTTGTCAGACAAGCTTATTAGTGAAGTTAAACTTAAGTTTGATGAGATATATCAAAATGTAGTAAGATTCAATCTATCTGAGATAGAAGAAGGACTAAAGTTCCTTAAATTTAAAGAGAAATGGATTAAGAATTCACCAGCTTTACTGGATTATCAACTTATAAGATATGTTTATTTTGTTTCTGAAATAGATCCGAATGAATATGAAGAGACTCGAAAGTTAGAAGAGGATTTAAGACAAGTAGTTAAACAAATGACAGGGAAGCAAGCTCAACTGTTCTACCAATATTATGGTGTTAGACTCACGACTGATAATAATCTTAAAGAAGCATTGGAAAGTTTTAATAAATCTCAGAAGTATCAATCAGAAATTAATCAAGGTATGATGGATTTTCACTTAGGAATTCTTTATTCAAAGTTGAACAAATCGTATGAGTCTATAGAATATACTAATAACGCACGTCTCTTCTTTGAAAAAGAAATGAATTATCGTAGGGCGTTATATTGTCGAGTAAATTTAGCAGATGAATATTCTAGATTGAAGATGTATAAACTTGCTGAAAAATTTTATAGACAAATTATTTCTATAAGCCATGATCTAAAAATGAAAGACATTGAATCTACAGGATATGAAAGTATAGCTTGGATTAAATTACTTCAAAAAGATTACTTTGAAGTATCAAGTTGCACAAATAAAAGTAGAAAGATAAATGGAAGTTATTCTTCAAAGGGATTATTATGTTTAGCATGGATGAATTATAAAAATGGAGATACAATGAGATCTTTTGATTATATACAAAAGGGATTAGAGTTAGAAGAGAGTGTCTTCTATATGAATTTATTTAATATATTAAAATGTGATATTGTTGACGATGGCGCATTAGATAAGGAGAAATTAATCATAGAGGCAATCAATTATACTAAAACAAAAAATGAGTTAGAGCATTATGAATTCATCGTCAATATTTATATTGAGTTCTTGAGCAATAAAAACAAATACAAGAAAGCCTTTGAGTATTCTCAAGAACTTATTAGTATGCAAAGTGAAAGGGGATAAAACCTCTAAATACTGTAGTGATTATAACAAACAGTTAATGTATTATTTTAACAATACAGAAAAGATAAAAACGGCGATTTATTCGCCTTTTTCTTTTATCACTTTTTCTATTCGATTTAAAGCAGTTACTAGAGTATCAAAATCAACAGTACAAGATAACCTTATGTAGTTAGGATAATCTCCAAAACATATACCAGGAATTACAGCTACTCTTTCTTTTTCTAATAATTCATAAAATAATTCTACGGAGTCGCATGGTACCTTAGGGAAAATATAATATGTTCCAGATGGTTTGATTACTTCTAACCCCATAGCCACTAATCTATGATACGCATATTCTATGTTGTATGCATAATAATCAATACGGTCACTAATATCGGAATCTATCTGTGTAGCTGAGAATTGAGTAACAGTATTAACAGCAACTACTATGTATTGGTGTACTTTCAATATCTTTTTGATCATGTCCTTACTTGCTAAAACAAATCCAAAACGCCATCCAGTTAGAGAGTGGGACTTTGATAATCCATTAACAATAATAAGTTTATCTTTAACTTCAGTGTCATCTATTGCATAGGTATTACAAAATACTATTCTATTGTATATTTCGTCTAGGACAACAAATATATCATACTCTTTCAGAATTTTTGTGATATCATCTATACTTTGTTTATCTAATGTAATACCGGTAGGGTTATTAGGATAATTAAGTACGATACACTTTGTTCTTTTTGTTATATGATTTTTTATATTATCATATCTTAGTTGAAAATTATCTTTGCTAGTATCCATAAACACTGATTTAGAATGATTAAGAATAACTATAGGTTCATAACCTGCGTAAGCAGGAGTAGGAATTATTACTTCATCATTTGGGTTTAAGATTGCACCTAACGTAGAAGACAGACCTTCTGTCGACCCTACTGTTACTAATACTTCATCTATTTCATATTCTTGGTTGAAGTATTTTTTTATGTAAGATACTATACTTTTTCTGGTATCTTTTCTACCTAAACCCAGTACGTATTTATACTCGTTATTTTCAATCCCTTGAATAGCAAAATCCTTAACTTCTTTAGGTGGAGGGAAGTGAGGTTCTCCAATTGTAAGTCTAAGAACATTATCATATTTCATAGACTCATAGTTAAAGAATCTAATTTTAGGTACATCTATTTTGAGTAAGTTAACATTAGTTTTCATACTTCCTCCTTGGTATTTTTAGGTCTCCTAAGAGTAACCTATATAGGCTTTTCAGCGTAAGATAATAAGAAATGAAGATTGATTTTGAGAAGTATAGTACTCTCGGTAATAATTTCATTATAGCCAATTATAGTGCCAATTTTGATGAAAAACTAATAAATGAAATGTGTAATGAAAAAATGGGAATTGGAGCGGATGGATTAATCTTGGCGAAAAATAATCCAGCAGAGATGATTTACTACAATAAAGATGGCTCACTAGCTAAATTATGTGGTAATGGTCTAAGATGTGTAGCACATTATCTACATAAGAATAACTGGATAAATAAAGAAGATTATATTCTAGTTGGAGGTTTGAAATATAAATCAATAATTAAGGATGACGTTATAACAGTATATCTAATAAAGACAGATGAAGTAAGAAATTATAGGGATGATAAGAACAATAGTTATTTCGTGAATATGATAGTACCGCATGTTGTTTTTACTAATCCAGTTTCAAATAAAGAACAAGTGGCATTAAAAATAAGGGAAATATATGCATATGAAAATGCTAATGTAAATTTTTATGAATCTGGAATGGTTACAACGTATGAAAATGGTGTAGGTTTCACATCATCATGTGGTACAGGAGCAGCATCTACTGCATTTGTGTTAGGTAAAAACTTACATCAAAAAAATATATATGGTGAAATGGACGTAATAGTTGATAAATATATTTCATTAAGAAGCAAAGTTAAATGTATTTTTAAGGGGGTGTATTATGCCTAATATAGCTATTGTAGGAGCAACTGGCCTAGTTGGTAGGATGTTTCTTACAGGTCTAGAAGAACTTAATGTTCCGATTGAATCATTAACACTCTTTGCATCAAAGAAAAGTGCAGGAAAGATAATTGACTATAAGGGAAAAGAGTATAGAGTTATAGAATTAAAAGATGAGAACATTAAGTCATATGATTATGCGTTATTTTCAGCTGGAGGTAAAATCTCTAAAGACTTTGTAAGATTATTCATTGAAAGAGGCGCGACTGTTATCGATAATTCTAGTTTCTTTAGGATGAAAGAAGGAGTACCTTTATTAGTCCCAGAAGTTAATATGGATTCATATAATGGAGAAAAGTTAATAGCTAATCCAAATTGTTCTACTATTCAAACTGTAATGCCACTAAAAGCATTAGAGGAATATGGAGTTAAAAGGGTAGTTGTTAGTACTTATCAAGCGGTAAGTGGTTCTGGAAGAAATGGTATTAATGACTTAAAGAGAACTCTTAAGAATAAAGAAGCGATATTTTATCCATACAGTATTGCAAATAACTGCATACCTCAAATCGATGAGTTCTCATTAAATGGTTATACATTTGAAGAAGAGAAAATGATAAATGAAGCAAAAAAAATCGTAAATGTTAATTTAACTGCTACATGTGTAAGGGTTCCTATAAGGAATACACATTCTGTAAGTATTAATATTGAGTTTGAAAAAGAGTATGATATTAAAGATATAAAGAAGAAATTAAGTAACTTTAATGGAATAGAGTATTACGAGAGATACCCAGTCAGTGAAATGGCTGATAATAAAAACTTATGTTTAGTAGGAAGAGTAAGAAGAGATTACTCAAAACAAAACGCACTAAATCTATGGTGTGTTGCGGATAACTTAAGAAAGGGAGCAGCAATTAATGCTGTACAAATACTTAATTGTATAAGGAGGTGAAGAGATGTTTATAGGTTCGTACGTAGCGATAGTAACACCTTTTAAGAAGGATTTATCTGTTAATTATGATCAATTAGGAAAGTTAATTGAATGGCAAATTGAATCAAAGACCGATGGGATTGTTGTATTAGGTACTACTGGTGAAGCAGCTACATTAAATGAGACTGAAAAATTAGAAGTAATAAAGTATACAGTAGAGAAAGTAGATAGAAGAATTCCTGTAGTTGCAGGAACTGGTTCTAATTGTACATCTCAAACAGTAGATTTTAGTAAGAAAGTTGAAGAGCTTGGAGTAGATGGTTTACTAGTTGTAAATCCTTATTATAATAAAGGGAATAAGAGAGGTTTATATTTACATTATAAAGCAATAAATGATGCGGTTGATATACCTATAATATTATATAATGTTCCATCAAGGACTGGATATGATATGCCGGTAGATTTAATTGTTGAATTAGGAAAGTTGCAAAACATTATAGCTATTAAAGAGGCTAGTGGAGATCTAGCTAAAATGAAACGCATTGTTAAGAAGACTGATTTGACAGTTTTTACAGGTAATGATGATATCATAGTAAAAACTATCAAATTAGGTGGTAAAGGCTGTATAAGTGTTCTTGCGAATGTTAAGCCAGTAATTGTTAGGGAGATGGTATACTTAGCCTTAACTGGTAAAATAGATGTTGCTGAGAAGCTTCAGAAAAGATATAAGCCATTTGTGGATGCTCTATTTATAGAAGTAAACCCAATACCGGTTAAAATGATACTTAATTATCTAGACTTCGATGTGGGTGAGTACAGGTTACCACTTGCACCAATGAATAGATCATTAAAAAGAAAGGTAGTGAGAATTCTAATTGACAAATATGAATTTTAATACTGAAGATATTATAAATTTAATTAAGAATTCTAAAAAGAAAACCACGGTAATTGCTATTATTAAAGGAACAATTAATAAAAGTTTAAGAAATTTTTCTTATGGTGATTTAAACATTGTAATTGATGATTATGAAAAAGTAAAAGAAGTAGTTGAGAGATATGACGTCAAAGACTACTTCTTTTTGACGAATCATAAGAATTCTGCGATTCCATTACTAAATTATGAGAATGTAAACGCCAGAATTGAACCTGGTGCAACAATAAGAGATAAAGTTATAATCAAAGATAATGCAATAATTATGATGGGGGCAATAATAAATATTGGAGCGGTTATAGGTAAAAGAACCATGATAGATATGAATACCGTGATAGGTGGAAGAGCCATAATTGGAGATGATTGTCATATTGGAGCTGGAGCTGTAGTCGCGGGAGTAATAGAACCAATAAGTGAGAAACCAGTAGTTATTGGAAACAATGTAACAATAGGAGCAAATGCAGTGGTGTTAGAAGGTGTAGAGATTGGTGATGGAGCTGTAGTTGGTGCTTGTAGTGTTGTAACAAAAGATGTAGATAGCAATACTGTTGTAGTAGGATCGCCAGCAAGAGAGATTAAAAAGAGAAGTGATGTAGAAGCTGATAAAGTTGATATCGTAAACAATCTAAGAGAACTATAAACGTTATTATGATATACTATACTTATAAAAACAGTGGAGGTGTAGTATGTCAGCAAAAGTTATAAGTGGAAGAAAATTATCTAAAGAGATAAGAGAGGAACTGAAAGAAAAGGTAGCTTTAGTAAAAGAGAAATTCAATGACGTTCCAAAATTAGTCGTTGTATTAGTAGGGGAAGATCCAGCAAGTGTTTCTTATGTAACAGCTAAAGAAAAAGGCGCTAAATACGTAGGGTTTGATTCAGAATTAATCAGAAAATCAGAATCTATTACAGAAGAAGAATTACTATCTTTAATTGATAATCTGAACAATGATGAATCAGTAAATGGTATATTAGTACAATTACCATTGCCAAAGCATATTGATGTTGACAAAGTAATTGATAGGATTGCTTTATCAAAAGATGTTGATGGATTTCATCCTGAAAATGTAGGTAACTTACATGTTGGTAGACCAGCATTATTACCATGTACTCCTAAAGGAATTATCACGATGATTAAATCTGCGGGATTAGATATTAATGGTAAAAATGCGGTTGTAGTTGGTAGAAGTAATTTAGTTGGTAAGCCAGTTTCAATGTTATTACTTAATGAAAATGCAACAGTAACTATTGCTCATAGTCGTACCAAAGATTTAGGAAGTGTAACAAGAAATGCAGATATTTTGGTAGCAGCCGTAGGTAGAGCTAAGATGATAACAAAAGACATGGTTAAACCTGGTGCTGTAGTAATCGATGTAGGTGTTAATAAAGTTGATGGTAAGCTATGCGGAGATGTAGATTATGATTCAATAAGTGAAATTGCTTCATATATTACACCAGTTCCAGGTGGAGTAGGACCAATGACAATAACAAGTTTATTAGAAAATACTTATGAGGCATTTATAAATCAAAAAAAATAGTAGTACGAAAGTACTGCTTTTTTTCTGTGATACTTATAGTTTTAATTTGATATAATTGAATAGATAATAAAGTTTAGAGGTGACTGTATGAAAGTAGATTTTAAGAAAAAGTATAGCTTCTATAAATGTAAACAAGTACCTACTTTGGTTTCGATTCCAAAAATGAAATATATTTCTATATCAGGGGAAGGGAATCCAAACACAAGTTATGATTTTAAGAAGTCTGTAGAAGCATTATTTAAATTTTCGTATACCCTTAAAATGTTACCCAAAAAAGGTACTACACCTAATGGTTATTTTGAATATGTTGTTGCACCATTAGAGGGTATTTGGAATACTAAAGACGAAACAGAGTTTGTTGGGAATAAGGATGACTTGGTCTTTAAGTTAATTATTCATCAGCCAAAATTCTTAACTGAAGAGTTATTCAACCAATTGAAATATAATATTATTTGCGATAAAAAATCGAGTGATATTCAAGATTATATAGAGAAACTTAGTCTAGAAGAAATAGATGAGGGACAATGTATTCAAATTCTACATATAGGACCATATGATAATGAACCTGAAACTTTAGAGAGTGTATTTGATTATCTAAGAGAAAATAAAATAGAATACATTCGTTCTAGTCATCATGAAATATATTTATCTGATGCTAGAAGAACAGAGCCTAGAAAGTTAAAAACTATTATAAGGTATAAATTAAAATGAGAAGATTAATGAACTTAGCTGTATTGATTTTTATAATAGCAACAATTTTTCAAAATAATTCAATTGTTGTGAAGAAATATGACATTTTAGAATCAGATATTAGAATCGTGCAATTATCAGATCTCCACACAAAGAGTTTTGGAGAAAATAATAGTTTGCTTATAGATAAAGTGAAAAGGTTAAACCCCGATGTGATAACAATAACTGGAGATTTAATTGATGGTAGTAATATAGATTTTATTTACATTGCAAATACTGTCAAGCAACTTAATGATATAGCACCAGTCTTATTTATATTAGGAAACAATGATATGTGGAGTAATGAAGTTGAAATGATCATAGAGGTTGTGGAACTTAGTGGTGGATTATTTCTAAATAATGAGTCAATAAATATTAAAGGGGTAAATTTCTTTGGACATAATCCGTATTATAATTATAGCAATGTAAAAAATTCTATGAAAAAACTTTCGAATCTAAATAAAGAATTAGTATTATTAACACACCAACCTGAGAAAATTGATAATTTCTCTGATTATTATTTTGATTTAGTCTTGTCTGGTCATACACATGGAGGTCAAATTAGAGTACCATTAATAGGAGCGATTATAGCACCCGATCAAGGAACATTCCCAAAGTATGATAAAGGATTGTACGAGTTAGAAAACTGTACATTAATAGTTTCTTCAGGATTAGGAAATAGTATTATTCCGATAAGGATTTTTAATGCTCCAGAGATTATATTGATAACATAAGAGAAGCTACATTAGTGGTGTATGGTTTGTTTAAAAGATAAAAGACTTTAATACTATGAGAATATTTAACATAAAAAGGAGCTATTAAAATAAGCTCCTTTTAAAATTATTATATTGCCCAGTTACCTCTTCTGAATATTGGAGTTACATTACCTTCAGTATCATATCCATCAATCTCTAGTTCTTTAGATCCTACCATGAAATCAACGTGTGCTAAACTGATGTTTGCTCCAGCTTCTTTTAATTCATCTTCACTCATGTTTACCCCACCCTCAAGAGTGTAAGGATAAGCTTTACCTAATGCAAAGTGACAACTAGCATTTTCATCATATAAAGTATTGAAGAAAATTGTATTTAAGTTAGAAATAGGAGAATCAACAGGTACTAATGCTACTTCACCTAAATACTTAGCACCTTCATCCATTTCCATTAATTTTTCTAAATTTTCTTTACCAACTCTAGCATCAAAATCTACAACTTTACCATCTTTAAATGTAAAAGAGAAGTCTTCAATTAAACTACCTCTTAAGTTAAGTGGCATAGTTGATGATAATGTACCATTTACACCATTCTTTTTATTCATTGTGAATACTTCTTCAGTAGGAATATTTGGAATGAAGTAAACTCCATCTGTAGCTTGTTTTGGACCTGCAACCCAAGTATGACCTACTGGTAATTCAACATGTAAATCAGTTCCAGGTGCTCTATAGTGTAATTTAACGAATTTCTTTTCATTCAAGAAATCACGTTTATTAAATAAGTTATTAGTATGTTCATCCCAAGCTGCGATAGGATCTTCTTGGTCAACTCTAGTACAAGCAAAGATATACTCCCATAGTTTTTCAACAGCTTTGTCTGTTTCTAGTTCAGGGAATACTGACTTAGCCCAAGCTTCAGATGGCATAGCACCAATATTCCAACGAATCTTACCTGACATAATTTCAGTGCTAAATGGTTTCATTTTAATTGCACTTTCCTTACCTACTTTAGCGATTTTAGCTGGATCAATTCCTGCAAGTAATTTAGGATCACTTGCTGTGATTGAAAGCATTGCAGCTTTTCTATCAATTAACTCTTTGTATTTAGAAAGCACATATTCAGGAAAATCAAATAATACTTCTTCAGTAGCATGTTCGTATTTAATTCTAGCTAATTTACCATAGCTCCAGTTAACATGAACGCTACCAGATTTGATGTCTCTGTATGCAATTTTAACAATTTCCTCAACTAAATCTTTAGCCTCTACCGGAGCACTTAATACAAGATCTTGTCCTTCTTGTAAGTTTACACCTTTTTTTAATAGTAATTCTGCATACTTCTCTAAGTTTCTTTTAAGATTCATTCTAACCCCTCCTAGTTTGTTAAATACTTGATTAAAAATTCACATGAAGCAGCCATTATATTAGTATCTAGCGACTCTTCAAGTGTATGAGGTTTATCTAAACCTGTTGACATAATTATAGAGTTAATACCATGTTCAGCATAAATATTAGCATCACTTCCTCCACCAGTTGAGATGAAATTAACTTCATGACCTAATGACTCTAAATTTGACTTAACTTCTTGAGCGAAATCAGAGTTGATGTCCGTTTTGAAAGAAGAGAATGATTTAGTAATCTCAACTTCAACTTGAGCTCCAAAATCCTTTGCAGCTTTTTCAAAACAGTCTTTCATATGTTGACTCTGTTTTTCTAATTTTTTGTCGGATAAGCTTCTAGCTTCTCCATATAGAGTGACTTCAGGCATAACTATATTACTAGCTAGTCCACCTTTAACTATCCCGATATTTGCAGTAGTATCATGATCTATTCTTGATAGTTTCATGTTTTCAATAGCTCTAGCAGCAACTACTAGTGCATTGATTCCATTTTCTGGTTCTCCACCAGCATGAGCAGCTTTACCAATAACCTTGGCTGTAATTTTATTTTGAGCAATGGCTTGAACTACAATGTTTTCTAATGGTCCTCCAGAATCAAATACTAAGCAGTTCTGAGCTGTCAGTCTTGAGTAGTCAGCATTCTTTGCTCCATTCAGCCCACCCTCTTCAAAAATAGTAAGTAATATTTCAATTGGACGATGGTCAAGGTTATTTTCCTTGATAACTCTAAGAGTTTCAGTGATAATTGCTATACCACTTTTATCATCAGCACCAAGAATTGTTGTTCCATCACTGTAAATCATATGTCCTTTGATTTGAGGTTTGATACCTAATCCAGGTTGAACGGTATCCATATGACTAGAAAGAAGAACTGGTTCTTTATCATTACCAGGAATCTTTACATAAATGTTATTTCCATTACATTCGCAAGCCACTCCAGCGTTATCTGTTTCGGGATTAAACCCTAATTCTTTTAACTCTTTTAAAAGGTATTCCATCATTTCTTTTTCATAATGTGTTTCACTGTCGATTAATACATAATCGATAAATTTTTTTATCATTCTGTCTTTGTTTAGCATAATATCCTCCATTAGGATTATTCTACCATAATTTCTATGTAATAATGCTTAGCATGCAAAAATATTAGAAAAAATTAATAAAGTAAAAGGTAGGTATTCTAATGAACACCTACCAATAATGGTTATTCAAATCTAAGCAACTATTTTATCTTAGTTTTGAAGAGAATTGTGCTATGATAGAGATTATTTATCATGTACAGGTAATAGCAAAAGAGACTAAGCTCAGATGAGTTTTAATCTCTTTTTGGGTTCTACCGATTAACAGTATCCGCCGTAACCGTAACTACAAGCACAGCCGATAATAACTAGTAATATAAATAGTACTAAAATTAAAGAATAATTACTCCCGTGTCCTCTACCTTGACTCATAATTCCCCCTCCTCTCGTATAACTACTTTATAATATTAGAAAAGGTGGTATGTAACTCATAATATTAGCCTAGTAAAAGATAACAAAATTAATTAATTTGGGTAAAATAACCATTTTTAGTGATTTAACTGTATTAAATATGTTTTATTGCTTAGAATAATTAGTTTTAAAGTAGATATTAGCTATTATATATTTAGTAAAAATAGTAGGTTATTAGTGGTAGGGAAAAGATTTATGCGCTAGATTATTGTAAAATCCTTTATTATAGACGTGTAAAATTTACTCTTGATAATGATTAATATATTAGTTAGTCTAATATTATTTATGCTCAATTGAAGAGATTATTGATAGAAAAAAAGTAAAAAAAGCTATCACGTATGATAGCTTTTAATTTAGGTTCTATAATTAAGTTTGGGGTATTCACTCACCCTGAACTTTTTGTTTATATGAAAAGTGCATAATAAATCCCTGGTATAATGTTAACGACGAAGAAAACAAATACGGAGGTTTTACTATGCACAATAATTCTAGCATATCTAATCATGATTTAAAAACATTATTAAACATTAAAGGTGATTTAGTTATCATTGACTCATACACATTTGATGGAAACAATTTTTTGGTCAACGTTTCTAGAGAGAGGTATAAACATAAATGTCCTAAGTGTAGTGAACTAACACATGATATTCATGACTACTATACTCGTACTATTAAGCATGGTATCTTCAATAACTATAAGTGTTTCATTAAGTATAGACAACGTCGTTATAAATGTAGTTGTGGGAAGAAATTTAATGAAGATAATATATTTGTTGAGAAACATAATAAGATAAGTAAAAACACTAAACAATCTATCTTTGAAGAGTCTAAACTGAAATGTTCTTTCAAGGACATAGCTTATAGATTAAATATCTCTTCTACTACTGTGATTAGACATTTTCTTAAGCATGTTATACAGCCAAGGCGTACTTTACCTGAGGTATTAAGTATAGATGAATTTAAAGGAAACTCAGGTGGAAATAAGTATTTAGTATCGTTGGTAGATCCAATCAACAAAACCATTATCGATATCGTGTCTTGTAGACACAAGGAACATCTAGATAGATACTTCTCTAAGTTTTCTAAAGAAGAATTAAGTAATGTAAAGATACTTACTACTGATATGTGGGAGACTTATAAAGATATCACTCTGAAATATATGCCTAACGCTACAGTAGTTGCTGATACATTCCATTTCGTTAGACATATATATTGGGCATTCAATAACACAAGAGTTCGTATTATGAAGAAACATAAGAAAAACACCAAAGAGTATAAATATCTTAAACGTTATTGGAAATTGTTAGTTAAAAAATCTAAAGATATTTCTAATGAATATTACTTTGATAAAAGATTAAAAGAGTGGAACAGTACACAATCAATAATAGACTTTTGTAGGAACATAAATCCAGAGTTAAACAAAGCTTATGAACTTAAGGAATCGTTCTATGGGATTGTAGATATAGCTAAATATCCAACTGTATATAAAAAACTAAATAGTTGGGTAATTGAAGCTAAAATTTCTCTTCTCGGTGAGTTTAGAGAAGCAGCTAATACAATTGAGAACTGGCTACCTGAAATAGTTAATTCATTTATGATTGATCCTACTACTAATAAGAAATACTCTAATGGTTTTATCGAAGGAACCAATAACTATATTAAGTCAATTAAACGTATTTCCTATGGCATTAAAACGTTTGATTTATTCAGAAACAAAATTATGTATCAACATAAGAATTCAGAGCACATATTAATCGCTTAACATTAGAATTATGCACAAAAAAGATGCTGTAGATGATATCCACAACACCTTGATAGTTTAGTTATTTTTCGATTCTACCCCAATCCTTGACATAGAACCTTAATTTATTTTTCCCATTTCAAGATTGGATTTCTAGCAGCAGTTGCTTCATCTAATCTTCTTACTGGTGTATTGTATGGTGCATGTTTTAAGTATTCAGGTTTATCTTTTGCTTCTTGAGCTATGAATTTTAATGCTTCAACAAAACCATCTAGTGATTGTTTACTTTCAGTTTCAGTTGGTTCTATCATCATTGCTTCTTTAACTATTAACGGGAAGTAAATAGTTGGCGCGTGGAATCCTAAATCTAATAAACGCTTAGCAACATCTAAAGTTGTAATACCTGTAGATTTATCTATTAGACCATCTAATACGAATTCATGCTTACATACTTCATCAATTGGGAGTAAGTAATCCTCTTTTAATAATTTCATTAAGTAGTTTGCATTTAATACAGCCATCTTAGAAACTTGTGATAATCCATCCCTACCCATTGTAAGGATATATGTATAAGCTCTTACTAAGATACTGAAGTTTCCATAGAAACCAGTCATTTGACCAATTGAGTATGGTAAATCAAAGTCTAATCTGTATTTACCTTCCTCATTAACTACTTCTGGTATAGGTAAAAATTCTTCTAAGTGTTTTAATACACCTACAGGACCAGCACCAGGTCCACCTCCACCATGAGGTGTAGAGAAAGTTTTGTGTAAGTTTAAGTGAATGATGTCAAATCCCATGTCACCAGGTCTACTTTGACCCATGATAGCATTTAAGTTAGCTCCATCATAATATAGTAATCCACCATCACCATGAACTATATCTCTAATTTGTTCAATATCTTTTTCATAGATACCTAATGTATTAGGATTCGTTAACATGATTCCAGCGATCTCATCATTCATAACTTCTCTTAATGATTCAATATTTACAGTACCATCAGGGTTTGATTTTACTTCAACGATACCATAACCAGCTACTGTAGCAGATGCTGGGTTTGTACCATGTGCAGAATCTGGCACGATTACTTTAGTACGTTTTGTATCATTGTTTTTCTCATGATATGCTTTCATAATCATTAATCCAGCTAATTCTCCATGAGCACCAGCAAATGGATTTAAAGATACTTTACTCATACCTGTAATCTCGCTTAATGCTTCAGCTAGATTATACATTAGTTCTAATGAACCTTGAGCATATTCTTGGTTAATTAATGGATGAGTATTTTGGAAGAAGTAGTGACTTGCCGTATCCTCATTTATTTTAGGATTGTACTTCATAGTACAAGAACCAAGTGGATAGAATCCAGTATCTACACCAAAGTTTTTGTTTGATAAGTTTGTGTAATGCCTAACAACTTCGTTTTCACTTACTTCAGGTAGTGTAACTTCTGATTTTCTTTGTAAGATTTCTGGTAAATTGTAAGAGTTAACTTCGCATTCTGGTAAAGAGTAACCTACGCGATTTTCGCGAGATAATTCAAATATTAATTTATCATACATTATAATTCACCTAACGCTCTCATAAATGTTTCAATTTCAGATTTAGTTCTCTTTTCAGTTACGCAGAATAGAATTAAGTTATCTCCTAAATGGATACCAGGTATAATGTTGTTAGATTCTAATTTATCTTTAACTTCTTCATAAGGAACTGCTGATTTAACAACAAACTCATTAAAGAAATCTCCTTCATAAACTCTTTCAAATTTATCTAATTTTGTTACTAGGTCATATACATAATGAGATTTTTGGTAGTTTTGAGTAGCCATTTCAGTCATACCACCTTTACCCATTGTAGACATAAATATTGTAGCACCTAAAACATTTAGTGATTGGTTAGAACAAATATTAGAGTTAGCTTTTTCTCTACGAATATGTTGTTCACGAGCTTGTAAAGTTAATACAAATGCTCTTTTACCATCAACATCCTTAGTTTCACCACAAATTCTACCAGGCATTTTTCTCATTAATTTCTTGCTTGTTAACATGAATCCTAAGTAAGGCCCACCATAGCTCATAGGAATTCCCATCGGTTGAGCATCACCAACAACAATATTCGCACCAATTTCACCAGGTGTTTTTACTATTGTTTGCATTAGTGGGTTAACACCCATGATTAATAATGATTTGTTACTGTGAAGATGTTCAACGATAGAAGAAGGATCTTCAATTAAACCATTATAGTTTGGTGATTGAATAAATACACCAGAAATAGTTTTATCTAAACTATCTTTAATGCTTTCTAAATCAGTTAAACCATTTTTAGAATCAATTAATTCCACTTCGAATCCACGGAATCTTGCATATGTTTTGATTACGTTAATGTATGACGGGTTAGCACTTGAAGAAATCAAAACTTTATTTCTTCTTGTAGCGTTATTTGCCATCATACAAGCTTCAGCAGCAGCAGTGAAAGCATCATACATTGAAGCGTTGGAAACTTCCATATCCAACAGGTTACACATCATTGTTTGAAATTCAAAAATATATTGTAGTGTACCTTGTGATACTTCAGGCTGATATGGAGTGTATGCAGTTGCAAATTCACTTCTACCAGCAATATGTTTGATAATACTTGGGATGTAATGATCATATGATCCAGCTCCAACAAACGGAGTCATATCGACTCTATTTTTATGAGAGATTGAATTAATACGACCGTATACTTCTAATTCACTTAATCCATTTTCTAAGTTATAGTCATTTTTGAACTTTACACTATCTGGGATATCAATAAATAAATCATCTACTGAATTTACTCCAATAGTGTCAAGCATTTCTTTAATATCAAGTTCCGTATGAGGAACGTATTTATACATTATTCAGTAAACTCTTTATATTTTGCTGCGTCCATTAATGATTCTAACTCAAAAAGATCTGATAATTCTACTTTAATAATCCAAGCTTCATAAGGTGATTCATTTACCATTGCTGGATTGTCTTCTAATTCTTCATTGATTTCAGTAATTCTACCGCTAACAGGGATTATTACATCTGATGCTGCTTTTACTGATTCAATAGCGCCTAATACATCTTGAGCACTAAATTCATCATCTTCAGCTGGCATTTCAACGAATACTATTTCCCCTAATTGCTTCTGTGCGAAATCAGTAATACCGATTTCAACCACATTGCCGTCGACTTTTACCCACTCATGATCACTTGAGTATAGTAATCCATCTTTGATTTCCATAATTAATTCCTCCTAGTTTTTGTAGTTTTTACTCATAAATTTTCTAGATACTATTTTAGCTTTTAACATTCTTGAACGTACCTGGATATACAACTCATCCCCTAGTTTATACTCCACAGGAATTAAAGCTAATGCAATAGATCTATCTAACATATAACCAGTAGTAACTTCTCCAATTACTTCTTGGTCAGAATTAAGTACAGGGTATCCGTGTCTTGGAATTCCTTTATCAATTAATTCAATACCTGCACTTTTTAATTTTCGGTTCTCTTTTATTTCTCTTAAAGCGTCTCTACCGATGAAGTCTGTATCTAGTTTAACGAACATACCTAGACTCGCCTCAATAGGATTTATCTTATCTGAGATCTCATTACCATAAAGAGGTAGAGTAGCTTCAAATCTTAGTGTATCTCTAGCACCTAAACCAATAGGAGCAGCACCTAAGTTGATAAATTTTTCCCAAATGCTCACAACATCATGAGAATAAACTTCAAATCCATCTTCACCAGTATAACCAGTTCTTGATACGATGCATTCTTTTCCATCTACCAAGATTTCTTGGAATGTGAAGAAAGTGATTTTGCTTAAATCGTAATCCGTTAGATTCTGAAGAATCTCCTCAGCTTTCGGACCTTGAATTGCAATCTCTGAAATATCTGATTTATCTGTAATTGTAACGTCGAAAGAATTGTTTTCTTTCAACCAAGCAATGTCTTTATCCTTGTTTGATGCATTTACTACTAAATAATACTTATTATTGTTATATTTATAAACTAATAAATCATCCACAACAGTTCCGTTTTCGTAACACATTAATCCGTATAATACTTGGTTATCATTTTGATTAGAAATATCATTTGTAAATATGTGTTGAACGAACTCAGTTGCTTTCTCACCTTCAATTAGAACTTCTCCCATATGAGATACATCAAAAATTCCTGCAGCTTCTCTAACAGCCGCGTGTTCAGCTTTGATTCCTTCATATTGGATAGGCATTTCATATCCAGTGAATTCTACCATTTTGGCACCCAAATTTATATGGTTGTCATACAAACTAGTTCTCTTTAAATTACTCAATGGTCTCACCTCACTCTTTCAAATATATTATACATTAAAATGTCTCTATATCAATCGAAATGTGCTATAATAATTGAGAATAGGAGGGTAATTGTGAGAATAATTGAAAGCGTTAACGAAAGTTGTACTTATAATTTAGTTTTAGAGCGTTATTTAGTGGAGAATTTTTCAGAAGAAACATTCATTCTTTGGACTTGTAACCATGGTATTTATGTGGGAAAAAATCAAAATACATTTGAAGAAATTGATATGGAGTTTGTAGAAAAAAATAACTTTGAAGTCTTTAGAAGGTTATCTGGCGGTGGTACGATATTTCATGATAAAAACACTGTATACTATTCATTTATTACTAAAAATAAAAACAATGTAAAAGACAATTTTATTCACTATAATAATATTATTGTTGATTTTTTAAATAATGTTGGAGTTCAAGCTAGTTTAAGTGGAAGAAATGATGTATTAGTAGATGGAAAGAAAATAAGTGGATCAGCAGAATATTACTATAAAGATGTTCTAGTTCATCATGGATCATTATTGTTTGATACAGACATTCCATTTTTAGCGAAAGCACTTACTCCTAATAAGAAAAAATTTATTTCAAAAGCAGTTAATTCAGTTAAAGCAAGGGTAGATAATATTACTAACTATACTGAATTGAATGTTGAGGAATTTAAGGCTGAAATAGTTAAGTATGTTACAAATAGATTTAATGGTCATAAAAAAGGTGTAGCGATTGTAGAAAATATGCAGACACAAAAAATGATTGAAGAATTATACGGAACATTTGAATGGAATTACGGTAAGAGTCCTAAGTACACATATATTAAAGAAGATAAGTATGTTTATGGGATAGTAAAAGTTGAATTAGATATTAAAGAAGGTTTAGTTCATGATGCGAAGATAACAGGAGATTTCTTTAGTGAAAAAGAAATTAATGAACTTGAGAAAGCGCTGATTGGATCTAAATATATACTAAAAGATGTTAGAAGTAAATTAGAGTCATTAGAAGTGAGTAAATATATTGTAGGAGCTTCAGTAGACGATCTAATAAAGTTGATGTGGTGATAATATGGAGAGAAAGCCCGAATGGCTAAAAATTAAGGTAAATAATAAACATCAGAAAGTCAGTAAACTGTTAAGAGAAAACAAACTGCATACAGTGTGTGAAGAAGCTTTTTGTCCAAATAGGATGGAATGCTTTTCAAAAAAAACTGCAACTTTTATGATTTTAGGAGATATCTGCACTAGAAATTGTAGATACTGTAATGTAACATCAGGATTACCAGGGGCAGTACTTGATGATAGTGATAATATAGTTAAAACGATAGAAAAGTTAGGGCTTAATTATGTAGTAGTAACTTCTGTTACTAGAGATGATTTAGAAGATGGTGGTGCTTTTCAATTTGTTAAGTCTATAGATAAGATAAAAGCTATGGATTGTAAAGTTGAAGTATTGATACCAGATTTTCAAGGAAATATAGATGCATTAAGAAAAGTGGTAGAGGCAAAACCTAATGTACTAAATCATAATATTGAAGCTACTAAGAATATATTTCCGAATGTAAGACCAAAAGGAGATTATTTTGAATCTTTAGAATTGATAAAAAGAGTAAAAGAAATTGATCCTAATATGACATCAAAATCTGGATTCATGGTTGGTCTTGGTGAAAGTTTTGATGATGTTGTTGAAACATTAAAAGATTTAAGAAGTGTAGATTGTGACATAGTTACAATTGGGCAATACTTACAACCGAGTAAAGATAACATAGAAGTAAGTGATTATATAACAATAGAACGATTTGATGAATATCAAAAAATAGGCAGGGAGTTAGGTTTTAAAAATGTTTATAGTGGTCCATTTGTCAGAAGTTCATACAATGCTGAAGAAATATATAATAAATAAATATCCTTTTTTAGGATATTTTTTTATATCTTGAATAAAATAAATTTTTAATCATAAAATTAAAATGTATATTAATGGACAACCAAGGAGGAATATCATGGACTTTTTTCCACAAGCAAGAAAAAACATAAGTGAGCTATGGGACAATATTACTGATGATGTAAGAGGGCCAGTTAAGGCTAACACAATGAAAACCGATATTTATGAAAAAGAAGGTAACTTGATAATAGAAACAGAGTTACCAGGAGTTTCTAAAGAAGATATTTCAGTAGACTATAAAAATGATTACTTAACTATTACAGCGAGGAGTTCTTTCGAGAAAGACTTAGATTCACGAAGATATGTTAAAAGAGAAAGAACATATGGTGAATATGTTAGAAGATTCTATGTTGATGGTGTAATTAAAGATGAAATAACAGCTGCATTTAGTGATGGAATATTAAAGGTTACCATGCCAAAACCTGAAGTTAAAAAGACATATAAATCAATCAATATTGATTAAAAAAATAAGCTATCCTTTTTTGGGGTAGCTTACTTGTTTTTGAATCTACAATAGTGGTTACAATGAGTACATTTTAAATTTTCATTTGATATATCAGTAAATCTTTCAGGATGAAGTGCATAATTAATCTCCCATTGAAGTAAAGAAATTATACCTAAAATGAATAGTGATAAGGTCCTAAATTCAGGAATAAATATAAACGGAGAAAATTTGAAAAAATGATCCCAATTATAAATTCTACATGTGTTACAACACCTATTTCTAATGAATACTTTGTGGAAAATACACCAAGTATTTATACAAAAGTAATCTATAAAGTTTAATGCAATTACTAATAATATAATATGATCTCTATTAATAATTTTGAAGTAATAGAAAAATCCTATACCAAGTAAGAAAAAAATATAAAGAATGAATGTTAATAGTACTCTTGATCGCATATTTTTAATGTAATCAAATAGTTGTTCTTTACTATAATTCGCCTCTTTAAAGAATTTCTTAAAGTGTTTACCATTAGATGAATGTTTTGTAAGTCCAGGAATCAATACACTTAGTATATCGATAACAAACATTAACCATAAGATGTTATATACCCAAATTGGTATTGTAAGTAGAAAATCATAAAAGAAGAAATATAATATAAAACTTGTGATCATTAATAAAGCTGCGAAAAAGTACTTTACTTTTGAATATCCCATGTCTGTACCCTCTATATTCCGTATATAATTTGTAGATTATTGTAAGTAATAATATCATGTATTTTTATAATTATATCATATATCAAAATGTGAATAAAAAAATATTTTGTGATTTGGGATAGGTATGCCGTTTTAGATTTTATGTCGATTTTCAAGTCTTTATTTTCAAAGTTGTTACTCATATAATTAATTAAAGGAGGTGCTTTGTTTTGAAAGATAGAAAAATCTTGTGTGTAGATTTAAGAAGCTTCTTTGCATCAGTAGAATGTGCAGACGCTGGCTTAGATATTTACAAAGTGCCTCTCGTGGTAGCAGATAGAACTAGAGGTACTGGAGGAATAACACTTGCGGTAACCCCGTATTTAAAAGAAAAAGGTGTACCCTCAAGATGTAGGGTTTACGAATTACCTAAAGATGAAGTGATTATATTTGCTAAACCAAGAATGAAGCGTTACGTTGAAATTTCTACTAAGATAGTTTCAATATATTTAGACTATGTGTCAGAAAAAGATTTACATATATATTCGATTGATGAAGTATTTTTAGATGTAACTGATTATCTTAAATTCCATAAACAATCAGCTTTAGAATTAGCACATACAATTCAAGATGATATTTTTAAACGAACTAAGATTCATTCTACATGTGGAATTGGTCCAAACATGTTGATGGCGAAATTAGCTCTTGATTTAGATTCGAAAAAATCTAAAACAGGGATCGCATATTGGACGCATGAAGATATTGAGTCAAGACTATGGCCTGTTGAGCCTTTAAGTAAAGTATGGGGAATTGGTCCTAGGTTAGAAATTAAATTAAACAATCTAGGTATCTATAATGTTTATGATTTAGCTCATACAGATATTGAATTATTAAAAAAACACTTTGGTGTTTATGGTGAACAACTATATTACCATTCACATGGTATTGATCATTCTTCTATGCAATCAAAACAAGCTTACGTACCTAAGTCATCAAGTATTGGTCATGGTCAAACTTTATATTTTGATCATGATGAAACAAATGTTAAGCAAATTATCCTAGAGTTAAGTGATAGAGTTGCGAAACGTATGAGGAAAAAACAAAAAGTCGGAACTGTTATACATCTTGGAATTAAATATTCAAAAGCTACTCATGGAGGGTTTTCTCGTCAGATGACTGTGGATTTCGCAACCGATTCACCAAGTGAAATCTATAGAGTATGTGATTACTTATTTAATAAATACTATGATGGTAGACCAATTAGAAAAGTTTCAATATCTGTAGGACATCTTACTAATTTAACTAGTATTCAAATGGATCTGTTCGGTGCTCAAGAAATCTTTGACAAAGAGAGAAAACTTTTAAAAGCAATGGATGATATTCATGAATGGTATGGAAGAAATGCAATTTTACGCGCTACTCACTTCAAGGATTCAGCTACTATGCAAGAGCGCAACAATTTGATTGGAGGGCATAGAGCATGAGCGACAGAGGTATGATGAAGTGGAATTCTTTTAATGCATTAATAGCACATGGATCGAACATTGAAAAAATGATGTTAGAAAGAAAGAAGATACCTAAACCGATTCTTTCTTATGATCAATTAGAAGAATTAAATGAATTAATCAGTTTAGCATTGTTAGATGAAAGAGAAGTTGAGATAGTCTACTATCATTTAGGATATATTTTGATACATGAAGGACTAATAAAGAATGTTGATTTATATAAAAGAGAGTTAGTGTTTAGTGATATAAATATAAAACTTGAGAATATAGTTGGAATTAAACTCCAATAGTATAGGTGTTATTTAACACCTATTTTTTATTCTATAGATTTCACTGTAAGATAACCCCTAAATTACCGAATGATACGATAAATAACTATTTAATTTGAATCTAAATGATATAATAAGAATGCATAGAAGGGGTGATCGGTTTGAAAGTAAGGTTACTTGTAAAAAAAGAAAATAAAGAGCAAATAATGAAGGATATACTAAACGGAAATATAGAGTTTACTGATGATGGAGATTTTCTTTTAGTGGAAGAAAATTTTAAGAAAGAGGAAATAGTTGGTAGAATAGATGACTCTTTAGAACTTATTAGACCTTTGGAAATTATATATGTAGAAAGTTATGATCAAGTCTCTAATTGTATAACAACAAAAGGGAAATATCAGATTAAGGAAAAATTATATGAAATAGAAAATCTATTTTACGAACAGGGTCTTATTAGGGTAAGTAAATCTTACGTAATTAATAAAAACATGATAGATAAAATTAAAGTAGCCTCGTTTAATATGAAATTTTTACTTAGAATGAAAAACGGATTTCAAATAGATGTTACTAGAAGTTACTATTATAAGTTTAAAGAATATATAGGACTGTAGGAGGTGTAATTATGTATTTTGTATTAATTTTAATTGTACTTTTCGTTTATAAAATATATTATGAAAATAAGATTACAGAGTGTTTAAAGAATAATGACCCAATGCCCAAAATCCCAAATCCAAACACATTATTTAAGGTCTTTATAGCTATAGTTGTAATATTTATTGTTGTGATTATTGCAGCGTTAATATTTTTCACTATTCCTAGTTCTCATACTGAAGAACTATACAGTGAAATTAGGCTAGAAGTTGATGGAAACAATACAGAACATGTTTCAGAAGAATACCTAGGTTTTTCAATTGTGATTAAGAGTGAATATCAGGATGAAATTTATAAACCAATTGAAAAAAATGGAGTAGAGTTTATTGTTTTGGATATTACAGTATGGAATTACTCTAACGAAACTAAGAATTTATTGGATTATCTTGTAATTGATGAAGGTAACTCTATTATTAATTTGGAATATACTTCCCAAATTCTTTTAAAGCCTATCGGTCCAGGAGAATCGGCTGGTGGTAATATATATTTTAAATATCTTGGTGATAGAAAATATCCAATCGGTATGTATTCCTCGACCAATGAAAAAGATAATGCTATATATCATATTAATGTAAAAAAATAACCGTTATTAGACGGCTATTTTTTATTATTGATATTGTGATCAATGGAACCTGTTACTGTTGAAATATCTAAGTCATCAAGTTGGTAACTATGATCACTATTAAAGTAATCTACACTACCATTAACTGTTGATAAGTCAGCAATTTTAGAATAAACATCATCTAATGTGATGCTACCATTGACTGCGGATACTTCTACTGAATCTCCATCATTATTAGGATCATTCAATTTCATTATTTCTATAGCGCCATTAACTGTTGATGCGCTAGAAATTCTTGCGAATCCATTTGTTAAATGAATGCGACCATTAACGGTAGAAGTTTTGATGTTATCAGTATTAAAGTTATCTACTGTAACCGCACCATTAGTTGAATGAATACTTATTGTATTACTGATAATATCGTTTATCTCTACATCACCGTTTTCATTATCGATAATAAGTCTTGAGAATTCAACATTGTTAGGAATTTCAATAACAATATCAGAACTACTTTCGAAAATACTTTTTCCTTCTAGGAAAGGAATTAAATCAGATATTGGAGTGCTGATATGCCAAGTATTTCTTTTTGTTTTGTCAAATATTTCTAGTCCATTATCTGTTTCTTTATATGTTATTTCAGTATCTTGTCTATTGTAATGAGTTATAGTAATCTTGTTATCTGAAGTTGGTTTTAGTTCAACATCCATATTTACGAATATTGAATCAAGTTCAAAATTATCACTATTTAATACATTGAATACTTCAACTTCAATTGTTTCTTCAGGAATAGTATTGTTGATTTCTGAGGCTGAGGCACTTCTCCAAATAACACTAAGCGATAAAGATATAACAATACCGAAAGTTACAGCTATCATTAATAATTTATGTGTAACTTTTATTTTTCTTAATTGATCAAATAATGAATATCTATTTAGTTTATCAACAAAATTCTGATATCTATTACCTGTAAAAACTGTCACATGCCAACCGAATATCCATAGAACTACTTTCATTGATATTGCTACTAAGTAAATAATAAATACCAAATACACAGTGAATATCCCAGTTGAGATTAAGAATGCACCTATAGCTTTTAGAATACTATATTTGAAGAATACATCAAAAGTTATGAAGTATGTGAACCAAGATACACCTAGCGCAGCTGGAACAATTAGTAATACTGGAATAAGCCAACTAGACATAAATAAATCGAAGAATAGTAATCCAATAATTGCTGCAGGGTCAACACCTGATTTTTTATATTTTGATTGTTGCTCGATTCCATATTCATTCAGTACGTTCTTTGCAATTTCTTCCGGAGTTTCTAATTCATTAATTATATCTTGTTCAGATTTTCCTTCATAAATTGCGTTATTGAAACGATCTTCATAAAATGCAATGATTTCACTTCTTTCATCTCTGTTTAAAGGTGACAAATGTCTTTTTAAAGAGTTTAAAAATTGATTCTTATTCATGTAGCCCACTTCCTATCATCTGATTTACTGTTTGGTAGAAGTTAATCCAGTCTGTGTGTAATATATCTAGTTTACTCTTACCTAACTCTGTTATTTCAAAGTACTTTCTCGCTGGTCCCTCATTTGATTCTTTTAAGTATGTTTTACAAAAACCTTCTTTTACTAGTTTTCTTAATATTGGATATATAGTACTTTCACTAATTGTCATATTAGAGTTTATATCTTGGTAAATATCATATCCATAGCTATCTTCTTGTAAAAGAATATTCAAAACACATAATTCTAGGACACCTTTTTTTAGTTGGGTGCTCATTTATTTCACTCCTTTTTATATATTGTATGCTATTATACATTGTATAGTACTGATTATAGTATAATCATTATATATTTTTTGTCAAGTATAGGATTCATTAATATCTATAAGTTACTTTATTCTATACATTACCCTATAAAAAAATAAAACCGGAAATTTCCGGTTTTCATAAGAGAACAATTATAATTTGTGAAGCCAATATAATAAAGTGCAATTGAGTTAGAAATTTAATCATGTTATCTAACCTTAAGTTGAAGAGTTTATATAATGTGGGAATTGACACCACTAGAAGAGATAAATAAATAAAATAAGAAGTACTTAAGTGGTTAGAATTTTGACTATTAAAAACTCCTAATATAGGGATAATACAAATTATAATTGATAATGATAAGTTAAGTTTAAAGTTATTAGTCATTTTATCTCCTCCTAGTGTTAAATTACACTAAAGAAAAGTAGAAATATGTATAAAAAAATTGATAAAATACATTTTTTTAAATTATCTTAAACTTAATAAAAAAAAACTATATAGAATCTTTGATTATTTATAGAAATATTTACGGAAAATGTTATAATTGATGATAAGAAGTGATTTAATAGGAGGAGAAATAAATAATGTCTAAAAAACTGGAAAATGTTTTTACTTTAATCAAAGAAGAAAAGACGCGTCAAGAATCTAATATTGAATTGATTGCATCTGAAAACTTTGTTTCAAAAGCAGTTTTAGAAGCGCAAGGAAGTGTATTAACTAATAAATATGCTGAGGGTTACCCTAACAAAAGATATTATGGTGGTTGTGAAGTAGTAGATCAAGTGGAAGATATCGCAAGAGATGCATTAAAAGAATTATTTAATGTTAAGTATGCAAACGTACAACCACATTCTGGTTCAACTGCAAATATGGGGGCTTATAGAGCTATCATAAAACCTGGAGATACAATCTTAGGAATGGCTTTAGATCATGGTGGTCATCTAACGCATGGTTTTTATTTAAACTTTTCAGGTAAGGATTACAATGTAATCCCTTATCAGTTAAATAAAGAGACTGAAGTTATAGATTTTGAAGTTGTTAGAGAATTAGCAATCAAACATAAACCACAATTAATAGTTGCTGGTGCTAGTGCTTATTCAAGAGAAATTGATTTTAGTAAATTCAAAGAAATCGCCGACGAAGTTGGGGCTAAATTAATGGTAGATATGGCTCATATCGCTGGGTTAGTTGCTGCTAAGCAACATATGAATCCATGTGAATATGCTGACATTGTAACATCTACTACACATAAAACATTACGTGGACCACGTGGTGGAATTATTTTAACTAATGACGAAGAAATAGCTAAGAAAGTTGATAGAGTAATTTTCCCTGGTATCCAAGGTGGACCATTAATGCATGTAATTGCTGCTAAGGCTGTAAGTTTCTTAGAAGCATTACAACCTGAATTTGTTGAATATCAAAAACAAGTTATAATAAATGCTAAAGTATTAGGTGAAGAATTACAAAAAGAAGGATTTAGAATTGTTTCTGGTGGAACTGATAATCATTTAGTTTTAGTTGATGTTAAAGGTTCTATTGGTATGACTGGGAAAAAAGCTGAAAATATCTTAGATAGAGTTAAAATTACATGTAACAAAAACACTATTCCATTCGATCAAGAAAAACCATTTATCTCAAGTGGTATTAGATTAGGTACTCCAGCTGTAACTACAAGAGGATTCAAAGAAGAAGAGATTAAAGAAGTTGCTAGATTACTTAGTTTAGCTCTTAAGAATTATGATAATGAAGAGGTACTTAAAACTGTTACTGAAGGTGTAATTAATCTTACTAATAAGTATCCAATTTACTAATAAAAGTATTTTTTATATTGAAAAAAAATCGGGTTTTTAATCCGGTTTTTTGTATTTATAGAATACTTAATAGTTGGCAAAGATATATATATGAATTTAGCATGAGAATTTTGTATTTTTGTTGATTTTAACAATAGAAATATTGTTATAAAGTGATATAATGAAGAGTAAAAAGTATTATAGGAGGAGAATTTAGTAGCTATAGCTTACTAGAAAGGTGATTTTATGATTAGAAAGACAAGTCAAATCAAGACAATCGATGAACTATCTAAATCATTACCTACTATAGAAATCCCAGCACCTGATAAAGTGTATATCACTCTTATGGAGATGAGAACTAAAACGTATACTTTAACAGTTGAAGAGGGCGACTACGTAAAAGTTGGACAAAATATTGGAGAACGAAATGGTGGATACTTCACTCAACCGATATTTTCAACTGTAAGTGGTACAGTAGGAAAGATAGTTAAGAAATTTAATTACTCAAGCAAGAAAGTAGAATGTTTAGAAATTATTAATGATTTCAAAGGGGAGTATGCTGAGAGAGTTAAAGAAAGATCTGATGCAGAGATTAAGAACTTAAAAAAAGCAGAGATGATTGAAATCATAAAGGAGAATGCTGTTAAAGGCCTAGGTGGAGGAGGATTTCCATCCTACATTAAAATGGCGACAGATGCCCCAATTGATACAATAGTATTAAATGGTGTAGAGTGTGAACCTTATTTAACTGCTGATTATCAAGCAATGAAGAATGACGCTTATCAAATATTCAAAGGTTTAGAATATGTGATGCAAGCAATGGGTACAAAAAAAGCAATAATCGGTGTTAAGGAAACAAAAACTGAATTATTAAAATCTTTAAAAGAAGTTAAGGAAATCGAATTTAAAGATATGAACTGCGAAATTGCTGCAGTTGGTAATTACTATCCACAAGGATGGGAAGTTGAGTTAATCAAAAACGCTATGGGCGTTAAGATTAAACCAGGAGCGTTATTAAGTGAATATGGAATTATTGAATATAACGTTACGACAGCTGCTGCTATCTATCAAGCAGTTAAAAATAACTTACCAGTTATTGATAGATATTTTACAATCACAGGTGATGCAATAAAGAATCCATCACAAATGATTGTAAAAGTTGGAACACCAATCCCTAACATTGTAAAAGCTGCAGGTGGATACAGTGTAGAAGGTGATAAAGTAATGATCTTAGGTGGTCCAATGATGGGATCTAACATGATGATGGATGATGCGATTGTATCAATTACTGTTTCATCAATATTAGTATTTGCACCACAACAACATGACGAACAACCATGTGTAAGATGTGGATCATGTGTATATAGTTGTCCAGCAAATTTACAACCGGTACAAATTATGTATGCGGCTAAAACAAAAGATGCAGACGCAGCAAAAGCACTTAATGTGAAAAATTGTATTGAGTGTGGACTATGCAGTTATGTATGTACATCAAAAATACATTTAACAGACTTTATGCGTAAAGCTAAGAAACTAGCGAAGTAGGTGAGATTATGGCAAGTAAAACAGGATTTATAAGACAAACTTCCCCATATGTAAGAGAACCAAAAGCTAGAGTAAACAGAATGATGTATGATGTGTTAATTGCTTTAGCGCCGGTTACAATTTTTACAATTTGGAAGTATCAAATGACTGCAGTATGGATTATTGCGGTAGCTATTATATCAATGGTAGGAACTGAGTTTCTATATTATAGATTAAAAAAAGAACCATTCACATTAAAGAATGGAACAGCATTAATAAGTGCACTTATTTTTGCACTAACTTTACCAGATGTAACTCCATTATGGATAGTATTCCTTGGTGGTATGTTCGGTATGTATTTCGGTAAATTAGTATTTGGTGGATTAGGAGCTAATATCTTCAATGTTGCAGGTTTCGCTCGTGTATTCATCGTATTAAGTTTTGGATCATTCATGGCTTATGAAATGGACTCAGTAGCTGGAGCTACAGCGTTATCAATGACTAATCAGTCGTTTGATATGATGGTATTAGGTGATTTTAACTTAATGTCTATCTTCACTGGAGTTGGTGAAGCTGGGAGTATTGGTGAATTAAGTGCAGCGTTAATTTTGTTAGGTGGAATCTATCTATTTATTAGAAGATCATTAGATTGGCGTATTCCAGTATCATATATCGGTACTGTATTAGCATTATCAACTGTAGCTGCATTAGTTACAGGAACAGAAATGGTTTATCCATTATTCACAATATTTACGGGTGGATTATTATTCGGTGCTATATTCATGGCAACTGACCCAATAACATCACCAGTAACAGGACCAGGACGTATCTATTATGGATTTGGTCTAGGGGTAATTACATATTTCATTAGAATTTTCGGTGCATTACCAGAAGGTGTTGTGTTTGCGATTTTAATTATGAATATGTTTGTACCTGCATTGGATTATTATAAATGGGCTAATTCAAGATTTACAAAAAAAAGCACGCTTGTATTTAGTGTAGTTGTGTTACTTACAGTAGCATTACTAGTGGTAGGAGTTGTTTAATATGAAAGATAAAATAGTTATAGGTATTAAGCTGTTCTTAGTAGCAGCATTAAGTGGATTTATTTTATTCGGTATTAATTACATTACTAAGCCCATAATTGATGAGAATAGAGTTAAACGTGAGGAAGAAAAATATGCTTTAATCTTCCCAGAAATAAGTACATATGTGAAGATTGAAGATACTGGCATTAATCAAATCACTATATATGATGAAAACAATACTTTATTAGGTTACATCTATAGTTCAACAATGAATAATGATTATGGTTCTGTTTCAGTATTAGTTGGTATTAATGAATATTCAGAAATCGTAAAAGTTGAGTTTGCATTATTAAATCAAACACCATCATATGCATCTAAAGTAAATAATCCTGAATTCTTAGGAAAATTTATTGGAAATTCAACTGATGAAGATTATTCTGATTTTGATGTAAAAGTAGGTGCTACATATTCAGCTACAACTACTCGTGATTTAGTTGAATTTATTAGTCAATATCATGAGGGGGTAGAATAATGAATAGAAGACAGATTTTAACAAGAGGTTTTCTAAAAGAGAACCCGATATTCGTATTCTTATTAGGTATGTGTCCTTCTTTAGCTGTTACTACTACATTTGAAACATCTTTAGGTATGGGGATCTTAGTTATCTTTGTATTAACATTTTCAAATATGGTAGTATCACTTATTAAAGGATTTGTTCCAGATCAAATTAAAATACCTTCTTATATAGTAGTAATTGCGACATTCGTAACTATCGTTGCTATGTTAACAGAAGCATTTGCATTTAATTTATATTTAAGTTTAGGTGTATTTATTCCATTAATTGTTGTTAACTGTTTAATTTTAGGTAGAGCAGAAGCGTTCGCATCTAAAAATAGTGTTGTTGATTCGGCAATTGACGGATTTGGTATGGGTGTTGGTTTCACTATTGGTTTAATTGTTATTGGAGTTGTTAGAGAATTATTAGCAACTGGACAAATTGCTTACGGTGTATACTTACCATTCCCAAGTACTGGTTACTTATTTAACATAAACTGGATTGTAAATTTATTTAATTCAGATTTCAATATTGCTGATTATGGTATTAGCGTATTTGCATTACCTGCTGGAGCCTTTGTTACTTTAGGTTTCTTATTAGCAATGAAAAATATTATGGATTCTAAGAGAGGTGAAGCTTAATGAGTGTAGCAGTATTTTTTACAGCACTAGCAAGTGCAATGTTAATTAACAATGTTATCTTAATGAGATTCCTAGGTATCTGTCCTTTCTTAGGTGTATCTAAAAAGATTGAATCAAGTATTGGTATGAGTTTCGCTGTAGCGTTTGTTATGTTAGTTGCAACATTATTTACTTATATTATTTACTATGTTTTATTAGTAGAATTTGAAATTGAATATTTACGTACTATTGCGTTTATTTTAGTAATCGCTTCATTAGTACAGTTCGTTGAAATGTTTATTAAGAAATTTTCAAAAAGTTTATATAAATCATTAGGTATTTATTTACCTTTAATTACTACAAACTGTGCTATCTTAGGTATCGCAGAAGGAAATATCTCTGCTGGATTTAATACTAATTATGGATTCGGTGGCGGATTAGCTATTAGTATGACTAATGCATTAGGTGCTGCAATTGGATTTGGATTAGTAATGTTTGCGTTTAGTGCTATTAGAGTTCGTTTAGATGCTCAAAATGTTCCAAAAGAATATAAAGGTGTACCGATTTCGTTAATCGTAGCTGGAATCATGTCTTTAGCATTCTTTGGTTTACAGGGGTTGATATAATATGGCTGCATTTATAATTTTAGGTGGATTAGGACTTTTGTTAGGTCTTGGACTTGCAGTAGCGAGTGAGAAGTTTCATGTTGAAGAAGATTCAAGATTAGCGAAAGTGAATGAATTGTTGCCTGGTGTTAACTGTGGAGCATGCGGTTATCCAGGTTGTGGAGGTTTTGCTGAAGGAATCATTGAAGGTGAAGTTAAACAACTTTCAATGTGTAAACCTGGTTCTAAAGGAACAGGGTTAGAAGCTATCAGAGAGTATTTAGAAAATACTCCTGGACCTGATGGAAATGTAATTAAGATTAAAATATAATTAATTAAGAATGTCTAATTAGACATTCTTTTTCTTATTAAATATAAAATATTTCTAGATATTCATTGACTTTACCATTACGGTAAAGTTTATAATATATTAAAGAGTTGTATTGGCCAATAAGACAACTCGAAAGGGGCCCTTTATGAAGATAAGTGATTTTGCAGAATTAAATCAAGTAACAACTAAAATGTTAAGACATTATGATAGTATTGGATTACTAAAGCCTTCAACCATAGATGAACTTACAGGTTATCGTTCGTATGATAAAAATCAATCTAACTTATTAAATTGGATTGTCATTTTTAAGAACTTAGATTTCTCATTAGCGGAGATTAAGGAACTACTAGATAAGCCTACTAGCAAAAATTCCTTGGTTAAAGAACTAATCCAAAAGCGTATCGATGGTTCGAAGATTATGAATGATCAGATTCAAAAGAAACTACAAATAGATAAACTTATCCAAATAATAAAGAAGGAAGGGTTGCAAGTGAATAAAAGTATAGATTTGATGAATATAGAAGAAAAAAGTATTCTTGAAATTAAAAAGAACATCCCAAATATGGATTTGTTCTTAGAGAATGTAAATGTAATTATAAAAGGTTGTAATGAGGATGATATAGTGACTTTTATCAGAACCGATTTAGCTAACTTTAAAAAAGCAAATGATAGTTATGGTTACGAGGTTGGAGATAAAGTAATAGTAGAATTCTATAAAATTATTGAAAAAAGACTAAATAAGTTGGAGGATGTTTCTACTATAGGTCGAGCAGGTGGAGACGAATTTATAATATTTATAAATGGTGGCATTGATAAAGCTAAAGAATTATCAATGAAAATTGTAAAAGACATGGAGGAGTTTGACTTCAATAGTGTTGGATGTGAACATCAACAAGGATGTTATATCGGAACTTTAACTAGTAATGTGGGGTTAATTACTGAACCTAGAATTTTAATAGATACCACTATAGAATTGCTATATAATGCTAGAGATAAAGGTGTTAATCAAATAGTTTCTCAGTAAATGTTTCATAACTAAAATAATCAAATGCAATTTGAGTAAAAGGTAGTTTATAACTACCTTTTTGTATGTAATTATAAAATATTTAGATTATAATACTAGGATATTTGTTTAAGAATATAATATAGAAAGTGATATAATCAACTTATAGTTTAAAAATGAGGTGGAAAGTTATGTTGAATACTAGAAGAGATAGGAGAACTCCAGATTTTATACTGTTGTTTCTATTACAACAACCTTTACATGGATTTGACCTTTATAAGAAAATAAATAGAATTCAAAGAACCAATAAGGTTGATACAGCTGGTGTATATAGATCGTTAGATAAATTAGAGAAAGCAAAGATGGTTACTTGTGAGTGGTTACAGGGTGATAAAGGACCAGATAAAAAATTGTACTCTATCACGAATGAGGGGGAAGAGTATCTGCAAGAAGCATATGAAATAGCTAAAAACACTATTTTTTATCTGACTATATTCAAGGAAACATACGAAGGTCTTATGTTGAAGAAGAGGTAAAGGCCCACTTTTACTAAATAAAATGAATAAAATAATAAAAACTATATGTTTTAAGCATATAGTTTTTATTATTTGTAAGCGAATTCACACACATAAGTATTGAATATTGGATAAAATATTAATATAATAAGTAAAATTCAAAAGTAGGAGGAGTAACAATGGAAGGTAGAGTAGCGACTAAGTCTGATATACTAAAGCAAGCCAAGAATGAAGATGTAAGGTATATTCGACTTCAATTTACTGATATGCTTGGTGTATTAAAAAATGTTGAGATACCAGTAAGTGGTTTAGAAGATGCTATAGATGGAAAAACAATGTTCGATGGATCAAGTATTGAAGGGTTTGTAAGAATTCAAGAAGCTGATATGTTTTTAAAACCGGATTTAAATACTTGGTTAGTGTTATCGTATGAAAATACCAAGTATGGAAAAGTTGCTAGATTAATTTGCGATGTTTATAAAACGGATGGAACTCCATATGAAGAAGATCCTAGATATGTACTAAAAAGAAATCTTGAGGAAATGAAATCTTTGGGTTATAATTCTTTCAATATTGGAGTAGAGCCTGAGTTCTTCTTGTTTAAGATAATAGATGGAGAAGTTTCTTTGGAGTTTTCAGATCATGGGGGGTACTTTGATTTAGCTCCAATTGATCAAGCAGAGGACTGTAGAAGAGATATCGTTTTAGAATTGGAAAAACTAGGGTTTAACGTAGAGGCTGCACATCATGAGGTTGCACAAGGACAAAATGAAATAAATTTCAAGTTCGCTAACGCCTTAGAAGCAAGTGATAATTTACAAACGTTTAAGGTAGTTGTAAAAAACGTCGCTAAAAGACACAATTTACATGCTACTTTTATGCCAAAGCCAATAGCTAAGATTAATGGTTCGGGTATGCATGTTAATTGCTCTTTACTTGATAGTGAAGGGAATAATATTTTCTTTGATGAAAATGATCCAATGAAATTATCTAAAATATGTAGAAATTGGATAGCAGGTATATTAGAACATGCAAGAGGTTATACTGCTATTACTAATCCTATAGTAAACTCTTATAAACGCTTAGTTCCTGGCTATGAAGCTCCATGCTATATTTCGTGGAGTGATGCAAACCGAAGTGCTTTACTTAGAATACCAGCTGCGAGAGGATTGGCTACAAGAACTGAGTTACGATCTGTAGATCCAGCTGCAAATCCATATTTAGCATTCGCAGTTATATTAGCTGCAGGATTAGATGGAATAAAAAATAATATGACACCATTAGATCCAACCTACTTAAATTTATATACGATGACTCGTAAAGAGCGAGAAGAATTAGGGATTTTAAACTTACCAGAGAATTTAAAAGATGCTTTAAAGGAACTTAAGAATAATGATATTGTTTCTAGTGCTTTAGGTAATGGATTAGTTGATAAATTTATTCTTTCTAAGAATAAAGAATGGGATGAGTTTAGATTAACTATTTCAAAATGGGAATTAGACAAATATTTGTTTAGATTATAAAAAAATGTCCACTTATGTACTGAACCCAATTTTTTGGACGTAAAACTATATAAAATTAAATAAATTGTGATTCATATCGATATTCCATTGGTGTGAATCCTTTTAGTTTTAGTGAAATTCTATCGTTATTGTAATACTCAATATACTCATCTAGTTTGAATAAGAAATCATCAACTGTTTCAAATTCTTCTTGGTAATAAAACTCATTTTTGAGAACACTAAAAAAATTTTCTATCGGTGAATTATCAATACAATTTCCTTTTCGAGACATGCTCTGAGTAATTTCATTTTCCTCTAGTATGTCGGTGTATCTTTTGTTTTGATAATGGAAACCTTGATCAGAATGTATTGTTAAATTATCAGTTGAATTACTTTCAAATGCTTTATCAAGCATATTTATTACCAAGGAGACATTAGGTGTTTTTGAGTACGTGTAACTTACAATACTTCTATCAAATAAATCTACTGTTGGTGATAGATATATTTTTTCACCACATACCTTAAATTCAGTGATATCAGTGCACCATTTCTCATTTGATTTAGTGGCGTAAAAGTTTCTATCTAAGACATTGGCTGCTATTTTTCCTACCGTACCTCTATAAGATTTATATTTTTTCCTTTGCTTCTTTTTTGACAACAAGCTATTTTCTCTCATAAGTCGTAATACCTTCTTATGGTTTACTGTTATATCGTATTTTTTCTTTAAAACGAGAGTAACTCGTCTATATCCATATCTATACTTGTTTCCTTGTTGTATTCCGCTTATTATTGTTATTAGCTCTAAATCGGGATTTTCTCTATTTAGATTCGATGATATATAATGATATGTTGATTTACTAATCGTTAAACAGGGAATTGTTAATAGATCCTTTAATTGCCAACTAAATTCTTCCCTTAGTTCATTGATCGCAATTACTTTTTCCTGTTTCGAACTAAGGTCCCCAACTTTTTTAGGGCTGCGTTTTCCATTCTAAGATATTGTAACTCAGCCATCAACTTTTCATTTTCTGATAAGTTCTTTTTCACTTTGGAGCGTCTCGACTTATATAACCCTGGCTCACCTTCTTCGTTGTAGATAAGTTCCCACTGGTGAATAGAAGATCGACCAACATTGAATTTTCTCTCTGTCTCAATTATTCCATGTTCCCAGTAGAAATTGAGAATTTTCATCTTATCTTCTAGTTTATAAAATTCATGTTTCTTTCTCTCAAATCCTACTCCTTGAAATTGTCTCTCCCATTTATAAAGTGCCGTTTGAGAAATTTTAAATTTTTTAATTGTCTCCACAAAACCATTGTTTCTATAAAATTTTACAACCGTAATTTTGAAATCAACATCGTATTTTGCCATAAAAAAGCACCCCTTTATTGGTTTATTGTAACATATTTCTGTTACGTCCAATTATTGGGGTGCAGTACACTTAGGACATTTTTAATTTATATTATTACTTAAGACAAAAATAAGGTTGTAATATATATCTAAATAGGATTTAGAAATAAAAAAACATCAATCATATTAATTTTTAAATTAATTCTCTCTAGGTGGTCTTGCTCCATAATATTGATAGTATCTAACTTTAAGTTTCCCATTATAAAGTTTTCTTACTCTATCAGCTTTCTTTTCGTATAAGTTTTCAAATCCTTCGAATGAAGTAATTATGTACTTACTCCAAGTATCTAGTTGATTAAAAATCTCACCCATATCACGATATAGCCTTTTTACTTGGTAAGAGTTTTCCTTCTCTAATCTCTCACCATAAGGTGGATTTGATATGATGATTCCATAATCTTTAGTGAAATCAACTTCTCTAAAATCACTAAGGAAAAAGGTAATTGAATCCACAACACCCGCAGCCATTGCGTTACTTTTAGCAGCTCCCAGATTACTTTTATTTAAATCAGATGCGTATATCTCTATTTTAGAATCGTGATCAATTGAATTAACAGCGATTTCTCTTTCTGTTTTCCATTCATCATTAAATATTGGCCAAGTCTCTGCATCAAATTCTCTGTTTAGACCTGGTGCTATATTTCTGGCTATTAATGCTGCTTCTATAGGGATAGTACCAGAACCGCAGAATACATCATATAAGATTCTATCTTTGTTCCAGTAACTAAGCTGAATAAGTGCTGCTGCTAATGTCTCTTTAATCGGGGCTTCTACATTAAATTTTCTATAACCGCGTTTATGTAAACCAGACCCACTAGTATCTATAGTTAGAGTTGCCACGTCCTTCAAAAGGGAAACTTGAACAGTATATTTTGGTCCAGTTTCTTCAAATCTTTCAACAGGGTATTTTGTTTTCATACTTTCTACAACTGCCTTTTTAACAATAGCTTGACAGTCAGAAATGCTGAATAATGCCGATTTAACACTTTTTCCATTAACGGGGAAGTTTCCATCAACTGGTATCCAATCTGTCCATGGTAGGGCCTTTGTGTTTTCAAAGAGTTCATCGAATGTAACAGCCTTGAACTCTCCTACTTTTATTAAAACTCTATCCGCACTTCTAAGCCACAGATTAGCTTTTGCTATTCCTGTTAAATCACTTTCAAATGTTATCTTGCCATCTTCAGTTTTGATAATTTTATAACCCAGACTAATTATTTCTCTTTTCACAACTGCTTCTAATCCAAATGAAGTAGTTGCGATTAATTCTATTTTTTTCATATAAACACTCCTAAATTTATTCATCTAATATTCTATCATATTTAAAATTAAAGGCAATTCTAGTGTATACTTTTTATAGAGGTGCAAAATGTTAACTATTAAATGTTCTAAATGTAAATCGAAATTATTCAAATACAACAAAATAGGTATGGGTTCTGTCTTAAAATGTCATTTTCAAAGAATAGACAAGTGGATAGTAAAAGAACCTACTGGGGATTTGTTTTGTGAATGTGGTAATAAGATAGCGATTAGAAAAGATACTAATTATAAGATGATTCCAAAGTCGTTTAAATATACGGGCAGAAAGGATAATTGATGAGAATATTTTAAGATTCAAAAAAATCTTTGTGCTATAATAATTTTAGTGGTAATTTCACAATTTTAGATTACACATTTTAGGAGGAAATATGAATATAGATAATAGTGTATTTATAGCGGATGGAGCTAAAGTTATAGGAAACGTTACTATAAAAAAAGATGCAAGTATATGGTTTAATGTAGTAATCAGATCAGACATGGCGAAAGTGGAAATTGGAGAAAGAAGTAATATTCAAGATCTAGCTGTTCTACATGACAGCATTGGATTTAATACTATAATAGGTGATGATATAACAGTTGGACATGGTGCTATTATTCACGGAGCACATATTCAAAATGGAGCTTTAATTGGTATGGGGTCTATAATTTTGGACGGTGCAGTTGTTGAAGAAGAGGCGTTGGTGGCAGCTGGATGTGTTGTACCACCAGGTAAAGTCGTACCAAAGCGACATTTAGCTGTTGGTAATCCAATGAGAATAGTAAAAGAATTAAGTGATGAAGACGTTAAAAGTATTCAAGAGAACAAGGATCATTATCTACGATTAAGAGATATTTATAAAAAATAGGAGGGATATGTATGGATTTTAATCAAAAATTAGAGAAGTACGCCGAGTTGTTATTAAAAAAAGGTGTCAACTTACAAGAAGGACAGGATCTTGTACTAAATGCTTCGATTGATGCAAAGGAAATTGTTGAAGTTATTGTGAGACTTGCTTATGAGAAGTTTAATGCAGGTCCAGTACATGTAAACTGGAGTTATGGTAATTTAGCTAGAATCAAATATGAACATGCAAGTGATGATGTTTTAGTTGATGTACCTGAATATTCACTAAAGAAAATGGAAGAATTAATTGAGCGTAGAGCTGCTATGATAAGTATTAGTGCTAGTAATCCAGATTTATTAAAGGGAATTGACCCAAGTCGTATTGCTATGGCAGGAAAAGCAAGTGGTTTGAAAATGATGCCTTACAGAAAGCAAATATTGAATGGTGATATTCGTTGGTGTGGAGCTGCGATTGCAAGTGAAACATGGGCTAAAAAAGTTTTTCCCGACTTAAGTAGTGATAAAGCTGTTGAAAAATTATGGTCTTATATTTTCAAATGTACAAGAGTCGACCAAGAAGATGCAATAAAGGCATGGGATATCCACTTAAGTAATCTAGAAGAAAAAACAAGTTTCTTAAACGAAAAAAAATTCACAAAATTACATTACAAATCTAGAAAGACTGATCTACATGTGGATTTACCTGAAGGTCATATTTGGATATCTGGTGGTGACCCTGCTACCGACGGACATGTATTTATTCCAAATGTACCTACAGAAGAAATTTTCACAACAAATCATAAATATGGGGTTAATGGTACGCTAGCTTCAACTATGCCACTTAACTTACGTGGAACACTAGTTGAAGATTTTGTATTGACATTTAAAGATGGAAAAGTAGTAGATTTTGACGCTAAAGTCGGAAAAGAGAGTTTAGAAAGTTTACTAGATATGGATGAAGGAGCAAAGTATTTAGGAGAAGTCGCATTAGTTCCGTTTAATTCACCTATCTCTAACTTAAACACAATTTTTTACAATACACTATATGATGAAAATGCGAGTTGTCATTTTGCATTTGGTAGAGCATATGCTTCATGTGTTGAAGGTGGAAATGACATGAGTGATGATGATTTAGAGAAAGCAGGAATTAATAATAGTTTGGTTCACACAGACTTTATGGTAGGTTCAAACGAGTTAGACATTGACGGTTATGACGCTGATGGAAACGTTACACCACTGTTTAGAAAAGGTGATTGGGCCTTCTAATGAAGATAATAGTTTCACCGTCTAAAACTATGCAGTTTAAAAATACTGATATAAATGGTATTGAACCAATGTTTCTAGATAGGACTGAAAGTATTATTAAAATATTGAAAGGCCTTAGTAAAGAGGAACTAGGTAAACTGTATAAAATTAAGGGAGATATGCTAAATAATGTTTTTTCTAACATTAATAACTTTGATAGTTTAGATGAAAACATTGCGATAAATGCATATACTGGACTAGTGTTTAAGGGTCTTGAAATTAATAATTACAATGAGAGTGATTGGAATTATTTAAATAATAAAGTTATAATCCTTTCAGCTTTCTATGGCTTGTTAACACCTTCAACGTTAATAAAACAATATCGATTAGACTTTAATTGCATGAAGGATTTATATTCTTTGTGGAAAGATGTTGGGGATTATATTGATGAACCAATTGTAAATCTTGCTTCGAATGAGTTTTCTAAGATGATTGATAGAGACATGATTAATATAGGATTTAGAGAATTTAAAGATGGTAACTATAAAAATCTAGCCACATATTCTAAGCAGGCAAGAGGAGTTATGTTGAATTATTTAATTAAAAACAGCATTGAGGATGTTAACAATATAAAACTCTTCTGTGAAAATAATTATTCATTTAATAATGAGTTATCTGATGAGAAGAACTTTATATTTACAAGATAAAAAAAATAACCCATTTGGGTTATTTTTTCTTTATAAGTGTCTCACCAACAATACCTGGTTGAGTCATTCTTTTTATATCTAGTATAATATCAAGTTCTCTTTCCGTTAAAATATTATTTTCAACTACAACTTCTCTAATAGTTTTTTTAGTTGCAGATGCCTCTTTAGCTATTAATGCACTTCTTTCGTAACCTACATGAGGAATAAGTGCAGTAACCATACTTAAACTATCTTCAATAGTTTTAACCATTTTCTCCTCATTAACTGTAATACCCTCTACAGCTTTTTTTCTAAACGTTCTTACAGCTCGTCTTAAGTAATCTAATTGTTGGAATAGATTTACTATAATTATTGGTTCGAATACGTTTAGCTCAAGTTGTCCAGCTTCAACTGCTTTTGTGATAGTAAGATCATATCCCATAATTTGAAATGCAACTTGATTAACTAATTCTGGGATTACAGGAGTAACTTTACCTGGAGTGGAAGAAGAACCAATAAGTAGATGTGGTAAATTGATTTCTCCAAAACCACTACTAGATGACATTAATCTCAAGTCATTTGCTGTTTTTGATAAATTAACAGCTAATGTTTTAAATGATGATGATAACCACAAGAAGCTATCAAGGTTTCTAGTAGAGTCAACTAGATTTACAGCTCTAGTAAACTTAATTCTAGAGTTTTTAGCAACAAAGTTTGTAATATTATTTAAGTATATCTCATTAGCATTTAAACCTGTACCAATTGCTGTAGCTCCCATGTTTATCTCTCTTAAGTCTTTCATTGCTGCAGTAATGCGTTTTATATCTCGTCCTAATGCACTAGCAAAGGCGCTGAATTCTTGACCTAAGCTCATTGGAACAGCATCTTGAAGATGAGTGCGTCCCATTTTAATAGTCCCTACAAACTCATTAGCTTTCTCTTCATAAACTTTATGAAGTTTTTTTAATTCTACAATTAATTTTTTAGTAAGTACAATTACAGCTATTTTACTAGCAGTAGGTACAACATCATTAGTAGATTGTCCACAGTTTACATTATCTAGTGGATGAACTAATTTGTATTCACCTTTCTTACCACCAAGTATTTCTTCAGCTCTATTTGCGATAACTTCATTTGCATTCATATTAATTGATGTTCCTGCTCCACCTTGGAATACAGTAGTAATGAATTGTCCATGAAGTTTTCCGTTGATGATATCATCACAAGCAAGAATGATAGCAGATGCTAGTTCATCATCTAATAGACCAGCCTCTTTGTTAGCTTGAGCACTACTTTTTTTTACGATAGCTAAACCTCTTATTAACTGCTTATGAATTTTTTCTTTAGTAACTTCAAAATTCTCTTTTGCACGTAAAGTTTGTATACCATAGTATGCTTCTATCGGAACTTCTTTAGATCCTAAAGCATCTGTCTCTATACGAAATCTCATATTTATCTCCTATACTTCTTAATTTCACTTTCAATTAAATCATTTCCGTAAACATCATAAGTGACAAATACAGGGAAATCTTCAACTGTTAATTCTCTAATAGCTTCGCTTTGGAGTTCAGGAAAAGCAATTAATTTTGCTGCTTTAACGAATTTGCTTAAATAAGCAGCTGTACCACCAATAGCGGAAAAGTAAACTGAGTTGTAAGTCTTTAAAGCATCTTTGATTTCTTCTCCACGTGGTCCTTTTCCAATACTTCCTCCTAGTCCTAACTTAAGAAGCGGCTCCATAAATGGATCCATCCTATAAGATGTAGTTGGTCCACATGATCCTATAGGTTCATTTTCTTTTGCAGGTGTTGGTCCTACATAATAAATAATACTATCTTTTATTGGGATAGGTAGTTCTTGATTGTTGTTTAGTAAATCAATAAGCTTTTTATGAGCTGCATCTCTGGCGGTATATATTGTACCAGTTATATATACAATATCTCCAGCTTTTAGCTCTTTTATTACATCTTTTGTTAATGGCGTTGTTATTTTCATAGTATCACACTCTTATGTCTTGCGGCATGGCATTGTAAATTTACAGCTACAGGTAATGCAGCTATATGGCATGGATATGTGTTTACTTTAACAGCTAGGGCTGTTGTGTTACCACCAAATCCCATAGGTCCAACTCCTAAATTGTTTATTTCTTCTAATAGTTCGTCTTCAAGTTTTTTATTAATTTCATCAGGTGATGAATCTTCAATATCCCTCATTAAAGCTTCTTTGGAAATAAGTGCAGCTTTTTCTAAGTTACCACCAATACCAACACCAACTATAATCGGTGGACAAGTCTTTCCACCAGCTTCTTTAATTGTGTTAATAATAAAGTCTTTTACTCCTTGGTATCCTTCTGCGGGAGTTAACATTTTAAGTTTACTCATGTTTTCACTACCTCCACCTTTTGGAGCAATAGTAATTTTTAAATTATCTGTATTAGTAATCTTAGTGTGGATAATAGCTGGAGTATTATCTTTCGTGTTTTCTCTATCAAGTGGATGTTTAACGATAGATTTACGTAAGTAACCTGTTTTGTAAGCTCTTCTTACACCTTCATTTACAGCTTCATGAATGTCAAAGTTAAATTGAACTTTTCCAATCTCTAAAAACACTACTACGATACCAGTATCTTGGCACATAGGCTTAAATTCGCTTTCCGCTATGGAAGCGTTCTCGATTATCTGCCCAAGAATTTTTTTTCCGATTGGGCTAGATTCAGTATCTTCACTAGTTGCTATCTTTTTCAAAACCTTCTTACTCAAGGAAAAGTTAGCATCTAAGCAAAGCTTCTCTACTGCATTAATAATTTCTATCTCGTTAATTGTTTTCATAATTATCACCAATATTATTATATTCTAATTATGTCAGAATTCAAATATAATCATATATTTAAAATGAAATTAATATAATATTTTGTAAAGGATTGTGATTATTTGAAATCTTTAAGGATATTTGGTGGAAACCATTTGTCTGGTGATGTTGTAATCAATGGTGCTAAAAATAGTGCACTTCCAATAATTGCAGCTTCATTACTATGTCATGAAAGTAAAATAGAAAATATTCCAAGAATAACCGATGTCGATAAAATGATTAATATCATAAACGACATTGGGTGTGAAACTAATTTTACTGATGATATATTAATGGTTAATTCAATTGAACTTAAGAAAAACAATCTAACAAGTAGTCAAGTCAGTGATTTTAGAGGCTCTTATTATTTAATGGGAGCATTAATAAATAGATTTACATCTGTTGTAATTGCTTATCCAGGGGGATGCGACCTTGGAAGTAGACCGATAGATTTTCATCTAGAAGGACTTAAATCGTTAGGAGTAAAGGTAAAAGAAGAAAATGGTAGAATTATTCTAACAAAGAATGTTATAAAAGGTACTACTATTAATCTGCCTAAACCTTCAGTTGGTGCGACAATCAATCTTATTTTAGCTAGTGTTAAATGTAAGGGAGAAACTATAGTAAATAATGTTGCTAAAGAACCTGAAGTAATTGACGTAGTAAAATACTTAAATAATATGGGTGCAAAAATAACCTGGGATAGTCCAAGAAGTATAAAGGTAGTAGGAGTAAAAACTCTTAATAATGTTTCATATAAAATTAAACCAGATCGTATTGAAGCCGGTACTTACGCGGCTTTAGGTGCGATGTTTGGAAAATTGACTCTAAAGAAAGTCAATGTTTTTGATATGGAAAGAACATTAGATGTATTAGAACATATAGGATGTGAAGTTAGTTATTTAAATGATATTTTAAAAATTAGAAGATTACATCTTAAACCTATAGATCTTGTTTCAGATGTCTATCCAGAATTCCCGACTGATCTTCAACAACCGTTTACAACTCTACTTACAATGATTGGAAGTAGTACTGTTAAAGATAATATATTTAAAGACAGATTTAGTAATTGCATTGATCTTAAAAAGATGGATGCAAAAATATTATTAAAAGATGATAAAATACATATTAGTAAAAGTTCATTAAAGGGAGCTACAGTTAAAGCTAAGGATCTACGTGGCGGAATGAGTTTAGTATTAGCCGGTTTAATAGCTGATGGGATAACTATAGTTGAAAATATTGAAATTATTGAGCGAGGTTATCCAGACTTTGTGAATAAGTTAATTAAATTGGGAGCAAAGCTAGAAATCATTGAATAAACATCACTATAAAAGTTCTCTATAATGAGAACTTTTTTGCTTTTATACGAATGTTCAAAGAATTATGATATAAAATATACTTGAATTATATTATATATACTGTTATAATAATTGAGCAAAACTTACTATGGCTAAATAGCTATGGCGGAAGGAGAAATAAAATGAGAGAAAGCGTACATCCAAAGTATAATAACGTAACAGTTACTTGTACTACATGTGGAAATGAGTTTGAAACTGGTTCTGTTTTAGAAACTATTAAAGTAGATACTTGTTCAAATTGTCATCCATTCTATACAGGAAAACAATCTTCAATCCAAGCTGACGGACGTGTAGATAGATTCAATAAACGTTTCGAAACTGCTCAAAAAGCTAAAGAACAACATACTAAAACTGTTGCAGAAAGAGCTGAAAGAGCTGCTGAAAGAGCTGCACTAGAAGAACAAGAAAATAATTAATTAAAATAAGCCACTAGATGTGGCTTTTTTTATTGGTACACTTTTACCTCTACTAGATAGAATTCTTATATCTTCCAATTAACTTTCGATATGATTATTATCTTCTAATCGATAAAGTACTGGACATAATCTGCCTTCTTTGAGTTTTAGTTTGTCGCTACTTTGGTTATTAATTTGTTGAATTATTCAATATCTATATTGATCATTAGTACTAAGTAACTTTTGAATAGTAACATCTAAAACACCTTTTTTCAATTGTTTTTATATACCACTCATTATTACCGCTCACTACAAATATTCTTGAATAAAATAATTGTCGATTTTTATAATTACTGATATCTTTTTTCACTCATATATTATAAAATTATATGTGGAGGAGATAATATGTATATAACACCAAGAGATGGTTGGATAGAAGTAATATGTGGTAGTATGTTCGCAGGTAAAACTGAAGAACTTATTCGTAGAATTAAAAGAATAGATTATGCAAAACGAAAAGTGTTAGTATTTAGACCTAAAATAGATAACAGATATAGTGAGACTGAAGTAGTTTCTCACAGTAACTATAGATATGAAGCAATTGTAATAGAGAAGGCAAGAGAGATTATGAAGCATGTTAATCCAAATACCTATGCCGTTGCAATTGATGAAGCACAGTTCTTTGATGATGAACTTATCAAAGTATGTGAGCATCTAGCTGATAATGGTGTAAGAGTAATATGTGCAGGACTAGATAAAGATTTCAGAGGTGAAGTTTTTGGTTTAATGGGTGAGTTAATAGTGAAAGCTGAGTACGTTAGTAAAGTAAGTGCAATTTGTACTATGTGTGGAAATCCAGCAACTAGAACTCAAAGATTAATCAATGGCAAACCTGCCAATTTTAATGATCCAATTGTAATGGTTGGAGCTGCAGAAAGTTATGAACCAAGATGTCGACATTGTCATGATGTTGTTGGTAAACCAAGATATGAAAAATAAATTTATGATTCTAGCTCTAGAAGAAGCACAAAAAGCATATAATTTAGGTGAAGTACCAATAGGTGCTGTCATTGTTAAGGATGATGTTGTAATTGCTAGAGCGCACAATCTTAGAGAGAGTTCTCAAGTATCAACTCAACATGCTGAAATTATCTGTATAGAAGAAGCATGTAAAACTTTAGGTACATGGAGATTAGAAAGTTGTGAACTCTATGTAACTATTGAGCCGTGTGCAATGTGTGCAGGAGCGATAATTAATTCAAGAATTCCTAAAGTTTATTATGGTGCTAGGGAAAATAAATTTGGATGTCATACTAGTATTGTTAATATTCTAGGTAATGACGAATTTAATCATAGGGTGGATGTAGTTTCAGGAATGATGGAAAAAGAATGTTCTGATATTATGAAAGAATTTTTCCAAAGATTGAGAAATAAGATTTAACCTTGATTGAACATCAAGTATATGATATTATACATTTACGATAGTCTCTTTTTAGGTACCTTCATTCAATGGGTTCAAAGTGAACCAGGTCAGGACGGGAACGTAGCAGCCTTAAACATTGGTCTCATGTGGGTGGGGGTGCCTAAGAAGAGACTTTTTTTTATGTAACTTGCCCTAAAAAAGTTGTTTGTTTAATTGATGACACTTATAATGTACAAAGGGTGATTATATGAATAGTAAATCTAAATTGATTTTTGTAACTGTTTTGATCGTTTTAAGTGCTTTTACAATACTTTTTTTGGAATCAAGGAAAGTAGTTAAGGCTCCTGATGTTTTTATACAATATAATAATGAAGTATATAATACAATTCCATCAAGTTATTGTTGGAAGAGTACATTTAGTGGAATATGTGTTGATACAATTAATCCAGAGGATTTTGAATATGATTTACATAATTCAGTAATTGATGCTGAAATAGGTGATGAGGTTAAAGTGATTATACCGAGACAATTCAATCAACGAGAAATTATAGTTATAATAGATGAAACCAATAATAATGGCATATATTCTATTAGTCTAACAAGTAAAAATGGTAATGATGTAACATATCATTTCTTAGTTCAGTAAAAAAACAAGGTAGAATTACCTTGTTTTTAAATTCTTTTTATTTTTGACAGCTGTGAACCAAGAGGTTACACCATTATCAATGTTTTCAACACCGAATTCGAATCCGTGAGCCTTTAATGTTTCAGATACGATATATAATCCTAAACCAGTACCTTTTGTCTTAGTGGTCTTTTTTCTTGACTTATCGACACGGTAGAATGGTTCAAATAAATGTTCTAATGACTCTTCTGGAATCTGTACACCGTAATTAGTAACACTGAATGTAATTGAATCTTTTATAGATAGAATTGATATATGGATTTTTTCGTTTTCAGGTGTGTATTTAATTGCGTTTGTAATTAGGTTTGAAACCACCATCGAAATTAGTTTAAAGTCACCGTAGATGATAGGACTTCTAGCAGTGTCTAAGATTACTTCTTGTTTATATTGCTTTGTTAAGTTTTCTACAGAATTTAAGATGTTTTGAGTAACAGTTTTTAAATTGATTTTATCTAGATTTTTAACAATCATATCATCTAGTTTAAAGACATCTAATAGATCTTTAATCATTACATCAGTATTTGTAATTTCTGCAAGTACTCTTCTTAGCTCGTCATCTTGATCTTCTTGAGAAAAGATTCCATCTAAAATTCCTTGAATGGTGATATTCATAACCATTAATGGAGTTTTTAATTCATGAGAGATAGCGGAGATGAATCTTTTTCTAAGTTCAACTTGACTAGTTTGTTGTTCATATAGATATACTACTTCATTATTTCGTTTATTAAGTTTGTCAATATTATTTCTTAAATTAACACCTATGGTATTTATGTTCTCGGTTAAAGAAGATGTTTCTTTATTTTGATACTCATTAGCCTTAATATCAAAGTTAAGATTGGAAATCTCTTTAGCAACATCATCTATTGATTTTATTGGTTTTGAAATCATTCTACTTACTATTATTGAAATTGTAATAGCTAGTAGTAGCATTACTGCATAAATAGTTAAGTTATAAGTACTTAATATATTTAATACTTCTTCACTACTTTCCATTATGTAAATATTCATAACCCAGTAGTCATCAGATATCTTGTGTAAATATACTTCATTTTTAGAAAACTGTGTTTCATGAGGATATCTATGTCCATCAAGGTACTGTTCTTCAGTCAATTTGTCTTTATTAGATTGTAGATATAATACCTCAGTTGTAGTTACTTGGAATTTCCCAAAATCATAGTTTAAGTTCTTAGGTACTTCAATATTAGTAACTACTCCTTTAGCAACGACAGGTACACAATCTGTACAAGTTAGATTGTATAAATCCTCGTTGTTTACTTTAAGGCTTATAACTTCGTATTCTTTATCAGCTAAGGAAATAAGCTCAGCCTCAACTCGGTCATGTACTTTTATTTTATTGTTAGGCTCTGGTAATCTAATCTTGTATTCCTCAAAAGTAGAAGTAGTTACTTCGATTATATAATGCGATGTTTCAGAGTCTACTGTATTAAAATCATTATCGAGTATTAGTGAAATTATGTTGTTTTTTGAAGTGAAATCTGTTATTGTTTCAAAGTAATTGTTATTATCATGAGATTTTAAATCTATTACGTACTCTGCTATTTCAGATTCAATATTATCCAGTCTTGAATCTTGATAGAATCCAAGAAAAAGTATTCTATAGATGATGAATTGTAGTAGAATTAATATTAAAATAAATGAAGTGATTAAGAAAAAGATTTGAGTAGATAATGATAGAGTTCTAAACTTTTTCATTATTCTATATCAAATCTATAACCTAAACCGAATACGGTTTTTATTATTTTTGAATGCTCGCCAAACAATTTTCGTAATTTTTTAATATATGTATCTACAATTCTTGTTTCTACTCCGCTTGGACCCCATACTTCTTCAAGTATTTTTTCTCGTGTACAAACTTCACCTTTATTTTCAATTAAAAACTTCAAAAGATCAAATTCAGTTCTTGAAACGTCTTTTGTTTTTCCATCAATTTTTAGTAATAGATTTTCAGCGTTTAACTCTATTGGACCAGCATGAAAGATATTACTTGAAGTATGAACTGGTTGAGTTGATACTCTATGAAGTAAACTCTTAGCCTTGGCTACTAAAATTTTTGGATTGAAAGGTTTTGTTATGTAATCATCAATTTTGTAGGAGTAACCTTTTAAGACATCTTCTTCACTTGATAACGCTGTCATAATAATGATTGGAACATTTGAAGTTTCTCTAATTGTTTCTGTAACTGTCCAACCATCTATATTAGGCATCATAATGTCTAAACAGATAAGATCGATATCGTTATTATTGAATTTTTCTAATGCTATGAAACCATCATCAGCTGTGATTACATTAAAGCCTTCAGCTTTAAAGTACTTAGAGACAACTCTCTGGATAGTAGGTTCATCTTCAACGATTAAAATTCTTTTATTATCCATAATAACACCTCGCAATATTATTTTAACATATAAAGGGGTAATATGAAAAAAATATGATAAAATAAATAAGACAAATTTTAGGAAACTATATATAAATATGTTAACAGAAAGGCGTTATATTATGTATGATTTAATAGTTATAGGTGGAGGACATGCTGGTATCGAAGCTTGTTTAGCTGGTGCAAGGATGAATCATTCTACCTTACTTATAACTGGAAATATAAATATGATTGGTAATTTACCATGTAATCCGTCTATTGGAGGTCCTGCGAAAGGTATAGTTGTTCGTGAGATAGATGCTCTTGGTGGAGAGATGGGAAAGAATGCTGATAAGACTTATTTACAAATGAAAATGCTTAATCTTTCCAAAGGTCCTGCAGTTAGGGCATTAAGAGCACAAGCAGATAAATATTTATACCCTAAAGAAATCCAAAAAACTTTGAGGAATCAAAAGGACTTAGATATTATAGAAGCCTATGTAGATAGATTGATTGTTGAAGATAATAAGGTTAAAGGAATTCAGCTAGAAAGTGGAGAAATTTATTATTCTGAAGCTGTTGTAATGACTACAGGGACTTATATGCAAAGCAAGATCCTTGTAGGTAGTAATGTTAAAGTTAGTGGTCCAGAAGGACAAAGAGCTTCAATGGGATTAAGTGAACATCTAAGAGATTTAGGTTTTGAGACTTTTAGGTTAAAGACTGGAACACCACCACGAATAAAAGCTGATTCAATTGATTTTTCTAATACTAAAATTCACCCAGGTGATGATGTAATTAGAAGTTTCTCTTTCACTAATCAGACTCCTTATATAGAACTTAAGGACCAATTACCATGTCACCTTACATATACTAATTTGGATACTCATAAGATTATTACTGAAAATTTATCTAGGAGCAGTATGTATTCTGGAGTGGTTGAAGGGGTTGGACCTAGATATTGTCCAAGTATAGAAGATAAGTTAGTAAGATTTAGTGATAAGGACAGACATCAAATATTTTTAGAGCCGGAAAGTATGTTTACTGATGAGATTTATGTAGCAGGTTTTTCTACAAGTATGCCATATGAAGTCCAAGAGAGAATGACAAAAACTATTCCTGGGTTAGAAAATGCGGTAATTTCTAAGTATGCGTATGCAATAGAGTATGATGCAATATTACCGACTCAACTTTCACCAACTCTAGAAACTAAATTGATCGAGGGATTATATACGGCAGGTCAAGTAAATGGTACAAGTGGATATGAAGAAGCAGCATGTCAAGGTTTAATGGCTGGTATAAATGCTTGTTTAAAAATTGAAGGTAATGAACCTTTAGTATTGAAAAGAAGTGAGGCATATATTGGTGTGTTGATCGATGATTTAGTAACTAAAGGGACAAAAGAACCATACCGATTATTAACTTCGAGAGCAGAATTTAGATTGTTACTTCGTCATGATAATGCTGATATCAGATTAACTGAGATGGGTTATAAGGTTGGACTGATTGATGATTCAAGATATTTAGAATTTAAGAGTAAAACGAATAGAATAAATGAAGAGATAGCTGAGTTAGCTTCAAAAAGAATCTATAATACAAAAGATGTTAATGAATATCTACAAGATATAGGTTCAACTAATTTGAAAGATAACTTAAGTGCATATGAGTTATTGAAAAGACCTGAAGTGAATTATTATCAGGTTAAAGAAATATTAAATGAACTTGTTACTTTAAATGCTGAAGAAGCAGAACAAGTAGAGATACAAATAAAATATAAAGGTTATATTGATAAATCAATAAAAAATGCTGAGAAGTTAATTAAGATGGAGAGTTTGTTAATTCCACCAACAATTATTTATGATGACATTCATAACTTAGCGTTAGAAGCAACTGAGAAACTTAAGAAAATTCAACCAAGGACTATGGGTCAAGCTATGAGAATATCTGGTGTTAATCCAGCTGATATCTCAATCCTTATGATGCATATTAGGACAATGAAATGAGAGAATTATTTTTAGATTTAGGAATTGAGTTGACTGAGAGGCAACTTAATCAATTTGAAAGATATTATGAACTTTTAGTTGAGTGGAATGAAAAAATCAATTTGACAGCTATTACTGAAAAAAGTGAAGTGTATCTAAAACATTTTTATGATTCATTGTGTGTAGTCAAAACACATAACTTTAAGGATGAAAAAATATGTGATATTGGTTCAGGAGCTGGTTTTCCAGGTATTCCATTAAAGATTATCTATCCTGAGATAGATTTAACAATAATTGATTCATTAAATAAAAGAATTAAGTTTTTAGATTTACTATGTAGTGAACTAGGGATTGAGGCTAATTGTGTTCATGCTAGAGCCGAAGAATATGTGCTTGATAAACGTGAGACGTATGATATTGCTTTTGCTAGAGCGGTGGCTAAATTAAATGTATTAAGTGAGTTATGTATTCCATATGTTAAAAAAAATGGTTATTTTATTGCTTTGAAGGGTGCTAATGTTTCAGAAGAGGTGAATGAAAGTAAGCCTGCTTTTAAAAAACTTGGTTCGACGTTAGAGAGTGTTGTTGAATATCAACTACCAGACTCATCAGGAGAAAGAGGTTTGGTTAAAATTAAGAAAATTTCTTCAACAAATAAAAAATATCCAAGGATTTTTGGTAAAATTAAAAAGAATCCTTTATAAAATCTAAAATTATATAGTGATAATTATCTAAAAATGTGATTTAATAGAAGTATATGTAAGTAGGTGTAAAAAATGGGAAGAACAATATCTTGTGTTAATCAAAAAGGTGGAGTTGGTAAAACAACTACCGCGGTGAATTTAAGTGCTGCATTAGCTTTAAAAGGTAATAGAGTTTTATTAATTGATTTAGATCCTCAAAGTAATGCCACGGTTGGGATAGGTATTAATAGAGGTTTTTTAGAGCATAACGGATATGACATATTAATTAGCGATGTACCAGTTGTAGATGCAATAGTTAATACAAACGTTAAAAATTTAGATATTATACCGTCAACTATTGATTTAGCAGGTTTAGAGTTAGCATTAGCTGCATTGCCAGAAAGAGAATTTCAACTTTATAAGAAATTAGAGGCGGCAAGAGATGAATATGATTATATTATTATTGACTGTCCTCCTTCATTAGGATTAGTAACAATTAACGCACTTTGTGCATCAAATAGCGTTTTAATACCAGTGCAGTGTGAGTTTTATGCGTTAGATGGTTTAACTCAATTATTAAATACTGTTAGAATAGTACAAACTAGACTTCGTCCACGCAAACGTGACCTAAAAATAGAAGGTGTATTGCTAACGATGTTAGATAATAGAAACAACTTTGGTTTTGAGATCGTAACTGAAGTTAAGAAGTATTTCAAAGAAAAAGTATTTAAAACAATTATCCCTAGAAATGTGCAATTGCAAATTGCACCATCACATGGTAAGTCGATACAACAATTTTCTCCAAATTCTCGTGGTGCATTAGTTTATCGTGAACTTGCGCAGGAGGTTATTAAAAATGAAAAGTAGACTTGGAAAAGGTTTAGGGGAATTATTTAACGAGAATTATTTCTTAGATGGAGTTATGGAAGGAGAATCAAGTACAAATATTGATTTAAATGATGTTGTACCAAATCCATACCAACCAAGGAAAATTTTTGATGATAAGCAACTTCAAGAATTAGCAGATTCAATAAAAGAACATGGTGTAATAACGCCAATCATTGTTAAGTTGGTAGAAAATCAGTATGTGTTAATCGCTGGAGAAAGACGTACAAGAGCTTCAAGATTAGCAGGTTTAACTACTGTTCCAGCTATTATAAGAGATTATTCTGATTCGCAAATGATGGAGATTGCATTATTAGAAAATATCCAACGTGAAGACTTAACTCCAATAGAAGTAGCTCATTCTTATAAAAATATTATTGAGAATTTAAATATTACTCAAGATCAATTATCAAAAAGAGTGGGGAAAAGTAGATCGCATATTACTAATATGGTTGGTTTATTAAGTTTACCGAGTGAGATTCAAAGTATGGTAGATCAAGGAGATTTATCAATGGGACATGCTCGTGTTTTGAGCAAGTTCGAGGATCAAGAAAGAGCATTGGAAATTGCGAAAAGAGCTAGAGATAATAAACTAAGCGTTCGTGATATTGAAGCGCTTGGTAGAGAAGAAGTAAAAAAAGTAAAAGTAGTAAGAAAAAATATTAATGTTTATGAGAGTTATCAACAACATTTAATTGATATATTAGGAATGGATGTTTCGATTAAAAAAGGTAATGTAACAATTAAATTCAAGGAAATGAAAGATTTAGAAGAATTAATTGCTAAGGTAAAATAATGGTAGATATCAAATTAGGCGATGTATTAGTCTTAAAAAAAGGTCATGCCTGTGGAGAGAATAAGTGGAAGATTATTCGATACGGAGCTGACATAAAATTAGAATGTTTAGGATGTAATAGAATTGTTATGATGCCAAGAGTGGATGTTAGAAAAAAAGTTAAGAAAATAATTGAGGAGTAAAGATACTCCTTTTTATTGATAGAAATTTATAAAGTTACAATGAGGTGATTAAATGAAGGATATGATTAAAAACATTATTGATTTTAGAGATGAACGAAATTGGGGGTCTCATGATACACCTAGTAATTTGGCTAAATCGATAATAATTGAAGCTGCTGAGTTGTTAGAAAACTTTCAGTGGTCAGATGATCCAGAAGATCTAGAAAATGTTAAAGAGGAACTTGCTGACATTTTAATTTACTCTATCGCGATGGTTCATGATTTAGGGTTGGACTTCGAAGAAATTATTTATGAGAAATTGAAAAAAAATGCTATTAAGTATCCGGTAACCAAAGGTGAATAAAAGAGCAGTTAAAATTCTTATATTTAGTTTGCTAATTGGGATAACTGTATATATAGAAAGACCGATATTACCATCACTCTTAGAAATGTATGCCATTGATGTGAAGTGGTCTGGTTACTTATTTGCATCTATGAGTTTGGCTGTTATGATATTCGCTCCATTTTGGGGGGATGTGGGTGATGTAAGAGGTAGAAAAATAGTGCTGATTATATCTTTAATTGGTATGAGTTTTGCACAATTTATTTTTGGGTTGTCAAATTCTATCCTAGTAATGGTTATATCTAGGTTCATTTTTGGAACTTTCTTTAGTGGAGTTGCAGTTAGTTTTATGGCTTTCTTTAATGATAACTATGAAGATTATGTTAAATCAAAAATGATAAGTTATAATCTTGCAGTTATAACTTTAGGACTAGCTTTAGGGAGTTTACTTGGAGGATATATTGGAAATTTAGTAGTTTTGAACCTGGTGTATTTTTTTCAAAGTTTTTCCTTCATTGTTCTAGCTTTTGTTATTTATATATTATATCCAAAAGAAACCGTTTATGTTGATATAAGAAGACAATATATTTTTAATTTATGGGCTAATATTAATAGAGTTCGAGGAAGTAACTTGTTACCGGGCATGTTTATAACTATGACGTTTGCTATTGGAATTCAAGTTACACTTAATTTCTTAGAATTTTATCTAACTAGTGAAAACCTTTCAATTATCAAGATTGGTTATTATATATTTACATTGTCAATGATTGGAGTTTTAGGAAACTTTTTCGTTACTCCAAAGTTATTAAAAGTATTAGATGAAAAAACCTACTTAGTAATTATATTGATACTAAGTGGATTATCTTTACTTGTTACTTACTGTTGGCCAGCGATAGGGATTTATGGATTTATGTTACTATTTGGTTTAACTCATAATATGTTCAAACCGATAACTACACAAATCATATCAAAAAATGCAGGGGATATACAAGGTGTAGCTTTAGGTGTTCGTGAAACATTAATACACTTAGGGATGGTAGTAGGATCAATTATTGGTGGAATGTTAATAAGTTATAATCCATTGAATATTTTCCTTTTTAGTTCAGTAATTATGTTTATTGCTTCATTTGGTTTTGGTACCTTAAAGTATTTAGATGTTTGTAAAAAATAGATTTATTTATTATAATAAAGTATTGTGACAGAATTTATTCAAAGAGGGTGGCTTTAATGGCGGAAGAAAAAGTTATTGACGAAGCATCAAAAAATTTAAAAGATGATAAAAGAACTGCAAGTATTGCAAAGTTCTTTAAAAATAAAGAAGATGGTTTAGAATATAAATCGATTAATATAATTATCAAATTAGTTGGGGTATTAGTTGCTATTACCTTACTTATGTTCATTTTAGAGTCAATTGGTGAATCGGTATTCCAACCAATTTTTACTTTCCTAAGCATATTATCACCATTTATTGTAGGTATAGTATTTGCTTGGTTATTGACGCCTGTTGAGTCAGCTTTAGTAGCAAGGGATATGAAACCAACAACAGCTGCATTTGTAGTGACTTTTGTGGGAGTGTTCTTGTTGATGATCCTATTTGGTGGTTTTGCATATGTAACTTTTAGTTCTGTAATTAAGTTCTTTACTGGTGGATATGATTTAAGTTACTTTATGAACACTGGAAAAGACATCATAACTACAATTAACGAATACATGACTACACAGTTTTCTAACGGCGGTTTATTACAAATAGTAGTTCAAGGTGGAGTTGTAACTGGTGTCATTGAAGCCGTTTCTAGAAATAATCAAACTGTGTATGAACTTGTTATCGGAAGTGATTTCTCGTTAGCTGAGTTCTTGGCAACATCAGCAAGTTTCTTTTATAAGTTTGTGATAGGAGCCGTAGTTGTAGGGTTTATGTTACCTAACTTTAGTAATTTCGGTAACTCTATAAAATCAATTATTCCTAAGAATGTTAAAAGTGAATGGTCTGACTTTATTGATATTGTAGGAGCTTCGTTCACAGAGTATATGCGAGGGGCGTTAATGATTGCAGGTATAGTTGGTTCTGTCTTTGCAATTGGAATTGCAATTGTCTCTATAGCTTCAAGTACTATATTCTATACTCCAGGTCAAGAAAGTATTTTGAGTTTACAAAATGGATTATTCTCCGTAATAGTAACAATTGCAGTATTTGGTATATTAGGAGCTATTACTAATTTAATTCCATATGCAGGTCCTTTTATTGGAGGGGTTCCAATTGTTATATTAGTATTATTAAATGATAATACACCAATGTACTGGGTATCTTGGGCAGTAGCTATAGTAATTATTGTTACTCAATCATTAGAATCTCTGTTTTTACAACCTGTAGTTATGGGTAGAGCAACAAGAATGCATCCAGTAGCTATCTTGCTCGGACTAACAGTTTTCGGCTCTTTATTCGGTATAGTTGGGATGATTATCTCTACACCAATACTCTCAGTGGGTAGATCGGTTATTAACTACTATAATGAAAAATATGATATATTTTAATTAGTACTCCTATAGGAGTACTTTTTTTATATATTATATATACGCTACTCCCTAAAATTGGACATAATTCTACATTTGCATTATAATTAAACACAATAATAATATAAAAAGGTGTGATAAATGTGGATAAAGAAAAAAGAATTATATTTAGTTATCTTGGGTATTTTATATTAATATTACTTCTTATATTTATATCATTTTTCTCATTTATGTTTATTATTGAAAAAAGAGTAATCGATGTTAAGAATGATAAACTTAGAACACAGGAAATAAACATAGTTAATCTTGAACAGGGATTATTAGGTAATGAGGTTGATGGAGTTTTGTCTGATTTGTTATATTTAGCAGACAACTTTGTTTTAAATGATAACTCTCAATATGATATGGTTGCTGAAGAGTGGAAAATGTTTTCTGAAAGAAGAAAAATATACGATCAAATACGTTTTATTGACCAAAGAGGTGACGAGATAATTCGTATTAATTATTTATTAGACAAGTCGGAAATTGTGAATGATGATAATCTACAGAATAAGAATGACAGGTATTATTTTTGTGAGTCTATAGAAATTAATTCAGATCAAATCTATATTTCTCAACTTGATTTAAATGTAGAAAATTTTGTTATACAAGAGCCTAAAGAACCGGTAATGAGATTTTCTAAACCGGTATATGATGAAAACAATGATATTTTAGGAGTAATAGTATTAAATTATAAGGCTAGTTTCCTTTTGGAAGATTTTAAAGATATATCAAGAAGTAGTAATGGAGAAATATACTTGCTTAATTCAAGTGGATATTGGTTATCTAGTAATGATACTACTCATGAGTGGGGATTTATGTATGATGAACTTCAAGATGTAAAATTCCAAACTACATTTGGTTACGAATGGGATAAGATGACAGAAAGTGAAGGATCATTTTTGACTGATAACGGATTATTTACATATGGAGATGTTGTAGTTAGTGCAAACCTTGATGTTAATGGTGATTTATATAAAGGTAATAACATAGTCTTAGGTGATGGAAACTGGAAGGTTGTATCCTTTATCTCTACAAATGGTCCAATGAAAGATGTTGTTAATACGGATAATTTATTTATAGCGATTAAAGTATTAAAATCAAATTCAACAAACTTCTCTTTGATCATATTAGGTTCAGTTATAGTTGCATTGCTTTTTATTAGGAATAAGCGATCTTCTTTAAGAATAAAGTATTTCTCAGAATATGATTCGTTAACTAATGTATTAAATAGAAGAGCTGGTCTACACTCACTAATGAATTGTATACCTTATAATAATAATAGAGTAGATAAAGTTTGTGTGTGTTTTCTTGATGTGAATGGATTAAAAGAAGTTAATGACATTATAGGTCATGATGCAGGAGATGAATTATTGGTTACAGTAACTAAAGTTTTAAAAGAAAGTATTTGTCCAGAAGACTATATCGTTAGACTTGGGGGAGATGAATTTTTAGTAATTTTTGTTGATAAGGAGCTAGAAGATTCTGAAGTAATATGGGAGAATATATATTCAAAATTTGATTTTATTAATGAAAATGAGGACAGACATTATATGATTAGTGTTAGTCATGGAATTGCTGAATACAACAAAACATACAAGGATTTTGTCGATCAATTCATTAAATCTGCAGATGAAAAAATGTATCTAGAGAAAAAAGAGATGAAAAAAGATCTACAGATACTTAAATTTAGAGGAGACAAAAAAAGTTAAGGATATTCAAATGAGGAAGATTATTATTATAGGATGCCCAGGAAGTGGCAAGTCAACATTATCAAAGGAATTAAGAGATATATTAAGATATCCTTTATTACATTTAGATAAAATATATCATATTTCTAACACAGAACATATTACGAGAGATGAACTTAAGGCTCAAATAAATGAGTTTGATAAGAAACATGAAAACTGGATAATAGATGGAAACTACCTATCCACAATGGAATTTAGAATTCAATTAGCTGATACAATAATTTTATTTAATATTGATACAAACATATGTTTAGATAATGTTATAAATAGGGCTAAAATGTATAAAGGAAAAAGTAGATCAGATATGGCAGAAGGATTTACTGAAAACTTAGAGGAAGAATTCTTGGACTTTGTTAGGAGCTTTAGAAGTGATATAATGCCTGAAATAGATAAATTAATCAGTAAGTATGATAAAAAAGTAATAAGAATAAACAACTATCAAGAGAAGAAACAATTTTTAAGTAATATGATATAGCATAAAGAGAGCAACTCAAATCAAAACTTTATATTTTCGATTTGTTATATTAAGTAGAAGGCAAGATGGATTTACTCCATCATAGGTGATGTTATGGATTGGAAGTTAAACATACAGGAAATTCTTGATCTTATTGAAGGTGATTTAAAGAATAAGATAACTCTAGAAAAGATAGCTCGATATATTGGGTATTCGAAGTATCATACTACTAGAAGATTTAAGGATTTAACAGGTTCTACTTTAAGAAAGTACATTCAGTTAAGAAGATTAAGTGATGCAGCTTTAGATATGAGAGATACTGATGAGAGAATACTTGATATAGCCTTCAAATACGAATTCTCTTCTCAAGAAGCTTTCACTAAATCCTTTCATGATGTATTTGGTATAACCCCAGGAGAATACCGAAAAACTGTAGTTCCTTTAAATTTAACTTTGAAGAGAAATATCATCATCTCAAATCTTGAGAGTGGAGAGTTGATTATGGATTTTAAAAAAGAAGTAGAAGTAAAAAAATTAACATTACAAAAGCATAAGTTTGTAATGTTAAAAAGACTTGGTGTTGACAACTATATTGATTTTTGGGAACTGATAGACAAAGAAGCAAATATGGATTGTGATGAATTGAATGGTTATCTTGCAAGTTTACCTGGGTTATATAAAGAGCCATTTGGTGCATTATACGAAGAAAATGGAGTAAAAGGTTATATGTTTGGCATGGCAGTATCAGCAGAATATAATCATGAATTTAGAAATGAATTTGAGATAATCGATATCGAAGAGAGTGAATATTTGGCATTTGAACATTCAAGATTCAATGATGATGAGTTTATGGATTCACTTTTAAGGACAAGAGAGTTAGCCAATAATTATGATTCTAAACAATTGGATTTAGATTTTGATAGTAGCTTTGTAATTTATTATGAACATAGTGGATTAATTGATAATTTTTACTATATTAGAAAACCAATAAAATAAAGGAGTTATTGACTCCTTTTTCAATTTGCAATACTATGGTAAAATTATAGCAATTACTATAAAAGGAGAAATATATGAATAAAATTAAGTATTCTACCATTATTAATCAAACATTACCTTTCGTAAAAAATAAGGGAAGAATGTTAGATTATTTTCTTATATTAAACTTATTCAGCAATGATGATTATGAAAAAGAGATTGTTGATGAATTATTGAAATATCAAAATGGAGATGGTGGTTTCGGTAATGGTTTAGAGCCTGATAATCAAATGCCATATTCAAGTACATTAGCTACGAACATTGCATGTGATATTATTGAGTCTCTTACTACCTCAAGTAAGTTTGAAATAATTAAAGATATTGTACTATTTTTTGAGTCTACATATAAAGAGAAGACAAAGTCTTTTGACTTTGTCACTAAAGACATTATGAACTATCCACATGCAGTGTGGTGGAATATAGAAGGCATTGATAATTTCGGTTATCTTAATCCAAATCCTGAAGTCATAGGATTTCTGTATAAATATAGAGAATGTTTAACCAAATTTAATATTGATGAATTGAAAAACTATATGGTTGATTATATAAAGGATAATATCACTGATTGTGATCAAGAACATAGTTTATATAGTATTAGAAGAATGATTAATAGAATGGAATCTTATAATGGTATATGTGAAAATCTGTTACTTAAACAGGAAGATAAGTTGATAGTAACTGATGAAGAGAAATGGAAAACATACGTAGGTGAACCTATTAAATTTATTAAGGATAAGGATCATCCTTTATATTTAAAGTACGAAGAATATATTTGGAAGAATCTAGGATATACGATTTCTAGTATTTGTGATGGTGTTTGGTATCCAAATTGGCAGTGGTATCAATATAATGATGTGTTTGAAAATGAAGTTAAATATCAGTGGATGGGATATATTACTTATGAAAAGCTTAAATTACTTAAGTCTTTTGATTTAGTAGATTATGACGCTTAAAGAAAAGTATAACTTTTTAAGTTATACTTTTTTTACTCTTCTTTGCTTACACACAATATATTATATATGTATTTTTGTATAAGTTAATAAAGCACTAACTAATGGTAATGCTACCCGTATAGTAGACAGGAAATTAAAACCTTCCTGTTTTTTTTGTTTTAAGTTAATCTCAATCTATCTGTATTATAAAATTTTATCCAATCAATAACAAGTTGTATATATTTTTGTAATGATTTGATATCATAACTATAGAGAGTTTCACGTTTGAGAGACGCATGGAAACTTTCTATAGGTGCGTTATCTTGTGGGCAGCCTTTACGGCTCATGGAAATACTAATTCCGTGTGTCTCACAGATAACTTTGTAAATAGTGGACGTATATTGGACTCCTTGATCGGAATGAATGATCAATCCAGATACGTCTTTTTGTTTATCTAGCGCTTCTTTAAGTGTATCCATAACTAATTCATTATCATTTCTATAACTAATTCTTGAAGCAATTATGTTTCTTGTATGTAAATCCATTATAGTTGACGATAGGCTCTGTTTCCATTTTGTACTAAATATGTAACATCAGTAACCCACTTTTGATTAAGTTTTGTTGTATTAAAGTTTCTGTTAAGTAAGTTTGGATAAGTGTTATTCTCGATATACTCTTTGTTGAAATGTTTCTTATATATCTTTTGATATCTAACTCTTATTTCAAATTTTCGCATTATTCTAAGCAATTTCTTATGGTTTATTACCCAACCATGCTTTTCCTTTATAGCCTTCTTCAATCGTCTATATCCATATAATTGATTGGTATCTTCAAATACTCCAATGATTATATTGTAATCATCTACATCTGGATCTTTTCTGTTCTTGTACTTATGAAACGTTTTAGTACTAATATCTAAAACGTCACAGAGAGTATTTAGTTTATATCCAAATTCTTTTCTTGCATATTTGATGAACTCAATCTTTTCATACGTTGATCCTTGAGGAAGGTTTGGTACTTTTTTAGGATTTCATACTTCTCCTCATAATTAATGTTTACGTTTTTTGGTCTACCCTTCTTAGTGTCAAATCTATTTCCATGTCTATATTGATAAACCCAATTCTTAATAGTATTAACTGATATTTCATACTTCCTAGATAAATACCCAGATGATTTACCATCTTCAATTTTTTCTTTAATAACTTTAAATTTAAGCTCAAGACTATACTTTCTAAATTTTTGTCCTTTACTAGCCATATAAAAATGCACCCCTTTTTAGTAGGATAACAGTTTTTTATTTCCTGTCTACTAAATGGGGTGCATATTCAATCGTTGTGGTTTTCAAGGAATTAATATATAATTATTAATACTCTATATATAAAAAAAACAGACCGTTAGGTCTGATATTATTTTTTAAAAATGGCAGGGCTAGAAGGATTTGAACCTTCGATCCTGGAGTCAAAGTCCAGTGCCTTAACCGCTTGGCCATAGCCCTAAAAAAATGGTGGAGGGGGACGGATTCGAACCGCCGAACCCTGAGGGAGCAGAGTTACAGTCTGCCGCGTTTAGCCACTTCGCTACCCCTCCAATTTAATGCTTATTCATTATATATAATTTCTAAATGAAATGCAACACTATTTTTAATTTTTTTTATTTTATGTAAATTTCTGTGTTTAATTACACTTTTTACTTGAAAAATAAAATAATAATGTTATGGTAGGGTATATCTATAAAATGAAAGAGGTATTGAACAATGAACGATGCACTGAGCAAACTAAAACAAAATGCTCATTTACAGCTTACACAAAACAAATTAATCGAGATTATTAAGATGAATAAGGAAGCTCTAGTTAACAAGGATGGAGTAGTTATTATTGATAATGGTGAATACACCGGACGCTCTCCAAAAGATAGATTTATTGTTGAAAGTAAGAGTATTCCAAATGTTGAATGGAATTCAATAAATCAGCCAATATCTAAAGAAGTTTTTAATAATATCTTAGAAAAGGCAATGAAGTATATTGAATCAAAAGAAATGTATCTATTTAAAGGTTTTGCAGGTGCCGATACTGAGCATAGATTAGCTTTAGATGTATTAACAGAAAAAGCATGGCAAAATCTATTTGCTAAAGAAATTTTTATAAGACCCACAGAAGAAGAGTTGAGTCATCATGAAGCAAGCTTTACAGTTATTGCTTTACCGGATTTTAAAGTTGATCCGAAAGTAGATAAAGTTAATTCTGAAGTATTTATAGGTGTTAACTTAGAAGATAATATTGTACTTATTTGTGGTACTCGTTACGCTGGTGAAATTAAGAAATCAATCTTTGGTGTAATGAACTATAAACTACCTGATGAAGGTGTGTTTCCAATGCACTGTAGCGCAAATACTGATTCTGAAGGTAGAACTGCTTTATTCTTTGGTCTAAGCGGAACTGGTAAGACTACACTTAGTATGGACCCACATAAATTATTGGTTGGTGATGATGAACATGGTTGGACTGATAAAGGTATCTTTAATATTGAGGGTGGTTCTTACGCTAAGGTTGATGGTTTAACTGAAGAAAAAGATCCAGTAATCTATAACCTTATTAACGAAGGTACTATCGTTGAAAATGCTGTTGTTAAAGAAAAAATAGATTTTGAGGATACATCAGTATCTCAAAATATTAGAGCTGTTATTCAAGTTGAGAAAATTGAAACTAGGAAACCAAATTTGATGGCTGGACATCCTAAGGCGATTCTTTTCCTTAGTGCGGATGCATATGGAGTTTTACCTCCTATCAGTAAGTTATCCAATGAACAGGCAATGTATTATTTTATGAGTGGATACACTTCTAAGATTCCTGGTACTGAAAGAGGAGTCGTAGAACCAGTTACAGTATTTAGTGAATGTTTTGGCGCTCCATTTATGCCTAGAGCAGCGATTGAGTACGCTACTATGTTAAAAGATAAGATAGAAGAACACGATATTCCAGTATTTTTGATTAACACTGGATGGTTTGGTGGAAAATATGGAACTGGTGATAGAATTAAATTAAAATATACTCGTAGAATGGTTGAAGCTGCAATTAATGGTGAATTAGATTCAGTTGTATTTAGTTCAGATAATGAGTTTGGTTTATCTATACCGGTAGAAGTAAAAGATGTACCAACTGAACTATTGAATCCTGGAAAAATGTGGAATGATCAATCGCTATATAAAGAAACAGTTGATAGCTTGATTGTTCAATTTAAGGAGAACTTCAAGAAGTTTTCTCATTTAGAAGGAATAGAATCAGTAATTGAAAAAGGGCAACCGAAATAAAGACTCGTAATGAGTCTTTTTCTTTTTAGTATATAATAATATATGGATGTTTATAAATGTTAGTATTCACATCAAAGGAGATTTGAATGTTTTATAAAATAAAAGCAAGACTGTAAGGTCTTGCTTTTTCTATAATGTAGCTTTATGCAAACTTGCATAATATCCATCTTTAGCTATTAACTCTTGATGTGTACCTCTTTCTTCGATTCCGTTCTCCGTTAATACTAAGATTTGGTCTGAGTTAATTATTGTAGATAATCTGTGTGCAATAACAATTGTGGTTCTTCCTTTAGCTAACTCATCAAGAGATTGTTGGATAAGTTTTTCTGTTACGTTATCTAAAGAAGAAGTAGCTTCATCTAAGATTAAAATACTTGGATTTTTTAAAAATAATCTAGCTATGCTTATTCTTTGTTTTTGCCCCCCCGAGAGTTTTACTCCTCGCTCACCTACTAAAGTTTCGTAGCCATTTTCTAACGATGAAATAAAGTTGTGTATATTTGCTTTCTTACAAGCTTCAAAAACTTGTTCTTTTGTAGCTGTAGGGTCACCATATAATACATTATCCATAACTGATCCCCAGAAAATGTATACATCTTGTTGCACGTGTCCTATTGAGTTTCTTAATGTGTAAAGATCGTAATCTTTTACATTCACTCCATCTACTAGTACTTCACCTTCGTTCACTTCATAAAATCTTGGAATGATTTTTGATACAGTACTTTTCCCGACACCTGTTTCACCAACAAGGGCTATTTTCTCACCTGGATTGATTTTCATATCAAAGTTTCTAAGTACACTTGAATTTGCTTTGTTATATTTAAATGTAACATTTCTAAATTCAATATAACCTTTTGGATTTGAAAGCTCAATTGCGTTTCCTTTAGATTTAATTTGTGGATCAATCTGCATTATTTCATAGAATTTTTCATATCCAGACCACCCGCGTTGTATTTGTTGCATCATCATTACTAAACTTCTAATTGGTTGCATAATAAAATTCATATATAGAAAGTACGAAGTGTAAGCACCAAATGATATTGTTCCATTAGCTACATACATTGCACCGAAACCAAGAATAACTACATTTATCATGTCAATAATAAATGATGTCCCCGCACTAAATACACCCATTTGGAAATATGCATTACTCCATGAATCTTGGTATTCGTTGTTTATGTCTCTGAATTTACACAATTCAAAATCTTCATTAGTATAAGCCTTTGTTAGTCTAATACCACCAACGCTGCTTTCTACCTGTGAATTTATCTCTGCGTGGGTCTTTCGTGTAGCTCTAAAACTTCCCATCATTTTGTTCCTTCTTAGTACCATATATATAATAAGGATAACGATGCTGGCAAATGTGACTAAAGTGAACTCTGGACTAGTTTGAACTAAGAGCACAAAACTTCCGACAATCATAATAGTTGAAACTAACAATGTCTCTGGTGCATGGTGCGCCATTTCAGATATGTCTCTTAAGTTTCCTACTAGCTTTGTCATGATTACACCAGTCTTGTTTTCGTCAAAGTAATCCGAATCTAGTGTTTGAAGTTTCTTGAATAAGTCTTTTCTCATATCCTTTTCGATTTTTGTACCCATCACATGTCCGTAAAAATCGATAATAAATTTCAAAATAGTTCTAAATATATATAGACCTACCAATATTAGAATATATTTTAAAATTAGATCTAATCTATTGTTAGGAATTAAATCATCTATGAATATCCTAGTTACATATGGGAAAATTAAACTTAGCATTGCTACTATTACTGATGATGTTAAATCAACTGTTAATAGTACTTTGTGATTTTTGTAGTAATCTAAAAAACGTTTTAACATATAATACCCCCTCGAAATACAAAAATATTATACCATAAATAGCGATATTGTTTGATGAAAATACTTTTATAAAAAAGTTTCATATATATGTTGACTTGATATATGAAATGATATAAAATGATTAGGCTGTGTAGAAGACAACGTAACAATTACTTATTATAATTAAATAAAGTATAAAGTTGTTGACATGATTTATAATATGTTATAGAATAATTAGGCGCTTGAGAAAGTGGTTTAAACAAATGTTTCCAAAATCAAAAAAGATAAAAAATATGTTGACATTTGATATTCGGTAATATATACTTATATAGCGTGTTTAATCACGAGCAAGTCTTTGAAAACTGAACAGGAAAAACGAGTTAGGAAAATTAATTAATTCAATAAGTTAATTAACAAACAATTCATAAATATGGAGAGTTTGATCCTGGCTCAGGATGAACGCTGGCGGCATGCCTAAGACATGCAAGTCGAACGCTGAAGCTCTAGCTTGCTAGAGTGGATGAGTGGCGAACGGGTGAGTAACAGGTAGGTAACCTACCCTAAAGACGGGGATAACATCTGGAAACGGATGCTAATACCGGATAGTATAATTTATCGCATGGTAAATTATTTAAAGGTGCTTCGGCATCACTTTAGGAGGGACCTGCTCCGTATTAGCTAGTTGGTGAGGTAGTGGCTCACCAAGGCAACGATGCGTAGCCGAGCTGAGAGGCTGATCGGCCACACTGGGACTGAGACACGGCCCAGACTCCTACGGGAGGCAGCAGTTAGGAATATTCGGCAATGGGGGAAACCCTGACCGAGCAATGCCGCGTGAACGAAGAAGTATTTCGATATGTAAAGTTCTGTTGTTGAGGAAGAACTATGGGATTAGGAAATGAATCTCATTTGACGGTACTCAACCAGAAAGGTCCGGCTAACTACGTGCCAGCAGCCGCGGTAATACGTAGGGACCAAGCGTTATCCGGATTTATTGGGCGTAAAGGGTGCGTAGGCGGCCGTATAAGTCTAAGTTAAAAGCCCACGGCTTAACCGTGGAATGTGCTTAGAAACTGTACGGCTTGAATTCAGAAGAGGCAAGTGGAATTCTATGTGGAGCGGTGGAATGCGTAGATATATGGAGGAACACCAGTGGCGAAGGCGGCTTGCTGGGCTGATATTGACGCTGATGCACGAAAGCGTGGGGAGCAAACAGGATTAGATACCCTGGTAGTCCACGCCGTAAACGATGAGTACTAAGTGTTGGAGAAATTCAGTGCTGAACTTAACAGATTAAGTACTCCGCCTGGGGATTACGACCGCAAGGTTGAAACTCAAAGGAATTGACGGGGACCCGCACAAGCGGTGGAGCATGTGGTTTAATTCGAAGCAACGCGAAGAACCTTACCAGGTCTTGACATACCAATGACAACCATAGAGATATGGTCTCCTTCGGGCATTGGATACAGGTGGTGCATGGTTGTCGTCAGCTCGTGTCGTGAGATGTTGGGTTAAGTCCCGCAACGAGCGCAACCCCTATCTTTAGTTGCTAACATTAAGTTGAGGACTCTAGAGAGACTGCCAGTGACAAACTGGAGGAAGGTGGGGATGACGTCAAATCATCATGCCCCTTATGACCTGGGCTACACACGTGCTACAATGGCTGTTACAAAGGGAAGCGAAGTCGCGAGATGAAGCAAACCTCAAAAAGGCAGTCTCAGTTCGGATTGTAGTCTGCAACTCGACTACATGAAGTTGGAATCGCTAGTAATCGCGAATCAGAATGTCGCGGTGAATACGTTCTCGGGTCTTGTACACACCGCCCGTCATACCACGAGAGTTTGTAACACCCGAAGTCAGTGGCCTAACCGCAAGGAGGGAACTGCCTAAGGTGGGATAGATGATTGGGGTAAAGTCGTAACAAGGTATCCCTACGGGAACGTGGGGATGGATCACCTCCTTTCTAAGGAGAAAGGCAATTTGTACAATACAAATTTCACGAGATGTGATTTTGGATCACTAATTGTAGTGATTGATTAATCACGAATCCACTGAAGTATAATCTTCAGTATAAATATTAAAATTAATACTCAGTTTTTCCTGTTCAGTTTTGAGAGACTTCTCTCAAATAAATAATTTAAGACTAACGTCTTAAAATATAAAATAAAAGATCTTTGAAAATTGGATAATACAACGAACACGAGATAGATATAAAATATTTGTCAAGTTGATACTTAAAGTATCGATAAAGAACTAGTAGCATAAGTGTGATGACTTAGCTACAGAGATCAGAAAAAAAACAATTAGTTTAACTATCTTGTCGCAAATGATAAATCGAAATTAACAGTGCGAATTAATATTGTTTACAATATGACTATTCTGTACTTTAATAAGGTTTTATCGCAAAACTTAAGAATGACGAAAAACACTAAACTTTTAAATAAGTTTATTAGGTTAAGAAACAAAGGGCGTACGGTGAATGCCTTGGCAATAGGAGCCGAAGAAGGACGCGACGAACAGCGAAATGCTGCGGGGAGACGTAAGTAATCAAAGATCCGCAGATATCCGAATGGGGAAACCCACCATAAGGAAGTTATGGTACCCATGAGTGAATACATAGCTCATGAGGAGGGAACCTGGCGAACTGAAACATCTTAGTAACCAGAGGAAAAGAAAGCAAAATGCGATTCTCTTAGTAGCGGCGAGCGAACGGGGAACAGCCCAGTCACTATATGAGTTACAAAACTATATCATAGACGAATTGCATGGGAAGGCAAATCGAAGAAGGTGAGAATCCTGTAGTCGAAATGGTATAGACTCAAGTGCGAGGAGTACGGCGGAACACGAGAAATTCCGTCGGAATATGCGAGGACCATCTCGTAAGGCTAAATACTACCTATTGACCGATAGTGAACCAGTACCGTGAGGGAAAGGTGAAAAGAACCCTTAGCAGGGAGTGAAAAAGAACCTGAAACCGTATGCCTACAAATAGTCAGAGCCCGTTAATGGGTGATGGCGTGCCTTTTGTAGAATGAACCGGCGAGTTATGATATTGTGCGAGGTTAAGCTTTTAGGAGCGGAGCCGAAGCGAAAGCGAGTCTTAATAGGGCGAAATAGTACAATGTTATAGACCCGAAACCGTGTGAGCTAGCCATGAGCAGGTTGAAGGCTGGGTAAAACCAGTTGGAGGACCGAACCAGGGTATGTTAAAAAATGCTTGGATGACTTGTGGTTAGGGGTGAAATTCCAATCGAACACGGAGATAGCTGGTTCTCCCCGAAATAGATTTAGGTCTAGCGTCAGAGTATAAATTACATGGAGGTAGAGCACTGAATGTGTGATGGTCCCACCTCGGGATACTGAGCATAATCAAACTCCGAATGCCATGTAAAGATTTCTGGCAGTCAGACAGTGGGTGATAAGGTCCATTGTCGAAAGGGAAACAGCCCAGACCGTCAGCTAAGGTCCCAAAATATATGCTAAGTGGGAAAGGATGTGGAGATGCACAAACAACTAGGAGGTTGGCTTAGAAGCAGCCATCCTTTAAAGAGTGCGTAATAGCTCACTAGTCGAGTGTCTCTGCGCCGAAAATGTACCGGGGCTAAGCATATTACCGAAGCTACGGATCCTATATGGGATGGTAGGGGAGCGTTCTTATTGGGGTGAAGGTAGACCGTGAGGACTACTGGACTGATAAGAAGTGAGAATGCCGGTGTGAGTAGCGAAAAGACGGGTGAGAATCCCGTCCGTCAAAAACCTAAGGTTTCCAGAGGAAGGCTCGTCCGCTCTGGGTAAGTCAGGACCTAAGGTGAGGCCGAAAGGCGTAGCCGATGGACAACTGGTTGATATTCCAGTACCGCCATATAAACTGATGGAGTGACGGAGAAAGATAACCTGAGCTAGTTAGAGGATTCTAGTTCAAGCACAAAGGTGGGCATGTAGGTAAATCCGCATGCTGTAAACATTGAAGTGTTATGACGAAAGTCGGGTGACTCTATGCTTCCAAGAAAAGCTTCTAGGGTTAATTTATATGGTGCCTGTACCGTAAACGGACACACGTAGGTGGAGAGAGAATCTTAAGACGCGCGAGAGAACCCTTGTTAAGGAACTCGGCAAAATGACCCCGTAACTTAGGGATAAGGGGAGGTCACTTCGGTGACCCGCAGAGAATAGGCCCAAGCGACTGTTTACCAAAAACACAGGTCTCTGCTAAACCGCAAGGTGAAGTATAGGGGCTGACGCCTGCCCAGTGCTGGAAGGTTAAGAGGAAGTGTTAGCTTTATGCGAAGCTCTGAATTGAAGCCCCAGTAAACGGCGGCCGTAACTATAACGGTCCTAAGGTAGCGAAATTCCTTGTCGGGTAAGTTCCGACCCGCACGAAAGGCGTAACGATTTGGGCACTGTCTCAACAAGGGACTCGGTGAAATCATAGTACCTGTGAAGATGCAGGTTACCCGCGACAGGACGGAAAGACCCCGTGGAGCTTTACTGTAGTTTGATATTGATATTCGGCATGTAATGTACAGGATAGGTGGGAGACTGAGATCCCGGAACGCTAGTTTCGGAGGAGTCAACCTTGGGATACCACCCTTTGCATGTTGGATATCTAACTTGCACCCGTTATCCGGGTGGAGGACAGTGTCAGATGGACAGTTTGACTGGGGCGGTCGCCTCCCAAAGAGTAACGGAGGCGCCCAAAGGTTCCCTCATAATGGTTGGAAATCATTAGAAGAGTGCAAAGGCATAAGGGAGCTTGACTGCGAGACGTACAGGTCGAGCAGGTAGGAAACTAGGGCTTAGTGAACCGGCTGTGCTGAATGGAAAGGCAGTCGATCAACGGATAAAAGCTACCCCGGGGATAACAGGCTGATCTCCCCCAAGAGTTCACATCGACGGGGAGGTTTGGCACCTCGATGTCGGCTCATCACATCCTGGGGCTGGAGAAGGTCCCAAGGGTTGGGCTGTTCGCCCATTAAAGTGGTACGCGAGCTGGGTTCAGAACGTCGTGAGACAGTTCGGTCCCTATCCGTCGTGGGCGTTGGAAATTTGAAGAGGAGCTGCTCCTAGTACGAGAGGACCGGAGTGGACGCACCGCTGGTGCACCAGTTACACTGCCAGGTGTATGGCTGGGTAGCTACGTGCGGAAGGGATAAACGCTGAAGGCATCTAAGTGTGAAGCCCCCCTCGAGATGAGATTTCCCATTCGAAAGAAGTAAGACCCCTTAAAGACTATGAGGTTGATAGGCTAGGAGTGGAAGCGTGGTGACATGTGAAGCGGACTAGTACTAATCGGTCGAGGACTTAACCTATGAAACATTCATAAGTTAGAATGCAAATTGTATTATCCAATTTTGAAAGAAGTTTGGTGACGATGGCGAAGTGGATACACCTGTACCCATCCCGAACACAGAAGTTAAGCACTTCAGCGCCGATGATAGTTCTCACGAGCAAAAGTAGGACGTCGCCAAGCACTTTCTTTTATTAAATGGAGGATTAGCTCAGTTGGGAGAGCATCTGCCTTACAAGCAGAGGGTCGGCGGTTCAAGTCCGTCATTCTCCACCATTTTTTATGCCGAGATAGCTCAGCTGGTAGAGCAACTGACTTGTAATCAGTAGGTCGCGGGTTCGACTCCTGTTCTCGGCACCAGTTTTGGTCCGCTAGCTCAGTTGGTAGAGCATCTGACTTTTAATCAGAGGGTCACAGGTTCGAATCCTGTGCGGATCACCATTTTTATTTATAATATGTTGCCTTGGTGGCGGAATTGGTAGACGCGCGGGACTTAAAATCCCGTGGGGTCAAACCCGTGCCGGTTCGACTCCGGCCCGAGGCACCATTTTTTTTAGAATGATTGTGAGAGTGTAGAGGGGCCTTAGCTCAGCTGGGAGAGCGCCTGCCTTGCACGCAGGAGGTCAGCGGTTCGATCCCGCTAGGCTCCACCATTAAAATTATATATGGCGGTGTAGCTCAGCTGGCTAGAGCATTCGGTTCATACCCGGAGGGTCGGGGGTTCAAATCCCTCCGCCGCTACCATTAATTATCAAAAATTGCTAAAGATAGCGATTTTTTTTATGCTATAATGTACACAATACTTATTGGAGGTATTATATGAATGACTTAAGGCTATTAACTATTGATGAAAGAACTGATATGTATAAGAACAATTTTTCAAACATTTTTAATGTAGGAAGAACACACGAGAAAGTACGTAATATATATAATATAAATAATAATAAAAAACCAAATCCGAATAAGTTAATTGTTTTGGAGAGTTATGACTCAATCAAGAAGGCATTAAATAATAATATACGATTTGATTACTTCATATTGTGTCCTGAACTTGCTTTCACAACAGAGGCACAAAGTATCGTAGAAGATATGTATAGTCTATGTAAAGAGGGCTATATGATCTCGAAGAAAGTATTTGACTACATTGCTGATAAAAACAGCTCTTTCGGAGTATTAGCTGTAGTTAAGTTTCCTTTAAAAGAACTATCTAGCGTTAAACTAAAGCCTAATATGAGTGTTGTAATTTTGGATGGTCTAGAAGTACAAGGTAATGTAGGAACTATTATTAGATCATGTGATGGAGCTGATGTAGACTTAGTCATATTGACAAATAAAAGAATTAGAATGTCTCATCCTAAATTTATAAGAAGTAGTATGGGTACTTGCTTAAATGTTCCTATAGTAGTGGATGAAATGGATAATGTCATTAAATGGTTAGATTCTAATGATTTTACGATATATTTAACAGACACAAGAGCAGAAATAGGATATGATGAACCAAGTTATATGGGTAGAGCAGCTATTGTAGCAGGTAGTGAAAAGTATGGAATTATGAAAGCCTGGTACAAAGCAAGGAAAACTGATTTAATAAAACTTCCAATGCTTGGTCAAGCAGACTCACTAAATGTAGGTGTATCGACTTCTATAATTATCTATGAAGTGCTTAAAAATCAAATGAAATAGTTCTTAAATTATGAACTATTTCATTTACATTAATTTCCCTAAAAAATATTCAAATTATTGTTGCAATTATATCTATTAATGATATAATAGTTATGCACTATTAGAAAAAGGTGACTTAATAATAGGATGGACCTATAGCTCAGTTGGTTAGAGCAACCGGCTCATAACCGGTTGGTCGCAGGTTCGAGTCCTGCTAGGTCCACCAACATATAATGGAGGAATACCCAAGTCTGGCTGAAGGGACTGGTCTTGAAAACCAGCAGGTCGTTAACGCGGCGCGGGGGTTCGAATCCCTCTTCCTCCGCCATTATAAAATCATAAGAGCAGAATTGCTCTTTTTTTTATGTTCTTATTTATGTTATTGTTAAATATATTGATATTAGAACATGTTTTGATATATCTTTTTGGTTGCAACTATATGATATATATATATATATGATCGTGAGGAGTCATAATAGATACAACAAGACTATAATAGAGATTTGTTCGCTTATAGGAGGGTTATGATGGAAAATAATAAAGTTGTTCCCGGACGTACGCTAGCGATTATTGTTATGATGATACAGGCAGTGGCATCAATTGTTGCTGCTTCAATGCTTTTTCAAAAAGGATTTTTTGGACTGGGTTTACTTGTAATTATAGAGATGTTCTTTATCATGATTGTTGTACCAAATGCAATTAAGTCAAATGCCTTTGCTATTACATTATCGCTATATGGGATATTAGGTGTTATAATTAAGTTACTGAAATTCAATTTACTAGGTATATTTTTTTCTGGGGTATACATATACCATGGATACCATGCATATGAATCTAAGAGTAATTTAATTGGAGAAGAGGAAAAAGAATGATTGACTTATTATCAGTAATATTCATATTAACAAATGACTATATGGCAGATTGGAATGATGAAACTAAACTAAAGTACATTTGGTTATCTATATTGCCATTATTAGCAGTTATGTTATTTATTGTACTACTAGTAGGATTAGTTCATTTAATTCAAGTACATAGAAAAATAAAAGCAGGTCTTATGTTACCGAGACAAAGTAAGTTATTTGGATTGTTACAACGATTGGGTTTATACAAACAAAGAAAAAGTTAATTATATTTAATATTATAAGAGGTATAGAAATACAAAGCCTCTTTTTTATATAAACATAATTTCTAGAACCACAATATTAAAATAATTGAGTAATGAAGATATAAAAAATTCTGATGTGAAGATAAGTAGATGCAAACTCTAACAATGTATCCTATAGTGATTTAGTTGTAAACATATGGTAACATATGGTACAATTATATTTGTATAGAATATTATAGAAAGAGAGATTAGTTGATGAGCGTAAAAACAGTAAAAGGATTTGGTAATTCTGTAAGATATTACCGTTTGGAGCAGAAATTATCACAAGAGAAACTAAGTAACTTATGCGGACTTCATAGAACTTACATTGGATCTGTTGAAAGAGGAGAAAAGAATGCTACTATCAAAGTAGTGTTTGCGCTAGCTGATGCATTAAAGATAGATGCTGGAGAGTTCTTCAAAAGAGAGATTACATAAAGGTATTAAAAGTAAGAAAATTCTTGCTTTTTTTATTTAATAAGTTTAGTGAACTTACTTGATTGCAGCATAAGTAAGTGATAAAATTAATTATATAAAATCAATATATTTTTTTAGAATAAAAGAGGGATGTCATCCCATATGATGGGATATATTATAAAACTATAGAGGAGAGAAAATATGAAGAAATTAATGACAGGAAATGAAGCAATTGCACGTGGTGTGTATGAATCTGGTACACATTTTGCATCTGCATATCCTGGAACGCCTAGTACCGAAATTTTACAAAATATTACTCAGTATAAAGAAGTTATTGCGGAATGGGCACCCAATGAGAAAGTTGCGTTAGAAGCAGTTATTGGAGCGTCACTTGTAGGTGGACGTTCGATAGCAGCGATGAAACATGTAGGAGTAAACGTTGCTGCTGATCCATTATTCACTTATTCATATAGTGGAGTACTTGGTGGAATGATTCTAGTTACAGCAGATGAACCAGGAATGCACTCATCACAGAATGAACAAGATAATAGAAACTTTGCACCTTTTGCAAAGATTCCTATGTTTGAACCATCTAATTCACAAGAAGCTAAAGATTTCGTTAAAGATGCATTTGAATTAAGTGAAGAATATGATACTCCAGTTTTGTTTAGAGTAACTACTCGTGTGTGTCACTCTAAGGGTATTGTTGAATTAGGTGAACGAGAAGAAGTAGAAGTTAAAGAGTACGTTAAGAATGTACGCAAAAATGTAGCCGTACCAGCTTTCGCTACTGATGCAAGACACAGAGTTGAAGTTAGGACTAATAAATTAAGAGAGTTAAGTAATAATTGTAAGTGGAATTATGCTACGTACAATGATAGGAAAATAGGAGTTATAGCTTCAGGTGGAGCATATGAATATGCACAAGAAGCATTTGGTGACAAAGCTTCATATTTAAAACTAGGGTTTACTTATCCACTACCAACGACTTTAATTGAAGAGTTTGCTAAGGAAGTAGAAACTTTATATATCATTGAAGAAAATGATCCATACATTGAAAATCATGTAAAATTGTTAGGTGTTGAATGTATTGGTAAAGATTTATTTCCATACACAGGAGAAATGACAAGTGATGTTATTAGAGAATGTGTGTATGAAGAAAAGATTGAAACACTTGGTGTTAACGCTGAAAAGATTGTTAACAGACCACCTACTTTTTGTCCAGGTTGTCCGCATAGACCATTCTTTTTAGATTTAGGTAAAAGAAAGAACACGATCATAGCTGGAGATATTGGGTGTTATGCTTTAGGGTTCGGTGAACCTTACAACGCTATGGATTGGATAGTTTGTATGGGTGGTAGTTTTTCAACTGGTCACGGTGCACAAAAGGTTTTAAATAGAAATAAAGATAACGAGAAAAGATTAGTATCAGTTATGGGTGATTCTACATTCTTCCATACTGGTGTAAATAGTTTATTAGATGTGGTTTATAACAACTCAAATACAATTAATGTTATTTTAGATAATAGAATTACAGGTATGACAGGGGGTCAAGATAATCCAGGTACAGGATATCAAGCTCAAGGTGAGGTAACTCAAGTTGTAGATATAGAAGCTATTGTTAGAGCTTGTGGAGTGAAACACGTTAGAAGATTGAATCCAAATAATACTAAAGATGTAAAAGAAACATTAAACTGGGCTTATTTACAAACTGAACCATGTGTAATTATTACTGATTGGCCATGTGTATTAAAACGTAAATACAATGAAGATGATCAAGTATCATATCCAGAAGTATTTCAAAAGAAGATGTATGTAATTGAAGATAAATGTATAGGATGTAGAGCTTGCTTAAGAACAGCTTGTCCTCCTTTAATGTGGAATGCCGAAGATAAAAAAGTATCAATCGATAGAGCTACTTGTGTAGGGTGCACTGTATGTGCTCAAGTATGTCCGACAGATGCGATTGTTTTTGAGGGAGAATAATATGATAAAAAGTATAATGTTAGTTGGAGTTGGTGGCCAAGGTACAATTCTAGCGAGTAAGTTACTAACTCTTGGATTAATGGAAGCAGGTTATGATGTAAAAATGAGCGAAATCCACGGAATGAGTCAACGTGGAGGAAGTGTATCATCTCAAGTAAGATATGGTGATAAGGTATACTCACCTGTTATTGAAAAAGGTGGAGCTGATATTCTAGTTTCTTTTGAAAAAATGGAAGCGATGAGATGGTTAGATAGTTTAAAACCAGGTGGGAAGATTGTAGTTAATGATTACAAAATTCATTCAATGGTAACTATTTCCGGAAAAGTTCCTTATCCAAAGGAAATTATTGAAGAATTAAAGCAAAAAGCGGATACATTAGTTATAAATGCAAGTTCGTTAGCGGAGGAGTTAGGGAACTCAAAAGTAATGAATATTATATTATTAGGTACATTAATTAAATCGATGGAATTAGAAGATATTAATTGGAATAAAATCATAGCTGATAACGTTAAACCTCAATTTGTGGAGATAAATAAGAAGGCTATTCAAACGGGAATGGATTTAGTGAAATAATGATTATTAGAAGAGTAGCAGTATATGTACTAGGTTTATTTGTACTATCACTAGGAGTAGCATTTTCTATAATAAGTATGTTAGGTGTTTCACCTGTCAGTTCTGTTGCTTATGTTTTAAATAACGTAACTGGATTAACTATCGGAACTGTGACGATTATTGAGTTTAGTATATACGTATTAATTCAATTATTATTACTGAAAAGAGATTTTAAAATTAAGAGTTTCCTACAAGTACTTTTTGGAACTGTGTTTGGAATATTTGTCGATTTAAGCTTATTCATAACGAATACATTAGAAGCTAACAGTATGGGGGCACAAGTTATATATTTGATTCTTAGTATTGTTCTTATTGCATTAGGATTAGTTCTTATTTTAACTGCGGATATTGTTCCAAATGCTCCAGAAGGTTTAATGTTAGCCATTCAAAAAGTAACTAAGTTTAAGTTTAGCAATATTAAAACTGTGTTTGATTCTTCGTGTGTACTATTTTCAAGTATAGTTGCTTTATTGTTGCTAAATAGTTTTACTGATTCTGGTATTTGGGTAGGGACTTTTGTTACAGCATTACTTGTTGGTAAAGTTCTCGGAATATTTATGACCAAATTAAAAAAACCTGTATTAGCTTTTATAAATGTGACTTAAAAGTTATATTAGTTAACTTATAACTTTATTGTCTGTTATGGTATTATATATAAGAGGTGTAGATTATGGGAAAACATATAGAGTCTTTAAAGAAAACTTTGAATATATTAGATTTATTTCTTAGCTATGATAGGCTTGGGGTAACAGAAATTAGTAATATTACAAGTTATCCTACAAGTACTGTGCATAGAATATTAGAAACACTTGAATCAACAGGTTATGTGTATAAAAGCATTAATACTAATAAATATAAGTTGGGTTCAAAATTATATTACTTAGGAAAGCATACTGATTTAAGTAAAAACATTATTGATAAAAGTAAAGGCTTAATAGAAGCGCTGTCTAAAGAACTTTTACAAACAATATCAATGTCAATGTTATCTAGTAACCAAAGTATTGTAATATACAAAAAGGACTCAGTTATGAAAATGGGGATGGTTCCACGAATCGGAGAAAAAAAGAGTTTGCACTGTTCTGCGTCAGGAAAGATACTAACTGCATACTCAAATAATCCAGAACGAATAGTAGAGGAAATTGATTTCTATCCTATAACAGAGAATACTATAACTGATAAAGTTGAATTTATGAATGAAATAAATAAAGTTAAAAGTAGCGGATTCGCTATAGACAATGAAGAGATTGAATTAGATCTTTATTGTTTAGCAGTGCCGATATTCAACTCTGTTGGGGAATTAGTATGTTCCTTAAGTATATCTGGTCTTAAAAGTAGAATGTTAGAAAACATTGATTCTATAAGATTACGTTTACTACAGACTGCTGGTGAAATTAGTAACTTAATTTAATTAATTAAAAAAAAACAAAACGGTTCGAAAGAGCCGTTTTTTATAGTATAGATTGAGTTAATAAAAAAATATTTTATATCTACAATTTAAGACAAAGTTCTTTTACTTGAAACTATATACTTTTTTGTATAACCGCAAGGTCAATAACGATTAAAAATTATCGTATAGTGAAAAGAATCACTTAAGGACTGAATCAACATTGCATGTGGTTAGTCAAATTATTAATAGGAGGAAAAGTATGAAAAGATTGTTAAGCGTATTTATGCTTATGTTGTTAGTAGTATTTACTTACGGTTGCACTGATGAAACAACTGCAACTGACTTTAATTTTACAGCCGATGCTGGACAAGCTTTCGATTTAGGGATTGCTAATGAGGAAAAGTTAATCGAAATGCTTAAAAGAGAAGGGAAAATAGCAGATGATGCAACTCCTGATGTAGCTGAGGAAGCATTGAGACAATATTTGAATGCTAGGGCGAAATCAGTTACTAAAGAAAAAGGACAATTTGATTCCCAAAAAGAAAAGATAAAAGCTAATTTTAATAATAAATACACTGAAGGATTATTTAATGGTCTTGGAAATAAATTAGGGCAGGCTCACGAAGTCAGTAACGTTGTAGAAGAATCATGGGATGGTAGTGTTACTACAGATCAAATCTTAGTACTTCTTATTGATTTCCCAGATTTTAGAAATAATGAAATTTCATCTGAATATGCTGATTTGTATTATGATGACTTTACTAAGGAACATTATGAAGAAATGTTGTTTGGTGAGGATGGATATGTTGGTCCAAATGGAGAGAATCTAATCTCTATGAGACAGTACTATGAAGCGCAATCTAATGGAAGTTATACTGTAGATGGTACAGTAGCTGGATGGTATACAGCTAACTATCCTGCAGCAGCATACGGAAACAATGTTAATGGTAGCGCTAGAGCTTTAGTTTATGAGGCATTACTTAATGCTATAGAAGACCCTACTATTGATTTATCTCAATTTGATAAAGAAGATAGATATGACTTAGATGGAGATGGAAATTACCGTGAGCCAGACGGAATAATCGATCACTTAATGATTGTTCATGCAGGTGTCGGTGAAGAAGCCGGCGGTGGAGCTTTAGGTGAAGACGCAATTTGGTCACATAGTTGGGATCTTGGCGGGCTAGCTCCTTTACCTGGAACTTCAGCAGATGTTCCTTATTGGGGTGGTATAATGGTAGCACTTGATTATACTATGCAGCCTGAAGATGGTGCAGCTGGTGTATTCTCACATGAGTATGGTCATGACTTAGGACTTCCTGATGAATATGATACACAATATACTGGTAATGGTGAACCAGTAAGTTATTGGTCAGTAATGAGTAGTGGTAGTTGGGCAGGTATTATATCTGGTACCGAACCAACAGGATTTAGTCCATATGCGAAATTACAACTTCAAGCTTCTTTAGGTGGAAACTGGTTATCTGGATCGTACATACATGTAGATGCTATTCCTGAAACTGGTATAGAAGCATTATTAGATCAAGCTAGTTCAAATGGAACAAATAACAATGTGTTAATTATAGGATTACCTGATAAGGAAAATATTATCAATATTCCTTATAGTGGAGAATATGAGTATTATAGTGGTAATGGAAATGAATTAGATAACTCTATGTTAACTACTTTAGATTTAACTGGCGCAACTACAGCGAAGTTACAATTTAAAACTTGGTATGAAATAGAACAAGATTGGGATTATGCATCTGTAGGTGTATATGTAGATGGTGAATGGATTTCTGTTGAAGGTAACATCACTACTGAATTTAATCCAAATGGAAATAATCCTGGACACGGAATTACAGGTTACTCAAATGGTTGGGTTGAAGCAGAGTTTGATTTATCTCAATTTGCGGGACAAGAAATTTACGTAGGATTTAATTATTTAACGGATCTTTACGTTGCAGAAACTGGATTCTTTGCAGATGATATTACTATAACTGTAGATGGTAATGTAGTGATGTTTGATGATGCAGAAGGTGAATCTCAATTTGAATTAATCGGATTTGAAAAATTCTCTAAAGAGCAGGGTGTATATTATACAGAACAATTCTACTTAGTTGAGTGGAGAAACCATCAAGGTGTAGATGAAGCTTTAGCTCATATTGGTAGTATGCAATTTGACCCTGGTATGTTAATCTGGTATGTTGATATGTCATACAATGATAACTGGACAGGAGCACATCCTGGAGATGGATATTTAGGTGTAGTAGATGCTGATCAACATGTAAATAGATACAGTAATCATGCTGTAGCAAGCACTAGATATCAAGTTCATGATGCAGCATTTAGTCTAGAGAAATCTGATAAAATGTATTTAGGATCAAAAAGTTTCTATTTAAAAGATTACTCTACACAAGTGAATCCAATGTTTGATGATAGTTTAGATTATAGTAATGGTGCTGCTGCTGATGCAGGTAGAAATGTACCTACTTATGGACTGAAGATTCGTGTAATTGGTGAAAGTGAAGACAGAAGTGTAGCTAAAATATTACTATTTAAATAAATTAATAAAGTGTCAGGCGTAGAGCTTGGCACTTTTTGCTTATGCTAAACTAAGATTATAATAGGATGTATGATATAATAGACAGTATATAAGTATATTATAAGGGGAGTAGGAAAATGAAAGTTTTTAAGTATTTTTTATTTTTAATACTGGCATTAGGAGCATTTATTGTACTTTATTTTGGATTTATGACTGTTACTGATTATAAACCAGAGGCTATAATTGAATTAGAAATTGAGCAGAATTCTGATTTAGAAATTAATGTAGAAGAATTTACTGCCACTATTTTTAATATCGGCTATGCAGGACTAGATAAAGACCAAGATTTTTTCATGGATGGGGGAACTAGTTCTAGAGCTAGTAGCGAAGAAAAAGTATTATCAAACATGGATTCAATAATTTCTTATCTAAAAGAAACTGATAATGATTTTATAATGCTTCAAGAGGTAGACTATGAGTCTACGAGAACATTTAATGTTAATGAAAGAGAAATATTAGGGGATGCATTTGAGAATTATAGTGAAACATATGCTGTTAACTATGATGTTCCTTGGGTACCTGTTCCAATAACAAAGCCTATTGGTAATGTTTATGGTGGTCTTGTTACTTATTCGGAATTTAAAATTGATTCATCTACACGTTATCAATTTCCTGGTGAAGAAAAGTGGCCTCGAAAGCTAGCTCTTTTAGATAGATGTCTTATTGAAACAAGACATAGAGTTAGTGATGGTAAGGAATTAGTAATTGTTAATCTTCATATGTCTGCCTATGATAAAGGTGGATTAATACGAGAACAACAAATGAATTTCTTAGTTGAGTACCTAAAGAACGAATATGATAAAGGTAATTATGTATTAGTTGGTGGAGATTGGAATCACGAACTTCCAGGTACGAACGCTGATTTGATGAATCCAAATAAAGAACGTCCTGGTTGGGTTAAAACTATTGATGCTGAGTTCTTAAACTATGAATGGGCAGTAGATTTGATAACACCTACTACTCGTAATGATGACCAACCTTATGTCGAAGGTGAGAATTATATAGCAATTATTGATGGATTTTTAGTGTCGGATAATATAGAAATATTAGAAGTGAAAGCTGGTGATTTAGGATTTGAAAATTCAGATCACAATCCAGTTACTATAAAGTTTTCACTAAAAAGTTAACGTAATACAGATTTTTAATAGATGTGTATTTTACTAAAAGTACATCTAGACTTCATTATAATTAATAGAATTCTTGATGAAAAATAGTATAATTTAACATTATGCACAGTAATGATCTAGAATACAAATTGGTGCTTAGGGTTAAGATGATAGTTAATATAATATAAAAATGGCTTCTAGTAAGCCATTTTTATATGAACGGATAGTTGAATAAAGAAGAAATTTGTTGTATTATTAAGGGTGATATAGTATGCAATATAAGGGGAGTGCTTAGTATGCGAAAAAATTCAAGAAAATTAATGATAATGTCATTTATAATTGTGTTCATAATTATGTTGTTACCTATTGTTTTTGCCAACCCTACAGCCTTTAATTTATCTATTACCGATGGACTAAATACGGCTAATGGCGGGGAGACACTTGTAACAAATGATAATTCTGTACAATTAACATGGACAGAACCTACAGGTAATGGAACAATTCTATATGATATATATCAAGAGGGGACACGTATTGGGGCTGATGTAACTGCTGCATCTTATCAACTTCCAATAGCTTCTGAATCTGATGGCACATTAAGTTTCTATGTTAGAGCAAAAGATGTTGACGGATTTACTCAAAGTGATACGGTTACCTTAACTATCGATAGAACTCCTGCTGATGTTGTTACTTCATTAGGGATTACAGATGGGACAACTAATATCAAAGGAGAAGTAAGTAATGCTAGCGATGTAAAGTTAAGTTGGACAGCCCCTATTGGTGAGCCAGCTGAGGCATATAAAATCTACTATTATATCGGAACTTCTAATCCGATTGATATAACAAACTATTCTGATGTAGTAATTGTTGGTACTACAGCTGATATAGATATTAGTTCTGATGGGTTAAATTTAATAGATGGAGTAATTACATTTCAAGTAACTACTTTAGATACTGCAGGGAATGAATCAGCAGTTACTGAAGTTGACTTTACTTATGACACAAAAGCTCCACGTGAAATAAATAATATAGTAATGAAGGATGACAGTAATCAAGTTATTAAAGTTGATGGCGTAAGTAACAGTAATACAGTTAATCTTAGTTGGGTTACTCCAACTGGAGAAGCTGTAGATGAGTATATTATCTACGTAAAAGAAGGTAATGGAAGTTTTCTAGAAGATGGAAGATCTTCAGTAAATAATTTTTCAGTAAGTACTGCTCCTTATACTGATGGCAAATTAACATTTAAGGTGACTACTGTAGATATCGCTGGTAATGAGTCAACTGGTGTAGAAATTTATTATACGTTAGATACAACTGAACCTATATTCTCTATAACTTATGAACTAGGTGGAAGTGGATCTACAACTGATATATCGGGAAAAGTAATTAATCACGCTGAAAAGAATTCAATTAACGTTATTAATGCAAATAATGATATTGCTTCATATTCTGTTTCGAGAACTGGTGATAATTATATAAATGGGTCTTTAACAAATCTAAAACAAGCAATTAAAGCAGTCAACGATGATGGATTATATACTGTTAAAGTAAAAGATGCTGCAGGAAATATTGCAAGTATTAGTTTTACATTTGACCAAGTATACCCTGAATTACCTACTAATAAGCAATTAGACGTTAAGTCTGTTGATGTCGAGTACCGCGAGGGTGTACAAGCTGATGTAACTATTGAATGGGAGAAGTCTAGTGATGCAAGTTTAGATCATTATGAGTTATGGATAAATGGTGAACTATATAAAGATGATATTACTAATCCTGATTCTGGTTCTATTATTTCAGAAACATTAACGGTAACTACTATTAGATACGGTGATGTAATTGGTTATTATGAAGTAAGACTATACGACTCTGTTGGTAACTATGGTTCTTATACTATACAGAAACATATTACAACTGATTTATCGCTTCCGACTGCCGAAATATTAAATACACAAAGTATTGATGAAGATATTATCTTTACAGTTGATTTAAAAGATCCGAATAGAGTTATCGACTCTGTGTATGCAAGATTATATAAAAATGGAACTGAGGTTAAGAAAATAGCTATCAGTAATGGGATTAATGAATATTCATTCTCTGGTCTAGATTCAGGTGAACATGACTATAGTATTAAGATACAAGCTGATTTTGATTTTAATGGTTCAGATTATGATGATGAAATTCTAAATCTAGATACAATATACAATATTGATACTTTATCTTCTAATCATGATGTTAAAGCTGAGATAGTATCTACTTCATCAACTGATAATAGTATAGATGTATCAGTTAAACTGACTAAGTATGATAAGTCTGATGAATCTGTAACAATAGGTGTTTATGACGATAATGGAAATATAGTAGATGTAACTACAATTGAGTTAGATACAGATGATTTAGTTACGACTGTGGATATATCATTCACTTCATTAACAGTTGGTAATTGGTATCAAATTAGAGTTATAGATACTGATATTTTGGCTACTCACAACTTCTTTACTCAAAAAGAAGTTCCAGGTGTTTCTTTTAAAATTGTTGAGATAGAACAAAATTCGATATCATTAAATATAATTGTAAAAGATGAAGATAGTTCATCTACATCATTGACAGTCGTTTTGATGGAAGATGGTAAATTAGTTCCAAATAAATCACAAAGCTTAGTTGTAGGTTCAAATAATATATCATTTAGTGGATTAGATGATAATACGGAGTATGAATTTAAGATTTACGCTTCTTATAACTTACAAAATGGGCGAGGAACAGTAATTGATGATCTAATAGGTAGTTTTGAAGTCCTTACTGCTAAGAATAAACCAAGTATAGAAATAAAAGATATTGAAATAAATGGAGACTCAATAGTTTTTGACTCTTATATTATTGATGATGATTATTCTATCAAATCTATTAAAGCAGTTTTATACCATGGAACACAATCTACGGGTAGAGAAGTTTTGTTAAATGTTGGTCTACTAAAAAATAGACAATTTACAGGTCTAGATCCTTTAACTAACTATAGAATTAATATTGAAATTGAATATGATTTAAATAACTCTGAGGGTGTTATTATAAATCAATTATTCTATGGTGTTGATTTCACTACATTAAAAACGTTACCTTCTGTAGAAGCGGTAGATATAAATACTACTAATACAACAGCAGACTTCTCAGCAATAATTATAGATCCAACAGAATCATATATTAGTGGTTTTGCAAAACTATATACTTTAGATTCTGCTGTACCTGTTCAAATGTTCTCGTTTTATGCCGGTACAGAAAAAACATTTTCTTTTACAGAGTTAAGACCGGATACGACTTATATTATTAAAATTGATGCTGATGTTAATTTAGGTGGAGAAGATGGTGATGAAGATGTTTACATCTATACCAAAGAATTTACTACAGCAAAGAATGTAAATGCTGAAATCAAAAATATACAAAAAACTACAAATACAATCTCTCTAGATGTTGATGTTATCAATTACATTGATGAGACTATAACTGCGAAATTCTTTATTGAAGATGAGCTAATTGAACAGTTTGAATTAGTACATGGAACTAATTCACTAAATATAGATGGATTAGATGAGGATACTACATATGAAATAAGAGTGGAATACTCAAACGGTACTAAAACATTATTATCATCGAATATTAAAACTGAAGAGATATTAAAACTAACTGAACCTGAAATATCGATAACTAGCGCAGAATTGAATGAAGACAATACTGTGTTAATTAAAGTAGATGTTACAGATAAAGATAATGCCTTTATTTCTGATAGAGTTACAATTAAGATTTGTAATGACCAAGAGTTGTGCACAATTCAAGAAATTGGATTATCGATAATTGCATCAGGACTTAAAGTTGAATTACCTTATGAAGTAAATTACATATCTGTATCCATGGATTACGATACAATTGAAAAAATTGGTAAAGCAACTTATTCAATAGACCCAATCACAAGAAAAGAAATACCGGACCATATTGACCCTGAACCAATTGATCCTGATCCGATAGATCCACCGGTTATTGTTGTTGATGAAACTATGATTATAGCAATTGCTGTAGTGATTTCGCTATCTATAGTAACCACTGCAGGGGTAATAATTTACACTAGAAAAAACAAGATTTAGACAGAGAAAAATTTCTCTGTTTTTTTCTTTAAAATATCTCAAATATTCTTGACTTTAATTCATAACTTTGGTATTATAATTAAGCATTAAAAGAAAGAATGTATATATCGCGGAGTAGAGCAGTCAGGTAGCTCGTCGGGCTCATAACCCGGAGGTCGTTGGTTCAAATCCTTCCTCCGCAACCAAACCGGTCCAGTAGTGTAGCGGTTAACATGCCAGTCTGTCACACTGGAGATCGCGGGTTCGATTCCCGTCTGGACCGCCATTCGGCTTCATAGCTCAGTTGGTAGAGCAACGGATTGAAAATCCGTGTGTCGCTGGTTCGATTCCGGCTGAAGCCACCATTTAATGGCAAAAACGAGACATTTAAAGTCTCTTTTTTTATGCATATATTGTTATTGCTCTGTCCGTCTGTCGGTCGATTTAAAATATTGGCTTTTTATGTACTCATCATCATGATGTAGATATCTTTGTGTTGTAGTGATGTTTGAATGTCCTAATATCACTCTTAAACTTTCTAAATCATTTACTGATTTACTAAAGTCATTTGCAAATGTATGTCTCCACTTATGAGGACTTACACTTTTTGATAATCCTAAAACACTTCTCATTCTCCTAGATACTGTTTCTACTGAAGAAGTAGAAATAATTTGTCTAGTATTAAAGTCAATCATCAAATAATTATCAATATTAAATTTATCTATATACTCAATTAAAAGTTCTTTTGTTTTATTAGTGAAGTAAACAATTCTATCTGAATCTGTTTTAGTTGTTGTAACCGTAATAGAGTTATTATCTATGTCTATGTTCTGTAATTCTAAATGTCTAACTTCTTTAAGTCTTAATCCTGTATCATCTAGCAATCTGAATAATAATAAGTTTCTGAATCCTGTACCTCTGTTTTTTCCATTCTCTAAATAAGTGAATATTTTGTCTTTATCATTAGTTGATACAGTTGGAGTTATTTGTCTCTTTGTTTTGAGTTTCTTAAAGTCTACTCTCTCTAGTCCTATGTAAGCTATTACACGGTTTAAGGTGTCTATTGCCTTATTAAGAGAAGCGTTAGATATCTTTGAGTTAAAAGCTCTATGAGATACTATATATTGATTTATGATATCTCTATTTATTGTTTTGAGTTTTTTGTTACCAATGAATTTTAATAACATTGAACACTTTGATTTTTCATATCGATAACTTTCTTCTGAAGTTCTTACTTGTACATCAAGTAAGTATTTATCCATAGCATTTTTAAGTCTCATCGTCGCTTCTCCTTTCTAGATTGATTAAGAGCCACTCCTGTAAGGGGGATACTCTTTTTTTATATTCCTAAATCTAATAGTTCTTCAATAGAGCCTCTGAATAATAAATATTCAAGAGCTTTTTTTATATGTGATATGTCTCTGTTTATTTCAAACTTCTCAGAGCTCATTTTAAGTGTTTTAAGTTGTTTGTTTATATTTGCTATTTTGTTTTTACTGATAAATTGTTTTAACGGTCTATTAGCGTTTAAACTTGTATATAACGCACTCTTTTCGGCTTTGGTAAGGATTAGGTTGTCTATGTCGTTAAAAGTGTAAAATTCTTTTTTATAAAGCTCTAGTTTTGAAAATGGGTCGAATTCACAATCGGATACTAACCAACCAAATATATCAAAGTCGCCTTTTATCTCAGCCTCAAGTCTCCACATTGGTATTGGAGTGTCAAATCCTAATTCTTTACCCTTGTTATATATACGATACATATAGTTGCTTTCACGACTACCAATGTATAAAGTCTCAATTAAATTACTTCGTTTTAATATCCATTCTTTTTTTAAATTAGATATTGGAGTATATTCAGCTAAGTTAACTAGATGATCTTGTTTGAAATCTAGTCTTAGAATAGTAATACTTCTCATATATTTATCTTGTTTTTTTAAAGGACTTATTTTTGCTCTACTCAAAATTCTTGAGATTATGAAATGTGATATATCTTCTCTATCGTAATTAAGTGGGTTGATTTCTATCAATACTGATTTACCTTCTTTATGAAGTGATATCCTACCATTCTTTGTTTTTAAGTGCATAACGTAATCGCCATAGTCCCACTGGTTATATGCTTCTATTCCTTCGGTAAATTCAACTCTTTTGAAAAGATTATAAATAAATATTCTGTCATTTCCGTCTCCAAAATCAAAGTTATCAATGTCTACTCTAAACTTGATTTTATCTATGTAGTTTTGTTTATCAAATTTAATAAGTGACATATATCCCCCTTTAACTGTTTATTCCCATTTTTGGGATGTTAACCCGGTATTACATATACGGGTTATGTATGTTACCACATAGTGTATTTTCGGTTGATGGCGTGCCCCCGTTTACACGCCCACCAACCCATAACATAAAGTTACCGATAACGGTAACCCTATGTATATATTATAGTTACCAATTTTGGTAACGTCAAGAGAAAGTTTCCATTTTTGGTAATTTTTGTGTAAAATATAATTGAGGTGAGAAAATGGATAATTATAAAATTGAACATACTTTAGGAATGAAATTAAAGAAGTATAGAGTTATAAATGGTTACTCACAAGAAGAAATTGCTAAGAAGTTGAATATCGCGAAAGCTACTTATAATAGATATGAAAATGATAATAGAACACCGGACTCTGATATGTTGAATGAAATTGCTGATATTCTAAATATTAATTATTTGACATTTATGATAGATGAAATATTTAACTGGGAGCAGACTTTAGAGCATACACTTGATTTAACATTTGGAAACGTTGCATCAATCTTTAAAAGTAAGTACGACACATTGTCGAATGAAGAACGAGAGGAATTCATTGAAATTATGAGAGATGAGTATAAAATACTTGAGGAAAAAAAGAAGATAGGTAGAGAAGTGTTAAAACCTAGTTCATTCGAAGAACTATCGAAGATACATATGATATCTGACTTAGTGAAATGATACTACCGCCCTATCGGTTGGTGTACCCTTATTCACTCATTCAACAAGTTAAATTCGTTCACAGGGTTTAAATATTAGAAATTTTAAAGAGAATTGTAAATAATTCTCTTTAATTCACCTATATTATTTATTTATTGACTAGAGCTTTTATAATAATGATATAATGTAAAAAATGGAATTAATAGGATGGTGCAATAATGATTGATTTGATTTCTAAAATAAATAATTCAGAGGATATACCAAATGGAAGAGCAAAATTACTAGACAATAATGTAATGAATTCACTAACTTCTAAAATAAACTTGTCACAATTTAATGAACTTAGAAATAAAATATTTTGGGTTTCAGAATTACTATACAAAGTATCCTTTCAAGATTATTTTAGTGCCTTTGAACCTAATGAAGAGATAAAGTTTAATACTGAAGATATGTTATTTACATATCCATTAATTCATGTATCAAGTGAACTATGTAAGTTATTTGAAAATGATTTTTTATTCACTACATTAAGTTCGATTTTAGTTAGGCAATTAATTGAACATTATTGTTTATTTAAGGAATGTAAATCATTAGGAATTGAATCTGTAGATATATTCCATGCTTCAGTATGTTCCCATAACAAGCTGTGTGGTTTAGAAGTTAAGGATGATTTCCCTAATTTAAAGGTTTCAAATCCAGGATTATTCAAGGTGCTAGACTATAATGTTAGGTTTACGGGGATTGCAAAAAAATATAAATATGGCTTTGCATACAATTTATTCTCAGGAGATGCACACCTGATTTCAAGTATAGAGAAACAGATACCTAGTATTACAAATACAAGCAAAGAGTTTAATAGAACATATTTAATGACATTATTCTCTTTGTTATGTGATATGTATGAATTCTACGTCTCTAGTGTTCAAAGGAAAACACCAAGTATAATAACAGATAAATTTAGATTACAAGTTAAAGATTCATAGATAACTGTAAAATTAATTGAGGACTGAAAATCCGTCTGTCTTTAAAAAAACACCTTTTATAGGTGTTTTACTTTGCATATGATATACTATTTATAGAATATATTATGATTTTATAGGGGGAGTATATTTATGGATATTCAGTATCTATACATGTTATTAATTTTAATTTCTATTCTTATAATTTTACTTCTAATTTTCAAATCCAGAAAAATAAAAATAAAAATAGAGAAGTGTGATAAAATCACACCTAAAGAGAAATCATTAATAGAATCAAAGGATTTATATTATAAATGGAATGAGGAGTTTCACATAATTAGAATAAATGGAAAGTTAGAGGGATTAATTGAAACTGACTATGCTGAATTTGAAAAGTCGTTCCTAATAATATTTTTTGAAGTAATAAACAAGGGTAAAGGAAAAGGCACAATAATAGTAAATTGGCTTATTAACGACTTAAAAGACGAGAAAAGAGTAGACTATATTGAACTAAACGCAGATAATAATTCCGAATCTTTTTGGAAGAAGTTTGGCTTTGTATCAGATAATTCTCCGGAGAAAAACATGAGTCTAAATGTTAAATAATACTTTATGAGGATTGAAAAGCCGTGTGTCGATACTTATTGACTGTATGGAGGATTGATTTAAATGAGAAAACTATTGATTATTGCAATTTTTATAATATTATTGATGATAGTTCTATGGTATTTACCATATATAACAACAAAGAATTTAATCAGTGTTATAGATGTTGAAAATACTCATATTTATTCCATTAGGGATGGGTCAGGCGATTTGATTGAAATAAATGAATCACTAGAGATATCGATTATTAATAGTTTAAGTGACTTAACTTATAGACCAACTGTCAATTTTTTACCGAGAGGGGGATGGTCATTTATGATTAAAATGAATTATGTAAATAATGATCATGTTGTAGTTATATCTGAAGTAGGTTGGGTAAGAATTGATGGAAAGAAATATCAAGTTGATAGAAATAAGGATTGGGAGAACTTGATAATTAGTTTAAATCAATAACAAAGTAACATTATATTCTATTATTTGTACTTAGATACTCAATCAGAAAAATGGAATAGAAGGATTGAAAATCCGTGTGTCGCTGGTTCGATTCCGGCTGAAGCCACCATTTAATGGCAAAAACGAGACTTTAAAGGTCTCTTTTTTTTATGCATATATTGTTATTGCTCTGTCCGTTTGTCGGTCGATTTAAAATAATGGCTTTTTCTGTACTCATCATCATGATGTTGATATCTTTTGTGTTGTAGTGATGTTTGAATGACCTAATATAACTCGTAAACTTTCTAAATCATTTACTGATTTACGGAAAAAGGAAAAGGGAAAGTATCAGTAAGACAAGTGTTTCCATTTAAATAAGTTCTTGCTCATAAATTATCTCCAATTAATCTTAATATTGAGGTATAATTATTGCATAATAATTATTTGCAACAGAACCAAATAAACAGAGATGAGAGGAGTTCGTATATGGTTTATTATGAAGATGATGAGATAATAATAAGAGATATAATTGAAAGTGATGTTGTTAGTTTATTTATGTGGAGGATTGATAAAAGAGTTAATCAACATGATCCAAGACCAATACCACAAGATAGTAAGACATTAAGAAAAGAATGTGAATTGTATGCAAAAATGTTTGATGATGATATCATGATCAATCATGAAGAAGATAATAAGTATAAGTACTTCATAATTACTGATAAAGAGCATAATCCAATAGGATTTATTAATTTATTTTCAATAAATAAAAAAAATAAAGACGCTGAACTAGGTATAAAAATTGGTGAAAAAAGTTATTGGAATAAAGGAATAGGAAGTAAGAGTTGCAAAGTAATTTTAAAACATATATTTGGCAATTTGGGATTAAGAAGGATACATATTGAAACATCAGAATCCAATATAGGTGCAAGGAGATTATGTAGTAAATTAGGTTTCACTCAATGTGATGAATATGTTGAAGATGAAAATTTTAAATTTATTGTTATGGAGTTAGTTAAAAAGTGATTGCATTCAAGAAAAACAGATAACAAACATTGGGGATTGAAAATCCGTATGTCGCTGGTTCGATTCCGGCTGAAGCCACCATTTAATGGCTAAAACGAGACTTAATAGGTCTCTTTTTTGTACTATTAAAGTATAGGTTACAATCATCTCGTATGGTTGATAACTTATACTTATTTTTTTTATAATAAGGGAGTAATTGGTTAACGTGTGTCTTTTAGGGTTAATAATAAACATCCGTCATAAAAACTGTTAACCATCTCTTATTATCAAGTATTCGATTAAGCAGGTTGAGATCATCTATATGACACTCGCGTAACTAACAAAAATGAATGGAAAATAAGTAAGATGGATTCAATTACAAAAATACAAGGAAAGGAAGTTTTAGCATGATAAGTGTAGGGATTGATGTATCAAAAGAAAAAAGCATGGTGTGTATATTGAAACCATATGGGGAGATTATAGCTTCTCCATTTGTAGTTGATCATACCGAAACAGGGATTGGAATTATAAAAAAGTTGTTAAGTGGATACGATGAAGAAATAAAAATAGTTCTTGAGGCAACTGGACACTATCATATGCCTATAGTACAAACACTGTTAGAGGCAGGGTATCATGTATCGGTAATTAATCCACTAGTAATGAAAAAGTATACAAGTTTAAGTATAAGAAAGGGAAAGACTGATAGAAAAGATGCGATTAAGATTGCAGAGTATGGAATATCTAACTGGTTTAATCTTAGAACATTTGAGATATCCAAGGAAGTATATGAAGAATTAAAAATATTATCAAGACAATATTATCAGTATCTGTCAATAAAAACTAAGTGTAAGGTTAATCTGTCAAATATATTAGATAAAGCAATGCCAGGCATAAAGAAACTACTGAAAGACGACAAACTATTATCATTCATACGAAAATATTGGCACTTTGACAATGTAAAATCGAAAAGCGAAAAACAATTTATAAGAAGTTACTCAACGTGGATAAAAAAAGAAGGATACCATCAAAGTGAAATAAAGGCAAAAGAAATATATGCCTTAGCTTTGAATAGTATCCCAACACTGAATTCTAACTACCGATCTTCCAAATTGTTAGTTTTAGAATCAGTTAGAGTACTTCAAGAAATCGAAGACTCATGCAAACTTATTTTAGCACAAATGAAAGAATTAGCAATTAATCTAAAGGAGTATGAAACTGTAAAAAGAATGTCTGGTGTAGGAGATGTATTATCTTTACGTTTAATAGCTGAGGTTGGAGATGTTAGAAGATTCCATAGTAAGAAGGCATTGATAGCCTATGCGGGTATAGATGCACCGCCATATGAGTCTGGTAATTTTGTAGGTAATAAATGTCATATATCTAAACGAGGTTCAAAGTATTTAAGAAAAACTGGTTACGAGATAATGCTGGCATTAAAGAAAACTAAACCAACTAAAGATAATGCTGCATATGAATATATTTTAAAAAAAGAATTAGAAGGAAAATCAAAAAAAGCAGCAAAAATAGCTGGCTTAAATAAGTTCTTGAGAATTTATTATGCGAGAGTAATGGAACTATATACTTAATAGTAATATTCTAATAATAAAAAACTCACCTAAATGGTGAGAATTTTGTGGTTGATTGAGTTATTTAAATTTTTTTTTGAAATTACTACTTGATTTTTATTAGCAGGTTTTTATGCCAAAATTGAATACTATTATAGACTGTGATATTATAAATAGTATATTAGAGTTTGTAGTTGTTATTTTAAATATCATCGTAGAGGTGTGAAGAATGAATAAAAAACGAAACAACGTGTTAATTTACTTAACTATTATACTACCTGGGATAATCGGTATATTATTCTCATTCGGTTACTTGTTAACAATATTTTCTGATAGGTTAGCATTTCCAATTATATTTAGCTGTTTAGGTTTACAACAATTACTTTATGGGTTATTTAGTAAAAAAAGTAATACTGCCAAAATAATAGCTGTTATATTCGGTTTACTATTCATTTTCTTTGCAGTTTTTGTAGTAATCCCAACGTATTATTATTGATATATAGGACTATAATTTGAATATATATTTATGTTAAAAGGAGATATAATATGTTCCAAACAACAAAACCTGTAATTTATGTTGATAATCAAGAAGAGGCTGTTGAATTCTGGATCACAAAAATAGGCTTAGAAGTAGTGGTAAATAATCCAATGGGTATTACCAATTGGATTGAAGTAGCTCCTAAAGGCATAGAAAACTTTAGACTTGTATTAGCTGCTAAGACTGTGCTTGAACAGCAACGTAAAGTACCATATACAGGTGATATTATATTTGAGGTAAATGATCTAGAATCACTTTACTCAAGTTTAAAATTAAAAGGTGTAGAATTATCAGAATAAAAAAACTTATCTTTTGGTAAATTTACCACTTTTAAAGATAATGGAGGAAACGAGTTTTCTTTAAAAGAATAGGCAATAATTTCATTCATGCTAAGTTAAGTTTATCTGCTTTACTAAGTATGGTTTATATGTTAGATAATAGATAGAAGGTCACTTTTTAGTGACCTTTTTAATGTAAATCATTCTTGATATAATTGAATCTGATTGCCATAGTTGTCATTAAAAATAGCAATGGTTGAATCTTCAATTTATTTAGGTTCTATACTTAAAACTACACTAGTTTTTATTAAATCTTTTATTCTCTTTAATAAGTGATTTGCTGAGTATCATGTCAGCTTATTACAAAAAGAAGTCAATACATAATAACTTATAATCGATATAAAATAATGATAAGAAAATTGTATAAGAAGGAAGTGTGCTAATGGATATTTTTAGATATTTGGTAGGATATGATAATGTTAATAGAGTTAAAGAAGCACTAAAAAATGGTGCTGATATAAATGCTAAAAATAAAAGTAATTTTACTGCTTTGCACATAGCTGTAGTGAATGGTCAGTATTTTTTAGCGAGAATGTTGATTTTACATGATGTTAATTTGAATGAGGTTGATGACACTGGGTATACACCGTTACACTGGGCCATTCATTTGGATAATTTAGAAATTACTAAACTACTGATGGACAGTTGCGCTGAAAATCTAAAGACTACTGAAGGGTCGCCTTATTCAATTATAAAAGATAAAAATAATGTTATCAAAAAGTATATAGATAACACCTATAATTCTGGAAAAAATGATAATATGCCATATAATGTATAAATATAACTAAATATTTATTCTTATAGGATGAAAATTATTTGATTTGATATCATCCCCTTTATTTGTCAATTATAATTTTGGCTATTTTGTTGAACTTTCTATACCGATTTTTTATAATTAGTAGGTAGAGAAGAGAGGTATATTGAATGTTGAAGGAAAAACAAGTAATGATTGAATTATCTAACGAACTATCAGAACAAATACGTGCAGTAATAATTGAAACGAGAGAACATACAACATTATTAGCTGTTGATATGGGGAATGTTGAATTTGAAATAGTAGAAATTACGAACAATAGTTTTAGTGTTGTTGGTGAAGTTTAATAGAAAGAGAGAGTTGAGTACTCTCTCATTTTTTTATTTAATTAACTTCCGTTAATGTTAATGGTTTAGGTTTTTATAATAGACATGTTATAAAATATATTAATTTTTTCTATGTATACTAAAATACTACATTTTTGTTTTTTTTACTGTATAATAAGACCATAATTATAATATATTTTAATGGAGGGATATTATGATACATAATTATACGAAAGTTTGTTCAAAGTGTAATTCTAATGAGATAAAGTATGGTAAACAAGATGGTTATGCTGCAGTTGTAAGTAGTGGATTTAGAAGCTCAAAAATACACTACTATGTTTGTGGAAGATGTGGTTACGTAGTTGATCAATTTATAGATAAACCTGAAAAAATGAAAGATATAAATAATGGTTCAGAGATACTAAAATAGTAAATATAGGAGATATGATGAAACTTAATGTAGAGAGGTTGAATAGGATATTATCTCATTTGTTTAAAGAGATGAGGATAATGTCTGATAATGATAGAGAATTACCAATGAAATGGAGTATTATGCATATGTATAGTAGTACTCAATTAGCTTGTCTTACGGCGCTGAAGGAAGGACTAGATCCAGAAATTGCTGGACTAATCGCTTGTTTACATGATGTAGGAAGTGTTATGACTGGTAAAAGACTGAATCATGCTGAAAATGCTGAACCTTTTATTAGAGATATAATTACTAAATATAATAATGAATTTAGATATAATTTAAATAAAATTAATGATGGGGAACTAGAAATAATAGTTGAAGCTGTTGTCTCTCATAGTGACAAAGGTGTATACACTAACAAACCATATGTAGAATTAATGAAAAATATTGACTCATTGGATAGATATTTGCATGGCATAAATACTACGGAAGACCATCTAGAAAGATTAAAGCTGGGATTCGAAATGTTTGATTTAGGTGATATCTAAGCCATTAAAAATTAGTTAGTATTCTAACTGTGTATAAATTCACAAAAGAACAAAAGTCACGAAAAGTGACTTTTTTTATGCATAATATTGATGTAACATATGTTACAATAGGTAATGGATTATCAAATAAAATTTCATAGGTAATGTAGTATAAGTAGATGAATTACTTCTAGAAATTCCTTTATTTAAGCCAATTATTGTTTAAAAGATAACTGGGATAGCGAACTCGCTAATTTAGTACCCCTAATTCGTTTTACAACCTAAAGGAAAATATAATATAATTTTATCAAGATACTACTATCATAGAAAGGAGAGTGTTTCCATGTCACAAGATATGGTTATAAAAATTCGAGAGTTGTATGAAAGTTGGATAAAGGATGACGCAACGTTCTTGGATAGTGAAGAAATCTTTAATGATTTACTCGAGTATGTTACTGAAACAAAGAAAGACATTTGTGGGAAATGTATTCCGTGCCGCGATGGTATCCCACACATAGGGAATTTATTAGCTAAGTTCGAAGATGGGACAGTAGATAGAAAAGATCTGCTTAAAATTGAAGAGTATGTAGCTAACTTAAGAAGTTCTAAATGTAGTGTAGGGATAGACTTCGGTAAAAATATGGAAGTTATTCTAAGAAACAATTTCAATGACTTCTATAAGAAAGTAAGAAAGTAGGGAGAAAGAGTATGCCAAAGATTACTTTAAATGGAAAACAATTAAACGTTAAGGGTGGTCAGACTATTCTTAATGTGGCATTTGAGCAAGGAATCGAAATACCTACATTATGTTTCTTAAAAGAAATAAATGAAATCGGTTTTTGCCGTATGTGTGTTGTTGAAGTTGAAGGTGAAAAAGACTTAGTTTCAGCTTGTAACACACCAATAAAAAAAGGTATGGTTATTCATACTGAAAGTCAAAAAGTAGTTGAGTCAAGACAATCTACACTTGCATTACTAGCAAATAAACATAGATTTAATTGCTGGGTATGTCCAAGAGGAGATGGAACTTGTGATTTCTATAATCAATTAAAAGATTATAGTGTAGACAATTTCCAATTTGGACCATCTGAAGGTAGACATGATTTTGTAATTCCAGGTGAAGGAATTATCCAAGATCAAACTAAATGTATATTATGTAAACGTTGTGTTGCGGTTTGTAACAACGTTGTAACTGCAAAAGTGTTTAAATTCAGAGATGAAAATCCAAATGATCCTATCGTATCACCTACTCCTGGATTACCGTTCGCAGATGCTGGGTGTATCTTCTGCGGTCAGTGTACTAAAGCTTGTCCAACAGGTACTTTAGTTGAAACTGATCATATTGAAAGAGTAGAAAGAGCGATTAGAGACCCTAAGAAACATGTAATCGTTCAAATAGCTCCAGCTACACGTACAGCTATAGGGGAACCATTCGGTTATCCAATTGGTACGCCAGTAAGAGAAGTTGAAGGTAAAATGTATCATGCTCTTAAGATGTTAGGATTCGACGAAGTTACTGATACTAACTATGCTGCCGACTTAACAATCATGGAGGAAGGTACTGAGTTCATTGAACGCATTACTTCTAAATTAAATGGTGAAGAAACAGTGTTACCATTATTTACTTCATGTTCTCCAGGTTGGGTTCGTTATATTGAACAATATAGACCTGAGTATATGGCCAATTTATCAACTGCAAAATCACCTCATATGATGCAAGGTGCGGTTCTTAAGAACTTCTATGCTGTTAATGAATTGAAAAAAGATCCTAAAGAAGTATATGTTGTATCTATAATGCCATGTACTGCTAAGAAATATGAAATCGAACGTCCGGAAATGGAAAATGATGGAATTAGAGATGTAGATGCTGTATTGACAACAAGAGAGTTAGCTAGATTAATCAAGAAAAATAATATTGATTTCGTTAACTTAGAAGATTATCAACCAGAAAACAGATTTGCTAAATATACTGGTGCAGCTACAATCTTTGGTGCTTCAGGTGGAGTTATGGAAGCAGCAATTCGTACTGTATACGCATTATTAGAAGGTAAAGAATTAGATAATATTGATCTACAACAAGTTCGTGGTGTGCATTCTGAACATCAAATTAAAGAGGCTACAATTAAAGTAGCAGGAATTGATGTAAATGTAGCTATCGTTCATGGTGGAGCAGGTATTAAGAAAATGTTTGAAATCTTAGATGAAGGTAAAAAAGAGTATCACTTCATTGAGTTTATGGGATGTCCTGGTGGATGTGTAAACGGTGGTGGACAACCAATCGTTAAAGAAGAGTATAGAGATAAATTTGATGTTGCAGCTGCAAGAGCGAAAGCATTATATGAATCTGATGCTCAAGACACTGAGTACAGAAGATCTCACTTAAATGATGCTGTTAAATGGACTTATGATAATTGGTTCGAAAAACCTGGTAGTCATGCAGCTCATAAATATTTACACACAAATTATTCACAAAAAAATTATCGCAAGGAGTAGGTTAGATGAGTAATGTATCGATTACTGTTTCTGAGACTCGCGATTTCTTAAAACCAAAGAAAGTTTATATTCCTCTTGCGAGTACTAAGTCGAAATACTATGACTTATTCGTATATGAGGGAGACGAAGTTGCTGTTGGAGAAAAAATCGCAGAGCGTTTTGGAGACTTAAGAACACCTATCTTCTCTAGTGTTAGTGGTAAAGTAGTTGGAATAGAGAGTATGGAATTTCATAGCGGTATTCATGTGGATCACTTGGTTATCGAAAATGACATGAAGGAAACTCTTTGTGAAGACGTTAAACCTCTTGAGGGAGAAGAGACGGCAAGAAATATTCAAAGAAAAATTGAAGAATTAGGAATTAGAGGATTAGATCAAACTGGTATGTATACACGTTTTGATTTCACTAAAAGAATTGATCATGTAGTGATCAATGCTGTGTTCCAAAATGAGCCTTTCGCTAAAGTTGGATATGATTTCTTTAAAGGAAATACAAAGGAAATTGTTGAAGGAGTTAAGTTATTAGGTAAGGCGGCATTTACAGATGTTACAGTTATAGTTCCAAAAGGTGAAGACTATTCAGTATTCACGAACGAAGGAATTAATGTTCACGCTGTAAATACTAAAAAACCAGCATGGCATTATACTGCATTAACTAAAATCGTAGGTAGAGAGTTACCATTTGATTTAGCTTCTGCAGCTGTTATGTTTGTATCAATTGCAAGTGCTAAAGCTGTTTATGATGCAGTTAAAACTGGTATGCCTGTTGTATCTCGTAGAGTAACAGTTATGGGGGATGCGTTAGCATCAAATGCGACATATGAAGTTAAAATTGGGACAAACATTAGTGATTTAATGAATGATTTAGGAAGACCTGAAGATATTGATGAAGTTTCTGTATATTCAGGAAGTATCATGAATGGTCGTACTATGGCTTCATGTAATTTCGCTATAAGCGAACATATTAGTTCTATTGGTATTCAAATACCGAGAGATATAGAAAACCATGTTTGTACTAAATGTGGAAGATGTAATGACGCGTGTCCAGTAGGTATCTTACCTCAAAATATTATGGATTCAGAATTAAGAATGATTGATGAGAGAATTTACGAATTAGATGTTAACAAGTGTATTGAATGCGGTAGATGTTCATATGTTTGTCCATCAGAAATTAATGTTTTAGAATGGGTTAGACGTGCTAAGCGTCGAATCAAGTAGGTGAAGTATGAAATTTTCTAAAGATAAAGCTCCTTTTACATTAGGAACATTAAAATTCAATCAAATCAATCTTTTAATTCAAGCGGCGTTATTAATTATATTTATCACAAGTCTTGTTATTTATAATAGTTTTAGAGACGATGCAATGAATCTATTAATCAATGGTGTTATAGCTATTGCAGTTTCACTTATAGTTGAGTTTGCATTCGCTAAAGCTACTGGTAAATTTGTATCATTAAAAAAATTAATGATTAAAGAAGTACCGTTAGTAATTCCATTAACAATAGTATTATTAATGCCATTACATGTTGCGCCATTTATTGTTATTATTTCAACAATAATCGGTACATTTGTAGGTAAATTAGTTTACGGAGGTTACGGATTTAGTATCTTTAACCCTGCAATTGTTGGGACATTATTTGCACATGTATCATTTAATATTCTAAGTCCTGAACTAACTCCTGAGGGAATTGAATATCCTTTAGCAGTTTTAAAACAAGCTGGATCAGCATTAAATGTTGCATTCCTAAATGTTAATGATTTATTATACGGTGGATATTATGGAATATCTGTTGGTAGTGCAAGTGCGCTATTATTAATTATTGTTATATTATTATTTAATTTTCTTTATAACTTTTTCCTTCGACACAACTCCAGTTTTCTCTAACATTCTTCATCACCACGCATTATTTGCTTTATCCCAACTCTTAATTTATCTCCAACAGGACCACTTCTTAAGTCATCTAGTTGTTTGTGATAATCACTAATTAAAGCCTCATGATTCTCGTGCACCTTACCTAACCTTTTTGCAACATTTAATCCAGTTATATACCCTTCAACCATTGCACTTGATGCTTCCTCTACACCTGAAACATCTCCTGCAACATAAATATTCTTTACAGTTGTTTCATGATGTTCATTTATAGTTGGTACTGTACCGCCTAAAACACCAACATGCTTCATTTCACAACCAGCTTGAGCAAGTAATTCAGTTAAAGGAGTCAACCCAACGGAAATACACGCAACATCAACATCATATTCTATTTCCGAGTTTTCAATTCCTTGCCAATTATCATCTAACTCCCAAGCAACAATTTTTTCTAATCCTTCATTTCCAACAGCTTCTTTTATTGAGTGCCTAGTTAGAATAGGAATTCCTAATCTTGTTAACTTAGATGCATGAACTAAATATCCACCAATAGTTGGTGCAGCATCTAATACAGCTACAATTTCAACACCTGCTTGAAGCATTTGATAACTTACAATTAATCCAATGTTACCAGCCCCTACCATGATTACTCTATCTCCGGGTTTCACACCGTAAACATTCATCAGAGTTTGTACAGCACCAGCGCCATAAATACCTGGTAAATCATTATTAGGAAAGGCCAATACCTTCTCACTTGCACCAGTCGCAACAATAATTGCATCTGATTTAACTTTTAAATAATCATCACCCTTTAAAATGGTCATGACTTTTTCTTCATAAATACCTAATACCGTAGAGTCAGTATAAATCTCAATCTTATCTGAAAGCTTGTCCACTTCTTTAAGAAGAATATTAGTAATATCAATCCCTCTTGTTGAAGCATACTGTTTTTCAGATCCAAAAAACATATGAGTTTGTTTAATCAACTGTCCCCCTAAGATTTTACTACGATCAATCAGTAATACATTAACACCTGCTGATGCAGCGTTGATAGCAGCGCAAAGACCCGCTGGACCACCACCAATAATTGCTAATTCTACATTTTTCATACTAATTCACCTTTACCTACTTGTGTTTCAACTACCATACCTTCTTCAAGGTCAGTAACACATGTTCTGACATTAGGTTCGCCATTTACTACCATATTACATGCAGCACAGTTTCCAATTGCACAATAAAAACCACGAGGTCGATGTTTATATGGACTATATCCTAGAACTTTAACGCTTGATGCATGTAAAGCGGCCGCAATAGTTTCACCTTTGTAGCCAAACATTTTTTGACCATTAAAAGAAAATTCAATTTTCTCTACTCGATCAAAATTCAATATTGGATGCTTATCAATTCTCATCTACTCATACTCCATTTCTTGATAATAATTACAAGAAAATTATAACATAAAACGCTTACATTTAAATACCAAATTTTGGATTAATAATTTTGTCGTAAAAAAAAGAATTCCTTTATGAATTCTTTTTCGTTTTCTATATATATTTAAGTACCTTATCATAATACTTTAAAATCAATCCAGCGAATAGAATTGTATTAATTGTACCAATTCCAATTCCTTGTATATCACCATATAGATATCCGTAAATAAGTGCCACAATAAACACTGTACCATACACAAAATATGTACCAATCGCAATACTTTTGAATGCCTTTTGAACTGCACCTAAATAAACGTCCATAGGGTGAACAGCTAAATTAATTCTTAAATGAACCGCTATCCCAAAACTCATTACACTTAAACCAACGATATTTACAATAACTCTAATTAACAGAGAACTTAAACCGAAGTCCGGTAACATGTACATAAATAAATCTACAAAAAATCCGAATGAAAATGCAAACACAAAAGACATAACAGCTTCTTTTAAATTAAATCTCCTCAAAATGATAATTGCAACTATATACGATAATACAGCTATTATGTTAAAAGCTGCTCCTAAGCTCAAAGAATAATAGTTCGCAATATTAGTAGCTCCTGCTCCCCAAGCACTTAGGCCTAGTTCACTATTTGCCATCATTGCTGTTCCAAATGCATTAAATAATACTGATATTATTAGATATTTTATATTTCTCATAACCCACACCTTAAATTTATTTGAAACAATTCTAACACATAGTTTATGTAATTAATACTACTTTTTTAATAAAGAATTTACTATCTTAAGACTTGTACTTAAAATTATTCCTGTAGTTAGGGCAAAACCGATTGTACCGAAGTTAACACTTCCTAAATTACCAAATGCAATTAAACCAGTTATAACAGCAAATAATAAGATTATTGCATCTAATAGGTATCTTGATTTAGCGTAATCAAGTCCAATCGCTTCCTTAAATGATAGGAATAATATTTCTATAGGAGTTGGTGGAAACTTAGATATGATTAAGAATGACACACCAACAGGTACTAAAATAATCGCGCTTACGTAATAAAGTAATTGCAGTGCCATTGTATCAACTACTGGGATAAATAATAAGCATGTATCAACAGCAAAACCAATCGCTATATTTGTAATTATCGCTTCAAATCTCGGTCTTCTACCAACCAGTGCTCCACCTAAGATTAAAAACAATATCCCAATTAATATAATCATCGTACCAACACTTAAATTAGCTATCTCAGCCATATGAGCAAATAAAGAATTCCATGGATCAGCACCAATACCAGACAATATTGATGTTGTTATACCAAAAGCCAATAATACAAATCCTATTATGAATAATACTATATTTCTAATATTTATATCTTCTCTTTTCATTTTTTTCTCCTTTTTAAGGCATATAAAAAAGCCCCTATATTCGTAGTAAGCCAATTTAAGGGGGCTTGTAGAACTTCTGACCATATTACAGAATTATACGTAATTATTTATTTCTTCTTATATATTATACTTAATTAAATAATAAATTCAACAAATACCAGTAATTACTATTCCTAAAGAATCTTCATGTCTTTTATGTCTATCCAGTATCATTTAAACGTTAAGAATACATTTCCTTTCCAATCAACAAATCTACTTATGTATGCTAAATATGCTCCTAATGCTCCAATTAATATTATTGGTACTATGAAAAATTTCAAGAAAGATCCAACAAATAAAATAATTAGACCTAAAACAGCCAATATTGTAAGACCAGTGATATTATACTTATCTTTAAGTGATAGTATTATTCCAAGACACGCTGCTGCAAAGAATAAACCGCCAATAAGATTTAGGGTCTCCACATAGTTTTGTACCTTAGTATTCACTTCAAAATATTCTAGCCTAGTATCATTATCCATTGGAATCTCTTCTCCATCTACATCTAAGAATAAAAACCTAATAGCTGTTGGACTTGATAACTCATTATTCGAAACCCCTCTGAGTTGCCTTGGTGCAATATACGTTCTTTCATATGATACAGCATCATATTTATCTTTAAAATTATTCACCGTACTATAAACACCTATGTTTACAAATACTAATGCAACCATAACTAAAATTGATGCAATAGCCATTCCAGTATTATACTTCTTTCTCATTATTGTTCCTCCTTTTTAAATGTAGTAAATATACTACCATTATAATCTACATATGGACTCTTCCAAATCAACATAAAAGATACTAACCCAATTGCATAAAACAATATATTAATTAACTTATATCCAAATGGTACTCCAAAAAACATAAACCCTACATACATCAACGTTAATAAAAGTCCGACAATGTTATACTTTTTAAACACTGCTATTACTAATCCAGCTACTACAAAGAGAAATTGATATGCTAATACCGACTGTACTGCATCGTATCTATTTTGAACTTTAATATTCAAATGTACATATTCACTATGACCTTGGTAAATATCACCACCATTTTCACCAACAAATATTATCCTTCTTGTAGCTGTTGTATCAAAAATTGAATGTCCATAATCTTCATGACTAAATGGGGTATTAGTTTTTATAAAACTTTCTGCGCCAATCTTTTCTGCATAATCATCTATTAATACATAAGTTTTATAATCATATACTAGTATAAATATTAGAATAAAAAGTGATATAGTAACTATAAATTTCTTATATCTTTCCATTAATAACACCTTCCTTACATTCTATTATATGCTAATTGTACAATAAAAATATATTTTTTGCAACAGTAATATTTTATTTGCCATGTAATATTATTAAAAATTATATAAAATTCCTTATAATATTCTTAATTCAATTTTATCATATCCGAACTATTAGTTAAACAGCTCAACGCCCCTAAACAAAGAGGTTTAATCTATCATTAATTTGTATTTTTCTATTTAACGTTTAGTAAATGCAAAATATTGTTGATATTTGCTGAAAAAAAGACACTCTTAAAAGTGTCTTATAAATCATGATATTCATTATATACGTCTCTCTTAGTAACACCTCTAAGTTTCGCTACTTTCTTAATAGCGTTTGTTGGTGTTTCCCCAGAAGTTATAAACTCTTGTATGTGAGATTTAATATCTAATTCAAAACTTTTAACTTCGTCATTACCTGAGACAATTAAAACTAACTCACCTTTTAAGTTCTCAACCTCATTAACTACTTCACTTACTTTTCCATATGTAAATTCTTCAAATTTCTTTGTAAGTTCTCTACCAATCACTATATCTCTATCTCCAAATATATCAAGTATAGCTTCTAGAGTTTTTCTTATCCTATGAATCGATTCATAGAATATTAGTGTATGAGTTATTTCTTTCAACTCTTCAAGTTGCTGTTTTTTCTTTGATTGTTTATGATCTAGAAATCCATAATACGTAAATGGTTTCGGTGCAATACCTGAAGCTATTAACGCCGTTAAAGCTGCATTAGCTCCTGGAATAGGTACTACATTAAATTCATTTTCAAGAGCTAATTTAGTAACCTCAAACCCAGGGTCACTAATTATCGGCATACCTGCATCTGATACTAAGGCAATATTTTTACCTTGAATAAGTAGTTCTATAATAAAGTCACCCTGAACTTCTTTATTATGTTCATGATAACTATAAACTTTCTTCTTTATTTCCAAATGATTTAAGAGTTTTTGTGTAACGCGAGTATCTTCACAAAAAATTAAATCAACACTATTTAGTGTGTTGATAGCTCTTAAAGTAATATCTTCAAGATTACCAATCGGTGTTGATACTAAATAAAGCGTTGATTTACTGTTGTGGTAATTTAAATTTCGTCTCACTATTCGCTAATGATAATTTTTGCTTTTTCTCTTAAATCTTTGCGTGCATAAACTAGTTTAACTAATTCAGCCTTTTTCTTCGGAGTTACGCCCCATTTATCTAATAATTCCTCTACAAATGCATGTTCCTCAGCGTGATAAAAATCATCACTTAAAGATAAAGTAATCAAATTAAGTAAAACTACTCTTTGCGCTAATTTTGAACTTTCAGATAAAGCTTCTTTTGCTTTATTGTGATCTTTAGCACGATACCCTTTAGCTTCTTTACCCATTTCGTTAGTCATCAACTTTAACGTAATAGATTCTGAGTCTTCAATAATCCCGTCTGCTTTAGTCATGAAAGCAGCTAAATCTAAGAAGAAATGTTTTTCTTTTTTATTTAATAATTCTAATAACATAATAACCACCAAGATGAAGAAATCTCCTTCATTCCTTTCTATCTAACTAAATTATAACACATTTTTTTTATAGTGAAATACTTCTCTAACAACTTCAGAGTATTCTCCGTTCTCATAAACGAAGATTGGCTCTAATATTTTTACCCCTACATTAGCACTCTTTTGAGCTTTAATTAGAACTGTATTTGCTTCTGCGCCTTTTTTAGGATAAACAAATCTCAGTGTCTTTGGTTCTAAAGAATGCTTTTTCATTAGTGATAATATTTCAACTAATCTTTCCGGTCTATGAACCATAGACAATACACCTTTATTTTTTAATAGCCTTTTTGCTTCAATTAATATATTTTCGATATTCGCGCTCACTTCGTGACGTGCGATTGTCTTATAATCATTCTTATTTAAATTACTTGTTTCTAACAGTTTAAAAAACGGTGGATTACAAGTAACTAAATCAAAACTATTTATACCTAATACTTTATGAATATCTACCAAATCACGATTATATAACTTAATTTGATCTTGTAGGTTATTCATTTCAATCGATCTCTTAGCTAAATCATATACATCTTCTTGAATTTCTACTGCATGAATCTCTTTATCAGTTTTTAAAGATAAATACATAGCTACAGGTGCATTACCTGTACAAAAATCAATTATTTTGTTTGTCTTGTAATTTACCTCAGTAAAATATCCAAGAAGTAATGAGTCTAGAGAAAAATTAAACATATCAGGTCTTTGTATTACTTTAAGACCATCATAGCCTAATAAATCATTAATTACTTCCGTCATCTAATTCATCTCTATTGTATACAGCTACTTTTTTATTTTCTAGTACTTTAACTTCTTGTTTTAAAATATCTACATCAATGACTTTACATCCACCACAATGCGGAGTATCTACTGTACTTCCTACTTTAGGTAAACCTTTCTTCAAGTCACTGTAAGTTTCATTTTCATATTTAATACAGCATAATAACTTACCACAAACACCAGTAATCTTAGTTGGATTAAGTGATAATTTTTGATTCTTCGCCATTTTAATACTTATAGTATCAAACTCACAAAGGTGAGTAGAACAACAAAGCTCTCTACCACAGAACCCTATTCCACCTAAAGCTTTGGCTCCATCTCTTTCTCCAACTTGTCTTAATTCAATTCTAGTTTTAATCTTACTTGCTAGTGATTTGACTAGTTCTCTAAAGTCAACTCTATCTTCAGCAGTATAATAGAAAACAATTTTCTTTCTATCTAAAGTATATTCAGCACTTAATAATTTCATTTCTAAATTATGCTGAATAACCATTTTTTTGCATGTTGCAAATCCTGCCTTCGCAGCTTCTTTATTATCTTCATATTTCTTTAAATCTAAATCAGTAGCCTTTCTTAATATAGGTCTTAATTCTGATACTACCTCTTCTTCAGTAATTGTTTTTTCATTACCCGAAACAATACCTAATTCAATTCCTCTTGCAGTTTCAACCACTACAAAGTCATCAACATTCAAAGTTAGCTCATTTTTTAGAAAGTTATATCTTTTACCTACTTTTTTAAATTGTATTGGAACTACGATGTATTCTTTCATAATTATCTCCAATCTAATTTTAATAGTATTCTATCTAACATTAAAGGTACATTAGCATAATACTTTAAATTCGTTCTTTGTTCAAATATAAACTCTAAGTTTTCTCTTACAATCTTAGAGTCAATATCTCTTAAAATCCTTAACGACTTATCATTAGGGAAATTAAGTTCTATTCCAACCTTATGGTTTATTAAGTCTTTATAATAATACATTATTAGATCTAAAAATAATCCAACATTATCTCTATTAATAAACTTTGCATTTTCATGGAAATATATAAGTGCATTATGATATTTATTAGCATATATATTTCCTAATTCATAGATTACTTCTATCATATTTTTTAATTCTTCTGAATCACATAATTTAATAGCTTCATCTAAGTTATTAGTTACTAACGATGCAACTACAGCCAAATCTTCTCTTATACCTTTGTTGATAAGCTCAGACCTAACTGATTTATTACTCATCTTATTAAAAGTAACTACTTGAGCTCTAGAAATAATAGTTGGTAGAATCATCTGAATATTTTCAGTTATTAATATCGCATATGTATTATCATGTGGTTCTTCAAAGTATTTAAGTAAACTATTTGCTGCACTTGGAGTCATCTTATCAATATGATTAATAATATAGACTCTCGGTCCAGCTACTAAACTCGTCTTATTTAATTCAGTAATTAAATTTTTAATTTGATCTTTTTTTATACTTGTGCCTTGCGGCTCAACTAATGTTACATTTGGATGACTTCCCATTTCAATACTTTTACATGTATTGCACGTTCCACATTCATCATCACAAAGAAGCATCTTAGCTGTATCTACAGCTAAATCTAGTTTTCGTGTACCTTTATTACCTTCAAAAATATACGCATGACTAAATCTGTTGTTCTTATAACTGTTAATCAAAATCTTAACGACATTAGGTTGTATAGACAAATACTTATTTAGAATCATTTAAAAACTCCTCTAATACTTTAATAGCATCTCTTCTAACATTATCAATTGTTTGTTCACCATTAACTACCTTAATTCTCGTTTTAAATCTTTCAGTTAATATTTTATAACCTTCATAAACCTTATTATGAAAGTTTTTGTCTTCTAAGTCTAATCTATTTACATCTCGTAAATTTTCTGCAATTCTTCTTAACCCCACTTCTGGTTTAACATCAAAGAATAGAGTTAAGTCAGGCATAAACTCGTCTATAACTACTTTATTTATTTCATAAACTTTATCCATCCCAATTCCTCTTGCATAACCTTGATATACAATCGAAGAATCAAGGAAACGATCACATAATACAATCTTACCTTCTTCTATTTCAGGAATAACTCTTTCAACAAGATGTTGTCTTCTAGAAGCCGCGAACAAGTAGGCTTCTGTTAACTGATCCATTTCAATATTATTTTTACTTAAAATAATATCTCTTATTTGCTCAGCTATACCAATACCACCTGGTTCTCTAGTTACTACAACTTCATAACCTAAATTACTTAAATGTTTACTTAATGAATTTATAACTGAAGTTTTCCCTGAACCTTCTCCACCTTCAAAAGTAATAAAATGACCCCTCATAGCTTACACCTCTAATACCATATTTTCTCTAAATAAAGACCATGACTACTTGCAGACTTACCTGCATAGTATCTATCCTCTTTAGCAATAATCTCTTTTATGTTTTCTTTTCTTCCATACCCTACTTCAAGTAAAGTTCCTACCATTGTACGAACCATATAACGTAAGAAACCACTTCCTACGAAAGTAAATTCTAAGTATTCACCTTTTTGAATCAAACTTGCTTCATATATTTCTCTAACATAGTTCTCGTAAACTGTTCCACCTGTAAAGCTTTTAAAATTATGTTTACCAACAAAACTAGAAATTTCACTTTTAATAACGTCTATGTCTAGTTTTCTTTTTTCATGGTGCATTCTATTTCTTAATAACGGATCGTAATCACCGATATTAATTAAGTACTTATACTTTTTTTTCTTAACATTAAATCTAGAATGAAATTCCTCACTAACTAATTCTACATTTTTTATGAAGACATCATTTGGTAAAAAATTATTAATAGCTATCTTCCACCTATATTCACTTAATCCCATTTCAGTATCGAAATGAAAAACTTGGTTAACAGCATGAACACCAGTATCTGTTCTACTTGCTCCATAAGTTTTTATAGAGACTCCATTATGTAATTTCTTTAAACCTTCTTCAATTTTACCTTGTACAGTTGATTGATTACTTTGTACTTGCCACCCACAGAAGTTAGTTCCATCGTAACTAACAGTACATTTAACTCTATAAACCAAAATAAATTACACTCGGTATTAAAAGAATCGCTACTGTTAATACAACATAATCAACTTTACTAAACTGAAACTCAATTAATCTACTTCTAGTTTTACCAGGGTAATAACCTCTTGCTTCCATCGCATTAGCTAAATCATCAGCTCTTTTAAATGAAATAATAAACATTGGTATTAATAGCGCAATGATTTGAGTTATTTTTTGTTTTAATGTTCCTTCTTTAAAATCTACACCTCTAGATGCCTGAGCTTTTATAATTTTATTAGCTTCATCTAATAAAGTCGGGATAAATCTTAAAGCAATTGAGATCATCATTGAGATTTCCTCAGTTGGAACTTTTACTTTCTTTAATGGTTTCATAACTTCTTCTAGACCGTTATTTAATTCTGTCGGCTTAGTAGTCAACGTTAATAAACTTGATATAGAAATTAAGATTAATATTCTTGTAATCAAGAATCCAGCAAACAACAGACCTTCAGAATATACACTCAATTCTGCTGTTTTAAACGGAGTTCCTAATTCGTATGTTAACGTATAAATCATAGATGCAAAGATTAATAGAAAGAATAAAAACCTCTTTCTAACTTTTTTCTTTAGTAAGTTATATAAAACAATTAATCCAACTATTATACCTATTGTTATATAACTAAAATAAATGTTTACTGAATACAGCACATCACCTTGATCATTAAACAGAACTTGAAAGATAACAGTAAAGAATAATAGAAATACTAAAGGTGCAATCCCTTTAATAAATCTTGAAACTGGAATCTTAGAAGAACCAATTAAGATTAATGTAGCTACTAACAACCCAACCATAGTATAAATACTATCAATAACAAAAGTTGTAACTATCAATAACATTAACGATATTAACTTTGTACGTGCATCTAAACGATGAATCCAGCTATTAGCTGGAATATATTGTCCTATTACTATCTGCATAACCAATCACCTTACAACTTCTCTAGTTCAGTTACTATATCATCTAAACTTAGGATGTTTTCATTTAGGGTTGTACCTAATTTTTTATTTATAGCTTTCATTATCTTCATATACTTTGGAACATCTAGATTAAAACTCTCTAATAATTCATCTTCTTTAAAGAGTTCAAACGGAGTACCATCAAAAACTTTTTCAGCTTTCTTCATAACAATTACTCTATTACAATACTCACTCACAACATTCATATCATGAGTAACTAAAATAATAGTTTTATTATATTCTTCATGAATAGAAGTAAATAAGTCCATCATTTCTTTTTGCCCCTGTGGATCTAACCCAACAGTTGGCTCATCTAAAATTAATATTTCAGGTTCCATAGCTAAAATACCGGCAATCGCTATTCTACGCATTTGTCCACCTGATAAATTAAACGGAGATCTAGATAACAACTCTTCATCTAAACCAACCATCTTAATAACTTCTTTAGCTTTTTCTTTAGCGTCTTCAACACTAACATCAAAATTCAAAGGGCCAAACATGATATCTCTCTCAACTGTTTCTTCAAACAGTTGATACTCAGGAAATTGAAATACCATACCTACTCTTTTTCTAATTGGCGTAAGTTTCTCACCATTCGCAACTTTGTGACCAAAAACACCAATTTCACCACTAGTCGGAGTTAATAAAGCATTCATATGTTGAATAAGTGTAGACTTACCACTACCTGTATGTCCTACAATCGCGATAAACTCACCTTCTGATTTTATCTCTAGACTGACATCTTTCAGTGCGTAAACAGTACTTACACCCTTATATTCAAAATTTACATTGTTAAACTTAATTCCCATAATGCTTCTCTCAATTCGTCATTTTTTATATCTTTATCATTAAGTTCAGATAATATTTTCATAGTTGGTAAAGTATCTAATCCAGCATCTAATATTATCTTCTCTTCTTTAAAGACTTCCTTTGGTGTTCCATCTAGTACTATTTTACCTTTATTTAACACAATTAATCTATCACTTAAGACAGCTTCACTCAAATCATGAGTAATAGTAATAATCGTTTTATTTCCATCTTGTAAAGACTTTATAGTTTCAATTACTTCATTTTTTCCTTTTGGATCCAACATCGAAGTTGACTCATCTAAAATAATAATCTCTGTATCCATAGCCAATACACCAGCAATAGCTACACGTTGTTTTTCCCCACCACTTAAATTGTGCGGTTCTTTATTTAGAAAGTCATACATATTAACTTTCTTTGAGTATTCTTCAATTCTATGATTCATCTCTTTACGAGTGTAACATCTATTCTCTAAACCAAACGCCATATCATCTCTAACAGTAGCACCAACAAATTGGTTATCAGGGTTTTGAAATACAATTCCTACCGATTCTCGAATTTCATATTCATTACCTTCTACTAGTTCTTTATCATTTACTTTAATGATTCCAGTTTTCTTATTTAATAAACCAACAATCAATTTACTTAATGTCGATTTCCCTGAACCATTATGACCTAATATCGATACCCATTCACCTTTTTTAATGTCTAGATTAAGATCTTGTATTACTAATCCTTCTTCCTCTGCGTAAGCAAAAGACAAATCCTTAATCTCAATAATATTCATTATACAATACCATCCAATTTATTATTTCCACCAACAATTCTAACTACAATCTTATTTGGTGCGCAAATAATCGTCGGATTCCATGAATCAATATGGATAGCTTCCATATGGACACAATCTTGATCTGGACAATCTGCAGCAATCATATCTACTACTCCATCTTTTACCACTAACTCGTTATGACCTTCATATTCTAAATGAAAATGTTTATCAACATCATCAGTTAACTCAAAATATTCAACAACTTCTCCATCATAAGTTACTTCCACGAAATACTTATCACTGTCATTGCTATATTTCATATATAAAAATCCTCCTATTGCAAATATAAATATAATTGCAATAATGATTAAATCGCCTTTTTTCATAAATTTCGCTCCTTTTTATACCATTCTTTATTATAACAAATTAAAGATAACTTTAATATAGTTATATAAAAGATTTTATTGTACAAAATACAAATATCAAAGATAAATAAACTAGGAGGAAAAATGAAAAATAAAACAACCTTGACAGTCTTAGGAATTGCCTTATTTATCTATATATTTGAACTAAGAATACTTGATCAATTAAACATAACAAGTGATCAATTCTTTATAATGAACAGATTCTATAACTCTACAGGTGGATCAGTTGTAGTAGTAGATTTGACCTTTATCTTTATTGTCATTTTACTACTATTAAACATTTTCCCAACTAAAATGATTAGTAAAATAAATAGTTCAATAATCAACTTAGTCCTTTGGGTAATTTCTTTAGGAGTATTTATGTCTGAAACTTCACTTAGACCAGAAACAGTTAACGGGTCAATAGATGTATCAACTTTTGATATTACTTATCAACAGTCAAGTGATGTATTCTACACAAGTCTTAACTCCTTAGCCTATTTTCTAATACTCATATTCATTGTAAACGTATTTCTAATGATAAGAACAAAGAATAAATTTACAGGAGTTAACATCATCATCTTAGTTCTTTGTTGGCTTGAATATATGAATGAACTAGCTAAATTCCCTTTAACTTATAATGGTACTATTAAATCAAACTTGTTCCGTACTCTTTTTACAGATACCAACAATATAACAATCATCCATTTCACAATATTCTTAATACTTCTACCAATACTTCTTAATATACTTGTATTAGTGAACAGGTATCTGAAAAAAGCAGAGAAAAAGAAAGAGAAAAAAAAAGAAACATTTCCCGAAGTAATTCCTCCAGAAAAAATGAACACTGATTAGTGTTCATTTTTTCTTTGATGAGTCATTGAAGTAGCAGAAATAACTTTACCTATCTTATTTAAAACAAAATCAACACTCTCTGAATCATTTAGTAAATCAAAATCCTTAATATTTAATCTTAATACTGGTGCATAGTGAAAACTATCAATCCACTCTCTATATGCTTTATGAAGCATTTTCCAGTATTCTACAGGCGTATCAATTTCCATTGCACGTCCACGCTCATTAATTCTTTTTAGAATGTCATCTAATTCACCATCGATAAAAATTACTAAATCTGGATGTGGGAAGAATGGCGTTAAAACCATAGCTTCAAACAACGACTTATACGTCTCGTAATCATCTTTAGTCATCGTTCCACTTTGGTAGTTCAGTTTGGCAAATATATCTACATCTTCATAAATACTTCTGTCTTGAATAAATCCACCACCATGATGGAACATTCTCTTTTGTTCTTTAAATCTTTCAGCTAAGAAAAAGATTTGTAAGTGAAAACTCCATTTTTCAAAATCACCATAGTACTTTTCTAAGTAAGGATTACTTGTAACATTTTCATATGATGTCATAAATCCAAGAGTTTCTGATAAAACTCTTGTAAATGTTGACTTACCAACACCTACCGTACCTGCAATTGTTATTACCGCATCTTCAGGTATATTGTACTTCTTTAACAATTCTTTGTTCATACTGGTCTCCTAAAATTAATGTATGAATATTCTAACACATTCTATTCTTTAAGACTACCGTAAACAAACACTACATTAACCATGTTGTATAAGAATTAGAATTCATCATAAAAATAGAGATATAGTGGAACAGATTAATTTTAGGAGGAAAAAATGAAAGTAATAGTTATAGGATGTACACATACAGGAACTGCAGCTATAAAAGAAATTCTTAACTCCCATAAAAATGTAGAAATAACTGTCTATGAGATAAATGATAATATATCATTCCTGTCATGTGGAATAGCTTTATGTGTAGGTAAGACAGTTGGGGACATTAACAGTTTATTCTATTCTTCACCAGAAGAATTAGAATCGGCTGGTGTAAACGTCTTTGTAAAACATAAAGTAGTAGATGTAAATATAAAAGATAAAACGATTAAGGCAATCAATCTAGATACAAATGAAGAAATAAGTGATAACTACGATAAATTAGTGATTTCAACAGGCTCATGGCCAATTGAACCTAATATTGAAGGAGTTAAGTTAGAAAATATATTACTAAGTAAAAATTTTAAGCACGCTAATAAAATAATCGAAGCTTCAGAAAAAGCTCACAGTGTCGCTATTGTAGGGGCAGGTTATATAGGAGTAGAATTAGCTGAATCTTTTAAAGAACTTGGAAAAGAAGTTGTACTAATCGATGCACTTGACACAGTAATCGGTAATTACGTTGATAAAGAATTCGCAAGCCTTGTTGAAGAGGAATTAAAACACCATAACGTTAGACTCGCTATGGGTGAGAAGGTAGTTAAATTTGAAGGTGATAGTAAAGTAAAAGCAGTAATAACAAGCAAAAATAGATATGAAGTTGATTTAGTAATAATGTGTGTTGGTTTTAGACCTAATAATGGCCTCGTAGTTAATCAACTAGATACTTTACCTAATGGAGCAATAGTCGTTAATGAATATATGCAAACAAGTGACCCTGATGTATTTGCTGGAGGAGATAGCGTTACATTAGATTACCTTCCAGACAGATCAAAATCCTATATCCCACTTGCAACAAATGCATTAAGAACAGGAACATTGATCGGAAAGAACTTATTAGAAAACAAGGTTAAACATCCTGGAACAAATGCAACATCTTCAATCAAGATATTTACTCTTAATATATCAACAACGGGATTAACAGAAAAAGTTGCGAAGACGAGAGGCTTAGTTGTTGATAGTGTAACAGTAAGCGATAACCACTTATTAGAGTTTATGGCTAACTATGAAAAAACTACATTAAAAGTTGTATTTGAAAAAGAATCAAAAAGAGTAATAGGCGCACAATTTATAACTAGAGCTAATTTACCTCAAACGATAAACGTTATGAGTATGGTTATCCACTCTAATTTAACTATAGATGAATTACCATACCTAGATTTCTATTTCTTACCGCACTTTAACAAACCATGGAATATTATAAACTTAGCTGGTTTAAAAGCAACTGAAACTAATTGACATCATTACAAATAATATAGTTAATCACTAACATTCAAAAAAATCAGTTCCTAAGAACTGATTTTTATATAAGGGGAATTTATTTTATAACTCATTTAAGTCTTTTATCTTTTAGAATATCTACCTTTATGTCCATTTTGACCCATACGACCACCAAATCCTTTTGTACATTCATATGATTTTCCACCGAAATTATAGTTAGTAAATCCATTAAATTCTGGTAAGTCTATTCCTAATTCATTTGCTTCTTGTTCAATTAATAATTTAATTTCTTCTTTCGCTTCGATCATTTCTTCTTTAGTCATGTTTTCAAAGTCATATGTCTTAATTAGTTCTTGAGCATATTCTTTTAAAGTTAACATTTCTTCAGTTAACTCAATGTTCATTCCTTGTTTACCGAAGAATCCTTTATAATCTGGTAATTCAATACCTAGTTCAGCAGCTTTTTCTTCTACTAATAATCTAATTTCTTCTTTTACAGCTTCGATTTCTTCATCAGTCATATCTTCAAAGTCATACTCTGCCATTAACTCTAGACAGTAATCTTTCATTTGAATCATTTCTTCAGTTAAATCAAACCCCATACCACGTCTTCTACCAAAGAATCCTTTTTCTTCTGGTAATTCAACACCTAATTCAAGAGCTTTTTGTTCTACTAGTACTCTAATTTCCTCTTTAGCTACAATTATCTCTTCATCAGTCATATTTTCGAAATCATAACTTTGAATTAAATCAATTTTATAATTAATTAATTCTTGCATCTCTTCAGTTATGTTTCCGTGCTTCGCAAATCTATGACCTACTGACTCTGTTATTCCATGATATGTTTCCTTTGCGAAATTTTGAACATTATCATTTGTTGCTGCGATTGATCCACTCCCCAGTGCGAACGCTATTAATAAAATTTTCATTTTTAAAACCTCCTTCGTTTTATAGTGCTATTATACTCAAAAAATATAGAAATAATATGTAGAACCTATGAAGATTCTGTGAAGAATACATTTAAGGAAAAAAAACTGTGATATTATTTATGTGAGGTGTTATTTATGGATAAAACAATATTAATAATTGAAGATGAACTAGCTTTATTAAACATATTAGAAGTTTACTTCAAAAAAGAAGGTTATCAAGTGATTACTGCAGATGACGGACTAGCCGGACTTGAAAAATTCAGTTTACATAAAATTGATTTAGTAATAGTAGATATACTTCTTCCACATGTAAATGGATGGGATATAGTAAAATCAATAAGACAAAAATCTAACTTACCAATAATTATGGTTACCGCTCTAAGTAGTGAGGAAGATCAACTTAAAGGATATGATTTAGATATTGATGATTACGTAACTAAACCATTCAGTCCAAGTGTTTTAGTTAAGAAAGTGAATAAAACGTTAAATCGGTTTGAATCAAATCTCATAAATACTGTTCCTCAAAATCATAAATTAGGTTTAATTGAAATCAATTTTGATAAGCGTTTAGTTTTATTAGAGAACTCCGAAATTTCATTAAGTAAAACTGAATTTGATATACTAGCTTATTTTATAAAGAATCAAAGTGTAGTTATTGATAGAGTCACATTCCTAGATGAAATTTGGGGAATGGATGTCTATGTTGAAGATAGAATAGTAGATACCTTTATTAAAACATTAAGAAAGAAACTTGGTCCAGCCAGCAATTATATAAAGACAGTTTTTGGTGTTGGATATAAATTTGAGGTGTTAGAATGAGAATGTCATTTATAACTAAAATTTTTTCTGGTGTCATCGCACTTTTATTTTTTGTCTTTATCATACAATTTATATTCCAAAGTTTCATATTTCCAATATATTTCTTAAATGAAGTTCAGGATAATATCGAAGATAATCTTAATTCATTGATTGAAACTGATAAAAATGAGTTTTTGGGAAAATTGCATCAATTTACTGAAAACACCCAAACAGTTTCTACTTTGCTTTCACCTGATGATTTGGACACAAAGATTAGTAGTAGATTAAATGAAATCACAATAAATTCAAATGGGAAAATTTTAAAAATCAATCTACCAATGATGTTTAGAGTTAACATTAAAGAAGGAGACGAAATATCCGGTACATTTATAGAAACTTATCAAAAAAAATTACTACCAACTTCTCTTTATTTAAATGGTGAAAAAATTTATGGTGGCATGATGAATGGTGGGATGATGAACAAGAAGTCTCATTACTTAGAAAACTTAGATGATGAAATTAGTATTACTGGTATTGTAACAGATGTTAATCCAATCGTAATTTTAGACCAAGAGGATATTACTTTTTCTCAAGAAATTGTTAACTTATCCACTGGTAATGTAACGAAGTTAAAAGAAATCAGTACAGGCTTTACTTATATATCTAAAAACGTAAGTGGTGAAGATATAAATTTAGTATATGTATCTAACGTTAACACTTTAGATGGAGAAAATATTCTTCTTACTGTTTACTCTCTTAACAATATAGTAATTATTTCAAAAGGACTATCTACATTCAATTTATTTACATATGTATCAGCATTTATCATTTTAATCGGATTATCTCTCATCTATATTAAAAGAGTAAGTATTCCTTTAATAAATATAAACGAAACAACTAAAAAATTATCAAACTTAGATTTCGATACAACATTAGAAAAATATGAATCTGATGATGAAATAGGTCAGTTATCAAAAAGTATTATCCTACTCAGTACAAATTTAAAAACAGCACTAGAAGATCTTAAAGAACGTAACGAACAACTCTCTATTGCGATGGATAGAGAAATTGAAAGAGATAACCTTAGAAAAGATTTCGTAGCAGGTGTTTCTCATGAACTAAAAACACCATTATCGATAATCCAAGCGAGTTCAGAAGCTTTATCAATGAATATGTTCGATACAAGTGAAGAAAAAAAAGAACAGTTCGACCTTATCAAAAAAGAAATCCACCGTTCTAATAAATTAATAATGGAAATGATGGAAGTTTATAAGATTGACAAAAATGAGTACAAGTCTGATTGGGTTACTTTCGACTTAAAAGATACAATTATTAAAGTAAATGAAAGTTTAAGAAGATTAGCTAATGCAAAAAACATTACTACTACACTTAATATAAATACTTTTACTATAACTGGAGATATAAATAAAATAGAAATTGTAATTAGTAACCTTTATTCAAATGCAATTAAGTATACCAATTCTGGTGAATCTATTATCATCAATCTAAATGATGACGGTTTCGAAATAATCAATACTGGAGCATCTATACCAAAAGAAAGTATTTATAATTTATTTGAACCATTCTATAGAGTTGATAAAGCAAAATCTCGAAAAGATGGTAGCACAGGTCTAGGTCTATATATTGTCAAACAAATCTTAGATCAACATGATTTAAAGTATTCTATTATAAATATAAAAAAAGGAGTTAAATTTTCTATAAGAAAATAACTCTATTTTTTTTCTAATATAATTGTCCTTGGTTTAAAGCCATACTTATTATAAAACTCTAACACTTCTTCATTTCCAACAGCTATACCAAGTAGTATTTTTTTAGCCTTATTTTCTTCAAAAAACAATAAAGCCTTCCTCATAAGTTCATCACCAATACCAAAGCCCCTATACTCTGGATCAATGTAAATAGAATCTACTTCACCAATATTTTCTTCACTGATAGAGTTCATACCATAACCTATTGAAACACCCTTATCTGAGTCCACTACAACATCTATGGAGTACTTACCCTTTTTCACTTTATTTAAATAAGATATTATTCTAATATCAAAAGTAACTTTCTCAAATATATGTTTAAAATCAACTGATTTTTCTTTGTGATGTTTAGATAACTTTTCCCACAACTCTTTTATTTCTTTAATATCTCCTAAATCTAATTTAATATAATCAATCATCACTATTCACTAATAATAATTCATTGAACTCATCTCTTAATTTACTACCAAAATCCTTAAGGGTTTTAAAATCGCTGCAACAAATATCTTTACCTTGTAAAAAGTTATCCACAACGTCTAGCATAGTATGATCAACTTCATGTTTTGAATGCTTTTTAAACATACTAACTACTTTAAGCTTATTAAAATCAATTAAATCTAACTCAATCATTAAATATCTTTTCAAATGGATAAGTATTGTGTTTACACACCCTACTTTACTTATACCATCAAACATTTTACCTTTAAATTCTGAATCACACCATTTTTCAAACACTCTAGCATCTTCAATCAAATCTTTGTTTGTAGGCATTGGTATATGCGCTAAATCATAATTTCCATAAATAGAAACACCTTGAACTTTAAGTCTAAGTATTTCTAGTACTAACTCATCATTAAAATTATACGGTGGATAAAGTTTACTCTCTTCTATAACCACAGCTCCAAAACCTTTTGGAACATTGTATTTTTCATAATAGTTATTCGCAATATCGCCAACTTCATATTGATCTAACTCGAAATCATCCTTAACTATTATTATAGTATCAATATCACTTTCACCAGGTCTATAATATCCACCACCAAGTGAACCTATAGCATAAATTCCTATTACTTTCTCACTTTTATTAATTAAATCATTCTTAAATTCTTGTATTATCTCAAACGCCTTTTTTTCTGAAATCATATAATCACTTCCCACGTAAAGTATAGCCTAAATAAGAAAAAAAAATAAGATTAAAAATCTTATTTCTTAATTTAATGATAAGTATAAATATAAACTAAGACCTAAAACAAGTACTGTTAATCCAATTATTATAAATGTTACCAACATTCTATTTTTCTTCTCATGCTCTAGATCTTTATCATCCAGACTTTTCTTTTTATTTCCAACAGATCCAACCAAGGATATCCACATCGGAAAGAAAATGAACCAAGGAAAAATAGAGTCGTCATCACTTGATGGTGACGAACCATTTTTTGATTTAACAAACATAAATACTAAAGCCAAAAGTATAACTACTAGTCCTATTGAAAAGAATACAATTTTCTTACCTTTATCCTCTGGTTTAAAAGTCTTATAAACAATTAGTCCTAAAGTAACTATTAAAGTTACTATTGCAATACCCCAATAAATCATATAATCCCCTCCATTAAAAATATATCATTAATAAAAATCATATATGTTCGAAATATGGACTACGATGCTTCTCTATCACAAATATACTTAATTACAGAATCTTCATCATTACTACCAATTATTAAATCTGCAACATCCTTTAATTTATCCACAGCATTGTTTACCGCGATTCCAGTTCCAGCTGCTTGTAACATCTCTATATCGTTTGATTCATCTCCAAATACAATTACATTTTCTATCTTCACATCTAGTTGATTTGCTAGTTCTTTTATCATATTACCTTTATTCGCTTTGTTACTAGTAACATCAAGATAATAATACTCAAGTCCATCCTTAGTTTTAATCTTAAAATATTTTTTAACTGTCAATTTACTAGAATACTTTGTTTTCAATTCTTCTTCTACAGTGTTTATTTTTTCTAAAGTATCTATAAAAGTGAAGTTAATAATATCATCTAGTAAGTAAAATTCATCTACTAGTGTCTGTCTCTTATCATTAAACTTAAGCCTATTTTCTAGATGCCTTGTATGTTCTTCGCTCTCAGGATTCTTATGGAGCATTATTTCTTTACCTGACTTTACACCTAGTACAAAAGGTTGAGACTTATCCGGAGTAAGAAACTTAAATATCTCCTCGCAAACAATTCTATCTATTGGATTAATAAATGTAAACTCTCTTTTTGAAGTATCAATTATCCCACCACCATTATAAACCAGCGCAGGTATATTAAAATCAAAATGATCTAATACAACTCCAGCAGTAAATAAACTTCTTGCTGTAGCGAATGTCACGTATACATCCTTATCTATAAGTTCTTGAATCTTATTAAAACTATAATCTGATAATCTTCCTTTAGAATTTAATAGTGTTCCATCTAAATCGGTTACGTAAAGTTTTTTCATCTTTTTCCCCCATCAATATGTATGTATTCTACTTTAATTCCCTCTTACTAAATCACATTATAATTTTACCATAATTTGTATAAAAAAGATTTCCTACAAGGAAATCTTTTTATTCTTCAATATTTTTTTCCAATTCCTTATAAAATAATGTTTTAACTTTTTCTGAACTTAAGAATGGAAGTAATGAGCTCTTACTAATGTTTAAAGATTCATCTTCATCAGCTTTCAAATATAACTCATATACTTTTTCTTCTCTTATGAAAGGTATTAGTGAAGATAAACTAAGATCAGTAATTTTATTATCTAAAATACCTTCTAACAATTCTTCTACTTGTTCACTACTTAAGAAAGGAACTACATTTGTTATATTAATGTTCTTTACTTCCTTACTAATAATTTTCTCTACTAACTCACTTAAATCGTTTTGATCTAAGAACGGTAAAAATTTATTTATACTCATACATTTTCTCCTTCATATTTTTATTTATCATTGATAATTCACTTTTTCTCAACATACCTCTTAAACAAAAGATAGTTTCAGAATCCTTGTTTCTTATTAACCCTCTTAACAAGATTAATCGTTCCTTTAGATTTAATAGAGGCCAAAATTCAAGAATATCTACTTCATATTCCTTATTAATTATAGAAATTAATATTAACTCTCTTTCTTCCTTACTTAATAAATATAACACTTCCATTATATCCACATCTAATTCTCCATTTAATAAGGAAGTCATACAGTAAGTTCTTTCATAATTACTAAGTATCGTTTTAAAGTTAGCTTTATCTTCCGGATTAGATAGTAATGTATCTACTGGCACTTCGAAGAGTTTAGTTAATAAAACCATAACCGCAATACTAGGAATAGACTTACCATTCTCCCACTTTGATACAGCTTGATGAGTAACATATAATGCTTCAGCCAGTTCCTTTTGGCTCATGTTCATACTGTTTCTAAGTCTCGTTATATTGCATGCAATATTTCTGATTAACATCAATGTATCCCCCTTTCTTACTTAATAGTAACATATGATTTGCAGCTTATAAGCAACTCTCAGTTGAATTATAAGAATACAAATAAAAAATCTCTTCTATAGAGATTTTTATTTTCTTTATTCACTTACTTAACCACAATGTCCACTACATTACTTTTCGTTATCTTCTTATCCTTTTGTAAATATCCAATTAATAAAACTGTTCCATATCCCATAAGAATAAGTGGTAATACCGACCATACTATCTTAACAAAAAACATAGCGATAACTCCTACAAGAAACAACTTAATAAATGTCTTTAAAATATTATTTAATCCACTAAATGATATGTACATATTTCCCCCTAATTAAGAATGTCTTATTGAAACATTCTGTATTTTTATATTTTTCAGTTTATCTAAAGCCACTGTTACTTTTCTATTTATTTTTTCAGCTAACTCTTCTTCACTAAGTATATCAAGAAGCTGTGAGATAACCTGGTTTGTTTTTTCAGTTATCTCTTCTACATTGATTACGTCAACAGTGTCTTCTATAACCTTCTTGATAGAATCTTGAAACTCCTTAAAATCATCCTTAGTACTTTCTGTTCCAAATTCATTATTAGCATTAGCTGCTATTTCTTCTGGCGTTTCTAAAGTGTTTATAATATCGTATTCAGATAAACTTTCAAGAGTTGCTTCTACGAAGTAAGTTTCGTACTCTTCTAATATATATTTCTTATCTTCATTATTTACTTTTAATAACTCATTTAATTTACTCATGAATTCTACTTTATTCAACTTGATTACCTCCTATCAAACCATTAACTTTTATAATAAAGTCATTCCACTCTTTATTAATGATTTCTAGTCTTTCTTTACCCTCATCTGTTAATGTATAGTATTTTCTTGTTGGTCCATCAGAGATAGACGATTCATACAGATTCAAATAATTTGTATTAGTTAACTTTCTTAACATTGAATATATTGTACTTTCCCCAATATTAAACACCTGTGATAGATTCTGTACTAATTTGTAACCGTAAGATTTTTCATTTTTTAATTCGTTTAGAACACATACTTCAATAACACCCTTTTTAAATTGCGAGTCCATACATACCCTCTTATTTTTTACGTCTTAAATTATTCATTCCAGTTTTAAAAGTTCTTCCTACAAAATATGTTACACCATCAATTGCATCAGCAATCAATGAGACACATTGAATATTTTCATAATTGTTTTCCATACCAGCACATCCTTTCTATTTAATTACCTTCGTAATTATTTTTTCGATACCCTTATGTAATTTATCTTCAAGAAATACTGCTGTAGTATTAACACCTTTAATTACTCCATCTAATATTTCATTATCCTTAACTTTCTCAATACCTCTTCCAAATTGATTATCGAGATTATTTACTAAAGGCCCTATTTTGTATATGACACTTTTAGCATTTTGATTCATCTTTTTTAAAATATTATCTATTTTCTTCACTAATAATCCCTCCTTCTCTACTTCGCAATATACAGTAGATAGATTAAAAAAATATATTTTACATCGTAATACACAGTAGTACAGTCAAAAAAATTTTGTAACTACATCACATAATGAAGTAGTTTACAGTATCATTATATGCTACTAATTTCAGAAATGCAACACTTTTTTGAAAAAACATTAAAAAAATTAATTTTGTTATTAATATTATTAAGTTTTTTGCTGGAATAATACAAAATTCCCAAAATAATTAATCATGACATTAACAATATAAAAGAGCTAAAAAGTTAATTTTAGCTCTTTTTGTGGGGGTCTCCCTAAATCGCATTGTGATTACTTTAAGAATCAATAATAAATTCAACCATTCATAATCGATTTTTAAATACTTTATGAAGAGGAGTTATAAAGTTCAACATTATCATTTGGATTTAAGGAGTATAAAAGAATATCTTATTACAAATAACCTGTAACGTTCTCTAAAACATGCTAGGCTATTCTTAGACTTCTCAATTGATTATAAGGCATTAATAGTCTGATGTCAATCAATAATTTCATATTTTTCCAAGATATTCCATATTTTTACAATTTGTGTAAAAAAGAACTAGATAAGACATCCTAATCTAGTTCATTTACATCAATTATATATATTTTTTCTATTTCCTTGTATTCTTCAGGTATGTCTCCAGTGGTAATTATTTTTGTTAGATCAGTTATATCAGCAAATTTATACTTCGAATCTTTTCCTAATTTCGTAGAGTCGACAATCAAATAAACTTCTTTTGAATGTTCTATGACAGTTCTATTGATTTCCGCAACACTAGATTGAGATGTTGAAGCCCCTCTATCTAAAGTAAACCCTGACGCTCCTATAAAACATTTATCAAAATTCATTTTTTCTACTTGTTTAATGGCCTCATATCCTATAGTTATAGATAAGTCATTCTTAATATCTCCACCAAGTAATTTCGTTCTTATATCATTTTCCACACATTTTTGTATATGGAAAACACCATTAGTCACTACCGTTACATCCTTACCCTTAAGTCCAGAGATCATCCAATTTTCAGTAGTACCTGGTCCTATAAAGATAAATTGTCCATCACTTACTAAAGTTGAAGCGTAATCTCCTACTATTTCTTTTTCTTCTTCGTTAATAGTCATCTTTTCAACTGAAGATTTTTCAGCTCTATTAATTTTTATTTTAGCAGCTCCACCTTGTAAGATCTCTACTTGATTTTCTTCTTCAAGAAGTTTTAAATCTCTACGAATTGTTGCTTGTGATACATTTACGATTTCAGCAATTTCATCTAAATACACTATTTCTTTACTATGCAATGTCTCTAAGATTTTTTTTCGTCTAATATAAGGTATCATTGCTATTCTCCTTTTGTCTTTCATTAATTTGATTTTAAAGTAATTTATATAATTAGTCAAATGATGACATAAAGCGTTCTACAAAAAAAGAACTACAATATATTGTAGTTCTTACAAGAAGGAGAAACATGGATTATTCTACTATCTCAACTTCGTCATTGTTATTTTTTCTACCCTCAAGATAATTTATTAAATATAAAGTACCAAACCCAATAATTACAAATGGTAATAGTACTGCTGCTATTTTAAATACAAGCACCATAATAATCGCAATTATAAATAATTTAATTAATGTTCTCATAATATCTTCTTTCCTTTATCTATTTATTTAGTTCAAAATTCTCTGCAGTAATATTCTTTAACGTCTTCATAGTTCCAGTAATATCACCTTTTAATAATTCAGCGTTTATATCTTTCATAGTTAATAACCCACCCGAACTATTAATACTGAAGTCAGTGCTATCAACATTCTTAATCGTTTTAGGTCCACTTCCTAAACTAATATCTAGTGTAGTCGTATCTAATTCTTTAATAGTTATAGGTCCACTACCTAATACAACCTTAGCGTTCTCTGCATCAATCTCTTTTACTGTAGCTGGCCCGTGACCTGCTTGAACATCAAGTAACGTAACATCAATTTCCTTAACTACTAATGGACCATTTTCAGAAATCATTTTAAGGTTTTCAACATCTATTTCCTTAACAACTACAGGTCCATTACCTATTTTAATACTAACTTCTTCTCCATCTATTTCTTTAATTACTACTGGCCCATCTCCTGAAGTAAAATCTAAGTTAGTAATACTTGAGTCAGCTAATGAAATAGGACTGTGTTCACCTTTAATAGTTAATTTCTCGACATCTAAGTCATTAATAGATATTGGACAATTACTTTCAATTTCTAAATTAGCAATATCGAAAGGAATAATAACTCTCATTCTTTTCTTTTCAGAATACTTAATACTTGATTCAGGTACTTCAACCGTTAAAACACCATTATCAAATTCAATAGTATGTTTTAACGATGTTGGTAACGATTTTACAACTAACTTATCTCTATTAGAAATAAATTCAACATTAAGTTTCTTACCGTTTCTATCATTAATTACTATTTTTAAATCCTCTGAATCTAAATCAAACGTTTCAACTCTAGAATTGTCAAACGTCATAGCTAAATCATTTACTTTATTATTAAAATTAATTTTATTAATTGAAGCTGATACACCTTCCATAGCTTTATTAACAGCTTCCCCAATATTTAAACTTTTTAAAGTCTCATTAACAGTTTCCATAGCATTGTTAACACTCTCAGTCACTTTTGTATTAAAATCTTTCATCTTTTCAGAATCCATAATTTTATCATAACCATCTTTTACAGCTTCAGCTTGTGCATCTACAAAGTCCCTAATCTTTTCACTACCAGGTTTGATACCTAACTCTTCATTAGCAGTAGCAGCAATTTCCTCTGGAGACTCTAAAATACTAATAACATCACTTTCACTACTACCAGCATTCATAGCCTCTACGAAGTAAGCTTCATACTCATCTAAAATACTTTGTCTATCTTCATTGCTAACTTTTAATAAACTCTCTAATTTACTCATAAATTCAAATTTATTCATTCATTGATCCTCCCAATAATTTGTTAACCTTTCCTGTAAAACTTTTCCACTCACTCGATAAAGTATAAAATCTTTCCTTACCATGGCCTGTTAAAGTGTAATACTTTCTCGTAGGTCCATCAGAACTTTCTTTTTCATATAAATCTAAACTTCCATCCTTAGTTAATCTTCTAAGCATTGTATAAATTGTACTCTCTCCAACTTCTAACGTTTGAGATAAGTTCTTAACCAACTTATAACCATATGTATCTTCTTTATTTATTTCATTAAGTACACATACTTCAATAATTCCTTTTTTAAATTGTGTATCCATAATCAAAATCCTTTCTATTTAATAACCTTATCAACTATTTTTCCAGTAAAATTAGATAACTTACTACCAACATCTTCAGCAGTAGTTACAACTTTATCAAGTATTTCATTCTCTTCTACCTTATTCATACATACTTCAACCTTATCAGATACCTTATCTAATAAAATGTTAACTTTTTCTTTAACAGCATCTACATGGAAAGCATCAGTAATCTTATCAACAGTTTGTTCCAACTTAATCTTATTCTCTAGTTTCATACAAACGTCCTCTCTTACTACATACTATTACGTAATATGCAGTAGTATTATTAAAAAAAATAAACTATACTACATCATAATATGAAGTAGTTGTAATACTATTATATTCTACTACTTCGTATTATGCAATAGTTTTTATAAAAAAAGCTTATCTGCACAAGAAAACCCAGTAGATTCTGGGTTTATTCTTCGGTAAGATACTTATATATATCTTTCCTTACTTCATGTTCAAAATCAAATTGAATATTAACAATTGGTTTATATGTTTGAGTTATATCATCCCATAGTGTAGTTTCTTTAGCACTTTTATATACAACTCTTCCAAGATAGTAAAAGTCTTTTCCTTCAGAATTATCCTTTTTAATAAACATATGTAACTCAATTCCTAGCTTTTCATGATTTATAATTTTAGTAACCTCAGGGGAGTTAATTTTTCTTCTAGACCTCGTCATCCAACTAAACTTATTAACTCCATTGAATTTTTCTGAATATTTTGTGGTACTAGATATATGTTCTTCCTTATGATAATTAACAAAAATAGGACAAGTATTATGCTTAATCTTATATCCATTTATTGTACCTTCTTCATTTTTATCCCAATTTAATAATCTACACACATCTTTACGAGAATACTTGTCATATATGGTTAGACCTTCTCTAAAATCCCCTAAAAAAATCTGAGAATATACTAACAAATCGTCTAAGTAGTATCTAAAATCTTTATCACTTAAGAACGTTTTAAATGTTTCACTGGTATACAGTACGTCTGCCTCCCTCGAGAAAAATTCTACTTCCTTATATTTATTGTTAAAGATCACGGAATTAAACTTTCTAGCTAGTATATTCAAAGCAGATTCCAAGCTCTCTTTTCCTAGATTATGCCGGTTTAAAATATCATTTGTGCTTATACAATCATTATTAATTAATTCTTGTATAACAACCAATTCATGTGGTCTTTTCGCATATGTAACTTCTGATGTGATGAATTGCAAGAATAACTCTTTTTTTTCATCTATTTCATTCTCAAGGTCATTTTCTACCTTCTTCAAAAAGTTATAATAAGACTTGTTTGAATTTTCGGAGAATAATCTTGGATCTACGCTACCAAACGATACAAAGTCCATTAAAGTTGGTATTCTATTAATTTTCATCTTTAGCTCTTGATATTTACTTCTAAGTTCAGTTAATGTTGAGAATTTCTTTTTATTTATCGCATCATAGATACGCTGCTTAGAGATTTTATCAAAATTAATAGTAGAAACTCCAGGAAGTAAATCACTCCCCGAACTAATAAGTTTTCTCATATTATCTTTATTTAGGGTTTTATCACCATACAATGCTATGGGAATCATATAGTTATTTTTATAGTTACCTATAAAGTCTATAATAATAACATGTTCCTTTTCAAAATGTTTTCTTAAACCTCTACCCAATTGTTGGACAAATATAATTGATGATTGAGTAGGCCTTAGCATAATAATCTGATTCACACTTGGTATATCAATTCCCTCATTAAAGATATCAACTGTGAATATATAATCTAATTTGTTTTCATAGTCAGTCTGTTCTAATCTGATAATTGCTTCTTCTCTTTCAGTTTCACTACTTTTACCTGACAAAGCTATAGTGTTATAACCTATTGCATTGAATTTGTCTGATAGAGTTTTAGCTACCTCATTACGGCTACAAAAAACCAGACCCTTAACCCTGTCCCCATCAAACTGATAGACATCTGTGGTTTCAAGAATATATTCAACTCTTTCATCTGAAGTTAATTGGTTGAAATCGGATAACTCATCAACCGTTATACCATTTATTGATAAATCAGTTACTCCATAATAATGAAACGGACACAACAATTCTTCTTCCATTGCATCGTGAAGCCTTATTTCATATGCAATATTATAATCAAAAAGTTGGAAAATATTATAATCATCATTCCTCTCTGGCGTTGCAGTCATACCTAAAATGAATTTTGGTTTAAAGTAATTAAGTATTTTTTCATAACTCTTTGCTCCAGCTCTATGAACTTCATCTACTACTATATAATCAAAATAGTCTTTCTCAAATAATTCCAAGTTCTCATATTTAGACATAGATTGGACAGTACAAAAGATGAATTTAGAGTTTAAATCTCTTTGATTACCTATTAAAAATCCCATATCTGCTGAATTACCAAATATCTTTTTATAACTAGACATGGCTTTACGGGCTATATTTTCTCTATGAACAATGAACAACATGGTTTTACTTTCAGAAGCTTTAACGTCAAGTGCTGATAAGTAAGTTTTACCTGTTCCAGTTGCAGAAACTACTAGGCCTCTTTTTTCATTACTCTCTCTTAACGATTTTAATGACAGCAACGCTTTAGATTGCATACTATTCTCTTTAACCTCTTTAGGCCTCTCAATAACTTTTTGTTTGCTAGCAGTATTTTTCTGATTATATATAATTTCATAGGACTCAATCCACCTCATCGTAAGTAACTCCGACATATCCCATGCTTTTCCAAACTCAATTATTGTCTTATTAATCAGTTCACCACTTTCCAAAGAATCAATCTTAATATTCCATTCTCTATTTACACTTAAAGCCCCTGCAGTGAGATTTGAAGAACCAACTATCATAGTGTACATACTTGCTTTCTTAAAAATATACCCTTTTGTATGGAAACTACCAGAACTAAAAAGTCTTACTTCAATGTTTTCAAAATTCAGTAATCTTCTTAAGGCTTTAGGATCAGTAAATGTTAAGTAGTTGGTAGTAAGTATTTTCCCCTTTATACCTCTATTCTTCAAGCTTAGTAAGGTATTAATTAAAGACGAAATCCCACTATTTGTGATAAATGCAACCGAAAATATAAATTCATCACAACTCTCTAGTTCATCTATCACACTGGATAAAACCTTCACACCATCATCACGATCGTTTAATATTAACTTTGGTCTATATGATTCGTTAGATTGAATATTACAATCAATCAAACTTGTTTTAACTCCATCTAAAAGTAATTCTTTTTGTAAAACCATAAACTCACCTCATACTAATTATAACAAAAAGGACATTCTATTTATAGAGTGTCCTTTAATTTAGTTACAATCGGTATGTCTGCGTCAGCCCAATCTAAATGATCAAGATCGTCTTTTGATGACCAGCAACTATCAACATGCTCTGACAACTCTAGATTACCTGATAGTAATTCACATAGATATGAATGCATAGTCAAATGAAATGTACTATACTGATGCTCAATCGTCATAAAATATTCTTTTATTTCAATTTCAGAATTTAACTCTTCCTTTATTTCTCTAATAAGAGCATCTTCATTTGTTTCACCAGATTCTATCTTACCACCAGGAAACTCCCATTTTAAAGCTATTTCACCCTTATTAGCTCTCTTAGCACAGAATACTTTATTGTCTGCCAATACTATTGCAGCTACTACTTCAATTTTTTTCATTGCTTATCTTCCTTTATATTTTATTAAGTTTGCTGTTTCATGTAGATGAATACTTCCATACTATTTAAATACCTTCTGAAGTATTTCTTTTAAGTCATAATATCTTCTTGCATCCCTATTATTAATATAGGATATATCTAAACCTCTTTGCTCAGCAATTTTCTTCTTTTTATTATCTCTCTCTATAACTTTTTGATCAATATAATGTTCTACACCACACAATTCAATCGCCAACTTAGCATTATGTGTTTCATCTAATACAACAAAATCGAATGCCGCCTTGGATGCATAGTTAAAAAGTTCGTGTGTAGAATCTATTGATAAAAGTTGTGCTACAGATGTTTGCCCATTTATATACAATTTTGAGTAGTATCTACCTAATACCCTTTTCAAAGTATCAAAAAACTCTGACTCAAAACTCGTATATAATTTTTTATTCGAGGAATCATCATATATCTTCCCAACTGACATCTCGTTAAAAGTTTCATAATTATATTCACTAGTATAATTTACTAGATCAATTAAGTCCGATTCTTCATTCTTTGATAGTCTTTGCAGACTCTTCCGATCACCAACAACAATTAACTTTTCTTTAGGCCTTGTAGTCGCTACATTAATGAGTTGTCTATTGTTTTTAACCCAATCGTAACTCCCTTGATACGAATCGTTCCCCAGGGCTAATGATAAAAAAATATTATCCTCTTCTTGTCCCTGAAATTTATGAATAGTCCCAACGCTTACTTTCTTATTCAGATCCATCTTTTTAACTACGTCATTTATCAAACTTGCTTGATTTTTAAACGGTGAAATTATCCCAATACTTTGATCATCAGGGAGTTTCTTGATTTCTTCTACAATTGCTAACGCTTCTGGTAGAGATGTGTTTTTTATCCCTTTATGAAAAAAACTGTTAGTTGAAAGAAGTTTACAATCTTCTTTTCCAACATTCATATTTTGAATTTCTAAAGAAGAGTTATAGTACTTTTTGTTAGAGAATTCTACAATTGATTTCTTACATCTATAATGTTTCTTTAAAAGAATTAAATCGTTTACTAAATCAACTTGATTTAAAGTATTGAGTACTGAAGTTTCTTTATAGTTATATACATTAGGAACCCTATACTGATCTACTAACTTTTGATTCACTCTATCAGAAACAGTTATAACAGGTAGTAATTGGTTTGGATCACCTATGAATGCACCCCTATTAGCTCTAGCCATTGCAAGTAGGGCATAACCATTTTCGCACTGTCCCGCTTCATCCATTATTAATAAATCAAAATGTGACTTAACAGACCCTAATTTACGACTTGAGATATTAGTCGTAAAGATAAGAGGAAATATATTGGTAAGTCTATCAAAACTATCATCGTCCTTTAATAATCCATTAAATGCTCTAAGTCTCTCTTCTCCACTTGTTTTATTGAATACAGCAAGTATATCACTATTTTCTTCACTATACAATGAATCTAATTTCTCTATTGAAAAAATAAATAATCCTTTCCTTATTACTTCATAGTCTAGCTTTATTTCGTTTAGAATATTGTCTATATTTTTATTAGAATGTTTGGTAAGTCTAGATTTTTGAGTCCCTCTCAACTTCCTTATTTTCTTTAAATTTACATTCTTATTTCCTTTGTATAATAATATTTCCTCTAATTTATCATAGTACCCAACATTATTTTCTATTACGACTCTTTCCTTATTTTCAGATATTACATTTTTCATTTCATCTAAGATGTTTACCTCTTTTTCTATTTCCTTTTTATAGGTCGACTTAAGTTTCTTTATATCTATATCATCTCTAATACTTTCATAATGATTAAGCATTCGCTTAACCATATTTATTCCTTTAGAAGTATATTCGCTTGACCCAACCCTTAAAAGAGGGATTGGTATTTTATACTTCGAAAATTGAATGTTCATTTTTTTTAAGACATTATCAACTGCTTTATTTGTATACGAGGTTACTAAAGTTTTCTCTTTATTCATCAATGAGGAGATAATCATATTAACAATTGTAGCAGTTTTCCCTGTACCTGGGGGTCCCTGAACATAAGTCAAATTTTCGTATAATGAAGAGTATATTGCAGATATTTGAGCTGCATTTACATATTCATCTTTAAAGTAAAGATTTCTATTTATCATTAGAGAAGAATCCTTGTAGTTACCAAAAAAAGCTTTGAGAATATTGCTATAATCTTTTTTATTAAAAATATTATTCTTAATTTCTTTATATTGACCTCTTGGACTTAGTGATAAATCCATAGAAAGTTTGAATATGTATGGATGAGTGTCAACCAGTTCTTTAATTCGCTGATTTTCTCTAAGGCTCTCAAGCAAAACATCAAAATCTGACGTGTATTGTTCTAGATCTTGAATTGTAACAGCCAATACCTTTGATAAGTTCCTACTATGGATTAACAAATCATCCTTACTGATTGATATAATCTTCTTAAATGGATCTAATGTAATCGGGTAATAAACTAGAGGTATTACATCTCCATTAATTTCTTTAACACTAATGTAATTGAGTGATAGTTTATATTTTTCTTTGGCCTTCTCTGGATTAATATTTATCATTTTCAGAATTATATCGACATCTGTTTTATCAATTTTATGTACATGATTTTCCCTAAAATCTTCGAGATTCATACTATCTATAACATGTGTATCAACATACTTATAGTCTTCCGAATTATCGATACAATCAGCATAGTAATCCATTATATGAGAAGCATTGATTTCATGACTAAAGTACTCTTTAACATCCCTTTTTTTCAATAAATTTTTAAGTTTATTTTCTGTGAAATTTTTAGTACCTTCTACACACCTAGCATTATTAATTCTGTCTAATGTAAGATTTACCTTTATATATTCCTTGTGTTGATAGTTATAGGAAAAACCACTTAATGTCGATTTATCACCACTGAAGTTAACGAAATTTATACCAAAAAAATAAAAAGTATTTTTACCCTCTTTGTTAGAGTAGTCAAGATAAAGAAGTTCTCCTGTCTCCATTGCTCTCTTGATTTGTACTTTAACATTAAAATCAACACTCATACTACCATCTCCTACTTATTAATTATTTTTATAATTATTTATATAAACAATTACCCATATCCTTTAGATAATGGAATAAAAAAAGGGACTTAACAGTCCCTATTATACTTTGTTTCGACAATGAATTATGTCAGATTATGTCGACTAAGTCTATCAGCTATAAAAATAGCTAATACTAGTTTTATTAAATCTCCTGGGAAGTAAACACTCATAGTTACTAGTGTTTCTTGTAATCTCCAACCTAGCATGTAACTTAACCATGGAATTCCCATTAGATAAATTACTACAGATGCTATTAATCCAGCAATCAGATAAGACAACTTATTATCTTGTTTAACTAATAAACCAGTTATGAAGGCTGCTATAGGAAACGCTAAGATGAATCCACCAGTTGGTCCAAGTATTACACCCATTCCTCCACTGAAGTTAGCGAATACTGGTAAACCAAACGCTCCTAATATGATATAGATAACCATACTTAAAGCACCTAATCTTGCTCCTAGAATCATTCCTGCTAACAATACAAATAAAGTTTGTAATGTTATTGGTGCTCCAGTCATAGGAATAGAGATTCCAGCTGTTGCGATCATTAATGCAGGAAATATTGCTATTTTAGTCATTTCTTTTACTGTTAATTTCATTTTTACCCCGTATAATTATTACTTCTACAAATCTTTAAATATTCATCATTGTTATTTAAAAACTGTTCATAATAAATGTTTAATTTTTTTAAGAGACAATCAATGATATGATTTACATCATATTCTGATTGTTCTTTTTTTATAGATGTAGCTATATCGTTCAAATGATCAAAATCAATTTGGTTTACGTTTAGACCAATACCTATAATTAGATATTCTAATTTTTCTTTGATACTAGTTTCTAAAAGTATTCCACAGATTTTTTTACCATTTACAAAAACATCATTTGGTTGTTTAACTTTTGAATTTATACCAAGTGATTCTAATGTCTTATAAACAGATGCAGCTGCTACTTGTGTTAGTTTTGTTACTTCTCTTATTTCAATATTATCTTTTACTAATACGCTTAAGATAACATTTTGATTTTTCGAACTCTCCCAAACGTTATTTTTACTTCCTCTACCTTTTGTTTGATAATCAGTTGTTACTGCTGTACCATTTGGTAAATCTGAGTATTCCTTTAAATAATCGTTTGTTGAAGTAAGTGACGTAAAGTGTAATCTATTGTTACCTAGTCTAACCATTATCCACAGCTAATGTAAGCTCTGCTTTTACAGCTAACTTACCATCAACATATGCCTTAGCGTCAACAACTGATATTGCACCTCTAGATTTTAACGTTTGAATTTTCAAAGTTAAAACATCCCCTGGTTTAACTTGTTTTTTAAACTTACAGTTATTAATTCCTGCAAAGAATCCAATTTTACCTTTGTTTTCTTCTAGAAGTAAGAATGATACAGCTGCAGTCTGAGCTAGAGCTTCTACCATTAATACTCCTGGAGTTACAGGATAATTAGGAAAGTGTCCTTTAAAGAACCAAGAGTCTTCTTTACAATATAATTCAGCTGTTGCACTTTCTCCAGGTACAACTTCTAATACTTTATCAATTAATAACATCTCATGTCTATGAGGTATTACTTTTTTAATCTCTTCTTTATTTAACATAAACTATTCCTCGAATTTCTTGAATACTAGGGTAGCATTATGCCCCCCAAATCCTAGTGAATTTGTTAATGATACGTTTACTTCAGTTTCTCTACCTACATTTGGTACATAATCTAGATCACATTCAGGATCTGGATTATTATGGTTTATTGTAGGTGCAATGAAGTTATCCACAATACTCATAATTGAGAATATCGCTTCAATACCACCTGAAGCACCTAATAAGTGACCTGTCATTGATTTAGTAGAAGATATCTGTACTTTAGTATCTTCTCCAAATACAGTCTTAATTGCTAATGTTTCATTTTTATCGTTTAGTGGAGTACTTGTTCCATGTGCATTGATGTAATCAACATCACTTGGATTAATGTTAGCTTCTTTTAAGGCCTCAGCCATACAATTAGCTGCTCCACCTCCACCATTAGCTGGTGCAGTAACGTGGAATGCATCACATGTAGCTCCATAACCTACGATTTCAGCATAGATTTTAGCTCCACGTTTTTTCGCATGTTCTAAATCTTCTAGGATTACTATACCTGAACCTTCACCCATTACGAATCCACTTCTATTTTCATCAAATGGAATTGAACCATTATCTTTATCATTACTAGTATTTAAAGCTTTTAATGCCATAAATCCACCAATTCCGAATTCATTAATAGAAGCTTCACTTCCACCTGCAATAATAACGTCTTGGTATCCATCTTTAATCTTTCTAAATCCTTCACCAATTGAGTTAGCTGCTGCTGCACACGCTGTTACAACTGAAGCACTAATTCCATTAGCTCCAAACATAATAGACACATTACCTGCAGCTAAGTTTGCAATACTCATAGGAATAAAGAATGGACTAATTCTATGATAACCTTTATTCATTGCTTTAGTATGTTCATCTTGGATAGTTCGTAATCCACCGATTCCACTACCAATCATTACACCAAAGCGATTTTTATCTAACTCATCAACATTTAAGTTTGCATCTTTAACTGCTTCAGCTGATGCAATCATTGCATATTGAGAAAACTTATCAAGTCTTTTTGCTTCTCTTTTATCTAGATAATTTGTTACATCAAAATCTTTTAGTTCACCTGCTATTTTTACTTGAAAATCTGTAACGTCAAATTGCTTAATAGTATCAATACCATTAACACCCTTCTTCGCATTTTCCCAAGATGCTTTCCAATCATTTCCGAGTGGAGATAACGCACCTAATCCGGTAACTACTACTCTTCTCATTTTAAACCTCCTGTAACTTTAATTTTAGTTCACTTACTAGTTCATCAACTAGTTCTTGAACTGAAACTAATCTATCTATCATATAAGCTTTTGCTCCAGTGAATACTAATCCGTTCTCAACATCACCTGATGTAGATTCACCTAGCTTTTCAGTTATACAATAAGGTATATTTACTCTTGAACAAGATCTTAAACAGTCTACACATGTCTTGATAGGCAAATTATTATTCTTAACAAACTCTGTTAATTTATTTCTAATTGCTCTACCAGGAAGCCCTGCAGGAGAAACTGTAGCTACAATATCTTCTTCTTTAGCATCAACTATTTTTTGTTTATAATTTTCATGTACGTCACACTCATGTGTCGCAATAAATCTTGTTGCCATTTGTACACCACTAGATCCTAATCCAATAAATCTTGCAATGTCTTCACCTGTATGAATACCACCTGCGGCAATTACAGGTATTTTTTTATTATACTTTTCTTCAAAAGGTTTTACAACTTTTAATACTTCTACTACTAATTCTTCTAATTCTTTAACATTACCTAAAGCAATTTCTTCTTTAGTGAAACCTAAATGTCCACCAGCTAGTGGTCCTTCAACTACTAAGAACTCAGGAACAACATTAAACTTTCTGTCCCAGTTTCTTAAAATTACTTTAGCTGCTCTACCACTTGAAATAATAGCTGCTGGTTTTACATTAGAGTCTACTAAGTGTTTAGGTAGTTCCATAGGTAATCCAGCACCTGAAACAATAAAGTCTATATCTTGTTTTGCTAAGAATTTAGCAAACTCATCGAAATCAACACCAGCTGTCATCAAGTTAACACCTAGAATACCATCTTTAGTATTTTCTCTTACTTTCGAAATCTCTTCCTTTAATGCTTCTTTATTAGTTTGTAAATTAGCATTATAGAAATTATCTTTTTTACCTTTTACATATCTTTGGAACCCTGTTTGCGCAGCAGATATAGTTCCAACAATATTTGAATTAATACAAGCTGATGCTAGTTTATTTAAACTGATTTTAATTCCCATACCACCTTGGATAATGGGAATTTTAACTTCCTTACCATTAATAGTAAATGTAGGAATTTTCACTAAACCATTCCTCCATTAACACTAATAGTTTGTCCGGTAATATATCTAGCATCTTCACTAGCCAAGAAAGCTACTGTATTAGCTATATCTCTAGGTTTACCCAAACACCCTAATGGTACATTTTTAATAAATTCATTTTTTACTTCATCACTTAGTACATCTGTCATATCAGTTTGAATGAAACCTGGAGCGATTGCATTTACAGTTACTCCACGTGGACCGAACTCTTTAGCTAATGTTTTAGTCATACCGATAATACCTGCTTTACTAGCTACATAATTCGCTTGTCCAGCGTTACCAGTTAAAGCTACAACACTCGCTAAATTGATAATTCTACCACTTCTTTGTTTCATCATTAATCTAGTCACTTGTTTAACCATATTCCAAGTACCTTTTAAATTTACATTAATAACTGCGTCAAAATCATCTTCAGACATTCTCATCATTAATTTATCTTTAGTAATACCTGCATTGTTTACTAAAATATCTACTTTACCAAATTCCTTAACTGTTTCTGAAACAATTCTTTCACAGTCACTGAATTTCGAAATATCTCCTTGTACAGCTATCGCTTTTACACCTAATGATTCTAATTTCTCTACTATTTTCGTAGATCCTTCAGTATCAAATAAGTAATTTATTACTATGTTACAACCATCTTCAGCTAATCTTTCGGCTACGGCTAAACCGATACCTCTGTTTGCTCCTGTAATAATCGCTACTTTATCTTTCATTATTTAACCTCCATTTTATTAAGAGTTTTATTTAATGAATCCATATCCTCAACATTTAAGATAGTAAGACTTTTATCAATCTTTTTAACAAAACCGCTTAAGACTTTACCTGGTCCTACTTCAATAAATGTATCAACACCATTTGAAATCATTTTTCTAATTGAATCTTCCCATAATACAGAAGACATTACTTGCTTAGTTAATAGTTCTTTAACATCACCTTTTAAATAATCAGCTGTTACATTCATAACAACTGGAATATTTGGTGTGTTAAACTCGATATTTTCTAACTCTATACTTAATTTATCTGAAGCTGGCTTTAATAAAGATGTATGGAAAGGTCCACTCACATTTAAAGGTATAGCTCTTCTTGCACCTTTTTCAAGCGCTAAATCACAAGCCTTTAATACAGCTTCTTTTTCTCCACCAATTACTAATTGTTTAGGACAGTTATAATTAGAAATTTCACATCCTGCTTCATTAACAATATCTAATAAAACATCTTTTTCCATTCCAATAATAGCTGCCATACCACCAACACCAGTTGGTACTGCTTCAGTCATGAATTTTCCTCTTTTATTAACAAGTTTAACTGCTTCAGTTAAACCTATAACACCAGCTGCTACTAATGCTGAATACTCACCTAAAGATAGTCCTGCAACTTCGCTAGCCTCAACACCTTTCGACTTTAAAACCTCATATATAGCGATTGATGTCGTTAAGATAGCCACCTGAGTAAACTCTGTAATATTTAAATTGTCATTTTCTGTAAAACAAAGTTCGCTAACATTAAACCCAACTGCCTTTGATGCAGTTTCGTATACTTGGTTTGCTACTTCAAAACTTGAGATTTCTTTTCCCATACCATAGTATTGTGCTCCTTGACCAGAAAATATAATTCCTAATTTAGACATACTATTTACCTAATCTTTCTATAACACTTTTTGTATCAAACATATTTTCAATAATTTCTTTACAAGTTCTAACCTCAGTAATCATACCTGCAACTTGACCAGCCATAACGCTACCCATTTCCATGTCACCATCAAATACTGATTTTCTTAAAGAACCAAGAGTTAATTTTTCTAATTCTTCAAGATTAGTACCTTCATTAGCTAATCTAATATATTCTTTTGCCATTTTATTTTTTATAACTCTTACTGGTGCTTTAGTAATTCTACCAGTAACGATTGTAGATGTATCTTTTGCCTTAACAATTGTATTTTTATAGTTAATATGTATTGGACACTCTTCTGCAGCTAAGAAAGCTGTACCAACTTGTACACCTTTAGCTCCTAATGCTTGAACTGCTACTACACCACGTGCATCAGCAATACCACCTGCAGCTATAACATCTACATCAACAGCATCTACAACTTGTGGTACTAATGCCATAGTAGAAATCTCACCAATATGTCCACCAGCTTCAGTACCTTCGCATATAACTGCATCAGCACCATTTCTAACTATTCTTTTAGCTAAAGCAACGCTCGCAACTACTGGAATAACTGTAATCCCAGCATTTTTCCATTTTTCCATATAAGGCCCAGGGTTACCTGCACCTGTAGTAATTACTTTAACTCCCTCTTCGATAACCATATCTGAAATATCTTCAGCATGTGGGCTCATAAGCATTATGTTTACGCCAAATGGTTTATCAGTTAATTCTCTACATTTTCTTATTTCATCTCTTACAGTATCTGCATTCCATCCACCTGCACCAATTAAGCCTAAACCACCAGCATTAGAAACTGCTGCAGCTAATTCATGAGTTGCTATATTTGCCATACCGCCTTGAATGATCGGGTACTTAACGCCAATTTTATCAAATATCATAATGCCCCCCTATAAATAATAATTTATTCTTTGGAATTCTCCCATTGAACGATATTTTTTATATCTTTGTTTCTTTAAGTAAACTCCCTCAATCCCTCTATAGTCATCTATAAAGTTCAAAATAACTTCTTTAATATTTTCAGCTGTAATAACTGGATATTCATGCGCTCCACCTAGTGGTTCAATAACAATCCCATCTACGATATCAAACTCATATAAATCCTTAGCTGTTAACTTCATTATTTCGGCTGCTTCAGATGCTTTCGAAGCATCTTTCCAAAGGATAGTTGCATAACCTTCTGGTGAAAGAATCGAGTAAATTGAGTTTTCTAACATATAAACTTTATTTGCTACACCCAATGCTAATGCTCCACCTGAACCACCTTCACCAATAACAATAGCTATTACTGGTACTTTTAATTGGCTCATCTCAGCTAAATTTTTAGCTATCGCTTCACCTTGACCACGTTCTTCTGCTCCAAGTCCTGGATAAGCTCCTGGAGTATCTATAAATGTAATGATTGGTCTACCAAACTTTTCAGCCTGTTTCATTAATCTTAATGCTTTACGGTAGCCTTCAGGATGAGGCATACCGAAATTTCTTTTAATATTCTCTTCAGTGTTTTTACCTTTTTGTTGTCCAATGATAGTAACTGCATCACCATTGATAGTTGCAATACCACCAACAATTGATGCATCATCAGCAAACTGTCTATCACCATGTAACTCAATAAAATCATCGAAGATCATATTTATATATTCCATTGTCGTAGGTCTATCTTTATGACGAGCTAACTGCACTCTATCCCATGCTGTTAAGTTCGTCAGAATTCCTCTACGTAAACTCTCTATTCTTCGTTTTAAATCTTCAAATGCCGAAATTGACATTTGATCGTTTAGATCACTTGTTTCAATTAATTCATTAAGTGATTTTTCTAACTTTTTAATTGTATTAACATTCTTTAAAACAGCCAAATTAATCACCCCTATGCATCTTAAGTAACTTACCTAAAGTAGATCTTAAGTCTTTTCTTTCCACAACTTTATCAACAAAACCTTTTTCAACTAAGAATTCACTTCGTTGAAATCCTTCTGGTAATTTTTGATTAATTGTTTGTTCTATAACTCTTGGTCCTGCAAAACCAATTAAAGCTCTTGGTTCAGCTAAGATAATATCTCCTAAGCTTGCAAAAGAAGCTGTCACCCCTCCTGTAGTTGGATGAGTTAGTATAGATATAAACAAACCTTTTTTATTACCAAATCTGGCAATCTCAGCACTAGTTTTAGCCATTTGCATTAGTGAAAAAATACCTTCTTGCATTCTTGCTCCACCACTTGCTGAAAAGATTAAAACTGGTAAGTTATGCTTGTTACCGTATTCGAATGATTTAGTAACTTTCTCACCTACAACGCTTCCCATACTTCCCATCATAAAATAGCTGTCCATAACACCTATAACGCATTTAGTTCCTTCTATTTTACATGTTCCATATATATAAGCTTCTTCTAATCCTGTAGAATCTTTAAGTGCATCTATTTTATCATCATACTTAGAATCATCTAATGGATTTAAAGTAATAAACCCTACACCACGTTCCTCAAAAGTATTATCATCAACAGTTAGTTCAATTCTATCAATTGAACGTAACCTAAAGTTTTCATCACAGTTAGGACATACATATAGATTGTCCTTAATCTCTTTAATATGAAAAGCTTTCTTACATGCTGGACATTTTTCATAAAGTCCATTTGGGATATCTTTTTTTAGGACTACGGTTTTGATTTGTTTTCTTGTTTCCTTAAATTCCTTTAAGTCTTGTTTTCTTCTATCAAAAGGATTACTCATAATATCACCTATATTCCAATAACTTACTAATATGCTTTTCTATAAACCCTGTATCAAAGTTACCTTTAACAAATTCAGGATTATGTAAAATAAGATATTGCAGTTTAATATTATTATCAATTCCATCAATAATAAGTTCTTCTAATGATCTTCTCATCTTTTGAATTGCTTCTTTTCTTGTTTTACCATGAACAATTAATTTACCTACCATTGAATCGTAGAAAGCAGGTATTTTATATCCATGATAAACTTGAGAATCAAATCTTACACCAAAACCACTTGGGACATGTAAAAACTTAATCTCACCTGGACTTGGTCTAAATCCTTCTTTAGGGTTTTCAGCATTAATTCTAACCTCTATAGCGTGACCATTAAAATCGATATCTTCTTGAGTGTATTCAAGTTTCTTTCCACTTGCTATATTGATTTGTTCTTTAATTAAATCGACACCAGTAATCATTTCTGTAACTGGATGCTCTACTTGAATTCTTGTATTCATCTCAATGAAATAATAATCTTCATCAGTAACGATAAATTCAATAGTCCCAGCGTTAACATAACCAACACTTTTAGCCGCATTAACTGCAGCTATCCCCATTTCTTTTCTCATTTCATTAGATAATGAAGAACTTGGAGCTTCCTCAATCATTTTTTGATTTCTTCTTTGCACGGAACAATCTCTTTCACCTAAGTGAATTACATTTCCAAACTTATCTGCTAAAATCTGAAACTCAATATGTTTAGGATTAATGATATACTTTTCAACATACATCGAATCATCACCAAATGCATTCTTAGCTTCCAATTTAGCATTTTTAAATGCATCAACAAATTCTTCAGAATTTTGGGCAACACGCATTCCACGTCCACCACCACCAGCTGATGCTTTAATCAATACAGGATAACCGATTTTCTCAGCTAATTCTATTCCGCTTTCTAAATCAACTGTTCCTTCACTACCAGGAACTACTTTAACTTCAGCTTCCATCATTAACTCTCTAGCTTTTGCTTTATTACCCATATTTTCAATAACTTCAGAAGATGGACCAATAAACTTTAACCCACAATCTTCAACTAATGAAACAAAAGTAGGGTTCTCACTTAAGAAACCAAACCCTGGATGAATAGCATCTGCACCAGAATTAATAGCAGCACTAATAATATTGTCCATCTTAAGATAACTATCTTTAGATCTAACTCCACCAACACAAATTGCTTCATCTGCTAACTTAACATGTAGAGAATCTTTATCTGCAGTAGAATAGATAGCTACGGATTCAATCCCTAACTCTTTACAAGCTCTTATTATTCTAACTGCAATCTCTCCACGATTAGCGATTAAGATCTTTTTCATTCAATAATCATAATTGGTTGATCGAACTCAACCATATCTTCATTATTAACTAATATAGAAACAATCTTACCAGCTGTTGGTGCCTTAATTTCATTCATAACTTTCATTGCTTCAACAATACATAATACTTGTCCTTTTGAAACAGTATCTCCAATGTTAACAAATGCTTCATCATCTGGTGATGGAGATCCATAAAATGTACCTACTAATGGAGCTAATACTTTAAAGCCAGTTTCTTCAACAACAGTTTCCGTTACTGGTAATTGTGTTGGAGCTTCAATAACTTGATGTGCAGTTGGTCTTTCAACTACAGTTTCAATAACACTCTTAACATCTTCTTTTTCTAAACTAATTTTGCTTCCTTCTAATTCAATTGATAATTTATGAATATCCGAATGACAAAATTCTTTCATAATAGATTTAATAGTTTTAATATCCATAATTTCCCTCTTTCTTACAAAAAGTTGGTTTTAAAGCCAACTTTGTATAGTTTATTTATTGTTTTCGATATAATCAACGATGTCTTTTACAGTTTTCATTGCATGAGCGATAGTATCAGGTATTTCAATTTCGAATGCATCCTCAATACTCATTATTAATTCAACAGCGTCTAATGAATCCGCACCTAAATCTTCAGTTAAGTTAGAATCAACTGTAACCTCACTTGCATCTACACCTAATTCTTCAACAATAATCTCTTTAATTTTTTCAAACATTTTTTGTTCCTCCTCTAATTTTTCTTTCTAAATGAAATAGCTACTGTACCAGTACCTAAATGAGATCCAATAACAGGTGTTATTGGATAAATAGGAGTGTTACCAAGAGAAGCATCTCTTGAAACTAACATTCCTCTAAACTCTTCTGCTAATTCTACACAGTTTGAATTCAAAATAACAATATCCTCTGCTTTACCATCAGTAATTTCAAAGAAAGTATTTACTAATTCTTGCAATGATTTTTTCATTGTTCTTACTTTTGTAACTGCTTGGATAGTTCCATCATCATCAATTTTTAAAACCGGTTTAACTTTTAGTACAGTTCCTATTAAAGCACTAGCTGTACTTAATCTACCGTTCTTTCTTAATAAAGTTAAATCACCAACAGCAAAATACAATTCATATTCACCTTTTATTCCTTCAATATGATTAACAATTTCCTGGGCTGATTTCCCTTCACTAGCCATATCATAGGCAATTTGACCTAAGAAGTAAACAGGGTACGTGACATTCAAAGTATCAACAACATGTACATTGATATCACTATCTAACATATCTCTAGCACTAACTGTAGTCGCATAAGTACCACTCAATCTAGATGATATTGTGATCGCAATAATATCTTCATATCCTTCTTTTGATAATCTTTCAAATATTTCAACAGTTCCACCCAAAGTTGGTTGAGAAGTGGATGGTAATACATCTTTGTTCTCATCTAACATTCTGTAAAAATCTTCTGGTGTAATATCAACACCGTCTACGTATTCTTTACCATCAAAAAATACAAACAGTCTTAAAACTTCAGCATCATATCTTTTTTCCATCATGTCAAAACCAGATGTACTGTCTACTACAATCTTAATTTTACTCATTAGTTTTTCCTCTTCCTTTTCAACTATATAATTACATTTACTAGGTCAACTATTACATATATTTTGAATATCAAAGTAATTATACACTAATTTCTTTTGAAGTTCAAACCAATTTCACGAAAATTGGCACTTTCTCATAAATTTTCATCATTTTTTGCTCTTTTTTAATCATTTTTGAACAAAAATGGTACATTTTATTAAGAAAGTGACATTTCGTTTATAGCGATTTTATGTTCTATTAGTAGTATTTTCAGTACAATTAATATTATTACTACATTCAGTCTATGTTTTATACTAATTCATAAAAGTACAATTTTTCAATCAAAAAATAATATGTTATAATCACACTGGTGATAAAATGAAAGAACTAGTAATAGGAATGGTCTTTGACCCAACAAGAGAAAACTTATTAATGTTAAAGAGAAAAAAAGATCCTTATTTTGGAAAAGTAAATGGAATTGGTGGAAAAGTAGAATCTGGCGAGTCTCATGAAGAAGCAATGATAAGAGAGCTCAAAGAAGAAACAAATTATGATTTGGATAAAGTTGATACTCTAGAAGAAATAATGAGGTTAGATTTTGACAAGGAACAAATTAGATTAATTGTATATTATATTAAACTAAAACAACAATATCCGATAGAAATCAAAGAAGACCACGAAGGCTATTATGATTGGTATAACATAAATGATAGTAACTTATTAGATGCTGCTAATGATAAAATTGCTGGTGAAGGAAGCGTGGCTTATTTCATCAAATTCATATTAGATTTAAAATAATCCCTTCGCGGATTTTTTTTATATAAACTCATATTAACTTAAGTATTTCAAATACTAAATATGAAAACAAAAAGAAGGTTGATAATATGAAGAAAATATTTATTATTATGTTAGTCACATTATTTATAAGTTGTAGTAAGGAGATTAAGGACACTGAAACTTTAAGTAGAGTAGATAATTACAAAATATCACTAGTTGCAGTTGGAGATAATTTAATTCACGAACCTATATATGTGAGTGCAAAAACCGATGACACCTATGATTTCAAGTCTATGTTTCATAATGTAAAACCATATATTGAACAATTCGACTTAGCCTTCATTAACCAGGAAACTATATTAGGTGGTTCAGATATAGGGTTATCTACATATCCAAGATTTAATAGTCCTTATGAGTTAGGAGATGCTTTAATTGATACAGGTTTTGATTTAGTTTCAATTGCGAATAACCATACTCTCGATAGAGGAGAAATTGGTGTTTTAAATGCACTAAATTACTTAGAAAATCAAAACTTAATCTATTCTGGTGCTAAAATATCTACTAAAGAATCAAATGTAAAAACTTTTACCAAAAATAATATTAATTTCGCATTTGTTGCATATACGTATGGTACAAACGGTATACCTTTCCCTGAAGGTAAAGAATATCTAGCAAATGTGTTTAGTGAAGAGAAAGCTCGTAATGATTTAAATGAAATCAAAAACGAAGTGGATGTTGTAATCGTTTCGATGCATTGGGGAGAACAATATCAAGATTTACCTAATAATATTCAAATTGAGCAAGCTGAATTTTTATCATCACAAGGTGTAGATATTATTTTAGGACATCATCCACATGTGATTCAGCCTGTAGATGTTATTGAATCAGGTGATAATAAAACATTTGTTGTATACTCACTAGGGAATTTCCTTTCAGATCAAATAGGAATTGACAGGTTGATTGGAATGGCAGTTAGTATGGATATTGTTAAAACAGTAAGCAATGATAAACAAACAATAACATTAGAAAATATCAAATCGAAACTTACATACACATATAAGTATGAGGATGAGTTTTCTATACTCTTTTTTGAATCAATTAATGAGAATATACTTCCTAATCATTCTAAATACTTTATTGAAAAAAAAGATTTGATTCGAACATTTTTTGAAGATATAGACGTAAAATAAGTTAAAAAAAATAAAAGCTACTTCCTAATTATTTTCCATAATTACCTAAAAAAATTCCTAAAATATTCTATCTAAGAAAATAAATAAATAACTCCAAATTACAAAAACTATTTAAGAACAATTAAGTCACAATAGTGGAGTGAAATTATGAAGTACAAAGTAACAATAGTCATAATTTTATTATTTGCTTTAATCACAAATACAACACACTTTAAAGCAGAATCGGATCAAAAAGCTGAAAGAATGTACTTATATAAATTATATTCTAAGTTTACAGATGTACCTTGGTACTTATTAGGCGCAATAGACCAATACGAGAGAAATATCAGAAATTTTAGAGATTACTGTCCTAAAGAGGATGAATTAATATCTATATGTATTGATCCTAATATATGGACTGGGGTAAATAATCCTATAATAGATGATAATGACCCTCATACAATAAGTATGTTTTTAGGTATTGGCTCTGATGGGGATAACGATGGATATGCTGATAGATTAAATCCAATAGACAGGTTATATACAATGCTTAGTATCTTGATTGCTAATGGTACAAGTGATGAGGATATAAAAGATACCCTCTTAAACTATTATGGTTCTGAAAAAGGAGTAAATATAATCTTTGAGATCGCAAAATTATTTGAAACATATCAAACAATTGAACTCACAGAAAGAGTATTTCCAATTCCTAAGTACTATTCAGCGGACTATACAAATGGATTTGGTACGGGTAGATCGTATGGTGGATATAGAATACATGAGGGTGTTGATATATTCTCTCATTATGGAACACCTGTCGTATCAACTGCATATGGTGTAGTCGAGATAATGGGTTGGAACAGATTTGGCGGATATAGAATTGGAATCAGAGATATGTATAATACCTATCAGTACTATGCACATCTTAATTATTACGTAAAAGGACTTAAAGAAGGAGACATAGTAGAGCCAGGTCAAGTAATTGGATATGTCGGTTCTACAGGTTATGGTAAGGAAGGGACAAGTGGTCGTTTTCCACCACACCTTCACTTCGGTTTTTACAAGTTTGATGGTAAAAGAGAATGGGCATTTAATCCTTATAACTACTTAAGAAAATGGAATAGAATTTCCTATAGAAGATAAAAAAGACAATTAAAGTAAAATTGTCTTTTTATTTTTTTATATAATCATTTAAATTCTAAATCTATTACATGGTCTCTATCAATGATTCTTTCTTTATGAGTATTAATATAATTCGTAGCCCATTCTGGTCTTAACTCATTAGAAAACTCACTTACACAAATGGCATATAACTCTATTCTGCGTAGCTCTAAGAATAACTTCATATGATAGAAACACTCAGAGGGAAGTATATTTTCACTATTGTAACCTTCCATAAAGACATCATAAAAGTGTTCAATTTCATTTTGCTCATGATCTGGTTTATCTAATACAAAAAGATAGAAAAGTACTATAGCTATATCTGATATAAAATACATATAACTTGCATCATCAAAATCAAAGAGATTTAATTTATTTTCTTTCACAAAGAAATTTCCTCTATGCATATCTGTATGTATCAGCCCATAGTTTTCCTTTGTTTTAGGAATCTTATTTATGTCTTCTAAAAGAACATTCAAAGTTTCAACTATAATTACATCCTTTTCAGAAAAGTGTATTAAATGGTCATCGAGATAAGTATCTTCATACCACTCTATACGTTTGTATTTAGGTTTAAAAGATTTTGACAAATAATGAGTTTTACCAATTATTTTTCCATAGTTAAATATAAACTCATCATTTATGTCTTCTAACTTTAAGTGTTCTCCTTCAACTTTCTCAAAACAGCAAACACTAAAATACTTCTCATTAAAAGAAATTGTATCTATCAGTTTTCCGTTATTAAGTGGTACTGGTTTATTTACACTCACACCATTTACTGCTAAATACTTTATAAAGTCTATTTCAGCATTTATTTGTTCAAGACATCTATGGTCACTATGACTAAGTCTTAACATTATCTCAGAATCTCTATGGAATGAATATAAAAAGTTCTCGAAACCTCCTGCAAATTTAAGATCTTTTAAATCCACATCTATCAAATTACATGCTTTCCTTAAAATATTCTCATTCATATCATTCTTGATATTTTCTAACATAAGATCCTCCTAAATACAACTCAAAGTACATATAATAGTTTAAATCGTTTTAAACATTTAATTCCATACAACACAAAAAATAATTTGTTTAAAAATGTCGAAATATCACTTTAATTACATTAAGATAGAAATTATTGTCCTTAACGTACTCATTTAAATATAATAGTATAGTTAATTAAAAGTATTAACATATTCTTCCCTAAAAAAATAAATAGACCTAGTTTAACTAGGTCTATATTTTTTATACAAATTCAATAATTGCCATTTCAGCACCGTCACCACGGCGAGGACCAAGTTTTAATACTCTCGTATATCCACCATTTCTCTCAACGTAGCGAGGAGCGATCTCTTCGAATAACTTTTGAACAGCATTTTGTCCAGTTTCAGTATTAGCAGTTTCGTAACGAACAGTTTGTGCTGCTTGTTTTCTTGCTGCTAAAGTACCTTTTTTACCAAGAGTAACCATCTTGTCAGCTAATCTTTTTAATTCTTTAGCTTTCATTTCAGTTGTTTCGATTCTCTCGTTAATAATTAAGTCAGTTACTAAGTCACGTAATAATGCTTTACGTTGTGCACTTGTGCGACCTAATTTACGATAACCTCTTGCCATTATGTACTCCTCCTTTTGAATTAGTTATTATGTAATCCTAAACCTAATTCCTCAAGTTTATCTTTTACTTCTTTTAAGGACTTACGTCCTAAATTTCTGATAGTCATCATATCTTCTTCAGATTTTAGTGCTAACTCTCCCACTGTAGAAATTCCAGCTCTCTTCAAACTATTGTATGATCTCACTGAGAAATCAAGTTCTTCGATAGACATTTCTAATAACTTAGCATTAGACTCATCTTCTCTTTCTACAATGAAATCAGCACCCATGGCTCTTTCACTTAACTCTACTAAAACGTTTAAGTGCTCCATCATTATCTTAGAAGCCATCCCAATTGCATCTTCAGGATTAATTGAACCATCAGTTGTTATTTCAATTGTTAACTCATCATGATCTGCTCTGTTGTCAACTAACATTTTTTCAACATTATATTTAACATTTTTAATAGGAGTGTAGATAGCATCAACTGGAATATATCCAACTGGATCATCTGCTCTCTTATTTTCGTTTGCATCAACATAACCTACTCCACGTCTAGCTACTAGTACCATTTTTAATTTGGCATGATTTGCTAATGTAGCGATAACCTTATCCTTGTTAATGATTGTTACATCACTATCATGTATAATATCGGCTGCAGTTACACTTCCTTCACCAACAGCGATAATTTCCATAGTTTTTTCAACTTCAGGATCATCACTATCGATAGTTAATACAACATCTTTTAAATTTAGTACGATTTGTGTTACGTCTTCAACAATCCCTTCGATTGCAGAATATTCATGATATGCGCCTTCAATATAAACATTAGTTATTGCAGCGCCAGGTAAAGAAGATAATAATACTCTTCTTAAAGAGTTACCAAGTGTGATACCAAACCCTCGTTCTAATGGTTTGATTACAAATCTGCCGTAGAAGTCATCCTTTTGGTATCCATCTACATAAGTACTAGGCTTTTCAAATTTCATATTTTTCATTCAGAAGCCTCCTTATTCTATATTAACCGTGTCGGCGTTTTTTTGCTTTACATCCATTATGTGGTAAAGGCGTTACATCTTTAATTGCTGTGATTTCTAATCCAGCAACTTGTAAAGATCTAATCGCTGCTTCTCTACCAGGTCCAGGACCCTTTACATTTACTTCCACTTTTTGTACACCATGTTCCTGTGCAGCTTTAGCGCATGCTTCAGAAGCTAATTGAGCTGCAAACGGAGTTGACTTTTTAGAACCTTTAAATCCTAAAGCTCCACCACTGCTCCAAGCAATAGCGTTACCCGCTTCGTCCGTAATAGTTATAATAGTGTTGTTAAAAGTCGATTGAATATGTGCTACACCCTTAGGTATATTCTTTCTAACGCGACGTTTTCTCTTAGTTGGTTTAGCCATTTAACTACTACCTCCTTATTTCTTTTTACCCGCTACAGTACGTTTAGGACCTTTACGAGTTCTTGAATTATTTTTTGTGTTTTGACCACGTAAAGGTAATCCTTTACGATGTCTAATACCACGATATGAAGCAATTTCCATTAATCTTTTAATATTGAATGATCTTTCTCTTCTTAAGTCTCCCTCAGTTGTAAACTTTTCAACTTCAGTTCTAATACGACCTAATTCATCATCTGTTAAATCTTTCACGCGCGTATCTTCATTTACATTAGCTGAAGATAAAATATCTTGAGCTGATTTCTTTCCGATACCATAAACATAAGTTAATGATATAACTACTCGTTTATCACGTGGGATATCTACACCACTAATACGTGCCATAAATACACCTCCATTTATCCTTGTCTTTGTTTGTGTTTTGGGTTTTCACAAATAACCATAACTTTTCCTTTACGACGAATAACCTTGCATTTGTCACACATAGGTTTTACAGACGGTCTTACTTTCATCTTTTTTACCTCCTTTTATCCTTGGAAGGATTATTTATGACGATAAGTAATACGGCCACGTGTTAAATCATACGGTGAAATTTCCACTGTAACTTTATCACCCGGTAAAATGCGTATGTAATGCATACGGATTTTACCAGAAACGTGTGCCAATATCTTATGCCCATTTTCCAGCTCGACACGAAACTGCGTGTTAGGTAATACTTCTCTAACAGTACCTTCTAACTCTATCACGTTATCTTTTGCCATAAGCATCCTCCTCAGTCGTCGTTAATATTTTATAACTATCCTTTGTGATTAAGATAGTATGTTCGTAGTGAGCACTATTCGCTGCATCTACAGTTTTGGTAGTCCATCCGTCAGGCATTATTTTTACACGCTTCGTTTTAGCGTTGACCATTGGTTCTATTGCCAATGTCATTCCCTCTTTTAAGATTGGACCTTTACCACTTTTACCAAAGTTTGGAATTGGTGGGTCTTCGTGAAGTTCTGAACCGATTCCATGACCAGTAAACTCCTCTACAACTCCGTATCCATATGGCTTAACATATGCTTCAATAGCATGAGATATGTCACTAAGCCTATTTCCAGCTTTAGCATATTTTAACCCTTCAAATAATGACTCCTCAGTAACTTTCATTAACTTTTTGTTATCATCACTAATTTCACCAACTGCGTAAGTCCATGCAGAATCTCCATGGTACCCCTTGTAGTTAGCACCGATATCTACTGCGATAATATCGCCTGATTTCAGTTTATAATTTGAAGGCATTCCGTGAACTACAACATCATTGATTGATGCACAAATACTAGATGGAAATCCATGATACCCCTTGAATGAAGGAGTAGCTTCATTAGCTAGAATAACCTTCTCTACAAGTGCATCGATCTCTTTAGTTGTAACTCCAGGCTTAATTATATTCTTAATTTCTTGATGGCATAATGCAACAATTCTTCCTGCTTCTTTCATCAGAACTATTTCCCTAGGGGACTTAATTGTTATCATATTTAGCAATTTCCCTATTTATTCTGAAGAATACTCTATCTATTGTACCTAATCCATATATATTTCTTAGTAGATTTTTGTCTTCATAATACTCAATTAATGGATAAGTATTTTTTAAGTACACTTCTAAACGTTTGATGGCAGTCTCAGTAGTGTCGTCACTTCTTACAGTTAACTCAGAACCGCATTTGTCACAAACACCTTTAACTTTAGGTGGGTTAAATTCCAAGTGGAAGCTTGATTCACACTTTGGACAAATTCTTCGCCCAGATAATCGTTTAACGATTACATATGAATCAACCTCGATCTTAAACATATGATCAATTTTTTTACCCATATTTTCCATTAATTCATCTAACTTTTCAGCTTGATAAATCGTTCTTGGAAAACCATCTAATAAGAATCCCTTTTTACAATCTTCTTCTTGTAATCTCTCTTCAACTAACTTGATTGTAACTTCATCGGGTACATACATACCACGATCAATATATTTTTGAGCTAACTTACCAACTTTGGTTTGTTCTCTCATTGCTGTACGAAACATATCACCAGTAGAAATATGAGGGACATCATATTTCTCAGAAATTAATTTAGATTGCGTACCCTTACCAGAACCTGGAGGGCCCATAATCAATAAATTCATTACTTAATAAATCCTTTGTATTCTTGTTTGTTAGCTTCAGTTAAAATTTGTTTGAATGTTTCCACAGCAACACCTACAACAATTAATAAACTTGTTCCACCTACGCTTACTGAGCTTGGTAAATTGAAAGCAGCAGCACTTAAGATAGGAATTATAGCAACAATTGTTAAATATAAAGCACCTAATAAAGTAACTTTGAATAATACTTTTGATAAGAAAACTTCTGTATCGTTACCTGGTCTAATACCTGGAACGAATGCATTTTGTCTTGATAAGTTATCTGAAATCTTTTCAGGATTAACTTGCATAAATGCATAGAAGAATGTAAATACAAATATTAATACTATATATAACACAAATCCAATCGGCATTTTATTAGAGAAGATTTGAGTTAAAATGTTAGTCCATGTACCACCAACATTCAAGTACTGAACCACAGTTAACGGTAAACTAAGTATAGTAATCGCAAAGATAACTGGGATTACTCCTGCAGAGTTAAGTTTAATTGGAACATTACTTTCACTTTTACCGCGTAATTTTGCTTGACCTTGTCTATTAGCATATTGCACAGGAATTTTTCTAACAATAGCTTGCATGAAGATAACACCTAATAATACAGTTATCATTAATAAGACAACGATACCAAATTGTGAATAAGTTCTCCATGTAGCTGATTCAATTGCAACGTATTGACCCCATAGTGAAATATACATTGCAGGCATAGATGAAATGATACCAGCTGCGATAATCATTGATACACCATTACCAACACCCTTAACAGTAATTTGATCACCTAACCATAATAAGAAGCTTGTTCCAGCTGTCACTACTAATGCTAAGTAAACAAATATTAGTGGAGTAGATCCAACACCTATGTCTAAGTATGCGTTAAATCCAATTGTCATAGCTAATGCTTGAACGAAAGCTAAACCAACTGCAAGATATCTTGTTAATTGATTAATCTTTTGTTTTCCAGCTTCACCTTCTTCGCCCCATTCTTTAATGATAGGAACGATATCCATTTGTAGGATTTGAACTACGATACTAGCTGTGATGTAAGGCCCTACACCTAGAGCAATAACACTAAAATTCTTTAAGGCTCCACCACTAAATTGGTTTAAGAACCCTAATAAATCATTGTTAAACATTTCTTCTGGAATGTTAATCATCGGAACATGAATAAATACAGCTACTCTATATAGCAAGAATGCAAATAAAGTAAACCATATTTTTTTCATTAAACCTTTATTACTTAATATAAGTTTTAGCGTCTTCATTAGATCACCTCTACTGTAGCACCTGCCGCCTCAATTTTTTCTAAGGCAGAACGTGTTACTTTGTGAGCTTTAATTGTAAGCTTTTTTTCTAACTGTCCATTTCCTAAAACTTTTAATCCTGATTCAATTTTACGAATCATTCTTTTTTCCAATAATAATTCAGGAGTTACAACAGTACCATCTTCAAATACATTTAACTCTTCTAAATTTATAATCGCGTACTCTTTACGAGTGAAGTTCGTAAACCCACGTTTTGGTAAACGTTTGAATAAAGGAGTCTGTCCACCTTCAAATCCTAAACGTACTCCTCCACCACTACGAGCATTTTGTCCGTTGTGACCTTTACCAGCAGTTTTACCAGTTCCAGAACCTACACCGCGACCGACTCTTTTTCTATTTTTAGTACCTTGAACCGGTTTTAATTCATGTAATTTCATTTCGGAACCTCCTCTATTTCTCTACAACTTCTACTAAGTGAGAAATTGTTTTGATCATCCCTCTAACTTGAGGATTATCTACTTTTATAACAGTTTTGTTTAATTTAGTTAACCCTAATGCTTTAGCTGTTAATTTTTGATTCTTTGGATATCCAATTGTTGATCTTACTAACTTGATTTCTAATTGAGTCATTCTAGTAACCTCTAATTTCCTCTGGTTGCTTACCACGAAGTTTAGCAACAGATTCTCTTGTTCTTAACTCACTTAAACCTTTGTGAGTAGCTCTAACCATATTGATTGGAGTGTTTGAACCTAATGATTTTGATAGGATATCTTGTACACCAGCTAATTCTAATACGGCACGCACTGGACCACCAGCGATAACTCCTGTACCTGGGCTAGCTGGTTTTAATAATATTTTACCAGCACCATAGGTACATACATATTCATGAGGAATAGTAGTCCCAACCATAGGTACTCTAATTAAACTTCTTTTTGCAGCTTCAATAGCTTTCTTAATTGCATCTGGTACTTCTTGTGCCTTACCTGTACCAAATCCAACTTGACCTTTTTTATCTCCAATAACAACTAACGCAGCGAATCTAAAACGACGTCCACCCTTAACAACTTTAGTAACACGGTTGATTGAAACAACGCGTTCTTCAAATTGTTTTTCAACCGGTCTACGACGACGATTGTTTTTTCTAGGTCTTCTCTTTTGATTTTTATCAAAAGGTCTTCTATCGTTTTGTTTATTAGCTTCTGGAGTTGATTTTACTTTTTTTTCTTCCATTTAAGTCATCCTCCTTAGAATTCTAATCCTGCTTCACGCGCAGCTTCAGCTAAAGCTTGTACGCGACCATGATATAAATAACCGCTGCGGTCAAATACAACTTTTGTAATTCCTTTTTCAATTGCAGCTTTACCAACTAAAGCTCCAACTTCTTTAGCAGTTTCAAGGTTTCCACCTTTTTCAAGTTTTAAACTTGAAGCACTAACGATTGTTACACCATTTACGTCATCAATAACTTGAGCGAAAATGTTTTTGCTTGAACGGAATACAGATAATCTTGGAACATTTGGAGTTCCAGATATTTTACCTCTAATACGTCTACGTCTTTTTAATCGACTTCCGTTACGATCAAATTTCTTAATCATCTAGATTACTCCTTCCTTACGCTGTTTTTCCTTCTTTACGGCGAATTTGTTCGTCAGAATATCTGATACCTTTACCTAGATACGGCTCAGGTTTACGAACTGCACGAATATTTGCCGCGAATTCACCAACTAATTCTTTATCAATACCGCTAACGCTTACGTTAACAGGTTTTGGACATTCAACAGTAATTCCTTCAGGAATTTCCATTTCAACCGGATGAGAGTACCCAGCACTTACAACCAATTTCTTACCTTGTAATTGTGCACGGTAACCTACACCTTTGATTACTAAATCTTTTTTAAATCCTTCAGAAACACCAACAACCATATTATTAATTAAAGCTCTTGTCGTTCCGTGGAAAGTTTTGTGAAATTTAGAATCAGAAGGTCTCTCAACAACAATAATATTGTCTTGAAGGCTGATTTTCATGTCTGCATGAAATGTATTTGTTAACTCACCTTTAGGTCCTTTTACTGTAACTGTATTGTTATCAATAGTTACCGTAACACCTTCAGGAAGCATAACTGGTTTTTTTCCAATTCGACTCATATGAGTACCTCCTATTTATTTACCAAATGTAGGCTAATACTTCTCCACCAACTTGTTGGCTTCTAGCATCTTTACCTGTTAATACACCTTTCGAAGTAGAAAGGATAGCCACTCCTAAACCATTTAGTACTTTAGGAATGTCATTATGTGTTGCATATACTCTTAAGCCAGGTTTAGAAATTCTCTTTATACCTTTAATAACTCTTTCGCGAGTATCTGAATATTTTAAATGAACTTTAATAGTTCCTTGTTTATCGTCTGATACAAATTCTACGTCTTTGATAAAACCTTCGTTTTTCATAACTTCTAAAATTCTTAATTTCATTTTAGAACCAGGCATCTCAACTACTTCATGGCGCATTTGATTACCATTACGAATACGAGTAAGCATATCTGCGATAGGATCTGTCATTACCATAAATTTTGCCTCCTTCCCAAATATATGAGAAATATTTTGATTTTGATATTTCCACTTGGGAAAACTATCAATTATGTATTTTTAGAAAAATCTTAAATCAGATATTCCCTAGAAAATACTTCTACCAACTAGCTTTTCTTACACCAGGTAATTGACCTTTGTAAGCTAGTTCTCTGAAACAAATACGGCAAATACCGAATTTGCGGATTACTGAATGCGGTCTACCACATCTGTTACAACGTGTATAAGCTCTAGAAGAGAACTTAGCAGTACGTTGTTGTTTAACTTTTAACGATTTTTTAGCCATTGTTTCTCCTCCTTACTTTTGAAACGGCATTCCTAATTGACCTAACAATGATCTACCTTCATCATCAGTTTTAGCAGTCGTAACGATTACGATATCCATACCTCTGATTTTTTTGATCTTGTCATAATCAATTTCCGTGAATATTAATTGTTCTTTAACACCTAACGTATAGTTTCCTCTTCCGTCGAATGAATCTTTGCTGATTCCGCGGAAGTCACGTACACGTGGTAAAGAGATTGACACTAACTTATCTAAGAATTGATACATTCTTTCTCCACGTAAAGTTACTTTACATCCAATTGGATATCCTTCACGTAATTTGAAGTTAGCGATTGATTTTTTAGCTTTTGTAATAACTGGTTTTTGACCAGTGATAAGTGTTAATTCTGCTACAGCGTCATCTAATACTTTAGAATTAGCTACTGCGTCTCCAACTCCCATGTTAACAACAATTTTGTCAACTTTAGGAACTTCCATTATAGAAGAATAATTGAATTCCTTAAATAATGCAGGTTTAACAACTTCTTGGTATTTAGTTAATAAGCGATTCATATATCACTTATCCTCCTTCCTGAATTATTTATTAGTCTAATAATTCACCAGATTTTTTTGCATAGCGAACTTTTTTTCCATCAACTAATTTATATCCTACTCTAGTTGCTTCTTTTGTTTTAGGATCTTGAATTGCAACATTTGAAGCATGGATTGGCGCAGAGAACTCTACGATTCCACCATCTGGATTAGCTTGTGTTGGTTTTTGATGTTTTTTAACAACATTTACACCTTCTAAAAGAACTTTATTGTCTTTAGCTAATACTTTTACTACGTTTGCAACTTTTCCTTTATCTTTACCAGATAAAACAACTACAGTATCACCTTTTTTTACATGCATGGCATTAACCTCCTTTTATAGGCTATAGCACTTCCGGAGCTAGAGAAACGATCTTCATAAATTCTTTTTCACGTAATTCTCTCGCTACAGGACCGAAGATACGAGTTCCACGTGGCGTCATATCATCTTTGATAATTACTGCTGCATTATCATCAAACTTGATATATGTCCCATCTGTTCTTCTCAATCCCTTTTTAGTGCGTACGATTACAGCTCTAATTACATCTCCCTTTTTAACTTGACCACCAGGAGTAGCGGCTTTAACAGTAGCAACGATAACATCCCCAATATGAGCATATTGTCTACCAGAACCTCCTAAAACTTTAATAGTTAAAATTTCACGAGCACCAGAGTTATCAGCTACTTTTAACCTAGATTCTTGTTGAATCATTGTGGAATCCTCCTTCCAGATTAAATCTCAATACTTTCTTGAATTACTTCAACTAAACGAAATCTTTTATTTTTAGATAACGGTCTAGTTTCCATGATTTTAACGATATCGCCAATTTTCGCAACATTGTTTTCGTCATGAGCAGTAAACTTTTTAGTTCTTTTTACTGCTTTTTTGTATAGCTTATGTGTTTTTTTTGACTCTACAGCTACCGTAATTGTTTTTTCCATTTTGTCTGAAACTACTGTTCCAGTATATACTTTACGTCTATTACGTTCCATATGTACCTCCTAAGCTCTAATGTTTTTTTCACGTTCAGTAATGATCGTGTACATTCTAGCAATGTCTTTCTTAACTTTTGAAAGTCTTGCAGTATTTTCTAATTGCCCAACAGCAGCTTGAAATCTTAAATCGAATAATTCTTTTTTAAGACTACTTATTTCATTTTCAATTTCGGTAGTGTTCATTTTTCTGATTTCATTAGCATTCATTGCTCTCACCACCATTTACTTTTTTTATAAATCTCGTCTTAACTGGTAATTTGTGAGATGCTAATCTAAATGCTTCTCTAGCTATCTCTTCAGATACACCTGCTATTTCGAACATTACTTTTTGTTTCTTAACTACTGCTACCCATCCGTCAGGAGCTCCTTTACCAGAACCCATTCTAACTTCTAATGGTTTTGCAGTTTTTGCTAAATGAGGGAAAATTCTAATCCAAACTTGACCTTGACGTTTCATGTATCTTGTCATCGCAACACGAGCAGCTTCAATTTGTCTATTTGTAATCCAAGCACTAGTTAATGCTTGCATACCAAATTCACCGAATTGAACTTCTCTACCACCTTTTGCAATACCTCTATCATGAGGAACGCGATGTGGTCTTCTATATTTTGTTCTTTTTGGCATTAACATATTGACTACTCTCCTTTTTTCTTAGGAAGTACTTCACCTTTGTAGATCCATACCTTAATTCCTAATTTCCCATAAGTAGTATTTGCTTCTGCATGTGCATAATCAATGTCAGCTCTTAATGTATGAAGAGGAACGTTACCTTCTGAATAACCTTCACTTCTCGCCATCTCAGCTCCACCTAAACGACCAGAAACTAAAGTTTTACATCCTTTTGCACCATTTTTAATAGCTCTTTGGATTGCAACTTTTTGTGCTCTTCTGAATGAAGCACGGTTTTCTAATTGTTCAGCGATACTTCTAGCAACTAAGTAAGCATCTACTTCTGGTTTTCTAATTTCTACGATGTTCAACATAACTGATTTTTCAGTCAATTTTTCAAGTTCGTTTACTGCATCTAATTTCTTTTTCCCATCTTGCCCGATGATAACACCTGGCTTAGCAGTATGTAAGATAATATCTACTTTATCTTTTGATTTTCTTTCAATAACTACTTGCGAAACTGCAGCGTTATGAAATCTTTCCGCTAACAAATCCCTGATTTGTAAGTCTTCTTGTAATACTTCAGGAACTTCTCTTTGATCGAAGAACCATTTAGCATCCCAATCACGAATGATCCCGACACGCAGTCCTACAGGACTAACCTTTTGACCCATAGAATTCCCTCCTTTACTCTTTCTCTGCTACGAACACAGTAATACTACTAGTTCTTTTTAAGATTTGACTAGCACTTCCTCGTGCTCTTGGTCTAATTCTTTTTAACGTAGGACCTTCGTTAGCAAAGATAGTCTTTACGTATAGATTGTTGATGTCCATATCATGGTTATGGTCAGCATTTGCCATTGCACTCATGATTAACTTTTCAACATCTTTTGAAGCTCTTTTATTTGTATTTCTTAAAATCGAAATTGCTTTCCCGCAATCTTGTCCACGAACTAAGTCTATAACTAATCTAACTTTACGAGGAGCAATGCGGATCATCTTTTTATAAGCTTTAACTTCCACTTTTACTTCCTCCTTATCTCTTAGCTTTTTTATCTTTTTCGTGACCATAGTAAGTTCTTGTAGGTGCAAACTCACCTAATTTATGTCCTACCATGTCTTCCGTTACATATACAGGTACGTGCTCGCGTCCATTATGAACAGCGATAGTATGTCCAACAAAACTTGGGAATATTGTAGATCTTCTTGACCATGTTTGAATCACTTGTTTTTTGTTTTCAGCATTTAATGCTTCAACTTTTTTAATTAAGTGATCATCAGCGAATGGTCCTTTTTTAAGTGAACGAGCCATATAATAACCTCCTTTATGTTATTTACGTCTACGAACGATAAGTGTTGATGATTTTTTGTTTTTATTACGAGTTTTCATACCTAATGCTGGTTTACCCCAAGGAGTAACTGGTTGTTTACGACCGATTGGTGTACGACCTTCACCACCACCGTGAGGGTGATCGTTAGGGTTCATAACAGACCCACGTACTGTAGGTTTGATACCCATATGTCTTTTTCTACCAGCTTTACCAATATTAACTAACCCGTGAAACTCATTCCCAACTTCTCCGATAGTAGCACGACAAGTGTTTAATATTTTTCTAACTTCACCAGAAGTTAATCTAATAATAATGTACTTATCTTCACGTCCTAAAATTTCTGCACTAGCTCCAGCGGATCTTACTAATTGTCCACCTTTACCAGGGTGTAACTCAATGTTATGTATTGTAGTACCAACTGGGATATTAACTAATGGTAATGCATTACCAGGTTTGATATCCGCTTCTGGTCCTGATTCAACTTCAGTTCCTACTTCTAACCCTTTAGCTGCTATGATATATCTTTTTTCACCATCTAAATAATGAATTAATGCGATATTAGCACTTCTGTTTGGATCATACTCGATAGTCGCAACTTTACCAACGATACCGTCTTTGTTACGCTTGAAGTCTATAATACGATATTTTCTTTTATGTCCTCCAGCTTGGTGACGAACAGTGATTTTACCTTGATGGTTACGTCCCCCACGTTTACTTAAAGGAGCTAACAACGACTTTTCAGGTACATTAGTAGTGATTTCTTTATAGTCTAAAGAAGTCATATGTCTTCTACCATTTGTCGTAGCTTTATAAATTTTAATCGCCATAATTGTTTCCTCCTTTATTAGATTTCAAAGATATCAATTGATTGACCAGCTTTCACTGTAACAATCGCTTTTTTAACTTTAGCAGTGTAACCTTGATGTTTACCTACTCTTTTTTTCTTAGCTTTACCGTTGATAATATTAACTTTCTCAACATCTACGTTAAATAATTCTTTAACTGCACTTCTAACTTCTATTTTATTAGCGTCTTGGGAAATTTCAAATGTATATTTACCCGCTTCAACTAAACTCATTGATTTCTCAGTGATGATTGGACGCTTTAATACTTCATAAACACTTTTCATTATCCAAGCACCTCCTCAATTTTTTTAACAGCATCAAGAGTAATAATTACGTTATGTGCTTTTAGAACATCATATACACTTACGTGATCCCATGTATTAATTTCAACACCAGGAATATTTCTTCCTGATAATTCAACATTATCATTATTTTCAGATAAGATAATTAATGTTCTACCAGTAGCTTTCACATTACTTAATACTTCAGCAAATGCTTTTGTTTTAATTTCAGTAAATTCGATATTATCTAATACTCGAATTTCTTCTTCAATAACCTTAGCAGAATAAGCTGATTTTAATGCTAATTGTCTTACTTTTCTATTTACTTTTAAATCATAATCTCTAGGTTGTGGAGCGAATACAACACCACCACCACGCCATTGAGGTGATCTAATTGATCCTTGTCTTGCACGACCAGTCCCTTTTTGACGCCAAGGCTTTCTACCACCACCGCGAACTTCAGAACGTGTTTTGGCTTTTTGAGTACCCTGACGCATCGCAGCTCTTTGAGCTTTAATAACATCATATAATACTTGCTGATTAGGTTCGATTCCGAATACTAACTCATTTAATTCAATATCCTTTACCTTTTCACCAGCTTGATTTAACAATGCAACGTTCGGCATAGTAAATCCTCCTTTCCGGTTAAAACTTATTTTTTAATTGCGTTTTTAATAGTTACAAATGATTTGTTGGCACCTGGAACATTACCTTTAATTAGTAATAATCCACGTTCTTCATCAACTTTTACGATTTGTAAGTTTTGAACAGTGATTGTACGACTACCCATATGTCCAGGTAATTTTTTACCTTTCACTACTCTGTTTGGAGCAACAGGTCCCATTGAACCAGGTCCACGATGATAATGCGAACCATGTGCCATCGGTCCTGTGTGTTGATTGTGGCGTTTGATACTACCTTGGAAACCTTTACCCTTCGAAACACCTTGTACATCAACACAGTCACCTTCAGTAAATATGCTAACAGGCACCTCCTGACCTACTTCGTACTCAGACATGTCTGAACCGCGAAGTTCTTTCAGGTAGCGCTTAGGTGTTGATTCCGATTTAGCAAAATGTCCAGCTAATGGTTTGTTTGTAGACTTTTCAGTCTTTTCACCAAAACCAATTTGAACAGCTTCATAACCATCGTTTTCAACAGTCTTCTTTTGTAAAACAACGTTACTGCTACATACAACAACAGTAACAGGTACTAACTTACCTTCAGCATTGAAGATTTGAGTCATCCCAATTTTTTTACCTAAGATTCCTTTAGCCATGAGTTACACCTCCTATAATTATTTAATTACTATCTCTACACCTGACGGTAAGTCTAAGTGCATTAACGCATCGATTGTTTGTGGAGTAGCATCCATTATATCAATCATACGTTTGTGAGTTCTTCTTTCGAATTGTTCACGAGAGTCCTTATTAACATGGGGACTTCTTAAAATCGTGAAGATTTCTTTCTTAGTAGGTAATGGTACTGGACCAACTACCTGTGAACCCGTTTTTTTCGCAGTATCAACAATTTTACCTGCTGACTGATCAATTAAAGCATGATCGTATGCTCTTAACTTAATGCGAATTTTATTTGCCATCTTTTTCACTCCTTTCGCTCATATCATTATAAGCTAGCTCCGTGCAAAAACCTGAACCCAGGCATAGGCAACGCTTCCTAGTGTGTCAGCAACCTTGCACTTCTTCACCTGCAATTTATAATTATACTTTAATTTCAAATCAATTGCAAGACTTTTTTTAAATTTAATAAATTATCACTTATAACTACTCTTATCCCATAACTTATTAATTGATAATTTATTTATAACTAGATAACTGCCCCTAGTATTTTAACGTAAGAATAACTTATAAAGTGTACTAAATATTAACTTATTTACATAAATAAAGCTGCATAAGTACAACTTATCAGCTTTAATACTATAAATTAAATTTATAAAATTCTAGTGCATTCTTAACAGTAAATCCACAACTTTCATATAGTGACAGTGCATTTTCATTATCTATATATACACTTAAATGCATCTCATCAACACCTAGTTCCTTTACATCCTTTATTATGTAATATAACAACTCTCTTCCGAATCCTCTTTTACGGTATTCTTTTTTTACTGCTAAATCACCTATTGTAGCTTTACCATCTTCTATAGACGCAAGAACACATCCAATTATTTGATCATTTAAATAACCAACTAATAGATGTCTATTATCATTTTCTATATTAGTTTTAACTAAAGGTCGTTCTTCCTCTTCTTTTGTTCCAAAAGCTTCTATCCCAATTTCCACAAGCTTATCAATTTCATTCATTTTTGCATTGCTGATTAATAAGCTATTTGTAAATTCATGTATCTTACCAGCTTGATACTGCATGGTATAAGACGACTCAATATATTTAGCTCCTATATAATTTAGGAATGATAATCCACTTTGTGAATTACAATCTTTAATAAACCTTATTGTGTTCTTATCTTCTTTAACATCAGTTATAGCACTATTAAGAAGATGTGTGAATACTCCACTTCGTCTAGAATTCGGGTGAACAAGTCCAGTTACTTGAACTTCTCCTTCCCTATAACTAGGGTATACCACCAGATATCCTAATAACTGATCGCTATTATAATATAAATAATCCTTATAATCTCCATCATCGCGATTATTCAAATATAGTTGCATCTTTGTTCCATCATATTTATTACAAGTTTCAAGTAACTTTAAAAGTTCTTTTACCTTTTCTTTAGTAAGTTTCGTATCTACATAACCACTCAACATTTCTATATTCCCTCCTGATTAAGTATCACATCAAAAGAATATTTAAAATATACTTCCGATCGACATCATTTTAATCTAATAATATAGAAATAAGATTTAAATGTAAATAAGTTTACTGATCTAACTCAGACTTATTTTGATTCTATAAAGACTCAGCATGTTTCAAATTCCAACCGATACTCGAATTAGTAACATTTTTCTTATGATTGTATTTATAAATCGCATTAAAATAGTAATTTCCTTTATATCTATATCTTAAATCCGTATATTTCACTGTAACTTCATCATTACCTTCAACAGTTTTTACAATGTATATAGGTGATAATCCTTTAAATGCAGATATAACCTCACTATTTTCAATAGAATTTAACAAAGTAGGATTAATTGATTCCTTTTGAATATTATCCACTTTCAATTTCTTACCAAATGCATAATCGAATACTAAATATTTACCATCAAACTCTAAAACAACATTCCAAGTAAAACTATTCCCCTTGGCCATTATTAATCCCCTAACTGGGTTACATTGTGATTTGATCAATCTTTTTATACGTAATTGTGTAAACAAACGAACTGACAAATATATCGCTATTAAGATAAATGAATAATTAAAAACATTTATGTCAATAACTTTAAGCAGAGTACTGAAACTTAATATTAATATTAATACTAAGTCAAATGTGTGTATCACACCAATTCTTACCCAGCTTTTTTCTGTGAGTTTAGTTCCATAAGAGTTTAGAGAATCTAAACCAATATGAAGTAATAGAGAAATTATTGACACTGTAAATACAATCCCTAAATCTATTTTAAATAATACCGTGAAAATAATAGAAATTAACAATGCTATTGGAGATACCCACCTCAACATATGTGATGCACCTCTATGGTTGTTGATAAAAGAAACATTACCAAAAAGTTTTGTAATAACATCAAAATCTTGAACATTCGAAGCTAAGATAGCTGCCCCCATTATTATAAGTTCTTCGTTCCCATTTAAATTTAGTTGAGATGAAGCAACAGTTCCAATACCAACACCAATTAATGTATGTGTAATACTATCCATTAAATCACTTCCCTTATTTTTTTAAAAGACAAGATATTCTAACATTTAAATCCTTCCAAAGATACAAGAAAATTTTAGTAATAAAAAAAGATTCTCAATCGAGAATCTTAGTCTTTTAACATAATTTTTATAGTTTTATCTTCAGGTGTTTTATTTCCATAAGTAACAGTTCCTTTTAAAGTAATAAATTCACCACCAGAAAGTGTATCAGTTCCTGAATGTGTCAAGATTTTAATCTTACCATTTAGAATATCAGTAGTATCATACATCGTACTATTAACAGTACTATTTGTAGTATCTACTGACCAGACAATTTCTGAAGAGTGCATAAAACCTTCTAAAGGAATTTCTATTTCAACATCTTTATGTGAACTTTGAGATAAATCGACCGTCCACCCTTCTAACATATTCTTATCTTGAATAGCGTATAAAGCTTGAGTAGTTTCACTTAAGATATTAATTTCCCACTCTTTAATATAAGTCTCTTTTATAAGTCCACCACTATTAGTAACTGTTGCAGTTAAAGTGAATGTTGCATCTTTAGATGCATGAGCTATTTGAATAACACCTTGATTATCAACAAACATCCCAAAGTCACTAACTTCAAATGTGATGTTGCTTCCTCTTAATAAACCAGTAGCAAAATCATCGAAGCCTAAATCATCACCTTCAACAAGCTTACTTAAGTCTAATCCAACAAAATCAATTGCTTCAAAATCTTCCTTTGCATATTCATTATATACAAAACTATTTCCAGTTAGTATTTTGATACTGCTAATTACATCATCATTTGCATCCCCAACATTTAAGTCAGCAGTAAATGTAACATTAGTATCAGAATCTTTCCTAATCACTTTAACATCTACATAATCATCTTCTTCAGTTAAGGTAACAAAACTATTAAAAGCATTCCAAGTATATTCAATACCCCATACAGGTGACTTTGTAGAAAGTCTAAAGTCTCTATCGATATACTTATATATATTAGATAATGTAATAGAATTATGAACTCTCTCTATTGCGCTTTCTTCAGTTAATACCGTTACCTTAAACTCTCTTACAGGTTCTCCGGCACTTACTAACCCATTACTATTTAGATCAATATATGCTTTTAAGATAACATCTTTATCTTCGTTAACCTCATGTGTATTCCCTGAGTTATCCATAGCAGTTTGATCACTAGAGAACCAAGATATATCTACTTTATCAGAAGTTGGTAACGTAAATAGAGTGTCAGCTAAAAGATATGAAGCAGGTAGTTTAAATTCCTCATCATTCAGAATCCTCCAACCCTCTGAAACTTCAGTTAATATTGGAACTGAATAATAAAAAGACTTGATAACTTTCTTAGAACCAGCAAGCATAATCTCTAGTTTGAAACTAACATTAGCATCGAATTCAATATCATCATCTACAACAACATCAAATCCATTACTATTTTCATCAACATCAACTATACTATCTTCTAATGAGATCCAGTTAAACTCATACTCTTTAGCATAGTTATCACCAACAATTGATAGTGGTAAAAACTCAGTTAATGTCTCATCAATTCTAAAGTATAAATCCTTAAATAAGTTTTCGTCATTTAAAAATTGATTATAAATGTTATTAGCATCCACAACTAATCTTGCATCAGCTGCTTCTTTAACTAACAATTCAAATATATCTATATATTCATCTATATTTAGATCAGTATTAATACTGAACATAGATAAATCATTGATTGAAGTTAATGTATCATGGTTTTCATAATCGTAAGCATCAATAATTGAGTTAATTAAAGTTCTTTGATTATTGACGATTATATTAGTAAATTCAATGTTTTGCTGTGTCCAAGTTGATCCATCTGAATTAAAGCTTTCTCTTGATGGATTAAACATTGTATCTGTAGTTTCTCCATTAAAATATGTCGAGTCAAAATACAATCCAACGATGTTACCATCCTTAACACTCATAAATCCATAAGCAATATTACCATCAATATCTGGATTAGAGTTAACTAAATATTCTCCGTCAGCTAATTTCTTGAAAACAGTTCTTCCACCTTCAGAGAACAGCATATTATCTTCTTCTCTAGCTTCAAATAGAACTTTGTGAACAATATCTAAGATATCAGTCACATTAAATGTAATGTCATCACTTGTATTGATGAATCCATGTTCATTTAAGAACAATGTGTGAGTACCATTATTCTCAACAATTTTATCAACAATAAACTGTGAATTATTACTCCATCCAGTCAAATTAACATATTCACTATCTTTTGCTATCTTAGCAGTGTAGTTACCTTGAATTGGAACAATTGTCTCCGCTTCTATATTAGATAACTCAATCTGTTCATCTTTTTCAATCTGATCTCTTGAATCAAGTGTGATATCTCCAACAGATACTATATCTTCTAGGGAATAATATTTATCTCCATTTTTATAGACTCTAATAGTAGATGTAAAGTTTTGATCATCCACTTCGAATAACCTAATAAATTTATATAATTCATACTCAATACCATTTTTTAGATACTGAGCTTGGAAAACAGATTTAACTTTGTCAATAAATAGACTTTCAATTTCTCCATCTTCAATAACTAGTACAGAATACAAATGATTCTCTCCAGTATTAGAAACCGAATAAACTCCGTCAGCGTAATCACTATATCTAATCTCATCTAAAGTTTCTTTTATAGATTGAGCAATTCCATCAACTCTTATAGATACACCTGATATGTCATCAGTATAAAGTGTTTTAAGTTCACCATTAACTTTAAGTCCAATTTCTCTATCAACTTTTTGACTTAATGCATCATATGAATAAAATTCAATTCCTTCTACACCTTGATTGTAAACAATTTGTTTGGCAAGCTGTGTAGCTTGAATGTACCATTCATTTGTATTATCCACAGAAGATAATCCATATGCCTCTTTCATTATCCACTTAGTAGAGAAAGATCCTGGTACAATTTTATCTGGACTTGTAGCATCTAAGTAAACACCTGCTATTACACCGAACTCGTCTACAACAACTAATGATGTACTATAATTTAAACTACCATCAGTTAATATTCTGTCTGAGTGATTAAAATAAATACCTGGTTCATAAGTACCGTAAATAGGATTAGTTATATCTGCTAAAACATCATTCTCGGCTAAGCGAGCTTCACCATCTAAAATTTCTTGAATCAACGATAAGTATTCTTGAACGTCAATACTTACACCCGCAACAGAATCTGTTTTAACTTTATTTCCTGATTGATACAAATTAAATCCGTAAGTTGTATTGTCTTCAATAATCTTTTTAGCGATGAAATTGATTTGTTCTCTGTAAGTGTTTCTACCACCCATATCAAGTTGTTCATTAACAACCATCTTTGTTTCGTTAACTTGAACATTTCTTAATGACTTAATTTTATCTGAATGAATACCAACAATTAAATCGTCTGTCGTGATCGCATCTCTATTTGTTGGAAATTGTAAGTAATCTAAATCCTTATCAATTAGACGGTAAGAACTTGGAATAGTTTTCCCATCACCTTCTACAAATAAATAAAGTGAACCATCTGTATTTTCATAAAGAATAATACTTGAATAAGTCTCGTCAATGTGAATACCAGCTATGTCACCATACATGTCTACAACTACAACTGTATAAACGTAACCTCCATTACCATTAACTTCCCTATTAGAATTGAAATAAGTACCTGGTTTGTATTTTCTCATCATTTCAACTTCAGCTGGTACTTCTTTAATAATCTCAATATATTCAGTAATAACCTCTGGTTCAGTAGGATTATCATCTGGTTTTTCAGTCTCAGGTTCAGTGACTGGATTATCTTTTTCATCCGGTACATCAACCGGTGTTTTGTCATCTGGATTATCCGGAATAACTATAATATCTCCTTCACACGAGATAAGTATAAAACTCGTAATCAATACACTTAAAATAATAAATAGTTTTTTCATAATATAACCTCTTCCTTAGTCACCCCTAATTATAACTAAAAACTGAACTTCAATCAACATAAGACTGTAAATATAAAGTAAAAAAAAGTGGCTATTAGCCACTAATAAATTTCATCACATTTTTAGAATAACTAATTCCATTATCTAGACCATACCAGATAGCTTCTACGTTTTCTAAACTATTAACATATTCAATACCATCTTCAACTGTCATTAAATATACAGTAGTTGATAGAATATCAGCTGCACGTGAATCATTAGTAATTATCGTAACTTGCCTAGAGTATCTATCAGGCACTAAAGTATATGGGTTTATTATATGATGATATACTTCTCCGTCAACTTTATAATATCTAACGTTATCTCCTGAAGTTACTACTGAATAACCACCAGGTATATTTAAGTCAAAAGATAACTTTCCTTGTCCCCTAGGTAGTGTTGGATCTTGAATCCCAAGTGTAAAGAATTCTCCATTCGGTTTACTTCCGTAAGTTTTAATATTTCCACCGGCATTTATCAAGAAAGTTCTAGCACCGTTGTCGATAAATTTTTGTGCTAGTATCTCAACAAAGTAACCTTTCGCCACTCCGCCTAAATCCAAACTCATCCCCTCTTCCATAGTTATTGACATTTCTTCATCATTTAATATTATTTTACTAATATCCACCTTATCTCTAATCGATTCTAATTCTTCAGTCTTCGGAACAAAGCAAAACGATGGATGGAAGTTATAAGTAGTACACTTCTCTCGGTAATAATGCCAAATACTTGATGCTGCTCCTATTGAGATATCAAAGTATCCTTTTGTAAGTTCAGAATTAGTAACGCTAAACTTAATTAGGTCATACAATTCCTTACTTAAATAATGAGTTTCTTCAGGATTATCATTGATAGTTTTAACATTCACTATACCATCATAGTAATTATACTTATCACTTAGTTGATGATATTTCTCTCCTAGATTATTATAGATCGATGTATAAACATACTCATTCTGATCAGGAGATAAATAAAGTTGCATTGATATATATGCATCAAAGAACTGGAAAGGATTAAACGCACGATTACCATCTGGGTAAGAGTGAATTTGATATGATTTTAAAGGCCCCATACACTCTGCATGGTTTGGATAATCATCACAAATATTATATGGCGGTATTTCTTCTACCTCTTCTTCGGGTTCTTCCTCTGGATTTTCCTCAGGAATTACCTCTTCCTCCTCATCATCTTCAGGAATTATAATTGGTTTCTCTACCTCATCAACTTCTTGGCAAACGGTAGCAGATGGGAATAACTCACAATCAATTTCACTTTTCTCTTCTACTGTACAACCAGCAAGTAAGAATAATAATATCATTAACTTCTTCATTTTCTTCACCTATTACATAAATATATTTTAGATAATCTACATTCATAATTTCTTGTCTAAATATTATATCATATTTAATATTGTTTACATTTGGTAATTTCAGTCCTATAATTGTAGCATATGTTACATAATAATTTTGTAATCTATTTGTTTTTTTCATGTTTGCTATAGAAAGTATTTAGTTCTACATGATAAAATATAAGTAATGTATTAGACAAGGAGGACTAGATATGAAGAATAAATTTCTTCCAGAGCAAATGAATGAGTTTTTGAGTTGTCTTGCTGAGAATAAAAAAAAATCCGGCTGGATTAATTCCTTCTATTCATGATGCTCAACTAATTTTTGGTGGATTACCAATTGAAATTCAAAAAATGATTGCTACTGAACATGAAGTGTCAGTATCTAAAGTAAGTGGAATAGTCTCATTCTACGATTACTTTACTAGTGAAATACAAGGTGAAAACATCATAGAAGTATGTGTTGGTACATCTTGTTATGTAAACGAAGCGAACACTATTTTAGACAAAGTATGTGAAATTACAAATTGTCAGCCTAACTCTACATCACGTAACAAGAAGTATTCTGTTATTATTGGTAGATGTTTAGGTAAATGCGAACTTGCTCCAAACGTAATTATCAATCATAAAATGTACAATAACGTGACTGTTGATAAGGTCGCTAGATTAGTACAAGAAATTAAATAGGTGATTTAATGGATAATAAAACATTAAAACAAATCAAAACTGATACTTTAAAAAGTGTTGGAAATAAATTTGATAAAGACTTACGTTTTGACAAAGAAAAAGAAGTTCGCATAGTATTAAAAAATTCTTATATAATTGATGAATATTCAATTGATGAGTATATCGCTAGAGACGGTTATTTTGCACTTGAAAAAGCTGTTAACGAAATGAAGCCTACAGAAGTAACAGAAGTGGTTAAGGATTCTGGGTTAAAAGGACGTTCAGGTGGAGGATTCCCAACTGGTGTTAAATGGGGATTCATTCCTAAGAATGATGATCAAAAGTTTATTATTTGTAACGCAGACGAAGGGGAATCTGCGGCTACAGTTGATGGTGTCTTAATGAGACAAGACCCGCATTCAGTATTAGAAGGTATGGCCTTAGCTGGTTATGCTGTTGGTGCTACAAAAGGATATATCTACTTAAGATATGAATATCCAGTAGCTGAGAAAGTGTTAAATAAAGCTATAGAAGATGCTGTAGCTAATAATATATTAGGTAAGAACATATTTGGTTCTGATTTCAACTTTGAAGTAGAAGTATTCAAAGGTGCTGGAGCTTATGTTTGTGGTGAAGAGACTGCGATTATCTCTTCGATAGAAGGTAACCGTGGTAATTCAAGAAACAAACCACCATTTCCAGCAATTAAAGGTTTATTTGGTAAACCTACAGTAATCAACAATGTTGAAACATTATCAGTTGTTCCTCAAATTATCACTAATGGTGCTGATTGGTACAAATCAACTGGTATTCAAGGTAGTGAGGGTTCAAAAGTATTTACATTAACTGGTCATGTTAAAGAACCTAAAACTGTTGAAGTTCCTTTAGGTTTAACTATTAGAGAATTAGTTGAACTTGCAGGAGGAATGAGAGAAGGTAGAGAACTCAAAGCCTTCGTTACAGGTTCGCCAAACATTACAATGTTAGGTAAAGAAGATATAGATATGCCTGTTGCATTCCCAGAATTTAAAGAACGCCAAGTAATGGTAGGTTCTGGTGGAGTTGTAATCGTAGATGATCAAACATGTATGATAGACTTCATCCACTTTAATACGGATTTATTAAGTCTAGAATCTTGCGGTAGATGTACTCCTTGTAGAGTAGGTACAAGAAGAACAACACAATTCTTAGAGAAAATTAAGAAGGGTGAAGCAACTATCGCCGATTTTGAAAAAATGCAAGATTTAGCTGAACACATGAGAACAGCATCCTTATGTGGACTTGGTATTGCAGTTGGAATGACAATGCATACAGCTATGCATAGTTTTAAAGACGAATTCTTAGCACACATTAAGGATCATAAATGTGCTGCTGGAAAGTGCTTTAAGTAAGAGGTGAAATTATGAGTAAAATGATTAAAATAAACATTAATAATCAAGAGTTAGAAGTTAACCAAGGTACTACCGTACTTCAAGCTGCTCAAGATGCTGGAATCAATATACCTACATTATGTTTCTTAAAAGAAATTAACGAAATCGCTGCATGTAGAATGTGTGTAGCCGAATTTGATAGAATGGGATTAAAACCAACTTGTACATTAGAAGCTCAAGAAGGAATGAAAGTTCAAACAGAATCTCAAAAAGTTGTTGATTCAAGAATTAAAACTTTAGAATTATTAGCTTCTAATCACGTATTTGAATGTTGGACTTGTCCAAGAGAAGAAAGTTGTTATTTCTACGATATGTTACAATTCTACAACGTAGAAGATACTTATCGTGATATCCACAAATTACAACCAAAAGAACGTATTATCAATCAATCTAAATCAATTACATTAGATTCTGGTAAATGTGTTCACTGTTCTTCTTGTGTTGCAGTATGTGAGAAAATTCAAACTCCTGGAACATTAGACTTTAATAATAGAGGTTTTGAAACTTTAATCGCTCCAACTAACACTGGGGAAACTTTAGATGATATCGCATGTATCTCCTGTGGTCAATGTTCTAAAGTATGTCCGACAGCTGCTATTTATGAAACTGATCATATTAAACAAGTTGAAGCTGCAATTAAAGATCCTAATAAATATGTAGTAGTTCAAATAGCTCCTGCTACTCGTACTGCAATAGGTGAACCATTTGGCTATCCAATTGGTACTCCAGTTAGAGAAGTTGAAGGTAAGATGTATCATGCTCTAAAATTATTAGGTTTCGATATGGTTACTGATACTAACTATGCTGCTGACTTAACAATTATGGAAGAAGGTACTGAGTTTATTAACCGTGTGACAAAACACTTAAATGGTGAAGAGGTATCATTACCAATGTTTACTTCATGTTCTCCAGGTTGGGTTCGTTATATTGAACAATATAGACCAGAATATCTACAAAACTTATCAACTGCTAAGTCACCTCATATGATGCAAGGAGCATTTATCAAAAACTTATTCGCTCCAGATCAACTTAAAAAAGATGCATCTGAAATTTATATGGTATCTATCATGCCATGTACTGCTAAAAAATTCGAGATCGATCGTCCGGAAATGGAAGTTGATGGTGTAAGAGATGTTGATGCAGTATTAACTACAAGAGAGTTAGCTAGAATGATAAAAGGTAATAATATTAACTTCCGTCATTTAGAAGACTATGCTCCAAATAATGAATTCGCTAAATACACAGGTGCTGCTACAATCTTTGGCGCAACTGGTGGAGTTATGGAAGCTGCTGTACGTACTGTGTATAAGGTATTAGAAGGTAAAGAATTAGATAATATTGACCTTACTCAAGTTCGTGGTATGCATTGTGATAACCAAATTAAAGAAGCTACTATTAAAGTAGCTGGTATTGATGTAAATGTAGCCGTTGTTCACGGTGGTTCAGGAATCAAGAAAATGTTTGAAATCTTGGATGAAGGTAAAAAACAATATCACTTCATCGAGTTCATGGGATGTCCTGGTGGATGTGTAAACGGTGGTGGTCAACCAATCGTTCGTGAAGAGTTTATGCATGGTCTTGACGTTGCTAAATTAAGAGCTCAAGCATTATATGATTCAGATGCTCAAGATACTGAGTTCAGAAGATCTCACAACTCACCTGCTATTAAGTGGAGTTATGAAACTTACTTAGAAAAACCAGGTAGTCACTTAGCACACAAATTACTACATACAACTTATACAGACCAATCACATAAATTAAAAAAATAATAAAATAAAGGAAGTTCAACTGAACTTCCTTATTTTTTTACTCTTCCATCTTCAACTCTTCTTGTATACCCAATTTTGTCTAAATACTCTAAGTATGGTACCACATATCTTCTAGACGTATTAAGTAGCTCTCTAGCTTCTGCTAGTGAAACAACTTTATTTTCACTAAAGAATACATCAAATCTTCTAATCATTTCAGTAAATTTATCTTTACTCATAGCTATATCATCATCAAACTTTATAAGTTCTCCACGTTTAATTAAAGTAAAGTATACATCATCAACATTTCTTCTATTAATCGATCTAAAAATATCATTAAACTTTGCCGGTTTAAAGTCGCCACTATTTAATAGACTGATTATTCTTTTTGCTGTAATTGATTCTTCTTCACTTAAACTAATTTGGAAAGTTTTCAGCTTTACCTTATCAGTTACATCAATTTCATCAATTAATTTTAGAAACTTAGAGAATACTTTGTTAACAATATTTAACCTCAACATACTAAGTAACTCATTCTTATTAATTCCCAATTTATTCTTATTATTATCGTGAAACTTTGTTACTATATCAAGAATTTTATTTTTAAATTCTTCAAATTTCGATTTACTCAAATAAATATTACTTATCATATAAACATCTAACTCTAACTCACTTATTTGTTTATCAGTAATATCTAAATCTCTTTTAATATCGTTTATATGACAGAAATCATTACTATTAATGTAGTTATTAACAAGTAGTTCAATATCACCAGACTGAAAAGTTTTAATACCTTCAGCATACACTTCATTCTTGCGGTTAGCGTATTTCCCTTTAGCATTTATAATTTCTACTCCTGCTACAGTAACAGGATGTAATTTTCTTAACACTCCTAAGTCTTTATTCACTACATATAACTCTTCTTCTAATAGGAGTTGAGCATAAACAACATCACCACTAGAAATACTCTTTTGATTAAAAAGTTTAACTCTAGCTTTAACTTCATTTGCTAAGTAATAGAACTTTACTGTCTCTAGATGTTTAATAAGAATATCATCATTATTAGATACAGTTAATCTTACATCAATTATTTTTGTCGGTTCTACTTTTTTTGGTTTAGAAATAACTTTACCTCTAACTAAGTCTTCTTTTTTAATTCCACCTAAGTTTAATGCAACTCTTGTCTTCTTATACGCTATATCTCTATTTTGTTTGAATACTTGAATTCCTTTAACTCTTACAATTTCATTGTTAGGTAATATCTCTAATTTATCGCCAACTTTTACTTCACCAGATATACTCGATCCAGTAACTACTACACCATGCCCTTTTACATTAAAAACTCTGTCAATTGGCATCCTGAAATATTCATCCTTAACAGAATCACTACTAAAATCAATTGCTTCTTTTATTAATTTAACTACTCCATCTTTGCTACTATCATCATAAATAGAAAACTCTACAAACCTAGTTAGATTAAGCTTATCACTAATTTCTTTTTTGACTTCAGCGATTCTCTCTTTTGATACTAAATCTGTTTTAGTTAAGACTACTAAAGTATTAGTAATTTTAAGAAATTTAATAATATCAAAGTGCTCTCTTGTTTGTGGCATAACACCATCATCTGCCGCTATTACTAAAAGAATCATATCTATTCCACATACACCAGACAACATGTTCTTTATTAACTTTTCATGTCCTGGAACATCTACTATCCCAACGGTTAAATCATCAGTTAATTTAAGATAAGAGAATCCTAAATCAACAGTAATCCCTCTTTTTTGTTCTTCGATTAATGTATCGGTATTTATACCTGTTAACGACTTAATTAAAGAAGTTTTCCCATGATCAATATGCCCTGCTGTCCCAATTACGAAATTATTCATCACTTTTCACCTTTATGAAATCCACTATTTTTAATATATCTCCATCAAGAAGTGTTCTAACATCTAAGTATACTGAGTCACTATTTATTATAGAAATTATTGGAGTTTCCATATTTCTTAAGAATTTCTCCAATTCTATAGTACTGTGATTTTCACTAGTTAACTTAATTCCATAACTCTCAATCTTACTAGTTGGTAAACTACCTCCACCTACGGTAGAGAAAACCTCTTCCACTTGAGAATTATAACCATTAATCTTATTTACTTCTTCTGATAGCATCAAAGCATCATTATATAGCTTAGTTTTATCTTTAAAAATCATTCTAAGGGTAGGAATCTTATCTACTACATCTTTGTCAAGATATTCCCTTAAAGTAGCTTCTAGAGCAGCTATAGTCATTTTACCTACCCTAAATGCTCTTGTTAACGGATGACTTTTTATTTTATCTATTAAATCTTTCTTTCCAACGATAATTCCTGCTTGTGGACCACCAAGTAATTTATCTCCACTAAAAGTTACTAAATCAATACCACTTTTTAAAGATTCAGTAACGGTATTCTCTTTAATAAAATTATACTTAGTAAAGTCGATTAATGCTCCACTACCCAAATCCTCAACTGCTAATATATCACCTTTACTCAATGATACTAATTCAGCATTTGATACTTGTTTTGTAAATCCTTCAATACGATAATTAGACGGATGAACCTTTAAATACATAGCCGTATTTTCATTTGTCCCATTTTCATAATCTCTTAAATGTGTTCTATTAGTTGTACCTACTTCTTTTAATATTGCACCACTTGCTTCAATAATGTCAGGTATTCTAAATGATCCACCAATCTCAACAAGTTCACCTCTTGATACAACTACTTCTTTACCTTTTGAAAAAGCAGCGACAGCTAACATAGTAGCAGCTGCATTATTATTAACAACTAACGCTGATTCAGCACCAACTAACGTAGCTAACATATCATTTAAATGATCATATCTGCTACCTCTTTCACCTAGTTCAATATTATATTCTAAATTATTATATCCAGATGAAACTTCTACAACATTATTTATAGCTGATTCAGATAGAATCGCTCTTCCTAAATTTGTATGTAGAACTGTTCCAGTAGCATTTATTACCCTTCTTAAAGAATATTTCTTTTTGCTGTTTAATCTATCTGAAATCAGACCAATAACAAAGTCATATTCGAATTCAGTAACTATACCTTCTTTAATCTCATTTCTTAAATCATTTAAAGATAATTCAATTTCATTCTTAATTTCTTGCATATAAAAGTAAGACAAATATTGTCTCACTCTTTCATCTAATATAATTTTTGATACCTGTGGTATTTGCTTAAATAATTCTTTCATATTCACTACTTAATATTAATAAGATTTTCGCATTTAGGAATAGTATGCCCAATAATATTAGCTGCTTCAACACCACTATTATGTAAATCTTTGAGTAGTTTATCGGCATCTTGTTCCTCAACAAAAATAAACAATCCACCACTTGTTTGAGGGTCAGATAAAATATTAATATTCTCTTCCTTATTAGTTTCATCACTATAACTAACTAAAGTAAAATGGTTTTGATTTCTAAACATTCCGCCATTCTTATTGGTTATAGCTAATTCTTTAGTTCTTTCAAATAAAGGTATATCATTCATAATTAATTCAATAGATATATTAGACGCTTCTGCAACTTCTGATAAATGACCAATAACACCAAATCCTGTTAAGTCAGTACAAGTAGTAACATTGTATCTCCTCATAATATCGCTAGCTTTCTTATTTAAAGTTGCCATTGATTCAACAACTTCTTTGCAATCCATTGAATCTATATCGTTATTTATCTCTTTACCATAAATACCTGTCCCAACTTTCTTAGTTAAAATAATCTTATTGTTTACTTTAGCTTGATCGTTAGACATAATTTTATCTTTGCTTACTTTACCAGTAACACTTAATCCATACTTAATTTCAGTATCTGAAACAGTATGTCCACCAACAACTACTCCTCCAGCTTTATTAACATTCTCTATAGCTCCTTTTAACATCTCAGAAACTGCTTCACTTTCGATTTCATCAGGGAAACTCAGAATGTTTAAGGCATACATAACTTCTCCACCCATGGCGAAGATATCACTTAAAGCATTTGCTGCTGCTATTTTACCGAATGTATACGGTTCATAATAATTAGGAGAAAAGAAATCTAAAGTACTTACTAAATAATTATCTTTATCTAATTCGTAAATTGCTCCATCCTCACTATTATCAAAACCACATACTAATTTATCATCTATTTGACGAGGTAATGTTGAAACTATTTCTTGTAAGACACCCGGTCCTACCTTACCGACTCAGCCACCACAGCTACTATATTTCATTAAATCAAATTCTTTTTTCGGCATAGTTTCACCTCACTTTCATTTTAATTGGCGGAAGCACATGGGAATCGAACCCACCTATGAATTTTTACATCCACAACTTGGTGTTGAAGACCAGTACGCACACCAGTTACGTAAGTGCTTCCATACTATTAAATTATACTATAATTTTAATGTTATTCAACAATATAACGTATAAAAGTAAAATGATTTCTTCAATGAGTTAAACATAAATCACACAAAACTATTAGGCAGTACGTTAGATAAATGAAAGACCTGTTCATAAAGAATAGGCCTTTCTAGCTTTATTATTTACTCAAATGATATTTTTGTAAACCTTGAACAGCTCTAAATAGATTATTCAAAGATACACTTGCTCCAGCAAATGAATCGTAATCAGCAAAATCTTCAGCGTCAGCCATAACATTAATTTCTGCTATGTCTGCAGGAGATTTACCTACTAACCATCCATTAACAAATTTAGTCATGTAATCGTCTTTAGTAATGTTATTCTCACCATCTGTTCTTGGGCTTGAGTCACCCCATACAGCTGGTGTATAAAGTTCTTGGGAATCTTCATCAAATGAAATATATTTTACTGTACCATCAGTCTTTAATTCAACATAAGCAACCTGCTTAAAGTTTTCTACTGAAGGACGTCATGTACAAGATGTAAATACTATTTGATATTTAGTATATCCTAAAACTTCCGCTTCAAACATAACATATACCGGTGATTCTAGATCTCTTTTAGGAGTCCAATGTTTAACTGTATAAACATTAGCAGCAAATTTAAGTCTATTTTCTTCAAGTCCACCTAAGACTTTATAATCTCCATTATAAGAACTAATTCCTCCAATGTTATGAACATTTGTATACCCCAATTGTTCTAGAGCAGATTTTACAAAACCAGCTCTTGTTCCACTACCACACATTAAGAAAGCTGCTAACTACTATAAAAAAGTTGAACACAAATCATTGATTGATGTACTTGAAGACATTTATGATGAATTTGGTTATTATCATGATAAATTATTAAATTTCATCTTAAAAGGTAAAGAAGGTCAAGAGAAAATTGTTGCAACTATGAAATCGCTAAGAGAAAATGAACCTAATGAGTTCGGTGGAGTGAAAATTTCTGTAGTTGAAGATTTCTCTAAAGGTGTTAATGATTTACCACTAGCAAATGTACTTAAATACCGATTAGAAGATGGAAGTTTTATTGCATTTAGACCAAGTGGTACGGAACCTAAATTTAAAGTATATTTAAGTATTAGAGGCAATACTAAAGCGGAAGCAATAGATAAATATGAAAGAATTGCTGAAGAAATAGAAGTTATAATGAAATAGTAAATATGAAAAAAACTTATGTATCTTACATAAGTTTTTTTTGGACAAATTTGTCATAATATATTATAATTATAGAGATAGGGGTTGATTTATATGTCGAAAAATACAACTGATGATTATTCTTCTATATTGGATTTAACTAATATTCAACAAGGAAATATAAAGTATAACTATTTATTAGAGACTATTGCCTTTGATGAATTCTTTATTGAGTATTTTAATTTAGATAAAGAAATCAAACCTAATATTTTTATTAATATAAACGATAAACTTCTAAAAAGAAGTTCGTTACTTAAAGACGTAATAAAATTTATAACAAAGAAGAAAATAAATAATAAATATACAAAAATTACCATTAATACTAAACAAGAAAAATTACAATTATATCTTAAAAAAATTGGACTTTTTAGAGAAGAGTACATAGTCAATTATTTTGTGGCACCTGAAATTGATGATTTTATAAAGGAATATCATACATTATCTGAAGTATTAGAATTTAGTGGTGAAATATCTAAAACAAATTTTTGGTGGTATGATCTTTCTAATGATAAGATACAACATCTTAAAAATTCAAGTTTCTACCGCAGTGTTGGGATTAGTACAAATGATGATGATGAGATTTTCTCTGAGTACGTAAAAATGATGGATGCAGCAGCTGAACTTAATCTAGGATTTGCTAGATATGTTGAAGAAGAACATCAATGTTATGATGATTGTGTTAGTGGGGTTAGAAACTCATATAATTGTAAATATCCACTACTAACAAAGAAAAATTCAATAGTGTGGATTGATTCTTTTGCGAAAATTGTTCGTAGAGATAAGTATAATAGACCACTTTTGATGATCGGTGTAGATTTATTAATATCTGAAGAGGTTACTGCTCAAATGGAAGCTGAAACTCTGAAGAAAGTAATTGATGAAGGACTAAATAATTCTGATATTGGTGTATGGTGGATTAAATTCAATAAAGATCATAAGACGTTTGAATTTAATGATAAGTTAAAAGAACTATATGGATTTAAGAACTTGTCAGAGCATAATTCGAATATTATTGAGCCTCAAGATTATTATTGGCAACATGCTGTAGAAAGAGTTCTTGAGCATTTTCCGGAATATAATTCATTCTTTGAAGAAGATGCGAAAAAGTTTAAAAAGTTAATGTCGGGAAAAATCAATCAATATAGATCAATTTTCCCACTTTTTAACACTAATGACACAATAAATTGGTTAGAGGTAAGGTCTAGTGCTGTATCTAAAAGTTCAGATGGAAAACCTAACATAATATCAGGGACTGCTATTGATATTACAGAATTATATGAATCTGGTAGAGTTAAGGGAATAAGTGATAGATTTATAAAATTACAGAATGCTAACAAAGCTGCAGTTGAAATGGCAGACTTATTAATATGGACTATAGATTTTGACGAACATCCTAGTGGTGACTATTTCTACGGAAGTGAAAGTTATAACGATAAGCTAGGATTGACTAAAGATAAGAAGGGATATATATCTTCTATGGATTACTATAGTACCATTATTGATGATGAAGATAATAATGATATTTTATCCTTGGGTGAAGTTCAGAACCTTTTAGAGTCTTGTCATCATGACAACGCTGATGGATTTGATGGAGTAATAATAAAGCACAGAAATATAAAAACAAATGAAATATTGTATATGAAGCACTATGCTAAGGTTCATAACCGAAAAATTGATGGAACTTTGAGACATATAGGTGGATATATTGTAGATGTAACAAATGAATATAAGCAAAAGGCACGTGTAGAAAAACTAAAGATATCACATTCTAAAATACAAGAAATTAATCAACTAGCAATAGCTGCGGGTAATCTATTGGTGTTTAACATAAATTATAATCAAAAATTTGAAGATAGTGATGTATATGTAAATGAATTATTTGTTAAGAAACTAGGGATTAAAGCTTGTAATGATAGTTCTATTAAATATAAAGAATATAAAGCTACTACAACAGATGATGAAGAAGGTAAAGAACTGTACGCAAAATCTAATAAAGCTTACTTTGATATACTAAAAGGAAGTTCGAATTCGATAACTGAGATAATAACTAAACACAAAAACCATATGACTGGTGAAGTTATATACTTAGAGCATTATGCTCAAGTTGAAGAGAGAGATTCTTATGGTAAAGTATTAACATTAGGTGGCTTTTTAAGGGATGTAACAAATGAATTGCTTTATGAGAGAAAAATAAAATATTTAGCTGAAAAAGATGTATTAACCGATCTTTTCAACAGAAATATATTTGAACAACATTGTAAAGAAATTGGAGACAATCTGTACACTATTATAATAAGTGATATTGATGGATTAAAACTTGCTAATGACATCTATGGACACTTTGTAGGTGATAAGATTTTAAGTACTTACGCAAGTTATTTAAAGAAAATATATCGAAAAGGTAATATTTATCGTATTGGTGGAGATGAGTTTGCTGTAATCACAAGTGTAGTCGATGAAGAGTCAATAGAAGATATGAATAGGAATCTTCAAGAGTGCATAGATGAATATAATATGAATCATCATTGTAATATTGGGGTTTCTATTGGTTATGATATAGTAAATAAAAGAAAAAGTGACTTTCAAAACGCTTTTATAACAGCTGAAAATGAGATGTATCATAGAAAACTTTCTAATAGATCTAGTAGAAAGAGTAAAACACTTGAAACATTATTATCTGCACTAAATGAAAAGACAGAAGAAACAAAAGAACACTGTGATAGACTTGCAGTTTTGTCTCAAGAAGTATTGAAAAAAATGGGATATAGTAGAACTAGTGAGTTGCATGACATTTCATTAGCGGCTACAGTTCATGATATTGGAAAAATTACTATTTCAGAAGACATCCTGACTAAACCAGGTAGACTTACTGATTTAGAATATGAAAAAATTAAGAAACATTCAGAGGCAGGATATAAAATTATAATAAATATTATTAGTTCTAACAATATAGCAGAAAGTATCTTATATCATCACGAAAGACATGATGGGTGTGGTTATCCATATGGATTAAAAGGTGATGAAATACCACTTTATGCAAAAATAATTTCTGTATGTGATGCGTATGATACTATGATAAATGGTAGAACATATAAAAAGCCTATAAGTATTGAAGATGCATTAGATGAAATTGAAAGATGCAAGGGAACTCAATTTGATCCAAAGATTGCAGATATTCTTATTGAGGTTGTTAGAGAAAAAAATATTGAAATTAGTAATAAAGAACTAATAAATGCTTGACTTTTTAAGCGGTAATTAGTATCATTATCTATGGTACATTTAAAATCCCTGAATAAGGTGAAGCCCTAATTAAAAATTAGGAGGAACAGTGATGAATACGTTTATGCAAACTAAAGAATCTGTTCAAAGAAATTGGCATGTAATTGATGCTGCTGGTAAAACTCTTGGTCGTTTATCGACTGAAGCTGCTGTACTTTTAAGAGGAAAACACAAACCAACATTTACACCTCATATCGATGGTGGAGATTATGTAATTATTGTGAATGCTGAGAAAATCGAATTAACTGGTAACAAGTTAAACGGTAAATTATATCACAAACACAGTGGTTATATTGGTGGTCTTAAAACTAAAACAGCAAGAGAAATGAGAGAGAACCATCCTGTTAAAATGTTAGAATTATCAATCCACGGAATGTTACCAAAAGGTCGTTTAGGTAGACAAATGTGTAAGAAACTATTTGTTTACAAAGGTGAAGCACATCCTCATGCTGCACAACAACCTAAAGAGTACGTATTAAAAGGGTAGGTGTAAGAAATGGCAAAACAAGTTCAATATTTAGGAACTGGACGTAGAAAAAGTTCAGTAGCTAGAGTTAGATTAGTTCCAGGAACTGGAAAAATCATCATTAACAAAAGAACGTTTGAAGATTACATCCCTTCAGCGCAAACTCGTTTAGATGTTATGCAACCTTTAGAAATGACTGAAACAACAGGTAGTTACGATGTACTAGTTACAGTACATGGTGGTGGAATGACAGGGCAAGCAGGAGCAATAAGACATGGAATTTCAAGAGCGCTATTAGAAGTTAATAGTGACTTTAGAGCAGTACTTAAAAAAGCTGGAATGTTGACTCGTGACGCGAGAGTTAAAGAACGTTATAAATACGGTCTTAAAAAAGCGCGTAGAGCATCTCAATTCAGTAAACGTTAATATGGGTAAAAAGCACATCCCCACGATGTGCTTTTTTTTATTAAAAAATACTTTGTATTAGCTTTTTAGTTTATCTTTACATGATGGTGATAAGAAGCTATACTAAAATTAGACATACTATATTAGAGGTGGATATATGTTAAATGATAGAGTAATTCCAGCTGTTAAATCGGTGAAGGATCTAGAAAAATTCTTAAAGACGAATTATGATTTTTGTATATTAATGGGTATGCATATATCTGTTTTAAAGAGCATTGTAGAAAGAGTTCATATTGTTGGTAAGAAATGCTTGCTTCATATAGATCTTATTAACGGACTTTCAAACGATGAATATGGTGCAGAATATGCTATACAATTTTTTGGAGTAGATGGGTTAGTATCAACTAAGGCGTCTGTAATAAGAATTGCTAAAAAAAAGAAAGTTATTTCTATATTTAGAATATTCTTAATAGATACATATTCTCTTAATAAGAGTATCGAAAGAACTAACGAATTGAAGCCAGATTTCGTTGAAGTTTTACCTGCGATTTCTCATAATGTTATATCCACAATTAAAGAGAGAATTAATACCCCTATAGTAGGAGGAGGATTAATTCAAACAAAACAGGATATAGACGAGTGCATTGATCATGGAATGAAAGCAATTACTACAAGCAATGTTGACTTGTGGTAAAATACAATTTTTTAAAATTTAACAATTAAATCATATTTGAATATATTAATAGTAGTGAAATAATTATTTTCATATGCTATAATAAATATAAGTTAATATTAATTTCTAGAGATGAGAGAGAAGAAAACAGATTTACGTTTTCTTTTCTCTCTTTTTTTATTTTTCAGAAGGGATTGATGAAGTCTTACTCCATCAAAGGTGAAATTATGTATGATGTTATAATTATAGGTTCAGGTATATCAGGAGCAACAATTGCAAGAGAGTTATCAAAATATATGTTAAAGGTGATTATTTTAGAAAAAGAGTCTGATGTTGCTACTGGAGCAACATTAGCTAATAGTGCCATTGTACACTCAGGGCACGATCCAGAACCAGGTACTTTAAAGGCTAAGTTTAATATTCTAGGTAATAGAATGTACAGAAAAATGTCTAAGGAGTTAGATATTCCATTACTAGAGTGTGGGGGTATTGTTGTAGCTATAGATGAGAAACAAAGTAAAGTGTTAGAAATGTTATATAATCGAGCTAAAAAGAATGGATTAACCGATAATGAGGTTAGTATTCTAAATCAACATGAAGTTCGAGTTATGGAACCAAATATATCAGATCTTGTTCTAAAAGCACTTTACCTTCCTACGACAGCTGTTACCTTCCCATGGGAAGTAGCAATAGCTAATATCGAGAATGCAATGGATAATGGAGTTGAATTAAGTCTTGATACTGAAGTGTTAAGTATTGATGAAGGTGAGAACTTTAAAGTTAATACTACTAAAGGATTATTTGAAGGGAAGTTAATTATAAATGCAACAGGTATCCATGCTGCAAAAGTCTTTGAAATGGTTAGTAATCCGAAATTTGAAATCACTCCGAGACGAGGAGAATATTATGTATTAGATAAGGATGTAAGATTAGTTAATTCAGTCATATATCCAGCACCAACAGATAAAGGGAAAGGAGTTATTGCTACACCACAAGTGCATGGAAACACTCTGTTAGGACCTACATCTGATTATGTTGATTTTGATGATGTTACAAGAAATACATCAAATGGATTAACCTATGTTAAAGATAATATTTGTAGAACTATTAAAAATGTCCCTTTTAATAAAGTGATAAGATGTTTTGCGGGAAGTAGACCTACTTCAAACTTACGTGATTTTATTATTGAAGAAAGTAAACCTAATTTTATTAACATAGCTGGGATAGACTCACCTGGATTAACTGCTGCTCCAGCAATAGCTGAGTATGTTGTCGATGAAATAGTAAGTAATAAACTGAAACTAAATAAAAAAGAAAACTGGATTCCAACTAGAAAGAAAGTAACACGATTGTCTGAACTAACAACTGAAGAAAAAAATGAAATTATAAAGAATGATTCAAGATACGCAAATGTAATTTGTCGTTGTGAGAACATTACTGAAGGTGAGATAACTGAATCTATTCATAGAAATTGTGGTTCGACAAATATAGTAGGTGTAAAAATGAGAGTTCGTCCTGGTGCTGGACGTTGTCAAGGTGGATTCTGTCAACCAGAAGTATTAAAAATATTATCTAGAGAGCTAAATATTGATCCAATGGATGTTATCTATAAAAAAAATGGTTCTAATATTCTGATATCTAGAACGAAGGAGTAGAATATGAAAAGTTATGATATTGTAATTATTGGTGGGGGTAGCGCAGGTTTAGCTGCTGCAATTGAAGCAAGAAAAAATGGTATTGATAATATTTTACTTATTGAGCGAGATGTTGAATTAGGTGGTATTTTACTTCAGTGCATTCATAATGGTTTTGGACTCAAGGTCTTCAAAGAAGAGTTAACTGGTCCAGAGTATGCAGAAAGATTTGTGGATGAACTAAGTGAAATGGGTATTGAATATAAACTAAATACACTCGTTACAAAATTGAATCCAAATAAAATTGTTGAATATGCTAATTCCGATGAAGGGTTCAAAGAGGTTCAAGCTAAAGCAGTCATATTAACTATGGGATGCTATGAAAGAAGTGCGGGTGCTATTAATTTACCTGGTAATAGACCTTCTGGAATACTAACTGCTGGGACTGCACAAAAGTATTTAAATATTGATGGGTATTTAGTTGGCAAAAAAGTATTCATTTTAGGTAGTGGAGACATAGGCTTAATTATGGCTAGAAGAATGACTCTTGAAGGTGCTAAAGTTTTAGGTGTGGCTGAGATATTACCATTTTCTAGTGGGTTATCGAGAAATATTGTTCAGTGTTTAGAAGATTATGATATACCTTTATATTTGTCTCACACAGTCACTGATGTTATAGGAGAATCTAAATTAGAAAAGTTAGTAATTTCTAAGGTTGATGGATTTACTCCAATCCCAGGTACTGAAATGGAATTTGAAGTAGATGCCTTACTACTTTCTGTAGGTTTGATTCCGGAAAACGGTATAAGTGAAGCGGCTGGAATTCGTTTAGATGCCCGTACAAAAGGACCCATTGTCAATGAGTCATATCAAACAAACATAGATGGTATATTTGCTTGTGGAAATGTACTGCATGTACACGATTTAGTTGACTTTGTAACTAACGAAAGTAGGCGTGCAGGAAGAGCTGCAGCAAGATATATTAAAGCTGAATTAACTGTAGGTGATAGTTTTGATACAATTGCAGGAAACGGAATTAGTTACATAGTTCCTAAAACGGTGAATAAAGATAATCTGGATGGCGATCTAGAATTGTTTATGAGGGTAACTGATGTCTATAAGAATGTATTGATCCATATTATTGGTGATGGAAAAGTAATAAAGTCTATAAAGAAACGTCACCTAGCACCTGCAGAAATGGAATCTGTAAAACTAAAACTAGAAGATATCGTACACGTGGTAGAGGATATTAAAATAGAAGTAGAGGTGCTTTGATGAAAAGTGAAATGGTTTGTATTGTGTGTCCTGTTAGTTGTCATTTAGAGGTGACAAAAGTCGGTGATGATTTTATTGTTGAAGGTAATCAATGTAAGCGTGGACCGATATATGCTGAAAAGGAATTGACTAATCCCACTAGAGTTGTGACAAGTACTGTAAGGATAGAAAAAGGATTATATAATAGGTTACCTGTTAGCACTAATGGGGAAATACCAAAGGGTATGATTTTTGATGTCATGAGTGAGATTAATAAAGTCGTGCTAAAAGTTCCAATTAATTGTGGGGATATTATTATAAAAAATGTATTGGAGACTGGTGTTGATATAGTTGCATCAAGATCTATGTACTAATCTAATTTAATATTAAGGGGTTAATAATTATATAAATTAAAAGATACAGTTATTAAGTTTAACTGCATCTTTTCTATTAAAATGATATAATAAGGAGAGGTGAGAGGATGGAGAAGTACATTTTATCTATTGACCAGGGGACTACAAGTTCGAGAGCTATATTATTTAACAAAAAGGGTGAGGTAATTTACTCTGCACAAAAGGAATTTACCCAATATTTTCCTAAACCAGGTTGGGTGGAGCATGATGCTAATGAGATTTGGCTAAGCGTTATGAGTTGTATATATGAAGTAACAGATCACAATGACTTTGATGCAAGTCAAATTGAGGCTATAGGAATTACGAACCAAAGGGAAACGACAGTAGTGTGGGATAAGAATACTGGACATCCTGTGTACAATGCTTTAGTTTGGCAATCACGTCAAACAGATGATATCTGCGATGAATTAAAGGATATAGGGTTAAATCAGTTATTTAGAGATAAAACCGGATTATTAATCGATGCATACTTTTCTGGAACGAAAATTAAATGGATTCTAGATAATGTGGAAGGCGCAAGAGAAAAAGCTGAAAATGGTGATTTATTATTTGGAACTATTGATACATGGTTGATTTGGAAATTAACAAACGGTAAAGTCCATGTAACGGATTATACTAATGCATCAAGAACACTTATTTATAATATCTATGATTTGTGTTGGGATGATGAACTACTAAATATATTGGATATTCCAAAATCAATGTTACCTGAAGTTAAGGATTCATCTTTGGTTTACGGAGAAACAAGTAAGCATATATTCTTTAATAGAAGAATACCTATCTCAGGTATAGCAGGAGATCAACAAGCTGCTTTATTTGGTCAAATATGTTTTGAAAAAGGTAACGCGAAAAATACATATGGAACAGGTTGTTTTATGTTGATGAATACAGGTGATACACCTGTAAAAAGTGAAAATGGATTACTAACAACTATCGCTTGGGGTTTAAATGGAAAACTAACTTATGCTTTAGAAGGAAGTGTATTTGTAGCTGGATCTAGTATTCAGTGGCTAAGAGACGGACTTAGATTAATAAAAGATGCTCCAATAAGTGAAGAGTATGCGACTAGAATTAACGGTACTGACGGTGTTTATGTTGTACCTGCTTTCGTTGGATTAGGAACACCATATTGGGATACTGATGCTAGAGGAGCTGTGTTCGGCTTAACGCGAGGTACTCAAAAGGAACATTTTGTACGTGCTACATTAGAGTCTATTGCTTATCAAAGTAAAGATGTTTTAACTGTAATGGAAGAAGATTCAGGAATTGATTTAAACACGTTAAGAGTTGATGGAGGAGCTGTTAAAAATGATTTTTTGATGCAGTTTCAATGTGATATATTAGATACACCTGTGGAAAGACCGGTAGTAAACGAAACAACTGCTCTAGGAGCAGCATATCTAGCTGGCTTAGCAGTAGGTTATTGGAAGGATATTGATGAACTTAAGAAGAACTGGATTTTAGATAAAAGAATTGAACCCAATCTAGATTTAAATACTAGAGAAAAATTATATAGTGGATGGAAATTGGCTGTAGATTGCGCTAGGAAATTTAAGTTGTAAATAAACTGATACCATAGAAGTGATTTATTGGTATAATATATAAGGGGTGTTTATCATGTACGATTTTGAGTATTTTATAAATAAGAGAAATAAAACATTGAAGATGTTTATGTTGCCTGCAGCTATTTCTATAGTCATAGGAATTGTAATATTTATTGCTACTAACTCTATAAATGGAAATCCGTCTGCTATAATTCCGTTCTTTGCATTAGGGGTAGTTTTCTTTGGTATTGGTGCAGGACAAATGAAAAAACTGTCTAATGAATTTAAAGAAAAGTATTTAGTAGAATTGTTAAAGAAAAATTTTACTAATGTTAATTTTAATGCATCAGGTGGACTTACTAGAGAGGATGTAAGGCAATCTGAGTTATTACCAAGAACTGATAGGTTTTATTCAAACGATTTGATTACAGGTGAATACTTGGACGTTAAATTTAAAATAAGTGACTTACATTTACAAGAAGTAAGACGTAATGGTAAAAATACACAGATAGTAACTGTGTATAAAGGTCCATTTATGGAGTTTGATTTTAATAAAGATTTTATGGGTAAAGTGCAAGTAAGAGAAAGAGGTAAGTCAACTTTATTTAGTGACTATGAGAAAATAAGTATGGAGAGTGTAGTCTTCAATAAAGTTTTCAAAGTTTACGCAACTAGAGCTCACGCTGCATTTTATATTTTAACTCCACATTTGATGGAAAAATTAATGGAGTTAGAAAAACAAAGACCTGGTAACTTTTATTTTTCATTTATTGAAGGTCGAATGTATATTGCGTTAGATAATAGAAGAGATAATTTTGAGGTTGGAATGTTTGGTAAAATTGATCAATCAATAGTAGATACTTTTGAATCTCAGTTATCAATTATTAAAGATATTATAAATGAAATGAAATTGAACGAGAACTTTTAAGGAGGATTAGTATGGTATATGTAATTATTGGTGTTGTAGTAGTAGTGTTATTATGGTACATAGGTACTGTTAATAGTTTTAGAGTTTTAGAAGTTAAGGTTAATGAATCACTATCAGGTATAGATGTTGCTTTAACTAAAAGATTTGATACATTAACTAAAATGTGGGATTTAGCGAAGAAGTATATGACTCATGAAAAAGAGACATTAGAACGAGTTATTAAATTGCGTCAAAATAGCACAGGTAGTATTTCAGATCAGCAAGAATTAAGTGATGAAATGACAAAGTTACAAGCTGGGATAAATGTTGTTGTAGAACAGTATCCAGAACTAAGAAGTAATGAAAATATAAAAGAAGTACAGAGTGCGGTATTAGATGTTGAAGAACACTTACAAGCTGCTCGTCGTTTATATAACTCAAATGTAGCTAGTTATAACCAAAAAATAGTTGTATTTCCAGCTAGTGTTGTTGCTAACATCATTAGCGCAACAAGAAAAGATTTCTTCGAAGCTGAGAGTACAAAACGAGAAGATGTTAAATTTGATTAGTCCCTTAGGGGATTTTTCTTTTTTTAATGGATAAAGTATAGTATAATTAAAGTTGACTTTAATAATGAATATAGGAATAGAGGGATTAATTATGATTAGAACAAGATTTGCTCCAAGTCCAACTGGATTTATTCATGTTGGTAACTTAAGAAGTGCTATTTTTACTTATTTGATTGCTAAAAGTGGTAAATCTGGTAAGTTTTTATTAAGAGTAGAAGATACTGACCAAGTACGTTACGTAGAAGGTGCTACGGAAGTTATTTATAATACTTTAAAAACATGTGGATTATTTTGGGATGAAGGTCCGGATGTAGGTGGAGATTATGGTCCATATATTCAAAGTGAAAGAATGGAATCGTATAAACAATATGCAGAACAATTAGTAGTTAAAGGTGAAGCGTATTACTGTTTCTGTTCTGAAGAAAGATTAAATAAACTTAGAGAAGAAGCACTAGAGAAAAAAGAAAATTTCTTCTACGATGGATATTGTAAGTCTTTATCTAAAGAAGAAATTGATGAAAAAATTAAGAATGGTGAGAAATACGTAATTAGACAAGTAACTCCTAATACAGGAGAAACTTCATTTGACTGTCAGGTATACGGGCATATCAGTATTCAAAATGATCAAATAGAAGATCAAATATTACTAAAATCAGATGGTTATCCTACTTATAATTTTGCGAATGTTATCGATGATCACTTAATGAATATTACTCATGTTGTTAGAGGAAATGAGTATTTAACATCTACACCTAAGTACACATTACTTTACAACGCGTTTGGGTGGGAAGAGCCAGCTTACGTTCACTTACCTCATGTAATTAAAGAAAATGGTAAGAAGTTATCAAAACGTGATGGGGATGCATATTTCTCAGATTTTGTTGATAAGGGATATTTACCTGAAGCGATTGTTAATTATTTGGCCCTTTTAGGTTGGAGTCCTGAAGGTAAAAAAGAAATGTTTACACTAAGTGGTTTAGAAAAGGTATTTAGTATTAAAAGAATTAATAAATCGCCAGCTGTTTTTGACATTCAAAAATTAAACTGGGTTAATAGTAATTATATTAAGAAACTAGAATCAGATAAATTAGTTGAAATTTGTTTACCTCATCTAGAAAAAGCTAACATCGATGTTAGTGACTCAGTGTGGGTTAATAAATTATGTAACTTATTTAAAGACCGCATAAATTACGCAGCTGAAATAGTGGATCAATATAATGAATTCTTTAGTGAATTTTCAATGGGTGAAGAAGCAAAAGAATTTATGCAAGCTGAAGGTGTGGAAGAAACTGTCAAAATATTTAAACAGAAATTAGAAACTATTGAATGGAATAGTGATAAAATTAAAGAAGCAATAAATGAAACAGGGAAAGATGCAGAGGTAAAAGGGAAGATGTTATTTATGCCGTGTCGTATAGCTACAACTGGTGCTATGCACGGACCTGATTTACCAAAAGCATTAGAGTTATTAGGGAAAGATAAAGTTTTAAGTAGGATGTAAAAATTTACATCTTTGTATAAATTGATATGTGTGATGTGTAAGAGGTATTTGTATGAAAAAATTATTGTTTTTGCTTGTGTTTTTGTTAAGTGCGTGTGAAAGTCCAGAATTAAATATTAATGATAAGATAACAAAAGAAATGCAAAAAAACGTTGTCAGTTTTGATGTGCATGAAGTGTTTAATCTAAAGCAATATGGTGAAAATGTTGAAATCACTGTCGATAATACTATTGAATATGATGATGGTATTTTTTATACTACCAATTCAATGAAAGAAATTCAAAATCATCAAGTAGTTAGTGATTATGATTTTAATACTTATGTAGATATATTTAAAGATGTAGGATATATAAAAGATGAAAATTCATCTTGGTATGAAGTGGAGTTATCGCAGATATATAAATTGAAAATGGGATCAATAGATCCATTATCAATAGTTAATTCAATACTTTATGATGCTAAAAAACAAACAAATAAAAATGGTGATCAAATTTTTGGTACTAAAGAAGATTATGACCGAGTAGTATCTGTTATTGAACAGGATGTTTTTGAGGATATGTTTAAATCTAGTGTGTTTAACTTTATTGAAATACCTAAAGCATATGAATACACAGTAACAGCTACTTTGAAGTACGATGAATTATTCAAAGTAGAATATATTGAATTCAATCTATCAGATTTTATTCGTAAATATGAAGATTATCATCAAGATCAACTTAAGATAGAAATTACAAGTTTAGATGTTGATTTAAGATTAGATTTTGATAATTATGATCAAACAGATATTGCTTCGCCTTCTGATGGAATTGATTGGATAATAAAACCAGATGTAACAACAGAGTTAAGAATAGATGATATAAAAAATGATTTTGATATCGGTGAAGTTAATGCTAATGTTATATATAATTCTGATTTAGGAAAATACGATGCAAATATAAGTCTTAGTCTAAAAGAAGATGTCAAATATTTATCTTTTGAAATATATTATCTGAGTGAAGGTGAAAAAATTCATTCTTATCCTTCTCAAGTTTTCGATGTTAAGGCGTTTGAAACGTACCTTATTTATTACCAATCTTTCGAAGAAAAGATAGACCATATTTATTTTAAGATGAGGTATATACCAGCTAACTCAAGTGAAATAATTAATGTAAGTGAGAAAGTTAAATTCGACTTAGAAGAACCATCACATGAGTTAGAGTTAGACTTAAGTAAATTTGATGATAGTTTTGCTGATTTAGTTCCAAATATCCTTGTGGAGTACTCAGGCTATGGTAAGGATCAAAAGAAAATTTATAATGTTAATATTGATTTATATTCAAAAGAAAATATAAGAAACGGTGAAATAATTATTTATTTATATGATGAGGATAATACTAAAGCTAGATGGCCAATTCAAAAATCTGACATAGTGATTGATCAATATGAAAGAATTACTTTTACTGAAGAAATTGATTTTATGCCTGAAAATATATATATAGAAATTAGGTACAATACTTCATATTTAAGATATTACGAACAATTTATTACTGCTGACTTTAAGCAAGTTGAAGGAATCATGTACTCAAATAAATATACTCTAAATGAAGAGGTTTCTGTTAAAGTTACCGAGTGGCCTGACTCAACATGGATGCAAAATAAATATCATTTCCAAATTGATTTCATTGAACCAATAGATGAGTTTAATGCTTATATTTACTTTGTTGATGAGAACTATGAATTACTGGGTTGGGAATATATATATGATTTTGATATTTTAGAGACGTATCAATATGTTTCAGATCTATACGTAAATGTTAATACTATTTATATAGATTTAGAATCAAAAGGTAATATTTTAGAAAAATATAAAATTTTAGGTGAATTATCCACGACAAATGAATAATATTTATCAAGTAGTAAATATGGAAATGTTTACTAAATTAAATTATAATGAAATGGGGTGGTTTGATGAAAATCTATAATACTTATTCAAACCAATTAGAAGAATTTAAGCCTATAGAAGATAATAAGGTTAAAATGTATGTATGTGGTCCAACAGTATATAACTACATTCATATAGGAAATGCTAGACCTGTTGTGTTTTTTGATGTTGTTAGAAGATATTTTATGTATCTTGGTTATGATGTCAAATTTGCATCTAACTTAACTGATGTTAATGACAAAATATATCTTAAAGCGCTAGAAGAAAATATTTCAGAGTTAGAATTAGCTAAGAAGTATTCTGATGCATTTTTAGAAGATGTAAAATCACTTAACTCACTTACTTCAGATGTAGTACCAAGAGTTACAGAATATATGGAAAAGATAACGAAGTATGTTCAAGATTTAATTGACAAAGGTTTCGCATATGAATCTGAAGGTGATGTTTACTTTAGGGTAACGAAAGTAGAAGAGTATGGAAAATTAAGTGGTCAAAAGATTGATGATTTAATTTCAGGAGCAAGAGTTGATGTTAATAATAAAAAAGAAAATCCTTTAGACTTTATGTTGTGGAAACGTAATACTGAAGGAATGACTTTCAATGCACCTTTTGGTAATGGTAGACCAGGATGGCACACTGAGTGTAGTGCTATGATTGATGATATATTTGGTGGTGAAGTTGATATCCATGGTGGAGGAAGTGACTTAAGATTTCCTCATCATGAGAACGAACTTGCACAAACAAAAGCATTACACAATAGAGGTTTAGCTAATCTTTGGATGCATAATGGTAGAATCGACTTGAATAACTCAAAAATGAGTAAATCAAGTGGGAATATGATATTAGTAAGGGATTTATTGAAAGAGTATGATGCTAATGCTTATAGATTATTGCTTTTATCGACATATTACCGCAGTCCAATCAACTATACTACTGAATTGATGGAAGACTTCACTAAAGAGTATGAGAAAATAGTAAGAGTTAAGAAACAGTTGTTCACAGAGTTGGATTTAAGAGATGGATTTAATGAAGGCTTTTATGACGTTGATTCTATAAATAAACTAGAATCCGCAATGAATAACGATTTAAATACACCAAATGTAATAACTGGACTACAAGGATTAGGTAAGAAGATTAATGTAGCACTAAGAAACAAGTCTGATATAGATATTTTGGCTTCTTTGTATAACACTCTTGAAAACTATCTATTTGTTTTAGGTATCAAAATCGATTTAGAAAGAATGGATGATGAAACTAAAGAAACTTATAATTCATGGGTAAAAGCAAGAGAAAATAAAGATTTTGATTCAGCAGATAAGTACCGTTCAAAGTTAATTGACAAAGGTATTTTATAGATGAATGGTTTAAGTTATGCCTATTTAGGTGATGCCGTATTTGAACTAAAAATAAGAGAACACTTAATAAATAAAGGTATTTATAAAATCAATAAATTACATAATGAAGCTATTAAATTTACAAGTGCGAAAGCACAAAGTTATGTAATTAATGAATTAATTAATAGAGAAATTTTAACCGAGGTAGAACTTAAAATGTTCAAGTTAGGTAGAAATGCAGATGCGAAATATGGGAAGAAATCAGCTAGTATGATGGAACATAAATACGCTACTGGATTAGAATCTTTAGTAGGTTTTCTTCATAATGAGGACAAAGATAGATTAAATTATTTAATTGAACAAATAATAGAAGTGATAGAGGTGGGACAAGATGCCTAATAAAATATTTGGAAAAAATGTAGTTACAAGTGCAGTGGAATCAAACAGAAAGTTTTTTGAAATCTATGTGAGTTATCAAAACTTACAGTCATGCGAAGATATTTTGAAGTACGCAAATGATCGTCACGTAAAAATAAATATTGTATCGCGTAAGGAGATGGATCTTAAATTTCCAAAAGATAAGCACCAAGGTATTGTTGCTTTTGTTGAAGAGTATCAGTACTTTGACTTGGATGATATATTAAGAGATAATGAGAGTCCGTTTCTAATAATTCTAGATGGGTTAGAGGATCCACATAACTTAGGTGCGATTCTTAGAACAGCAGATGCTACAAATGTTGATTGTGTAATTATTCCTAAAAACAGATCTGTTGGCTTAAATTCAACTGTAGCTAAAGTATCAACTGGAGCAATTGAATATGTTAAAGTTGCTCAAGTAACAAACTTAACTCAAACTATTAAAAAGATTAAAGAGTATGGAGTTTGGGTAGTTGGTACAGATTCTGATGCGGAGATGAGTTATAATGATATTGACGGTAACATGAGAGTTGCTGTTGTCATCGGCTCTGAAGGTAAAGGAATGAGTAGATTAGTAAAAGAACAATGTGATTACTTAGTAAATATCCCAATGAACGGACATGTTAATTCCCTAAATGCATCTGTTTCGGCAGCACTTATGATGTATCAAGTGTTTAATGACAGAAATAAACAATAGGAGGAATTAACTATTAACGACTATGAATTGTTGTATTTGATTAGCGAAGGAAATGAGAAAGCATTAGAAATTATGCTTGAGAAATATCAAAACTTAATCCTTTCGAAAATCTATAAATTTAACATTAGCTATAATCAAAAAGATGATTTTTATCAAGAGGGGTGCTTGGCACTGTTAAATTCAATTCATGTATATAATCCTAAATACAATAAATCATTTACAAGATTCTTTGAAATGGTTTTAACTAGGAAATTTATATCACTAATAAAAAAAGAAAGTAAGCCACTTTATATCGTTTCAGATGAAACTTTGAATAATTATATAGTATCTGAAGACGAAAGATACTATATAAAAGAAAAAGATATAGAGTATGCAAAACGTAATTTATCTAGTATTGAATATGATGTTTTTTATGAACATTACTATTTAGAGAAAAGTATTGATGACATTGTAAAGAAATTCGGTTATACTGAAAAGAGAATATATAATGCTATATATCGAATTAAAAGGAAAATGAAGCCTATGCGTGAGTTTTCTTGACATTTCTTGTTAATTTTGATATATTATTACAGCGTAAAAAGGTAGGAACTATGAGAAAAAAAGTTATATTAGTTTGTAGTGATTGTATGTCTAGAAATTACTCTATTGAGAAGAATTTAACTTCTAGTGATAGATTAGAGGTTAAAAAATATTGTAAAAAGTGTAATAAACATACAGTACATAAAGAAACAAAGTAATTAGATGATTTAAGTCATCACAGGAGGAATAAAAATGAGTGAGAAAAAGCAAAGCAAAGTATTTGAAATCTTGTCTAAAGAATATAAGTATGAGAGTGTATTATTAACAGTTATCTCAATTATCATTATGATTGTTTCAGCATACATCATGAATGGTACATTAACAATTGAACCAGAATTCCCAGTACTAGGGAGCTTCCCGTTGGTTACAGCGATAGTTTTCTTTGTTGCGGGATTCGTTGGATTAGTAGTTGGTAGTTGGCCAATCTTCAAGCCATCTTTTAAAGAGGTTAAAAGATTAACTCCACCATCTAAAAAAACATATGCTGATCATACTGTTAAAGTATTTACTTTTATTCTTGGTTTAACTGCAATTTTCTTAATCTTTGACACAGCAATTAGTTCATTCTTCGGATTATTTATTTAAGGTGGATAATATGGAAGAAAGACGTTGGTATATTGCCCAAACGAGTTCTGGATTCGAGAATTCTGTTAAATTGAATCTAGAGAGACGTATTACTTCAATGGGGATGGAGGATTTTATTTTCCAAGCATTTATTCCTGAAGTATTAGAGATAGACGTTAATTCTAAAGGTCAAAAAGTAGAAAAAATGAAGAAAATGTTCCCGGGTTACGTATTTGTAGAAATGATTGTAACAGATGAATCTTGGTTTATAGTTCGTAATACACCTGGTGTAACAGGATTCTTAGGTTCAAGTGGTGGTGGGGCAAAACCAGTTCCATTATCAAACGAAGAAATTGAACCGATACTTAAGAAATGTGGTATGGTTGAGGAAATTGAATTGGATGCAGAAATTGGGGATAAAGCCCATGTAATTGAAGGTCCATTCTCAGGTCAAATTGGAACTATTAATAATATAGATAACGATAATCAAAAAGTTGAGATTTTAGTTGATATGTTTGGTCGTAGTACTCCAATTGAATTATCTTTCTCACAAATTGATATAAGAAAATAAGTTAGTAGAATTGCTAACTTTTTTGTACTATTAAAGTATAGGTTACAATCATCTCGTATGGTTGATAACTTATACTTATTTTTTTTATAATAAGGGAGTAATTGGTTAACGTGTGTCTTTTAGGGTTAATAATAAACATCCGTCATAAAAACTGTTAACCATCTCTTATTATCAAGTATTCGATTAAGCAGGTTGAGATCATCTATATGACACTCGCGTAACTAACAAAAATGAATGGAAAATAAGTAAGATGGATTCAATTACAAAAATACAAGGAAAGGAAGTTTTAGCATGATAAGTGTAGGGATTGATGTATCAAAAGAAAAAAGCATGGTGTGTATATTGAAACCATATGGGGAGATTATAGCTTCTCCATTTGTAGTTGATCATACCGAAACAGGGATTGGAATTATAAAAAAGTTGTTAAGTGGATACGATGAAGAAATAAAAATAGTTCTTGAGGCAACTGGACACTATCATATGCCTATAGTACAAACACTGTTAGAGGCAGGGTATCATGTATCGGTAATTAATCCACTAGTAATGAAAAAGTATACAAGTTTAAGTATAAGAAAGGGAAAGACTGATAGAAAAGATGCGATTAAGATTGCAGAGTATGGAATATCTAACTGGTTTAATCTTAGAACATTTGAGATATCCAAGGAAGTATATGAAGAATTAAAAATATTATCAAGACAATATTATCAGTATCTGTCAATAAAAACTAAGTGTAAGGTTAATCTGTCAAATATATTAGATAAAGCAATGCCAGGCATAAAGAAACTACTGAAAGACGACAAACTATTATCATTCATACGAAAATATTGGCACTTTGACAATGTAAAATCGAAAAGCGAAAAACAATTTATAAGAAGTTACTCAACGTGGATAAAAAAAGAAGGATACCATCAAAGTGAAATAAAGGCAAAAGAAATATATGCCTTAGCTTTGAATAGTATCCCAACACTGAATTCTAACTACCGATCTTCCAAATTGTTAGTTTTAGAATCAGTTAGAGTACTTCAAGAAATCGAAGACTCATGCAAACTTATTTTAGCACAAATGAAAGAATTAGCAATTAATCTAAAGGAGTATGAAACTGTAAAAAGAATGTCTGGTGTAGGAGATGTATTATCTTTACGTTTAATAGCTGAGGTTGGAGATGTTAGAAGATTCCATAGTAAGAAGGCATTGATAGCCTATGCGGGTATAGATGCACCGCCATATGAGTCTGGTAATTTTGTAGGTAATAAATGTCATATATCTAAACGAGGTTCAAAGTATTTAAGAAAAACTGGTTACGAGATAATGCTGGCATTAAAGAAAACTAAACCAACTAAAGATAATGCTGCATATGAATATATTTTAAAAAAAGAATTAGAAGGAAAATCAAAAAAAGCAGCAAAAATAGCTGGCTTAAATAAGTTCTTGAGAATTTATTATGCGAGAGTAATGGAACTATATACTTAATAGTAATATTCTAATAATAAAAAACTCACCTAAATGGTGAGAATTTTGTGGTTGATTGAGTTATTTAAATTTTTTTTTGAAATTACTACTTGATTTTTATTAGCAGGTTTTTATGCTATAATTAGATGAGGTATACACATGAGACTAATTAAAAAACTTGATTTAACAACTAGAAAATTTAATGAATTGGAAAAACGAATTGCAGCTAGAGGAATAGCTATCAAGGATAATGAAGTGTTAATGGTATATATAAAAAAAGATGATACATATTCATTTCCTGGTGGAGGGGTTGAATTTGGTGAAAGTTTTGAAGAAGCTTGTATTAGAGAAATGAGAGAAGAAACTGGAGCTAGAGGAACTGAAATTATTTCTGAGTTTGGATATGTTGATGAATATAGAGATAGTAAGTACCATACAGATAAAGCATTCAATATGATTAGTTATTATTACCTGTGTAAAATTAGTGATTTAAATGGTAATATAAAATTAGAAGATTATGAAAGAGAATTAGGATTTGAAGCTGTATGGATAGATATCAGTGAAGCACTAAATCATAATAAGAATATTATAGAAGATATTGTTTTCTCAACAAAGAAAAGAAGATACTTGCATAGAAGTATATTTGTTTTGGAAGAACTTGAAAGAGGGTTATAATATGGAAAAAGTAGGAGTGAAACAACTTATAGTAGGAGGAGTCTTTTTACTTATCGGTATATATATGTTATTTAATCCAATAGGATCATTTAATATATTTACATCAATATTAGGTGTAGTAACAATTTTATTTGGAAGTAATGAACTTATTTCATTAATACGAAGTAAGCAAAGAATGAGTTTCCAAAAACTATTTAATTATTTAGCAATTGTATTTGGTGGAGTTATAATGGTAGTAGCAAGAGAACAGTGGAAAGATGTTATTGGATATGTTATTTCGGCATTCTTCTTGATTGCCGGTATAACTAAGATGTTTGAACATTATAAAAGACGAGAAATGATGCATAGTACTATTAGCATCTATGGAGTGATTATGACATTCTTTGGATTAGTAATGTTGTTTAATCCAGAAGTAGGTGTTGGTTTCTTTACAGCTATGTTATCAATTAGTTTGATATTCGCTGGATTTAGTCAATTAATGATAGGAATTGCTATTAGAAAGTTTTCATCTTTCACTTTTAATCAAGGTATGGATCAATTTAATGAGGATATTAATGAACAAAAACCTAATAATACTACAGAAGATGTTATTGATGTAGAATTTAACGATATTGATTAAGTAGGCACTGTTGTGTCTATTTTTTGGTTAAATGAAAAAACATATTGACTTTGACAATATTGTTTTGTATAATGTATGGGCGTGTAATACGCCATGCTAATCAAACCGAGTGGGAGGGTTTATCCCAATATAACCACATCACAGAACACAAGGAGGTGCGTCTCGTGGCTAAAGAGGTAGCAAAAGTAGTTAAACTACAAATTCAAGCAGGTAGAGCTAATCCAGCTCCACCAGTAGGACCAGCTTTAGGTCAAGCGGGTGTTAATATCCAAGAATTTTGTCAAAGATTCAATGATGCGACAAAAGATAAAATGGGTAATATCATTCCAGTAGTAATTTCAGTATATGATGACAGAAGTTACACATTCGTTCTTAAAACACCACCAGCAAGTGATTTATTAAAAAAAGCTTGTAACATTCAAAAAGGTGGAAGTTTAGGAGCAAACGAAACTGTTGCGACAATATCTCGCGACAAATTAAAAGAAGTAGCAGAAATTAAAATGCCAGACTTAAATGCGAATGACATTGAAGCTGCAATGAAAATCGTTGCAGGTACTGCTAAAAACATGGGAATCGTTGTTGAGGACTAATCGCATTTAGGTTGTATATAACAATCTAAATTGTGGGAGGAGATTCCGTTAAACCACATTAGGAGGAAGAATTATGCCAAAAAAAGGTAAAAAACTTCAAACAGCGATTACTAAATTAGAAAAAGGTAAACGCTATGAAGTAGCGGAAGCTGTAAAACTTGTAAAAGAGTTAAGCTTCGAAAAATTTGATGCAACTGTTGAACTTGCTGTAAGATTAAATGTTGACCCACGTAAAGCGGATCAAAATATCCGTGGTGCTATGGTATTACCACATGGTACAGGTAAAAGTCAAACGATCTTAGTGTTCGCTAAAGGTGAACAAGCTAAGCAAGCTGAAGAAGCAGGAGCAGATTTCGTAGGAGATAGCGATTTAGTTGCTAAAGTTCAAGGTGGATGGATGGACTTTGATGTAGTAGTAGCTACTCCAAATATGATGAGCGAAGTAGGTAAACTAGGACGAGTATTAGGGCCAAGAGGATTAATGCCTAACCCTAAAACTGGAACAGTTACTATGGACGTTACAAAAGCAGTAAATGAAATCAAAGCAGGTAAAGTTGAATATCGTAACGATAAAGTTGGTAATGTTCAAGTACCAGTTGGAAAAGTTTCATTTGATGCTGCAAAAATTGAAGAGAACGTTACTGCAATGTTCACTCAATTAATGAAAATTAAACCATCTACAGTAAAAGGTACTTATGTACAAAATGTTACAATATCTTCTACTATGGGAGCAGGTATCAAAATTGATACCGACTCTATGGAGTAGAAGTTACATAATATAAAAATCAAAATTTAACTAGGCATGGTTAGTGTTTCCCGTAGACAGTAGGTGCGTAAAGCTTAATTTCCTACCGAGGATAAAAATCATTATGAATGATTGTCCTCTTTTGTCACATACGATAAAAGAGGTTTTTACGAAAAAAGCAGGAGGTGGAATAAATGAATGAGTTAACACTTCAAAGAAAAGTTAGCGAAGTAAACGCTCTAACTGCTAAAATTAATGAATCAGCGTCAATCGTTGTAGTAGATTATTTAGGGTTAACAGTTTCTCAAGTGACTGAATTACGTAGTAAATTACGTGCAGAAGGTTGTGAAATGAGAGTTATCAAAAATAATATCGTAAGACGTGCTGCAATTGAAGCTGGACATAATGAGTTAGTAGATTCATTAAAAGGACCAAACGCAATCGCATTCTCTAAGGAGGATTCAATTGCTGCAGCAAAAGTATTATATGACTTTGCTAAAGAGAACGATATGCTTGACTTAAAAGTTGGTGTAATCGATGGTAACTTCGTTGGTAACGACGAATTAATGGTATACGCAACAATTCCATCAAGAGAAACTCTGTTAACAATGTTAGCAGCGGGTCTGATGGGTACTGTAAAAGATTTAGCAATCGCTTTACATATGTATACTGAAGAGGATTCTGAAGAAGAAACTGTGGTAGAAACTGAAGAATCAGTTGAATAATTTTAAAAAAAATTTCCGATAGGATTATAGAAATTGGTTTTCAAGAAGAAAACTATATAGGAGGATTAAATTAATGGCTAAATTAACAAGAGATGCTTTTATCGAAGCATTAAAAGAAATGACTATTTTAGAAATTAAAGAATTAGTAGATGCAATGAAGGATGAATTTGGTGTTGATCCAAGCGCTATGGCAGTTGCTGCTCCTGCAGCTGGTGCTGCTGATGCTGCTCCAACTGAAGTTAGTGTTATTTTAACAAGTCAAGGTGCTAAAAAAGTTGCAGTAATCAAAGCTGTTAAAGATATTACTGGTTTAGGATTAAAAGAAGCGAAAGCAATCGTAGACGCAATTCCTGCTCCTGTTAAAGAAAATATCAAACCTGAAGAAGCTGAAGAAATCAAAGCTGCTTTAGAAGAAGCTGGAGCTTCTGTAGAAGTAAAATAGTTAATAATAATGGATAAGTACCTGGGCAGAACAAAGTTTCTGCCCAGGGATTTCCATATATAGGGTGGTTAAATGAATCACTATTTCACGAATAACGAAAAGTTAGAAAGTAAGCCTAAAGAAATAAAGGCTGTTTTTAGCGTCTATACTTTCTCTTTTATTACTGATAACGGGGTATTCTCAAAAAATAATGTAGATTATGGTTCGAGAGTTCTAATTAACGCGTTTAAAGCTAATAATGGGAGAATATTGGATGTAGGCTGTGGTTATGGACCAATCGGGATAGTTTTGGGAAAGCTCAACCCAGAACTTAGAATTGATATGGTTGACATAAACGATAGAGCAATCGAGCTAACGAAGACAAACATAAAAAGAAACAATATAAGTAATGTTTATGTAAAAAAATCTAATTTATATGAAGATGTGACAGATAAATATTCGAGTATCATTTCCAACCCGCCAATTAGGGCTGGTAAGCACATCGTGCATGCAATAATAGAAGAAGCTAAAGAGTATTTAGAAGAATTAGGTGAACTTTGGATCGTTATTCAAAAGAAACAAGGTGCTCCATCAGCGAAGAATAAAATGACAGAAGTTTTTGGAAACGCTGAAGTTGTAGAACGAGATAAAGGATATTTAATTATCAAAAGTGTTAAACAATGATTGTAATATTATAAATTTTATAGTACTATAACTATTTGTGCACTTTTGGAGTTAAATCCAAATTTATCATGCGTTTTGAATAATTATTAAGGGGTGAAAAACTTGAATTATAAAAATGAACAAGTTGGTAGACATAGAGTAAGAAGAAATTATTCTAGAGTAAAGTTAAATGCTGAGTTACCAGGATTGATTGATATTCAATTAAATTCTTTTGATTGGTTCTTAAAAGATGGATTAAAAGAGTTGTTTGAATATATTTCACCAATTGAAAATCATTCTGGTAATATAAAAATGTATTTTGGTGATTATGAATTTGAACAACCAGTATACGATATCCCAGAAGCAAAAAGAAGAGAAGTTAACTACTCTTCAAAGTTAAAAGTTAATGTTAAGTTAGTGTTTGAAGACACTGGTGAGATTAAAGAACAAAAACTTTATTTGGGTGACGTTCCTATGATGACTGAAGAAGGAACATTTGTAATTAACGGAGCACAACGTGTTATCGTTACGCAAATTATCCGTTCAGCTGGTGTTTATTTTACTAAAGAGTTTGATAAAAAAAGAAATGATGTTATCTATGCAGGACAGGTAATTCCAACACGTGGTGCGTGGTTAGAGTTTGAAATTAAATCTAAAGATGAGTTATATGTTAAATTAGATAGATCAAAAAAATTAGAATTAAGCGTACTAGCTAGAGCATTAGGTGTTTCTACAAATGCAGAAATCATCGATTTATTTGGTGATAATAAACATTTATTAGAGACATTAGCTAAAGATACAACAACAGATACTGATTCAGCATTACTTCGTGCGTTTAGTACAATTAGAAATGGTGAACAAGGTACAGTTGAAGGTTCTAAAGGAACAATCATTGCACGTTTCTTTGACGAGAAACGCTATGATTTAGCTAAAGTAGGACGTTATAAAGTAAATAAAAAATTAGATGTATTAGAAAGAGCTAGAGGATTAGAACTAGCTCAAGATATCGTTGATAATAATACAGGTGAAGTTGTTTTAGAAAAAGGTACATTAATCGATAATGATGTAGCAGATATTATTGATAATCACCGTGATTCAATTACTAGAGAATTAAACTATTCAGGAAACTGGTTTGAAGAAGATATTTATGTAGAGTCTTTAGACGTAACAATTAAAGATGGTGATGATTTTAAAGTAATAAGAATTGTTGGTAATGACTCTAAAGAAACTAAAACTGTTATTACTCCATCAGATATTTTTGCATCAATGAGTTATTATATGAACCTTTTCGATAAAGCGGGACATGATATGGTTATTGACCATTTACAAAATAGACGCTTGCGTTTAATCGGAGAGTTATTACAAAATCAATTTAGAATTGGTTTAACTAAGATTGATAAACGTATTCGTGAGAATATGTCTACAAAAGATCCAACTGAAATGAAACCAGGAAACTTAATTGAGAGTAAACAATTGTCTTCAACTATTAAAGAATTCTTTGGTAGTTTGCAATTATCTCAATTCATGGCACAGACTAACCCATTAGATGAGTTAACTCATAAAAGAAGAATTTCGGCTCTTGGACCAGGTGGGTTATCAAGAGAAAGAGCTTCTTATGAAGTACGTGACGTACATTACTCACACTACGGAAGAATCTGTCCAATCGAGACTCCAGAGGGGCCGAACATTGGTTTAATTAACAGTTTAAGTATTTATGCTAAAGTTAATGAATATGGTTTCATTGAAACACCTTATTATAAGGTTGATAAAGAAACTGGTAAAGTTATCGATGATCATTTAGAATATTTATCTGCAGACGTTGAAGAAAGATATGTTATTGGTCAGGCTAATATTGAATTAGATGAGAATAACGTTATTACTGAGCCAGAAATGGTTGCGAGATATCATGGTGAAACAAAAATGTTTAAGACTCAGTTAGTTGATTACATTGATGTATCTCCTAAACAAATCGTATCTGTATCTACTGCATGTATACCGTTCTTAGAACATGATGATGCGAACCGTGCATTAATGGGTGCGAACATGCAACGTCAGGCAATTCCATTACTAAAAGCAGAAGCTCCATTTGTAGGAACTGGTATCGAGCATAAAGCAGCTCAAGATTCAGGTTCTGCTATTGTAGCTAAAGAAGCTGGAGTTGTTGAATATGTAGATTCATTTAAAATTGTTGTTAAAACTGTAGATGGTAATCGAACATATAATTTACAAAAGTTTAAACGTTCAAATCAATCTACTAATCTAAATCAAAGACCAATTGTTAGATGCGGTGACAAAGTTACGAAAAATGAAATCTTAGCAGATGGAAGCGCAATGGAAAAAGGTGAATTAGCATTAGGTAGAAACGTTACAGTAGCATTCATGACATGGAATGGATATAACTATGAGGATGCTATCGTAATGAGTGAAAACTTAGTTAAAGATGACATTTATACGTCAATACATATAGAGGATTACCAAGTTGAAGTACGCGATACTAAAGTTGGTAAAGAAGAAATTACTCGTGAAATTCCAGGAGCAGAATCTGAGTCACTTAAAAACTTAGATGAACGTGGAATTGTAAGAGTTGGTGCAGAAGTAAAAGCAGGGCAAATTATAGTAGGTAAAATCACTCCTAAGGGTCAAGCTGATTTATCTAACTTTGAGAAATTAATCTTTGCAATTTATTCTGAGAAAGCACGTGATGTTAAAGATACTTCATTAAGAGTACCTCACGGTGGTGGAGGGATTGTAGCTCAAGTACAATACTTCTCAACTGAAAATGGGGATGATTTACCAAATGGTGTTAATGAATTAGTAAGAGTATATATAGTTCAAAAACGTAAAATCCATGAGGGAGACAAAATGGCAGGACGCCATGGTAATAAAGGTGTTATCTCTAAAATATTACCAGAAGAGGATATGCCATTCATGGAAGATGGAACTCCAGTAGATATCATGTTAAATCCACTAGGGGTACCTTCACGTATGAACATCGGTCAGATCTTAGAAATTCACTTAGGTATGGCTGCGAAGAGATTAGGAACACATATTGCTACTCCAGTATTTGATGGTGTTAAGGCTGATGACTTAAAAGACATTATGGCAGAAGCAGGAATGGCTCCTGATGGAAAAACAACTTTATACGATGGTATAACTGGTAAGAAATATGATAACCGCGTTTCAGTAGGTGTAATGTATATGGTTAAATTAGCCCACATGGTTGATGACAAATTACATGCTAGAAGTGTTGGTCCATATATCTTAGTAACACAGCAACCGATGGGTGGTAAAGCTCAAAACGGTGGACAACGTTTCGGAGAGATGGAAGTTTGGGCACTTGAAGCATATGGTGCTGCTTACACATTACAAGAAATGTTAACTGTTAAATCAGATGATATTATCGGTAGAAATAAAGTGTTTAAAGCGATTGTAAATGGAACTCCGATTCCTGAAGGTTCTGTACCTGAATCGTTCCGTGTATTAATTAAAGAGTTACAAGCACTAGGTATTAGTGTTAAGTTAATAACAAAAGATGGCGAAGATGAAGTTAATAAATCTCTTGTTCAAGACGGAGAAGAAGATTATATAACAAAATTCGGCATGAAGAATATGTAGAAGGGGTGAAGTTATGAGTAAAAAATATGATTATATTCAAGTACAATTAGCATCACCACAGGAAATCAGAGATTGGTCTTACGGAGAAGTTAAAAGTGGAGAAACTATTAACTATAGAACTTCTAAACCTGAAAGAGATGGTTTATTCTGTGAAATAATCTTCGGACCAACTAAAGATTATCAATGTGCATGTAGCAAATCTAAACGTCAAACTGATATCGGTAAGAAATGTGAAAAGTGTGGCGTTGAGATAACTGAAAGTAAAGTTCGTCGTGAAAGAATGGGGCATATTGAGTTAGCTGCTCCAGTAATTCATGAATGGTATTTCAAAAGTGGTAAGTTAGCTACATTATTAGAAATGAAAAAGGATGATTTAAGAAGAATTATTTATTTAGCTTCTTATATCGTTGTTACGCCTGGTAATACTGAATTAATCAAGGGACAAATCTTATCAGAACAAGATCATGCTAAATATCTAGTTGCTTATGGAAGTAGATTTAAAGCATTAACTGGTGCTGAAGCAATTGAAAAATTGTTGACTGATATGGATTTAGAAGAAGAAAGTAAGATATTAAGAAAAAACTTAGAGTTATCTCCTAAACAAAAACGTGTACATTATATTAAGCGTTTAGATATCGTTGAGTCATTCTTAAATTCAGCTAATAAGCCTGAATGGATGGTATTACATTCATTACCAGTACTACCACCAGACTTACGTCCATTAGTTCAGTTAGACGGTGGTCGTTTCGCAACAACTGACTTAAATAAACTTTATAAGAGAATTATTGATAGAAATAAGCGTCTTAGAAAGTTATATACTCAAAATGCTCCTTATTTAATGATTAAAAATGAGAAACGTATGATTCAAGAGGCTGTTGATGCATTAATCGATAACTCTAGTAAAAAGAATCGTCGTGTAATGGAAAAAAATCGTCCATTAAAATCATTAAGTGAATCATTACAAGGTAAGCAAGGACGTTTCCGTCAAAACTTATTAGGTAAACGTGTTGATTATTCTGGACGTTCGGTTATCGTTGTAGGACCAGACTTACAAATGCATCAATGTGGACTACCTAAGAAAATGGCGTTATCGTTATTTAGACCGTTTGTAATTCGCGAAATGATTGTTCGTGAGTTAGAACCAAATATGTCTACAAATAAAGCTAAAATATTAATAGATAAAGAACATCCAAGTGTATGGGGTGTGTTAGAACACGTAATTAGAGAACATCCAGTATTACTAAACCGTGCACCTACATTACATAGATTAGGTATTCAAGCATTTGAGCCTAAATTAGTTGAAGGGAAAGCAATCCGTTTACATCCATTAGTAACGCCAGCATTCAATGCTGACTTCGATGGGGACCAAATGGCTGTACATGTACCTTTAAGTGAAGAAGCACAAGCAGAAGCGCGTCTATTAATGTTAGCTTCAAACAACATCCTTAACCCTAAAGATGGAAAACCAGTAGTTACGCCTTCACAGGATATGGTACTTGGTAACTTCTATTTAACTATCGAAAGAGCTGGTGAAAAAGGGGAAGGTTCAGTATTTAAAGATATGAGTGAAATAGAATTAGCATTTGAAAATGAAAGAATATCTCTTCATAGTAGAATCGCTGTTCCTGCTAAGAGCTTTACTAACTTTAAATTAACTGATGAACAAAGAGAGAAATATTTAATAACTACATATGGAAAATTAATCTTTAATGATATTATTCCTACTAAGTATTTCCCTAGTGTGTTTCCATATATTAATGAACCTACAAACAAGAACTTAACTGCAGAAATTGATGATAAATTCTTTGTTCCTAAAGGAACTAGTGTTAAAGAAGCTATTCAAAATGCAGAAGTTGTATCAGCATTTAAGAAAGGTTTCTTGGGAGACTTAATATTACATGTATTAAAAGAGTGTCATACTACTGAAACATCAAAAATGTTAGATAAAATGAAAGACTTAGGATTTAAGTATTCAACATTAGCCGGTATTACTGTAGCATCAAGTGATGTTCAAGTAATTGAAAGTAAACCTGAAGTTGTTGAAAACGCAAATCAACAAGTTAAGAAATATAATAAAGCATTTGATAGAGGACTTCTTACTGACGAAGAGCGTTACGCTAAAGTTATTAAAGAATGGGAATCTGCAAAAGCTAAACTTGAAACAGATATCAAAAAAGAAATGGCTGAGAAAGCCGATGTTAACCACATCTTCATGATGGCGCACTCTGGTGCCAGAGGTAATGCATCGAACTTCACTCAGTTAGAAGGTATGCGTGGATTAATGGCTAACCCTTCTGGTAAAACAATTGAGTTACCAATCATTTCAGCCTTCATTGAAGGGTTAACGATGTCAGAGTTCTTTATCTCTACGCATGGTGCACGTAAAGGTTCTACCGATACTGCCCTTAAAACAGCCGATTCAGGTTACTTAACTAGACGTCTAGTAGACGTTTCTCAAGAAGTAATAATTGTTGAAGAAGACTGCGAAACAGATAAAGGTACATATGTTAAAGATGTCCTAAATGAAGATGGAACATTAATCGAAGGATTTAGAGATCGTATTGTTGGTCGTTACGCTAGTAAAGAGGTTATTAATCCTAAAACTAAGGATGTTATTATTCAAAGAAATGAATATATTACTGAAGATATAGCTGATCAAATCATAGCTTGTGGATACAAGGAAATCGAAATTAGAACTAACTTAGATTGTGATAGTAAAGATGGACTATGTATTAAATGTTATGGTAAAAACTTAGCTACTGGTGGAATTGTTGAAATCGGTGAAGCTGTTGGTACTATTGCTGCTCAATCAATTGGTGAGCCAGGTACTCAGTTAACGATGCGTACGTTCCATACAGGTGGGGTAGCCGGAACAGATATCACGCAAGGTTTACCTCGTATCGAACAATTATTTGAAGCAAGAAATCCTAAAAATGCAGCTACAATAGCTGAAATGGATGGTGTTGTTAAAAGTATTGAACTTGGTGACAATAAATACCATATTGAAATCGAGAGTAAATATGAAACAAGAGAGCATAAAACTGACTCAGCTTCTGTTACATTAGTTGTAGAAGTAGGAGATAGCGTTATAGCTGGTGATCCATTAACTGAAGGTAGTATCGCTCCTAAAGAGTTATTAAGAGCTACTTCAGCTGTAAGGGTTCAAAACTATATCTTGAAAGAAGTACAAAAAGTATATCGTTCTCAAGGTGTAGAAATTCAAGATAAGCACATTGAAGTAATCATTGGACAAATGTTCAAGAATGTACTTATTATTGAAGAAGGAGACACTAATTTACTTCAAGGTTTATTAGTATCTAAGAATAAATACTTAGAAGCAAATAGAATGGCATTCGCTGCTGGTAAGAAACCTGCAATCGGTAGACCAGAAATTCTAAGTATTACTAAATCAGCTGTAAATTCTGAATCATTCTTAAGTGCTGCGAGTTTCCAGCAGACTACAAAAGTATTAACTGATGCAGTAATTCAAGGTAAGATTGATCCATTAAAAGGATTAAAAGAAAATGTAATTATCGGTGGATTAATCCCAGCAGGTACAGGTATTATTACGAATGTAGAAGTAGATTACGAAAGACCAGTAGAGGATGAAGTAGAATTTGAGTCATTAGAAGAATTTAATTAAAAACAAATAAAATTTAGTATAATTTATTACTCTAGTTTGAGTGAAATTATAAAAATAAGTTCTTAAGGTGCTATGAATTAATTTATAGCACCTTTTTTATATATATGTGATACTTAGATACGCTCTATACATACTATTTATAGTATGCTACACTTAAAGTAACTATGGGGGGTGTGTAGAGTAATGAAATGTTTAAAATGTGGTGAATTAATTAATAATATTGATCGATGTCATAATTGTTTAATTAATCAAGAAGAGTACTTGTTTGATAATCTAGATATATTATCCTTAAAAGATATTTTATCTTTTATTTTTAAATCTGGTATATTTAGTAACAATTTAACGGCTATTAAAGCAGCATTTAATGACCTATTAATAAACTTTGAAGCTGAGAAAAATGTCTTGGGTTTAATCTTGAGTGAACAACTTTTGAATAATATTAATAATCTAAGTTCTCTAGAAGATACTAGTAGATTTGTAAACATTGAAACTAGAAAACAGGTTAATAAATATGGTACAAACGAAGCACTAGTTTCAAGATTATTGAAAGTTCTAATTGAGTCTATTAAACCAGAGTACGTGAAAACTGCAAAAACAAAAACTGATAATAATAAAATTGAGAATAGTAAAAAAAATGACATAAGAAAAGAGGATAATCAAAAACATCAGAAATCACCTGTGAAAAAGAAGGCAATAATTGGAATAGTATCAATTTTAATAATTATGATTTCTTCAGCCATCTATTTTAATTTGGATAAGATTTCATCCAATTTAAAAGAAGAACCATTGCAAACGATAACTGAAGATTTCTCAATCTTGTATACGAATGATAATGTCAATTTTACTACTTTTAATATGAGTGAAATGGATAGTTTTTACGAAGACGGTATATGGTATGTTTGGTATAAGGATCTCGGAGATGTAATGTACAAATATATAATAGGTAATGGTTTCAGTTCAGGGGGAGACGAAATTACATTAAAATTTGGTACTGTAAGAATTATCATGTCACTTGCTGGAAATGGTGATTCATATATTCAACTTACAAGTGAGCTTTCAGTTCCATTTAGATATAATGTTAAAATAAGGAATGATAAGATTTATCTTCCAATTGAGAAAATATTGAAAATGCTGCATTATCCTGAATACTCTGAGGACGGGAAGCAGATGATTGTAAGGTCAAGTCTTGATACAGAAATGATTGAAAGATACTCTAGTAATGAAACTGAACAGATTACTTACAATGAAGAAAAAGATTCAAAGGATGAGTTTACAATTATTTATACATATGATTACGTAAATTATCAGAATCACCCTATAAGTTCAATGGATAGCTTCTATGAAAATGAAACATGGTATGTATGGTATGAAGAGCTTAATGATGGTATCGGAACTTTTACAAAAGTAGGAAATGAACTTATCTTCTCAAACGGAACTGGTGCTGTAGTAATGGATGTGACATTTAGTAATGAACCAATTATAAGAGTTTTCAATGATAATACAAGTAATACACTTGAATATACCTTAGGTGCTAATATTATTGAAAGATCAGGAAAAATATATGTTCCAATAGAATTGATGTTAAGTAGATTGAACAAAGCTGAATATACAAGTGATGGAAAGCAAATGAACGTTGAGTATATAAGAAATAAACAAGATCTAATCACAAAACTTAGTCCTAATGTGGAAAATTAAAATAATCAATTCACAATAGTCTATACAAATAATTATGTGGATTATCATGATTTAAATATTAGTTCAATGGATAGTTTCTATGAGAATGATACTTGGTATGTCTGGTATGAGGAGATGACAACCGCGATAGGAACTTTTACGATAGTTAGAGATGAACTAATATTCTCAAATGGAACCGGTGCAGTCGTAATGGATGTGATGTTAAGTGTTCAACCATTTATTCGAGTGTTCGATGATAATACAAGTAACACACTTGAATACACTATTGGATTAGATATTATTAAAAGAAATGAGAAAATATATGTACCGATAGAAATGATGTTAGGTATGTTGAACAATGCTGAATATACAAGTAATGGTAAGCAAATGAACGTTGAATATATAAGAGACAAACAAGAATTAATCTCTAAGTTATCAATTATTCAAGAAGAAAATAATTAGTCAACGAAGTTTTCATTTAATGATATTCATTGCAGATTAGATCTTGATGATAATTATCTAGTATATAGCAAAATAGCTTATGGTCAAATTAGAATAGTCAAAATTCTAAATCCAGAGTGATGGTAGATATTTCATTTAAAAGTGCCTCCATATATATAAATCTAATTGTAATTTTTACATGTTTAAAATTATTAAATAGGAATAGGAATAAACTAATTAACATATGATTATTTGTTCCTTTTTTTGTACAGAATTAGATTTATAGATATTAATATTTTCTTAAGATGTAATTAATGGTATACTTATAAATATTAGAATGCACTTTATTTGAAAGGGGGGTATTATGCGAAGAGTAAAGGACAATTGTTCTAGTGAATTGAATAGATTACTTCTCACATATAATTGTGATGAAAGTGAGTTATGTACAAAATGTGACATTAAAGATTGTTACTTGAAACATGATGAATTTGTTACTCAAATTAAGAAAGCTAAGAAAGCAAAAAAGAATAAGACTAATAAAAAAGAATTTAAAGCATTCTTAAAAGAGTTTAAGACTCTAAACAAAACGTTCTATAAGGACACTACTGTTAACAACAAGTACGAAGCCTGGAAATTATTAGAAAAGAAATATCGTTTCTTTGAAGTTAGATATGGTATTTCGAAATATATGACAAAGTAAGGGGGATTAATATGGCTAAGTTTGTTTTGAAATCTATTAGAGATAAGAAGAAATTTAAAATCAAAGGTGCTATTAAAATTGGGAGAACACATGAAAGTAATATCTTTAATTATTCACCTATTAGTAGAGAACATGGTGAATTTATTTTACGTAATAAGAAACTATTCGTTAAGGATTTAAATAGCACAAATGGAACTTTATTAAATGGACAGAAGTGTATCCCGTTTGATGAGGTTGAGGTTAAAAAGAATGATATTTTAGATATTGGTTCCATTGAGTATAAAATCAAGAAGTCATTATTTTAATAAGGGGGGAAATTAATGTCTAGAGAAACTGTAAAAGTTAGAGATGTAAATATATCTAACAAAAAATCTATTTCTGGTACGATGATGAGATTAGAGACTGAAACGATAGTAAGAACATTGATTGAGAAAAATGCAAAAGATGAGTTCAATCCATATGGTGTGTTGGTAGATGGAGTTGTTATTGGAGAAGGATTCTATGAAGCAGAAGTCCATGATTTCACCCATGTAGCAATGACACATACTATAGATGATAACAATTCTGGAGAAGCTAACTTTTTGGCATTGAATAGAATCAAAGATACTGACTTTGTTAACTTTGAGCACAGTGGAGTATCTAATAAAATTAATCATAATCTTATAAAACTTAATGAAGTTTTGGCTTCAAAAAATTATAAAGCATCAATCGGTGGTATTGTTGTTCATGTTGCAGATAAAAAGAAAGAAATTTATGCTTACAATGTAGGGGAAATATTCATCTATCATGCTAATAAAAACAACTTAAATTTAATTAATACAATTCATACTGAAAAAGAACGATATGCTAAAATCGGTAAATTCTCTCAAGAGATTATCGATTCTATGGAAACAAATGAAGTATATTCATTCTTAGGTAATAAAGAAAAAAATGAAGTCTCAGAAACATTTACTAATTTTGAATCTGGTGATTATGTAATAATGACTCCTAAAAAAATTCAAGAAGATGAGTTTGAAGCACTAACAGGAGTATTCAAAAACAAAGGAAACATTACTAAGGAAGAGCTAAAAGAAGTTATATCTAAATCTATAGGTGACGAATATAACTACGCAATTGGTAATGCTTTTATTTTAGTTAGAATGTAAGGAGAACTAAAAGATGAAGAAAATAATAAGTGCTTTATATTTTAATGAATTAGGTAAACGTGAAGAAGTTCCTAGTAGAGTGGCATTTTTAAATGAAGCTGTAATACTAGCCGGAAGTCCCTTAGTTCATATGGGACATGGTGTGTCTCATTTCTCTTTAGCATATAATCATAAGAAAGATAATCAATTCAAAGGTATAAAGGATACAATCTACGAGTTCAAAGATATGCAGCAATTACAAGAAAATTCTTTTGATATTAACATACTAGATTCAATAATAAATAATAGTTACAAAAAACTTACATATGATTTAGTTGACTTTGAAGTGTCTAATGGAGGTTTACTAATTAACACTAGTGAAAAACACTTTGACTATGAATTTATGGGTTACAGCATTGGAAAAGTTTATATCTATAGAGTAAATGAACATGTTGTAGAAAAAGTTAATAAGGCTAATGTTGATAGAAATGGTAAAGTAGATGAATATATAGGCAAAAGAGAAAATTTAAAATTTTGGAATGGATATGGTCAATTTGATACTGATGATATATTGATTGTTACTACTGCTGAAATTAAAAAGAAAGACCTACAGGAAATTCATAGATTAAAAAGAGTTGATCAATTTGATAAGAAAACTGTTCTAAAAAAATTAAAAGAATTAGAAAAAAATAATATTACAAATGAATTGAATGAAAGCTATATTATCATTTACTAAGGGGGGTTGATTATGTCTTTAACATTCACAGACAATAGTGTGATTAAAGTAATACTAAAAGAAGACTATAACAAAATGGTCTTTGACGTTATAAAAGGGTCAGCCGATGATAACTTTGTTGAAATCGAAGCTATTAACGAAAAGGATGATTCATTTGAAATAGTAATGAAAAAGTACGACCCTATTAATTATGATGTTATTGATATGGATAAGTACATACAATGCTTAAATGAGGGGATTTTTGAGTTACATAGTAATAACATAATACATAGAGATATTAAACCAGAAAATATTGTCCAAGAAATAATGCCTAGTGGAGAAATTAACTATAGAATAATAGACTTTGATATTAGTGAGGTAGTAGAAACTAAAAGTTTATTAAATAACTATAATGACTTTGTACCTACTTTTTCTCATAAGGGCACAAAAGGTTACATAGCCCCAGAAATTATATATGAGAATAAAGCATATGTAAGCTCAGACTATTATGCTGTTGGGAAAACTATTCTATATGCATTTTGGAAAAGTGGGCAAGCAAATAAGGTAATTAAAACAAATCCAGATGTTCACTTTGAAGCATTTTTTGAACAAAAGAACTGGGCCACGATGCTTTCAGAAGTGGGGGTACCTAAAGATTACGAAGCTCTAGTAATTGGGTTAACAAAACCACAGTACAATACAAGAATGAATTATGACAACGTAAGGAATTTCTTTGGGAAGATTAAAGATAACCAATTGTATACAATTTCTAAAGTAGTGAGTAATTCATTCTTCGAAGGTAGTTCTAAGTTCGATGATAATAAAACACTTAGAAGCAAGTTAGATGAATTATTTAAGAAAAATCTAACTCAGTTTTTTGAAACAATTATGCAAAGAGATTACTTTAGAGATGGCGAAGTTATGTCTTATCTAGATAGTAATTTTAAAATTGATTATTTGGTAATTTTTTATGAGAAGGAATTCGAAAACAAAGGCAATTCTGAGTTGTTTAAGTCAATGAATACCTTAAGAAAAGGATTTAAAAAAGGAGACTTTTTAAAAGAAAATTTCTATTATCTTAATGATTTTGATTACCTAAGAGAAAAAACAAGAAATTATTTATCTAAGAACGGTAGTCCTTATTTCGAAGAACTTACACCTTACTTTAGACTATTAATTGCAGCACGTGCTCAGAATGTGTGGAGTATTACTACAGATTATTTACTTTACGCTCTAGCATTAACTAATGTGAGAGTTAGGGACTTAGAAGATTATTCACCATTCCTAAAAGAACTAATTGATGAGTTAGACGTTGAAGTTAATAACTATTTTGACTTCAAGAAAGTTATGAATGAAATTAAGAAGTTAAATAAAGAAATTTATGATAATATTTCTTATGATTTACTGGCAAATAATTTCCTTTACGCATATATGAATGTAGTATGGGAAATGCCTATAGCTTTTAATATATTAGAGAGGTAAAAGTATGAGGGGAAAAATTAGAAAATTGTTACAAATTAATTTTGATGAAAATACTCTAAAAGAGAAACAAAGATTAATTAAGAAAGTAGCACTTAGAACTGGTTTTAAGAGTTCTTTATCAGAGAGAATATTCATATACATTATTTCTGTTATTCTTTTAACAGTGGCAGTATATTATAGAGAATCTGAACAATTAATAACTCTTGTAACAGGTTCTATCGCATTAATTTTTGTTTTGGGTTATGATATCAGAATTATCAGATTAAGGTCTTATTATAACAAGACATTAAGGGTAGAATATATGCGTAGATTCGACGTTTCATTAGATAATGAATTTTATTTCACAGAGTATATAAACAAGAATAACTTAGACTACTGTGTATTAATATATAACAATGTGGCAACATCATATGATAATAAATTATGGATACACAACGGTTGTTTTGAAATCTGTAAAGATAATGACGGGAACTTTTATACTGCAAATACACCACTGTACGCAGAAAAGTCAGGTAAAAGAGTTTCTAATTTATTAGTTTTTAATAAAGAGGGTGAAAATGAACTACCTGTTATATCACCTGATGAGTTTACATTTAATCCTATACAGTCATACAAATCAAAAGGTTCAATACTGAAAAGCATATTAAACTTAATGATTTTTATGGGTCTATCTTATGGGGTTTACTTTTTACTTCAAGAAGTGTTCATGGGACTAGTTTTATCTACTAGTGCATTTATTGGTGTGTCAAGTTTATTTAGTGAAGTAAAACTTTCGAAATTTTCAGCTAAATTTTCAGGACAGCCAGCTCAAAGTAAAAAGATGTTTGTAAAATTCAACATTAATAATAAGGAAAGTATTCTAGGAGCAAGTTCAGTTAATATTTTCGAGAAGTATTTTCTAAGCAGAAAAGCATAAGAGGTGTAAAGTGAAAAAATTAGTAGATTATTTAGAATCCACTAATCAATCTGACTCAAAGGATGTTACCTTATCTAACGTCGATATTGATTCACTAGTAGGCTTAGGAAGTTATCCTCATATTGAGGTTCTTGAAATAGTTTCATCAAACGTTATTGATAATGAATACTCTCATTTAGTAAGTTTAAGTAAATTAAAAGAGTTGAGGTTAGATAACCTCGACTTAAAAAATATAAACTTTTTATCTGAACTACATGAGCTCGAATTTCTAAGTCTATGTAATAATAATATAAGTGATTTAACTTCTTTGAATAGTCTAGTTAAGTTAGTGGAATTACATTTAAATAACAACAATATAATTGATATAACATCTCTTAAGGAGCTTCATAACTTAAGAGAACTTTGGTTATGTAATAACAGTATTAATGATATTAGCCCTTTAAAGGAATTAAAGTTACAGTTTTTATGGTTGGATAATAATGATATAAAATACACCACTTTTATGAATGATATTTATTCTAAAGTTGTTATGTATGACGACTTTGTGACAAGTATATCTGATGATGATCATATAGAGTTTAATTCAAAAGAAATAGAAAAAGCAGTTAGATACAAAATCAAAAAAGTTGGTCATATTTTTAAAAGTGATTTGCTAAACATTGAGTCTTTAGATTTATCTAATAAAGGTCTTTCATCTTTAGATGGCTTGCAGTATCTTAAGAACTTGAGGAAGTTAATATTATCTAGAAACAACATTTCTGATTTATCTGAAATAGAAGAACTTAATAAATTGGAGTATCTTGACTTGAGTTATAATCACGTTGAGGATATATATCCAATAACTAAGTGTGAAAGTATTTGTACCTTAATTCTTGATAACAATAATATTAGTAAATTTAATGGTTTGTCTAATCTATTAAAACTAGAGAAATTAAATATTCAAAATAACAAACTCGATAATAACGCCTTTGAAAAACCATTAAGAAGAATTATTTTCAAAGATGTTGAGCTTAATCGATTTTTTAAGAAGTATTCACCTATTGATTATTTAAGATATATTGATATATTTGATATTAAAAGTCTTACGATAACTGATTGTGAAGTTCAAGATATAAGCGGATTAGAGGAGTTTACTAATTTAGAATACTTAGATATTTGTAAGAATAGAATATCTAATTTAACACCCTTAAGTAATCTAAAAAATATACGAACTTTGAGAGCTAGTAATAATTTAATATCAAATATTAGTTCATTAAGAAACTTAAGTAATCTTACTAATCTAGATATATCTATAAATAAGATTAGTAATTTACTACCAATAAAGGATTTGAGAAGTCTAAATGTGTTAGATATTTCAAGTAATCTCATAGAGAACTTAGAACCACTTTCTAATCTTAATATTGAGATACTTAATGTAAGTAATAATTTAATTAGTAACGTTGAAACAATATATTCACTCAAGAAACTAAATGAACTAGTCATAAAAAATAATAAGATGAGTAATGAGAATGAGTTGTTTAATCCTATGCAGATAATCGAAATAAAAGATGATTGGTTAAATCAAAGATTATTAGATATCTGTAATGCAGAGCAATTGAACGTTCTCCAAGCATCTAAGATAACAAATTTAGATTTAACAGGTACTGATTTTTCAAATATAAAATACTTAGCTGGCCTTGAAAACTTTACAAGACTTAAAAAAGTTAAATTATCTAAACATAGTTTTAAATCTGTAAAGGTGTTTACTTATATGAAAAAGCTGGAAACTTTAGAGATAGATAATATTGAGGAGATTGAAGATATATATATATTGAACAAGGTTAGTAGTTTACAAGAATTAAGAATTAGTTCCAGAAAGAACCTACTAGAAGATATAACTAATACCTTTAAAGATAAAAATATGAAAGATGTTATCCAAGAAGAGGTCTTAAGAAATCTAGCGTCTATAGAAGTAGATATGAATTTAAATGAATTAAAGTTAACACCATTAAACCTTATGCTTCTTAAAGACGTAAAGCTTAGAAATAAAGGTATAAAAAATATTAGTGGGTTAGAATATCTTATTAACTTAACAAAAATTGATTTATCAGATAATTTTATTAAAGATTCATCATCATTAAGCGAACTGAAAAATATTAATTATATTAAATTGGATAATAACGAAGTTGAAAAAGTTGAGTGGATTGGTACTTTACCAAATCTAACGGAGATTGACTTAAGAAAAAACCCTATAAATATGAAGTCTGTTGAAAACCTTGTGAATTATGAGACGAATTGTACAAGTTTAGTGAAAGTATTAGTTGATAAGAAAGAAATATCGAACTTATTTACTATGATTCTTAAAAAATGATAAGTAATGATGTAAGAGATATATTACAGTCTTCGTATAACAAGTATGGGTTTAGTAGAGTAAGCAAAAGAAAACTTCTTTTCAGTTTAATAGAAAATTCAGTAGGTTCTTATACTGAAAATATAAAATACATATATAAGTTAGTAGATATTAATGTAGAGAGAAATATATTTAAACAAACTTCTAAAGAATTTAGAAATAACTTAGATGGAAGCATAAAAAAACTAAGTGATTACTTTGGAATAGTATCTAAAGAACTAGTTGATAACTTTTTATTAATGGCAGCTATTAAGTATAATGCTGATTATCAAACTTTTTATGATTATTACTACAAGAGATTAATTGATGAAAATCGTAAAGTGGCGGTTGAATATCTTGAAAAAAGTGATTTTGTTGATGGTGTTTACTATTTAAAAGAATGTGCTAAATACGGTGACGACTTAGCTCAAAGAATGCTAGGAGATATATATTTTAATGGTCGCTTTGGTCAAAGAAAAGATTATGGATTGGCATTTCAATATTATGTTAAAGCATCTGATAATCTAAATCTTGATGCAATGAACAGAATTGGTTATATGTATCAAAAAGGTATTCATTTAGAAAAAGATATAAACTTAGCTATTGAGTGGTATTCTAAAGCGGCTGACCAAGGTAATTTAACATCTGCAAAGAATGCTGGCTTCTTATTATATAAGTATGGTAAAGATAATAAACAATTAATTAGAAAATCAGCTAGTTATTTGAAATTAGCACTAGATGATGCGGAAGCTAATTATGTTTTAGCTAAAATATATGAGAAAGGTCTTATGGGACAGATTAACCTAGAAAAGGCAAATCAATTATATAAGAATTCAGCAGATAAAGGATATAAGAAAGCTATTGAAAAGTTAAAGTTATAGGATAAGGTGAGATTATGTATAAATCAATTATAGATTCATTAAGTGTTGGTCTTCAAAAGCCAACTATCAATTTATATTTATTAATAGATGTTTCGAGTTCAATGAGAGGGGAAAACATTGATAGTTTAAACACTGCGATTAGACAAACATTGAAAAGTTTACCTCTTGAAATGAAAAAGAATAATGTTGATATTTTATTACATGCTTTAACTTACTCATCTAGAGTAAAATGGCATATTAAAGATCAGTCTATAGCTGATGACGTAGAGTGGAAGTATTTAAGTAATCCGTTAGGTCTTACAAAAATGGGTGAGGCTATTAAATCATTTACTAATGACGTAATTGAATTAAAGGGAAAATCTCAATCACTATTACCACCTGTATGTTTACTCTTTGCAGATGGTGATAGTACAGATGATTTTCAATCTGCGATTAGATATATGAATGATTCTGGTGTAGCAGACGATACGATAAGAGTTGTTGTTGCTATCGGAGATAAAGTTAATTTAAGTAACTTTAACATCTTCGCATCACCAGGTAGAAACATTTTACAAGCTAAAGAACTTAGTGATTTAAATGAGATAGTAAAGATTATTTGTGAACAAAGTATCGTATCATCCTCAATGTCTAGTACTATAGGTGATTTTGGAAATCAAGAAGAAACTAAAGATGAAATGATTGAAGCTCTTAAGGACTTATTTTAATGTTTAAATTTACATATGCAGGCGGGACTGTTATTGGCGAGAAACATATTCAAAATGGTACTGTATGTGAAGATGCTAATTCAGTATACCAAGATGATGAAATATTAATCATTGTTATTGCAGACGGTCATGGGTCAGATAAGTATGAGTATAGTAATATTGGTTCACAGTTAGCATGTGATTTATTAGTTAAGATACTTAAAGAAAATTCAACTTCAGATAAACTGAAGGAAAAATTAAAAAGTGATTTGATTGATACTTTTATCACAACGTGGGAAGAAGAGTGTTTGAATTTCTACAATCAATCTAATCAACCTAGAGTATCAAAGCACGAAGCGATAGAAAAATTCGGTTCAACATGTTTATTTGTAATGCTTATGGATGGAAAAATGATATCTGGAAAAATTGGTGATGGTAATGTATTTTTAGTGTCTAGTAGAATCGATTATCCATTTGGAGAAGATTATGAGCACAGTAACATAACAAAATCATTAATATCAGATGACGCAAGCGATGATTTCGAGATAATAGAGTTAGAACTTCAAAGAGGTGTTATAGTTCTTTCAACTGATGGTCATGTTAACTCATTTGCTACTAAAGATGTATTTGAAAATCATCTAAATATGTTATCTTCTTTGGTAGTTAGAGATGGAGTAGAGCCAATTAAAAATGAATTTTACAACTTATTATCAAAGATATCCAAAGAAGGGTGTGGAGATGATATAAGTATGTTTGTAGTTAATGTGGAGGTAGTACAATGTTAAAAATTGGGGAAAAAGTAAAAGCTGTGTACTTAAATAGTGAGTATGAAGTTTTAGATGTTCTTGGTTCGGGCGGACAAGGAGAAGTATATAAAGTAAGGAGTTCAAGTGGAACTATTAAGGCATTAAAGTGGTATTTTAAAGATGTAGCATCAAATGCGCTTTATGATGATGTTAATCACTTAGTCTTAAAGCAAGCTCCGAGTGGTCATACAGACACATTCGCTTGGCCATTAGATATTTGTTTCAAGAAAGAGAACAAGTATACTTTTGGATACTTAATGGATTTAATAGACTTAAATGATTATTATAAATTTAGAGAAATACAAGCTAATCCAAATTTAGCTCCTAACTATAAGAAGATGGTTGAAGTTATGCTTAATATTGTTGAATCCTTCTCTATAGTTCATCTAGCAGGTTTATGTTATAGAGATATTTCTTTAGAAAACATTGTATTTAGTCCAAGTGAAGGTACAATTAGGATATTTGATAACGATAACATAGGGAATAATTATAAATCAAAAAGTCATATTTTGGGGACTAAACCATTTATGGCACCAGAAGTATTTAAAGGGGAGCAAACCACAGACGAAGCAACTGACCTTTATTCACTTGCTATAGTTTTATTCCAATTAATGTGTTGGAATCACCCTTATCATGGAAAAAAATACTACGAGCCTAAAATTATTAGTGAGAAGACTACTGATTTAGTATATGGCAAACCTGTGTTTATATTTGATCCTGATAATAAATCAAACGAACTAATAGAAGAAAAAAATCCTATAACTAAGGTATTGTGGAAATCATTAACTAAAGACCTACAGGATTTGTTCATACGATCATTTACAGATGGGATTAATAATAGAAGCGCTAGAGTTTCTCCCAAGGAGTGGCGTGATGCATTAACAGAAATTTACGAAGGCATAGAAAAGTGCATGTGTGGAGAATATTACTCTACTAAGACATCTGATAATAATAAATGTATAATATGTAACCTTTAATTTTTGTATCGAAAAAGAAGAGCGGAATTTTGCTCTTCTTTTTTACACTATGGTCATTAAGTACATAATAATTTGAATTATCTAGTTAAAAACAGATTTTATAACATTAATTGCATATGATTCAGGTCCTCTGATTGCTATGATGTATCTTCCGTCATCTTCAATACTTAAATATTGTTTGTTTTCAATTGACTTAATTGCGATTGGTGGGATAACGTAATCAAGTGCGAATTGTTCTTCATCTGTCAAATTTTCTGATAGATGTATAATAACATGTCCTTCATATATATTTGGTTGACATGATCCAATACACGTTAGCCCTGGAGAAATATGTTTTGATACTTCATTAATAAAACCTGTAGTTCCAACTATATTAAAGGAACCAGAGTTAGCTGAGCTTAATTTATCATAGATGTCTGAAAGGGTAACTGTATTATGGTCATAACCTTCTGAATTTTCTAATGTGTCATAAACTGCAGTATATACTCTGTTTTCATTTATATTATCAATTAATCCATAATCAAACGGGAGTACTGTACCATTGTACTTCCATCCTTTAAAAACAAAACCTGTCCTTGAAGGTATAGGGACATTTGATTGTTTTATAGAGCCACCTTCACGAATACGAGTTTCTAATATAGAAAAACCGTCATAATCTTCAAATACAACGTCAAATGCAGTATAATGTTGCTGATATACTGCGGTGTATGTTATATCGTGGTTAGGTACTCTTATGCTTCTTATTTCATAAAGTAATGTTTCACCGTTGAACCACCCTGAGAATGCATAGCCTTCTTTCTCTCCATATGGGGCATCTATAATATAGTTTTCTTCATGGTAGCCCTCATACATTATAGATCCATCATAGTCCTCGAATATTACACGGTATAAAACATTCTCGGTAACTTCATATATTGCAGTGAATACTCTATCAGAAGGGGGGACTTCCAATACGTCTCCGCCATCTTCCATAAAGGCTTCTCCATCATCCCATCCCATGAATCTTAATCCTTCTTTGTTCTCAGCTATAGGAATTTTTACTTCGCTTCCAGATTCAGCGTTATATTCTATTATAATTCTTTCATCATCATACATGAATATTATAGAGATTAGTTCTTCAGAGATTACTTCTTCAGAAATTAGTTCAGCACTTTCTATAAGAGTTTTTAGAAAAGAACCACTTATAGAAATTGCTGCTATAACAGCTAGCAATAAAAATATAAGCTTAAACTTATTTTGTTTTTTTTCGACTGTTTCTGGCATCACATCTTTTTTAACATATACTTTTATTAAAAATTCCGGTCTTATTGCTTGTACCAAAGAACCTAAAATGTTGTATATAAGTTCCTGATTTATTTCAAATGTATCAACAATATTTTTTGTTTCAATTATTACAAGTCTTTCCGCTTTTTCTAAAGATGGAACGTTTATAACTTTATCTAGTAAGTCATCTTTTAAGAGTAAATCAAGTATATTTTTTTCTTTCTTCTTATAAATAAGTAAATCATTAAGTGCAGCTTTGATACTATTAACATTTACATCGAATAAGTCAGATTGAAAAATAAATACGAGTATTTGATCAAGTGACAATTTTTCCAGATTCTGAAAAAGGAATTCCTCTTGATTCGTATGACACTCATAGCACTGGGTTGAGCTTTGTAATTGTGCATTGCAATTTAGACACTTCATAAACGAACCTCCATTTCAGTATAATGATTTAATAGTATTAAAATAATGTTAAATGTATCCTTCTTGTTAATTGTAAACTTTATTAATGACTGAAAGTATAATCTTAATGAACCTTATCGGTAATGAAATGGAATAAACAATCATTGAATAAAAGATTGTGAATGAAATTGGATAAGCGATTATAATAAACATTAATCCTTTCTGTTCATAAGGGTCTGAAAGAATAGTAGTAAAGCAAATTAAGAATACAATTGCAAAAGATATATAATTCGCTATTGTTATCTCTTCCTTAAATGACTTCCATCCAACAGTAGCAATATTTACATATCGAAAGAAAAAGTTAAATATAAAAGACAAGGTCTTTTTCTTAGTGTTATGTTTTATTACAATGCCAGGATTTAAGTCATGATGTTTAGCGTTTTGTGTTTTATGTGATTCTCTAAAAATTTCTCTTTCTAGTTTGTTTATTTTCCTTTTCGCTTGTTTATTTCCTAATGACGCAGCTTTTTTATATAATTCGAGTGCTTTAGGCTTGTTGACAATCAAACCAATTCCGGATTCAAAATACTTAGCAATCATATATAATGCGTCTGGCTGATTTGATTCTGAAGCTTTTGAAAACCATTTAAGTGCAGTAGAACGGTTTTCTTTAACTATATTACCATCGTAGTAGTGTTTCCCAATCAAATATTGGTTCTTGGGATTATTGCTTTCTTGAGTAAGTACAAAAAACTTTTCCTCACTGTCAGTTAGCTTTAAGAGTTCTCTATCGAATGTTATGTCAATTTTGGATGAGTAAGACCTTAAATATAAGATAGATAACTCATCTAGATAAGTATTCTTTACGTTAATTTTTTTCAAAGAAGGTATATTGAATAGCATAGTAACATCTTCAATAGGGTTATAACTTATGTCTATTTCAACTAAACTTTTGAACTGTTCTATCCCATCAATAGTTTCGATACCTTTATTTGACAATTCTAGTTTCATTGTGTTGGTGATTCTCTTTGTAGTTAATTTTTTAAATTCAGAATTAAAGTATAATTCAAGTTCACTTATTAAACTTTCGTCTTTAAAGAATATGTCATTCTCGAGAGTTGTAATTATGTTATCATCTTTTAAAGTTAAATTAGGATTCATTGAAGCTATCATAGATTTAATTAATGAGGAAATTAGAGTTTTATCAATCATGTATTCTCTATTTATACGTTGAGTTTCAATATTCAAAATTCTAATTACGTCATCTTCATTAAGGTTTTTAAGTTTTAATATCAACTCTTGTGTTATTATTAGTTGTAAAATATTATTTTCGGTTTTATAATTTACTAAAAAGTCATTAAAAGCAGATTTCAAGTTACTTATTTTACTATCAAATGAGCTGGATTGAAATATGTAGGATAATATTTGAGTAAGCGAGATTTCATTAATGTTTTCGAAGATGTACTCTTCCTGGCTAATACCGCAATTTGAACAATGTACCAAATCAAATACATTTTCTCCGCAATTAATACATTTCATATTTACCTCCAAATTTTGACAATTATATAAATATTATATCATAATAGAATGCAAAACATAAGAATGTTTCTAATAATACACTTTTTTTGGATAAATTAAAAAAAACTAAATAAAATATAAAAAGATATTGACTTTAGATCCAAGACTAAGTATAATAAATAGGCTTAAGAAATTAAGGCTTTGCTATGGCAAGGCCTAATAAAAATGTGGAAAATGAACCACCTGGTTATGTGGAAAGAGAGGAGGAACCAAAATGCCTACAATTAATCAATTAGTTAAACAAGGACGTACTAGTAAAGTAAAAAAGTCTAAATCTAGACATTTAAACGTTGGATTCAATTCAATTCATAAAAAATCAATTACTACGTATTCACCACAAAAACGTGGAGTATGTACTCGTGTATCTACTATGACACCTCGTAAACCTAACTCAGCATTACGTAAATTTGCTCGTGTTAGATTAACGAATGGTCAAGAAGTAACAGCTTACATCCCTGGAATCGGACATTCACTACAAGAACATAGTGTTGTGTTAATTCGTGGTGGACGTGTTAAAGACTTAGCAGGTGTACGTTATCACATCGTACGTGGTACTTTAGATACTACTGGTGTGGAAGGACGTAAACAAGCTCGTTCAAAATATGGAACAAGAAGACCTAAATAATGAAAGGAGGAGATTGGTATGCCACGTAAAGGAAATGTACCTAAAAGAGATGTATTACCAGATCCGATTTATAACTCAAAGTTAGTATCGAGATTAATTAACAGTATTATGTTAGATGGTAGAAAAGGAACTGCTCAAAAGATTTTATACGGAGCGTTCGACAAAATTGAAAAAGCAACTGATCGTAATCCTATCGAAGTTTTTAATGAGGCACTAGATAATATTATGCCTGTATTAGAAGTTCGTGCGAGAAGAGTTGGTGGATCTAACTATCAAGTACCAGTTGAAGTTAGACCTGCAAGAAGAACAACTTTAGGATTAAGATGGTTAACACAGTATTCTCGTCAAAGACATGAGAAGACTATGGAAGAAAGATTAGCAAAAGAGATTATGGATGCAGCAAAAGGTATGGGTTCAAGTGTTAAAAAACGCGATGATATCCATAGAATGGCAGAAGCTAATAAAGCATTTGCACATTATCGTTGGTAATAAAATCTATAAAAAAATACAACAAGGAGTAGTTTAAAATGGCTCGTGAAGTTAGTTTAGAAAATACACGTAATATTGGTATTATGGCACATATCGATGCTGGTAAAACAACAGCAACGGAACGTATCTTATACCATACGGGTGTTACTCATAAAATTGGTGAGACTCATGATGGAGCATCACAAATGGACTGGATGGCACAAGAACAAGAACGCGGAATCACGATTACATCAGCAGCTACTACAGCATATTGGAACAAACATCGTATTAACATCATTGATACACCAGGACACGTAGACTTTACAGTAGAAGTATCTCGTTCTTTGCGTGTATTAGACGGTTCTGTTGCCCTTTTAGATGCTCAAGCCGGGGTAGAACCTCAGACTGAGACAGTTTGGAGACAAGCAACTGACTATCTTGTACCTAGAATTTGTTTTGTAAACAAAATGGACAAAATTGGAGCTGACTTTGCATACTCAGTTGAAACAATTAAAAGTAGATTAGGTGCTAACGCTGTTGCTTTACAATGGCCAATTGGTGCTGAAGATAATTTTACAGGTGTAATCGACTTAGTAGAGATGAAAGCTTATGAATATGATGGTGGTGCTGATGAAAGTGCGACGGAAATTGAAATTCCTGAGGACTTACAAGCAATCGCTGAAGTAAAAAGAGATGAAATGATTGAAGCTGTAGCTGAATTTGATGAAGAATTAATGATGATTTACCTAGAAGGTGAAGAGATTAGTACTTCTAAGTTAAAAGACGCAATAAGAAAAGGAACTTTATCAGTAAAAATGTTCCCAGTATTATGCGGTACGGCATTCAAAAATAAGGGAGTTAAATTATTACTAGATGCTGTAATTGATTACTTACCTTCTCCAGTAGAAGTGCCAGATATCGTTGGGACTTTACCTAATGGAGATGAAGTATCAAGAAAATCTAGTGACTTTGAACCATTTAGTGCATTAGCATTTAAGGTTATGACTGACCCTTATGTAGGTAGATTAACATTCTTTAGAGTTTATTCTGGAAGTTTAAAGTCTGGTTCTTACCTATTAAATGCCAATAAAGGTAAAAAAGAAAGAATTGGACGTATCTTACAGATGCATGCAAATGACAGAGTGGAAATTCAAGAAGTTTTCGCTGGAGACATTGCTGCTGCAGTAGGACTTAAAAATACTACAACTGGTGATACGTTATGTGCAGAGAAATCTGAAATAATATTAGAGTCTATGGTATTCCCAGAGCCTGTAATCTCAGTTGCTATTGAACCAAATAGTAAAGGTGATCAAGACAAGATGGGTGTAGCATTACAAAAACTTGCAGAAGAAGATCCAACTTTTAGAACTTATACACATGAAGAAACTGGTCAAACAATCATTGCTGGTATGGGTGAATTACACTTAGATATCATCACTGATAGAATGAAACGTGAATTCAAAGTAGAAGCTACTATTGGTGCTCCGCAAGTATCTTACCGTGAAACTATCACAGTTCCAGCTCAGGTAGAAGGTAAATTTGTTCGCCAATCTGGTGGACGTGGACAATATGGACATGTATGGATTAAATTTGAACCAAATGAAGGTAAAGGATTTGAGTTTGTTGACGCTATCGTTGGTGGTGTAGTTCCTAGAGAATACATCCCTGCAGTAGGAAAAGGACTTGCTGATTCATTAGATAACGGTATTTTAGCTGGTTATCCAATGATCGACCTTAAAGCTACATTATTTGATGGTTCTTACCATGATGTAGATTCAAATGAAATGGCCTTTAAAGTGGCAGCTGGTTTGGCACTTAAAAATGCTGTTTCAAAATGTAATCCTGTTCTTTTAGAACCAATGATGAAAGTTGAAGTAACAGTACCGGATGATTATCTTGGTAATGTTATCGGAGATATAACTGCTAGACGTGGTCGTATGGAAGGACAAGAAGCTAGAGGTAATGCTCAAGTTGTTTCAGCACATGTACCACTAAGCGAAATGTTTGGATACGCAACATCATTACGTTCAAATACTCAAGGACGAGGGAATTACTCTATGATATTTAGTCACTATATGCAATGTCCAAAATCAATTTCTGAGGAAATTATAAAACGCAGAAATGGTTAAGTAAAATATACTTGCCAAAAAGCAAGTAATGATATAAAATTAAAAATGAATATAGGAAAACATTAGGAGGATTTTTAAAATGGCTAAAGAAAAATTTGATAGAACCAAGCCCCATGTTAATGTTGGAACAATTGGTCACGTAGACCACGGTAAAACTACATTAACTGCTGCTATTACATTAGCATTATCTAAAGTTACTGGTGCTGAAGTAAAAGCATACGATGAAATCGATGGTGCTCCGGAAGAAAGAGAAAGAGGAATCACAATCAATACTGCTCATGTTGAGTATGAAACTGAAAATCGTCACTACGCTCACGTAGATTGTCCTGGACATGCCGATTATGTTAAAAACATGATCACTGGTGCTGCTCAAATGGATGGTGGGATCTTAGTAGTATCTGCTGCTGATGGACCAATGCCTCAAACTAGAGAGCATATCTTATTATCTCGCCAAGTTGGTGTACCTAAATTAGTTGTATTCTTAAACAAAACTGACCAAGTTGATGATGAGGAATTATTAGAATTAGTTGAAATGGAAGTTCGTGATTTATTAACTGAATACGATTTCCCAGGTGATGATATTCCTGTAATCATGGGATCTGCTTTATTAGCGTTACAAGGTGATGCAGAACATGAAGCTAAAATCTTAGAATTAATGGCTGCTGTTGATGAGTATGTACCAACTCCAGAACGTGATGTTGATAAACCATTCATGTTACCTGTAGAGGACGTATTCAGTATCACTGGTCGTGGTACAGTTGCTACTGGACGTGTTGAACGTGGTAGAATCTCTGTTGGAGATACTTGTGAAATCGTTGGTATCAGAGAGACTCAAACTACAACTATTACTGGTGTAGAAATGTTCCGTAAATTATTAGACTATGCTGATGCTGGTGAAAATGTTGGATGTTTATTACGTGGTACTAAACGTGATGATATCGAACGTGGTCAAGTTATCGTTAAACCTGGTTCAGTTAACCCACATAAAAAATTCACTTCAGAGGTTTACGTATTAAGTAAAGAAGAAGGTGGACGTCATACTCCGTTCTTCTCTAACTACAGACCTCAATTCTACTTCAGAACTACTGACGTAACTGGTGTAATCGAGTTACCAGCTGGTGTAGAAATGGTTATGCCTGGAGATAACATTACAATGACTGTTGATTTAATCAACCCAATCGCAATCGAACAAGGTACTAAGTTCTCTATCCGTGAAGGTGGACGTACTGTTGGTGCTGGTGTAGTTGCTCAAATCATTGAATAATTAAATTTCACAAAAGTCCCATATAAATGGGGCTTTTTTTTGTTATAATATATATAACGTTATAAAAGGAGTTATTATGGAAAAACAACTTGTAGAATTGTTAACTAAGATGAAATTAAAAATCGCAACAGCTGAAAGTTGTACTGGTGGATTACTAAGTGCAGCTATTATAAATGTAAATGGTGCTTCAAGTGTAATTGATGAATCACATGTTACGTACTCTAATGAAGCCAAAATGAAGTATTTAAGAGTGTCTGAGGATACTCTAGATAAGTTTGGCGCTGTAAGTGAAGAATGTGCTCTAGAAATGGCTTCTGGAGTAAAGGAATTAGCAAACTCTGATATTGGAGTTTCAATCACTGGAATAGCTGGTCCTGGTGGTGGGACAGTTGAAAAGCCTGTTGGATTGGTCTATATTGGTATATCTTTTAAAGACAGTCTAGCACATAAACATATATTTTCTGGTTCAAGAGATGAAGTTAGAAAACAATCAGTTGAAATGGCAATATCACATATTTTAAAGGAGTTACATAAATGATATTTAATACACATACACATTTAAATGATAGAAGATTTAACGATAATTATGATCAAGTTATAAAGGATAGTTTCTCAAACGGAGTAACTAAAATGATTATTGTTGGTTATGATGTAAAGTCGAGTAAAAAAGCAATTGAAATAGCAGACAAGTATGAAGGAGTTTATGCATCTGTTGGTATACATCCGGTTGATTCTAAAGATGCTTCTAATGAATCCTTTGTTGAAATAGAAAAATTAATCACTCATCCAAAAGTAGTAGGTATTGGAGAATGTGGTTTAGATTATCATTGGGATACTGATAGAGAATTACAGTTTAAAGCGTTCGTTAAGCAAATAGATTTAGCTAAAAAATATAATAAACCACTTATAATTCATAGTAGAGATGCGTTAAAGGAAACATATGATATATTACATGACAACAATGCAGGTGAAATAGGTGGAGTTATGCATTGTTATAGTGGAAGTGCTCAAATGGTAGAAAGCTTTTTAAATATGAACTTCTACATATCATTAGGAGGTCCCGTTACTTTTAAGAATGCTAAAGTACCTAAAGAGGTAGCTAAAATTGTACCGAGTGACAAATTACTAGTTGAGACTGATTGTCCGTATTTAGCTCCAGAACCATTTAGAGGAAAAGAAAATAAACCATATTATGTTACATATATTTTAAGTGAAATAGCAAAACTAAGAGAAGTGAATACCGAAGAACTAAATAATGATACATATTCAAATGCAATGAGACTTTTTAGAATCGGAGATGAATAAATGAAAAAAATTATATTTATTTTACTGTTATTTCTAGCTGGTTGCCAGCAAGATTATACAGTCCCAAAAGAAGAAATTGATAGAGCTGTTGCTGATTATTTAGAAGAACATCTAGATGATGTAACTGCTGACGTTGATATTGATATTCAAGACTTAAATCAGTTAATGACTACATTGATTAAAAATGTTGATAAAAGTGTAATTGGTGTAGCTAATTTTGATGCACTGAACCAAGCAATTGGAACAGGTTCAGGAGTAATATATAAGTATGAAGATGGTTACTATTATGCAATAACAAATAATCATGTTATTGAAGGTGGATTTACATACAAAGTATATTTTTCTGATGAAACATCTACTGATGCGGAATTAGTTGGTACAGATCCAGAAACTGATCTTGCGGTACTTAAATTTAAAACAACTACCACATTAGTAAAGGTATCTAAATTCAATACAGGTGAATTAGAACGAGGTGAATTAGTTATCGCAATAGGAAGTCCATCAGGATTTACTTACTTTAATTCAGCTACGATGGGTGTAGTATCTGGTACTGACCGTTATGTAGGAATTGAAGACACTGATAATGATGGAATAGATGATGTGTTTGTGAAGATGTTACAACATGATGCGGCTATTAACCCGGGAAATAGTGGTGGGCCATTATTTAATTTATCTGGAGATGTAATAGGTATTAACTCTTTAAAACTTGTAAGTAATACAATTGAGGGTATGGGATTCAGTATCCCAGTTGATATTACACTAAGAGTAATTGAAGATTTAGAAGAGTATGGTGAAGTAAATAGAGCAAGATTAGGCGTTTACATAGGAGATGTTAGATACTGGGAAGAAGCACCAGATGAGTTGTTATATGGATGTTACATATCTGATATTGTCTTAGGTGGACCAGTAGATACTTCTTCAGATCTACAAATTGGAGACACGATTGTAGGATTCGAAGGTACTGTTATAGATTCTCTATCTAAACTTAAGGATATATTATTCCAATATCATCCTGGAGACGTAGTAGATGTAGAATACTATAGAGAAGGTGAATACCGTACAACTACAGTTACTTTAGGAAAATCATAAGGAGTTTATAACTCCTTTTTTTCTTTAAAAAAAGTATGATATATTATTGATTATCCAACACTATAAATAACATTTCATATTCTAAGTATTAAGTTTTCTTATATGATAGAATAATAATGTAAGTAATAATTAGGAGGTAAACAATGAAGAAAATTATAATATTATGTTTAACATTCATACTAGTGTTTTCATTAAGCGCATGTGGACAAAAAGAAGATGTATTAAGAGTGGGGATGGACTTACAATATCCACCATTCGAAACAGTTGATGAGATGAATAATCCGATGGGTATTAGTGTTGATATAGCTAAGGAACTTGGTGAATTTATGGGTGTTGATGTAGAGATAGTTAATACAGACTTTGGTTCTATTATTCCAGCCTTAGAAAGTGGAGATATTGATATCGCTATTGCTTCTATGAGTATTAATGAAGAAAGAGAAAAGAAAGTGGATTTTACTAACCCATATGTGTTCTTTAAAATAATTGGGTTATTAAATGTTGATTATGCTGAAGCAAATGGAATTGATGCAAATACTCCTATGAGCGAGATATTGAAAAATAAAGATACTAGATTTGTTGGATTAGCATCACAAGTGTCTGCTAGTATCCCGCAAAGTCTTGGATTTGATGTTTTAGAAGCAACAGAAAAAGCATCAGCTATTTTAGAAGTGTCTCAAGGTACTGCAGATGTATTCTTGATGAGTGGTTCAGTGGTTGCACAAGCACATAAATCTCAACCAAATACAACAATGATTGTGTGGTCTCCAATTCAATCTAGTCCTATCGGAATGGCTGTAGCTGAGGGAAATACTCAATTATTAGAAAAAGCTAATGAGTTTATTCTAAAGATGAATGATGAAGGCGGAGTTAATGATATGCTAACTGAAAAGTGGGATGAAGTTATTCGTGAATCATTAGCAGGACTTCATGGGTTTGAGTTTTATTTAAATGAAAACTAAAATTTTAAATTATATACTTGCACTGATAACATTTGGTGCATTTATATTGTTAATTGCTTTTTTAGCGGATACCGATAACTTTCAGATGCAGTTACTAGTGAATTATCGTGGTTTGATTATTAAGGGATTTATGAATACGCTTATTGTTAGTTTTCTTTCCTTAATTTTAAGTATAGTATTAGGATTTATTTTATATATAATGCAAAAGAGTAATATGGGGTATTTCGTGGCCTTAGGTGATGTCTTTACGGAAATAATTTACGGTACACCTATGCTAGTGTTAATTGTTATTACTAGATATGTTATTGGTCCAGCGTTTAATTACTCAGATACATTTGTTTTAGGTATTATAGCAATTGTACTTTACATGGCACCATATATGACTAATGTCTTTAAAGCAGCTATTTCATCGATTGGAGATGATCAGTATATCGCTATAGAGTTATTTGGCTTTACTTCATATCAAAAATATAGATATATAATAATGCCGCAAATTATAAAGCAATTAATGCCACCTATGATGAATAATTTATCATTAATAATTAAAGGTAGTGCTTTACTACATGCCATTAGTTATACTGAATTATTTTATGCAATTAAAATTGCACAATCAAAAACATTTGCATATATTGAAGGTTATATATTATTGTGGCTGTTATATCTAGTAGTTACTATTCCATTATCGCAATTAACTAAATATGTTGAAAGAAGGTATGGAGTATGAAATTAATATTAGATCATGTTATGAAGAATTATGATATTAAAATACTTAAAGATCTTTCAATTAGATTAGATGGATATAAATCTGTGGCTATTATCGGTGCTAGTGGTAGTGGTAAATCTACATTACTTAGATTATTATCAGGTATTGAGTTTCCTGATAGTGGTAAAATTATTGTAAACAATCATAATATCACTAAAGAGAGTGTTAAGGAGTATCAAATAAATGTTGGGTTCGTATTTCAAAAACATAACCTATTCCCACATCTAACGCTTAAAAAGAATATCTCACTTATTTTAGAAAAAACAAGAGGTATTGAATTAGATGAAGCTGAAAGAATAGCTGAAAAATATTTAAGTGAACTCCATTTAACTGATCAAATGCACAAGTTACCTAGACATGTTTCAGGTGGTCAGTCTCAAAGAGCATCACTTGCAAGAGCATTATCTATAAACCCAGAAATCCTGTTCTTGGATGAACCTACAGCATCGCTTGACCCAATACTGACATACGAAGTTTTAGAGTCTATTAAAAGACTTAAAGGTATAGGGAAAGATTTTGTATTCGTTACACATGAAATTAGTTTTGTTAGAGATTTCGCAGACTATGTATTTTTTATGAATGATGGTCAGATAATTGAACATGGAGATCCAAGTATCTTAGATAACCCTAAGAGTAGAGTATTTAAGGATTTTATGTTGAAAGTTAGATAAGAGACAAAAATGGCTATATGTATCATATAGCTGTTTTTTTTTATGGTATAATATGTCGAGGTGTATATATGAGACGATTGTTTGATAGACCGGACGGAGAACATTTAAAGAAGCTTTCTCACTACAATAGAATAATACCATTTGTGATGCCTAAGAGGGTAGATTCAACTGCTCAATTTAGCCAAAAACTATGTATTGATGAAGCTGAGAAGGTCTTAAGAGAAATGAATGAAGAGCACGGACTAAACGCTGGAATTATGGATTTAGTTATGGCTGCGTTTGTAAGAACTATTTCACAAAAACCTAAAGTTAATAGATTTGTAATGGGTAAAAAGATTTTTGCTAGAACTGAAATAAGTTCATCACTTGCTCTTAAAAAAGAAATGAATGAAAATGCTGAAACGACAGAAATGAAGGTAATTTACTCACCTGAAGATACCTTACTTGATGTCTCTAAGAAAATTAGAGTTGGTATAGAGAATAATAAGGGTCTTAATACTGAAAATAATCAGGATGCCTTTACAAAGATTCTAAACTTAATGCCTGATTTCATTATTAGTTTTATTATCGGTACGGTGAAGTTGTTAGACAGACTTGGTTTGTTACCAAAGTCTATTAGAGAGTTATCACCATTTCACGCCAGTTTTTTTATTACAAATTTAGGATCGTTAAGAATCAATCCTGTCTACCATCATCTATATCAGATTGGTACAGTTAGTATGTTCTTATCTATAGGAAAGAAGTATAAGGAAAATGAATTACAAAAAGATGGGACTGTTAAAACTAAGAAGTATATTGATCTTAAGTGTGTATTAGATGAAAGAATAGTAGATGGGTTCTATGCTGCACAGGCTATTAGATTAGCTTTAAGATATATTAATAACCCAAGGTTATTATTAGTGCCGCCAAATGAAGTAATTGTAGATAATGAAATATAGAAAAAGACTTACTCAACTAAATTGAGTAAGTCCTTTTCTTATATGGAGTAAATCTTATTTTTATATAATGAAGAATACAATGAAGATTACTGATAAAATGTACATGATTGTACTAACTTCTTTATATTTTCCTTTTGCTACCATAGCTATTGTATAAGCTATAAACCCTATAGCAATACCATTTGCAATTGAATAAGTTAAAGGCATTAAGATTAAAGTTAAGAATGCAGGAATAGAAACTTCAATTTTATCCCATTCAATATGCTTTAATTGTGAAGCCATTAAGATACCAACCATGATTAATGCTGGAGCAGTAACTGCAGCAGTAACTACACTTAACATTGGAGCAAAGAACATAAATATTAAGAAGAATAAGGCAGTGAATACTGAAGTTAAACCAGTACGTCCACCTTCTTCAATACCAGCTAATGACTCGATATAAGAAGTTGTGTTAGAAGTACCAACAACAGCACCAACAACTGTAGCAGTAGAGTCAGCTAATAAAGCTTTTGAACTACCTTTTAATTCACCTTGTTCATTGATTAAACCTGCTCTTCTACCAACTGTTACTAATGTACCAGCAGTATCGAAGAAGTCAACGAATAAGAATGAGAATACTACAATTAAGAAGCTTGATATACCAACTGAACTAATATCTTTAAAACCGTCTACGAACGCACCGAAGTGTGGAGGTTCTGGAAACTTTACAAATTCAGTAGGTAAATTAACAAGTCCCATAATCATACCGATAACTGAAGTGGCAACGATTCCTAAGAAGATTGCACCTTTTGTACCTCTTACGTAAAGTACGATAGTAATAATTAAACCAATAGTGGCTAATAAAGTATTTCCGCTAAATGTACCTAACATTGGTATTACATCGAATACAACAGCATTACCTTCAACAACACCAGCAGGAGTATCAAATGCAACGATACCAGCATTCTTTAATCCGATGAATGCAATGAATAAACCAATACCACCACCAACAGCGTATTTTAGGTTGTTTGGAATTGCGTTGATAATTTTTTCACGGATTCCTGATAATGATAATATCATGAATAAAATCCCTGATACGAATACAGCAGCTAATGCTAGTTGCCAAGTGAATCCCATTCCGAATACAACACCGAATGTGAAGAAAGCATTTAGCCCCATACCTGGAGCTAAAGCTACAGGGTAGTTAGCTAATAAAGCCATAACTAATGTACCAACGATAGCAGCAATTGCTGTTGCAGTAAATACAGCACCAAAGCTCATTCCAGTTTTTGATAACATATCTGAGTTTACAAATAAGATGTAAGCCATTGCCAGGAATGTAGTTAGTCCAGCAACGAACTCTGTTTTAATATTAGTACCATTTTCTTGAAGTTTAAAGAACTTGTCTAAAAAGATTTTCATGTTTTTCTCCCTTTTTTTATTTTGAAAAGAAGTCACCTCATAAACAAAAATAAAAAAATGTGCTAATGAAAGCACAAAAAAATGTTCACTTTCAATTCATAGTCTTACATTTATGGTGTAAGGTAGAAACTTTGGGCCATATCCCCAAGATATATGAGTTGATTTCTTATTCTAATTAAATATTAACATAATGTCGACATAATACAACAGTAATTTCAAAATATTAGCAAAAAATTTCATTTATTTTAATCTGTCTTTCACTACCCACTATTTTTCAGTATTTGAAAAGTATGGTAAAATAAGATAAGAAAAATGATGGGTAGGTGAATGTATGAAGTTGTTTATTGATACTGCGAATTTTAATGAAATAAAAGAAGTTTCAGAAATGGGAATAGTATGTGGTGTTACTACTAACCCTAGTTTAATTGCTAAAGAGGGTAGAGATTTATTTGAAGTGATAAAAGAAATATCTGAGTTAATTGATGGACCAATTAGTGGTGAAGTTATGAGTGATGACCATCAAGGAATGATCTCAGAGGCTTTAGAAATAGCTAAGATTCACCCAAATTTAGTTATTAAAATTCCTATGACTGCTGAGGGATTAAAGGCTGTAAAAGTTTTAAATGAAAAAAGTATTAAAACAAATGTAACTTTAGTATTTAGTGCAACGCAAGCTTTACTAGCAGCAAGAGCTGGTGCTACATATGTTAGTCCATTTGTAGGAAGATTAGATGATGTCTCTCATGTAGGTGTTAGCTTAATAGAAGAAATCTCAGCTATATTTAATATCCACGATATCAAAACTGAGATTATTTCTGCAAGTATTAGAAATCCGATGCATGTTTTATCTTCGGCATTAGCTGGAGCTGACATAGCAACTGTACCGTATAAAGTACTTATGCAATGTTTATCTCATCCTCTTACAAATAAAGGGATTGAGAAGTTTAAGAAAGACTACGAGAAATCTAAGTAACTTTATAATAAATATAATCAAGATTTGATCCTGTATTTTGACCAGTGATTAAATCTTTTCTTATTCTCTTAATATTATCTGTTTGTTTAAACCATATATCTTCTCTACCTAGCATATAAAATTCAATTAGTTCAGCCCATATTTTTTTAGCATAACCTAAATCTTCATCCATTAGTTTGTTGTTGTTATCATATCCAGTCCAAACACCAATTGTAATTTGTGGATTGTAACCAACCATCCAGTTATCATAGTCTGTAGAACCACTTTTAGCTGAATACTTATGTGATAATTTATCACTTAATGAATACCCTGTTACATGGATACTTGACTCAATATCTTTATTGAAAATATGTGTTAACATTTGATTCATAACGAATGTATCATCAACATTAAGTGACGATGAGTGATTTTTATTGTCTATGTAAACTGTTGTACCATTGACAATAACTCTTTTTAATATTTTAGGATTTGCTTTTGTTCCATTTGAGGCGAAGTAATTATAAGCTGAAGTTAATTCTTCTAGTGACACTTCATTTGTTCCTAAAGCTAATGTTGGATTAGGTTTTACTGTTTTAGAAAAATTAAAGTTATTTAAAACTTCGTTGAATGTATTCACTCCTAAGAACAATAAAGTTTTTACAGCATAAATGTTGTCAGAAGTGGCTAGAGCATAAAGCATTGTTATATCACTGTCAAGGTAACGATCATTATAATTGTCAGGTGCATATGTATTAGTTCCATTTATATAAAAAGTTGTAGGTGTACTTTCAAATGTTGTATATGGGTCGAATCCTCTTTCTAGGGCACTATAATATAGGAATGGTTTTATACTTGAACCAGGTTGTCTGTAAGCATCTGTTGCGCGATTAAATTCTGAGTCGCTATATTTTCTTCCTCCAATTATAGTTAGAACGTTTCCTGTTGTTGGTTCCATAACATATATGGAAGTTTCTAATAAAGCAGGTATTTGTTCAGTTAGATTATTTGCTTTTTTATACATCCTTATATCTAAAGTTGTGTAAACATCAATTGTAGAAAATCTTCTTTTATAATCTATATTATTAAGTAATTTTGTTATCTCTGTTTGGAAATAAAAAATATTACTTTTAGTATCTTTATTAACATCTAACATAGGTCTTACATTAATATTATCTAGATAAGTCTCAACATCTATTTTCTTATCTTTATACATTTGTTTCAATATTAAGTTAGTTCTACTTATATTGTTGTCTAACTCTTTTAAGGGTGAGTATATCTCTGGACCATTAAGTATTGATATTAAACTCGCTGATTCTATTAAAGTTAAACTATTAGCGGATTTATTATAGAAGAAATTCGCAGCATTCTCTATTCCGTAAATGCCATGACCAAAGTAAACACTGTTTAAAAAGGCTTCTAGAATTTGATTCTTTGTATATTTATTCTCAATTAATACAGCTAAGTAAAACTCCTTTATTTTTCTTCTATATGTTTGAGAATTTGTAAGAAACATATTCTTAACGTACTGCTGTGTAAGTGTTGATGCACCTTCTTCAATATTGTTGCTAACTATATTGGTATAAAATGCTTTTATGATCCTTAAAGAATCAAAACCACTATGACTATAAAAGTTTTTATCTTCAATTGATAATAATGAATCAACAACAAATGGTGAAATTTCTTCTAAAGTAACCCACTCCACAAAGTTATCATTAATCGTTGATAGATAGACTGTTTCGGTATTATCATAATAGGAAGTTCTTTTTAGGTTGTATATTTCATCTGGTAACTGGTGAAAAATATATGTGTAACTAGAAAAAAGTGCAATGATTGATAGTACAATTGAAATTTTTAAAATAGAAGATAAATTCATAAGTATCACCTATTCTATTTTTTCTATTTTTTTCATAAAAATCATTAGCAAATTATGACAAAATAAGTTATAATAATTTGTTGTACAAAGACTTAGTGTCTTTATTAGAAAGAGGTGTAAAGTATGTCTTTAACTTGTGGAATCGTAGGATTACCAAATGTAGGAAAATCTACTTTATTTAATGCTTTAACAAAAGCAGGAGCACTAGCTGCGAATTATCCATTTGCGACAATTGAACCAAACGTTGGTGTTGTTGAAGTTCCTGATGAAAGGTTAAATGTATTAACAGAATTTGTTCAACCTAAAAAGACTATTCCAACATTATTTGAATTTACTGATATTGCAGGACTAGTTAAGGGTGCTTCAAAAGGCGAAGGATTAGGAAATCAATTCCTATCTCATATTAGGGAAGTTGATGCAATCGCTCAAGTTGTAAGATGTTTTGAAGACGAAAACATCACACATGTAGATGGTAATGTTGATCCTATAAGAGATGTAGAGACTATTAATCTTGAATTAATACTAGCTGATATGGAAGTTATTGATAAAAGATTACCTAGAATCGAAAAGAAAGCAAAATTAAAAGTAGATAAAGAAATCGAAAAAGAATATAATATTTTAATAAAAATAAAAGAAGCTTTAGAAAATGAATTACCTGCTAGAAGTTTAGATCTTAACAAGAATGATTTAAAAACAGTAAAACATTTTAGTTTTTTAACGCTTAAGAAAATGATGTACGTAGCTAATGTTTCTGAAGATGATATTTTAACAGGTAATAAATTTGTTAAAGAATTAGAAGATTACGCAAAAAAATACAATGATACAGTTGTAATTGTAAGTGCTCAAATTGAAGCAGAATTAAGTGAATTAGAGGATGAAGAGAAAGGTATGTTCTTAGAAGATTTAGGAATAACTGAATCTGGATTATCTAAATTAATTAGAGAAGCTTACTCTTTATTAGATCTAAAAACTTATTTCACTGCTGGTGTTCAAGAAGTTAGAGCTTGGACTTTTAAAGATGGAATGAATGCTAAAGAATGTGCAGGAGTAATCCATACTGACTTTGAGAGAGGGTTCATTAGAGCAGAGACTATTTCGTATACTGATTTAGTTGATTCTGGTGGAGAAAGAGAAGCAAAAGAAAAAGGAAAAATGCGTTTAGAAGGTAAAGAGTATCCTGTTAAAGATGGAGATATATTACACTTCAGATTTAATGTATAAACATATAACCCCAATTTATTATTTACATATAATAAATTGGGGGTTTTTTATTTGAAGTTTAAAGTTGAGACTAAGAAAGTATTTGGTGTTCCATTAATAGAATATCGATTGCTAAGCGATGAACCTAAGCCTACAATTTTTTTTGTTCATGGCATAAAAAGGTGTAAAGAATATGTTGAAGAGTATGCACTTGGTTTTGTAAATAGAGGATACAATGTTATATCTCTTGATGCGTACTTGCATGGGGATAGAAAGAAAAGAGGAATGACAGATAGAGATTTAGAATTGAAATACGCAGATATTGTAATAATGACTGGTGAAGATATTAATACGTTATATAAAAATCACTATAGTATAAAACCTTACGTAGACAATGATAATGTTTATGTTGCAGGTATATCAATGGGTGGGGCAGTTGCCTTTTATACTGGTACTATTATGGATGACATAAAAGGAATTATTTCAGTCATTGGTAATCCATCATTTGTTAGTTTCTTGGATTATAGTTCTGAGTTAGTAGGAGTACCTTTTCCTAATGAAGAAAGAAATAGACTATCTTTATTTGATCCTCTCTTACATTATAAGGACTTAATAGGTAAGAGTATTCTAATGATTAATGGAACGAAAGATAGGAGAGTACCTGTTATATATAGTGAAGAGTTGTTTAGAAAATTAAAAGAGGAAGAGTACGATAATATAGTGTTTAAACTGTATGATGTAGATCATTCTGTAGATGAAAAAATGCTTGAAGATATTTATGAGTGGTTAGATAATAACACCTTATAAGTATTTTTTTTATTAATTAGTTTATTAGAACATATTTATTGTACGAAAAAAAATCTAGTGTAATGTTATGAAAGGTGCTTTTCTATTATAAATATTAAGATGTGATATAATAACTTAAATGGAGGGATATTATGAAAAGACTGCTTATAGTATTTATGTTAATCTTATCAGGTTGCACAGTTAAAACTGATGTAATTACAAAATCAACTATTAATTATATTAATGTAGATAAGGAACAAAGATCAATAGATCCTATTGATGTTGTAACTGTAAACGATATAGATTACGTTAGTGTTTCGGATTTGAGAATGGTTTTATCAAATAGAAGTATAAATGATAATTTCAAATATACAGAATTATTTGAAATAAAAACAGATGATGAACTAGTTATCTATAATGAAGAGAATGGATTATCCTTAACTTTTTCAAATGATGGTACAGTGAAATATGTATACAACAGTACAATTGAAAGTGAGTTTTTAGGATTCGTTTCATCTGGTAATATACTAGATATTTATAGTAAAGAATTAGGGATGGTAATGGTCTTGACACAAATAACGTACCAGGAAAAAGAGTTTGTTAAGGAAACTTATGAAAAGACTATAGATTTAAACTCCTTTGGAGTGAAACCTCTATATGAAGAAGAAATTTATATTCCAGTACATCTTATGTCCTTTTTATTCAATGGATTTAGTCATTTAAACTTCACACTTATTGATGATGAACTTTTATTTTACGATTACGTAGAAGGAGTAGATAAATCGTACGGTGACAATATGGAGTTGAATGATGATGTTAAGAATTACTTTATTGAGTTCTATAAATTCATGTATTATGAGTATTATTTCTCAGAAGAGCTTTACTCTGGTTCTTATAACGAATATTCTGAAGAAGTATTTAAGAATATGTATAGAGCTAAGCACTTTGATGATTTTTACTCTAGATTTAATGAATTATTATATAATCTTAATGATTACCATGTATATATGAAAAAGTATGGTCAAACATATCAAACATTCAATTCAAACTATGGTGATTTAGTAAATAGACATAAAGAAGAGGGTAATTTACCTAAGTATAACTCTGTTAATGATTTTAGACATGAATTAAAAGGGGATACATTAGTTTTAACTTTAGATACTTTTTTAGATGATTATTCAAGTGATATTGAAAATCTGATAAAAGAACATAATCCTAGTGATATTATTCTTGATTTAAGAAATAATTCTGGGGGAGATGTTACAAACTTATACAATACTTTAAGCTTATTCTCTAGTTCTTTTTTATTTAATGCTATAGATTATAATGATAATAAGATATCTCTTATGCATAGATTTTATGATTCTTTCTTCTTTGGTGGAGAGCTTTATGTATTAACAAGTGAGTTAACATTTAGTACTGCCACATGGTTTTCTTCGATTGTTAAGAGTAATGAAATTGGATTACTTGTTGGTGAAACAACAGCGGGAGGGCATACTGCAACAATTCCTATAGTACTGCCAGATGGATCAGTAATTAATATGGCAGTTGCAATTGCTGCTTTAGTTGATGAAAACTTTGACTGGATTGAAAAGGGAATTACTCCAGATGTTGCAGTAAAAGATGAGTATATAAATGGGGAAGACATGATTTTAAAAACAGCATTAGATATGATTAACGACAAATATTAGGGGGTGTAATATGTCCTATTTAGAAAGTAAAAGATTATATCTTGAAAAAATTGAATTTGGAGATGAAGGTTACCTTTATGACTTAGATTCAAATCCCGAGGTTACAAAATATGTAGGTGGAACACACTACACTATTGAGCAATATGCTTTAATGGTTGAACGTATGATGAATCTCGGTTGGATACAAAATAATTGTGGTTTTTATAAAGCATTTCTAAAGGAAAGTGATGAATTTATTGGTTGGTTTCATTTAAGACCAGAGGATAGTGAACCTAATAACTATGATTTACTTGAGTTAGGATATAGATTGAAAGAGGAATTTTGGAATAATGGTTATGCATCTGAAATGTCTAATGTACTGATTGAAAAAGCATTTAAGATTAATAAGTGTAATATAGTTAGTGCTATAACATTAAAGGAAAATCATGCTTCTAGTAGAGTAATGGTTAAGTGTGGTATGGAATATAGTAATAGTTTGATATATCATGGTTTTGACTGTGTGAGGTATACTATTAGTAAGGAAATGTTTTTGAATGCATAATTAATATACTATTTAAATTTTGGACCTTTAAGGTCCTTTTTTATTAGATAATATATAGATATCAAGTTATTATGATAAAATCAATAGAATTTCTATTAATGAAGCTCTATTATATGAGATGAAAGTTGAAGATTTTATATTAATAAAAGTTATATTTATAAATAAAACATTTACTTTAAATTGTTTTTATGATAGAATTATCTGCAAGTAAATTTGCACCTTGCTCTTTTTTAAAAAAAGGGCCAAAGACCAAAAGGAGGTATTAGAATGAATAAATACGAAGCTATGTACATTATTCAACCTAATTGCGAAGAAGAGAAAAGAAAAGGTTTAATCGCAGAATTAAACGGTATTTTCTCAAACGTAACTGAGGTTGACGAATGGGGTATGCGCGAATTAGCATACGAAATCTTAAAACATACTAGTGGATACTATGTTTTAACAAGAGCTGAAGCTACTTCTGAAGAAGTAGAAGAGTTCGAACGTGTTTGTCGTATCAAAGAAGACGTTATTCGCTTCATGATTGTAAAAGAAGCAGAGTAGGTGAATTAAATGATTAATCGAGTTGTATTAGTAGGGCGTCTTACAAAAGACCCAGAATTAAGATACACAGGTTCAAACATCGCTGTAGTTACTTTTACATTAGCTGTGAATAGAAACTTCGCTGCACAAGATGGAAACAGAGAAGCTGATTTCATTCAATGTATAGCGTGGAGAAAAACAGCAGAAAACATTAGTAAATACGTACGTAAAGGAAGTCTTGTAGGAGTAGATGGTCGTATTCAAACTGGTAGCTATCAAGCTCAAGATGGATCTCGTCGCTACACTACAGATGTAGTTTGTGATAATGTTAGATTCCTAGATTCTAGAGAATCTGCACCACAAAATGATTTCACTAGTAATAATAATGATTTTTCATCTCGTAAGGAGTTTAAACAAGAAAAAGAAGATCCGTTCTTCAGTTCTAGTAATATAACAATTGACGATGATGATTTACCGTTTTAAGGAGGAAAAATAATGGAACATAGAGGAAATTTTCGTAAGAGAAGAAAAAGAGAATGTTTTTTCACAAAAAACAATGTGAAAAATATTGACTATAAAGATTACGAATTACTTAAAAAGTTTATCTCAGATCGTGGTAAAATTTTACCTAGAAGAGTTACAGGTACTAATGCTAGATACCAACGTAAATTAGCTATTGCGATCAAGAGAGCTAGACATATGGCTTTAATCCCATTTGCTAAACAATAAGGATAAAATGATTTTCGATAGAAAATCATTTTTTTTATTTTATATAGGTGGTATAATAATAAGAAGTGAGTGAGGTGATTTAATGAGTAAAAAAAGTTATATTAGAATAATATTTCTATCAATTTTACTTATTGTAAATATTACTGCAGTTTATATAGAAGCAACAAATTACTTAATTTATTATATAGGAGCAGTAATCGCTATCTTTGTTTTATTTTATGTTTATGAAGATACAATATCAAAGAAAGAAAATCAAAGAATCGCTTGGTTAGAAGAAAAACTGAGTCAAATGAATCAAGTTACCTATTTAGCAAAAAGAGCTGGTGAGATATCATTAAATGAATTCCCGTTTGGAGTTTTACTATTTGATGAGTTCTTTGAGGTTAAGTGGAGTAATAATTTTGTGCGAAAACTATTCAGAAGTAGTTATATTGGAAAAACTTTAAATTCTATAAGTGAAGATATTGTTAACAACATAAAAGAGAGTAATAAATCCTTTACTTTAGAAATTGAAGAAAAAGTATTGTACTTTGAATTCAATCAAGAATTTAATGTTTTATATTTCTTTGATGTTACTGTTGAAAGTGAGTTAAGACAAAATTATTTGAATAGACGCTTAGCTATGGGATATTTAACATTAGATAACTTAGATGAAACATTGGCAAACCTAGATGTACAGGATAGAACTACTATCCAGGGACTTTATTTCTCGAAAGTAGGAGAATGGGCTGATGAGAATGATGTTTACATAAAAGCTCTATCAAGTGAAAAATTCCAGTTACTAATGGATTATAAACAGTTAGATTTGTTACGTAGAGAGAATTTTACTATCTTAGATGAAATTAGAAAGATTTCTAAAAACAACTATCATAAAATAACTGCTAGTTTGGGTATTGTATGTTGGGATGAGAATTTTGTCGACTTAGGTGATAGAGTTAATGAGTCTTTAGATATGGCCTTTGATAGAGGTGGAGACCAAGTTGTAGTAAATGTACAAGGTGAACCTGTTGAATACTTTGGAGGAGTTTCAGAAACTGTTGAGAAGCGATCTAGAGTTAAGGCAAGAATGATATCTGGTAAGTTATTGGATAGTATTAAAGATAGTGAAAATGTAATTGTTATGTCACATATACAACCAGATCATGATGCTTTCGGATCAATGATTGGGATAATGAAACTAGCAGAATATGCTGATAAAGATGTAAGAATTGTTATTGATTCAGATGATTTAGATGTTTCAGTATCGAAGTTACTAGATACTTTATTACTAGAAGAAGATTTAAGTGAAGTATTTATATCAAAAGATCAAGCAAGGACTTTAATAAATGAAAATACCATTATGGTAATAGTAGATGTTAATAATCCTGCAATTGTATATGCTAATGAACTACTTGAATATGACTGTAAGAAAGTAGTTATAGATCACCATAGACGTGGTAAAGAAATGATTGAAGATTCTGAAATTATATATATTGAACCCTATGCATCAAGTAGTGTTGAGTTGTTAGTTGAGTTAATGCAATTTTATGAGACAGAACTTAACATCACATCATTAGAGGCTACATTAATGTATTTAGGGATAATAGTAGATACAAATAATTTCTCGTATAGAACAGGTGCAAGAACATTTGATGCAGCATCTTTCTTAAGATTATACGGTGCAGACCTAACGAAGGTTAAGATGTATTTAAGAGAAGAGTACGAAGATTATATGACTCAAAGTAGACTTTTATCTGAAACAGAAGTTTATTTGGGTAGATTTAGTTTAATAAGAACTAATAAAGAGTTATCGAGAGTTGCATTGGCTAAGTTGAGTGATAAATTATTAATGATTGATAATGTAGATGCTGCATTTGTTATAGGTAAATTATCAGATGACTTAACTGGTATTACCGCAAGAAGTTTTGGTAATGTCAATGTTCAAATCTTAATGGAAGAGTTTGGTGGAGGTGGCCATTTAAATAATGCTGCTGCTCAGATTGAAGTGTCAATAGATGAATGTTATGACAAATTAAAAGTGAAACTTAAAGATTTAGAAAAAGAGGACTAATATGAAATTAATATTATTGAATGATGTAAAAGGTAGAGGGAAAAAAGGTGACGTGTTAGACGTTGCAAATGGTTATGGTAACTTCCTACTTAAAAATAAACATGCTGTGTTAGCTAATGATGAGAATTTAGATAATCTAGAAAAAGAAAAAGAGGAAGTAATTGAAAAAGAACTACAATTGATAGCTAAAATGACTGAGTTTAAAGATTTTATTGAGGCTAATCCAATTAGTATCAGAGTAAAAACTGGTGAAAATGGTAGAGTTTTTGGTACAGTAAGTACTAAACAAGTTGTTAACGAGTATATGAAAAAATATAATAAAAGAATTGATAAGAAAAAATTTAAGTTTGATGAGACTATTAATACTTTAGGTACTTATGATTTAAAACTTGAATTACATAAGAAGGTTATTGCAATTTTAAAAGTAAGAGTAGAGGGGTAATTTATGAAGAAGATGCCATTTAATCAAGAAGCAGAACAATGTGCACTAGGAGCTGTTTTAATTGATCAAAATGTAATGAAAAGGGTTGCTCAACGTTTAGATAAGACAGATTTTTATAAGATGGCACATCAACATATTTTTGAAGCTATGGTTGATTTGGATAATGAAAGAAGTGACATTGATTACACTACAATTTTAGAAAAACTTGCAATGAAAAATCAAACTCAAGAATCTGGCGGGATAGAGTACTTAGTTGAGTTAAGTAATATTTTACCTAGTGCTGAAAACGTTGATAGTTATATTGACATCGTTAAGAATAAAGCACTATCTAGACAAATTATAGAAATGGCAACTAATATTGCTGAAGCATCTTTTAAACAAGACATCTCAACTGAAGAATTAGTAGAAATGACAGAGGAAAAATTATTCGAAGTTACTAAGAAAAGAAAGACCTCAGACTTCAGAATAATCTCAAATGTTGTAAATAATGTAATAGAAGCTATAGAATTTAACAAAAATAATCAAGGAGAGCTTACTGGTTCGTCCAGTGGGTTTACTGATTTTGATAAGGCTACTTTAGGTTTACAAAGAGGTGATTTAATTATTTTAGCTGCTCGTCCAGCAATGGGTAAATCTGCATTTGCAATTAATATGGCTTATAATGTAGCGGAACAAGGTAAGCATGTTGCAATTTTTTCACTAGAGATGAGTGCTGAACAGATTGTTACAAGATTACTGAGTAGTGTTTCAACGATTAACAATATGAAAATTAGAAGTGGTAACGTTGATGCAAAAGAATGGCAACAATTAGAGTATGCTGGTAGAATGCTAAGTAGAATGAATATCTACTTTGATGATCAATCTGGTACAAAAGTAACAGATGTTTACGCTAAGTGTCGTCAATTAGCTCAAGACAATAAATTAGATTTTGTAGTAATTGACTATTTACAATTACTACAAGGATCTGGACAATATAGTGGAAACCGTGTAACTGAGGTTTCAGAGATTTCAAGAAAATTAAAGAACTTGGCACGTGATTTAAATGTTCCAGTACTGGCACTATCACAGTTGTCACGTGGTGTAGAGAATAGAGAGAATAAGAGACCTAATATGTCTGATTTACGTGAATCAGGTTCTATCGAGCAGGATGCCGATATCGTAATGTTCTTATATAGAGATGACTATTACGATGAAGATTCTGCAGATAAGGGAAAAGTAGAAGTAGATATAAAGAAAAACAGATCAGGAAGTATACAAAAATTTGAGGTTTTATTCGCAAAAGAGATTGGGTTATTTAAAAACTTGAGTAAGGTTGCTGATCCTGAGGGTGGAAATAACGATTTTAACTTTTAGAGGTAAGCATGAAAAAAAATGATTTAACACAAGGTAATATTATTAAGAAAATACTTATTGTAGCAATACCAGCTGTTTTAACATCTTTAGTACAGATGACATATAATTTAACTGACATGTTTTGGATATCAAGAGTTACAACTATTGGTATTGACAACACAAAAGCTATAGCTGCAGTAGGAACTGCGGGATATTATTTATGGCTAGGCTGGGGACTTATAATGCTAGCTAAAATTGGTTTAGATGCATTTGTTCCACAAAGTGTTGGTAAAAATGATGAGAAATCATTGAATGAATATGTTGTAAGTGGTATTGGATTTACACTAGTTCTAGCTTTTGTTTATAGTATGTTTGGTTATTTCTTAAAAAATAGAATAATCGGAGTTTTCAATTTAAATGATGAGTTAGTAATTTCGTACGCAGTTAATTATTTAACTATTATATCCTTATTTATTTATTTCCATTTCTTAAATCCGATATTTTCAACTATATTTAACGGATTAGGGAAAAGTATTGTTCCATTTATCGTAAATTCTGTTGGTATAATATTAAATATTTTACTAGATCCAGTGTTTATATTAGTATTTAAAATGGGTGTAACCGGAGCTGCAATTGCTACAGTTATTTCTCAATTTACTGTTACGATAATCTTTATTTGGATATTTACATCTAAGAGGAGACCAATTACTCTAGATTTTAATAAATATAAACTATCAAGAGTTAAGGAGATTGTAAAAGTTAGTTTTCCAATCTCACTACAAAGTGTTTTGTTTACATCGATTGCTATTTATATCGGTGTGTTAGTCGCTAAGTTTGGACCTGAGGCTTTAGCTACACAGAGAATAGGTTCACAAATTGAGTCATTGGCTTGGATGATAGCTGGAGGGTTTAGCGTAGCTTTATCGGCGTTTGTTGGTCAAAATATTGGAGCTAAAAAATATGAAAGAATCGAAGAAGGGTTCTTTAAAACATTAAAACCAATTGCAATCTATGGGATAATTATAAATTTACTATTATTTATTGGTTCATCAGCACTGTTTAAAATATTTAATCCAAGTGCAGATGTTTTAAAAATGGGTACTATGTACTTAAAAATACTTAGTATTTCTCAATTGTTTATGGTAATGGAAATTGCAGTTCAAGGAGCATTTAATGGTGCTGGAAAAACATTTCCACCAGCCTTTATTGGTATTTTGTTTAATGCATTAAGAATTCCAGGTGCTATTTATTTAAGTACTAGATACGGAATAAATGGAGTTTGGTGGGCAATATCACTATCAAGCGTATTTAAAGGGTCGATTCTTTTAGTTTGGTGGATTATTGTTATGAAGAAGAGAAATTATGTTACAATAAAAGAAGAGTTAAGTATATAAATAGTGAGGTTACAAATATGTTAGAGTTGGTACAATTTTACTAGATAATATAATTTTATACTTTTAAAACATCAAGGAGGAAAAAATTATGTTAGAAAGATTAAAAAATATAGAAAAAAGATATTTGGAAATTAATGAATTATTAATGGATCCGGATATTGTTAAAGATATAAAAAAACTGACTGAGTTATCTAAAGAACAACGTTCATTAGAAGAAACAGTTGAAGTGTATAGAGAATATGATGCTTGTTTAAATGAAATTGAGTCATTAAAAGAACTGATAAAAGATGATGATGACGAAATGCGAGAAATGGCTGAAATGGAATTAGCTGAGATTAAAAATAAACCAGCTGAATTTGAAGAAAAATTACAAATTTTATTAATTCCTAAAGATCCTAACGATGAGAAAAACGTTATTGTTGAGATTCGAGGAGCAGCTGGTGGAGATGAAGCTAATATTTTTGCAGGTGACTTATACAGAATGTATATTAAGTACGGTGAACTTCATGGTTGGAAGTTCGAAGTGTTAACTGCAGAAGAAGCTGGAACTGGTGGTTTCAGTAAAATTGAATTTATGATTTCTGGAGAAAGAATTTATTCTCAAATGAAATATGAATCAGGGGCACATCGTGTTCAACGTGTACCACAAACTGAATCACAAGGAAGAATTCATACATCAACTGCTACAGTACTAGTAATGCCAGAGGCTGAAGAAGTAGAAGTTGAGCTTAACATGAATGATGTAAGAGTTGATACATACTGTTCAAGTGGACCAGGTGGTCAAAGTGTTAACACTACTAAATCAGCTGTAAGATTAACTCATGAACCTACTGGGATTGTTGCATCTTGTCAAGATGGTAAGAGTCAGCATGAAAATAAAGCAAGTGCATTAAAAATCTTACGTACTAGAATTTTTGATTCGATTATGCAAGAGAAGTTAGATAAAGAGGGTGCAGAACGTAGAAGTAAAATCGGTACTGGGGATAGAAGTGAGAAAATTAGAACTTATAACTATCCACAGAATAGAGTAACTGACCATAGAATCGGTTTTACAATCCAACAACTTGATAGAGTTATGGAAGGTAAATTAGCTCCTGTTATTGAGGCACTTACAGTAGAAGAACAAGAAAGAAAACTTAAAGGGGAGTAATCTCCTTTTTAATTGTGATATAATAAATTAATTATTGGAGGTTTACATGAAATATTCGGAATTATTAAAATACGGGACTGACCTAAGTTTAGAAAATAATAAAGAAGATAGTGCTGTAAAAATATTGCTTTTAGATGTATCTAAAATGGAAAGTCATATCTTAATTGGATCAATGAATGAAGAAGTACCTCAAGATATAGAGGACAAGTTTAAAGAAAAACTAGACAAGTATATTTTCTCAAATATTCCTGTTCAACACTTAACTGGAACAGAGTATTTTTATGGATATGAGTTTTATGTTAATGATGATGTGCTTATACCTAGATTTGAAACTGAAGAATTAGTAAGTAATATTCTTTACACTTATGATGAAGTTTTTGAGGGTGAAAGTATCAAGGTAGTTGATGTTGGTACAGGTAGTGGTGCTATCGCTATTACATTAGATTTAGAAGAAGCAAATATGACGGTTAAAGCAACAGATATCAGTGATGTTGCTTTAGATGTAGCTAGAAAAAATAATGATAAACTAAAAGCAAATGTAGAATTTATATGTGGAGATATGTTAGAGCCATTATATGGAGAGAAGTATGATATCTTAGTCTCAAATCCACCATATATTCCGTCAACTGAAGCAGTTGACTCCTTAGTTTTAGATAATGAACCGCACTTAGCTTTATTTGGTGGTGAAGATGGATTAAAGTTTTACAGAATTATTTTAGAGAATGCTCATAAGATACTAAATGAAAAGAGTATACTAGCATTTGAGCATGCATATGATAAAGGTAAGGAAATGGTTGATTTATCTAAAAAGTACTTCCCAAATAGTGAAGTAAGATTACTTAAAGACTTACAAGGGAAAGATCGAATGACGATTATTATAAATAGGAGGTAATTATGAATTATTTATCGATAATATGGATTATAGTAATAGGTTTTTGGGTATTTGGAAAATTATCTAACACATCAAATGGTAATAACAAAGATAACATAAAAAGGCCACCATCATATGTTGCAAGTAGACAATCTAGACCTACTAATTCAACAAATGTTACTAGTGGAAATATATATAAGACTAGCGAACGAGATGTGGTTGATAATGAATTAAGAAAAGTTACAGTTGACTCAATTGAAAATGTTAAGACTTTATATGAATCAGGTATTATCTCAAGAGAAGAATATAAAGAATACAAACAGAAAATAAGATAATGGAAAAGATAACTTTAAAAGAACTCGGTAAAATTGATCTTAATGGAAAAATTATTTCATTCCCAACTGATACTGTTTACGGTGTTGGTGCGTTAATTTCTGATGAAGAGGGAATTGATAAAATTTATGAATTAAAGCAGAGGGATTATTCAAAGCCGTTAGCTGTATTAGTTTCGAATAAAGAAGAGTTAAAGAATTTAGTAGAAGATGAGTCATTGTTAGATAAAGTGGATAAGTTCTGGCCAGGTGCAATTACTTTTATTTTAAAGAAGAAAAATGTTTTAGATAAAGTTACTAGTGGATTCGATACTGTTGGGGTTAGGATACCAAACAGTAAAGTAGCACTAGAAGTATTAAAGAATTTTGGACCGATGGCAGTCACTAGTGTTAATATATCTGGTGAGGATAGTAAATTAGATTTAGAGGGAGTAACTGAGTTCAATATAGATTATGTTATAACTGATAAAGAGACAAGTCTGGATATATCTTCTACAGTTGTGGATATTTCTACAGATACGCCTATTGTTTTACGAGAAGGGGCAATAACTTATCTTGAGTTACAAAAAGAATTTCCAAATATTAGAAAATAGTGAATATATATATAACACCTACATAAGTTACATCTAAGGTAGGTGTTTTTTTATGCGATATTTCTTGTTGTTTTCCATTATAAGCATCGTATTTCTCCAACTTAAACAGTTTGATAATCAGTTTAAAAGCACTAGTGATGATCTTAGGTTAAGGGTGATTGCGAATAGTAACTCTGACGAAGATCAGTTAGTAAAGACTAAGATTGTTGAGGAACTACTTAAAGTTTATAATGAAGTAGGAAACAATTCACAAGTATTTACTAGTAATGATAACAATTTAATTAAAGTAGTTATTAATACGGTCACTGATTATAATCAAGAATATGATATAAAAGTTGGAATAAATGAATTCCCTGCTAAAACAATTGATGGGCATCTCTTTGAAAGTGGCAAGTACGAGTCAATTGTAATAACAATAGGAGAGGGAAAAGGAGACAATTACTGGTGTATACTTTATCCAGATGCTGTAAAGAGTGGAGAAGAAATTGAATATAAACTATATTTTGTTGAAAAATTGAGAGGAATATTTAATGCTGATATTTAATAACCCTTTAAGGGGGGATATTATGTATTCAATTAAAAGAGTGATCGAAGCTGAGAGTGAGGTTTTCAAAGAAGAAGTAATTAAATTCTTAGAGAACATTCCATCGATTGATGCAATTGATGAAGATGTTGTTATGAACGCTTCAGTCTTAACAGAAGAAAATACCATTTTAGGACTACTGTCTTATGAGAAATTTACAAAATATGGTTTAATAAGATATTTTATATTTAAGAGTGTGATCTCAAATGAACATATCTTAGAATTATTTAATGATGTGATTGAATCAGCGAGAATGGATGATATAGATACATTATTTTCAGTAATAAAGAAAAAAGAAGTAGAGGGCTTTTTCGGGGAACTAGGATTTAATAAAGTAGATAAATCAAAATTTGTTATCGATGAAGAAAATTTCTTGGACTCAAAGTATAAAGATGCCAATATAATGCTTTGTAGAATATGATTAATTATTGTATGACGAATTACTGTCATACTTTTTTTTGTTGATGTAATATTATGGCATTTTATGTTTGAAAAAATTGGTTAATTATGATAAAATCTTTTGAGAGGTAGATTAAATGAAAATAGCGATCGGTAGTGACCATGGTGGTTACGAACTAAAACAAAAAATTTTAACTGTATTAAAAGATAAAAATTATGCACTTGAAGATTTTGGATGTCACTCTGTAGAGAGTGTTGATTATCCAGAGTATGCTAAAAAAGTTGCGAATAAAGTTGCTTCGGGTGAATTTGACCGAGGTATTTTAATATGTGGTACTGGTATTGGTATTAGTATTGCAGCTAACAAAGTTAAGGGTATTCGTTGCGCTTTAGTACATGATTTAGAAAGCGCTGTCTTAACTAGACAACACAATGATTCAAACATATTAGCTATGGGTGGTAGAATTGTAGACCATGATTTAGCATTAGAAATCGTAAATGCTTGGCTTTCAACTGATTTTGAAGGTGGAAGACATTCAAGAAGAGTTAATTTAATAGAGGAGGACTAGTATGGGAAAATTAGTTGTAGTAGATCATCCGTTAATTGATCATAAACTTACAATCATTAGAGATGAAAAAACAGGGACAAAAGATTTTAGACAAGCTATTAACGAAGTTGGAGGTTTAATGGCTTATGAAATAACTAGAGATTTACCAACAAAAGAAGTTAATGTTAAAACACCTATATGTGTAACAACTTCTAAAGTGTTATCTAAAGAAGTAGTTATTGTACCAATATTAAGAGCAGGAATAGGTATGGTAGATGGAATTCATAATTTAATTCCGACTGCTAAAATAGGACATGTTGGTATGTATAGAGATGAGGAATCTTTGATACCAACTGAGTATTATGCAAAATTCCCATCAGAGATGCCAGAAAGTGCTGTGCTATTAGTAGACCCAATGATTGCAACTGGTGGTAGTGTTGTAATGGCTATTGAAGCTATTAAGAAAAGAGGAGCTAAAGATATTAGGTTAGTTGGGTTAGTAGCTGCACCTGAGGGTGTAAAGAAAATTACTGATGCACATCCAGATGTTGATATCTATATAGCTGCTTTAGATGAAAAATTAAATGATGTTGGATATATCGTTCCAGGTCTAGGAGACTGTGGAGATAGATTATTCGGTACTAAATAATGAAGATGAATAAAGGGTTCAAGCTTTATGCAATTGTAACTCAGTATTTAATGCAGACTGTAGCTTTAGTAGTATTTGGTGTTTATTTTGGAAGCAAATTAGATACTAAATTTGGTACAGAAAATGTATATAGTGGAGTGCTTGGGATTTTGGGTATCTTCGTAGGGCTTACGATGTTTGCAACATTCGTATATCGATATGGTGGTAAAAATGGAAAAGAGTAATATTAATTACAAAGTTGTCCCATTCGTATGGGCATACGGTATAGTAGTCATCTTAGTACTATATTTTGTTGGAATAAATCAAGGTGTAGATACTAAGTGGGCATTTAGTTTTGGATTAGGATTAGCAACAAGTTTAATGAACTTTTCGTTAATGACTAAAGCAGTAAGAAATGCTTTAAATAGACCTGAAGGTTCTAGAATGAGTTATTTGATGATGCAACAAGGATTAAGATATGCTATTTATTTAGTTATTATGTTAAGTGTTGCATTTAATAATAAATATGACCTCATTGTTACTTTTGTAGGAATGTTGTCAGTAAAAATAGTTATGTTTTTGTACATTTTAATTACAAAGGGGGGGAATGAGTGAAAATAACAATCTTTAAAACAATATTTGCGCCTTCGATTTATTCATCAATAATTATTACTAGTTTATTGAGTATTGTAATAATATTGTATGGTTTGAAGATAAGAAAATTAAAACCCACAGATAAACCTAAGGGTATGGTAATGTTCTTGGAAATTGTCGTAGACTTCGTTAATGGATTCTGTAAAGATAATTTCGGTAAATATTGGAAGTACTACGCTCCTTATATTCTGACGTTAGGATTATTCTTAGTCTTTAGTAACACGTCAGGACTATTCGGCTTAAGACCACCTACAGCTAGTGTAAGTGTTACACTTTCTTTAGCTATCATAACATTCTTTTTAATTCACATAAGTGGTATTTTGAGTAAAGGGGTTAAGAAATACGTAAAAGGTTTTATGGAACCAATTGCGCCGATGTTGCCATTAAACATTATTGGTGAATTCGCGATACCAATCGCATTAAGTTTACGTTTATTTGGTAATATCTTTTCAGGAATGATAATTACTGGATTGGTTTATGCTGTATTAGGTAACTTAGCATTTGTAGCTACTCCAGTACTTCACGGAATATTTGATGTATTCTTTGGATTAATTCAGGCAGTTGTATTTGTATTACTATCAACAATTTTTATCTCTGGACAGTTAGAGCTAGAGGAAGAATAATTTTTAGGAGGAAGAATTTATGAATTTATTATTATTAGTTGCAGAGTATAATGCAAGTTTCGTATCTGGTATGGCAATGTTAGGTGCTGGTGTAGCGATGATCGCTGGTATCGGTGCTGGTATTGGTCAGGGTTATGCTGCTGGTAGAGCGGCTGAAGCTGTAGGTAGACAACCTGAAGCTCAAGGTAAAATCATGACTACAATGATCGTAGGTCAAGCAATGGCTGAGACAACTGGTTTATATGCATTAGTAATCGCGTTCATCTTAATGGGTAAATAAGAAGAAGTTAGGAGGCTTTATATGGATAATTTTTTAGATAAGATTACCGAATTTGTCGAAAGCGGATTACAAATTGATCTTGGACAAATTGGTATTCAATTAATCGCAACATTTATCCTGTTTGCTGTAGTATTTTATTTTCTTTGGAAGCCTATGACAAATCTTTTAGAAGAACGTAAAGAGATTATCTCAAATGATTTAGAGGAAGCAAAAAATGCTAACGCAAATGCGCATCAAATTAAAGAACAGTTAGAAGAAAAATTAGCTGAAGCTAAAAACGAAGCTAGAAGCATTATCGAGGCTTCTCGTGAAAGAGGAGAAAATGAAAAATCTCGTATTGTTTCTGAGGCTGAACAAGAAGCATCAAATCGTTTAATTAAAGCTACAGAAGATATTGATTTAGAATATCAAAAAGCTCGCGATAACATTGCAGGTGAAATTGTTGAAGTAGCTTTTCAAGTAGCGGAAAAAATTATTGAAAAAGAAATTGATTCTACAAAACATGAAGAAGTTGTTAAAGGATTTTTGAAAGAGGTCGAAAAAGATGCTTAGTAAGGAATATGCATTAGCGCTATTTCAATACGGTCAAGACTTAGACAAACTTAATTTATTTGAAGAACAATTTTCAGTTATGACTGAAGCTTTTAAAAATGATGATGAAATTGTTAAGATTATTACTCATCCCAAATTATTAGTTTCAGAGAAAAAAGAAATCCTTAATAATGTTTTAAAATCATTTGATCAAGACATGCTATATTTTTGTTATGTGTTGATTGATAATGGTCGCTTTGATTCATTATTGGACATTTATGACGAGTTTATAAATTTAATAAAGAAGTCGCAAAACACTATGGTAGTAAATGTTTATAGCGCTGCACCCTTATCGCAAGGTGAAGTGTTAGAACTAACTAACATATTAAAAAATAAGTATAATAAAAATATTGAGATTATCGCTACTTTAGACGAGTTAGTACTAGGCGGAGTTCGTTTAGAATTTGATGGTAAAGTCTTAGACGATACTTTAAAAACGAATTTAGATGATCTTAAATCAAATTTGATATAGATCGGGGTGATATAAATGTCAAAGATTAGAGCAGAAGAAATTAGTTCTCTAATTAAAGAACAAATTAAAAGTTACTCGAAACAATTAAAAACTGACTCTGTTGGTACTGTAATCCGTGTAGGTGATGGTATCGCACTTGTTCATGGTTTAGATGATGCAATGAGTGGTGAGTTATTAGAATTCCCGAACGAAGTATTTGGTATGGTTCTAAACTTAGAAAAAGATCACGTTGGGGCAATTTTATTAGATGAGTCAACTGACATTAAAGAAGGTGACCAAGTTAAGTGTACTGGTCGTATCTTAGAGGTTCCAGTTGGTGAAGAATTAATTGGTAGAGTTGTAAATTCATTGGGATTACCAGTGGATGGAAAAGGTGCTATTAGCACTAAGAAAATGCGTAAAGTTGAACAAAAAGCTTCTGGTGTAATGGCTAGAAAATCTGTACATGAACCACTACAAACAGGTATCAAAGTACTTGATGCATTAGTACCAATCGGACGTGGTCAACGTGAGTTAATCATTGGTGACCGTCAAACTGGTAAGACTGCTATTACAATTGATACAATCATTAACCAAAAAGGTAAAGATGTTATTTGTGTTTATGTAGCAATTGGTCAGAAAGAATCAACTGTTGCGAATGTTGTTGAGACATTAGAAAAAGCTGGAGCAATGGATTACACAATCGTTGTTACTGCATCTGCATCACAACCTTCTCCATTATTATTCTTAGCACCATATGCTGGTGTAACAATGGCTGAAGAATTCATGTATGCAGGTAAACACGTATGTATCGTATATGATGATTTAACTAAACATGCGGTAGCATACCGTGAGTTATCATTATTATTAAGAAGACCTCCAGGACGTGAAGCTTATCCTGGTGATGTATTCTACTTACATAGTAGATTATTAGAACGTGCTTCTAAGTTAAATGATGAGTTAGGTGGAGGTTCTATTACAGCCTTACCAATCATTGAAACTCAAGCTGGGGACATCAGTGCGTATATCCCGACAAACGTTATTTCTATTACAGATGGACAAATCTTCTTAATGTCAAGCTTATTCCACTCAGGTGTACGTCCAGCAATTGATGCTGGTTTATCAGTATCTCGTGTAGGTGGGGCAGCACAAACTAAAGCTATTAAGAAAGTATCAGGAAGTTTACGTTTAGACTTAGCGTCTTACCGTGAGTTAGAAGCATTTACTCAATTCGGTTCTGATTTAGATGATGCGACAAAAGCATCTTTAGATAGAGGTAAACGTACTGTTGAAGTATTAAAACAAGGGCTACATGTTCATTTAACTGTAGCACAACAATCATTTATTCTTTATGCATTAGGTGAAGGATACATTGATCAAGTTGAAGTTGAAGATATTAAAAGATTTGAATCTGAGTTATATGAATACTTAGAGACAAATGAATTTGCAAAAAAAATTGCAGATAGTATTCAAACTTCAGGAAAACCTGCAGAAAAAGCTGATATGAATGCTGTTATCGAAGCATTTATGAAATCTTTTGTGTAAGCGAGGTGATGATTAATGGCAGCCTCGATGAAGGATATCAAAGCTAGAATTGATGCTACTAAAAAGACATCTCAAATAACAAAGGCGATGAACATGGTTTCAGCTAGTAAAATGAAAAGAGCTGAAAAAGCTATAAGTCAATTCTCAGTTTTCATGAATAAAATTGAGTCAATTGTTACTAACATTGTTTCAAGTAATGATGTTAGTGTTTCTCATCCTATGTTAGAAGAGCGCGAAGTTAAAAAAGTAGCTTATGTACTTGTTACATCTGATCGTGGATTAGCTGGTGCATATAATTCAAGTATTTTAAAACAATTTGCTAATGACTATAAAAATATAGATCATGAAGCTACTATTCTTTCAATTGGAAATAAAGCATTTAGCAATGCTAAATCAAGTGGTTATGAAGTGATTAATACTGAATCAATTAATATTAAAGACGATGTTACTTTCTTACAAGTTAGAGAAGTAAGTAATAAAGTAGTTGATATGTACAATAATGGTGAGATTGATAAAGTAGTAATCTATTACTCACATTATGTAAATACTTTAACTCAAGAGGTTAATGTAAAAACATTATTACCAATTGAACAAAAAGAAGAGGAAACAAGTAATTTATATGAGTTTGAAGGTGGAGCACAATCGATTATTGATGACATCTTGCCTTTATATGTAGAGAACGTTGTATACGGAATTTTATTAGATGCAAAAGCTAGTGAGCATGCATCTAGAATGACGGCTATGAAGAGTGCTACAGATAATGCGTTAGAATTAATTGATAACTTACAGTTATACTATAACCGTGCTAGACAAGCTTCAATCACATTAGAGTTAACAGACATAATCGGTGGAGCAAACGCTGTTGAATAAGGAGGTTAAAATGAACATTGGACATGTTGTTCAGGTTTTAGGACCTGTTGTAGATGTGAAGTTCGATTCACAACTACCAGAAATAAATAATGCCTTACACATCTCTCAAGAAACTAAAGGAGTTAAAATTGATTTAGCTTTGGAAGTAGCTTTACATCTTGGAGATAATGTTGTAAGAACAATTGCACTTGATTCAACAGATGGTTTAGTGCGTGGAATGGAAGTAGAAGACTCGGGGGCTACAATTCAAGCACCAGTTGGAGAGGCAACATTAGGACGTATCTTTAACGTATTAGGGAACCCTATTGATGGTAAAGATGATATACCTAGTGGAACTCCTAGATCATCTATCCATAGACCAGCACCTAAATTAGCTGAGTTATCAAGTGAAGTAGAAATATTAGAAACTGGAGTTAAAGTAGTTGACTTACTTGCGCCTTACATTAAAGGTGGTAAAATCGGGTTATTCGGTGGAGCCGGAGTAGGTAAAACAGTTATGATCCAAGAGTTAATTCACAATGTTGCACAACAACACGGTGGTATTTCGGTATTTGCCGGAGTTGGGGAAAGAACTCGTGAAGGTAATGACTTGTATCATGAAATGACTGACTCAGGAGTTATTGAGAAAACTGCAATGGTTTTCGGTCAAATGAATGAACCACCAGGTGCACGTATGCGTGTTGCCTTAACAGGTTTAACAATGGCTGAACATTTCCGTGATGCTCAAGGTCAGGATGTTTTATTCTTTATTGATAATATTTTCCGTTTTACTCAAGCAGGGTCTGAGGTATCAGCGTTATTAGGACGTATGCCAAGTGCCGTAGGTTACCAACCTACACTTGCAACTGAAATGGGTAAATTACAAGAAAGAATTACATCAACTAAAAAAGGATCTATCACATCTATCCAAGCGGTATATGTACCAGCAGATGACTATACAGATCCAGCACCAGCAACTACATTTAACCATTTAGATGCAACTACGAATCTTTCTCGTAAATTAGCATCTGAAGGTATCTACCCAGCGGTAGATCCATTAGCATCAACTTCAAGAGCATTAGCTCCTGAAATCGTAGGTGATGATCACTTCGAAGTAGCTAGAAAAGTACAAGAGACTATTCAAAGATATAATGAATTACTAGATATAATTGCTATCTTAGGTATGGATGAGTTAAGCGAAAGTGATAAACTATTAGTTCACAGAGCTCGTCGTGTAAGATTATTCTTATCACAAAACACTCATATCGCGGAGCAATTTACTGGTCAACCAGGATCATACGTTACTGTAAAAGACACTATTAAAGGATTCAAAGCAATTCTTAATGGTGAGTATGATCATTTACCTGAAGAAGCATTCCGATCTCAAGGAACTATTGAGGATGTAGTTGAAAAAGCTGAAAGTATGAAATAGGAGGTAATTGTTATGTTAAAAGTTTCAATTGCAACTCCCAAGGGTGAAATTTACTCAAGTGATGTCGATTTTCTATTAATCAGATCAAGCGCAGGTGAATTTGCAATTCTTAAAGATCATATTCCCGTTGTAAGCACTATTGATAACGGGTACGTTAAAATAAGATTGGATAACAAGGAAATATTTGTTGCCATCTTAGGTGGACTTATTGAACAAAGTAACAATGTCGCAACTGTAATCGCTCAAGAAGCTGCTATTGCTGAAACACTAGAAGATGCAAAAGCAAAACTTGCCGAGATACAGGCATTAATCGATCAAGAGAACAAACGTAAAGCTATGGATTTCGCTATTAGTGAGAATGAATTAAAAAAGAATATTAAAAAGGCGAAAGCCGGAGAAATGATGTAAAGAACAGCCCTAGGGCTGTTTTTTTTCCCCATTCTATTATGCTATAATAGGATAGAAGAAGAGGTAATTATGCGAAAGAGAATAAAAAAACACATTTCAAAGATAGCTGTTAAATTAGTTATACCGTATGCCAAAAAGGTTTTGAAAGATGAGATGAATAATTTAGTTTTTACTCATGATAACATTGACTTTAATCGTAAGGATGCATTTGTCATTTTAGGTAATCATCTATACGAGTATGATGCACTAGCATATGGACTTATATGGAAGAGGCTACCAATTAGTTTAGTTTCTAGATCATTGATGGTTTCACCGATGCAAAGATTTAAACTTAGATTTTTAGCAGATTCTATCTCTAAGAGTCAAGGTGAAAATGATATAAAAGCAGTTAAACAAATGATTCAAGCTATTAGACAGGGAAATTCATTATTAATTCTTCCTGAGGGAGAGGTTTCCTATTTTGGTGCTACACAGCATATAGATATGTCTATATCTAAGTTATTAAAGAAACTTAACGTTGATGTAATTACAGCTGTATCTAAAGGTGGTCACATGTCTAGACCTAGGTGGGCTTTAAGTAAAAGAGTAAATCGATATAGTGAAGTACATTTTTCAACTTTGATTAGTAAAGAAGAAATGAAGACTTTATCGACTGATGATATTTATTTAAAAATTTGTTCAGCACTAGAACATAATGACTTTGATTGGCAAAGAGAAAATATGGTTTTTGTAGGTGGAGATGCTAGAGCAGAAGGACTAGAAAAGTTTTTGTATAAATGTACAGAGTGCGGCGCTTTCCATTCAATAATTACCGAAGCTAACGATATTATTTGTACTAATTGTAACAATAAGGGATATATTGATGAGTATGGGTTTATAAAAGGTTTTAAATTTGATAATACTGTTGAATGGAATAACTTTCAACTTGAATATGTTAGTGACTTAAAGAAAACTACGTTTTCAACAGAAGCCACACATTATCATGTTGATTATGATAAACTTTCATCTAAAATTGTTGGTGAAGTTACAATGAAATATGAAGATAAAATACTATACGTTGATGGTGTTGAAAAAGAAATATTTGAAGTTGAGAATATGGAATATGTCAATGTAACACAAAGAAACGTATTAACATTTGATTATAATAATAAACATTATTACTACAAGTTGAAGGATCACTTCGAAGCAATTAAACAAGTATGTACATAGGAGGTTTTCTATGAAGAGAAGTTTTAAGGGGAGAGTATCGAATTTTAGTTTGAAAGCACTTAAGCCTTTGGTTACTCTATGGATGAAAATTGATACTAAAACAACTGTTACTAAAGATTATAATGTTGAGTTTAAAAGAGACGAACCGTTCGTTTTACTTGCGAACCATGTTTATACTTTTGATGTAGTTCAGTTAGCATTACCATTTAAAAAGACACCAGTTATAGTTGCATCACATTTACTGTTAACTACTCAACCGTTAAAGTTTTTACTTAAATATGTTGCTAAGTGTATCCCTAAATCAAAAGGAGAAGCAGATATTAGAACTGCCAAAGAACTTATTAAAGCTATAAAAAGAAAAAAACCAGTTATGATAATGCCCGAAGGTGACTCAACATTTTTCGGAGAGACAGGACATATCGAGTACTCAACGGCAAAATTAATAAAAAAGCTAAAAGTTGATGTTATCGTAGGTTTATTCAAGGGAGGATACTTGGCTAAACCAAGATGGGCAATTGGTAAAAGAAAAAATAGAAGAGTTGAGCTACACTATAGTATAGCTATTACTAAAGATGAAATAAAAGAATTAACTGTAGATGAAATATATGATATTCTTTGTACTAAACTTTTTAATAACGATTATGTTTGGCAAAGAGATAAGATGATTAACTATGGTGGAAAAGACTTAGCTGAAGGATTATCTAATATTTTATATACTTGTCCTGAATGTGAAGGGCTTAACAGTTTAGAAACTATCGGCAATTTAATTAAGTGTACAGAATGTAATACCGAAGGATATATGGACGACTTTGGATTTATTCAAGGGTTCAAATTAGATAATATATATGATTGGAATAACTACCAAAAAGAGTTCACAGATAAGCTGAAAGTGTCAACTTTTTCCACATCTGGTGAACTTCAATATGTTTACTTAAAAGAACAATGCAGAAGAAAACTAGGTATTGTAAATGTTGAATATGATGGAGGGAAAATCTATTTAACTGGAGCCGTCGAGAAAAAAATTAATCTTGAAGATATGCTATTTCCAGTAATTACAATGAGAAGGAATTTCACGTTCGAATATGAAGACACTTTTTATTTTATAAAGTTAGATAATTATGCAATGTCATTTTTAAGAGTTTGCCAAGATAAATATTAGGGGGATTTAAAATGAACGAATTTATACAGTCTAATATGCCTGAATGGGTAGGAGTTTTACAGTTAGTTTATATTGCATTACTTTTAATAGTAGCTAAACTGATAAAAGAAAAACTACCAGTATTAAATAAAGTAATTATACCTTCCTCGTTATTAGCTGGTTTTATTGGTTGGATTTTATCAGAACAAGTATTAGGGTTATTTTCCGTTGATGTTAAGTTTTTAGAAGTAATTATTTATAATGCAATGGGTCTTGGATTTATTGCATTAGCCTTAAAGACTAATAAAGCTAATCGTGATACAAAGCCATTTACAACAGGGGCTATTATAGCTTCAGGATATTTATTCCAAGCATTCATTGGAGCTTTAATAGTTTTTGTACTATTTAGTAAATACTTTTTAGGTACAGGATTCTTATTGGCATTAGGATTTAGCCAAGGTCCATCACTAGCTTATAACATTGGTCATGGCTGGGAAGTTAGTAAAATTGTAAACTTACACTTAGGTGCAAGTTTAGGTGTTGCTATCGCAGCTATCGGATTCTTATGGGGTGGCGTTTTAGGTGTCACTATTAATAACTACCATGCTAGAAAAAATAAGATTGAAGTCTTATATAAAAAAGATGAAGTAGTAAGTACTAATATTGAAATTGAGTCACATAGTAAAGTTACATTTTTTGATGCTTTAACTACACAAATAGTTTTAATATTACTTGTTTATGGTGTTGTATTCTTACTGTTATTTGGAATCAAGACTTATTTACCTAGGTTAGGTAATCTTGGAGAAACATTTGCAGGACTATTCTATGGATTAAACTTCTTGATTGGTATCGTGTTAGCATTTGGTTTTAAAAGAATTCAGAAAAAAATCACAGAAAAAGGTAAAGATGTTAGATTCCTTACAAATAACTATATTTTACAAAGTATATCAAGTTTCTTATTCAATATAATGATTACAGCAAGTGTATTAGTTATCTCAAGTGCTTCAGTTCGTGAGTATTTACCATTTATCTTGATTGCTACTACGATTGGTGGTGTAGCTAGCTACTTCTATTTTAGATTTTTAGTAAGATGGCAATATAAAGAAAATCATCATGAATATACAATAGGATTATACGGTAATGGTACAGGTACGATTTCAACTGGTATAGCATTAGTTAAGATGTTAGATCCTAATTTAGAAAAACCAGTAGTACAAGACTTAGTGGTAGGTGCAGGTACAGCATTATTCTTTGCTATTCCGTTGTTCGGTATTTTAGTTTTACCGGAGATAGCTTTTGAAACTGGTGACAGTAGGTTTATATTATTTACATTTATCGCTATAATCGGCTATTTCATAGTCTTAATGTTGTTGTTAGCATTATTTAAAATAGTAAATTCTAGAAGAGTGTAGTTATACACTCTTTTTATTTATGATATAATATAATAGAGGTGATCGTTATGAATTTAGAGGAAATGTTAATGTTTTATAATTTCGGAATATTTTTGATAATGATACCAATACTATTTAAAGCATTTATGGCTTTTGATTTAGATAGATTCTTTAAAAGGGGTTATGTTTGGCAAAAGCAAGTCGTATATTTGGTATTAGTAATAATCACAGCAAATGCATTCGCTAATACATTTACAGATTTAGTTAAATTATTATTAAATATGAGTGGTTAAATGAAAAATTACTTTATTAGAATTTTCATACTATTATTGATGACGTATATGATTCCTGGAATTATATACGTCTTTTTCAGCGAAGATAAAGTGAATGAAGTAATTGATGATGTGGAAATAGAGTCTACATTATTAATACCGTATGAAAATATTGTACCTAAATTACCAAATGAATTTGATATACCAGTTGGTGTAGTTGAGGCTGACTTATGTGATTATAACTTAAAATCAATGGAGATAGATAACTCAATTGAGATAACTTTAGTTGGTGATGATATAGAAGTTATTGGTTTAGATACATATATTGTTGGAGTACTAGCAAAAGAAATGAATCCTAAGTGGCCATGTGAAGCATTAAAAGCACAGGCTGTAGCTGGTCGGACATATGTGTTGAAACAATTAGATAAGTCAGATTATATTTTAAATTCTACTATTCATCAAGTTTACATGTCCAAAGATGAAATGAAGAAAAAATGGGGTAGCAACTTTGAAGACTATTATCAAAAGTTAATGAACATTGTATTAGCTACAAAATATGAAGTCATAATTTATGATAATCAGTTTATTGATGCAGTCTATTTTTCCACAAGTAATGGATATACTCAAGATTCAAAATATATTTGGAGTAATGATATACCCTATTTAAAGAGTGTTTCATCCCCTTGGGATAAAGAATTAACAAATTTAAGTAGAGAATATAGATTCACTGTAGACGAGTTTCTATATATTTTTAATAAACAATTTTCTACAGATATTGATTATTTATCCGAAATTGTGGTAAAGAGATCAACTACAGGAATATTCACTGAGGTTAAGTATAAAAATCATACAATTACAGCAGAACAACTTAGAAATGCATATGACTTAAGATCACCAGTTTTTGGCTTGAAACAAAGCGGAAACATGATTTACGTTACTACTTTTGGATTTGGTCATCTTGTAGGAATGAGTCAATATGGAGCTTATGGAATGGCTCTTGATGGCTATTCATATGAGCAAATAGTGAAATATTATTATAAAGATGTGGATATTGTTGAATACAATTATTTAAAATCTTGAATAAAGTAATATCACCTTGAAATAATAAGAAAGAGGTGATATAACTTGAAAGATTTCTTACTGAAAACGTTTAAAGATAAAAAACAAGTATTTATCTTTGTAACAATTTTATTAGTTGCTTTTACGACATTCTCGTTATTGAATGCACTCTTAACAGAAGATGATGTAGAACCAACAGAAGTAGTGGACTTAACACCACAAATTCCATATCGTTCATCAACAGACGATGAATTACCTGATCCTAAGAAGGAACAAAAGACAGAAGAAAGAATGATTGCTCCAGTGCAACCAGGAGAAGATTACACTATTATTTCAGGGTACTATGATGTTAATGCATCAGAAGAAGAACGTATGAACTCATTAATTGTTTATAATAATATAGTTCAAAATAGTACAACTACTAATTTCAAAGCAGTATCAAGTGATGTATTTGATGTTGTAGCAGTATTTAGTGGAACAGTTCTAAAAGTGAATTCAACATTATTATATGGTAGCATGGTTGAGATTCAACATGAAAACGGTGTAACTAGTACTTATTATAGTTTAGGCGATATTCTAGTTGATGTAGATCAAATAGTAGACCAAGGTGATGTAATTGGTGTTTCTGGAAGTTGTGAAATAGACGCAGAAAATGGATTGCAAGTAAGACTTAGAATCCAAAAAGATGGGACTAATGTTAATCCACAAACTTATTTAGGAACTAAAATAAGCGAAATTAATTAGAGAGCGAGGCTCTCTTTTTAATATTTAGGGCTATTTCTGCATAAACTATACCAAATAAGGGGTGGTGCATTTTGAGAACTGATATTGATAATCGCGTTTTAAACTTTGCGGATATAATTCTAAAAGAAAAGAGTACTGTCAGAGATGTGGCTAAGTTAGTTGGTTACTCAAAAAGTACGGTTCATAAAGATTTAACCGAAAGACTTAAAAAAATTGATAATGAAAAATATGAAATGGTTAAAAATTTATTAGAATATAATAAAAATATCCGCCATATTCGTGGCGGAATGAGTACAAAGCATAAATATCAAGTTAATTGATTTCTAAGTCATATTGAATTGTCTCTTTTACTTCATGTGTGAAGTGAGAATTTGTAACTTCAGTAATATCATTTATGAAGTTATCAATTTCACTTGGTCTAATATAATAAGTAATGATTACGTTTTGAGCATAATCAGTACTAACTGTTAGATACTTATCGATTTTCTTGCTTAAAGTATTTGCAACACTATAGTCAACTGTTACAGTTATTACTTTCATTTCTACTGTTTCTATAATACTAGCCTTCAATATAGCTTCTGAAACAGATCTTGAGTAAGCTCTAATTAATCCTCCAGCACCTAATTTAGTCCCACCAAAATATCTAGTAACAACACTAACAACATCTGAAAGGTTGTTGTTTTTTAATGAGTTTAACATTGGAGCACCAGCAGTACCACTTGGTTCACCATCATCACTGCTTCTCATAATTTCAGATCTTTTACCAATTACAAAAGCAGAACAATTGTGACTAGCATTCCAATGATCTTTTTTTATCTTATTAATAAATTCAGTAGCTTCATCAACAGACTCTACTCTTTTCATGTAACAGATAAACCTACTCTTTTCAATTATTATTTCATTTTGAATATCATCTTTTATAGTTTTCATACAATCATCCTATTATATTTTCTAATGGTATTATATCATATTTATTTTATAAGGATATATATATAGATAATCATTGAGACTAAGTTTTAAAGAGATGTAAGTATTTGCTTCTTTTTTTGTGCTATAATAAAAATGAGGTGTAACTATGGAAAAAGTCTACAAAAAAGTTTTAAAAAGGCTTATAGATAACGGATGTGATGCTTACGTTGTAGGTGGTTATGTTAGAGATAATTTTTTAGGTATATATACTGATGATATCGATATAACTACTAGTGCCTCAACTGATGAAGTTATTTCCTTATTTAAAAAAACTATTCCTACTGGTGTTAAACATGGTACTGTTACAGTTATTGAAGATGGTCAACAATTTGAAATAACTACATTTCGCTCAGATGGGAATTACATAAACCATAGACATCCAGAAACAGTTGAATTCGTCAGTTCTATAGATGAGGATCTAAAAAGGAGAGATTTTACTATTAATGCTTTCGCCTTGGATTATCATGATAGAATAATCGACTTATTTAACGGTAAAGAGGATTTAAACAATAAGTTGCTTCGTTCAATTGGAAATCCTGACAAGAGATTTACTGAAGACGCTTTAAGAATGTTAAGAGCGATTAGATTTCAAAGTAAACTCGGCTTTACAATAGAAGTAGATACACTTAGTTCTATTAAAAGAAATCAAAAGTTATTAGAAGAAGTCTCTATTGAAAGAATAAAGTCCGAACTAGATAAATTGTTTTTAGGAGAGTATTACCAAGTAGCTATTAAAAGTCTCTTAGAAATAAATTTTGATGCCTTAAACGACCTGAAAGGTTTATCTCACGAAGGAGAACTCAGTGTTTTAGAAAGATATACTTTATGTTATTATATTAATGGCTTTGATTTAAAGAAATGGAAGTTTTCTAACAGTGAAATAAAGCTAATTAAGAAAGTAAGTGAGGGTATAGATAACTTAGATAGAATTGATAATCTAACAGTATATAACTATGGCTTAGACCTATTAATTAGTAATAAAATAAATAAAATTATAAATGGTGATGATTATAGTAATAAAATAAAGTTAATCTATAATGATTTACCTATTAAAAGTATAAAAGAACTTAAGATATCAGGTAGTGATTTAACTGAATTAGGATTCAATGGTCCGAAGGTTGGAGATATCTTAAAGAATATAGAAAATAAAATAGTTCAAGAAGAATTAGCAAATGACTTGGATGAGATAATAAAGTACGTAAGGAGAAGTTAGTATGATTAAGATTAATGAATTAACAACTAGAGAAGGTTTACAGTTAATAGGAAAAGTAAAAACGATAAATGAAGGAACTACTAATACTGGTAATAAATTTTTATCCCTTTCTTTAGAAGATGAAACAGGAGCTGTTAATGCAAAGATATGGGATGCTGAATCAGTAAATGTATCTTTAGGAGAAATTTATTTCTTCAATGGTGCAGGTCAAGAATATAGAGATAAATTACAATTTATTATTAGCAACTTTAGACCAATTACAGATGAAGATAATGTTGATATTGATAAGTTTTTTAAAACAGCACCAATGGCAAAAGCTGAAATTTTATCTGAAATAAAAGAATATGTTTATAAGATTGATAATGAAGTTATTTCATCAATAGTTAAAACAATTATGAATCGATATGCAAATGATTATATGAGTTACCCAGCAGCTACACAAAACCATCACTCATACTTATCTGGATTAAGTTTTCATTCAATGACAATGCTTAAAATGGCAGATAAGTTTTTAGAATTATATCCATTTTTAGATAAAGATTATTTATATGCAGGAGTTCTATTACATGACTTTGCCAAGGTTATTGAGTTATCAAATGATAGAGCACCAGAATATACTCTTGAAGGTAAACTTGTAGGTCATTTAGTTCTTGGGAATGACATTATTAATGAGATAGCTAAAGAATTAGGATATTCAGAAAAAGAAGAAGTTCTATTACTGAGACATATAGTACTATCACATCATGGAAGAAAAGAATGGGGAAGTCCTCAAAGACCAATGATAGCTGAAGCGGAAGCGGTACATTTTATTGATAATATAGATTCTAAGTTTGAATCTATTAGAGCGGCATTTGGTGATACTGAAGTGAAATCTTGGACTAAGAGAATTCCAGTTTTAGATGGAAGAGCAATTTACAAACATAAATAATAAATAGGATTACGATTTCGTAATCCTATTTTATTTGAGAGGCATAAGAAAAGTGGGAAGAATATTCCCACTTGTTTTATTATTGATTTCTTTCGACCAATCTTTGGTTTGCTTCAAGGATTTTAGCATATAATGTTTGAACGCTTGAATCATTGAATTCAATGTCACCAAGTCTAGCTCTTTCTTTATCGTAAATTACTAATTCATTACTTGTTAGATATTTATCCTTCATAGGTTTGTAATATCTTTCGATAAATAACATCGCACTGTAAGACTGTTCAATATCATTGTTGTTATACTTAACGATATCTTCTCTTGAAGGGTAAACTAATGTATCGTCTTCTGGATAAGCATCACTTTTTTCAGTGTATCCACCAGAATACATTAAGTGGTAACCATAACGAGTAGAAACATTGTTTTGAGAAATGTGAGCAGTTAGATCTTCTTCAACCATTTTCTCGTACATAGCTCTTGCTTCATTTTCGAATGGTTCTTCATATCCCTCAGAAGTAACGTTACCTAAGTCTTCAACTTTAAGTATTAAACCAGCTTTCTTAAATTTAGCCCATGCACTGTAATTTGCAGATTCTGGATCTGAATCAAGTGAAGCTTCATTGTATTCTGTAATTATGTCTTCTAAAGCTTCTTTAGTTACTTCTACAGTATCTAGAACTTCTTTTAATTCAACTCTTAACTTCTCAACTAATTCAGCAGCTGATAAGTGTTGATAGTCAGTCCAACTGTCATTACCTTCAACAATTAAGTCTGGAGATCCATTTTCATCGTTATCTACATAAACTAAGAAATGTAAGATATCAATTTCAAATGCTTCTTGATAATATGTATCCATTAAATCATAGTATACATCTAATAACTCAGCACTATTAAATAATTCCTCGTTATATTTAAGTGTTACACTATTCTTAACTAATGAGTTATATAATTCTACTTCAGTTCTAACTTGGAATGCAGAATATATGAATTGATTCCATGACATTACTGTTGGATCAAATCCATATTGTAAATAAGCACCTTGTTGGAAGTTTAACTTATATTGAGTAAGAGATTCTTTAATTTCTTCCTCTTTAGCATCAGTGATAACTGAATTTACAAAGTCTTTATCTTTTAAAGACATTTCAGTATTAATCATTGACATTACACTTGTAGCACCAAATTTTCCAGCTAAAGTATTGAAGAATTCGTCAGCAGTTACATTTACTGTGTTACCAGCATTATCAATATAACTATAAACGATTTTGTTGTCTCCCTTATTTGATACAGTTTCACCATAACTATTTTTGAAGTTTAATTCTAAGAAACTATCATAAATAGTTAACTCTTGATCAAGACGTAATTTATATAATGAATCATTGTATACAGATTGTTGTGATGAATATGATTTAACAACTAAGTTTAATAATTCATCTAATAATGCTTGGTTTGTTCCACCAGCTACATCACTAGGTTTTTTATCTAACATTGCTGCATAAGCTTCATCTGTCATTTCATCAAATAAATCTCTAAATACTTTTTGGTTATCACCTGAAACTTTATACATAATGTAATATGCATTTTTAGTAGTATTATCTTGTGATTGAGCATAAGCTAAAAGTTTTGGTTCTGCAGTAAATGGTTTAGCATCTTCATCAATATCAGTGTTTCTTTCAGTATCTAATACTCTAAACATGTAATCAGCTAATTGATTACTTTGTGCAAATGTTTCTTCAAAATCATAAGTAACATCTTCATTACCACATTCTAGGATAGAACCTTCTGAATATGTAATTGGTGTACGGTATCCATAACGTTCATTATAGATATTTACATATGCTTCTAAGATTTCTTCATCTGTAACTTTTAAAGTTTCTAATACTTCAGGGTCCATTGGATAGTTTACGATATCAGTTGGTGCGATATATTCACCATCTTTATAGAAAGCTTTTACAACTTCCCCATCAGCGTTTACATCTAAACCAGCTCTTACTAAAGCATCCGTAGCTTCACCTATTGTAGAGAACTTAACTTTAACAACACATGCTTGTTCGTAGTATTTTTTCTCATAATGAGATTTTAAATCACCTAAAGCAATAGTTGGTTCTTCACTTGATGAATCCTTGTAATCATTCATAACTGCGTCACGAGCAAATAATACTCTTGCGTGGTTAAGATATAATTTCTCTTTAAAATCATCAATTGAAGCATATCCATTAAGTACTAAACTATCATTGAAGTTATCTTCGTACTTTTGAATCTCTTCAGCAGTTAAACTAACTTGAATTTCTTCAAGTGTATATCCACTGAAAATTGATTTCTCTAATTCCTCTTGAACATTGAAATCAGCATCGGATTTTGCTAAAGCGATATAATCTTTAGCACCATTTGTTAATAATTCAGTATCAACTGAATTGCTTAGTTCTAATGCTCCATAGTTATCTATTAAACTATTGTAAACATCGATGTTTGATACTGCTAAAGAACCTAGATGAGCATAATCTTCATTTGGATTTGATAACTCAGGTTCTACAGAATTTGTTTTAAGAGCACTACAACTAAACGCTAATAATAATACTGCAATTAATGTAATAGCGATTGGTAGAGCTCTTCTAAATAACTGTTGTTTTGTCATTTAAATTTCACTCCTTAAACTTATTTAAATCAATAGATTTCTATATTTTTTCCACTACTTATAATAACATTAATTTTGACTGAGTTCAATGTTTTTAGATTTAAAACGTCACTACCACATAATGTCATTAAACATTATTCTAAAAACAACTAACTAGGCAATTATAATTTATTATTTTATAGTTTTCGAATAATATAAACTAAATGCGTATGAAGGGAGGTTGCTTTATGGGTTATCCGGTTCATCATGAAAGTGGTTATGCATTGATTTTAGTATTATTTATTCTATTAGTGATCATTGGTTGTACATGGTGCTATAAATAAAAACTAGAGGGGGCAACCCCTTTTTTTCTTTTTTATGATTATGTTATAATCATTAAGAAAGAAATGGTGAAGATAATGAAAATAACAGTGCTAGCTAGTGGTTCTAAAGGTAACTGTACTTATTTAGAAACAAATGAAGTAAAAATAATGATTGATTGTGGAATTTCATTTAGGCAAGTCAAGAATAGATTATTACAAAATGAAATTGAGATAACTAATTTAGATGCATTATTAATTACACATGAACATAGTGATCATGTTTCTGGTATTCCAAGTTTACTAGGTAAAGTTCAAACAAACATACATATATCTGATAAATCATTTGGTAAAATGCACCCGAATGTCAAAAATGGTATTGGGATTGATAATATTAAATACCTATCAGAATCTATACAACTTAAAGACTTGTTGATTACACCAATCAAAACAAGTCATGATTCAGCTGATTCTTATGGTTTTATATTTGAATCTAATGGTAAGAAAGTAGTTCATATAACTGATACTGGTTATTTACCTGAAAGATTATGGGACCAAATTAAAAATGCTGATGCTTATTTATTTGAATCAAACTATGAACCTGAGTTATTACTTCAAAGTAGAAGACCAATGTTTTTAAAACAAAGAATATTTGGTAATCGTGGACATTTATCGAATTTAGATGCAGCACTTATTCTTAATAAAATAATGACTGAGAAAACAAAACATATAATTTTTATACATCTATCAAGAGAATGTAATTCTCCCTATGATGCAAAACAAGTACATAAAGTAGAACTTAAAAACTACGACAAATTAAATATTCAGTATTCTTCGCAAGACTTCCCAACTAAAACAATTGAGGTGTAATGTGGAACCAATAGAATTGCTCAATATTTACAAATAAAAGATAAGGAAATATCAAAATGATTAAATTAATTACAGTTGGAAAGATTAAAGAAAAATACTTAAGTGAAGCAATTAATGAATACTCAAAAAGAATTTCTAAATATACGAAATTAGAAATGATTGAAGTAAAAGATGAACCTACTAAAGATAATGCTTCAGACAAAGATAATCTTAAAACAAAACAAATTGAAGGTAGTAGAATTTTATCTAAAATTTCACCTAAAGAATATGTTATTGCATTAGCGATAGAAGGTAAACAACTAGATTCAGTTGAATTATCAAATAAAATAAAAGAATTACCTACGTATGGTAATTCTGATATAACTTTTGTTATTGGTGGTTCACTTGGTTTAGATAAGGAAGTATTAACAAGATCGAACTTTAAACTTTCTTTTTCTAAAATGACTTTTCCACATCAATTAATGAAAGTAATTTTACTAGAACAAATATATCGCTCATATAGAATAATCAAGAACGAACCATATCATAAATAATTGCAATACATGTTATAAATATTATTACAAGCAATAAAAACGGCTTATATAAGCCGTTTTTATTATATCTAGTTTAGCGATTTAAAGTGTGCAAAATAAGTCGAAAAATGTTATAATTAAAACGAAAAAACTTAAGAAGAAAACTTTTTACTTCAGAAATTTGATTTTATAGAGTAGATTGTAAGTAATTGTATTAAGTTCAAATAGAAATATTGGAGGTTCATATGTCTATTGTGATTAAGGAAATTAAAAACGTTAGAAATCTCAATTTGAAAAGATCTGAGTATGATTCCAAGATTGGATTAGTTTATGGATTGAACGGTTCAGGGAAGACTACAATAAAAAAAGTATTACATTCTTTAACAAATGGATCCTCTTTAGAGAAAAACTTTGGATCTCTTGGTAGTAATTCTGAAGTAGAACTATTAGTAAATGGGAAACAACACACATATAAAAATGGATGGGATAAAGCCTTAGCTGAAGATTCGTTATTAATTTTCGATAATAATTTTGTAAATGATAATATTTATATTGATGGAAAAGTATCTCAAAGCACAAAGGAACAATTTACAAGAGTAATCTACGGAAAAAATCTTGTTAAGAAGTATAAAGATTTGACAAAAATAAACGAAAAACTTTTCAAAGCAAAAGATGAATATTATGAGATTTTAAATGAAATGAAGCAATCAGATACATATTTAGATTTGTATAATGCATCTAATTCTTTAAAAGTTTTTGAAAACATTCTAAATAATGATAAAAACTTATCTGTTGCTGGAAGTAAAGTAGTTGAGCAACATATTAAGGAAAACTTAATAGATACTTTAAGTTCAAGAAAATGGCTTAAAGAGGGAATAAGACACAAAAAAAATGATACTTTATGTCCTATGTGCGGACAGAATTTATTCGTTAATGAAATTATTTTATTTAATGAAATTGAAGATAATGAATTAATAGAGAGAACCTACTCTTCATTTGAAAGTAGTCTAAAAAGCGAAAAAGAAAATTTAAAACTATTTAGGGAGAATACAACTTTAAATGTTGGGAGAAAGGATTATATTATTTCAAAATTAGAAGAGATAGTAGATAGCAAATTAGAGTCTTGGAGTCAAAAAATGAGTGTTAAAAATAATCCTACATTAAATCATTTTAACTCAAGTGTATTGACTACCTACAACCATATAAATAAGCTACCTTCAAAAATTATTAATCAGGTAATTGATGATATAGTACAACAATGTCTTGTTTTGGTGTCAAAAAAGTTTCCAAGAGCTAAAGAATTATTAGACGTTGTTAATAAAATAAATACATTAAGCAAAAAATCAGATGAGAATAAAAAAGAGATAAAGAGTAAAATAGAAGCTGAGTTCAGATTGAAAATTGAAAATATAAATGATGATTTAAAAAGATATGGGTTTCCTTATGAATTAAGGTTTGATGGTATCCATAAGTCTGCTAAAATTTCATCTAAAAAGTCTGGAACATCTGTTGCTACTGATTTATTACTATACCATGTTAATTCGGATGTAGAAGTAAAACAAAAATCACTCGGAGATACTTTGAGTCAAGGTGAGAAGACTGTACTGGCTTGGGTACTATTCAAGAATATGGTTCAATACGAGATGAAAGATGGAAACAAGATTATGTTATTGGATGATCCAATTTCAAGTTATGATGACTTTAAAAGGTTTCCTATGTTGAGGGATATTCGTTTCTTGAATGAGCTGGGAAAAGATAATAATACTGTTATCCTAACTCATGAAAAGAGCTTAGTCTCTTTATATTCAAGACAGTCATATGGAAAACTTTATCTCTTGAAGAATAATGAACTAACTGCCGAAGAGCTTGACTCAATCTTGAAGAACGAGATTCTCGATAAGGTGACTAGACTTATTCAAATAAACTCTGAAGGAATTAAGAACAATAATATAATTGAGTTCATTGTAAAGTCAAGAAAACTGATAGAGTTTAATAACCTATTAGTAAACAACACAAGTGTACTAACAGGAGATTATAAAAACGCATTTAATAATCTATCAAAGGTTCTACATAACGAGGGAATTAGGATATATGAGAAGACGATTAAGTTTCTATTCAGAATAATTAATAGTTTAGTAAGCAGAAGATTAAAACCTAATTTTGTATTAGACATAACTAAGGTTAATTGTCTAGATATAGCAATTGGGAATAAGAATTCTATTTACTCTCATAGAATTATAATTGAGGAGTACCTTAAACACAATATTCCTAAAGGGAAACTTAACTCAATTATTGATAGAGCTAAAAAAAGGAATAAAGACTTAACCATTGGAATGATATTCGAGTGTGCAAAGAAACATAGTGCCATAAAGGAAACTTATTTAAGAAATATCTCATATGCGTTGCCAATTGTTAATACAGTTTATCATCATGGAGGAGTATATGGTTTAAATGAAAGGGATATTTCTGAAGTTAACCTTAAAGATGTTCAAAAGACAGTTGATGTTCTTGTAACGGAAACTTGGTAGACAGGGTAGAACTAGATTACAGATCAATTTTTAGAAAAATAGGATGATGCAGGGGGTAGTATGACTAAGTCAAGCTTTAGAGGGAAAATGTTTGAAATATTATGCAGAATTTTAATGAAAAATTGTGGTTATACATTAATAAAGCATGATGGTAGTAAAGTTTATCATGGTAACTGTGGAACGAAGAAGTGGGATATAAAAATGCAGGGTCGAGGGACAAGACATCAAATCGATCTTCCATATGACTATGACTATAAGATCCCTATGATAAATCCCATTAGGGTAATAGGAGAAGTTAAGTTTTATGACAGATATAATAATAATGGAAGGAGAAAGAACTTATCAATTTCCAAAGTAAGAGACTTTTTTGGTGTTGTAGAAGATATTAAGCAAAATTATTTTCTATCAACTCATTCGACTCTACTCAATAATATTGATAGAAAACTTGAACAAGGACTATTTATTTCAGCTAGCGGATTCTCGAAAGGAGCTCAAAGGTTTGCGTTAGCACACAACATTAAGTTGTTGAGTCCAGGTGATACACCGTATGTTTCTGAAATAGTAGATATAATTGATACATTAGCAAGTGCAATTTTTGATTCTAGCATGTCTGAATTAGACAAAGATGAGAACGCTGAATTAGTTTTAGATCATATTAGAACAAATGTTTATTCACAGTATAATTCTACTTTAAACTCCCAACTCCTAACTATTAATGAAACTGAGCGTATTTCGGAGTTAGTAGAAAAACTAAGACAATGGAATATTGGAATTTACACATATTTCTTTGGAACTACAGTAACTGGACATTTGTTATTATTTGTTTCAGATAAACGTAATCTTAGTGAGCTCGTTCGTGATAGGAAAGAGATTAAAGTTAGGTACTCATATAATTATGCAGTAGATTCAAATGAAGTTGATAAACAAATTACGATGGAATTAGTGGAAGATAATGTGATGTTTCACACAACCATTCCGTCTGAAATACATTCAGCAATTCAACAGGAGCACGAAGTAAATAACACTGCATATGATGCGAAAGAAAATTTTCTGGGTGAAGTGTACACTTTGATTAAAGATGAAGAAGGTAATGCCAAAGTGGTTAGATTTACTTATAGTAGAGATAATCATAGATGATAAAGATGGTAACTTAGATGGATGACCATGATGAATGAATATAAAATTGAAACTAATTGCAATATGTAGTTTATTTCGTTTGTTGTTAATATACTGACAACTTGCACACATAAATGTGACAAAGAACCATACCACAAATAGGAAAGAGAAATAAACAGAATAACAGAACAAAAGAAAGATAAAAAAAGGAGAAAATTTAGACAGTAAAACGTTAGTATAAGTTAGAATTTATCTTGATTAGATTTAGTTATTTGGTGAAGAGGAGGGATTATATGCCATTTGAACGCGGGGGAAGAGCAGATAAAAGAGGAAATAAGTATGAAGTTATTTGGTGTATAAGCCAGTTGCTTAAAGTAGTAGAAGAGAAACTCGACTATGTCGTATTTGAGCCGCTTGGTGAAGATGAACTGGGTGTTGACTTGATAGTGTGTGATAAGAATGGTAAACTCGAAGGTCAACAGTGCAAGGGTAGAAATGGAACTAGTGAGACTTGGGACTACGGTTCTCTTAATAAAAAGGGAATAATTGAGAAATGGAGAGATCAACTAGGACGAGATAGCAAAATAACCGTCTCTTTAGTATCTCCTCTATCGTTTACAAATCTAGAGGATTTAGTAGATAGAGCAAGGAACTGTGGCAATAATCCATCAAACTTCTATAAACATCAAGTTTCATCTTACAGTAAGAAGTTCATTAATTTTTCAAGAAACATTTGTAAGGAATTTGGTTTTGATATTGAAGATGAATCAGACGCTCCCAAAGCAGTAGATTATCTTAGTAGAATTGGGTATCGACAGGTTCCTGATAGCCAGCAAAAAGAGTTTGTTTATGAAAAAATAGGAATGTTGTTTAGTGGTAGTCAAGAATCAATTTATAGTTCATTTGTAACTTGGTTGTTTGAGGGAGGTATTTACAGTAAGTGCATAAATATTACTGAAATACGCGATTTTTTACAATCGAAAGACATAACTGAAAAGGATTTGTCTACTGACTCAAGGATATTTCCAAAGATACAAGAACTAAATAATGAATATGATAGTGGGTTTATGCCTTTGAGTGAAGGATTAATCAATAGAACTGAGAGTGAAAGCTGTATTCATCATATTCTTAATGAAAACTCGACTATTTTACATGGAAAAGCAGGAAGTGGAAAAAGCGGTGTGACAGCTAATATAGTTAACTACTGTAAAGAGAATGGAATTCCATACGTTGCAGTTAAACTTGATATCCGCACACCGAGAAGGAGCGTTCGCTATTGGAGTGAGGAACTAGGATTACCATCTTCAGTAGTTCATTGTTTACATAGTATATCTAGAGAAAGAAAAGCAGTAATTATTCTTGATCAATTAGACGCACTAAGGTGGACCGTTTCCCACTCTCAATCTGCACTCAGTGTATGTTCAAATTTGATTAAGCAAGTTGATATGATAAATAAAGAACGTACGCATAAAATCAACTTAGTGCTTGTTTGTAGGACACATGACTTCAAACATGATAAGCATATTAAAGCTTTGTTCAACAATATTGACAGTGAAAAAACGGAATGGAAAGAAGTGGAAGTGCGTGAATTTTCAAGTGAAGTAGTTTCTAGAATAGTTGGGCCTATCTATGATTTACTTACTGTAAAACTTAAAAGATTACTAAGTAACCCTAATAACCTATATATTTGGCAACAACTTAACAAGCCTGAGGAACACATTGAATGTACTTCAACCTATCAATTGATAACCAAATGGTGGATTCAAATACAGAAAGATGCGATTCATCAGGGAGTAAGTGAAGAGAGTTTGATTAGTGCGAAAAACAACATGGTGGAGGTTTTTGATAGAATAGGAACACTATCTGCTGTATCATCGCAATTATCCTTGACTGAGTCGGCAACGGAATATCTAGTCTCATGTGGATTTATTAGGAAACAAGATAGAGGTTCAGTTACAGTTGTATCTTTTGCTCATCAATCTCTTTTTGACGCTTTTCTAGCCGAGAAGATGTTTACACAATATCTAAATAGAGAAACTATGACTACAATAGTCGGGGAGATTGAGAAACAGACACCGTCTAAGAGATATCAAATGCAGATGTTTATGCAGAAGTTATACGATTATTCAGAGGATCAATTTTTGAAGTTTGGAAACTCGATGCTCAATACAGAGGAAATACGTTTTTCATATAAGTATATATTTTTAGAGATGCTTAATCAAATAAATACCCCTTCAAATAATGTCAAGAAAGCAATTCTAGAGTTAGTTAAGCGTAATGACCTTTATTCACACGTTGTTTCTAGTGTAGTTAATGGTAACAAGTGCTATGTTAGATTACTACGAAGTGAAGGTATACTTGATGATTGGATTGCTATAGGAAAGATGGAAGAAGTTATAAGTCTATTCCAGAGTGTTAAAAGTAGTATAACCAGTGAAGATATTGATTTCATTGAGAAGTATGTGTTCGTTTGTGAAGATTTGGTATATCAATGGTTACGCTGTTTTTCATTTAATATACTTGATGATACTGATAAAATGTTTAAACTTCGAATGAAACTTTATTCTAAGCATCCAGAGTTAATGGACACGTATATTGACTTAAGTTCATTAATTAAGGGCTCTGAAATGAAAGTGATTGATATGATTATCTTACTATGTAAATCAAAAAGTAAGTTGGGGAGTCGATTACATATTTATGAAGATCTTCTAGATACAAGTAGTGAACTATTGATTGAGAATGGACTAGAAGTTCTTGATAAACTATTACCTTTGGTTCCTTGTGATACTAGTAATGATTATTCTAATAGTGATTGGAGTTGGCAATCTCCATATAATAAGAGTATTGAAAGAGCGATCATTAATATTATTAAGAAGGCGAATGTTGCAGTGATTAATCAAAACCCAGAGTCCTTCTTTATGAAGTATAGGGACTTTATGGGTAAAGGATTTGCAACACATAATGAACTGATTCTAGATGGAATGGTTCATTTACCTAAATCTTGTAGTAATAGAGTTTTGGATTATTTCTGTGAAAATATAGAAGGGAATATGATTATAAATTCTAGTGATATTGATAGGTTATCTTTATCGAAAGAAGCCCTGAAAAATCACTTTGGAGGATGCGATTCTAATGTTCAGGAGGAATTCCTATCAACACTGTATAGTTATTGTTTGTCAGATATTTTGGACTTATATAGAAGAAGAGTTGATTACAATAAGATGAAATATAAAGGAAGTCCTGTTTATTGGAGTTTTTGGGGAGATTTACAATATGAGTTGCTGAGTGTCATCCCGGATGAGTTGCTGAATAAAAAGTCACTCAACTTAAAAAAAGTACTAACAAGAAAGTTTAAGAACTCAAGTACTAGATTTAGAAGAGATCTAATGTCCAGAAGCGGAAGTGTATATTCGCCAATTGATGATAAGGAGTTAAGCGATGATAGCTGGTTAGGAATTCTTACTTCGAAAAGTATGAGAAAAAGAAATGGTATTGGCCTTTGGAATGAACAAGATGGGAAGTTTATTGATAATTCTATAGAACAATTTTCTAGGAGTTTTAGCAGTAGTGTATCTAATAATCCATTAAGGATGATATCACTGGTGTTAAAGAATCACCTTGAAATTCATAATGAGTTTGTCGATGCATTATACTTAGGACTTTATTTAAGTAATGAGGTTAACTCTGTACCCAGTGTTTTGATTGAGGAATTACTAATAAGATACCCTATTGACAGTTATAGTGAAAGGGCTAGAAATTTCTGTGGGATAATATCTAAGCATAATGAAAAATGGTGGTCAGAGGATGTACAGTACACAATAAATAATATTGCACTAAATCACAAAAATCCAGTACTTGGTGAACCTGTTGTTCATGATGGAAAAGATATGCAAATGAAAACTACTAAATTACTGATAAGTAATGCGCTTAACTGTGCAAGGGGAAGCGCGGCAATAGCAATCGGAGATTTACTTTGGAGAAATCCAAGTTTCTTTGATGTGTTCAAGAATACTGTTGATGCTCTTATGACTGATAAGAATCCTGCAGTAAGATTTGCAAGTCTTTATGCACTGCATCCTATTCTTGATATTGACAGTGAGTGGGCAACACAAAGGATTATTAACCTTTTCAATTCTGATATAAGGAATGTAGGATATCGTTATTCACGTAAGATGTTGTTATCTTTCTATGATAAGTCCAAGAGTCAAGTTACAAATATTATTCAAAGGTGTTTTGATTCTGAAGATGAAAAGTTGATTGAAGTCGGAGCTTATTCAATAACAGAAATGTATATTTCTAATGGTGAGTTTCGTGGGATATTTGCTGATGTTTCGTCACTGACTAAACAACAAGCTAAGTCAATTTTGTATATGACTGTAAACTATTTTGAATTAGAAGAGTTTGTGGAATCTTCGAAGGATATTGTCTATAAGTTTGTAAGACTTGATTATGATTTGGAGTGGCATTTAGTTAGACTTTTAAATAGTGATTATATAGATGTGGATAGAGATAGAGAATTTCTTCATAAAGTTCTCGGTTCCAAGTTTTCAAGAAATCTCGTTCGCTACTTTAGTAAGTTTATTGAGAAATCAAATTCTTCAATAATCTTCTTTTCAGATATGATATTCGAACTAAGTAATACAGTTATTAAGCATTCTGATAAGAACGAAATCTTTGGTAGTGAAAATGAAGTATATAAACTTATTATGGGGTTGTATGATGAAGCTAGTAGTTCGAATGATACAGGAAGTATTAATGTTGCATTGAAGTGTCTTGATATATGGGATTTGATGTTTGAGAAGCAAATTGGATCGGCGAGAAAACTTAGTTTCGAATTGATGCAAAGATAGTGAAGATTTCAACTTGTAGAATGGTTTTCACTTTTGATTTAAGATAAAGAAAAAATTTGCTTAAATAAGTAAGAATTATTTATATGAGAAGAGAGTAATAACATTTCACAACTAAAAATGATACGTCGAACTATATCATAAATAATTGGAACACATGTTATAAATATTATTACAAGTAGAATAATGGCTTGAATAAGCCATTTTTTATTTTCATAAAAATATTAAAAGGTGTTTAATATGAGGATTATAGTATACTGTGGTATTACTATGAATAATATGGTAAAATTTGTATAAATAATATCAAAATTAGTTAAGAGAGGTCAAGATGGAGAAGTGTATCATATGTAATAATTTATAGACTTGCTACAAAGTTAAAAGAAGACTTTGATTGAATTTGTTGATAATAAAATACTGACAATATGTATGACACACCAAAGTTATAGTGAACATCTTATTGTAAAATTATCAGAGACTAGAATTTTTAGGAGATTTCATACAATTGATGAAATATTGATATTAAAATAAGAAAGGGTGATTTAGTTATGAAAAAAACAAGTTTTAAAGAAAGTCCAGTAACAGATATACTGAAAGAAAAATACAGTAATGACACTATACTTCTAATCGCTACAGCAAAAGATAATGTGCCTACAGTTCGAAGTGTAGATAGTTTTTATTATGATGGTTCGTTTTGGATTGTTACTGATTTAAATTGCAACTATGTTAAAGAAATACAAAGTAATCAACATGTGATGATATCAGATGGAGGGCATAATAGATTTTGGTGTAATGCCAAAGTTACTGGACATCCACTAGATGAAAGTAACAAATCAATTCGTGAAGTTTTTATTAAGGTATTTCACCACTGGTACAAAGAAGTTAATAATGAAGAATTAAATAGCGTTTGCTATGTAAAAGCGACACCATACAAAGGATATATACATAAAGACAAACTGGGATATTTATTTAACATCAGTGAAGATACTGTAAGTATAAAGGACATTACACATCATATAGACGTTAAGTTAGAACCGTTTTGGTAAAATCGTATCGAGTGATAATATATTTAATTAGATTTATATACTAAATTAGGTTTTTGTAAAGAAATATAAAACATCACAAGAGGGAGTTTACTATGAAAAGTAATTTAAATGAAGTAATCTATAATCTTGAGAAAAAATTACTAGTGACAGAGATAAGAAATAGTCCAGATGAACTAAACTTGTTATTACATGATAATTTTATTGAATATGGAAAAAGTGGTAATATATACACTAAAAATGATTGTATTGGAGTAGATGGTATCGGAGAGATAAATGTGAAAATATTAGATTTTGAGATAGAGATATTATCAAAACAATCTGTATTGGCAAAATATAAGTCATATAATGTTGACAAGGATAAAACTGCATTAAGAAGTTCTATTTGGATTTTTGAGAATAATAGATGGCAATTATTATTTCATCAAGGAACTCCTTCTTAGAAAATATTAGTTTATGTACTGTCAAAATGAAGTTAATATTAATTTTGTTAAATAATAAATACTACTAGAGATAAGGAAACTTCTTAGGTTGTTTCCTTTCGTTATGCTATGGTGGTATAATTTATATGGTAGAAATGAACTAAGAAAACAAACATAAGAAAATCAAAACAATAAGGAAAAGAATATGAGAGAAACGATAATTAAAGAAATTAAAACTGCGCTTCAAAATAATCAATATGTGTTTGCTTTATGGTTAGAGGGTGCTGACGCGCTTGGTAAAGTTGATAAGTATTCTGATATAGATTTTGTTGCTGATGTTTTAGATAACTTTGAGTACAAGATTTTTAAGTTAATTGAGGATACACTATCTAAGATTGGGAAGTTAGATATTAATGAAGAAGTATATGTTGACCATGATAAAATTTATCAAAAAATCTATCATCTTGAAAATACAAGTGAATACCTTCAGATAGACTTTAATATACAAAGCCACAGTAGAAAAAAAGAAGAATCTACATTTGTGAATGGTGATATATTTGAATATGCTAAGTTATTATTCGATAAAAACAATGTAGTAACTTTTAAAGAAGAAGATTATGTTGTTGATAAGGAATACATAATTAGAAAAGTAAATGAGTTTAGAATCAGATATACCCAACATTCAAGAGTCATAAAGTATTGTGAACGAGAGCAGTTTCTAGAAGCGAAGATGTATTACAATAAATATGTTGCTGATCCCTTACTTGAGCTTGCTAGATTAATCTATACCCCTAAATATTTTTACTTGTATATGTTACATATCTCGGACCATATGCCTAAAAATGTTATTGAAGAACTAGAAAGTTTTTATAAAGTAAGTAATACAAGAGATATAAAAGAAAACACATTCAGATCAAAGGAAGTATTTGAAAGGTATGTTTCTGTAATAAACGATAAGTATGAATTAGTGGAGGTATTAGATGGAAAGATTTAAATTAACACCTGCTGTATTCTTATTGTTAATTAGAGAAGGATGCGTGCTTTTGTTGAAGAGAAAAAATACTGGATACATGGATGGATTCTATAGCCTAGTTGCTGGCCATTTAGATGGTAATGAAACAGTGAAAGCAGGAATGATAAGAGAAGCTAAAGAGGAAGCTAATATCCTTATTAAGGAAGATGATTTGGATGTATCTTTGGTGATGCACAGATTTTCATCTGATGAGAGAATTGACTTTTTCTTAACTGCAAAAGATTATGAAGGCGTATTGAAAAATAATGAGCCAGACAAATGTGAAAAACTAGAGTGGTTTGAATTAGATGAACTTCCAAATAATATTGTTCCGAATGTAAAGAAAGCAATAGAGAATTATTTAAAAGGTTTAACATTTGATGAATTTGATGATAGGAATTTTGTTTAGCAAAGTGTTCAAGTAGTAAAATTTTTAGTAGTTTGTTAGTAAGATAATATTTAATGTTAGTAGATTTTAATCGTTTCACAATCGAAATGTTACAACGAGCCGTATCATAAATGATTTCAACTAATGATATGAACAGCATAACAAAGCCATTTAGGAACTATATAGGTAGTCACTTTTAACTATTATTAATTAAGATGTTTTGTAGAACATTCAATACATCTTCAACTAATGGTTGAAGATACTTCTAAATCTAGTTTATTCACTTTGCTTTTATAGATTGATATAATGCAAATATGAAAATTTGCAAAGGATGGTTATTTTAATGAATATAGGACAAAAGATAAGAGACATAAGAAAAAAATATGACTATAGTCAAGAGCAGTTAGCTGAAATTTTAGGGATTAGTTTTCAGGCTATAAGTAAATGGGAAACTGGCGTAACATATCCTGACATTGAGATGCTATCAAAGTTATCTAAGGTATTTAATGTTAGTATTGATTACTTATTAAATAACAGTGTTATAAGAGATAGAAATGAATATAATAAAAAATACTCTGATAGTAATTATTACTGGGGATTAGAACCGAATCACTCATGTTATGAAGTTATGAAATTGCTTCCGCCAATAAAACGCTATAAAGTTCTAGATATAGGCTGTGGTGAAGGTAAAGATGCTGTATTCTTTGCGAAAAATGGCTATGATGTTACAGCGATTGATTTGTCTGAAAGTGGTATAGAAAAAACTAAAAAGCTAGCTGAAGCTAATAATGTTCATGTTAATGCCTTTGTAGCAAATATTAATGAGTTTATACCTGAAGAAAATTACGATATAGTTTTTTCAAGTAGCGTATTACACTTAGTACATAAAAACGTACGAGATTACCTTTTAAACACTCTAATTAGTAACACTAATAATGGTGGTATACATATGATACAAGTACATGTGAAAAAACCATTTATTATTAAACCACCAAGTCCAGATAAATCTATACAAAGTATGAAATCAGGTGAGTTATTCTCATTTTATACAGATCATGAGATATTGTATTGTGATGAGTATATATTTGACTGCAATTCAGGTGGAAAAGCACATCAGCATTGTGCAAATAAGGTAATTGCAAAGATAATTAAAGAATAGATTGCATTTATTATTTGTGCACTATAATAAAAAAACAGTAGTTATTTGTTTTTCATAAGTACAAAGTAACAAGTTGCAACTATAACTGATACTACGAACCATATCACAAATAAGAAAACAAACGAATAAAAAAACATAACAAAGGAAAAACAGAACAAAAAACCAAAAAAAGCAAGAGATAAGTCCTGTAAAGTAAATCCTTATTGAAAACAATTTAATGCTTAAAAACGCCTAATCTATGGCGTTTTTTGATTTGCTTTAAAAAAAGAATACTAAAAATGCTATAATAAAGGCGTAAAATCTTGACTCTTCCCTAAGGGAATACTTTATTATGATTGTAGAAATTATTACGAAAAGAGGAAGTGAAATGAGCGATTTAGTTAAAATCAAAGAGGTTTCGAGTAAGTATGATGTTACAGCACGAACACTATGATATTACGAGAGTATGGGATTGTTAACGAGTACTAGAAGTGATGATTATGCGTATAGAATGTATGAAGAAAGTGAGATTAGAAAACTAGAACAAATTCTAATCCTACGAAAACTAAATATCAGCATTAAAGACATTCAACGTATTTTTAATACCACTGGGTCAGAAGTAGTTTTGGAGGTTCTTGGAAGGAAAGTAGAAAACATTGATGATGAGGTTTCCCTTCTACATGAGTTGAAGGTAATCGTATTGGAGTTTATTCATGATATTGAACAGTTGAACTTTGCAGATACATCTGATGTGAAACTACTTTATAATAAGGCGAAAGAGATTGAAACACAGCTAATCAAAACAGATTACAATGGACAATCATCCAATGTAAATAGACTAATCAAGATTACAGAAAAACTGGATAAGAAAGTACCTGATATCTTGGTTGTGAAAATACCACCTTTCAAAGCTGTTACTACAGGGAATCAAACGTGGGATGATATGTTTAAACAAGGGGGATATATGTATCAGTTATGGCAGTTTACGCATTGTTATAAGACTGTGATATTTGATTGTTTTGATTTTATACTTGCTAAAGGAGACAAAGCAGAGTGGATATGTGCACTGAATGATGAAGTCACTAATGATGATGTAAGTCCGTTTGAGGTCTCAGAATTTAGTGGAGGGCTATATGCAATGGCAGTGAGTATTGATGAGGATAATGAAAGTATAAGTAGAGTAGAAGATAAAGTTCGTTTATGGATAGATAATACCAACTTTGAACTTGATAAAAGTCGTAGTGTTCTCTTCAATATGCCTTACTTATATGAGCCAGGTAGAGATGATGACTATATGGAAATTGAGAAAGGGTTGGGTTATAAGCAAATGCAAAGGTATTTCCCAATAAAGTTGAAGGCTGAGTTTAAGTAAGGATGTGATCATTAGAGAACTACTCTAAATTGCACTGATAGTTTCCATATGGTAACCTATAAATAGTTTAGGAGAGTGGTGAATTATGAGTCAAATAGAGTTTGAGTATTTTGAAATTGAAGATATGGAGTTTAGTGGAAATGAGTTAGAAGTTTTCCTTCCTGAAGTTGATAAAGTAGATTTTGGGAGCTTATGGGGAGGTGTAATGGACAAAACCGATACTGCTGGTATGGCTGTGAGTGATTTTACCATTGGTTTTGAAGATTATAAAAATATGACGAAAGAGAATCAAACATTCATTTATAAAGCTCTTGCTCCATCAAAGTATTATGTCGGTGAACCTTTTGTGAAACTAACGTTAAAAAAAGGAAAATATATTAAGTTTAAAAGTTTATTTAGAGAACATGGTCCATCATTTTTCCAGAAGGTTTATAAGTATATGGATGATGAAGGTATACCATTTGAAGACGGATTTGATTTTGAGTTAATGTATGGTGATTTCAATCCTGAAGATGAAAATGCATACTGCTATATATGTCTTAAGATAAAAGAAGATTAAATAGCTGGTTTCCAGCTTTTTTGGTATTCACCAACAGGATAAAATAAAACTGATAAAAGACCGTAGAATTATCGTTGTAGATACAAGGAACCATACCATAAATAAAAGAGACAAATGAACAAAAATACAGAACAAAAGAAAAACAGTTAAAAGGAAGATAGAAATGCAAGATATAAAACTTATCATATTCGAAGGGATACCAGGTTCTGGTAAAACTACAACTTCAAAGCAATTACATGAATATTTTGTTGAAAATGATATCAAATCTACTTTGTTTGTTGAGGGATCTAAACATCCAATCGATTTACCATTTTATGCTTATCTAAATACAAATGAGTTCGATGAATTATTGAATAAGTATGTGGAACAAAGCGATTGGTTGAAGAAGAGTTCAATTGTGGAAGATGAATATATTTTAGTTCCTTACAAGAATCAAACTTCAGTACCTTTTGATAAAGATCTAATTGATTACCTGAGTTCAAAGGAAATATGTTATTCAAGTAATCCAGTTGTTTCATATGATGAGTTTAAAAATATTTTTATTAGACGGTTTAAAAAATATGTGAATGAAATGAAGTGTAGTGATGTAGTAACTATCTTTGAAAGTGTCATATTTCAACATCAAATTCACGATATAAATAGACTATATCCAAATGTTGAAGATGTAGAGATTATTGATTATCTGAGAAATTTGGCAAAGATTCTTACACCACTTAATCCAATATTATTTTATATTTCACAAAACAATGTGGAAGAATCATTAAGACAAACTGCAAATATTCGTTTAAAACCAAAATGGGGAACAAAAGAAACGATTGATTACTATAAAAAACGAAAGAATATTGAATTAAAAGCATTAGAGAATATTGCATTAAATTCAGAGATAATTGATAACTCAGACTATGACTGGGTAAAAATGTTTAATAATATTAAGCATGTTCTTAATGTTCGCGATTAGGATTATTTTAGTTAAAATAAGCAGGTATGAAGACATGTTTAGAAAGTTTCAAAGCTATGGTATGAGATCCTTACGATTATACAGTAAAACAATAACACGTAAATTTTAAACATTAATAGTAAAAAATGTTACGAAGAGACGTATCATAAGCAGCATGATAAATAATATCGAAGCATATTGTAATTGAAATAATGAGAGATGGAGGTAATTCAATGATTGAGTATAGATTTGATACTGGAGAAACCTACATAAATGATATACTTTCACATTTAAACGAACATAGTGAGCCCATTATTGGTGTTCCTGAGAAGGAATCTTGCTTTTTTTATGCATTTGAAAACGAAAATCTAGTTGGGGCTATTAATGTTTATTTTAACTGGGATTGGGTTATTATTTTGGATTTATTTTATGATGATAATGAAGTGTTGGGTGACATGCTAGGTTGTATCGCAGTACGCTACGGAAAGAAGGTTAATGGAATACATTTTAGAACGTATGAGGAAAAAAAACTATATGATTTCATTGAACTTGGATTTAAGCATACAGGAGAAATTAAATCTAGAACTAATCATTCTAATCTACATTTTATTGATCAAACAGATATACTGATTAGACAGAATAGTTTTTACAAAGTAATACCACAAGTTGAGAGAAACGATAACTATCAAAAAGTATTAGAGCAAAAAACTAAAGAAAGCCAAGATAACATTAAGATACCAAAAATTTTAGATGAAATAACTATTGTTGCATTAGATAATGGAGAGTTTGCCGGTGGTTTGGTTGGAAAGCTAAATGAAAACTCCTTACATATTGATTTACTTGTTGTCCCATTGAAGTTTAGAGGGAAGAAAATAGCTTATCATATGATGTGTTTAGCTGAGAATGAAGCTCGCAAAAGAGGGATTCCTACAATGGATCTAAGCACTGGAGAGTTCCAAGCGAAAGAGTTTTACGAGAAATTGGGATATAAGGTTGTATATACTAGACAAAATTATCCAAGTAGACTTGAAAACTATAAAATGATAAAAGAAATACAGTAAGCCTATTATGACAACATTACAATAGATAAATGGCTTAGATAAGCCGTTTTTACTTATGATTAAGTGGTAACTATATTGTGATTAGGATAGTTGTACTATTTAGTGTAGTTCTATTATACTTACAAGTACTTCTTGATCGTGCAATTATTTTACCTGCATCAGAAAACATATTCACTAATATACAAAATGAAGCTACTTTTTTTAATCATATGGATTTAAATAGTAGCCATGGTGTTGTGTATGTGTTTGGTAGACATTTAATAATGATGATCATTTACTATTCAATATACTGTTTGTTACATAACTGGAGAGTAAATCCTTATAAGACACGAAAGTGGTGATTTGATGGAATATAGAAGAAGTAATAATAAAGAGATATTAGGAATATACAAACAATATTATAAAGATATTAATGGTGGTATTGATGGATATTATGAAAAGACAATATTAGATGCTGATATATATGAAGTATATGACCAATCTACTTTGGCTTACTTTTCTGTACATTATTCTAGAGGATTAACATCATTAGTTGTATTACCTGAATATAAGAGTATTTATAATAGTATATTTTCTTTTGTTATGACTTTGCCTCTTTTCACAAACATCTTATTCACTGAAAATGATAAAGAGTTCCTAAAGCATATTAAGAAACATAATATTCAATATGAAATACAAGCATATAACTTTGAAGTAAATAAAAAAATAGTTTCATCAATTAAGATGAAACGTACTACTAAGAATGATATTGACAGGATAAAAAAGGAGTTTGGTGAGTTCATTGAATATAATGAAATGCAAATAGAAATAATTGATTCATTTTTTTATACTTTAAACAATGAGTTAATAAGCTTTGGAGCATTAGAACCTTTACTGTTAAATGAGAACAGATACTGCGTATCAATGATAGTCAATGAAGCATACAGAGGTAAAGGCTATGGAAGTGAAACTGTGAAGTATTTAGTAGAGTATCTTCAATCCAATAACCTGGAGTGTAATGCGAGATGTTATGTATTAAATGAGGTATCTAGAAAGACTCTTATAAAAAGTGGACTTGATATATGTGGTAAACTTTATAAAGTTTAATCCTAGATTTAAAACAAAAATAGAAAAATATAAGTAATTATAAAAATTGCAACACATGTTAAAGAAACTATCAAAACAACTTATGGCTTGACTAGGAAAATGGTTGAACAAATGTTCAACCATTTCTTTACTTATACCTTCCACATGCTTGGTAATATGGATGGCCATGGTAGTAATAATAAGGTGAGTTAATACAATAAATTGGATTAAAAGGTGGTAATCTCTTTCTTTTACAACAATTGCAACTACATTTAAAATAATCACCTAACCCTAATAAATCATCGAAACCAAAATTGTGTTTATCGCATCTATTATCCCCTAAATGTTTGATGCATTTACAATCACAATTCACGTATCTGCTAAATTCAAAAACAAGTTTTTTTCTTACAACAAGATGACTTATGATGACAGGCTCGTTTATCCATAAAAATTCTCCCCTTTCATAAATATACACTTTATAATATGAGGGAGTTGTCTATTCATAAACTTAACTTGCCTATACTATTAGACCAAAAAATTAATTATCATAATAAATTGACATATATAATTGTAAAACTTGAGTGAGGATGTCTCTCTAATCAAAAAGAAACAGAGTATATAGGCACTCTGTTTTTAATAGGAGGATTTAAATGCATTAAGAAAATTCAGCAAACATTACTAAAACGATATATTTAAATATAATAGATAGGACATATCCACATACATGGATATTACAGTAATCCACCTTCACTATAGTTTGCAATATCTAATTTTGTTATTTTATCATCTGCAAGTAGTCTCGGTAATATAACATCAATTGCAGATTTATCAGAAAACAAAGTTCCTGCTGGAATGCCTATAATTGGTATGGCAGTGTTTGAAGACATAGTTTACGATAAAAATGGAAAAATGATAAATAATTCATTTATGAAGTATAAAATCCCTTCAAGAGTTGATGTTTGGGATATTAAAATTGCATTTGAAGAAAGTTATGAACCAACTGGACCTTTTGGAGCGAAATCAATTGGTGAGGTTGTTATTAACACACCTCCGCCTGCAATTGGAGCAGCAGTATATAACTCGTTTAGTGTTAGAGTAAAAGAACTTCCTATTACACCTGAAAAGATATTCTTTAAAAGTGTAAGAGCAACGTCACGATGAACCGCATCAAAAGTAACATGATAATTAATAATGAATTACAATGTATATCAAAGAAAGTAGCAAATATCTGTTACTTTTTTGATATATACGTTCTATAGTATGGGGGTTTATTTAAAACGGCAGTGTTTTTAAAAATACGAATGCCTTGATATAGTAAAAAAAAGAGATGGAATCCAGAATTGCTGAAAAATACTGCGGAGAGTCGTACCTTAAATAGGGTTTACACATGTTTCTATGTTTTAACAAGGAAAATAATGCCTTTAAATTAGACTTTATTAAACAAAAAATATCCAAAAATAGTATAATTTTATGATGAATTCTACTATTTTTATTGTATAATGGAAACAAATGATACAAAAGTGATGTATCTTTTACTGATTAACGAAGGAAAAATGAAGGTGAAAATATGTTTGCTATACTATTAATAATTATCAATATAATTATATCTTGTTTGGGGATATACTTTTATGATTACCGAGTAGATGAAGTAATAAATAACCCACTGGTTATCATTTTAAGTATTCTTGTAGGAACTTTAATAATGGTTATTTTATTCTTTTTATATATCGATGTATTTTATATTCTAGTTGCAAAAAGAAGACCACAAACATCAAAACTAAAACACTTTTTGGCAAAACAAGTAATGACAGTTCCACTCGTAGCTACGAATACTAAAATCAAAGTAATTGGAAAAGAGAACTTACCAAAAAATCCAGGATTTTCAATATATGCTAATCATACATCAATGATGGATATACCTGTTTTAATGTATAAGATTAATAAACATCCAGTAGCATTCTTAGCTAAAGAAGCGGTAGGTAAAGTATTTGCTGTTGGTAAATGGACTCCACTGCTAGGTTGTGTCATGATTGATAGAAGCAACGCTAGAAAAGGTGCTGAATCTATTATAAATGTAATAAAAAATATTAAGAGTGGCTCAACTATGGTTGTATTTCCAGAAGGTACAAGATCATCAGAGATAGGAAATCTTATTGAATTTAAACCAGGTTCATTTAAAGTTGCTTTAAAAAGTAAAGCCCCATTAGTACCAGTTACTATTGTGAAACCTAAAAACTTTAAAACAGTGAAATGGCCATTTCCGAAAAGAATAACACTGGTAATTCATAAACCCATACCATTTGAAGAATTAAAAAAGATGACATCACTTGATTTATCTTTAAAAGTTAAGGATATTATTGGTTCATCATTAGAAGGATATAACAGTCAATATGAATAAATAAAGAAGACAAAAAATGTCTTCTTTGATATAGATGTTAAACCTTATATAACATGTTGCATCTAAAATTGTTATGAAGAACCGTATCATAAATAGATGTAACACTTATTTAAATTTCTTTATATGTGAAAAAATGGCTATTATTAGCCATTTTGTTTTACAATTTAGAGAGATAGTATACTGTAATAATCCAATAGTTTTCATTAAAGGAAAGTAGTTATGAGTACTTAAGTGTTAGATGTCGAGATATTAGATAATTTGATTTTGTATGATAGTATATAGTAGGATGTAATAATTAATAGAAAAGTCAGGGGGGACACTTATGGAATATATGATTAAGACAGTAGAAACAATTGATAAATTGAATAAACTGTTCTACTTTTTCTCACGAACTTTTTATCATGAAGATAAGGCAAGAAAAACGAACTATAACTTTATGAATGAAAGATATGAAGAAATGAAGAAACAATTTTTATTGGATCCGTCTCTTTTGTTTTACGTTGAACACAATATGGAAATTGTCGCAGGATTAACTATTAAGAATAGAAAAGAAAATAATATTGCAACAATTGGGTTAATTGCTGTTAAAAAAGAGTTTAGAGGTATGGGAATAGGCGAATTATTAATAAAGAGTACTGAGGATATTTGTAATCAAAAAGGCATAGTAAAACTAAACTTAGGTGCACGTCCTTATTCAATTGATTTTTATAGTAAAATCGGATATTCTCCAACTCTTATGGTTCAAATATTTGATTTTGAGACAATTGAAAATGTTAAGAAAGTAAATGAAAACTATAAAAACTTTTCAGTAATAAACGAATATAAAGATGTTGCATATGGTTACATATTTTTTGAGATAGATGAAGTAGATGTTGAAATAATTAAGCATTTTGAAGATAAACTGGATGTATGCCAAGTGTTATATGTTTTCACAAAAGATATACACACAGGTATTTAATGAAAAATATTTTACATTTATAATTAAAGGTGTTGCAAAGAACCGTATATTGTAAAAAAAGAGTTGTCTGAAATACATGCACTCAAACTAGAAAACAGTTTAATAAATTACTTAAGAAAAAAAGAAGCTCCATTAGTAAATAAAACTAAACCAAAACCAACATACAGGATTATTAATAAATGAAATTGATAAAAAATGGAGGGATTATTATGGACATAAATTTTATCGAATTGAAAAAGATAACTGATTATCATATTGAAATGATTAAAGAGTTTTTTAACTTTCATAGGAGGTTAACTGAGGCTAAAGGTAAATACTTGATGTCTTTTGAGACAGCAAAAGAAACATTAAATGATTGGTTAAAAGAAAATATTTTTAGAATTATTATAGTTGATGAAAAAGAAGTAGGCTTTATTTATTATAAAACAGGTGGACAAGATTTCGCTTGGTTAGAAGATATATTTATACTTGAAGAATATCGTGGAAAAGGATATGGAAAAAAGATTGTAAATAAGTTTTTTGATGTTATAAAGGCAAGTGGTGTAGTTTCCTGTGTTGTTAATGTGATCCCAAGAAATGAGGCAGCAATTAAATTTTATATTAGTTGTGGCTTTGATCACCTAAATATGATTGAGTTAAGAGTAAATTTTGATAAGTCATTTGATAAAGATGACGAAATAGAAGTATTAGGACATAAGGTATATAAATATTAAAAAATTAACAAAAAGTGTCTCTTACAACTGTTTTAGAAATGATCTCTAAAAAGGTATTGTAAATAAATTGGATTGTAGTACATTTCACAATGAGGAATGTTACGAAGTACCGTATCGTAAATAATTGAAACAAATGTTATAAAATTAATGGCTTAGATAAGCCATTTTGTTTAATCACCAGATTTACTGTTAAAATAAAATAATTAATGATTATAATATGGAAAACTCACAGTCAATAGTTTACAGAGTATGTTAAAATGTATATGTAACGTTTGTGTAAATGAAAGCAATTAAATGAGGTGGAATTATGAATAACTATAACTCTATAGTTATATTCTAATTCATTTAAAAAAATAATTGTTTCAATTTTGTTTGTAGGATGAATGAAATAAGATATTACTATTAAGTGAGTCAACTTAAGGAGGAAGAGAATGGTTGTAATTAAAACCGATATAGAATCGATAGATTGGGATTTACTCGTGGAATTATACTATCAAGTAGATGGGGTAATTGGACTAGGAAAACAAAAGAACAAATCTAGAATAATGAAATCTTTTATGAATAGTTATAAGGTTGTAACTGCATGGGAGAATGGACAAATTGTTGGCGCAGGTAGACTGATTTCAGATGGATATTGTTATGGATGGATTCATGACATTGGAGTATTAGAACGCTATAGAAGACAAGGAATTGGAAGAATGATAGTGAATGAATTAATGAATGTTGAAGAACAATTGTTGTTTGGTCTCACATCTTCATTTATGGCAATTAATTTTTATAAAGAATTGGGATTTAAGAACCATAAGACTGCTATGGCTAAATATCCTGGTAAGTCTACATATCTTGAGGATTAACTATATTTGTAATTTACTAAGAAAGACATGCGGAATAAGCGAACTATTTGTTTAGATTCATTTTTTAAGTTATAAAAAACATTCGATATCGAATGAGTAATTCATTAAAGAGGTTAATATTAGAGGATGATAGCTTTCAAATGCACCAATACATTAATAATAAGAATCTTAGCCTAGTAACAAAGAAAGAGGGGTAACAATGAAAATAGGATTAGCAAATAAGAAATTTATAAATAATAATATTGGTGAAAATAGAAATACAATCTGTAAGGTTCTCGAAACTAACAAGGGACTTGATATGATTTTCTTTGGTGAAGCATTTTTGAATGGCTTTGATGGGTTAACATGGGATATAGATAAGGATGTAAAAATAGTTGAAGAGGCAATATCAATTAGTTTAGACAAAATAAAAGAAGTGTGTATTGAGACTTCAATTGGAGTTGGATTTGGTTATTTCGAGGTTAACCTCGGGAACATTTATTGTAGTTATATTGTGATTGATAAAGAAGGAAATGTAATTACAAATTACCGACGACAATCAAGTGGATGGAAAATACCAAACGTTTCTAACAAATACAAAGAGGGAACTGATGGTGTCTCTTTCAATGTGGATAATCATTACTTCGACATCCTATTATGTGGAGATGGGTGGGACAATGATATTCTAAATAGATATGGTAAAAACAATATTCTACTTTGGCCACTTTATGTTAACTTTGATATATATAGTGATATTCAAAGTTACATTGGCAGAATTAAAGAAAAATATAACACTGTGCTTATTATTGGATCGTTATCGGACAATCCGGTTTCAGAAGGTGGTAGTTTTGTAATTAAAAATTCTGAATTAGTTACAAGTACTACTAAAAACGAAGAAAGTGTATTACTTGTAGATCTGTAAAACTTATAGTAAACGAATAAATGTAACATATTACAACTAAAAATGTTACGTAGATCCCTACCATAAATAAAGAAAGAAAAGAATAAAAAAACAAACAAAAAGAATAGGAAAGAAAAAAATGATTAGAGAAGTAAGAATTGATGAAGTTGAAGAAGTAGCAAAATATGCATATAAGTTAAATTGTATGCCTAAACATAATTGTAAATCATTTTCAACAGAATATGAGGATATATTGAAATCTTATAAAAGAGATATTAATGTGGAAAATAAATATTTACTAGGTTATTTCATTAATGATAAATTAGAAGGCGTTGTATCAATAGGTGCAGAGCCCGATGAAAACTATGTACAAACTGGTGGTGGAATCTTTGCAGAGAATGACTACCAGAAAATATCAAAAGAATTTTACGAATGGATTAAAAATAATTTTAAAGGATATTACTTTTATATGGCCTATTCACAAGAAAATTTGCAAGCAATAGAATTTTCTGAGAGTCAAAACTTAAAATGTTGTTCTAGAGCATATTTCTTACGAATAAAACATGAAGAATTTAGACCAGCAAAAGTTAACGTTCAAATTGAGATGCTAACAGAGAAATATTACGATCAATTCACTGAATTACATGATGTAATTGGTGAGGGTGCCTACTGGAACAGTGAGAAAATAATAAGTAGAAATCTATTCGATGTTTATCTAGCTATAGAGAATGATGAAGTTATTGGGGAATTTGTTGTAAGGAAATCTTTACCTGAAGGCGAAGTGTATTTCCTTGGTGTAAAAGAAGGAATTTCAACTAATGTTTTGTCTGATTTGATTATATATGCTACTAAAGATAGATTGTCTAAAGGAATTGAGACTATGGCATACGTAGAGTGTAATAGTATAGATGAATTGAATGCGTACTTCAAACTTGGGTATCACATTAGCGAAACAAGTATTGGGTACGAAATAGATGAGTTGTAATAGATGTATAAATATTTTGATTATATACAATTAGTAATGTTACAACGAGCCTTATCATAAATAAATGAGAATAAGTGTGGAAACCAGCTAGAACAAAATTGATGGAGTTTAGAAGAAATACAACAAGTGAATTTACTGGAGGAAATGATGATTAAATACATACATGACAAAGAATCAATCTATATGAGTGATATACTTAAACACTTAAGAAGTTATAATACTTCTTTTACGGGTGATAAAACTCAGTTAACAAATTATTTTTATGTTACTGATAATAATGAATTAGTTGGTTATATAGAAACATCACTTAGCTGGGACTGGGTAAGTCTAGGGGATATGTTCTATGAGAACATTGAAGTCTTACGACATTTGTTATATACAGTATGTGAGAAGTATAGAAATATTTCAGTTGGGATAAACATACGTTCTACAGAAAAAACGAGAGTAGAGGAATTTATAAGCCTTGGATTTGAGTTAAGTGGAATTGTTGAAGGAACCCTTAAAACAGAAAACTATTATTATGCTGATCTACTATCATTTGATATACACAGCGACTTAAACCTAGACGTAATTATGCGTGAAGAAATGATAGAGAAATTTGACGAAATATTAAGAGAGAAAAATAAGATATATAATAAGAAAGATAATCTTTCTAGAGAATCAGAGGATTACATGATTGTTGCTTTAGACAACGATGTCTTTGTAGGTGGTGTCCAGGGAGTTATAACAGAAGACTCAATGAATATACATCTACTTGTAGTAAACGAAGAGTATAGAAATAGAGATATTGGAACTAAGTTGATGACACTGATAGAAGATGTGGCAGTTAGAAAAGATATCGCAAAAATTTATCTAGGGACTGTCGAATTTCAAGCTAGATCTTTTTATGAAAAATTAGGATATAAGGTTGTAATGACAAGAAAAAATGTCCCCAAGGGATATGATAGCTATAAATTAGTTAAGTTGATATAGTAATTAATGGTCTATAGTGATGTAAGTATTCTAGAGAAATAATAAAAGTTCTGATTAGTATGTTTTTCTGATGAAAATGATACTAATTTTTTCTTTTAAGTGTGTTATAATTACCTGACTAAAGAATAGAAAGGATGATGTTTGATGAAAAGTTTAAAAAAAGAGATACATATTAAAGAGGAATTACAAAATTAGAATAGGCTGTTAGAGTCTATTCGATAAATCGAAAGGGATAAGAATGGACTACAAAAATATAATAAAAGAAATTGAACTAAGTAAAGAATTAATAAGCATGGTTCCACTAAACAGATTAGTTGAGGTTGGATATAATCTAGAAATGAATAAGAAAACACATGTTCTGGATATCTGTTGTGGGTTTGGAGCAATGTTAAGTATATGGAATGAAGCATTTAGTATAACTGGAGTTGGAATTGATATTTTCGACCAACATATCATTAAAGGTAATGAGACATTGAGTAAAAGAAATCAGCTGTCTGATATTGTTTTGCTAGAAGAAGATGCTAAAGCATATAACACTGATGTAAAGTATGATGTTGTTAGTATGGTTGGAGAAGATTTATTTAGAGATATCAAGAAGAACATAATTCATATGGAAAAATATTTATCGAATAATGGAAGTCTTATTTACGGGACACCTTATAAGAAACAAGATAATATTCCACAGGAATTAATTGATTTTGAGGGGAATCTACTAACTCTTACAGAACTATATAACCTATTTAGAGACTCTGGTTATGTCGTTACTGACTTTGCATGTTGCCAAACCGAAGAATGGGATAGGTATGTAGCTTGGAGTTCACGAAGAGATATGGATATACTTTATGATAAAAATTCAGATATTAATAAAAGTAAACTTGACTGGGTAGACACTTGGTATAAGATGCATTTTGAATATAGAAGACCATACGAAGGGTTTGTAATGTTTGTTTTAAGAAAAGTATAAATAATAAAGGTACCAAATGATTTTGGTGCCTTTTTGATTTCAAAATAAATTATCAACAAGTAAATTAGCTGTAAACAATATAAGTCATATAATAAACAACAATTGGATAGTGATTTAATCCTAGTACTTTTTTTCAGTAAGAGTTAATATCATTATAGTGGTTGCTTAGTCTTTTCAGAGTTAAATCTAAAAGTTTTATCTGCATTACTTTTGATTTCTAAAAAAGATGGGACGGATGGTTATGGCCAAGATTTTTAAGAGAGAAGGAAATTTTCACATATTCCTTTTGGTAGTTATTACCTTAGTTGCAGTTTGGTCAGGAATTAAACCTTATGATACTTTTATGTGGTTTGCAAATGGACTTGTTGCTTTTGTTTATGCTATTTGCTTTGTTCTAACCTATAAGAGATTTAAATTTACTAGTTTTTCTTATATACTGATTTTCATTCATTTGTTGATAATTTTTGCAGCTGCTAAATATACTTATGAAAACGCTCGACTATTTAGTATTATAAAAGAAATTTTAGGAAGTAGTAGAAACAATTTCGATCGCATTGGCCATTTCTTCCAAGGATTTATTCCAATTATCTTGACAAGAGAGTTATTTCTTAGAAATGGTTATATGAAGAAGAGTAGGTTTTTCTATTTAGTAATCATATTCTTTGTATTAGCAATTAGTGCAAGTTGGGAATTGCTTGAATTTATCGCTGCACTGATTTTTCATAAATCAGATGCGTACATTCTATCTACACAGGGAGATATTTGGGATGCGCAATGGGATATGGTATGTGCAATATTTGGAGCAGTTACATCATTACTTATATTTAGTAGGTATCACGATAAAAAAATAAGTGAGGTAAATGAGAAAAAAGTATGATAGAATAATGACTGTTTATGTTTATGGGAGGTTTTATTTTACTATGTATTTAGACTATAATTTTGGTGGGATGAAGATCGTAAACCATAAATGGGCATCTTCAGTCGCCCATTATAACTTAGGAAAATCAACCTTGAAAAACACTGATTGTAGTAGGGTACAATTTCTAGTTAAAAACATATTGAAATTAAGATGTTGGTAATATATAATACTTATAGTACTCTTAAGGAGGTGAGCGACATGATTCGTCGAGATAAAAACAATAAGGTGACTAAATCCTAACTGAATAGTGCAGACATTTGTCTGTGAGACTATAAGCTTTTGTTGCTCATTACAACAAATTAAGAGTGTATCCGATACACTGATATTTTTGTAAGTTATTCGCAAGCTAATGCTTTGCGATTTTTTTATGCAAAAAACACATGGAGGTGCTAATGAATTTAGAATTAATTAAATATGGATATGATGAGTATTTTTCAAAACAATATGATCAACTAGCATATAAAGAGGGAGAAATTCCAGCAAGAGTAATAGCTAGAACTGGTGAACTTTTCACTCTACAGACTGAGGCTGGAACGGTAGAGGCTGCTTTAACAGGAAAATTCTTGTTTAAAGCTAAAATGAACAATGACATTCCAACTGTTGGAGACTTTGTAATAACAAGATTACCCAACAACTCTAATAAATATCAAATTGTTAGAATGCTAAACCGTAAAAATATGTTTTCCAGAAAATTACCAATCTCAGGTGGAAGAAAATTGCACAAGGGTATAATAGATGGGGGAGTTACTGAGGAACAGGTTTTAGCGGCTAACCTAGATTATGCATTGATTCTTTCTGCACTGGATAATAACTTTAACCTTGGTCGGTTAGAAAGATACTTACTGTTGGCAAAGAGATCACAACTTGAAGTGGTTATAGTTTTAACAAAATTAGATATATGTAAAGATACAGAAAATTATCTGAGACAAGTAAAAGAAGTTAGTCAGGATGTAAGAGTGTTGGCTGTTAGTTCTGTAACTAAAGCGGGATTTGATGAGTTGGGGGAGTTTATAAAACCTGGAAAAACAGTAACATTACTAGGGTCGTCAGGAGTAGGGAAATCTACATTACTTAATGCCTTTTTCAATCAGGAACTACAAAAAACAAAACAGGTAAGTACAAGTTCTGGTAAGGGGAAACACACCACTACAAATAGAAGTTTATTCATCGATACAACTGGTTGTATGATTATTGATACACCAGGTACAAGAGAATTACAATTATGGGCAGATATAGAAGATTTAGAATTAATATATCCTGACATAATAAGTTTCATGCAAGAATGTAAATATAATAATTGCAGTCATAATAATGAGGATGGTTGTAAAGTGAATGAAGCTATTGAAAATAATGAATTATCAGTAGCTAGATATAAGCGTTATAAGAAAAACTTAACAGAGATAACGCGTCTAAAAGAAAGACAAAAAGAGTACAGCCAACGAAAGGGATAAAAAGAATAGGGGAAAATATGCATAGTATAAAATTAGTAGAATTAAATAAAGATAACTGGTACGACTGTTGCGAACTAAAGCTTCATGATGAACAAGTACAGTACATGGAGCCGAATGCAGTATCAATAGCTCAATCTAAGTATGATCTAAATCTCAAACCGTTTGGTATTGAGTATGAGGGGAAAATTGTAGGATTTTTAATGTACAACGAAGAAGTTGAAGAACTTGATAGTCATTGGATTTATCGTATTATGATTGATAAAGATTATCAAAGTAAAGGAATCGCTACCACGGCTACTAAGCTAATGATTGATAAAATGAAGTTGATTCCTAACTGTAAACAAGTAGCTGTTGGGTATCATTTCCAAAATGAGGGAGCTAGGAACCTTTATGCTAAATTGGGGTTCATTGATAATGGTGACCGCTTTGGTAAAGAGGCTGCCGTTGTGCTTAAATTATAGTTTGGTGTTAAATAAAAGGTATCAGACTATAAAAAGGTATTCTACACCATTTGTTTGATGATACACTATATCTAATAGACAGACAGATAGTAGGACATAAGATGAAGAAGATAAAACAATAAATTACTTAGAGGTGAGAGTATGGGAGTACATCAATTTAATGATAAAATGTTACCAGATGACCAATTTTTAAAAGGCGATACATCATATATTGTAAAAGGTAATAAATGCCGTTTATTGGACGGTCGTAGAACAACTGGTATTATAGAAGAATACTTTGCGGATAGTGCAATGATCCGCTGGAGAATTACAAATTATGAAGATAGTGGAAAGTACTGGGATTTACCTGCAGAGAAAATTGTTAGATTTCAGTTTGAACAGGACTCAAAAAGACTTACTGATATAGAAGTGAAACAGATTGAGGATAGAGTCAAAGAAAAACAAGTTGATATGAATGTTTATTCTATCGAATTATTTGAAGAAACAGAAAAAGAAATAGAATTAATTAAAATCAGGGCTATCAAATGGTTTAAAGAAAACTCAGAGTTTTTAAAAAGCGACGATAAAATTGACTTTGAAGCGAAGAATGGACCATCTACATTAGCATCGGATTTAGAAAGATATATGGAAGAGAATGGACTAGTTGCTGAAGAAGAGCGAACTGCTAGAATAATGGTGCTAAATCCAGATTCAGGTGAATGGATAAAAGGACTAAAAATAGTCTTAGCTGAGATGGGATTAGTAAAGTATATTGGTCCTGCTCCAAGAACAAGTGACATATTTGAAGGCATTGGTTCGAAGGAAAATAGACGTAGGTACTTACTACATAGGTTAGCATTTGTGCGTGCTTATCTAGAAGTTTTAGAGATTGAAAATCTTGTGGTTTATCGTGGAATGACAAGTGAATACCAGTGGAAGAAAGTAGAACGATCTTTTTTACCTTGTACGTTGAATAGTGATATTGGTAAGGCTTTTTCTGATATGGAAAGAGAGAGTAAGTATATTATTTCTTATTTACTTAGAATGACAGTTAGTCCTAGACAAGTTCTCATGTCCTTTTTAGAAACCAAAGCCATGAATGTTCAGTACCAAGAAGCGGAAGTTATCTTACTTTACGAAAAAGAAATCACAGTCTAATAAATATGAACTGAACTCAATAGAATCTCAAGCAATCATTAAAGAGAAAGAAGTAGTTTATCCAATTATGTACTCCGTCGTATTTCGAATGGAAATTCATAAAAAGTTTGGGGGAACAAAAAATGGATAATGATAGAATAATTAAAATAGCGATAGAACAAAGCGCTAAAGATTATGGATTAGATTATAATGATTTTATTACTAATACTTATTCAATTCATAATGCTAAACCAGTAAGTAAATATGCAAGAAACTATTTAGTGAATGAACCATATTGTAATTTTGTTTATTATGGTAAATCATTAGTAGCTGTGGTTAACAACGAAATAAAAGAGTTTATAGAAAGTTTTATTAAGAGTAATGAGAATGAAGTCTACAGAGTTTTTGATGCACCACAAATAACAATTTTAAATAATGAACTTGAGAAATATAATAAATGTATTGCTCATTTAGCTCAGTTTTACATACCAGATGTTACCTATAAGCCAATATTAAATAAAAACATAGAAACTAAGTTGTATGTTGGAAATGAAATTAACGAATTATATGTTGATAAAAGATTTAAGATGGCACTAAATTATACTACAACAGAGAAAAGACATGATGAAATTGCATTAGTTGCAATAATAGATGATAAGATTGTAGGTGTAGCTGGTGCAAGTAATGATTGTAAAACAATGTGGCAAATTGGAATAGATGTTTTAGAAGAATATAGAAATCAAGGAATTGCATCTACGTTGACATACTTGCTGTCAAGAGAAATATTAAATAAAGGGATTGTTCCATTTTATTGTTGTGCATGGTCTAATCTGGCATCTAAAAATACAGCAAGAAAAGCCGGCTTCAAAGATGCATGGGTTGAGTTGACTGCAAAAGACATTTCCGAAGAATGGATAGAGAAAATAAGGGAAGTTAAGGCTTAGATTATTAATGGTCAAATCATATACTTCTTGTTAGCAGATAAATAATTACTATAAGAAGGATAATGATTTAATAATTACGACATTTTACAACTTAAAATGTTACAGAGAACCATATCATAAATAATGATGTTGTAACAGTATATTTATTTTAGAAATCCCCTTGTTTTAAATAAAAAAATATAAATGCAACCCCTAGTTGACACATTTCCAACTCGCGTTGGTTGTGTGCAACTGGATTTACTTATATCATTTTTATGAAAGAGAGGTTATTAAAATGATTTTAGCTGACAAAATAATGTGTTTAAGAAAACAAAGAGGTTGGTCTCAAGAAGAACTTGCAAACAAGATGAATGTCTCAAGACAATCTGTTTCAAAGTGGGAGAGTGAAAGTGCTATACCAGAAATGGATAAGATAGTGATGTTAAGTGATATCTTTAATGTATCAACAGATTATCTACTAAAGGAAGATATGAAGGATGATTGCATTGAGAAAAAAGAAATAATTCAACCTAAAAAAGAAGCCGTAGTTTTGAGGAATGATGAAGTTGAGACGTACCTAGAAAGAGTAAAAAAACATGCAAAAATGATTGCTTTAGGTGTTTCTTTATGTATTTTAGGAGCAACTTGTCTTGTCTTTTTATCAGGAATTGACGAATCTACTATGTTCAGTTTGACTGAAGAGTTGGCAATGTCTATTGGATTAGTTGTGTTGTTTGTATTAGTTGCGATAGCTGTAGCAATGTTCATAAAGTCAGGTTCCTTAATGAAACAATTTGAGTATTTTGAAGGTAAAGAGGTTATTTTAAGTGGTTCAGATAAAAAACATGTAGATGAACAAAAACAATTTTATTTAAATAGATTTCATTTTGGTATCACATTCGGTGTAGTATTACTAATTCTTGGAGTAGTCCCATTGATGATTGGTGGTTTGTACGATATTTCAACCTATAATTTGATCCTATTAACAACTTTATTCATGTTAATAGCTAACTTAGCTGTACATATATTGATTAGGGTAAGTATCAGAAATGGTGGGTATGAAACTTTACTTAATTTAGGAGAGTATACGAAGGAGAACAAACAAATTGAAGAAGTGACTGAGAAAATTGCAGGAATTTATTGGCCACTTGTTGTAGCAGTTTACTTGTTCTGGAGCTTCTATACGAATGACTGGGGAACTACATGGATCGTGTGGCCTGTAGCGGGTATACTATTCGCTGTTGTACCAGGAATAAGCTCGCTCTTAATAGATAAAAACAAAGACTAAACTATGACACTTGTCATAGTTTTTTAGTTTTTCAAGTAGAATTCACCAGTTCAAGAATAAGCCTTACGATGACACTTGGATAGAAACGTGATAGAGCACCGTATCATAAATAGTTGCAACACACGTAATAAATACTTACATAAGTAAGGAAATGGGTTTTTAAAGCTACTTCTATTTTATCTATATATAATTATACTTTATAGAGTTTACCAACAAAGTATCTACTATAAATATCTATATTTTATATTGAAGAAAACTATGATAAAATTATGTAGATATTTGGAGGTAAACATGAAACTATCAAATGCATTTAAGTTATTATTGTTAATAATATTAGTTGTTTCATTATTAAGTTTTTGTGAGCATGGACTATATACTTTAGCATATATAGTAATGTCGATTTACTGTACAGTTAGATTATTTACAATCAAAGGTAAGATATCGAATAAAATAGGAATAACTTTATTATATTTAATGTTGTTGTCTTTTCAAATTTCATTTAGTTATTTTGTAGTTTTTGTTGATGACATAGGGTTAGTAAAGTTTGCTATTGCAAAAGCAATCGCAACTATATTCTTAGCACTCCCATTTATAGTTGAAGAGGCTATGACAGTAAATAAGTATGCGACAATATCAATTCCTAACTTGGTTGATAAGGATACGTTCTCTTTTGAAACTGCTCTTAAAATTAAGGATAATGTCCCTATATCTTCTATTGCTGAAGTAGCAAAAGACTTACCAAGACACAAAATTTATACTTACGGAAACAAAAACAGTTTACACTATGAATACTTTTATAGGTGTGAAAAGAGCTTGGAAAATCCATTTGTTTACTTAGTGTTGTCTGATACTGGTAGTAGTGCTAGTAATTTAATTAAAATTGCTACTGGGAAGAACTACAATCACATTTCACTATCATTTGATAAAGAACTACAGACAATTGTTAGCTATAATGGTGGAGAAAAGTTATATCCACCAGGACTTAATGAAGAAATGATTGAATACTTTAATAAAAAAAAGGATGCATCTATTTATGTATATAAGTTACCTGTTACTATGGAACAAAAAGAGATTATGATTAATTATATTAAAAATATTAATGAGAGTGGGAGTTCTTATAATATAATTGGATTGCTAACAAAGACATCAAGAAGAAAGAACATTATGTTTTGTTCACAATTTGTTTATAATGTTCTATGTGCTGCAGATGCACAGTACTTTGATAAAATTGATACATATGTAAAACCAACAGATTTTGTAGAATTAGATTACAAAAGAAAATTGCAGTTTGAAAAACAAATAACATTCTCTTTGTATAATTAATTTGAATTATGTTTCGTTAGAGCGAACCGTATCATAAATAAAGGATAGATATGCTATGTTCTTGGCTTACTACACATAAAAACCTGCTAATAAAAATCAAGTAGTAATTTCAAAAAAAAATTTAAATAACTCAATCAACCACAAAATTCTCACCATTTAGGTGAGTTTTTTATTATTAGAATATTACTATTAAGTATATAGTTCCATTACTCTCGCATAATAAATTCTCAAGAACTTATTTAAGCCAGCTATTTTTGCTGCTTTTTTTGATTTTCCTTCTAATTCTTTTTTTAAAATATATTCATATGCAGCATTATCTTTAGTTGGTTTAGTTTTCTTTAATGCCAGCATTATCTCGTAACCAGTTTTTCTTAAATACTTTGAACCTCGTTTAGATATATGACATTTATTACCTACAAAATTACCAGACTCATATGGCGGTGCATCTATACCCGCATAGGCTATCAATGCCTTCTTACTATGGAATCTTCTAACATCTCCAACCTCAGCTATTAAACGTAAAGATAATACATCTCCTACACCAGACATTCTTTTTACAGTTTCATACTCCTTTAGATTGATTGCTAATTCTTTCATTTGTGCTAAAATAAGTTTGCATGAGTCTTCGATTTCTTGAAGTACTCTAACTGATTCTAAAACTAACAATTTGGAAGATCGGTAGTTAGAATTCAGTGTTGGGATACTATTCAAAGCTAAGGCATATATTTCTTTTGCCTTTATTTCACTTTGATGGTATCCTTCTTTTTTTATCCACGTTGAGTAACTTCTTATAAATTGTTTTTCGCTTTTCGATTTTACATTGTCAAAGTGCCAATATTTTCGTATGAATGATAATAGTTTGTCGTCTTTCAGTAGTTTCTTTATGCCTGGCATTGCTTTATCTAATATATTTGACAGATTAACCTTACACTTAGTTTTTATTGACAGATACTGATAATATTGTCTTGATAGTATTTTTAATTCTTCATATACTTCCTTGGATATCTCAAATGTTCTAAGATTAAACCAGTTAGATATTCCATACTCTGCAATCTTAATCGCATCTTTTCTATCAGTCTTTCCCTTTCTTATACTTAAACTTGTATACTTTTTCATTACTAGTGGATTAATTACCGATACATGATACCCTGCCTCTAACAGTGTTTGTACTATAGGCATATGATAGTGTCCAGTTGCCTCAAGAACTATTTTTATTTCTTCATCGTATCCACTTAACAACTTTTTTATAATTCCAATCCCTGTTTCGGTATGATCAACTACAAATGGAGAAGCTATAATCTCCCCATATGGTTTCAATATACACACCATGCTTTTTTCTTTTGATACATCAATCCCTACACTTATCATGCTAAAACTTCCTTTCCTTGTATTTTTGTAATTGAATCCATCTTACTTATTTTCCATTCATTTTTGTTAGTTACGCGAGTGTCATATAGATGATCTCAACCTGCTTAATCGAATACTTGATAATAAGAGATGGTTAACAGTTTTTATGACGGATGTTTATTATTAACCCTAAAAGACACACGTTAACCAATTACTCCCTTATTATAAAAAAAATAAGTATAAGTTATCAACCATACGAGATGATTGTAACCTATACTTTAATAGTACAAAAAGACTCACTTCTGGAACTAGTATCCTTAGTGAGTCTTTTTTATATCTTATTTAGATTTAATAGTTCTTATATAACATTGAATAAACCGTGTAGTAAGATGTTTGGACTTAGTGATTTCGTACTTAAATATAGCTTACCAAGTAAATACCCTAAGTACATTTGCATACTAGTAGATAATAATTCTACTAATCCCAAGTCACCTCTATTTAAGATGTGGATAACTCCAAAGATTAAAGCATGAATAATGTTTGCCTTGCTATTACTAAATCCATAATGTATTAATCCTGTTAACAATAAACCTCTAAATAATATCTCTTCAGTAAATGCTGGATAATAAATGTTATGAGCGAAGTTTACTAAATAATATAGCCAACTAGTAGATGTTAATTTTTCTATATCAAATAACACAAAGGTCAATAGTTTAAGAATTAAATATAGTAGTAATGCTAATGCGATTGTCTTCTTTGTCATATTCCATTTAAAGTCTTTAAATCCTACTTTGAAGAAATACATGAATAGTAGTGTAATGTTAAAAGGTAATATGTAAAGAGTATTCATAAGCCATGAGTTATCATTGTTTATATAGCCAATACTTCTATTAAGCATTAATAGAATAAGGTGTGAGATAAATACGACTAAGAATGCTGATAAATATTTCTTGTTTTTTTCGACTACTAACTCCTTTTGTTTTGTTTTAAGGTTATAAAGCAAAATTATGTAAAGAGCTAAAATTAATCCTGGTATCATTGTTAATTGGTTGAATACTAAGATCAAACATAAATTAACGAAAACAAACATTAACTCAGCTACTGAAAAGCCAATGGACTTTAGCCAAGCAGGATATGTCTCCTCATTGTGATTTAATTTCTTATAAAGAAAATAAGGGATAATTATAACAGCTATAATTACCGTTGCTAATAAAAGTAATAACATAGTAAGTAATTCTGGGTTCATTTTATTTGGATCCTTCCGATTTTTTTGTCGAGAAAATTATAACATATTATCGCATTCAATTGTATACGTTATTTGTGTGCTAATATAGGTTTTAGTTCAATCAAGCGAGTATGGATATGCAACCCTTTTTAATACAGTTTTGTAAGGAGTATGCTAATCTATATTCAACTGACGTTTTGTAATAAAGCAATCCATGAGTTCAAGCAGCTACCGTGATAAGGTAGTGTTTTTTTATTTTCTGAGTCTATAACTTGATATGAATAATTTATTAGTGTAAGATTAAATCTAAACTCGTTAGTACCCTAATGAAACGGAGAGATAGTATGAATGAAGATGCATTAAAATTAGGAAATCAACTTTGTTTTAGACTTGCTGCGGTATCAAGGAACATGACTAGGCTTTATCAACCATTATTAGAAAAATACAAGTTAACATATCCACAGTACATTATTTTGCTTGTCTTATTCGAACACAAATTTATTGACTTCAAGGAGTTAAGTATCATCGTTGATCTTAAGACGGGGACTCTGACACCAATAATCCAAAAGTTAGAAGAAATGGGGTATGTTAATAAAAACAAAAACCCAAAGGATGGTCGTAAAATTATAGTTTCATTGACAAACACAGGTGAGGAACTAAAATATGATTTAATTGAAGTACCACATCAATTAGTAAAATTATTAGATTTAGAAGTAGATAACTATTATACACTTATAAACCAACTTGATGTGTTATTAGATAAAATACAAATAGCTCAGAAAAGGGAGAGATAATAATGAGTAAATTATATGAATATGTTGTTAAGAACTCAAGGAATGAAGATGTATCATTAAGTGCTTTTGAAGGAAAAGTTATGTTAATTGTAAATACTGCAAGTAAATGTGGCTTTACATCACAATATGACGAACTACAGGCATTATATGAAAAATGGAATCAAGAAGGTTTAGAGGTACTAGCATTCCCATGTAATCAATTTGCTGGCCAAGAATCAGGAAGTAACGATGAAATTCAATCATTTTGTCAAATGAACTTTGGTCTTACGTTTCCTGTATATGCCAAAATTGATGTAAATGGCCAAAGCGCACATCCTTTATATAAGTTTTTACGTAATGAAAAAAGAGGTATACTTGGAAATAAAATTAAATGGAATTTCACGAAGTTTTTAGTTGATAAAAACGGAAATATAGTTAAAAGGTATGCTCCAACTGTAAAACCATTAAGTATAGAAAAAGACATTATATCTTTATTAAAATAACTCATCTATAGGCATCGAAAACCATTAAAAAGAGTAATGGAATGGCTTAATTAAGCCGTTCTTTTTCTTAAGAATGTTCTATTCAATTAACAATTGAATAAATTTAGAAACATATTCAATTAACAATTGATTGTTAGAGATATGGCCGAGTGATATAATTTAACTAGGATATCCAAACACAAGGAGGTCATTATATGAATATTGATGCAATAAAAATAGGAGCTTATATTTCTAAATTGAGAAAAAAGAAAGATTTAACACAATCTGAATTAGCAGAAAAATTATATATATCCCATCAAGCTGTTTCAAGATGGGAAACAGGACAATCAGTTCCTGATTTATCTACTATGGTAGAATTATCAAAGTTATTTGATGTAACTATTGATCAACTAATATCAGCTGATAATAAGGTTAAAAGTGTAAATTATGATTCGATATTAAATGGTATTAACCAAGAGGATTTCGATAAAGTGGTGACTGATATTGAAAATGGTGAAAATGATTTAAAAGATGTACTAACACTATCACCAATACTAAAATCATCGCAAATAGATAAAATAGTTGATAAATTAGGTGAATTTGAATCAACTATCACAAGTCAAAGTATCTCAAATCTAGCACCATTTATAAGTGGAGAAAGTTTAGAGACTTTAGTTAATAGATTTATTGACAAGAATGAGGAAATCCACCTAGATGGATTAATACCATTCTTGAATCAAAATACTATTGAAAAATTAACAACATATCTTTTGGAGAAAGGTGTGGAAATTGATGTTGTTCAGTTAGCACCATTTGCTTCAACAAAAGTTCTGGATATGTTAATTGAAAAGGCGATTGAAAAAGGTGAAGTGTTAAACCCACAGGAATTAGCACCTTTCTTAAGTAGAAATACACTTGATAAACTGTGTAAGTCAGCAATTGATCGTGGAGAAGTATTGATTCCAAAATATCTAGCACCTTTTATAAGTTCTAATGTTTTAGAGATAATCACTTTAAATGCTCTAGAGAACAATATTGATGTTAGTTTTGAGCAATTGATTCCATTTCTACCTAAAAATTTCTTTGATAAAGTATTGCTAAAGAATAAATAATCAAGGGGGTACAAAAATTGTACCTTTTTTTTGTATTTACACTTCGATTAATTTGATATGTGAAGAAGAGAGAAGTTTGAAACATATTTAGCATTTTAAAGATATTATATATTATTGAATAGAATAAAAAAACTATTGAAATTAACCTCACCTGAATGTATAATTCAATTTGAAATCTATAATAATTTATAATTAAATGTTCTACTTAATCGAACTAGATAGATTCAGTAAAGCATGGTGGAACACCACTGAATCTATATACGCAAGAAACTACTACGAAAATATAAAAAGAGGTTATCATGAAAAGTAAAACAATAGGTTATTTATCTTTAACTACAGCAGCAAGTATTTGGGGAGGAATGTATGTTGTAAGTAAGTTTGCAATGGATTATATAGAGCCATATACATTAGTTTGGATAAGATATCTTATAGCGTTTATAGTTATGTCTTTGATCTATTTAGTATATAAAAATAGAACCCCGTTAAAAAGTATTAGTAAGTCTGATTTGATTGTATTAATACTAATTGGTGTTATAGGGTATTTTATTTCAATAACATGTCAGTTTTATGGGACATTTTTATCTAATGCACATACAGGTTCTTTAATAACCTCTGCGACACCAGCGTTTATGACTGTTTTCGCTTGGAAGATTTTAAATGAGAAAATGACTATAAAGAAGATAGCGGCATTAATTATTTCGTCAGCGGGAATATTAACTATAATTGGATTTGAACATATAGATAGTACATTCTTACTTGGAGTTGTAATTTTATCAGTTGCAGCTATATCGTGGGCTTTAATGAGTGTTCTTGTTAAGAAAGCATCTGCTAGTCTTGATATAGTTACAGTCACTTTAGTTGGTATTACTATTGGACTTGTCTCAACTACTCCATTAATGATTAGTGAAGTAAGTAAGACTATTCCTACTATTGATTATGATTTAATACTAGCCTGTTTATATATAGGAGTTGTATCAACTGCGGGAGCTTTTTTCTTATGGAACTATGGACTTAAATTAGTTGAAGCGAGTAAGGGAAGTTTATTTTTCTTCTTACAACCCATCGTGGGAACAATTCTAGGTTATTTTATGTTAGGAGAAACACTTACTATAAATTTTTTTATAGGATCATCTATGATAATTTTAAGTGTCTTATTAACTTTAGATATTAATAAATAAGTTATAGTATACACATAGCAGAATGGTTAGATATTGACCATTCTGACTTTTTTATTAATGATAGTAGAGATGATGAGTTGTATTCTTTTAATATCGTATATGATATAATAAATATGTATAGAATTATTAAGTATTAGTTTAGAAGAGGTCATCTGATGAGTAAAATACATGTTTCAGTTAATAAAACTGTAAATTACATATTTCATTTACAAGCAGTAGCTAAAATTAATTATAATAATGATTATTCTGAAAAGTACAAAAACACAGTAAGTGAACATGATCTATTAATTTTACAAGATAGTTATGAAGAATTAACTTTTGGAAATGGATACGCTGGTATCTATGTAAATTTATTTATTTTTTCTCCTTGTTATATTATTAATAACAGTGATGAACTAAAAATATATTTTAATTTACTTAAACAAGCAGTTGAACAAAATGAATATCAAGTATTTTATAATAAGTTCAAGTCACATTTTGATAAGTTAGAAAACTGGGGATTTACAGTTCAAGGTCTAAGAGACAATATTGTTAAGTTGAATGAAAAACATAAAATTAATGCAATGAAGCTTGCTGATGTATTTATAAATAACTACGAAAGATACGAACCAGTCTGGGTAAGTGAAAAAGCAAAAATAAAAGAGAAGGCCAAAATATTAAATGTAATGATTTGTAAACTAGACTTTATTAAGAAATGGGAGAAGTACACAAATTTAAAGTTTAAATTAACTCCATATCATATTATACTATGTTCATCAATAAGTGATGGCTCGAACGCTAATTCATTAGGATATGATAAAAATGTATTTTGTTCATATGGTGATAATGAAGAAATTATACATTTTATAAGTCATGAAGTAGGCACACATATTCTAGTTGATGAACTTGTAAACTTATGGAGTTCACTAGGCGATACATCATCTGATGAGAACACCCCTAGTTTTTTATACGCTGCATATGAAAATCTTATACAATATTATAATCAAAAGGTACTTAGTGATTATGATTTAAAGTATACCTTAGGAGATAATTATAATAGTGATAAGTTTCATGAAATTTATTTAGAATTGGATAAGGACGCAAATATTTATAGTGCTAAGGATATGATTATAAGTGCTATGAATAAGATCAAAAATTGTTCGTAAGCAATAATGGAATTATTCAGTTCACTCATTATTTCCTATAACTGGAGAGTGTAGAATTTCTGTTCTTAGAGTAATGAACTTTAGAAAGGATATCTTAATTGATATAAGTATAAAATATGGAAAATAAATATACCTATTATGAAAGCACAACATCTATATGTAATACATGTTTAAAACAAATAACCGGTAAAATAATTTTTGAAGACAATAAAGTTTATTTATTAAAAAGATGTAGTGAACATGGCGTAATGAAAGAATTACTAGATCACGATATAGATTATTATAAAAACAAAAGAAAATATGATAAACCAGGTACTTTATCAAAAACACAAACAATATATAAAAATGGATGTCCATATGATTGTGGATTATGTACTGAACATGATCAACATAGTTGTATTACTTTGATTGAAGTTACAAATAGATGTAATTTAAATTGTAGTATGTGTTATGCGAATGCGGGGGACTCCAAAGACTTATCACTAGATAAGATTAGTGAGATGTTAGATTTTGTAATGGAAGTAGAAGATAATAAAGCAGAAATATTACAAATAAGTGGTGGAGAGCCAACTTTACATAAAGATATTATTAGAATTATTGACTTAGCAAGAAATAAAGATTTTAAATATGTAATGCTAAATACTAATGGTATTAGAATTGCTGAAGACGAAGAATTTGTTAAAGAGTTAAGTAAATTCGTAGGAAAGTTCGAAGTTTATCTACAATTTGATGGATTTAATGATGAATATTATGATTTAGCTAGAGGGCAAAAGTTATTAGACATCAAACTTAAAGCAATAGATAATCTTAATAAGTATAATATTCCGACAACACTTGTCGCTACAATTGAAAATGGAGTCAATGATAGTGAAATAGGATTATTAGTTTCATTTGGATTAGAAAACAACTCAGTTAGAGGAATTAACTTTCAACCTGTAGCTTACTTTGGAAGAAAAGAAGTACCTAGTAATAGATTAGATAGATCGACTGTTACAGATATAATAAATAAAATTGAGAAACAAACTAGTAAGGTTTTGGTAAAAAAAGATTTTATCCCATTACCTTGTAATGTAGAAAGAGTGGCAATTAGTTACCTATATAAAAATAAAAATAGTTTTGTACCACTTACAAGAAGTGACGCAGTAAAAGAATATTTACCATACATTAATAATACTTTTGCTTACACTGTCGAAGATGCATTAGCGTTAGGTAATGAGATAAAATTTGGTTGTTGTAACACATTAGATTTTCTAAGAGACTTTAAAGATTTTGTACCTAAAGGATTTATGAAATGGGATAAGGAAAGAAGATCTAAGTATGTTAGTGATAACACATTTAGAATAAGTATTACTTCTTTTGTTGATAGGTATAATTTTGATTTGAAGTCAATGCAAAAAGAGTGTGTACATGTTGTTACAAAAGATTTAAAAAGAATACCTTTCTCAGCATACAATATGATTTACAGAGATAATGATGAATAGAATAAAAAGTATGATTGAAGTAATTGGTATCTTTGAAAGCATTGCATCAATTATTATTACACTATGTGTAGTACTTATTTATTTAAGAGTATATGCAAATTTTAAACAAGCTGAGAAATTGAGAGTAAAACGTAAAGAAGAAAAGAAGTCCATTGTAGAAACTTTTTCAATGTCTATGTTCTTTATTGTTTGTTATTTAGTTGTGGTTTTAAGGATTGGTCAATTTAATATGGATATATTATTTATTAGGATTATTGCATTAATTGTATTTGGGGTTTCTACTTATATAAATATTGCTGGGAGAAACTATTTAGGTAATAACTGGGGCAATAATGTAATAATTTACGAAAACCATACATTGGTGAAAGAAGGAGTATATAAAATTATAAGGCATCCACTTTATGCATCGATAATATGGATGATTTATGCAGTAAGTATAATTTATATGAATTTTGTTGTTGGTATATTTAATACAATCATATTTATACCATTTATGTATTACCGTGCTAAACAAGAAGAAAAATTGTTGAGTGAACATTTTTCAAATTATCAAGAATATAAAAAAGAAGTGGGAATGTTTTTTCCAAAAGTATGGAGGTAATGTATGGGGCTTCAGATGACAACAATTGATAAGAATGCCACAATGTTTTGTAAAGTTACAACTGCACTCTTACTTTGGATTAGTTTAATTTTTAGTAACAAGTTTATTTTAATTTTTATAGGAGTAATTTTACTATTATCAGCTTTATTAAAGATAAAAAAAGCACCACTAGTAGTTTTATATAATGTCTCATTTGGACTTTTTATAAAGAAAAAAATTGGTGTTGTTAATGTTAAAAGTATAAGGTTTTCACATATTATTGCGACTATCTTTATTGTTTTAACTTTAGTATTAATGTATTTTAATTTGAATTTGATTAGCCATATAGTTTTAACTATATTTACATTACTACAAACAACTGCAATATTTGGTTATTGTTCAGCTCAAAAGTTATATGAGTGTTTGATTTTGAATCAAAACTGTTGTGGCTTAGGTAAAAAAGTTAAGGGAGATAGTTGTAATGTTCGATAACCACTATACTCCAGAAGGATACGGAATTATTAAAAATCTTAATTTATTAGGATTACAAATATCCTCATATACATTTTTCGTTGGGTTAGGCATTCTTTTAGGTTTGATATTTTGGTATTTATCACTAAATAAATCAACTGAAAGAAGAAAGTATTCATTTGAAATAACTATAAGTGCATTACTAGGAGGACTAATTGGTTCTAAAATACCAGTACTAATTGAAAACCGAAATTTGATACAGTTTAACAATGAAACGCTATGGATTATTTTAGTATCAGGGAAATCAATCGTTGGAGGATTAATTGGTGGATTCATCGGTATCTATATAGTAAAACATTTGTTAGGTATCAAGAAAATGAGATTTGGAAATGATATCGCACCAGCAGTTGTGTTAGCTATGGCTATAGGAAGAATAGGTTGTTTTTTAACTGGCTGTTGTTATGGAGTTGAAAGTCATATTCATCATCTAGGTATTGATTTCGGAGATGGGATTTATAGATATCCAACTCAATTAGTAGAACTAGTATTTTGTTTATTATTATTTGGATATTTCATTTATTTAAAAAGTACTAGAGAATTGAAACCAGGAGAGCTATATTTAACATTAGTTATTTATTATTTAAGTTTTAGATTTGTAATTGAATTTATTCGAGCCACACCTAAAGACGTTTTATATTTAAGTATTTATCAAGTAGTATCTTTATTAGTAATACTATTTATAATTTTGAAAAGGAAGGTATTAAACTATGGAAAATAAGGATTTTGAAAATAATGATTCTATCATGTTAAAAATATTTGCAATTCTAACAGCTATATTTGTTCCAATCATTTTACTAACAACTAATGTGTTTATTTTGGGATGGGGTTACTATTCACCGTTTTTGGAGACTGTTGGTATATCGATTAATCTATTAACGTTTGTTATTTTTATTCTTACAATTATAATTTATTTTACATTTAGGAAAAAAAGTCATTTGAGCACCACAAAGACATTTCTGTTTATTGCAGCTAAAGCTAACTTAATATTTACATTAGTTTTAATGATTTCTGTGGGGCTATGTTTCTCAGTATTTCTCTTTTCTTATTAATTCATTAAATCTTTAAATATAAGGGGAATTAATTATGGCAAAAGTAAAGAAAATTAAAGTACTTCAATATGCTAAAGTTCAAACGATCATCATGGCATTTGCTGGTCTAGTAGCTGGGATATTGTATTCAGGATTAGGTGCAATTTATGATGCATTTACAATTGGATTAAATTATGGTACAGCTCTAGCTTTTTTCGCAATCCCAGGAATGCCACTCTATTTTGCAGGCTTTGGACTTGTAACTGGGATTATTGGTGCTATTTTATATAATGCTACATCTAAATGGTTTGGTGGAGTAGAAATTGATATCAAACGATAGGTTTCATTATTTTGTATAATTTCTTTTTCACTTTAGTAAGTATTATCATGATCATTATTTAATATTATGAAGCGGTATGAAGATTGTATAAAAAAATACTTGTGAGAGTATTTTTTTTATTTCTAACAAAACTAAAATAGAGATTTGATGAAGATCATTTATTGTTGCTTTCTTAAGTTAGCATTTAGTAAAAGTGGATAAATTTTCCAATCCTTATCTAAGGAAAACATTTCAAATTTATCGTGTAATTATAATATCTTTATGTTAAAATAGTTCTTGTGCAATTTTTTGAGGTGATGAAAATGATAAAAAAAATACTTAGTCATAAAATAATGATTAAAACAGAATTATTAGCGGGATTAACAGTATCCTTAGCTTTAGTGCCAGAAGCAATTGCATTTGCATTTGTTGCTGGTGTTGATCCATTAGTTGGATTATATGCTGCATTCATAGTTGGTCTTTTAACTTCTATATTTGGTGGTAGACCAGGAATGATAAGCGGTGCAACAGGTGCACTTGCGGTTGTAATGGTAGAACTTGTCCATTCACACGGAGTCGAATATTTATTCGCAGCTGTTGTAGTAATGGGTATAATACAGATATTAGTAGGACTATTTAAACTTGGTAAGTTTTCAAGAATTATACCTGAGACAGTTATGCTTGGGTTTGTTAATGGATTGGCAATTGTTATATTCTTAGCGCAATTTAATAGTTTTAAAATAGATAATGAGTGGATAACTGGAATAAAACTAGTTGTTACTTTAAGTATTGTTTTACTAACAATGCTTCTTATGTTTGTGTTACCAAAAATTAATAAAAATATACCTGGTGCGTTAGTAGCAATCGTTGCAATTACATTAGTTGTAAATTTGTTTAATGTTAATGTTGTAACTGTTGGTGATATTGCAAGTGTCAAAGGTGGTTTTCCATCTCTACATATTCCAAATGTTCCATTTAATTTAGAAACATTGAATATTATCTTCCCATATGCATTTATTTTTGCATCAATAGGTTTAATTGAATCATTGATGACACTTCGTTTAGTTGATGATATAACTGATACTCGCGGATGCAGTGATAAAGAATGTATTGGACAAGGTATTGCCAATACTGTAACTGGTATCTTTGGTGGTATGGGTGGATGTGCTATGATTGGTCAAAGTATGATCAATGTTGAAAATGGTGGTCGCAAAAGACTATCAGGGATTTCAGCGGCACTATTCTTATTAACATTCATTTTATTTGCTTCTGGTTTAATAGAAGCAATTCCTATTGCTGTGTTAACTGGTGTTATGTTAATGGTAGTGTTATCTACATTTGAATGGTTAAGTTTTAGAATAATTAGAAAAATACCAAAAAGTGATGCATTTGTAATTGTCTTAGTAACTGTAGTAACAATCTTTGCAGACTTAGCAATCGCAGTTGGTCTTGGTATTGTTGCTTCAAGTTTAGTGTTTGCTTGGAAAAAAGGTAATAATATTCTAATTGAATATGCTGAAATTAAGAATGGATGTAAAGAATATCATGTAAAAGGTGTGTTGTTCTTTGGGTCAGTTGCTAATTTCAATGAAAGATTTGATCCGACAAACGATCCTGATAAAGTAGTAATAAACTTTGGTCATGCTAGAATATTTGACTATTCAGGTGTTGAAGCATTAAGCTTACTTTCAGAAAAATATGAGAAATTAGGGAAAAAATTACTAGTTAAAAATATTAATAATGAATGTAAAGTAATGGTTGATAAAGCAGAAAATTTGGCTAAAGTAAATTTTATTGAAGATTTTAGTTAATATACTTTTTCAAAGGTTAAGTTATAAATAATGATAAAAATAAGCGGAATGGTTAATTAAGGCCATTCTGTTTTCTTTTTGCTGACCTCTTATAGTAATTCAAATAGCAGTTGTTTTTTTGATAAAATAAATATAAAGAATAAATAATTAAGTTAAAGGGTACAAAGATTGTACCTTTTTTGAAATTATATAATGAAGTCACTAAAACTATTATACTTGCCTAATAAAAATTGACTAAATATTCCAATAATGATATAATTCGAAAGAAATATAAATCTAGAGGTGAGAACATGAAAAAGATTAACAATGAAAAATTAATACAAAAAAGTAGTTCACCTGTTGAGAGATTTTTATAGGATTATATAAAATCTAATAGTTTTTTTAATTAAACTAGAATCCTTTTCACTTGTGAGGGATTTTTTTGTATGCTTAAAAAACAAAAACTATTGGAGGACTAATTATTAAAGAAAATATATTTAAACCAATCAATATGGGTATTTTTGCTCATGTTGACGCTGGGAAAACAACAATTACAGAAAATATTTTATATAAGACTGGAATCATAAATAAAATCGGAAGAGTAGATTTAGGGAATACACAAACTGATTCCATGGAAATAGAAAGAAGAAGAGGAATATCAATAAAATCAGCAACTACATCATTTAACATAGATGGTATAAAAGTTAATTTAATAGATACACCAGGGCATATTGACTTTATTGCTGAAGTAGAAAGAGTTTTAAATATTTTAGATTGCGCGATACTAGTTATTTCAGGAAAAGAAGGTGTTCAAACACAAACTAAAGTTTTGTGGAGTGCATTAAGAAAACTAGAAATCCCTACTATTATTTTTATTAATAAACTAGATAGAGTAGGAGCAAGTTTAAGTAGAGTAGTAAATGAGATAAGAAATGAGTTATCAGAAGATATTATTCTGATGCAAAAATGTGTAAATGAGGGATATGGAAATCTAGATATTTTGAATATTGATAATAGAGATGATATTCTACATATTTTAGCTAATCATGATGATCAGCTGATGGAGAAATTTCTTAATGATAATTATATTGATGATGAAATAATTAAAGAGAACCTCAAGAAATATTCAGTTAAGGCACAATGTTATCCAATCTTTATTGGTTCAGCACTTTTAGATAAAGGAGTTGATGAATTGCTAGCTGGAGTGAAAAGATTCTTTTTTCTGAAAGAAGAAATAAAAAATGACCAACTATCAGGTGTCATATTTAAAATTGATAAGGATGATAAAAATTTCAAAATTGCTTACGCAAGACTGTTTGATGGTATGTTGCAGAATAGAAGTAATATAAAAATTGCAAACAAAGATATTGAAATTAAAGTAAAGAATTTGAAACAAATAGTTAATGGAAAGTTGGTTAACGCTGAATGTATATACGCAGGAGATATTGCTGTTATTTATGGCTTAGTCGATGTTGAAATTGGAGATGTAATTGGAGAATATTCACAAAATATAAGATCATATACAATTCCGAAAACAACTTTAAGTTCTAAAATTGCCCCACTTAATAAAAACGACTTACCAAGATTGGTAAGTGCATTAACAGAATTAAGTAAACAAGACCCGTTACTCGATTTTAAGAGAAATCCTATTAATAATGAATTATCTGTTAATCTGATAGGTCAAATACAAATGGAAGTTATTAAAACCTTGCTTGAAGAAAAGTATGATATAGAAATCGAACTATCTCAACTTGAAGTTATATATAAGGAAAAACCAATTGATATTGGAAAATCTCATATTAAATATAAAGAGAACCACCCGTTTCCTGCTGAAGTAGAACTGCAAATTGAACCTTTACCTGTCGGAAGTGGATTGAAGTATAAATCAAATGTATCATTTGGATATATATTAAAGCCATTTCAAAATGCAGTTAGGGATGCTGTATATGAAACAGCAAAAGAAGGAATGTTTGGATGGGAAGTTACTGATGCATTGGTATCATTTAACAGTGCTTATTTCGATAGTGTTACAAGTACGCCATCTGATTTTAGAAAACTCACACCTATTGTGTTTATGGAAGCCTTAACCGAGTCAAGGACAAGAATATTAGAACCTAGATATAAATTCACAGTAAGAATAAAAGAAAGTGAAATAGGAAGAGTGATGTTTGACTTACAGAAAATGAGAGCGGAATATCAGCAGCCTGTAATTATTAACGGAGGAGTTACAATTAAGGGAATTATACCGATAGAAACATCTTATAATTATAGAATTGAGCTTGCTTCATTTACTAAAGGTAAGGGTGTATTTGAAACTACATTAGATTGTTATTACGAAAGTAAAATAGAGATTACTCAAAGGAAAGAACGATCTAAGATTAATCCTATTAATAGAAGTTTATATTTTAAATCATTATAAGTTAAAGGAGAACGAAGATATGAATAAATTTTTAGAGAATTATGGACATTTTGTAATCGCGGAGTTATATGATAAATCCGAATCATATACAGATGATGTTGAAATGATAAGAGAACTGATTAAAGATAAAGGTAAGCTTAATATACTAGAATGTTTTTGTGGAACAGGAAGAATACTAATTCCACTAGCGTTAGATGGACATTGTATTACTGGTATAGACTTATCCACTAGTATGCTAGAGCGTGCAAGAACAAAGATCGATAAATTAGATAATGAAGTAATAGATAGGATTACTTTAATCAATGATGATATTATTAATGTTGATTGGGGAATTGTCTATGACTTAATTATCATAGGTGCAAATGCATTCTACGAACTTCCATCTTCGGATATGCAAGCAAAGTGTATTGAAAAATCTTTTAAAGCACTTAATAGAGATGGATTACTTTTTATAGATAATAATGATTACAAAGGAAATTGGGGACAAAGCCGTTTCTATGATGAAAGGGTTTCTTTCGAGGGAAAATGTGAAAATGGTTATTATGGAAAACTATTATTGAAACATATCAGTTTTGATGAAGGAAGTAACATTCTCGACTATAAACGTACCTTACACATTATTGATAAAGATGGAAACAAAAGTGTATTAGAGTATAATGGACAAAAACATCCAGTAACTAAAGTTGAAGTAGAAGAATGGCTGTATAAAAATAACTTTAGCATTATTAAGCTATATGGAGATAGAAGTGGTTCTACTTATACTGATAAGAGTAGTAGAGCTATATTCTTAGCAAAAAAAGGTAAATAGTGAAATGTAAATTTCGACGACCTATAGATTACATTATTCTATAGGTCTCCTTACTGAGAAATAATTTTAATATTAAAAAAGAACTTAGCGAAAAGGGGGAATAAAATGAGTTATCACATTAGAGTAAGTGGACGTGGAATTATAATAAATCATAATAAGGTATTACTTAATGAATTTGGTAATGGGGAATATTTTAATATACCTGGTGGAGGTGTTGAACCAGGTGAGACAGTTAAAGATGCAGTTGTTAGAGAAGTTTTTGAAGAAACGGGGTTAAATGTTACTGTAGGTGACTTAGTGTTCGTACATGAATATGAACCAAATAAGTGTGAATTCATTTATGGAGATATGCCTCATATTAGCCTAGTTTTTAGATGTTTTTTAAATGGTGATAATACCATAAAACCTCCTATTATACCGGATGTGAATCCTGATAACCCTAGTTTGGTTGGTGAAGGTAGGTGGGTACCAATCTCTTTACTAAAAAATATTAATTATGTACCATATATACATAAACAATTAATGGAATACTTCGAAACAAGTACCTTTTCACCAATATTTATTGAAGAACCGTTAGGAAGGAAAAGTAATAAATAGTAAAAGAAATTGTGAATAAAATGACTTATTATAATCTTATAAAATATTTGAATAAACAGAATGGTGAGTTAACTGCCATTCTGTCTTTATTTACTGATATAAGTATATATTTTTATGAAGAATGGAGAAGTTAAAAGAATAGAAGAGAAAAAAATGTTGTAATGGAAAATACTACAATAGTTGCATTATATTTAAAGTTAACAACTTGAACTTTCTATAAATCTTTTAATTGTTATTTAATGAAATCCATAGGATATATTCCAAATTATTAAGATTAAGTAATTATGTTTTTAGCTATTAAGATGTGATATTATTATGTAGTAAATAATACACACAACATATATTAATAGGAGTAGGTTTATGAGTGTTTTGATGATTCAATATTTAGCATTATTCTTTGAACAACTTACAACAAATATTATTTTTAATATAGCTTTATTATTAACTGTTGGAATTATAGGTGGGAAGATTGCTGAAAAACTTAGATTACCCAAGGCTACAGGATATATTCTTATAGGAATGTTGACTGGACCGTATGTTTTAAATTATTTAAGTGAAGATGTAATTAACAACTTTAAATCATTTAAGATTCTCGCTCTCGGTTTTATGGGATATAAAATAGGAATGGAAGTTAATTTTGTAAGTTTACGAAAATTCGGAAAAAGCATTTTTCTTATTACAGTTTCCCAAGCAATCTTTACTTTCATTTTGGTTAGCTTAGCAGTTTGGCTAGTTGTTGATGAACACAAGTTAACATACGGATTAATATTTGGTGCAATTGCAACTGTCACGACTCCTGCACCAATTATTGCTTGTATCAAGAGCTATCACATCAAGGGTCGTTTATCTGATTTTCTTTGTCCAATGATAGCTATTGATGTAGCTCTTGGTATTCTTATTTTTGCATTTGTTTTGCCTCTTTCTATCTACTTTGCAGGTCATGATGTGGGAGTCATTAGTTTATCATCTATCCTAATTGGGCCTTTTTTAGAGATAGGGTTATCATTACTTCTAGGTAGTATCATTGGAATTGGATTAGTTTATCTTTTAAATAAATTTAAGAATGGTGATAATATTTCTCTTTTGTTAATCGTTATTATTGGTTTATTTTTTGGTATAAGCATCGGATATACTGCTCATATATCTGCTACATTATTACCACTTACTATTGGAGTAATAGTTGCTAATAAACTCGATCCAGAATTTATGGTTAAAGTGAAGTCGAATACCGATTCTATAATATTACCGATTTTACTGGTTTTCTTCACATTGTCTGGCGCTCAATTAAACATCACTTTACTTCCTACATTGGGTGGATTAGGACTTATATATATATTTACAAGAACGATAGGAAAAATATCTGGTGCAAGTCTTTCTGCTAAAGCACTGAATGAGAGTAAAGAAGTAGTGTCATATTTAGGGATTACTTTGGTTCCACAAGGCAGTGTTGCCATTGACATGGCAATTTTAGTTGAGATTAGGTTTTTACAACTTGCAAAAGAAATCAATAATGTTGATTTTGAAGTAATTGGATCTACGATACTTTCTGTTATTCTAGCTACAACTGTAATTTATAAAATGTTTGGTGAAATTATGGTTAAATGGGCGTTTAAAAAAGCTGGAGAAATACCTAAGAAGAACGTAGAATATCATAAGCAACGAGTAGTATAATTTGTAAAGGATAGATTGTATTATATGAAGGTGAGAATAATGATAGAATTTTTACATAATCAAGACTATATGGATAAGTTAACGTTTTCTATAATCAGTATAATTGCTGTGCCATTAATAGTAAAACTAGTTAATTATTTATTATTTAAACTAATTAAGAATAACACAAAGTATCACTTACTTCGTAAACGTAACTACTATATATTTAGTATGTTATTAATAATTTTTAATATGATTTTATGGATAGACTCTTTTGATAACTTATTAACTTATTTTGGGTTGCTTTCTGCTGGTATTGCTATTGCTTTAAGAGATGTGTTTGCCAATATTGCAGCTTGGCTTTTTATATTAATTAGAAAACCTTTTGAAGTAAGTAATAGAATTATGATAAATGGAAAAACCGGGGATGTGATTGATATAAGGTTGTTTCAGTTCTCTGTGATGGAAATATCAAATTACGAAGAAGGAGAACAAAGTACTGGTAGCATACTAAATATACCTAATTATTATATATTTATACACTCCTTAAAGAATTATAATAAAGGTTTCGAATATTTATGGAACGAAATTAATGTTGTTATTACTTTTAAAAGTAACTGGAAAAAAGCAAAAGCTATTTTATTAGAAATATGTGAGAAACATTCTTTACATTTATCAGACGATGCAACTCAAAAACTTCTTGAAGCTAAGAAGAATTATAGGATTCACTACAATCATTTAAAACCTATTGTTTACACGGATGTTAAAGATAATGGAGTTCAGTTAACTATGAGATATTTATGTGAACCGCGTAATCGAAGATCTACAATTAATGATATTTGGGAAGATGTATTGACTGATTTTGAAAATGAAAGTGAAATAGAATTAGCATATCCAACAATTAAAATTCATCAAGACTAAACACTGTTACTTCTATTGGAATTTACAAAAGTAACATATACTATAATTATTTATGGAAGATTGAATAGGACTCTAACAGAATGGTTTCTCATTCTGTTTTTTTATATATGATATAATGGTATTTATAGAGGTTAAAAAGATTTATTGGACGATATAATGTTAGATTGATTTATAATAATAAGTTTTGCATATAACTTTAGTAAGAAATTTAAATATATAGGGGGATATATGGAAGTTGAAATTATAAAGGCTATTCAGAGAGTTAGTAATCCATTTTTTAATCATTTCTTTGAAGTTATAACTATGTTTGGAGAAGAACTGATTTACATTGTTATTTTTGCAATTGCTTATTGGTGCTGGGATAAAAGAGAAGCAACAAAATTAATATTGGTTTTCTTATTAAGTGCGATTGTAAATGGCGGTCTTAAGAGTATAATTATGCGTGAAAGACCAATTGGTTATGATGGTGTTATTACTTTAAGAGAGCATACTGCTACGGGTTCATCATTTCCAAGTGGACATACACAAGGTGCAACAACATTCTTTTATTATGTGGCTAATAAATTTAAGAAAACTTGGGTAACAGTATCATCTTGGATTATGATATTCCTAGTAGCATTGTCTAGATTATACTTAGGTCTTCACTGGATTAGTGATGTAATCGCTGCAGTTATAGTAGCTATAGCGATGGTTCATTTTGGTCTAATGTTATTTGCAAAAGTTACTACAAAGAAATTAATATCAGTACTAGTAATAGTAAATATATTACTAACTGTATTTTGGAATGAAATTTATGTTTTAAATACAGCTATAATTACTGGTGCTGTAGTAGGTATTTTAATTGAAAGGAAATATATTAACTTTGATACACGTTCTAAAGTTGTTACCCAAATTATTAAAACTATTTTAGGGTTATCAGTAGCACTAGTTATAAAAGAAGGTACAAAATTAGTCGTACCAGATACACTTATGTTTGATTATATTAGATACATCTTAATGGGATTATGGGTTTCAGCTGGAGCACCATTAGTGTTTAAGAAACTAAGATTATCTGATTAGATGAATATAAATAGAAATGATTGCGATTATGGTCGAGTTTTATTGGAGGTAACTAAATGGTAGTAAAAAGATTATTAATGGAAGACTTGAATGTAATGGTTGACCATTTTATAAAAAAATACAGTGAGAACAAACTGTTATCAATTGATTTCAATTCTGAGGAAGTATTAAAACACTGTGAATATATCTTGAATAAAGGATTTTCATACTGTGTATACGATAAAGGAGTTCCTAAAGGGTACTTAATAGGATATAAGATAGATTCATTGTTTTTTAAAGAAAAGGGCGTGTATACTCCTGAGTTTGGTTTTTTTTGCGAAGGTAACAATTTAAATTATCATAATATCTTGATAAAAACTTTATTTGAAGATATGAAAAAAGAGGGTTATACACATCATGCAATTACATTGATGAAGCCTAATATGGATAATGAGTTTATTGATAATGGCTATGGAAAACGTTTAGTAGATGTTGCACGTTTTGTAGAAATATCTGATAAGCCGGAAAAGAATATCATTATGAAAAAAGCTAATATCAATGATTTTGATTTACTTTATCCTATATATTTGGAATTTACAACGTATATGTCATCATCACCAATCTTTCTAGAAGAGGAAAATGCTAAAGATGAACTAACTCAAATACTATCTAACAGTGAGAGTGAAATTTTTATGTTTTATTTAAATGACTCGATTATTGGATTTACAACATTAAGTTATAAAAGTGCAGCTTGCTCTAGATTCTTTAAAGATAAAGATACAGTTGCGATAAAGGGAACACACATAAAGGAAGACTTACAAAATAAAGGGTATGGGAAAAGAATTCTTACACTAATAGATGAGTATTGTATTAATCATAATTATAAAAAGCAATCTACTGATTTTGAGTCATTAAATTATAAAGCTAATTTGTTTTGGCCGAAGCATTTTAAAGTGGTAGCTAATTCCTACGTAAGGTACATTGGAAAATAAATAAGTCTAAGTAAGTGATTGTCAAAATACTGCTCAGTACCATGAGAATTTTATAATAGCAGCAAGTATTTTCTATATCAAAATAAAAAGTATGTTGCTATAATATAATGAAGTTTATAAGAAAAGAATAGTAACAGTAATAGTCGGAGGAAATATAATTATGTTTGATTTACCAAAATGCCCAAAATGTAATTCAGAGTACACTTATGAAGATGGTAGTATTTATGTCTGTCCAGAATGTGGTTATGAGTGGAATTTAGAATTAGAAAACGAAAATAGTGAAGAAATGAATATTATCAAAGATGCAAATGGAAATGTATTAAACGATGGTGATTCTGTAACAGTAATCAAAGATCTTAAAGTAAAAGGAAGTTCATTAGTTGTAAAGATAGGTACAAAGGTAAAAAATATACGTTTGGTCGATGAGGATCACAATATTGACTGCAAAATTGATGGTTTTGGAGCAATGAAGTTAAAATCTGAGTTTGTTAAGAAACTATAGATAGATAAGATAACAGAATGGTTTTTACCATTCTGTTTTTTTGAACTTATTTTTAGGAAAATAATAGATGGATTACTTTATCTTAGTACGTTTTACCAATAGGAAATATTTGTAAACAATGATATAATGTACAACTAGATACATTACAATCAGTATGAATCATCAAAAACTTTCTAATGAGTTCATCATCATTATTAGAAATGTTTCTGTGATTTACAAAATCATATATTTAGGAGTAGTAAAAATGGAAGTAGAAATAGTATTAGCAAATGAAGAGAACTCAGTAATTATTAAAAATTTATATCCATTATATTTACATGATATTTCAGAGCATTATGGAAATGTACCGAATGAATATGGAATATATGAAGATGACCCTCTTATGACATTGGCAGAACAATATGATGTTCAAAATATATGGTTTGAGAAGCCAAATATACTTTTTCCATATATTATAATGGTTGATGAAAAGCCCGCTGGTTTTGTCTTGATAGCAACAACACCATATGTGTCTAATACGACTGATTATTATGTTAATGAGTTCTTTGTGTTAAGACCATATAGAGGTAAAAACATAGGTGAAATTGCTGCGAAGCAGGTTTTCGATAATTTTACTGGTCGATGGGAACTTTATACTAATTCATCATCTAAAAATTTAAAAGGACAGAGATTTTGGAGAAAGACAGTGAGTAATTATACAAAAAATAATTATGATGAGTCTATTGGAGAAACTGTTCATGGAGAAAAAGTTATATTTAGATTCAATAATAGTAAGTAGGTTTAAATAAGGAGCAATGTATATTTGCTTTTGTTAATTATAATATTTTCTGTAATCAAATATGGAGGATTAGGATGAATAATATATATGAATTCTTAATGGAAAATGGATCTATTTCAACTCGGTACAGGACCTTAACGGAGTTGTATGAATCTGATGATATAAATTTAGTCAAACAGTTAGAAGATGAACTAGTAGATCATAAAGAAACTGTGAAACGATTATTGTTATTACAAAGTGATATTAGGTCACACGATTTTGTAGGTGTTCATGGAGCGACTAATGAACACTTAGAAAACTCATTATTCTTTATACTTGAATTAGGACTTAATCGGAAGTTTTCAGTTGTTGATGAGATTTTACAACCAAAGATAAAAAAAATATTAGACAACAAATACGAACAATCATTTGTTTTTTATATGTTTATCGATATAATAATTTTTCCACTACTTTATAAAGCTGGATATAGAAATGATTGGTTAATTAAGTTTTACAAAGATCGAATCAACATACTTTATCAGTTCACCTTGAAAAAAGATTATAACATTTATGCAGATAGACAAGAGTATAAGGGTATACCTAAAATATGGGAAAAGTTTAAATTGGTAAAACCAGAATTGTGTGAAGGTGGAAATTTTAAATATCCTCTTATATACGATATTGTTGCGTTAGCTAAAATTATTACAGATTGTGATAAAGAAACAGAAGATAAGATTGAAACTATAATTAATTATATTTTATCAGATGAGTACCATTCACTTATCGATGATGCATATGGTATTATCGTCAGAAACCTAGATGATAAGAAAAATAAAAGATATTTAAGAATGGGATGGGATGCTAAAGTTCCAGGGTACTTTGGAGAAAAAATAGATCAAACTCAAGAATCGAGATTACTAGGAAAATTAGAACTAATGGCACATTTTAACACATCAATAAATAGTATATGGTTTAAGAATTGGATGACTCATTTAGAGAGTTTCAAAACAGACAAAGGAACATATATTTTTCCGGATATCTTTTTAAAAACAAAGATAGGAAGTCTTTTAGGTGAGAACAAAAGAAAAAAACAATGGCGAGAGGTTGAATCAACATTTAGGATAATGAAAATCAAAAAGGTAATTTGTGAAACTAACAAAAGGTAATTAAGATATTAATAATATAATTTTAAAATGAGGTTGTTAATATATGATAAAAGATGATTTTATGAGAGCTCTCAAACTTAATGATATAGAAGCATTGAAAAAGATTCCGAAAAGTGATTTGCATAATCACGCTACTAGAGGGGGGAATATAAAATATATCATGAGTGATACTGATGAAATTTTAAACTCCTTACCATCTAAGTTTAAGGATTTACATGAAATGCAAGAATGGTATAACAAGAAAATCAAACCTTATTGTAGAGGTAGAAAAGGATTAATTAAAAGAATTGAAGCAGCATTTTTGCAAGCTAAAGATGATGGGGTTACCAAATTAGTATTAAGCTTCGGAGTTGATGATAAAGTTCATTTTAATAATGAATTAAAGGAATATGTAAAGTGTATTGGAATGTTAAAAGAAAAAATAATACCAAATGTAGACTTTAGTCCTGAAATATGCTTTGTTAGAACAGATAATATAGTTCCTGTTGCGAAGGCGTTTGACGAGATTATTAGTCTGGACTTTTTTAAATCTGTAGACTTGGTCGGTGATGAAGCAATTCCTATTAATAATTATGAGGGTATTTATAAAAAAGCAAAAAAATACGGTTTTATATTAAAAGCGCATGTAGGAGAATTTGGTACAGCTAAATCGGTAATGGATGCAGTTAATATATTACAGCTAGATCAAGTCCAACATGGAATAGCTGCAGCTGAATCAAAAGAAGTTATGGATTTTTTATCACGCAAACAAGTGCAACTTAATATTTGTCCAACAAGTAACGTAATACTTAGTAGAGTAGAAAATTATAACAATCACCCGATCTCAAAACTTTATAAACACGGAATACCTGTAACAATAAACACTGATGACATGCTTATTTTTAATCAAAGTGTGTCTGAAGAATATATGAATTTATATAATAGTGGGGCTTTGACAGCCGAACAACTAAATGAAATAAGAGAAATTGGTTTAGGAAAACTTTAACGCTGTAATGACTATTTCTATTTTAATTTGTGATTAGCAATACTAGTTTAATATGCTTAATGCACCTTTTTATTTACGGGTGTAAAAGCGATAATGGTAAGTTTATAATGAGGTGATTATTATGATTATAAGAGAAAATGCTAAGAAAATACTTATAAGAAATAGTGGTGAAGATAGTATTTTTGGTAACGACTATTACATGAATATTTATAGGGGTTGTACTCACGGTTGTATTTATTGTGATTCGAGAAGTGAGTGCTATCAAGTGAAGAACTTTGATACCGATGTGATTATAAAAGAAAATGCCATAGAGTTACTAGAAAAAGAATTGAAGTCTAAAAGAAAAAAAGGAATTGTTAGTATTAGTGGTTCTATGTGTGATAGCTATATGCATATTGAGCGTAAGTTAGAATTATCTAGAAAAGCATTAGAAGTTATTTATAAACATAATTTTGCTGTACAAGTTCATACAAAAAGTGACCTTGTTATAAGGGATATTGACTTGCTTACAAAAATAGATAATAAGAGTAATGCGAATGTCTTATTTACTATTACAACAGCAAGTGATAAAATTTCAAGTATTATTGAGCCTAACTCACCTGTATCTAGTGATAGATTTAAGGCTATTAAAGAACTTAGTGATAAAGGAGTTACAACTGGTATAGCTATTTGGCCTATATTACCGTTCATCACTGATAGTAAAGAAAACATAATTTCGTTAATAAAAATGGCTAGTGAAGCTGGAGCTACTTATGTTTTATTTGGTTCGGGTGTTACTTTAAGAGGTAATCAAAGAGAATACTTCTATAAGAAATTAACTGATGCAGGTAGTAACCTTGCAAAAAAATATATAGATGAATATGGTGTTAGTTATGAATGTATACCTAAGAATATTGATATCTTGAAGAAAGCATTTATGGATACATGTAAACTATATAGTTTAGAGACTAAGGCTCCTTACTATAAGTTTAAAGAACATAGTCAATTAAGCTTATTTGATATTTAGGGTGAATAACTATATAGTGAGTAATGTTTATTTAGAGAAACGTATAAAGTTTATAAGGAGGTAAAGACATGATAACGCATATTATCAAAAGAAGTGAGTGGATAAGAGCAAGAGAGGTAGGTATTTATGTACCTTGTTCATTAGAAAAAGATGGATTTATTCACTGTTCTACTATAGAGAAAACAGTAGCTGTAGCAAATTATAATTATAAGAACGAGAATGGATTAGTTTTATTATGTATTGATGAGTTAAAGATTGATTCAGAAGTAAGATATGAAGATTTATATGAACTGAATTATGAATACCCTCATATATATGGACCTCTAAATCTGAGTTCAGTTATAGATGTTATAACTTTTGAAGCAAATGAAGATGGATATTTTGAGCTACCTGACAAATTAAAGACGAGTTAACTTCAATATAAAGTGAATAAGATTCTCAAATCAATAATTATAAAGGGATATATAATATAAAGTTTAAAGAAACTTTAAGGAGGGTATTTATGAAAGTAAAAAATTTGAGTGAGTCTTTTGATAAGGTTGAAGAACTCTGTTCCCCACGTATTATTTCATCTGTTGGAGATTGCTACGTTAAAATTGCGAAAGTTCAAGGTGTTCTACCTATTCATACACATGATAACGAGGATGAACTGTTCATTGTATACAAAGGGAATATGATTTTAGAAGTAGAAGGAACACAATTTAATTTAAATGAGGGTGATGTGTTCTTAGTTGAAAAAGGTAAAATGCATCGTCCAATTGCTAAAGAAGTATGTGAAGTATTATTAGTTGAGAAAAAAACAACTTTACATACAGGTAGTGATGATACAAATATCACTAGATCAATTGAAGATCAATTAAGACCGCTTTAAAGTAAGATGTATGAAACATATAGTTCAAATAAGTTAATTAATTAAATAAGAAAAATAATAAGCAGAATGTATAAAGCCATTCTGCTTTTGTTTATGTACAAGTGCATAAATGAGGTGTGAATGTGTACTAAACCTTTCCTCTGATTTTACCTATTAAGAAAATGAATATTGGTAATGTACCCCCAACGATGGCAATATAGATGGTAATCACTGTTGACAATTCCCCTAACTCCCAAATGTTCTTAGCTATCAACCAAGAGAATAGGTATATAATTACTAAATATATATTGATGAATGGCTTGTAATGACTTAGATTAAATATTGATTTAAACATATTTAACGCACTATAAACCGAAATGGTTATGATAATGAAATCTGTAAGAAGCCATGCTGATAACAACATAGATTCGAATCCGGTTAAGAAGCCTAATAGTTCTATATGTTGTACTGTAATCCAAAATGACATAGCTGAAATTGAAATAAGAGCATGCCCTAAATTACCAATACTAGCTAATATAATCAAGGTTTCAAGAATTAAAATATAAATACCTGCTTTTATTCCTTGCTTTAAGAATTCGTTTTTTTTACTCCACTCATGACTAAAAAAGAAAAAGCATGTTATCGAAATTAAAGAAGTAGCAGCTAAGCTTCCCTTGAAAACTGGAATTATATCCATGGAACTAATTGGAGTTATATTATCTATTTGAACGTTTGGAATCAATAATGCAAGTATAGCAACAGTCGCAATAGTGACTATAAAAAAAAATACTTCACTCATTCTGGCTATTACAACTATACCTGATCTAACAGTCATTGAAACAAGGTATAACATTATAAGATAAAAAACATTAACATTTATATTTGGATATACCAAAGAAACTAATGTCTCTCCAAAGTATCTCACATACCAAATTAGGAGATATGATACCCAAAGTATATAGAAAACTACTATTACCTTACCTATAAACTTAGATGTCATGTAATTCAAGATTTCAGGGTAAGATTTTAGTTTACATTTATTAAACAACTTACTACTTACATATATTAAAGTTATGAAAATTATAAAAGTAATAATTGGAGATAACCATGCAGCCTGTTTTGCTTCACCTACTACGTAGGTAGGAAGATACCTTGCAGAAGGAGTATACACAGCGATTATGAATATAATCATCAATTGCCTTACTGATATTTTACCTTTACTTTCTAACATATTAGTCTCCCTAAAATAAGTAGTTTAAGTTACTGTATTTGAATAGTGAATTGAACGGTAACTAAGTAATAATATTTCCTTTACTGGAAATTAATGCACCACTATTGAAGCCAGTGCTCTTGGTTGATTAATTTATAGTTTTTTTTATATGTTGTTTCTATGAGTAGGATATAGTGCAGAGTAATAAAAACGAGGAAAGGGTAAGATATTCGTGGTTGATATATATTGAGTGTATGGTATATAATTTACAAAGATATAAATTATTAGTATATTCAAAGGAGTGTAGTTGTTTTAGAGTTAGATTACACAAAACATTATATAAAAGGGCACGGTAATTAATTGGAGGAGTAAATGAAAAAAAATGAGAAAATCAGGCAATGGGAAGTTAGTGAAGGCGTAGAAATAATAAGAGAAATAGGGGTAAATGAAGGAGCTAACGTAATTGATTTTGGATGTGGTTTTGGACATTATTCACTTGCTGCATCAATTGCTGTAGGAAAATCAGGTAATATCTATGCTATTGATAATAATAAGGGTATCTTGAATTATGTTGAAACCAGAATAAATGATTTGAGTTTGACTAATATAACAACTATTCATAAAGATGAAACAAGCTTTTATGATTTTGATGGATCAACAATTGACTGTATAATGCTATACGATATTTTACATGGTGCAAATACTGATAGATTTGAGATATTGAAAGAGGCTTGTAGGATCTTAAAAAATGAGGGTAAATTATCTATACTACCATTTCACCTATCAAACTTTAGAGATAAAGATGGTAGAAAGAAAAAATATAAAATAGAACATTTGATTAATGAGATATGTGACTTTGAATTTGAGCTATCTAGCACAATAGATGGTAGAGGGGTTCACTTTGAAAAATACCATAGTCCATATTATATGAAAAAAGGTGGAATAGATTTTGAAGATCTAGAACGAGGAATAATTTATAATTTTACCAAAGTTTAAGAGTAAATTGGATTGTTATAAATAAGACATACATTTTAGTGCATAAAATGACGGGAACTAGAAAAAATCTCGTGTTACACTCTTAATTGAAAGGAGGTAAAGTGTATGAAATGGTTACAAAGAATGAATGAGGCAGTGAATTTTATTGAGGATAATCTTACTAATGATATTGACTTAAGTAAAGTGGCAGAAAAAGCCTGTTGCTCCGTTTATCACTTTCAGAGAATGTTTTCGTTCATAATTGATATTCCACTATCTGAGTATATTAGACGAAGACGACTAACTCTTGCGGCATTTGAATTACAAAGTAGCACAATTAAAGTGATTGATTTGGCACTTAAATATGGTTATGAATCATCAGATGCTTTTAGCCGTGCATTTCGAAATCTTCATGGTGTTACACCTACTTTAGCACGAAATGCAGGAGTTCAATTAAAAGCCTTTCCTCGCTTGTCCTTTCATATTTCAATTAAAGGAGATGTGGAAATGAATTATAGAATTGTAGAGAAAGATGCATACGATGTATTTGGAAAAAGTATTACAATAGGTTTAAACGATAACCCATTCGAGGTTATTCCAAAATTATGGTTGGATTTTCAAGAAGATGGAACATATCAAAATATATGTGAAATTGCTGGATTTGAACCATATAGTGGGAAATTGCTAAGCGCTGCAGCATATGATTATAACTCTGATGAAAGTTATAGGAATAAATACATCATTTACACAATGATGCCAAATGGAAAAGATATTCCAAAGGAATTTGATGTCCTTACAATACCAAAAGCGAAATGGGTAGTATTTTCTGAGAAATTTCGGACAGTTGAGGAAAGTATTGAAGTTATACAAAACATATGGAAAAGAGTATTTACAGAATGGTTTCCTAATTCAGAATATGAAGTAGCAAATGGTCCACAATTAGAGGTGTTTCCAGAAGATTCCGATACAGTTGAAGTTTGGATACCAGTCATAAAAAATTAAATAATTTAATTATAAGTCATTAGGTGCTGTTAAATCAGTAATAATGGCTTTTGATTAACATCTATAAGTTTAAAAAGCTGTAAGATATAAATATTTATGATATATAAAGACTGTGATATAATTCTTTTATAGTATTATTACTTATGTTATTTTTTTAGGAGGAGAGGATAAGATGAAAAGGTTAAAAGAAATTTTAAACAGTAAAACAGGATTAAGAATTCTTGATGTTGGTACTGGTGCAGGTGGGTTTATATACAGTATTAGTGAATTAGCAAATGAGTATGATGAAATAATTGGAATTGATACAAGTGAAGGAGCGATTGAAGCAGCAAAAAAGAATTTTGAAGATGCACGTATTAGTTTTTTAAAAATGGATGCTCTGAGTATGAGTTTTGAGGACGGAGTTTTTGATATTGTTTGTTTATCTAATTCACTTCATCATTTAAAAGATATTAACAAGACTATTTCTGAAATGGAAAGGGTACTTAAACCTGATGGATTCTTACTTTTTAATGAAATGTTTTCAGATGTTGAAGAACAAAAGCAATTAACACATGTAGAAATGCATCACTTTTGGGCTGAAATTGATAGGCTAAATAACGTTACACATAACGAAACCTTTAAACGTCAAGAAATCATTAATACACTAAATGAAAATAGTAATTTAAGTGTTGATGAAGCATGGAATATGAGTTATGAAAAAGAGCAAGAGTTAACAAAAGAGAGTTATGATTGGTTGAATAATACAATTGAAAGATCGTTAGATAGAGTTAAGGATTCAGATCAATATGACTATTTTAAAGAGAAAGCAGAGGTCTTAAAAGAAAGACTTGTAAATATAGGTTTTAAGTCAGCCACTCAGTTACTCGTAGTTATGAAATAATAGAACTTAATTAATTGGCCATTACATCTAATACTCTGTTGTAGCGGCCTTTTTTAATGTGAATATAAATTGATTTACCTAAAGTACCAAGTATTGAAATTATAAGAGTTATTTATAGTTATAACTTCATATATTTATATGAGTGTGATTTAATAAACAATCAAAAAGCTTATATGGAGGGATTTATGAGATTTTTAATTGAATTAATTATAAGGATGTTATTAGAAATGTTCATGAAGTGGAGCTACTGGATTTCAAGAGAGAAGGAAGAGATTTTAGGAAGCGATGTACCTGAGTTGAGCTTTACCGATATACATACATATGCAATAGAATTGACTAAGGAATGGAAGTACAATACCGATCCGTTCTTTGGAGTATATAATACAATAGCAAGTCCTGAAATTGCATGGAAAAGTATTGAAGGTGATTGTGATGATTTTGCATCACACTTGATTTATGTATCAAGAAACTATGAACCGTTACTGTTAACATACTTTACATGGGATGTAAGAAAAGCTCATACAGTAATGTTGATAAAACGCGGAGATTCTTTTTATACATATAATTGGAATAAGTTATATGAAGAACCTAACTTTAAGATGTGTTTAAAAAGGTTAGAGAAGTATGCAAATAGTAGAATTTTTTCATATCATACTGCTATATATGATTATAAAAAAAGAAGATATATTTCTAAAAGAGTTAGTTTGAAAAACTAACCTTTTTTTATTTTTCAAGTAGATGAAACCTAAGTACGCTTATAGTTAGCGATAATTTTACAAATATTCCATAAGTAATTTGCCCTAAATTGAGACATTTCACATATACATAGACAAGTTTTATGAATAATTATATAGAACAAGGAGGTGTGTATTGTGGGTACTTGATTATCTTGATTTGATTAGTATAAATCTGTAAAAAGGAGGGTTAAAATGAAGGATAGAGTTAAAGTGTATTTCACAGGAGCATTATTAGGTATTTTTGTAATATATCATTTTATCAAGGCGTATACACCATGGCCTTTCGAATTTGATCCAGAATTAGGTAATACATTGACGGTATATTTAACATCTGGTCTTGGTTTCATATTTGGTGTTGAGTTCGGGCAAATGATAGAAAAAAACAGGAAAAATAAATAGTTTTTATATGAAATTAATCAATTAAAAAATGACCTTGTTTCTAATGTTAGAAGCAAGGTCATTACTTAAATAGTTTTTATATAAAATTAATCGATACATAATCATTATGTTCTGGTTTTATATTATTAATATATTATCTACTTTAAGAAATTGTGATTAATGTAAATGTTTTTTCTTAATGACTTTAATTATAGATGTAAGAGATATGATGATTATAACACTTTTTAATATTGGACAATCTGTAATCTGTTTTTGAATGATTTTATCAAGTTAACTTATTTTATTAATCAAGAATAACTATAGCTGTACATACAGTGTTATAATAATTTAATAAGAAGTAGGTGGATTTATGAAAAAGAAGGATATTAAAAGGCCCATTCATCGAGTTGAGTTGGATCTTTATAATAAGCCATTATCTCCTAAGTTAGATTTGGAGAGCATTGAGTACAAAAGAATCTATGAGGGTGAAGTATCAGATTCGAAGGGACGTCGGCTTGCTTTAGATACTTGTGTCGTTGAAAAATACAATTTTATAAACTGTGAGTTTGTTCGTTCAGAATTTATGGATGTTGTTTTTAAAGACTGTGAATTAAGTAATAATTCATTTATAGATTGTACGTTTGTAAGAGTGGAATTTATTAATTGTAAGCTCGTTGGTACACACTTCGTAGAGACCCAAATGAATGACGTGTTGTTTAATGAGGTATATGCAGACTATTTAGATATATCTGAATGTAAAATGAAGAATGTGAAGTTAGTTGATTCCTCATTAAAGATTGCTACTATCTTTAATAATAAAGTAAATAATTTTATTCTAGATAATGTTAATTTAACTGCGGCAACTTTCTATGAAACTTCACTTAAGGGAGTAGACTTATCTACATCAGATATTAATGGAATAAGGATTGATCTTAAGGGTATTCAAGGAGCGACTATAGCTCCTTGGCAAGCAGTTGATGTATGTAACTTGCTAGGGGTAACTTTGAAATAATACTTACTTAATGTGTTGATAGAAGTGTTCTATGAAACAATAATATGAGTATTTGTCATACACCTACATATTGAGTATATTAATTCTTACCAAAAAGAAGATAACTTGTTTATTATCAATTTTAAGACTGAGGTCTAGCTGATGCTGGACCTTTTAAAAGCGGAAAATCTTGAACTTAGTTATTCGAAATGGTGAAATATGGATTAATGTGAATTATTATTGTAGTATTCGACTAGAAACGACAGAATAAAATACGATTCTTCAGTAAAATATATTTAGCATATTAATTTTAAATAAATTTAATAATGTAAAAAATAGAAGAATATTTAAGAGGAAAATAAAAATGTTGTCGGACTTAATTATTAGAAGAATAACTAGAGTTTTTCGTAGAAAAAAAATAAGTAAATTTTCAGCGGAAGAGAAAAAGGTATTTAATTACATTCAATATATGTGTTCCAATAAACCATATTTATTAGACCCCTTTTATGTTACGGTAAAATTTAATGAAATTAGGAGTGATAAGTTATTTAGAATGTTAAAACATTTTATGAATCTTCAATTAATTAGATTTGACTCAATAAGGAATGTATATGCTAGTAGTTCTTATAACATTTACTTGTATCCAGAATATAGACTAGGTAAATTTCGTTTTAAGACAGATTGATTTTGATTAGAACTAGCTCTTAATTTTTACTTATAGAATACAAATTACATCAAATAGTTAATATTTTTATTATATCTTTGAAAAATCGTTGAACTTACTCTTAATAAAATATATACTTATTACTAAATAAGTTAGTATACTTACTTAATGGTATAAAAAGTAAATATATTAATAAGAGAGGTGCTTTTATGAAGGTAGGATTAATTAGATGTTTGCAGACAGAGGATATGTGTTCAGGAACAACTTGTTTTAAGGTGATGAACATAAAGAAACTTGCCTTTGAAGGTGTTGAAGGGGATATTGAGATAATTGGAGTTAATACCTGTGGAGGTTGTCCTGGTAAAAAAGCAGTTACAAGAGCTGTTGAAATGGTTAAACGTGGAGCAGACACGGTTGTTCTAGCATCTTGTATCACTAAAGGTAACCCAATTGGTTTTGCATGTCCTCATAGAGAAGATATGGAAACTGCTATTGCCAAAAAAGTAGGCGAGAGTATAAAAATTATAGATTACACCCATTAAATGATTGTTACTATAAATTAGCTAATTACGATTAGCTTTTTATTATTAAATCTGCTTGGATTTTATTTAACGTTCAGTTAGTGTGATATAATCAACTTAATAATGTATATAGGTTTCAATGGATTGGTATAAAATTACTTCTGTAGAAAATGACAATAATTATATTGTTTGATATACTATATTCTATAAGTCTTTAATATGAGAGGTGCTTTATGTATTTTGATTTAAGTAAGTGTGTAAATTATATAACTGAAGGGACTACTAAACAGATTTCAGAACAGTTTGGGAAATGGTTAGAAGGATACGATATTACCAGAATTCAATGGATGGCTTTATATTTCGTTCATACTGAAGGTACAATATCTCAAAGAACATTTTCACAACTTATGAGAATTAATGACTCGAGTGGAATGAGGCTTATTCAAAGAATGGAAAGAGATGGTCTGCTTGTTAGAGAACGTAATGAGGTTGACCGAAGAATTATTAACATCAATTTAACTGATAAGGGAAATAAACTAATAACCAAACTAATGCCTCTTGGTTTAGAATTTAGTAAATTACTTACTAATGGAGTAACTGATGAAGAGTTTATTATTTTTCAGAAGGTTCTAGATAAAATGCTTATTAATGTCCTTAGTGATGATAGATCTAAGGTTTAATTGAAACTTTACAAATTATAATAAACTGCAATTTCATACTTATAGTAGGTCGTCTTGATGATGGCCTTTTTTATATAGAAAAGTGTTATGAAAAAAACTTATAATAATAGTTGATAAAGAAAAATGAATTTGTTATACTACAGTTGCTAATGCAAACATTGTTATAGCAAATATTAATTATCGGAGGATTAATCATGTATAATGTTAGAGAAATGCTAAATGCTTTCGTAGGTGGATTAGGAGCTTTAGGAGAAACTAACCCTAACGAAGTAAATGCTTTTATGGAACTATTAGGTGCAACATACGAACCAAAAGCATTAGATTTAAAAACTAAAGAATTACTAAGTGTAGGTATTGGATGTTACAATAGATGCGAATACTGTATAGTATATCATAGCTACAAAGCTTTAGAAGCAGGAGCAACAAGAGAAGAAATAATTGAAGCTGCAATGGTTTCAGTAGCCTTTGGTGGTGGACCATCAATGGCATACTCAGTAACTTTACTAAAAGAATGTCTAGATGAATTCGAAGGTGACTTTAAATAGTTAAGTTGAAAAGTATCAAACTATTGCTGAAATAGTTTGATACTTTATTTTTTTAATTAAGGAGAATATAATGGCAGTAAAACTAACAATAGATAAATTATCTGGCCACGATCAAGAAGGTACAGTCGGGAAAATTAATATACAAATTGGTAACGAACTTAAAATTGGTGACCAACTATTTACAATAGAATCAGGTAAAGGTACTATGAAATTTAAATCAAAGTTTGAAGGTAAATTACTTGAACTTAATATAGAAGAAGGCGATGTAGTAAAGCTAAATCAAGTTATTGGTTTGGTTGATGGTAAAGAAACTAAAACAGCGTCTATAAAACCAAAGGAGAAGAAAAAGACATACTCGTTTGGTTTAAATACACCATCTAAAGAAGACATTTTTTGTGATGTAGTAGTAGTTGGTGGTGGACCAGGGGGTTACGTAGCTGCAATAAGAGCAGCTCAACTTGGACTAAATACAGTTTTAATTGAAAAAGATAAATTAGGTGGTACATGTTTAAACTATGGATGTATACCTACGAAAGCTTTAGTACAAAGTACATCAGTACTTGAAAATGTGAAGAGAAGTAATCATTATGGATTTAGTGTAGATAATCTTTCAATAGATTTTGGAAGAGTAATTGAAAGAAAAGACGAAGTTGTTGAACAACTTGTTTCTGGAATAAATGGCTTAATGGATAAACATAGTATTCGAGTAATAAAAGGTGAAGCTGTTGCTAGTGACAAAGAGACATTAACTGTAAAAACTAAGAAAATAAACGCTACAGTAAAGTTCAATAAAATGATTCTTGCTTTAGGTGCATCACCAACTATTATTCCTATAGAGGGTGCTAACTTAAGTCAAGTATTAACAAGTAAAGAAATTTTAGAACTTAAAGAAATACCGAAATCACTAACTATTATTGGTGGTGGTATTATAGGAATGGAAATTGCATTCATCTATAATGCACTTGGGAGTGATGTTAGTGTTATTGAATATTTACCAAGAATTCTTTCATGTTTAGATTCAGATGTTGGTGAAGTAGTAAGAGCATCTGCTATTGAAAAAGGAATTCATATATATGACGGTGCAGGAGCAGTTAGTATTAAAAAGGCAATGAATAACCAAATGGTAACAGAGATGGCTGTAGAGAACGAAAAATATCTAGTTACCAGTGAAAAAATACTTATGGCAGTTGGAAGAAAAGCAAACATTAACTCCATTAATCTAGATGTATTAGGTGTAGACTTGAATGAAGGAAATAATGGAGTAAAAGTAAATGAATATATGCAAACTTCAAATGAGAACATTTATGCAATAGGTGACTTAACAAATATCATTCAACTTGCTCATGTTGCATCTCACCAAGGTATGATAGCTGCAGAACATATTAGTGGTCTAGATCATAAAATGCATTACGATGTTGTTCCTAGTGCTATATTTACTTCACCTGAAGTTGGAACAGTGGGTATTAATGAAACTGAAGCTTACGAAAAAGGGTTAGATGTTAAAGTTATTAAGTTCCCATTCATGGCATGCGGTAAAGCAGTAGCTATGAATGAATCAGAGGGGTTTATTAAATTAATTGCAGATAAAAATACTAACACTTTAATCGGTGGTGCAATAGTTGGTGGTCATGGTACTGATTTGATAGCAGTAATTAGTAACTTGATTCAAGAAAAAACTGAGCTAGATAAATCAAGAGAAGTTATATATGCTCACCCTACATTAGCTGAAGGAATTCATGAGGGACTTCTTATGTTAGATGATAGAGGAATTCATTTTGGATAGTATTAATAGAAAGATATATATATCAAATAGCTTTGATCCAGCGGTTAATTTATCGTATGAAGAATACTTAATGAGTATATGCGAGAAAAATGACATTATTTTCTATCTTTGGCAGAATAAAAATACAGTGGTTATAGGAAGAAACCAAAATCCTATAAAGGAATGCCAAATTGAGGCGTTAAAAGAAGACGATGTTAATTTGGTTAGAAGGCTATCTGGTGGTGGAGCGGTATACCATGATTTAGGAAATTTAAACTTCACTTTTATAGCACATGATTCTATATATAATGTTAAAAGGCAATTAGAAGTTATATTAGATTCAATTAAGAAATTCGGTATATTAGGTGAGTTTACTGGGCGTAATGACTTAACAGTAGATGGGAAAAAATTCTCAGGTAACGCTTTTATGGATGAAGATGGCGTATGTTGCCATCATGGAACATTACTTGTAAATGTAACCTTACAAAAGTTGGCTAGATATTTAACACCTAGTAAAATTAAAGTAACAAGTAAAGGCATTGAATCAGTTCGTTCGAGAGTTGTTAATCTATCTGAATTTAATAAAGATGTAACAGTACACTCATTAAAGAATAGTTTAATTGAATCGTTCAATAAAATTTACTCACTAGATTCTGAGAATACAGAACCAATTATATTTGATGATGAGAAAATAATAATAAACTACAGAGATAAATATAACAAATGGGAATGGAATATGAAAGAAAGTCCTAAATGTACAATTAATAATACAAAGAAATTTTCATGGGGAACTTTTGATATTGATTTTGATATAGAAGATGGCGTGATAACAAAGTGTTATATAAATACTGATTCAATAATTGTAGATAACTTTGAATTACTATGTAAAAATTTATCAGGTGCAGAAGCGAGAATGTCAACTGTAAATGAAATAATCGATAATACTATAAAAGATGTGAAAGTAAGAGAAAATATAAAAGAATCTTTTACTGAAACGCTAAACTAAAAGGGATTGATCATCCCTTTTTATTTTAATTATATTATACAATATGTAATATATATTTGACATTATGAATACTATATATTATAATTGCTACTATAAGGAGGTAGTTATATTGAAAAATAAACGTATGAAAATTGCTCGGATAGAGTGTGAATTATCTCAAGAACAACTTGCACTAAAAATAGGTGTAACCAGGCAAACTATATCGATGATTGAAGCTGGAAAATATAATCCATCGCTAAATCTATGTATAGCTATTTGTAAAACGCTTGATAAAACTCTAAATGATTTATTCTGGGAGGATGAAAATGAAAAATAAGGATGAAAGAGTTGTTTTGGAACAACGTAAAATTGCACGTGAAGCTTTTCAACTAGTATCAATGTTTTTATTAGTTTCAATATTGTATAAGCATCTTGTTTTAGATTATGAATTCAATGCTTATATGGTAGAATATTTTGCCCTATGTGGAAGTGTACTCTATATTATTTTTAGAAAAATCTATATTGGTATGGATATAAATAATGAAAAGAGTCGACTTAAAACGTATCTAATAAATAGTCTATTTTTAAGTATTTTATATACAATTGGAATTATTATTGATGAAAAAGATTTTAGTGCTGGTGTTATTCTTGATGGAATATTAGGTTTCTTTGTTGCCTATATAATTACTTTATTAATCCAACTCGGATTGAACTTTTTATCAAAAAAACGTGCTGATAAATTAATTAAAGAGTTGGAAGAAGATAATGAATAGAGTTTATAGCTTCTTTACTAAGTAATACTTATTTGATAAACTCTATATTAGGAGTGGTATATATGGTAGATAAGGCTAGTAGAATTCCTTTATACGTTCTTATATATGATGATATGAAGGAAAAGATTCAAAATGAAGAGTGGCTAATAAATGAACGTATCCCTACTGAAAAAGAGTTGATGGATATTTATAATTGTGGGAGAGCTACTGTTCGTGAGTCTACTATGCAATTAGAACGTGAGGGTTTTTTATATCGTAAGAAAGGTATTGGGACATATGTTAAAACTTCTCAACCTACAAATGGGTTTAGACCTTTTATAAGTCTTTCTTATTATTTAAAGGACCGCGGAATAGAAGAGAAATCCCTAATACTAACAAGTGAAGTTTTAAAAACTACAGATGAAATAAATCTACTTTGTAAGTGGAATAATTCTACTGAGTTTTTCTCTCATAATAGACAAAGAGTTGTAGATGATAAGGTGTTGGCTATAGAAGAATCATATTTCCATCAATCTGTTATAGGAGAAATGGATTCTATAGATAAAGCAAATTCTCTATCGAAATTTATCTTATCTGAGTTAGGAATTAATGTCATTAAGGTTGATCAAAGTCTTTTTTTAAGAAAACCAACTATTGAGGAAGTTAAACTACTAGAAGTAGACATAAACAGTAATCTACTTGAGATGCATAGATGGATATACGCTGATAGCATTGAAGAACCTGTGCACTTTATAAAGTTTATTATCCCTAGTGATAAAATTCCATTTCAATATTAAGACCATTCGGTCTTTTTTTTTGCTTGGAGTTGTAAACCTTTTCAAAATAGCATATAATAGGATATACGGACATCCGAATGTCTTGATTATTTGGAGGTGTAATATGTCACTGAAAAGGGTAAAGGTGAGAATTAAAAAAGTTTTAAATGTTGATGTTCAAGTAGAAAAATTAAACCAATCTATTAGATTAAGTGGCGATGTTGATTCATGGGAAAAAGTTGTTAAAGCCGGACTTATAGCTGGAAAAGAAAAATGTAAAGGCGTAATTAACGAGTTACAAGTCCCTGGTTTAAAGGAAAAAGAAATACATGAGCCAAATCTGAAAGATTTAGCGCTCGATGGGAAAAAAGTAGATGTACTAGTTATTGGTGCAGGGATTACTGGAGCATCAATCGCCAGAGAATTATCGAAATGGGATATATCTGTCTTGGTCGTCGATAAGGAAGATGATGTTGCTATGCATGCTAGTAGTAGAAATGATGGGATGATTCATCCTGGACTTGCAGCTAAACCAGGAACATTAAAAGCTAAATATAATGTTTTAGGTAACGCTATGTACGATCGAATTGCATCTGAACTTGGAGTTGAGTTTAAACGATTTGGCTCACTTGTACTTTTTACTAGAAGAATGAAGTTGTATAAACCGCTAGTTAAAAGAAGAATAAGACAAAACAAGATACCAAACACTCGTTTTATTAACAAAAAAGAGTTGTATAAAAGGGAACCTCATCTAAGAGATGGTTTTGTAGGAGCGTTAGAACTTAAGACAACTGGAAGTTTATCACCTTATAAATTGGTTATTGCTTATTTAGAAAATGCAATCGAAAATGGTGTAGAACTTTCACTTAATACAATTGTTAAAGGTATGGAGCATAAGGAATCAGAAATTCATTCAGTTATGACTAATAGAGGTACGGTTTATCCGAAAGTTGTTGTAAATGCTGCGGGTGTTTATTCAGATAAAATAGCTGAATATGCACAAGATTTATTTTTTACTATTCATCCTAGAAAAGGCGAAGCTCTGATACTTGATAAAAAGAGCGGTAGTCTAATTAATCATAACTTAGGAATTTTTAAAACTAACACAAAAAAGAACAACTCAAAAGGTGGAGGAATTGTAAGGACTGTAGAGGATAATCTTTTAGTTGGACCAACAGCAAAAGAGATTATTGATCGTGAAGAATATAGTACAACTCAAAACGGTTATAAAGAACTAATAGAGAAACAACTTACAATTGTTGATAACCTAACTAAGAATGACATTATTACTTACTTCTCTGGAATAAGAGCGGCCACTTATAAGGAAGACTTTATTGTTTCAAAGTCAAGGAAAAGAAATAATCTAGTTCATGCAGCAGGAATTCAGTCTCCTGGTTTAGCGTCAGCACCGGCAATATCAGCTGAAGTAGCTAAAATGACAACTAGTATATTAAAAGATAAGATAGATTTAAGGACGAATGCAAATTTTAATCCATTTAATAAACCGGTCAAAGATGTTAAAAGTTTACCTATAGATGAAAGAAACAAACTGATTAAAGAGAATAGTGATTATGGAAAAATTATTTGTAGGTGTGAGGAAATAAGTAAAGGTGAGATTGTTTCTGCAATTAATCGTAATATCCCAGCCACTACTTTGGATGCAATAAAACGTAGGGTAAGAGCTACAGGGGGAAGGTGTCAGGGTGGATTCTGTACTCCTTTGATTATGGAAATAATTGCGAAAGAAGCAAATTTAAATATTGAAGATATAACTAAGAGTGGCGATTCATCAAATATGCTTTATGGAAAGACGAAGTAGGTGAAAATATGGAAACTTATGATATTGGAATAATAGGTGGAGGACCTGCTGGTTTAGCTGCTGCCATAGAGGCTGAAAGAAATGGCAAGTCAGTACTTATGGTAGAAAGAGAAAGTAAGCTGGGTGGAATTTTAAAACAATGTATCCATGATGGATTTGGATTAATTGAGTTTGATGAATTGCTTACTGGACCTGAATATGCTTTACGTTTTATAAATGAAGTAGAAAAAACTAATGTAGAAATTAAAATAAGTACGTTTGTTCATCAAGTAGAAAAAAAAGAAAATTTCATTCTAACTCTAGTAAATGAAGAAGATTCCGTCCATCAAGTTAAGTGTAAAGCTTTGATTCTAGCTAATGGGTGCCGTGAAAGAACTTCTAAACAAATTAGTATCCATGGAACTAGACCAGCTGGTATTTATACTGCCGGGACTGCTCAATACTTTGTTAATATCTTAGGGGAACTCCCAACTAAAAGATGTGTGATATTAGGTAGTGGTGATATTGGTCTAATTATGGCTAGAAGGCTAACTCTTGAAGGAGCGGAAGTTCTTGGTGTATATGAAATTCAAGATAAACCATCAGGTTTAACTAGAAATGTAGCGCAATGCCTAGATGATTATAATATTCCACTGCATCTTTCTAAGACTGTTACTAAAGTCATAGGAGAAAAAAGAGTTGAAGCAGTTGAAGTTGCTAATGTTGATAAGTCTTTTAAAGTAATTGAAGACTCAAAAGAAATAATTGAATGTGATAGTCTGATTTTATCAGTAGGTTTAATACCTGAAAACGAAATTGCTGAGATGCTTGGAATAGAAATATGTCCAGAAACAAAAGGTCCATTCGTTGATCAAACATTGATGACATCTATTCGAGGTGTATTTAGTTCAGGAAATTCTCTACACGTTAATGACCTTGTTGACTATGTCTCAGAAACCGGTCGGATAGCTGCGAGTAATGCTTGTGATTATTTAGATAAAGAATATGAAAAAGATCTCATTGAAGTTATTTATGATAAAGATGATTTTCTATATGTAGTACCTCAATATATAGATACTAGAAATGATAATAGCTCTATTACTATTTATTTAAGATTGAGATATGAATTGGAAGATGTAAAAATAAATTTTGTAGTTAATGGTGAAAGTGTTAAAAAGAAAAGGATTAAAAGAATTAAGCCTCCTGAAATGGAGAGGATTAAGCTAGATGTTAATAACCCTATAAAGAAAATAGAAATTGTGATGGAGGGTTCAGAGTGAAAAAGATAGAATGTATAATATGCCCAAATAGTTGCATTTTGGAAGTTGATGGTACTGAAGTGAAAGGACACTTATGTAAAAGAGGAGTTGATTTCGCCTTAGAAGAAATTACTGCCCCAAAAAGAAGTATTTGTTCAACGGTACGAACTGATTCAAAGTATGACTATATGATTCCAGTCAAAACCGACGGTAGAATTCCAAAAGATTTAATTTTTCCCGTGATGGAACTTATCAATAAGTATAAACTTACAAAGGAAGTGCGTTGTGGAGATGTTGTAATTGAAAATGCACTAAATACAGGAGTAAATATAGTCGTAACATTCGACTATCATAGAGATAATGTCTGCTAGATATGTTCTAACAGTAGATCTAGGAACACAAGGTGTTCGAGCCATCATTTTTAATAACAAGGGGAAATTAGTTGAAAAGGTAAAACACTCATTTGAAGAGCCGTATTATTCTTTAAAACCAGGATACGCTGAAGCGAGTGTTGGTAAGTACTACCGAAGAGTATGTCATGTTATAAAAGAAATCAAGAAAAGCTGTCCAGAAATTTTTAATAGTGTAGAAGCAGTTTCAATCACAACTATGAGAGATGTGCCAGTATTAGTTGATGATAAAGGGAGTGTATTAAGAGATTCATTTCTTTGGTTAGATCAAAGAAGAGCTAAGTGTGAAGAGAAATTACCGAGGAAATCAACACTAATTTTTAAAAGTGTTAATATGCTAGATACAGCACTAAATACAAGAAAAAAAGTTAAGGCAAATTGGATAAAAGAAAATGAACCAGATATATGGGAAAAAACTGACAAATATCTACTTCTTAGTGGGTATCTAAATTATAAACTGACTGGGAAAATGGTGGACTCCATAGGGTCGCAAATTGGTCATATTCCCTTTGATTATAAGAAGCAAAGTTGGTATTCAAAAAAACATTTCAAGTGGCCTTTATTTAACATCGAAAAAGAAAAACTACCAGTGCTTGTAGAAAGTGGTAGTGTAATTGGTGTCGTTACAGAAAAAGCGAGTGCTGAAACGGGATTACGAGAGGGTCTACCTGTAATAGGGAGTGGATCTGATAAAGGTTGTGAAACGTTAGGTTCAGGATGTTATTCTGGAAATATAGGTAGTTTAAGTTTCGGAACAACTGCAACGATTCAAACAACAACTAATAAATATGTTGAACCTATAAAGTTTTTCCCATCTTATCCATCTATAATACCTAATAATTACAACCCAGAGATTGAAATATTTAGAGGATATTGGATGATTAGTTGGTTTAAAAAAGAATTCTCACATAAAGAAATAGCTGAAGCTAAAATACTAGGGGTTACAGCTGAAGAGTTATTAAATCAACGTCTAATTGAGATAGAACCAGGTGCAAATGGATTAATACTTCAACCTTACTGGTCACCAAGTCTTAATGATATAAATGCTAAAGGTGCAATAATTGGTTTTAGTGATGTGCATACCAAATTTCATATCTATAGAGCAATTATTGAGGGAATCAATTATGCTTTAATTGAAGGTAAAGAACAGTTAGAAAAAAGTACAGGAAATAAAATAGATAGATTAGTAGTTTCAGGGGGAGGCTCACAAAGTGATGCGATTTGCCAAATAACCGCAAATATGTTTGGCTTACCAGTTCATAGAGGAGAGACTTATGAGACATCAGGCCTAGGTGCAGCTATATGTGCATTTTATGGGATTGGTGCATTTGAGAGTATACAAGAAGCGGCGAAAGAAATGGTTCACCACAAGACAACGTTTGAACCAGATTTAGAAATTACCAGAAGATATGATGACTTATATAGAAAGGTATATTCAAACATTTATAAGAGTTTAAATAAGATATATCATGAAATTAAGCAAATTTATAAATAATGGGAGGGATTTAAGTGTCTAAGTTTAAAGGATTTGAACCTAATTGGTATAAGGATGATTCACCGAAGAGGAGTTATAGAAGTATTTTTAAGTGGGGTGACCAAAAAGAGTATAAACTTCCTAATGAAAGGTTATACAAAATGATGAAGTCGACTTTCGATATGAAAGATGATGACTTTAAAGCACCTATAGATTTGGGGTTAGATGAAGTTAATTTAAAGTTACCAGTGAATCTTAAAGATGGTGATATTGAGCAATTTAAAAGTATTGTTGGAGATGACAATGTAACTACTGATGAATATCTAAGATTACAAGTAGCATACGGTAAGACTATGCTAGATGTAATGAGGCTTCGCAAGAAAATAGTCGAGAATGTTCCTGATTGTGTAATCTATCCAAGGAATAGAGAAGATATAAAACGAATCGTTGCATACTGTAATGAGAACTTGATAAATATTTATGTTTATGGAGGGGGTTCATCTGTAACAAGGGGTGTTGAAGCTACTAAAGGTGGAATAACTCTTGATATGAGAAAGAACTTTAACAAAGTTATAAACTTCAATGAGAAGAATCAAACGATCACAGTTGAAGCTGGAATGAGTGGTCCTAAATTAGAAGAAACACTTAATAATGCTATGGAGTTATTTGGTGCGAAACGTAAATACACTTGTGGACACTTCCCGCAATCCTTTGAATATTCATCTGTAGGTGGTTGGGTAGTAACAAGGGGAGCAGGTCAAAATTCTACTTATTATGGAAAAATTGAAGATATTGTAATTTCTCAAGAGTATGTTACTCCAGTAGGTTATTTAGTGACTGATGAGTTTCCAGCGACAGCTACGGGACCTAATATTGATCAAATTATGATTGGTTCAGAAGGGGCATATGGGATTCTTACACATGTTACTCTAAGAGTCTTTAGACTTATGAAGAAGAATCAATTTAAATTCAGTTACATTTTTAAAAGCTGGGAAGATGCAAGAGAAGCTGCAAAAGAGATTATGCAAAATGAATCAGGATACCCAAGTGTTTTTAGGTTATCGGATCCAGAAGAAACTGATGTAGCGTTAAAACTTTATGGAGTCGAAGGGACTGTCTTAGAAAAAGGTATGAATTTTCTTGGGTATAAGCCTATGCAACGCTGTCTATTTCTAGGTTTTACTGATGGGGAACGTAAGTTTGCTAAAAACGTAAAAAAGAATGTTAAGAAAATCTGTAAGAAATACGGAGCTATGTACTTGACGGGATATCCTACAAAATCATGGGAACATGGGAGATTTAAAGATCCATACCTAAGAGATGTCCTACAAGATTTTGGAGTTATGACTGATACAATTGAATGCTCGGTAACTTGGGATAATATGCTTGAAGTACATGAGGGTGTTAGAGAGTTTTGTAAATCGAGACCTAACACTATATGTATGACTCACATGTCTCATGTTTATCCACAAGGAGCGAATTTATATTTTATCTTTATTGCTAAAATGGATTCGATAGAAGAATATACTGAATATCAAAAAGGGATCTTAGATAGCATTCAAAAGTTTGGTGGTTCTATGTCTCATCATCACGGAATTGGTAAGTCATTTGGTCCATGGTTAGAAGGACAAATAGGAAAAGAAACTTTCCTTGTTTATAAAGCTTTGAAGAATCATTTTGATCCAAATAACATTATGAATCCAGGTGGTACATTAGGGCTTGATCTACCTGATAGTGAAAAGAGATTTAATAAATAGAAAATTTAGAATAAAACAAAAAGCAACTTCTGGTAGGAGAACTCTTGAAGTTGCTTTAATTATTACGTACTAATATAATATAGCTTATTATTGTTGACAATATAAATAATTACGTGTAACATCATAAGTGAACAATGTTCAATGAGGTGAAAATGTATGAGAGTATATAATGATAGTCCAAGGATAAATATTTTATCCTCGGCAAAGGAGATTGCTTTAGAGCAAGGGATTAATAAGATAAATATACGTTCTGTAGCTCAAAAAACTGGTGTATCTATAGGAACAGTTTATAACTATTATGCTACTAAGGCTGATTTAGTAGTTGCTGTTATTGAGGGATTCTGGACTGAGGCGTTTGAAAAGATTGATTTTAAGAAGTCAAAAGATAAGGACTTCTATGAAAAACTACAAGATATCTATGATAGTTTGGATTTATATCTTCAGAACTTCAAAGAGAATTGGTTAGATCAAATTTCTCTTCTAAGCTCACAAGAAAAAAAGCTTGGTAGAAAGAAGCAAACAGAGTATTTTGCTAGGGTATGTACTATAATTATCTCACTTATGGATAGAGATGAAAATATTAACTCTAATATATGGGAAAATGGAGTGTCTAAGGAACAAACAGCAGAATTTATTTTCGATAATTTGTTGATAATGCTAAAAAAGGATGATAGTGATTTTGATTTCTTTATTAGAATATTAAAAAAAGTAATGTCATATTAAGCTTATATGCGAAATATGATTTTATTATAATCATATATGAACAATGTTCAAAATATAATTATGAGGTGAAGAAAATGCAAGCAATTATGGAAACTTTATTTGATATTGTCTATCTTTCTACAGTAATAAGTTTAGGAATTATTATGATTAGAAAGTCTGGTGACAAAATGCAGTATAAACTATTTGGTTTAATGGCTGTTTTATTAGGGGCAGGTGATGCCTTTCATTTAGTCCCAAGGTCGTATGCTTTACTTACGACAGGACTTGAAGCTAATGCTGGTGCATTAGGTGTAGGGAAACTTATAACTTCGATTACAATGACTATATTTTATGTGATATTATATTCTATCTGGAGAAAACGCTATAATATAACAGATAATAAAAACTTAACTATTATCATTTACTTACTAGCAGTAATAAGGATTGCTTTATGTCTTTTTCCACAAAATGACTGGCTTAATTATTATGCTACTGTTTCTTGGGGTATTTATAGAAATATTCCTTTTGCTATTATTGGGATTATTATTATATGGCTATTCTATAAAGAATCCAAAATACATAATGACAGTGGGCTAAGATTCATGTGGTTAGCTATTGTTTTATCATTTGGGTTTTACATTCCAGTTGTATTATGGGCTAGTACAATGAGATGGATCGGAATACTGATGATACCAAAAACTCTGGCTTATGTTTGGGTAGTGCTTATGGGATATAATGAGTTTAAAGCAAATCTAAGAGAAGTAAAATAGATTATATCTAAATTTCTTTTAACATTTAAAAAACTTATGGAATATACTTTCCATAAGTTTTTTTAGTTTGAAATCCCGCATTGATTCTAAGACAATTAAATATGAATATTTAACATTATTTTCCATAAAAAAAGCTATGATAATACCTATTAATAGCAGTATATAGTTTAACTTATACTTATAGTAGACTATTACATTATTTACATTTAAATGATTTATTGTTTTGGTTGATTTAAGGTGTTTATCTATAATATAATTCAAAAGTCAAAGGTAAATTAGTGAAGACAGGAAGAGGAAAAATTATGAAAAGAGTACTTAGCTTAATGTTAGTATTTGTTTCGGTTTTAACATTAGCAGCATGCTCTAGTGAAACGAAAGTTGAAACAAATGGATTACAAGATGGAACATATGAGGTTACATCAAATGGAAGTGAATTTATTGTTGTAATAGAGAATGGAGAAATTATTTCTTCTAATTTAGTAGGAAAGTATGTTGATGGTATACATACTGTAACTGGACAAGGTAAATTTGGTGACGTTGTTTTAGACGTAACTGTAGTTAACGGTATTATCGAGAATATTCATACAAATTCAAATAATGAAACTGAATCTTTATATTTAAATGCTGTTGCATTATACGAAAAAGTAATTGAAAGAAATGGACATGATGGTTTAGATGCAGTAACTGGTGCTACTTTCTCTTCAAATGGGATTTTAGAAGCAATAAATGCAATACCTAGAACTGATGGTACAGCCCCTGAATACGTTCAAGTAGCTTCATCAGATAATTCAGAAGATACATTCGACTTAGAATGGTCTGTTCAACCTGAGTTAGGATTATTAAAAGGTAACTACTTCTATGAAGAAGAAAAATTCCGTCAAGGACATATCGGAAGTTTAACAGTAGTAACTAATGATGAAAATGAGTTAATTTTAGTAGAATTCAATGAAACTGGTAGAGAAAATTACTATACTAGATTCTATCAAGATGTACCTAAGAGAATGTCTGAATACAACTTCACAATGGGTGCAAAAAAAGGTGCTGCATGGATTCAGTCAGCTGAATTAATGGAGAAACTAATGGTTGCTAACAATAAGTTAACATTTGAAATTAACCCAAATTATGATTCTTCATTAGCAAAACAATATGATCAACCAAATAGATTACAGTACTTAGATTTAGATATAGTAGCTGGTGCATCTAACAGTATCCAACAGTCTATGATTCCATTAGCCGGAAGAATAGATCAAGTAAGAGATACGGCAAGCGGATTATTCTTCTACCAATATGCTGAAAAATTAACTGGTGAATTCGTAGGATTAACTGCTTTATTAAGATTTGTTGTTGATGCAGAAGGAAATATTGTAGATTCATATTATGATGAAATCTTTGCAGATTCTAAAGACGAGATTGTAGATGGTAGTTTGAAGAAATTCTATAGACAATCAAAATATCAATCAGTAACATTTGAAGAGCCTGCTCGTATTGGATTTAATGTAAGTTTTGATGCATTAGAAGAACATTTATTAGCTGGTGGTTCTATGTTTGACATTATTGACTTACCTGCAACAGGTGATTCTGGGAGTTACTCACAAACAGGATTTACAAAAAGAAATACAGCATGGGATAATTATTTAAGATTAGCTGAAATTCTACATGATGAAATGGTAACTGATGGTAGAATAACTGCTCACGAACTTCCTGAAGTGAACTAATTTATTAATACTTCAAAGAGTTCCTTAATTGGAACTCTTTTTTTATTTATAAATAATAGAAATATAATTATAATTTTTACAATTTTGACATAAGTCGACAGAGTAAAAAGAATTAATATGAAATAATAACAGTGTATTTGCTGTATTAATGATGCTGAAAATGCTGTGCATATTCTCGATTATAAAGGATATTACACTAAAATAGTAGTTGATAACGCTTACAAATGATGTTACAATATATTAGTTGGTATACAAACTGTTTTACAAGAATATGATTTTAATAAGAGATTAGGGGGGATTTAATGGGAATTGTAAAGATTTCTAAGAAGGAAGTACAAGCAATAAAAGAAATTGTGTCAAAATATGTAACTTATGAGACACCGCTAGTAGAGATACTGCATGAAATTAATGGAATTTATAAGTGTATACCGCTTGCAGTTTCAAAATTGATTTCAATTGATTTAGGGATTCCTATGTCACAAGTGAATTCAACTGCTACATTTTATGATTACTTTACTGAAACACCATTAGGGGATATTGTTATTAGAATTTGTGAAGGAGCTAGTTGTGTAGTAAATGGTTCTGAAAGTTTAACTAAAATTTTAAAAGACAAGTTAAATTTAGAAGACAACCACACTACTGATGATGGTAAGGTGACTGTAGAGATCACTTACTGTAATGGTCACTGTGATAAATCTCCAACAATCACTGTTAATGATCAACTTCATACAAATGTCGATGTCTTTGAACTAGGCTCAATTGTGAAGGAGTATGTGAAATGATAACAAAGAACAAACTTGAGAAAATTAAAGCTAAGACTTTAAGTAAAGTTGGAGAGAAATTAGAAAAAAAGATTGAATTTAATACTTTAGAGATAAGAGATAAGCTTAGAAATGCAGGAGTTATTGATCCGTTATCTATAGATGAATATATAGCTAAGGATGGATACTTGGGCGCACTAAAAGCAAGTGAAATGAGTCAACAGGACATAATTGATGTGATTAAGTCATCTGGCTTAAGAGGTCGTGGAGGAGCAGGATTTCCAACTGGATTAAAATGGCAATTCGCTTATAATGCTGAAGCAGATCAAAAATATATTATTATGAATGCGGATGAAGGTATACCAGGAGATTACATGGATAGGATTATTATGGAAAATGATCCACATTCACTAATTGAAGGTATGTTAATTGCTGGTATGGCTGTAGGAGCAACAAAAGGATATATATATTTAAGAATAGAATATCCGAATTCAAAGCCAATACTTGAAAATGCTATTGCCGATGCATATGAAATGGGGATTTTAGGTAAACAACTATTCAAAAATGATTTCAAATTTGATATTGAAATTAGAGTTGGTGCTGGAGCTTATATTTGTGGGGAAGAAACTGCATTAATCGAATCTATAGAAGGAATGAAGGGTCAACCTAGAAATAAACCTCCATTCCCGGTAGTAGAAGGATTGTATGGAAAACCAACGGTAGTTAATAACGTAGAAACATTATGTATTATTCCACAAATTATTTTAAAAGGTGGAGAATGGTATCATAAGATTGGTAATCCAACAACTCCGGGAACAAAAATTCACACCATATCTGGTAAAGTCAAAAATCCTGGATATTACGAACTTCCAACGGGTACACCTATTAAAACAATCTTAAAGCAAGTAGCTGGTGGAATGAAAGATGGTAGTGAATTTAAGGCTATCTTATTTAGTGGACCTAGTGGAGGGTTCTTAAAGAAAGATGAATTATTTAGAAGAACTGGATTTGATACATTAGCGAAAAATGGTGTTCAAATGGGAGCTGGAGGTCTAATTGTATTAGACAAATCTAATGACATTGTTAGTCTTTGTCGCTCTTTCATGAAGTTTAATATGAAGGAGTCATGTGGAAGATGTACACCATGTAGAGAAGGTACTGTAAGAATGTATGAGCTTCTTAAGAAGATAGAAGCTGGTATGGGTACAAAAGAGGATTTAGTTAGGTTAGAAGACTTGTCTTACTATATGATTAATTCAGCATTCTGTGGTTTAGGTCAATCAGCACCTAATCCTGTTTTATCTGGATTAGATAAATTTAGAAATGATTTTGAAAGTAAGTTATATAATTTTGGGGAGGGTAAATAAATGTCGGATTTATTAAATGTGACTATAAATAATAAAGAGTTAAAAGCAAAAAAAGGGCAGACAGTTTTAGAAGTCGCTGAAGAAAATGGCATCTATATACCGCGCTTATGTTATTTGAAAGGTATTAATAACGAAGGTGATTGTAGAGTCTGTGTAGTTGATATTGAAGGAGAAAATCGTCTTAAAAGTTCTTGTAAGTATGAAGTTCGCGAAGGAATGAATGTAAATACTAAGAGTGAAAAAGTAAAAGGTAGCGTAAAAAGTTCACTTGAGCTATTAGCTGCAAATCACTCATTTGAATGTTGGTTATGCTCAAGAGAACATAACTGTGAGTTTTTAAGATTATTAAGAAACAATAATGTTGCTAATCCAATGGCGGATAATCCAGAACATATTAAGAAAGAACGTGTTGTAAAAGATTCTAGCGCTTCGTTGGTTTTAGATAGTGGTAAATGTTTATTATGTGGTAGATGTGTATCAGCATGTCATACGTTTACGGGATTAGATATATTATCTATCAATAAAAGAGGTAATGAATCAATAGTTGAAAGTATTGATCCAATTTCTATTGAAAACTCAGGTTGTATCTACTGTGGTAAGTGTATTCAGGCGTGTCCTGTTGGAGCATTGACAGAAAAAGATGCAATCATGAATGTTCAAGAAGCGTTAAATGATTCTGAAAAATTCGTAGTAATTCAACCTGCACCTTCAGTAAGAGTTGCGTTGGCAGAGGAATTTGGATATCCTGTTGGAACAAATGTTGAAGGAAAAATGTATAGAGCATTTGACGAATTAGGATTTAATGATATTGGAGATGTTAACTGGAGTGCCGATTTAACGATAATTGAAGAAGGTTATGAATTTATTGATAGACTTCAAAATGGTGGAGTATTCCCAATGTTTACTTCTTGTTCACCTGGTTGGATAAGATATATTGAAGGGTATGAAGCTGAATATTTACCTTCATTATCATCAGCGAAATCTCCGCATATGATGCAAGGAGCAATGACTAAACAATACTATGCACCAAAAATGGATATAAAACCAGAAAATGTGTATGTTGTATCAGTAATGCCATGTATTGCTAAGAAGTTTGAAATTGAAAGACCTGAAATGCAGTCTCACGGACATAGAGATGTCGATGCTGTGTTAACAACTAGAGAATTAGCGAGATTAATAAAATACAATAATATTGACTTTAGAGGCTTAGAAGATTTAAGACCTAAAGGACAATTAGCTCAATTCACTGGTGCAGCAAATATCTTTGGAGCTACAGGTGGTGTAATGGAAGCTGCATTACGTACTGTAGTTGAAGTATTAGAAGGTAAATCTTTTGAAGATGTAGAATATGAGGTTGTACGTGGTACAGAGGAAATAAAAGAAGCAACACTTAAAGTTGCTGGAATAGACGTGAACGTAGCTGTAGTTCATGGTGGTAGAGCAATTAAGGAATTCTTCGAAATCCTTAAAACTGGAGAAAAACAATATCACTTTGTAGAGTTTATGGGATGTATTGGTGGCTGTGTAAATGGTGGTGGGCAACCTATAACATTACCAGAAGTTTATGAGAAAATTGATGTTAGAGAAGTGCGTGCAAAAGCTTTATATGACCAAGATAAGGATATGAAGTTAAGAAAATCTCATGAGAATAAAGCTGTTATGGTAACTTATGATGAATTCTTAGAGAAACCAAACTCACATAGAGCTCATGAAATGTTACATACTCACTATACAAATAGAGAATTTTTAAAAGAAGAAGAATAGGTTTATTAAAATATTATATAGAATAAAATAATAAAGATTCATTCTATGTTCAAACTCATGTTAAGAGTTGAAGAACATTTGAATGAATCTTTTCTTTCAGTAGTAATTTGTTGTTAACAATAGACTACAGATGTAAATGTTGATATAATTGCTTATATGTTAATGATAGTACAATATAATCATCAACAAAGGAAAAGAGGCGGTACTAATGAATAATTATGATATTTTAGAAAATCATAACTTTGACCAAATAATTAAAGAGTATAAGAAACAAATTAGCGATAGAAGTAAAAGAGCATCAAGAATAATTAAGTTACTTATTGTTCTATACTTAGTAATCATGGCAGTTTTAATACTAATTTCTCCTGGAATACTTAAAGGTGGAGCCGGGACTGTTTCTTATTGTATTTTTGGTGGAATTGTTGGAGTAGTTCTTTTTGTGGGTTTATTAATAAGTATTTATTCAAGTAGTGAGAAACCTTTCCATACTTTAGTTATGAAAGAGATGGTTGATTATATAAATATAACAAGAGATTCAAATCTTGAGTATATTGCCTACCCTAAAAAGCAACATTTTGTTAATAAGACAGGTGGTTTGTTTACTCGTGGAGCTAGTTCAGATGTTATAAATAAGATTATAGGAAAGACTGATGATTATAATACATTTAGTTGGTATAATATGAGATTGTTTACTTCTGATGGAAAGAATCAATATACAGTTTTTTCAGGAATGTATTTTGTCATTGAGTATTCAGTTGGTAGAGTATTCCAAATTCGATCACATTCAAAACCACATCTTAAAGGAGTTAAGTTTAAAAGAATTGATGTTGATGACCCATTAAGAGTATTCGTAGAAGATGGTGATATTACAAGTTATGTTGATGATCGTTTCATTAAATTAGTTTCAGATATGAAAAGTAGATTTAACGCAAAGAAGATATTTTTATCTTCTGTCGATAACCAGATTCACTTTGCCTTTGAGAATGATGAAAAATTAAGGAAACCTAAAGAAATGACTAAAGAAGTTTTGACTGAGACGGTTAAAAAAATTAATTCTGTTGTTTCAGTTGCAAATGATATAGTTAAAGTGATAAAACAATAATCCATCTATGCTAGTTGTTATGTTGATATGGTCAAGACTATTAGGAATTACAAGAGTTATAACAACTAATATTGATTTTATTAAAATTATATATACAGTAAATAAAGGACATTTCGATTAATTCGAAATGTCCTTTTGTATGGAAACTGGTTACTATAATGGTACTAACCGACACCGAAATCAGTGTTGTGCCATAGTACTTCGCATTTTTTAAAATCACTTAGATAATTAAATTCTTCATAAAACCATTTTTGAAGCTCAGGATCAGCTTTTATAGATGTTGAATTATTTATATATAGATTAACAGTGAAGTGTTCGAATATCTCAGAAGCAATTTTTATATCGTTACGGATCATTTCTTTTGTTTGTCCCTTGATCCCTACTAAAAGACATACAGAATCAAAGTATTTTTTAATTTCTAAATTATCTTTTGTTTTAAAACCTTTTGATAAAATATTTTCTCTAAAATTATAATCAAATGTTTCTAAACCAGTTTTAAAGATTATTGGGATATCAAATTGTTTTCTAAGATTTTCTAGACGATTTCTATAAATCCAGTGAGATTCAAAAAAAATTTCTTCTATATCTTTATCTTTGACTATTTGCTTTATAAGTTCTATTGTTTCTTTAGGTAACTCGAAGACATTTCCAGAATTTATTATTTCTAATCTTTTGTATTTCCCAGTAACTTTTTTTAGTACTTCTTTATTTACTGAATTGATAGTATTAATATCAGTTTCATTATCTAATGTATAATCACAAAAAGTACACTTACCATAAGCGCAAGGTAATCCTTTTAACAACAATATTTCTCTAGGAAATTTATCTGTTATTTCACTATATCTATTAAAATCCATATATTATCACCAATAATATAATACCACATATCTATGAAAAAAATAGATATATGGTATAATGCATATGGCTTAAAAAGCCTGCAGTTCGTAACCATCCTGCAAAAACAAAACTAGGAGGAATTAAAAATGAATATTTTAGTATTACTATTGTTTTCAATAGTCAATTTTATACTGCTTACTATAGCGTATAAAATGTTTGGAAAGAAAGGGATTTTAGCTTATTTAGTTGTTAGTGTTTTATCGGCTAACATACAGGTCTTTAAAGAAATAACATTTGACTTCGGATTATTTGAATTAACAGGTACATCTGGAAATGTTATGTTTAGTGGGATTTTTCTTGCGACAGACTTGTTAAGTGAGAAGTACGGAATTAAGGAAGCGACAAAAGCTGTACGTATTTCAGTTTTTGCAAATATAGCATTTATAATTGTTATGTTTATATCAACCTTATATAATCCACAAATCCATGATGCTTCGGTTGATGGTGGTTGGTCTCAATTTGTGAATGACGCACTTAATAGTTTCTTTGGATTAGGCGGTGGAGCAATTAAAATCGTCTTAATAGGAAATTTAGTTTATTTTACAAGTCAATCTATTGATGTTTATCTTTATGAGAGAATTAAAGAAGCATTACCTGACAAGAGGTTCTTGTGGATTAGAAATAATGGATCTACAATTATTTCACAGTTTATTGATACGGTATTAGTTACTGTAGGGTTTTCTTTAGTTGGATTATTCCCGCTATCTTCAGTAATTGGGATAATAATTACAACTTTAGTAATTAAGTATATTGTAGCGTTATTGGATACACCATTTATCTATATTATGTCGTATATAAAACCTAATAATGAGTAGAGTTATAATTGATACAGACTGTGGTATTGATGATGCTTTAGCATTAATTTATGCTATAGAATCGAACTTAGATATTATTGGAATTACAAGTTGTAATGGGAATGTTAATAGTCAAGAAAGTGCTAAGAATATATTCGCAGTATTAGATTTAGTAAATAGAAATGATATCCCAGTACTCGTTAGTGATACTACAAATTTAGATGGTGAGTTTATAGATGCTAAAGATACACATGGTGAAGATGGTTTAGGTGAAACTTATTATGGAAGTAAATACAGTATTGATCATTTAGGTAATGCTGAAAAATTTATAATAGAATCATTAAAGAAATATGACGATGTAACTATATTAGCGTTAGGTCCTTTAACAAACTTAGCAAGGGCTTATAATTTAAATGAAGAAGTATTTAATAATTGTAAAGAAATAATTACTATGGGTGGTGTTTTTAGAAGTCAAGGTAACATGACTCCCGTAACTGAGTATAATTATTATCATGATCCCAAAGCGGTAGATATTATAATGAATTCAAGTATAAAAAAAACAATCATTCCATTAGATGTAACAAGAGAAATATTCTTAACACCTGATGTGATTGAGGGGTTTTCAAAAGAATCTGAAAACTTAAAGTTCATTGAAGATGTAACAAAATTTTATATCAAGTTTCATCTAGAAGCTGAAAACTTCAATGGATGTATTATTAATGATATATTAGTAATTGCATATTTCAAAGATAGAAGTATTTGCTCAGGTATTAATGCTCCTTTAGAAGTTGTTAAAGAAGGATATCTACGAGGAATGTTGCTTGTAGATGAACTTACAATGTTCTATAAGGATAATCAAAAAATTGATATAATGACTAGTGTTGATTCTAAGAATGTTTTAGATGACTTTATTAAGACAGTTACTTAAATTTGTGTGACACTTAAGAGGTATTTAATATGAAAACAGTTGAGGTTGTAGCTGCAGTAATAAAAAAGGACAATTTGATATTTTGTGCGAAACGAAGTGATCAAGGTGAAGTAGCTTTGAAGTGGGAATTTCCTGGAGGTAAAATAGAGCCTCTAGAGACACATCAAGCAGCTTTAATAAGAGAAATAAAAGAGGAGTTAAATTCCTTAGTAAGTGTTGGTGAACTGGTAATGACAGTTATGCACCAGTACAAGGAATTTCATATTACTATGCATGCTTATTACTGTAAACTTATTGAAGGTAATTTAGATTTGACTGAACATGTTGATAGTTGCTGGTTAGATATCAGGAATCTAGAAAAGCTAGATTGGGCGAAAGCAGATATACCAATAGTAGAAAAAATAAAAGAGGATCTGTAAATGTTCCTTTTTTTCATGTTTCTGTATGAGGTGTATTTTTATATTGTGGAATAATGATATATAATAAGAGATATTCTTAATAGTTGGACGGTAATAATATGAAAATAGAAAGTATAATTGTAAATGAGTTGAGCGCAACTAATTTTAGAAATCCAAATAATATCAAACAATTACGATCTAAAAATGGAGTTAACGTTTACAGGATATATTTAGATGATAAATCTTATGTTGTAAAGTATTTTGAAAAGGATGAATATAAACGTGAAATACAAATGTACAAATTACTTAGAGATATTGGTGTTAAGACTTTGGAAATTTATGAGTCTACAAACAACTTAATAGTTATGGAAGATATAATGATTAGTGATCGATATCGATTAGGTGTTGAGAAGGATTTAAGTGATTTAGATGTAGCTAAGGGATTAGCAGTGTGGTACAAGGATTTTCATGAAAAAGGACTAAAATATCTTAAAGATAATAAGGATATAAAACTATATAAAGAGTTAGATTATATAACAATAGATACGATTAACACAGTTAAAGTTAAATCTTATACGGAATCTAGTTTTGTTTGGAATAGTTTAATAAGTAATATAGATATTATTAAGAAAAAGATAAATATGCTACCGCAGACATTAAACTACAACGACTTTTATTATACAAACTTAATTGTCTCAAAAGATAAAAAAGAGGCCTTTATGTTTGATTTTAATTTTATGGGACAAGGCTTAAAATATTTTGATGTTAGGAATGTACTATATTCTTTAAAGGGTGAAGCGAAGCAAATATTCCTAGAAGAGTATGGCGAATACGATATAAAGGAAAAACTTGTAGATGATGTTATGTCAGTTATCTATGATTTATCTAAAGCATATGGTAAAGATATATTCCCCAAATGGGGAGAGGAATCACTAGGAAAAATCAATGACGTAAGTTTTGAAAAAAATGTGAGCTCGATGATTGATCTTCTTTTAGAAAATTAATATAGAAATGTAAAACTCTAGGTGTTAACTAGAGTTTTTTTATATATTTAAACTTTGAAATTCAAAGTATTTATTTTAAATTTATTAATACCATTAATAGCATTTATATTGTAAAAATTTGGTAATTAGTGCTATAATTAGAAGTAAAAGTGAAAATAAATGATAGATGAGGAGTAAGTTTTATGGAAATAGTTTTAAAGGGGTTATCAAAGGTATTTACGAACAAGAACAAAGAAGAAACTGTTGCTGTAAAAAGCCTTGATTTAACTATTCCATCCGGAAAGTTAATAGGATTATTAGGGCCAAGTGGTTGTGGGAAATCAACTACTTTATTTTTAATGGCTGGATTACATGAACCAACTGAAGGACGTATTTTCTTTGGTGAGGACGATGTAACTGATTTGCCTCCTGAAAGAAGAGGAATTGGATTGGTATTTCAAAATTATGCACTTTACCCACACATGACTGTGCAACAAAACATTATGTTTCCTTTAGAAAATTTAAAGGTTCCTAAAGAAGAGGCGTTAATGAGAGCACAAGAAATGGCTGATTTAGTAGGTATTGGTGATTTGATGAATAGAAAACCAAAGCAATTAAGTGGTGGGCAGCAACAGCGTGTTGCGATTGCAAGAGCACTTGTAAAAAAACCACAAGTATTATTGTTGGACGAGCCGTTATCGAATCTTGATGCAAGACTTAGACTTCAAACAAGAGAAGAAATTAAAAGGATCCAACGTGAAACTGGTATTACGACGATTTTTGTTACTCATGACCAAGAAGAAGCAATGAGTATTTCTGATGAGATCGTTGTAATGAATTATGGTGTTAAACAACAAGTTGGGGAACCACAAAATGTTTACAATTACCCTGAAAATGAATTTGTTGCTAAATTCTTAGGGACACCTCCAATTAATTTATTTGAAGGTAAAGTCAATGGAAATTGTTTATATATTAATGATACTTTGATTTTAGATAACATAAGTGTAAGTGATCAAGATGTAATAGTAGGAATAAGACCGGAAGGATTTGAGATAAATCCAAAAGGAACATTTATTACAGAAATTCATAAAATTGAAACTGTCGGAAGAGATACAACTTTAATTTGCAATCATCAGGGATTAGTTTCAACTCACTTTAGAATTATTGTTGATTCTGATGAAATGAAAGATGATGTAGAATTGAAATTTAATGTTAAGCCTAACAAATGTCATATCTTTAGTAAAACAGATGGATGTATCCTGAAATAATGTTTAAAGATAAAAATAATTTAAAAGCTTGGCTTTACTTGTTTCCGACATTGTTATTATTAGGTGTGTTTGTCTTTTATCCGCTATTTAATACATTTATTATGGCGTTTCTAGAGGACTATAACTACCTTGATGGAAGTTCTTCAGGATTTGGACTGGCTAACTTCAAGGCGATATTATCTTATGAGAAGTTTTGGAATGCAATTATTAATACTACTTTAATTGTATTTATATCAGTACCGTTATCGGTTGTTGTATCTTTATTAATAGCTGTAGCGCTAAATTCAATAAAGGTGTTTCAAAAGTTTTTTCAAATTGTGTTTTTCTTACCATACGTTACAAATGTAATAGCAATTGGTATGGTATTTTCAGTAATGTTTCATTCAAACTATGGACTAGTTAATGAGTTCTTAAGTTGGTTTGGTATCGATGCTATTGAATGGTTAAGCTTAAAAGGGAATATATGGGGTGGACGATTTGTTATCATTCTATATGGTATTTGGAGTGGATTAGCATTTAAAATACTTATCTTTATGAGTGGACTACAAAGTATTGGTAGGCAATATTACCAAGCTGCTAAAATAGATGCTACTCCAAAATGGAGAGTTTTGAGAAGAGTTACTGTTCCTTTACTTTCGCCTATGATTCTGTATGTAACGATCACATCATTTATTGCTGCGTTTAAAACATATGCTTCTGTTGTCGCAATCGTTGGTGCTGGACCACAAGCAGAAAGATATGGAACAATTGTTTGGTTTATTTATAGATTTATGGGTAACCCTGAATACTTTGGTAGAGCTGCCGCTGCTGCGCTATTGTTATTCGTTGTTATACTTATCTTTACAGGTGTTAATCTGTATTTCAGTAAAAAGAGAGTACATTATTAAGAGGTTATTATGGAAAAATTTAATGCAAATAATATAAAGAAGCAAGAAAAAAAAGCGGTTATTTTAAGAAATACTATTGTGTATTCATTTCTATTTATTTTAGGTTTATTGATTATTATTCCGTTTTATTGGATGGTAATTACTGCACTAAAATCTGGTGATGAAGTAGTACAAATACCAGTGACTTTCTTTCCGAAAGAATTTCACTTTGAGAATTTTATAGAAGCTATGAGTCGTGCACCGTTTACAAGGTATATATTTAACACATTATTTGTTGGTGTTGTATCTACTCTTGGTACATTGATTACTACAATCTTAGCTGCATTTGCGTTTTCACGCTTGGAGTTTAGAGGGAAAGGATTACTTTTCTCTATCTTACTTGCAACTATGATGATACCTGGTGAGATGATGGTTATCACAAACTATGTTACTGTAGCCAAATTGGATTGGATTAACACATACAAAGCGTTAATATTCCCATTTGTCGCTAGTGTATTTTATATATTCTTATTAAGACAGAATTTTAAACAAATTCCAGATGAATTATATTTCGCTGCTAAAGTTGACGGTACAAGTGACTTTAAATATATGTGGAGAATTATGGTTCCGATTGCTATGCCAACTATTATATCGATAACTATTTTAAAAGTAATAGGATCTTGGAATGCTTATATATGGCCTAATTTAGTTGCGCCAAATGATAAGATGAGACTTATCACTAATGGTTTAAGAAAAGTTGGATTCTCTTCAGGTGGTGAAAGACCTGAATTACACCTTCAAATGGCAGCCGCATTTATAGTTTCATTGCCATTGTTAATCGCGTTTATTTTCTTAAGAAAATATATAATGAGAGGTGTTTCAAATAGTGGTACAAAAGGCTAATTTTAGCCTATGAAAATAAAAAATATTGGGAGGAAATATGAAAAAGATTTTAGGTTTACTTTTAGCGTTAGCGTTAGTTATAACTATTTCTGGTTGTACACAAAAAGATGCTTACGCAGATTTAGAAGTTTTAGACGAATTACCAACAGAGCAAATTGAGATTAGTTTCTGGCATGCTATGGGTGATGAAAATATGTTAGTTTTAGATGAATTAATTAAAGAATTCAATAAAACATATCCAAACATCACAGTTACTCATACTGCGCAAGGCGGTTACACAGACGTTAGAGATAATACATTAAAAGCTATCACAGCTGGTACAGAACCAACAATGTTAATTGGTTATCCAGATCATATAGCAAAATATCTAACTGCTTCTGCTGTATTACCACTAGATGCATTTATGAATCACAAAACTTGGGGATACTCTGAAGAAGAAGTTCAAGACTTTATTCCTTCTTACTTAAACGAAGGTAAAATCTATGATTCAGAAGGAACTTATTATGCGATTCCATTTAATAAGTCTACTGAGGTTATGTTCTATAATGCAGATGTTATACAAAATGTTCCTACTACATGGGCTGATGTTGAAGCTATTGATAGAGGTGAATCAGAATTTGTTATGGGTTATGACTCATCATCAAACTTATTTATCACAATGGCTGAGCAATGGGGTGCTGGTTACACTGGAATTAACGTGGAAACTGGTAAAGGTGAGTATTTATTCAATAATGCAGAAGTTCTTGATGGTTTAACTTATTTCCAAGAATTATATGATAATAAAATATTAGCTACTCCAACTGAGTGGGATGAAAATTATGGTTCAGCATTATTTGCTAATGGAACTATTCTATTAACAGTTGGATCAAGCGCAGGAGCTAAGTACAACATGACAAAAGATTTTACAGTTGGTGTTGCTAGAATCCCTCAAAAAGATGATGCTAACCCACGTGTAATTCAACAAGGGACAAATATCTCTATTATGAGTAATGCTACTAACGAGGAAAGATTAGCTGCTTGGTTATTCACTAAGTTTTTAACTGATACTGAAGCAAATACACAGTTTGCAATTGGTTCTGGTTACTTACCTGTTAGAGAATCTGCATTCCAATCAGCAGATTATCAAAAATATTTAGCTAAGGCTGACCTAGCTATTGATGAAAATGTAAGTGATGCACAAGCTAAAGAAATTATGATGGCTAAAGCTGCAAAGGTTGGTTACAATCAAAAAGCTGCATACTTTACTTCACCAGCATTTAATGGTTCATCGAAAGCAAGAGATGAAGTAGGAAATGTTATTGACCAAATGTTCTATCAAGGAAAAGGAATTCAAGAAGCTATTGATGCTGCAATTGAAGAGTTGAATTGGTAAGATGAATAAAAAATTAATACTTAGTTTGCTTGTTATATTAAGCTTACTTGTATTAAATGGATGCACAAAAGAACCAACTTTAAATACAGATTTATCTGATAAATTAAAGTTAGAATCAGACTATGAAGGATTAGATTTTTTACAAGATGGTATAGGAGTCGTTACACTTACAGAATGTGTTGATGGTGATACTGCTTTCTTTAATTCTAATGGAGAAATTATTAAAATAAGATTCTTAGGTATTGACACTCCAGAATCTACATATAAAGTAGAGCCTTGGGGTAAACCAGCATCATCATATACATGTGAGAAATTAACTAACGCAAGTAAAATTATATTAGAGAGTGATAATGGTAAAGCTGTTCTAGATAGTACAGGTACGAGGTATCTTGCTTGGATTTGGTATGATACAAAATTATTAAATCTAGAGCTTGTTGAGCTTGGGTATTCTAAAAGTAAGAGTGCATCAAGTGTTAAGTACGGTGATTTATTATTAGATGCAAACCATAACGCTCAACTTATTGGAGCTAAAGTTTGGGGAGAAGACGATGATACTTATGATTACTCTTTAGAAGGTATCCACGTCTCAATAGAAGAACTAAGAAAAAATCATGAAGAATATGCAAATAAAAAGATTGCTGTTCAGGGAGTTGTTACTAGTTATTCTAGTAAGGGAGCATATATTGAAAGTGATGGATTTGCTATCTATGCATATTATGGCTACTCTAATGCTAGTGAACTGGTTATCGGAAGTGAAGTTATTATAGATGGAACTTTAGGTTATTTTAACGATACTCCACAGATCATAGATGTAAATAACTATAATATAGAAGAAATTCAAGCTGGGCTTGAGATTGTTCCTACAATAGTTAAAGTTGGTGATCTAAATTATTATCAAAATCCATATGTTGAAGGTAAATTCGTGAGAATTGAAAATTTAACATATGTTAGTCATTATGATACAAGTGAAAGTAATGGATTCACTGTTACTTTCATAGATGATTCAAACAAAGAGATAAACGTTAGAGTAGATAACTCTACTATTATTAAAGATGAAAACGGCAATAGAATTACATCAGGAAAATATTTTGTAAGTAAATCAATTGATGTAACTGGTCCTGTTGGCGTATATAATGAAGAATTCCAAATTTATTTAACAAATACTAAAGATTTTCAAATAAAGGAATAAGGGAGGAAATAGTTAAATGAAAAGATTATTTTCATTAATAACGGTGGTTGTGTTAGTTGTTTCACTTGCAGCATGTGGTGAGAAAATAACTGAAAACCAACAAAAATTAGAACAAGCAAGAACAGCGTTAATTTTAAATGATTTAAGCAATGTTAAGGGTGACTTAGTATTACCTGAGGCTGGTAGAAATAATGTTGAAATTACTTGGCAATCAAGTAACACTGATGTTGTCGAAAATACTGGTGTTGTTACTCGTCCTGGTAAGAGTGAAGGAGATGTTAAATTATCATTAACAGCAACTCTTACATTAGGAGAAGATACTGTAACAAAAGAATTTGAGGCAAGAGTAATTGCCGCTAGTTGGCAAAAGTATGCTAATTTAAAAGCTGCGATTGAAGCAGAAACTGATACTCCAAATGTTGAAGTTTATGTTGAAAACTTAACAGTTGTCGCAACTCATAGAGATGGTTATATTGTTACTGATGGTTCTGCATCTGCAAACATTTATAAAGGTCCATTATATGACGTTATCCAGGTAGGAGATGTTCTTACATTAGGTGCTGATTTCTCATTCTACTATGGACAAAATAACTTCTCTAATCCTGGATTTGTTAGAATCCAAGATAAAGATTCTATGCAAGTTATGTATAAACATATGTCTATTGATGAAATAGTATCATTTGAGAATAACGTGATACCTATGGAACTAAGTTGTTCTCCAGTGGTAATAAAGGGTGTAGTTGAATTAGTAGGCCCATATAAAAATGTACATATATCAAATGAGAATGGTTCAATTAACGTATATTACAAATCAGATTCTGGTGCTCAAGATACATTAAAAGGTATGGTGGGTAGAGAAGTTGAAGTTTTCGCAGTTCTATATGCATATCATACTGGTGACAAGGTTTATCAAATTGTAGTAGATGAAGCTAAAGATTTCTTCGCAACTGAAATTGATAAAACTACAGAGGAAATCGTTGAACTTAATGAATCATTTATCAAAAAACAACTTCCTGATGTATCTGAATCAAATGTAACATTACCAAGCGTAGTTGCTTATGGACAAGAAATAACTTGGACAAGTGATGATTTTACAATTACAGATGGTGAATTAGTTGCACCGGTTGTTGCAAAAGCTGGTGTATTAAAAGCTACATACACTATAGATTCTGAAAGTTATGAAGTTCTGGTAAATGTTGCAGTTGGTCCTTTAACTGACATGGACATTGTAACTGCTAAAGCTGAAGCTGATGGTACCTTAGTAAAAGTTACTGGTATCATTTCTGGGTTAGATTCATACGGAAAAGGTGTGTATTTACAAGCTAATGATGGTGAAGCGATTTATGTATCGTTCTTAGTTATGCCAGATGTTGAAGCTGGAGATGAAATTACAGTAGTTGGTTCATTAACTTTAAATGATTCATATGGTAACTACGTTAGAGAAATTGAAGGTTCTAGTTTAAATAAAGTTGTTTCAACTGGTAATACAGTTTTAGTTGAGGATATGACTATCGCTGAAACTACTAGTGAAGTAAAAGATACATTATCAAGAAGAGTTAAATTAACTGTTGTTGTTGATTATACTGATGATTATGGTTATGTATTCTTTACTGATGATACTCATACTGAAGGTGCTATGACTGTTAAATTAAAACCAAGTCATAACGGTATTGATGAATCATTATTAGTTGATGGTGAAACAGTAGTAATTGAGGCTAACTTACAAAAAGTAAGTTATGATAATATTGTTTTATACAACGCTATAGTAAAATAAAAGAAACTAACACTACCTGAAATTAAGGTAGTGTTTTTTTTATTCTGATATTTATTGTAAAGGTGTGAAAAACTGTGAAAGTAGATTAAGATAGAGTATAATAGTATAAAGTAGAGAAGAGTGCGATTAATGATGAAATAGGACTTCGTGGAGTTTCCCTGGATTCTTACTGGAGCTACGAAAAGAATAAGCCAAAATATTAGGAGTAATTATGTTTGAAAATATAATAAGTAAAATTAAAGAGTATGATAAGATTATTATCCATAGACACACAAGACCTGATATGGATGCGTATGGCAGTCAATTAGGATTGAAAGAGTCAATAAAATTGACATTTCCAGACAAGGAAGTTTATGCAGTTGGAGATGAAAGTAACTTAAAATTCATTGGTGAAATGGATGATATTAGTGTTGATGAATATAAGGGATCATTAGCTATTATTTGTGATGTAGCCGTTGATTACTTAATTAGTGATGATAGATATAAATTAGCAGATTATGTTATTGTAATTGATCACCACTTAAATGATGCTAACGTAGGAGACCTTGTACATATTGATTCAAGTTATGGTGCTGCGGCACTTTTAATTACTGAGATGATTAGTCAAACCGAATTAGAAATTAATGAGAAAGTAGCAACATATTTATATGGTGGAGTTATAACTGATACTGGTAGATTTTTATATAGTAGTACAAATGAGCTAACATTCAAACTCAGTACTTACTTAGTGGAAAATGGAGCTAGAATGCAGTATCTATATGAGAATATTTACAAAGAGTCAATCGAAATGAAACACTTAAAGGGACACGCTTTATCAAACTTTAAAGTAACAGAAAATAATGTAGCGTATTTAAAAAATACTAAAGATTTAAAATCAAAATATAATGTAACAACATTTCAAGTATCAAGAATGTTAGTTAATCAGATGTCTGGGATTGAAGGTGTTCCAATTTGGGTTAACTTCACAGAAGAAGATAATGATGAAATATACGTTGAAATTAGATCAAAGAAACATCCTGTTGTAGAAGTAGCAAAAAAATATGGTGGTGGTGGCCATTTAGTTGCGTGTGGATGTAAGTTAAAAGATTTTAATGAAGTTGATGATTTATTAGCTGACTTAAATGAATTAGCACAAAAAGAGGTTTAATATGGAAAATAAGATATTAGATAAAATAAAAGATTACTCAAGGATAATCATTCACACTCATAAAAGACCAGACGGAGATTGCTACGGAAGTGCTTTTGGACTTAAAAGTATTATTAAGAATAGCTTCCCAGATAAAGAAGTATATGTAATGGGGGAATATATTGATTATGTCTCTTTTGTTGGTGAAGTTGATAATATTGAAGATGAGTTATATAAAGATGCACTATCGATTGTAGTAGATACGGCTTCACAATCAAGAGTTGCTGACCAGCGCTTCATAGATTCTGATTATGTTATTAAAATTGACCATCATATTCCTGTAGACGATTATGGGGATATAAATTTTGTTTTAACAGATAGACCAGCATGTTCACAGATAATTCTTGAGTTTTATTTGAAATTCAAAGATAATCTTAAAATATGTGATTTAGGAATTAGGGCTTTATTAACAGGTATTATTACTGATACAGGTCGTTTTAAATATCGTTCAGTTACTCCTGACACATTTAAAGTAACTGGATCACTACTAGAGTTGGGAATTACTTTAGATGAAGTATATAAACATTTAGATGTAAAAAGTGAAGAATATTTAAGATTAAAAGGTTATGTCTTAATGAATTATGAAAAGACAATTAATGGTGTAGCTTTTGTTAAACTTACACAGAGCATTATTAATGATTATAATATTTCTATGGAAGAAGCTACATCTTTAGTTAATGAGTTAGGAGTCTTAAAAGAGTGCCCTGTTTGGATACTTTTTGCTGAATATCCTGATAACTCAATAAGGGGAAGAATAAGATCAAAAGGACCTTCTATTGACTTGCTTGCTAATGAATATCATGGTGGTGGTCATAGTCGAGCTTGTGGTGTTACCTTAACGGATTGGGAAGAGGCAAATAATTTACTTGGTGATACTGATAAGTTAGTACTAAATTATAAGAAAAGTCAAAAATAAAAAGAAGACAAGTTTTCAATAACTTGTCTTCTTTTACTCGTATAGTTTAAAGTGATAAATCAAGTTCTAAGAATGCGTCAACTAATTGTTGATGCTCAGGAACACCTACAAACATAACGTAATTTCCATTACTTACGATTTGGTATTCTTTTACTGAAACGCAAACAAAATATCTTTCTAAAGATACTAGACCATCTTCAATTTGGTTCATGTTATCTGTACTATCTAATTGCATTACAAACACAATACGTGCATCTACTGTCATCATTGGTTTATTCATAGCAGCACTAACATAATTATTTAGATCAATATTATTCTCTTCACCAAGAATATAATTAATTTGTCTTAGTGAAAACTCATCAGTTCCGTATAACTGAATTGTAGGTAGCATTTCTACCTCTGTATTCTTAAACACCTCACTCAATACCTCTAAACTTGACATTGGTTCTACAGTAGCTTCGACTTCCTGATTTTTGGTAGTACAACCAGTAAGTAGAACAACTGACATAAATAAGATTAAAAACTTTTTCATTTATATAACCTCCTAACTATTAGAGTATAAAGTAATATTTACCAATTTTACTTATATGTAAATATCTTACATAAAATCAAAGATGAACTACAATTTTTATATCATAAACTATATCATATAAAAAAATCCCTCACAATTAGTGAGGGTTAATTTTTATTCTTTAACAAAACTTGCACAATCAGTAGATTCTACACTCGTTGCGCTATCTCCATGCTTTGTAACTTCAATACGTGTTAAGTCACATTGATTAACAGATTTAGAATGATATTTACATTCATTTACATTGCATCCAATGCTTGAATTTGGCATGACTTCACCTCCAATTATTTATTAATATTATTAACTGTATTAATTTACCTATTCAAGTGAAAGTATTTTATTTTAGTTTAACAGGTGGAATAAAAAAATGGGTTTCAGAATTTTAATTTCTATTATATAAAAAAGTCCAAATATTATAATGAGAAAAATTGTCAAATAATGTATAATAGAAGTAAGAAATAAACAAGGGGGATAATATGAAAGGGTATGAAAGAATAATAACGTACTTTAAGCCGTACAAATTTAAGAGAAACATTTTCATTACAGTATTTGCACTTATCTTAGCCATTATTACTTTGAATAATGAGAAACTAGGATTAATCACAGTAGGATTATTGATCTTTGTTTTCTATAAAATTATTGTTATCCGTAAGAATAAAAAGAAGTTAGTATTCGACCGTGAAATTGATGAGTATATTAAAAGAGAAGAGAATATTATTTTCAATGAAGGATTAAATAAACTAGGAATTAATGTTAGTGATGTTAATTTTATTGATCCTATTATTATTTCGGAGCATTTGTTTGAATCAAAAAAAACTTCTATGTATATTAAAAGGGGTCGTGATGGAAAGACTAGATCTTCTAATCAAAGAACAACTACATTTTATTTAAGCAATAATCAAGTATATGTATACCGTAAATTGTATTCTTTAGTTGGATCAGAAAAGACGTCTTCAACTCATGAATACTTCTATAGCGATATAGTGTCCGTTTCTACTTTCACTGATGGAAATAAAAACATAAATGAGATTGATTATCAGTATGATGTTGAAATTTTTAAAATGACAATGACTGATGGTAATTCAATTGAATGTAGAATTTCTGATATCCAAGCACTTGAATCTCAAATTAAAGCATTAAGACAAGTAGTTAGAGATCAAAAGAAAGCTGCATAAAAATAAAGTTGACTATAAGTCAACTTTTTCTTATACATTCTTTACGTTAATAGGATTACCATTTATATAGGCATAGACATTATTAAAAACAATTTCTGCTCGTCTTACCATAGATTCTTTACTTGCGAATGCAATGTGTGGTGTAGTATAGATCTTATCGTTATTAAGTAACTGATGATTTGTTGGTAGTGGTGGTTCAATTTCATAAACATCTACCCCAGCACCTCTTATTATTCCACGATTTATAGCATTGACTAGTGCCCTTGAATCAATGATAGGACCTCTAGCACAATTTATTAAAATTGCATTGTCTTTCATTAGATTTAATAACTCTTCATTAACTAACCCTTTTGTAGAGTCAAGTAACGGTAAATGTAAGGATATAAAGTCGCTTTCTTTAAATAGTTTTTCCAATGAAACATAGTTGATTCCAATTTCCTTTGCTTCTTTATTCTCGCTAATATCATATCCTAGTAAATTAACATTAAATCCCTTTAGTAACTTAGCAGTTTGTTTACCGATCATACCTGTACCAACTATACCTACGGTTTTATATGATAGTTCAGAACCTACTAGACCTGTTTTTGTTTCACTGGTTTTACATTTGTTCATTGTTTCAACAACGTTTCTAGTTCTCATAAGCATTAATGTTACTGCTAATTCAGCAGTTGGAATAGTAGCGTATCCTTGAGAGTTAGATACTATTACATTTTTATTTCTACATATAGTTGGAATATGATCTACACCTGTAAACCCAACAGAAATTAATTTTAGGTTAGGGGCTGCATTTATAATATCTTCAGAAAGAAGACCGTTTGTTACAATTATGATATCAGCGTCTTTTGCTCTATATAATTTTTCCTCTTCAGATATTGAATCTAAACAACTAATGAACTCATGACCTTCGTCAACTAATTGCTTACTTAGTGAACTTATAACTGATTTTGGTACTGATAATGGTTCAAGCATTACAATTTTCATAATTAAACTCCTTTATTTATTTTCATCTCTATTATAACAAAGAATAAGTCCATTAAATTAATATAATTTTTTAATACTTTAGTCTCAATAGAAGTGAAAAAGAGGCAAAGCCTCTTTTTTAGATTGTTACTAATAGTAAATCTATTAATTTTTTTAAACGAATATAGATAAACTCATAAGGAGATGAATTATCATCAAGGGTAGTCCACCTTACTATTAATCCACTAAAAGTGCTATTAAGTATTTCGATTATGTCCTCAGGTGACTCAGCACATTTGAATTCATTTGATGAAATACCATTTTGGATACATTCCTCGAAAATCTTATAAAAAGAATATTGAAGAAGCTGATCAAAGTTTTTTCTTTTTGTAAATATCAGTGATATATAAGTTTCTAGAAACTTTTGCCCTTTGAACTCTAAGTAATCACATTGTATCTTTAACATATATAATAATTTTTCTTTATAAGTTAAGTCAGTTAATGTTTTATATTTATTGAAGATATCTTCACTTTCAAGTTCAACATAGTTAAGAATTATATCACTCTTTGACTCAAAGTAATGATAAAAATTGCCATTAGTTATGTTCGCGGCAGAACATATGTCCTTTATTGTTGTATTACCGTAACCTTGAGAATTTATAAGCTCTATAGATGTTTCTAGAATTATGCTTTTTTCCCTGATTCCTTTTTTTGTCTTGGGTTTCTTGTACATATTACTCTCCGTAACTTCAAGTATTTTTTTCCATTATAAAGGATTTACTCTTTAATTACAAATAATTTCCTAATATTGACAATTATGCTGAAAACGCTTATAATTACAAAAGAGAGTGTGCTCGGTTTTTAATGAAATAAGAGATTTATAGAATGAGGTGGCTTGATGAAGATCAAAGTATATGTTCCTGCAATTGCAAAGATTGAATTACTAGATGAAGATAATAATTTGGAACTTGATGATGGTGCAACATTAAGAACTGTATATCGTAAATTGAAAATACCAATTAAGTACCGAGCATTTCTGACATGTTTTGTAAATTACGAGAAAGTTAAAATGAGCACTAAATTAAATGAAGGTGATGTAGTTAGTTTTATGACTATTATCTCTGGAGGGTAAAAGAAAGGGGATACGAAAAGTATGAATGCAGTAGCTGGTAAGATTTTGTATGTAAACTTAACTACTCAAGATATTGTTGAAGAACAAATTGACGAACAAATATACAAACATTTTTTATCTGGTTTGGGATTAGGTACTTATGTCTTACATAATAAAATTCCTGTAGGTGCAAATCCGTTAGGACCTGATAATGTTTTAGGATTCGTGAGTGGATTATTAACAGGAACAGGAAGTTTAATGACTGGTAGATGGTTAGCAGTTACTAAGTCACCTTTGACTGGAGGATGGGCTGATTCAAATTGTGGGGGGAATTTTTCTCCAGCAATAAAGCAAAGTGGTTATGATGGTATTTTCTTTACTGGTAAGTCTGATGTTCCGGTTTATCTTTATGTAGATAATAAGGGAGCAAAACTTTTAGATGCTTCTGAATACTGGGGTAATAAAGATGCAGTTGAAACTGAACAATTACTGATTGAGAAACATTTAGTTAAAAAAAGACCAGCAGTGGCAGCAATTGGTCAGGCTGGTGAAAACTTATCGTTGATATCAGGTATTGTTAATGATAAAGGAAGAATTGCAGCTAGAAGTGGTGTTGGAGCAGTAATGGGAAGTAAGAACTTGAAGGCTGTTGTCTTAGCTGGTACTAAACAAATCAAAGTTCATAATCCTGAAAATATGAAAGAAATATCAAAAGGCTTCGCTAGGAAAGTTAGGAATATGAATCTCCCTAGAGTTGTTAAAGGATCAATGCTTCCGATGATGGGGAAGGCAATGGGTTCAATACCAAGAAGAGTTGCTTTAGATGGTATGACTTTTGCTGGAATCTTTAAAAGATGGGGAACTGTATTTGGAAATACTTTTGGTGTAAACGGAGATTTACCTGTTAAAAACTGGGGGACTAGTGTCAAACATTTTAAGAAAAAAGTAAAGAAAACTAATCCTGATATTATGATTAAAAGGGAAGATAAAAAATATCATTGCTCTTCATGTAATTTGGGGTGTGGTGGAACAGCAAAGATTTCGAATTTAAGAGATGGAAAATTTCCAGAAACTCATAAACCAGAATATGAAACTGTTGCATCTTTCGGTAGTTTGTTAATGAATAATGATTTGGACTCAATTTATTATATTAATGAGATGTTAAACAGAGCTGGGATGGATACTATATCAGCAGGAAATACCGTGGCCTATGCTATGGAATGTTATGAAAACGGAATTATTACGAAAGAAGATACAAACGATTTAGATCTTTCTTGGGGTAATATGGAATCAGTAATAGAATTATTAGATCAAATGATTAACAGAAAAGGATTTGGAGCGAAACTTACAGATGGTAATAAAAAGGCATCTGAATTAATTCCTAATACTAAAAAATATGCCATGAATGCTGGTGGTCAAGAGCCAGGTATGCATGATCCTCGATATGATGCAGCTATGGGGCTTCATATGTCAGTAGATCCGGCACCAGGAAAACATACGACAGGTAGTGATTTATATTATAGTGTTTCTCATGTATGGAAATACTGTAGCTGGGCTCCAAAACAAATTATGGAGAAAATAGATAATGAATTCATAGCTACAGAGTATGGAGCTAAGAAGAATAAAGCAATGTCTGCGATTAAGATGGTTGTAGATGGAACTGGTGGGTGTTTATTTGCATTAACTTTAGGTGTTCAACACTGGAAAGTGTTTGATTGGATAAAAGAAGCTACTGGTTGGGATTTAACGAATGATGAGATTATGGAAGCTGGATTAAGAATGCAAACGATGAGACAGTTATTTAACATACGTGAAGGAATTAATCCGATTGACTTCAAAATACCAAATAGATTAGCGGGTAGTCCACCATTACCAGATGGACCAACTAAGGGTAGAAGTGTAGATATTGATGGACAAATGAAAATGTACTGGAAAGAAATTGGATGGGATGATGAAGGCAAACCTAAATCAGAAACAATTTCTAAATTAAAACTTGATAGATTTATCGAGGTGAACTAATGGAAAAATTAAAGCCAAATATAAACTATAAGTTATGTATTGCGTGTGGAGAGTGTGTAACATTTTGTCCATTTAATTGTTTAGAACTATCTAAAGTAGGTTTAGATAAACTTAAAAATGCTTATCCAGAATTAAGTGCTGAAGGTTATGATAATTGTACCGGGTGTGCAATTTGTTCTAAGAAGTGCCCAATTGAAGTAATTGAAATGGCGTAAGAATTATTAAAAAAGATAGGGGGAGTGTTATGCATTACATTAGAACTATACTTTATAAAATATTGTCTTTTACTTTAAATTTTGTAATGATCGCTGTTATTCCAAAAGTTAAAGTTATAAAAGGAGAAAATTCAACTGAAAGAGTTGGAAAATTAGTTAAAGAGAAAAAAGGTAGTAGAGTGTTAATTGTTACAGATAAAGTTATCCATCAACTAGGATTAGTTGATGGGGTAAAAGAATCATTAGAAACTGAAGAAATACCATACTTTATTTATGATGGTGTTAAACCTGATCCTACAAAAAGTATGGTTCTAGAAGTAGTAACGATGATTAAAAATAATAATGTTGATTTAATAGTTGCAATTGGTGGTGGGTCTTCAATGGACTGTGCAAAAGCAGCTTCAGGTGTAGCGTTAAATCCTAAGGTAAAAAAATACATTGGAATGTATACACTGTTTCCGTTTACTAGGGGTAAAGGAGCAGTTGAGATAATTGCTATTCCTACTACTGCTGGTACAGGTGCTGAATTAACTTTAGGTGCAATAATCTCTGATCCTGATAGTCACATAAAGGGGCCGGTTTTTGATCCTGCTATTGCTCCAAAGCTTGCAATTTTAGATTCAAAATTATTTACTGGATTACCTCCACATGTTACCGCAGCTACTGCAATGGATGCCTTAACTCATCTAATGGAAGGGTATACTAGCTGGTGGAGATTACTATATAATAAGAAATATTACGATAAGATTATAGTTGAAGGTGTAAAGAATATTTTTACCTATTTACCAGTAGCATACAAAGATGGAAAGAATCTTGAAGCAAGGGAAGCTTTGGCTGTTGCGTCATATAACGGTGGTATAATGATAAATAGAGTAGCCATTGCAAATGTACACGCTGCAGCACATAATATCGGAGGTATCTATAATATATCTCATGGAGAAGCATGTGCAATGGTATTACCTCATCATTTGGAATACTCATTTAGTAAGATTTATAAAAGGCTAGCTATGCTTGCACTTGATCTTGGATGGGCAACTAAAGAGATGAGTAAAAAAGATAGAGCAAAATTAGTTATAAAGAAAATAAAAGATTTACAAAAAGAAGTAAATATTAGCTCAACACATAAATTTGTTGATGGTAGTAAAGATAAACAAGTAATTACATTAGCGTACAAAGAACAATTTTCTTATCCTGTATCTAGATATTATAAAAAGAAAGAGTACGCTCAAATTTTGAAAGATATAAGAGGCTAATAGTAAGGACATTCTTAAAGAATGTCTTTTTTATTGGTATATTGATTTTGCATGTTAACTATAAATTGACTTTAGTATCTTCGTATGTTAGATTTAATAGGTAAAATATGGAAAGAGGTACGTGAACAATGATGATAATATAACATTCTTAAACTTTTATATATTAAATTAAGCTGGTATAATCAGCCGTTTTAAAGTAGTAAAACTATAAAAATGGAGGAATTGTTATGAACAATGAGATAAAAAGCCCAATAATAGAGGCTTTAAAAATAGAAATAGAAAATGGTTATGAAAACTCTTTAGATAATTTTTGGAATAGTATAGAGGAAAATGGTGCTCCTTTAGTTGAATTAATTGATAATGATGAAAAAAATGTTCTTGTGACTGTTGTTTGGAAAGACGAAGGAGACATAGAAACTATAGCGGTTTTTGGTGAAATTTTTGGAACAAATACTGAAGAGACTAAGTTAGAGAGCTTACTAGAAGCAAATCTATGGTATAAAACCTACAAGGTACCTAGTGACTCAAGATCACTTTATGTATTCTTTATAAATGAGGAATTAGATGCTGAGTTAGAAGACATCGATGTTAGAGTTGATCCACTTAATAAAAATCTATATATTTGTAAGGACGACGCTGACTTTCCAGAGGAGTTCTGTGTCTTATTTAAAGAGGAGTCAATGATTGAATTTCCTGATTTTAAAATGCCATCTCTAGTAATGGAGAATAAAGAGGTTGAAGAGGGAAAAATAAAATACAATAATTTTCAAACTAACTTAGGGGATAGAAGAGCTTGGCTCTATACTCCAGCTAGTTTAATTGATAGTAATGAGTCACGCGGTTTAGTTGTTTTTCTTGATGGATGGGAATATCTATTTGAAACGAAAGCGAATGTAATCCTTGATAATATGATAAGTGAAGGTTTAATTCCGCCAGTTCATGCCTTATTTATTGATAGTAGAGCTGATAGAATGGGAGATTTTACATTCAACGATGATTTTCTAAATTTGGTTAAGAATGATTTACTGAATTGGGCTACAACTGAAGTGAAAATTGATAGAGATCCAAACAAGACAGTCTTAGTAGGCTTTAGTTTAGGGAGTATTATGGCTTCATATATGGCGATAAAAGAACCTAAAATATTTGGTAATGTTTTATCACAATCAGGAGCGTTCTACTGGGAACCAAGTGAAGATGAATCTAAAAGGAATCAAATTATTAAGCAATTTAATAGATCAAAAAAAGAAAATATCGATTTTTATCTAAGTATTGGAAATCTAGAAAGAGTTCATGAGGAGCATTTTAATGCTAATCTAGAGATGTACAAGACTTTGAGAGACAAAGGCTACAATGTATCATTTGAAGAAAATCCTGGTGGTCATACTAATTTTGATTGTGCGATTACACTACCGCAAGGATTAAAATCGTTGCTGAAAAAATAATAGGTTAAGGAGAATGTATTTTTAATATTTTCTCCTTTTTTTTTACTTTAGGTTTAGTCATAGATAGCACTTGTTATAAGTAAGACGATTTTGAAGAAACTAAAATAATAGTTGAAATATGTATATATTATGATTTTAGATGATTTTTATATAAAATAATGATATTATATGTGTTAGTTATTAATGAGGTGATAATATGTTACATGCATTTTCAAGAACTGAAATGTTAATTGGTACAAAAGGTTTATTAAAATTACATAATTCAAAGGTAGCGATTTTTGGTATAGGTGGAGTTGGAACTTACGCAGCTGAAGCTCTTGCTAGAAGTGGAGTAGGAACTATTGTATTAATAGATGATGATGATATCTGTTTAACTAATATTAATCGTCAATTACATGCTACTAGAAAAACTGTAGGTAAATCAAAAGTAGAAACAATGAAAAATAGAATATTAGAAATAAATCCTAAGTGTGAGGTCATTACTCATCAGTTATTATATAATGCAGAAAATGCAGACAAGTTATTGTTTGATGACTATGACTATGTAGTAGATGCTATAGATATGGTGACTGCTAAAATAGATTTAATAGTTAGATGTACTAACAGAAATATTCCAATTATGAGTGCGATGGGTGCAGGAAATAAGATGAACCCAACAGAGTTAGAGGTTACAGATATTTATAAAACGAGTGTTTGTCCACTAGCTAGAGTAATGCGTAGAGAGCTTAAGAAAAGAAGAATAAAGAAACTTAAAGTTGTTTACTCTAAAGAATTACCAATGACACCTATTGAACTTAATGCAAATTGTAAAACTAATTGTATATGTACAAATAGAGATAGAACGTGTGATGTTAGACATCAGATTCCAGGTAGCATTGCTTTTGTTCCTAGTGTTTCTGGACTTATAATAGCGTCAGAAGTAGTTAAAGATTTAATAAAAGAGTAATTGATAAGGAGAGATTTTTATGGAACTAAAGGATTTTCATTTAAAAATGGCAAAGGAAAATTTTAATAAGACATGGGATTATATTGATTTAGGTGAAAAAAGAACGAAGCAAGATACATTGAATATGATTCATTCTGCTCATGCATCAAGATTTCATTGGCAAGCAGTAGGAACTCCTTTAAACTTGCAACGAGGTGAGTGGCAAATTTCAAGAGTTTATTCTTTAGCTAATATGCCTGAATCTGCTCTGTATCATGCGAATGCATGTTTAGAATTAACGCTTGATAATGATATTAAAGATTTCGATCTAGCATTCGCTCATGAAGCTATGGCAAGAGCATATATGATTGCTGGAGATGTAGGTAACAAAGATAAACATAAGAGGTTAGCACTAGAAACTGCTGAACTTATTAAAGATAAGGGTAATAAAGATTATACTTTATCTGAGATTAATAATATAAAATAATGGGCTTAAGCCCATTTTTCTTTGTAGTGAATGTTCTGTATATATATATATTATCTTCAAATTACTATACTTTCGTATAATACGCGAAATATTAGCATAATGATGTGTGATATAATCTAGTGAGAGAGGTGATACGTATGGAAGTCAAAAAAGTAAAAGCTGCACCTAATAAGCCAGTTAAAAATGGGAAATTCATCTTTGGAGTTTATAATACACCTTATAAAGAAATAAACATGATGGATGCAAAAAAAGTATGGAAATTTCCTATTCCAAAGTTCTTACAAAAACTAAGATTGGCTGAGTGGCAGGCGTTTCAATTATGGGATGGTAAATACTTGATTATGTGTGTTGTCGGAGTAAGTCATATTGCAAAAAATGTTATGGCAGAGATTTATGTTTATGATAACGAGTTGGATAAGATTATTTATAAAGATTTTACTATAACCAAGAAATCTTATTTATCAAAGGATGATGGACTAATAGATTCAGTTGTAAGATTAAAAACAGATAGATTAGAGTATAAAATATCTAATGATCTAGGAGATAGTGATACGATTTCCTTAAATGTAAAATATAATGATTTTGAGTTGCAGTTTACTGGGGAACACGGTTCAGCAACACCACTTTGTTACTGTATGCCTTTTGCTAAAAACAGGGGTCTATATTCTCATAAGACATATATAAAAGGTAATGGCTATATGGTAGTTGGTGAACAGAAAATAGATTTTACTGATAACGCAAGAATGAACGTTGACGACCATAAAGGATATTATCCTTTTAAAAATACTTATGATTGGATGACAGCTAGCACAATTTTTAATGATAAACATGTTGGTATAACAGTAACTAAAAATCAGATTTTGAATCCAGCAGTAAATAATGAAAATATAATATGGATTAATGGTGAAATAAACTATCTACCTAAAGTAACTTTTACTAGAGAAAAAGATGTTTCTAAGGAATGGAGAATAAAAGATGATAATGGTATTGTTGATTTAACTTTCGTGCCTACAAAAAATGATATTGGATTTTTCATTAGGAAGTTGTTTGGACTTATTTTATTAAATTATTACACTCCAATAGGTCATTTATCAGGAACAGTGAAAATAGATGATGAGGCTATTGAATTTAATTCAGCTCTTGGAATAGGTGAAAGACGAATAGGGAGAATATAAAAAAGGGATGGATATTAATTATAAAGATGTAATTGATACTATATTAAATAAGAGTGATAAATACTCTTATAAATTAATTCACGATAAAGGGACAAAAGTATATTTAGTAGAAATTGATAAGCCTTTTATAGTGAGGATTGCTGCTGGACATGAAGGGAAATATAAGTTCGATGAAGAATTACTAGAATGTATTCATGAAGTTGATAATTTAACAGCTAAAGTCCTTTACTGGGAAGTTAGAGAGATAAATGGTGAAAAACTAATAGTTCAAGTTCAAACTTATTTACCTGGTATAGCATTAAATAAGTACCCAAATAACCTAGAAAAAGAGGCAATTGTAGAATCAACTTATAAACTTCACCAAAGACTATGTAAAGTATCAAATCAATTTAGCTCATTAGGGATACCTAGTGTTGATAAAATTATTGAGGTGATGGTTGGTAATGCGACTGATTGTATATTAAAGAAAGAAGCAATCAAACTCTTAGAAAATAATAGGTTTAAAGAGATTATTGTATCTAATGAAACATTTCTATGTCATGGTGATCTCTGGCCTGAGAATATACTGTTAGAGAAAAAAAGTGATAAAGCAGAAGTTAAATTTATTGACCTAGATCCAGTAGTATACGGTCCAAAGGATTTACAGCCAGCTATTTTGTTCTCTTCATATTTTTTACTAGGATCATATTTATTTAATCAGCTCTATGAATTTGATATAGATGAGCTAATTAAATTGTGGCCAGAAGAATTAAATAAGAATGATATCTTATTACTTATGCTTATATTTCCTATAGTCATAGGACTAAGTAAAGAAATGCAATTTAAGAGTGAAAATAACTATGAAGAAGAGGGTTATAATCAATCGCTAGCTCCTTTGTTATATTCTGTAAACTATATATGGAAACAATTTGACTTGATTTAATAAGCTGATTTTAGATAAATCTATAAAAGATATATATAATCTATTGTAAATTTCAATAGATTTTTTTATAATTACCTTAATTTAATTTAGTATAATTAAGATGTAAAATTTAAATGATAGTTTCAAGAAAAAGAATTTATATTGATAAGCAATGTATGATAAAATAAGTTAATAAATAAAAATATGGTTTGACTACTAACTATATTTAAGGAGATTTATTTATGATAAAAGAATTAGTAAAGAATAATAGAACGGTTAGGACATTTAAAGATGTCAAACTATCGGAAGAATTATTAAGAGATCTTGTAGAGATGGCAAGATTATCAATGTGCACAAGAAATTCTCAAGCTTTAAAATATAAGATTGTTAATGATGCAAAAGATGTAGAAGAACTTCATAATGCTAGTGTGTTTGCAGGCACTTTAAAAGATTTTAATCCTACTGTTAATGAGGGACCAAAATCGTATATTATTGTATATGTAGATACTGATATATCTAATGTAATTAATTTAGCTCATGTAGATTCTGGTATTGCTATGGCTAATATGACTTTACTTGCAAGAGAAAAAGGATTTAGTAGTGTTATAATAGGTTCATTTGATAAAGTAAGAATAACTAAGTATTTTAATTTAGGTGATATATATATACCTATTTATTTAGTCGGTTTAGGTGAAGCTGATGAAGAGGTGCATATAGTAGATGTAGTAGATAATGATATTAAATACTATAGGGAAGAAAATAACAATTATGTACCTAAAAGAAACTTAGAAGATATTATATTATAAAAATAGAGAAGAATCATTTGGAGAGAAAAGTATGAATAGTTGTTGTGAAAGTAATAATGTAAAAAAACCTTGCCCTAAATGTGGAGTTGACGGTGAATTCGTTAAATACGAAACGGTTTCCTTTCTAGCTAAGGATATAGTAAGTGTAAGTAATGGAAGTGATTATTTTCTTTGTTTAGATGACGAATGTGATGTTGTTTATTATAACGATGAACAAGTGCTTTATACTATTGATATAGAAGTACCAATAAGTCATAAAACAGATTCTAAAATTCACTATGTTTGTTATTGTTCTAAAATGACTAAAGAGGAATTAGAAAAGGAAATTAAGGATAAGAATTTAAAGAGTCTTAAGGATGTAATCAAATATACAAAAGCTATGAACATCTCTGATTGTGTTCACAGAAATCCAAAAGGCACGTGTTGTAGTATTGAAATTAGAGAATTATTAAATCAAGTTGAATAGTAAAAGAAGATCTTTTTAAGATCTTCTTTTTGTTATTAGTATAAATTATGCTGCATTTACTCCAATCCAAACCTCAAATCCTGAGTTACCATATTCATCTTTAAATGGATGATACAATTCAAGTTCAGGTTGATCATTTCTTATGTACTCAGTGTGTTCATTAAACCAGTTAGGTATATTTTTAACCATGTTTTGTAAGTCTCTTGGTAATTGTCCGAACCCTTTAAATTTCACCCAAGTACTTTCAGGTATAGATAATCCTGGATAATCAACTTCTTCATCTGGTTTCTCAATGGCTATAAAGTAATCAAAAGTGTTCTTGTCAGTATCAAAATTAGCACACACACCCATTACTCCTTTTTCACCCACATGCTTTTCTAGTTTACTGAAAGATTCATCATGCTTTACATCTTCCCAAAACCTAGGAATTTTAAAAAAATTTTCGTTATTCTTTACAGAAACATTTATTTTTGGGCCTACTATTTCAAATCCTTTTTCCTCAGCAACTACATATTTCATTTAAACATCCCCCTTTATTTATCTTTAATGTTATCATATTTGAAATAAGTAATTTGTCGAATATGATAAAATATAATTGAAATTAGTTAAGTATTCTTAAATTATAATAAGAGGTAAGTAGATGATGAAGGAGATATATAAGAATTCTAAAATAATCAATTATTCTTTGTTTGATATTTCTATGAAATTGATTATATGATATACTATTAATGGCTATTTTTTTATTGGTAAACTCATGTCACAAATTTCTTTATTCTATTTGTGATCATGTGATTATAATAAAATAATGAGGAGGAATTATGAGTACAGAGAACAAAATATTAAGTGTTGGCGATTGGATGATTACTTTACTTTTATTATATATTCCAATTGTAAACATAATTGCATTTATCGTATTTTTGGTTGGGGAAAATAAAACAAGGAAAAATTTTGTGCTAGCACAACTAATGTTTTTCATTATCGGTTTAGTATTATTCTTTATGTTCGGTGCAAGCTTATTGGCTGGTATTAATTAAATGGAAAAATCGACTTAGTCGATTTTTTTTTTTTCTCTTAAAGAAAATGGTATACAGCAATATTTACTGATTTTTAAGTTGTATTTAATTAATAGTTAATAGCCAATTAGTTGTCTCGAGTTGAAAAATTTGGATAATTTTGTAAAATCTAGTACAATAGAAAGAGGACTATTATATTCATTAATTGTAGAAGGTGAGAGTTATGCAAAATATATTAATAGAAAAATACGAAACTATAGTTAAAGAAATTTTCGAGAAAAAGTATGCCTTTTTTCACGAGTCATTAGATGTAGGGTTTGTTGTACAGTTTTACTTAGATGATAAAACTTATCACTACACTACTAAATATGAAATTGATGAACTTGGTATACATGAGTATGCAGAGCTTATAACTGAAAACTGTTATAAGGTTGATTTTGATGAACATATATTAAAACCTTCTATAGATCATTATGGCTCTATGTTTATGAAAAGCCACTCGAATGAGTATATGACGTTTAAAAAATCAACTGATATAGACTTCTATAATATACCTGTACCTAGTTACAATATTGCTGAGGGCAAAGAAGTTTGGAAGTATGTTATGGGAAATGTACTTATGAGGGATGATCAAGGGTACCCAGTTGTTAGTGTTTCTGTTTTGTATGATTTTTCCGATTTAAAGAATAAAGAGAATGAATTGATTAAAAGTAATGATATTTTAAGAAAATACTTAGAGGTTTTTCGTACAGCTGAATCAGTTGGAGGAATCGGAACGTATTATATGAACTTAGAAGAAGACGAGACCAAATTTTGGGGTTCTGACAATCATGCTAAAATGTTTGGTATTGACCTTAAAGATGATAAAACTTATGATCTAAAATCATGGATTGATGGAGCTTATTCATATAGTAAAGAATCAGGAGATAAAGCTTTAAATGCTTTTAATGATTTTTTAGAAGGTAAAAACCATGAATTGAATGTTACTTATGATATATTAATTGATGAAAAAAAAAGAACTGTAGTTTCTTACGCCATTTCACAAAAAAGGAATGAAACAGGAGCGGTATTAGCTTTTCTAGGTAGTGTAAAGGATATAACTGAGATTAAAGAAAAAGAGTTAATGCTTGAAAAGATGGCATATTATGATTCGTTAACAAATTTATACAATGAAGCTAAGTTCAATAATGATTATAATAATGGTAACCTTCCTTTTTCAAGTTTACTATTTTTAGATATTAATAAATTTAAACAAATAAACGATAACTATGGACATCAATTTGGAGATAAAGCTATAAGAGCATTTACTGAAAGAATCATAAGTACTCTTCATAAACTTAAAATTCAAAATTTTATTATGTATAGGATTTATGGAGATGAATTTGTGCTAAATTTAGACTTTGATAAAGAGAAGTTTCTAGAATGTGTTGATACATCTGGCTGTCTAACAAGTTTATTTGACCCTTATTATATAGAAGGAACTAAAATAAATATTAATTTCTCAATGGGAGTGTTAATTGATTATGATGGGAATGAAAAATTAGAAGATACATTCCGTAAAATTGATGTAGCGATGTATTTAGCCAAGAGAAATGAAAAGTGGTATCATATTAAAGAAGCAAATAAAGAAGATATTGAAGACGAGGACTATTTCTTAGAACTAAGAATTCAAACAGACTTAAGTGAGGAAAACATTGTACCTTATTTCCAACCTATATATGATATTACAACCAACAAAATTATTTCATTCGAAGCTTTAGCGAGATTAGATTTTGAAGGAACTATAATTAGTCCTAACAAGTTCCTAAAGGTTGCTAGAAGAAGAAAGTTACTTAATTTTATAGATTTTACTATATTGAGAAAATCAGTTAACTCGATAATGAAATTAACTTCTGAAGGTGTTATAACAAAGGATGTAAAGATAGCAGTCAATTTCTCAATGGACTCATTAAGTAGTCCTGATTTGTTTACTACACTTGAAGATATTAAAAAAAATGAGAATTTTGATTTTAATAGGCTGAAGATCGAGTTAACTGAGGCAGAAGTTACTGAAATGTTACAAAAAGTAAGTGTGATTGATAGACTAAAATTTCTTGGTATAGATATTGTAATTGATGATTTTAGTGCAGGTAATTCATCTATAAATACATTAACTTTTGAAAGTATGCAATCTATTAAACTCGATCAAAAGTTTTTGTGGGAAGCAATGAATAATGAAGATATTAAAAGTATATATAAATATTTCGTTTTGATGTTCAATAAAAAAAGGATAAATGTAGTATCTGAAGGTGTTGAAACTAAAGAACAAATTAGGTTTTTAAAGGAAATAGGAGTAACTAACCTACAAGGTTTTGCTTTATCGCTCCCAATTCCTAATGAAAATATCGAGAGTGTTGTAAGAAAAAACTGTGAAGTGATTGAAGAGGTTAATTATGATTATCAAAAAGAATCAGTATCTTCACATTATGAACTTCAAAGTTATAATTATGAAATTGACACTGATTTAAAGTTTCTTTGGGAAACGGTTTTAAACCAAGTGGTTTCTACGATGGATGTTTCTACTGGTTTTATAAATAGAATTAATAATGATTCTATAGAGGTTTTCTGCAAGAATTCCACTGATAATTTATTTAAAATTGGAGAGTCTACTAAAATATCTGACGACAACTTATTCCAAGAAATTCTTGAAAATGACTTCTTACATTTAAAAGACATAAGAGAATATGATAAGTTGAAGAACACTAGTATAGTGAAATTTGGATTTAAATCTGTAGTAGGTGTTTCGGTTAAATGGCCAGATGGTAAGTACTTTGGAACAATTGTTTTACTTGATAAGAAACGAATAACAAATGAAGATCAAATTAAAGTTATTAGAATGGCTAAAAGATTGATTCAGGAACAATTGAAACAAGTTAAGATTCGAATTGAGAATTCAAGACTAAAGGAAAAATTAAATAATACTACATCAATGCTTAAATCAATAAGTAATGTAGGTAAGGTAGGGATGTATATTTTAGATATCGATAATCTAAATAGTATAGATTACTACAATGATGAATTAATTGATATACTAGGAATATCTTTTGAAGAAAGAAATACATTCTGGCGTAAAGGATTCCCGTATGTATCTGATGACGAACAATCTAAAGAGTTATTTAAAAATGAAAAAGCTAGAATTAAATCTATTTTAAGTGGAAAACTTTCTAAAGCTTCCGGAGTTGTTAGGATTTACAATAAACGTCTCAATTTAAAGAGATATATTAGGACTTCAAGACAAGTTGTTGAATACAAGGAAGATGGATCACCTAAGAAGATTCATTGTGTTGTTATAGACATAACTGATGATAAACATTAAAGAGAAAACCTATTGTGGTTTTCTCTTTCTTTATAGTATATGATCAGATCTTGAATTATAAAGTATAATTGTTGCGTTTTAGTCTAATGTTAGTTAAAATAGAGTATAAATATACCAAAGGAGAGTGACACGATGGAACATAAAAGATTAAGAGAGATTGTGAAAAAGTACTTGGGTGATCTTGTTAAATTTACTATAGATTTTAAACGCGATGATAGATATAAACTTACAATACTATATGAGGATGAGCAACTTTCTTTCTTTGAATATAAAGTGATTTTATGTTGTAAAGAAGAGTCAGTTGAATTTATTAAACATAAAGGTAGAACTTTAAGAAGAGAAGTTGTTTTAGATTCTATTCCTGAATTCGAATTAGAATTAATGGAATTTATTGTTTGTGAGATTTAATAATATTTAGAGCAAAACTTCTGTTTTGTTCTTTTTTTTTATAGTTGTAACTTAGAAAAATTGTATAAATATGGTATAATATAGTAACTAAGGAGGTAGTTATGAAGAAAATTTCAACAGAAAATGCACCTGGTGCAATTGGACCGTATTCACAAGGGATTAAAGTAGGTAACATGATATTTACAAGTGGACAATTACCAATTGATCCATTAACAAAAGAAATGCCTAAAGATGTTAAAGAACAGACAAATATTTCGTTATCTAATGTTAAAGCAATTTTAGAAGCTGAAGGTTTTGCTATGGAAGATATCGTTAAGGCAACTGTTTATTTAAGTGATATCACTGAGTTTAGTTTAATGAATGAAGTTTACGCAAAGTTCTTCAAGGATCCATTTCCAGCTAGAAGCGCATTCGAAGTAGCAAATTTACCTCTAGGGGCGAAAGTAGAAATTGAAGTAATAGCAAGTAAATAATTTAAGGGGCTTTATGCCCCCTTTTACGAGGTGGGAAATGTTTAGAAATATGAGAAGAAAAGAAAGAGAGTCTAGTTTAGAGGATGCAAGGCAGTTTTTAAAAGATGCAACGCATGGGGTGTTATCTACAATATCTGTTGATAATGGTTACCCATACGGTGTTACTGTAAACCATATATATCTAAACGGACATATATATTTTCACTGTGCAAAAAAAGGTCATAAAATTGACAACATTATTTATAATAATAATGTTTCCTTTACAGCTACAGCCTTGGCTGAAATAAAACAACAATCATATTCAACTAAATACAAGAGCACTACTGTTTTTGGTAAAGCTTATATTGTTGAAGATAAAGAAGAAGTTAAAGACGCTCTTTACGAAATCTCAAGAAGATTTACTGGGAAGTTCTTCGCTAAAGCTAGTAGCGAGATAGCTGCATCTATCAATAGAACCCTAGTAGTAAGGATTGAAATAGATGATATGAAAGGTAAATCAAACAAATGAGAATCTTAGTTGATGCTGATGCATGTCCTGTTAAAGATATAATTATAAAAAGTGCTAAAGAAAAAAGTATTGAAGTCATTATGTATTTTGATACTGCACACGTGTATAGTAATGAATATGCAAAAACAGTTGTAGTATCTAAAGGGTTTGATGCAGTAGATATGAAACTTCTTAGTGATGCTAATAGAGGAGACATCTGTATAACTAATGATTATGGACTTGCTAGTTTATTAATTACTAAAGTAGATGATGTAATTAACTTCAATGGTTTAATCTTTACAGAAGACAATATTACTATACTTTTAAACAAGAGGTATATATCAAGCAAACTCAGAAAGAGTAAGAAAAGAGTTAAGGGACCCAAAAAGAGAACATCAGAGAATGATCAGTCGTTTGAAAAAACTCTTAAAAGAATACTTAAGGATAAGGTATAAGTATTTATGAAGTACATTCCAGCAAAGAAAATATTATCTACAAGTAAAAATCCAAGTGGTTGGTTTGGTGGTAAGTATGGATTGAATATTTACAGGGGTTGTAATCATGGATGTATTTATTGTGACTCCAGAAGTAATGTTTATCAGGTAGAGAACTTTAGTGAAGTAAAAGTAAAAGAAGATGCAATAAGTAAACTGGAAACAGAGTTACAGTCCAAAAGAGTTAAAGGGATAATAAGTATGGGTTCTATGAGTGACCCATATAATAAATATGAAGAGAATTTGGAATTAACTAGGAAGTCTTTAGAATTAATTAATAAGTATAAATTTGGTGTTAATATAACAACTAAGAGTGCTCTTGTAGTTAGAGATATAGATTTATTAAAAAAGATACAAAGACACTCTAATGTTTTAGTAAGTATTACTATCACTACTTACGATGACTCATTATCTAAAATAATTGAGCCTGGATGCTCTAACACTAAAGAAAGATTTGAAGCACTTAGTATTCTGAAAGAGAATGGTATATATGCAGGTATTACACTTCAACCTCTTTTACCTAAAATCAATGATAGTTATGAAAATGTCACTAGTATTATTAAAAAAGCTAGTGAAGCTGGTGTGGATTATATTTACTCGTTCTTTGGAGTTACTATTCGGGATGGCCAAAGAGAGTATTTATATAAGAACTTTGCGAAGAATTTTCCATTTTTAATAGAATTCTATAATAATACATTCAAGAATAACTATGTTTGTCATTCCTTAATAAGTAGGAAACTATATTCTCTATCAGAGAAGCTGTGTGATGAACACGGAATATTATATAAGATGAAAGATATTATAGAAGAGTCAGGTAAATTTGTTGTCGAAAATCAAATGACGTTATTTTGAGCATATACTGATATAGACTACGTATATTGATGTATAATATATTTGTAAATGTAACTTTATAAAAGGAGGAAATATTATGAAACATGATATTATAAAAGTTAAAGAGGCTTTAGTAGAAGTTCTTGAAGGAAATTTAGAAGGAGCTATGGAAGTTAAGACTGCTGATGCTACTAACGAAAAACATGTACCATTTGTAGAAGAAACAGAAAATGGTTATATAGTAAAAGTTGGTAAAGAGGTATTTCATCCAATGACTGAGCTTCATTATATTCAATTTATTGAACTTTACGTTGATGGAGTTTTACACAGAAAATACTTAAACCCTAATGATGAGCCAGTAGCTGAATTCAAAGTTGAAAAAGGTACTGAAGTATACGCTAGAGAGTATTGTAACATTCACGGTATCTGGGCTAACAAATAAGATATATAAAATTATGAATCTCATTAATTTGAGATTCTTTTTTTATATTGTTTGTTAGTTGGCTCTTACACTTTTTTCACAACTTTCGACTAATTATGATGAAAATGTTTTTATAGAATATTTATTAAAAAAAAGGGGTAGACTTGTCAAGCGATATACGTTAAACTACTTCTAGTTGACATTATAAAGTCGTTTGATTTTATAATAAAATAGTTGTAGAAAAGAAAAAAATTATAAGGAGGCAGGAAGTAAATAGTAATGATATTTTTATTTTAGATTTAAGCGTATTAAGTTGTAGAAAAAATACAACACATAGGAATTAAAAATTATTAAATGACTATTAATTTACTAAATATTTAGTTAAGTAAATAATCATGCATAATGTTAAAGGGGAATTATTGTGACTATTAAATTAACAGAAATAATCGAAAAGTTGAATGGTGAAATATTTACTAACCATGACTTTGATTTAAAAAGAGAAGTAGAATATGTATTTAGCTGTGATTTAATGAGCGATGTATTAATGTTTACAAGAAACGCTTCTGAAGTTGAAGGAAGAAATATTATCCTAACTACAGGGTTAGCTACTAATCAATCTCTTAGAACTGCAGAGATGCTGGATGTTGATGTAGTTTGTTTAGTTAGAGGTAAACGTCCTAGTGATAAAATGATCAAACTTGCTGAAGAATCTAATATCATTCTAATTGGTACTAAATGTAGTACATTTACTTCAAATGGATTACTATTCCAAGAGGGTTTAAAGGGTATTGAAGGTTACTTGACTGATGAAGTACAAGATTAAAAGTCAAGACTTATCTGAAGCAGGTATTATCGCAAGTACTATCAAGAAAAAATTAAGACAGTTAAATATTAGTAACTCGGTCGTAAGAAAGGTTGCTATTGCAGTTTATGAAGCAGAGATAAATGTTGTTATTCATTCTAGGGGGGGAGACGCTGAAGTCTTCTTGAGTGATGGGTATATCAAAATCATTTTTACAGATTTTGGACCTGGTATTGACGATATTCCTGCTGCTTTATCAGAAGGTTGGTCTACTGCAAGTGACTATGCTAGAGGAAATGGATTTGGGGCCGGTATGGGTCTACCAAATATCAAAGCATTAGCTGATGAGTTTAATTTAATGTCTTCTCCAGGTGGAACGATTTTAAAGATAGGATTTAATTTAGAATAATGTTAGTAAAACAAATTTTAAGAAATGATAATTTTAAATTATTAACTGATGAAATAGGGTTAGAGAGCAGTATCACTTCAATGTTTGTTAGTGACTTGCTTAGTCATGTTTTGAGTAAAGCGAAACAAGGTGACATTTTAATAACTGTGCAAAACAATATGAATACTGTTGCGGTTGCATCTTTGTTAGAATTATCTTGTATTATTCTACCTGACAATATAAGTATTGACGATCTGATCAAGCAAAAGGGAGAAGAAGAAGGAATTCCAATTCTTACAAGTCACTTAAGTGCTAAAGATATAATTTTAGAACTTTATCGAGTGGGTGTTAAATAATGAAATATGCTTATGACTTACACATTCATAGTGTGTTAAGCCCTTGTGCTGATGAATTAATGACACCAAATAATATTTTAAATATGGCAATGTTAAATGAATTAGATTTTATTGCCGTAACTGATCACAATTCACTTAAGCAGTTAGATGTAATTAATGAGATTGCTGAAAGTTATGATTTTATTTTAATACCTGGCGTAGAAGTACAAGTAAATGGCGGACATATTCTTTGTTATTTTACTGATTTTGATAGTGCTCATGAGTTCGATTTGTTCTTAGAAAGATACATAATCAAAAAAGACATAGAATGTGAACAATTTTTAATGGATGTTTACGATTCTGTAATCGGACAAGTTCCATATTACTTAATCAGTGATGTTAAGGTTTCATTTGAAGATATACTTAAAAAAGTTAAGCAATTGAACGGAATAACAGTACTGTCTCACTTAGATAGACCTAGTTATAGTGCTCTACACTTTATTAACGAAGATAATATTGATTTATTTGATGGAATTGAGCTTAGCAAACTTTGTGATGCACAAGTTTTCTTAAAACAAAATCCTTTGATTAGAAATAAACCATTATTCATAAATTCAGATTCACATCAAATAGTAAGTTTATCACTTAGAGAAAATTTTATTGAGTTAAAGGAAAAAAGTATTGAAGCATTTTTTGATTACTTTGGTGCTTCTTAATGAATGAGCTATCACTACATATCTTGGATATTGCTCAAAATTCTATAACGGCAAATGCAAGTGTTATCGAGATAGAAGTAAATGAGGACATCGTAAATAATGAACTTTATATTAAGATATCAGATGATGGTATTGGAATGAGTTCTGATGTGTTAGAGAATGTGAGAAATCCATTTTATACATCTAGAACTACTAGGAAAGTAGGTCTAGGTATCTCATTGTTTGAACTTTCTTGTATTCAATCGAATGGAGATTTTCAACTTGAGTCACAAGTGAATGTAGGTACTAAGTTAACCGCCAAGTATGAGTACAATAATATTGACAGAGCACCACTAGGAAATATAGTAGATACTATCTATTTGCTTTCTATTAATGAAAGTGATGTAAACATAATATATAAGCATATTTATAATCAAAAGCAATTTGTATTTAATACAAATGAGATTAAAGAAGTATTAGATGGTGTTTCATTAAAAGAGTATTCCATAATGAAATGGATGAAGGAATATCTTTTGAATGGAATAATAGATATAAAAGATTAATTATTTATATGAGAAATAAGTTTCTTATAAATTAGTAGATAAGAGAAGGAGTTATTATGGCTAAGAAATTTGATTTAAAACCTGAACACTTTACTGAGCTAGAGGAGTTTGTCAATTCTTTAGAATCTCTAGAGGGAGAATTAATTGCAGTGCTTCATAAAGCACAAAGTTTATTTGGTTTTTTACCTAGAGAAGTACAAGTTTTTGTTGCTGAAAAAATGGAATTACCTGTATCAAAAGTGTACGGAGTTGTTAGTTTTTATTCTTACTTCACTATGAAACCAAAAGGTAAATACCCAGTTTCAGTTTGTATGGGTACTGCATGTTATGTAAAAGGTGCAGATAAAGTACTTAAGGATTTTTTAAATGAGTTAGAAATTAATGTTGGAGAAACAACTAAAGACGGGCTTTTCTCAGTAGATTCTTTAAGATGTGTTGGAGCTTGTGGATTAGCACCAGTTGTTTTAGTCGGTGAAGATGTTTACGGTCGCGATGAAGCGAGAGACGTGAAAACATTGATCGAAAAGTATAGAAAAATGAACCAAGAACAATAAAACAAGCAGTTTACGTTAAATAAGGAGGGAATTTTTTTGAAATCTTTAGAAGAATTAAAAAAATTAAGAGATAAAGTTATTAAACAAGTAGATATGAGACAAACAAAAGATGGTTATAGAATCGCTGTTGGTATGGCGACTTGTGGGATTTCTTCAGGAGCAAGACCAATTTTAAATGCGTTTGTTGAACAAGTAAGTGAAAAGAATTTAGGTAATGTTATCGTTACTCAAGTAGGCTGTATTGGTAAATGTGCATTAGAACCTATGGTAGAAGTTTTTGATCATGATGGTGGAAAAACTACATATTGTAAATTAACACCAGAAGACGTAAAAACAATTATTGAAGAACACGTTATCAATGGTAACGTAGTTAAAAAACTAGAAATTTCTAGTTTCGAACAATAGAGGGTGGTGGAAGCATGTTAGAAAGAACGCAGATATTAATTTGTGGTGGTACTGGGTGTTTATCTAGTAAATCTGACGAAATTAAAGCAGAATTTGATAAGCATTTAACTGAACTTGGTATTAGAGATGAAGTTAGATTAGTATTAACTGGATGTTTCGGTTTATGTGAAAAAGGACCAGTTGTTGTAGTTTATCCAGATGAAACATTTTATTCACAAGTTAAACTATATGATATTAAAGAAATATGTGAAGAGCATATTTATAAAGGAAGAATTGTTAAAAGATTAGTAGTAGAAGATGCTATTGAAGAAGATAAAATTAAAAGTTTAAAAGAGTTAGCTTTCTATGAACCACAAGAAAGAATAGCTTTAAGAAACTGTGGTGTAATTGATCCACTTCAAATTGATGAATATATTGCAAGAGAAGGTTATTTAGCTCTAGGGACAATTTTAGACTCTATGAGCGATCAAGATGTTATTGATACTTTAAAAGAGTCAGGACTTCGTGGTCGTGGAGGAGGAGGATTCCCTACAGGACTTAAATGGCAATTCGCTAAAAATAACGAAGCTGATCAAAAATATGTTATCTGTAATGCAGATGAGGGAGACCCAGGTGCATTCATGGATAGAGCCATTTTAGAGGGTGATCCACATAATATATTAGAAGCTATGGCTATCTGTGGATATGCTATTGGTGCAAATGAAGGTTACATTTACATTAGAGCTGAGTATCCATTAGCAATTGAAAGATTAAGAAATGCAATTAAACAAGCAAAAGAATATAACTTATTAGGAAAAAATATTTTTAATAGTGGTTTTGATTTTGATATCAAAATTAAATACGGTGCAGGAGCATTCGTATGTGGTGAGGAAACTGCATTAATTAACTCTATGGAAGGTAATCGTGGTGAACCTACTAGTAAGCCTCCATTCCCTGCTGAATCAGGTTTCTGGAATAAACCTACTAACGTAAATAATGTTGAGACATTTGCTAACATTCCAGCAATTTTCTTAAAAGGAACTAAATGGTTCAAATCATTTGGTACTGAATTATCACCAGGAACAAAAGTATTCTCATTAGCTGGTAAAATTAATAATGTTGGTTTAATTGAAGTACCAATGGGAACTACTTTAAGAGAAGTTATTTATGAAATTGGTGGCGGAATCGTTAATGGTAAGAAATTCAAAGCTGTTCAAACAGGTGGACCATCTGGTGGATGTTTAACAGAAGATGATTTAGATACTCCAATCGATTTCGATTCTTTAACAGCTAAGGGATCAATGATGGGTTCTGGTGGTATGATCGTAATGGATGAAGATGATTGTATGCCTTCTATAGCTCAATTCTATTTAGAATTTACTGAAGAAGAATCATGTGGAAAATGTACTCCATGTAGAATTGGTACTAAGAGACTATTAGAAGTATTACAAAACATTACTTCTGGTAAAGGTGATGCTAACTCTATTAGAGAGTTAAGAAGACTATCTACAGTAATTAAGGAAACTTCATTATGTGGTTTAGGACAAACAGCACCTAACCCTATTCTTTCAACTTTAGATAAATTTGAAAATGAGTATATAGCACATATTAAACATAAAAAATGTACTGCTCACCAATGTATTGATTTAATCCAAGTATTAATCGATCCAAGTGAGTGTATTGGATGTACAGCATGTAAAAGAGTGTGTCCAACAAATTGTATTACTGGATCTACTAAGAAAATCCACTCAATAAATCAAGAAGATTGTACTAAATGTAAAGCATGTATTGCAGCATGTAAGTTTGATGCAATATTCGTTAAATAGGGGAGGTAGGAAAGAATGATTAATGTTATAATTGACGGTCAAAAAGTGGCTGTAAAAGAAGGGTCTACAATATTAGACGCATGTAAAAGTATTAATATCAATATTCCTACACTTTGTCACTTAGATATGCACGATATGAAAATGGTAAATAAATCAGCATCTTGTCGTGTTTGTGTAGTAGAAATTGAAGGTAGAGGAAATCTAGCACCATCTTGTGCAACTCCAGTTGCAGAAGGCATGGTTATTGATACTCATAACGTAAGAGTTATGAACGCAAGAAAAACAGTATTAGAGTTAATGTTAAGTGATCACCCTGCTGAGTGTTTAACTTGTTCAAAAGCAGGATGCTGTGACTTACAGGACATGGCAGCTCAATTTGGTATGAGAAATATTAATATTACTGGTAAATCTCAATCAACATATAGAAAAGACAAATCAGTATCTATTAGACGTAATATGGATAAATGTATTATGTGTCGTAGATGTGAGACAGTGTGTAACGATGTTCAAACTGTAGGTGCATTATCTGCAATTAATCGTGGATTCGATGCAGTAGTTGCGCCAGCATTTGAAGCAAACTTAAAAGACACAGTATGTACTTACTGTGGACAATGTGTGTTAGTGTGTCCTGTAGGAGCATTAACTGAAACAGATAGAACTTGGGAAGTAGTTGAAGCACTAGCTAACCCTAAGAAAACAGTAATCGTTCAAACTGCACCAGCAACAAGAGTTGCGATTGGTGAAGAGTTTGGTTACGAGCCAGGAACTATTGTAACTGGTCAATTAGTAACAGCGTTAAAACAATTAGGATTTGATCAAGTATTCGATACTAACTTTGCAGCTGACTTAACTATTATGGAAGAAGCAACTGAGTTAATTGATAGAATTACTAGATTCAATGCTGGTGAAGATGTAAGATTACCATTACTAACATCATGTTGTCCAGCATGGGTTAACTTTATTGAAACTCAATTCCCTAATTTATTAGATATCCCATCAAGTGTTAAGTCGCCTCAACAAATCTTAGGTGCTATGGCAAAGAACTATTTTGCTGAAAAAAATAACATCAATAGAGAAGACTTAATCGTAGTTTCTGTTATGCCATGTGTTGCTAAAAAGTTTGAAGCAAATAAAACTAAACATAAAGTAAATGGAAATCCAGATGTTGATATCGTTATTACAACTAGAGAATTAGCTCACTTAATTAAGTTATCAAATATTGACTTTAAAACATTAGAAGAAAATGACTATGACAATCCATTAGGTGAATCTACTGGTGCGGGAGTTATCTTCGGAGCTACTGGTGGGGTAATTGAAGCTGCTACTAGAACTGCTGCTGAGTGGTTAACAGGTCAAAAAACTGAAAAATATGCGTATGAAGCATTACGTGGTGATGACGGAGTTAGAGCTGCATCATTAACAGTAGCTGATTTAACTTTAAATATCGGTATCGCTAGTGGCTTAGGAAACGCTAGAAAATTATTAGAAGAAATTGAAAATGGAAACCCAAGAAACTTCCATGCTATTGAAATTATGGCATGTCCAGGTGGATGTATTGATGGTGGTGGACAACCTTACCATCATGGTGATGTATCAATCATCGATAGACGTAAAAAAGCGATCTATGAAATTGATAAAAACGCACCACTTAAGAAATCACATGAGAATCCAAGTATTCTAAAAGTTTATGAAGAGTACTTAGGTGAACCAGGAAGTGAAAAAGCACATCACTTGTTACATACTAAATATTATAAGTGTACTGATAAAGTATAAAAATTAAACATCCCTTATGGGATGTTTTTTTTAGTTATAGAACTAAATGTAAAGTATACTTGACATGACTATAAGAAGAGAGTAATATATTAATGTAAAGTTTATTTTACACTTTATAAGTAAATATTAAATTTATTGAAATAAGTATATTCATCACGCTATTTATGGTATATTTATGTCAGTGATAAATTAAATGACGTTAGGAGGAAGTCATATGCTTAAGTTAGAAAACGTTACTAAAAAATATGGGGAACTTGTTGCAGTAGATAAGCTTTCATTTGAAGTTAATGAAGGAGATATCTTTGGACTGCTTGGGTTAAACGGTGCGGGTAAGACAACAACATTCAGAATGATTTTGAATTTATTTAATCCAGATGAAGGAGCTATTTATTATAATGGTGAAGTTATAGGATATAGTCATTCTAATGATATAGGGTTCTTATCAGAGGAAAGATCGTTACTGACAAAAATGACAGTTAAAGATCAAATTACCTATTATGGTAGATTAAAAGATAAAGAAGAATCTGAATTAATGGAAGCTTTAGATTATTGGTTAGAAAGATTCCATATACCACAATATAAGAATAAAAAAATTAAGGAATTATCAAAGGGTAATCAACAGAAAATTCAGTTTATCTCTGCTATAATTCATAATCCCAAATTACTTATTTTAGATGAACCGTTTAGTGGATTAGATCCAATAAATGTTGAATTGTTTAAAGAAGTAATCTTAGAGTTTAAGTCTAGAGGAGCTATTATCATATTCTCTTCACATAGAATGGATCATGTTGAGTTATTCTGCGAGAAATTAGTAATTTTAGTTGAAGGTAAAAATATTATCTCAGGTTATATTCATGATATTAAAGAGTCTTTCGAACAACAAAATATCTTCATAAGGGGTAATATAGATATTGAAGATATCAAAAAAATTGAAGGTGTAACTAAAATTGTGCAACATAATGATGTACTAGAAGTTAAAATAATCGATAAAACATACGTAGATAAAGTATTTAAGTATGTTAAAGAGTGCGATGATGTTAGTTTATTTGATGTAAGGTTACCTTCACTTAATGAAATATTCATTAGTAAAGTTGGTGAAAGTTATGAGTAGAAAGCAAAGATTTTTAATTGAGTTTAGTTTTATGAAAAAAGTTATGAGGAAATCATTTTTGATTTCTAATATTGTATTTCTTTTATTAATAGTTGTAGTTACAAATCTTGATACGATAATTAAATCTTTCGGTGGTGATTTCACTGAAGAATATACTGTATATTATCAAGATGATTTTGATCAAAGCTATTTTGAAACGTTTGAAGCTATATTAACAAACAATACTAAAGACTTAGATAATACATTTGAGTTAATGAATGAAGTAAAAACATTAACCGAAACCGATGATAATGTAATTGTTGTAAATCTATTATCAGGTGATGATGTACATGCTGAAATATTATCTAATGACTTTGTCTCAACGTCACTATATTCTGCGATCTATAGTTCTCTTAATACAATAAGATTAGACATTGTATCTAAGGAACTGGATTTAAGTGCTGAAGATATTATGAACCTTAGCAAGTCAATAGAAATTGATCGAGTTGTTGTTAACGAAGGTGAAAATGCTAATGAGTTTACAAATGTAGCTGCTGAAGGACTTTCATTCATAGTTGTTATTCCACTATTCTTCGGATTAATTATGATTATTCAGATGATTGGACTTGAAATTTTCGATGAAAAGTCTACTAAGAGTATGGAGATATTAATGTCGAATGTAGATCCCAAAACTCATTTAAATGCTAAGTTAATCGCTGTTAATTTGTTCTCTATAGCACAGTTTGTATTAATACTTATTTATGGATTTATTGGATTAGGGGTAAGAATGTTGTTTTCTAAATTACCATTTGCCTCACAAGAACTTCCATTTGATTTAAGCTTCTCTGATTATGCTGATAAGATGATTATTACTGTTATCTTCATTATCATTCTATATATTTTAACAAATATTCTATACTCATTAGTAATGGCTATACTGTCATCAACAGCTAATGAAGTTGAGGATTACCAAAAAATTATTGCTCCATTGATGATTATGATGTTAATTGGTTTCTATACAGCAATATTCTCACCGATGTTTGATGGAGCTGTATTCTCTAAAATTATGGCGTATATCCCATTCTTTTCACTTATGATAGCACCTGGATTATTCATTGGTGGAGATGCAAGTATAATTGAAATGATTTCAATAATCTTTGTATTAATTGTTTCGGTATTCTTAATTTATAGAATTGGGTTACCAATATACAAACAATCAGTTTTAGATTATTCTACAGAAAACGTATTTAAGAGATTTATTATAAATTTCAAGAAGTCAAAAAATAAATAAAAATAAGGAACACTGTATTTTGATATGATACCTCTAAAGTAGACACAGTAATTATTAAAAATTACTAAAACTACTTTGGAGGTTTTTTTTATGGGCAGAATTTCAAAAATAAACAAAGAAGATAGAATTAAAGCATGTAAGCAATACGAGCAGGGAAAAGGTAGTTTCGATTCAATCGGTTTTTCATTAGGTGTAAGTAAATATGCAGTACGTAATTGGTACTACAAGTACGAGAGACACGGTCAATTAGTTTTTAACAATAAGAAAAAGAATAGAACGTACACTAAAGAGTTTAAAATGAGTATAATAAATGATTATTTAAGTGGTGGAGGATCATCAACTGATTTGGCAGTGAAATACGATATCGCAAGTAGTATGGTTTGTAGATGGATAAACAAGTATAATGATGGTATAGAAGTAACAGATTACAATCCCAAAAGTGAGGTCTATACCATGAAAAAAAGAAAAACAACATTTGAAGAACGTGTAGAAATAGTAAAGTGGGTTATCGAAAATAGTATGAACTATAAAGAATGTTCTTCTAAATTTTCTATACCATACAGTTCAGTTTATTCATGGACTCATAAATATTTAAATAATGGTGAGGACTCGCTAAAGCATAATAAACGTGGTCGTAAAACAGAAAATAAAGTAGACCTAGATTCTTTAAATGAAGTTGAGAAATTGAAACTTTTACTAGCAGAGGAAACCAAAAAACGTAAATATGCAGAATTATCACTTGAAGTATATAAAAAAAAAGAAGAAATTACGAAAAAACTTTATCAAAAGTAAGGCAATTAGATGTATATAAAACAGTAGATTATTATATTTCAAAAGGAAAATCTGTTAAGTTATTATGTGAGATATTAAACATACCAAGAAGCTCTTATTATAAATATAAGGCGAGAAATAAACCGGAAAAAGAAAAACATGATGAGTTACTATGCGAGTTAATAAAAGAGTATCATGAAACTTTTGATCAAATATTAGGTTATAGAAGAATGACATTATTTATAAATGTATTAAACCATTTAAATCATAGTGATGGTTATATTTATAGATTAATGACCTTTTTAGGTGTTAAATCAAGAATAAGACGTAAAAAGACTAATAGAAAGAAAACCAAACCAGATTATATAGCTGAGAATATACTGGAAAGAGATTTTAGTGCTTCAGCACCAAATGAGAAGTGGTTAACAGATGTAACTGAGTTTAAGATTCCTTCAGAAAATAGGAAACTATATTTGAGCCCAATATTAGATTTGTATGATAAAAGTATTATTACTTACGAAATATCATTTAGAAATACGAATCAAGTAGTGTTTAAAATGTTTGATAAAGCAATGGAACTAAATCCCGAAGCAAAACCTATATTCCATAGTGATAGAGGGTTTCAGTATACAAGTAAAGTGTTTAAGAAGAAAATTGATAAGGCAAAAATGGTACAAAGCATGTCTAGACCTGGTAAATGTATTGATAATGGACCTATGGAAGCATTCTTTGGGACCCTTAAAAGTGAAATGTATAATGGTAAGAAATTTAAAAATTACGATGAATTAAAGAAAGCAATTGATTCTTATATATTTTTTTACAACAATCAAAGATTTCAAGCTAAATTAAAAAGTATGGCCCCGAATAAATATCGAAGCCATGCTTTAATATAATTTTTAATAATTAAGTGTCTACTTGACAAACATCAGTTCATTTTCAGTGTTCCTTTATCAAATCAATAATATGTTGATAATTTAGTAATTCGTTTTTTCCTAACTGATTTAACTCATAGATACCCCTATCAACTCTATCAAACCATCCATAGTGATTCTTGATAAGAATGTTACCAGTTTTAGCGTTAGCTGTTAATTCTTTGAGTTCCTTAACTGTCTTAGGTGAGTCTTTTAAGTAGTAAGCGATCTTTATTACTTGCTCTCTATATGCAGTGATAATTTTGGTTTTAGTAACTCCACCAACATTAAAACTAGTTTGACGTTTATTGAACTCCTCGATTAAAAGATTTTTTTTCTTTTTGTTTTTACCTCTACTAATCTTCATGTCAAAAGGTTTAGGAAAGATTCTAATCTCAGCTTTTTTATCAACTAAGATTAAACCAAGATGTAGTCTTCTTAATATATGCTCTTTTTCCTTAAAACTTTTTGACCTAATAGTCTTATAATTTGGCTTAGGAATAGCTATAAAGACATCATCAGTAAGTTTTTGTCTTGTGATTGCCTGATAAAGAAGTTTAAAAGAAATACTTTTCTTCATCTCTATAATCACAACTTGATCGTCTTTGATAGCTGTAACATCAGCAGAATTGACTTCAGCCTTAACAACATAGTCAAGGTCTTCAAATAAACTTTTTATTGGTTGGTATAGGTCTTTTTCTAACAATTTACTCATCTCTTTTCCTATATTAATAATAGTACATATATTGAATGATATCAATTGTATGTTATAATTCTATAGGAGTGATTTTATGAAAGATATTATAATTACACTAAATAAGAAAGCAGCTCAGGAATTTATTGATTTAGGTATACATAAGTTAGAAGGTAGTTTTATTCATGCTTGTACTACAGAACAATTAGAATATGTCTTAAATAAGCATTATGAAAATAAAGATGTATATTTGTTTTATCTAGATCAAAATATTGATAATCTAAAATGGGAAGAAGCAATGAATGGTGATTTATTCCCACATATCTATGGGGATATTGATAAAAGTGATGTTGTGAAAGTTCAGTTTTTAGAAAACGAATAGGAGGAAAAAATATGAGAGTTGAATTATCAAACTACTTAGATAATCAAAGACCGTTACTAGAACAATTAATTAGTAAACTGTCACAATTTGATTATGCATCAGTGTTAGGTGTTGATACTAAGGGAAAAAGTTATAATGTTTCAAGAACAGGAAGTTCTATTAATGATTCAATGTGGAGTGAAAGAGGATTCGTAATAAGAGTTTTTAATGGTGTTAATTATTCAGAATACTCATTTGATCAACTAAATAATGAAATTATTGAAGAAGTTGTTAGTATTATTACTAAAATCGCTTCTGATGACATTGATAAACTAAAACAACAAGGTGTAGAACTATTTGATTATCCATTAATCGATGATAATGAAATCGAAGATTCAATGGAAAGTGAAGTAAAGATTTTACCATCTGAGGTAAGTGCAAAAGATAAAATTGATAAACTTAGTGAAGTAATGAACGAAGGGTTAAAATTATCTGATAAGTTAATAGACTTTAGAGTAGGTTATGAAGAAGTGCATATTTCTAAAGTTTTCTACTCTACTAAGAAAAAACTATCTCAGAGTTTTATTTATAGTACTGCATCTATGGTTCCTTTAGTTAAAAAAGGTGCTGAAATTAAGTATGATGCAAAAGGTGTTTCAGGACTTAAAGGTGTTGAAATATTAGATGAACTTACTGGAGCAGAGAAACTAGTTAATACTGCTATAGAGTTACTAGATGCTGAGAAGATTTTACCTGGTGAATATGAAATTATTTGTGACCCAGCTGTTTCTGGTCTAATTGCTCATGAAGCATTCGGACATGGTGTTGAGATGGATATGTTCGTCAAGAACCGTGCTAAAGGTGCTGAATACGTTGGTAAACGTATCGCAAGCGATAAAGTTGTTATGAAAGATGGCGCTCTAAGTGCTAAAGAAGTAGGTACTTATTTATTTGATGATGAAGGAACTTTGGGTACTGATACTACTGTTATAAACAAAAGCATCTTAGAGGCAGGAATTAGTGATTTATTAAGTGCTTTAAAATTAGGAACGAATCCTACAGGAAATGGGAGAAGAGAATCATTTGAGAGAAAAGTTTATACTCGTATGACTAACACTTTCTTTGCTCCTGGTGAAGATAAATTAGAAGATATGATAGCTTCAATTAAAAAAGGTTATTTATTAGAAAATTATAACTCAGGAATGGAAGACCCGAAAAACTGGGGAATTCAATGTATGATTTCTAGAGGTAGAGAAATAATCGATGGTAAGTTAACAGGTAAAATTGTTGCACCAGTATTATTAACTGGTTACGTACCAGAATTATTAGAAAGCATTTCAATGGTGTCTGGTAGTGAAGACTTAGAATTATCTGGTGGTGGAGCTTGCGGAAAAGGTCATAAAGAATGGGCTAAGACATCAACAGGTGGAACTTATATTAAAGCAGTTGGGAGGTTAGGTTAATGGTAAACAAGATTAAAGAAATTCTGAAAACTGTTGAAAATGATGGATGGTTTATAGAAGATATTAAAACAGAATCAGTTGAGTTATTCTTTATTAAGAAAGAACTTGATATGAATAGAGGAAAGAAAGTTAACCATATATCTGTAACTATTTATAGAGATACTACTGTTGGTGACCAAAAGTTTAGAGGATCGTCAAAAACTAAAATATCACCAACTATGGATGATAAGGAAATTAAGGAAGCATTAGATGTTGCATCTTTAGCTGCAAGTTTTGTTAAGAATGAGTATTATGAGCTGGTTGAACCAAGTGAGGAAAAACCATCTGAGTTAGTTACAAGATTTAACTCTGAGATTTCTGAATTCATACCTTCTTTAGTAGATGCTGTCTATAAAGAAGATAAATATGATAATGGTAGAATTAACTCATGTGAGTTCTTTGTAAGTAAACATGATATTAGGAGAGTAAACTCTAAAGGTGTGGATATTTCATATATAAAATATAATGGAATGATCGAACTTGTAGCTGAGTGGTTAGAGGGCGCTGAAGAAATTGAATTATATAAAATGTTAAAGTTCTCTGATTTTGATCCTGAAAGCATATCTGAATCTGTTAGAGATATGTTAAAAGAAGCTAGAGAAAGAGCAATAGCTAAACCATTACCTAAACTTGAAGAATTACCAGTAATCTTTACAAAAGATGCTGTGAAATCATTCTTTAGTTATTATGTGATGAGAACCTATGCTCAATATAAATATGAAGGATACTTTAGTAATGAGGTAGGGGTAAACTTACAAGGGGAAGATATCGTTGGGGATAAAATTAGTATATCCTTAGATCCGATGTTACCTAACTCAACACACAGTTCACCATATGATAATGATGGATTCTTGTTAAAAGAAACTGAAGTTATTAAAGACGGTGTAATTACTAATATGGTTGCATCAAAGCGTTATGCTGATTACCTAGATATGAAACCTACAGGTAGAATAGGTAATATTATTGCTAAAGCAGGTAATACACCAATTAGTGAAATGAAGAAAGATCCTTATTTAGAGTTGTTTGAATTTTCTGATTTCCAAACAAACCCATTAACAGGTGATTTTGGTGGAGAAATTAGATTAGGTAGATATTTTGATGGTGAAAATATTATTCCTATTAGTGGGGGTTCAATTACAGGTAACCTTAAAAATATCGAGAAGAATATGATATTCTCGAAAGAGACTCAACAATTGAATGACTTTGTTGGTCCTAAATTCGTTAGAATTGACAACTATTCTTTAACAAGTGCGAAATAGATAAAAGCTCGACTAGTCGAGCTTTTTATTTGTGAAGAAATGAATAATGAACTTTAATTATCATATTATTTTATAAAAATAAGTTTGTGTGATATACTAATCTAGTATTAAGAATCGAGGTATATTATGGATAAGTCAAAATTAAGAAATGAAATGTGCTCTGTTTTTATAGAAGTTAGAAGATCATTTGTACATGAATTAAGTGACCTTGGTTTAAGTTACCAACAGTGGAATGTACTTAAACTTATTAAATCTTCAGATGAGCCAATCTCAGCCAAGATATTAGTTGAAAAAATGAATTCAGACAAGGCAACAATATCTGGTATATTAAAGAGATTAGTTTCGAATAAGTATATAAAGGAAAAGAAGAACCCTAGTGATAAAAGAGAAACACTTTTATTTTTATCTACAAAGTCTACAGGGTTATGTGATAAGGTAATGATTCTTGAAGAAAACTTTAATAATAAGATATATGCTAATCTATCAGAAGAAGATATGGAGCAGTTGAGTGACCTACTTCAAAAAATAGTTTTCTAAAAAAAATTCCTTTTTAGGAATTTTTTTAAGCAAATTAGTTGTCATTTATATCAAAAGTTCGTATACTAACTAATGTAGAATAGTTTTAGGAGGAATAGTAATGGAAAATGTAAGTATTTCTGAGCTAAATAGTAAGTTAGCTAAAGTAAATGTAATTGATGTAAGAGAAACATATGAATATGATATGGGAAGAGTACCTGGTTCAAAAAATGTACCTTTAAGGGAATTAGCATTTAATCATGTTAATTACTTAAAAGAAGGAGAAGAGTACTATATTATTTGTCAATCAGGAAGTAGAAGTATGCAATTAGTAGATTATTTAAGGGAACATAATTACAAGTTAGTAAACGTTCTTGGTGGAACTGGTATGTATGGGCTTCAGTATAGTTTGGAGCGATAATGGGTATATCAACGTATTTTCTATATGGATTAACTTTCGTTTTATTAGTTATTTCATTAGTGAAAGATAGAAAAAAAACACTTTTAGCTTTAAAAAAAGGTTTTAACGCCTTTAAAAAAATCATACCAGTCTTAGTGCCACTATTTATGTTTGTTGGAATAATATTAACAATAATCACACCTGAACAAATTCAATCTGTAATAGGTGAAGAGTCAGGAGTATTAGGAGTATTAGCTGCATTAGTAATAGGAAGCATATCGTTTATGCCACCGTTTGTAACATATCCATTAGGAGCTGAATTATTAGAAAGTGGTGCAGGGTACCCACAGGTTGCTGCTTTAGTAACTACTTTAATGTCAGTTGGATTTGTTTATATTGCAGCTGAAACAAAATTCTTTACGAAAAAATCAGTGCTATATAGAAATTTATTAGCATTAATCGCATCTGCGGTTGTAGCAATAGTAATATGGGTGGTGATGTAGATGCAAATATTTAAAAGTAAAATGTTTTATATAAGTTTGGTAATACTAATCATCCTAAGTATTTATGATTATCTACTAGCGATTGAAGCGGGTAAATCAGCGGTAAATCAATTTTGGTTAATGTTACAAATCGTACCACCTATCTTTGTTTTAATAGGATTACTTGATGTGTGGGTACCAAGAGAGACAATGATCAAACTTATGGGAGAAAAGTCAGGAATAATTGGTATATCAATTGCCTTTATGTTTGGTTCATTTGCAGCGGGACCATTAGTGGGTGCATTCCCGTTAGCGATGATAATGCTCAAAAAAGGTGCTCGATATGCAAATGTATTATTCTTTATGATGATTTGGGCAAGTGCTAAACTACCAATACTGTTCTTTCAAATTTCAACTTTAGGATTAAAATTCACGTTAGTATCTAATGTTGTTCTAATTACATTATTCTTAATAGGATCATTTGTAATTGAGAGATTATTAGGTGATGATATTGAAGTTATCAAAGAGAAAGCAAATAATTATTAGGAGGTTATTATGGCGATTTTATATTCAGACGCAGAAAACTATGAAAAAGTAGTTTCTGATGGAGTATCACTATTAGTTTTTTATGCAGATTGGTGTGGACCATGTAAAATGTTGCACCCAGTTTTAGAAGAATTAGATAAAGATGGACACAAAATTGTAAAAATCAACTCGGATGAGAATCCACAAGTAATGCAGATGTTTGGGTTACGAGGGGTACCATCAATGATACTTTATAAAGATGGAGAACCTATGGAGAAAACATCAGGTTATAGACCAAAAGCACAACTTGAAGGTTGGCTTAAAAAATTTTAAATAAAAAACGGGACTTATATCCCTTTTTTTTTATTTCTTATTGTATAATGGATTATGAGGTGTATTATATGAAGAATTTAATAAAAAAATATAAGAGCAATGAATATGATTTGAGTTGTAGTGAAGCAGTATTATATGCAGCAAATGAAAAGTGGGATTTAAATCTAAGTAATGAATGTTTTAAAATGGTTGCGCCATATAGCGGTGGAATGCTTACAGAAGATACTTGTGGAATTTTAACTGCTTCGTTAGCTGTTATCGGGCTAATATTTACTGAAACAGTTGCCCATCAGAGTCCATTAATGGTTGAAGTATCTAGAGAATATGTTGAAAGATTTAAACAGGAATTAAAATCAACTAACTGTGGAATTTTAAAGGAGAATTTTAGAGATGAAGTTGTCGGTTGTACAAATATTATTATTAAAGGTGGAATGCTTTTGGAAGAAGTAGTAAGTAAGTATAGAAGGTAATTAAGTCTTTAAGTGACAATATAATTAACAAAGGTAATATTTATATTTATTTAAAATGATTTTTCTTAGAGTTAATTGAAAAACAAAAATACTTCGATAATCAAAGTAAATATGCTATACTAAAATTAGACGAACATTTTGAGAGGGTTTTATATGGATAAGAATAGAAGTAAAGAAGTTATTAACAGGTTATTTGTAAATGTTTTTAATGATATTCTTTATTTAGAAGAAAACTTTATGAACAAAAGATTAGTAGAAAGAGTTACAATTAACGAAGTTCATGTAATGGAAGCAATTGAACTGAGTGAAAAAAAATCCATGGGTAGTGTAGCTAAACGACTTATGGTAACAGAAGGAACTCTTACGACTTCTATTAATCGACTTGTTAAAAAAGAATACATTGAAAGAAATAGAGATGAAAAAGATAAGAGAGTATTTTTGCTGAGTCTTACTGAGAAAGGGAAAAATGTTATGAGTGTCCATGGTGATTTTCATGACTTAATGGTGGACTTTGTAAATGATGACCCAAGCATTGACGAGAACTTGATTGATTCATTAGTTAGTTTGCAGAAATTCTTTAGTCGACTTAAGGAAACATACAAGAAGTAGATGGGAAACCATCTTTTTATTTTGGATGTAAATAAACAATAATGAGAGGAATGTGTTGTTCCATAAGGTAATCTTATAAGTTAGTGGAAAAGCATATTAATATTAATTAGAATTTAAACATCTTTATTTTTTCTTTTATGATATAATATATTGCTGATAGAGAAAAAGATGGTGAAATATATGTTGCAGAAATTTATTGGAAATAAAAAATTTTACAAAAACTTACTTACAATAGTATTACCAATTGCCATTCAACAACTGATTACCGCATCAGTTCAATTAGTTGATAATGTAATGGTAGGAAGCTTAGGAGAATCAACAATTAGTGCAGTAGCAGTTACTAATCAAATGTTCTTTGTCCTAATCTTATTAGTTTTCGGGATTGTAGGTGGTGCAGGAATTTACACTGCACAATACTTTGGTAGTAAAGATTATGATAAATTAAAACAGACTTACAGATTTAAAGTGATATTTTGTTTAATATTAGCTGGTATATCTACGCTAATTGTATCCTTTTATGGAGAAAATATAATTAGATTCTTTACTGATAGTCAAGAGACTATCGATTTAGGAAAGAGTTATTTATCAATTGTTAGGTTTACGATTATACCGATGTTTTTATCGATAGCTTTATCGTCGACATTTAGAGAAATTGCTATGCCTAAATTACCTATGGTAGCTTCATTAGCTGCTATATTCGTTAATACAATATTAAACTATGTATTAATATTTGGTAACTTTGGATTCCCACAGTTAGGTATAGTTGGTGCTGCTTATGCAACTTTAATTGCTAGATGTGTTGAGTTGGTTATCTTATTATTTTTAGTTAAATCTAAAGGTCAAGTTTTTAGTTCCAGTATAGCCAATTTACTTAAAGTAGAGAAAGCTGTATTAAGTAGTATTTTTATAGTTGCTTTACCAATGATGCTTAATGAAGTATTATGGGCATTAGGTCAAACTGCATTTTTAAAAGCGTATTCAACAAGAGGAGACATTGCATTAGCCGCGTTTAATATATCTAATACAATATCTCAATTGGTATTTGTTGTATTTGCTGCAATGAGTACAGCGATAGCAGTAATGGTAGGTAATACTCTTGGAGCGAATGAATTAGAAGAGGCGAAGGAAAATTCTATAAAACTATTAGCATTTAGTGTATTTGTTTCATTTGTTTCGGGACTTTTCCTGATAGTAGGGTCATTCTTTATACCAGATATATACAATGTAGCTGATGTGACTAAAGAGATTGTTTCATTTAATTTAAAAGTTAATGGTCTATTTATACCGTTATATGCGTTTAATGCAGGTATATTCTTTGTTTTAAGAGCAGGTGGTGATACTAAATCTGCACTAATTATGGATGCTTTATTTATGTGGGTTGTGTCGGTTCCAATTGCACTGGCTTTAGCCTATTTAACTAAAATTGATGTTAGATACATGTTTTTATTAGTTCAATGTACGGAAATAATTAAATTATTATTTTCATCAAATAGATATAAAAAGGGATATTGGATTAAAAATTTAGCTGCATAAAAAGGAACTTTCTAAGTTCCTTTAATTTTATTATGTTAAGATGCTAGGAAATATATTAGGTTATTATCAAAATAATTTAATGCCACATTCATCTATTAGGTTTATCATCAGTCTTATTGGAAATAATATACTGATTATAAACTTTTAATTCAGTTTGTAAAACAGCTAATATAATGGTAAAATTTAGTGTAATATAAATCAGATTGAGGTATAATTTATGAGTGATAAAATTTTATTAGAAGGTTTTATTTCAATAAAATCAGCTATAAATTCAAAAAATAGAGATATAGAAAAAGTTTATATCTCAAATAAGAAAAGAACTAGAAAAAGTTCTTATATGAAGAAACTATTAACAGAGAATAATATTGATTTTGACTTCTCGGATTATGAAAAAATAGATGCTTTGGCTAATGGATCTACACATGGTGGATTCGTAGCAGTGGTTTCAGATAGAAAATTTTTAGCAGTTAGAGATTTATTAAAGATGAAAAAGAATTATATTTTTTACATTGAAGGAATCGAAGACCCGTTTAATTTAGGATCAACAATTAGAACTCTTTATGCAGCGGGCATAGGTGGAGTTATCCTTAAAAAGCGTGATTGGTCTAAGACTTCAGCTATTATTAGTAAATCTTCAGCAGGTACATTTGAGAAAATGGATATAGCTATTTGTGATGATATAAAGAACACTCTATCTATAATAAAAAATAGTGAATATAGTATTATTTCAGCAACTCAGGATGATGAATCAGTTAGTCTTTTTGATACTGAGTTTAAAAAGAAAACTGTAGTTGTTATTGGTGGAGAAAAAAGAGGGATAACTTGTGAGATACTTGAAGCCTCTGATAAATATCTTCATATACCTTATGGTAATGATCAGTTTGGATATTCGTTACCAGCTTCGACTGCAAGTACAATTATTAGTTATGAAATATTAAGACAGATTACAAAAGGATAATATCATGGATATCGTAAAGTTAAAATTAGACAAGTTTAGTAATATCAATGTTATGAACTTTCCGCAAGAAGTAGAAGTAGGTATTGAGTCGAAAGATAAGGATGTTGAAGTAGTTTTATATTATATTGATAATATTAATGATATAAATAATTTTGTTAATTATGTGAATAAAACTAATCTATCTAAGGACAATAGAACGATTATGGTATATAAAAAGGGTAGGAAAGATGTTAACAGAGATGTAATTATAACACCCTTTAAAGTTGGAGAGATAAAGGGATTTAAAATGAAAGCTCCAATGCTTTGTTCTTTGAGTAAAGATTATAGCGCATTTGTAATGATGAAGGAGTAATGAAATGTATAATTATGTATTAGAATTATCAGTAATATCAATGATGATTGCTCAGATGATTAAGTTATTCACAAAATATTTTGTATCAGGTGAATGGGATTTTAGTGTACTTCTTTCAACTGGAGGGATGCCTAGTTCGCATACTGCATTAGTTACAACTCTGAGTTTGACTTTGGGTTTGATTTTAGGATTTGATAGTTTTGAGTTTGCCATCAGTTTTGTGTTTGGAGCAGTAACTATCCATGACGCTATGGGAATAAGATATGAAGCAGGAAAACACGCATCGATCTTAAATAGAATAAAAGAAGATATAGAATATATTATGAATAAAAAAGATATGTATGAAGAAAAGTTTAAGGAATTACTTGGACATAAACCTATAGAAGTATTTGGTGGGTTTGTTTTAGGTATTGCTATAGCATTAATAGGTTTTTATTATTTCTACTAAAATAAGGGCTAGTTGTTATCAACTAGCCTTTTTTGTATTCTATTACTCTATCATCTAATTGTTTTAAGATATTATCTAACTCATCCCAAGAGTTTAATGTTGCACCTGAAGCTAACTGGTGTCCTCCACCTCTAAAGTTGCTTGCGATATCATTTACGATAGGTCCTCGTGATCTAAGTCTTACTCTAACTTTATCTTCTAACTCGTAGAATACAGCCCATACAGGATACCCGATGATATTTTCTAATCTAGACACTGTATTACCTGCTTGTTCTTTGTCTATTCTTAGTTTATCAAGTACTTCAGTTGTAAGTGTTATATATATTACACCATTACCTGTGAATTTAAGATTGTTTAATACATAACCATCTAGTTCTAATGTGCTTAATTCTTTTAAATAAACATAATTAAATATCTTACTAGTATCAATTCCTGTTTCTAGTAAATAAGCAGCGTTGATATGTGTATTGGTGTTTACACCCCTATGCTTAAATCTACCTGTATCAGTAATTGTTCCAAAGAATAAGCATTCTGCAGCTCTTTTTGGGATTTTAATATTATTCTCTCTAAACAAATTTGTAATAATTGTGCATGTACTTGGGAAACTTGAATCTACATATTCTAAGTCACCAAAGTTTTCTACATGAGGATGGTGGTCTATTCTGATTAAATATTTACCAGTAGTTACTCTATTATCAATAACTCTACTTAAAGATCCTGTATCTAAAGATATAATTAATGACTTCTTGAATAGTTGATCGTCTAGTTGAGAAATCTCACCCATAAAATCTGTATCTCTAGAATGGTTACCCACGACATAAACATTTTTGTGTGGAAATAAGCTTTCAATTGTATATTTAAGCCCAAAAGAACTTCCTATACAGTCACCATCAGGTCTGATATGAGGAACAATGATTATGTCATCAAACTCTCTTATTTTAGTAATTATCTTTTCCTTCATTATGTTAGCTCCTTTTAAAAGATATTTCTTTTTAACATTATAACAAAATTTTCTTTATAAATCTCATGATGTACTATATGTTATCCATATATAGAAACACTCGTAGCGTAATCTCTTTTCACTATGTTATAATGTAACATATAAACTAAGAGGTGAATCTTATGAACTTTAAGAACTTAAAATCCAAGGCTAAGTGTTCCAAGTTTGAAACTTTTATTACGATTAATATAGATTTAATATATTATAACCAATAAAAAATGAATCTAAATTGTTAAGATAGTGTAAAGATGGAAAAACACGAGCTAAATAAATTAGTCGCAATGCTTAAAAGAGGCGATATGTCTGTATTTGATGACATCTACCATGAAACAAAAAAAGGAGTTTACTTTACGATTCTTTCTATTTTAAAGAATCAACAAGTATCCGAGGATGTCATGCAGGAAGTCTACATAAAAGCATTGCACAATATTCATAATTTTGATAATCGTAATTTTAATGCCTGGATAATTAAAATAGCAAGGAACATGGCAATTAATGAATACAATAGGAATAAGAAGAGTTTTTCAGTTGATCAATCAGAAAGTGATTATTTATTTGTTACAAAGTCTGATAGTGATGAACAACTTTTACTTAATGATATGATGAGATTCTTAAAGGAGAATGAATCAGAAGTTGTATTAATGCATGTAATAGGAAACTTGACACATAAGGAAATAGCTAGGATTTTAGAAAAGCCAATTGGTACTATTCTTTGGTTATATAATCAAGCTATGAAAAAATTAAGAAATAAATTGGAGGTGAGGTAATTGAAGAAGAGTGAAATTATTAAACGTTTGAAAATTGAATCTAACAACGTACCAGATGTTTTAGATAAGATAAAAGCGGATCCAAAATTCTTTGTACCTGAACCTATAAATAAAGTTAGAATGCCTCGAGTAAGATATGCATTCCTGTCAATTATTATAATTATAGCCTTAGCATTCTCGATTTCACCAAGAGTAGCTGCTACAGAAGCAATAGTTACAATGGATATCAATCCATCAATTCAGTTCGAAATTAGTAAGAAAGAAAAAGTTCTAAAGCTTACTGCTATTAATGAAGACGGCGAAGAACTACTTAGAGATATTAAGTACAAAAGAAAAACAATAGCTGAAGTATTAGATTTGGTAATTGAAGCAGCAATCAGTAAAGAATATATTACTGAAGATGATTACATATTGATAGGTATAGAAAGTGAAGATGAAGAGTTTAGCGACTTAGTTTTAAAAAGAGTTAATGAGAAAGTTAAAAAGAAACTAGAAGAAAAACAAAAGAAAGCTGAAGTAGTAGTTGACAAAATAAAAAAGAATAAAGTAGATAAGAAAAGTGACGAAAGTAATGAAAGTAAAGACAATAACATAAATAACTCAACTAATACAAAGGTAACGGACTCAAAACGAAAATTAATCGAAGAGACAATTAGAATTACAGATTATACAGTAGAAGATTTCGATGACTTAGCTTCATGGAAAGTTAAGGACTTATATAATGTGTTGAGAGATGTATATATAAAAATAATTATTAAAAATACTGACTATGAGCAAAGTGACTATAAAAAACTATCGAAACTAAGAATAGAAAAATTATTAGAAATATTAGAAGATAACCAATAAAATGGTTGTCTTTTTTGTTTATGATTATGAAGTAATAAAAGGAGGAATAAACAATGAGAAAGTTATTAGTATTGACAGGTATAATTTTGTTAACAGGCTGTACTCAAGGTGAAATTAATATAGAAGACATTGATGGTATTACATTTGAGGAATTAAGCAACTATGTAGAGTATGATCTTACGTCTCTTTCATCGACTGAGACCGGTCAAGATGATGAATCCAAAGAAAATGATAAGAATGATGAATCTGAAGAAACTTACATAGAAGATTATGAAGGAATTCTCCCACAAGATGATGATGCAGGTAAATATGTTGATGTCTATAATTACTTAATCGAGAATGGTGCTATAAAGTTTACTTAAGGATTATCTGAATTAGGCTATGATGAGATGGTTTCCTTTACTACATACGATCTATTCATGAATGAAAAAACTTATACTGTTCATCATGATGTATCAATCGAAGAAATTGAAGTAATAGATAGCTTTGGAAATGAAGAAATTGAAGTAGTGACACTCTTAACTGGTGTATTATTATATAATGATTTAGAATATGAAGTAATAGGTAGAGAAATCTATAATGATAATAAGAGTTTTATAAGATTCGAATCAGTAACTGATGAATAAACGGTAAGATTAGTTTATGGTTACAATGATAATACTTCAGGATTTGCATTTAGAATGACTAAGGAAGACACTAGTGTTGAATGTAATTTCGTTAAAGTATCTAATAGAAGAAATAAAGAAGTTATAGAAATGAGTATAAAAGGTTAAGAAAAGGCGCGAATTAGATTCACGAAGCTATTTAGAAAAGATACAGAAGTAATAATAGTTGATTTTCATAATGTAACCTCTCATGGTAAAATCTATATTTATCCGACAGAAGATGGCTATAAGTTCGAAATGAAATCTACAAACCTTAGAAAAAGAATTTTAGATAAATTTAGGAACAGAAAGTCTAACTTTCAAAATGATAATGAGATTGAAGAAAACGATAAACAGGAAGAAGAAACTGAAACAAATAATGAAGTTTAGCGGCTTAGGTCGCTTTTTTTTGCCAAATAGTGTATGATATAAGTTAATGTGGGAGTGATTGAGATGAAAATAGGCATTGTTGGGCTAGGTTTGATAGGTGGAACTTACGCAAAAAACTTAATTCAAAAGTATGAGATTTTCGGAATTGATAAAGATGATAAATCTTTAAGATATGCTGAAGAAAATAATTTTATCACTAAGGGTTACGTTAACCCTAGTGATATTCTAAACCAACTTGATATTGTTTTCATATGTTTATATCCTACTGATATTTATAAGTTTATTAAAGAAAATACAAACTATTTTAAACCAGGTGCAGTTATAACAGATGCTGCTGGTATTAAAAGTAAATTAGTATCAGAAATCGAGGATGTTCTTCCTAATAATATTGATTTTGTTTTCGCTCACCCAATTGCAGGTAGAGAAAAGATAGGTGTTTATCATTCTAATAAAGATATATTTAAGAATGGAAATTATGTGATTACTCCTACTAATAGAAATAAAAAAGATAATATAAAACTTATAGAAAATTTAGCGTATGAGATTGGTTTTAAAAGTGTTTCATTTGTGACTCCAGAAGTTCATGATAAAATAATTGCTTATACATCACAGTTAACTCATGTAATAGCGTTAGCATTAGTAAATAGTGATAACTTTGAATTAGATATTAAAAAGTTTATTGGAGATTCATATAAAGATTTAACTAGAATAGCTAAAATAAATACAAATCTATGGAGTGAATTGTTTTTAGGTAATAAAGAAAACTTAGTTGATAAAATTGATTCCTTTATTTTATACATGAGAAAATATAAGGAATATCTAGAGAATAATGATACTGAGAATCTTATTGATTTAATGAATGATGCAAATGTAAAAAGAACTTTATTGGATGGTGATAATAATGAGTATTAAATTAAAACCCAGTTTTTTAGAAGGTGAAGTAGTTATTCCACCGTCAAAAAGTTATTCACACAGAGCAATTATATGTGCTAGTCTAGCAAATGGTAAAAGTAAAATTGATAATATTATTTTAAGTGATGATATTTTGGCTACAATTAATGCCTTAAGAGCAATTGGAGCTAAAATAGAAATAAATGATAATTGTTTAAACATTACTGGAGTTGAAAAAATAGATTTAAAAGAAAAACTTATAGATTGTAATGAGTCAGGATCTACAATTAGGTTCATGATTCCTGTACTTATGTTGAGTGGATATGAGTTTCATATTACGGGGAAAGAATCTCTTATGAATAGACCTATGAGTATATATGATAACTTAATTAATGAATTAAATGGAGTATACTTAAAGAAAGAGAATACATTAAAAATTAAATGTGATTTAACTTCGAAAGAATATACTATTCCTGGCAACATAAGTTCACAGTTTATAAGTGGATTACTTTTTGTTTTACCCTTATTAGATGGTGATTCTAAAATAATCATTGAAAATGAATTTGAATCATTAAATTATGTATTAATGACAATAGAAGTAATGAAGAAATTTGGTGTTAAAGTCATTTTAGAAAATAATGTAATTACTATTAAGGGAAATCAAAAATATAAAGAAACCAATTATTATGTAGAAGGTGATTTTTCACAAATGGCTTTCTTTGCTGTTGCGGGAATTATAAACGGGAATATTAAGTGTCTTGGAATGAATCATAATTCAATTCAAGGTGATAAAGCCATAGTAAAAGTCCTTAAACAAATGGGATCGGATATAGAAGTAATCGATAGTGGTTATATTTTTAGAAAAGGTATCACGTTAGGAAAGGAAATAAATATATCTCAAACTCCTGATTTAGGTCCTATTATTGGTTTAGTATCAGCATTAAGTATAGGTGTAAGTAAAATAGTTGGTGCAGAAAGATTAAGAATAAAAGAGTCTGATAGATTAGAATCAACGTTCGATACACTAACGAAATTAGGAGTAGATGTGATCAAGAATGATGATTCACTTATTATAACAGGAAAAGGATCTTTAAAAGGTAATATTGTTGATAGTTATAATGATCATAGAATTGCTATGATGGCAACTATTGCTTCTCTTAGAAGTGATTCAATTATAGAACTAACAAATGCAAATGTGATAAATAAATCTTATCCTAACTTTTACGAAGATTTTAAAAGCCTAGGAGGAATTATAGAGGATTAATTATGAAACTTAGAGTAAATGATTATGAAATCGTAATTAAACGAGGTATATTAGATGAAATCAGTAACTACTTAACTCTTAAAGAGACAGTAATTGTTACTGATGATTTGATACCAAAAGAATATATACTTAAAGTAAAATCATCTTTTAATGATGCATTAGTGATAACTGTTCCACACGGAGAAACAGCTAAATCGCTTAAACAATATGAAGATATTATGACAACTTTAATTGAATCAGGTTTCACAAGAGATGTTCAATTAATCGCTTTAGGTGGAGGTGTTGTCGGTGATTTAACTGGGTTTGTTGCTAGTACTTTTATGAGGGGTGTTGATTTTGTTCAAATACCAACATCCTTACTAGCTCAAATAGATAGTAGTGTAGGTGGTAAGGTAGCGATTAACTTTGGTAGAAAGAATATTATAGGTTCTTTTTATAATCCAAAAGTAGTCCTTATAGATCCAAACACTCTAAGTACTTTAGATGAACGTCATTTCAATAATGGAATGGCCGAAATGATTAAGTATGGTTTAATAAAGGATTCAATTTTGTTTGAAAGAATTTTAAATAGAGATATTGAAAATATAGAAGATTTAATTTATAGATGTCTAGAAATAAAAAGAGACATTGTTTTAGAAGATGAAAAGGATTATGGTATTAGACATATTTTAAACTTTGGACATACAATTGCTCATGGGATAGAGATGTTAAGTGAATTTGATATTTTACATGGTGAGGCAGTAGGTATAGGAATGCTTAATATTACAAAAGATGAAGGACTCAAAAATCTTATAAAAGAGGTATTAAGGAAATATCAATTACCAACTGTTTATGAGTATTCAAAAGACGAGATGTTTAATCTACTTCTTAATGATAAAAAAGTAATAGGTGAAAATATAAAAATTATTTTATTAGAACGTATTGGGAAAGCATATATAAAAGAGATAAGAATAAATGAACTTAAAGAATTTCTATAGGATGTGGTGATATGAATAGTTTTGGTACAAATATAAGAGTAAGCATTTTTGGAGAATCACATGGGCCACTAATTGGAATTACAATTGATGGATTACCAGCTGGAATGAAACTTGATCTAGACTTCATTAATTCAGAACTTGATAAAAGAAGAAGTAAATCAAATTTAACTACTCCAAGACAGGAAAAAGACACTTTTGAAATAGTAAGTGGTTTTTTAAATGAATATACTACAGGTACTCCTTTAACTTTTCTAATTAAGAACAATGATGTTAAGAGTAATGATTACGATATGTATAAATTAAGACCATCACACGCAGACTATACTGCTTTTTCTAAGTATGGTGGCTTTCAAGATTATCGTGGTGGTGGACACTTTTCAGGAAGACTTACAGCGTTAATAGTTATTATAGGAGCTATTTCAAGAAGTATCTTACTTAAAAAAGGTATTAAAGTTCATTCTCATATTCTAAGACTTAAGGATATTTTAGATGATAAGTATTCTTTTGATAATATTAGTGATAAAGTAGTAATCAATAAAGAAGTTAAAGAAGAGATGGATAAGTTAGTTTTAGAAACTAAAGAGAAAAGTGATTCTGTTGGAGGAGTTGTTGAGACGATTGTTTTAGGAGTTGAAGCAGGATACGGAGAACCTTTTTTTGACAGTATAGAAAGTATAATTTCTCATTTAATATTTTCGATACCAGGAGTAAAGGGTGTTGAATTTGGTGCAGGTTTTGATATAAGTGAAATGTATGGAAGTGAAGCAAATGATGAATTTGATTTTACTGATAAATTAATTACAAAGACGAATAATTCAGGTGGTATCAATGGAGGTATTTCAAATGGTATGCCGATTTTAATTAGAAGTGCCTTCAGACCAACACCTACTATAGGGAAAATTCAGAAAAGTGTTAATTATAAAACTAAAGAGACTATCGAGATTGAAGGTAAAGGAAGACATGATCCTGCTATTATTTTAAGAGGTTACACTGTAGTTAACAGTATAGTAGCATTTGGTATACTGGAATTAATTTCTAGAAGTGAGGGAACGAAATGGATGCTTTAATCAAGTTAAGAAATCAAATTGATTCAGTTGATGAAGAAATAATGTCGTTGTTAGAAAAAAGATTTAGAATAACAAATGAAGTTGGTATATATAAAAAAAACAATATGATTCAAGTTAATCATTCAAATAGAGAAGATGATATTTTAAGTAAGTGTGTAAACTTTAATTATCAAGAAGAATTAAAGGAAATATATTTAAAGATATTTGAAGTAAGTAAGAATCAACAAAGAGGATAATATGTACTATTTAATAGGGAAGTCATTAAAACATAGTTTAAGTGAATACATTCATCAAAGATTAAGTTCTATTACTTATAAGTGTAAGGAACTTGATGAACTTGATGAATTTTTTCGACTGAAGGAATTTAAGGGCATTAATGTAACAATTCCCTATAAACAAGATGTAATTAGGTATTTAGATTATTTAGAGCCTAACGCAGCCGAAATAGGCGCAGTGAATACCATTGTTAATAGAGAAGGCAAGCTATATGGATATAATACTGACTATGATGGTTTTAAAGCATTACTTAAAAGAAATAATATTGAAGTATTAGATAAAAGAGTATTAGTATTAGGAACAGGTGGAAGTAGTAAGACAGTCCATAAAGTAATGAGTGATTTAAACGCTAAATCAACATCTTTTTGTTCAAGAACTAAGTCTTTAGGAGTATACACATATAGTGAAATTGAAGATTATGATTTTGAAATAGTTGTGAATACTACTCCAAATGGAATGTATCCAAATAATGATGCTGAACTATTATTTAGTTTAGATAAATTTAAGAGTTTGGAGGCTATTGTTGATTTAGTATATAATCCCTTAACTACTAAATTTTTATCAAGTGTTGATGATGTGAAAAAAGCTAATGGCTTATATATGTTAGTTTATCAAGCATATGTTGCTCACAAGCATTTCATAGATAAAGATATTGATGTAAGTATAGTTGAAGATATATTTAATGAACTGTTAAACAATAATGTAAATATTGTCTTGATTGGAATGCCTATGAGTGGTAAGAGTAGTTATGGTAAACAATTAAGTAAAATACTAAATAAAGAGTTAGTTGATATAGATATTGAGATTGTTGATAAAGAAAAGAAGACTATTCGAGAGTTATTTGAAGTAAGTGAAGATCATTTTAGAAAAATAGAAACTAGGCTCACTTGTGATTATGCGAAAAAACATAATCAAGTAATATCAACTGGTGGTGGAGTAATTAAAAACTCTAAAAATATTGAAATGCTTAAACAAAACGGTATTATTATATTTATAGATAGACCTCTTAAGGATATATTAGATACTGATTCTGAAGATAGACCTTTGATTAAAGACGAGCAGTCATTAATTGAACTTTATAACTCTAGAATTGAACTTTATAAGCAATATTGTGATATTATTATAAGAAATAATATAAATTTGGAGGTGCTTTATGAAGTTATTAATACTAAATGGAGTTAATTTAAATATGCTTGGTATAAGAGAACCAAAAATATATGGAACAGGTAACTATGAAGAGTTAACAGTGTATATTTTAGGCTATTGTCTTAAGGAAAATATTGAATTGAAGATGCATCAGACAAACTCAGAATCGGAGTATATAGAATATCTTCATAAGGCACATGACAATTATAACTACATAATTGTTAATCCAGGTGCATGGACACATTATTCATACGCAATTAGAGATGCAATATCATCAATTAATGTACCGTGTTATGAGGTTCATTTATCAGATGTTGATAATCGTGAAGAATTTAGAAAGACATCAGTAATAAAAGATGTTTGTATTGATACAGTTAAAGGTTTTGGCTTTGATAGTTATATTGAGGCAATTAAAAAAATGGAGGTAAGTAGATAATATGATTATTAAAGTTAGAAGCAATTCAAAAGAGAAAGATATAAATAGTCTAAAGAAACATTTAAAAAGTAATGGTTTTGATTTACATGTATCTCAAGGAACTAATCATTTAATTATTGGAGTAATTGGCGATACAGTAAAATTTGATACAAGAGGATTATATGGCTTTGAATGTGTTGAAAATGTAATAAGAATTGTCGAGCCTTACCGTCAAGTAAATAGAATGTTTAAAGCTATTGATAGTATCATTGATGTTAACGGGGTAAAAGTTGGTGAAAAGAAAATAGTAGTTATGGCTGGGCCTTGTTCTGTTGAATCTGAAGAAAGACTAATGGAGATAGCTGAAGTAGTATCTAAATTAGGAGCTGATTGCTTAAGAGGTGGAGCTTATAAACCAAGAACTAGTCCATATGCCTTTCAAGGGATGGCAAAAGAGGGATTACAGATTCTAGATAAAGCAAAACGAAAACATAATATGCCTATCGTAAGTGAAATAATGTCAATAGATAAAATTGATGAATTTGAAGAATATGTTGATTTAGTACAAGTTGGAGCAAGAAATATGCAAAACTTTGAATTACTTAAAGCACTTGGAAAAATGACTAAGCCAATATTATTAAAACGGGGTTTTTCAAATACAATCCAAGAATGGATTATGTCAGCTGAATATATTGTCGCGAATGGGAATCCCAATGTAATCCTTTGTGAAAGAGGAATCAGAACGTTTGAAAATTATACTAGAAATACTTTAGATGTTAGTGCTATATTAGCAGTTAAAAGATTAACTCATTTACCAGTTATTGTTGATCCAAGTCATGCATCAGGTAAATGGGATTTAGTTGAAGATTTATCAAAAGCAGCAATTGCTGCTGGTGCAGATGGACTTATAATTGAAGTTCATACAGAACCAGAAAAAGCTATGAGTGATGGAGCTCAAAGTTTGAAACCAGATAAATTTGCTGAATTACTAAAATCATGTAAATTAGTAGCTGAAGCAGTGGGGAGAGAGATGTAATGGTTGTTGAACATAATATTGAAGTTCGATATGGTGAGACTGATCAAATGGGTGTTGTGTACCATGCTAACTATGTTGTTTGGTTTGATATCGGAAGAACTAAGTTTTATGAGTCATTAGGTTTTTCTATGAATGATTCAGAGGAACAAGGATACCTTTATCCAGTTAAAGAATTAAGTGTTAAATATCACGAAAGCGTGAAGTTTGGTGAAAAGGTAAAAGTGAGAACTAAGGTTCATAAGTTCACTAAAGTAAAGACAGTGTATTATCAAGAAATTGTAAATGATGATGGAGATTTAAAAGCTTCTGGTTATGTTACTATCGTAGTTGTTGATAAAGAAACATTCACTCTTCAAAGATTCAATAAAGTACTTCCGGATGTTTACGAATCATATATGAAATTAATAGGTTAAAAAAATGACTTAGTGTCGTTTTTTTTGTGCTATAATAGTTTTTGGTTGGTGATAATATGAAAAAATTAGGTTATGCAGCAATTATTTTTACAATGGTCGTTTGGGGACTATCTTATATTAGTATAAAAATAGCTTTAGAAGTCTTTACTCCAATTGGGTTGGTCTTTTTTAGATATGTTTTTGCTTCTGTTTTCTTTATCTTATTTATGAAAATAAAGAAAGAGAGTTTTAGATTTGATTTAAAAGACTTACCTCTCTTTTTACTTAGCTCTTTAATTGGTGTAGTACTTTATTTTTATGCTGAAAGTACAGGTATTAAGTATTTAAGTGTATCATCAGCATCAATTATCTTATCGCTAGTTCCTTTAGCGATAATGTTGTCTAATTTCTTAATTCATAATGAGCGACTTAATAAAATAAAGATATTTACAATATTTGCATCTATTGTGGGTATATATTTAATAGTTAGTAGTGATTCAGGCGGAGTGAACAGCACAAAGGGTTATTTGTTTATGATTTTGGCCGTATTATCTTGGACAGTATTTAGTGAGACTTCTTCGAGACTAACTAAAAAGTATTCTGAACTTAAAGTAGCAGCAACACAGGGGTATATTGCGTTATTACTTTACTTACCATTAATATTTTTTCAAGGTATTGAATATTCATTAGTAGAAGCTCATCACTGGATTCATGTAATTGCATTAGGTGTTTTATCATCAGCGATTTCATTCCTGTTATACGTAGTTGCGATGAAAAATATTGGTACTACTGAATCAGGACTATTTGTTAACTTTATACCAATTGTTACTATAGTATTTGGTTATTTTATCTTAGGCGATATTCTGACAATACATCAAGTTATTGGAGCATTTATTATTGTTAGTTCAATGACTTTAATGATAAGTTATGATATAAAAGAAGTGAAGAGGAAAAATAGTTAATTTATATTGACTATCGAGTTAAGAGTAGTATAATTTAAGTATAAAGTTTTGGTGTATTACTTAATAAGGAATTGGGTGTAAAATCCCAAGCTGTCCCAGCAACCGTGATACTGACGAAATCTCAAAATACCACTGCATCAAGCGGGAAGGTGAGAAAGTAGGATGAAGTTAAGCCGGTAGACTTGCCAGAATGAATTGATGTCTCCTGGGTCTGAGAAGAATCGTCAAAAGAAATTTTTGATTGATTTTTTAACTCACGCTTATGGTGTGAGTTTTATTTTTGGAGGCAAAACTTATGTGGAGGGTAAAGATGAAAAAAGTATTATATGCATTATTATTAAGTTTTGTTTTATTCGGTTGTGCTAAAACAACTGAAGGAGAGAAATGTGTAACTATTGAAGTGGTTTATGGTGATGAAGGTATTGATAAGTCTTATGATTACTGTACAGATCAAGAGTATCTATTAGGATTACTTGATGAGCAATCTGAAGAATTAGAAGTTGAAAAAACTAACTATGACTTTGGGCCAATGGTATCAGGATTAAAGGGATTTAATTTCGAGTCTTTAGGTTTGAAATACTACTGGTCTATTTATGTAAATGGTGAGTACGGAATGTTAGGTATTAGTGATCAACCAGTAACTGATGGAGATGTTTACAAGTTTGAAGCAACGTCGTTCTAGTTTGTATGTAAAAGAACTTGTATTAATTAGTTTTTTGTCAATTATCATTACAGTAGGTAAACAAACATTAGCTACAATTCCTAATATTGAAGTTGTTTCATTTTTGTTTATTGTTTATACAATTGTATTAGGAGTTAGAAGAACATTCTTAATCTCTATAATATTTTCAACTGTGGAAATATTAATATGGGGATTTGGCTTATGGACATTTGGGTACTATTTATTCTGGCCATTACTTATAATAATCGCAAATTTCTTTAAAAATAGAATAAAACACCGAGTGGGTTGGGCTATTTTATCAGGTTTATTTGGCTTAAGTTTTGGATTACTGTTTGCCATATATACTGCACCACTGACTAAAATTAATATATTAGTATACTGGGTTAATGGTATAACATTTGATATATTTCATATGGTAGGAAATTTTACTATTATGATATTACTATTTGAACCAGTTAAGGAAGTTCTTGAATCACAAGTTAAGAAAATGAATATATTAAAACAGTTCTCTTAGTGAACTGTTTTTTTTATAGAGTCACTCAGAATGTATTAATATAAAAAAAGGCTTCAAAATTGAGAAGCCTTTTTGTGTAAAAAAAAAGAGGGACGTAGTCCAACTTTAATTATCTTTTTGAGATGTTAGTCGCTTGAGGTCCTCTATCGTTTACTTCGATTTCAAACTCAGCTTCTTGACCTTCTTCTAAAGTTTTGTAACCATCACCTGTGATGTTTGAAAAGTGAGCGAACACTTCTTTACCGTCTTCAGCAGTAATGAATCCATAACCTTTTTCAGAGTTAAACCATTTTACAGTACCATTCATAAATTCCATATCTCCTTTTATTTGATGCTATTATTTTTTATAGCTGCTATTATTATATAGCAAAATAACTCGAAAAGAAAGTATTTATTAATTTTTTTTCATATTTTATTATAAAAAATAACGCTAACAAAAGGATTTTTAGCTTTTTGATGGTAATATTAGTTGGTGAGGTGTTTATAAATGGCAATTGAAACAAATTTAAAATTACGAAATATGACTATTTATCAAGTTTACCTAAGAAATCATACAATTGAGGGTACAATTAATGAGTTTATAAATGATTTGGATAGAATAAAAAAACTTGGTGTAGATATAGTTTATTTAATGCCTATTCATTCTATAGGGCAAAAACAAAAGAAGGGTGAATTAGGTTGTCCATATTCAATTAAAGATTATTATTCAATAAATGAGGAATATGGAGATTTAGAAGACTTTAAGGGTCTAATAGAAGAAGTTCATAAGCGAGACATGTTGATTATGATTGACATTGTTATGAATCACACTTCTCGTGATTCGAAGTTGATTGAAGAACATCCTGAGTTTTTCTATAAGAATGATAAGGGAGAGTTTGCTAATCGTGTAGGAGATTGGTGGGATATTACTGATTTAGATTATGCTAATAAAGAGTTATGGAAATATATGATAGATATGCTTAAGTACTGGGCTAATCTTGGACTTGATGGATTTAGAGCAGATGTAGCTAGTATAGTTCCATTAGATTTCTGGAAAGAAGCAAGAAAAGAAATTAGTAAAATTAATTCTGACTTTATATGGTTAGCTGAATCTATTCATTTAGGATTTGTCAGATACTTAAGAGACTGTGGATTCGAAGCGTGTTCTGACAGTCAATTATTTGAAGCATTTGATATTGAGTACACTTATGACTTTTGGGATGAGCAAGCTGGTTTCTTCGAAGGAGAACTTGAACTTAAAGACTGGGTAAGAACATTAGAATATCAACAGGGTATGTACCCTGAGAATTACGTTAAGTTAAGATGTTTAGAGAATCACGACCAACCACGTGTAGCTAGTTATGATTTAAATATTGAGACTTTGACTGCGTTTATCTTCTTCCAACAGGGAGCAACGATGATTTATGCTGGACAAGAATATAAAGATGATTTGTTACCAAGCTTATTTGATAAGGATATAATTAATTTTAGTAAAGGTGATATTACAAACTTAATTACTAGATTAGCTAAGTTGAAAAAGGATCCATTATTTGCTTGTGGTAAGTATCATGTCACTTGTTTGGATGATATTGTTGTTTCAAGTTTTGAAGATAGTAACTCTAAAATAATTGGAATATTTAACTTTGGTGAGACTAAAGAGATTGAATTAGAAGTTAATGATGGTGAATACATTAACTTAATTAACGATAAAACATTTAACATTAATTGTAGTAAAGTGAATGTTGAAAAAGTAATTATATTTAAAATTTAAAAAAACTATTGTCTTATTGTTTTATATATGTATAATTAGGTTAGTACTTTTAAAATAGTCCAGAGAGACTAATAAGGGAATACACAATACATATTACTTTACTGAGATAAGTATACCCTTTAGCTATGGACTAAAGGGTTTTTTTATACTTAGAAAGGAAAGCTGTTTATCAGCTAATACTATGAAAAATTTATTTAAGTTAAGTGATTTAAACGTAAAAGAGATTAATGGAATTTTAGACGAGGCACAAGAGTTTTCAAAAGGGAAAACATGGGACGGTGTAAAAGGTAAGAAAATTGCGAATTTATTCTTTGAACCATCAACTAGAACTCATTACAGTTTCATCGTAGCCGAACAAAATTTAGGTATGATTGATACAAACTTCAACACAGAAGCATCGAGTGTTAAAAAAGGTGAGACTTTATATGATACTTTAAAGACATTTGAAAGTATTGGGTTTGATGCATTAGTTGTTAGACATCCTGATAATAATTATTTCAAGCAACTAGATGGGATAAATATTCCAATCATGTCTGGTGGAGATGGTACTGGTAATCATCCAACTCAAAGTTTATTAGACTTATTAACAATTAGACAAGAGTTTGAGTCTTTTGAAAATTTAAAGGTTGTAATAGTAGGAGACATTCGTCACTCAAGAGTTGCACATACTAATATAGAAGTTATGAAGAAATTAGGTATGGAAGTTTATATAAGTGGTCCAAAAGAGTTTGATGATGGAAGTGCTGAATATATGGACTATAATGAAGCAATAAAAATATGCGATGTTGTTATGTTGTTAAGAGTTCAATATGAAAGACATGGTTACAACATGACATTAACAAAAGATGAGTATCATCAAGCATTTGGTTTAACTTCTGAAAGAGTTAATCAAATGAAAGATAATGCTATTATCATGCATCCTGCTCCATATAACCGTGGAACTGAGATCGCTGATGAAGTAGTAGAATGTTCAAAATCAAGAATTATGAAACAGATGAGTAATGGAGTATATACTCGTATGGCTGTTATAAAAAGATCATTATCATAAAGGAGAATAAAATGAAAGTTATATTAGATAAAGAGACAATCAGAAGAACGATTAAAAGGATTTCTTATGAAATCATTGAAAAGAATAAGGATTTAAATGACATTGTTTTATTAGGAATTAAAACAAGAGGTGTTAATTTAGGTCAAAGAATCTTAGACAATATCGATAGTATCGAGGGTGTTAAATTACAATTCGGTGAATTGGATATTACAGGTTACCGTGATGACAAGGAAGTATCAAAAGCAAATGTTGAGATGCCTGAAATCGATGTTAGAGGTAAGACTGTAATACTAGTAGACGACGTATTATATACAGGTAGAACAATTCGTGCAGCAATGGATGCTGTTATGGATATGGGAAGAGCTGCAAAAATTCAATTAGCAATACTTGTTGATAGAGGACACCGTGAATTACCAATTACAGCAAACTATGTAGGTAAAAATATTCCTACTTCTAGTAGTGAAAAAATTAAAGTTTTCTTCGAAGAAGTAGATTTAAAAGAACAAGTAGAATTAGACTAAGGAGATAGTATGAAAATCCTTTTAAAAAACGGAAAAGTCTTAAAAGATAAGCTTACCTCAGTAGATATTTTAATTGAAGGTAATGTTATATCTAAAATCGCTGAAGAAATTGAAGTAAAAGATGATTTTGAAGTGTATGAACTTAATGGTAAGTTCATCTCTCCAGGATTTATTGATATGCATGTACATTTAAGAGAACCAGGTTATGAACATAAAGAGACGATAGCTACAGGAACTATGGCTGCAGCTAGAGGTGGTTATACGACAATATGTCCAATGCCAAATGTTAAACCGGTTCCAGACAACTTAGAAAAGATAAATAACTTTTTGAAGTTAGTGGAAAAGAACGCTGTTGTTAATGTATTACCTTATGCTTCGATTACTACTCATGCTTCTGAACGAGGAGAAGTAGTAGATATGGAAAGTCTAAGTGATAAGGTATGTGGCTTTTCAAACGATGGTGTAGGTATTCAGAGTTCGAAATTGATGTATCAAGCCATGCAAGAAGCTAATAAATATGAAACGTTAATCGCGGCACACTGTGAAGATGAAGCATTATTGTTTGGTGGTTATGTTCATAAGGGATTGAAAAGTGAACAAGAAGGATGGAAAGGGATAACATCTTTAAGTGAAAGTTTACAAATAGCAAGAGATGTACTAATAGCTGAAGAAACAAATTCTAGATATCATGTTTGCCATATCTCTACTAAAGAAGGCGTAAGAATTGTAAAAGAAGCTAAAGAAAGAGGTCAGGCTGTAACATGTGAAGTTACCCCTCATCACTTATTACTTGTATCTAATGATGTAGCTAACACTAACTTTAAGATGAATCCACCACTTAGAGGTGTGGATGATAAGTATTCTTTAATAAGAGCTTTAATTGATGGAACTATTGATGTAATCGCAACTGATCATGCACCACATGCTGCTGATGAAAAGGAATTAGGTATGGATAAAGCACCATTTGGAATAGTTGGTTTAGAAACAGCATTCCCTTTAATTTATACTTACTTAATAAAAACAAATATGGCTTCACTTAAAGATGCTATAAATTGGTTCAGTTTAAATCCTGCCAAAATCTTAAACTTAGATGCAGGTAGATTAAGAGAAGGTAGAATAGCTGATTTAACGATTGTTGATTTAAATAATAAAAAGAAAATAGATAAGACAAAATTTTATTCGAAAGGAAAAAACACTCCATTTGATGGTTGGGAATGCTATGGCTGGCCCGTAATGACAATTGTTAATGGTAGAGTTGTATTTAAAGATGAATAAGTTGAATATCATAGAAAATAAACTTATAGCTAGAGATGTCTATAAAATGGTGTTACAAGGTGATTTTGATTTAAAACCTGGACAATTTATTAATATAAAAGTTAGTGACTCTGAAGTACCATTTTTGAGAAGACCTATTAGTGTATGTGATTTAAATGAAGATAGACTAACAATTATTTATAAAGTGGTTGGACATGGTACAAAGATTCTAAGTGAAAAGAAAGTAAATGAAGAAGTAGATTGTTTACTAAGTTTAGGTAATGGATTTGATTTGAGTATTCCTGAGAATAATATTGTCTTAGTAGGTGGTGGAGTAGGAGTACCTCCATTATATTACTTAGCAAAAGAGTTAATTAAGTTGAATAAAAAAGTAACGATAGTACTCGGATTCAATTCTAAAGAAGATATATTTATAGAAGAAGAGTTTAAAGAACTTGGTGAAGTTTATGTAAGTACAGTTGATGGAAGCTATGGTAAAAAAGGATTTGTAACTGATATCTTAAGAAATATTAATTTTGATTATTACTATACATGCGGTCCTGAGCCAATGTTATTAGCTTTAGTAAATGCCTATCCAAATAATGGACAACTATCCTTTGAAGAAAGAATGGGCTGTGGATTTGGCGCATGTATGGGATGTTCTTGTAAAACATTAACTGGTTATAAACGAATTTGTGTTGAAGGTCCAGTACTTAAATCTGAGGAGGTAATTTATGAATCATAAAGTGAAGTTACCAGGAATGGATTTAGATAATCCAGTTATTCCAGCAAGTGGAACCTTTGGGTTTGGATATGAGTTTACACAGTTTTATGATATTAACATACTTGGGTCTATCATGACAAAAGGGACAACCCTTGAAAGTAGATTCGGAAATGCAACTCCAAGAATAGCTGAAACACCTTCGGGGATGCTTAACGCAGTTGGTTTACAAAATCCAGGTGTTCATAAAGTTATAGAAGAAGAGTTTGTAAAGTTAGAAACAGTTTTTAATAAAAAAGTAATAGCGAATGTAAGTGGTAATACATTAGAAGATTATGTAGAGACTGCGAAACTTCTAAGTGAATGTAATATTGTTGGAGCTTTAGAAGTAAATATAAGTTGCCCCAATGTAAAAGAAGGTGGGATGGCATTTGGAACATCTTGTCTAGGTGCTAGTGAAATAACTAAAGCTGTGAAAGCTGTAAGTAAGAAACCTATTTATGTTAAATTAAGTCCTAATGTAACTAATATAGTTGAAATTGCTAAGGCAGTTGAAGAAGCAGGAGCAGATGCAATTAGTATGATTAATACATTAGTTGGTATGAGACTTGATCTAAATACTGGTAAACCGATTCTAGCTAATAGAATGGGTGGACTAAGTGGTCCAGCTATAAAACCTGTTGCTTTAAGAATGGTTTATCAAGTGTATAAGGCTGTAAATATACCGATTATTGGTATGGGTGGTGTAATGACTGCTGAAGATGTACTTGAGTTTATTTATGCTGGTGCTACGGCTGTAGCAATTGGTAGTGCAAATTTAGTTGATCCTTACGTATGTGAAAAAATTATTAAAGATTTACCTAATGTAATGGAAAAATATAATATTAAAAATTTAGAAGATGCTATCGGGAGGGCACATAATGAGTAATGTAATTATCGCTTGTGATTTCGAGAATCGAGAAAAGTTTTTTGCTTTTTTAGAAAATTTTAAAGGGGAATCGCCATATTTGAAAATGGGAATGGAGCTATTTTATGGGGAAGGTCCAAGTATTGTTAAAGAAGCTAAAGAGTTAGGATTTAAAGTGTTCTTAGATTTAAAGTTACATGATATTCCAAATACAGTTCGTAAGGCAATGAGAAACTGTGCAAAACTAGGCGTAGATATTGTTAATTTACATGCCGCTGGAACAATAGAAATGATGAAAGCTGCAAAACTAGGATTAGAAGAAGGTAGTACTGGAGAAAGACCGTTGTTAATAGCTGTTACACAATTAACATCAACAAGTGAAGAAGTAATGAAAAAAGAATTATTAATTAATGAAACGCTTGAAAATACGGTTAAACAATATGCATTAAATGCTAAAGAAGCAGGACTTGATGGAGTGGTATGTTCACCTTTAGAATCAAAATTAATCCATGAAACTTGTGGCGAGGACTTTTTAACTGTAACACCTGGAATAAGATTAGCTACAAATTCTAAAGATGATCAAGTAAGAGTAACTACTCCTGAGTTAGCAAAAGAGTTAGGATCAAATTTTATTGTTGTAGGAAGAAGCATTACAGCTAGTGAAAATCCACTAGAATCTTATAAATATATAAGTGAGGCATTTACAAATGGAAAATAGAATAGCAGAGTTATTACTAAGTATTAAAGCAGTATTTTTACGCCCTAATGAACCGTTCACTTGGGCTAGTGGAATTAAGTCTCCAATCTACTGTGATAATAGGCTAACTTTATCTTATCCAGAGGTTAGAGAAGAAGTTGAAAATGGCTTAGTTTCTTTAATAGAAGAACATTATCCGGAAGCGGAAATATTAATGGGTACTTCTACAGCGGGGATTGCTCATGCAGCTATTACAGCGCATAAAATGAACCTTCCTATGGGTTATGTAAGAGGAAACACTAAAAATCACGGAAGAACTAATCAAATCGAGGGAAAAGTAACAAAAGGAGATAAAGTTGTAGTTGTTGAAGATTTAATTTCGACAGGTGGAAGTGTTATCGAAGTTGTTAATACTTTGAAAAATGCTGGTGCAGAAGTTTTAGGTATTGTGTCGATTTTTACATATGGATTACAAAAAGGTATTGATAGACTAAACGCAGAAAATATAAAGAATGTATCACTTTCTAATTTTGATGCATTGGTTAAAGTTGCGATTAAAGAGTCATATATTGTCGAAACTGACGAAACAAAGTTACTTAAATTTCGACAAAATCCCAGTGATTCAGCTTGGATGGACCTATAAAAGAGGATTTGAACCTCTTTTTTTTGTGTTTTTCGACCTTTTCAATGACTTTTGTTCGACAAAATAGTTACAGTGCGAATAATTATGTTAAAATTAATTCCGCTTGAGAGGAGGTATATTTTGGGGACAGGAATTAAGTATGATTTTTCTCATCTGAAAATATTACTAGTTGAAGATACAAAAATTAATCATCTATTAATGCAAAACATCTTTGAAGTTCTGAACATTACAAAATATGACATCGCAGTAAACGGAATAGAAGCCATCGGGTATTCGTACCAAAATGAGTATGATTTGATTATTATGGATGTAGAAATGCCATATATGGATGGAAATACAGCAACCAAAATTATAAAGAACAATCTAGAACTTGAGACACCGATATACGCATGTACAACTCTAGATTCGGATGAAGATAAAGTAACAATGGATAATATTGGCTATGAGGAATTGATTAAAAAGCCAATAGATTTTAGTCAATTATTAAATGTGTTAAATAACGTTAGCGGTATAAAAAAATGTGAGGCCTAGAAACCTCTTTTTTTTGTGTCAAAAGTTTGTTAATATTAGTTTAGAGAATATGAAAAAGGTAAGAGGTAAATATGAAAAGAGAAATAGCCCTAGAGTTTTCAAGAATTACAGAAGCTGCAGCTTTAGCTGCTTACGCATATTTAGGTCGTGGAGATAAAAATTTAGCTGATGAATTAGCGGTAGATGCGATGAGATATATGCTGAATAAAACAGAAATAGATGGAAAAATAGTTATTGGTGAGGGTGAAATAGATGAAGCACCAATGCTATATATCGGAGAAAAAGTAGGTCTTGGTGGACCTGAAGTTGATATTGCCGTAGATCCAATTGAAGGAACTAGAATGGTAGCGATGGGACAAAGTAATGCTTTAGCCGTTATATTAGCTGCTGAAAGAGGAGCTTTATTAGAGGCGCCTGATATGTATATGGAAAAATTAGTAGTCAATCCACAGTGCGTTGGTGCTATTGATATCGATTTACCGATTGAAATGAATATTAAAATAATTTCTAAAATTATGAAAAAGCCGATAAACGAAATTACAATGATTACACTATCTAAACCTAGACATATGGAAATGATTGAAAAAGTACAGAAACTGGGTGTAAAGGTATTCGCTATTCCTGATGGAGATGTTGCTGCTAGTATCTTAACTTGTATGCCGAATAGTGATGTTGATTTAATGTATTGTGTAGGTGGAGCTCCAGAAGGTGTAGTTTCGGCAGGTGTTATTAGAGCACTTGGAGGAGATATGCAAGGTAAGCTAATGTTAAGAAAAGATGTAAAAGAAGATAAAAATGATATGAGTCAAAGTGAATATGATCGTTGTAAAGAGATGGACGTAGAAGTTAATAAAAAGTTAGAACTTAACGATTTATGTAGTAGTGATAATGTTATTTTTTCTGCAACAGGGATTACAAAAGGTGATTTACTTGAAGGAGTAACAATAAAGAATGGTATTGCAGAAACTGAGTCATTACTTGTAAGAGGAAAAAGTAGAACTGTAAGAAGAATTAAATCTAGTCATTACATTGATAAAAAGGATGAATTTCTTAAGAATATAATTTATAAATAAAAAAAGGAATGATTTATGTGAATACTCTTGATAGTTATGTGATAAAAATAAGACTACTTAATAACAATTTAGACTGGATAAATATTTGACATTTCTATTTGACCCACTGATTAGCGTCCCTTACGATATTTCGAAAGGTGATTTAAAAAAGGTTGTTCAAACTGAGTTTGAAGTCGACTTACATGGGCTTATTTACACGGTAGCACTAACTGCTATTCAAAGAATAGTGAAGTATGCACCTAAACACATAAAGAGTATCTACGTTATACATGGTTATATTGGTGGAACTGATTTAAAGAAAATGATAACAAAACAAAATCTTAAGAGTTCTAGGATCAAACATGTTAATCCCACTTTTAATCCAGGGCAATCAGTTATAATATTTAAAGATTTTGAAGAATAAGTATTTATGATATAATTTTATTAGAAAAACAAGAGGTGATTTATTATGGGTAGAGCTTTTGAGGTAAGAAAAGCATCAATGGCAAAAACTGGTGTTGCAAAAGCTAAGGTATATTCTAAGTATGGTAAGGAACTATACATATGCGCTAAAAATGGAGGAGCTAATCCTGATGCGAACTTAGCATTAAAACACTTAATTGATAAGGCTAAAAAAGCACAAGTTCCAGGAGATATTATTAAGAGAAATATTGAGAAAGCAGCTGGTGGTGGTGGAGAGAATTATACTTTTTACCGTTATGAAGGTTTTGGACCAGGTGGTTCTCAAGTAATAGTAGACTGTTTGAGTGATAACGTAAATAGAACTGTAACAGATGTAAGAAACTGTTTTACTAAAACTGGTGGGAAATTAGGAGTTAATGGTTCAGTTATCCACGGGTTTGAACATTTAAGTATCGTAAGTGTAAAAGGTTTTGAAGAAGAAGAATTATTTGAATTATTAGTAATGGCTGATATTGATGTTAAAGATATTGAAGCTGAGGGAGAACAATTAGTTGTTTATGGTGGTGCTTCTGAATTATTCAATATTAAGAAAACTATCGAAGCTGAAAGAGAAAATGTTGAATTCTTAATTGACGAACAAACTATGTTAGCTACTAACTTAGTTGATTTAGCGACTGATGAAGACAATGAAAAGTTTAATAAACTTTTAAATATGTTAGAAGAATGTGATGATGTACAAAAGGTTTATCACAATGTAAAAGGATAGGTTAGACACCTATTTTTTTTGTTATTTTCCTATAGATAAATAAAATGTTTTACAACTATTTACAAAATGTGTATTTATAAAAAAAAATAATGGAATTCTGAAACATTTTCTTGGTAAAACGTTTTCAATTATGTTAGAATGTCTATGTGAAAATTTTATCTTAGGATTAAATTAATAATCTATGGTAAACGTAAAATAATATTACGTATAAAGTTTCAAAATAAAAAGAACATTTTTTAATTGTTTTTAAAAGGAGAGAAAAAATGGCTAAAGGAAGAGTTGTTGTCAATGTTGACACTTGTAAGGGTTGCTCGTTATGTGTTGAAGCATGTCCACATGGTGTCCTAGGATTAGACTCAAGAGTAAACGTTAAGGGTTATACTCCTGCAATTATGGTTAATCCTGACAAATGTACTGGATGTACGTTTTGTGCATTAATGTGCCCTGACACTTGTATTAGTGTTTATAGAATTAAAGGAGGGGTAAATAATGGCTAAAGTATTAATGAAAGGTAATGAAGCAATTGCCTTAGCTGCTATTAAAGGTGGTATGGATGCGTTCTTTGGTTATCCGATAACTCCTCAGAATGAAATTCCTGAGTATTTATCAAAAGAGATGCCAAAAAGAGGAAAAGTATTCGTACAAGCTGAAAGTGAAGTAGCTGCAATTAACATGGTATATGGTGCTGCTGGAGCTGGAGCTAGAGTTATGACTTCATCTAGTTCACCTGGTATTGCATTAAAACAAGAAGGTATCACTTACATGGTTGGTGCAAACTTACCTGGTGTAATCGTAAATATATCACGTGGAGGACCAGGTTTAGGTGGTATTCAACCTTCACAAGCAGACTACAATCAAATGACACGCGGTGGAGGAAATGGTGATTACAACTGTATTGTAATGGCTCCAGATTGTGTTCAAGAAGCTGTTGATTTAACAAAAGAATCATTTGATTTAGCTGACTATTATTGTAATCCAGTTATGATACTTGGAGATGGGTTAATTGGGCAAATGATGGCACCAGTAACTTTTGATAACCCAACACCTAAGTATGATCTACCTAATAAAGATTGGGCTACAACAGGTACAAATGGTAGAGAATCAAGAAATATTATTAACTCATTAAGTTTAGTTGCTGAAACTTTAGAAGAGATGAACATTTCTTTACAAAAGAAATTCACTCATATGAAGGAAAATCATCAAAGATACGAAATGATTAATGTAGAAAATGCGGAAATAGTTATCGTTGCATACGGTACTACAAGTAAAATATGTCGTTCAGCAATTGAAATGTTAAAAGAAGAGGGAATTAATGTTGGTATGATTAGACCAATCTTTGTATGGCCATTCCCTGAAAAAGCATTCTTAGAATTACCTGAAACTGTTAAAGGTTTATTAACAGTTGAAATGAGTATGGGACAAATGATTGATGACGTTAAAATTGCTAACGAAGGTAGACTTCCAATAGGATTCTATGGTAGATGTGGTGGAGTAATTCCTGAACCGCAAGAAATCGTAGATGCTGTTAAGGATTTCTTAGGAGGTTTAAATGGATAATTTAGTATTTAGTAGAACTAAGGGGTTCACAGAAAAAGAAACATCATATTGCCCAGGTTGTACTCACGGTATTATTCACCGTTTAGTAGCTGAGGTATTAGAAGAGTTAGGTGTATTAGATAAAGCAGTTGGTATTGCTTCTGTAGGTTGTTCAGTAGTGAATTATGAGTACTTCAACTGTGATATGCAACAAGCAGCTCATGGTAGAGCTCCAGCTGTTGCTACAGGTGTTAAAAGAGTTTTACCAGATAATGTTGTATTTACTTATCAAGGTGATGGTGACTTAGCGTCTATTGGTACTGCTGAAGCTATTCATGTAGCACATAGAAGTGAAAACATTACTACAATCTTTGTTAATAATGCAATCTTTGGTATGACTGGTGGTCAAATGGCTCCAACAACAATGCCAGGTCAAAAAACAACTACATCTCAAGATGGACGTGACCCTCATCAAGTTGGTTACCCATTAAGAATGAGTGAGATTTTAGGTCAAATTCCAGGAGCATACTATGTAGAGAGAGTATCTGTACATAATCCTAAACATGTATTAAAAGCTAAAAAAGCTGTTAAGAAAGCATTCCAAAACCAATTAGATGGTAAAGGGTTCTCAATAGTAGAATTTGTTTCTACTTGTCCAGTTAACTGGAAGAAGACTCCAAATGACTCACTAAAATGGTTAGAAGATAATATGATTCCATATTACCCATTAGGTGTAATTAAGGATGGTGACAGTAATGAATAATGAAAGAATAGTAATTGCTGGTTTTGGTGGACAAGGTGTAATGTTAATGGGACAACTATTAGCTTACGCTGCAACTAATAAAGAATTAAATACTTTATGGTTCCCATCATATGGTCCAGAGACTCGTGGTGGAACTGCAAACTGTCAAGTTATAATTGCTGATGGAGATATTTATTCACCTGTATTTAGTGAATGTGAAACTGCAATTATTATGAACGGTCCATCATTAGATAAGTTTGAAAGTAAAGTTGCTCCAGGTGGTAAGATTTTTATTAACTCATCGCTTGTAGAAAGAAAAGTTGAAAGAACTGATATTACTGTTTATGAAGTTCCGGTAAATGAGATTGCATTAGAATTAGGTGTATCTCAAGTTGCTAATATGGTTATGTTAGGTGCATATTTAGAAGTTGTTAAAACTTTTGAAGACGCAGATATCATTAAAGTATTAACTAAAATGTTTGGTGAAGGTAAAGCTCACTTAATTGCTGTTAATGAAGATGCTTTAAAAGAAGGACGTAAACAAATTAAATAATAATTAAACAGCCAGGCAAAAGCCTGGCTGTTTTTATAGTAATCTTATTCCTTTTTCCTTACATTCGTCTCTTATTTCTTTAGGCCAATATGTTGCTTGAACTTCTCCGATATGTACTTTATCTAAGAAATACATACATAGTCTTGATTGACCTATACCGCCACCGATTGTGTATGGTAATTTTCCACTAAGTAGCTTTTTATGAAAATCTAATTTCGTTCTTTCCATACAATTGCTGATTTCTAATTGTTTCAGTAAAGTTTCTTCGTCTACTCGAATACCCATAGATGATAATTCAAATGCTTGATCGAGTACTTCGTTATAAATCACAATATCACCGTTTAAAGACCAGTCGTCATAGTCTGGTGAACGTGCATCGTGGACTTCTCCATTACTTAGAGTACAACCGATTTGTGTAATGAATACTGCTTTATATTTTTTAGTGATTTCGTACTCCCTTTCTTTAGGAGTCTTTTTTGGATATATATCATATAGTTCTTGACTGGTGATGAAGTGTATACCATCAGGTAACTCCTTAGCTAACTGACCATAGTTTTTAATAATATAAGTGTTAGTACTTTTAAATACATTGTAGATTTTCTCTACTACTTTTTTAAGAACTTCCATATTTCTTTGTTCTTTTCCAATTATTAATTCCCAGTCCCATTGATCAACGTATAGTGAGTGAATTGGTGATAAAACTTCATCTTTTCTAATTGCGTTTAGATCAGCGTAAAGCCCTTCTCCGACACTGAAACCATATCTGTGTAATGCCATCCTTTTCCATTTGGCCAATGACTGAACTATTTGCATTGTTTTTTCAAAGTGATTAAACGAGACTGATTCTTCAATACCGTTTAAGTCATCGTTTAGTCCTGATTCCCCATCAACAAATAGAGGTGCTGAAATTCTTTCTAATCCTAACTCTTTTTCTAGTCCTTCTTGAAAGTAATCTTTCAATTTCTTTATTGCTCTTTCTGTTTCTAATAACGATAATTTGCTCTTGTACATAATGTACCTCCTTTAAATGAATAAAAAAAAGAGTCACCCAATAAGGGACGAATGACTCTCAAATCCGCGGTACCACCCAAATTATCATAAAATGATCTCTTTTTCAGTTCTATCAAACCTAGCAAGGGTAACGGTCAGCAAGCCGGCTTAGTCTACTATCAGTTCGGTAAGCACTCAAAGGTGTTATTCACTAAAACTTTTTTATGAACCTTTCACCAATCGTTCACTCGCTATAAAAAAAGGATTTTAACTACTCGTCCTTATCATCGTTTGTGAAAGAATAACAAAATCTTTTATAATTGTCAATATACTCATAATATGAGAGCGTTTGTTCTTAAAAAAGGTAAGTAGTATCAAATTGAGTAAAACGTTTTCTATATAAAATAAGTTGACTTAATATTATTCCACTGATAATATATTGACAAAAACAAAAAAGGAATAGAGGTAGCGGTGCATCAGAGTAAGTCGTGGAGCTGGCAAGCAATGAAACGAGTGAAAGGTAATCATCGCCGAATAGGTTGATTAGGCATAATTAACTTATGGGGTTATAGGGAATACCTATGACACTCCTACGAAAGTAGAGGCGCTAAGTTTAATTTATAACCTAGGCGCATATGCGCTTTTTTTGTTTATTATAAACAAGGAGAGAAAAGAAAATGAAAAGATTTGTACTGAACCCAATTTTTTGGACGTAAAACTATATAAAATTAAATAAATTGTGATTCATATCGATATTCCATTGGTGTGAATCCTTTTAGTTTTAGTGAAATTCTATCGTTATTGTAATACTCAATATACTCATCTAGTTTGAATAAGAAATCATCAACTGTTTCAAATTCTTCTTGGTAATAAAACTCATTTTTGAGAACACTAAAAAAATTTTCTATCGGTGAATTATCAATACAATTTCCTTTTCGAGACATGCTCTGAGTAATTTCATTTTCCTCTAGTATGTCGGTGTATCTTTTGTTTTGATAATGGAAACCTTGATCAGAATGTATTGTTAAATTATCAGTTGAATTACTTTCAAATGCTTTATCAAGCATATTTATTACCAAGGAGACATTAGGTGTTTTTGAGTACGTGTAACTTACAATACTTCTATCAAATAAATCTACTGTTGGTGATAGATATATTTTTTCACCACATACCTTAAATTCAGTGATATCAGTGCACCATTTCTCATTTGATTTAGTGGCATAAAAGTTTCTATCTAAGACATTGGCTGCTATTTTTCCTACCGTACCTCTATAAGATTTATATTTTTTCCTTTGCTTCTTTTTTGACAACAAGCTATTTTCTCTCATAAGTCGTAATACCTTCTTATGGTTTACTGTTATATCGTATTTTTTCTTTAAAACGAGAGTAACTCGTCTATATCCATATCTATACTTGTTTCCTTGTTGTATTCCGCTTATTATTGTTATTAGCTCTAAATCGGGATTTTCTCTATTTAGATTCGATGATATATAATGATATGTTGATTTACTAATCGTTAAACAGGGAATTGTTAATAGATCCTTTAATTGCCAACTAAATTCTTCCCTTAGTTCATTGATCGCAATTACTTTTTCCTGTTTCGAACTAAGGTCCCCAACTTTTTTAGGGCTGCGTTTTCCATTCTAAGATATTGTAACTCAGCCATCAACTTTTCATTTTCTGATAAGTTCTTTTTCACTTTGGAGCGTCTCGACTTATATAACCCTGGCTCACCTTCTTCGTTGTAGATAAGTTCCCACTGGTGAATAGAAGATCGACCAACATTGAATTTTCTCTCTGTCTCAATTATTCCATGTTCCCAGTAGAAATTGAGAATTTTCATCTTATCTTCTAGTTTATAAGATTCATGTTTCTTTCTCTCAAATCCTACTCCTTGAAATTGTCTCTCCCATTTATAAAGTGCCGTTTGAGAAATTTTAAATTTCTTAATTGTTTCAACAAAACCATTGTTTCTATAAAATTTTACAACCGTAATTTTGAAATCAACATCGTATTTTGCCATAAAAAAGCACCCCTTTATTGGTTTATTGTAACATATTTCTGTTACGTCCAATTATTGGGGTGCAGTACAGATTATTTAGTTTATTAGTTTTAAGTATTGCGTTTGTGTTAGTAGGTTGTGAAGATGTGAGTAACTCATTTGTTGTAGGTATGGAATGTGACTATGCTCCATATAACTGGACAGTGACTGCGAATGAATCAAGTAATATTGCTGTTCAAATATCAGGCTCAGAGCAATACTGTGATGGTTATGATGTTCAAATGGCAGCAGCATTAGCTGATGAATTGGGGTTAGATCTAGTTGTTAAGAAAATTGCATGGGATGGATTACCATCAGCGTTAAAAGCAGAACAAATTGATGCAATTATTGCAGGTATGAGTCCAACACTTGAAAGAGCTCAAACAATGAATTTTTCTGATGCATATTTCACTGAAGATAGTGAACAAGTTATAGTGATAAGAACGAATAGTGTGTATGCAAATGCTAAAAGTTTAAATGACTTTAGTGGATCGAATATTATTGCTCAGTTGGGTACATTTCAAGTTGATTTAATATCTCAGTTAAGTGGTAGTAATGAAGGAACTCATTTAGCTGACTATCCAGCTGTAATAAACGCTATTAAAGCGGAGGTAGCTGATGGGTACATTACTGAACTAGCTGTAGCTGAGGCTCATGTAGCAAATAATAGTGAATTGAAAATTATTAGGTTCGAAAACGGATTCATATTAGATCCGTCTTATAATACAGTAGCTGTAGCTTTAAGACTAGAAGATACAGATTTACAAGCAAGTATAAATGAGGCTTTATCGAATATTTCTGAATCTACACGTGCAGAGTGGATGGATTCTGCTTCTAAAAGAGTAGAAGGATAGTTTTAGGAGTTGTAATTTATGTATATATATCAAATATTATTAAGTACAGTAAAGACTGTACCAGAAGGTACTTTAAATAGAATGATCTTCATAATTAAAAATTATTACCCTATGTTCTTAGAAGGGCTAAAATATACTATTGTAATATCGATAGTTGGTACTTTATTTGGAGTTTTACTGGGTATGGGATTAGCATCAATGAAGATTCAAAAAGTTACTCCAAGATATGGAATTTTTGTAAATATAGTAAAAAGAACTGGAGTTATCCTTTCTACACTCTATGTAGATGTAGTTAGGGGAACACCTATGATGCTTCAAGCAATTGTTCTTTATTATGCTTTCTTATATAAGTGGTTCTCTGTTGATGTAATGATAGCTGGAATTATTATTATTTCTCTTAATACAGCAGCTTATGCTACAGAGGTATTACGTGGAGCAATTAATGCAATTGATGATGGACAAATGGAAGCTGCGAGAAGTTTAGGTATGAGTAACAATCAAGCAATGTTGAAAGTGATCTTACCACAAGCATTTAAAAACTCAGTACCAGCTATAGGTAATGAGTTAGTAATTAATATTAAAGATTCATCAGTTTTAAGTGTTATTGGTGTAATAGAATTAATGTATCAATCAAAAGCTGCGGCTAGTCAATATTTCCTCCATGTAGAATCAGCACTAGTAGCTGGTGTAATTTATCTAATACTTACTATTTCATCTACAAGGTTACTTGAGTATCTTGATAAATTATTAAACATACCTAACGGAAATATGATGGTAAGTATTCTGACAAGTCAAAGTTTAAAAGCTGAAAGAAATGAGGGGGGTAAATAATGTCAATCTTAAGTGTTAGAAATTTAAAAAAGTCTTTTGGTAATAACGAAGTACTTAAAGATATAAATATTGATATTTTTAGAGGAGAAGTGATTTGTATAATTGGTCCTTCAGGTAGTGGGAAGTCTACCATGCTTAGATGCTTGAATTTATTAGAAGAACCAACTAGTGGATTTATTACATTTGATGGAAACGAATTAACTGATGTTAACACTGACTTAAACTCATTAAGAACAAGAATGGGTATGGTGTTTCAATCGTTCAACCTTTTCAATAATAAAAATGTATTAGATAACTTAACAATGGCTCCAATAACTATTTTGAATGAATCTAAGGAATTAGCTGAAGCTAGAGCTATGACTCTATTAGATAAAGTTGGGTTAGGACAATTCCCTCACTATACAGTAAATACTATTTCCGGTGGTCAAAAGCAAAGAGTAGCTATTGCGAGAACTTTAATGATGAAGCCTGATATTATGTTATTTGATGAACCTACCAGTGCACTTGATCCTGAAGTAGTTGGTGATGTTTTAGAAGTTATGAAAGAATTAGCAGCTCAAGGTATGACTATGGTAGTTGTTACACATGAAATGGGATTTGCTAAAGAAGTTGCTGATAGAGTTGTTTTTATGGATCAAGGAGTAATCTTGGAAGAAGGTTGCCCAAAAGAAATCTTTAGTAATCCAAAAGAAACTAGAACAAAAGAATTTTTAAATAGAGTATTGTAGTTTTAATTAGCGAAGCAGATATGCTTCGTTTTTTTTTATTATAATATTTGTTTTTACATGTATCAAATTAAGTGTAACTAAGTAAAATAAGAGAAGAATAGGGAATGAAAAACTCTTTTTTTTGTGAATAGACTTACTTATGAATAAAATACTGGAAAATGAGGACTTATGAATGCGCTTTCAGTATTGAAACCCATGATTATCATTGTTATGTCTTTCCTTATAATGTATAATATGGTCGAGATTTATGGAAATTTTAAAGGAGGCTATCAATATGGCAAAAATATTCCAATCAATGGATGGTAACCAAGCTGCTGCATATACGTCTTATGCGTTCACTGAAGTTGCTGGTATCTATCCAATAACACCTTCATCGCCAATGGCAGAGTGGGTTGATTTATGGGCATCACAAGGTAAGAAAAACTTGTTTGATGTACCTGTAAAAGTTGTTGAGATGCAATCTGAAGCTGGAGCTGCTGGTGCGGTTCACGGATCATTGCAAGCTGGAGCGTTAACTACTACGTATACAGCATCACAAGGACTATTATTGAAAGTTCCAAACATGTATAAAATCGCTGGACAATTATTACCAGGTGTAATTCATGTTGCTGCAAGAAGTTTAGCAGCTCAGTCATTATCAATCTTTGGGGATCACCAAGATGTTATGGCTGCAAGACAAACTGGGTTCGCTTTGTTATCAAGTGGTTCAGTTCAAGAAGTAATGGATTTAGGTGGTGTTGCTCACTTAGCAGCAATCGAGTCTAAAGTACCATTCTTACACTTCTTCGATGGATTTAGAACTTCTCATGAAATTCAAAAAGTAGAAGTAATGGATTATGAAGTGTACGATAGATTATTAGATCGTGATGCAGTATCTACATTTAGACAAAATGCTTTAAATCCAAACCAACCAATAACTCGTGGTTCTGCTCAAAATGATGATGTTTATTTCCAAGCTGCTGAAGCCCAAAATAAATATTGGGAAAGAGTTCCAGATATCGCAAACAAATATATGCAAGAGATATCAAAAGTTACTGGTAGAAACTATGCTCCATTCGTATACTATGGTGCAGAAGATGCTACTGATGTAATCGTAGCTATGGCTTCAGTTACTGAAGCAATTGAAGAAACTATTGATTTCTTAAACGCTAATGGAGGTAAAGTTGGTTTATTAACTGTACACTTATATCGTCCATTCAGTGAAAAATACTTCTTTGAAGCAATGCCTTCAAGTGTAGAAAGAATTGCTGTTTTAGATCGTACTAAAGAAAAAGGTGCATTAGGTGAACCTTTATACTTAGACATTAGATCAATTTACTATGGTAAAGAAGTAGCTCCTGTAATTATCGGTGGACGTTATGGATTATCAAGTAAAGATACTACACCAAAACAAGTTGTTGCAGTATTTAATAACTTAAAAGGTGAACAGAAAGATGGATTTACAATTGGTATTAATGATGATGTTACTAATTTATCATTAACTGAACCAACTGAACATATTGAAGTATCAGACGAAACAACTACAGAATTATTATTCTACGGATTAGGATCTGATGGTACTGTAGGTGCTTCTAAAAATACAATTAAAATTATTGGTGAAAACACTGATTTATATGGTCAAGCTTACGCAAGCTATGACTCTAAAAAATCTGGTGGTGTTACTCGTATGCACTTAAGATTTGGTAAGAACCCAATCAGAAGTACTTACTTAGTTAATACTCCTCACTTCGTTTCTTGTTCTCAAGATTCTTACTTAGATAAGTATGACATGATTGGTGGATTAAGAAATGGTGGTACTTTCTTATTAAATACTATTGAAGATGCTGAAACTGTTAAAAACATCTTACCAAACAATGTTAAAAAAGCATTAGCTGAGAAAAATGCTAAATTCTTCATTATTAATGCAATTAAATTAGCTAATGGAATTGGTTTAGGTAAGAGAATTAACACTATTATGCAATCTGCATTCTTTAAATTAAATGAACAAATTATCCCTTACGAAACAGCTCAAGACTTAATGAAAAAATATGCGGAAAAAGCATATGGTCGTAAAGGTGAAGCTATCGTTAAGATGAACTATGAAGCAATTGATAAAGGTAACGAAGGATTAGTAGAAGTTACTATCGATCCAGAATGGGCAAATTTAGAAGTTGAAACTAAAGAAGTTTCTTCTAACAAACCTGCTTACGTTAAAGATATTGCTGACCCTGTAAGTGCAATCAAAGGTTATGACTTACCTGTTTCTGCATTCGAAGATTATGTAGATGGTAGAATGGTTAACGGTTCAACTGCATATGAAAAACGTGGTGTAGCTGTTGAAGTACCTGTATGGTTAGATGATAACTGTATTCAATGTAACCAATGTTCATTCGCATGTCCTCATGGTGTAATCAGACCATTCTTATCAAATGATGAAGAAAATAAGAATGCTCCTGAAGGAACTGTAACTTTAAAAGCTACTGGTAAAGCGTATGCTGGATTACAATATTCAATTCAAATTTCTACTTTAGACTGTACTGGATGTAACTTATGTGTTAACGTTTGTCCTGGTAAAAAAGGTGTTAAAGCATTAGAAATGAAACCAATCCATGAAAACATTGATGCAGGTCAACAAGAAATTGCTGATTACTTCTTCAATGAAGTTACTTATAAAGATGAGTTAGTAGATAAAGCTGCTACTGTTAAAAACTCACAATTTGCACAACCATTATTTGAGTTCTCAGGAGCTTGTGCTGGATGTGGTGAAACTCCATATGTTAAATTAACTACTCAATTATTCGGTTCTCGTATGACAATTGCGAATGCTACTGGGTGTTCATCAATTTATGGTGCTAGTTTCCCTGCAACTCCATACACTACTGATGAAAATGGTAATGGACCTGCATGGGCAAACTCATTATTTGAAGATAATGCTGAGTTTGGTTATGGTATGCATTTATCAGTTGAAACTTTAAGAGATCAGTTACAAAACTTATTAGTTAAAGCTAAAGCTGAATATAATGATGTTGAATTAACAGAATTAGTAGATACTTGGATTGCAAATAGAAAATCTAGTCAAGTAACATCTGAAGTTTCTCCTAAGATCGTTTCAATCTTAGAACAAGGTTGCTGTGCTGAACCATCTTGTTGTGAAAGTACAACTACTAAATCAATCTTAGAACTTAAAAATTACTTAGTTAAACAATCTAACTGGATCTTCGGTGGAGACGGTTGGGCATATGATATCGGTTACGGTGGATTAGATCACGTAATTGCTAACCAAGATAATGTAAATATTTTAGTTGTAGATACTGAGGTATATTCTAATACTGGTGGTCAATCATCTAAATCATCTGCAACTGGTTCAATCGCTAAGTTTACTGCTGCTGGTAAACCAGGTAAGAAAAAAGACTTAGCTGCAATTGCTATGACTTATGGTCATGTTTATGTAGCTCAAGTATCACATGGTGCTTCTCAAGCTCAAGTTATTAAAGCTATGAGAGAAGCTGAAGCATATGATGGACCATCTATCATTATCGCTTATTCACCATGTATCGCTCATGGTATCAAAGGTGGTTTAGCTAATACATTCAATCAAGCTAAATTAGCTACTGAATCTGGATACTGGCCAACATTTAGATATGATCCAACATTAGCTGAACAAGGTCAAAATCCATTCCAAATCGATTGTAAAGAGCCAGATTGGGATAAATATCATGACTTCTTAATGCAAGAAGCTAGATACTCTCAATTAAGCTTAATCAACCCTGATAAAGCTGAAAAATTATTAGCTCAAAACAAATTAGAAGCACAAAAACGTTGGGCAATGTACAAACGTTATGCTGCAATGGATTTTAGTAAATAAAAATTATACTTTTAAGGTGACTTTATAAGTCACCTTTTTTTATGCTTATACTATTAAAAATCTTATATATTATGGAAATAACAAGAATAATATTGTGAAAAATTAGACATTTTGATATAATTTTTAGAGTGAGTAAATTAGAAACCTTGTTTAAAATAGGGTTATGTCATAAAAAAAGGGTGTATACATGAAAAAAATAATTTTGGTTATAACGCTGCTAACATTGCTTATATCTGGATGTAATAAAGAAAATAACGATGATTTATACCGCTATGAGAAAACTTATGAGGAATATTTAAATACAATTACATTTATAACTATGTATCATACTGAAAATGTAGATACAAATGAGCTTGCAGCTGGAATAGAAGATATTCTTATATCAACTCATAATGTATTTGATGCTCATGATGAGAACAGTGAATTAGGTTCCCTTAATTCAAAAGCTCATATCGAACCTGTTAAAGTAAGTGACAACTTATACGAAATTATCAAAGAATCTCTATATTATGCTGAAATATCTGATGGTGCTTATGACCCAACAATTGGACCATTAGCAGACCTTTGGAATATCACTAGTGACTCGTGGTTTACCGGTGGGATAATACCAAGTGAAACTGATATTCAAGAAGCATTAGAATATGTAGATTATACTAAAGTAATATTAGATGATGATGATAAAACAGTATTCTTTGAAAAAGAAGGAATAAAACTTGATTTAGGTGGTATTGCGAAAGGGCATATTACTGAGTTAATAAGAGACTACTTATTGGATAATGATATTAACAACGGTATTATAAACGTAGGTTCGAGTTCACAATTAACAATAGGAACTCGCTGTGTAGTAAAAGAACAAACTACCGAAGGTGTAATTTACGAAGATACTGGTGCTGGATGGAAAATAGGAACAGCTGATCCATTTGACTTATTTGGTCTTTATGGGCCAGTAGGTGTTTTTCCATTAGTCGACAGAGCATTATCTACAAGTGGTAGTGCGCAACAATTCTTTGAATTAGATGGTAAGAGATATCATCATATATTCGATACTGAAACTGGATATCCGGCAGACAACAATTTAATTGTTGTTCAAATTAAATCTGATAACCTTGTAGGAGTAGATGCTGTGTCTACAATGATTTATGTTATGGGGTTAGAAAAAGGCATGGAATATGTAGAGAGTATTGATGGATTAGATGCGATATTTATCACGTATGATAAAGAGATTTATAGAAGTAGTAATTTTGAAGGATATGAAATTATAAACAGTAAATATTCCTTTAAAACACTTTAAAATTAAATGTCTTGTTTATAGGACATTTTTTTTCTGAATTATAAGTGTATTATTAGACTTAAAAGTAACTAAAATATATAATAATATAGAGGTGAGATAATGAAACCAACATTAGCAATAAATGGTCTAAAAGTAAGTGTAGAAGGTAAAGAAATATTAAAAGGTGTAGACCTTGAAATAAAGGGTGGAGAAGTCCATGCTATCATGGGTCCAAACGGGACAGGTAAATCAACTTTATCTATGGCTGTAATGGGTCATCCGAGATATGAAGTAACCGAAGGAACAATCACTTTAGATGGCGACAACGTTTTAGATATGGGTGTAGACGAGAGAAGCAGAAATGGTTTATTTCTAGCTATGCAATATCCGAAAGAAGTAAGTGGAATTACAAATGCAGATTTCGTTAGAACTGCTTTAAATAAAAGAAAACATGGTACTGAAGTAAGTTTCATGAAATTTTTCCAAAGATTTGAAAAAGCAGTTAAAGAACTAAAAATGCGCGAAGACCTACCACATCGTTATTTAAACGAAGGATTCTCAGGTGGAGAGAAGAAACGTAATGAAATTTTACAAATGAAAGTATTAGAACCAAAGATTGCAATTTTAGATGAAATTGATTCTGGGTTAGACGTAGATGCATTGAGAATCGTTGGTGAAAACGTAAGCTCAATGGTTAATGATAACTTTGGTTGTTTATTAATCACACATTATCAAAGATTGTTAGATCATATTAAACCTGACTTCGTTCATGTTATGATTGATGGTAAAATAGTTAAAACTGGTGGTAAAGAGCTAATCACGAAAATTGATGAAGAAGGTTACGACTGGGTAAAAGCAGAATTAGGTATCGATTTTGATCCATTCGATATGGAATTAGATAGAAAAGTAATTCTTGGTGATTGTGCAGTTAAAGACGTTATAAAGGAGTAGAAGATCATGTTTGATTTGAATATTGAAAAGATCTTTTCGCATAATCCTATGTCAGTTCTGAATTATCGAAAAGAATCAGTGAATGATATTGAAACTTTAGATTATCCTAATATGGGTAAATTAAAAATTGAAGATTTCATAAAAGAAGAAATGAACCTGCAAAATGTTATCATAAGTAAGTCTTATCAAATTCCTAACGAAATGAACCATTTAGTAAATGAAGATGTTTCTAATGTAGTGATTATAAAAGACGGGAATATTATTTATGAAAATTTAACAGATAATTTTCAAGATGTTTATATTAATGATTTCAATTCAGCTTTTGAGGAAAGACCTGATGTAATCTTAAATTACTTTAAAGACGAGAAATCTAAATTAAAACAAAACAAATTGGCTGCATTTAATAGTGCATATTTAAATAGTGGAATTTTAATACAAGTTCCTAATGGAGTTAGTATTGCAGAAGAGATTAAATTATTCTATGTACAAGAAAATACTGATATGGTACATAGAACGGTTGTACTAGCTGATACCAATAGTTCAGTGAAAGTTGTAGAATACTTCATTAATAATGTTGTATGTACAGCTAATGTAGTTACAGATGTATTTCTTAAAGAAAATGCAAATGTTAATTATTTCTCTGTTGATAGATTCTGTGAGGAATCTAGAGTATATAGTGCTTTAAGAGGTAATGTGGAAAAGAATGCTAGTTTTATTATTACTAGAGGTGTTTTAAGTGAAGCAAATATCATTTCTGATACCTTAATAAATTTAGTTGGTGTTGCTGCTAATACTGAAATAAAGACAGTTGCGATTGCAGAGCAAGGACAAAAACAAAATATTAATACGGCTACAGAACATTTAGCTAAAATGACATCTAGTGATATTACTAATCAAGGTGTAGCTGTTGATAAAGCAAAATTGGTATTCAATAATTTTGGTAAAATTCATAATGGTAATAGTGAGTCAAAGGCTTTCCAATCAACTAGAGGAATTATCTTGAATAAAGATGCTTCTATCAGTGCAAACCCATTCTTGTTAATAGATGAGTATGATGTTGAAGCTGGTCACGGTGCTACTATTGGTAAGTTTGATGACGATAGTCTATTTTACTTAATGAGTAGAGGATTATCTAAAGCTGATGCTGAAAAATTGATTGTGAATGGTTTTATAGTTCCTATCTTAGAAAGTATAGAAAATGAATTCCTTAAAGATCAATTCAAGCATATTATAGATAGTAAGTTAGGTGATTAAATTGAATTATAGAAGTGATTTTCCAGTCTTAAAAGAAGGAATAACATATTTAGATAGTGGGGCATCAAGTTTAAAACCTTCAATTGTAATTGAAGCGATGAATGATTATTATTTCAACTATGGAGTTAACATTCATAGAGGTGTTTATAATATGAGTCATCTTGCGACTGAGATGTATGATTCAGCAAGAGAAACTGTAGCTAAATTTATTAATGCTGAATATGAAGAAGTAGTTTTTACTAGAAGTGCTTCTAACTCACTAAATATAGTAGCAAGTAGTTATGGTCTTATGAATGTTGAAGAAGGCGATGAGATAATCGTAAGTGAACTAGAACATCATTCAAGTTTGTTACCATGGCAAAATGTTGCTAAAGTGAAAAAAGCTAAGTTAGTTTATATTCCGTTAACTGAAGAAGGAAGAATTACAGTTGAAAATTTTAAATCTGTCTTAACAGATAAAACAAAGGTTGTAGCTTTGACTTATGTATCTAATGTAATGGGATTTATTACACCATTAGAAGAAATTATAAAAGAAGCACATAAGAGAAATATCATTGTAAGTGTTGATGCAGCTCAAGCAGCACCGCATAAGAAAATGGATGTTAAAGATTTAGATTGTGATTTCTTATCATTTAGTGGACACAAAATGTGTGGACCAACTGGTATTGGAGTACTGTATGGTAAGAAGAAATTGTTAAATTCTATGGATCCAGTTGAGTTCGGTGGAGACATGAATGATAATGTTGATTTATATGATTCATCATTTAAAGATGCACCATATAAATTCGAAGCTGGAACAATGCCGATAGCAGAAGTTATTGGACTAAAAATAGCAATAGAATATTTAGAAAACATTGGGATGGAAAATATCCTAAATCACGAAAAAGTGTTAAGAGATTATGCAGTAGATAAGTTGAAGGAACTTGACGGTGTTACTGTACATAATCCTAACGCTGAAACAGGAATTGTTTCATTTAATGTAGATGGAGTTCATCCACATGATGCGGCTAGTGTATTTGATAAAAATGATGTTTGTTTAAGAGCTGGACACCACTGTGCACAGCCATTAATAAACTGGTTGAATGAATTAGCTACATTACGTGCAACATTTTATTTATATAACACTAAAGAAGATGTAGACAAATTTATAGAATCTGTTAAAGAAGCTCGTGACTTCTTCGCGCAGTTTTAGGAGATGATTTTATGAGTGATTTAAATAATTTATATAGACAGGTAATTATGGATCATTACAAAAACCCTCGTAATAAAGGGTTAGTAGAGGATGAAGGTTACAAGAAGTTTCACATTAAAAACCCATCATGTGGTGATGATATCACTATTCAAGCGAAAGTGGATGATGGTGTAATTGAAGATATTAAACATGAAGGAACAGGTTGTAGCATCTGTTGTTCAAGTGCTTCAGTTATGAGTGAGACTGTAAAGGGTAAAAAAGTTGAAGAAACTTCTGCTGTAATAGAAAACTATTACAATATGATTAAGGGTAAAAAGTACGATGAAGATTTAGATATGGGTGATGCTGTTGTATATTCTGGTGTTGCTAAGTTTCCTGCACGTGTTAAATGTGCGACTATAGCTTGGCAAGCCTTAGAGGAGTCTATTAAAACTGATGAATAAAACAAAAGATAAAATAGATAATATCGTATCGGATTATAAGTATGGTTTCAAAACTGAAACTGAATCTGTAACTGATACAGGTAAGGGTCTGTCAAGAGAAATAGTAGAACAAATATCTAAAATCAAAAATGAGCCTGAATGGATGACAAACATCCGTTTGAAGGCCTATGAATATTTCGTACAAGCTAAAAACCCAAACTTTGGTCCTGATTTAAATGACATTAATTTTGATGAATATACATATTATATTAAGCCTAGTCAGAAAGTAGAAAAATCTTGGGATGAAGTACCTGAGGAAATTAAAGATACTTTTGATAAATTAGGTATTCCAGAAGCGGAACAAAAATATTTAGCTGGTGTATCAACTCAGTTTGAATCTGAAGTAGTATATCATAGTACAATAAAGGAATTAGAAGACTTAGGAGTTATCTTCTGTGATACTGACACAGCGTTAAGAGAACATCCTGAATTACTAAGAGAATATTGGGCTAAGGTAATCCCAGCAACTGATAACAAATATGCTGCCTTAAATACTGCTGTATGGTCTGGAGGTTCATTTATCTATGTACCTAAAGGTGTAAAGGTAGAAAAACCACTTCAATCTTACTTCAGAATTAATTCAGAACAAATGGGGCAATTTGAAAGAACATTAATTATTGTAGATGAGGGTGCAAGTGTACATTACGTAGAGGGATGTACGGCTCCGCTATATTCTAAAGATAGTTTACATGCCGCAGTTGTAGAAATCTTCGTTAAAAAAGACGGATACTGTAGATATTCTACAGTACAAAATTGGTCTAATAATATTATCAACTTGGTTACAAAACGTACTCTAGTTGAAGCTGGTGGACATATGGAATGGATTGATGGAAACGTTGGTTCAGGAAGAAATATGAAGTACCCAACATGTATATTAGCAGGTGAAGGTGCAAAAGGAACTACTATTTCAATTGCATTCGCTGGTAAAGATCAATATCAAGATACAGGAGCTAAGATGATTCATCTTGCACCTAATACTTCAAGTAGTATCATTTCGAAATCACTATCACGTGGTGGAGGAAAAGTAAACTACAGAGGTACAGTAAGACATGGTAAAAATGCCTTTGGAGCTAAAAGTAATGTAGAGTGTGATACAATCATTTTAGATGAGATATCTTCAAGTGATACTATCCCACTAAATATTGCAGAAAATGATGAAGTTACTATTCAACATGAAGCTACTGTTTCTAAAGTTTCTGATGAGCAATTATTCTATTTAATGAGTAGAGGTTTAACAGAACAAGAGGCTTTGGAGATGATTGTTATGGGATTCATTGAGCCATTCGCAAAAGAACTACCGATGGAATATGCAGTTGAACTAAATCAACTAATTAAACTTGAAATGGAAGATTCAATAGGTTAAGAGGACAATTGTTTGTCCTCTTTTTTTAGGTATGAATTTACGTATAAATTCATATAAATTAGTGATGGTGATTATATGAATTATGAAGTTTATGGTGAAGGGCAAGATATTCTAATTTTACATGGCTGGGGCGGAGATTTAACTAGCTTAGAAGAAGTCGGTCACTTATTAAAGAGTAAATATAAAGTTTGGTTATTAGATTTACCAGGCTTTGGAGATTCAAAGATTAAATATCCTTATGATTTAAATGACTTTGTACTTGAACTGAGAAAATTTGTTAATGATAATGGTATAGAAAAACCAATATTAATTGGTCATTCTTTTGGTGGTAGAATAATAATCAAATATTCGGTTAACTATGATGTGGATCGAATAGTTTTGATAGATTCAGCAGGAGTAGTTAGACAAAATATAATTTATTACTATAAAGTATGCTCATATAAATTAGTAAGAACTATACTTAGAACTTTTGGACACAAAAACCTGATTGAAAAGTATAGAGAAAGAAAAAGTTCAAACGATTACAACAATTCAAGTTTAATAATGAAAGAAGTACTGAAAAAGATTTATGTAGATTTAAGATCTAGCATAAAATCGATTAGTGTTGATACATTATTGATCTGGGGAGAAAAAGATACTATTACACCACTAAAAGATGGAAAACTAATGAATAAACTAATAGAACATTCTGGTTTGGTAATAATACCTAATGCAGGACATTTTCCATTTTTAGATAACAAAAATCTATTTTTGAAGGTCTTAGAAAGTTATTTATTATAAGAGGTGAAATATGGATTATATACTAATACTTATAAGCATATTTTTGGTATATAGAATGTACGATTCTGTATATAAACTACAGCTAAACGGATATCACAAAGGAGACTATTTCAAATGGATTTTAAAGACATTTGAAAAGTATAATGAAGTAATATTATATCTTACATTACCATTTTTAATGTTTTCTAATTATTTACTAGTGCAAGTTATGATTGCACTTTATTTAGTATATATATTTATTTCAAAAAAGCGTAGTAGAAGAATGCTAAGATTAACGCCTAGAATCGGTAGGCTTTTAGTTGTTAATCTAATCGTTACATTAATATTGATTCTAACTCTAACTTATTTTAAAGTTAGTCTTTTCAATACACTATATTTATGTGCAGTGTTTAATTACATAATTACTTTTACATCAAATTTGGTGTTAACTCCTTTTGAAAAACATGTACATATGAAGTATAGATCAGATGCAGTTAATAAATTAAATAAGATCGATGTTGATGTAATTGGTGTTACTGGTAGTTATGGTAAAACTACAACTAAAGAATTTATTTATACAATGCTATGTAACTATTATAAAGTAAGAAAAACACCAAAATCATTTAATACTCCAATGGGAGTATGCAGGGTTATCAATGATAATTTGAGATCTTCAGATGAAGTATTTGTAGTTGAGATGGGTGCAAAACGTATTGGAGAAATACAAAAAGTTTGTAATATTGTAAATCCTAAGTATGGTGTACTTACCTGGATTGGTAATCAACACTTAGAAACCTTTGAAAGTATTGAAAATATAGTTAAAACAAAATTTGAATTGATTGAATCACTTCCGGAGGACGGGATAGGATTTATAAATACTGATTGCAAAAGAGTTAAAGAGTATAAAATTAAAAACAAATGTAAGATTGTTACATTTGGTATAGAAAATGCTGAATATACCGCAAGAAACATTGTGTATACTGATCAAGGCATGAAATTAGATATTTATCATCATGAGGAGTTATTTATTAGTCTAAATACTAAAATTGTTGGTAAATATAATATGTATAATTTATTATCAGCTGTAGTTATTAGTAAAGAATTAGGTTTAACTGCAAATCAAGTACAAGTTATGGCATTAGCTCTTACTACTGTTAAAAATCGTTTAGAGTTAAAAAGAAATGGTAGGCTAACTATTATTGATGATACTTACAATTCAAATCCGTTAGGTTTTGAAATGGCGTTAGATGTTTTAGAAAAAATGGATGGAGACAAGTATTTAATTACACCAGGAATGGTTGAATTAGGTAAAGAAAGTGAAGCAGAGCATAAAAATTTAGCTAAGCTGATAGATGAAACATGTGATGTAATAATACTGACTAGTGAAAACGCAAAGTACTTAGGTAAATATTTAACAAGTAATAATTTATTTGCCGTTGAAACAATCTCGGAGGCAATGAAATTATTTAATAGAATATATGATGGTAAACGTGCAACACTGCTACTAGAAAATGACTTACCCGATAATTACTAATAGTAATTTTTAAAAAAAGTCTGGTGAATATGAATTCTATAGTATGTTTATTAATAGTTGAAATATGGGTATAACTTAATTAATTTTCATGAATTAAATATTTTTCACAAATTGTGCAAAAAATGAGTGAGTTTATCTAGATAAATTGCTCTTTTTTTTATATAATAATATTGCTATTTATTAAAAAAGTAGATTATATGAGGTGATTTTATGTATGCAAGACTTGAAAAAATCGATTTAATAAAGCTGTATGACTCTAACGAGGAAGATGTTTTTTTAGAGTTAGATAATGAAAAAATAAAATTAGAAGTTAATAACAATGAGATTCTATTTGAAGGAATAGATTTCTCAAAAGAATACTTTATCATTCAAGGTGATAGTAAAACTCCACTAATTTTTGGTGACTGTGTTAGAGATCATAGATTTGATGATATGTTCTTTTATGATGGTAAGTTAGGATTTGATTACTCAAAAGATAGTACAACATTCAAAATTTGGTCACCAATATCAAGTGATGTTAAGCTCCTTTTAAACGGTGAAGAGTATGATATGAAGCGTAATAATGGTGTTTGGGTAGTTACAGTTAATGAAGACTGTGAAGGATTAAAGTATAAATACAAACTCAAGATACACCATGAGTGGAGAGAAAGTATAGACCCATATGCTATTTCATCAAATGCAAATGGTGAATATAGTTATGTGATTGACATAGAGAAAACTAAGATAGATTTAAAGAGAAATAGAAGTACTTTAAAGAACTTTACTGATGCAATTATTTATGAAGTAAGTATAAGAGATTTTACATATTCTGATGATTCAGTTACAAATAAAAGTAAATTCATTGGGTTGTTAGAATCAAAGGATAAAGGGTTAAAATACATTAAAGATTTAGGTATAACACATATTCAACTAATGCCAATCTATGACTTTAGAACTGTTGATGAAATTGACCAATTTAAAAAATATAATTGGGGATATGATCCACACCAATATAACGTTCCTGAGGGTTCTTACTCGACGGATCCAAATGATCCATATAAAAGAATAATTGAATTGAAAGAACTGGTTAGATGTTGTCATGAAGCTGGATTAAATGTAAACATGGATGTAGTATATAACCATGTGTATGAGCACACTACACACCCATTCCATTTAGTCATGCCAGGTTATTATTTTAGATATGATGATTCTGGAAATATAAGTGCTGGTACTGGTTGCGGAAATGACACTGAGAGTAGACGCAAGATGGTGTTCAAATATATAGTAGACTCTGTTTTATATTGGCAAAAAGAATTTGGACTAGATGGGTTTAGATTTGATTTAATGGGCATTCATCATTCTGATTTAATGAATGAAGTGAGAAGAAGTTTAGATAAAATTGATCCAACTATTATGGTGTATGGTGAAGGTTGGAATATGGGAACAGAAATGCCTGAAAAAGAAAGAGCTACTATTTTGAATTACAAGGAAATGGGAACAGTAGGACACTTTAACGATCGCTTTAGAAATTATCTAAAAGGAGATAATTTTATTGAAAAATCAAAAGGTTTCTTACTTGATATAGATTTGACTGAACACATTAAATATGTATTAAGAGGTAGTCTGTTTGATAGTGTTATCGAAGCTTATTTCTCAGAGCCATATCACACTATAAATTACGTAGAATGCCATGACGATTTAACACTATACGACAAGTTAGAAATTCTAGAATGCGAAAATATAAAAGAAAAACAAAGACTTGCAATTGGTCTAATTATCTTATCTCAAGGTATACCTTTCTTGCATTCTGGATTCGAGTTTTTAAGAACCAAAAATGGTGAACACAATACATACAATATGAGTGATGATTTTAATAAAGTTGATTGGGAATTAGCTTCAGAGAATCAGGATTTAATAGAACATACAAAAGCATTAATTAATATAAGAAAAGAATATCCTCATTTTAGATTAAGTTCAAAAAAAGATATTGAAAGACATGTTAGTGTTAATGTAATGAAACCAGGTATACTTGAATATAAGATAAATTTAAATGAAGAATTATTAGTGATTATTAATGGTACAGATAAGTCTTTTGTAACTGATTACAATGATATTCAAGTTATATTTGGTTCACTTGAAGCAAATAATATTTGTATTATGAAAAAAGTTGGCTAAGTGAAATGATATGATGTTAACGGACAGTTAAAAAGTCCGTTAACATTTTTTGTTATACTTAAGAAAGGGAGTGATAATTATGGGCAGACCTAAAGGTGGTAAAAATCGATACTGGAGTAAAGAAGAGAAATTTAGAATTATATCTAGAGTTCTAAGCGGAGAAGATTCAATATTTCAAATTGCAACTCAAGAAAAGATAAGCGATGGTCTTCTAACAAATTGGATTAAGAAGTATAGAGAGAATGGGATTGATGGGTTAGAAAACAAGAAAAAACCAGGTAATCCATTAGCTAAATTCTCAAAGAGAAAAGATCTTTCAGAACTAGAACAATTACAATATGAAAATATGAAGTTGAGAATCGAAAATGAAAGATTAAAAAGAGGTTATACAAATGAAATTGTAGAGAAAATAAAAAAAAAGAACTAACTCGAAGAGAATATGAAATCATAGAAATTTTATCTTTAAACTTTAATATAATGAGTCTTTGCAGTACGATGGGTGTATCTGGGAGCTGTTATTATGGTTGGTTAAAAGGAAAAGATTCTATTAATAGGTATAAGCAGAACAGGATTGATTTAATATCTCTAATTGTTACTGTAAATAAAAAACACCCATCATATGGGTATAGAAGAATTAGAGAGTACATATTTAGAGATACCGGATGGATAGTATCAAGTTGGCTTGTGCATTCGTGTTGTAAAGAGTTGGGAATTAAATCTAAATCCCGAAAAACATATAAGAAATCAGGAAATGAGAGATTAGATTTTCCAAGACTAGTTACTAGTTGGAACGCTAGTCGACCATTTGAGGTTGTTACATCTGATACTACAGTCATTAAACACAAAGGGAAAATGAAATATCTCACACTGTATATAGATGTATTTAACAATGAAATAGTTTGCTATGACTTAGGTGAAGGTAAACATGGTAGCAACTATAGAAGCCACATGTCTGCGTTACAAAAGTTTCTCAATGAAAAATCAAAAAGAGGATATAAAGACCTTGAGACGTTTTTGCACACAGATCAAGGGACAATATATTCCTCCAGAGCATTCCAAGAAGCTCATAAAGATTATAACATAAATAGATCGATGTCACGAGCTGGAACACCTACTGATAATCCAGTCATTGAGTCTTTAAATAGGTGGATTAAATGGGAACTTTATTACGACTTTAGATTTAAACAAAGCGACAATATTGATGAAACCATCGCAAAATACGTTGATTATTTTAATAACAGTAGATTTACAGAAACATTGCAAAATAAAACCCCAGTTGAGTATCGTTCTCAACTAGGGTTTAATTAAAGTCTTTTTTTGTGTCCGTTAACTATTGACCAATTCACTAAGCCAACTTTTATTTTGTAATTTTATCAATTTTCCAAATATCATCAATGTAATCTTGGATAGTTCTATCAGTTGAGAAGAATGCTGAGTTTGCAATATTTTTCGAACACATTTTAGCCCAATTCTCTTTGTCTTTGTACATATTATTTATCTTAGCTTGTGCTTCTTGATAAGTTCTAAAGTCTTCTAGTACGAAGTATTCGTCTCTACCTAATAGTTCATCGTATATTTCTTTAAAGTCATCAGTTTTAGCATCTTTAAAGAATCCATTCATTAATTGGTCAATGATTACTTTGATATCTTCATCTTTTTCATAAATATCTCTTGGGTTATAATTTCCTCTTAAGGCATTTACTTCATCAACATCCATACCAAATATTACGATATTTTCATCTCCAACTAACTCTTTGATTTCTACGTTAGCACCATCTAAAGTTCCAATCGTAATTGCTCCATTCATTTGGAATTTCATGTTACCAGTACCACTTGCTTCTTTACCAGCAGTTGAGATTTGCTCACTAATATCAGCAGCTGGAATTAATTTTTCAGCATATGTTACGTTATAGTTTTGAACAAACACTACTTTCATTTTTTCGCTTACTAATTTATCGTTATTAACAACATTAGCAATACTATTAATGTATTTAATAACCTGCTTTGCAAACACATAACTAGGAGCAGCTTTTGCACCAAATATGAATGTTTGTGGGTGGAAGTTAGCGTAAAATTCTTTATCTGATTTTAATTTGTTATATAAGTACATGATATGTAATGCATTCATTAATTGACGTTTATAAGCATGTAATCTTTTGATTTGAACATCAAAAATAGAATTAACATCAACTTCAATACCTTCACGTTGTTTAATGAAATCAACCAGGATTTGCTTATTGTTATGTTTAATTTCATTTACTGAATCAATTAACTCAGTATTGTCGTTTAATCGTTCTAATTGTTCAATGTTTTTAACCCACTTATCACCAATTAGATCAGAGATCTTATTTGACAATTCAGGGTTACAATTCAATAACCATCTTCTATGAGTTATACCATTTGTCTTGTTGTTTATTTTATTAGGATAGTATTCATGGAAGTCTTTAATAGTTTCAGCTTTAAGAATCTCTGTATGTAATGCAGCAACTCCATTAACGCTGAATGAACCAACGATAGCTAAGTGTGCCATATGTACTCTATTATTCTTAATAATAGCCATTCTTTCTATTTTTTCTTTTGATATTCCATCAGACTTTATTTTTTCTATGAAACGTTTATTTATTTCTTCAATAATTTGATAGTTTCTTGGTAATAACTCTTTCATTACATCACATTCCCAAGTCTCTAAAGCTTCTGCTAAGATTGTATGGTTTGTGTAAGCAAGAGTTTGTGTTGTGATATCCCATGCTTTATCCCAATAATATCCATATTCATCCATCAATGATCTCATTAACTCAGCTACTAAGATAGATGGGTGAGTATCATTAATTTGAATTACTACATGTTCGTTCAAATCATCTAATGACCCATGACGTCTTATATATTGTTTAAGAATGTATGCTAATCCAGCTGCAGAGAAGAAGTACTGTTGTTTAAGTCTTAATAATTTACCTTCTCTTGTTGAATCATCAGGATATAATACATTTGAAATATCACGAACATCACTTTCATATTTATCGAATTCAGGTCCGTAAGGCACATCCATATTTGGTTCTGCAGACCATAATCTTAATTTATTTGTTACGCTGTTTTTATATCCGATTAAAGGCATGTCATACGCAACTGCATCTACTGGAGTGTAATCCACTAAAGTAGCACGCATTTTGTCATCCATCAGTACTTTTCCACCAAATTTAATAGTAACTCTGTCGTCTGGTTTTCTTACTTCCCAAACATTACTTGAGTTAGATAACCATGGTTGTGGATATTCTACTTGATAACCATTTTCGAACTTTTGTCTGAAAAATCCGTAGTTATATCTAATACAATTCCCATGTCCTGCATAACCTAATGAGGCAATAGAGTCCATAAAACATGCAGCAAGTCTTCCTAAACCACCGTTTCCTAAACCTGCATCACTTTCAGAGTCTTCTATTTCATTAATATCAATACCTAAGTCAGTTAAAGCATCTTTGATTTCGTCATAGATACCTAAGTTAATCATGTTATTTGTAAGCATTCTACCTAACAAAAACTCCATTGAGAAGTAGTATACTTGTTTTTTGTTTCCTTCTTTTACATCATTTTTTACAGTTTTCCAGTCAAACATCGCTTCTTCACGAACCATTTGTCCAAGAACATTATATTTTTCGACATTTGATGTATGTTCTAATCCACGTGAATAAGTTTTCTCAATTCTTTTAACAAATTCTTCTTTAAAGTTTACTTTATACTGTTGTTTAAATTTATCCATAATAATCTCCTTTATAAATTTTCCTCACTATTATTTTATCATCAGATAAAAAAATTACAAGATTTTTACAAAAAAGTATACAAATATAGTTATTTTAATATATAATTAAAACTGCGGGGTGAAATAAATGTCAAGTTTAATGAAATTGAAAGACATACTTACAAACAATGATTCGACAAAAGTGTTCATTCCTGATTTATGGAACTGCCTTAATTTAGAGTGCGAAGAAGATAAATTTGGTGAACTAGCAGTAGATGAAAGTAAATTTCTTCTAGAAGTAATTGAATCATTTTATGATGATGATAACGATTACACAAAGTCGTACAGTAAAATTTATAATATTAACACTAATGGTGATTGGGTAAAAGAGTCAGTAGCCTATTCAATGATGATACGTACATCTACTACATGGGATATGAATGTTGATGGTGTGATAGATGACTCTGAAACTGGTACTTTCTTAAGAACCATAATACTATTACCTTTACTTAAGAAAATGGGAGTGAATATGCTTTATTTACTACCTATATCTAAGTATTCTTCGAAGGATAAGAAAGGTGAGTTAGGTTCTGCGTATGGAGTAAGTAACTTTACTGAACTAGACCCTAATTTAAAAGATAATATAACAAGTGATTTAATGACTATTGAAGAAGAATTTCAAGCTTTAGTTGAAGCATGTCATATGTTTGATATTAGAGTCGTTATAGATATTATTCCAAGAACTAATTCAGTTAATTCAGATTTAATTGCTGAAAATCCAGAATGGTTCTATTGGATTGACTATTCAGACTTAGATGGATATACACCACCTGTCGTTGAAGGTATTAAACCGAGTACACAACCGAACAACAAAAACTTATCTAAAGTTTATGCTTCTAAAGAAGTTTTAAACCATATTAGTAAGTTTAGACAGAATCCAAAAGAAACATGTCCTGATAAATGGGATAAAGTAGTAAATGAATGGAAAAATAACCAAAATGAGTTTTTATTAGATGTAATAAGAAGAGAATTTGGTTTAACGATAGCTCCAGCATTTAGTGATCATATAAATGATCCTCAACCTGCTTGGAGTGATATAACATTCTTTAGACTGTATATGGACCATCCTAAAGAATCGATGAAGCATCTTACTAAAGATTATAACCCTTATATATTGTTCGATACTATAAAAGGTAATCTATTCCAAGGTGAAATAGTTAACCAAGAATTATGGGACAGACTAGCTGGAATTATTCCTTACTATCAACAATTCGGTGTTGATGGAGCAAGAATAGATATGGGACATGCATTACCAAAAGATTTAACTTCATTAATAGTATCTAGTGCAAAAGAAGTTGATTCTGACTTTGCATTTATAGCAGAAGAGATGAATGTTGATAATGCAATGAAGGCAAAAGAGAATGGTTACAATATGATTATTGGTAATGGATTTTGGATGGCTCCAAGATTGGTAGAAGGTAAAACAAAAGACTTTTACTATAACTCTAAAGACTTAATATTACCAGTATTTGCAGCTGGTGAGACACATGATACACAACGTTTAGCTGCAAGAGATAATGGTGGAGTTAGATTAAGCAAAATGCTGACAATCTTAAATATGTTTATGCCAAACGGTGTACCGTTCATAAATTCTGGTCAAGAATTATATGAACGTCAACCAATGAATTTAGGTATAGATTGTAAACCTGACGAAGATGAAAATTTGCCATTAAATGATCCATTCAACAAGAAGTTAGCTTTATTTGATAAGTATCAATTTCATTATTTGGTACCTAATAGATGGGAATTAGTTGAAATTCTTGAAGAAGTTTCAAAAATTAGAAATCGATATTTACACTCTATTCTAGATACAGAAAATTTTACACCGATAGAAGAAGAGAAAATAATCGGAATGGTATTTAATGTTGATAAAGGTAAATTGATAGTTGTGGCGAACGCAGATATGATGACTACTAAAACTATTGATTTAGGCTATAACTATGAATTATTATTCTCGAGTCACAGACATAGCGATAATACGTTTAGTCCTGGTGAGGTAAAAATCTATCTTTATCCAGTTGGATAAAATTAATTATATATAAAGCAATAAACTAATTAAGGGAGGTAAATCTATGACGGCTTTAAATAAATTCTTTAAATTCGTATTGGATTCTTTAAAGAGGTTAGGAAATTTTGTTTATAATTCGTTAAAAAACTTTTTTGTCTACTTGTTTATGATTCCTGTAAGAATATATAGATACATCAGGTATGTATATGCTGATGTAAAAGAGAATCCTAAGGCTTTTAGAGTAGCTCTTAGATCCTTTTTCATAATGGGTCTTGGGCAATTTAAAAATAAGCAAAAATATAAAGGTGTACCATTTTTGGTAATTGGATTGTTATTTTTAATTGTTGAAATAGCATCAAGTTCGTACTGGTTCGCACCAGGTGAATTATTCGGATCATATCCAATTATTGAAGGAGAAAAATTCTATTTCTTTAGAGACTACGGTGGTTTCTTTACTTCGAGTCTTTGGGGATTCTTTACATTAGGTAGATTAGTAATTGGTGATACTTACCGTGGAGAGGCAATTAAATTATTTGATAAAGTTATCACTTGGAAATCAGCAGATAACTCAATTGTATTACTAGGAGAAGGGATATTAGCTTTAATCCTAATTATTGCATTGATTATCATATGGGTTCTACAAATAAGAGATGCTTATGAAACTGCAAAAGAAATTAAAAAAACAAAGGAAGTGGAAACTTTCCAAGAATTTAAGAAAAGAATGTTTGATGACTTCTTTGCATATATCATCATCATTCCGGCTGCAGTATTAATTTTGTTTATTACATTGGTGCCGTTTTTATTCTCATTCTTAATAGCATTCACAAACTTTACATCAAAAATAAATATTGGTGGTACGCTGATTAAATGGGTAGGATTCAGTAATTTTGGAACTTACTTATTCCAAAGAGAAGGGTTAGATTTCTTCTTTAAAGTATTCACGTGGACAGTTGTTTATGCTGTAATGGCTTCGATAACTGTATACTTGATAGGTTTTATTCAAGCTTTAATAGTAGAAAGTAAATATGTAAAACATAAGAAAATATGGCGAATCTTTATGATTCTTCCATGGGCTATCCCAGCTATGATTTCATTAATGATGTTTAAAAACGTATTTAGTGATAATGGTGGATTAGCTAATGAATTATTAATTAATTTTGGAGTGTTAGATCAAGCTAAAGCATTCTTGGCAAGTATAGGTTTATTAGGACAAACTCATGAAGGGGTAATCCTATGGTATAGTGATCCTTTAAATGGACCATTAGCAAAAGCAATTATCTTATTAGTTAATATGTGGTTAGGTTCACCTTACTTCATGTTATTAATTGTAGGTGTTCTAGGTACAATTCCAGCAACTTTATATGAAGCTGCTGAAATTGATGGAGCTTCAGCTACTCAAAAGTTCAGATTCATAACGTTCCCTTGGGTTTTAAGGGCTACGATTCCTGTTATTATCACAACATTTACGTTCAACTTTAATAACTTCGGGGCTATTTATTTCTTAACTGGTGGTGGACCTGGTTTTCCAATAGACCAAATACCTGAAAAAATGCGTGTTACAGGTGCTACACCTGGACAAAGTGATATTTTAATTTCATGGATCTATAAAATAGCATTTAGTAATGATCCTGAGAGATACAACTTAGCTAGTGTATATTCAATTTTAATCTTCTTAGTAGTAGGATTATTTGCGATATACAATTTAAGTAAAGTTAAGTCGTTCTGGGAGGATTAATTATGAAAAAAGTAAATTTTAAAGATTATATAATGTGGACTTTCACACATTTAGCATTAATATTGAATGTTTTAATTGTACTAACTCCAATCTCATGGATGATACTTGCATCATTTAGTAAAGGTAAATTGTTAAGTGGTGTTAAATTACCAATAGATGCAATAACTAATTTCTTCAGATTTAACTTTAGCAGTGCATTTGAATCGTTTAAAGTCTGGAGTTCTAATCTAACATTTGAACATTATAAATATTTAGTTGAATACAAGGCTACAACTGATCAGGTATTTTCTGATTATGCAGAAGCGTTTAGTACAACATTATTCATTGCGGTATTAAACACTATTTTAGTAGTAGCACTTTCATCTTTAGTAGGTTTCGCCTTCTCAAGATATAAATTTAAAGGTAAAAAAGGTGTTTTATTAACATTGATGGGATTACAAATGTTCCCTTCATTTATGGGTATGATAGCGTTATTTATGATGTATCGTCAATTTGGATTATTAAATAGTCCAGTTGCTTTAACTCTTATATATGTAACGGGATCAATTCCATATAATACATTTATCATTAGAGGATTTATGAAGAATATTCCAAAGTCACTGGATGAAGCAGCGGCTATTGATGGAGCTAGTAATTTACAAATCATGACAAAGATTATTATTCCATTAGCTGTTCCTATTATGGGATTCGTAGCGGTTAACGCATTTATGGGACCGTGGATGGACTTTATATTACCATCAGTAATTATGCCACAAAGAGAGACGCTAGCTGTATGGTTATTCACTTTAATGGATCCAAAAGCTTCAACATATTCACCATTAGATTTCATGGCAGGTGCATTAGTAATAGCAATCCCTATTATGCTTGTGCAAATGTATATGCAAAAATACGTAGTGTATGGACTAACTGCAGGTGCAGACAAAGGGTAATAAAATACTCTTCATAAAGAGGTTTATATGAAAAAAATTGGATTAATGTTATTTAGTAACAAAGAAATACTAAAAGGAAATAAAGTACCCTTAGGAATAATATTCTTTATATTCATAATCAATGTTTTACTTCTAAGTGCTCCTTTATTTAATGCAAGAGCAACAGTTAATGCGGATCAATTAATTGATAGATTCCCTGGATTAGAAGAAGCATTTGAAGAAATATATGACTTAAATATACCTTGTGAATTCACTAAAGAAGGACCTGATTGTGACAAATTGACTAAAAATTTATCAGATTATCAATTAGTAATCTTAGAAGAAGCAACAAGTGATAAGACTATTGAATTTCAAGAAGACTATGTACTGATTAAATACAAAGATACTGATCAAGAAGTTTCATTGGTAGGTTCATATTACTTCTTGGATAGTATAAACCTACAAAATATTACCAAAGATAAATATTATGAGACTACAGAAACTATTGTTTACGCAATAGCTTCAAGCACAATTGGAAACGACTTCTTCTTAATCTTTATGGGGCAGTTCATCCAGATACTTATTTATTTTTTAGCTATTAGTGCACTATTGAATGTAGCAAATTATAAACAAAGGCAAAAGAAAATATCATACTTAGCATCTGTAAAAATTACAATACTAGCTATGATGGGTCCTGCTCTATTATCAGCATTAATTGGATTCTTTTTCATGTCATTCTCAACATTAGTTTTCATGACTGTTTACTCACTAAGAATGATGTATATTTATTTTAAAATTTTAGCAAAAAAAGTAGGAATATATTAAAAAATGGCATAAACTTTATAACTTTATAAAATCTAACTATTTTATGATTTTTATAAAATTAAAAGTTAAAAATATGTAAGTTTTAAAAACTTAAATAAAATATGGGAGGAAAATAAAAATGAAAAAAGTATTAAGTTTAACAATGTTAGCTTTAACAGTTTTAACAATAGCTGGATGTGCTCGTGGATATGAGTCTTGTGAAACACCAGATGGAACACAAGCATGTTTTAACAAAGATGCTGGACAATTTAGATGGGAAGAAGGAGCAGTTGTTGAAATCGGTGTAGATAGCGATTCAATGGGTGCTGCATTAGTTGAAAAATGGAACGCTGATTTCCCTGAGTTAGCTGGAAAATTAGTATTTAGAAAATATGATTCAGCAAATGGTGATTCTTCAGGTGTAGCTGGTGTAGTTGCTGCACAAGGTGAAGCTCCAGATGTTGTATTAGTAATTGATAATGAAGTAGTAGGAAACACAGCTGCATTCTTACCTTTACATGAATTTTTAACTGATACTATTAAAGAGAATTCTTTAACAGCAGTTACTGATATTATTAATAATAAATCTACAGTTTATAGCACTGCTTTCTATGATGGTATGGCATTCTCTTGGAACAAAACTATGTTTGAAGAAATGGGATTAGATACTACTGATGAAAATGGTGATAATTTACCAGATGCATATGATACATGGGAAGAAATCTTTGAATTAGATGTAAATTCATTACCTGAATATAAAGGAAATAAAATCTTAGAAGTATTCCCTATTTCAATTGATGAGCCTTGGAGTGGATATTCTTCACTTACAGCAGAAGGATTTAATTTATTCGGTTCAGGAGATTTAGCTAAACCTGGATTTGAAACTGAAGAATTCAAACAAGGTTTAGAATTTATTAAAACATTCTCTGAACAAGGTATCAACATTGATGAAACTGGAACTAAAAAATCTGCATCTTCAATGGGATGGAGATGGGATGCTTTCTTAAATGATGAAGCATACTTATTCGGTTTAGTAGGTACTTGGATAGACGTTAATGGTGCAGAACAAAGCAATAATGCTGACTTCAAATTTGCTTCAATGCCAACTTGGAATGAAAACAATTTAAGTCCATTAATGAAAACTAAAGGTTTTGTAATCAATGGTTACACTGAAAATCCATCAGCTGCTTCTGAAGTATTAAGATGGTTATATACACAAGAAACAATGACTGAAATGATCTCTAACTCTTCTTACTTACCTGCGTTACAAGAGAGTGGAAGTGCTTATCCAACAGTAAACGATGAAAATAAGGCTGAATTCGGTTTAGCATTCATCAACAACCAAATGGAACCAGCTGGAAGTTTACCAAACAACCCAGCAATGAGAGCCATGAATGTTTATTATTCAATCGACATTACTTCATTCTATAAAGCAATATGGGATGGAACAATGAGTCCAGAAGAAGCTCAAGATGCTATTGTATCAGCAGCTAATGCTTGGATTGAAGAAAATAATAAAACTGAGTAGTTTAACTAATTAAGGCTTATTTCTTTAGAAATAGCCTTTTTTAATATAATCAAGGAGTGATGATTATGTATAAAATAGAAACTATCTTTTCTAAGGAAATAGATAGAGACGTTAATCTATATATTTACACAAAATCCTATAACAATCTTAGAACATATCCAGTATTATATTTACATGATGGTCAGAATCTTTTTTCAGAAGAAACATCAAGCTATGGACATTTCTGGCATATCATTGAATCATTCGATACATTTAAATTACCAGAAGTCATTGTAGTTGGTGTCGATTGCGCTCCTGGCTATGGTAAATTAGATGAATATAATCCTTATCTAAATCACAATGCGAAGAAGTATTTGCTTGATGTTGTAGGTGAAACTATTGGTGGGAATGGCGATATTTATCTTGTTACCTAATTAATGTAGTAAAGAAAAAAATAGATTCAGAATATAAAACTATACCTGATAGATTAAATACTGCACTTATGGGAAGTAGTATGGGAGGATTAATTACTACTTATGCAGCAGTTCAATATAATAATGTTTTCAGTAAATATGGATGTCTATCAAATGCTTATTGGTTTGCACTTGATGAATTAATAGAGGATATAAAAAATTCTAAGATGTGTGACTTAATGCTTTATATGGATGTGGGAACTTCTGAAGGTGGAGAATTAGTTAGAAGTGATGATTATTTGATATCTAATGAAAATGTGTATAAAGAACTATCCAAAAAAGACATTGATTTAAATTATATGGTTTTTGAAGATGCAATTCATAATGAAGATGAATGGTCAATAAAGTTTCCATATGTAATAAAATGGTTATTTAGGAGAGAACAATGAAAAGAATATTAATTGTATTATTACTTATTTTAGCTGGGTGCTCAAAAGCACAAGATATAGAAGAAGTTATTGATTATGATGAACCTACAGTTTATCTAAATCATGAGTTGAAGGATATAATGCCTACAAGTCAGTCCTTAAAAGAAATGGGTACCTGCTATGAAATATTTCCTATTTCCTTCGCTGATTCAAATGAGGATGGATATGGGGATATTAATGGTATTACAGAAAACTTAGATTACTTCGTAGATTTGGGTGTTGAGTGTCTTTGGTTAACTCCTGTAACAGAGTCTCCAAGTTATCATAAGTATGATGTAACGGATTATTATAAAATTGATCCAATTTTCGGTACGAATGAAGATTATACAAAATTACTAAAGAAGACTGAAGAATTAGGAATAAAAGTACTTATGGATTTTGTAATTAATCATACATCTAGTAAACACAAATGGTTTATAGAGAGCCAAAATCCTAGTAGTGAGTATAGAGATTATTATAGATGGGCAGATTTAAAGAATAAAGATGCATACCCAACGTATGAGGGATGGCATAGATTTAATAATATGTATTATTATGGATCATTTTGGGATCAAATGCCTGACTTAAATTTAGATAATCCTAAGGTTAGAAAAGAGATAATGGATATTGCAAAGTATTGGATTGAGTTAGGTGTAGATGGATTTAGACTTGATGCTGCGAAACATTATTTTGATGTAAACGAGTATCCTCGTGGAACATCCACGATAAATGAAGATATTAATTTCTTGCGAGAACTGAATTTTGAAGTAAAAAAAATTAATCCAGACGCAATCATCTTAACTGAAGTTTGGTCAGATGCATCTGTTGTCGCGAAGTATTTTGCAGGTACTGACACATCTTTTAATTTTGAATTGTCAGATGATATAGTTAATACTATTAATAATGGAAATGATATAGGTTTAGTCGAAAATTTAATCAAGACTAGAACTGCATTATCAGAGTTAAGAAGTGATTTTGTAGATAGTATTTTTTTAACAAATCATGATCAAGATAGACTAATTTCAAGATTAGATAATAGTACTATTAAAGCAAAATTAGCCTCTAATATGTTATTTACTTTGCCTGGAGTTTCTTGGGTTTATTACGGTGAAGAAGTAGGAATGAGTGGATATAATAGACATGAAAACATTCGACAACCTTTCATTTGGAATAATGAATATCAAACTGAAGGCAAAAATGGTGGTATTGATGATGTTAGTCTTAGTAATAATGAACTTAACAGCATAAGTGAACAATTTCAAAATGAAGACTCTTTATTAAATCATTATAAGAAGCTTATTGAACTTAAGAACGATCCTGTTCTTAAGTATGGTGATATTTCTGAGGTTAGTAAAACAAAAAGAAAAATATTAGCATTTGTAAGAAGTTACGAAGGAAGACATTATTTAGTTTTACATAGTTTAAGTATGGTTGATCAAGAGATTACCTTAGATAGTGATGTGTTAGATGTTATCTACGATTCAGGAGAAGCTCTGATCTCTGATAAAATTATAATGAAATCATACAAGTCACTGGTATTAGAAGTCGATTCTAATATAGTAAGTTTTGAGTAAAAAAAGGACGAATTCAATTTGAATTCATCCTTTTCTATTACCTTTTAAGTATACCTCTATAAACAGTAAGTGATATACCTGCTACCACAATAATACTAACAATTACTATATACAAGAATGTATTGTTTCCTGGTTCAATTGGAGGTGTTGTATCTTGAGTGTTAAGGAAACCATTTGTGATATCAAAGTCATAGTCCTCATCATTATGTAACACCAATGTTTCACTTGGTTTTATTGTGATTTCATTACTAATAGTCTTGATTGTTTTTGTACCTGCTGAATCTTGATCAACAACTACATTCCAGTCACTTTCAAATAAATTTATAGAATGTTCTTTTAATGAGTTATTGTGGATAACAAGTATGTTTTTCCACTCATCATTATTTGCGTTATCTTTAATTATATAAGATATTAAACCTTCTTCATTGGTTATAAATGCTAAGTGATCATTTACCTCGCTAGTAGTGTTCATTCTGAATGCTGGATGTTGACTTCGAAGTGCAATCAAACCTTTATAATAATTATAAATATCTATATTTTTATCCTTTAACTCCCAATCCAACTGGTTAGTAGAATCAGGTGAACGGTAACTGTTATGATCATATGTATTAGTTGGATCGCATTCACCATCTACACATGGCTTAGTACGCATAAAATCAACACCTGCGTGTAAGAAGGGGACTCCTTGTGATGTTAAGATTATTGCATTTGATTGTTTTACCATGTTTGCTATTTCTATACTAGTTAATTCACTTGTTGATAGGTTAAGTTTATCGTGTAGCGTAAGATTATCGTGTGCTGTTACGTAGTTAATCGACTGAGAAGGATTTAAGGTGAATGAATCGGTCTTTGGAATTGCACCATGATCAACACCACCAACGATACCTAACATTATTTTATTGTTATCGAAAGTACTACCTTGAACGAATCCTATTGCTTTATCATCAAATACTGAACCCTTAATTGCATCTCGTGTAGCGTCATTGAAGATTGCTGTATTAGGCATTTTTTTTAGTGTATCTTTACTTGCAGCAATTCCAGCGTTTAAAGCTGAGCCACCAGCATCCCAAGGCTCCCCATATACTATAATTGTTTCATCAATCTCATGTAGAGCACTTGCTACCTTATTCATTGTATCAACATCATGTAGTTTCATTAAGTCGAATCTAAATCCATCAATATGATATTCATTGGCCCAATAAACAACTGAATCAACAATATATTTACTCATCATGTATCTTTCACTAGCTGTTTCATTTCCCGTACCTGATCCATTTGAAAAGGTATCTCCAACCATTCTATGATAATACTCAGGGAATATCTTATGCCATTTTGATTCAGCTGAGTATGCAGTATGATTGTATACTACATCCATTACTACTCTAATATTTGCATTATGTAATGCCATTACCATTTCTCTAAATTCTATAACTCTTACTTCACCATTATATGGATCGGTTGAATAACTTCCTTCTGGGGTGTTAAAGTTTTCTGGCATATAACCCCAGTTGAAGATTCCATCATTAACATCTTGATAATTGGCATCCAATAATTTTGTTTCATCTACTATTGCATAATCAAATACTGGAAGTAAATGAACTGTAGTTACACCTAACTCTTTTAAATGCTCAATACCTGTAGAGATACCGTTATATTCAGTACCTTCTACTGTAAACCCTTTGTATTTACCTCTATATTCTTCTGGACCATACCAAGAAGAATTAGTTGTTAAATCTCTAACGTGTAATTCATAAAGGATAGAATCTTGGTAATTATCTAGATTTTGCGGCCTAATATCATTTTCCCATCCTATAGGTGCTTTATTATCTATACAAATAACCATTCCACGGTCTCCGTTAACACCAGTAGATTTTGCATATGGGTCTACTACTTCATAGGTAGAATTATCATTTGTTACTTCATATGTGTAGTAAACTTTATCTAAATCCCCATTTACTGTAACTTCCCAAACACCTTTTTCGGTACTTGTCATTTCGTATCTTGAATAATAATCATCAACACCCGCATTACCTTGATAGTCAGTTAAATCTGAAGGGTGTCCGTATTCATATAAATTAACGAATACTTTATCAGAAATAGGTGCCCATAATCTAAATATAGTCTTTTCAGATGTATGGATAGCACCTAATTCCCCGTCATAGGCAAATTGATCGTTAAACTCATCTGAATTAAATAATCCTGATAATCCAATGTCTTTTGTTTTAACATCACCGTCGCCAAAATCAATTACTATTTGATAATCATTTATTAAACTAATGGGATTTGATACATCTAATCTTCTAGTCGTACCCCCATCATAAACTTCCTTGATTTCAAATTCTTGTCCGTTTTCTAGTATTGAAATTTTGTCAGTAGCTACTTTTATTGTAGTAGTAAACTGGATTGTATTACTATCAATAAAGTCTGCATCGAAGATTTTATTAGATATGTCAACCTTGAAACTATCAGTGTATATATTTTCATTTGCCTGAACTAAATATATATGGATCTCACCATCTTTGTTAGGTTCTAATGAAAAGTATCTGTCTAACGCTACATCCTTATCCCAGTTGTTTGTTCGAACGATAATTCCGGCTAAAGTAGAATTGCTTAAGTTTGTTTCACTTAAATTTATTGTAGCTACTACTCCAAAATCATCCTCACTAGTGAATGGGTAAGCACCATTTTCAGGACCAAGTGAAACTGAACTTTCTGGCTCTTCAGGCCATATCCACAGGTTCCAATCCTCATATTCTTCATCAAATCTATAATAATGTACTACTAATGTATTACCATTAGCGGAAACATCTATAGATATAAAGAAAACTAATAGAAAACTTAGTATTATCTTTTTAAAGTTCATTTTTCCACCTCTATAATATTTATTTTGTCACTCTTTGTTAATTTTATTGATATGTATTAGGGAACTTAATAAAATTCTCTTTTACATATGATCATATTAAATATCAAATCTATAATCATAGATTATAAAAATGTATTAATAATAAGAGTGTAACTCTATAATAATCTAAATAGTTATTTTTTGCAATATTTTTGCAATATTTACAAACTGATAAATTGTGTTAGAATATATATGATAATAAATTTAGGAGTGACTTATATGAATTGGTATAAAGAAGCGATAGGATATCAAATATACCCAAGAAGTTTTAATGATACTAGTAATGATGGTATCGGTGACTTGATTGGAATAACTGAGAAGTTAGATTATTTAAAGGAATTAGGAATCACAATGATTTGGTTAGGACCAATTTACAAATCCCCTATGGACGATAATGGTTATGATGTATCAGATTATTATGATATTGCCCCTGAATATGGAACGTTAGATGACTTTAAGAGTTTAGTAGCTGAAGCACATAAACGTGATATAAAAGTTGTGATGGACTTAGTACTTAATCACACTTCGGATGAACATGATTGGTTCATTGAATCAAGAAAGTCTAAAGATAATGAATATAGAGACTATTATATTTGGGCTAAAGGTAAAATTAAAAATGGTCTCGAAGTAGAACCTACAAACTGGGCATCTTTCTTTGGGGGGAGTGCTTGGAGAAAAGATGATATAACAGGAGAATATTTTATGAAAATATTCTCAGATAAAATGCCTGACTTGAACTGGAAGCATAAACCAATGAGAGATAATATGTATAAGATGGTACGTTTCTGGTGTGAATTAGGTGTTGATGGTTACCGAGTTGATGCAGTAGCTCATCTAGATAAAGCTGAATTAGTAGATTCAAAATCTGATGAAGTATATGTCCCTGATTGGGGTAAATTTTCTAACTTACCAAAGGTATATGAGTATTTAGAAGAACTTAATCAGGAAGTATTAAATCACTATGATGTCTTTACAGTAGGAGAAGTAGGTGGTGGAGCAGATTTAGATGCTGCCCTTAGATATGTTGCCTATGATAAGAATCGTCTTAATATGGTATTTACATTTGATCATAACTGGAGAAATGATGGATGGAACTCATTTAAAAATAAATTTGTTCCAAATTATGACTTAGTGGCTTTAAAAGAAGATTTTTCTCGCTTTCAAGAAGGATTATATAAAAAATCATGGCATGCACTTTATTGGTTAAATCATGATCACCCACGTGTTATGAGTCAATATGGTAACGTTGATTATCACAAAGAATCAGGTAAAATGTTAGCTACTTTATTATACTTTAAATGGGGAACACCTTTTATTTATAATGGAGAAGAAATAGGGATGACGAATGGTGACTTTGAGAGTATTGAAGATTTTAGAGATGTGTCTACAATTGGTAATTATAACCAAGCATTAAAGACTCATGAGAAGGAACACGCATTAACTAATGTAAAGACTACATCTAGAGATAACTCTCGTACGCCTATGCAATGGGATTCTAGTTCTAATGGAGGGTTTACTAAAGGAACTCCTTGGATAAGAGTGAATAGTAATCATAAATGGTTAAATGTAGAATCACAAGAGAGTGACCCGAATTCAATTTTAAATTATTATAAAAAGATTTTTAAAATTAGAAAAGGTGAGTTTAAGGATACGATTCTTTATGGTGAATATAAACTACTAATTAAAGAAAATGAACAGGTATACTCATATTTACGTAAGGGCGATAAAAATGTATTAGTATTATGTAATTTCTTTAAAGAAGAAACTGTTATTTCATTACCATATCAGGTTAAGAATATTGTTCTATCAAATTATAATGACTCTCAAACTAACTTAAATAATTTAAGATTAAGAGGCTATGAATCTATAGTATTTGAGATTGAATAAATGAGAAATGTTTATTTATATTTAAAAGAATATAATGAACTTATCATTGAGACTTTGAAGGCAAGTAATGAGCAATTAATCAGTTATGAGAGTAATGGGAATGTAGTTGTTTTTAAAGAAAGAGTATATGAAGAATTTGATTATTCAAGTGTGATTCGTTTATTAGAAGATGATTTTAATAACTCAATTACGTTAGTTGTAGGTGGATTTAATGAACTAGTTATTGATAATATAAGTAAACTTCCTAGTGAATTATATTATTTCGATGATTATCTGATATACCTTACAAAGAAAGATCTTGGAGATAAAATTTATAAATGGCTTTCTAGCATTGATTTAGAACTATTAAAAACTATAAAGTCCTTTATTGAACTAGATATGAGTGTTAACAAAACTGCGAGTAAACTCTATATCCACAGAAATACATTAAATTATCGGTTGGATAAATTTGAGAAACTAACAAATATAAACGTTAGAACATTTAAAGGAAGTTTATCTGTATATTTGATATTAAATTTTGTGCAAACTACCAATAGTTAATTGGTAGTTTTTTGTATATAATTTACTTAGGAAATTAAAGGAGGCTATTATGGCTACATTAAAACTTAAAAATATAGATAAAGTTTACCCAAATGGTGTTCAAGCAGTATTCGATTTTAACTTAGAAGTTAAAGATAGAGAGTTTATAGTTTTTGTAGGACCATCTGGATGTGGTAAATCTACTACATTAAGAATGATTGCAGGACTTGAAGAAATAACTTCAGGTGAATTAGAAATTAATGAGAAATTAGTGAACAATGTTGCTCCTAAGGATAGAGACATCGCTATGGTATTCCAAAACTATGCGTTATATCCACATATGAGTGTATTTGATAATATGGCATTTGGACTAAAATTACGTAAAATGGATAAAGAAGTTATTAAACAAAAAGTTAATGACGCAGCTAAGATATTAGGATTAACTGAGTATTTAGATAGAAAACCAAAAGCATTATCAGGTGGACAACGTCAACGTGTTGCCTTAGGTAGAGCTATAGTAAGAGATGCAAAAGTTTTCTTAATGGATGAACCGTTAAGTAACTTAGATGCTAAATTACGTGTACAAATGCGTGCAGAGATTGGTAGATTGCATTCGCAATTAGAGACTACTACAATTTATGTAACACATGACCAAATTGAAGCGATGACAATGGCTACTAGAATTGTTGTTATGAAGGATGGATATATCCAACAAGTAGGTGCGCCAAAAGAAATCTATGATTTCCCAGCTAATGTATTCGTTGGTTCATTTATCGGTACACCACCTATGAACTTTATTAAGGGTAAATTAGATGGTAATCAATTTACTTGTAAAGACTTAAAATTAACAGTTCCTGCTCCTAAAATAAGTGAACTAGAGAGACTAGGATATGCTAACAAAGAAGTAATCTTAGGTATTAGACCTGAACATGTTTATGATACTGATAGTAATACACAAAAAGCAAAAGTTAAAGTTGATTTAGTTGAATTAGTTGGATCAGAGTCTGTTGTTTATATGACAGTTGCTGATACTCCATTAATCGCAAAAGTTGGTGTTCGTACAGATATTCATATCGGTGATGAAATGAATTTCTCATTCGATTTAGAAAAAGCGCATTTCTTCGATGCTAAAACTGAAGAAAGAATCAAAATTGCAAAATAATTAAAGGAGCTATTGCTCCTTTTTTATATGAAAATGAGTAAATATTAATATTTTATGAAACCAATGTATTTTTATAGAATAAATGAAGGATTAAAAGTAGTGTATGAACAACAGCAAGTAATACTAGATATATCAACTAATAAGTTTATAAACGATTTATGTATACAAGGTTTGTCTACATATAAAGGTAGAATTGATGCAGTTAAAATAAAGTATGGCTTTAAATCACTTGTGCCTATATATGTTTCAGAAGACTGTTTATTGTTTCCGACTGTATCACCTAGAAACTATGAATGTATATGGATTAATTATTTTAAAATAAAACATATTAAAAAAAATCAAATAATAATGAAAGATAATAACAAAATAGATATAAGAGATAAACTGATTTCAAAACAGCTAAAAAAATGTGAAGAAATCGTTTTCTGAGTTTGTATAATAAGATTTATGATATAATAAGGTGTAAATTATTGGAAGGAATTGTATAAAAAATGGCAAAGAAAACTATTACGGATTTACAGTTAAGCGGTAAAAAAACATTAATGAGAGTTGATTTTAATGTTCCAATGAAGAACGGAGAAATCACAGATGAAAATCGTATTGTTCAAGCGCTACCTACTATTAAATATGCGATTGAAAATGACGCGAAAGTAATCCTTTTCTCTCATTTAGGAAGAATTAAAGAAGAAAGTGATAAGGCTACAAAAAGTTTACGTCCTGTAGCTTTAAGATTGAGCGAATTATTAAATAAAGAAGTTATATTCATTCCTGAAACAAGAGGAACTGAATTAGAGAATGCAATTAACAAGTTAGAAAACGGTCAAGTATTGATGTTTGAAAATACTAGATTCGAAGATTTAAATAACAAGGCTGAAAGTAAAAATAATGAAGAATTAGGTAAGTACTGGGCTTCTTTAGGTGATGTGTTTGTAAATGATGCATTTGGTACTGCGCATAGAGCACATGCTTCAAATGTTGGAATTGCAGAAAACATTAAAGAATCATGCTTAGGATTCTTATTAGAAAAAGAAGTGAAGTATTTAGGTGAAGCTGTTGATAATCCTGTTAGACCGTTTGTTGCGGTATTAGGAGGAGCAAAAGTTTCTGATAAAATTGATGTTATCGAAAGATTATTAGAAGTAGCTGATAAAATCATTATTGGTGGTGGAATGGCTTATACATTCTTAAAAGCTAAAGGTGAAAAAATTGGTTCTTCGTTATTAGAAGAAGAAAAACTAGATTATGCTAAAGAGATGTTAGCTCGTGGTAGTGATAAAATTATCTTACCAGTTGATTCAGTATATGGATCACACTTTGGTGAAGATGCGATTGCTAGAGTTGGAGAAAGTGATAGCGTACAAGATAGTGAATTAGGATTAGATATTGGACCTAAATCAAGTGAGATATTTGCTAATGAATTATTGAAAGCAAAAACTGTTGTTTGGAATGGACCGATGGGTGTTTCTGAATGGCCACAATTTGCAAATGGTACAATTACTGTTTGTGAAGCTTTAGCTAATAGTGAAGCTTTAAGCATTGTTGGTGGTGGAGATTCAGCGGCAGCAGCAATCAAGTTAGGTTACAGTGAAAAAGTTAGTCATATTTCAACAGGTGGAGGAGCAAGTTTACAATATTTAGAAGGTAAACCTTTACCAGGGTTGGAAGCTATTCAAAATAAATAATATTTACTAAGGAGGATTATTCATGAGAATTCCAATTATTGCTGGGAACTGGAAAATGAACAAGACAAGAGATGAGGCTCTTAAGTTTATTTATGAAGTTAACAGAGTGATGCCAGACGTAGAGTCTGTAGAAACAGTGATATTTGCTCAATTTTTACACTTAAGATGTTTAGTTAAAAGACAAGGTGAAAATTTAAAAATTGGTGCTCAGAATGTACATTTTGAAGATAATGGGGCATTTACAGGTGAAGTATCACCAATCGCAATTAAAGAATTAGGTGTTGAGTATGTGTTAATCGGACACAGTGAAAGAAGAGCTTATTATAATGAGACTGATGAAACTGTTAATAAGAAAATCCATACTGCATACAAATATAATTTGAAACCTATTGTTTGTGTTGGAGAAGTACTAAATGAACGTGAAGAAGGAAAAACTACTGAAGTAGTTAAAAGACAAATAACTAAAGGTTTAGAAGGATTATCAGAAGAACAAGTAAGTAAATTAGTTGTTGCTTATGAGCCTGTATGGGCTATTGGTACAGGTAAAACTGCTACTAGCGGAATGGCTAATGAAACTTGTGGTGAAATCCGTTCTATTATTGCTGAATTATACTCTAAAGATGTATCAGAAAAAGTACGTATTCAATATGGTGGTAGTGTTAAACCAAGTAATGTTGATGAGTTATTAAGTATGGAACACATTGATGGAGCATTAGTGGGTGGAGCTTCTTTAAATGAAGAGTCATTCATTCAATTAGTTGATGCAGGAAAAGAAGCTTAAGCTTCTTTTTTTTATTTAGATACTTATGGTATACTGAAAATATACTATAAGGGGGGATACGAAGTGGTTAATCTTGGTAGTGAAAAAAGAAAAGCAATCATAAATATTGTCTTAATGTATTCATTTATCTTGTTGTTTCCAGCATTCGGTCCAGTACTTAATAAATTAGTTACTATTTATGATAGTGGTATATACAGTTCAATCTTCTTATTATTTTTATCAATCGGTTTTCTGATTCCTTATAAACTCTATAGAAAAGAAAAGCAGTTGATTCCTTTATATAAGATTTTAATTATTTTCTTAACTGTTGTTACTTTTTATAGTGGTAGCGAGATTAAGATTATATCGTTTATATTACTAGGAGTAACTATCGCAAGATGTTTTGTTGATTGGATATATACTTACTATTACTTGTATTTAGAAGTGAACATTAATCTCTTCTTTGGTTATATTCTTTTTATTACATACGGAACTCTTTACATAGGGAATGTTGTTATTCCTTCACTTCCTACTAATCTAATGTTCATTTTTATAATAATAATTCCTGTTTTATCATTTCTTTTTAGTTTGTTCGATAATAAGGAAGATTACTTATATAAAGAAATTTCAAAATCACATAAGGAAAATAGCTCATATAAAAAGATTATATTAACAATATTGATTATTTATATCGCAGCTGGAACTACTTATAATGGAATCTATCCTAACTTAATAGTTTATAGCGTCTTTGATAGATATTTAAATGTATTACCATTTCTACCTGCCGTATTAATCGCTGCGTATTATACAAATCGAAAAAATTCCTTTATATTAGTTTATTTGGGGATTATATTTTTAGGATTTTCGTTTGTTTCATTGTTTATTTCAAACGGTATAGGCCAATATTTAATGATACAAAGTAACTTGCAAATAGCGTGGGCATTGCTTGATTTATATGCATGGATTGCGGGAGCCAAATATGCAATTCATCATAATAACCCTAGGCTTCAAGTACTGTTTATTGCATCTTTCTTGCTAGGTACTACGCTTGGAAGTTTTATAAACCAGTATTTAAGTCATAACATACTTAATGATTTTGTATTCTATCATGCAATAATAACGTTACTACCACTATTTATTGCATTATTTATTTCAGCTATTTTTAAACTTACAGATGATGAAGAGATTGTTAACCACAGTATTAAGTCTTATAAAATAATACAAAATGATAAACTAACTAAAAGAGAAAAGGAAATAGCAAGATTACTCCTTTTGGATAAAACAAATTTAGACATATGTAGTGAATTACATATTTCGATAAATACTCTCAAAACCCACAATAAAAATATATATAGGAAATTAGGAGTATCAAACAAAACTGAAATAAGTAAGTATATATAAAAATAACCCCATAAGGGTTATTTTTATTTTACTTAATGTTGAATATATATAAATAAAAAAGGAGAGATAAATAAATATGGTTTCAAATACCAATTTAGTATTAGGAACTGATAAAAAAGAAGGTTTCTTTAAATCAGTACCATGTTATTTAGTATTTACTGAGAATGAGATAATATTAGCATTTTTAAGTAAAGAGAGACAAAAAACTGAAAATGAAAATTTCAAAAAAAAACTAAAGGAAGAAGGGAAGGGATTCTTTCGAGGAACTGCAGCGTTAATGAAATTTTGGAATACATATGGGGAACGATATTATGAAATTCCTGCTGAGGATATACTTACAGAGGATCTTCGAAATACATCAATACCACATGGCAATATCACTAAATTTGTGTTTAATTCAATGAAGTGTAATGTTGATGAAAGTCAAACAGATAAACATGGTAAAATTGTACTTCATGCCAATGGTGAAAAGATGAAGTTTCTGCACAAGTATAGGGACTATAATAAACAAATAAAAGAAATTTTGAAGGGATTATATTCAAATAGTCTTAAATACTCTGGGCAAAGTGGGGTAACAATTACATTAGGTAATGGCAAAGATAAGATTAGATGACAGAGATATTTCGCAATTTCTTTAAACACACTACAGATTTACCACATAATCCTATTTGGAAGTTACAACCTTTCGGACTCTTGCAAACAGTAACAGCAGTTCTCTGTATTATTTTAATATATATGGCCTTGTGGTTCATTCGAAAAGAGAAAAAAAAGCAGAATTTCTATTTAAAGTTATTAAGTGTTATTTTATTATCACTAGAAATATCAAGAATGCTCTGGTTAGTTACTATTAATAAAGTTGAACCGGCTACAAACTTGCCACTACACTTTTGTTTTTTCTCTTCAATAATAATTTTTACATCGGTATTCTTAGATAATAAGTTTCTTAAATCATTCTCATTTCTATATATAATGCCGATGGGCTTTGCATCATTATTTATGTATGATCCAAAAAATTATCATTTACTAAGTTTTGCGTATACCCAAGTATATATATATCATACTTTATTAGTAATTATCCCTTCAATTGAAGTGGTATCAGGTTCTCTTAAAATAACTAAGAAGCATTTTATGTATTCAGTTTTGTTGTTTGCATTAATAGTTTCAATTGTATACAAATTAAATATTATAATCGCAAATGGAGCTGATTATATGTACTTGATAACTGTGCTTAATCCTAAACTAGTAAGTTATCAGATGCCTTTTTATCCATTCTTCAAAGTATTAATGGATAAATTTAGTTACTTTGGGTCTCATTTACTAAGTACTATTGCTTTCATAATATTTCCTACTTTAGGATTACTTATTTCAAAAATATTTAAAGGAGAGAGTTAAATGAAATTTATAAGTAAATTTATTTTGTTCGTTGTCATAGTCCTCATAGCTATAGCAGTTTACATATACTCGAGTGTATTCTTATTAGGTCCAAAGGATCTAGGAGTAAGCTATACAAATGAAGATTTAACACGTATTTCAGACGCGATAGGAGGGGATAGAGTTTACCCTGAAGAGATGGAGGAAGATGATGATATTTTTGAAGATTATATTTTAAATTATTCTGATCCTAAATCGTATAATCTAGAAATATCTGGACCGGAACTAAGCGCAATAATAGCTGAAATTCTACCACCTGCGTTTCCAATTAAGGATTTACAAATGGTCATTCATGATGATAATACTGTTGAAGTAAGTTGTCGTGCGAATGTAGAAGTTATTGTAAATCATTTCTTTAGTGATGTAATAGATAATATTCCAATTCCATTACCTGATAAAGCTAATATCTATATAAAAGGAAAACTTGAGATATCTAATGGTGTATCAGTAATAGATATACAGGATGCTAAGATCGGTTTAATAAGTGTTCCTGAGAAATATCTAACACCAGAGAATCAAGTGACTATAGCTAAATATGCTGATCGTTTCCAAACAGCGGCACCTGGTGTAGTTATTAGAAGTTTAAGGTTTGATGATAACAAAATTTATTTTGATGGAGATTTTCCAGATAGTTACTATATCACATCAAAATAATAAATTTAGAAGCGTAAGGCTTCTTTTTTTGTGGTATACTTTTAATACAATATTTAGGAGTTGATTTTATGGAATACATTAAATTTGGAACATTAGTTAATACTCATGGACTTAGAGGTGAAGTAAAAATAAAGTCTAATTCTGATTTTAAAGATGAACGATTTAAAAAAGGAAATAAAATATTTATTGGTAAAGATGTAGAAGTTACTATTAAATCATATAGAGTTCATAAAGGTCTTGATTTAGTAACTTTTGAAGAATTCAATAACATTAATGATGTTGAAAAATATAAAGGTAAAGATGTTTTGATTTTAAAAGATACTCTTCGTGATTTAGATGACGATGAATTTTACTTTCATGAATTAGAAGGGTTAGATGTCTATGAAGGAAGTACATTACTTGGAATTTGTAAAGAGATTAAAGAAATGCCAAGTAATCAATTGTTAGTACTAAAAATGCAAAGTAAGGAAGTATTAATACCTTTTGTATCTGAGTTTATTGAAGAAATTGATTTAGAAAATAAGAAGATCTATATTAACACTATAGAAGGTATGTTATGAGAATTGATATTGTAACAATCTTTCCTGAGATGTTTACTGGTTTCTTGAATGAATCTATTATAAAAAGAGCAATTGAGAAAGGTCATTTGGAGGTTAACTTGATTAACTTTAGAGATTTCTCTAAAAATAAACATCAAAAGGTAGATGATTATCCATATGGCGGTGGACAAGGTATGGTTTTAACACCAGAACCTATATTTAATGCAGTTAAAAGTATTGAAAACTATCAAGAAGCTACTAAAGTGTTAATGTCACCACAAGGTAAGATGCACTCTCAACAAAATGCCGAAAGGTTAGCTAGAAAGGATCACCTAGTATTTATTTGTGGACATTATGAAGGGTTTGATGAAAGAATTAGATCCTTAGTTGATGAAGAAGTAAGTATTGGAGATTATGTTTTAACAGGTGGAGAATTAGCAAGTATGGTTATCACTGATAGTGTAGCTCGGTTACTTGAAGGAGTACTTGGTAATAATGCATCACACGAGGAAGATTCATTCTCTAATGGTTTATTAGAGGGACCTCAATATACAAGACCAGATGATTTTGAAGGTATGAGAGTTCCTGATGTTTTATTAAGTGGTCATCATAAGAATATTGAAGCATTCAGAAAAAAAGAATCTTTAAGAAGAACATATCAAAGAAGACCTGATTTACTTAAGAATTTAAGTGAAGTTGATAACGGGATATTAGATATAGTTATAAAAGAGGAAAAAAGCAAAATAGATATTGATTAATTTTTTATCTTATGGTATTATTTTTAGGCAGTTTAATAGGTGTTCCGATGGCTAGACTATGAACGCTGAATTTATAAGGAGCGTGAGATTATGAGTCAACAACTGATCAACGAAATCACTCAAGAGTACATGAAATCAGACTTACCGTCATTTAGACCTGGTGATACTGTTAAAGTAAATGTACGTATTAAAGAGGGTGAACGTGAGCGTATCCAGATTTTTGAAGGTTTAGTTATTAAACGTCAAAATGGTGGAATCAGTGAAACTTTCACAGTAAGAAAAATTTCTTACGGTGTTGGTGTAGAAAGAACTTTCCCAGTTCATACACCATCTATCGAAAGTATCCAAGTTATGCGTCGCGGTAAAGTACGTAGAGCTAGATTACATTACATTCGTAAGTTATCTACAAAAGCTGCTCGTATTAAAGAAAAAAGATAATGAAAAAGCACACACTAGTGTGCTTTTTTATTGTTTATGTATCAGGACTTTTGGTAGAAAATAAAAAAGATGCTGACAATATCTCTTTTAGAATAAGATAATAATCCTAGTACCACTTATTCACATATGATGAAGTAAAATAAATTTTAGAGATAAGTATATAAATGGTGATTACTATGTATTTATGTCAGAGTATAAATAAAAAGAGTTTTGAAACTCTTTTTTTTGTTAATGAAGTTTGTGATTTATGTTTCGGTATTGATTACGTCTATATTGGCTATACAAAAGTCTATATTATCTATGCGTTAGATGATCTAAACGTAATATGTTTGATTTCGACATACTTGTACTATAAAGGTTTAGATATGAATATATTATTTACATATAATGCTAATTTTTTAGATAATATACATATATCGACTTATTTAGATTTCGACACAGAAAAAGTCTTTATTGTAGGGGAAAATTCTTTAGAGTGTCGAAATATGTCCTTCAAAAATTATTGATACTATACCTCTATTAATTTAAAGTTTAATTAAACAAGGAGGTACATATGGAAGGTAAAGTAAAATGGTTTAATAATGAGAAAGGATACGGTTTTATTGTAAAAGATGAATTTGAAGATATCTTCGTTCATTACTCTGCAATTAATACTAGAGGATACAGAACTCTAGAAGAGGGCGAAATAGTCCAGTTTGAACTTAAGAAAGGTGACAAGGGATTACAAGCTACAAATGTAGAGAAAATCGCGTAAATTTATATGTGTAATAGTTTACTTTTTACACAAATTATTGTATAATTTAAGCATAGATAGGAGTGGTTAGAATGTTAGTAGATGTTGTAGGTAAAAACGGTTTAGATATAACCGGAGCTATTGGTAATTATGCAACAAGCAAGATGAAGAAATTAGAAAAATTCTTTAACTACCAGGATGAATTGAAAGTAAGAGTTTTATGTAAAGTTTACAACGATCATCATAAAGTGGAGGTAACAATTCCGTCTAAACATTTCACATTAAGAACTGAAGTTTCTGATATTGACTTATATGCTGCAATTGACTTATCGGTTGATAAATTAGAACGTCAAATTCGTAAGTTTAAAACAAAAGTTAATAGAATTTTAAAAGAGCGTGAAGGAGTATCAGAATTCTTCAAAAAAGATTTAGACGTAGAAGCTTTAGAAAAAGAAGTATTAGCTAGGAATTTAGTTAGAAATAAAAAACTTGATTTATCTCCAATGACAGTTGAGGAAGCAATTGATCAGATTGAAATGATCGATCATGACTTCTATGTGTTCTTAGATTCTGAAACAAATAAAGTTAACGTACTATATGTTCGTGGCGATGGAGACTATGCATTAATTGAAACTAATTAGGCTATGTTTTCATAGCCTTTTTTTTGTCTCTTCCTTGTAAATATCTAGGGATAGTGGTAATATAAAGGGTGGAAAATACGGTTTTAAATTGTGATTATGAAGATCAAATTAATATCATTTTGATATTATACAAATAATATTGCCTAGGAGGAAGTTCAATGTTAAAAAAGCTTTTTGAGCCATCTATTAAAGAATTGAAAAATTCAGAAAAAATAGCAGATAAAGTACTAGCTTTAGAGTCTCAGTACCGAGGTTACTCGGATGAAGAATTAAAAGCTAAGACAGAAGAATTTAAGGGATTAGTAGCTAATGGTAAAACATTAGATGACATTTTAGTTGATGTATTTGCAGTTGTAAGAGAAGCTGCATATAGAGTAACGGGAGAATTAGCTTATAAAGTACAGTTAATGGGTGCTTACGTTTTACATGGCGGAAATATTGCGGAGATGAGAACTGGTGAGGGTAAAACTTTAACTGGTGTTTTCACTGCATATTTAAATGCATTATCAGGTAAAGGTGTTCACATTATAACTGTAAATGAGTATTTAGCAGCACGTGAAACTGAAGGAGCGTATGGTAAAATCTATGAGTTCTTAGGTTTAACTTTAGGATTGAATATTCATGAGTTATCAAAAGCTGAAAAAAGAGAAGCATATGCATGTGATATTATGTACTCTACCAACTCAGAAGTTGGATTCGATTATTTACGTGATCACATGGTTATTTATAAAGAAGAAATGGTGCAAAGACCTCTTAACTTTGCAATCATTGATGAGGTCGATTCAATCTTAGTTGATGAGGCGAGAACACCTTTAATTATTTCTGGTGGACAAAAGAAAACTCAAAGTTTATATCAGCAAGCTGATATGGCAGTTAAAAGATTAAGAGATGATTCTGATTTTGAAATTGATATTAAAACAAAAGGTATTCAGCTTACTGATGAAGGTATGAGTAGATTAGAAAAAACTTTTGGAATCGATAATTTATATGACTTAAAATTTGTAAGTTTATTACATAGAGTTAATAATGCATTGAGAGCAAACTTTGTTATGGATAAAGATGTTGATTATGTAGTTCAAGATAATCAAGTTATAATTGTTGACCAATTTACAGGTCGTTTAATGCATGGTAGACAATTCTCTGAAGGATTACATCAAGCATTAGAAGCTAAAGAAAATGTAGAAGTAAAAAAAGAAACTACTACAATGGCTACAATTACATATCAGAATTTCTTCAGAATGTATAAAAAGTTATCAGGTATGACAGGTACAGCTAAAACGGAAGAAGAAGAGTTTAGAAATATTTATAATATGTATGTTGTAGAAGTACCTACTAATAGACCAGTTGTAAGAGATGATAAACCTGATTTATTATTTGCAACAATGGAAGCAAAATATAAAGCTATTGCGAAAGATATAAAAGAGCGACATGATAAGGGTCAACCAATATTAGTTGGTACTGTATCAATCGAGTCAAGTGAGTTATTAGCTAAACTATTAAAGAGACACGGTGTTCCTCATGATGTATTAAATGCGAAGCAACATCAAAGAGAAGCAGATATTATTTTAAATGCTGGTCAAAAAGGTTCAGTTACAATCGCAACGAACATGGCCGGTCGTGGTACTGACATTAAGTTAGGTGAAGGTGTTGTAGAATTAGGTGGATTAGCAGTTATTGGTACAGAACGTCATGAGTCTCGTCGTATTGATAATCAGTTAAGAGGACGTTCAGGTCGTCAAGGGGACCCAGGTTATACAAGATTCTATTTATCAGCTGAAGATGAATTAATGATCCGTTTCGGTGGAGAACGATTTAAGATGTTGGTAGAGAGAATGTCTGGTAAAGGTGACGATGAAAGTGCAATAGAATCTAAAATGATTACTAAAACAGTGGAGTCTGCTCAAAAGAGAATTGAGGGTAACAACTTTGACCAACGTAAAACAATTCTTCAATATGATGAAGTAATACGTAAGCAAAGAGAAGTTATTTATTCTCAAAGAGAAGAGTTATTATTGAATGATGATATTTCTGAGTTAGTTCAAGGAATGTTTAGAAGTGCTATTGAGCAAATCGTTTATTCATTCCAAACAGAAACATATGATTATGAAGGTTTAGTTAAGAGTTTAAATACAAATTACTTTGGACCAAATACTTTATCGGTAGAAGATATTCAAGATAAAAATACTGTAGAAATATTCGATATAGTTTTAGATATTGTTAATGATGTAGTAACTATGAAAACGAGTAAGTTCCCAGAGAAAATTTATAATGAGTTCTTGAAAGTTGTTACTTTAAGAGTAGTTGATACATATTGGACTGAACATATTGATCAAATGAGTGCTTTAAGACAAAGTATAAGACTTCAAGCATATGCACAAGTTAATCCTTTAAGAGAGTATCAAAATATTGGATTCCAAATGTTTGAAGACTTAATCGCAACTATTTCAAGAGAAGTAACTAAGTTTATAATTCGTGCAGAGGTTAGAAATAACTTAGAAAGACAACAAGTAGCCAAAGGTACTAAAGAGATTTCAGGTAAAGAAGAAATTAAAAAGAAACAACCTGTTAAAAGCTCTAAAGTAGGTAGAAATGAACCATGTCCATGTGGAAGCGGTAAAAAATATAAGCAATGTCATGGAAAATAATTAATTTAGAAAGGTGATATGTTATGGAAAAGTATGAAATGAATAAATACGTAGAAACCTTTCAAACTAAGATTGATTCATTTAAGAAAATAATTAATCTTGAAGAACAAAAATCAAACTTAAAAAAATTAGAAGATAGTATGTTAGCTGCAGATTTTTGGAATGATCAAAAGTCTGCGCAAGCTACTGTTAATGAATTAAATAATATTAAAGCTAAAATAAATGGTTTAGATGATGTTGTGGATGATTTTGAAGTAATAAAAGAGTTTATCGAATTAGATGATGAATCACTACAAGAAGAAATAGAAACGAGTATTTTAGCACTAGATAATAAACTAAATGATTTAGAAATAGAAATACTTCTATCTGGTGAGTATGACGCTAATAATGCAATTTTGGAGATTCATCCAGGTGCAGGTGGAACTGAGAGTCAAGATTGGGCTTTAATGTTATATAATATGTATTTAAAATATGCTGAACAGAAACAATATAAAATAGAAGTTCTTGATTATACGAATGGTGAAGAAGCGGGACTTAAAAGTGTATCGTTACTAATTAAAGGTAAAAATGCTTACGGGTATTTAAAATCAGAAGTTGGTGTTCATCGTTTAGTAAGAATTTCTCCTTTTGATTCGAATTCAAGAAGACACACATCATTCGCTTCAGTAGACTTAACCCCTGAAATAAATGATGAAATAGATATTGAAATAAATGATGAAGATTTAAGAGTAGATACTTTTAGAGCTAGTGGAGCTGGTGGACAGCATATTAACACTACTGATTCTGCTGTGAGGATTAAACATATTCCTACTAACATTGTAGTTAGTTGTCAGAGTCAACGTAGCCAAATAGCTAATAGAAAAAAAGCAATGGAGCTTTTAAAAGCTAAAATATATAAATTAAAAGAAGAAGAAAAAGAGAAAGAATTAAAAAGTATAAATGGTGAGAAAATGGAAATTGGATGGGGATCTCAAATTAGATCATATGTTTTACATCCTTATTCATTAGTAAAAGATCATCGAACTAATTATGAAGTTGGTAATCCAGACAAAGTACTGAATGGAAATTTACATGATTTCATAAATGAATATTTAAGAAATAGAGCTGAATAATATGGATAAAAAAAGATTTGTAGAGTATTTTATGATAACAATTGGTGTATTGAGTATGAGTTTTGGATTTCACTTCTTTAATGCACCGTATAACCTTGTAATCGGTGGAGTAGCCGGTATTGGGGTAGTATTAAAGGACTTATTTGGTGTAGAACCATCTATGGTTATATTAATATTAAATGTGTTCTTCCTTATTATGGGATTAATAGCATTTGGTAAGAATTTCTTATTAAAAACTATGTATGGGTCACTTTTATTCCCAGGTGGAGTATACTTATTTGAAAAATTAGATGATGTATATAATTTATCTCCAGTAACTGATGATGTAATATTAGCTGTAATTTTCGCGGCATTATTTATTGGATTAGGATTAGGGATTGTACTAAGATACGGTGGAACTACAGGTGGAATAGATATTCCTCAAAAGATATTCCACCAATACTTTAAAGTTCCATTTTCATATAGTATGTATTTGATTGATGGGGTTATCATTATATTTGGTGCTCTTGTCTTCGGAATAGAGATAGGGTTATATTCTGTATTAGCACTACTATTAATTGGTAAGTTTGTTGACTTAGTACTAGTAGGTGGAAAAAACAGAAAGAGTGTTTATATAATAACTTCGTCTCCAGATGAAATTAAAAATGAGATATTTAATAAAATTGAACGTGGAGTTACTGAAGTACCTATTGTTGGTGGTTATTCTAAAGACGATAAAACAATGCTTTTATGTGTTGTTGAGAACAGAGAATATTACAGTATTATGAGTATTGTAAATTCAGTTGATAAAAATGCATTTGTATTTGTTAATAACTCTTCTGAAGTATTAGGTGAAGGGTTCTATGGTTAAGATTTTAACCATTGAAAAAAAAGGTAATAAATATATAGTCTGTACTAATAAAAATGAGTATAAATTTACTGAAGATGTAATAATAAAGTATATTATTACAAAAAATAAAGAATATACGATAGAAGATTTTAATGAAATTGTTTCATTTTCAAAAAAAAGTGAATTTTACAACAAAGTCTTAAACTTCTTATCTTATAAAGATAGATCAGTGAAAGAAGTAAGAGAGTATCTAGTGTCTAAAGATTGTGCAATCACTGAAGAGATAATAGATGACTTAATTAGTAAGAAATTATTAGATGATTATCGTTATGCAAATTCGTATTTAGAAAGTTGTAATAATAATTTAAAAGGACCTTTTTATTTAAAAAAAGAATTAACTAATAAAGGTATAGATGAAGCTACTATTAATGAAGTATTAAGTAATTATAATTATAATTTAATAACGGATAATCTTAACTTATTAATCGATAAAGAGTTAAGAAAAGAGAAATTAGTTTCATTCAATAAATACAAGAACCAACTAACAACCAAGTTCTTAAGATTAGGTTTTAAATTAAATGATATTAACCAAGTGATTAATGATAGAAAAAATGAGCTTTTAGATGTTATCGATGAATTATCTTCATTAGAAAAAGAGTACTCAAAATTAGAAACTAAAAATTTATCTAAAGATAAATTAATAGCTAAACTTATAAGCAAAGGATTTAAATATACTGATATACTGGATGTTGTCAGTAATTACAGTAAATAGTATAAATTTGTCAATTAAGGGAACAATATGTATATAACAGCTTAAAGGAGTATTATATGCATATTAGAAGAAATAAAAAACGAGATACTGAATTCTCTAAAGATACATTTATTAGAAGTAACAAGATAGATCCAGAGGTAAAGAAAATAGTTGACAAAAAGTCAAAAAATGGTAAAATTAAAGGGCAATTAAATAATTCTTCGGGGCAGGGTTAAATTCCCTACCGGCGGTAATAGTCCGCGAGCGAAAGCTGATCTGGTGTAATTCCAGAACCGACAGTATAGTCTGGATGATAGAAGAGAGATATACATTTTGTATAATTTTTTATCCGAGGGAATTCATTTTCTTGCGGATAATTTTTTTATAAGGAGATGTTTACAATGAAAACAAAAGATTTAGTATTAATTTCAATTTTAACTGCACTAGCAACAATTATTATGTTCATCGAGATTCCAAATCCGATTGCACCATTCTTAAAATTAGATTTAAGTGATGTGGTTGTGTTGGTAGCTTTCGCTATTTATGGATGGAAGGGTGCTGGTTTAGTAGGAGTATTAAAAGCTCTTATTCATGCATTAATTAAAGGTCCTGACATGTATAGTGCTATTCCTTACTTAGGAACATTTGTAGCTATATTTGCATCACTGACAATTGTATTAGCGTTCTGTGTAAGTACTAATAGACTTAAACTTAACAAAATAATCACTTTTGGTGTTGTTGTATCAACTTTAACAGTTGTATTAACAGTAGTAAACTACTATATAGTTACACCTGCATACTTTGGTTGGCCGACTGTAAGTTTAGCTGAAGTAAAAGGTATGTTCACTGGATTCTTAAACTGGGATACAGGTGGAACTTTTGATCCAACTAAAGGTTATTTAATGGCTGTATTATTTGCTTACGTTCCTTTCAATATTATTAAAGGATCAATTATAATGGGTATTTATTATACAGTAGAAAGATCTTTAGCTAATAAATTAAAAGAATTAAGATAAACAAAAAAAGCTCGTATAGACGAGCTTTTATTTTATAATAGTCTTTATGAAGTTAATAACACCATTTTCATTATTAGAATCTGTGATGCTTTTCGCAGATTTTTTTACTGTATCTTTAGCATTTTTCATTGCTGCTGAATAATGGGCATATTCAAGCATTTCTAAATCATTTGATCCATCACCTATCGCTATTGTATTCTCTAGTGGTATATCATAGTATTTTCTTATTTCCTCTAATGCAATAGCTTTATTTGCATGTAAGGTGAATAATTCAACTACATGGTATTTATCTTCACTTTCTGAATACCAATGTCTGAATCCTAATTTATCACTATAAAAGTTACTTACGAATTCTTCCATTTCTTCACTTATTGTAGGTGAAATAAAGAATACAGCTCCACATAGTGGATGATTAATTCTACCTTCAAAATCACCTATTTCTAATGTTTCACAGTTTTCGCTAAGCCATTTCCTTAAGTCTGAATCCTAATTTATCACTATAAAAGTTACTTACGAATTCTTCCATTTCTTCACTTATTGTAGGTGAAATAAAGAATACAGCTCCACATAGTGGATGATTAATTCTACCTTCAAAATCACCTATTTCTAATGTTTCACAGTTTTCGCTAAGCCATTTCCTTAAGTCTGAATCCTCTTTATAAAGATACACTTTATCTTCAATTTCCAAAAATGCGTTAAGAATACCTTTTTTATATTTTGAGAATATCTCCAATAGGTATTTTTGATCCATAGTATATTTATAACCAGGAAAATCCTTTTGATTTGGATGTTGTAATAATGAGCCACTATAATTTGCAAGTGGTGTATTTAGCCCTAATTGATCGTATATAGGCTTGGTTGTTCTAAATGGTCTACCAGTTACTAAAGACACTATATGACCATTGTCACTTAATTCTTTGATATACTCAATTGTTTCTTTAGTTAGCAATTGATCATCAGTTATTATTGTTCCATCGATATCTAATCCAATTAAATACTTCATGCAAACACCTCCATGTCAGTATACCTAATAATAACATATTTTTTTTGATTAGTTGTTTAATAACTAACTATATTGTATAATTTGATTTAGGAGAGATAAGTATGTTTAAATCGTTTGATTGGAGTAAATTAATAAATGTTTCTAATGTAAGTGCCTTTTTAATTGGTATTTTTTTAGGTTTGTTTATCGCAGGTATTTTTTATGCATTGCTTGTACTTAAAGCTATTAAGAAAACAGAGAAAATTAAATTAAGGATGCCTAAGAGTACTGATGAGGCAGAATGTTTAGCTATAGTAGAAAGAGCAAAAAAGGATTATAAACAACGTAAAAGATATAAATCAATTGGTGAGAGATTCTTATTGACAAGAGATTTATCAGAGAGAATAGCTTATGATATCGCAAGATATCATTTTCCTGATTCTAAACAACCGTTCTTAGAAATATCAACTTACGAACTACTAGAAAGTATTAAATATATATGTTCAAGAATTGAAACTATATTAGAAAAAAGACCACTAAATAGGTTGAAAGATTTGAGTGGTATTCAAGTCCTTACCATGTTTGAATTCACTGATAAGGTTAAAGAAAATAAGACTTTGCAGTTAGCTAGAAAAGCTACTGAGTCAAGTGTTGTGAAAGCAGCTAAAGGTGTTATGAGTGTTTTTAGTCCATCGTACTTCATTAGAAACACTGTGGTAAACTCAACACTAAATTTATCTATTGATACTTTATGTTTAGTAGTCTTAAATATCGTTGGTGAAGAAGTATATAAAGTATATAGTAAGAAGTTATTTAATAAAGATGTAGATGGAATTTTAGATGATGAAATAAATAAACTATTAGAGGAAGGAATGGTTAATGATGTTTAAGAAGAAAGATAAGATTGAACAAGTTCCAAAGAAATCTTTTACTATTCCTAAAATTGAAGGTAAAAATAAGAAGAAAAATTATGATAACTTTGTTAGTCCTTTTTTTGGAGAAAAAGTTAAGGATGAGCTGATTGTCCCTAAAAGTACTATCCAAGGAAATATAAATGATAGATTCGATGTTTTTAGAGAAGAAAGAAAAAATAAAGAAGAAGGTCCAAATAAATATAAAGAATTTAATATTTTAACAACAGAAGATGTGAAGAAATTACTAACAAAAGAAGAAATGGAAACCGAATCAGATAACTTCTTACATATTAAAAAACATGAAGAAAGAGATAGAGATGTTGAAATTACTATTCCATTTGGGTTAGAAAGTAATGTTAATAGATCAGAAGTGATTGATGAAGAACCAGTTCAAGATAGTGAATTTGATCATATTGAGTATCAGGATTATGGTAGTGAACCGATTACTCAAGAAAGTGATGACGAAGTATTAACTTTCTTGTTTAATACTAACGATGAACACAAGGAAAAGCATGTTGAACCAGAAGTAATAGAGCCTAATATAAGTGCTCCACCCCTGTTTGATATGTTTAAAGAAAAACAAACTGAGGAGTCAGATTTTAATAATGATAACAAAGTAACAAGTAATCAGTATCATGAAGAGAAACCTTCTGTAAGATTTAATTCACATAGTGATTATATAGCACCAAGTTTAGATTTATTAAAACATCACAATGATGATGAAGAAGAATCAGTTGAATATTTATATGAACAAGAAGAAATCATAAATAACACTTTGCTTAACTTTAGAGTAGGTGGAAAGGTTGTTAATTACACAAACGGTCCAACTGTTACACAATATGAAGTAAAGTTAGAAGAAGGTGTTATGATTAACAAGATTACCAATATCGCTAGTAATCTTAAGATGAATTTAGCTGCGATAGATATTCGTATCGAAGCTCCAATTCCCGGAAAGACTACTATCGGAATTGAAGTTCCAAATAAAGTTAAGAAACTAGTTAACTTTGGTAATATCTTAACAAGAGATTTCATTGAGAACTCAAAACCATTAGAAGTAGCTTTAGGTGTTGATTTAAGTGGAGACGTTATTAGTGCTAATATTGCTAAAATGCCACATGGATTAATCGCTGGAGCGACTGGTAGTGGTAAGTCGGTTTGTTTAGATACAATGCTTATGAGTTTACTGTTTAAAGCAACTCCAAGAGACTTAAGATTAATTTTAATTGATCCTAAGCGAGTAGGATTAGCAGCATACAGTAAAATTCCACATCTAGCTGCACCAATTATTCACGATGCTAAAATTGCAAGTCAATGTTTAAAATGGGCAGTAGAAGAAATGGAAAGAAGATATAATTTACTATTTAATGTAGAAGCTAGAGATATAGATAGTTATAATAAGAAAATTCAAGATAGAGTAGATGAAGGATTTGAGCATCTTCCTAATATCGTTATTGTAATAGAGGAAATGGCTGACTTAATGAGTCAGGCAGCTTCAGAAGTAGAGCAATCAGTTATGAGAATTGCTCAAAAAGCAAGAGCCGCAGGGATTTATTTATTAATAGCAACTCAAAGACCAAGTGTTGATGTTATTAAAGGAAGTATTAAGTCTAATATTCCAACTCGTATTGCTCTTAAAGTTGCTTCTAACACAGATTCAATGACGATTATTGATTTTGGTGGAGCAGAGAGTTTATTGGGTAATGGTGATATGTTGTTCTCATTCGCTGGATTACCACTTAAACGTCTTCAGGGTGCTTATGTATCAGAAGAAGAAATAGATGCGGTTACAGGTTATTTAAATAAATATGAGAAACAATACTTATTTACAACTGACTCTCTGGCAGAGGCTGTTGAAAAAACATCAAGATCTAATAATTTTGATGACATGTTCTTTGATATTGCTGAGTTCGTTATTGAAAACAACTATGCTTCAATAAACAAAATACAAAAGGAGTTTAATATTGGGTATAATAGAGCTAGTGATATTTTCGCTCAACTACAAAATGCCAATATAGTAAGTGCTCCTGATAGTAAAAATCCAAGAAAAGTTATAATGAATATGGATGAGTTTGACCATATCTTTAGAGGATAAAAGATGGAAAGAAAACTAACAAAGATTTCAAATAAGATATTAATTTTTTCGCTATTAATTTTATTAGTAGATTTTCTAAATACCAGTTTAATAGCTAATTTTTATTCCGTTTTAGTTTATATATTAGGTTTAAGTGGAATTATATTAAGTCTTGTTATTAAGCTACTTATTAAATATGAATATAAGTATTTGGATAAGTTTTATGAGTTGATTGATACCTTGAGTGTCGTATGGACATTCTTCTTAGTGTTTTATACTATTGTTAGCTTCTTGCTTTATCCAGCAAGAGTTAATGGAAGTAGTATGAAACCAAATTATGAAGATAAGGATATCATCGTTGTTTGGCACTTAAATCATGAAATTGAAAGATTTGATGTAGTTTTGGTTAATGTTACTAATGAGAGACACTTTTATCCTAATGATGAGTACTTTTTAAAAAGAGTGATTGGTCTACCGGGTGAGTATATAGAATATAGAAACAATATACTTTATGTGAATGGTGAAGAAATTGAAGAATCGTTTAGAACAAATACAGATACATATGACTTTGGTTTAGAAAATTATTGTCGTATTAAAAATGAAGCAGAATCTTGTGTAAATAACATAATACCAGAGGGTTATTATTTCGTATTAGGAGATAATAGAGATAATAGTACTGATTCAAGAAGAATCGGATTAGTTCATGAAAGTGACATTTTTGGTAAGTCAATATTTACATTTAACGATTTATTGAGGTAGATTATGAGTAAAATTATACAATGGTATCCAGGTCATATGCAAAAAGCAAAAAGGCAAATGACTGAAAAAATGGGATTAATAGATGTGGTGTTTGAACTAGTTGACGCTAGAATACCACTATCTAGTACCAATCCTTATGTAAGTGAAATTATAAAAGATAAACCGAGAGTAGTTCTTTTAAATAAATCTGATAAAGCAAATGAAGCAAAAACTAAAGAGTGGATAAAGTATTTCGATTCTCTAGGGATTGTAGCTGTCGCTATAAATAGCTTAAGTGGTGATGGTGTTAGTAAGATAACAAAAGGTGCTAAAATCGCTTTAAAAGAGAAAATAGAAAAGGATAAGGCAAAAGGTTTAAAGGAGAAAGCTATAAGAGCTTTGATTGTAGGTATACCTAACGTTGGTAAATCTACTCTTATTAACCGCTTAGCTAGTAGAAGAGCAACCAAAGTAGGAGATCGTCCGGGTGTTACTAAGACACAGCAGTGGATTAAAGTAGGTAAAGAGTTAGAATTACTTGATACTCCAGGTATTCTATGGAATAAATTTGATGAAGTAGAAACAGGTTATAGATTAGCATTAACAGGTGCTATCAAAGATGAGATATTACCTGTTGATGATGTAGTAATCTATGGGATTAATTTTTATAAAGAACATCATCCTGAAAGAATTAAGAAAAGATATAATGTTACAGATTTAGAAGATCCTGTAGATGTTTTAGATCAAATAGGTAAATCACGAGGTTGTATTCGTGGAGGACAAACAGATTACGAAAAAGTATTTACACTTTTCTTAAATGATGTTCGTGGTGGATTACTAGGGAGAATTACTTTAGATGATGTACCAATACGAGAATAATCTATATAAAGCAGGATGTAAGTATATAGCAGGTGTTGATGAGGTAGGTAGAGGACCGTTAGCTGGGCCTGTGGTTGCAGCAGCTGTTGTATTAGATAAAGATTATATAATTGAGGGTCTTAATGATTCTAAGAAGTTGAGTGAAAAAAAACGTGAGTTTCTATTTGATGAAATAGAGAAATATGCAATAGAAATAAAATATACGTTTATATGGCCTTTTGAGATTGATAAAATTAATATTTTAGAAGCTTCGAAAAAAGCTATGAGATTATCAATAGACGCATTAAGCAAATATGATCATATTTTAATTGATGCTGTTAAGCTTAATTATGAAAACTCCACAAGTATTATTAAAGGAGATACTCTAAGTGCTTCTATAGCAGCTGCGAGTATTGTAGCAAAAGTAATTAGAGACAGATATATGGTCGAATTAAGTAAGAAGCATCCTGAATATGGTTTTGATAAGCATAAAGGATATGGAACAAAGAAACATATTGAAGCTCTTAATGAATATGGTGTATTAGAAGAAATCCACAGAAAAAGTTTTGCACCAGTTCAAAGAATAGGACAATTAAGTTTGAATTTCTAAGTAGTGTAAAATACTACTTTTTAATTTATTTTTAGAAATTCATTTGACATATAACAAAATAATCATTATAACTAATATTGCAAGTGAGGTTGATATTATGAATGTAGTAATAGTTGAGTCGCCTTCAAAGGCTACTACAATAGAAAAATACTTAGGGACAAATTATAAGGTCTTATCAAGCGTTGGACATATTCGTGATTTAGCGATATCAGGACCAGGTGGATTAGGACTTGATATTGAAAATGATTTTACACCTACTTATGCCAATATCAAAGGTAAAGATAAGGTTATTAAAGAACTTAAAAAAGCTGTAAAAGATGCAGATAAGGTATATCTTGCAACCGACCCCGATAGAGAAGGGGAAGCTATTAGTTGGCATATATATGAAGTTCTTGATTTAAATAGTGAAATGACTGAGAGAGTAGTTTTTAATGAAATTACTAAGAAATCAGTTATTAATGCAATTGAACATCCAAGAAAAATTAATATGGATCTAGTTAGAAGCCAAGAAACTAGAAGAATTATAGATAGGATAATTGGTTTTAAATTATCTAATCTATTACAAAAGAAAATTAGTTCTAAGTCTGCTGGTCGAGTTCAAAGTGTGGCTTTAAAATTAATTGTTGACTTAGAAAAGAAAATTCAAGCATTTGAACCAGAAGAATACTGGGAAGTAAAAGCAGACTTTGATATAAAATCTAAGTTAGAAAAGTATAAAAACAAGGTATTAAAAATTAATAATGAAGAAGAAGTAAATGTAGTGCTTAATAATTTAGGTGATGATTTTATAGTTTCAAATATAAAAAGCTCTAAAAAATCTAAAGTTAGTAAAGCTCCTTTTATAACTTCAACTCTTCAGCAAGATGCATCAAATAAATTGAATTTCGGTGCTAGAAAAACAATGATGATTGCTCAAAAACTTTATGAAGGTATAGAGTTAGGTGGAGAAGTAGTAGGTCTTATTACATATATGCGTACTGACTCTACACGTTTAAGTGATGAGTTTGTTACTGATACTACTAATTATATAAAAGATGAATATGGTAATGAGTATGTAAAAGAGTATGTATCTAAGAAATCAAAAAATGCACAAGATGCTCATGAAGCTATAAGACCAACATTTATTGATAAACATCCTGATAAAGTTAAAATGTTCTTAAATAATGATGAGTATAAATTATATAGAATGATTTATAGTAGAGCTGTTGCTTCAATGATGGTTGATGCTATATATGAAGAAACAAAAATAGATATATTAAATAATGACTATTTATTTAATATTTCAGGTAAGGTAATGAAGTTTGATGGATTTACGAAAGTATATGATTTTGATGCAGAGAAGGATAAATTATTACCTACTTATGAAGTTGATCAAGTATTACATGCGAAGGAGATAATTCCAGAACAAAAATTTACTAAACCACCAACTAGATTCACTGAAGCTCGTTTAATTAAGAAAATGGAAGAGTTGGGTATCGGTAGACCTAGTACGTATGCACAAACTATGGATACGATTAAAAAAAGAAATTATGTAACTATTGAAGAGAAGAAGTTTACTGCTACTGAACAAGGTATTATTACTTCTGATAAATTAGATGAGTTCTTTAATAAAATAATAAACGTTGATTATACTGCTAAAATGGAAGATACATTAGATGTTATAGCCAATGGTCTAGAAGAAGGAAGAGGTATAGTTAGTCAGTTTTACCATGAGTTTATACCTATGGTTGATGAAGCATTTGAGAAAATGGAGAAAATACCTCCTAAAAAAACTGGTAGAATGTGTCCTGAATGTGGTAGTGAATTAGTAATAAGAAATGGTAGATATGGTGAATTTGTTGCTTGTGGTAATTTCCCAACTTGTAAGTTCATCGAAAAGAAAGAAAAAGTAGTAGTATCAAGTGGGGTTAAATGTCCTAAATGTGGTACTGGCGAAATGATTGAAAGAACTGCTACCAAAGGAAGAAACAAAGGAAAAAAATTCTACGCATGTAATAATTTTCCTAAATGTAAAAATGTTGTTAATCATAAACCAACAGGTGAATTATGTCCTGAGTGTGGTAGTTTGTTAGTTGAATCACCAGATGGAATAATTTGTAATAATATTAAAGAGTGTGGATACAAAAGATAAAGATAGTGTAAACTATCTTTTTTTTAAGGAGTTATTATGGGATATATAATTTTGGGAATTATTATTTTTATAATTTGTATTTTCTATGTTATTACTTTTTCTACAGATGGACATTTTGATTTTGAAGAAGAGTATATAAAAAACACTACTGAGTAGTGTTAGTTATTAATATTAACTAATTGGTTAACAAGTTGAGTGACCTGTTGATTAGTTAGTAATAGCTCATCCTTAGAGAATATTTCAGTATCATCCAAATGATCAACCATCGTTTCAATACTTCTACTTTCAGCTATAACAAGCTTGCAAAGCGCTTCTTGCAATTCATATCTTTTATCTTCGTCCATAATTTGTCCCCCTTATATATCTAACCTTATGTAATGTTTGTACATAATATTCTTTTTCTACTAGAAAATAAATATACTTTACTGAAAGAGGGATAAGATGAATAAATATTTTCTAATAGGCATTAAGGGTTCAGGTATGAGTTCTTTAGCTAGTATATTACATGACTTAGGACATTATGTAGAGGGTAGTGATAAAAATGATTACTTCTTTACAGAGGAAACTTTGAAAAGAAGAAGTATTGTTATACACTCATATTCAAAAAAGAATATTACAGACGAGTTTATATATATAAAGGGAAACTCAGTTGAAAATGATGAAGTAATATATGTAAAAGAGATGAGTTATAAGCTATATACATATAATGACTTCATTAACGAATACTTTAAAGGAATTAAAATAGCTGTAACAGGCACACATGGTAAGACTACAACTACTAAACTGCTATCCCATATCTTAAGTTCTTTTTATAAAGTAAGTTATTTGATTGGGGATTCAACAGGAATTGGGATTAAGGACTATACACATTTTGTCTTTGAAGCATGTGAATACAAAGATCACTTTTTAGTACATGAGGTTGATTATGGGGTAATAACTAATATTGATTTTGACCATCCTGACTACTTTAAGGATTTAAAGCATGTGCAAGATTCTTTTAATAAATTTTCTCTTAATGCAAATAAAATCATAATAAATGGTGATTATAATATCAAGAACAAAAATAAAATTACATTTGGATTTACTAGTAATTATGATTATTACTGTAAGATTTTAGACAAGAATGAAAATGGTTATAAAATTGAAATTAATTATGATTTTAATAAAGCAGAAATTGATTTACCGTTTTACGGTGACTTCATGATACTTAACTTTTTAGCAGCATTCACACTTTCATATGAGTTAGGTGTACCAATAGATGTTATTAAAGAATCAATTAAAAATTTTAGTCTTCCTAAAAGAAGATTTTCTGAATATACTATAAACAATCAATTCATAGTGGATGATTATGCTCATCATCCAAATGAGATTAAGGTCAGCTTAGATGCAATTAAACAAAAGTACAATAGAAAAATAATTTTAGTTTTTCAACCTCATACATATACTAGAACAAGTGCTTTATTATCTGAATTTAATAAAGTATTAGGTAGTGTTGAGTATTTATATATTGATGAAGTGTTTTCCTCAGCAAGAGAGAAAGATCAAGAAGTTAATGAATTGTTGTCATTAGATAATGCAATAGAATATAATAGAGAATTACTAAATCAGTTCTTAGGAAATAATGAATATGTCATTGTGTTCATGGGAGCTGGCGACATAAACCACGAAATTAATTATATAAAATAATAGTAATGTGTAACCGCTTTTGATATAATTAATAGTTGAAGGGGGAATACTGTATGAAAAACAACAAAGTAACAATATATGAAGTGGCTGGAAAAGCCAATGTTTCATTAGCAACAGTATCAAGAGTATTAAATTATCCTGAAAAAGTTAAATTAGAAACAAAAGAAAGAGTATTAGCTGTTATTGAAGAACTTGGTTATCGTCCAAATGCGATAGCGAGAGGTCTTGCTTCAAGAAAATCTACATTCATTGGAATTGTCGTTCCTGATTTTTCTCGTGCAAGTGTGGCTGAGGCGATTAACGGTATTTGTAATTTAGCAAATTCATATGGCTATCAGATATTAGTTTTCCCTGCAGAAGATGAAAACCGTCAAGCAAAAGATGTATGGGCAGACGTATTAGCCTCACAAGTTGATGGTGTACTATATTTAAATGATTTACTGAATAACACCGATATCGAACATATGAAGAAGATGAATATTCCAATTGTTGTAGCTAACTCTGTAATTGAAGATGAAGATGTTGCTTCTGTAAATATTAATTATTTTGAAGCCGCATATACGATCACTAAATCTTTAATAGAAAAAGGTAGAAAGAATATTCTATTAGCGTCTACATCAAGAAGTTACTCAATGAATGAAGAAAAAGAACGAGGGTATTTAGCTGCGATTCAAGAAGCTAACTTAGTACCAAGTGTTTTAAAAACTTCAGGTAAACCTGAATTAAATGCTACTGTTATAAAAGAATATTTAGATAATAACAGAGTTGATGGTGTAATAGCTGTAAGAGACTCCATAGCTGTATCATTTATGAATATTGCGATTATTAATGGTTATAAAGTTCCTGAAGATTTAGAAGTATTCGGATTCCAAAATACTAGAACTGCTTTATTAGCTAGACCAGCAATATCTACTGTAGACACTCCAACTAATGAAATTGGGAAAGTTGCTATGGAGATGTTGACTGTTATGATGGAAGATGATAATGTTAAGGAAACGAAAGTTTTTGTACCTTATGGTATAATTGAAAGAGGTTCAACAAAATAGACGTTGATTAAGAAGAGTAATTACAATATATTATTTTAAGAGACTTAGTGGTTGGTGAGAACTAAGAATAATAAGTAATGAAATACACTTATGAGTTATTGTATTTTCTGCATTAAAGAAAGCTGAGTGCATTGGTTTAATAAAACAATCAATGAACTAAGGTGGTACCGCGATTTAATCGTCCTTAGATATAAGGGCGATTTTTTTATTTATGAAAGGATTGGTTAGATGAAACTATATGAAGATTTAAAATGGAGGAACTGTATCGCTCAAGTTACAGATCCTGAAATTGAAAATGTGTTAAACAATGAGAGTGTTACTTTCTATTTAGGAATTGATCCAACTGCAGATAGTATGCATGTAGGACACTTATTTGGTTTGATTAATTGTAGAAGATTACAATTAGCTGGTCATAACCCTATTATCTTAGTAGGTGGAGCAACTGGTATGATTGGAGATCCATCAGGTAAAAGTGATGAAAGAAACTTATTAACTGCTGAAGTAATTGAAAACAATGTTAATAGTTTAAGTAGACAAATTTCTAAACTTATTGATGCTAAGATGGTAAACAACTATGAATGGACTAAGAAGTATGATGTTATTACATTCTTAAGAGATATAGGTAAAAACTTTAACATTAACTATATGTTAGCTAAAGAGAGTGTAAAAGGTAGACTAGATAATGGTATATCTTATACTGAGTTTACTTATCAAATTATGCAGGCATTAGATTACTTGCATTTATATAGAGATGAGAATTGTACACTTCAAGTAGGTGGAACTGAACAATGGGGTAACATTACTGCAGGTTTAGAGTTAATACGTAAAGAATTAGGTCATGAATCGAAAGCTTATGGATTAAATTGGCCTTTAATAACTAAGAGTGATGGAACTAAGTTTGGTAAAACTGCTGGTGGAGCAGTATGGTTAGATCCAGAGAGAACTACTCCATATGAGTTCTATCAATTCTGGATTAATACTGGAGATAAAGAAGTAATGACTTACTTAAAGCAATTTACATTCTTATCAAAAGAAGAAATTGAAGCTATTGAAGCTGAGATGGCAGAAGCTCCACACTTAAGAAGTGCTCAAAAAGCATTAGGTAAGGAAATGACAATTCTAGTACATAGTGAAAATGATTACAATGATGCAATTAGAATATCTAATGCATTATTTGCTGGAGATATTCAAGCATTAACAGCTAAAGAGATTGAGGTAGGATTTAAAGATGTTCCTTCAGTTGATGTAAATGAAGATGTAAATATCTTAGACATCCTTGTTAGTACTAAGCTAGCATCAAGTAAACGTGAAGCTAGACAATTTGTAACAAGTAACGCTGTAAGCTTAAATGGAGATAAAATATCGGACTTAGATTTAATGGTAACTAAAGAAAACGCTATTGAAGGAAAATTTACAGTAATTAAAAGAGGAAAGAAGAAGTACGCAATCGTACGTCACTAGGGGTTATTATGAAAGAAAATATTAAAATTGGATTATTTATTAGTTTAGTATCATTTGTATTTGCATATCTATTTGCTACATTTGCATTTAAAGATTTTGAAATGGTTAAGAACATTATGTTTATGTTAGCATTTATTATTTTTACTATAGCGTATGTAAGTTATAGTAAAGCAGATAAAGAGTACTTTATTGAAAATAGAAAATTCATAAGTGAAGTAAAGAATGACAGAAAAATTCAAGAGAAGAAGAATGCATTATTATCTCTCGCTTTTGGAGGTATTATTAACATAATCGTTTACTTCGTTATGTTGGTAGTATAGATTTCTACATCTAAAGAATGAAATTTGTCTATTGCTGTCTATATAAGTCGAATGTTAAAAAAAGATGCATTTCTTTAGTATTATTTTATTGTAAGCGCTTAAAATAATTGATGTAAACTCTTTTATTTTGTTTTAATACATTGACTTCAATAGTATAGTAATGTAAAATATTATCAGATTCATAATTGATGTTGTGAAAAAAAATAGGAGGAGAATTTTATAATGAAAAAATTGTTAAGTTTATTAGCTGCATTAGCTTTAGTGTTTACTTTAGCTGCATGTGGTGGTAACGATGATGAAGTTACTTCATCAGAAGATTACAATGGTTTATACGGTACGCATTATGCTACGTTAAACTATTTATATTCTGCATTCGCGGGAGACAATCAATACACTGCTAACTTCGTTGATGGTTTAGTAGAAAATGATAGATTCGGTCGTATCGAACCTGCATTAGCAGAATCATGGGAAGTAATCGATAACGCTGATGGAACTCAAACTTGGAAATTCCAAATCAAAGAAGGAAATTACTGGGTTGACAGAGATGGTGAAGAAGTTGCAGAAGTAACTGCAAATGACTGGGTAGCTGCTGCTAAGTGGATTTTAACTCCAGCAAATGCTTCTCAAGTATTCCCATTAATGCTTTCTTTCATTGATGGTGCTGAAGATTACTACAATGCATTAAACGATGGTACAAACGCTAACTTTGATACAGTTGGAGTTAAAGCTACTAGTAAATATGTATTAGAGTACACTTTACCTAGTGCAACACCTTATTTCATTACTGCATTAACTTATAACGTATTCTATCCAGTAAATGAAGAATACTTAAATAATGCTGGTACAATGTTCGGTTTAGATGGTGACAACATTCTTTATGTTGGTGCTTACTTAATGGATGAAGATGAATTAGATGCAAAAATTTCTATGAAGCCTAACCCTAAATATTGGGATCCAGAAAGTGTTAATATCCAGAAAATCTCATTCTTCTTCCAACCAGATGACGTTTCAGTTGACTTTGCTCGTTTAAAATATGAAAACGGTGAAATTAACTCATTCACACTTCGTGAAAATGATTCAACAGGTTGGGAAACATATGTAACAGGTGAATGTTACGGTGAAGCTTGTGAAGGTTCATTAATTAATCCAGTAGACCCTAGAGTAGCTGTTGAAGATTCTGTAGGTCATTCTACTTATTACTTCACTTGGAACTATGATCGTCAAGATTTCACTTCAAGTACAACTGAAGAAAGCACTCATGCTGCTACTAGAGCTGCAATCAAAAATGTTGCATTCCGTCAAGGTTTCTTATACGGTGTAAATCGTTCAACATTTACTGCTTACTGGAATCCTTCTAATCCAAGTCAATGGGTACGTAACACTTACATGTTCCCTGAGTTAGCTACTGACCAAAACGGTGTTGACTATATGGATCATTACAACCAATTATTCGCTGACAAAAAAGGTGTAACTTTAGAAGAAGCACAAGCAATGAACGCTGATGGGCAAGATGGTTTCATGGATTATGAAAAAGCTCATGAATCATTCCAAAAAGCTGTTGCTGAATTAAAAGCTGAAGGTTTAACTGATGCTGATTTCCCTATCCAAATGGAAATGGTATTCGACGTTAACGCTAACCGCGGGCCATACATGCAAGAATTAATTGACGATTTCAATACTGAATTCGCTGCATACGTTGAGTTAGTTGAAATGTATCCTTCAGGTGGAGATCACTTCGATGAAATGTTAGATAACCGTTCTTACGACTTCCGTTTATGGTACGCAGGTTGGGGTCCTGACTACGCAGATCCACATACTTTCATGGGTACATTCGTTGTTGAAGGTGACGTTGTAGATTATGCTGGTTTATATCCAGAAAACTTAGACGTACAAGAAGAAGTATTAGGTGCTTATACTGCATTAGTTGATAAAGCTTCTGCAATCACTAACTTAGATAAAATCGATGAGAGATTCATGGCTTATGCTGAAGCAGAGTATTCATTAATTTGGGAAGAAACTTTAATGGTTCCTTTATTATCAGTTTCTGGTAAACAAATTTATGTATCAAATACAATGCCTTACACTGCAATGAGAGCTCCTTATGGATTAGCTGATGAAAAATTCAAAGATAGAGTTATCTTAAGCAATCCTTTAACAAGAGAAGAACGTGCTGCTGCTAAAGAGCAATATGAAGCTGACAAAGCTGCTGCAAGAGCTGAATAATATTAAGAATTTCGTTTTAAGATATTAATAATAATTTTAAGGTGGGGCGATTAAATTATTTTAATCACCCCACTAACTATGAAAAGGTGTTGAAACATGGAAAACAAAATGAAGGGTATTATGAATTTCTTCAGAAAGCCGCTAGTAAAGTATGTATTTAAAAGAATATTTAGTTCAATGATAACTTTATTCTTTATCATTACTGCCACTTTCTTAATGTTAAGAATGATGCCGAAAGATAAGTATATCGATAAACAAATATTACAAAAGATTCCTGCAGAAAGTAGAGAATCATACAAATGGAACACTTGGGAAAAATTAGGTTTAAATGACCCACTTTGGAAACAGTTAGGAACTTATTACTATAATGTATTACCATTTCCTAAAGATGTTTGTGTTCAAGATAGATATGTTGAAAATTACACAAAAATTGAATGTGTTAAGTATGAAAAAGTTACAGTTAACTTCGGTACTTCTTTAGTTGTTAGAAAAGGTAAACCAGTAACAGAATTTATTGCTGAGAAATTTCCTATTTCCTTCTTAATAAGTATACTAGCTCTAACGATTTCTTATATCATTGGTTATCCACTTGGTGTGTTGATGGCTAAAGGTAAAGGAGGAGTTTTAGACTGGGCCGGTAATGGTTATATTATTATGACTTTCGCAGTTCCTGGTTTAGTATTTTACTATTTATGGTTCATTATCGCGATGAAAATGAATCTACCATCCTTCTTTGCTGTAGATAATCCTCTTACTTGGATTACTCCAGTTTGGTCAATTGCATTCTTATCAATTGGTGGTAGAGCAATGTGGATGAGACGTTTTATGGTTTCTGAATTAAATACTGACTATGTAAAATTCGCAAGAAGTAAAGGTTTATCAGAAAACAGAATTATGTTTACACATGTATTTAGAAATGCATTTGTTCCGTTAGTTAGAAATGTACCGGCTGCGTTGATTTTCGCAATGGTTGGTTCATATTTCGTAGAAACTTTATTTACGATTCCTGGTTCAGGACGTTTATTAATTACTTCATTACAAAAAATAGATAATCCTCTGGTACAAGGGTTAGTTATTGTGTATTCAGGGATGTCAATGGCAGCATTCTTGCTAGGGGATTTAATAACTGTATTCTTTGATCCTCGTATATCGTTGACTCATAATAAGTAGGTGAAAAAAATGGCTGAAGATAAAAATTTATTTAGACTTGTAGAATTACAAGAAAAGGAATCAGAAAAATTAGAGGTAGAACCGTATTCATATTGGAAATCGGTAATAAAAGAATTTAGAAAAAAACCTAGTGCAATTGTTGCAGTTGTTTTACTAGCATTACTAGTGTTGTTTTCTATATTTGTACCATTATTAAGTCCGTTTGATCCATATGCGACTACCGTAACAGATCGTGAAACACTTAAACAATTACCAAGTTTACAACATTGGTTTGGTACCGATGCAGCTGGTCGTGATTACTTTACATACATTTGGTATGGAGCAAGAAAATCACTAACAATTGCTGCTATTGCCGCTGTAATCAATATTTTCAACGGTGTTTTACTTGGTGTTATTTGGGGTTACTTTAGAAAAATTGATATATTACTTTTAGAAATATACAACTTTATAACAAACATCCCTATGATGCTATTACACATGTTGATATTATATGTATTAGGTACTTTAGGAACTCCTCCGGAGTTTAACTTAATATTTGCATTAACAATTACTGGATGGGTTCATTTAGCTAGATTCATTCGTAACCAAATTATTATTTACAATAACCGTGAATATAATATAGCTTCAAGAACACTAGGTACACCAGCGAGTAGAATTATTACTCATAACCTTTTACCGTATGTATTACCTGTTATAGTTACTCAAATCTCATTTGAAGTTCCTGCATTAGTAGGAGCGGAAGTAGGTTTATCTTACTTTGGACTAGGACTTCGTTCTGACCAGATCAGTTTAGGTAGAATTATATCTCTTGCAAGAAATAACTTTGTTGCGCATCCTCACTTGATGATATTCCCAGCAGTAGTTACAGGAGCATTAACAATATTATTTTATCTAATCGGTCTTTCGTTATCAGATGCGTTAGATCCAAAAACGCATAGGTAGAGGAGAATTTTATGAATAATATTATAGAAATTAGAGATTTAGTAGTTCAATTTACGGTAAGAAATAATGTATTAACAGCGATTAGAAATGTTTCTTTAGATGTTAAACAAGGAGAAATTTTAGCAATCGTAGGTGAATCAGGATCAGGTAAGTCTGTATTAACTAAGACTTTAACTGGTATGTTAGAAGCGAATGCTTTACCATTAGGAGGAACTGTTAAGTATAATGGTATTGAAGTTAGTTCTTTCGAAAGTAATAAACAATGGTTAGAGATTCGTGGTAAGAAAATTTCAACGATTTTCCAAGACCCAATGACAAGTTTAAATCCACTTCGTACAATTGGTTCTCAAATTGCTGAAGTATTAATACTACATCATAATTTAAGTAAAGAAGAAGCAAAAACTGAAGCTATTTCATTACTTAAAAAAGTAGGTATCAAAGATGCCGAAGACAGATATAAAGATTATCCTTTCCAATATTCAGGAGGGATGAGACAACGTGTTGTTATCGCAGTTGCCTTAGCTTGTCGTCCAGAAATATTAATCTGTGATGAGCCAACTACTGCATTAGATGTAACAATTCAAGCTCAAATCTTAGACTTAATTAAAGAATTATCTGAGGAATATAAATTCACTACTCTATTCATCACGCATGACTTAGGTGTTGTTGCAAATGTTGCAGATAGAGTTGCAGTTATGTATTCAGGTCAAATTGTGGAAATTGGTACATCAGAAGAAATCTTCTATGAATCAGCACATCCATATACTTGGGCTTTACTGAGTTCATTACCTCAGTTAGGTGAAAAAAATGAAGATTTATATTCTATCATTGGGACACCTCCATCGTTATTCCATAAAATTGTAGGTGATGCATTTGCACCACGTAATCCATTTGCACTTGAAATTGACTTTATTGAGGAACCACCAATGTTTAAAATCACTGATACACATTATGCTAAAACTTGGTTATTAGACGAAAGGGCACCTAAAGTGCAAAAACCTAAAGTAATCGAAAACCTTGCTAAAGTAGTTAGTGAAGTAAGATATGAGGGGGATAAATAATGTCAAGAGAAGTCGTATTAGACATTAAGAATATTGATGTTCATTTTAAAAATGGTAAACGTGTTGTTAAAGCAGTAAATAACGTAAGTTTTCAAGTATTCAGAGGTGAAACATTTGGTTTAGTAGGTGAATCTGGTTCAGGTAAAACTACTATTTCAAGAGCAATTAATAGAATTAATCATTTAACTAATGGTGAAATTATCTTCAAAGGTGATAGAATCTCTGGTAAAATTACTAGAGAAGAAGATAAAGCAATGAAGAAAAAGATTCAAATGATCTTCCAAGATCCTGCAGCTTCTTTAAATGAAAGAGCTACTGTAGATTATATAGTTTCAGAAGGTTTATATAACTTTAAACTTTTCGAAACAGAAGATGAAAGAAGACAAAAAGTTTCAGACGCTTTAGACTCTGTAGGTTTATTACCTGAACATATGTCTAGATATCCACATGAGTTCTCAGGTGGACAAAGACAACGTATTGGAATTGCAAGAGCTTTAGTAATTGAGCCAGAATTAATCTTAGCGGATGAGCCGATTTCGGCGTTAGACGTTTCGATTAGAGCTCAAGTATTAAACTTAATGAGAAAATTCCAAAAAGAAAGAGGATTAACATACGTATTCGTTGCACATGATTTATCTATCATTAAGTATATTTCTGATAGAATTGGTGTAATGCATAATGGTTATATGGTTGAAATGGGAACTAGTGAACAAGTTAACGAAAATCCTATTCACCCATACACAAGATCATTATTAACTGCTATTCCTCAACCAGACCCACGTTCTGAAAGACATAACGTACGTCAATCTTATGATATGACTGGTATCGATTATGCTAATTCAGAGTGGATCGAAGTTGAACCAGGACACTTTGTATTAGGTAAACGTGAACAAGTTAACGTTTGGCAAGTTAAATAAGTTAATCTAAATTTGATTATAATAATTTAAGAAGTCGCAATTAAGCGACTTCTTTTTTTACTCATCTTTCCATTATAAGTGATTATTTCTAAACTCAATATAGTATATACAAACAACATTATTCTATTCTATTAATAACTCAATTTACTTTGACTATTTGTAGTGCATTTGATATACTCTAAAAGGTATTATTTTTAAATAATTAATTTACAACTTAAAGAAATTAACTAGATTAGAAAGGTATTAAGGGATTTAAATGGATGCTAGAAAGTTTAATAAATTTGCAGCAATAGTTGTATTCGTATTTGGGTTACTAGTCGCATCAATGAATATATATTTATATAAAATAGGATCAGACTTTGCTGAAGAGTACAATGCTACAGAATGGGAAATTGAATTTACTCAAGTTAATAGTGGAGGATTCATGAGTTCTGATGCAAGTGGTATGGCTTGGTCAAGTTACTATAAATATTATGATGAAAATGGAAGAAATCTTATTCAGTCTCATAGATTATACGGGCCATATAATGAGATGAATCTAGGGGTATTTAATGTCGTTGAAACTTATGGTGTTGTAAGTATCATTGTTATCATCTTAGGGGTACTTGGAATGTTTATGACTATATCTAAAAGATATAACTTTTCAGGGTTCTTATTTGTACTTATAGCTGGTTTTTACGGGGCAATGCAACAAGGAATATTGAATTATGGTGCTTTAATTATTCCTATAAGTTGTTTAATAGGTGCTATTTTAATTAGTAAGTCAAGATTTGTTGACTGGAACGGTAGCCTGTTATTTACTTTCACAAAAGATAAAAAGCAAGTTAATACAGAAACAATCAAATAATAATTTTAAAAACAAAAGGTGATTGGAGTTTATTAAAATGAAACCTATAAAATGGACACTTTAAAAAAAGTGAAAATTTTTGTACTGAACCCAATTTTTTGGACGTAAAACTATATAAAATTAAATAAATTGTGATTCATATCGATATTCCATTGGTGTGAATCCTTTTAGTTTTAGTGAAATTCTATCGTTATTGTAATACTCAATATACTCATCTAGTTTGAATAAGAAATCATCAACTGTTTCAAATTCTTCTTGGTAATAAAACTCATTTTTGAGAACACTAAAAAAATTTTCTATCGGTGAATTATCAATACAATTTCCTTTTCGAGACATGCTCTGAGTAATTTCATTTTCCTCTAGTATGTCGGTGTATCTTTTGTTTTGATAATGGAAACCTTGATCAGAATGTATTGTTAAATTATCAGTTGAATTACTTTCAAATGCTTTATCAAGCATATTTATTACCAAGGAGACATTAGGTGTTTTTGAGTACGTGTAACTTACAATACTTCTATCAAATAAATCTACTGTTGGTGATAGATATATTTTTTCACCACATACCTTAAATTCAGTGATATCAGTGCACCATTTCTCATTTGATTTAGTGGCGTAAAAGTTTCTATCTAAGACATTGGCTGCTATTTTTCCTACCGTACCTCTATAAGATTTATATTTTTTCCTTTGCTTCTTTTTTGACAACAAGCTATTTTCTCTCATAAGTCGTAATACCTTCTTATGGTTTACTGTTATATCGTATTTTTTCTTTAAAACGAGAGTAACTCGTCTATATCCATATCTATACTTGTTTCCTTGTTGTATTCCGCTTATTATTGTTATTAGCTCTAAATCGGGATTTTCTCTATTTAGATTCGATGATATATAATGATATGTTGATTTACTAATCGTTAAACAGGGAATTGTTAATAGATCCTTTAATTGCCAACTAAATTCTTCCCTTAGTTCATTGATCGCAATTACTTTTTCCTGTTTCGAACTAAGGTCCCCAACTTTTTTAGGGCTGCGTTTTCCATTCTAAGATATTGTAACTCAGCCATCAACTTTTCATTTTCTGATAAGTTCTTTTTCACTTTGGAGCGTCTCGACTTATATAACCCTGGCTCACCTTCTTCGTTGTAGATAAGTTCCCACTGGTGAATAGAAGATCGACCAACATTGAATTTTCTCTCTGTCTCAATTATTCCATGTTCCCAGTAGAAATTGAGAATTTTCATCTTATCTTCTAGTTTATAAAATTCATGTTTCTTTCTCTCAAATCCTACTCCTTGAAATTGTCTCTCCCATTTATAAAGTGCCGTTTGAGAAATTTTAAATTTTTTAATTGTCTCCACAAAACCATTGTTTCTATAAAATTTTACAACCGTAATTTTGAAATCAACATCGTATTTTGCCATAAAAAAGCACCCCTTTATTGGTTTATTGTAACATATTTCTGTTACGTCCAATTATTGGGGTGCAGTACATTTTCTAGGTTTTTTTGTATACTTAAATAAGAGAGGTAAGAAATATGGGGAAAAATTATTTTACAAACGAACAAGTGAAAGAATTATTAAATAATAAATATGTTAAAAGAGTTTCAAACAAAGCAATTACTTATACAGATGATTTCAAGTCACATGTTGTTTTAGAACTTGAAGAATGTAAGCCGCGAAAACTCATTTTTAAAGAGGCTGGTTTTGATATTGAAGTTTTAGGTGACAGTCGAATTAATAAAGCATGTACAAGATGGAGAACACAGTATAAAACTGGAGGATTTAGTCGGTTAAGAGATACCAGAAGATTATCAAGTGGAAGATCTAGAAAAACTGAAAGAACTGTTGAAGAAGAAAACGATTTTTTGAAGGCAAAGATCAAGTTTTTAGAGGAGGAACTAGAAATTGTAAAAAAGTTCGACGCGATAGAAAGGAGGGAAAGGAAAGATAATCGCTTATACACGTCAGAAAAATTCGAATTAATAAGAAAATTAAATAAAGAAAACGGCTTTAAGATTTCACATTTAGTAAAAATAGCAGATGTTTCAAAATCTGGGTATTATAATTATAATAGTGAAGAGTCAGAAAATAGTAGACATATTAAATTTGAACAAGAATCTAAAGACATAAAATTAGTCGTTAACAAATTTAACGAGGGTGGATTCAAGAAAGGATCAAGACAAATAAAGAAACAGTTAGAATCAGATGGAATCATAATGAATTTAAAGAAAATTTTAAGAATTATGAAACAAAATAATTTACATATAAAAATTACGAGAGTAAATCCATATAAAAAAATGATGAAAGCTATAGAAGAAAATTCTTTTGCATCTAATATAGTGAATAGAGAATTTGATAAATATAAGCCAGGAGAATTGATATTAACTGATATTACATATATTTATTATGGAAATAGCCAAAAAGCATATATGTCTGCGATAAAAGATTGTACAACAAAACAAATAGTTGGACATGCAGTATCGTCAAGTTTGAAATTGGATTTTGTAATTGAAAGTTTTGAAATTATGATTAACAATCCAAACTTTAAACTAAGTAAGAATGCAATATCTCATAGCGACCAAGGAGCGCACTATACAGCTAAACTATATAGAGATTATTTAGATTTTTATGATATTAAAAGATCAATGTCTAGACGCGGGAATTGTTGGGATAATGCTCCGATGGAATCTTTTTTTGGAAGGTTTAAATCAGAAACAAATTTTAAAAATATTTATACTCTAAAAAAACTCAAAAAATATATCAGTGATTATATAAAATATTACAATAACGTAAGAAAAACGCCTGTAACAAAAAATATGACCCCGAATCAATATCGAGATCATATTTTATTAACAATTTAACCTTTTTTCAAAATGTCCTTTACAAAGGGTTCACTTTATATTTCCAATCACCTTTTTTTAAGTATTAATATTATTGCTATCTTTTTCTACCTAACCCTAATTTATGATTAGCTTTCATAATTTTTTTGAATGCAATTTTATTGGCAAAATCTCTACCAGCATCTAGTATTTCATCTAACTCTTTTGATTTAACAATTTCTTTGTATTTATCTTGAATAGGTTGAATAGTATCAGATACAACCTCAGCTAAATCTTTTTTGAAGTCACCATATCCTTTACCTACATACATTGCTTCTATTTCTTCAATAGATTTATTACTTAATGTAGAGTATATAGTTAATAAGTTAGAGATACCTGGCTTATTTTCCTTATCGTATTTAACGTCACTGCCTGAATCAGTCATAGCACTCTTAATTTTGTTTTTAATGCGGTTTATATCATCCAGTAATAAAATGTACCCTTTGTCAGTATCATCGCTCTTACTCATCTTTTTAAGCGGATCTTGTAGGTCCATTATTCTAGCACCTGTTTTAGGTATTACAGGGTCTGGAACCTTGAAGAATTCTCCGTGTCTAGAGTTGAATCTTTGGGCAATATTTCTTGTTAACTCAACATGTTGTTTTTGATCATCTCCAACTGGTACAAAGTCTGCATCATATAGAATAATATCAGCTGCCATTAAAACTGGATAAGTAAATAAACTAGAAGTTATTGCTTCATTGTTCTTACTCTGAGTTTTATCTTTGAATTGAGTCATTCTACCTAGTTCACCCATATATGAGTGACACTCTAATAAATAACCTAATTGTGAGTGCGCAGGTATTTCTGACTGGATAAATATTTTAGCTTTCTCTGGATCTAATCCACATGCAATATATAATGCTGCGATATCCTTTATTCTCTTTCTTAACTGAGCTCTATCTTGAGGTATTGTTAATGCATGTAAATCAGCAACGAAAACTAATAATTCATACTCATCTTGAAAATTGATGAAGTTTCTAATTGCGCCAATATAATTTCCTAGTGTTAAATCACCAGTAGGTTTAATTCCTGAAACCATTCTCTTCATTTAAATCATCTCCTTTAAAATAAAAAGTCCTCTGCATTATGCAGAGGACGAATATAACCGTGGTACCACCTCGTTTTAGTCTAAGACCCTTAAACCCGTAACGAGGGTAACGAAATTACCTACTATAATTTCAGTAATTCATTCATGAATCCATTCAGTAAATAATTCATATTAGCTTTCACCAATCGCTAACTCTCTATGATAAATTATTTTACTTACTACTTTCAATCATCAATTTATATGAAAATATTATAACATAGTTAGTTATTAAGTCAATTTATAAAATTTCTTCTAATTTATTAACTAAGCCATTTAATCTTTCCACAACAGCGTTAAATGGTGCTGCAGTTGTTAAATCAACACCAGCTTCTTTAACTTGATCTACAGGGTATTTACTACCACCAGACTTAAGTAATCCGATATATCTATCATATGCACCTTCAACATTATTTTTAACATCAGAATAAATTTTTAAACTTGCTGCAAATGATGTTGCGTACTGATAAACGTAGAATGGAGTATGGAACATATGAGGAATGTAGGCCCATACGAACTCTTTTACTTTTTCCTCTTTAATATCTAATCCATAGTATGTTTGATATAAATCAATCATAATATTACTTAAAGCATCAGTAGTAATAGGTTGACCAGTTTCAACTAGTTTATGTGCTTGGTATTCGTAGTCTGCGAATAAACTTTGTCTATAGAAAGTACCTAATATATCATCGATTGCTTGCGCAAGAAGAACTACCTGTTCATCTTTAGTTTTTGCATTTTCAACTAAATAGTCTAATAATAAATGTTCATTAAATGTAGAAGCTATTTCAGCTACAAAGATAGTGTAATCATGAGTCGCGAATGGCTGGTTTTCTTGTGATAAAATTGTATGCATTGAATGTCCAGCTTCATGAGCTACAGTGAATACATAATTTAAAGTATCATCGTAGTTTAATAATATATGAGGATCATGTCCAAATAACCCAGAAGAATATGCTCCAGTTTCTTTACCGTCTGCTTCATAAACATCAACATTACCATCAGCTAAACCTCTTTTAGCTAACTCTTTGAATTCAGGTGGCATTTTATCTAATGCTTTATAAACTATTTCTAAACCTTCTTCATATGTATATTTTTCATTTGAAGATGATAAAGGTAAGAATCTATCATAAGTGCGATAATCTTCAATATTTAAAAATTTCTTTCTAAGTTCAATAAACTTCTTAATTGGTTCGGTAGTTGATTTAGTTGTATTAATTAACGCTTCATATACTTCTACCGGAATATTATTCTTATATAAATAACTTTCAATAGAAGAAGAATAATTTCTACTTTTTGCATTTGCCCAGTTCTTTTGTAGAATTGAGTTATAGATTGCAGAGTAAGTATTTTTATGAGTTCCATAATAGTTAAATATTGCTTCAAATACTTTTCTTCTATCATCTTGAACTTTTAAATCTGCTAGATAACTACGGTAATTTCCAGAAGTTACTTTAATTGTTTCACCTATTGAAAGAGTAACTTCAGTGTTAACTTTATCAGAAATACTAAGTGATGAATATAAGTTGCTTGTGCTATCCATTAGTGGTGAGAAGTTAGATAATATTTTCTCGTTATCAGTAGATAGTACATGTTTTTGTAATCTAAATAAATTATCAAATTCAAATTTATATTCAGTTAATTTTGCGTCTTTAGATGCATATTCATTAATTTTTTCTTCACCTATCGAAATTAGTTCAGGTTCTAAGAATGAAACTGCACCTATAAAGCTAGAATATAAGATGTGAGCTTGTTTAAACTTTCCGTCTATAAATGTATCCTTTTTATTTAAATCGTTGTTTAAATGCCCAAAAATGTAAACTTTATATAAGTCGTTTACAGTCTCTTCATAAAGAGAATAAAAATCTTTTAATGTATCAAAATCGTCTAATTTTCCTTGATACTGTTCTAACTTCTTAATGTTTGAAGAAGTCAAGTCATGAGTAGAATCCCACTCTTCCCAATTTGCAAATATATTTGTTAAATCCCAATTTGTTTTCATATTATAACCTCCAGATTTAGTATACCATAATAGCCTAATATATTAAATAAAACGCTCCCATAAGTTGAAATTATGTTGCATTTCTAGTAAAATATGTTGAGAGGGGGGAATAAAGATGATACAAATGTATACAACACCATCTTGTGGCTCTTGTCGTAAAGCAAAAAAATGGTTTAAAGATCGTAATATTGAGTTCACTGAAAAAAATATTTTTAGTGTTAAATTAACTAAAGACGATTTAAAAAACATTTTAATTAAAACTGAAAACGGAGTTCACGATATAATCTCAACAAGATCAAAAGTTTTCTTACAAAGTAAGATAAATATAGACGAAATGACTATGAATGAACTAATGGAATTCATAATTGATAATCCAAGTGTTTTACGTAGACCATTAATTGTAGGAGAGAACAATTTACAAATTGGATATAATGAAGATGACATTAGAGTGTTTATTCCTAAAGATATCCGCCGTCAAATGATTTGTATGGATTGTAAGAACAATGATGAGTGTGATGTAATATTTACTATGACTAAAGAAGAAAGAGAAGCATTAATTATAGGTGAATAATATGTATGCCTTAGTCGTTAAAAATGATTCAATAAGTAAGAGAGTAGAAGCGAAAATACGTGAAAAACTTCATATAGAAGAAACCGATAATCCTAAAATTATCTTTAGTATTGGTGGTGATGGTACTATTTTAAGAGCACTTCACCAGTACCAACATATTTTAGATGAGATTATCATTTTTGGTATTCATACGGGACATTTAGGTTTCTTTATGGATTTCAATGAAGACTCAATCGATGAAATGATTGATTCTGTTTTAAATAATACTTTCAAAACTCATGATTTTAATATCGCAGAAGCTATTTTAGAAACGAGAAATAAAGAGTTTAACTTTTTTGCTTTAAATGAATTTCAAATCATTAAAGTGGATAGAGTAATAGTTCTTGATGTATTAATTGATGATAAGTACTTTGAAACATTTAGAGGTACTGGATTATGTTTCTCTACTCCAGGTGGTTCAACAGGTATGAACCGTTCATTAGGTGGGGCTGTAGTTGACCCAAGAATTCAATCTATACAATTAACAGAATTAGCAAGCATTAACTCAAATGTAAAATGGATGATGCTAAAAGTATTGTTGAAAGTCACTTGGTTAAAGGTGAAATTTACAAAAAGAAGTTATATGTTAATCCATTAACTAAAAAGAGTGTTGAAACAACAAATGAAATTCCGTTCTATGCTAAACAAGAACGTATTGCTTTAAAAAATTGTGGGTTTATAAACCCTGAAAATATTTACGAATATATTGCTTCAAACGGTTATCAAGCTTTAGCTAAGACTCTTGAGATGAGTTCAGAAGAAGTTATTGACAAAGTAAAAGAGTCAGGTTTACGTGGCCGTGGTGGTGGTGGATTTCCAACTGGACTTAAATGGGAGTTTGCTCAAAAGAATGACGTAGAAACAAAATATATCTTATGTAATGCTGATGAGGGAGACCCAGGCGCATTTATGGATAGAAGTATTTTAGAAGGAAACCCACACAGCATACTAGAGGCAATGGCGATTGGAGCCTATGCTATTGGGGCTAGCTTTGGTTATGTATATGTAAGAGCTGAATATCCAGTAGCTGTAGAAAGATTACAAATCGCTATCAATCAAGCTAGAGATCTGGGTTTACTTGGTAAGAACATATTTGGTTCCAACTTTTCTTATGATATGGAAATTAGATTAGGTGCAGGTGCATTTGTTTGTGGAGAGGAAACTGCATTAATCGCTTCTATTGAAGGAGAAAGAGGGATGCCTAGAACTAAACCACCATTTCCTGCAAATGAAGGACTATGGCAAGCACCAACGATTATAAACAATGTTGAGACATATGCTGTCATACCGCAAATTATATTAAATGGTACTAAGTGGTTTAAATCAATTGGAACTGAAAAATCAAGTGGAACAAAAGTGTTTGCCCTTGGTGGTAAAGTTAAAAATACTGGTTTAATAGAAGTACCTATGGGGATAACATTAAGAGAAATCATTTTTGATATTGGTGGCGGAATGTTAAAAGGAAGGGATTTTAAGGCCATTTTAACAGGTGGACCTAGTGGTGGTTGTTTAACTGAAGAGCATTTAGATGAACCAGTAGATTTTGACAGGTTAACAGAACTTGGATCAATGATGGGTTCAGGTGGAATGATTGTTTTAGATGATAAAAATTGTATGGTTGACATAGCCAAATTCTATATGGAGTTTATGGTAGAAGAATCATGTGGGAAATGTACACCTTGTAGAGAAGGTACAGTTCAAATGCACCATATCTTAAATAAAATAACTTCTGGACAAGCTACTATGGAAGATTTAGTTAGGTTAGAATCTTTGGCGAGGAGCGTTAAATCAACTTCATTATGTGGTTTAGGTCAAACAGCTCCAAACCCAGTTTTATCAACAATTAATTATTTTAAAGATTCTTATATTGAACACATTATGGAAAACAAATGTAGAGCTAGTGTGTGCAAAGATTTAATAAGTGAATATTATATCACTGACAAATGTACTGGTTGTACAATATGTGCTAAGAATTGTCCCGTACAGTGCATAAGTGGTGAAAGAAAAGAACTACATATTATTGATAAAGATGATTGTATCTTATGTGGAGATTGTTTTAGCAGATGTCCATTTGATGCGATTATTACTAAGTAGGGGGTAACTATGGTTAAGTTAAAAATAAATGGGATACCTTGTGAAGTTGCCGAAGATAAAACAGTACTAGAAGTCGCAAGAGAGATTGGAATAGATATCCCTACACTATGTCATGATGATAGATTAAGTAATGAAACAAGTTGTCGTTTATGTGTTGTAGAAGTAAGTGGCTCTAATAAATTATTAACTTCTTGTAATTTACCTGTAAGAGAGGGAATGGATATTTTAACTCACTCTGATAAAGTAAATAAAGCAAGAAAACATAACTTATCACTTCTTTGGGGTAGCCATCCAAATGAATGTGTTACTTGTGAAAAAAGTGGTGAGTGTAAACTACAAGATTATAGTTATGAATACGATGTTGAAGTAGAACCAGTCTTTGATGGGTTTAAACGTGAAATGGAAATGAATCAAAGTAATCATTTCTTTACGATAGATCCTCGAAAATGTATTTTATGTGGTAAATGTGTTCGAATGTGTAATGAACAAATGCAAATAGGTGCACTAGGATATAAACATAGAGGTCCACAAACTTATGTTTCATTTGGTCAAAATGATTATGAAGAAGCTAATTGTGTAAGTTGTGGTAACTGTGTAAGTGTATGTCCGACAGGAGCATTAATGCCGAAATCAAAATCAAAATATAGAAACTGGGATACTACTAAAGTTAAAACAACATGCCCGTATTGTGGAGTTGGCTGTCAAATGGACTTAGTAGTATCGAAAGGTAAAGTTGTAAGAGTAGAGCCCTCTTTAGATGGCGTAAATAATGGACTACTTTGTGTTAAAGGGAAATTTGCCTTTAACTTTATTAATCATAAAAATAGACTTACTAAACCATTAATTAAACGTGATGATATATTTGAAGAAGCTTCTTGGGAAGAAGCGTATTCATTAATAGCTGAAAAAGCTCTTGAAGTAAAAAAAGAGAATCCAAATGCTATAGCTGGATTAGCTAGTGCTAGATGTACTAATGAAGAAAACTACTTATTCCAAAAAATGATGAGAGCAGTTTTAGGTACAAATAATGTCGATCACTGCGCTAGATTATGTCACGCGTCAACAGTTTCGGGATTGGCTGCTACTTTAGGTAGTGGAGCGATGACGAATAGTATTTCTGAAGTAATAAATCATGATGTTATCTTTGTTACTGGTTCTAATACTACGAGTACTCACCCTGTAATTGGTTCCTATATGAAACAAGCCCAAGCTAGGGGTGCAAAAATAATTGTAGCTGAACCTAGAGAGATAGAATTAGCTAGAAATGCTGACATTTTTGTTCAAATTCAACCAGGAACTAATGTCGCGTTATTTAAAGGAATGATGCATTATATTTATAAGAATAATCTTCATGATGAAGAGTTTATTAAATTAAGAACAGAAGGATATGAAGAATTTGTTAAATCAATAGAAAACTTTACTACAGTTGAAGCCGCTAGTATTTGTGGGTGTAATCCTGAAGATATTGAAAAAGCAGCTGATATATACGCAAAAGGCGATAAAGCTGGAATCTATTATGCTATGGGTGTTACACAACATTCGCAAGGAACTAACGGTGTTAAATCTGTAGCAAACCTAGCTATGCTTTGTGGTAATGTAGGTAAAGAATCAAGTGGTATAAATCCATTAAGAGGACAAAACAATGTTCAAGGAGCTTGTGATATGGGTGCATTACCGAATAACTTTACTGGTTATCAGAAAGTTTTTAATAGTGAAGCAAGAGCTAAATTTGAAGATATATGGGGTGTTAAGTTAGATTCAAATGTTGGACTAACAATTCCTAGAATGTTAGATAATATGGCATCAGGCCTTGTTAAATTTATGTATATAATGGGAGAAAATCCAATAGTATCTGACCCTGATATTAATCATGTTAAAGAAGCCATGGAAAAAGTTGATTTCTTAGTTGTACAAGACATTTTCTTAACTGAAACAGCTGAATACGCTGATGTTGTTTTACCTGCAAGTTCTTACGCAGAAAAGACTGGTACTTTCACAAACACTGAAAGAAGAGTACAACATATCCGTAAGGCTATTGAACCTATAGGGAATAGTAAACCTGACTGGTTAATTATTCAAGAAATGATGAATGCTTTAGGGTACAAGCAAAACTTCACTTCACCAAGTGAAATTATGGATGAGATAGCTATTTTAACTCCGATTTATGGTGGTATGAGCCATGAAAGAATTGAGGGTAATGGTTTACAGTGGCCATGTAAGGACAAAAATGATCTGGGTACTAAATTCTTACATAAAGGAGAATTTACCAGAGGAAAAGGTTTATTTACACCTGTTGAATATGTATCGCCAATGGAAGTAGCAGATGATGAATATCCACTTACATTAACGACTGGTAGAACTTTATATCATTATCACACAACTACTATGACAGATAAAACAGATGGTATTAATATGATTGTTCCTGAGAATTTTGTTGAGGTATCTAAAAATACTGCTGAAAAGTACGGATTGATAAATGATACTAAGACATATGTTTCATCTAGAAGAGGAACTACTGAAGCTGTCGTAAAAATAGTTGATACGATAAAAGATGATGTATTATTTATGCCTTTCCACTTTGCTAATGGAGCAAATGTATTAACGAATACTGCTCTTGATGAATTTTGTGATATTCCAGAGTTAAAAGTGTGTGCGGTTAGATTTGATGATAAGTTGTAAAACTGCTGTAATATTAGCTGGTGGTGAAAGCAAAAGAATGTCCTTTAATAAAGAATTTGTAAAAGAAGGTAATGAGTATCTTGTTCATAAAACTATAAGTGAATTGAAAAAGGTATTTGAAGAGATTATCGTAGTATCTAATAACGAAGAACTATATACAGACTGTATTGTATTACAAGACGAAATTAAAAATAAGGGACCACTTGCTGGACTTAGTGTAGCTTTAAAAAAAGCTAAAGGGGATTATATTTATTTGATTGCTGTAGATATGCCTTATATTGATTTAAATTACATAACTGGACTTATGAATAATAAGTCTGGTTATGAAGTTTATGCGGTTCAAAATAATAAATTTATTGAACCATTTAAAGCTATCTATCATAAAGAGTGTTTGAAATATATTAATGACTCAAAAAGTCTTTACTCATTAATAAAATCTGCAAATTCTATGATTGTTGACGTAAACCAAGTAAATTCAAAATTAGATAGTCAAAAGTTATTTTTTAATATAAACACATCTAGTGATTTAAAGACTTTTGAAGATAATATTCTAAGTAAAAAAGTTGAAATTGATAGATATTATAAGAACGAATTAGAAACATTACTAGATGAGGTTGTAGAGGAGTATCCTATAACCTTATATATTAACGAAAAAAAATATGTAACAATCGTCTGTACACCTCACAACATAAATGAATTAGTTGTAGGTTACTTAAAAACAGACGGAGTTATAGATTCATTTGATGATATAGAGTATATAAATATAAAAGAAAATAGAGTAAATATAAAAATAAACAAAGAATTTGAAACTATCAAATTCAAAGAACAAATATTGTATTCTGCCTGCGGTGTAGGTACTGATTATCATGAATTGTTAGACGAAATAATGATTGATTCTATAGGGAATGACATTAGTATAGAAACTGATGAAGTTTTTAATTTATCTAAACAATTGGCTCAAAAAAGCGAATTGTTTATGAATACAGGCGGAGTACACTCTGCTTTATATAAAGTAAATGATAAAATTATATTTCATGAAGATATAGGAAGACACAATGCAGTAGACAAAATTATGGGGAGAATTTTAATAGATGATTTATCAATTGATGGGATACTTATTGTAAGTGGTAGATTATCAAGTGATATGGTTTTAAAGACTTTATTTATGAAAATACCGATAGTTATATCACGAAGTGCACCAACTACTTTAGCGGTTAACTTAGCGGAGAAATACGGTATAACTCTAGTAGGATTTGCAAGAAGTAATAAAATGAATGTATATACCCATAAATATAGGATAAAAGCATCTTAGGATGCTTTTTCAATAAAATATAGGTAATTTTTGGTAATACAAATTAGTGCAAAATTAGACAAATATTCATTGTAATTTATTGGGAATTTTGGTATTATTGTTTGGTAATAGCGTTTTCATTAGCGCATAAAAGATGAGGAGAGAATTATGAAAGTTGTAAAATCTGTACTAGAACTAATAGGAGAAACACCGATAATAGATCTAAGTGATTACTTAGGTGCAAATGTATTCGGTAAATGTGAGTTCTTAAATCCAGCAGGTTCAATTAAGGACCGTATTGGTAAAAGAATGATTGAAGATGCTGAGAAAAAAGGTTTACTAACTAAAGATATGGAAATCTGTGAGCCAAGTAGCGGAAATACAGGTATTGCTTTAAGTTTAGTTGGTGCTGTAAAAGGGTATAAAGTGAATATCTCAATGCCTGAAAATATGTCGAGCGGAAGAAAGAAATTAATATCAGGTTTTGGTGCCAATTTAATTTTAACACCAGAGGCTGCAAGTGTAGACGGAGCTGTACAAGGTGTAAATGATTTTGTTTGTAATAATCCGAATACATACGTTCCTAATCAATTTGAAAATGAATCAAATATTGATGTTCATTATGAAACAACTGGAGCTGAGATTTGGGAACAATTAAATGGTAAAGTAGATATTTTTATAGCAGGAATTGGTTCTGGGGGGACTGTTGCTGGTGTTGGTAAGTATCTAAAAGAAAAGAATCCTGATTTGATTCTATGTGCTGTTGAACCAACTGGGGTATCTGCATTATTAGGTCATCCTCCAGGACTTCATAAAATTGAAGGTATTGGAGATGGGTTTATTCCTGAAATCCTAGACGTTGACGCTATTGATGAAGTTATTGAAGTAAATGATGTAGAAGCTCAAAAAATGGCTGCCAAATTGAGAAGAGAAATGGGATTATTAATAGGTGTATCTTCTGGTGGAATGGTAATTGCAGCGAAGATGATGGCTGAAAAATATGGTAAGGATAAGAATATAGTAGTTATCTTAGCTGATAGAGCTGAAAGATACCTTGACTCTGATCTTTTTCAATTCTAATATATAAAAATTAATCATTATCTATTATAATAAAGTAGATAATGATTTTTTTAAGGATTGATAAAATGAAAACTAGATTAAATAAATATCTTAGTGAAGCAGGTTTTTGCTCTCGTAGAGAAGCTGATAGATTAATTGATGCTAAAAGAGTTACTTTAAACGATCAAGTACCTGAAAAGGGAGTTAAAGTAACTGAAAAAGATGTAGTAAAAGTAGATGGTCATATAGTTGTTAAGACTGTTGAAGCGGTTTATATTGCGTTAAATAAACCTGTTGGTATTACATCTACAACTGATAGAAACATAGAGGATAATATAATAGATTTCATGAAATATCCCGAAAGAATATTTCATGTAGGAAGATTAGATAAACCAAGTGAAGGCTTAATATTTATGACCAATGATGGGGATATTGTTAATAAAATATTGAGGTCTGGTAACAATCATGAAAAAGAATACATAGTAACTGTCGATAAGAAAATAACTGATAACTTTATTAAAAAAATGGCTATTGGTGTACCAATCTTAGAAACAGTAACAAAGAAATGTAAAGTTAAGAAGTTAAGCGATTATGAATTTAATATTATTCTAACTGAGGGATTAAATAGACAAATCAGGAGAATGTGTGATTATTTTGACTATGAAGTGAAATCTTTAAAAAGGATTAGAATAATGAATATAAAATTAGATGTCCCTGTAGGAAAGTGGAGATATTTAACAGAAGAAGAAATCCTTGAAATCAAACGACTAGTTAAAACATCTGTAAAGACTAAGGAGGCAAGCGAATGATAAAAGTGTATGGAATCAAAACATGTAATTCTTATAAAAAGGCTGTAAAATTCTTTCAAGAAAACAATATTGATATAACTACTATCGACTTAAAAGAAACAGTTCCAACATTAGAAGAAATTAGAAAATATCATAATCAAAGTGGTTTAGATATTAAGAAGTTTTTTAATACAAGCGGTAAGCTATACCGTGAGTTGGATTTAAAGAGTAAATATAAAGATATGAAAATTGATGATATATATAAATTACTTTCTGAAAATGGAATGTTAATTAAAAGACCACTAGTTGTTTATGACGATATGGTTTTAGTAGGATTTAAAGATGAAACATATAATCAAATATGGAAATTATAAAAGGTCTATTACAATAGACCTTTTATAGTAGCTTAGTTATATATTCTTCGATTTGTTCAGGTTTAGTTGTAGGGGAAAAACGTCGTATAACATTTCCTTCTTTATGTACTAAAAACTTTGTGAAGTTCCATTTAATCTTATTTCCCAAAATACCAGCTTTATGAGATTTCAATAATTTATATAGTTCATGAGTATTGTTTCCGTTTACTTCTATTTTTTCGAACATATCAAATGTTACATCATACTCATTCTTAGTAAACTCTAGTATTTCTTCATTAGTACCAGGCTCTTGGTTTGCAAACTGGTTACAAGGGAATCCCAAAATTACAAAACCATGTTCTCTATACTTCCTGTAAAGTTTCTCAAGAGAAGCATATTGTGGTGTAAAACCACATTTACTTGCGGTATTAACAATTAACATTACTTTATCTTTATAATTGTTTAAATGGATTGTTTCACCATTAATTTTTTTAACTTCAATATCATAAATACTCATATTAAACCTCCTTTTTTTTATTTTAGCATTATAAGATTATTAACTGTTGTAATATGATTTTGAAAAATATGTAGATTTTACTACTGTTAGAATATATACTTTATCTTAGAGGTTATTATGAATGAATTAAAAAAACTAAAACTTAATATATATTCTCATTACTTTTTTGATGATTTTATATTCATCTATCCATTTTATTCTTAATGTTTCAAGATAATGGAATAAGCGGAAGTTTGTTTTCTATTTTAATGATAATATGGGTATTATCAGTACTTGTTTTCGAGATTCCATCGGGAGTAGTAGCGGATAGATATAATAGAAAGAACGTAGTAATATTTGGTGAAATTATACGAATAATTGGTTACTTGTCATGGATTCTTATACCAAACTTTTTTGGTTTTGCATTTGGATTTATCTGCTGGGGGTTTAAGAGCGCATTGAGAAGTGGTGCATTAGAAGCATTGGTATATGACAATTTAATCGAATTAGATAAAGTAAGTGAATACGGTAAGATTATCAGTAGGGCTAAGTTTCTAAGTTTGGTTAGTATTATTATTGTGACAACTTTCGCATCGTTCTTAGTTCAATTTGGATACTCTAACTTGATTCACCTCAGTTCAATAAGTCTTATACTTTCAATTGTAAGTCTAGTTGGTATTAAAGATATAAGAATAACTAAGCATACGGAACAATCAATGAAGGAGATTTCTATTGCTGGATTCAAACATATAATAAGCAGTAAACAAGTTATATACATCATTCTACTTGGACAAACTTTCTATATAATGGGAATGTTAGATGAATATTGGGGTCTAATGAGTTATGAGATGGGATTTACTAAATTTGAAGTAGGTATAATAATTGTTTCATTAACAATTATAGAAGCTATATTTCTATTATTTGTACCGATGTTTGATAAAATTAAGCGAATTTCACTTATTATATTATTTGGTGGGTTTATTTTTAGTTTTTCTCTTAAAATGTCACCATTTTATACGATAATTATATTAGCTATAGTAAATAGTTTATTTAAAGCTTTTCAAACAGTAATCGATGTTAGATTCCAAAACGAGTTTAAAGGTAGTATAAGGTCAACTGTTACATCGTTTAAAGGATTTCTAGATGAGATATTTTGTGCATCATTTTATGGTGCGATTGCACTTGTATCAGTAAATAACTCATATAAAGAAACTTTCTTTATAATGGGATTTGTAACTTCAATTTTAGGTTTATTGTTAATAGTTACTAAAAAAGTACTGAAGGTAAAATAAAAAGAACCGCGAGGTTCTTTTTTTTACTTATACTCTATTTCTAAGTGCATATTAGCTACTTTAGCTATTGTTTGATAGATAGAACAATACTTAACAGCTAACTCCATAGAAGAAGTAGTTTTTGTTTCATTATCAGAGTTAGTTATAGTTACTCTAACATAAACATCTTCTAAAGTAGTAGGTACTTCCTCTCTTTTGATTCCTTCAATATTATAAGTGATAGCCTCATACGCTACTCTTTTTTTAGAACATATTCCTAAGAAAGTAGCATGCACACATGATGATAGTGCACCTAATAACATATCATATGGAGCTAAAGTTCCTTCTACACTTCCAATTTTAGTAGTTCCTCGAGGAGCGATTAATTCACCAGAAAATGCTTCATTAAAATTCACTTGTACTTTATTTGCCATAATTATTTCTCCTTATAAATATATTTATTTACTCTTATAACATTGTTTCATATTTTGGATATTATTACAACTAAAAATAAACAAATTATTAATACGTGATATAATTGAAAAGGTGATGATATGAATAAGATAGAATTACTTGCTCCAGCGGGTAGTATGGATTCTTTAATAGCTGCTATTGAAGGTGGAGCAAATGCTGTTTATTTAGGTGGAAAGAAGTTTAGTGCTAGATCTTTTTCCAATAATTTTTCAAATGAAGAACTTCTCGAAGCTATTAATTACTCACATTTAAGAAATGTGAAAGTTTATGCTGCAGTAAATACAATAATTTTAGAATCAGAGTTAGAGGATTGTAAGGATTATATAAATGAATTATATAACTTAGGTGTTGATGGAATAATTGTTCAAGACTTTGGAATTCTTAATTATATTTTAAAAAATTATCAGGAAATTGAAGTTCACACATCTACTCAAATGAGTATAGATTCTATAAATGCTATAAAGTATATGGAGAATTTGGGTGTTGATAGAGTTGTTGTAGCGCGTGAGAACTCCATTGAAGATATAAGGGAGTTTAGAAAAAATACAGACACTTGCCTTGAAGTTTTTGTTTCAGGTGCCTTATGTGTTTCATATAGTGGACAATGCTTAATAAGTAGTTTCATTGGTGGTAGGTCTGGTAATAGAGGAACATGTTCACAAATTTGTAGAAAAACATATAAAATCATTAATAATGAGACTAATGAAGTAATCGAGACTAATGGAGAATACTTACTAAGTCCAAAGGACTTGATGACTGTTAATGATTTAGATGATTTAATAAAACTTGATAACTTATCGTTGAAATTAGAAGGAAGAATGAAGCGTAGTGAGTATGTATTTCATGTTGCTAAGTTATACCGCAAATTAATAGATGGTTTTACTGTAGATGAAAATGATATCTTAAAGCTTAAGAAACTCTTTAATAGAGGGTTTACAAAAGGGTTTTTGTTTAACGATGAGTCTATTAATAACAATAAAAGACCTAATCATATAGGGATATCTATTGGTAAAGTGATTGGATTCAATAAAAATAGAATAAAAATTAAACTAACTGATGATTTATCTCAGGGCGATGGAATAAGAATCTTAGGTCCCAATGATGTTGGACTAAGTGTTAATAGATTGTATTTTAATGATCTTTTAGTTAATAAAGTAACTAAAGGGGAAGTATGTGAATTAAGCGTTAAGGATAAGGTGCTAAAGGATAGTATAGTATTAAAAACTACAGATTCTAAACTTATGAAAGAAATAGTAAAAGATATTGAAAATAGTAGTTTGAAAATAGAATTATTTTTAGAAATAACCGGAAAAGTGAATGATCATTTATTTGGATCATTATATGACGATCAAGGAAATTACTATGATTACAAACCAGAATATAAAATTGAGGAAAGTATTAAGTATAAATTTGATGAGGTAAGATTTAAAAAACAAGTTAGTAAAACAAATGATTATCCTTTTAAAATTAATATACGTAATATTAATGTAGACTCAAACAGTTATATTACTGTAAAACAGATGAATGAATTTAGAAGAAGTATAATAAGTGGGTTTGTAAATAAAAAACTTGAAATTAATAAAGATGAAGTAATAATCAAAAAAAATGAAGATATAAAAATAGATTTAACTAATGAAATAATTTGCTCTGTAAACACACTAGAGCAATATTATGCATGTAAAGAATTAGGAATTAATGTAATTTATCTTAAAAACTTAAAATTCTTAGATAAATTAAACGATGTAATTCCGATAACACCTAGAATGAATGATAATTACCATATAGATAGAGAATTATGCGCTAGTAATTATTCTAGAATAAATAAAAATACTGTGAGCACAAATTTCTCATTAAATATAACTAATAGTGATAGTATCTATTCATTACATAAACAAGGCGTAAAAAGAATTTGTTTATCTCATGAATTAAATAAAGGGCAAATAGAAGAAATTCAAAAATCATTTTTAGAGAAATATAAGCAATCAGCGAATTTAGAAATGATAATTTATGGATATCAAGAAGCTATGATAATGAAATATTGTCCAGTTGCTAGTTCATATAACATTCCTATAGAAAACTGTAAGTTATGTGATAAAAACTCATTTAGCTTAATAGATTCACATAATGCTAAATATAAATTATCAACTGATAATTGTATAACTACTATGATGTTTAATAAAAAACTAAACTTAATTGACGAAGTTAATGAAATTAAGAACTATGTACCTAATATTAGAATAGATTTTTATGAAGAGAGTTATAAAGAAGTAATAAAAGTAATAAATAATCTAAAAAAGAAACTTGATGGCTCTAAAGAGACATATTTCAATAGTAAAACTGATTACAAAGGACATTACTATAAAGGTATTCTATAAAATGAAAGCAGACAAATATTTGTCTGCTTTTTTTATATTAATTCTCTTAAATCATTCAAAATAGTTTCTACATGCTCTTTAACACGTACTTTTCTATATTCTTTAATGATTTCACCTTTATCATCTAAAATAAATGTACTTCGTTCGATTCCCATATATTCTTTACCGTAATTTTTTTTGAGTTTCCATACATCAAACGCTTTAATTAAATCTAAATCTTCATCACTAAGTAATAAAATATCTAATTCTTTTTTTAAACAAAAGTTCTTATGTGATTTAACTGAGTCTTTACTAACACCAATAACTAAAGTGTTTAATTCCTCAAACTTATCTTTATTTTGAGTAAAATCAATAGATTCTGTTGAACACCCTGGAGTATTATCTTTTGGATAGAAGTATAAAACTACATTTTTTCCCTTAAAATCTCTTAAAGAGTATTCTTTATCATCTTGAGCAAATTTCTTTATATCTAAATAGTTCATTAAAATCCCTCCTTTTTTTAATTCTATCACAATCGATATAACCTAAAAAGTAATACACCATTTGATTATTACTACAGAATAAACGCATAATAATAAAAATTGATTCTATGTAACAATTAGTTGTTACATACTAAAGTCAATTTTGAATGTTAATATTTTAAAAAGCAATTTGTACTATTATCATTAACTATAATCTAAGAGTTGATTCAAATCATGATCATAATGGTTAAAGAGAATTTGATGTTGAAAGTACAATTTATATATTAATGCGACAAATCTACATTTGTTAAATTGAAATATAAATAACAATAAATGGTTTATGCATAACTCGGTAATTATCTACATATTTACAGGGAACAATATTTGAAGAATCCCTTCATAATAGTTTTAGATTGACATGTCTTTAAAATAATCATTAGTATAAATGAAAATAGGCATGGAAGGGACTGAGTCCCTTTTTTATTTAAAAGGGATATATCTTAAAAGGAGGATAATTAATGAAAAAATTAATCGCGATATTAGCAATATTATTAACAATTACAGTAGTGGGGTGTGGTGAAAAAGATAAAGAAACACCTCCACCTGAAGAAACAGAATTAAATTGGAACATTGGTGCTGATCCTAAAACACTAGACCCATCATTAAATGGTGCCAGTGATGGTGGAAATGTTATTAATAATACATTTGAAGGATTAGTAAGAGAAAAAGATGGTGAGGTATTACCGGGTATTGCTGAAACTTGGGATATATCAGAAGATGGTAAAACAATCACATTCCATCTAAGAGAATCAAAGTGGTCTAATGGTGATCCATTAACTGCTAATGACTTCGTTTATAGCTGGAAACATGCTATGGATCCTGAAACTGGGTCAGAGTATAGTTGGATTTGGCACTACACAAATGTAGTTGGTTCGGAAGAAGCTGTTGATGGAGCATCTTTAGATGATGTTGGAATAGAGGCTACAGATGATTCCACATTCGTAGTTCAGTTGAAACAACCTACTGAATACTTCGTTTCCTTAACATCGTTCTATCACTTTATGCCACTTCATCAGGCATCTGTTGAAGCTGTAGCTGAAGGAATATGGGCCAAAACTCCAGAAAACGCAGTATCAAATGGTCCGTTTATGTTGACCGAATACGAATTAGGTAAAGGTTTAAAACTAGAGAAGAATCCTAATTACTGGAATGCTGATAATGTGAAAATTAAGACTATAAATGGAAAATTTATTGACTCAGAGTATACAGCATTTTCTGCTTTTCAAAATGATGAGTTAGATTTTATACCATCAGTACCTGCTAGTGAAATTACTAGATTGATTGCTGAGGATGACCAATTCTATGTATTCCCGTTATTAGGAACTTACTATTATTCATTTAATACAGAACGTGATATATGGGAAAATCCAAATGTAAGAAGAGCTTTATCTTTATCAATTGATAGAGAGGCAATAGTTAATGCGTTAGGTGGAATCGCAACTCCAGCTACTGGTATGGTGCCTCCAGGATTTACTGATCATGAAGGTAATGATTTCTACGAAACTGCAGGAGATTTTGGGGTTGGAACTGACGATAGTAAATATGAGGAAGCTAGAAACTTATTAGCTGATGCAGGATATCCAAATGGTGAAGGATTCCCAGAAGATGCCGTTATTCTATATAACACATCGGAAGGACATAAATTAATCGCTGAAACGATTCAGCAAATGTGGAAAGATAACTTAGGAATAACAGTTAAGTTACAAAATCAGGACTGGGCTGTGTTCCAGGGAACAAGAAGAGCTGGTGACTTCGACATCGCACGTGGTGGTTGGTTAACTGATTACATGGATCCGTCAGGAGTACTGGGTATATTTACTTCAGACAACGATTATAATGATCCGAATTTCAGTAATGCAGAATTTGATCAATTAATGAATGAAGCTATGACTACTACTGATAAAGCTGAACATTTTGAAAAACTGTATGCTGCACAAGAAGTATTTATGAATGAAATGCCTATAGTACCGATATATCACTACTCTGATTCTATGTATGTAAAATCATATGTTAAAGATTGGGGTAGATCAGTTTTAGGATCGATTGACTTCTCAAGTGCAAAAATAGAAAAATAAATTAATAAGGGAGTCTATTTTAGACTCTCCTTTATTATAAATGACCAATAATTTATTGATATATAAGATGTGCTTTACGTTTTTTGTATAAAAAAGTCGAAAAAATTAAAAATAATTATAAGGAGGTAATTTAATGAAAAAGTTAATTACATTGTTAATGCTTTTATTAACTGTGACTTTAACAGGTTGTGCGGATTATGACGATAAAGAAATAGTCAATCCACCTGAACCAGTTGATGTAAAACTATCGACAACTGAATATGCAGCTCATGGAACTAAATCCTTCAATGTAACAGCAGTAACAATGGCTGATGGTGTAGTAGAAGGTGTAAAAATAGATGAATATGCTTTCTGGCAATACGCTAGCTACAATAATGTGGTATGTGTCCCTAATGGTGACAACGTTGAAGGTCTAGGTCAATACTATGATGGCTCTACACAATGTTTAGGTTCTAAAAGAGCGAATAGTGATGAGTATAGTGCTAAAATGGCCGAGATAGCTGGAGCAACTAAGACTTGGTTAGAATCAATTAAAGCGATAGAGGATTACGCAGTTGGTAAAACTTTAGAAGAACTTAAAGGATTTAATAGTGAAACAGATACTATAGCTGGATCAACTCTAATTGATACAAATAACTATCTACAATCTGTTATCGCAGCTATAGAAGCTACAGAATAGGTGTTTAATACACCTATTTTTATTGAGTAATATACTTAGTTTGGAATAAAAAAATAGGATGAATTTCATCCTATTTCACTTTAATAGATTTAATTATGATGTCAGAAGATGGATTACCTGAATCGTCTGTCTCTATTTCGTTGATACTGTCTAGAACATCTAATCCAGAGATAATAAACCCAAATGCAGCGTAGTCACCATCTAAGGTTTGCGTGTCCTGAGTTATTATAAAGAATTGAGAACTACCACTATTTTTTTCTTCAGTTCTAAACATAGAAATAACACCTCTTTGATGAGTTAAATTGTTATTAAAGGCATTCTCTTTAAATTCACCAAAGATAGTTTCATCAGAACCACCTGAACCATCACCGTCAGGGTCACCACCTAAGATAGCGAAATCTTTGAATACTCTATGAATAGTTAGACCGTTGTAAAATTCTTCATTGATTAATTTAATAAAATTTTCTACTGTTGTAGGAGCAACTTCAGGGAATAATTCAAGTTCAATTACTTGATCATCATCAAAAGTAATTTCAACTCTTGGATTATTTGTATCTAAGTATGTTTCAGCAGCATAATACTCTTTTGATAAAGTAACTGGTTTTGCATAACTGACTATTTTTTTATTTACAATGACATCTTTTATTTTAATTTCTTCTAAAGGTCTATCGTTTTGATCAGTTTCAGCAGTAGAGAACTTATCTAAAACATCAAATCCTTCTAGAATACCTCCAAAACCTGCATAGGCTTCATCTAGAAAGTTACTGTCAGCATGTACTAAGAAGAATTGTGAACTAGCACTGTTTAATTTTTGACTTCTAGCCATAGATATAACGCCTCTATGATGCTGTAATGTATTGTTTATACCGTTTTGTATGAATTCTCCAACGATGTTGTAGTCAGCGCCACCCATACCAGTGCCATCAGGGTCTCCCCCTTGCATTACAAAGTTCTCGATTACTCTATGAAATATTATTCCATCATAGAAATTATCTTCAGCTAATGCTAAGAAATTGTTCACGGTGTTTGGAGCAATTTCTGGGAATAATTGAATTTTTATTTCTGATTTATCACTAAATACAATCGTTACTTCAGGATTAGTTTCTTTTATAAATCCATAATATGGTAGATTTTGATAATCTGTAATTGGTTTTTCTTGTGGTGTAGAATCACAACCAGCAAGAAGTGTTACTAGTATTACTAAAGTTGTTAATATTTTTTTCATTTTCTCTTACCTCACTCTATTAAATTATAATGATTTAGTCATTTTAATCAAGTTTATAATAACCATTATAAAATGTAAGATAATAAAGAAGAGGTGATAAAATGGTATTAAGTAGTTTTTTTGCAACTAAACCCGACCCGGTAATGAACTTGTATAGTATAGAGCATATAATTCCTTTGATTCTATGTATTATTTTTGTTTCAGTAATGTATAGAAACAGAAGATTTTTTAGAGAATGGAAATATGAAAAACATTTTAGAATTTCATTAGTGTCTTTAATGATTTTTTGTGAGATAACTATTATATTATGGAGAGGGTTAACTGACACTTATAATATTACTCATACATTACCATTACATCTATGTTCATTTTCAGCTATCGCAATAGAAATAGTATTATTAACTAAAAGTCAAAAAATTATGGACTATGTATATTACATAAGTATCTCAGGGGCTTTTGTTGCCATGTTTTATCCAGACTTAAGATATAGTTACGTACAATATAGATACTGGGAGTTTTTTATTTTCCACGTATTGATTGTTTTTTCAACGTTTTACATGGTGTTTGTACATAAATTAGTCCCATCAAAAATATCAGCTTTTAAGTGTTTATTTGTTATACATATCATATCTATTCCAATTATTATATTTAATACAATGGTAGATGGCTCTTATATGATGCTTGTCAATACATCTGTACCATTACTAGTTAAACAGTTTGGAGAATGGCCAAATTATATTCTTGGATTAGAACTATTGCTCCTTGTGCTTTTCGCCATTAATTATGTTATTACGTATTTCGTGGTATATCAAAATAAACAATTTATAAATGAGAGTGTGTAAACACTCTTTTTTTGGTAAAATTATACTAGGGAGTGATAAATATGAAAAGAATCGATTTAAGAAGTGATACAGTAACAAAACCGACATTGAAAATGAGACAAGCTATGGCTAATGCAATAGTAGGTGATGATGTTTACGAAGATGATCCGACAGTAATTGAACTAGAAGCTCTAGCTGCTAAAATACTTAATAAGGAAGCAGCATTATTTGTACCTAGCGGGACTTTCTCTAACCAGTTAGCGATAATGACTCATACAAACCGTGGAGATGAAATAATCGTTGAAGAAAATGCTCACATAAAAAAATATGAAGTGGGAGCAGTTGCGGTATTAGCTAATGCTAATATGTATTCAGTACCAGGTGAATTAGGAAAAATGGATTTAGATAAACTTAAGTCTGCAATTAGAGGAGAGGATATTCATTATCCGAAAACATCTTTAATCTGTCTTGAGAATGCTCATGATGGTATCGCTATAGATTTAGATTATATCGAAAATGTATTTCAAATAGCAAAAGATAATGATATTAAAGTTCATTTAGATGGAGCTAGATTATTTAATGCTGCAGTTGCATTAGATGTAGATGCGAGTGAAATTACTAAATATGCTGACACAATAAGCATTTGTTTATCTAAGGGTCTATGCGCGCCAGTAGGTTCAATTTTAGTCGGAGAGATAGAGTTTATAAAAAAAGCTCGTAAATACAGAAAAATGCTTGGTGGAGGAATGCGCCAAGTAGGTATATTAGCTGCAGCGGGTATTATTGCACTAGAAGAAATGACTAAAAGATTACATATTGATCATGATAATGCAAAGTACTTAGCTAATGAATTAGACAAGTTTGAATATATAGAAGTCGATAAAGATAGATTAGATATTAATATGGTTTTCTTTAAGATGGATCATCCTAAGAAATATGAATTAGATCAAATCTTATTAGAAGATGGAATTGTAGTAGGAAGTTACAATAGAGCAGGATTCAGGTTTGCATGTCATAATGATATAAGTAAAGAAGATGTTGAGAAAGTAATTAATTGTTTTAAAAAAATAAAAAAATAAAACCTCTTATGAGGTTTTACTTTCTAAATGAACTACATTCTGTACATTCGCTACTATTAACATTGGATTCAGATTTCCCGACCGTTATTTGTTCCAGTGAACATAGATGCGTAGATTTCGCATTATGCATACATTCTACTACTGAACAACGAATATTATGATTTTCATGTGGCATAAAAACACCTCCTAAATTATTTTTTGATATTATCTAAAATCTATCTATGGAAATATTATCTAATTTTTTTATTATATGATAAAATAAGATGCAGGAGGTTTAGTTATGGAGTTAATCGAAAAGTATGAAAATTACCGTAAATTAATTAAGTCTTATCGTTTTGCGCTTAGTACTATTAGTTTCGATGCTCAAACTGTTGCACCTAAAAAAAGTGCGAAGTATAGAGCTGAAATGACGAGTATTTTATCAGGGGAATTATTTAAAATTAATACTTCAGATGAGTATGTTGAAGTAGTTAATGAACTTTTTAATTCAAGAGATGAATTAGATTATAATTTAAAAATTGAAATAGAAAAAGTTCATAAGGATATTAATAGAAGTAAAAATATTCCTAAGGATGAGTATATAGCTTTTAGAAAAATCAGTTCAATAGCTAATAACAAATGGGAAGAAGCAAAAGAGAATAATGATTATAACATTTTTAAAAGTCATTTCAAAGAAATGATCACATATATAAAGAAATTTAGTGAGTATACTAATCCTGGCGAAGACATTTATGAAGTGAAACTTGATGATTATGAAGAAGGATATACTATAGAAAAGTATGATGAATTTTTTAATTATTTGAAAGAACATTTAGTTCCATTTGTGTCGAATATATTATCGAAACCAGTAGTAGATGATAGTTTTATCACAAAAAAACTATATAATATTGATAAACAAAGAGAGTTTGTAAGTTACTTGTTAGAAGTATTTAACTTTGATTTAGAAAGAGGATTACTGAAGGAAAGTGTTCATCCATTTACTGGAGGAACTCATTGTAATGATGTTAGATTGACTGTAAGATATTTAGAGGATTTCTTACCTTCAAGTATTTTCGCTGGTATTCATGAACTAGGTCATGCAATATATGAACAACAAATTTCAGAGAGTTTAGTTGAAACTAATTTGGGTACTGGAGCTAGTCCAGGGATACATGAATCTCAATCAAGGTTTTATGAAAATGTTATAGGTAGAAGCTATGAGTTTTGGCAAGTACATTATGAAAAACTACAAAGTATTTTCTTTGAAGAATTGTGCGATATAACTCTAGATGTATTCTATAAAGCAATAAATAAAGTACAAGCATCTTTAGTAAGAGTTGAGGCAGATGAGTTAACTTATCCACTACATATATTAATAAGATATGAGATGGAAAAACTTATTTGTAATACAGATATATCAGTAGATGAATTACCAGATAAATGGAATGATCTACATGAAAAATACTTAGGTGTTAGACCTGAAAGTGATTCTGATGGAATTTTGCAAGATATTCACTGGTCATGGGGTATGTTTGGATATTTTCCAACTTATGCTTTAGGTAGCGCAATAGCTGCTCAGATTTACTATAAACTAGATATTAATTTAGAAGAAACTATTAGAAATAATGATATAAAGAAAATAAATAATTATTTGAAAGAATATCTTCATAAATATGGATCTACTAAAACACCTAGAGAACTTATTAAAATAGTGTCTGGGGAAGATTTTAGTCCTGAATATTATGTGAAATATTTAAAAAATAAGTATTCAAAAATTTATGATATTAGGTGAGGGGAATAATATGAAAAAAGTAGGAATTATTAATACGTCAACTTCTTGTTTAGATTACATTGATCATGGCTATAAACTTAAAACAGCAAGAATGCAAGTAATAATAGAAGATGAGACTTACGTAGACTATATAGATATTAATGCACAAGATTTCTTCAAGAAAATAGAAGAGAATAAAGACTTGATGCCTTCAACTTCAACACCGAATTATGTTGACTTTGAAAATTTAATTAAGGAATATGAAGAAGAAGGATATGATGAGGTATTGATTTTAACTATTTCTTCTGGATTAAGTGCTGCATATGGTGTAGCGAAAAACGTTGCGGATGAATATGAAGGTAAAATGAATGTTCAAGCTTATGATACAAGGACATCTGCAATAGTAGAGGGTTATATATGTTTAGAAGCTTTGAAATTAGCTTCAGAAGGTCAGTCACTTGAAGAGATTATACCTGCATTAGATAAACTGAGAGAAAATAATCATATACTATTTGTGGTTGATTCGTTAAGATTATTAATTAAAAATGGACGTTTAAGCAATGCTAGTGGTTTTATTGGAACTGCATTGAAGATTAAACCAATGCTTCATGTTAATGAAGAAGGTAAAATATTAACTCTAGCTAAAGTAAGAACAAGTAAAAAAGCAATAAACTCTATGATTGAACAATTTTTCACTGAAGTAGAGGGAATAGAAAACTTTGATGTTATATTTATTACGTCTAATAATCCAGAGATGGAAAAACATATTGAAGAAAGAGTATTTGAAAAGTATCCAAATGTAAACTTTATTACTTCACCGTTAACACCAGTAGTTGGTTGCCATACTGCTGAGAAGATTGTTGGGCTTGGTTATTTCAAAAGATAAAGATATTAGTTAAGTATAGATTCGATTGTTATATATAAAATAAGCAAAAAAAAAGTCCCTCAAGGGACTTTTTAATTATCTACTGTAGAACTCAACGATTAAGTTTTCGTGAATTTCAGGCATTACTTCTGGTCTTTCAGGTAATCTTACATAAGTTACTTCTAATTTATTTTCTTCGAAAGAAATAAATCCTTTTCTAGATGCAGTAGCTTCTAAAGAATCTTTAATGATATCTAATTTTCTAGATTTTTCTCTTATTGAGATTACTTGACCTGGTTTTACTCTGTATGATGGGATATCTACTTTACCACCATCAACAGTGATATGACCATGGTTTACTAATTGTCTAGCTTGTCTTCTAGTTGTAGCGAAACCAGCTCTATAAACTAATGAGTCTAATCTTGATTCTAATAAGAATAAGAAGTTCTCACCAGCTTTACCTGGTAACTTAGAAGCAGAATTAAATGTTCTTTTAAACTGCTTTTCTGTTAAACCGTAAGTAAAACGTACTTTTTGTTTTTCGTGTAATTGTAAACCGTAGTTTGATAACTTTCTACGTCTTTGCCCGTGTTGACCTGGAGCAAATGGACGTCTTTGAAGCTCTTTACCGTTTTCTAGAGTACTGAACCCTAAACGACGAGCTTTCTTCCATACTGGACCTGTATATCTAGCCATGTATGTTCCTCCTTCATTGTTTTATTATTTAAAACAACGGACGCACAATTAAAGTTGATTTCAGGGAGTCTATTATATATCTTCGTCTAGCAGCCATAGAGTACACGATACACCTAAACAGAATAGACACGTTGAATAACCTTAAATGCAACTGCCATTATTTCGCAACTATCATTATATATTAATTGATTGATTTAGTCAATAATAATATTAAGAATTAATGTTTCAATTACAGATTCTAATCCAAGTTTATCTCCATGATCAAATCTAGATAATGATGGACTATCAATATCTAATACTCCGTAGAGAGTGTTATTGATAACAATTGGAACAACAATTTCTGATCTTGATGCACTATCACATGAAATATGACCAGGAAATGAATCTACATCATCAGCAATTAATGTTTCAAGATTTTTAGCAGCTGTACCACATACTCCATTCCCAATTTTAATTTTTGTACATGCTGGCATCCCTTGAAATGGACCTAAAATTAATTCGTTATTTTTATATAAATAGAAACCAACCCAATTTATATCTTTTAAATAAACATTTAATAAAGCAGAAGTGTTGCTTAAATTTGCTGTATTGTCATTTACGTCTTCTAATAAGTATTTTAATTGATTTTTAATAGAGGAATACATCTCACTCTTATTTTTGCTTATTTCTTGTTTTGTAAACATAAAAATCACCTCTTCATTAATTATACTGAATTATTATCTTTTTTACACAATAAATTGGTATAAATATAAGAAAATGGTAAAATTAATAGTTGAAAAGAGATTTATATTAAGATATAGTTAAAATCGGTTCTAAGGAGGATTTCATATGTACGATAGAGTATTGATAAGATATGGAGAATTAACGTTAAAAGGTAAAAATAAAAAGGATTTTATAAACAAAGTTTATCAAATGGTTAGAGATAAAACTTCTGATTTAGAAAAAATTACTTTTGATAAAAAACATGATAGATTATATATCATTTTAAATGGGGTAGAATATATAGAGGTTGAAAAACGTCTTAATAAAGTTTTTGGTTTGCATTCATATAGTTTAGTAGCAACTACAACTAAAGAGATGGATGATATTAAAAAATTAGCTCTAAAGCTAGCTCAAACAATTACTGAATCAAAAACATTTAAAGTAGAAACAAAAAGAAGTGACAAAAGATATCCGTTAACATCTATGGATATAACAAAAGATGTTGCAGGATATGTTTTAAGCAATACAGATAACTACACAGTTAAAATGAGAAAACCTGAAGTTACTTTACATGTTGAAGTAAGAACAGATAATACTTACATTTATTTTGATGAAGTAAAAGGACTAGGTGGATTACCTGTTGGTGTTTCAGGTAAAGGTATGCTTTTATTATCTGGTGGTATTGATTCACCAGTTGCAGGTTTTCTAACAATGAAAAGAGGAATGGAGATTGAAGGTATACATTTTGAATCTACGCCATTAACTCCAATTGAATCTGCTCAAAAAGTTATAGACTTAACTATGAAAATGGCTGAGTTCGCTCCTAATAGAGGAATAAAAGTTCATTTTGTACCATTTAAAGATTTACATATGGAAATTTTAGATAAGGTTTCCGATTCATACAAAATTACAATTATGAGAAGAATGATGTTTAGAATAGCTGAGAAATTAGCTCTTAAATTAGGTTCTCAATGCTTAATTACTGGAGAAAGTTTAGGGCAAGTAGCTTCTCAAACTATCGAAAGTATTAATTCGATTAATGATGTGGTTAACATTCCCGTATTAAGACCATTAGTTTGTATGGATAAGTCAGAGATAATAGATGTTTCAAAGAAAATCGATACATACAATATTTCAATTCAACCGTTTGAAGATTGTTGTACGGTTTATATACCACAGAAACCTGTAACTAAGCCTAGAATTAAAAAGTGTTTAGAAGAAGAAAGGTTTAATTTTGAAGAATTAGTTGATTGGTGTGTTGAAAATACTCAAACAGCAAAAATAAAAACTGATTGTGATTTGGATTTACCAAGTGAAGGTTTTGAGGTAAATATTACAAAATAAAAATGCGTATCATCTTGTCAGTAATGTAAAAGATATTATTGACAGGAGGTGACATTATGGCTCAAAATACATCTTATAATAAGCTAGTTGTTCCTGGGGCACAAGCTGCAATCGATCAAATGAAATACGAGATTGCCAGTGAACTTGGCGTAACATTAGGACCTGACAGTACTGCTAGACAAAATGGCTCTGTAGGTGGAGAAATAACTCGTAGATTAGTAGCAATGGCTCAACAACAAATGGGATCAACTGCTCCTAGAAAATAATTAAAGTAAATCAAAAATTAAACTAAATAAAACTAAATAAAAATAGAAAAGAAAGTTGATGAAACTTTCTTTTTAAATTTTCGAAAAATTTATATACATTTGTATCCATTCTTTTTTTAATTTACATGATTGACTTAACTTGTGTATTTCTACGGTGAAGTTTTTCTAGCTATAGTACATTGGTCTTCAACACCGATAGATTTAGTTTTAATCATAATCCGCGAAGAACAATTTTATTTTCTGCTGCATTCTCTTTTTTTGATGTAGTGCAATGAAAAATGAATACAACAGATTGAGAGTTTTGACTTTTTACAAAACTTGCTCAATGTAACATTGTGTAGTACACTATATATAGCAATTATGTACTTGTTAACTAAATTTTTTCGATGTGTTCGAATTATTATTTCAAATAAGGAGACAATTATGAATTTTGAAAGAATGGTAAAAGGAATTAAAGTAACTGTAGACTATCGCACTGAACTTTGTGGCGTGATAATGTTAATCGGAGAGTATAGTGAAAAATATCCTGATTTGTTTAGAGAATACAACAATAAATCTTATAAAGAGGAAATTTATAAAAGATTTAAAAAATATAAAAATCATAAAACTATAAAAATTTTCGATATGTTAGTTCAAAAACATTATTTTAATTATGATGCACCAATTACATTGTTTTTAGAATTAGATGAGAAATTAAGATGTAATGAGTTAAGTGATTATATACTTGATGATAGATTAAGTAGAGATGAAACTGTTTATGAGTTTATTGAGTCATTGAATGATTTTGTTGAAGATACTAACTTCAATGATTTTTATAGATCAAATGAAAAAAGATACAGCCAATATATTGATGGTATGTGTGATTGCTTGAAAGAGTTTGATGTTACGGAATTTATTAACCGTTTTTATGGTGTACCTACTATGAAATTAGTAATTAACCTGATGCCCTTTCATACTCATGCTAATTATGGTCCAACTGTAAAGGATACAATGTATGCAAATATATGTGTTTACTTACCAAATGGAGTTAAATTAGTGGAACCAACATTCAATGGAGGTAGAAAAACGGCACAATTACTAATTCATGAGTTTGGTCATTCTTATATTAATCCATTAACGGATAAATGTTATTCAAGCGATGACTTAAATGTATTTGATGATATATGGGAAAACATGCGAAAAATTTGTTATCCTGATAACAAAACAATACTAAATGAACATATCATTAGAGCTTGTGAAGTAGTTTACATTAATGAACACGATAAAGAATTAGCTAAATCAGTCCGCAAATCGGATAGGGACCTCGGTTTTGTCTATATTGATGACTTTATAGATATGTTAAATGTGTATAAATTGAGTAGAGATGAATTTCCTGAGATAAAAGATTACTATCAAATTATGGTTGATAAGTTCTTGAAGGAAATAATAAAAAAATAATATTTTTCAAAAGTAAATTTGAAATATGACGTTTCTGTCTTAGACATAAGATGAAAATATGGATTTATCCTGTTTTTTTTCAAATATATGTCGTTTCGGTCTCTGAAACCTTTAGTACGGGTTCAAAACCTGTTACCCCTGATATATAACGAAAAAATAGAGCCAATTTTGGGCATTAGTTGCTGCTGGAATCCTAACTGAAGAAGAAATAATTAAAGGTAGATTCTAATAATACTGTTATTAAATTAAAAATCTCAATCAAATGATTGAGGTTTTTTTTATGACCATTAATCTATACTTAAAAATTAAGTTTATTCTTTCTTTTATGTTAAATTCGAATCTATTTATTACTGTATATATCGTGTGATTAAAATTCATTGAACAACTAGATTAATATATGTAATTCTGCAACAATCACTACTAGTATAAATATACTATGCCATACTTCTACATTCTTTAGCGCATTCACGACAAATATCTGCGCATTCTTTACAATGTTGGTCTTCAAACATGTCACAATCCTGAGCACATTTTTCACATATTGTGGCACACAAAGTACAAATATCTTTGGAAAACTCACTGTTTCTTGACATATACTTAGTTGCTAAAGCACAAATATCAGCACAATCATTTAAGAGTTTTATACAGTTAATTCTTGACTGTACATCTGCTTCCATTAAACACGCATCATAACATTCTTCACATGCTCTTAAACATCTAACGCATTGTTCGATACACTTATCCATCATAGTTTTTGAACTAGATAATATACCCATATAATTCCTCCTTGTATGAATTTATTTATTATTTTCTCCAAGTAAGAATTCCTTATTCACCTATAATAAAATAAATAGTAAAATATTTATTTTAATTCTGGGAATTCTATGATAGTATAATATTGGTAAAAATTTACAGAAAGATTATTGATGTTATCAAAGGTGAAAAAGATGATTATTTATAAGGGATTAACAACTAAATAAAATATTCTATGTCACAATTTTGAGAGAACTATATATGTTTTAGTGGTCTGTCATTAATAGATGATGGGCCTTTTTTATATGCTTATAACATTTTGTTAGGCGTATACGTAAGCATATAACAAGAGTAAAATTGTCATTAGAATACTATGTTAAAAAAACAAAATTTTATAATAAATGAGGAGAACAATTATGGCAGAAATAATAAAACTTATGACAAGGACTGAAATAGAAGAAAAATATAAGTGGAATATAGAAAATTTATATAATGATACAAAGGCATGGGAAGAAGATTTTTCAGTACTAAAATCTAAAGTGTCTGGATTAAAAGAATTATCAGGGAAATTAGAAAGTAGTGAAAATATATTATTGTTTTTAGAAAGAAATGTTGAAGTTTCACGACTTCTAGATAAGCTAGGATCGTATGCATTTTTAAGAGGTGATGAGGATACTACTAATTCTGTATTCCAAGCTCTTAAAAATAAAATTAGCTCGTATTCAGCTGAGGTTTCAAGTGCTTCATCTTTTTTTATTCCAGAATTATTAGCACTACCTACAGGAACAGTAGAAAAAATGATTGAAAACTCACAAAAACTTCAAATATATGAAATTTATTTAAAGAAGATTTTAAGTGAAAAAGCCCATACACTTAGTGTAGAAGAAGAAAATATTTTAGCTTCAGTAGAGGATTGTTTATATGCTGGAGAGGAAGTATTTGAAATGTTTGTTGGTGCAGATTTAGTATTTCCTAACATAAAGGTTGAAGATGGAAATGAAATAGAACTTACAGAAGGAAATTATAGAACATTTATAAAATCAAAAGATAGACGAGTAAGAATAGATGCTTACGACTCTTATTTTGGAACATACCAAAAATACAGAAGAACTTTGGCTACAACGTTAACTACATCTATGAGAACATGTATTGTTACTGGAAAAGTTAGAAAATATGATTCAGCACTTGAAAGTGCCCTGAAACCAAACAATATCCCAGTAACTGTTTATGAGAATGTTGTAGATACTATAAATAATAATTTAGCTTCGCTTCATAGATATGTTAATCTAAAAAAACAATTGTTAGGTTTAGAGGAAATGCATATGTATGATTTATATGTGCCTTTGGTTGAATGTGGTGAAGATTATATTAACTATGAAGACGGAGTGGAAATAGCGTTAGAAGGTATAAAGCCTTTGGGAGAAGAATACTTAAATATCTTTAAAGAAGGAATTAAGGATCGTTGGGTAGATGTTTATGAGAACAAGGGTAAATGTGCAGGAGCATATTCCAGAGGCTGTTATGATAGCATGCCTTATACTTTGATGAACTACAACAATCAATTAATAGACGTGTCCACACTTGCGCATGAAATGGGACATGCTATTCACGGATATTACTCAAGAAAATCTCAACCATATATGTACTGGAAATATGATTGGTTCTGTGCAGAAGTAGCATCTACGACTAACGAATGTTTACTTATGGACAATTTGATTGAAAATGAAAAAGATAAAAATAAGAAATTGTTTCTAATAAATCAGCAATTAGATAGCATGATGGAAACTATTTTCACAAGAACTATGTTAGCAGAGTTTGAAAAAATAACTCATGAAAATATAGAAGCAGGCAATCATTTATCTACAGATGATTTATGCGAAATATTCCGTGACTTAAGTATAAGATACTATGGTCCTGATATCGTTGTAGACGAAAATGTAGAGATCAAGTGGGCAACAATTCCGCATTTCTATTTTGATTTTTATATGTATCAGTATGTTACCGGATTTGCAGCAGCACAGTCATTTAGTAAGATGATACTTGAAGAAGGGGATGTTGCTGTAGCTAGGTATAAAGACTTCTTGAAAAGTGGTAGTAGTGATTATCCAATCAATTTACTTAAAAAAGCAAATGTGGATATGACAACACCTAAGCCTTTAGAAGATACTATAACTAAATTTAATGAGCTTATGGATATTATGGAAAAAGAGTTGCAATAAAATATTTTATGTAAAAAAATTATATTGATTGAGCTGCTTAAATAAATATACAATTCAATTTAATAGGGAGATATGTAATGGAAAAATTATTAGAGCACTTAGGATTAGAAGGTTATGAAGTTATTGAAGATGAAATTGGTAGAAGTGAAAGTTCTATATACTTAATTAAGCAGGATGACTACGACACCTACTTAAAGGTAGGGAATGAAGATGTAAAAAAATTGACTAAAGTTTTAGAGTTTCTAAAAGATAAAGACATAAATGTACCAACTCTAATTAAAAGTGGATTGTACAATGGTCAATACTATGTATTGATGAGTAAATGCGAAGGAACTATGACTTATGAATTAGAACCTGAGTTGGCTGTAAAAGTACTAGCTACAGGGTTAAAGAGACTTCATAGTATTGATATAAGTAGATGCAATATTAAATATTATGATAATGAATTGATGACACGTGTAAAAGAGAACATTATGAATAACGTTAGTATTGATGAACAAGTGAAATTATTAGGTATATTAGATTTAAAAATGGAAGAAGATCTAGTTTTTACTCATGGCGATTATTGTTTACCTAATATTTTGTTTGAGAATGACGATATATCATTCATTGATTTAGATAGAGCAGGTATTAGTGATAGGTATTTAGATATTGTAGATTGTATTTGGAGTATTAAATATAATTTTAAGAGTGATATATATGTTGATTTATTTCTAAAAGAATATGGAATTGAAGAACTAAATGAAAGTAAATTACAATTCTTTAATATAATTAGAGAGAATTGTTGATGATGATTATTAAGATATAAGAATGTTCATTTTGTACTGCACCCCAATAATTGGACGTAACAGAAATATGTTACAATAAACCAATAAAGGGGTGCTTTTTTATGGCAAAATACGATGTTGATTTCAAAATTACGGTTGTAAAATTTTATAGAAACAATGGTTTTGTTGAAACAATTAAGAAATTTAAAATTTCTCAAACGGCACTTTATAAATGGGAGAGACAATTTCAAGGAGTAGGATTTGAGAGAAAGAAACATGAATCTTATAAACTAGAAGATAAGATGAAAATTCTCAATTTCTACTGGGAACATGGAATAATTGAGACAGAGAGAAAATTCAATGTTGGTCGATCTTCTATTCACCAGTGGGAACTTATCTACAACGAAGAAGGTGAGCCAGGGTTATATAAGTCGAGACGCTCCAAAGTGAAAAAGAACTTATCAGAAAATGAAAAGTTGATGGCTGAGTTACAATATCTTAGAATGGAAAACGCAGCCCTAAAAAAGTTGGGGACCTTAGTTCGAAACAGGAAAAAGTAATTGCGATCAATGAACTAAGGGAAGAATTTAGTTGGCAATTAAAGGATCTATTAACAATTCCCTGTTTAACGATTAGTAAATCAACATATCATTATATATCATCGAATCTAAATAGAGAAAATCCCGATTTAGAGCTAATAACAATAATAAGCGGAATACAACAAGGAAACAAGTATAGATATGGATATAGACGAGTTACTCTCGTTTTAAAGAAAAAATACGATATAACAGTAAACCATAAGAAGGTATTACGACTTATGAGAGAAAATAGCTTGTTGTCAAAAAAGAAGCAAAGGAAAAAATATAAATCTTATAGAGGTACGGTAGGAAAAATAGCAGCCAATGTCTTAGATAGAAACTTTTATGCCACTAAATCAAATGAGAAATGGTGCACTGATATCACTGAATTTAAGGTATGTGGTGAAAAAATATATCTATCACCAACAGTAGATTTATTTGATAGAAGTATTGTAAGTTACACGTACTCAAAAACACCTAATGTCTCCTTGGTAATAAATATGCTTGATAAAGCATTTGAAAGTAATTCAACTGATAATTTAACAATACATTCTGATCAAGGTTTCCATTATCAAAACAAAAGATACACCGACATACTAGAGGAAAATGAAATTACTCAGAGCATGTCTCGAAAAGGAAATTGTATTGATAATTCACCGATAGAAAATTTTTTTAGTGTTCTCAAAAATGAGTTTTATTACCAAGAAGAATTTGAAACAGTTGATGATTTCTTATTCAAACTAGATGAGTATATTGAGTATTACAATAACGATAGAATTTCACTAAAACTAAAAGGATTCACACCAATGGAATATCGATATGAATCACAATTTATTTAATTTTATATAGTTTTACGTCCAAAAAATTGGGTTCAGTACATTTTGAACGTTCTTTTCTTTTACGGTTGTTAAATTACTTTACTTGAGTACCCTATCTTAGTTAAAATGTGCTAAAATGATACTTATAGAAAATGAATATTTATATCAAGAGGAGATGATCTAGTTGATTTCATATTTACTAAGCAATGTAAACTGGGAAGAGGGGTTTGGTTCAACCCTATCAAGATATTTATTAACAGACGTAGTTAAAAGTGAAAAAATTGTTTTTATTCCTACTTCATTTGATGACCCTAATAAAACTGAGAAGTATTTAAGATATAATGTGGCTGCATTTGAGATGATGGGGTTGGCGTTTAAGGATATTGTTGTCCTTTCATTAGATGTGGATACAATAGAAGTAAGAAATGAGATTGAATCTGCTGATGTAATATTCTTGATGGGTGGAGATACTTTATCACAGTATAATTTTATAAGGAATCGTGATTTAACTGATTGTTTGAGGTTGTTCGAAGGAGTTATGATTGGAATAAGTGCAGGAGCTATTAATATGTGTTCTACATCTATTTTGACACTTGAACATCCAAGTAAAGATTTACATGTATATGAAGGGTTTGGAGTAGTAAATTTAAGTGTAGAGGTTCATTTTGATATTAACTCAATAAAACAATTGGAATTATTAAAAGAGGCTACGAATTATGTGGAAGAAATATATTGTATTACAGATTTTTCATCTATAAGGGTATCTGGGGATGAAGTAAATATAATAGGAAATGATATATATAAGTATAGTGAAAATAATATAGTTAATTTAATGTAGTACGAATTGAACATAGTTATAACAAGTGAATTATTAATCTATCTTTTTTGTTATAAGTGATTTATAATTGAGTTGGAGCTGATAAGAATGATACAGTCAATGAGTAATAATAAAGTAAAAGAATTAAACAAATTAAATAAGAAAAAACATAGACTAGAAGAAGGTAAATTTTTAGTTGAAGGATATCACTTAGTAGAAGAAGCTAAAAAAGCTGGATATTTATTAGAGGTATTATCAACTGAGGATTACGACTTTGAGAATGTAACTTTGGTAGATAGGTTGATTATAGAAAAATTAAGTAAATCTAAAAGCCCTCAAGATGTTATTGGAGTTTGTAAGATGATTGATAAAAATATTCAATCAGATAAAATATTGATCTTAGATGATATTAGCGACCCCGGGAATTTTGGAACTCTATTAAGAAGTGCTGTTGGTTTTGGTTTTGAGAAAATCATTGTAAGTAAAGATACATGTGATGAGTATAATGATAAAGTTATTAGAAGTTCTCAAGGTGCTATTTTTCATGTTGATATAGTTAGAGGTGATTTAGTTTCGGAAATTAAAGCATTATCAGAATATAAAATAATAGGAACTGATTTAAAAGGTAAAACTAACTATGAAGATACTGTAGAGAAAATTGCATTGGTGTTAGGTAATGAGAGTCGTGGGATGAGTGAAGAGGTCAAAGAATATTGTGATGAAATGTTATTAATTGAGATTAATAAGATTGAATCTTTAAATGTTGCGATAGCTGGTAGCATATTAATGCATATGATTAAAAATTAGATTGACATTATCTGGTTAATGTGTTAACATAGCTTGATACTGAAAAGAATTAGGAGTGGGACTAACCCGCTCCTTTATTAATGGAGGATAAATGAACGATCAAGTAAAAGAAATTATTCTTAAAGCATGTGATGAATTAGAGTTAGAATTGTATGATATAGAATATAAGAAAGAACACAATACTTGGATATTAAGAGTAATGGTTGATACCTCAGAAGGTGTTTCTATTGAAGAGTGTGTTGAACTTAACCGACTTTTATGTGACAGAATTGATGATGATTTATTTAAAAATGAATACAATTTAGAAGTTTCATCACCAGGGGTGGAAAGAAAGTTAAGAAACATTGATGAAGTTGAAAATTCCATTGGGAAGTATGTTTATATTAAAACTTTTGAAAAAGTTAATGATCAAAAAGAGTTTTACGGGGATTTAGTTAGTGTTGAAGATAATACTATAACTATTAAGGAAAACAGTGAGTTTGAGATCCCTTATGATAAAATTGCGACAATACGTTGGGCAATTAAATTTTAGGAGGTTATAAGTATGATTAGTAAAGATTTTTTTAGAGCTTTAACATTGTTAGCAGCTGAAAGAGAAATACCAGTTGAAAGATTGTTAGATATCTTCAAAAAAGGATTAGAAAGTGCTTATAAAAAGCAATATGATAAAGCTGAAAATGTTGTAGTAGAATTTCAACCAGAAAAGAACAAGATATTACTATTTTCTCAACGTGAAGTAGTAAGTGAATATCCTGAAGGTTCTCAAGATGCTGAATTTATTTTATTGGAAGATGCCAAGAAAATACGAAAATCTGCTAAAGTTGGTGATAGTATTAGTATGGAGATTACACCAAAAGATTTTGGGAGATTAGCTGCATCACAAACAAAACAAATCTTAAACCAAGGGTTAAAAGATTATGAAAAAGAATTAGCATTTAATCATTTCAAAGATTTAGAAAATGAAATGACTAATGCAATTGTAGTGGCAATGAATGATAATTTTATTACACTTAATTTAGATAAAAATACTACGACAAACTTACCACTAACGGAATTAGTTCCAGGTGATGAGTTTAAAATTGGGGATAGAATTAAAGTTTATATTACTAAAGTTGAGTTACAACAAGAAAAGAAACGTCCGAAAATCTTTGTTTCTAGAAAAGATAGAAACTTAGTTAGAAGAATGTTTGAAACAGTAGTGCCTGAAATTGTTGACGGTACTGTTGAAATCATGGGATTAGCTCGTGATGCTGGTGATAGAAGTAAAGTGGCAGTTATGTCATTTGATGATAATGTTGATCCAATTGGTGCATGTTTAGGGCAAGGTGGTTCAAGAATTAAGGAAATCATTCAAGGTTTAAACGGGGAAAAAATCGATGTATTTGCATGGGCTGATGATCCGAAGCATTTAATTGCGAATAGTTTACAACCAGCGGTTACTGTTGGTGCTATTATTAATCCTAAGAAAAAAGAATCAATCGCAATTGTAGCAGATGATTATTTATCTTTAGCTATTGGTAAACGTGGACAAAACGTAAGATTAGCTGTTCAAGCAACAGGTTGGAAAATAGATATTAAGTCTTTAAGTGAAGCTCTGAAGGAAGATTTACACTTTGAAAGAATAATAATTGAGAAGAATGAATAAAAAAATTCCATTAAGAAAGTGTATTGTAACTAGAGAAAGATTTCCAAAAAATGAATTAGTTAGAATTGTTAAAACGAAAGATGGACAAATATTTGTTGATGAGACTGGTAAAGCAAATGGTAGAGGTGCTTATATAAATTTAAGTAAATCTACTATCAAAAAAGCTAAAGATAAAAAGATTTTAAATAGAGTTTTTGAAACTGAGATTGATGATAAAATTTTTGAAGAATTGTTAGAGTTATATGAAGCAAAAAATACTTAATTTATTAGGTTTAGCTACAAGGTCTAACAATATAATCTCAGGAGAAGAAATGGTTATCAAAAGTATCAATAAAGTTAAAATAGTTTTTTTAGGTAGTGATACAGGACCTAACACTTCTAAAAAAATACGTAATAAATGTGAGTTTTATAATGTGGAGTTAGTAGATATATTCACAATTGATGAAATATCGAAAGCTATCGGTAAAAATAATCGAGTAGTTTGTGCTTGTACTGATATTGGATTTGTTAATGCAATCAGAAAACTGCTAGAAGAGGTGACTTAGATGAAGAATGAAAACAAGAAGAAAAATAAAAAAGTAGAGAGTAGAATTACTAATGCTCCAAAAAAAGTGGAGCAATCAGAGAAAATTCTATATTTCAAAGAAGAAATGTCTCTACAAGAAGTTGCAGAAGCAACTAAAGTTAATGTAGCTGAGTTGATTAAGAGACTTATGATGTTAGGTGTTATGGCAAATCAAAATCAATCTGTTGATCGAGAAACATTAGAAGTAGTATTAGAGGAATTTGGTATCGAAATTAAAGATGAAGTTGTTACTGATATTTTACGTTTTGATGAGTTTAAGATTGAAGATGATGAAAATGATTTAGTTGAAAGACCACCAGTAGTTACTATAATGGGTCACGTTGACCATGGTAAAACAACTCTTTTAGATGCTATTCGTTCAAGTAGAGTAGTTTCTGGAGAATTCGGTGGAATTACACAACATATTGGTGCTTATCAAGTTGATAAAGACGGAAAGAAAATTTCATTCTTAGATACACCTGGTCATGCTGCTTTTACTGAGATGAGAGCACGTGGTGCGCAAGTTACGGATATTGTTATTATCGTTGTAGCAGCTGATGATGGTGTAATGCCTCAAACGAGAGAAGCAATTGACCATGCGAAAGCAGCTGGTGTACCAATAATCGTTGCTGTAAACAAAATAGATAAACCTAACTCTAATCCTGATAGAGTTAAGCAAGAATTAACAGAACATAACCTTATTCCAGAAGAATGGGGTGGAGATACTATATTCGTAAATATTTCTGCTTTAACTGGTGAAGGTGTTGAAAATTTATTAGAAATGATTCAATTAGTTGCTGAAGTAGAAAACTATAGAGCTAATCCAAATCGTTTAGCTGTTGGTACTGTTGTTGAAGCAAAATTAGATAAAAATGTTGGTCCTGTTGCAACAATGTTAGTACAAAATGGTACGATGAAAGTTAGAGACTGTATAGTAGTTGGAAACACTTACGGAAGAATCAGAGTGATGAAAGACGATCTTGGAAAAGATTTAGATATAGCTGGTCCATCTATGCCTTGTGAAATTGCTGGGTTAAATGAAGTACCTAAAGCTGGAGATAGATTTATGATCTTCCAAGATGAGAAAACTGCACGTCAAGTAGCAGAAGAAAGATCACATGAAGCTTGGAAAAGTGAAAAAACTATTTCTAAAGCTGTTACATTAGAGGACTTGTTCTCTACTTTGCAAGATGATAATAAAAAAGAATTAAATATTATTGTTAAAGCTGATGTACAAGGGTCTGTAGAGGCGTTAAGAAGTTCATTAGCTAATATTTCAATTGAAGGTGTTCAGATAAATATTGTTAGAGCAAGTGTTGGTACGATCACAGAAACTGATATTACATTAGCAGTTGCTTCGAGTGCAATCGTTATCGGATTTAACGTTCGTCCTTCTGCTAAAGTAAGAGACTTTGCTTCTGAAAGTGGTATTGACGTTCGTTTACATAATATTATTTATAAAGTAATTGAAGAACTTGAAGCTGCAATGTCAGGGATGTTAGAACCTGAATATGTAGAGAAAATTACAGGTCAAGTTGAAGTTAGAAATATATTTAAAGCATCAAAAATCGGTACTATTGCTGGATCGTTTGTAACTGATGGTGTAGTTTATAGAAAATCATTAATTAGATTAATTCGTGAAGGTATTGTTGTTTATGAAGGTGAGTTATCATCTTTAAAACGATTCAAAGATGATGCAAAAGAAGTGAACCGTGGGTATGAATGTGGTTTAACTATCGCAAACTATAATGATATTAAAGTTGGCGACATTATTGAATGTTATATCATGGCTGAAGAGGAGTAGTGATTCTATGCCAAATATCCAAAAAGTTGAAAGTGAAATGAATAGATTAATTTCAATTGTAATACTAAGGGAACTGAAAGATCAAACTATAAAGTTTGTAACAGTTACTGATGTTAAAGTGAAAAAAGATTTATCCGTTGCTACTGTTTTCTATACGGTTTTAGGTCAAGATGCTAAAAGAGAAGCGGTACATAGATCTTTGATTAAAGCTAAAGGGTATATTAAAGGTGTTATCGCAAAACGTATGAAACTAAGAAGAGTACCGGATCTTGAGTTTGAATATGATAAATCTCTTGATTATGGTAACAAAATAGATAGTCTTTTACGTAATCTATAAAAGGGGAAATGACAATGTCATAACCCCCTTTTTCATTGAAAATATATTAAGATTAGTGTATAATATATAACGTTAGGAAGTGAAAGTATGACTAAAAGGGATTATTTACGCAAACTTGAAGAAGAAATTATTCTTCTTGATGAAGAAATTGCAGATGATATTATAGAGTATTATAAAGATAGATTTGATCAGGAATGTAGATACGAAAATAAGTCAGATGAAGAAATTATGGCTTCAATGGGGACTCCTGAGGAATTAGCTAGAAGAATCTATTCATCTTATGGAGTTAAACCAGATATATGGGAATCTGCAAGATCAGTTGATGTGGATAGTAAAAAAGCTATTCCCTTATTACTGTTTGATGTATTAGTTGCTTCTTGGGTAATACCATTATTAGTATTTATTACTTTAGCGGGTCTTGCGACATTTATTACGTTTCCGTTAGTAATTGCTACTTTACCTAAATTAGATCTAAATGATATGATTCTTGTTATCATGTTAACATTTGGTGCTTATGCTATTTTGCTATTACTAGTACTTGGTATAGCGGAGATGAGTATAATTGTTATTAGAAATATATTAATAATGAACATAAAAGTTCTTAGTCCAAGAAATAAGACTACTTCAAGACTTATTAAGAAGGTTTCTTTATTTGATTGGATGAGAAGAATGAAAATGGGTAGAAATATATTTATAAATATTGGAATGGTAGCTATTTCGATTGTAGCTATTGCCTTTGTTATTATTTCTACATTTAATAGAGATATTTTAAATAGTTTTGGTAGTCCAACAATGCTTAGTCACTCTGTTCCGATAAAGTTTGATTCTGAAATAGAGTTAGGAGAACCTTACCATATAATCGTTGATGTAGGTGATGTAGAAGTTAATTTCTCAAAAAACCTGTCAAATGATTTAAAAATCACACATGAATATAATATGAAAGATGCATTTAATTATGATATTGATATTGTGAATAACAGAATTTATATCACTACTGATCAAGATCAAGTTGACGAAGGGTTATTTACTTCTTATGAGGGTAGTGTTTTAATTTCAATACCATCGAAATTATTAATAGATAAAATAGAAATTAATATCGGAGATGGAAATCTTGATATGATGCATTATAAAACTGATGATTTATCTGTTACGATTGAAGAAGGTAACGTTCTGTTATATGACGTCTCTGCAGTGAATTCGGAAATAACTGTTGACGATGGACATGTACAAATTATATCTTCTAATTATCAAGAACTTCAGTTAACGATATCGACAGGACTTGCATTCTTAACTGATATAAATACGAATTGGCTTGATGCTGGTAATAAGTTATCTATTACCAATCAAGTAGGTCAAATGGTTTTAGAAAATGTTTACTTTAATGAAGTAATGTTATCTATGCCTAAAGGAGACATTTATTATAGTAATAATACTGATAATTTTGTAATTGATATATTAGATGTTATTCATGAAGAAGGCGAAGCAATCATATTAGTACCATTTGAAGAATCTACAGAAGAAACAGGCCAAGAATAAACTTGGCCTTTATGTTATAAAGAGGATTATTATGAGAGTTGAAAATTTTAATGACAAATTGCAAGTGATTCCAGAGTCACCTGGATGCTATTTATATAAAGATAAAACTGGAGAAGTAATTTACGTTGGTAAATCAAAGAGTTTACGTAAACGTGTTAATTCTTACTTTAAAGGTGCTCATAATTTAAAAACTACTTTGCTAGTATCAGAAATATACGATTTGGAATTTGTAGTTACAAGAAGTGAATTAGAGGCACTTGTTTTAGAATTAAATTTAATAAAGAAATATCATCCTAAATTTAATATAAAACTTAATGATGATGCAACTTACCCATATATACAAATTACAAATGCTAAACACCCAAGACTAATTGTTACTAGAAACCCATTAAAGAAACATGGGAAAGTATTTGGTCCGTTTCCTAGTAGTTATTCAGCTAGTGAAACTGTTAAACTTCTAAATAAAATATATCCTTTAATAATGTGTTCTAAAATACCAAAACAAGAATGCTTATACTACCACATGGGACAGTGTCTTGCTCCATGTATAAAGGAGATTGATGAGTCGATATATCCTCCTATAAGAGAAGAAATATATAAATTCTTAAATGGAGATACTAAGTTAGTAGTATCGAAGCTTAAAAAAGGAATGCTTGAAGCTAGTGAGAAATTAGAGTTTGAGAAAGCTAAGGAATACCGCGATTTAATAAACCATATTGATAAAACAGTTGAAAAACAACAAATATCTCTTAATGACTTTAAAGACAGAGATGTGTTTGGATACTTTATTAAAGATAACTTATTATGTGTATCTGTCTTTTATATGAGGCAAGGTAAAATAGTAGCTAGAGATATCGGGATAACTGATTTTTATGAAGATGAAGTAGAAGCGATAAAAAGTTATGTAGCGCAATTCTATATAAATTATAATAGAGCTAAACCTAAAGAAATATTAGTTTCTTTTAATGATACTGATCAACTTTCTGAATTAATAGGAATAAAAATAATTACTCCTCAAAAGGGTAATAAAAAGAAGTTATTAGATATGGCAAGTGAGAATGCCAAAGTAATGATAGAACAACAAGAGTTATTATTTAATAGAAAACAAGATAGAACGATAAATGCATGTATTGAGTTAGGAGAACTCTTAAACATTCCAACTCCACATGTAATTGAAGCATTTGATAATTCTAACTTACAAGGTGTAGATGCTGTAAGTGGGATGGTAACTTTTAAAGATGGTGTTCAAGATAAAAAGAATTACCGTAAATTTAAAGTTAAAACAGTAGAAGGCCCTGATGACTATGGTACGATGCGAGAAGTAATCTACCGTAGATATTTAAGAGTATTAACTGATGATCTTACTCCACCTAACTTAATTATCGTTGATGGCGGTAAAGGGCACGTTAAAGCGGCTTTAGAAGTACTTAAGACATTGAATGTCAATATAGACATTATTGGTCTTAAAAAGGATAAGAATCACAATACAGAATCAATAATAGATTCTGAATTTAATGAGATAAAAGTATCTAAAGGTTCTAATGTGTATAAATTAATGAATTCAATTCAAGAAGAAGTACATAGATTTGCTATAACGTTCCATAGACAAGTAAGAAGCAAAAATGCTTTTGCATCAATACTAGATGAAATAGATGGTATCGGAGAAAAAAGAAGAAGATTATTATTTAAAAAATTCTCTTCAATTAACGAAATAAAGCAATGTTCAGTACAAGAATTAATTAACATTGGTGTTAATAGAAATCTTGCTGAAAGAATATTAACAAAGCTAAATAGTAGCAACGATTAACTCCACTGCATAATATAGAGTGAATTAAGAAAAGTGGGGGATATAATTGTCTCATAGTATATTAACTAAAAGAGAGCGGGAAATATTTGATTTAGTATTAAAGAAATACGATACTGCATCTATCGCTACTACTTTATCCATAAGTGAAAAAACTGTAAGGAATCATATTTCTAATGTTATTCAAAAATTAGGAGTTAAGGGTAGAACGCAAGCGATAATTGAATTGATTAAAATCAAAGAAATAAGTATATAAGAACTAACGTTTATAAAAGTTAGTTCTTTTTTCTTGACATTTGCATACAATATTAATATAATTAAGTTGTAAATTAAAATAATTAATTAAATAATCAACAAAATCAATTAAAGGAGGTAAAAATGAAAGAAGAAAGTAATCAATCTTTAGTTTTAAATCATGATGTTATCGAAACAAAAGATAACTCCATGAATTATTTACCTAAACTAAAAAAAGCAAGATTTATAAAAGTAAAAGTAAAAGTTAAAGATCAACCATACGCTACTACTTTGGTAAATGTGTTTACGTTTTTACCAATACCCCTAGCAATAGGTAAAATGTTTTCTAATTTAATAGTTTCTAAATTAAATGAACATACGGGTTCTAATTTTACTAAAAAAGATTTTATTAGATTAATTAATGCATCTAAGGGATTATCAGTAGATGTTGAGGCAAAAGAAGCAACTGTAAAAGTTAAAATATTATAGGAGGAACAAATGAAAAATCAAATTGTGGGTAATTGTCCTGTATGTAATGATCTATTATATGTTACAGAACTAGAATGTGAATCATGTAGTACGAAAATAAAAGGAGAATTTTACTTATCAAAGTTTAGTTATTTAACTAAAGAACAACTATACTTCGTTGAAGTATTCATTAAGAATAAAGGAAATATTAAAGCAATAGAAAAAGAGATGAGTATATCATATCCAACTGTTAAAAAGAGTTTAGATGATGTTGTAGCTGCATTAGGATATGATGTTGGGAATAACAAAATGGAAATTTTGGCTAGGTTAGAATCAGGGGAAATAACTCCACAAGAAGCAACTGAGTTATTAAAAAAATAAGGAGGAAATCAAATGAGTGATGAAAAAATGAGAATTTTAGAAATGATCCAAAATGGAACTGTTACAGCAGAAGAAGGGTTGGAATTACTTAATTCGGTAGAAAAAAGTGTAACACCAACACCTGCTAAAAAAGGACCATTCAAAATGTTTAAAGTACGTGTTTTATCTCACGATGGAGATAAAGTAAATGTTCAAATTCCGTTATCATTAGCAAGAGTAGCTATTCAAACTGGTAAGGGTGTAAACTTTGGTGGAAATATCAAAGGTGTAGATTTTGATCAATTAGGAATCGATTTTGAACAAATTATGAGTATGATTGATGAAGGTACTAATGGTAAGTTTGTTGATATAGAATCAGCAGATGGCGACATTGTTGAAATTTGGGTTGAATAAAAAATGAGGCGAAAGCCTCTTTTTTATTGAAAATATTATTTTATGAAAGTATAATTATCTTAGAAGTCAAAAAGGAGAGTAATTATGCTAAGAAAACAAATTGCAAATAATAAGTATTTATTTAGATTAGAGGCTGGAGAAGAAGTATTTCAAATTTTAAAGGATTTAGGAAAAGAATTTGGTACACTTTGTAAGATTAGTGCAATTGGTGCTTGTAAAAATCCGAAATTGGGATACTTAAACGGAACTGAATACGAATGGAAACAATTTAATGGTGAGTTTGAAATCACAACTTTTGAAGGTAGTATTAGCTATATGGGTGATGAAGTTGTGCCACATATACATGTAACAATATCAGATAGAGATTTTATGGCATATGGTGGTCACTTAGCTACTATGATTGCTTATCCAATGCTTGAATTATTTGTTGAAGTATTTGATGAAAAAGTAGAAAGAGAATTCGATGAAAACTCAAGACTAAATCTAATTAAATTCTAAGTTTTAATAAAAATAATATATTTTTGATTTTTTACTTATAGAATAAGTATGATATAATACAGATTGGAAACTAATATAAAGAAGTGATTAAAATGATGGTAATATCAGGACCAATAAAAAAAGTAAATTTGAAGAGAAGAATAATATCATTACAAGTTCAGGATAAAGTAATGTATTTTTACTTGCAAAGAAATCTAATGAAGAAATTTAGTAGATATTTAGTAAAGGGTAGGTTTGTCTCATTTAAAGCAAATGAAGAACATAAAGTAATTGGCAGATACAAAACTTATCAAATAGAACATTTTATCAAAATAATAATGCAAAGACATCGTAAACAAGTTGTTTATTATGATTTGTCTTTAGTCCAAGAAGGAATTAAAGAATTATTAGAGAAAAAAACTCATAGAATGTATCTAGATTTGGAATTGTCAATGCATCCATTTTATCGAACTAAGAACTTTACACAAGAAATTATTCAATCTGGAATTGTTATAGAAGATTCTGAAGGAAATATTATTGACAAAAGTTTTGATTTTGTAAGACCTGTAAAGTTTCCTCAAGTTACTACTAGAACTGTAAAGTTTTTAAATATAACGCAAGATGAAGTTGATAATGGAATCAGTGCATTAGAATATCATAATAAATTAAAAGCATATATTGATAAGTATGACCCTGTTATTGTAGTATGGGGTAAGAATGATATGATAGCATTAAGTGAGTTTGCAGAAATTAGTAATTTTGAATTAATAACACCAAGAGAGAAATTTCTAAATTTACTTCAAATTTATAAAAACTATTTTAATCTTAAAAATGATGTAGGTCTATTCAATTGTTATGAAAGTTATGGTTATCAATTAGAAAAACAAAAACATAATGCACTAGAAGATGCTGAAATAACTAGATTGATTTATCATGAATTTGTCAAAGAATGTAATAAAATAATGTCATCCCACATATAGTTTAAGGGGTGGATATGAAAATAGGTATAATTGATTCGGGAATAGGTGGATTAACTATCTTTAGGAAGTTAATCGAATATTTTCCGGGTCATTCTTTTTTTTATGTGGCAGATAAAGAACATTTTCCTTATGGGGAGAAAACTAAAAATGAAATTGTAGATATATTAGAAGATATTGTAGACATATTTAAGAGAATGGACTTGATCGTTATTGCGTGTTTTACAGCCAGTAGTTATGTTAGAGAAGTAAAAACCGATAAAAAGATAGTTACAGTAATAGATGTTATCAATGACCATCTAGAAAAACATAATTATAAGGATGTTTCAATTATTGGAACGAAACACTCTATTAACAGTAACTTATTCAAAAAACCAATCAAAGAACGGATAAATGGTCAGGAACTAATAAATCAGATTGAAATGAATTGTGTTTATGATTACGATTGGTTGAATGACATTGATAGTGAATCCTTAATAATGGGTTGTACTCATTTTAATTATTTACCTGAGCTAAAAATAAAAGCCATCCGTTCGGATGACTTGATTGTTGATTTTATTAAGAAATCATTACAACTGGAATAACCATTGGTTTACGCTCTGTTATTTCATAAATTAAATCTGAAATAGGATCTTGAATAGCTGGTTTTAACTTCTCTTTATTAATTGTTTTAGTAGTAGCAAGATAAGAAAGAGTTATGTCTTTAACCATGTCTTTTATTCTTGATGTCATTTCCTCATTATCTTTCATATAAATAAAACCGCGAGAAACGATTAATGGATTTCCTGAAAGTCGTTTCTTTTTCTTATCTATAGTTAGAACTATTGTAAGAATTCCATTTTCACTTAATAATTTTCTTTGTCTTAAAACAGCATTACTAATATCGCTCACTTTAGAACCACTTACATATATACCATCAGCATTGATCTTACCAGCTCTACGAACATTGTTCTTACTGAAAGCTAGTACTTCACCATTATCAAGAATATGACAGTTTTCTTGAGGGATACCGCACTCTACAGCTGTTCTCGCATGTTCATATAACATGTGGTATTCACCATGAATAGGAATAAAGTGTTTTGGTTTAGTTAATGCAAATAATAGTTGTTGCTCACCCTGACCAGCATGTCCGGATGTATGAGTATCTGTTAAAGGTGAGTTAGTGATTACATTAGCTCCTCTTTTAAATAGATTATTGATAGTCTTGTTTACGTAATATTTATTTCCTGGAATAGGACTTGATGAGAAGATGACAGTATCACCAGGGATGATGTTGATATCTCTATGAGATCCTGTAGCAATTCTACTAAGTGCAGCTAGTGGTTCACCTTGTGAACCTGTACATAAAATAGTAATTTCATCATTTCTTAAGTTCTTTAACTCTTTAGCATTTACAAACACTTCAGTAGGAGCATTGATGTAGTTCATTTCAAGACCTACTTTAACTGTGTTTTCCATACTTCTACCAAAGATAGCTACTTTTCTACCTACATTCATACTTGCTTCAACTATTTGTTGAACACGGTGAATGTTAGATGCGAAAGAGGCTACAATTACACGTCCTTCAACGTTATTAAATAAGTTTCTTATACTATTACCAACTTTTCTTTCACTCATTGTAAATCCAGGTAATAGAGAGTTTGTACTATCTGCTAGTAAACATAGTACACCATCTTCAGATAATCTTGTGATTTTACTATAATTAGTATTTGGACCAATTGGTGTAAAGTCAAATTTGTAGTCACCTGAATGAATGATAGTTCCTAGGGGTGTTTTTACAACTATTGCGAATGAATCGGGAATTGAGTGATTAGTTCTATAGAATGTTATTTCAAAGTATTTAGATTTAATTACATCATCTTCATCGAAATCTTTTAATATATTACCTAATTTCTTTTCTCCAACTTTTTTTCTAATTAAACCTTTTGCGATACCGTTAGCGTAGATGCAAGGTATATCTACTTCCTTAAGTAAATGAGGAATACCTCCTATATGATCTTCGTGGCCGTGAGATATTACGACTCCGATAATTTTATCTTGGTTTTGTTTTAGATAATCTAGATTTGATAGTACTAAATCAACACCTAATAAGCTATCGTCTGGAAACAAACTTCCAAAGTCAATAACTAGTATTTCATCGCGATGTTGAATAATGTAACAGTTTTTTCCTACCTCAGATAATCCACCAAGTGAGAAAACTGCTACTTCGTTATTATGTATTTTCATCTTAATCTCCTTTCATTAAGTTTCTTTTTATTTATTATAGTTCATTATTCCAAAAAAAACCATCTTTATGAATAGATATATTAGAAAGTATGATAATATATTGGCAGGTGATTATATGGAAAAGAAACTTATATTTTTTGATATTGATGGAACATTGTATGATTATAAAACTGATAAGGTACCTGATAGTACTCTAGAAGCATTGAAATTACTAAAGAAAAATGAAGATGTAGAAATCGCTATAGCTACTGGAAGAGCTAGCTTTTTAATAGATAAAATTAAAAGTATTATGGAATATTTTGATGCTTTTGTTTATCTTAATGGTTTATACATTACTCATTTAGGTGAAGAGATTCATAAAGAAGTAATAGAGGCAGACGCAGTTAAAAGAATTTCTCAAACATTAAACGACCGAGATATAATTTATGGATGGTTTAATACAAAAGAAGAATATATTAGTAGTTTAAATGATGAAATTTCAAACGATTTTGATTCAGTTAATTTAGTTCCGCCACCAATATCTAAAATAACCGATGTAGAAGAAGTTATGCAAATTTACATGTTTGGTAAAAGTGAAGATTTTAAATATATACAAGAAACACATGAAGATTTTAGAGTTGTTCCGTGGAATGAAAATGGAGCTGATATACTACCTAAGAATGTTTCTAAAGAATATGGTATTAAAATTTTAGCTGAGAAATTAGGTTATGAATTAAAAGATGTTTATGCATTTGGTGATGCTATGAATGATTTTGAGATGATAAAAGTAGCCGGTGTAGGTATTGCGATGGGAAATGCTAAAGATGAAATTAAATCTGTTGCTGATTATGTAACAGATGATATTTTAGAAGATGGAATTTATAACGCTCTAAAACATTTTAATCTAATATAAAAAGGTTCTATGTCAAGGATTGGGGTAGAATCGAAAAGTAATTAAACTATCAAGGTGTTGTGGATATAATCCATAGCACCTTTTTTTGTGCATAATTCTAATGTTAAGCGATTATTATGTGCTCTGAATTCTTATGTTGATACATAATTTTGTTTCTGAATAAATCAAACCTTTTAATGCCATAGGAAATACGTTTAATTGACTTAATATAGTTATTAGTTCCTTCGATAAAACCATTAGAGTATTTCTTATTAGTAGTAGGATCAATCATAAATGAATTAACTATTTCAGGTAGCCAGTTCTCAATTGTATTAGCTGCTTCTCTAAACTCACCGAGAAGAGATATTTTAGCTTCAATTACCCAACTATTCAGCTTATTATATACAGTTGGATATTTAGCTATATCTATAATCTCATAGAACGATTCCTTAAGTTCATAAGCTTTGTTTAACTCCGGATTTATATTCCTACAAAAGTCTATTATTGATTGTGTACTGTTCCACTGTTTTAATCTTTTATCAAAGTAATGTTCATTAGAAATATCTTTAGATTTTTTAATTAACAATTTCCAATAACGTTTAAGATATTTATACTCTTTGGTGTTTTTCTTATGTTTCTTCATAATACGAACTCTTGTGTTATTGAATGCCCAATATATATGTCTAACGAAATGGAATGTATCAGCAACTACTGTAGCGTTAGGCATATATTTCAGAGTGATATCTTTGTAGGTCTCCCACATATCAGTAGTAAGTATCTTTACATTACTTAATTCTTCTTTAGAAAACTTAGAGAAGTATCTATCTAGATGTTCCTTGTGTCTACAAGACACGATATCGATAATGGTTTTGTTGATTGGATCTACCAACGATACTAAATACTTATTCCCACCTGAGTTTCCTTTAAATTCATCTATACTTAATACCTCAGGTAAAGTACGCTTTGGCTGTATAACATGTTTAAGAAAATGTCTAATCACAGTAGTAGAAGAGATATTTAATCTATAAGCTATGTCTTTGAAAGAACATTTCAATTTAGACTCTTCAAAGATAGATTGTTTAGTGTTTTTACTTATCTTATTATGTTTCTCAACAAATATATTATCTTCATTAAATTTCTTACCACAACTACATTTGTAACGACGTTGTCTATACTTAATGAAACACTTATAGTTATTGAAGATACCATGCTTAATAGTACGAGTATAGTAGTCATGAATATCATCTGTTAGTTCACTACACTTAGGACATTTATGTTTATACCTCTCTCTAGAAACGTTGACCAGAAAATTGTTTCCATCAAATGTGTATGAGTCAATGATAACTAAATCACCTTTAATGTTTAATAATGTTTTTAAATCATGACTAGATATGCTAGAATTATTGTGCATAATAAAACCTCCGTATTTGTTTTCTTCGTCGTTAACATTATACCAGGGATTTATTATGCACTTTTTATATAAACAAAAAGTTCGGGGTGAGTGATTACCCCAAACTTAATTATAGAACCTATAAAAAAACATCTGTTAAAACAGATGTTTTATTCTTCAAAGAATAATGATTTTGCATTTTTAGGTATGTTGTCAGTGTCTTGAACTCTATCAACATATAAAATACCTTCTAAATGGTCAAATTCATGTTGGAATATAATACTTAATAGATTAGTTAATTTTAATGTCATTTTCTTAGTTATCTTTTTTTCAATATCGTAAACTAGTGTATTAACCTTTATTTCTTTATGTCTTAAAACAATACCTGGAACTTCTCTATCTACAGATAAACATCCTTCACCATCTGGTAAGTAAATCATTTCTTCAGATTTTTCTTGTACTACTGGATTGATAAAAGCGTATTTATGTAGTTTATCATTTAAGTCAGTAGTATAGATACAGAACATTCTTTTTGATACACCAATTTGTGGTGCGGCGATTCCTACTCCGGGTTGAATTCCTTCAGCTTCAGCGATTTCTGGAATTTGACTTTTAATTAAATGCTGCATCATAAATGTTATCGTCATTTTATCTTCATCAGATAAAGGTAATTTTACCTCAACTGCTTTCCTTTTTAATAATGGGTTTCCTTCTTTAATTATTGTTAGATTCATAATATTATCCTTTCTATAGAAGAATTAGTACATACTATTATAGTAAAATCTTTAACAAAATTCAAGGGGACTTAAGTCCCCCACTTCAGTTAGATTCTTGTTGCACCAATGATAACTAATAGGATGAAAAGAACTAATATAAATGCTATTCCTCCGCCGTAACCGCGTCCGTAACCGTAACCGTAACCGCCACCGTGACCGCATCCGCATCCACCGTAACCATATCCGCCGTAACCGTAGCTACCTGAACCTGAATAATACATCGTACCCCTCCTTTATATAGTTTCAATTTAATATATGTGAGTTATGTATTATAGAAAGTGTTTTTACCCAAATTTAAAAAAAAGCACTCTATGAGCGCTTATTCTAAATCATTGTCAAATTCGTCTTGTTCGATATCGTTTTTTCTAATCCCTAAGTAGTTTTCAACTCTTCGAACACGTTTTCTTAAATTGCGAATTTGTCTAGAGTTCTGTTCAATTTCATATTGCATTCTTTGTATTTGACTGTTTATATAATACGGATTTCCGTATTGTCCCATTTGTTGCCCATAACCTACCCCTTGAGGCTGTTGGTATTGAGGCTGTTTTCCAAACATAAATTCACTCCTTTTCAATATCTATAATATGATGTAAAATAGGTATGTGTTATATATTTGAATATAAATAGGTGAAATAATGAACGAAAGAAAATTCTTAAATGGTGCTTTAGTCTTATCTATAGCCGTAATATTAGTTAAAGTTATGGGATTGTTATTTGTAATTCCTTTTTCTCAATTAGTAGGAAAAGAAGGAATGGCACTATATTCATACGCTTATGTCCCGCTTTCGTTGTTTATTGACTTATCAACAATTGGTATACCGTTAGGATTATCTAAACTAATCGCTAAATATGACGCTGAGAGCGATTATAAGAGTAGCCATAGGTTATTTGTAGTTTCAATGATCTTTATGGCTGTAATAGGGTTTATCGCAGCATTCACGATGTATCAGCTCTCACCAATATATGCTGAAAAGGTTCTAGCTAACAGATCAAACTTAATAAACTCAGTAAATACTATTACTTCAATCTTACAAATAGTTGCTTTAGCATTAATTGTAATACCAATGATGAGTGTTATTAGAGGATACTTTCAAGGGAAAAATAATATGTTACCTACAGCTGTAAGTCAAGTTGTGGAACAGTTTGTTAGAATATCATTTATCTTAGTATCAAGTTATGTATTAATAAAGATGGCTAACGACACATATGAAAAAGCAATTACATTTGCAGTAATGGGTACTGTAATATCAGCAGCTATTGGTTTCATAGTATTAATATACTTCTTAATTAGTACTAGAAGTGAAAGAGGATATATAAGAAAGTATGAAAGTGCACATGAACCACAAAAAGTTATCAGTCTGGTAAAACAATTATTATTAGTTGCATTACCATTTGCAATTTACGGAATTAATTTTTCACTGTATCAATTTATTGATTCGGTAACTTTTAATAAAGCTATGTTGGTGACAGGTGTAAGTAACCCTGAATTCATTTATGGTATATATGCATTTGAAGTACAAAAAATAATTTTTATTCCTATTTCATTAGCAGTAGTGCTTTCATCTGTATTGGTACCAACTATTTCTTATGACTTTGCTAAAAACAATTTATCTGGCGTTGATAAAAATATAATTAAAGCTTTTCAAATTATTGTGTTTTTCACATTACCAGTTGTAATTTATACGATGGTATTTAATAAAGAAATTTATTTCTTGCTATTTGGAGATAATGAGTACGGCTCAAAAATATTACTTACATATGCTCCTTTAATTATAATTTTTAGTATTAATTCAGTTTCTATGAGCATAGTTCAGGGAATAAACAAACATAAATATTTATTTTTTACTATATTTATAGGAGTGGTAATAAAAGCAGTAACTAACTTTACATTTATTGTATACCTAGGAGTAGATGGTGCTATACTATCAACTGCATTTGGTTTATTAACTACTGTAACTTTAAATATGGTAATTATCCAGCATTTTTCTAAGTTTGAATTTAATTATCTACTTAAGAGATTTTTATTTATAATATTAATATCATCAATCCTAGGGATAATGTTAGTATTCCTAAATAAATTATTGATTGAGACATTTGATTATCAACAAGGTAGACTATATGCATTACTATATATCTTTATTACAGCTTTAATAGCTACTGTACTTTATTTCGTATTGGGCTTATATACAGGACTGTTAAAAATTATTACTGAATCAAAAATAACGTATGAGAAAGTACTTAAAAGATTAAAATTAAATAATGATAAGTTTTAAATAATATCACACTTTTCAATCCTGAAAATAAATTAATAATAGGGAGTGATTGTTGTGGGAAAAAGTATTGAAGAGTTTAGAGAGTTTGTAAAAAATTACCCGAAACTTAAATTTAAAGTAAGAGACGGAGAACGAACTTGGCAAAATATCTACGAAGAATGGAGTATGCTAGGTGAAGAATCGTTCGAAAATTTTAAAGAAGAAGAAGGTATTTTGTCATCTGCAGAAAGTCAAGAAACTTTAAGATCTGTACTAAAGTATGCTCAGTTGATTAATGCTGATAATATTACTAAGACATTAAATACAGTTCAAAAGGTGATGCAAATTTTCCAAGGACTAAGTAGTTTTACTAATAATAAGACTAATGTTAATGTTCAAGATAATAGAGACCCTTTATTCAGAAGGTTCACTAAATGGGATTAAGCCATCAGATTTTAGAAAAATTATACAAAGATGAAAATGCGCCAATCTTAGAATATCTAAGATATAATCCAAAATGGTACAGGATTCTAGATAGAGATCCTAAAAAGTATGAAGTTTTTGAATCTGAAGCTAAAAAGTATCTTAAAATGACTACATATGATAAAATCAATAGTGTAAAGAATCAAGTAGACATGTTATCCATGTTCATACAATATTTAAATAACTAGAGGTGTAAAATGGTAAATCGTAAAGGATTCATAGTATATTTTAATAGTCATAAAGTAGCAAAAGAAATAGAAAACATTGCAAATGTTACCTATATATCTAAAAAACGTAAATATCTTATAGCATATTGTGATGCGAAAAGATATCCTGGCTATAAGAGTCAAATTAAAAAAGTTAAGGGAGTTAGAACAGTATTGGACTCTAAAATTGATTTAACTAACTACAGTTTCGAGGAAAATATAAGTGTTAAGTAAAAATGCTTGACACTTATATTTTTTATGTTATACTTAATACGTTAAAGACATCAAAAGGAGGAAATAATAATGGCAGTTAAATTAAGATTACAAAGATTCGGTTCAAAAAAGAGACCATTTTACCGTGTAGTTGCAGCTGATTCTCAAGCTCCAAGAGATGGTAGATTTATTGAGATCGTAGGTACATATGATGCAGTTAAGCAACCTGCAACTGTAAAAATCAATGAAGAAAAAGCTTTAAGTTGGTTAAACAATGGAGCTAAACCTACTGATACAGTAAGATCACTATTCTCTAAAGAAGGAATCATGAAAAAATTTCACGAACAAAAACACACTAAGTAAGGGTGATTTTGATGGAAAAATTTGAAAAATTAATCCGAAACCTATTTTTACCACTAGTTATTCATCCAGAAGACTTAGTTGTTAAAACTATCTCAGAAGATGATAACTTTATTACTCTACAAGTGTTAGTTAACTCTGAAGACTTAGGACGAGTAATTGGTAAAGGGGGACGTGTTGCTAATGCTGTAAGAACTATTGCTTACGCTGGAGCAGCAAAAGATGGTAAGAGAGTAAGAATCGATATAGATTCATTCTAAGATGGCTTGATGTCATCTTAAAATGCCGGTGTGGTGGAATTGGTAGACACGTCAGACTCAAAATCTGATGGGGTCAAACCCGTGCCGGTTCGAGTCCGGCCACCGGTACCACATAAAAATAAACGGCTTAACTAAGCCGTTTTTTCATACCCTTAAATTTTCATTTGTCCAGTTTTTGTCCAAAAATTAATAAAACTAAAACAAATTATTCAATTTGTCCACTAGTTTTAGCTGTTTATCTTTGTATAAATGTCCATAAGTGTTTAGTGTTGTGGTCACTTCTTCGTGACCTACTCTTTCTTTTATAGCGTATGGATCGACACCTAAGTTTATAAGTAATGCTACGTGTGAATGTCGAAGGTCATGTATTCTAATTCTTTCTACCTGAGCAATCTGAATGTACTTGTTAAATTTGTCTCTAAGTGTTTGGTTAGGGAAAGAAGAACCTTTATGTTTGAAAATTAATGAATCTTCTTTAAAGCCATATTCTTTAGATGTGTGTTCGTAATATCTAGTTAATACTTCAATTGTATTTTTATCTAATAAAATTCTACGAACTCCTGCATTAGTTTTAGGTGTTGATGTTACTCTTCCAATACCAGCTACTGTTATTAATGATTTATTAATATTAAGTTCTTTGGTGTTGAAATTTATATCGTTCCAAGTTAACGCTAGTAGTTCACCTCTTCTTAATCCAGTGTAAAATAATAAGTTGAAAAAAGTGTAATAGTCTATATTGTCGACAACACTTATAAACTTTTTGAAATCAGTTAAAGTCCAAAACTTCATTTCCTTTTTTCTAACCTTAAACCTATCTAACTTGTTCGCCAGATTCACTGATAAATAATCATATTTGACACAATAATTAAAAAAAGAAGTTAAGTATCCTAAGATTTTTTGCTTTGTTCGGTCGGACAAATTCTTCTTTGAAATTTCTTGTCTTAGAACTTTTAAATCATGGATTGTGATTTTCTCAAGTAACTTTCCTTTAAAATATATGTTGATGTGTTTATTAAAAGTAGTTACTTTATCATGATGTGTACTAGGTTTAAAGTTGTCTTGAACATAAGTTAGATACTCGTCTAATACATCTTCGTACTTTTTAGTTAGAGTATAATTTCTTTTAGATGAATATAACTGTAGTTGTGCTACTTCGAACTCCTTGGCCTCACGTTTAGTTTTAAAACCAGTCTGTCGTATACGGATTCTTTTGTTTGTTAAAGGGTTTGTACCTACAGATATATCGACTTTGAATCTTCCGTCTTTCATCTTACTAATGGTCATAGTGCACCTCATTTTTTATGAAACTTAATTTGCTTGTTACTAAACGTTCATAATAATTTGAATAACTTTACCTATAATTGAGTTTTTGCTTTCTTCGTTATACAGAATAGGTTGATGGTTTTCATTGTTAGTTAACAACCATCTAGTCCCATCATTAAATTCTTTATAGTGTCTTATATCTAGTTTGCCTTTATTGTTGGCGATAATGACTCTATCATTATTTTCGATTATTCTGCTTTTTTTAACTAGAACTCTGTCACCTTTTTTGATTCTATCATCAATTAAATTCGTTTCTTGAACTTCAAGAATAAAATAGTTTTCACTATCGTTAGTAGGCAACTGTAACAAAATGTAATCTACCACATTTTCTGCAGCAACTGATGTTTTGTGTTGACTAATATTTTTAATACATGGAACATAAAATGAAGAATTTTCAGCTCTTGCTAGTAGATTCTTAATAACACCTGTTAAACCGTAGATATCATTAAAGGTCTCTAATCTCTTATCGATAGCGTTAGTAAATATATCATTAGTTTCTTTACCTATTTCTTGAAAGGAATCTACTGTAGGTTGCCAACTATCATTAACTCTTCTAATAGACTCTTTTATCTGGTTGAATTCCTCTGAATTCGATATTACCTCTTCAAGTTGATATTCCAATAAGTAATCTATTGTAACTGCGAAGTATTTTGCCAGTTTCTTTAAAGTTGAATAGTCTGGAGAGTTTTTGTCTAGTTCGTAAAGAGTATAAGTTGTTCTATTTACTCCTAAAAACTCTGCTACTGTACCTTGATTAACCTTTTTTTTTCTTCTTAATTCTTTTAATGTTTTCCCTAATGACATCTTAATCACCCTACTACATTATAGTATGTGAGCTTTAATAACACAATACTAGTTACAAATAATAACATATTTGTTGACAAGGTTACGATATGTAACGTATAATATGTTATAGTTGTATTACAAAAATGAAGTTATATATATAAAACAAAATGTATTTATGTACTTACAAGAGAAGTTTGCCAAAATAACGAATCAAATCCATTTTTCGAGAAGTTCGAAAGTAGATAACAATTATATGTGGCTCTCAAATTCACTATGTATCTATCAATTTAGTGAATTATTGTGATTTGAAGAAAGGAGAAAAGATGAAAGATGCATTTCTTACGTGTAATAATGTTATGAGTATTTTAAGAGTTAAAAAAAATACTGCATATAAAATCATCAGAGAACTTAATGCAGAACTAAAAAATGAAGGTTTTGTTGTTCAAATTGGTAGAGTGCCAGCAGAATATTTTAGAAAGAGATTCGGAATTAGATAAAGTTAATCTGATTTTGTTTTGTAAGTGGGAAGATATCAACTGGACAGTGTGTAAGCACTGAATATAAATACATCTAGTACTCATTGACTTTTTATAGGTAATCAAAATACTGTAGGGGGAGTAAGAAAATATTTCATTGCAACAACCAGTGCCGCTGCCTAAAGTTATACACAAAAAAATCCCTTTTGAAGTCTAAAGGGGTAAATTTATATATAATCAACTGGAGATATTTACTAACATTTTTAACTGTACTCCAAATTAGATTCAGTTTACAATAGACCAAATAGAAGGAGGAAACAAAATGATAATATCTTACTATTCAAAAAAAGGTGGGGTGGGAACTTCAACTTTAGCAACATATAACGCGCATTATTTAGCTAAGAAAGGAATGAAAGTTTTATATATTTCTCTTTGTGAACAAGCCTCAGTTTATAGTTTGTTAGGCTACTATAGCATTACGACAGACAAAGACTCTAGACATCTAGAATTATTATTGGAGGAGTTTAATAAAACTACTAATGATTTAGATAGAAATAATTTAATAAGACAGTATATGAGAACTATTAGAGATAATGTAGATGTGATTCATGTGAAAAATATACTAGAGGTTGGTAGTCTGGTGATTCTAGAAGACAATTACGAAGTTAACTTATCGAATTTAATAGAATATTTAGACGGTATATATGATTACGTAATTGTGGATTATCCAATAATTATTAATGATGCGGTGATAGAATTTTTAAACCGCTCATCAGTAATAATCTATGTATCTGGAATAAGTGCTTTAGAAGAACATTCTCTTCTAAATTTTACACAAGTATTAGTTAATAATGACTATAATTTTAGAGATAATATTTTTGTCTTACCTAATTCCTGGGATCTAAAGGACGACTTAAAATTAAATAATATAAACAAGTTGAAGCAAGATATTCTAAGCTACAGTCAATTATATGATAATGTTACAATTCTTAACCCACTAGAAATATTTGAGAAACTATATGATTTACAACAAATTGGAGTATCTATATATGATGATAATGTATATAACGTTTTTAGTGATGATATACAAGAGTTAAAGAATATTATATATAGTTTTAACAATGTTTATAAGAAAGTGGACATCTTTGCAAATTCATACCTTGAACTTAGAAAGTTAATAGATTAAACTAAATATTTATCCTTGAATCAAGGATTTATATAAGGCAGAAAAGCATACATAGTGGGAGTTCTTGGAGAAGGTGGAGCTACAAATATCTTTGTCTTTATATTATTGCTACTAGAATGATTGTTGGGAATGCAAATGCTAGTGTTATAGCAGGATTTGCGAATGGGATAATAAACTAAAAAACTCCGGTGAGGTAAGAAGTGAATCTTATGGAGAAAACACAGATGGGATTTTTGGTCTAAAATAAGTGAAATAAGTAAGATTGAGGACTCGCCGGGGGTACCCTTTTATACCCATATATCTGCACGGACTCGCACAGATTCCCTTCTAGGGACAATTAGACTTATAGGTAAAATTAAAGGTGGTCTTCAAATTACCACCATTAGTAACCACATAACTTCTAACCTAGTGTTTGAATTATTATATATAAATAAACAATGAGTATTAACTACTGGAAAATCAGTAATTAATGGTCTTTTTTTGTTTACTTATTTGTTTTGTAGAACTGTGTTAATTGTGTCTTTTGTACTTTCCAAGTATAAATCTATGATAATGGAAAAAACTACCATATATATTTATGGAAGGAAATTTGATATGTATTTAATAATATTTGATAAGAGTCAAAACAATGAGTTTATTAAAATTACAGATCTGGGTAAGAACTCATCAGTTAAAGATGGTGGTTTTGACAATTTACGAGAGAGGCTACCTATATTAATTAAAAATCAAAATTATGATTTTGTTAGAGTTTTTGAAGAGGATGCTTTCTATGAGAAAATAGAAGAGTATCAATCACTATTGAAATCGCTATAACTTGTACTATTTTCCCTTTATTATTAATATATTGAAATATATGTTGATATGGAAGGGGATTTTAGATTAATGTTTTATTTATTAAGCGTGGAAGCACAGGCTTTCACATTCTTGCAAGAAATTGAAAATATGTATACAGCTATTAAGATCTATTTTATTGCTATGACCTCACTAAGTAGTGTAGTTGTTTTTTTTCACATGTATTTAGTTTATATAGCTAGACAAACAAAAAAAGTATTTAAAGAGGACGTTAAATTAATTGCTAATGACTTAAAACTTAGAGTTAGGAACTTAGATGATGATGAAATATTACAAAAATTAGTCAAAAGAACAGAATCATTCCGTGAAATAAGGGGTTCAATTACATTAAATGACGATCACAAGCTAAATGATAATGAATATATTTTTCCAGTGTTCAAGAGTTCAGATATTTCTATAAAAGAAAGTTATTTTAACAAAATTATGATTACTCCATATACAGGAGAACTAATAGTTGAAAGCAAGAAAATAAAGAACGGTAATTTACATCTTATTCTTTCTGATTATTCAATTGAGCAACACCAAGGTATACATTGGATAATATATTTTATGTCAAATGAAGATATGGACATTAATTCTACAAATAGTTAATACAATCTGAGGGTGTTGATAGAACACCCTTTTTATGACTAAGTGTTGTAGTTATTACAGGTAAACGAGTGATATGCAATTAACTACTGGAATATCAGTGATTAATTGTTTTTTTGTGTAGTAGAAGTATTTATGTCTGAAGTATACACATGAAAGCTGATGTTGAAATTGCTCTAAATATTAACTGTAAATCCTGAAAATTATTATTTTAAATTTTTTAAATTAATCAGGATTAATTCCTGTATATTATAACAATGCAATATTTACAAATGATTTACATGATAATTTATCGACTCTATTGCCCCAAAATTCATTGTATGCTACTATTAGACAGTGTATTGAGATGTTTTATGTCGAAGTATCAAGGAAAAGGGGGATTTTATGAACGTTGCATTTTTACATTTAAGTGACTTACATATCAAAGATAATACACACCTATCTAGAGTTGGTGGTATAGTCAATAGTATTAGCAATTATGAGTTTGATAGATTAGTAATTATAGTTTCTGGAGATATTGCATTTTCAGGACAACAAAGAGAATATTTAATTGCTAAAAAATTCATAAATAAATTAGTTCAGAACATTGATAAAAATAAATCAGGGTTAGGTCATATTTCCAGAATTTTTGCTCCTGGAAATCATGATATGAAATTCGACGATTACATATCATCAAATGAATTATATGATGCTCATAAAAGTTTACAAAAAGATTATAAAAGCACAAGCAATATTAAAGCAGTGAAAAAAGAGATAGATAAGCTAGATTCTTATTACAACTTTGCGCAAAAACAAAACCAATATATTGCTAAAGAAATTATGAGTAATTACATAATTGATTTAGATGATTACAAAATAAGAGCTAATATTGTGAATTCAGCAATTTTTTCTGCTTATACAGATACTAACAGTAACTCAAACGATAAAGGGTTACATTTTATTCAGTTTAAAGATAGTCAAAAAATAAGTAATAAAAATTGTGATTTATCAATATGTATAATGCATCACTCACCAGAATGGTTTGTAGATTATAGTAAGCATGATTTAATTAATGCATTAAGAAAAAATGTAGACTTGTGTTTTTTTGGCCATGAACATGTACAAAATTCATATAGTCTTGATTTTGGTGAAAACGAAGGGTTCCAAATTTCCTCAGGTGGTGCCTTAGATAACCATAAAGTTGAAACTAGTCAATTTTCTTTTGTCATATTAAGTACAAAAACTAATGAAATAAACAATTACATGTTTACTCAAAATAAACTTGGTGAAAAGTATCTTGTTGAAAACCCCATTAATAAACATTTAAAACCCAAAAGTGGAAATGGTTTTGAATTTCAATTAAGTTCTGAATTTGAAGATAGTTTTTATATTGATAAAAACACCTCAATCTTTACCGATTCTATATTTGATGTGTTCGTTTTCCCTCAACTTCAGAAACACAACATTTCTAGTGGAAGGCAACAAAGAATAAACGACTTAAAGAATTTAGAAAATGAAATAAATTCTAATCTTATTGTTTGTATTACAGGATCTAAATCATCAGGTAAAACAACATTATCCAAAGTGCTCTTTAAAAAACTTGAAAAAACTAAGATTGTTGTGTATCTACAATCTAATGAACTCTCGAAAGATGTAAAGTTAAGAAGAGTAATTGACAATGCCTTAAGAAATCAATATTTAGATAGTGATAAAGTTATTCAACATTATAATACAAAGTCTAAAACTGATAAGATATGTATTATCGATAACTTTCATTTGATTAAAAATGGAAATAATAAAATTGATCTTCTACTACAAGAATTCTCGAAAATAGTTATAACTTCATCAGATGAATTTTATTTTGAAGAAATGATGAAGATAAGTACATCTGGAAATTTGTTGAAATCTAACACAACTGAATTAACGATAAGACCTTTCGTAAAATCGAGAAGGGAAGAGTTGATTGAAAAGGTTTTTACTAAACTCGTAAAAAACCCATTTACAAAGGAAAAAAATGAGCTACTTGAAGAAACTATAAAATATGTTAAAAAACAAATCAAAATAATAAATCATACACCATATTTTACTATTATGTATGCAAAAGATTTTATTGAAAAGGGTAATCTAAAGGGACAAAAAAATAGTGTGTTTAACGATGTTTTTGAGGCTGATTTAACATATAAATTAAAAGACTATTGTACTGATGAAATTGATATACCTACATTTAAGTTTATTTGTAACAATTTAGCGTATGAAATATATATTGACTCTAAGTATCCAATAACACAAGAACTTATTTTAAAGGTAGTACATAAATACAACGATTTATATGATCATTCTGTTAAGCCTTTTGAATTCATTAATATTGCACAATCAGCTGGAATATTAAGTTATTTTGGGCAATCCACAGATATGTATTTTTCTACAGACAATTATTTAGCATATTTCGTAGCAAAAAAGATTATATCTATTATTGATTCAGTAGAAGGTAAAACTCAACTAAACTCTTTGCTAGAAAACATCTTAGTTAGAATAAATTCTACAATTTTATTGTTTTTCTCATTCCTAATGGGACATAGAACAGAGTTACTTTCTAAAATCTTAAAAAAAATGACTGACCTATGCCAGGATGTCCCAGAGATAAGTTTCTCAAATAGAAACTTCACACTTGAAGGTGAAAATTTATTGAATGATATTGAATTTCCATCTGATTCAGATAGAGAAGAAACAATTGCTACTGAAGAACTGCTTGAAGAGAAGTTGATAGATTCAAATGAGGTTATAAAAGTAGACAATATCTTCAGCCTTGAAATTGATCCTAGAATGGTAGAATTAAGTAAAGGTGTGAAAGCTATTAGATATTTGGAGATAATTTCTAAAGCGATCCCAGATTTTTTTCATAGTATGCTAAAAGAAGATAAGGAAATGTATATTAACACATTGTATAGTATACCAAATAAGATAATATACATTGCCATAAATGATGTTCAAAACACGTTCAGAGAAAACTATGATGAAATTATTAAAGAATTACGAGAAGATAATCCATTGCAAGATATGAACTATATGATTAATAATTATTTGCTTAAAGTCAAGAACTTTTTTGCTTACTTTACTGTAAGTATGTATGACGTAGTTGCACAAAATGCCGTAGATAAAAATAACATAAACCACTTCAAAAAATATATTCCTGGTGATGATTTATCATATAATTTAGAATATCTCTTATTGTTAACAGAGGTTACTTCAAGTGAAAACTTCGGGCAAGAAGCGTTAAAATTATACGAGAATGTTAGCGATGATATTGAAAAAAATATAATAAGAACTATAGTGTATAAACATTTTGCTATAAATAAGAAAATTGATTATAAACTAGAACTTGAAATCCAATCTAAAATATTTGAAAGAAAGGGAAAAGTACCTAAGTTAGCATATAGAAGAAAGGGTGTATCCTAGATAAACAGGTTGTGATGCAAATAAATGTGACTTATTTTATATAAACATAGAAGAGTCTATGAGTAATAAATAATATACAACACCAAACAGTTGATTTATGAGATTGATCTCATCAACTGTTTTTTTCGTATTCGCTTGCCCCTTAAGGATCATGTTCATAGCTTCCACTCCTTGTGTAGTGGAAGATGCAGATTTGAAGTGTTTGAATCCGAGTATATTGTTGGCTTATCCGCTTGATGTTGCGATGGTCTTGCTCCACAGAGTGGGAAAGTATGTTCAAATAAATTTTAGTAGGATTGGTTGAGATAGTGAAAAAAATTGTTGGAGCGATAGCCAATTTAATGCGATAATTTGGGAGGTAAGTATGTTAAACCAAGTGATACTTGTAGGTGTAATATCTCGTATACCTACATTAAAGTTTACATAAAGAAAATACAAAATGTTCTATAATAGGTGAACAATACATTTTACTGTATCAAACCTTAGTTTATAGCATTACTAAGCCAAAAATCACACATCAAAAAATGTAATCTTATCGTGGTTTTATTACATTTATATGAACTTTAAAAGTATTAATAAAAACCAGAATTATGTCCTTTTTATGAACTAAATTCTAGAATCATATAGGAATAATCATTAATCATAATTTTCTTGATTTTGATAGAGAGGAATAGGTGTAATAACCTATTTTTAATTTAAGTATAACTTAAATTTGATAATATCTTTAGAGTGCTATATACTTTAAGAAACGCAAGTTAAAGTTTTTTTAATAATTGTAGAACATAGGAGGATAGTATGAGGAGGAAGGGTATAATCTTTTTTTGTGTGTCAGCAATCTTAATAATTGTTGGAATTGTATGGAATGCTAACATATTAAATTTCACAGGTAACAATATTAGTAAGTTAGCACCAGATGGGGTAGAGGATGTTGCAACGGATAGCTATAACAACTTATTTACAGGTGAAATTAATTCACTTCATAATTTATTTGTCAATGAGTTTAAAAATAGCCCTGAAGCTAAATCGAAACTTATTGATGTATATAATGTTGCTAGTTCATTAGGAGAAATCAAAAAGTCAAACTTAATTGGATATTATTTCAATACTAAAGCTAACCTGACAGGTCAAAAGTCTCAGTATCATTCATTAGTATATGAACTAGAGCTTAATAATAGATGGGTTCTCTATGATATTATAATCGCAGTAGAAAATAATGAATACAAAATAATGAATCTTCATTTTAATGAAGTGCCAAAATCAATGAAAAGTGTTAATGAATTTTCTTTAATAACTGCAAAACCAATACATTATATTATGTTATCGTTATTAATATCTGTTCTAGTCTTTACACTTTATACAGCGGCTAAGTGTGTTGGCGAATGTAAACATAGAAAATTAATTTGGGTAATCTTTATATTGCTAGGTATGATCAAATTAAAATTTAACTGGACAACATCCGAGTTTGATTTCAAACTTCTAAGTATATATATTCCTACGGGAACAATACTTAAACAAAGTGATTACAGTCCACTGTTTGTTATAGTTCACCTCCCTGTTGGTGCAATACTTTACTGGATTATAAAACCCAACAGAAAAGTAAATCATGATTCCATTAATGTGGATAATAATTAATTCTTTAAGTTAGATAAATGTGTTGTTTCGGTCTCCAACATCGTAATTGAACAATAAGGGAGTAATTAAAATGAATAAAATGATGATAAATAATTTAGGAATGACGAAAGAAGGAAAAGATGGATTTAGCTGGACAATGTTCTTTTTTGGTTTATTCCCACCTTTATTTAGAGGAGATTTTAAAAAAACATTAACAATGTTAGTTCTTGGTATTATAACATGTGGAATTTCACATATAGGATTTTGTTTTATCTACAATAAACTATACATGGAAAATTTGATAAAAAAGGGATATAGGCCTGTAGATATTCATTATGTAAAATATTTGAGAAGAAAAGGGATTGCTGTTCCACATTTCAGTTTATAGGTTTTGTTGTTGAGTCTAACCTGGTAACAGTGGATGCAGGAGCACTATAGGTTGAAATTAATTGTGTGCTTGATGCTAAAAAGGAAATATACGTAGTTTCGGTCTCCAACACCGTGATAATGGATAATTTAGAAAAAGAGGTGTTATGTGTGAACTATAATAATAATTTCAGGTTACTTTTCAGTATAATGGTTTTTGCTGTATTGCAAGTAATATTGCCCTTCTTTACTATGTGGGAAGCAACTGGGAGTGCCTACAAACTACTTGTTAGTTCATTATTAGCTGGTTCAGTAATAATTCCTTATATTATTATTTCAAGAAAAATGAAACCAATTAATCATTTGAGATTTCTTCTTATAGTATTATCTGTCGCACTGTTGTTTCATATAATATATTTTGACTCGAGTGTTAGATATTGGATTAGTTCAGATAATCCCAGATTTACACTAGCGAGTCTTCTAAATATGGTTATGCACATGTGTTTGTACCTATATGCAATTATTACGATAATTGTGATGATAAGAGATGAGAAAATCATAAAATAGTATTCAGGTATTCTAAGGAATATAATATATCAAGTATATGGCTTGTTTGATGTTGGATAAGAGCCGTTTCGGTCTCCAAATTCATTAGTATAATTTTAATTTAAGAAGAAAGGAAGGATTGGACTATGTTATATAAAAATATAAATCAAGTTACTAAAATTACTTTATTTGATTATTCATTATTTAAAGCATTGGAGGATACAAGTAAAGCGTATGATTACTATCTAAATTATAAGAGTAATTTTTCTGTGAAGAGTGAAATCTTAGGCGAGTTTGGTATTAATGACAAGGATTACTGTATAGAGAGATGGATTAAATCACTTGGGGATTTAACATCATGTATAACAGATGAAGAGGTTAATAAGGATAAGAGATACTTTGATTACTCTGATGAATATATAACTATTGGTGGTTTCACACCAGGACATGTTGCTACTAACACCTTATTTAAGAATATAAAAGATATAAGAAACAAGGCTACTCACCCTTTTAAAAGTGCTAATGAATACTTCAATAAATACTACATATTGTTTGAAAATACAGGAGTACTAGAATCTAAATTATTCGACTATCAAAAACTCATTGCTAGAGATGTTTTCGAATACTTAAGTTCAAAGTACTCCGATAAAATAAAGTTTTCTGACGAATTGAAAAGGTTAGGTGTTGAGGTTGGTTTTTTAGAGACATAGATTAAATTCCTATCTGTTTTACATGTAGATTACTTTTAAAATTGATATTAGCCTAGTCATATATGTCGTTTCGGTCTCCAACACCGTTTATGAATTTTTTTATAAATTAAAGCATTGAATATAATCAAACGAGACAATTTTGGTCTCGTATTTGTATGACTATAATAGTATGTTATAATACTACACATTATGTGTGTACATAAAAGGGAGATTTGTTAATATGAAGAAAAGGATTTTGATTATATTGACAATAATCATAATTATTATAGTAACTTTATTTTTCAGTTTCACAAGTAAGCTTATTGAAGATAAACCTACTAGATATTTTAAAGTTAGAACTATAACAATATGTGATGAAAAAACCAATGGAGAAATTGAGGTTTCATTATGGAAAGTCATAGAATTGTTTATTGGTTATGATGATATAGCACTTGGATATAAAGGTGATAATTATTATGTTGCACAAACTTCATATCCTGGAGAGTATAAAATAGTTTATGATGGTGAGGCATATCAAGCATTTGATTTGTTGAGACTTGGATATTTACAAGTAGAAGATTTAGAAAAACTAAAGTATCCAATACATGTGGAATACTTTGAATTAGACTGATATCAGTATGGTTGTCTTCTGTAATATACGTCGTTTCGGTCTCCAACAACGACAATATGTATTTTTTCATAGTGAGTTAATAATTGGGGTATACTTTAAGGGATAAAAATATTGAAAGCTAGGAGAGATAGAATGAGTAAAAATGTTAGTGTTAGGAAGTTTATTGATAACGATGGATTAAAGGAGAAAGCAAAATTATTACTGAGAAATCAGGAAGAATTAGGTTCATTATTGAAAGAAGTTTACAAAATGGCATCCAGTAAGGATGAATTTAATAAACTTATGGAAACTATAAAGTTGTTTATATCACTTATAAAAGATTATACAAAAGGAGAATATCGGGAGATACCAATGTTGAAAGTTGTACTCATACTAGCTGCATTTATTTATGCAATAAGCCCACTTGATTTTATTCCTGATATTATCCCAGGCATAGGGCGTTCAGATGATATTGCTATATTGAAATACGTTTACAAAACGGTAAAAGATGATTTAGAAGATTATAAAATGTGGAAAGTAAAGTTAGTTATAGCAGCATAAACATTTTTTATATTTATGAGTAAAATAAGCCTCTTTGTTGAGGTTTTGCAGAAAATCCATTTACTCGTACTCCAACTCAGTTAAGTATATTTATAATTAAAATATGTTTATTGAGACTAAGAAATTTATAGTATATAACGTGAACTACAGAAAGAAGAAAATAGAAAGGGAAATATAATGGAGAGTAAAAATTTTTTATTTAAACTACTTGCTATAATCGCACTTTTAATTCGTACTTACTTCTCATATCAATCAATTACATATGAAATAGTTTACGATGATTATGCATATGTATGGATACTTGTATTATTTTTATTAATCGTTATATTATTACAGTGGTTTTCTGTTCTATATGCAGAAAAATACAAAGGATGGGCTATAGTATTGTTTATTCTTGGAATAGTGGTTTCCCTAGGTTTCTTTGTATATTTTAATCTTTATGACCTTGTAACTTCAGTGATCTATATAATCTATGCTATCGAGTGTTTAGTCAAGATAAGTAAACATAATCGCAAAAAAAATATAAGCACATGAAAAGTTGTATAAGGTTTATGTAAACGACCATTATTTTAATCAATATATGCGTCGTTTCGGTCTCCAACACCGTCTAAAAATTTTACGCTAGTGTTAAGTGAAAAAAATGTTATACTACCTATAGAGTGAAAGAACCTAACAGGAGGGGTATAATGAAAAGAATAACTTTTAGTACACTACTATTTATTGAGGGTTTATTGGGTGATATGAGAAAAATAATTAGTTTATTATTTACATTAATATTGTTAGCAGTACTTTCTGCTTGTGAAAGAACTCCTGAAGGGTTTACTAAATATGATATATGTGAGCTGGTTATTACGACTAAAGTCATTAGTGAAACTCAGACATCAACCATGAGTGAAATCCAAATATTAGAAGATGTCTTTGTGAAAGAAACTGAGCTCACATATGTAGTTAGATATATTGGAGAAGATTTTGAAAATATTGAAATGTTTAAAGAAGTTGAAACTTTGAATGCTGATAGTACAACTACTGTTACTACTTATAGAATAAGAGAAATGGCATCAGAATTTGAGAATTATCATCAACGTGTAGATATTGGAGAATATAAAACATATTCTAAGGATTTAGGTATGTGTGAAGCATTCTTTCCTAATATATTGATATATCAAGAAAATGATATAACGATATTTACAAAAGCTAGTGGATGTAATCGTCCAATGGATGGTGTAGCATTTGTATATATTGAAGTTAATGGAAATTTAATTCCTATCGATAAAGCAATACGTGAGAAGATTATTACCGTTGAAGATGTACTTAATAGTTGTAGTCAATATTCTTCTACAAGAGATAATATGTATAAATAAAAAGAAGAATTTACTTTTATAATTGTAAATATATGTTGTATCGATCTCCAATACCGTTTTGCTAATAATGATTTTTTTGACCAACTTTTGTCCAAAAAGTGTGAAAACATTGGAAATAGAAGTATATAACAATAAAATTTGTTAACAAAAGTAATGATTGGTATAGAAATACACGAATAGTTAGTTTCCGGCCACTGGTACCATAGAAAAAAATGGTTTAGCAAAGCCATTTTTTATATGGGATAAAATGTAATTGTCCAGTAAAATTAAAATAAGTCAGCAAATTTATCAATCGATATGGATTATTTTATGTCTATGTGTGTACATTAACAGTTTTTCTTCCAATAGGATTAGAATACAAAATGAATGATCAATTAGTTTATCGTTCCAACACTGTTGATAGAAATTCGAAAGAACCTCAAAAACAAAAATATAAATATATATATATGAATGTCTTGTACAAGTGAGTGTAGGGGGTTAATGAAAATTTTCATTCTCAATCCTCAGTGCCGACACCCCTTTTGGTACACAAAAAACTCCCTTTTGGGATGTTAAAGGGAATATTTATTATGTTGTTGAGCACATATACAATAGAAAGTTCTTATTATTGGAGTAGAAGTAGCTAATACAATTATCAGAGGCAGAAATATTTAAATATACTAGTTGTGAATAAATGAAGTTTGATAGTTGTTAAACATAATATGAATAAAAAGAGCTCTAATCAATGAACTCTTTTAAATAGGGAAATTATGTGTGGTAATACAATGTAGTTTAAAATTAAATGTATATATGTTTTCGTGGGATGTAACACAGTATAATGATTCTAAATTAACTAATGACTCAATAGCATCATATACCTCTTGTTCTGTATTATAGGTACACAAACTTACTTCCCAATTCTCATTGATTTCTTCAGGTTCAAACGTCTGTTTTATATCATTGTCTACTAGTACATATTCATTTTTTTTATTCATGGCTAAGATATAAGAATTATGCTCTGCTATTTGGCTTTTGATGTAATAAACTCCTTCAATAATATTTTTCATGATATCACCTCTATCTTAATTATACCAAAATAATGGCTATTTATAAAATCCTAGCAACACCCTCACCTTTATATTCAAGGTAGTAGTAGGAACTTCTAAAACAGAGATAGTCTATTACACAACAAGGCATTTTTTATAGTCTGAATCAGTACAACGGATTGAAAATCCGTTGTGCAAACTTCACTTAATATGTAGTCGATTTTTTTTCACCTTCATTCAACAATCTAAATATGATAAAATATTTATAGTGTTCTTAGGAGGTGGAAAATGTATAAGAATAAGCAATTTGAAAAATACTTACTAGATATTAATTTCTACAAAAGAGTAAGAAAATTAATTAAGAAGAATCAAAAACAAAAAGAAAAAGAACTTGAAAGACTTGAGTGGGTTAAAGTTGCAAAATTAATTAATGAACTTGGATACGACGTAGAATACAATAGCTCTTTTGAATTTTATCGAATTACTGTAAATAAGGCTAAGTATAAGTTTGTATTAATTATAGGTACTAGATGTGGAATTTTCGAGATACAGAGTTATGTATCTATTAATAATTTGAGGGTTATTGGCATGGGCGTTTGGGATGATATGGTAAAAAACTATTATTCTAAACCGGTTAAAGAGCCATACTTAGTAAATTATGAGCAATTCAAGGGTTTCATCTGTGAAGTTTTTAAGATATTTGAAGATTTTAATCAAAAAGTATTAGATGAATATGTAGTAATAGAAGATGATTTTGGGTTTGTTTTGGAAAAGAAAATTCATAATTTTTTAGAAATTGATAGAAAATTAAAAGAATTAGGATTTAGGAAAACGGTTAGTGAGTCTAGACTCATTCGATATGAAAATAAGGCTAATGAGCATATAATATTATTTTGTGAATCTCTTGCGTTTGGTGAAGTTACTATAGCATTTCGAAACCACCCAGAACCAGATAAGCGATATTTTAATATAAGAAGCATAATAAGAGGTGATATAAACTTTGATAATGATGAATATCTAAAAAAAGATAGATGCTGTTTATCTAACATTGAGAACGAACTAAGATTTTTATTTGAACATTACGATACAATATTTGATTATAAATACTGTAGGTTATTATATGAATCAAACGATTACTACAGAATGACTTATTAAACCTAAGACATTCCATATATAAACCTTTTAAGAATTTTAAGAGGTATAGAAGGATATATTAGGATTGAAAATCCGTCTGTCGTTCAATATACAAAATTAACACCTATTTATAGTTGTTTTATTTTGTTTATGGTATTCTATTTATAGAATATAAATAGGGGGGGAATATGAATTATTCAGTTAATAATAATCGAATAAGTATTAATAAAAAAGAAATCGAATTCGATTATTTTATTTCAAAAGTAATATGTACAAGTAAAATATTGATAATACTACTAGATTCTTATACGGAAAAATGTTTTGATAATGTTTACGCTGTTAATGACAAAGGTGATATTCTGTGGAGAGTAGATAGTATGAAACTGTACAACTCTGAAAAAAAAGAACGTTTAAGTTTTTGGAAAATTTATAAAAGTCTAGATGATGAAATAGTTGGAAGTTGCTGGGGAGGATTCCACTATGTAATAGATGAAAAGAGTGGTGAACTTAAAAATATTACACATAAATATGTACTGAGGTTTTTTTTTGATTGGGGGACTGAATCTTGTTTGTGGGGTGCAAACGAAGAGGCAAAGAAGAAATTTGGATACCCGATAGAACTCTCAGAATTCAACTTTTCAGAAAAACTAATAAAAGAGATAAAACATTTAGGATATATGTGGAGAACATCTGTTGATGAGTATTATAGATGTACTTGGACAGAAGAGGAAAGTAAAGAATTCAATGAAAAAGCGGATAATTTATATGAAAAAATGGCAAGTGAGCTAGGAATAGGTTTTTATGTGTTAAGTGAGATTAGAGGATGAAAATGTTGACCTAAGTAACCTCGGGTAGAAACTATAATGTATATTTATCTAACTCCTATTTTAAATAAAGGATTGAAAATCCGTGTGTCCGTTGAATTATAGAATAACACCTTTTTTTATAGGTGTTTTATTTGGAGCATGTTATACTATTTATAGAGTTCTACACGTAAGGAGGGTTTATGAAGAAATTAATTACTTTGACAATAATCATTATAGTACTAGGTATCTTAACATTCACAGTCGTAAGATCTGATTACCTTGGTGGTAGACCCAAATTAGTTAATGTTAATGGAAATGTATATGAGAAAGTAGGTAGTTATGATAAACCTATGGCACATCTTGAGTATGACCTTTATAAAATTCGAGATATAAATAACTTAGAAAGTTGTATTTTAAAAAAAGACATAATAGAAAAAGATAATGATTATGTTTATATTGACCCAACATGTCACGGAGAGTTTATGATTAGATATAAAGGAGAAATGTATCATATAACTAGAATGATTCATGTTGGTGTTCCATCTAGTTTGAAAAGTGGCCACTTAGTGATTCTATGGGATATTGGACTACCTATTGTTCAATATGAATTTGATAAGAGTAATGATATCTGGGTGTATACTGAGATGTTTAATTCAGATAATTATAGTATCGATGAAAGTATGTTTATGTTTCTAGAAATTAAAGATTGAAAATCCGTTTACCTTCTAATCACTCCATATAGAGTGATTTTTCTTTACTAACTATCGTAGCGATGGTATTCTATGAATATAGTACATATTAAAGGGGGTATTAGAATGAAAAGTTTACAAAAAGAATTTTGGAGTTTAGTTGTCTTATATTTTATAGTGGAAATACCCGTTATAATTATTACAGGTTTTGATTATCAAGCAATAATAAGAACTGTTTTAGCTGCATTGTTATTCTACTTTGTTTATTTAGGTAAGAATTGGGCGAGGATACTATGGTTAGTATTACTTTGGATTTCTGTAATATTTAGTATTGTAGGTTCGTTGTTCGGTATCTCAATTGGATATGAAGGTACATGGGTATTCTATTTAATATTAGCTGTATATGTATATTCAATATATATACTTTCAAGTAGAAATGTGAAGTTGATTTTTAAGAATAAGCTATAGAGTGTGTGACTAAGTTGTTATGAATAATTAAAAGGATTGAAAATCCGTTGTACATGTAATCTACTCTTAAGAGAGTGGATTTTTTTCTTCTTTTACTCGAGAGTATTGTTTTATTGTACTATTTATAGTATTCTTGAAAAGGGGTGTAAAATGGTAAAAATAATTTTAAATATCATACTTTATAGTGGTACATTTTTTTTCTTATTTCTTGTGTTTTTTACTACATTTAGACAAATGATTAATAAACAAATTAAGAAGTATCATAAAATTTTTCAGCAATTTGGAGAACCTATTAAAAATATTAATTATGAAAGTGAGAATAAAGAATTAATTATTTTTACTTTTAATAAGAACTTATTTAAGAAAAAGAAACATAATGAACTATTTTATAGAGTTGGAGATAAAACATATTTAGCTTTTGATGAATTACTATATCAAAAAATAATAAATAATAATAAAGGATTAGATAGTTTTTTTCTAAACTATTCAAGCGCATTAGATAAGTTTGTAATAAGTAATAGAATCAGAATTACAATTACCACAGTTCTTTATGTTATTAGTCTCATATTAATGTATATATTTATATATTTGGATTTTCTCGATTTTCTACTTATTACAATTATTTATTACAGTGTGAATCGAATAATAAGATTTAAAACTCATGAAATACAAATGAAATCTTTATATTTAAAATATCTATGATTTTATGAAAGAATATTTATTAATAGCACTGAAAAACCGTGTGTCTCTTGATTTATTAATGAACATCTTTAGTAGGTGTTGTGTTTTGTAAGAGATATTATTCTAAACATGTATCAAGGCCGTATTTTGTGGATTATAATCAATTCAAACATTATCTTAATGATATTTTTAAGATATTTGAGGAGTTTAATCATAAGGTATTTAGTGAATATGTTTTAGGTGAAAATTTAAAATAGGATTGAAAATCCGTCTGTCTATAATCTATGATGAAAATCACCTTATTTAGGTGATTTCTTTTGAATATGCTATACTACTTATAGAATAAATAAATGGGGGGGACTGTTTGATGAAGTATGAACGATATTTTGATAATGCACAATTTATTAAAAAAGTAGATATGGACTCAGAGGTAGATATAAATGTTTATATTAGTTCCAGTAACTCAGTCAACTCAAAAAGGCCTTTATTTCTAATAAGGAAAAATGATAATAACACATTTAATTTTATGTTAGATAGTAATTTTTATGATTCGTGTATTGAAAGTGCAAAGGATGAAGAAGAATTAGATAAAGGTTTGAATAAGATATTTTTATTGTTTAGAAGATATAATAGAAATCTCAATCTAATAAAAACCATTGCCATATTAACAATATTAGTTATTGGCTCACTATGGGCTTTTGGCTATGCTCCTTTTACACTATTTATTTCAGTAGAAGTTATTTTAATTATTATTTTTAGAAACTTTGCAAGGAAGTATTTTCCCTTCTTTGTAGATAAGTATATGAAGAAGAATTTTTAAAGTAAATTGAGAATAGGATTAAAAATCCGTTGTACTTATAATTCACTGTATTTACAGTGGATTTTTTTTCCTTTATTCGTGATATACTATTTATAGAGTATTGGCAGATAGGAGATGTAAGATGAAAAAAAGTATAGTAAAAACATGGTATTTACTTAACGCAATGATTTTATTTGCTCACCCTTTATTGTATGCATTATTGGTTAGCCTTAGCAACTATTATCCACGTGTTGATGATATGAATTTATCACTAATTTTTGTAATAGGGGAGTCCATTCTTTGTTTAACTATAATACCTACTAATATCTTGATATTAATAAGAATTAGGTCGCTGGGATTAAAAGAATTTTTTAATAAATTTTTAACGTTTCACAAAATACTGTTTACGTTATTGGTTTTTGTTAATTTAGTCATAGCTATATTAATGATGTCATTTGCGTATTTCGTATATTTAACTAGTATAGCTAGTTAAAGGATTGAAAAACCGTGTGTCGCTCATATAATATCAATATTTAAAAAGTGAGAAAATTAATCTCACTTTCTTTTCATAGAATCACTTGTCGTTTTTAATGTATAAACATTCCTGATTAGTTTTCTATTTGTCTTTTAAAATAGTGCCAAGCCCATTGTGAAGAAACGAACTCCCAGCCTTGTTGTCCATACTCATTCATTATTCTTGTTGTTCTTTCGCCTAACCCCCATATAAATACACACTTATATTCATACTTTTTAATAGATATCCCTCCTACTCTAGTTTATGATTCACTACATAATATATTTTAGTTGTCACAAATAGCATAACACTGATATTATTAGAGTTCAAGTCGTTTTCAGCAAACGATTGAAAATTCTTGTGTCGTTATGAAGTGAGAGTATTAACTATGTGGAACAACTGACTCCATCACGGTATATATGGTGACAAATATCTAGTACTTTTAGAATAATAGACAAAGAACCATATCATAAATGACTGATGAATGAAAAGACCCTTTCCTAAAGGATCTTTTATTTTTTGCTGTAGACATTTGAAAGTTTTGAATGCCCTCATTTCCATAATAGACAAAAAATGATACTATGTTTAAGGAAACTGAAAGGATAGATTATGTATGAAGTATATAGTAGATAGAGAAAATAAGTACACAAAAGACATCTTTGACCATTTATTAAAATATAACATGAGTAAAACAGGGGATAGGTATTATTATGGGAAATCTCATTACTTAGTCGAAAATGATAAGTTACTAGCTGGAGCTAATACTTTCCTGTCTTGGGATTGGGTTTATATTGGTGAGATTTATTATGAAGATAAAGGGCAATTAGTGAAACTTATTTCGAATGTATTTAATACTTATTTAGGTCGAACAGTTGGACTAAAATTTGAGTCCAATTTTGTATCCGTAGTGTATGACTTAATAGATATTGGATTTACACTTGTGGGCTCTGTTAAGTTCTCACCATCAATGAGTAATTACTTTTACTTAGAATTAAGAGAACCTTTGTCAACTCAAGATGATATTGAGTTAATAGTTACTGACGAGAAGAAAACCGAATATGACAAACTCTTATTGAAAGAACATAATAAGTTAAGAGAGAAGTACAAAGTTAAAGATTGCAATGAGGAATTATGTGTTTCATTATATGATGATGAAATCTTTGTAGGAGGAGTATTAGGTGTGATTTATGATGATCACGCTTATGTAGATATGTTAGTAGTAAATGAGACCTATAGAGGTAAAGGCTATGGTAGTAAGATTATGGAAAGATTCCATAAAGAGTTAACTGATAACATAGTTACTTTAAGCCTTGGTACAACGCAATTCCAGGCAAAGGAGTTTTATGAGAAACTAGGATACGAAACTGTGGTTGTGCACAAAGATAGACCAAAAGGATTTGACTCTTATACGATGATAAGGGATAAATAACATTTACAGTTAAGTATGTATAGATAGCTTGAGGATTGAAAATCCGTGTGTCGCTCTTGGATCAATATTATTGTAAAGGTAGACCATCGGTCTCCAACACCGTTTGGCTAATAATAATTTTTTTGACCAACTTTTGTCCAAAAAGTGTGAAAACATTGGAAATAGAAGTATACAACAATAAAATTTGTTAACAAAAGTAATGATTGGTATAGAAATACACGAATAGGTAGTTTCCGGCCACCGGTACCACATAAAAAACGGCTTAACTAAGCCTTTTTTTGTATTTTCAAATCTCTGATTGTCCAATTTTATATCTCGATTCATTGAAATATAATCAAAAAAATATAATTGCAAATATAAAAATATTAAAGTATAATAAATAATATACATACTATCAGTAGAATAACTTAATTGGCTGCACACAAATTCAATAGATCTGTAATTGGTATAGCTTTAGGTAAGATGAAGTGTTTTTCTGGTTTTAGTAAATAAATAGTAACTAAATACTAAAAAGAGGAGTTGATTATATGAAGAAATATTTGATTTTAGTATTAATCTTGTTATCAGCTTGTTCTGTAACTGATGATAATAAATTATCAGAAAAGGTTGAAAGTAATGATAATGTGTTAGTAGATTATTTAGCAGAAAATATTGCTACATTTAATGACGATGACAAGGCGTTTGTCGGATTTGATTTGTTAAAAAGTGATTTTGATAATTCTGAAGTTATTTTAGTTGGAGAGAATCACTTGGTTGACAAGAATTATGAACTTAAGTTGTTGATGATGAAATATTTAATAGAAAACTATGATGAAGTAACCTACATAAAAGAATCGGGATACATAGATGGTTTGTTGCTTCAAAAATATATAGATACAGGAGATAAAGAGATACTAGATAAGGCTTTTAGTGTTTATAAAGAAGCAACTATTGAAAATTATAACTATTGGATAAATCTACATGATTACATTAGTAAACTTCCTGAAAGAAAAAAAATCAAAATTGTAGGTATAGATATTGAATGGAATATGATTAGAGCAGTCGATTATCTGCAGAATATGTTGTTAAATAAGAACCTGAAAGATGAAGAGTATGAAATGTTTAAATTCGTTTTTATGGTAAATGATTTCGTGTCAGAAGAATTAAATAAATTAAATCATAAAGAGTTTCATATTGCTTTTGATAATGTCATCGATTTTTATAGAGAGTTTAGTGAGCAACATAATAAATCGGAATACAAGAATATCTTAGATGATGAGTATTTTGAATTTATAATGATTGTAAAAGGTATTATTGACACATATGATTTTTACTATATAGCAGATAGATTGGAAGATGGATTTTCTCAAGCTTCAGTTGTTAGGGAACGTGCAATATATGAGAATTTCATGAGTGTATATGAAAGAGATGGTGAAAGTAAATATTTTGGATTTTGGGGAGGTTTACACACTGACTTATACTGTAATAATGCTAGTGGGTTTGGAAATACAGCTCCTATGGCTACTAGATTAAATTTAAATTCACCTGTAAGCGGAAAAATGTATACAATAGAACTTTCTTATAATAACCCAGAACTAACTTGGTATGGAGACACTTACTTACCACCTAAAGTTAGGGAATTAGTTGAAGATGACTATACACTGTTTCATTTGAATGGAAAAGATACAGTATTTAAAAGTGCTAGAATGGATGATTTTGATTGTACAACAGGTATGAAGTTAGCATATCCGGATAATATAGGAGTCCTGGATCATATTCAAGCAATAATTGTAATAAGTAATGCTAAAAAAACAACAGAGTTTGATTTAATTGATAATGGAAATTAATAGGTAACAGTTATTAATATGGTTTTGTCTAGGGAGATAGACGGTGTATTTAAGTACGAGGAATTTTTTAGATAATAGAAATTCCTAAATGGTATTAATTTTTTACTCTTTTGAACTTGTCCTTATACCTGTGAAAATTTGTATCTCTTACCCAATTTGAATAATAAAGTTAAAGTTTATGAGACTAAACTAATTACGCAACTTGATTTTTTGACCAACTTTTGTCCAAAACATGTGAAAACATTGTAAATAGAAAGATATAACAATAAAATTTGTTAACAAAAGTACTGATTGGGATAGAATCACATGTATAAGTCGTTTCCGGCCACTGGTACCATAGAAAATAAATGGTTTAGCAAAGCCATTTTTTATATGGGATAAAATGTAATTGTCCAGTAAAATTAAAATAAGTCAGTAAATTTATCAATCGATATGGATTATTTTATGTCTATGTGTATACATTAACAGTTTTTCTTCCAATAGGAAGAGAATACAAAATGAATGATCAATTAGTCTATCGTTCCAACACTGTTGATAGAAATTGGAAAGCAAACCAATAAAAATATAAATATATACATGAATGTCTTGTACAAGTGAGTGTAGGGGGTTAATGAAAATTTTCATTCTCAATCCTCAGTGCCGACACCCCTTTTGGTATACAAAAAACTCCCTTTTGGGATGTTAAAGGGGAAATTTATTATGTTGTTGAGCACATATACAAAAGAAAGTTCTTGTTATTGGGGTAGAAGTAACTAATACAATTATCAGAGGTAGAAATATTTAAATATACTAGTTGTGAATTGATGAAGTTTAATAGTTGTTAAACATAATATGAATTAAAAGAGCTCCAATCAAGGAGCTTTTCTAAATAGGGAAATTATGCGTGGTAATACAATGTATTTTAAAATTAAATGTATATATGTTTTCGTGGGATGTAACACAGTACATTGATTCTAAATTAACTAATGACTCAATAGTATCATATACCTCTTGTTCTGTATTATATTTACACAAACTTACTTCCCAATTCTCATTGATTTCTTCAGGTTCAAACGTCTGTTTTATATCATTGTCTACTAGTACATATTCATCTTTTTTATTCATGGCTAAGATATAAGAATTATGCTCTGGTGTTTGGCTTTTGATGTAATAAACTCCTTCAATAATAGCTTTCATAATATCACCTCTATCTTAATTATATCAAAATAATGGCTATTTATAAACTCCTAGCAACACCCTCACCTTTATATTCAAGGTAGTAGAAGGAACTTCTAAAACAGAGATAGTCTCCTACACAACGAGATATTTATTATAGTATGAATGAGTACAACGGATTGAAAATCCGTGTGTCGTTCTTTTTGAATATTATTCTAAATGTAGTACAACGGTCTCCAACACCGTATTGATGTAGAGTGCATTTTTTTTGTATACTATTATATGCTATATTATTAATGAGAAAATAGTTGATTTTGAAATGTGAGGTGATATAGATGAAACGAAAAATAATAATTGCTTTAGGTGTTTTATTCCTTGTTTTAACGATTGTATGTACAAATGATTATGTAAAAGAGAATATAATAAATATTCATCCTGGTATTTTTTCTATAGCAAGTATGTTGTTAATAGTATATTCATTACAATTAAAAAAAGAAAAATAGTATTTGTGCGAATTAATGCTGTTTATCGTTCCAATAACTGATGCTTTTAGAAAGGATATAGTATTCATTTATTAAAATGGAAATCAATTCTTGAATTTAGAGACACGTGAGATTATGAAGATATTATCTTCCATATCAGTATAATGACTTTTGTAGATAGTGGAATGAGTAGCCTTTTGGTTACTTTTATTCTGATATTATACGTCGTTTCGGTCTCTAACACCGTTAGATGAGTGAAATAATGAATAGAGTCATTTTGTGACTCTTTTTTATTCATAAATTTGTATGCTATAATACTCGCGGGAGGTGAAGTTACATGCGAAAATGTCCAAATTGCAAAGAAAAATCGATAAACTTTTTACATTATGGAAATCAAGACCATTGAATTTAGTGAAATGTAATGTGTGTTATTCAAAAATTACATTTCCAATATTGAAGTTTACTTTAATTTTTATTATTCTAGGAATTATTACATGGTGTAAAGCTGTGATTAAACCATGGGTAATTGGCAAAGTAACGTTGGGTGATTGGTTTATAGGATTTACAGTTATGATGATATTTAGTATTGTGTTAACAATCCTTACTCCTCTTGTAAAAAAACAGATTGATTAGTACAATACGTTCGTTTCGGTCTCCAACACCGTTTGAATATTTAAACTATGTTACAGGAGGTAGTAAAATGAATTTTACAGTTCGTAAGGAAACAGAAAAAGATGCAGAACAAATGGGTTATGTACATTATAATGCGTGGATTGAAACTTATACAGATAAGATTCATAGCAACTACTTAGATAAATTAAGTTTGAAAAGAAGTATTGATATGTTCACTAGTATTAAATGCAGTAATCACATCGTCATACTAGTTGAAAATAAAATAATTGGTTTTATAGGTTATTCTAAAGCAAGAGATAAGGATTTATCTGATGAATACGGCGAAATCCCAGGTATGTATATTTTAGAAAAATATCACAGAAAAGGGTTTGGAAGAATTTTGTTAAAAGAAGCTGTAAATGAACTAAAAAAAGATGGATATAGAAAAATAAATCTTTGGGTTCTTGATTCTAACATAAATGCAATATCATTTTATGAGAATTATGGTTTTATTTATGAAGGTAAGTCAAAGATCGAAATTAGAACTGAACCACTAAAAGAATTAAGGTTTATATATAACATTAGTGAAGAATAAAAAGAGCAAATACGTCGTTTCGGTCTCCAACACCGACAATACTGGTTTGAATCTGAAACAACTACTATATCACATAACATTAGTAATTTTTCATTTCTACAGAAAGTATCAAATATAATTAAGTAAAAAGATAGGGAGATTAACGTGGAAAGAATAATCGCATACTTGATTTTTGTAATAGGTATATATTCAGCTATTGGTATTGGCATTTTGAAAATTGGAATTCGACTGAAGAAGGTACAGAATTTAGCTAAATTAATAGGTGAAATTCCAACTAGAATTTCTCATATAATTGTAGGAATTCTATTAATTTACTTATCTATTAAGTCGTTGTAGAGTGGTATTTATGAAGATATTTCAAAATTGAGGAGATAATCCTTTTTTTGTATATGCGACGTTTCGGTCCCCAACACCTGTCGACTGAAAATAAGAAAAATTTATTATTATTTCAATTAACTTATGATATACTTAGAATGAAAAAGTGGGGGAGGATATCAAATGGATTTTATCTTAAATAACTTATCTTTATTATTATTTATTGTAATAATAGGTATTTTGATAAATTTTATACTAACTAATTTAATCAAATTGATCCCGGATTTCAAAAATGAAAAAATTAATCTTATTGTAACTGTATTAGTTGTAATGTTAATAGTATATCTTTATTCGATATTCACAGGAGACTCTATTCCGACGGCCATTAAGGACATTATGCTTAAATAATGCTAAAAGCCTCATATTAAAGGCTTTCTTTTTTTATAATATACGTCTTTTCGGTCTCCAACACCGACAATTTGGATTGAAAGCTTGTACTATAATTTGGATGTTAATCATAGAATTTAGTATACTTTATAAAAAGGGGAAATTATTATGAAACAACGTTCAATAGTGTTGATGATATTACTTATAATTGTAACATTGGGATTTTATTTACTTTACTGGAATGTTAAGTTCCAAGTTGAGTTAAAGCGTGAAACAGGAGAGGGGTTTGGAGGTTTCGCTCACTTTCTAATGCTACTTTTCACATTTGGTATCTATGGAATTTATTGGCAATATGCTGCTGGAAAACGACTTGTAAAACAAGGTGCAGATGACTACTCTATACTCTACTTAATTTTCTGTTTCTTTGCATTATCATGGTTAAATCCATTTTTGATGCAAAATCAAGCCAATAAATTTTAACGATGAGTTAAGAAAAAGAGACTTTTCACCTCTTTTTTTTGCAAGTATATAATGTTTCGTTCTCCAACACTGTAATAACATATTCGAAACGGAAGAAATGATTAGGTTATCATTGAAAGTTATTTATCGTAATAAGGAGTATTTGATGAAATATGTGTCGTTTCGTACTCCAACACCGTTTTGCTAATATTTTTTTTGACCAACTTTTGTCCAAAAAGTGTGAAAACATTGGAAATAGAAGTATATAACAATAAAATTTGTTAACAAAAGTAATGATTGGTATAGAAATACACGAATAGTTAGTTTCCGGCCACCGGTACCACATAAAAAAATGGCTTAACTAAGCCTTTTTTTGTGCCTTAAAATCTTCGTTTGTCCAAAAATTATCCAGAAACTTATAAACTAAAAACATATTAATCAATTTGTCCATTAGTATTAATTTTAATATTTACTTATTCGTAACCTACTTTAGAAGTGGTTCACATTTAATTAGTCAGTATAAGTATAACGGATTGAAAATCCGTTACTCTGTTTATTCACTGTTAATTCAGTGGATTTTTTTATTACAAATGATAAATTATTGGTATACTATAATGTTCTTTTATGATACAATATAGATTAATTATATGAGGAGGGATAACTATGAAAAATATATCACCAACAATAGCATTATCAGATTCATTAATTTTACGTAAACCTAAAATTTCAGATATAGAGGAAAGAATGAGATATGGTAGACCTAATGAGTTTAGAAAAATGTGCGGTGGAGATATGAAGCATATTCCACCATTTACTATTGAGGAAGCACAACAAAATTATTATAAAAAGCTTAGCAGACCATATAGCTGGGCAATTGAGTTTGAAGGAAGAATGATAGGAGGAGTAAGTTTAAAACTTGGGGTTACAGATAATGGTGCTCGATACTCAATAGGAATATTAGATGAAAGTCTATACTCCAAAGGTATGGGGACAAAAATAACAAATGCAATTCTTGATTTCGCATTTAATGAATTAAAATTACATAGAGTTGATTTAGTAGTTCTAGAGTTTAACCATCGGGGAATTCATTGTTATGAAAAATGCGGTTTTACTAAAGAAGGAGTTATGCGTGATAGTATATTAATAGATGGAATATATTACTCTGATATAACAATGAGCATTCTTGAGAATGAATATAATAAAAATTAGCATATGCTTTGCTTAAAGGATTGAAAAGCCGTGTGTCGCTTGAATTATTAAATTACACCTAATTATTAGTGTTTTATTTTGAACATGATATACTATTTATAGAGTATTCTAGGAGGGGTTTTATGAAAAAGATATTAAGTTTATTATTAGTACTTATTTTAATGGGATGTAGTGACTCAGGGGTTAAATTGGATCGAGAATATGATTCTATAGATCTCAACGACAACGGGATTATTGAATTAGGAGAATCATTGTTCATTGATGAGCATGCTTTAACTTTTATTTCATCGTCTGTATTGGATGCTTCAGATAATGAATTCGCAAGAGATGAATACCTTGTTAAAGTGGATATACATATGAAAAACTATGGTCCAGATAATGTAGATTTTTGGTATAAGGGAGATAGTAATAAATTTCTTCATGCAGATGAATATATCATAATCAAAGATCCTGATGGAAAAGTAGTCAATCCTTATTATTTTTCTTCCTTGTATTGGGCGCAGGTCCATTTGAACACAGCTTCAAGTTACACAGATTTACAGTTCGGATATACAAAGGACGGAGTTTATACAATTTTGTTTGACGAAGAGTTCGAAGTTGAAATAACTGTTAGAAAAGATGAAATTATTCATCCTAAGGAACTAAGTCAAGAATTTATGCTTGAGCCTTTTATATATAATTACAATAACGTTAATGTGAACTTTGGAGATAAAATTCAACTAAATAAATATGAACAGTTGTACATTACATTTATAGATTATGATGTTGAAGATTTTATCGAAATAAAGATAGCAGTTGAAAATAAAGGTGATGAGGTTTCGAATTTTTATGTAACAAGGCTAAATGGCTATTCATATGATGGGGTTAAAACCTTGTTAGACATAAACGAATATAATTTAGAATATTCTAGTATTACTTCAATTGAAGTACCACCACATGAAAGTGTTGAAGCAAGTTTATTTATGGCATATGAAGAAGATGGCGAATATACAATTATGGAGAATGATGGTTTTCCTGAATATATAAAGATAAACATCCCAGTATGTAAAGAGGGATAATAGATAAAGAGGCGAAGAATGGAAAGGTTACAAAAAAAATTTTGGAGTTTAGTTGTTTTATATTATATAGTAGATGTAGCTACTATAATAACTACAGGATTTGATTATCAAGCTTTAGTAAGAACAGTTTTAGCTGCATTGTTATTTTACTTTGTTTATCTAGGTAAGAATTGGGCTAGGATACTATGGTTAGTATTGCTTTGGATATCTGTAATATTTGGCGCGATAGGTTTATTATTCAGTATGGCAATTGGTTATGAAGGTACGTGGTTATTCTTCTTAATGTTAGCTGTAAATGTATATTCGATATATATACTTTCAAGTAAGAATGTAAAGTTAGTCTTTAAGAGAAAGATAAGTCTGAATAAGAAAATATATAAATGGGATGATCATGTATGGAGAGGAGATGGATTGCCTGAGATGTCAGTTGAAGAGGCTAAAGACTATTATAAATTCTATAATGGTAATGGGTATAGTATGTTTAGGGAACACCCATTTAAATATAGCAGATATGATAATATGAATTTTCCAACTTATTTAGAGCATACATGGAGTGTTGAATTATTTAATGAGAAATATGAAAGAATAATCAGTAATAATGCTGAACGTGTTTGGTGTGTCTTTGATAGTATGTTTGAGTGTGTAAGTATACTTAAGTCTCCTAAATATCTGAATTTATTATATGAGGTATTAGAGTATATTACTAATTCAAATGACAGGTTACGTATTGCTGGTACTCTATCTGGAATAAGTAGTAAACCTAACAAAGCTGGTTGTATTTACCTTGCTAATGATATGGGTGAAACTGATTTATTAAGAAAATTTGCATCTTTTGTAATGGAGTGTACCATGTATGAGACATCAGACAGAGCTAAAGAAATCAGACTATATTGTTTGGATACCTTGAATGAACTTTCAATCGACTTATAAATACAATCTTCTTCGTGGTAGAGATATTTTAAAAGAACATGGTGAAATATTCAATTATTATAATAAAAATATATCAATTGAAATTAAGAATATAACTGGAAGAATTTATTTTCATACTAAAAATAAAAGCGTCGTTTCGGTCTTCAACACTGTATTGAAATATAGTATTATAGTAGCTTAACTATTGATATCTAAGAATATAGGTAGATTGTGTAATCTTTGTTAACTAAATAAATTGTATAGCATAACTTTTTTTGACCAACTTTTGTCCAAAATATATAAAAACATTGGAAATAGAAGGATATAACAATAAAATTTGTTAACAAAAGTAATGATTGGTATAAAAATACACGAATATTTAGTTTCCGGCCACCGGTACCACATAAAAAAATGGCTTAACTAAGCCTTTTTTTGTGCCTTAAAATCTTCGTTTGTCCAAAAATTATCCAGAAACTTAAAAACTAAAAACATATTAATCAATTTGGCCACTAGTATAAATTTTAATATTTACTTATTCGTAACCTACTTTAGAAGTGGTTCACATTTAATTAGTCTGTATAAGTATAACGGATTGAAAAGCCGTGTGTCGCTTGAATTATTAAATTACACCTAATTATTAGTGTTTTATTTTGAACATGATATACTATTTATAGAGTATTCTAGGAGGGGTTTTATGAAAAAGATATTAAGTTTATTATTAGTACTTATTTTAATGGGATGTAGTGACTCAGGGGTTAAATTGGATCGAGAATATGATTCTATAGATCTCAACGACAACGGGATTATTGAATTAGGAGAATCATTGTTCATTGATGAGCATGCTTTAACTTTTATTTCATCGTCTGTATTGGATGCTTCAGATAATGAATTCGCAAGAGATGAATACCTTGTTAAAGTGGATATACATATGAAAAACTATGGTCCAGATAATGTAGATTTTTGGTATAAGGGAGATAGTAATAAATTTCTTCATGCAGATGAATATATCATAATCAAAGATCCTGATGGAAAAGTAGTCAATCCTTATTATTTTTCTTCCTTGTATTGGGCGCAGGTCCATTTGAACACAGCTTCAAGTTACACAGATTTACAGTTCGGATATACAAAGGACGGAGTTTATACAATTTTGTTTGACGAAGAGTTCGAAGTTGAAATAACCGTTAGAAAAGATGAAATTATTCATCCTAAGGAACTAAGTCAAGAATTTATGCTTGAGCCTTTTATATATAATTACAATAACGTTAATGTGAACTTTGGAGATAAAATTCAACTAAATAAATATGAACAGTTGTACATTACATTTATAGATTATGATGTTGATGATTTTATCGAAATAAAGATAGCAGTTGAAAATAAAGGTGATGAGGTTTCGAATTTTTATGTAACAAGGCTAAATGGTTATTCATATGATGGGGTTAAAACCTTGTTAGACATAAACGAATATAATTTAGAATATTCTAGTATTACTTCAATTGAAGTACCACCACATGAAAGTGTTGAAGCAAGTTTATTTATGGCATATGAAGAAGATGGCGAATATACAATTATGGAGAATGATGGTTTTCCTGAATATATAAAGATAAACATCCCAGTATGTAAAGAGGGATAATAGATAAAGAGGCGAAGAATGGAAAGGTTACAAAAAAAATTTTGGAGTTTAGTTGTTTTATATTATATAGTAGATGTAGCTACTATAATAACTACAGGATTTGATTATCAAGCTTTAGTAAGAACAGTTTTAGCTGCATTGTTATTTTACTTTGTTTATCTAGGTAAGAATTGGGCTAGGATACTATGGTTAGTATTGCTTTGGATATCTGTAATATTTGGCGCGATAGGTTTATTATTCAGTATGGCAATTGGTTATGAAGGTACGTGGTTATTCTTCTTAATGTTAGCTGTAAATGTATATTCGATATATATACTTTCAAGTAAGAATGTAAAGTTAGTCTTTAAGAGAAAGATAAGTCTGAATAAGAAAATATATAAATGGGATGATCATGTATGGAGAGGAGATGGATTGCCTGAGATGTCAGTTGAAGAGGCTAAAGACTATTATAAATTCTATAATGGTAATGGGTATAGTATGTTTAGGGAACACCCATTTAAATATAGCAGATATGATAATATGAATTTTCCAACTTATTTAGAGCATACATGGAGTGTTGAATTATTTAATGAGAAATATGAAAGAATAATCAGTAATAATGCTGAACGTGTTTGGTGTGTCTTTGATAGTATGTTTGAGTGTGTAAGTATACTTAAGTCTCCTAAATATCTGAATTTATTATATGAGGTATTAGAGTATATTACTAATTCAAATGACAGGTTACGTATTGCTGGTACTCTATCTGGAATAAGTAGTAAACCTAACAAAGCTGGTTGTATTTACCTTGCTAATGATATGGGTGAAACTGATTTATTAAGAAAATTTGCATCTTTTGTAATGGAGTGTACCATGTATGAGACATCAGACAGAGCTAAAGAAATCAGACTATATTGTTTGGATACCTTGAATGAACTTTCAATCGACTTATAAATACAATCTTCTTCGTGGTAGAGATATTTTAAAAGAACATGGTGAAATATTCAATTATTATAATAAAAATATATCAATTGAAATTAAGAATATAACTGGAAGAATTTATTTTCATACTAAAAATAAAAGCGTCGTTTCGGTCTTCAACACTGTGTTGAAATATAGTATTATAGTAGCTTAACTATTGATATCTAAGAATATAGGTAGATTGTGTAATCTTTGTTAACTAAATAAATTGTATAGCATAACTTTTTTTGACCAACTTTTGTCCAAAATATATAAAAACATTGGAAATAGAAGGATATAACAATAAAATTTGTTAACAAAAGTAATGATTGGTATAAAAATACACGAATATTTAGTTTCCGGCCACCGGTACCACATAAAAATAAACGGCTTAACGATTATAATACCTTTAAATTACACACTAAATAAAAAACAATGTTAACATTTATTTAGATAGTAATTTGGAGGTATTTTTTATTATGGGAAAACATGTAAGAAGGGATTATAATTTTAAAAAGAGAATTGTAGAGGAAGTTTTAGGTGGTAAGTACACTTATTCTGAAGCAGCTGCTAGGTATGGAATTAGCAATAGAGGTACAATTTCTATTTGGAAAAAGAAATATCTTGAAGGTACTCTAGGAATAGATAATCGAGGGAAAAGAAATCAAGAGGTAACCAATGAAGAAATCTTAAAAAAGTGCTATGCTCTACTGATGAAAATCCGTTCCAAGCAACAAGGATAGAGAAGTATCAAATAATAGATGGTTTGAAACACATATATCCAGTTCAAAGACTATGTAGAGTTCTATTAATCACTAGACGAAGTTATTATTGGTGGCTTAATAGAGGTAAACCATTAGCTAATAACATTAATCAAAAAGACTTAGAACTATTCACAGTAGAGCACTTTAATACAAAAGAAGTTTATGGCGTTTTAAGACTAAAGTACCATATTCAAAGAAAATACGGATTTATATATAACCACAAGAAAATAAGACGTTATAAGCGACTATTCAATCTAGATACAATAACACGAAAAAGACGCCCTTTGTATCTTAGGACAACAAAAAAAGAGAGCCACTTAAATATGGCTCCCAACTTGCTTGATTGTAACTTTACCTCAGATAGCCCCTACCAAAAGTTATCGACAGATGTGAGTTATATCAAATGCACAGACGGTACATTGTACCTATCAGCTGTTAAAGATCTCTTTAACAATGAAATTGTATCATATTCAATATCAAATAGAAATGATGGAGAGCTAGTTAAAAAGACATTAGAGCAAATTCCTAAAGGGAATGGAATTATACACTCAGATCAAGGTGGATTATATTTTAGTTTACTCTATAGAATAAAACTAAAAGAATTGGGATACACGCGTAGCATGTCAAGACGTGGTGCTTGTTGGGAAAACTCACCGATTGAAAACTGGTTCTCACAGTTAAAGGAAGAACACTTAAGACCAATAGGTAAAAAGACAATGAAAGTAACGAAACAGGAGATAAAAAAATACGTCCAATGGTATAACCATGAACGTATTCAAAAATCTTTAAACTACTTGACTCCTGTTCAGTATTTACAAAATATATAAGTTTTTTATTTAGTGTGTACTTGACAGGTAGTAGTATCACTAAGCCGTTTTTTATATGGGGTAAAATGTAATTGTCCAGTAAAATTAAAATAAGTCAGTAAATTTATCAATCGATATGGATTGTTTTATGTCTATGTGTATACATTAATAGTTTTTCTTCCAATATGAAGAGAATACAAAATGAATGATCAATTAGTCTATCGTTCCAACACTTATTCTCAATCCTCAGTGCCGACACCCCTCTTGGTACACAAAAAACTCCCTTTTGGAAGGTTAAAGGGGAAATTTATTATGTTGTTGAGTACATATACAAAAGATAGTTTTTTTATTGAAGCAGAAGTACCTAATACAATTATCAGAGGCAGAAATATTTAAATATACTAGTTGTGAATTAATGAAGTTTGATAGTTGTTAAACATAATATAAGTTAAAAGAGCTCCAATCTATGTATAAATAAGAATATAATAACAACCTTAAAAAAAAATTTCATATATTTAGTTAGTATGTGAGTTGCTTCGGTCTCCAATACCGTTAGAAAAAAAGGTAATTTGTAAAATTCGAGGAAGTATGCTATGATAAGCAAAATGAAGTATCAGGAGGTATTGCACTATGAAAAGTTGTCCGAATTGTAAAAAGAAAACTTTTAGCATTTGGAAAATGTTCGATTATGGGAGCTCATTTAAATGCAAAGAATGTAAAGCGATAATTGTATACTCTAAAAAATGGTTATTTCTTAATTATGTTATATTTATAATCATATATTTCCCCTTATCAGGTTTTGGTGGTCGGTTTGTGATAAATAAATTACAACTAAGTCTTCTAGTAATTGGTTTTCTTCTTTTATTAAATATTTCAGTTACTACATTTACTCCACTTGTAAAAAAAGATAAATAATTTTATTTAATGTAATTTATACGTTGTTTGGGTCTCCAATACTGCTAAAGAAAAAGGTAAGTTCTAAAATTTAGCAAAGTTCGAAATAATAGGCAAAATAAAGCATTAGGAGGTATAAAATTATGAAAAATTGTCCAAGTTGTAAAAAGAAAACTTTTAGCATTTGGAAAATGATTTGGACATTACCTTATGGGAGTTCAACTAAATGCAAAGAATGTAATGCTGTAATTGTATACGCTAAAAAAAGTTTGTTTCTTAATTTTGTTATATTTACCAACATATTTTTAATCTTATCACTTTTTGGTGGTTGGTGGTTTGTGAGGAATGAATTAAATCCAAGTCTTTTAATACCTGTTTTTCCTTTTTTATTACAAATCTCAATTGTCATTTTCACTCCACTTGTAAAGAAAGATAAAATCAATAACAACGAAGATTATTCTGTATTAGTATTTTTTGGAGTCATTATAATGGTTATTATTGCATTTTTATGGAATTTATTTTTAAATATATAATATTTGGGTCCCCATACCATAGAATATTCCTTTTGATAAAAGTTTTGATTTTGAAATAATCAATAAAAATTTTGAATGAGGCTATCTGTACAAACCTCTTTTTATATAATTATGTGTCGTTTCGGTCTCCAACACCGTTTTGCTAATAACAATGTAAATAATGAAAAGTCTCATATTTAATGTAATGCACCCTGAAATCCGGAAACAGATTAGGGGTGTTTTTAATTGGCAAATATAGTGTACAATTTAAGAAAAAAGTTTTAATTTATTATGAAAAGTATGGTCAATTAGCTACTGTGAAAAAATTTAAAATTGCTAAAGCCACTATTCATAGATGGAAACGGAAAAGTGAGACTGTCGGATTTATGAAAAAGAAAAATAAAATATATACTCAACATGAGAAGCTAGATATCTTAAATTTCTATTGGAAGAATGGAGTAACACAAACTGAGTTAAAATTTGATATAAATTCAGGATTAGTTCATAAATGGGAAAGATTATTTAGGGAATATGGTGTTGGAGGATTATCTTATGATGGTAGAGGTAGGAAGCTCAAAGACCTAGGACCTAAAAAAGATGTCAACAAGGACAAAGACTTATTAGATGAAGTTCAGTATCTTAGAATGGAGAATCTTTACTTAAAAAAGCTAGACGCCTTGGTTCAAGAACGGGAAGAGTAAACTTTTTTAGGAGATAAAGGAATAAAACAAAACATGTCTAGAAAAGGTAGTTGTTTTGATAATTCAAAAACAGAAAATTTATTCTCTCAACATAAGGTCGAGTTTTTTTATGTTAACAAGTTTGAGTCTATAGAAGAATTCAAGTTACGATTAGATAAATATATAAATTATTACTATAACAAAAGGATACTAACAAAACTAAAAATGGTATAAATAAAATTGAATATAAAAAATAATGTAAGATTTTGTCGGACGGGGGTTCGACTCCCCCTAGCTCCACCATTAGTAACTGAAGTGGCTTCCAAAAGTTGGAGTTATTATATATAGAACAAGTAAAAGCTATTAACTACTGTAATATCAGTGGTTAATTTTTTTTCTATAAATCTAAAATCATAAAAAATATATTTATAAAACTAGTAATAGTTTAATGAAGTTAAACTTTTACAAAAAAATGTAAAAGAAGTAATCTTTAAGAAATCCACTTATTATATATCTCAATGTATCTCTTTGAAGTACTTAATTTTATATCCTTAAGGTATGGTTTAACGATTAAAAGTTATTTATTGACTTATTATTTATCGTTAAGCATGATATATTAAGGTATCAAAACCTTCAATATCGATTACAAACATTCAAAAACCTTCATATTATTGATAGTATATGATTGAAAATGATAGAAAATGCTTGACTGTGATTGATTTGTAGGATAAAATTCAAATATGAGGTAAAAAAAATGGTAAAGAAAAAGAGAATTGAAATTTTAAAAGAATTCATTAAAAAAAACAAGATGGTCACTCTTGAAGAGTGTGTAGAACTACTAAAGACTTCAGAATCAACAGTTAGAAGAGATTTTGAGGAGTTAGAATCTAGTGGACTATTAAAACGTTTTCACGGTGGAGCTGAGTATATTAGTAAGAACAAAGATGAATTAGATTTTACCAATAAATTAATAATTAACAAAGATGATAAGGAAGTAATAGGCAAATATGCAGCTAGTAAGGTTGATGATGGTGATTGTATCTTTTTAGATGCCGGATCTACTGTTTATGGAATGATACCTTATTTAAAAGATAAAAATATTACGGTGGTTACGAATGGTGTTACACATATAAGTTTATTACTTGAGTATGATATACCAACATCACTTGTTGGTGGTCAAATTAAGACAATAACTAGTACCATTTTAGGTGAAGAAGCAGAGCAACAATTGAACAAATATTATTTTGACAAAGCTTTTTTGGGAATTAACTCAATAAGTTTCGAAAATGGTTTTTCGACACCGGATATTAGAGAGGCTGTAATTAAGTCTATAGTGGTAAATAGAACGAGAAAACCATATTTTGTTGCTGATAGTAATAAATTTGGTCAAAGTAGTTTTGCAAAAGTAGTTGAGTTAAAAGAATGTACAGTAATAACAGATAAATTAATAGAAGAATTCGATAAAGTAATGGATATTGAAGTTGCAAAGTAAGAAGTAGATTGGAGGGATGAACTTGATATATACATGCACATTTAATCCCGCTCTAGATTATAAGTTTAAATTGAACGACTTAAAAATTGGTGGACTTAATAGAATTGATAATCATCTATTTGTTATAGGTGGAAAAGGAATCAATGTTTCACTTTTGTTAAATAATATAGGTGTTGATAGTGTAGCGATTGGTTTTCTTGGAGGTTTTGTAGGAGATTATATAGAGACTGAGATAAACTCAAAACCTAATATTGTATCTAAGTTTATAAGAGTAGAAGGTACAACAAGAATAAATTTGAAAGTGAAAAGTAGTGAAATAGAGACAGAGGTAAATGCAAATGGTCCAGCAATAAATAATGGTGATTTTGATAAACTTTTAGAATTAATAGACAAGTTTTCAAAAGAAGACTATTTAATTATTTCTGGAAGTGATCCAAAAGGAATAGCTAATTCGTATAAGATTATAACTAATTTATGTAAGGAAAAAGGGATTAACTTTATTGTTGATAGTTATGGAAATAATTTATTATCAACATTAGAAAATAAACCATTCTTAATTAAGCCTAACATTCATGAATTAGAAGAAACGTTTGGTTTTGACTCTAATGGCTTAGATGATGTAGTTAAATATGGATCAAAATTAAAAGAATTAGGAGCTCTGAATGTATTGATATCTCTAGGTTCAGAGGGAGCAGTATTAATAACTAAAAATAAAGTATTAAAAGCAAGTGCTCCAAAAGGAGAGGTAAAGAATACTACAGGTTCAGGTGATAGTATGGTAGCCGGATTTGTAAGTAAATTTATTGAGTGTAATGATTTTAAAGAGTCACTTAAGTATGCTGTTGCATCTGGAAGTGCTAGTGCATTTTCAGATTATATCGCTAAAAAAGAAGAGATTGAAGGATTATTAGACTTAATAGAAGTTAATGAGGTTTAGAAATGAAAATTACTGAATTATTAAGAGAAGACACTATAATCTTTGATTTAAAAAGTACAACAAAAGACGGTGTAATTGAAGAGTTAGTAAATAAGTTATATGAATGTAATCGTATAGATGATAAAGAAGAATTTAAAAACGCAATTATAGAAAGAGAAAAATTAAGCTCAACTGGATTTGGTGATGGAATAGCTATACCACATGCAAAAAATAAATCAGTTGTAGTACCAGCGATTGCATTTGGTAGAAGTGATAGTGGTGCTGAATTTGAATCTCTGGACTCTAATCCAGTACATTTATTCTTTATGATTGCAGCGCCTGAGGATGGTGCTAACTTACATTTAAAAACATTAAGTAAATTAGCTAGAAAACTTATCTATCAAGAATTTAGAGATGGTTTAATCAAAGCTAAAACTGTAGAAGAATTATTAAATAATATTTCGGAAATAGATGAATAAGAGAGGAGGAAATTACATGAAAAAAATTGTTGCTGTTACAGCATGTCCTACAGGTATTGCTCATACTTATATGGCTGCAGAAACTTTAGAAAAAGTTGGTAAACAAAAAGGAGTAAAAGTAATTGTTGAAACAAATGGATCTATTGGTGTTGAAAATAGACTTAAAGATTCAGATATTGAAGAAGCAGTTGCTGTAATTGTTGCTGCTGATACGAGAGTTGAGATGGAAAGATTTAATGGAAAGCCTTTAATTGAAGTTTCAGTATCGCATGCAATTAAAAAAACAGATGAATTAATTGAAAAAGCCTTAAATGGTGAATTAAATATTTATGAACATAATTAAGAAATAAAAAAATAATATAGGGAGAACAATATGAAGAAAAATAATATTTACAAGCACTTGATGAGTGGAGTTTCAAACATGATTCCGTTCGTAGTTGCAGGTGGGATTTTAATCGCACTAGCATTCTTATTTGATGCAGGTAACGCTGGAGCATCTAACTATGGTTGGGGAAATGATTTCGCATCTTGGTTAGGAGATACTGGTAAAATAGCATTTGGATTTATGTTACCAATTATGGCAGGTTTTATTGCATACTCAATCGCAGATAGACCTGGTTTCGTACCTGGATTTATCGCTGGATCTTTAGCTTCTAGTGGTGGATCTGGATTCTTAGGAGCTATCGTAGGTGGTTTCGCAGCAGGTTACATTATCGTAGCATTAAAATCTGCAACAAAAAGCTTACCACGTTCAATGGCAGGTATTAAACCAGTATTAATATTCCCATTAATCGGTACTATTGCAGCAGCAGTTGTAATGTTAGTAGCAAATGCAGTTGTAAGTCCTATCAATTCAGGATTAGAAAATTGGTTAACTAGTTTGTCAGGAACAAACGCAATCTTAGTAGGTTTAATCGTTGGTGGTATGATGGCAGTAGATATGGGTGGACCTATCAATAAAACTGCATACGTAGTTGGGACAGCTACATTAGTTTCTGGGGCTTCTACAACTTTAATGGCTTCAGTAATGGTTGGTGGTATGACGCCTCCATTAGGTATCGCATTAGCAACTACTTTATTCCCTCGTAAATTTAACACTCAACAAAGAGAAGCAGGAAAAACGAATTACTTAATGGGACTATCATTTATTACAGAAGGTGCAATTCCATTCGCAGCTGCTAATCCAAAAGTAGTTATTCCTTCAATTATCGCTGGTTCTGCAGTAGCAGGTGCATTAAGCGCATTATTTGGAGCAGCATCTCCAGCACCACACGGTGGATTATTCGTAATTCCTGTAATGGATGGAGCATTAGGATTTATCGCTGCATTATTAATTGGTTCTGCAATTACTGCATTATTACTTAAAGTTTTATTACCTGATGTAGAAGAAGTTAAAGAGTAATTAAATCCATACCTCCTTACCTCAAAGTTGTGATATTACTGCTTTGATTAGGAGGTATTATTTCTTAAGGAGATATCAAAATGAAAGAAAAACAATTTATAATTAAGGATGAGATGGGACTTCATGCAAGACCTGCATCATTACTTGTTAACGAAGCAGTTAAATACAAAAGTGAAATACAATTAATATCTAAAGAAAATTCTGTAAATTTAAAATCAATTATGATGGTAATGTCATTAGGTCTACAAAAGGGTGAAAGTTTTATTATTTCAATCACTGGTGAAGATGAAGATATTGCTATGGATTCTATCAATAAGATAATAGAAGAAGAAAAAATAGCGTAAAATGATTATTAAAGGTATAAATGCTGCAAAGGGATTTGAGCAAGGAAAAGCATTCAAATTAGAGAAAATTGATTTTAATATTCAAGAGAGATTAATAATTAATATTGATGACGAGTTAACTAAATTGAATAATGCGATAATTAAGAGTGATGAAGAAATAAAGAAAATTTATGATATTTCTGTTCAAAAATTAGGTATAGATACTGCACAAGTATTTCAAGCTCATTTATTGATTTTAAAGGATGAGGAAATGCTTAAGCAAATAAGAGATATGATAAAGGAAAAAATAAGTGCAGAATACTCTGTGTTTAGTATTCGAAATAATTTTATTAAGATATTTGAAAACATGAAGTATGAATACATGAAAGACAGAGCGCTTGATATTAAGGATGTTACAAATAGGTTATTAGCGCATTTAACTAATAAGAAGATTCAAGACTTAACACTAATCGAAGAAGAGGTTATCTTAATAGCCAATGATTTAACACCTTCAGATACTGCACAGCTTGATAAGAAATATATCAAAGGTTTTATTACTGAAATTGGAGGTAAAACATCTCATACGGCAATAATGTCTAGATCTTTAGAAATTCCCGCAATCGTTGGTGCAAAGAATGCACTAAACTTAATTAATGATGGAGATCTAATTTTATTAGATGGTAGTAATGGTGAAATTATAATTAATCCAACACAATTGGATCATGAAGAATTTATAAAAAAACAAGTTGTTTATGAAAATAAATTATTTGAATATATAAATAAAGAAACTTACACTAAGAATGGGAATAAAGTGGAGTTAGTATGTAATATAGGTAATCTAGATGATTTGAAGAGTGTAATTTCAAATGGTGCTGAAGGAATAGGTTTATTTAGAACTGAGTTCTTATTTATGGAGAGAAATAATTTTCCCTCAGAAGATGATCAATTTATAGTATATAAGTCAGTCTTAGAAAAAATGGAAAATAAGCCGGTTGTAATTAGGACTCTTGATATTGGTGGAGACAAGGAGCTTAGTTACTTAAATATTCAAAAAGAATTGAATCCCTTCTTGGGAGTAAGAGCTATAAGATTATGCTTAAACAAAATTGAAATCTTTAAAACACAATTAAGAGCACTGTTGAGAGCGAGTTCTTTCGGAAACCTGAAAATTATGTTTCCTATGATAGCTACTTTAAATGAACTAAGAGAAGTAAAATCAATACTTAGTGAACTTAAAGAAGAATTAATAAGTAGCGGTATACATATTGGCGACTATGAAGTTGGAATGATGATGGAAGTACCATCTGCGGCAATAATTGCTGATTTATTCGCTGAAGAAGTTGATTTCCTTAGTATTGGAACAAATGATTTAATTCAATACACAATGGCTGCAGATAGAATGAACGAAGGTGTTTCTTACCTATATCAACCATTTAATCCAGCAGTTATCAGATTAATAAAGAATATAATTGATGCTAGTCATGAAAATGGTATTTGGACAGGTATGTGTGGCGAAATGGCAAGCGATATCAATGCAATACCACTATTAATTGGATTAGGAATAGATGAATTAAGTGTTAGTGCTAGTTTAGTGCTTGAAGTTAGAGAGACTATTTCAAAGATTGATTCAGACAGATTAAAAAATTTAATTGATAATGCTTTAAAATTATCCACTGCTGAGGAAGTTGAAGAACTATTTAAAAAACGATATTAAAATCGTTTTTTTTATCAAAGAAACAAAAAAATGTAACATATATATTATAATTTTATTAATTTATTATAGTATATTCTTCATCAAATTCTATCAATAATATCATTTAAATAGGTATGTTCTAATTGAACTGTCAATAATAGTAAAGTAAGGTTCTAAGCAAGAATATTTAGAACCTTTTACTTAATAAAAATCAAAGTCAATTTATTATATTTTTTATAAAATGACTTACTTTACTAAATTTTGTGTCGATTGATTTGCTTTTTTTGATAAATTATGAAAAAATATTTTACAAGTAAATCAGTAACTGAAGGTCATCCAGATAAATCGTGTGAGAGACTTACTAAAAGCGAATTAGACTAAAGTATTAGGTTGTGTTGCATAAAAATGTGACCTATTAAATATAAACAAAGAAGTATCTATGAATGATAAATATTATGCAACACCAAACAGTTGATTAACGAGATTAATCTCATCAACTGTTTTTTTTTCGTATTCGCTTGCCCCTTACGGATCATGTTCATAGCTTCCACTCCTTGTATAGTGGAACATGCAGATTTGAAGTGTTTGAATCCGAGCAAATTATTGGTTATCCGCTTGATATGGCGAGGTCCTGTTCTACAATATTATTTATATACTTGGATGACCTGTGTTTTGTCTTGGGGTTTAGTTTCCCTAATTTAATTTCATTCTCGATTGTTGAGATTGTAGCAGCATATTTATCAGTAGTAATTACTCTTAGATTACTATTATGTGGTGAGCGAAGTGCTTTACAAAAAACTTCTTAGCCGACCTCTTATCACGTTTTTTGATAATCAGAAATCTAATGTATCTCCTTTTGAATCATCAGCTCTGTAAAGATACATCTACTCACCAGTAAACTTTAGATAGGTTTCATCCATTCTCCAGGAGTCATTAGTTTTTCTCGAATGTTTTCTTAGATTTCTGTTAAGTATGGGTGGATATTCTATAACCCATCTGTAAATAGTTGTATGATTAAGATAGAGTTCACGCTCTTCCATCATTTCTTGAAGGTTACGATATGATAGAGGAAATTTTAAATACCATCTTACACATAAAATTATTATTTCATGCTGGTAGTGGTTCCACTTAAATAAGTTATCTTTCATCTTACACTCCACTAATATGATATTTATAATATAATTATAGCATGAGGCGTTGACTAGAGATATTTTTTGCAACACAACATTTTTTATTTCCTGTCTACTATACGGGTAGCAATACCTTTTCTTTTTTGATATAATGCTATAATCTAGTAAATTAGATATCATTCAATTAACAATTGAAGAAGGTAATAAAAATTTAAGTATTATACTTGAATAGAGAGGAAATTATTATGGTAAAAGTAAGAGTTGCATTAATTGGGGCTGGTGATAGAGGCAAAGATAGATATGGAGAATTTGCTATCAATTATCCAGAAAACATTGAATTTGTTGCAGTAGCTGAGCCAAATGAAATTAAAAGAAGAGAATTTTCACAGAAACATAATATAGCACCTGAATTTCAATTTGAATCTTGGGAACCGTTATTGGATAAAGAGAAATTTTGTGATGGTATAATTATTGCCACTCAAGATGACATGCATTTTGAACCATCTAAAAAGGCTTTAGAGAAGGGTTATCACCTTCTCTTAGAAAAACCTATGTCCGATGACCTAACAGAATGTGTTGAACTTGGAAAAATTTCTAGAAAATCAGATAAGACATTTATGATATGCCATGTTCTTAGGTATACGCCATTTTATAGTACTATAAAGAAAATTATAGATGACGGAACTATAGGTGATGTAATGTCAGTTCAACATAATGAGAACATAGGGTATTTTCACATGGCACATAGTTTTGTAAGAGGAAACTGGAGAAATTCAGAGGAATCAAATCCGATAATTCTTGCTAAAAGCTGTCATGATATGGATTTATTACTTTGGTTGGTTGGAAAAAGATGTACAAAAATCTCCTCATTTGGTAATTTAACATATTTTGTCCCAGAAAAAGCTCCAAAGAATGCAGGAGATAGATGTTTGACATGTGATATAGAAGAGACTTGCCTATATTCAGCTAAAAAACTTTATTATAAGCATATAGGTGGATGGCCTACTACTGTTATTACTGAAATACAAACAATAGAGGCAGTTACAAAGGCTTTAGAAGAGGGACCATATGGTAGATGTGTATTCAAATGTGATAATGATGTTTGCGATCATCAAGTAACTATAATGGAGTTTGACGATGGAATAACTGCAACTTTTAATCTCAGTGCATTTACTAATAAAGTTCATAGAAGTTTAAAAATTATGGGAACTGAGGGTGAAATACGCGCCGACGACAGTGTAAATGAGATTGAGGTTAATAAATTTGCTTCTAATGAAAGAGTAATAATTAAGCCTGGAGTAATAACAGGTGGTCATGGTGGTGGAGACCATGGAATAATGAGGGACTTCATCTCTTTAATAAAAGAAGAAAGTTGCAAGGCTCTTACATCAGCTGATATATCAGTTGAAAGCCATGTAATGGCTTTTGCAGCTGAGGATTCAAGGGTAAATAGTAAAACAATTGTACTAAAAGATTTTTATGAACAGTTTGATATAGGAACAAGTGAATAACTTGTTCTTTTTTTGTACTTGATTAATTTAATATATTATTCATGTGATCTCATTTGAAAGAAAACAAGTTTAACTATGCCTAGGTTCTCTACTTACATTTATGTTGAAATCAAAAGGAGAACGATTAGCAACTAAATAGATTAATTTTTATCTTTGTGACTTGGTGTTTAAGATGTTTGATAAAGCTATGGAATTTTACCCTGATGCAAAACCGATATTCCATAGTGATAGAGGATTTCAATATACAAGTAAAGTATTTAAGAAAAAAATAGACAAAAGTAATATGATACAAAGTATGTCTGGACCTGGTAAATGTATAGATAATGGTCCGATGGAAGCATTCTTTGGAACACTTAAAAGTGAAATATTTTATGGTAAGAAATTAAAAAATTATATTAATGCATGGCTCCAATGGAATATCAAAGCCATGCATTAATATAATTTTTTTGACAAAGGTCAGTTCAAAAAGGGTATTTTTTTTTATTATCTGCAAAAGAAAACGTTTACTTATGTGATTTAGATAAAATATTCCTATAACTTATTGTATTATCATATTTATTTGATATAATTTTGAAAAATTAGGAGGTAATATATGCAAGAATTACAGAAAAAATATGGACTATGGACAGCTACTGCTATGGTAGTAGGTGTAGTAATCGGCTCGGGAGTTTTCTTTAAGGCTCCAAAAGTATTAAGAATTACTAATGGTAATTTACCGTTAGCATTACTTGCTTGGTTATTTGGTGGGTTAATTATGATAGTAAGTGCGTACGTCTTTTCACTAGTCGCTAGAAAAGTAGGTAAAGCAAATGGAGTAGTTGATTATATGGAGACAGCATATGGAGAAACTGTTGGATACTTAACTGGTTGGTTTATGACTTTTATTTATTATCCTTCTTTATCTAGTGTTTTAGCATGGGTATCCGGAATGTACACAACTACATTATTGAACTTCGATGATTCTGGATATGGGGTTACAACATGGTTGTTTGCTGGTATTTATTTAGTAAGTATTTTCTTACTGAATTATCTTTCACCAGTATTATCTGGTAAGTGGCAAGTTAGTTCAACTATTATAAAACTTATACCATTAGGATTAGTTGCTATAGCTGGAACTTTAATTGGATTATCCACAGGTCAAACAATTGAAAACTTCACATCAACTCCAATTAATTTAATGGGAGGTAATGGTTTTTTTAAGGCGATATTATCTACAGCATTTGCATATGAAGGTTGGATAGTAGTTACTTCAATCAATGAAGAGATTAAGGATGCTAAGAAAAATCTACCAAGAGCACTTATATTTGGGACGATATTTATTGTAATTATATACATGCTTTACTATATAGGTTTCTCTGGTGCCATATCAAATAGTGATGCAATGGAACTAGGTGACGGTGCAGTGAAGATTGTAGTACAATCTTTATTCGGTAATTTTGCAGGAACCTTACTAACTGTGTTTGTTATTCTTTCATGTTTAGGTACATTGAATGGTCTTATTATGGCTGAGTCCAGAGCTTTGTTTTCAATAGCTTCTAGAAACTTAGGTCCAAAACCAGAATTTTTTAAGAAAATTAATCCAGTTAATGATGTTACAACAAACTCAGCTATTGCAGGTTTTGTACTTATAGTACTGTGGTTGGTATTTTGGTTTAACAGTATTATGATTTGGTTTAATGTCTCTAAAGGATGGTGGCCAGCAATGGATTCATCTGAACTACCAATAGCAATACTTTATGGAATATACAATGGTGTTTATATTTGGGTTATGAGGACTTTCATAGAATTGAATGTTTTAAAGAGATTCATATTACCATCTTTAGCTATTTTGGGTTCATTAATTATTTTATATGGTGCATTAAGTTTAACAAATGTTTGGTTATTCCTAGGAGTATCAGCTTGTATCATGTTAATAGGACTGTCTTTCGACAAAAACATAGTATAAATAAAAACGTCTCTTAATATAGAGACATTTTTATAGAAGAGATCTAATTTTAATAAAGTATATCAGGTGTTTATAGATATCTTTATGGTAATAGACTAAAACATATTAAATAATGAAGTAGATTTTGAGTTAATTGAACGGGTTAACAGATTCTTAAGTGATACATATATCTTGAATCAGATAGTTGATAATTGGGATAATGGTCGTTGGTCTTTTAACAGATTTTGTACTCATAATAATGAAGAAGCTACAGGCAATAGAATTTGTGAAAATGGCGTTCAGATATGGGAAGATGATGGCGTGATAGTAGGTGTTTGTCATTATGAGGAACCAGGCGATTATTTCTTGCAATTCCATCCAAAAATAAGTGACCACCTATTTTTTTATAATATGTATCTTAAGATACGTTCTGCAATTATAACAACTTGACATCCATGAGTAACAATATTTTTTTACGTCAGAATTCATTACTACTAATCTAATAGATTTTAGACTATGACATTTAGTATTAAAATCTAAATCCCAAAATTCCTAAGGAGTGCTCAAAGTCATAATTAATAGATGCAGTGGGATAAGTTGTGAATATTCTATGGTATGCATAATTCATTTATACAGGAATATCGCTCCACGTCCACCTGACACTGTACTGTGTCAATATGATTTATAAGCTGGCCTTATCCAATTTTAATTATTATAGATAGTAAAGAAGCCATTTAAGGCTTCTTTTTGATTATATTTAATAAGTATTAACAATAAAGTATAGAGTGTAATATCGAACTCCATATCCTAATAAATATGATGAAGCAATTCTCTGGCTTCATTTTGTATATTAAAGTAGTATAAAGGTATAATAAAGACAAATTAACATTAAATTAGAAAGGATATTAATATGAGATTAAAAAAAGGACAAGTAGCTCCGAATTTTCTAGTGAAAGATTACTACGGAAATGATGTTTCTATTGATGCTTTAAAAGGGCAAAAAGTATTATTATCATTTTACCGATATGCATCATGCCCACTATGTAATCTAAGAATCCACAATATCATTAATAAGATGGATTATTTCAGAGAAAGAAATTTAAACGTTATTGCTGTTTTTCAATCTCCACTTGAGAGTATGAAACAGTATGTAGGCAATCAGGAAGTGCCTTTCCCGCTCATTTCAGACCCTGAATGGAAATTATATAAAAAGTATGGAGTTCAAACTTCATTTATGGGATTAATCAAAGCTGTATTCAAAAGAATGGGTGAGTTAAAAAAAGCAGGAAAAAAAGGATTCAAAATTGGTAAGTCAGATGGGAAAATGACAACTATACCAGCTGATTTCTTAATTAATGAACAAGGACAGATTGAAGTAGATTATTATGGTGCTGATATAGGTGATCATCTACCGTTTGAAAGAATAATGGAGTGGATTAAGTAAGTTTAAAAGGTCTCTTAATATAAGAGGCTTTTTTGTTACTCTTAATAAATCTTAACTTAGCAAGCAAAAAATGCATAAAATTATTGGACTAAAATAAGATGTAATTGTCTAAAATGTATATGAATTTTCAGTCTCCACCACCGTTAACCGCTATCAGGATAATATAAACTATAAAAATCTCTAGCTTCACAGTTGAAGTTAGAGATTTTTTAGATATACATAAATTATCAACAACATCGGAATAATAAAATAAATTATTAATTTTTAAATTTTATATGATCCTTTATAAACTTGATTGAAACGGGATTAATCTCATCTAAATTAGAGGAGTTATATTTAACACCACTACCTAAATGTATTTCATCGACAGATGAATTGTCTAAGAAATCATGGATGTTCGACAAATTAAGTCCAGAACCTGCAAGTATTTTGATTCTGGAATTTAATAACTTAACTAAGTTGTTTAATTTATTTATACCATCATAAGCAGATTTTTTACCACCTGAAGTTAATATAGTATCGACTGAGTATTTCATTAAAATATCAAGGCCAAGTTCCTGATCAGTTAACTCATCAAATGCTCGGTGGAAAGTTAATTTTTTACTTCCTTTAAGTTTAATAACTTTTTTAAGAAGTTCTTCATCAATTCTTTTATCTTTCGTGAGAGAGCCAAATACTATACCTTCAGCATTTGTCTTTGATATTAACTCAACATCTCTCAAAATAACTTTGATATCTTCATTTGTATAATTAAAATTCTTTGAATGTGGTCGAATCATAACATTAACTGGGATGGAAACTGTATTTGAAACCTCTTCTATAAGAGCTAAAGAAGGTGTAAGTCCACCTTCCAATATTCCAGTTACCAATTCAATTCTATCCGCACCAGCTCTTTCAGCATCAATTGCTTCCTTTAATGTTGTAGCTATTACTTCTAATTTCATAAAAAACACCTCTTTTTAACAATAAGTATAGACTAATTGTATCATAAAGTGAGAAAAAAACATATTTGTATATACATTTAGTTGTGTATATGTGTATAATGATGTAAAATAGATTCGGAAAGTCAAATAGGAGGATGAAAAAAATGATACAAAAAAAATATAAAACTATTGATGAAATGGGATTACATGCTAGACCAGCTTCTTTATTAGTAGCAGAAGCAAATAAATTCCAAAGTGAAATTAATATTGTCGCAAAAGGAAAAGAAGTTAATATGAAGTCTATAATGATGGTAATGACATTAGGAATCGTTAAAAATGAAGAATTTACTATAAAAGCAGATGGTGTAGATGAAGAAGATGCACTGAATGCACTTGATAAATTAATAGTTTCTGAAAAATTAGCTTAGAAGAGGTAAAATATGGTATTGAAAGGTATTGGAGCTGCAAATGGAATTCAGTTTGGAAAAGCATACAAATTAGAAAAATTGCATTTTAAAATTGAAAAAGAAGAAATATTTGAAATAGATATTGAGTTAGATAATCTGAGTGTTGCTATTGCTAAAAGTAAAGAAGAAATTAACTTGATTAAAGAAATTTCAATAAAGAAATTTGGGGAAGAAACTGCCCAGGTTTTTAGTGCACATTTACTTATTTTAGAAGATCAAGAAATGTACAAAAGTATAGTAGAAAAAATCACAAATGAAAAAGTTAGTGCCTCATATGCTATATATAAAGTTAGAGAACAGTTTGTATCAATTTTCGAAAATATGGATAACGATTACATGAAAGAAAGAGCTGCAGATATTAAAGATGTTACTGATAGAGTTCTTGCGCATTTAACAAGAAAAAAAATACCTACTTTATCATTAATTGATGAAGAAGTTATTTTAGTATCTGAAGATTTAACTCCGTCTGATACAGCTCAGTTAGATAAGAATGTAGTACTAGGATTTGTTACAGAAATAGGTGGTCAAACATCACATACAGCTATTATGGCAAGGGCATTAGAAATACCAGCAATTGTTGGTACTAAAACCTTAATGGAAAGTGTTGTAAATGATGATTATTTAATTATTGATGGAGATGAAGGTATTGTTATTATTAATCCAACAAAAGATGAATTAGAAACTTATCATTCTAAGAAATCTAAGTTAGATGAAAAGCATAAATTACTTCAAGAATATGTTGATAAAAAGACGCTAACAGTTGACGGAAAAGAAATAGAACTAGTTAATAATATTGGTAGTGCAGAAGAAGTTGAAAGTGTAATTAAAAATGGTGCTGAAGGTGTTGGGTTATTTAGAACAGAATTTCTATTTATGGGTAGAACGAATTTCCCGACTGAAGAAGAGCAATTTGTTGCATATAAAAAAGTACTTGAAACTATGGGTGATAAAACTGTAGTAATAAGAACACTAGATATTGGTGGAGATAAAGAACTTTCTTACTTTAAGATGAATAAAGAACTTAATCCATTCTTAGGTGTAAGAGCGATAAGACTGTGTCTAGATAGAGTAGACATCTTCTCAACACAATTAAGAGCTTTATTAAGAGCAAGTAAATATGGTAATTTACACATTATGTTCCCTATGATAGCTACTATTAATGAGTTAAGAGAAGCTAAAACTATTCTTAATAAGTGCAAACATGAATTAATTGATGAAGGATATGAAATTGGAGTGTATAAAGTTGGAATGATGATGGAAATTCCATCAGCTGCAATTTCTGCCGATATATTCGCGAGTGAAGTAGATTTCTTTAGTATTGGAACAAATGATTTAATACAATATACAATGGCTGCAGATAGAATGAATGAGGGTGTTAGTTATTTATATCAACCTTATAACCCTTCTATTTTAAGATTAATTAAAAATGTAATAGATTCTTCTCATAATGCAGGTATTTGGACTGGTATGTGTGGTGAGATGGCTAACGATTTCAAAGCAATACCTATTTTGTTGGGTTTAGGATTAGATGAATTTAGTGTAAGTCCTAGTTTAACATTAGAGGTTAGAAAATTATTAAGTACACTTAATAAAAGTACATTAAAAGAAAAAGCTAATAAAGCACTTACTTTAGCAAGTGCTGAAGAAGTTAAAGCCCTGTATGAATAGGTGGTATTATGGAAGTTATAGTAGTTGATAATTACGATAAACTAAGTAAAAAGGCTTTTGAGATAGTTAAAGAGAGTATTATTAATAAGCCTAATGCTAATCTAGGTTTAGCAACAGGCTCAACACCTTTGGGGCTTTATAAAGAAATGGTGAAAGAATTTGAAAATTCAAAAACAAGTTATAAAAATGTTAAGACATTTAACCTAGATGAATATATTGGGTTGTCTCAAGATAATGAACAAAGTTATTTTAAGTTTATGAGAAATAATTTATTTGATTATATCGATATTGATTTTGAAAATACTTATATACCTTTTGGAACGGCTTCTAATGTTGAAAATGAATGTGTTAGATATAATACAATTTTAGAAGAAAACATTGTAGATTTACAAGTTTTAGGAATTGGTGTTAATGGACATATTGGATTTAATGAACCAGGTTCGTTATTTTATGAAGGTGTTCATGTTGTAAAACTAGATGAAAGAACGAGAAATGATAATGCAAGATTTTTTGAATCAAAAAATCAAGTGCCGACATCAGCAATAACGATGGGTATTAAAAATATTCTCTCATGTAAAAAAATATTGTTGTTAGCTTCTGGAAAAGCAAAAGCAAAAGCAATTTATGAAATGATTCATGGAGATATCTTAGAGACAATGCCTGCATCTGCATTAAGAGTTCATCCAAATGTAGTTATAATAGTAGATAAAGAAGCAGCTAGTTTACTATAGTCATAAAGAAAACACGATATTATAATATATCGTGTTTTTATATATATATTTAAATTTCTTATTCTTGATTTGTAGCATATTGGTAGATATCAAGTACCTCGTGTATCCTATCGAATATTAATGGAATAGGTTTATTTTCTATAGAGTTTACTCTAACTTTGCGATACTGATTTGGCATAAATTGACTAAGCAAAGTTAAACTAATTTTTGAACTCTCTAAGTTACTTAATAGTTTATTTGTTGCTGACTTAACAGATTCATTTTCTAAATAATATCTACATCTATCTAGTAAACTGAATTTGCATTTGTATTCAATATCACCATCATAATGTTTTTGCCAATGCTTTGGATTATTAAGCATTTCACCTAGTAATATTTCTTTAAAATTTGATCTATAACATTTTTCTATTAACTCATTTTCTATATATGAAAGTGAGAATAGAGCTTCTCTGAGTGCGAAAGATAATTGTGGACCAACCTTTAATATACCAACTCCATCTTCAACCATTTCTTTTAGTTTTTCAGGAGTCTGGTAATCTGTTGAGTGCCCCTCAAATACTAAGTTTTTATAGTTTTTAAGAGAGTTCATTAAATCTAAGGCATTTTTTCTTGAATACTCATCAATGTGATTGTCTGCAAACTCTACACCTGGTTGAACTACACAAGCTACAACAAACTTCCACGATTCTTTTCCAACTGATTCTAAGAATGCTTTCTTAGTGATTTCTACAGTTTCAGCAAAATCTTCCTTTGATGTTACCGCAATTTCCTCATGATTTGCTTGAGCACCACCAGGAATGGGAACTTCACTACCAATTACATATATTGGATGTATAGCATTATTGTTTATTTCTTTAAGTTCTTTATAAGATTCTTCGGCAATTTTTGCTAACCTCGCCGTTCTCTTAGCTATTATTTCAGTTGATAGTTTATCATTTCGAGAATCATCAGCTAATCTCATACTGCAATCTAAGTGTATTTTACTGAAACCAGCTAATACATATTGTCTAATCATTTTTTCAGCTTCTAACATAGCTTCATTTTCATTCATGTGTTGAAATGGATTTGGTCCTAAATGATCTCCTCCAAATATTAGCTTACTTTGATCAAAATCTGTTCCTAAAGCTATCTGCCTTACATATTCGATAAAATCCTTTGGTTTCATTCCAGTGTATCCACCGTATTGATCTACTTGGTTAGATGTTGCTTCAATAAGTAAATGCGTATTATGATTTTTAGCAAAAACCAATGCAGCTTCAATTACATATTTGTTTGAACTACAAACAGAGTAAATACCAGCTGGAATGTTATTGTGTTGATTTTCTAATATATTTTTAAAATGTTTCATATTCTCCTCCTTAAAATGCGATTTCAATTTAATATAGCATACTATAATTATAAAGTATATACTTTTAACTGTAAAAATACACAATAAGAGGTAAAAGTATAGACAAATATGATATATTTATGATATACTACAAACGAATAAGATTAATTACAAAAATAAGAGGTGCAAAAATGTTTGGAAAAACAAAAGAATACTATATTGATAATAAATCAACTCATACTGTAAATGAAATTTTTCAACAGCCTTCAACGTGGTTGAAAACTTTCACTCTAATAAAAGAGATGGAGTCACAAGTAATGGAATTTTTCTCACATATTGATGAAGGTACACAAGTTTATTTAGTTGGAGCTGGAACTAGTGAATTTGTTGGGAATACTATTACTCCATTTATTAATAATTTAAATAAACGAAATGTCCAATCAGTTTCAACTACTAACATTGTTAGTAATCCATGGCTTTATTTTAAAAAAAGTCAAAAAACATTAGTAGTCTCATATGGAAGAAGTGGTTCAAGTCCTGAATCTGTAGCAACTGTTAATTTAGCAAACGAAATTTGTGATGATATCCATCATTTAGTTATTACATGTAATAAAGATGGACATTTAGCAAAAGAGTCGAAAGGTAAGGATAATTATTTATCAATAATATTACCTGACGAAACACATGATAAATCATTTGCTATGACTAGTAGTTACACAAATATGATGCTTGCTTCTATTTTAGTTTTTGATATTGATAATATCGATAAACATGAAGAAAACGTTACTAAAGTAGTTGAGATGAGTAATGAAGTTCTTGAAAATAGATATTCTATTATAGATTCTGTTGTTACTCAATTTGATTTTAAAAGAATAGTATATTTAGGAAGTGCAACGCTTAAAGGAACAGCTCAAGAATCGGCATTAAAAATTCTTGAATTATCAGGTGGCAAGGTAGCAACTATGTTTGATTCACCATTAGGTTTTAGACATGGTCCAAAATCGATTATTCAAGACGATGTACTAACTGTTTTATATTTAAGTGACAATGATTATACAAGAAAATATGAGCTTGATTTATTAAAAGAAATGTGTGCTGAAAAAGGAGACAATAAAATTTTAGTCATATCTAATCGAAAAGTTGATGAATCAATTAATAACATAGATTATAAAATTGAATTGAATTTTGATTCAGTTGAAGATGATGTACTACTATCATTTGTCTATATAATAGTTGGTCAATTAATAGGAATGAAAAAAGCGCTCCACCTAGGTATTTCTAGTGATAACCCATGTCCAAGTGGTACTGTAAATAGGGTTGTTAAGGGTGTTACAATATACGAATATAGAGGTTAGTAAATATGAAAAATACAAATAAAATGTTAAGAGATGCAATGAGTAATGGTTATGCTGTTCCAGCATTTAATATTCATAACTTAGAAACTTTAAGAGTAGTAGTAGAAACGGCTAATGAACTAAAATCGCCAGTTATAATTGCCGCAACACCCGGTACAATTAAATTTTCTGGATTAGAGTATTTATATGCTTTAAGTGAAGTTGCAAATGAAATAAATGATATAGATGTTGTTTTTCATTTAGATCACCATGAAGATGTTGTCGCAATAAAAAAAGCAATTGATTTAGGTGTTAAATCTGTAATGATTGATGCTTCACATCATGACTTTAAAGAAAATGTTAAAATTGTTAAAGATATTGTGGAATATGCACATAAAAATGGTGTCTCAGTTGAAGCTGAGTTAGGAAGATTAGGTGGTCAAGAGGACGATTTAATTGTAGATGAAAAAGATTCTAAATATACAAATCCTAATCAAGCTAAAGAATTTGTGGAATCTACTAATATAGATTCACTTGCAATTGCAATTGGAACAGCTCATGGTTTATATGATGGAGAACCTAAATTAGATATTCAGCGTTTAAAAGAAATTAAACAGATAGTAAATGTACCACTTGTATTACACGGAGCTTCAGGTGTTCCGTTTGATTTAGTGAGAGAGTGTATTAAAGAAGGTATCAGTAAAGTTAATATTGCTACAGAACTTAAAATACCATTTGCTGAAGGGATAAAAGAGCACTTCAAATCTGCTCCAAATGCAAATGATCCAAGAAAATATTTAGAACCTGCAAAGAATAATATGAAAAAAGTTGTAGAAGAAAAAATTATAATGTGTATGAGTGAAAATAGATCCTAAGGAGGATATATACGTATGAGGCTTGGAGTTGTTGGTACTGGCTGGATAAGTGATTCATTTTTAGAAAGTGTTATTAAATCTAAACTATATACTATTTCTTCTGTATGTTCACCAAGAATAGAAAGTGCTAGCGCGTTTGCTAACAAGTATGGAATAGAAAATGTATATACAAAATGCGAAGATATGGTAAAAAACAGTGATATAGATGTTGTTTATATTGCTTCTCCAAATAATTTTCATTTTGAACAAGCAAAAATGTTTCTCAAAGCTAGTATTCATGCAATAGTTGAAAAACCTATTACTTTATCTTTAGATGAATTAAATAAAATAGAATTGATTGCTAAAGAGAATAATGTGTTTTTTATAGAAGCTATGCGTCCTATACACCATCCGCATTTAAAGTTAATAAAAGATAAAATTGAAGAAATAAAACCGATAAGGTATGCTTATTTTCAATTTATGAGATATTCTTCGAAGTATGATAAGTATAAGCGTGGAGAACAAGCAAGAGTCTTTTTACCAGAATTTGGTGGAGGAGCTCTTAATGATTTAGGTGTATACCCATTAACCATAGCTTTATATTTGTTTGGTAAACCTAATGATGTAGAAGTAATGGCTAGTCTACTTGAAAGTGGAGTTGATGGCACGACAGTAGTAATGCTGAAATATACAAATTTTGTATGTGTCTGTGCGTTCTCTAAAATATCAACATCATACATTGAAAATGAAATTCAAGGTGAAAATGAAGCGATTATCATTAACCATATTACACACCTAGATAAGATTATAAAGATATCTAATAATGAGAAAATAATAATAAAAGATGAGCATATCAAAGAAGATATGATTTATGAAATATTGAGTTTCACAAACATGATTAAAAACAATGATAATGCCAAATTCCAAGAGCTATTAAGTTATTCAAAAAACGTAATCGAACTGTCTGAAGCTCTTAGAGAAAAAATGAATTAAATAATTAATATTGTGTGTCGGTAAGAAAAAAATCCCTTTAAAGATATATACAAATAAATTGAAAAATATATATTATATATATTTGTATAGACATTTACATGAAGATTATGTAGAATTGAAGTAAGTACACCACTAGGTGTTACAAGGGAGGAGATTTTTTTTGAAACCTAAATATATTGAAATATATGATGTAATAACAAAACAACTAGATGAGGAAGTATACAAAGTTGGTGATATGCTTCCAACTGAAAAAGAATTATGTGTCATTTATAATGCTAGTAGAATGACTGTTAATAAAGTTATTTCTATGTTATCTCAAGAAGGTAGAGTTAAAAGAACTAGGGGGAAGGGAACGTTTGTAATTGAGTCAAATGTCGATAAGGAAATTCTCAAATTGACATCTTTCTCTGAGGATATGATTAAAGCAGGTAAAAAACCAGGTTCTCAATTACTAGAATATAAGATGAAATTTGATGTTTCAAAAAAAATCAAATCTAGATTACAACTAGATGATGATGATTATATTCATGTTATAAAAAGAATTAGAACTGCTGATGGGGAACCTATAGCGATTGATATTGATAATGTTAAAAATTCAATGTATAACTATTTTGAAAATGTGTTAAAGGTTGAAATCACGTCAAGTGATTTTATAATTAAATCTATTTTAGCAGATGCTGAAATGGCTAACCATCTACATGTTGAAATTGGAGATCCTATTCTTTATATGAAACATATAACATACACAACAAATGGTATACCGTTTGAATACTGTCAGACATATTATCGAGCTGATAAATATTCTTTCTCAATTACTGCATTTAGATAAGATGAATAAAAATAAAAAAGTATTTGTGTTTGATATAGACGGAACACTTTTAGATAATTTGACACATAAAGTACCAAAGTCAGCCGTAGAATCTATTAAACAACTAAAACTAAATGGACATATTGTTGGATTAGCTACTGGAAGAAATGAATCGCAATTTTTAAAAGTTCTAAACCGTGAACTTTTTGACTTCATTATTTTATGTAATGGTAGTTATGTTGAAGTAGACGGTAAAGTAATTGATAGTACGGAATTTTCTTTAGAAGAGAAGAAAATTATAAGTGAAGTTCTTGATAAGCATAATTTAGTTTATGGAATTACAACTAGAGACACACTTTATACATCAGTTCCTGAAAGTGATAATATCGATAGAGTACTCGAGCAATTTAATTTAATAGTACCAAAATATGATTCAAAGTTTTTAGAAAAAGAGACTTATCAATTTATGGTATATGAAGCTTGTACGAATATTGAGATCCTACAGTCAGAATTAAGTGATTATAGATTTCATCGATATGGTGATTTTGGATTTGATATTGATTTACTACATGTAAACAAGGGATGGGCATTACAAAGATTAATTGAGCATTTCGAACTAGATATTAAAAATGTATATGCATTTGGTGATGGAGAAAATGATATAGACTTCTTAAGAATAGCTGGGACTGGTATTGCATTAGGAAATGCTGCTGAATTAACAAAAGAGGCATCAGACTATGTCACAACTAATGTTGATGATGATGGAATATTAAATGCATTGAAACATTTCGGTTTTATTAGTTAGGAGTAACAACGTGATTTATAAAAATGCTAAGATTATAAGGCCTGATGAAACAATTATCAATGGTTTTATTGAAATAGATAATGGAAAAATAACTAACATAGGGTCAAATTATCATGGGGATAATGGTATTGACCTAGAAGGGAAATCAATTCTACCTGGATTTATTGATTTTCATATACATGGATCAAATGGGTCCGATGTAATGGATTGTACCCATGAGTCATTAGAAACAATGGTAGTTAACTTGCCAAGTGATGGAACAACTTCATTTCTAGCAACTACCTTAACAATGGAATTATATGTAATCAAAAATGCGATTAAAAACATAGTTGATTACAAAAGTGATAAATTAGGAGCTAACCTAATTGGTATTCATTTAGAGGGACCTTTCATAAATAATAAATTTAAGGGAGCTCAAAATGAAAAGTATCTATTAGAACCAAGTGTAGATATTATGGAAGAACTACTAGCAATTGCAAGTGGTAGAGTTAAAGCAATGACTTATGCAGTTGAAAAGGCTGATCTTAACTTTACTAGGTACTTAAAAGAAAATAACATAGTACCTTCAGTAGGGCATTCATCTGCAACTATGTCTGAAGTGTTAGAACATTCTAAAGTAGGACTTAGTAATATAACACATATGCACAACGGACAAAGCCCACATCATCATAGAAATCCTGGTGTAGTTAGTGCTGGATTATTTAGTGATGATATTTACTCAGAATTAATTGTAGACGGCGTTCATTTACATCCCGATACAGTAAGATTAGTTCTTAAAGTAAAGGGGAGAGATAAAATCTTACTTATTAGTGATTCTATGATGGCTAAAGGATTAGAAAATGGAATTTATTCTTTAGGTGGACTTGAAGTTGCAAAAAATGATACAGAGGTAAGAACAGAGTCAGGGTCACTAGCTGGAAGTATATTAAAATTAAATGTTGCGGTTAAGAATATGATTGAATTTACTGGATGTTCATTAAATGATATTTCAGTAATGACATCACTGAATCAAGCAAAGTTATTAGGGTTAGATGACTTCTTAGGAAAAGTAGAAAAGGGATATAACGCAGATTTAGTTATTCTTGACGATGATTATAGCATATACAAGACCATATGCAACGGTATAGAAGTTTATAGTAAATAAAGATTATTTACATTCTAAAAACGAGCAGTTAATTGTTGTGAAATATGTAAACGTTTTTAGAGATTAATTAACTAGTTTGATATATATGTAAGTGATTACATATATATACGATAATATTAATAGGAGGTAATTATTTTGTCAGAACCAAATGTAATTTTAACAAGAATCGACAATCGTTTGATTCACGGCCAAGTAGCAACACAATGGAGTTCTTCAATTAATGTTAACTTATTACTTGTAGCGAATGATGCAGTAGCTGAGGATAAGTTTAGACAAGGATTGATGGACATGGCAGCGCCTAGTTATGCGAAAACACGATACTTTTCTTTACAGAAAACTATTGATGTAATTCACAAAGCAAGTCCACAACAAAGAATCTTCATTATTTGTGAATCACCATCAGATGTGTTAACTTTAGTAAAAGGTGGAGTACCAATTAAGAAAGTTAATATTGGTAATATGCATATGTCTGAAGGTAAACGTCAAGTTGCTACAACAGTAGCTGTTGATGATGTAGACGTACAAGCTTTTGCTGAATTACAAGAATTAGGTGTCGAACTAGAGATTAGAAAAGTCCCTAGTGAATCAAGTGAGTCAGTAAACAAGTTATTTAAATAATAAAAAGGGGGAAATTAAATTATGGATATCAATGTTATTCAAATTCTGCTTATATTAGTAATTACTTTTATTGCAGCAATTGATCAATTTTCATTCCTTGAGTCATTATATCAACCAATCGTAATGGGACCATTAGTAGGGTTAATCTTAGGAGACTTACAAACTGGTTTAATTATTGGTGGATCATACCAATTAATGATGATAGGATCTATGCCTGTAGGAGGGGCACAACCACCAAATGCAGTAATAGGTGGTATCATGGCAACAGTGTTTGCTATTACTATGAATATTCCTGATCCTCAAGCTGCGCTTGGATTATCAATTCCATTCGCACTATTAGGACAATATTCAGTAATCTTAGTGTTTACTATTACTTCTCCATTAATGGCTAAAGCGGACAAAATGGCTGAAAACGCTGATACAAATGGTATCGAAAGACTTAACTATTTCACAATGGGGATGTTAGGTTTATTCTTTACAGTAGTTGTATTCTTCGGATTAATTTTCGGACAAGCAATTGGTGAAACTTTAACTAATGCATTACCTGAATGGGTATGGACTGGTTTAGGTACTGCTGGTGGAATGATGCGTTTCGTAGGTTTTGCTGTATTAATGAAAGTAATGTTATCAAGAGAATACTGGGGATTCTATTTAGCAGGATTCGCACTTGCAAATATTATTGCTCCAACATTAGGTGGTCAAGCATTAGCTTTAATCGCAATTATCGGTTTAGCTGTAGCTATTTATGATTTCCAAACTAATGTAAAAATGAGAGAATTAGCTGAAGGAGGTAATGGAGATGGCATCTAATACGCAAATGAGCTATAAAAATACAACTCCTGCTGGACAATTAGATCGTAAAACATTAAATAAAATTGCTTGGCGTTCATTATTCTTACAAGGTTCATTCAACTATGAAAGAATGCAAGCCGCAGGATGGTTATATGGTTTAATTCCAGGACTTAAAAAAATTCATACAGATAAAGAAGATTTATCTACTTCAATGACTCACAACTTAGAGTTCTTTAATACTCATCCATTCTTAGTAACATTCGTTATGGGTATTATCTTATCATTAGAACAACAAAAATCTGATATTAACACAATTCGTGCCGTACGTGTTGCTGCAATGGGACCATTAGGTGGTATTGGGGATGCAATATTCTGGTTTACGTTAGTTCCGATTGCTGCTGGTATTTCATCGAATATGGCATTAAACGGAAGTATATTAGGACCAATTTTATTCTTATTAATGTTTAACTTTGTACAATTTGTTATTCGTTATTGGTTAATGTATTGGTCTTATGATCTTGGAACTGGTGCAATTGAAGCACTTACTAGAAACTCTAAAGAGTTTACTCGTGCTGCGAGTATCCTTGGGATTATTGTTGTTGGTGCGTTAACATCATTATATGGTGGAACTTCAATAGCATTAACTCTTCCAAATGGAGAAAGCCCAATTGTAATCCAAGAAGTACTTGATGGAATTATGCCAAAATTAATTCCGTTAGGACTTACACTATTATGTTACTGGTTAATCAAAGCTAAAAACTGGAGTGCAGTTAAATGTATTTCATTGTTACTAGCAATTGGATTACTAGGTGCATGGGTTGGTTTATTCTAAAAATGCATTAGATTTCTGAACAAAAAAATTACCTATAAGGCTCCTTTTTAAAGGGGCCTTCCTTAATGAATAATGTGTTAAATTAAATCTTATTACTTAGGAGGATTATTATGGAGTTTTTATTATATTTTCTAGCGTCATTAGTTTTTATTTTTGTACTTTATGTTATTTTCACATTTGTTTCAGTAAAAAAACAACAGAAAAAATTAGTTAATGTTCAAGAAGAGATTAAACCTAATAGAGAGGTTATTATTTCTGGAGGAATTTACGGAAAAATAAAATATCTTGATAGTAACATTGCTAAAATTGAAATTGCTGATGGTGTAGTGATTAAAGTAGAAAGATACGCTATTAAACAAGTACTATAAAAAAACATTCTTATCAAGAATGTTTTGTTAATATTATTTTTGAATTATCCTTTTAAAACTAGTTAAACCACTAAATATAGCGAAACCTGAAATACCGTATATTAGTATATTTGTACTACTATCGACATGTTCCGTAAATGTATAGAAGAGTAATGTAAAACCTAATACTAAATATAATATTGATATTACTATTAATTGAATTCCTTTTGGTTTTCTACTTATAACAGAGCTTGCAGGGACAAAAGTGTCTAATGTTCGGCATTTAGATAGGAATATATATCTAAATACAAATTCTAATATAACTACTGAAGCAAGGCCAATAGCTATTGAAACATAGGGATTTAAGATACTAATTAGTAAAAATAATGTGAATGAGAATAAATATCTATTATAGAAAAATTCATATTTTCTTAACTTAACTTCATCAATCACATGAATTGTTTGACTAGTTTTATTAATGTAAATCATACGGTTTTTTTTATCGTATTTTAAACCAATACGAGATATATCTTTTTGCATGTTTTTCACCTCTTATTAATTATATATTAATTGATGTGAAAAGTCTATTTGATAAGAAGAAATATATATTTAATATAAGAAGAATGGAGGAGAAAACATGATTGGAGTAATTGTTACTGGACATGGTCAGTTTGCATCTGGATTAACTACATCATTAGAGCTTATTGCTGGTAAGCAAAAAGAGTATATCGCAATTGATTTTGATGGAGTAATTTCTCAAGATGATCTACTAGATAAAATTAATAAAGCAACTGATGAGTTGGTAGATTGTGATGGTATAATTATCTTTACAGATCTAATTGGTGGAACACCGTTTAAAATGGCAGCTACTGCTACTTTAGAAAAGAAAAATAATATCGTACTTTCTGGTACAAACCTTGGAATGCTTATTGAATGTTGTATGACAAAGGCATTCAATAATGATGTGGAACTTTTTGCATCACAAATCTTAGAGACTGGAAAGTCTCAAGTTATTAAATTTGAAATTCCTACTATTACGTCAGCAGACGATGAAGATGGAATATAGAAATTAAAGGTGCTATGTTTGTTAACATAACACCTTTTTAAGTATATATTATTAAGTGACATTAAATTGTTATAACAAAAGTTTGTAAACTACAAATTTTGTCCTTTAAATGAGTTTTAACAAGATTTACTACAAATTCTATATAATTTTGTGTTACCATAATAGTGGGAATCCCTTCTATAACGTTTTGTTTTGTCACTTAACATTATAAGGGTTTCTTTTTCTATTTCCTATCCCACGTTCATTTTACACAATCATAAACTCTCATTTATTCTAACTATTGATTTTCAATGATACAATTATTTTATCTGAAAGAGAAACACATAAATAAATTAGTAATTAATTTTTTCTCCTAACTTTTCCAATTAAGAAAATTATTATTGGTAAAGTAGCAAGTAAGAAATCCATATAATCTCCAATAACACTTCCAAGTTCACCTAGTTCCCATACAGTCTTTGCTGCTAACCAAGAAAGTAAGTATATAATTACTAAGTGTATGTTGATAAATGGTCTATAATCTTTAAGATTAAAAAGTGATTTAAACATATTCATCGCACTATAAACTAAGATGGTTATTATAATGAAATCTGTAAAGAGCCATGTCATTAACAATAATGATTCAAATCCGGTTTCAAAACCCAATAAGTCAATATGCTTAACTGTAATCCAGAAAGATAGTGGAGATCTAGAAATAAGCTCGCTCCCCATATTACCAATACTAGATAAAATAATTAATGTTTCAAGGACCAAAACATAAATCCCTGCTTTTAATCCTTGCTTTAGAAACTCATTTTTCTTACTCCATTCGTGACTAAAGAAAAAGAAATATGGTAAGCAAATTAGAGAAGTAGAACCTAAACTTCCTTTAAATATCGGAAGTATATCTAATGAACTTATTGGAGTTATTGAATCCAGTTGAACGTTTGGAATCAATAAAGCAAGTATAGCAGCAGTCGTAATAGTAATTATAAGAAAAATCACTTCACTCATTCTTGCTATAACAACTATGCCAGATCTAATAGTCATTCCAGCCAAAAATAGTATAATAATAAGAAAAATATTTATATTTACATTTTGATATACCAAGGTAGCTAATGTCTCTCCATAATACCCTCACATTCCATACTAAGAGATATGTTATCCACAGTATATATAAAACTATAATCATTTTTCCAATAAACTTAGATGTAATGATATTCAATATTTCAGTATATGATTTAACTTCATATTTATTAAATAACTTACCACTAGCATATATTATTGTTAAAAAGATAATAAACGTAATAACTGGAGATAGCCATGCAGCTTGCTTGGCTTCGTCAACTACATAGGCAGGAAGAAATCTGGCAGTGGGAGTATACACATCGATTATAATTATTATCATTAATTGTCTTACTGATATTTTACCTTTGTTTCCTGACATATTATTCTCCTTAAATAACTTATTGTATTCTTACTTTTTAAATCATTACTATATATATTGAGATTCATAGAATATAATTAATATTATTTCCTTTTACTAGAGATCCATGTATAAAAGTAGTGTATCATCATATCAAGTGAAATGATAAAATATGGAGAATATTACTGAATGTAAGAGAGGATGAATACTCTATGAAAAATGCTATATTTAATAAGATTACCCAGGAACCTTGAGCCTCTGTTTATTCTTTTTATAGTATTTTTAATATCTGCTTGTCAGGTGATACAGAAAGTAATGATATTGATTCTGATTTAAATGTCAATATTGAGGATGAAAATGTTAGTCAAGTAATAGAAGTTGAGGATAGCGATTATGAGTAGTACCACCAAAGATACATGAAACAATTGTAGATTTAACTAATATTATCTTTAGAGAGCATTCTACTCAAGAGAGAAATGACTTTGTAGAATTATTGGAGTTGGCGTATTTAAATAAACGAGATTGTATTAATTATATTTTGGATAATTACTCCTACATAGATCCTAGTGAATTAAATTACCCTAGTAGTTCTAGACTTTTTGAAATCCTATTTTTAGCGACCTGCTGGGAAAATAATGTAGCAACAAGTTTAACTTATGATACTTATAATGAGTTTGTAGAAGGTGGAATTAATAATACTTTAAAACCCTATAGAGAAAACCCAATTGAGATTTATAGAGATTATTTCGATTATAATTCACCAAATTTCCTTGATCCTTTTAAATTGTTACTTAAATATTCAAGTGAACTAGATAAAAGAACTTTAATTCTTTTAGATTCTGAAGATGGTGACTCAGACTATGATATTTTTATTGTAAGAGATGAATATTTAGAAAATACTAATCTAATAAATTCAAAACTTGGAACTAATTTTCAGAGGTTCTAGAAAAAATGAGTATATTTGAATTCTTTCTAAGCTCAAAAATTCTTATTGTTTTAGTAAGTGTTAAATATAAATCGAGCGCATTCTGTATTATAAAGTTATGTTCTAAGATAATACAAACTCTTTTTGACCAACTTTTGTCCAAAAAGTGTGAAAAAAATGGATATAGAAGGATAAAACAATAAAATTTGTTAACAAAAGTACTGATTGGGATAGAATCACAAGTATAAGTCGTTTCCGGCCACCGGTACCACACAAAAAAATGGCTTAACTAAGCCTTTTTTTTGTGCTTTAAATCCTCATTTGTCCAAAATTTGTTCAGAAATTTATAAAATTCTGAGCAACGCCATTATATTTTAAAGTGAAAACTCAAGTGTAGTAGGAAGAGAATAAAGATTTTTTTTATTTGAGTAAGTATAACGGAATTAGTAATATTACTAACCTAATACTGAGAATCCAAATGAACAGAATTCTTGTGGCTGTGACTGTGGCTGTAGTGGTAATGAATGTTGCTAAAAGTTTAATAGTCAAAAAAAATAAAATAATTCTTACTTTTTTTATATTATCTAACTTGTTATTGAGGTTAATAAACAAGAATATACCAAAAGTACTAGAACCAGTTAAAATTTTATTTATAGATAAATAGAGTTTAAGCGTGTAAGTAGTGCATATGATTTATAGAACATCTAAAATCTTAGGAGGGGCAAATATGTTAAGAAGAAAAGCTGTAAAGATAGATAAATTATTGAATACATTAAATTTTAATGGATCTGTATTAGTAGCAGTAGGTGATAATGTAATTTTATCTAAAGGATACGGTATGTCGAATTTTGAATTAAGTGTTAAAAATACAAATAAAACTAAGTTTAGAATTGCTTCAATAACAAAACAATTTACAGCTGTGGCTATTTTGCAGCTAGTCGAAAAGAAGTTAATTCACTTAGATGATAAACTCAGTAAGTATATTGAAGATTATCCAAATGGTGAATATATTACACTTCATCATTTATTGACACATTCTTCAGGAATTAGTAATTTAAACTTAGAAGATGACTTTTGTAAAATCCTCAAAGAAAATAATCCACTTCTAGGATTAATTGAAAAAGTGAGAACTCAACCCTTTGAATTCTTTCCAGGAGAAAAGTTTTCTTATTCAGCATCGGGTTACTTGATCTTGACTTACATTATAGAGTTGGTTACAAACAAAACTTATGATGCTTATTTACAAGAAAATATTTTTGATAAGTTAATAATGAGAGATAGTGGTTATGACTTCTATAAACGAATTATAAAAAACAGAGCCAGTGGTTATGAATTAGAAAATGATGTAATAGTTAACAGTGACTTTGTTGATATGAGAATAGCAAGTGGAGGAGGAGCTCTATACTCTACTGTAGAAGACCTTTATAGATGGAACGTATCATTACTAGAGGGAAATATCATTAAAGATGATTTATCTAAGCTTATAATCACTGAGCATATTCAAATTAATCAAAATGTTCATTATGGTTATGGATTATTCTTAGCTTATGGTGAAATATCAGGAAAAGATAGACATAAGCACTATCATTCTGGCGGTGGAGGTGGGTTCCGCTCAATTAATAGTATTTATTATGATGATGACACTAAAGTTATAATTCTAAGTAATGTTAATGATAAGGGTGTATTTACAAAAGTTAGTTCTGGAATAGAAGATATTGTTTTATCTGGCTTAAGATGAGGTTAATATACATAGTAGAACTATCTTATGTTTTTCTCTCAAAGTATCAATTATTTTAAATTTGTCTTTGGCTTTTCTTCGTAGGCCATTAACTTTTTTATATCTTCAACAGCCTTCACATATTTTATTAACTCTTCTCTAGTCATTTCCTCAGGAATAAGTATGTTGCTTTTCGGTCTGCCAGTTGATTTCTTACCTCTTGAGTCTGTCGTGGTTCCATATTTTTTATATTGATTAACCCATCTAGTTAACATGCTGTCACTAGCAATATTATATTTTCTTTTGATAACTGATAATCTCTCACCTGTTAAGTACTCCTTAACAATTTTGTTTTTATCTTCGATTGTCTTTTTGATATTCTTTCTCATTATTTCACCTCATCTTTATGATACTAAAAAAAATGTTGATTTTATTCAACATCTTTTTTTATGTGTCCATTTTAAAGGAATTAACTCTACACCTGCTTAAATATTATTTTGATTTCTCTGAATTAAATTTATCTGTTAATGATTTTGCCAAATTAACAAATTCAGATGGCATCATAATTAATGTTGTAGTATTTTGCTCTGACCCTACTTCAGTAACCATCTGCATCCTCCTTAACTCTAGTGCAAGAGGGTTTGAAGCAATCTCTTTAGCAGCCTCTGTTAACTTTATAGCAGCTTCCTGTTCCGCAGCTGCTTTTATTAATCTAGCTCGTTTTTCTCTTGTTGCCTCTGCTTCTTTTGCCATCGCTCTTTGCATATCTTTAGGTATCTCAACATCTTTAATATCTATTGATTTTACTTTTAAACCCCATTCATCAGATACATGATCAACTATATTACTGATTGCCTCATTAATTGAAGTTCTGTTATTTAATACCTCATCCAAGTTATGTTGACCAATAACATTTCTTAATGTTGTTAGTGCAGTTTGGGAAATAGCTTGTTGGTAGTTTCTAACTTTAATGATTGCTTTATCAGGTTCAAAAACATGATAATATAGTACTGCATCGATTCTAATAGTAACTGAATCTTTGGTAACTGTTTCTTGTGATGCAACATCTAAAGTTCTAATCCTCAAATCAACAACTTGCCTTTGGTCAATTAGAGGTATAATCCAGTATAGACCAGGTCCTTTAATACCTTTATATCTACCTAGTCTAAAAATAACACTTCTCTTGTATTCTTGATCTATTCTTAGTCCAGCTAAGAATAATACTAATATAATAACCAAAATAGTTATAAATATATCCATAATATTTTCCTCCTCCTACATGACTATATTATACCATAAATGTATTTTATTAGTATCAATTTAATAACTATACCTTAAACAACTTACTCCTAAACTATAAACTGGTCATTATAGGATTGACAAAGCGAGTGTCTCTAAAATTAAAAATAATATCCTTTATACGCGTTATGTTTTAGAAAACTATTAGTATTACTGGAAGAACTAATGCTTATCCAAGAAAAGAAATGAATAATAAGTAGGATATTAAAATTAATTCTAACTATTTAATTGTCAATGAAGTCAAAGAAACTACTTTGACTTCTTTTTTATGCAATGTTTAAAGATTGATTAAACAGTCTGATTTCTTCTATGATAGTCGAAGTGGTTCCTTGTACTTTGAGCATATGTATAGACTCAATACCTGAAATAGTTGAACAAGCGGATTTAAAGTTTTTAAACCCCAACATAAGATTGATTATTTCTATATGTGTAAGTCTTATAATGATTTTCACATAGCAACTGATAAGAATCATGTATTTTCAAGATGTATAAATACTCTAATACTAATAGTTGTCGGTATAATAGTATATAATTTGAAACTTCGCGAAATAGTTCTTACAAAGACATATAATAAAAGTATATACCGAAGAAGATATACAAAAACTTTTAAAGTTTTTGGAAGCATTAATAGAAATTGATCCAGCGATTATAAGTGCTACTACTAATAAAATTGAAGGAAATAAGGAATGAATTACTGACGAAATTCATGAGTTAATTTAAGTATGTGAAGAAGAAGGTAAGTTAGAAGTATAAGGATAATGAATACATATGGAGAAATTTTTGAGATTATTAAATACTTCAGTTTAGAAGATAAAATACATTTGAAGGATTAAGATTAAAAAGGGATTAGTTCTTTTTTGTACTAAAGATTATTACCTTATTTAGGTATTTAACACAGATAGGAGTAGAAATTGATAACAGAGGCTATTTGTGACTCTGTTTTTTTTTACAAAATGGTATGCTATAATTATCATAGGAGTTACTGTTAAGGGGAGTTGTTATGAAAAAGAATATAAATAGTTTAGAGATTAGAGTATCTCTACAAGAAGATGCTAGGGCTTTATTACAACTCCTAGAAATTCTGGCTGAAGAATCTGAAAATTTGAATATGATTCCTGGTAGGATTGATAAGACAGTTGAGTCAGAAATACAGTTAATAAATTCTCGAAGAGAAAACCCTAAATCAAATCATTTACTTGCGTTAGTGGATAATAAAATTGTTGGAATGTGTGGTTTAAATGGTAGAGATAATTCAAGTAGAATTTCACATAGAGCAACTTTAGGAATAGGTATATTGAAAGAATATTGTGGTATAGGAATAGGTTATAAATTAATGAGTAAACAAATTGATTATGCAAAAAGTTTTGGAATCTCAAAAATAAATCTTGAAGTTAGAATCAATAATGAAACAGCTATTAATCTTTATAAGAAATGTGGCTTCGAAATTGAAGGAACTATTAGAAAAGCTATGGTTGTGTCTACTGGATATGCTGATACTTATATAATGGGGTTAGTTTTATAACACTGTAAGATTATTAAAATCTCTCTATTCGTTTGATGGAACAATGAATATTGCATAGAAAAATTTCTTATTTATTAACACAACAAATTAAAGGAGATGAATATGGAGTATTTATATAAAATTAATAATATGGAAGGGTTAAAAAAATTTAATTTCAACAATATAATATGGCTTTCAACTACAACACACGTGGAAATGATAAATAAATTTATGGTTGAAAATGATTTGTTTACACTTAAATCTGAATTTTTACAAGAATGTATAGATAATGGAATAAATTATTGTGCTCTCATTAAAAACGAACGAATTTTAGCAATGGGGTGTGTTGAAAGATACAGTAATATTTATTGGGAAACAGCTGATATAAAAGTTCATGTAAGAAACAGGAATAATGGTTATGGAAGAATAATAACTTCTTTTATCTCAAATTATATATTATTACATGAAAAAGTAGCAACGAGTTACACACATGAAAACAATCTTCCTATGAGAAGAGTATTAGAAGATATTGGATTTGAACTAATGATGGTCGAAGAAAATCTAATAGATAAACACTATTCACAGTTTAAATGATAAGTAAATTTATTTTTATATGTGTTGCTCTCCAACACCGATTTGTAAAATATAAATATATTATAAGTTTGTTATATAAATAAAGGATTTTTTTTAAGAGTTTTCAGCATTTGTTAGTGAATATGATAAATAGATTCTAGGGAGGGATTTTAATGAATCACAATTACAGACCAGCAGGAGCCTGGTCAAGAATTTTCGCTGCATTAGTAGATAGCTTAGTTACGTCACCTTTAATTTTCTTACTGTTAATACCAATGTATAGTAAAATAGATGAATATGCTAAGATAGCACAAGAGCAGATGATGAGTTTAGGAGAAATTAAACTAATGATGATTATTGATATGCTTTGGATTATTTTAATAGTTTATGTATTAAACTTACTATATTCTGTTGTATTAGCATATTATTGGAATGGTAAAACTGTAGGTAAACATTTGTTAGGGATAAGAATTACCAAAAATGATGCTCATACTAAACCAGGATTTTGGCAGCTATTTGTTAGAGAAACAATTTTTAAATCATTATGGTATGCTTTCCTTGATAGTATTGCTTATATAGTAGATCTTGTTATGATTAATGTTGATAAAGATAATAAAAAGCTTATTCGAGACTATGTTTGTAAAACAATGGTTATTGATGAAAACTCTATATACAATTAATGTGAACTTGTTAACCGATTAATGTAATTACAATCTAGGTAGCCGAAAGGGTACCTTTTTTTTAACTGCGAAAATTATAACTAATGATATTTTTAGTGGAATATAGTACGTCAATATGCGTCGTTTCGGTCTCCAACACCGTATGTATGTAATTATTTCATGCCACTTGGTTAGATATATCATGTCAGAGTCTATTATGATTCTGTTTTTTTTATTACATATATAGAACCATATCTAGAACCATATCGAGAAAAAAATCAAAATATATTTTGTTGCATAATAATGCATATTAATGTATAATAAAAAATATACATACTATAAATAGAAGGGAGCTATACATAATGAGAAAACATATCCTAATATTGTTTGCGATAACTTTACTTTCTTCGTGTAGTGATACAAAAAGTGTAGCTATAGTTGAGGAAGCAAATTTACAATCTATCTCAGTTACTATGGAAGATAGTTTAAAAATAGCTGTTGATCCACGCATTGAGATTCTAACTATTATTCAATACTTAGGTGGGTATCAGCCATTAACTAAATTAGATTCTCAGTATAAACATGATATTGATGAGTATTTTGATGAATTTCGAGGACATGAAGCAGTTACTAAATTTATGGAACGTTCCAAGGCGGGATTTTCTTATGATGCACCTATTAGCCTATTTTTAAGTTCGAGTCATTTACCTAATATAGAAGTATCTGATAATACACTAGAAAGTAGTATAAATAGAGCTGGTGGTCTCACAACTGTTATGAAATTTTATGAAACAGTAAATGATTTTTATGAAGTAACAAACTTTAAGAGTTTTTTTGATAACCACAGAGAATTTTACACTCAAATGATAATTAATTATCAATCAGAAATAATAGAGGCTGGACTAATTAAGACTTTAGAATCTTACTATGGTATGAGTCAAAATAGTTATACAATAGTACTGTCACCCATGTTACATGGGGGAGGGTATGGTCCTAGAATAAAGGTAGAGGATAATAAATATGATGTATATAGTATAATCGGACCTACAAACATAGTAGATTCGAAACTTGAATACAATTTTGCTTCTTATATAATTCTACATGAGTTTGGACATTCATTTGTCAATCCACTGACAGAGATTAATGGAAGGTCTATTGTAAAATATACTAACTTATTTTCAGAAATTAAAGAAGAAATGTCAAAAATGGCTTATGGTAATTGGACAACTACAGTAAATGAACATATTGTAAGAGCTATTGTGTGTAGAATGAATTTAGAAATGTATGGTGAGGAGCAATACAATATTAACGTTGATCGTGAAGTGAATAAGGGGTTTATATATATAGAGCATATTCTAAAAAAACTAGAATATTATGAAAATAATAGAGATGAGTATAAAAATCTTGAAGAGTTCTTTCCAGAGTTAATTCAAGCATTTGAAAATTATTAATATTAATCACTTAAATTCAGCTTGAGCTTCATTAGTATTCAAAAAGCCGTAGTTTTGATCTCCAACACCGTTTAACATAAGCTCAGGTTAAATAGCTGATAAATAATATATGTAGCAATAAACAAATATACTAAAAGTGAATTTAGTTTGATGAAGGGAGAAAGTGCAAATGAAATTATTCAAAGCTATTTTCTTAAAACTGCGTCTCATGTTTATATCCACATATGCTAAATGTATAACAAGATTTCCTAATATGAAATAATGAGTTAATTTTTTAATAAATATATGTCGTTTCGGTCTCCAACCTGTAATGTGCGATAATTTAAAAAAGTTAATTTGAAAGGGGTATAAGGAGGATTTCTATGGTTATTGGAATATTTATTGGAATTATTATTTTTGTAGTAGGATTATATATCTATGCGGTAGTTTCAGGAAGCTATAAAGGAGTTGAAGTTACATATGAAGAGATTAAAGATTCATGTAAAAGAAAAGGTATATGATAATTTAATAGATAGCTGTGGTACAGCATCAGATATAAATATAGCTTACTTTTATAGGTGATTCTAAGAGATTTAATGATAGATGGTTAGAAATTGAATTTCCTGATGACCTTTCGGTCACCAATACTGTAAGTATCAAAGAAGTTTCATGAAAGAAGAATATGCTAACCTTGAGTTCGTGAAGATGGAAAGAAACTGTCAGGGAACCATTATGATCCTGACGAAAGAAAGGATAGGTAAATAAAATGAAGAAATTGATTACTATATTATTAACAATCGCCACAATTTTATATATAGGTTCACTTATATTTGCTGGCATTATACATGGTGGTGATTGGGTGATACAAGATGGTAAAACATTACCATATTCGAAATTAACTGGAATTATTACTGGTGTATCATATGCTATCGTTTTAACATATATCTATATGGGATTCCGTATGTTATCGTTCCAACCAACTAAACCAGTTAAATATATTCGTGGTACGGAAGCATCAGTATTTAGTATATTGGTTGTAATAGCATTATTTGTAATGATATTTTTATTATCATTTGTGAATATTGGTATGGCAAATAGTTTAGTTTAAAGGAGCAACGATTGTATATAGTAAAACATGAAGACGGATGGCTACATTACGATGGTATTTCTACAACGTATAGTAAAGAGAAAGCTAAAATATTTATAAACCATGCCATTTCTGGGTTTTGTTATTGTCCTACTATCATTATTTGATATGTTGTCTACACAGTTAGCAATATCAATATTCTTAATCTTATTTGGATGTCATTGGGGGATTTATGGTTATATATCAGGAAAGAATAATAAAGCAAAATCGTTCTTTATTTTGGGAGGAGTAGCTTACGATTTAACTGGTATTATAATGCTTATAAAGGGTTAACGAGGAAAGTCCATTTTAGGACTTTTTTTAGTAAAATGTGTCGCTTCAATCTCCAATACCTTTTCGTGTATTCTATTGATTGTTTAGAAGTGATATACTTATTTAAAAGAAGAGGTACTCACAATGCCTACTTAGTATACATTGGAAGAAAAATATGAAAATTCAAAAACGTAGAAAATGGAAAACTTTTTTTTCTTTACTCATTTTGATAGGTATAATTAACAACTTTAAACCAGCTTAGAATTGATTTTCGTTTGGAGATAGAAAAAAATTATGAAAAAATGGTTATTCATAACTCAAATGTTAATATACTTATCCTTACTTAATGGATGTTCTAAACCGTATGAAGTAAAGAATGATTTTACTAAAATAATATATTATGATCTAAAGGTCTATGTTTATAGGAGGACTGTATAATCCTTGTTAACAAAATAAATTATATAACTTAATTTTTTTGACTAACTTTTTGTCCAAAAATATATAAAACTTAAACAAATTATATTCATTAAGCTACTGATGATTTTTCATCTTTTTTATATTCTCTTGAGTCAGTTTTTGTAGTCGTCACTTTTTCTAAATCTACAAATATTTTTTCAATCCCTAAGTTAGGATTATCCTCATCTTTTAATAGTATAATACTAGTTTTAACTATACTTTCTTCAAATAATGTGAGTGATAAGTAAAGTAAGAATATGATAAATGATGAGAAGAACCATAGTTCAAACACTCCAGTGTTACCTAACAAGAACATCCACAGGACTCCTCCTCCCCAAATTACAGAAATCCAAATGTAAATATTTCTACGTAATCTAGGGTTCTCTCTTGCTACCCAAATAATAAAAGGATAGAATCCAACTGTTAAAAAAAGAGCAAAAAATCCTGCAGTAAATATATGAATCCAAGTCCAAAAGGGGTATTTTTCAAGAGATGGGGCCATTGATGTGAAAATTAGAAAAATCGTACTAACTCCAATATATATATAGACTCTTTTGTTTTGATATTTTTCTAATCTAAATAAAGCGATAGTAGCTGATTGGATAACGATTCCAGTGAAAATTGCCCATATAATAAACAAAACTCTATTTCCAAACAAGAACCTATTACCTATCTTACTAAAAGTGAATATGAAAGGATTCTGAATTGTACCGTATATAACAGTGAATATTAATGCAGATAAAAGAGATGACATTACAATCATCCTTTTTCGACGTTCTATAGTTAACCTTTTTTGAACCGTTAAAATATGCTTTTGTTCTAACTCTACCTTTATTCTCTGAAAATCAATATCTTTCACACTTATCACTCCTATTTTCATTATATCATTTTAAAATTGAACACGTGAGGGGTTAAAGCAGGTAGTCTTGATGAAGTATATTTTATATTATTTACAGTTTGAAAAATAACTATAGAGTCACGTATTATAAAAAATTGATACACTAGTAAGTCATAAGTATTAATATTAATACTAAATTATGCAGGAGGATGTACTATGTGTTATTTAATTCGAATACATGTGTCAGAGGAAGAAGTATTTAAATATACTAGTTATGAAATAGTTAAATTTGATTTTATTATAGATATTGAAAATCTATTCTATGAATTAAATAGACTAAAGTATAAACATAATATGAGATAAAAGAGCTCCAATCAAGGAACTCTTTTAAATTGGGAAATTATGTGTGGTAATACAATGTAGTTTAAAATTAAATGTGTATATGTTTTCGTGGGATGTAACACAGTACAATGATTCTAAATTAACTAATGACTCAATAACATCATATACCTCTTGTTCTGTATTATAGGTACACAAACTTACTTCCCAATTCTCATTGATTTCTTCAGGTTCAAATGTCTGTTTTATATTATTGTCTACTAGTACATATTCATCTTTTTTATTCACGGCTAAGATATAAGAATTATGCTCTGGTATATGGCTTTTGATGTAATAAACTCCTTCAATAATATTTTTCATGATATCACCTCTATCTTAATTATACCAAAATAATGGCTATTTATAAAATCCTAGAAACACCCTCACCTTTATAATCAAGGTAGTAGTAGGAACTATCAGTGTGTCGCACTTGGATGAATATAGTCCATCGATCTCCTTTACCGCATTGACATAAATCTGAATTATAAGTACACTATTAATATCAAACAATGAATATTATAGGAGGTATAAGATGAAATTAGTTAGTAATGAATATATTACTCAAACCAAAAGATATGATAAAGTTGACCGTTTGTTATCAATTATTATGGCTATTTACTTTTGTATCTTACTATATATATATGGATTTGGGTATTTAGGAAAACATGATGTTTATGCAGTGATATCTAAAATACCAACTTTTATTTTAACTGTAATACCGATAGGTATAATATTATACATACGTAAGCAGTCATTAACATCCATTGGATTTAATAAAACTAATTTATCAAAATCACTTGTATTAGGTCTGGTAATTGGTGGTGTAATATTGACTTTAACATTTGTAATAGGCTTTTTACAAGGCAAAACATTCAATACTAGTCAGAATTTACTACGAGGAATACCACACTATCTTATAGAAATTGGATTAACAGAGGAGATACTTTTTAGAGGGTTTATACAGACAAGACTATTTACATTATCTAACAAAAAATTGGTGTCTATACTTTTCGTAGCATTATTATTTATGCTTATGCATATACCGTTTCAGATGCTTATACGTGGTATGGGATTTTTTGAATTTATTTCGTATAGATGGATTACTCTGTTATTTCAGTTCACTTGGCATTTTATATTTACTTTTTTATATACTAAATATAATAATATAGCAGCACCAGCAGTTATCCATTTTGCTACTAATTATAGTGGTATTATATTTGTTGGATAGTAATTTGATGTTATATTAAAATAATCTTATAAAGAAATAAATAGTAAGTTTAAATGACGTATTTGTGTCGTTTCGGTCTCCAACACCGTACTGTCATGGTATGATTTAAGTTAACACTATTACAGAAAGGAGAATGTCAAATGAATAGTATATTACATATTATTTTGAGTATTAATTGGAATATAGTAATCGTCTTCGCACTACTCATTGTATTAGGTATCTTACTGAAAGGGTCTCCAACAAAACATTCAAAAAACGTATACTGGCAAGTTGAAGATGAAGAGTTTAGAAAGAATAATATGAAAAACAAAGGTAAAAAGATCAAATAAACATTTTTAAATTTGTATAGAAGTTTTTAATTAAAGCATCGTTTCGGACTCCAACACCGTATGGCTTGTAATTACTTAGACCAGCATATATTTATAGGAGGTGCCTTCATGAAGGATTACATAATTAGTATAATAAGCAATGTAGTTTTAGGTATATTAAGTTTCTTTCCATTAATTTTAGGATTATTGTCATTACAAGGTGGAATGGGATTTTTTAGTAAACCTACATTTCAAGACTTAGTAATAGGTTGGTCAATTTTGTTATCTATAATTATTATTGTATTGGTGATAAATATAATTCTAATAAAAATATTAAGTAAAAAATGTAAAAGACCTAAAATGTTATTTGTAGTAGGAATCTTCTCTTTTGTAGTAGGAACCTTATATTCTGTCATCTTTTCTCTTATTTAATTTTTATCCCTATATAGTTATCAAAGTTTAATAATGAATATCTATATTTGTTGATTCGATCTCCAACACGGGTCACTTGATAAGAATCATCGAATTTGTAAGTAAAATGTGGATCAAGAGGAAGTGTCTACACCATCTGTGTTTGGTAATATCGAACAAATAACTTTATAGGAACGAAACCAATTAGATTTATTGGAGTATAAATATGTTAATTAACAATGAGACTAAGTTAATCTATAAGAATTCTCATATGTATACTCGTGATGAAAGTACTCCTTTTCAAATTCCGGTAAGTGAACTGTTTGATGGTGAGTTTGAGGTGGATTTTGATTGAGAGAATTTAAATCTCTAAACCGCAACAATTAGATTATTAAAACTTCACCGATAGTATTAGAAAAGTAATGAATAGAGTCATTTTGTGACTCTTTTTTTATGGAATCAAATGTATAAATTGATTCCTGCCAGCGGTACCATACAAAAATAAACGGCTTATAGAAGCCGTTTATTTTGTGATGTTATGATTAACTGAACTTTGAAAAAATTAGAATAGTAAAAAGGGATTAGAAAACTATTTATTATCTAAAAAATATTGCAATTTCTCTGGACCACTTAAAATATCTCTTTTAACTTTGTTAGGGTTTAATTCCTTCTGACTCCATTTTACTAATGTTATTTCTCCATTTTCTATCTCAATTCCAATTATCTCTCCAGGATATACACAACTTCCTGTATTAAAGTATGGTGCTTCATCAATTTTAGGAAAATTAGCACGATGGGTATGACCTGTAATAATCATTTGATTATTATCTTTAGACCATCTTCTAATTTTATGATCAATTACATTTTTCTTATTAATGTTCTTAGCTGGGCTAGTCTTATCTTTGATACCTAAATAAAGTTCTACAATATGCCAAAAATATCTTACTAGAAATCTTGCGAATCGCCAAATATTGCAATTAAAAAAGTCTACCTGATGTCCATGAGTTAGAAAAATCTTACCAAGATCATAATAACTTAAAATCAATCCTTCATGACATTTTATTTTTCCAAATATCTTTCCAAATTCTTTTTCGTTTTTATCACAACTATAATAATAATTATTGTACTTATATTTTCGTTTTTCAATATCATGATTACCATATATAAAATATAATCTATTACTTTTATAAAATTTATTTAAAAGATTAAAAATTCCTGAATTTGATTTTGTTATCATACGGAGATCTTTGTATTCCCAAAGTTCATCTCCATCACCTAATTCGATGTAAGTAAAATTATCATTATAATAATGATAAAGAACCTTAAAGTAAATTTCTTTATTCTTAGAAAATCTATCTGACTTGCTATTGGTGCCTCTATGTACATCGCTCATCAATATAAGTTTAGAGGAGTCACCTATGTTTATCTCTCTTGATGATTGAAAGACACTTGTTAAGCTTTCACAAGTTAACATTATACTTCACCATAATTTCTATATTCATCTGATAATTTAAGTTTTAAACTATAACTATAATTACAGTATATGATTTCAAGAAATATTATGTGATGTCATAATGATTTAGGTACACAATGAGCTATTCTAAGAAAATCTAGAATAAGTTCTATATTTCCAAGGATGACTAAATACTTGTTCCTAGGAGGATAATTAATCCTCTTTTTTTTTCTACATTGTCGTTTCGGTCTCCAACACCGTTTGTATATTGTTGAACTCAAAGTGTCAAAGTGATAGAATGAATTAGAGGTGAGAGAGTGATTGAAAACATGAAAACTCAATACATGCTTGTTTTTCAAATGATGGAAACAATAATAAAGGATGTACCTGAAGAGACATATCATAAAAAAATAGGTGGACACTTTTTTTGGCAACAAATATTTCATGCTTTGATGGGGAGTCATTTTTGGTTTAGACTGAATAAGGAACCTTTTGTTGAACCATTTCTAGAGAGAGGATATTTTCCAGAATTTCAACAGGAACCTGATAATGTTATGCCAAGAGAAGAACTTCTAGAATTTTCATTGTTAATTAGAGCTCAAGTAGATGAATTTTTCAACAATAAAAGTGATGAATGGCTATCACAAAATTCAGTTTTATATCCTAAACTTTCTAACATTAAAATAATTACGATGCAGATTAGACACCTGATGTACCATACTGGATACTGTAGCTCTTTAATGAATAACGAAGACAATTATAAAATGAAATGGATAGATTATTTTGGTAACTAAAATTATGCGTCGTTTCGGTCTCCAACACCGTTTACGTGTATTATCTAATTTCTATTTAATGAAAAAAGAAACTTTTAGTATATAATTAAAGGTAGAAGATGTTACATAGGGGGCTTGAATGGAGAGTAACAACAATATCTTTAAAGCATTAGCTGTTTTAGTTGTAATATATTTAACGGGGTCATTTTGGTTAACGTTTGCAGTGGAAATAGCAACTCATAGTTTTCGTTATTTTTGGAGAACAAATTTATTGATGTTCATAGTACTAGTTTTTCATTGGATTGCAGTTCTTAAGGCAGATAAATCAACTGTCTGGGCTGTTATTTTACTGATTATATCAATTCTTTTTGTTTTACCAGGTATCTTTGAATTGAGAAGCTTAGTAATAATATTTGGAACTATTTATTTTATATATTCAATTGTTTCACTAGTAAAGATTTCTTATAAAAGTCATAGGAGAGTAAGATAATACTTACTTTTTTTCTGCAAATATGCGTCGTTTCGGTCTCCAATGCTGTTATATTGAGTTCAGAAGTTATTTAATATAATCATTCAATATTAACATTGTTAGATATGAGACTTAACTGCAAAACAAAGAAGTTTACCCAAGTCTCACTCTGTGCAGGGATTTTAACACTAGGGTAAGAACCGAAGTAAGTCCTACATCTTTATACAAATTAGTGGAATGAATCTATCTTTCCTTTTTTTATGAAGTATTACAAATAAACATAAGTTTATTTGATTCGACTGTCTAAATAAGTTAAAATATATAAACTACTTTTATAAAGGAGAATAATTATGAAGAAGATTGCTGCATTTTTTGATATTGACGGGACGATATATCGTGAGGGTTTAATTACAGAACTATTTAAGAAATTAATTACTCATGAGCTTGTGTCTGAAAACATATGGGTTGATAGTGTAAAACCCGCTTTTATGAAATGGGATAAGAGACAAGGGTATTATGATGAGTATTTAGACCGTATGGTTGAAATATATATAAAATCTATCATTGGGATAAAACAAAATCATATTACTCACATAGCCAATAGAGTAATTGAACAAAAAGGTGATAGGGTATATCGATTTACGAGAAGTGAAATTGAACGACATCGTAATAATGGAGATTTGATAATTGCAGTATCAGGTTCACCTATAGAATTAGTATCTGAAATGGCAAAAAAATATCATTTTGATGATTATAGAGGAACTACATATGTTTTGGATTCTGATAATAGATACACAGGAGATCTAATTCCAATGTGGGATAGAGAGTCTAAAAGAAAAGCAATACTAGGTATTGCAGATCAATATGACTTAGATTTAAATAACTGTTATGCATATGGTGACACTACTGGAGATTTAGTAATGTTAAGTCTTGTTGGTCATCCTTACGCGGTTAATCCTACTAAATCATTAATTGAAGCAATTAAAAGTGATGAAGATTTAGCAAAGAAGATTACTATTATAGTCGAAAGAAAAGATATGATATATATAATACCTCTTGAATTAGTAGAGTTAGACTTAATTGGAGAATAGTGTGAGGGTTTCTCTTTCTCCTATTTAAATGAAGTTGAAAAAGTGAAATCTCTTATTTAGTAATGTGCTATGAGGCCTCTTGTCAAGAGTATTCTTTATATGTTGAAATATGTTGTTTCGGTCTCCAACACCGTATTGACATAAATTCGCACTATAAGCATACTATTGATATCATATACAAGTTTGAAAGGAGAGGTTATATATGGGTTATAGAGGTTTTTTTATATTTATGATATTGTTTATCGCTTGGTTATATTTTAAAGGTTATAAAAAAATGATGGAGATAAAGGATGAATCTACTAGATTTATCATATTGATAGTAATAATACTTTTAACATTAGTTCTTGAGTTTAACTTAATAATGATAACTTTAAGCTTTGTATAGAAGGACTTCATAATTTTAGATTTGTTTTCTTATAAATGCGTCGTTTCGGTCTTCAACACCGTTAGTATGGGTTCAAATACTGGTGCCACTGCCACATAATAGCATAACTTAATAAATTATAAAAAAGAAAGCTCAAGAAACTTTCTTTTTTTATTTAAATAAATTACTGACATCATTGTAAATTTTATATAAAGTATATATTAACTAGGTGTTATTACACTTTAAGATATAGTACACTATCCATTAGTAAATAATACAATTATGATTTACAACAATAACATCAGGACCAATTTTAATTATTTGATTCCAAGGGATTACAAACCCTTTATGTTTCTTGTTTAAGCTCCATAATTTAGACGAACTACTTACTGTTATGGTGAGGATTCTCCCTGAAGTTTTATCTATTTTAATATCGTCTATACATCCTAATATTGATCCATCTACTACATTTATTACATCTAAAGAAATTAACTCAGTATAAGATATAGTTGAACTATTAATATTTTTCATAAACTACACCTCTAACAATTTATATGAAATATAGTAGAGAAAAAGTATAGTTTGTAGTTATAATATGTGTTATTACAAATCTTTATCAAAACATTATGAGTCTTATTTATTAACTAACATGTTAAGTAATGGAAGTATTACTTTTTGAAGAGTAGTATCTCGTATGTTATCAGCAATATATAAAGCTATGTCCAAAAAAACTTATGTAATTAGACATACTTCAATGAAGTCAAAGAAGTTTTTTTCAACGAACCATTTATTTAAAGATTCTGAGTAGTTCTACTATAGCTATCACTGTAATTAATGACACACAGAACGTACAAATTGAATTCTCCCTACTTTCTTAAAATGCTTTGCTGATAGCTTAAAACTCTTTCAAGATTCTCTCTTTTTGTTGATTACTTCAACTGCACTAGCTGCTTGTTTTGTGAATGTTGGTAGAGAATACGTTTTCCCACTCGTTGCTGTGACTTTGATTGTTGCCTTCATAGCTACTTTTGATACGGAAATACTTGAAATCTGACTAAATGGGACAACATTGTGTTCAGTTTTTCCAAATACATTAGTTATGAAATGGAGTGAAATATCGTTTACGGCAAGAAAATCTCTACATTCATTCGTTGCGATTAATTCTAATTCTACCGGTCCAATTTTAGAGCAGATCTTTTCAAACTTTTTAACTTGCTTTGGTGTGATGTCTTTATTAAATAAACCCATTTTCTATTAACTCCTTTTCTTTTATTTTACTCAATCATTCTTGCATCATACTCTTACTATACGTGAAATATTATTTGTATCATAATATTTTTATAGGTTTCGTTGCACGAAATCTTTAAATTATTATATAGATTCAAATGAAGCGAAGGATCTACTCTGACTTCATTTTTTTAAGCAATAGACTCAATACCGGCAATAGTTGAATAAGTGGATTTAAAGTTTTTAAACCAACATGAGACTGGTTATCCGCTTTATTAGCCTATGATCTTGTTCTTTTATACTATTGATATATATATTTAAAGAATGTATGAGTAAGAATGATATTTTGATGATTTTTAAATGTAGTTACACATCAAATTTAAGATCACAAAGTTATAGTAAAATAACAGGTGGGAAGAAACTAAGTAGCAATAGTAATTTTTTATATAGAAATTAGTTGTTTGTAATATCTAAAAGTTTCATATAAACATACTCTAGTATTAGAAAGGGGGAATTTTATGAGTTACGGTGGATATAGTTACGGCGGTTCCGGTGGCGGATATGGTTACGGTTACGGTGGCGGATACGGTTGCGGACACGGTCACGGTGGCGGTGGTTATAGAAGTAGCTATGCAATAGTCTTAGTATTATTTATACTGTTGGTTATTATAGGTTGTTCTTGCGCTAAATACTAAGTAATTTCTACTCTTCTAACAAAATAGTTTCGTTTTATAGTTAAGAATAACTTAACTGTGCAAAAAAAGATGATTATAAACTGTAGTCATCTTTTTACTTTCATTTTATAAGATATGCCGACCTACTAAAATCAGATGATAAAAAAGTAATTACTCCAACTAACTTAAAACACAAAGTGAACTCTATGCTGCTGTGAATCTAACAGATCAAGTAGGTTGTATTTTTACCATATCAGAACATACATACATAGTATACATTATATGGAGGAAATGATATTAAAAGAAAAAGATATAAAACTACAAAAAGGAATATATAACAGAATTAAGAAATGATTTTTCAGTTGCTTTTATTTTTTTTAGGTTAAAATTCAATTTTAGAGAACTCTGAAGAAGAGCTTTTAGAAAAATGGAGCAGTGTTGAATGTAAACTTAATGATTTATCATTGTGTTGTTTGATCGATCCAGACGGAAGTTGCTCTATTAGTTAGAATACTTTCATAAAGAAGCTGTAAATGACTGGGTAAGTATAGTTATCACATAAGGTGGTCCACCGGTCTCCAACTCCGTATTGACGTAAATCCGTGATTTATATATACTACTGATATAGACTATCGAGGGGGTTTTTATTGTGAAATTGCTTAAAAAAATAAATATATGGATTATATTATTTCTTGTTTTCATTATAGTATTATTATTAAATTTATTTGGTGCAATAGACTTTGAAAGTGCAATCATTATATTAGCTTTTCTTGAATTTGCGATTTTTTTCGGTGGAATTTGCAACTGTAAGCAACTGTTGTTATAATACTATATCTGTATAGTACACATGTAACTAATATAGGAGGTTTTTATGAAAACTTGTCCAAATTGTAAATTAAAAAGATTTAGTCTTTATAAGACATTTATGTTAAGACCTGGAAAAGTGATGAAGTGTGAAAAATGCGATACTGAACTAACTTTTCCATTAAGAAGGTATATATTAAATGGTATTATTTTATTTGGATTGATTATGTGTAGTGCCTGGTTAACAGTTGATTTATTTAAATCACAGAACACCTTTTTTATTATATTTTATATTATTCTATATCAGTTTTTACTAGCTATGTTTACCCCACTCATAAAAAAATAACTTATAATAATACATTTAGTTTTAGATAAATATAAGATGATGTTAATCTATTTATTATTGTCATGTGATTTTATACTATATAATCGATTTAGTAGTTAAATACTATATAAAAAAAGTTAGAGTAAGTAATCTCTAACTTTTATTTCGACTTTTATTAAACTATTGTATTGATACTTGTTAATTTATCTAACTAGAAGGTAATAATTCTTATATATAGAATATAAGCGATTATTACAGGGATAACGAAACGTAATAAGAAAATTGATGTTTTTTTAAACGCGAACTTAAATCCTCCTGCTTCGACTTCATCAATTATTGCTTTCGGTTTTAATATCCATCCAACAAATATACTTAGTAATAAAACACTAAATGGAAGAAGAGCATAATCAAATGACCAATCTATAAAGTCAAATAGAGAACGACCGTTAGCGATGAATCCTAAATCACCTAGTAAATATCCACCTACAGATAGAGAAGCACCAATTCCAACAAATGAAACTACAATTCCAATTATTCCAGTTGCAGCTTTTCTTTTTATATTTGTTTTATTAGTAATTGTTGTTATTAACACTTCAAACATTGAAATTGAGGATGTTAGTGCCGCAAAAACTAAAAGAATAAAGAAGAAGAACGCAAATATTGATCCAAATGGCATTGCATTAAATACAAGCGGTAGTGTAATAAAGACTAATCCTGGACCTGCACCTGGATCTTGATTAAAGGCGAATACTGCTGGAAATACTGCAAATCCTGCCAAAATTGCTACAAGTGTATCTGCAAAAATAACTTGTCTTGAAATCGATTGAATATCTTCACTTTTCTTTATGTAAATTCCATAAGTTAGCATTGCTCCAAGTCCTATACCTATTGAAAACAGTGCTTGAATTAATGCTGCGCTCCATACATCTATGTTAAAGAGTTGACTCCAGTCGGGATTTAAGAAAAAGCTTATTCCAGCTTTACTTCCAGGTAAAGTTAAACTTCTTGTTACTAAAATAATTAATACACCTAGTAATATTGGCATTGCGAATTTCGAAAATTTCTCGATTCCACCTTGGATACCCTTTAAAACAATTAATAAATTTGCTACTATAAATGCTAATTGCGGGATTATTGTACTTTTTGATGTTATATAGCTTGTAAAAAAATCACTTGCATTAGCTGTTGTTATTTCAGATAACCCACCAGTTAATGATATTATTGCATAATATAGTGCCCATCCAGCAATACCAGTATAAATAGCCAAAATTATAAATGATGCTATTACTCCAGGTATACCCATTGCACTATACTTTTTCCCTTTTGATTCAAAGGCATCAATAGGATTATTCTTTGACCTACGTCCAACTGCATATTCAGCAGTTAATAATGGATAACCAAGTGCAATTACAATAATAAGATACACAATTATAAAGGCTGCTCCACCGTTACTTCCAACCTTGTAAGGAAATTTCCATATGTTTCCTAAACCTACTGCGCATCCAGCTGCTGCAGCTATTACACCTAATTTAGATGAGAATGATTCTGTTTCTTTTTTATTCATAATAAACCCCTTCATAGAACTAAAATTATACTAGAAATAATACGTTTATAAGATGCTAATGTAACCTAGTAACCATTCTTTGCTATCATTTTAATTATTTTTTAGACTGACTTACAATTAATTAAATAAAAGAGGTTTATATGGTTGATTATATAATCTATTAACACATGATAATGCTTTCAAAACAGTATTTATCTACTATTAGATTATATTATAGTTTTTAAAGTTTGAATTTTCAATACACTATAAGGAGCAATGATTATTATTTTCAATGTCCTATTTTTTTACTTGTAGTATAGAAGATATTGAGATTTATAAATTCTCCATCTGTATCGTGTTATCACGATATTTTTTCTTATCAAAAAATTTGAATAAATTTTTTTCCTGTCGAACAGAAATATAATTGAATAAATTGGAAATAATATCCTAGAATAGGTTTCTTTTTCTTTAAGGAGGTGATGACTCTATGCAAAAAGATAAAGGTAAAATCTCTACTGCACAAGCTATTTTGCTTTATGTAGTAATTTTATATACTTCATATACAAGATTTGCAGCAATCTCGCTTGCAACAGAAGCAAAGCAAGCTGCTTGGTTAGTACCTACTGTTTCTTTTGTAATATTTATGTTTCTTGCTTTTATATTGAACTTGTTACTGAAAAATTTTAAGGGACTATCATTTATGGATATTATCTATGATGTAACCTCAAAATTTTGGGGGAATATCATCATTAGTTTATATTTAATTTGGCTAACACTTTTGTTAGCTATGCAGGTAAGATTCTACGCCGACCAACAAATCTCTTCAATTTATCCTAATGTTGAAATAAATATATTTATTATATCTATGCTTATATTAGTCGCAATTATTATCAGGTCTGGAATAGCTGTTATTGCTAGAATGAGTGAGGTTATCTTTTTAATTCTATTATTTATTTTTGTAATACTTATGTCATTATCAGTTCCAACAGTGAACATAAATAACTTAATCCCAATAAGTTCTCTTGATATCATTCCAGTGCTAAAAGCAAATATGGGAATTACAAGACTTATATATTTACCATACTTATTATTTTTTAGCCATAAATTCACTGGAACTTCTAAATTCATGAGATATAGTTTATATTCAGGAATCCTTTTGTGGTCCGCTATGACTTTAATAACAATTTCTACAATTGGTAACTTAGGGTCCACTCTTACTGGAAGGTCATCGTATCCATTTTTCCTTGTTGTTAAAAATATGTCTATTCTTGAAGCGATTACCGGTTTTGAATCTATCTTAGTAGCTACATGGATTTTCTCGGATTTTATTATAATAGCTGTTTTTACATATAGTATAATGCATCTGATAAAGTCACTTTTCAAATTGAGAGAATATAAACCATTTATAAATATATTTCTTGTAATTTTATTTTTTGTAACATGGATTTTAGGTACTAATAAATTCGAATTAGAAACTTTATCATCTGAATTCGTAACTCCTATTAATGTTATGATGCAAGTTGGAGTACCAATTTTAATAGTTCTAGTAGCAAAAATTAGAGGGAAAGTTTGATATTCTTAGAACTAAAAAAAGCTCGTAAAATGGTTAGTGTGTCAACTAAATAACAGGCAAGTTGAATCATCTTAAATGCAAATGAAAACGGTTTAGATAAGCCGTTTTTTGTGTATATGTGATTTAACTGTATTTGATGGAGATTTATTCGTTTTTCTATATGTTTTTCATCAAATTATGAAAGCATTTTCATAATAGAAAAAGGTTATTGTTTTTGTTGACTTCACTAGATGTATGATTTATTATGAACGCGTATAATTCCTAGTATTGGCAGTAGGAAGTTTAGAACGATTATAAAAACAGGATGTTTATGTAAATGAATGTCCACTGATCCAGTTTGTATATCGGTTGTTTATAGTTTTTAAATAAAAAAAACTTTAACCGAACAAATAATATAACTAGCAATAATTCTTGCAGTAGCCGTAATTACAAGGGGGAAATAATGGATTTTATATTATCAGAACAACAACAATTAATGCAAAAGTTATTCAGAGAATTTTCTCAAAAAGAAGTAAAACCACTTGCTAAAGAAGTGGATGAACTAGAGAGGTTTCCTGATGAAACAGTAGAAAAAATGAAGAAACTTAAGATGATGGGTATTCCTTTTTCAAAAGAGTATAGTGGTGCAGGTGGAGACACAGTAAGTTATGTACTATCGATTATGGAACTCTCTAAGGTGTGTGCAACAACAGGAGTTGTACTGTCAGCTCATACTTCACTATGTAGTTACCCAATAGATAAGTTCGGAACAAAAGAACAAAAAGAAAAGTATTTAAATAAATTAAACACAGGTGAGTATCTTGGTGCTTTTGCTCTTACAGAACCAGATGCAGGGACTGATGCTTCAAGTCAAAAGACGATTGCTATAGAGAAAGGTGATCATTATGATTTAACTGGATCAAAAATCTTTATTACTAATGCAGGTTATGCGGATGTTTACATTGTATTTGCTATGACTGATCCAAGTTTAAAAACAAGAGGAATAACTGCTTTTATTATCGACAGTGATATGCCTGGTTTTAAAGTAGGTAAAAAAGAATTAAAACTTGGAATTAAGGGTTCTTCAACATGTGAAATAATATTAGATCACGTTAAAGTTCCAAAAGAGAACGTATTAGGTAAAATAAATAAAGGTTTTAAGGTTGCTATGAATACGTTAGATGGTGGAAGAATTGGAATAGCTGCCCAAGCAGTAGGGATTGCTCAAGGAGCAATAGAAGAAACTGTTGAGTATGTTAAACAAAGAAAACAATTTGGTAGATCAATTTCATCATTCCAAAACACAAAATTTATTTTAGCTGAGTTACAAACAAAAACAGAAGCAGCTAAATTGTTAGTACTTAAAGCGGCTTCATTAAAAGATAAAAACCTTCCATATAGTACAGAGTCTGCAATGGCCAAACTATATGCAGCTGAAACGGCGATGGAAGTAACTACAAAAGCAGTACAGTTATTCGGTGGATACGGTTATACAAGAGAATATCCAATCGAAAGAATGATGAGAGATGCAAAAATAACAGAAATATACGAAGGGACTTCTGAGGTTCAACGCATGGTAATAAGTGCGAATATGCTAAAGTAGGTGAAATAATGAACATAATAGTATTGGTTAAACAAGTACCAGATACAACTGAGATGAATATTGATAAAGAAACTGGAACGTTAATTCGTGATGGAGTTGAAACAATTATTAATCCTGATGATTTAGCTGGTGTTGAAGAAGCGTTAAAGTTAAAAGAACAAATAAGTGCTAATGTAACTGTAATAACAATGGGACCACCAAGTGCAGATAAGATGTTAAGAGAATTATATGCTCGTGGTGTAGATAATGTTTATTTAATTACTGATAAGAAATTTGCTGGAGCAGATACTTTAGCGACATCGAAAACATTAGTTTCTTTAATAAGAAAATTACCATTTGATTTAATTATTGCAGGTAGACAAGCTATAGATGGAGACACAGCACAGGTTGGACCACAAGTAGCTGAATTTCTAAATATACCACAAGTAACATATGTAGAAGAGATTAATGAAGTAACAACGACTTCAATTACTGTAAAAAAAGCATATGAAGATTATAGTGAATTAATAAAAGTAGAATTACCATGTTTAATAACAACATTAAGTGAGATAAACACTCCAAGATATATGGACTGTAACAATATTGTTGAAGCTTTTGAAAAAGAGATTGAGATTGTTAAATTTGATGATTTATTACTGAATATAGAAGAAGTAGGATTAAAGGGTTCTCCGACAAGAGTAAAAAAAACATTTGTTAGAGAAATATCAAAAAAAGTAGAGAGACAAGAATTAGAACCTAAAGAAGCAGTAGAGACAATCGTAAAAGCATTGTCACCATACTTAGGTTAGGAGGATATATGAACTATAAAGACGGAAAAGACATTTATGTATTCATCGAGCAACGAAATGGAATAATTCAAGATGTATCTTACGAGTTAATAAGTGAAGCTAGAAATCTTGTAGATAGTAGACCAAAGTTAAACTTTGAGGTAGTAGGGGTTTTGCTTGGATATAAAGTATTAAATGAAGCTGAAAAGCTTATACATTATGGCGCTGATAAAGTAATTGTTTGCGATAATATTGAGTTACAACAATTTAACACTGGAAAATACACATCTGTTATTACAAGTGTTGTAGAAAAATACCATCCTGAAGCATTTTTATACGGTGGGAGCGTAATAGGTAGAGATTTAGCTCCAAGGGTTTCAGCAAGAGTAAATACAGGGCTAACTGCAGATGCGACAAAGATAGAGTTTAGTAATGATGAACCAAACTCTAAGCAACTATGGATAACAAGACCTGCATTTGGTGGAAATTTATATGCAACAATTATTTGTCCTGAGCATACACCTCAAATGGCAACAATAAGACCTAATGTATTTGAAATTGGTAGTATTGATGTATCAAAGAATGGTGAAATAATCGAAATAGAATATAGTGGTACGAAAGAACAAAAAATAGAAGTATTAAAAAGAATAGAAAAACAAAAAGTTAAAGAAGATATTTCAAAAGCTAAAATAATCGTATCTGGTGGTAGAGGACTTTCTGGGTGCTTTGAAGTACTAGATGAAGTTGCAAAATCTGTTGGTGGAGTAGTTGGTGCAAGTAGAGCTGCTGTTGACCAAGGTATAGCACATAAAGAAATGCAAGTAGGTCAAACAGGTAAAACTGTAAGACCGACTATATATCTAGCATGTGGAATCTCAGGTGCAATTCAGCATACAGCTGGAATGGATAAATCAGAATTGATTATAGCTATTAATAACGATATAAATGCTCCAATATTTGATGTTGCAGATGTAGGAATAGTAGGAGATGCAAAAGCAATCTTACCTTTACTTACTCAAACATTAAATAGTAATAACTAAACATAATATTATTTTGATTATGCACTTATTTTTGTATTAACTGTACAAAATTAGGTGCATTTCGTTTACTCATGCAGTCCTATATGAAACAAATTTTGACAAATTTATACATAAAATAAAAAACTTCTTTTAAGTTAAAATAATTATGTTATAATTTTGGTGTGAAAACGTTTTATTAATACGGAGGAGTAAAAAAATATGTTTAAAAATATTAATGAGATGATTGCTTATTGCAAAAATGAAAAAGTTGAAGTAATCGATTTTAAAGTTGTTGATATGAAAGGAAGATGGCACAGATTATCAATTACTAGTCAAAAATTAACGCCAGATATTATGCAAAAGGGAATTGGATTCGATGGATCAAGTTATGGTTTTCTAACGGTTGAAAAATCAGATATGGTTATGATTCCTGATGTAGGTACATCTTACATTGATTGCCACAAAGACCATAAAACAATAACATGTGTAGCTAATATATATGTGATTCAAGGAAATGATCTAATTCGATTCGAAGATGATCCAAGATATATAGCTGAAAAAGCAGAGAAGTTTATGATAGAACATGATATCGCAGATACTTGTTTACTAGGTCCTGAATTTGAGTTTTTTGTGTTAGATCACGTTTCATACAGAAACACTAATCAACATATGGAAGTTAAACTAAACTCAAAACAAGCTAACTGGAATATGGGTCATGATTCTCAACAAAATATAGGATTTAAAGTTCCTCATCAAGGGGGATATCATTTAGATTCGCCATTTGATCATAGTTATGAGTTCAGAACTCAAGTTGCATTACAAGCTGAAAAAATTAATATACCTATTAAGTACCACCACTCAGAAAACGGTGGTCCAGGTCAGGTAGAGATTGAAGTTAACTTCGCTGGGATCAAAGAAATGGGAGACCGTACGATGAAACTTAAGAATCTACTTAATCTAACAGCTGTAAAAATGAATAAAACAGTTACGTTTATGCCTAAACCGTTTGTTGATGAATGTGGTAGTGGATTACATGTTCACATCCAATTAACAAAGAACGGTGAGTATATCATGTATGATAAAGATGGATATTCTGGACTATCTAAATTAGCACATTATGCAATTGGTGGTATTCTAAAACATGCCAAAGCAATTACTGCTATTACAAATCCATCAACGAATTCATATAAGAGATTAGTACCAGGGTATGAAGCACCTGTTACAATCGGATATGCTACAGCTAATAGAAGCGCTGTAATAAGAATTCCTGGTTATACTATTTCGGCTGATGAGAAGCGTTTTGAACTTAGAAGTCCTGATGCAACGTCAAACCCTTATTTAGCATACTCTGCAATCATGATGGCTGCATTTGATGGAGTAATTAATAAAATTGATCCTGTTAAAGAAGGCTTTGGTCCTTATGATATTAACTTGTATACCTTGACAGAAGAGGAACAAAAGAAAGTTGATGGTCTACCTACAAGCCTTATAGAAGCTGCTAAGGCTTTAGAAGAAGATCACGAGTTCTTACTGGCTGGTGGAGTATTTACTGAGAATATTATTCAAAATCACATCAATAGAATTAAAAAGGATTTCTTCTTAGTAAATAGAATGCCTCATCCTATTGAATTTGAACTTTATTACAACCTATAAGATATATTGAAAGTATTTTGTATTAATATTATTGAGCATTCTATCTCATGGATAGAATGCTCAATTGTTTTTATTAGTTTATTTAAGAAATTATATATGTTTTGATTATTAAGTTTTAGGGGTGTGATAGTAATATCAGTTATGCATAACATGAAAATATAAGGTAGTATTCTAATGAGTTCTAAGAAAGAAATATATTTTAATATATTTTATTACTTATAAAGTAGTATTAAGGGTTGTTCTGCAAAGGTTATTTCTAAATATACATAAATACAAATGAAGTAACTTTTACTTCGTTTTTTTATGTATTTCAGTGAAAGACAAAATGTATCTTTGTCCTTATTTACAGTATCTATTATAAAATTCTTAGGTGTAGATACAATATCCTATTAATGTGCGTTATAACCATATTCAAAGTCTTTTTTAGACAAATTGTAATGATTTTATATTGCGGGTGCAAATATATTTATTTTTTTTGTAACGGCCGTTATAAATGCACCTACATACTTTGGATATTTACATAATATATAGTAGTTGTCAACTAACATATATTTATTTAATTTATTTGAGGTGAGAAGATGAAAAAAGAACTTGAAGAGTTGTTTGAATTGTATAATCGTCAATTAGCATTGAACCAGAACTTGTTAGAGGAGATAGTTAACAAGGAAGTGGATCCAAATGATGAGCATGGTACTTTACAAGGTTTATCGAAACAATCAGAAAAATTGATGAATTTTAAGAATAATCCAAAGGATAAAGAAGAATATCCTAGACCTGATGTAGGTATCTTATACTCGTTAAAGAGAGAGGATACAAAAAATGACTTTGTTAAAATATTATCTGAAAGAGAAGAATTTATAGATAAAACATTTACTTTTTTTACAATTGAAGATATTGAAATGAGAGATGAATTAATTTATGGGTTTTATATTGATAGTAAGCATGAAATGAGCGAGAAACCAACTAGATTTCCTAAACTAATTTATAATTTAGCATTACATTCAAGGGGTTCTAGTGTAAGAAAGATGAGGAAGTTAAGAGTTAATGATGAGATAGAGTTAATAAACCCTGTGAATTGGTTTAGGCAAGATATCTTATTTGATATGTTATCTTCATTATCTATAGGAGAGAAATATCTTTTACCATATGATACTTTAAGTGAAAAGGTATTAGAAGAGTTTTTATCTAAATATAAATATTTGTACATAGTTCCACGGAGAGATTATAAGCATCCTGAAATAATTACAATTAAAAGGTTAAATGATAAAGAAGTATTGCTTTCAATAGGGAAAAATCATCAACAAATTCCACGAAAAGATATTTACTTAAATATTCAAAAAGTTATTAGAGGAGCTCGATACAATGTATATAAAGGTATACCATCATTAAAGTGGAATGGGATGCCAGCAGAGTGTAGAGTTTATGTTCAAAAGGATATCAATGGAATATGGAAAGTGTCCGCAAAACTAATTAAAAATGAGTTGTTTGCTTCTGGTTCCTTGTACCGTAATAGTGTGAAAAAAATAGAAGATTTTTTTGTTGAATATATTAATGATATCAATACAGAAATTAAGGATATGTTGGAACGAGTACCTATAGATTTTGCAACCTATCTAGATTTTTATATTCCTGACGTAGGAAGTTATACTTTTGATTTTGTAATCAAATCAAAAGACTCAATTTATCTTATTTATATAGGTGGTTTTGAACAATATGATTATATTTCTTTAAATAGTAAGAAGAGTTGGAATTCTTATATGAATTATGTTTTTGATTTAATACAGTACCGATTAATAAGGTGTGATAAGAATGAAAAGCTTATGGACTAAATGTCAAATTATTAATACAGTTGATGTAAATGAAATCTATGTAAGTAAAAAGATTAAAACAAGTCTTGGAAAAAATGTCGAATTTCGTTTTGGACAAAAAAAACAATATGTTACGGTGAATTCTTTCAATAATAATCAAGAATCACGACGTTTAGGAATGAAATATCAAAATCCTATAAGTGTTTACTTATCTAAATCTCTTGTCGATAAACTTTCTATACAAACAGACAATGTATATAGGTTGAACATTAAACAGGGTGTAGTTGAACTTGGCCCTGTGATTGGATTATTACTAGGTGAGCAACAGTATTATTATCATGATGAATTTATGTCAGAGTATAAAGATGCTATGAAGAGATATGAAGAAGTAGGTGGGCTAGTATTAGCCTTCAAGACTTGTTCAATTGATTGGGATAATAAATCAATTTATGGTTTGTACTATAACCATAAAGATAATCAATGGAGTTATGGTAAGTTTCCTTTTCCTTCTGTCATATATAGAAGAGCTTTTAAAGCAACTCAAAATATAACGGATAAACTTTATAAGATGACTAATGGAAAAATATTCAATGCTAATCGCTATAGTAAATGGGATATGTATAATATTTTAAAAGAAAATCGTAAATTAAAGAAGTATTTACCTGAGACTGAAGCACTAGTTTCTATGGAAAGTTTCAAAAAATTTATTAATGAACATAATGATGTAATTCTAAAACCTGTAGGTTTATCTAGGGGGAGAGGAATCTGCATAATTAAAAAATTAGGGGAAGAATTGATGGAAATTCATGATTATGGTGATGGAAGAAATAGTACACAAGCAACTTTTACTAAAGAGGACATTATTTCATATGTAAAAGAAAGTGGTTTTATTAATAAGGACTATATTATGCAACCTTTTTTAAATTTTGCAAGGATTAATGGTTTACCATGGGATATTAGGATAGTTATGCAAAAAGGTGCTGACTTTAGATGGAAATGTAACGGAATTGAATGTAGAATCGCAGGAGTAAGTAACTTAATAACAAATATCTCTCGTGGTGGCCGTGCTGTATCGATATCTAAGGCCCTTAAACTATCGTTCGGACCAAAGATTAAATCGTCAAAAGTAAAGAAAGAGATTATCAAAATATGTAAGGGGATTGCTGAAAATATGGATTCTGAAAGAGAAATATTTGCAGAGTTAGGAATAGATATAGCAATTGATCAAGAACAGAACTTTTGGATTATAGAATCCAATGTGCGTCCAACGTTTAATGGATTCAGAAAGCATATGGAGTATGAAAATTATGTTTATCTGTGTACAGCCCCGATAGATTTCGCAAGTAGTTTAGCGGGCTTTAAAAGGAGTGATAAAAGTGAGACAAAAATATAATATACTTCCAAATTTACAATTTCGAAACAGGTTAACTGTACCTGATTGTAAATTGATTAGTGACGGAAGAATTAAAGGTTACATTCGGTTTGGTCATTATGCGCGAGAAATAGATATAGTGAGGTCTAACGAAATATCAAATGATCAGATATTAGTGTCTCAAAACATTATAGAGGAGTTGAATATTCCAACAGCATCTAACTACGAAATTCGATTTGATGGTATTGATATTACAATAGGACCTTACATTGGAATCCTGGTATGCAAAAGACAAGAAAATCTCGACTTAGTTGTTCAAAATCTATCTAATTACTTATATGATTATGATGATATTGGAGGACTTGTTATTGCATTTTCACAAGAAGGAATAGATATAGAAAAAGAGATGATTAAAGGATATGCTTATAATCCACAAAGTACACTTTGGGAAGAGGGGACATTTTATTATCCTTCTTCAATTTTTAGAAGAGCTGGTCTAAGTGATAAAAAACGTAATTTCTTACACTCTAGACTGGGTGACCGTATGTTTAATAACTACATTTTTGATAAATGGGAAATGCATAAATGGCTATCTAACTCAATGCAACATCATTTACCAGAGACAATAAGATATGAAAATCCTAAAGACATTATCTGGTTTTTATCAAGATTCAATACTGCCTATATCAAACCTATATATGGTAGCCAGGGTATGGGTATTATGAAAGTAACTAGAGAAAATGATATATATAAATTAGAAGCACAAGTAGACAATAAAGATATTGTGAAATATTTTGAAACAGATAGTAAATTAATGACTCACTTGAAGGGATACCATAAAAACAAAAGGTATATTATTCAGGAGGGTATAGATGTAATTAAGAAAGATAATATGATGATAGACTTTAGGGTTCTTCTAGTTAAAAATTACTCAGGTAAATGGACTGAAATGGGAATTATAGGTAGGTATGGTGAAAAAGCAAGAATTACTAGTAATATTTCAAGTGGTGGTAATGCATCTATGGGTAATGAAGTCTTAAGAGATATCCTCAATTTGACAGAGGAACAAATTTTAAAACTACGTAGTAAGATGAAAAAGATGGTAATAGAAGCAGCTGAGAAAATAGAAAGCTGTGGTATTCATTGTGGTAATTTTGGTTTTGATATCGCTATAGATAAGAATTATAAGCTATGGATAATCGAAATTAACAATAAAGATCCTAACCATACAATTGCTATTGATGCTGGTAATAGAGAGTTGTTTTACAAAACAAAAAAAATGAATATGCTTTATGCAAAGAAACTAGCAGGGTTCTAAAGGGGGATAAAAAATGAAAATACGATTAAAAATGAGTAATTCACACGAACGTGTTTTAAAAATCTCGAACTCATTAGCCGAGATTATAGATAAAAACCGTGTTATATTACATTTTGGTCTGTGGAAAAGAGAACTTGCAGTAAGAGTAGATTCTGCATTACCTAAAGACACGATATCAATACAAAAAAAATTATTAGATTCTTTCTCAATGCCAGATCACTTGCTTTATGAGTTGAAAGTAGAAGGTATCAATCTGAACATTGGACCTATTATTGGATTTGTTCCTGTAGTTCGTAAAGAACTTCTTCATGAAAGGAACTTAGAGCGTTATAAGGAATACATGAAAAACTACTCTGATATTAATGGGTTAGTATATATGTTTGCTGCAAACAGTGTAAACTTTGAAAATCAGACAATTGATGGTTTTTATTATGATCCAATTGACGATATGTGGAAAGAAGGAGTATTTCCATTTCCAAATGCCATCTATAGAAAAACTGGATTTAGTCAATCAATACTTGATGGTTTAACTACTACATTAGGTGATCGAATTTTTAACTCATACTTCTTCGATAAGTGGGAATTGTGGAACTGTCTATCAACAACACCACACATTAGTAAATATCTACCATATACTGAGAAACTACAAACAATAGATCAAGTAGATAAAATGCTTGAAAAGTATGGATCAGTATACTTAAAACAAAGAGCTGGTCAAAAAGCGAAGGGAATTGTCAAATTACATAAATCAGAAGAAGGATATCATTTTGTCTATCGTTTAAGAGGAGAAAAAATAATTAACAATAATAATGAAGCGGAGAAATTCATTAAAGAATTGAACATAAAGAAAAACTATGTTGTTCAGCAAGCAATAGCTGTAAAACAATATGATGAGAGAAACTTTGATTTTCGAGTTATACTTCAAAAAGACAATACTAAAGAATGGAAATGTCCTGGGATTATTGGTAGGTTTGGAAAAAAAGGAAGTATAGCTACAAACTTCTTACTCGATGGATTTTCATTAAATGGTATAGAGAGTTTAAAAAAAGCATTTAATCTTAATAAACGAAAGGCTTTTGTTAAAGAACAGGAAATAATTAGAGTTTGTAAAGAAGCGTGTGATTTACTAAATGAAAAAATGGGACAATACGGAGACTTGGGTATTGATGTAATGATTGATGAAAACTTAAAAGTATGGATATTAGAAATAAACAAACTTCATGATCATAAATTCCCACTATATGGATTAGATGATACTCAGATGTACTATAAAGTAATTTCAAATCCAATACTTTTTGCTAAACGACTCGGAGGATTTTAGAAAGGAGAAATGGATATGTCTTTACCAAAAAATCCGAATAGTAACCGCGCGATCTTTCTGAGAGAAAAACATATAAAAAACCTACTCCTATCATCAATTGCTTTAGAACAAATTGCTATAGCGAAAATTTTAAAAGCTGAAGGTGATAAGATTACAATGGTTATTGATAAAAACTCATCAATAACAGACATTCTAGACGTTAATGAATCTGTTGAGAAGATTGTTAACGCTTCAGTAAAAAAAGGAATACTTCTTGAGTATAAAATGGATGACGTTTTAATAGAGGTATATTTCGATGACTGCAATGAAGAGGAATAATAAATTTGTCAAAAATTACTGTTCATCATGAGCTAAAGTTAATATGCAAGTATAAGACTAAAAGTGATTATTAATGATCACTTTTTAATTTCTACTGTTAAGAGATACGTGTATTCTAGGTTATTGGTATTACATGTTTATATAAATATAAATATATATTCAAAATAAAGTTAAACTATATTTAAAGCGTTTATTTCCCTTAAAATCAATAAATATGTCTATTTCTTGCAACTGTAGACTTAAAAAAAATTAACTACTTATAGGTATATTTTTATATTTTCTTTATGATAGCGTTTTTAAGTTGTTATTTAACACAAAATAATATACCCTTAATAGGGTCTATGTAGAAAAATGTATAAATTTAAACAATTTAGAGGTGTTTATGAGAAAAGATATAATTAATATAGCTGTGGTTGCGCACGTTGATGCCGGTAAATCCACATTGGTTGATGCACTATTATCCCAAAGTGGAACAGAAAAGGTAGATGTAGAACAAATAATGGATAGTAATGACCTAGAACGTGAAAGAGGTATTACTATTTATTCAAAGAATTGTTCAATTGAGTATAATGGTATTAAAATAAATATCGTTGATACACCAGGACATGCTGACTTTTCATCAGAAGTTGAACGAATTATTAAAACTGTAGATACAGTTGTTTTATTAGTCGACTCAAGTGAGGGTCCGATGCCCCAAACTAGAGTAGTTTTAAAGAAAGCTCTAGCGAGAGGTTTAAGACCAATTCTTTTAGTAAACAAAATTGATAAAAAAGATCAAAGAGCTGAGGAAGTTGTTGATATGACATTTGATTTGTTTGCAGAACTAGGTGCAACAGAAGAGCAACTTGATTTTCCAATTTTATATGGAATTGCAAAACAAGGTATTATTAAAGAAGAAATTGATGATGATAGTAACACATTAGAACCTTTGTTTAAATTATTGTTAAATCATGTGGAAGTTTATCCTGACTACACAGATGAAGATTTACAAATGCAAGTATCTTCTCTAAGCTATAGTGAGTACTTAGGGAGACAAGGTGTTGGTAGAATCAATAAAGGTATGCTTAAAAAGGCTTCAATTGTCTCAGTATGCAAACGTGATGGTACTGTAGTTAAGTCAAAGATAGGTAGAATTTATATTAACGAAGGATTACAGAAAAAAGAAGTCGATGTTGTATATTGTGGTGATATTGTGACATTTACTGGTATAAGTGATATATTAATTGGTGATACAGTATGTAAAGTTGATAATCCAATTCCTATGGATATTATCGAGATTGAAGAGCCAACTATGTCCATGAACTTCTTGGTAAATGATTCACCATTTGCTGGATTATCTGGAAAATATGTTACATCAAGAGAAATTTTGGAACGTCTTGATAAAGAACTAGAAACAAATGTTGGATTAAGAGTAGAACCACTAAGTGAAAAAGGTGGATTAAAGGTATCAGGTCGTGGAGAATTACATTTAAGTATTCTAATAGAAAACATGAGAAGAGAAGGTTATGAACTATGCGTATCAAAACCTGAAGTACTTCTACGCGAGATAGATGGAACTATTAATGAACCATTTGAAAAAGTAATTGTAAGCGTACCAAACGAATATTCTGGTAGTGTCATTAATCAATTGAATGTTAGAAAAGGTATCATGAGTTATATGGATTCTGATGGTAGTTATACAAAACTTGAATATTTGGTTCCAACTCGTGGTTTAATAGGATACAGAAGTGAATTCATTAATAGCACTCATGGTGAAGGTATTATTGAAAAGTCATTTGATTGCTACAAACCTTATGTAGGTAAGATACAGTCAAGACAAAATGGTGTATTTGTTGCTAAAGAAAATGGAACAGCAATGACTTACTCTTTACTTTCCTTAAGTGAACGTGGGGTAATGTTTGTTGAACCAGCAACAAAAGTATATACTGGAATGATTGTTGGGATGAATAGTCGTGACAATGATTTAGTTGTTAACCCTTGTAAAAACAAGCAATTATCAGCAGTTAGAACAGCTGGGACTGATAATTATGTGAAGTTGAAAGAAACAAAAAAATTCACTTTAGAACAAGCATTAGAATTTATTGAGCAAGATGAGTTTGTTGAAATCACACCTGACGATATAAGATTAAGAAAAAAATTATTAGTTGAGAGTGATCGTAGAAGAGCTAGTAAAACTTTACGTCATGAATCGCTAAATACTTAGATAGTAATATTCGTGAATACTTTATTAAACCACCTTAGGTGGTTTTTTTTACTTTAGGTGAGTATGAATAATTTAAACTCAACTGAATAGTTTTTGGTAGATAAATGTTACTGTCGTAATATTTTATAATCATACAGAAAAAGAAACTATAATGAATTAACTGTTGGTTTATAAGTGTTTTGTTTATGGAAATATTGGGTATAATTATAGTGCGTTAAAAATATAGGATATATGTGGTTATAGATTCGGAGGAGTTTATGGAAAAATATTTTTCAATTGGAGAGACAGCTAAGATTAATAATGTATCTATTCAAGCGTTGAGACTTTATGATAAGATGGGTCTTTTAAAACCAAGTTATGTGGATCCAATAAGTAATTATAGATATTATACAATTGATCAATTTGTATATTTAGATTTAATAAAGTATTCTAAGCAAATAGGAGCTCCTCTTAAGGAAGTTAGCGATATTTTACACACTAATGATATTAGTACATTACAAGTATTTCTGAAAAAACAACATAAGTTTGTTGAAGAAGAGATGATTAGATTAAAGAATATAAGTAAAGGTATAGAGCATATTGAGAAGGAAATAAAATATGCTTTAGAATTCGATAAAAGAAATGAAGTATATTTCAGGGATATTAAAAAGAGATTTATTGTGAATACTTTATTAAGTAATAAAGAAAAAGATAGCGATATAGAACTAAAATTAAGAAAGTTAGACAAAATCGTTGAAGAAAATAAAATTATGTTAGGTGGAGAAACAGGATATTATATATATATGGATGCATTTCTTGATGATGGTAAGGTACTGTATAAAAGTCTATATTCAACGCTGTGTGTAGATGGAAAAGATAATAATAATTTTGATATAAATGAAATACCAGAGGGAAGGTTTTTATGTGTTGCTTATAAGAAAAATGAAAGAAAGAATTCAGTAGCAAAATTAAGAAAGTATATTAATGATAACAATATCACTACAATAGGCATTGGAGTTGAAATTCAATTGTTTAACACACTTGAACAATGGCAAAATAATAAATTAATATATGAATTACAAATATTAATTTAAAACTATTGACTCTATACTTAGTATAGACTTTATAATCTCCTATGGGAGTGATAAAGTTGAAGTTATTATGGAATGAATTTATGAAATATGCCATACCATCCGTAATCGGTATGATGGTTTCAGCACTATACATAGTTGTTGATGGAATATTTGTAGGCAGAGGATTAGGAGCATGGGCTCTTGCAGCAATAAACGTAGCATTACCCGTTACAACTCTTATATTAGCTATAACAATGATGATAACAATGGGAGGGGCTGCAGTAACTTCTATAAAATTTGGACAGCATAGGTTTGAAGAAGGTAATAATATATTTTTAGAAAGTTTACTCTTAATAGTACTTGTAACAAGTTCAGTTTCTATTATAGGTGTGCTTTATCCTTATCAAATAGCAAGTATATTAGGTGCTAGTGATGAGTTATTAACGGGTACTGCTGAATACCTTCGTTATTACTTGATTTTTGGTCTTGGATTTTCACTTAGTTTAGCAATCAGTGTTTTTGTTAGAAATGATGGTAATCCAAAATTATCTATGGTTGCCTTAATTATAGGAGCAATAACCAACATAGCATTAGATTATACGTTTATATTTATTTTTAATTTTGGAATTATCGGAGCAGCAATAGCCTCAGGAATAGGACAATTATCTAGCGTGTTTATACTTCTAACACATTTTACTAGAAATAAGGGAATGCTTAAAATCTATATACCTAAGATAAAAAAATATGAAGTTATAAGAATTCTAAAAGCGGGGACACCTGAGTTTATAGTTCAGATATCACCAGCTATTAGTATATTTGCCTTTAATCAAGTTATACTAAGAAGAATTGGTGAAATTGGTATAGCGGGATTTAGTATTATTGGTTATATAAGTGTTGTTCTTACTGCATTATTTATAGGTGTTTCTCAAGGGATTCAACCTCTATTAAGTTATAATTATGGTAAGAAAGATTATGAAAAAGTGAATAAAATATTCAAGATGGGTTTAAAGACCAACTTCGTTGTCTCATTAATAATCTACATAATCATATTGATATTTGGTGAGGAAATAATTAGCCTCTTTAATAGTGATGAAGCACTCATAAAATTAACCTATGATGCTATGATAATTTACATGTTATCATTTATAATTGCATCACTTAATATTGTCAATGTAACTTATTATCAATCAATAGAAAAGTCAAGGATAGCAATTAATATCTCTATAAGCAGAGGAATGTTTTTTACTTTAGTTTTCTTGTTAGTCCTTCCTATAATGGTTGGAAATATAGGAATTTGGTATTCTATTTTCTTGGGTGAGATTAGTACCTTGTTATATATTGTGTACTTGGTATATGTTAAAAAAATATTTATGATACCAAACATAAATAAATAATTAAAATACAATATTATATATGATATAAATGTTCAATTTTATTAGATTCAGAAATAGGTTTATCTATAACTGAATCTTTTTTGTATTTTTGTTGAACTAAATATTACTGTGTGGTAATATGTTTGTGGTGATAATATGAACAGTATATTTAAATTGTTAGGTGATGAAAATAGATATAGAATATTTACATATCTTTTGAAAAATGGGCAAACATGTGTATGTGATTTACAAAAACTATTAGACATGAAACAAGCTAATTTGAGTAAACATTTGATGAGGATGCGCCAAGAGGGTGTTGTTGATTCAACTAAGATAAATCGTTTTGTTCATTATAAAATAAGTGAGGAGTTTACAAATAACAATAAGGAACTTATCTCATATATAGATAGAATAGAACCAGAATGTAAACTTGATAATTGTAACTGTTAGTATTTAGGAGGTAGAAAATGATTAATATTAAAAAGAAAGTGGCTTTTGTTTGTATTCATAATTCGTGTAGAAGTCAAATGGCTGAAGGTTGGGCTAAAGAAATAGGTAAAGGTATCATAGATGCATATTCAGCTGGTACAGAAGATTATCCTAGTCCAAAACCTATGGCAGTAGAAGTAATGGAAGATGCTGGAATAGATATGAGTCTACACACTTCAAAATTAATTGAGGATATTCCTGAGATTGATATCTTAGTGACAATGGGATGTGGTGTTGAATGTCCATATGTACCATGCGAACATAGAGAAGATTGGGGTTTGACTGATCCAAGTGGTGGACCTAAATCTGAATTTGAAATAACAAGAGACATTATTAAAGAGAAAGTAATTGATCTATTAGAAAGAATAGAAAGAGGAGAATTATAATGAATTTATTTTCAAAGTATTTAACACTATGGGTGGCTTTATGTATTGGAATTGGTGTGACTTTAGGTAAATTAATGCCAGGGGCTGTTGATTATTTAGAAACATTTACATACGCTCAAATATCAATTCCAATTGTAATATTAATTTGGGTAATGATTTATCCGATGATGCTAAAAATTGACTTTACATCTATAAAAGATGCATCAAAAAATCCAAAGGGATTAGTGGTAACAACTGTTGTTAATTGGTTAGTTAAACCTTTTACAATGTACTTGATTGCTTACTTTTTCTTCTTTGTGGTATTTAAGTCATTAATCCCTGAAACTGCAGCACAAGAGTACTTAATTGGTGCTGTATTATTAGGTGCTGCGCCTTGTACTGCTATGGTTTTTGTTTGGAGTCACTTAGTGAAAGGAAGTTCAGCATATACTGCTATTCAAGTCGCATTAAATGATTTTATATTATTGTTTGCATTTACTCCGATTGTGGCGTTACTGTTAGGAATATCTGATATACAAATTCCATATGACACACTGTTCTTGTCAGTACTTTTATTTGTTGTAATACCGATTATAGTTGCATACATTACTAGAAGAGTTATCAGTAATAATAACAAGATCTCATTAGATGTTTTTATTGGTAAGTTCAATGGAATTCCTGAAGTAGGACTTTTACTTACTCTAGTCTTAATATTTATGTTCCAGGGTGATGTTATCTTAAATAATCCATTAGATATCCTATTGATTTCAGTACCTTTAATTATTCAAACAATATTTATTTTCTTTGTAGCTTACATCTGGAGTAAGGTTTGGAAAATGAAGCATGATGTTGCTGCTCCAGGAGCGTTAATTGGTGCTTCGAATTTCTTTGAACTTGCTGTAGCGGTTTCAATAGCTTTATTTGGATTGAATTCTGGAGCGACTTTAGCTACGGTAGTGGGTGTTTTAGTTGAGGTTCCTTTAATGTTATTCTTAGTTAGTATTGCTAAAAAGACTACGAACTGGTTTAAGTTTTAAATTAAATTACTAATACTTGGATTTAATATAAACAGAATAAGAACACAATTATCCTTAAAAGGATTTATTGTGTTCTTTTATATTTTTTAATTCCTTTTTTTATAAATAAAGATAATTCATAATGATATTAATATAAGATTATGATATCGTTAGAGTATATTAATCTAAATTAAAAGAGGGAAAGTGGAGGTATTGTAGTGAGGGGATTTTTTGATTATTTACCTAATGATTATCAAGAATATAAAGCATTAGGTTACGAAAATGAATTAAATTTGTGGGGACATATAGCTCCATTTATTTTAACTGTAGTTTGTATTATTTTTGTTTATCACAATCGAAAGAAGATTTTAAATTGGAAATATGAAAATATATTAAGATATGTTATTGCTGGATTACTTGTTTTCGGTGTATTATCATACCGTATATATGTGATTTATTATAAACAGTTTGATGTGTTTTATGATTTACCATTTCATATATCAAATGTTACTGCGTTCATGCTTGCTTACGCCCTTGTAACAAAGAAAAGAATAGTAGCTGAAATGTTTTTCTCTTGGGCAATTATATCGGGACTTGCAGCTATGGTTTATCCTGATACACTCTATGTTCAATTTGATCATTTCTTATATTATCAATTAATGGGGACGCATTCGATTATATTATTTGTACCTTTTTACTTTATGTATGTTTATAACTGGAAGGCTACGAAAAAAACGTTTGTTAGATCAATTTTAGCTTTATATGCTTACGCTATTATATCTGGTATTCTAAATATTATATTTGATACTAATTATGCCCTATCGAATCCGAATTATCCTGCAGTTGGAACGCCTTTAGTTACAATCTCTGACTTTTCAAATGGTAGTTTACTAAGTTATTTGGTTTTATCATTCCTACTGCTTGCAGTGTTAGTATTAATTATAAATTTTATACTTGTTTTATGCTCGATAAATATAGAAATAGCCCCTTATGAATAAAGGAGTTTTTCATTTATATTGTATTTAATAAGTAAAGTAAAATGCCTAATATAAGGTTCAATCCAGTGGATTGAACTTTTTTTCAGTGAATCACTTGTTACAAATTACCAACTATAATGAATCATTATTTATTGTATAATCAAGTTAGGAGGATTTATACGTGAAAAGGATTGCGGGAGTTTATTTAATCTTAGCTATGGTACTATTAATTAGTGCTTGTAGTGATAAATTATTAACAATTAGTGTAATAGAGGAAAACGAAACTAGTGAAAATATTGATACTAATGAAAAAGAAGATGATAAGGGAGAGGATGAAGTTATAACTGAAGTACCATCGTATAATGAAATTGAATTTATTGATATTACTGGTACATTTATTAATGGAGAAGTTGTATTGAAATTATCTATAAGTAATGAAGACAAGTTTCAAATTAACTCATTACAAATAAATGGAGAAACATACAATGAATTTGAATCTAACAATGATAATACTGAAATGATTCTTAATATTGATGAAGGTTTAAATGTAGGAAATAAGTTATACGAACTAAATGCGATATATTATGGTAATGATATAGTGGATTTTGAAGAAATTGTGGTAGAAGATAACACAGTTGATATTACGATAACTTATAATATAAATGGTTATGAGTTTTTACAAATCCCTCAATTTCCTATGGATTATGTAAGAGTAACTGCAGTATATCATAGTAAATCATATTACAATTACTATGGAGTCACTCATAAAGGAATTGATATGGGGGGGGCTGATGGAGGCTATGGAAATGATGAGATATTTTCAATTGCAGATGGTGAAGTAGTCCACATCAGTAACAGTAGTACTGCAGGAAAGTATATTGTTATAAAACATGATAATCTAATAAATGGACAAACTGTAATCAGTAGGTATTTACATTTGGATAAATATGAAGATTTTAGTATAGGAGACACGATTCAAAAAGGTCAACTAATAGGTATAGAAGGTAAAACAGGTAAAGTTGATGGGGCACATTTACATTTTGAGATGTGGATAGCTCCTCCAGGTTATGACTACTATTATTACGATATAACTTATTACGCGGTTGATCCGAATTTTTACCTATTCGTAGATGATTTTCAAACTTTAAGTACTACTTCATTAGAAGAAGAAATTATTAAAATAAAGTAAAAGTAATTTAAAAGAGGTTATTTTAATACCTCTTTTTCTATATATAAAGCGTTAAACAATTACTACTCCTCTATAGACGTATAATTTTTATCAGAATAAAAATATCCCCCTTTCTACTAGAATAAAACTGTCATGATTAGCGTTTTCTAGTAGGGGAACATATTTTTTTTGATAGTTACCAGCAATTTACTGTATACAAAGTTAAATCTCATTATCGTCTTTATTTGTATTAACTCTATAAATACTATACTTGATTAGATTTTTAATATGGTTAATATTATCCGAGAAAAGAACTGGTAATCCTGGTCTCCAATTTACTTCAATGAGATATAATTTATTTGATTTATCGATACACACATCTACACCTAATTGGTTAAGTTTATTATTATAGTGCTCATCAAGATATTCAGATATTTGTAGACCGAAGACTTTTAAATTATTATATATGTTTAACCATTTATCTTTGAATTGATTTTTTAAATAAAGTTCAATATTAGCAGAGTATCCTCCTTGACTAATGTTGGACACTTTATTTTTTTTATCTCCAATCCTAGGATATATTGTTGTGATAACATACTTTCCTTTCTCGTTTTTTTGTGTATGAATTCTAAAATCTGCAGGTAATCCTTCATTTGTTTCAGAAACTATGAATTCTTGTGCTATATATTTAGTTAATTTAATTTCTGATAATTGTTTTGTTAAATTATCCATTACTTCCTCGTTCTCACCATAATTTATTATATAGGATTTATTATGTTTAGTGATAAAAAAAATTCGCTGTCCTTTGCACCCAACTGAAGGTTTTAATACTACTCTTTTATGTTTATCCATAAACTTTACTACACGTTTTTCGGATCTAGCTACAATACTCTCGGGCAAATAGTTTGTGAAAATAGGATGATCATGTAAGAGCTTTTGAATGTAATTTTTATTATGTATTTTAGATTCAGTAAAAGGAATTTCCTTTCTTAACCTAAGGCTAACGCTAAGCTGTTTTGGTGTTCTTGGACCAGTCATATTGATTATTATATCCGGATATGGAAATGTTTTTTGTTTCCATTCTCTTTCATAGTAATAACCTTCTATTTTTCTGTTTTCAAAGTCTACTTTCCCTGGAGAAAAGTAACAAAAATCTACACCTTCCATTTTAGCAGCGGCAGCTAAAGTATAAAGCTTCGCTATTTTTGTAGGATCTTTGCGAATATGCATTACTCCGATTAACATTATGAATCCTCCTTTAATTGAAAGTTAATCTCATCAACTGCATTTAGTGAATTATCTTTTGCTTCTATATTATCTTTTCCTGTAGCCATAACATATCCAATTCTATCCCCCATGTGATATGGTTCTACTACATGATTTCCCTTTCTAGGTTTAACGTAAACTTTTAAAACACCTTCACTATTTAAAGCTGAATTTTTTCCAGTTACTTTTTCTAATACACCAGAAATATTAGATGTTAAATATTTATTGAAAATATCTTTTTTGACGATTGGTACAGTAAAATCCATACCTAGATAGAATTTTACTACTTGTTCAATATAATTAGTATCAGTTGCGTACTTAATAATATGGCTAATACTTCCACCAGCAGCTCTAGGGTTGATCTCAATTAATTTGCATGACTCTTCATCTTCCCTTACTTCAATGTGAAAATCACCATTTTTAAAATTAAGTTCGTCTATAATGATTTGAATCATACTCAGTTCACTTTCCGAAATAATTGTGTTTTTATCTAGGGTGTAACCAACAACTATAAAAGTGTTGTTTTTTGTTAACAATACATCCTGCTTTATTTTAATAATAGAAATAGGTTTACTATTTCGAACGAATACCTCAATTAAATACTGATCCTTATCTATATAATCTTCTATGAAAACATCATGTGATTTGTAAAATTTTGTTGAAATGTCCTCTATTGAATTAATAAGTTTTACATCTCTAGATGCTGTGGATATTCTTTTCTTAATGATTAGTGGAAACTTTAATACATGTACATTATCATCTTTTAAAGTTATTTCCTTAAAGTATGGTGTAAATGGATAGTTCCGTAATTTAATTCTTGTCAATAACTTATCCTCCATTACTCCTATGGCATTTGATTTGGATGGATTTTTAGTATATTTATCCCTTAATCTAGATGCAAGTGTACTGTAACCATCTATAAAGCTTAATATTGTTCCTATTTTAAAACAGTCATTCATCTCTGTATCTAGATATCTGCATATATTTTTATAGTTAAGTTCTTCGATATATATCATATCGTGAACATCTGTATATTCTTCCCTTTGTTTTAGTTGCTTTTTATTATTAGTTAACAAAATTGTGTACATATTTAATTCTTCGCTAGCCCTGATTGCTTCCCTACTTGTACCAGATTTAGCTGTTTGAATAAAAATTATCACCTTCATAAATATCACCTCAATATATAATATGAAATAATAAAATTCAGGTGTAGTAATAATTAACTAGTATTTTCTAATTAATAATGTAACTAAAAGCAGTGAAATAAAGGTTATAATAAACTTTATTTTTTCTAAGAATGTATATAAAAAAGTATATTTCGTAAAATAATTTTACAAGGAGGATTAATATGGAAATAAAAAACAGAAACAAACCAGATGATAGATCTGACAACGTTCAAAAAATTAAAGATAATATTGAAAATGCAAAACTAAATACAGAATTAGCCGAAGAAATGCTTTCTAAAACAGATAATCCTAGAAACAGGGAACAATTAAAGGAAAAAAATAGACGTAGAGAGAAAGCGATTGAAGGATTGAAAGAAGAATTAAAAGACGAACAAGAATATCAAAATCAAAAAGGATTATAAAATCCTTTTTTTATATAATCTAATCCAGCTTGATGAGTACATAATAATGTTTAACTTCATATATTAGTATGTAATATTATAAAGGAGGTACATTTAATGTACGATAGCGAAGAGTATTATGAATATCATGTTCCGATGCAGGAAAATCAAGATAGTGTAAATTTAGAAGATAAAGAGCGATTCTTTAGTTATAACCAAGAGCAACATTCACAAACTCTATATCCGGGTCAGTCGCCTATGTATCCACCATTTCAACAAGGTGGACCTAGCAGTGATGGACCATCATCTCAATCATACCACCAACACCCAACATTTCAACAAGGAGGACCAACATCCCCACCACCTTATCAGCAATATCCATCTCACCAACATGGTGGACCTAGTAGTGGGGGAGCACCAACATCCCCTCCACCATCAATAGTTCCTCAACAAGGCCCAGAATTAAAAGCTGTAGACCCTGGTTCAATTAGAGGTTGTCTATTCCGTTATACTTACGTATGGCCTAGATTTGGATTCCCATATTGGTTCTACCCAACATATGTAGGTAGAAAATCAGTATCTGGGTACAGATGGAATGGATATAGATGGTTGTATTTTGGTACGGATTTAAGAGGTATAAATTCATTTAGTTGTTATTAAGATTACTATATAAGATCTATTAATAAAATTGATTCCTATTTATGTAGGAATCAATTTTATTAAATGTATAAAAAATTACTTATTTCTTAAAAAATATTAGCGTAGGATTGTATACACTATTCGACATTGTCCGACATAAATGATTATTTTGAATAGCCTCTAACATAAATTAAGTCAATTAAGTTCATAAAATAATAAATTATGACATATATTATTGATTTTCACTTTAAAAGAAATCGGTTATTTGAGAAAATACTCAAGAGTCTATTTTACATTATAGTGAAGTGAGGGATATCGGTGAATTACGAGGAATTAGTAAGAAAGTATGAAGAGAGAGTAATAAATATTTTTAAGAATGATTATAACAAAGCTGTAATAAATTCTGATTTAGGAATTATAGTTCAATTTACTGTAAGAGGAGAATTGTTTTCATATACTAATAGTTATAGTATAAATTCTTTTGGAAATAAGGAAAAGACAGTTCAAGTTGCTGATAACTGTTATAAGATAGACTTTAAAAATAATGTCTTTAAACCAACACTTAAACACTATGGAGATGAGTTTATAAATGAGTGTTTTAAAGATTATTATTTATATATGAAATCGTATGATGTTAATAATTTTAAAATCACCTACCCCTATTTTAATATTTATGATAAAAGTACTACATGGTTTATTGTAAACGGATTTCTAATTGAAAGAGATGAAGGTGGTTTACCCTTAATGTCAGCTGCTATTTTTTATGAAGTGGACGAACATAAAGAGTTAAAAGATGAGTTAAAGAAACAAAATAAATTGTTGAAGTACCAGGTTCAAAACTTTAGAAATGCTGAAGAAGTTGGGAATCTTGGATCGTTTTTATGTGACTTAAAATCTAAACATAATAAATTTTGGGCATCAGATAATTATGCAAAAATGCTTGGATTTAAATTAAGTAAAGATAAGTATTATTCATTTAAAGATAAAGAGGAATGGATAAAAGAAAACATAATTGATGAAACAGAAGAGATGTATACCACTGCTGATAAGTTCATAAATGGGGAAATACTTAATTATGAATACACATATAAAGCTTCTATTAAAGGTGAGACTAAGTGGTTTCAAACTAAAGCAAACTCATTGAAAAAAGATGATTCAGGTAAAGTTACTAAGTATATAGGTACAGTAAAAGACGTTACAGAAATAAAGGAAAATGAATTGAAACTATATAATGCTATGAGAGTAGCTGAAAAAGATAATGATGCAAAAACAAGTTTTATTGCACACATCTCTCATGAAATAAGAACCCCTTTAAATGCGATTATTGGATATACAAATCTAATAAGTAATCAAAAGCAAATGAAAAAAATACGCGACTACTCTAAGAAAATAAATTACTCAGCTAAGATTCTTTTGAGTTTAATAAACGATGTTTTGGATTTATCAAAGATAACAAATAATAAGTTAGAAATGGAGCATATCGATTTTAATTTTACACAAGAAATATCTCAACTGATTGAATCTTTTAAGGTCTTTGTTGATGAAAAAGATTTAAAATTAGTATATTTTATTGATAAAAATATACCTCCATTACTCAATGGAGATCTTCTTAAAATAAAACAAGTAATAACTAATCTTTTAAGTAACAGTATTAAATTCACTCATGAAGGATTTGTTGCAATAAAAGTGAACTTTGACAAACTAGAGGAAAAACAGGTGTTGAATTTTGAAATAACCGACACTGGTATTGGAATTGAAGATGAAGAAGTAAAGAACTTATTTGAACCATTTACTCAAGGTGATAACTCAACTACTAGAAAATACGGTGGGACAGGTTTAGGCCTTACGATATGTAAACAGTTAGTAGAAATGATGGGTGGACATATATCTGTATCTTCAAAAATTAATTGCGGTACAACGTTTAAGTTTGATATTCCTATAAATGAAGTTAATTCTAATGGATATTCAAATTTAGTTGAGTCAATTGATAAACCTATCTCTGACAAAAGAATTTTAGTTGTAGAGGATAATGAAGTAAATAGTTTATTGATAGAAGAATTATTAAAAGCTAACAACTTAAAAAATATAGAGGTGTCAGTTAATGGAGAAGAAGCAATAGAAGTAATTAGAAATAAGGATTTTGACATTATACTTATGGATATTCAAATGCCGATAATGGATGGTGTTGAAGCAACAAAGTATATAAGAAAAGAATTTCCAGAGAAGAATCTTAAAATATTTGCACTTACAGCTAATGTACTAAAAGAACAAATTGATGAGTATATGAAAGTAGGATTTGATGATTATATTTCAAAACCTATTGATGTTAGTATCTTACTAAATAAAATCTATAGTTAAAATTGATCTTAATAAAAAAATAAACACTATAAATTCAATAGTGTTTTTTTATTATTAATCTTAAGTTACTTTGGAAACTGTTCAATATCATCTTCGTTTACATATATACTGCGTTGTACATTATAACCGTCTGAGTTTTCTGAAAATACAAATGACATTTCTAGTTTTATAGTATTATCTTTGGTGATTTTATTAAATTCTTTATGTAATTCTCTATATGAATTTCCTATTAGTCTTCTTATTTCATCACTGTCATAATTGTTTAATCCTAACCTTTGATTAATAAAGGATACATAAAAATACATTTGATTTGTTGAAGGATAATATACCCAATTAATTCTTAATCCATCTGATTGTGTAGTGTTAATAAGTTGTTTCAAATCTTTATTCTCTTCAACAGCACCAGTGAACTTTTTTTTTCCATAGTATATATAAAATTCTGAATTGCTACTAAATATATGATCATACAAAGTTTCGTACGGAATATCTGGTGGTAATGATTTTAAACGATTAACCTCTTGTTTTAATTTTAGGTTTTCATCATTAAGAGTATTGTTAAAATTCTTTAAAGTTTGATAATTATTAGATAATATATTGTTTTTTAACTTTAATGACTTAATTTCGGTTTCAAGATCATTCATTTTACTTACAAACGTTTCATTAGTTTTTTTGATGTCAAAATAATCAGAACTTATAGTTAATGAATTTAGTTTATTGTCCCAGTCTATGTCAGCACCAATTTTTGAGAAATAAGGTATAGGAACATATGTACACGGGTAATAACTATTATTTGGCTGGTAATTGAATGTTGGATAACATCCCTTATTGATGTTTTCTCCTTGCAAGTGAACTGGAAAATTTGTTGCATGTGGTTTTACATCATTTGGAGGTAGGTTAACTCCACGTTGTACAGTGTAAGGTATTGTCCTGAATGGACATTGCATGCACTCTCCTCCTTTCTTTTTCTACTTTATTATATTCAAGTAGAAAAAGAGGGCTACTTATTAAACTTGTAAGAGTTGAGTTGAAAACATTCTTAATACAATAATTTATAATACTTACAATTTTCTTTTTGCTCTCGCAAATAGTTTATTCATTATAAGTGGAATTTCAAAATCACTTAATCCAGTATACTTAAATATCATTCTATTTTTATCACCGATTACTTTCTCTAATTTATAATTTAAGTTATTAGCATTTTCCTTTACTATATTTAATAAATTTTCATTATTAAATTCTAGTAATATATGTGTTCCAGCTTTTGTATCAATAATGTCTAATCCCAATACATTTAATTTTAGTATTTCTTCAGTAATGATTTCATTTTTTTTACTGTAAAGTTTCTTGATTTTTCTAATGTGTCTTTCAAATTCACCATTTTCAATAAAAGTTGCAAGTGCAAGCTGCTCTATTTTTGAGGCTGTTTGAGAGTACTTGTATTTTACTTGTTCAAACTTTTCTAATAGAAGAGGAGGTAGTACCATATAACTGATTTTCAGTGATGGAAACAGAATTGTTGAGAACGAACCAAAATATATTACATTATCTCCATTGCTTAGTCCTTGAAGTGATGGTATTGGATTACCACTATACCTAAGTATACTGTTATAGTCATCCTCTATAATATAATTATTATTATCTTGAGCCCATTTAATTAGTTCAAGCCTTTTACTGATAGTCATGATGTTTCCGGTCGGATATTGATGCGAAGGACTGACATAAACAACTTTAGCATTAGTCATATTTAAATTATTTATATCTAGTCCATTTTGTCCTATTTCAATGGGAGTAGTTTTTATATTATAACTTTCTAAAATATATTTAACTCTGTCATAACCAGGATGTTCATAAGCAACTTTACTATCACTACCAATAAGGTTTATTAATATTCCTAACAATTGTTGAATACCAGCTCCTACTATAACCTGGTTTTTATGCGCATTAAGTCCTCTATATTTTCTTGTATAATTTATTATTTCCTCCCTTAATTTATCCTCACCATTAGCAGATGAGCTAATTAACAGGTCATCACTATAATAAGAGATTATTCGGTTAATCTCTTTTTGCCATAGTTTAAAATTAAAGACAGAATCAGTAATTCCAAGATTTAAATATTTTGTACTTTTTATTGGATAAGGTTTAATCTGTTTTTTATCTAATATTAAGTCTTTATCATCAATTTTAACCACGAAGAAGCCACTTCTTTCAACTCCTTCAATATAACCTTCCATAATAAGTTGATTATAAGCATTTTCTATAGTTGTCTTACTGACACCGAGATCAATAGCTAATTTTCTAATTGATGGTAGTTTTTTACCAGCATTTAGTGTGCCGTCTATTATACTGTATCTAATATGGTTATACACCTGAAGATATAATTTATTATTACTTTTCTTATCTAAAGTTATTAACATAATCTGTACCCTTCAACTTTTATAAATTTGTACATTTATATATATACACACCTATATTATACTATACGCAAAGTACATTTAAAAGGAGAGGTTTTATGTCAAGTAACATTACAACAAAAAATTTAATGATGGCAGCTTTATTTATTGCGATAGTAACATCATTAACATTCATTCAATTATTTTCTACACCAAACGGAGGATTAGTTCATGCTGGATACATCGCATTATTTCCAATAGCAGTAGTTTTTGGTAAAAACTATGGTGCAATTGCAGGAGCTATTGGTATGGCATTATTCGATATTCTTTCAGGATGGGCATCTTGGGCACCAGCTACATTTGTAGTAGTTGGACTAGTTGGTTATTTTACTGGGTTAATCGCTAATGGTGGTAAAAACCGAAACATTAACATATTAGCGTTAACTGTTGGATCATTAATTTCTATAACTGGTTATTTTATTTACAATGCATTCTTTATGAAGTTCGGAGTTGAATCTGCATTAGTATCTGCTAGTGGTGATGCAATAAAAGTATTCGTAAGTTTAGTAGTTGCAGTTTTGGTGATTCCTTCAGTAAGTAGAATGAAAGACCAGATTAATCTATAATTGAAAACGGCTTTTTACAGCCGTTTTTTATTTTGAAAATATAATGAATATTATTTTAAGTAAAAGAAAATACTCGTCTAAGTTACGAGTATTTTTCTTTTTAATCTTCTCTTTCTTTATTTAAATTTCTTGTAATCTTTTCAATTATTATTTCAACTTCTTGACGGAAAGGAGGATCTTGTTGATTCAATAATTCCTTTGCAATTTCTAAATCTCTAGTTGTGTAACCATTTTTTGATCTTAACTTTTCTAATTGATGTTTATGAGATCTATTCATATTAATCACCCCAGATATTTTGTGAAGATTAATTACGAGATATACATTAATAAGTTAATTGATCTATCAGATTTTTCTAAAATACAGTTAATGTAGCAATTAGAAGAAGTATATAAATACATAAAATGTAAGATACTATTAACAAATATAATGAAGGTGATTAAATGGAAAAGAAACGGTCAATTAAAAAAAATAAGTCACAGAACTATAAGAAACAAATAATATCGAGTTTTCAAATGAACTAAGTAATAAAGAGTATCAGCCATATGAAGCATTAGGGAAAACAACTAACAATATTATAAAAAGTTTAGATCAAGATACAGGTGTTGAAATTATGAATGTACCAACATCAAATGATAGTAGTTCAAACCAATAATTTAGTAGGCTTAGTAAATTATATTTACTAACAAATATATTAGTAAAGGTGATTAAATGGATAAGAATAAAGAAAAAAATAGTAATGTAGAGTTTTCGAATGAGATTGGATCGGATTTGTATAAATCTAGTGCATTAAGAGGTAAAATAACTAGAAATTTAGTTAAGATTGCTGAACAACAATTAGCAGCAGAAACTGGGAATGACCCAACTCCAGTTGAAGATATTAAGAATAAATAATATAAAAACACTTAAATATGATATTTAAGTGTTTTTTAATGTTTAGTGCTTGAGTGAAGTAAACAACAATATATATTATGTATCGAAAAATTGGTAAAACAGGCCTAATTTGATATAATTGTGTCAACTATAAGTAGTATGAATATTCATAGTTAATATTTAAGATGAAAATTTATACTATAATTTAAAGTTATATTTAAGGGGTTTGTGAGATAATCGTAGCAATAATTATGTGGTTTTTAATACTTGTATGAAATTATTATAGGGGGGGGATTTATGCTTAATTTACAAAAAATATCTAAGTACTATTATGCAGACAAATCTGTTTCTTTAGCCTTAAGAAAAGTAGACCTTGAATTTAATTTGGGTGAGTTTATCGCAATTACAGGTGAATCAGGTAGTGGAAAGTCTACATTACTAAATGTTGTAAGTGGTTTAGACACTTATGAAGAAGGTAAATTATTTGTTAATAATGAAGATATTTCACATTACACTATAAGCGAACTAGAGGATTATAGAAGACAATATGTTGGTTTCGTTTTTCAAAATTATAATATTATAGAAAGTTATACTGTACTTCAAAATGTTGAAATGGCCTTAATTGTTCAAGGATTTGATAAATCATCTAGAAGAAAAAGATCATTAGAATTAATTGAACAAGTTGGTTTAACGAAAATCAAAAATAGAAAAGCTAGTAAACTTAGTGGTGGAGAGAAACAAAGAACTGTTATCGCTAGAGCTTTAGCTAAGGATTGCCCAATAATAGTTTGTGATGAACCAACTGGTAATCTTGATACTAATTCTAGTAAAGTTATATTTGATCTATTAAAAAAAATAAGTGAAACTAAATTAGTTGTGATTGTAACTCATGATTCTGAAACTATAAGAAATTATGCGACTAGATTGATAAGGTTATATGATGGTGAAGTTGTTCAGGACGAAATATTAACTAAACCTAATAGTGCAACTCTGGAACTAGTAAAACCATACAAGGTAAAGTTAATTGATTGTTTGAAAATCTCCTTAACAAGCATACTCTCAGTACCTAAGAAATCATTTTTTAGTGTAATGATTATATTGCTTATGATATCGGCTTTTATATTTATGTATGGAAGTGGATTAAAACAAATATATACATCTAATATAAGTGAAACTTTATATTTCGATAACGCAGATGACTCAAGGCTTATTGTAACTAAGTCTGATAGTAGTGCATTCAGCGAGGGAGAATTAATGGAATTATCAGAAATAGATTACGTTAAAGGAGTTTTAGATTATGATATTGTACTAGATACGCTTTTAGTCTCTAAGATTCATAACTATGAATATGACTTTGATGAATTTATTGATTTTTCAGTACACCCAACTTTATCTCTTCAAAAATTTGATTTAATTGAAGGAAGATTTCCTAAGTATACAGATGAAGTAATTATAGGACAAAACGAGTATTATCAAGTTGGAGATATAATATCACTTTCTAATTCACTAAATATTAAGAAAATAGAAGGGATAGAAACTGATGAGTTTACTTTTACAGTTGTTGGGATTACTGATGAAGTTAACAATGATAGATTACATAATGAAATTTATTTAGACCTTTCAATTCTAGGTGATATGTCCGCTACAGCCTTTAAAGGATATACTCAAGTACTTCTAGATATTAACAATCAAAGAAGATACATGATGGTTAATGATATTAGAATTGATGATAACTTAAAAGATGATGAGGTCTTAGCTTATGATATGATGTTCTACGATATTATTCGCGACTTTAATTATTACGTACCAAAACCAGGGGATATCGAGGTTTTAGTAATAGATCATGAATTCTTATTAGGGTTTCTAAATGGTGATTATGAATTCTCCTTAGTAAGGGTTTCACCTTTTGAAAATGATCCTAAACCTTACAGTATTCAATTGAAATCAGAACCATATAAGCCGCATCCATTTGGAGCAGCTATTTATATGAATTCAAATACATTTGAAAAAGTTCTTAAGGATGATATATATCAACCTTCCTTAATAGTAAATGATATGTATGAAGCTAAGAAAATTAAAAGTGAGTTAGAAAACATGGGCTATAATGTTCTTTACCCAAATGGGTCTATCGCTGACTACAGTTACGCTACATTCATCTCCTTAGCATTATTTTCAATGACTTTTATTGTTACAATTATAGTTAATTACTTTGTTGGATATTTTGTTTTAAAGAATGTACTGATTAGTAAAAAGAAGGATTATCTAGTTTATAGATCTATTGGAACAAATAAAAAAACAATAAGTACTATTATTACATTTGAGTTAATTTATTTGTCTATATTCTCATTTATTATAGCTATCATTTCATTAATGATTAACGAACGATATAGATCATTAATCCCACATTTATTAAAATACTTTACAACTCGAGATTATCTATTCATATTAATAACTGTTTTTATCCTAATGTTATTAATAGCTAAAAGATTTAACAAAGTAATATTTGAAAAATCAGTGATTTCATCACTGAAGAGTGAGTAGGTGAAAAAAATGATAAAACTGAACAATGTAAATAAGTATTTTAATAAAGGAAAAAGAAATGAGAATCATGTAGTTAATAATATAAATCTTGAATTACCAGAAACGGGTTTAGTAATAATATTAGGTAAATCAGGAAGTGGGAAAACAACATTATTAAATATAATTAGTGGAACTGATGATTTTAATAAAGGAACATTGACTATAGATAATAAAGTTATAGAGAAATATAAATCTAGAATTTGGGATACAATCCGTAATAAAGATATAGGATATGTTTTTCAAAATTATAACCTATTTAATAATCTTACTGTATATGGAAATATTGAGTTTGTATTAAAACTTAGTGGAGTTAGAGAGAAAGATGAGATTAAAAAAAGGGTAGATTACTTACTTGAATCTGTAGGTCTTGAAAATTATCATAATCGTCTTGTAAGCTCATTATCTGGTGGACAAGCTCAAAGAGTTGCCTTAGTAAGAGCATTAGCTAAGAATCCAAAAATTATTGTAGCTGATGAACCAACAGGTAACTTAGATAGTAAAAATACGATAGATATAATGAACATCTTAAAGGTTGTATCTAAGAAGAAACTAGTTCTTATGGTTTCCCATGATATCTCACTAGCTGAGTATTATGCTGATAGAATAATCAGTATTCAAGATGGTTTAATAGTCAATGATGATTTAAATGAGTATGATGGAGTTTTGGAAATTGAACAAGATCAACAAATCTTCTTGAAAGACTATCAAAAAGAAACTCTAAATAGTAATAATGTAGATTTAACCACTTACAATAATGAAAATAGTAGTGGTGCTATAGATATTGAATTAATAGATAAGAATGAAACTCTTTATTTAAAAGTAGATTCAAAGAAACATAGTAGAATTAAATATTTAAATGACGAGTCAGAAATTGAACTGATTAATGATTTTTCATGCAATAAGAACAATTATTTAGAAACAGATTTTGATTTTGATAATATTATTGATAACAAATCTGGTATGGCCAAGATTTCTATTAAAGACTCCTTTGATTATGCTCTAAAGAAAATTAGTGAATTATCAATTGGGAGTAAGATGCTTTATTCTATATTAGCCTTAGTTGGAGCATTAATGTCATTGTCTATTGGAATATATGGATCAGTAAATGATTATGATGATACATTAATAGTTGATAAATCAAGGAACTACATTATCGTAGAGGGTGATTACACATATGATGAAGCTAAAGCTTTAGAAGAATACGATTATATAAAAAAAGTAAATTTCTTTACAGAAGCACAGGATTATAAGCTAAGTACAGAAACATATTATCAAATAAGTAATTCAATAACACTTAATGCTCATCCTAGTGATATATCTCTTTTATCTAATGACAACATTATATATGGAAGATATCCAGAAAAAAATGAGATAGTTATAGATAAATTTTTAGCTGATGGACTTATGTATAAATATTCTGAGCGTGGAATAGACTCATATGAAGATGTTTTAAAATCAAGAATAAAATTACAGTCAGATGGAAACGAGTTTGATTATTCAATAGATACATATTTTGAATTTGATATAGTAGGTATCTCTAATGATGATTCTCCAACAATATGGATGTCAGAAGAATTATTATATTCCTTATCATTGCCAACTATGGTGGATTATACTATCTTGGGTGATGGAGTAGAATTTAGTAATGGGAGAATGCCAAGATCATTTAGAGAAGTATTATTAAGTGATGATTATTCAAATGTTGGAACACCATCACAAATAGGAACAAGCTTAGGCACTCTGAGTGTTGTTGGAACCTATTCATATAATGCTGGGCTAAGAAATTACAACACAAAGTACTTAATGTTATCGGATGTAAAACTGATGGAAAAGATGCATTTCGCAAGAACTGCACAAACATTCTTTAAAACATCAGTTTTAGCATATACTGATAACCCGGCTGAAACGATACAAAAACTTGATGAAGAAGGAATTTACGCTTATAGTGATTACCTTGATAATTATGATGAGTATATTGCCGATCAAACATTAGCAAACACGGGATTCTTAACTTATTCTTTAATTGGGATTATTTCAGCGGCATTAGGTATTTATTTCATAATGAGATCAAGTTTATTATCAAGAATATATGAAATAAGTATTTTAAGAGCAGTTGGAGCTAGTAAATCAGATATTAGAAGACTATTCTTAGTGGAAATATTATTTATAACAACAATCAGTTCTCTAGTAGGATATTTAGCTTTAATCTTGTTATTATCAAGTGGATTAAGTAACGCTAAAGGTTATATTGATTTTGTTCACTTTACGTTTATTAACGCAATTATTGGCGCGCTTATTTTATATTTAGTTAATATTATATTTGGATTAATTCCGATAGAATTACTTATCAGGAAAACACCTTCTAAGATATTATCTAGATATGACTTATAATTACAAAAAAATAACTATGAAATTTTGTAGTTATTTTTTTTGTAATTAATCATAATAGTTACTGGCATTTGACAAAAACTAAGTAATGTATTAATATATAAATGGCAAATGCCAATAAGGAGGATTTATATGAAAGTTGCAGTAGCAGTAAATAATAACAATGTTTCAAAACATTTTGGTAAAACTGAAGGTTTTATGTTGTTCGATATTCAAAATAAAGAAGTTATATCAAGAGAATATTACAACAATTCTATAAATAGTGGATGCGGAATAACAAGTGAATTAACAGATTTAGGAGTTAAATCACTTGTTGTAGGTGGTATGGGAGAAAATGCTAAACGTAAAGTAGAAGCTCAAAATATTGAAGTTTATTTAACTAATAGTGTGTCTATTGAAAAAGTAGTAGAAGATTTTATTAATGGAAAGTTAAATAAAGAAGATAACTTATACTTAGTTCACCAACATAATCACTCACATGATGATCATGGTAGTAAAAATCATAAGTGTTGCGGTCGTCATCATTAATTTAAGTGATTTTTAGACAGAATTTATATTCTGTCTTTTAATTGTATTTTACTCAAAGTACCAACTATATAATATTATTGTAAATCTACTGGAGGAAAAATAATGCCAAGACCAGTTAAACCGAGAAGTATAGCATTTAAACCTAATAATACTTATTTTGCGCCTAAAAATGAATATTGCCCTAAAAGTGATCTTGTTATTTTGAAATTTGAAGAACTTGAGGCAATGAGATTAAAAGATTTAAAGAATCTTAATCAGGAGGAATGCGCGAAGGAAATGAATGTATCACGTCAAACTTTTCAAATTATTATTGATAAAGCTAGAGAAAAAGTTACCAATGCACTAATCAATGGTAGTGCAATTAATATTCAAGGTGGAAATTATATACTTAAATCATGTGATAAAAAGTGTAAAAAATATGATAATGATTCTAATAATTTAAGTGAAGAGAATAAATACTGTAGTATCTGTAATAAATAATAAATATACATAACAAAAGGTGAGATAATGATAAATTTAGATTTAAGAGATAAAGATTGTTCAAATGCGTTACTTGAACTTGAAAATGAGTTAAAAAATAATAGTACTGGTGAGAAGATAGTATGTGTCGTTAGTAGTGAGACTACTAAATCAACAATAGAAAATATGCTTATGACTGAAGGGTACACATTTAAAATAACATCTAATAAAAATGATTTTTATATTGAGATTATTAAGAATATAAAATCTAGTGATGAATTTAATAAAAACTATGTGATTGTATTTGATAAAAATTATATGGGTGAAGGAGATAAAGAGTTAGGTGAAGCTTTAATGAAATCTTTTGTTTATACACTCTCTGAAATGAGTAATCTACCTAGCCATATATTGCTTTATAATGAAGGTGTAAAATTGGTTTCAGAAGGGTCTGAAATGTTAGATAGATTTGTTTTATTAAGCGACAAGGGAGTAAATATATTAAGTTGTGGGTCATGTGTTAAGTATTTTGAACTTGTTGAAAAAATCAAAGTGGGAAGAATCTCAAACATGTTTGAGATTATAACAACACAAACACTCGCTGATAAAATAATTAAACCCTAATGACTAGCTTGATTACTTTTAATAAAGAACACCAAACCTTTAAAGCACAGAAATTACTAAAAGAAAGGTATGATGTTAAAATAATACCTATACCTATTTATATCGAAGTTAATTATTTTAATGGTATAGCTCCATGTGGATTTGGATTAGTCGTAGACGAGTTAGATTTAGAGGGAGTAAGCATAGTATTATCTAAAGAAAACATTAAGATTGAACATACATTTGATATAGATGATTTCTAATAGTCCTTATTTTTTTAATATAAAAAATAAATAAAGTGGTTACAAATAATAATTAAAAATGACGATAAGAAATATATCGTTTTTTTTAAGAAGTTATATATAAGGTGGAAAAGAAATACAATTTTTGACAAAATATTACATGTGTTATATTTTAATTGAAATATAAGGTGTAATCATTATTAATTTGGAATAGATGGGTGTTGTTCTTAAGTGTATTTCAACTATTGGTTGAAATAATCAAAGAAATTCAATTAAAGAGTTGTAGATTATAAGTATCTTATGATATAAAATAGTAGTAACTTATACAAATGGAGTGATAAAGATGATAAGTGGAGTTGGAGAAAGAATTGCAACATTAAGAAAATTAAAGAGTTTAACACAAGCAGAACTAGCAAATTTATTGAACATTTCTCACCAGTCTGTTTCAAAATGGGAACGAAGTGAAAGCTATCCGGATATAAGCTTGTTAATAGAATTACGTGAAATATTTGAAACATCTGTAGATTATATATTAACTGGAGAAGAGATTGATTATTCTTCATCGAAAATGTTTGAAAGTACATCAATAGATAAAGAAATTTTATCTATCAACGAACATGATTTGAGAAAATTCTTAATCAGTGCTTTAGATAAAGGGGATACAAATCTAGATTTAGATAATTTGATTGATAGACTTCCTTCAATTGACTTAAGAGACGTACTAGTCTATGCACTAGATAGAGGGAAAACTGACTTCAGTTTGAGTAAAGCGATAGAAAACATTCCTTCTATAGATCTAAGGGATGTTTTACTTGTAGCTATAGATCATGGTAAATATGATTTTCAATTAAATAAAGTTGTATCAAGGTTACAACCGTCTGAATTTGAAGATTTAGCTACTGCTATTGAAAATGATGGTGTTGATACTAAATTAGATATTGAATTAGATGAGATGAGAAGTCTAAATAAAATATAGAATATATCTTAAATTAAGAGGGTGAGTTATATGTTTAGCTTTATAGAAGCAGCAGAAGGTATAACAAGATTTTATGTATATATTGCAATTTTTGGAACAACAATTTTCGTAATACTAAACTTATTAATGTTTATAGGTTTATTAGATGAAATTGGAATTGATGTTGATCTTGACTTTGAAGCAATTGAAAGTACATTTACTCCTTTCAAGTTAGTAACATTTAGAGGAATAATTGCTTTCTTTATGTTTTTTGGATGGGGTGGATACTTTTCAGGAAACTTGATTTATGCAATTTTATTAGGTATAACTGCGTTTATATCTATTGGATTAGTTTATTATTTTTCAAGAAAGTTACAGCAAAAAGGAAATTATTCTTTAACAGATGCTGTAGGACGTGAAGGGAAGGTCTATCTAAGAATTAAGGGAGATATGTCTTCGCCTGGAAAAGTAATGATTAAATTATCTAGTGGTATTAAGGAAATTGATGCAATTAGTGAGGAATCACTTGAATATAATGATAAGGTAGTTGTTGTAGATACCTTAGGTAACTTATTAATTGTAAAAAAAAATGAGGAGGAAGTGTAATGGAACCAACAACTATTATTGCTGCATTGGCTGTATTATTGATTGTTACCTTTGCAGGTATAATGTCAAGATACAGAAAATGTCCAGCAGACAAGATTTTAGTAATTTACGGTAAAGTAGGAAAAAGTGCTGATGGTGACACAAGAAGTGCAAGATGTATTCATGGTGGAGCTAGTTTTATTTGGCCAATCATCCAAAGTTTTGAATATATGGATTTAACTCCTATGTCTATAGAAGTTAATCTTACTAATGCTTTATCAAAGCAAAACATTCGTGTTGATGTACCTTCAAGATTTACAGTTGGTATTTCTATTGAGCCAGGCACAATGCAAAATGCTGCAGAACGCTTACTTGGTTTAAGTCATAACGATGTTAAAGAACTAGCAAAAGATATTTTATTCGGTCAATTACGTTTAGTAATTGCTACAATGGATATTGAAGAAATTAACTCTGACCGTGATAAATTTTTAGATAATGTTTCTAAAAATGTTGAGGCGGAATTAAGCAAAATAGGTTTAAAACTTATTAACGTTAACGTAACAGATATTAAAGATGAATCGGGATATATTGAAGCACTAGGAAAGGAAGCAGCGGCTAAAGCAATCAATGATGCTAAGAAATCTGTTGCCGAGAAAAACCGTGATGGATCTATTGGTCAAGCTAATGCTCATAGAGATGAAAGGGTATCAGTTGCAGAAGCTGACGCTACAGCAGTTTCTGGTGAAAATAAATCTAAGATTGTTGTATCACAATCAGATGCAGAACGTCGTCAACGTGAAGCAGAAGCTCTACGTTTAGCTACAGCATCTGAAAAAGTACAACAAGCTAAAGCGTTAGAAGAAGCTTATAAAGCTGAACAAGAAGCTGAGCTTAGCCGTGCAGCTCTTGAAAGAGCAACAAAAGAAGCAGATATTATTGTACTAGCACAAATTGAAAAAGAAACAGTAACAATTGCAGCTGAAGCAGAAGCTGAAAAAATAAGAAGACATGCACAAGGGGAAGCAGATGCTATTTTAGCTAAAATGCAAGCAGAAGCAAACGGTGTGTATGCATTACTAACTAAGCAAGCTGATGGTTTTGCTCAAATCGTGAAAGCAACTAATGGTGATGCAGATAAAGCAGTTCATTTAATGATTGCTGATAAACTTGAAACTTTAGTTAAAACTCAAGTCGAAGCTATTAAAGGAATTAAGATTGATAAAGTTACTGTATGGGATGGTGGAAATGGTGATAAACCAGCAACTGCTAATTTCTTATCAGGAATGTTAAAATCATTACCTCCATTAAATGATATATATAAGTCAGCTGGATTAAATCTACCAAATATGTTAAATGTTAATCCAGACAAGATAGATTTTGAAGAAAATAATGTTTCTATTGAAACAAAAATTGATTCAGTTCCTACTACAATAGAAGAACAAACAATTGTAGATTCAGATGATTTACCATCATCAGAAGATTAGATTGTAAAGGAAACAGAAAATTGTTTCCTTTTTTTTATGAATGAGTTAGAATGACATTATTTTTACTTAAGACCGAAAGTGACATTTTTGTCCTCGACACCCTTTCTTATATATGTTATTTTAAATTATAGATAGCGATTATAAGTAGCATAATTTTCTTACAAACTAATCTATATATAAGATAATACAAGTAAATTAGCTGTATAATCGAATTTAAAAAAGAAGAGGAGATTTATAAAATGAAAAAATTATTACTATCTTTATTATTAGTAGCAATGATCTCAATAGTATTACCTATCACAAATGCATCTGCAGGTGAAGTAGATCAAACTGAAGATTATGTGGAAGCATTAATAATTGCAGAGAAAGCAAACGAAAAAATTTTAGATGAAATTCATAAAGCACAAGGAAAAGCTTTAGAAAGCGATAATGATGAAATTATCATTGCAAAATTAATTGAAAAAACTAATGAAATTTCTCTTGAGGCAAGAAATAAAATTGGTGTATTAGGAATTGATTCAGAATGTACTTATGTAGCCTATGAAATTGATGGACAAACAGTTATGGTTGACCCAATAAGAGTATTAGGTTGGATGCAAGCTTAATTTTTTAATAAGAATACTAAAAAGCGAAATTTTTCGCTTTTTTTATTTTAGTCATTTTATTACTAATAACTCTTCAGGAGACTTTGTTAAGAAAGTTGGAAATCTAATAATAATTTGATATTATAAGTAAAGAAGAATATTATAGGGGACAAAAAATATGATGTTTTATAAAAATAAATATTTACTTAAAAAAATTATAGCACTTTTACTAGTGTTTTTTATGTTTTCTTTCCTAGGGACTTTATTTACTAACTTGAATTTACTTAGGTACTCCTTAATAGTAAATTCAAATAGATTAATAGGGTTAAATCTAATTCTTTTTTCTTCCCTTTTAATAATAAAAGATATTACAAATGTTAAAGTCAAGAAAAGATTATTTCTTAAATATATAATTCATATATTGCTGGTTGTTGTAGCGATACTTGGCATTATTAGTGTATTATCTGCAGATAGTTCATACTTTGCATTTTATGGGGTGAATGATAATTATTTTGGGATAAATTATAATGATGGATACTTAACATTACTAGCTTACTTTGGTTTTTTTATGGGTGCATTTTCTTTAGAAAAGTCCACACAGAAAAAGATTGTAATCATCTGTTCTAGTTTTTCATATCTAGTTGTATTAATTGGTTTATGTAGTACATTACTTCATAAGATGATTCCTATCTCTGATCTAATAAATATTAAAAGATCTTTATTCTTTAATTCAAACCATTATGGTTACTTCTTAACTATAGCTTTATTATTATCTATGTATAATTTGATAAAAGACAATAAGTTAAGAATTTTCCATTTGATTGGATTTACACTCTTATCTGCTTCTTTAATATATTCAAACTCAAGGGGAGCTCTCTTATCGATTAGTATAACGATGATTACATATATTGTTTTTATAAATATAAATAAGAAATTCAAGAATAGATTTAGTTATATTCCTATCCTGGTATTAGTCCTAACTACAATATTAGTAAACGTAATAGACGAGAATATATCAACTACTGGAAGGTATCAATCAGTCATTGATGATGCTGAAAATATTATAAGTAATCCAGATGGAAGCGATACGTCAGGTAGTGGTAGATGGAAGTTATGGAAAGATGGATTCATTTTGTTTACTCAAGAACCATTGATTGGTCAAGGGATAAATGGTGTCTACTACACAGTTGAAAGTGATGACTCATACTTTATTAGGGTTCATAATGAGTACTTAGAATATGCACTTACATACGGTTTATTTGTATTAGTTTTATACTTATTTGTTATTGGAATCATAGGTATGGAATTTCTGACTAATTTACACGATAAAAGTTTTTTTGATTTTATGTTAGCTCTTGCAATATTCGCATATTTGCTATCTGCTATTTTTGGTAACACAAAACCGTACACAACACCTTACTTTTTCATGTGTTTAGGTTTTTTAAATAGCAGTTCTTCATTGAATAAAAATATAAATATATATGATGAAGGAGAAAAAAATGAAGTACATTGATTTAAGTCACGAGTTTAGAGAAGATATGACGCTTTATCCAGGCTCATCTAAACCTATAATAGAACAAGTAAGTAATATTGAGACTGATGGTTTTAATCAGTTAGAATTATCTTTTACAAATCATATAGGTACCCATTTAGATGTTCAAGCACATGTGATTAAAGGTGGTAAAAAAATAACAGATTATGATATTTCTAGTTTTCAAGGTAAAGGAAAAATATTTGATTGTAGAAATGTAGAAGAAATAGGTAAAGATGTTTTTGAAGATAAACTTACAGATGTGGATTTTGTACTTATTTGGACTGATTATGGTAAAAGATTTTATAATAAAGATTATATGGATAACTACCCGGTTCTAAATAAAGAAGGAATTGATTATATTATTTCAAACAATGTTAAAGGAGTTGGAATAGACTATATTTCAGTTGACCCAATTAATACTTCTGATATGTTTGTTCATAAACAGCTTTTAAGGAATGATGTTATTATTTATGAGAACTTATGCAACTTACATCTTTTAGAAAATACTGAATTTAAGTTTATGGGATTCCCTATACAAATTTCAGGAGACGGAATACCAGTAAGAGCAGTTGCTGAAATAAAATAAATTGAAAATATTTGAAATATGGAATATTATTACAGCGAATAATCTTTGATACTTATAGACTTTTTTAGACAAAATATGCTATAATTAAAAGTATTATTTTCTTTTTATAAAATATAAAAAAATAAGTACTAATTAACGTAACTATAACGCTATTAAGGACGTGAATATATTGAACATATTAGTATCTGGTGGAGCTGGATTTATTGGGTCTTTTACAGTAGATAGATTAATTAAAGATAATCATAATGTAGTTGTGGTTGATAGTTTGATAAATAGTAATATTGACTCTGTAAATAAAAGGGCTACTTTCTATAAAATTGACATAAGGGATAAAGAAGGATTAACACAAGTTTTTAGAGAAAATGAAATTGATGTAGTATTACATTTCGCTGCACTAATCTCTGCCCCTGAAAGTATGGATAAACCATATGAATTTTTTAGTGTTAATACTTATGGAACATTAACTTTACTTGAAGTAATGAATAACCATGGTGTTAAAAAGATTGTATTCTCATCTACAGCAGCAGTTTACGGCTTATTAGATAAAGGTGATGATGTAATATTCGAGGATGATGAAGTCTTGCCAATCAATATTTACGGAGAGTCTAAACTACAAGCGGAAAAAATTATTGAATGGTCAAGTAAAAGCAAAGGAATAGATTATATTATATTTAGATATTTTAATGTTGCTGGACATTTAAAAAGAGGAATTAATCCAATTGAAAGAAAAGCTTTAATACCTTCAGTTATGAATGTAGCATGTGGTATAAAAGATAAATTATTAGTGTATGGTGATGACTATAACACAAAAGATGGCTCATGTATAAGGGATTATATACATGTTGACGATTTAGTAAATGCACATGTTTTAGGATGTTCTATGTTGGTAGCAAAAACTACTGATAATGGAATTTATAATTTAGGTAATGGTCATGGTAACACTGTATTTGAAGTAATTAATACAGCAGAAAAGGTGATTGGAATACCCATACCATATGAATCTGCTCCAAGAAGAGTTGGTGATCCTGTGATATCTGTTGCTTCTTCAAATAAAGCAAAAGACAAACTAGGGTGGATACCTAGTAGAAATTTAGAAGAAATAATTAATGATGAATGGAAAGAAATAAAAAAATATAAATCTTAATTAATACATTAAGGGGGCGCGGTATGAAAAGGAATAGTATAGTTTTCATGATTGAAATTATAACTGTATCATTGATAATATCTTTATTCTATTTCTTGTCGAATAGTTTTAAAGACTTTTCTTCAATTACCCCTCATCCAATGTATGTAATAGTAGCAGTTTTGGCTATGAGAAATGGAAATGTTGTCTCAGTTATGATTGCTACATTGGTTAGTTTTATATATATATCCTTTTATTTCCTTGAGTATCATACGTTTGTTGGATTTATAACTGATTATAATAATGCTATTAATATATCTTTTACTTACTTAGCTGCCATAATATTTGGAATAGGTTATGAAAGGTATATGGATAAGATAAATTCACTATCAAGTGATTTAGAAATTAAAGATGATGATTTAAAAGATTTAAAAGAAGAACATTTGAATATAAAAAAATTATATAACGATTTGAAAATACAAATAGTAAACTCTGATAACTCAATACTAAATTTATACGAAATAGCGAAGAAATTTAGTTCTTTTGATAAAGAAGAACTTTTCACAGAATTATTAGGTGTTCTATCAAAGTTCTTAAAAACAGAAAAGGTATCAATATATACTTATCAAAATGATGGTTTCTTACGTCTAAAACTAAAAAACAGTGAACATAAAGTACCTTATTCAATAGACACTTTGAAGGACAGTATATTTCAACAACTTCTTAGTGAGAAAAAACCATTAAGAAAGATTGATACTAGTAATAAAGACTTTCCTATAATGTCAGCACCCGTAATTTTGAATGATGAAATAATAGCTATAGTTAATGTTGATGATATGGAGTTCTCTGATGCCAATGAATATTCATTCCAAATCTTTAAAATGATTATAGATTGGTTACAAGATGGTCTTACAAAAGTTAATCATTTACTTGATGATGATACTGATGAATTCTATTATAAGACAATTATAATGAAGCCGGATTATTTTATGGAAAGAGTAAAATCGGAACAAAGTAGAAAAGAAAGATATGATTTAGATTATGTATTATTAAGTTTTAAGATACCTAATTTCAACTCATATGAATTAAATGAGAAGTTGATAAATACATTCAGATCGGTAGATGTGTTTTCTTATGATATTGAGACAAATATGTTACAAGTATTGTTTCCAGCAACATTAAGTAAATATAAAGAAAAAATGAAAGAAAGAGCTAAGACATTATTTGAATAGGAATAAGGAGGGATTGGTATGCTTTCTATAGCTTTAGTTATCATGTTTATTTCAAGTATTATAGAATTATACTTTTTTACAGTAGCACTAGTCTCAGGAGAATCTTTATTCTTATACTCAACAATTCATATAGTATTAATTATTAATTACTACCTTATGAACTTATATTTTATAAAAAGTAAAAAAGAAGAAAAGCCTATATTCATAACTTTTTTTCTTCCTGGATTAGGTTTTTTAATTGTATTTACTATTGAGTTTTTTACAGCTATAACTAAACGTAAAACAGAAGAAATAAATATGGTTACAATATTTGAAATACTTGAAGATACAAATGAATATAACTTCTTAAGTGAAGATAAAGTGTTATCTTACAGTGATAATATGAAGTATTTAGATAACGATGATCAACTATCATTATTATTTGATGTATTAGAAGACGGGACTTATGATAAATTAAAAATTCTTAAACAAGGCGCAGAAAATGAAAATCAAGTAATTAAATATTACTCATCTGTATATCTAAGTTCTCTAGCGAATCAATTTGAGAATGAATTATTTAGATTATCCGATAAATTTACTAAAACAGATAACTTAATTGATTTAAAAAATTTGATTACAACATATGATTCATATTTAATTAGTGGTTTATTAAAAGATGATATGTATGATTTTTTTAACAAAAAAAATATACATTTCTTAGAAATGGCAATTGAAGCTGAAATCCAGGTGATTAAAAACTCAGTTAGATTAGTAAATGCCTACTTAAACGATGAACAATATGATAAAGCAATAAAAATGATAGAAAAAAATAAGATTACTCACCCTGCGGATCTTGAGATGAGAATATTAGAAATAAATTATTATGCTAAATATAACAATAATGATAAAATTACAAAATGTGTTAAAGATATCTATGACAAATTCTCTTACATTCCACCAAAAGAGTTATCGATACTTAAATTTTGGAGTAAAGAAGTCGCATGATAGTATGTTTACTAATTGAGGGGTCTTACCCTTATGTTGTGGGTGGAGTGTCAGGATGGGTTAATAGTATTATAAAAGCTATGCCAAATGTAGAGTTTAAGATACTTTCAATAATGCCTTCGGAAACTGGTAAGTTAGAAATCAAATACAAATTGCCAGATAACGTAATTGAACTAAAAACAATATACCTTGATGGTTATATTGATAACCAAAATGGTGATTATGTTAATCAAGTAAGATTATCTAAAAAAGAAGAAAAAGAATTAAGTAAATTACTACATTTTGATTTAGATATAGACTTATCTAAAGTTCTTGAAATAATGGATAATAAGAAGTCTGTAAGAAAAGTAGAAAATTTCACTAGAACCAAATTCTTTTATAATATTTTAAAAGAAAAATATTTTAAGAATTATAGTGATTTGAATTTTAATAAGTATGTATGGACATCAAAAGGTATGTATAATCCATTCTTATTTGTATTAGATTCTGATATACCAAAAGCAGATATATATCATTCAGTTTCTGCAGGTTATGCAGGATTGATTGGAGCAGTAGCTAAGGTTAGATTTGATAAGCCGTTTATCTTATCAGAACACGGTATATATACAAGAGAAAGACAAGAAGAGATTGTAAAAGCTAATTGGATTAAAAAAGTATTTAAGATGATATGGATAGACTTTTTCTTCTATGTGTCAAATATTGGGTACAAATACGCTGATAAAATAACTTCTCTTTTCCATGACGCAAGGAAATTTCAAATTGTTTATGGTGCAGAAGAAGAAAAATGTATAGTTATATCTAATGGAGTTAACGTTGAATCTTTTGATATTCAAAAAAAAGATCACAAAAGTTTCAATATAGGGTTCATTACTCGTGTTGTACCAATTAAAGATGTTTTAACGGCTATAAGAGCATTTTACCTAGTAAACAAAAAGATGGATAATGTAAATTTTTACATCATTGGTCCAACCGATGAAGATGAAAAATATTATGAACAATGTTTAAAACTTACGGAAACATTAGGCTTAAACAATGTTGTCCATTTTACAGGAACTGTAAATATAAAAGATTATTTACCTGAGACAGATGTTGTTATATTATCGTCTTTATCTGAAGGACAACCACTGGTACTATTAGAAGCTATGTCAGCGGGGATACCATGTGTTACAACTGACGTAGGATCATGTAAAGAAGTACTTAATGCAGATGCTTCGGACTTAGATAAATGTGGAATTATATATGAACCAACTAACTATGAGCAATTAGCATCGAAATTAATATATTTATATGAAAATATAGATTTAAGAGAAAAAATGGGTGCTAATGGTAAGGAAAGAGCTAATTCTTTATATAATTATAAAGATATGGTTAATAAATATTTCAAACTTTATGAAGATGTAATAAAGAAATATTAGGAGTTATAATGGCAGGAATAAGTATAAGACTAGAAAAATTAATAAAAGATGAAAGTTATATATCAAATTTTACTGGTTATTTAATCACGACATTTGCAGTGGCTGGTCCATGGATCATAACTATTATTGTCTTGTCAATATTTTCATCGCTATTTTCTGCTGAGCTTAGAGTATCAGCAGATTTTCAGCTGTTTAATGCAACAGTAGTATACGGATTCATAGGTTCACAGCTTATAACTGTACCGTTTCAATTCATTGTTACGAGGTATATAGCAGATGAAATATATCGAAATAGAACTGACTTTTTAAGAGCTACTTTTACTGGAATGTTAAAGGTGATTTTTGTAATTGGAGCAATTTTATCAGGCTTCTTGTTTTTTAGATCAGATTTACCATTATATTATCAGGTGCTAGCATCATACTTCTTAATTATGGTCTCATTTGTATGGATATCTTCATTTTTTATCTCAGCACTTGGTGATTATACTTATCTTGGAAAAAGTTTTATCGTAGGAAGTATTGTTGGATTTGTTACATTCGCTCTTGTAAGCCAAATATCTTATCTTTTTTCTTATAGTGTTACTATAACAGGTCTATTAATGATGGTTAGTTCTATGACTACAATTTTTATAATGATTTGTTACAAATTTATGACAAGTATTGATAAATCTAATCAATGTCAATTTGATTTTATAAGGTCATTTTCCAACTACTCATCACTGTTTTATATCGGTGTATTCTATATCTTAGGTTTATGGATTGATAAATTTCTAATGTGGGGTAGCAAAATATCTCTAAATGTTTTAGATGTCCTTTATGTAGCACCAGCATATGATCAAGCTTCTTTTTTAAGTAATTTACTCATCATCCCAAGTAATGTATTGTTCTTATCACTTGTAGAAGTTGAATTTATAAAATTTTATAAAGATTATTTCAAAAAAACAGCAGATGGAACATATATTGAGATTGAAAGAGCTAGAATACTTATGAAAAAAGAACTTCTTAGGAAGATACTTCAGATTTTTATAATTCAATCAGTAATAGTTATGTTTATATACGTCTTTACATATGATATTTTTAGTATTTTAAAATATGATGTCCTGTCGAAAATGATTTTTACTAATCTATTACCAGGATTAACATTCTATATTTTTGTACTACTATCAATAATAATGTTTCTTTACTTTGAAGAAAGAATGAAAGCATTGTTCACTTCACTAGGTTTTTTTATAGCAAACTTAAGTTTTACTTTATTTTATATAAACCAAGGACATGAATCTTATGGAAAAGGGTTTACTATAGCATCGATAGTTGTTTCTATATATGCTTTGTTTGCACTGATTTCTATGCTTAATAATGTTAACTATAGATTATTTGGAGTTAAAACTGTAACCACTAAGAAAAGAAAGAAATATTTTGAGACTATAGCTGATAATCTAAGGATTAAGAAAGGAGTTGAACTAGATGAATAAGAAAATAACTGTATTAGTTTTTATACTTCTAAGTATTTTTATAGCCTTAACATACGAAAGTTCAACTATTAATCCTTTAATAGTGAATCATCCTGATTATAGCAATGACATGGTAGAAGAGTTATTGATTACTACATATCACTCTGATAAAAATAAAGGTGTATATTCTTATGATGAACTAGTAGCGAATGAAGGGTACAATGTCGATGGTAAATCTATTAAAATTGATGTTCTTCTTCAAGAAATAAATGGTGATAAAGTATGTACAAGTTGTTACGGATATGGTCTAGTTACTAGTAATACTAAGCTATCATTAAGAGGGCAGTCGTCAAGAAAGGAAGAACAAAAGTCATATAAATTAGTAATTAACAGTGACATTGATTCCTTCAAGGGTGAACACATACTAAATTTAAAAAAACACGCTGAAGATAACACTCGAATTAGAAATAAATTGATCTTTGATTTAATTAAAGACATTCCAAATACACTTGTTCCAAACACTAAATTTGTACACTTAACATTAAGAGATTTAACTAACGGAACAGGTAAGTTAGAAGATTTAGGTCTTTTTACTCATCATGAACAAGTTGATAACGATTTCTTTAAAAGGAGAGGTCTAGACCATAAAGGTAATTTATATAATATAAATTTCTTTGATTTTTATAGATATAAAGATGTAATTATGATGAAAGATGACCCTTTATATAGTAAAAAAGCATTCGAAGAACTATTAGAAATTAAAGGTTCAAGTGATCACTCAAAATTAATTGCCTTATTGACTGCACTTGATTCACCTTTAATACCAATTAACCAAGTAATAAATAAATACTTTGATCGTGATAATTATCTTACTTACTTAGCTGTGAATATGATTGTGGATAATGTCGATGCATCGGCAAGGAATTTTAAATTATATAGACCATCAGATAGTGAGAAATGGTATTTTATCTTTTGGGACTATGACAAAACTATAAATTTAGGATCTAATTCAAACGACGCATGGAGAAAAGGAATTCATCTTTATATGAATGATAATCTTCATAAACAGTTTCTAAGTGTAGAAAGCAATAGACAGGAACTTATGCAGAAAATGGAAGAACTAAAACCTTACTTTAGTGAAGAAAAAATAACCAATCTTCTGAACGAATATAAACCTGTACTAGAGTATTATTTAACAGAAAGCGTTGATGCTGAATATAGTGATTTAACTTATTCAGAAGTAGAATCTGAAATGAGTCAATTTTATGATAATATCTTACTTAATTATGATGTTTTCTATGAATCTATACTTGTTCCTAAAGCTGTATTTATAGGTCAGTTTGAGAAAAAAACAAGATATCATATCTTAACATGGAGTAAATCATTAGATTTCAATAATGAAAAAATACTATATGATGTAAAAATAGCACGTGATCCTTTATTTGAAGATATTGTTTATGAGGAAATAGGTCTAAGAGATAATCAAATTGTTTTATTTGATTTTGACCCAGGTAACTACTTTGTTTCAGTAGACTCCATCAACGAAAGTAATTATAGACAACCAGCTTTTGACAATTATACTGATAGACAAAAAATAAAATATTTTGGTGTCAAGAATATCGTTGCTGAGTAGGGGTGGATTTATGAAAAGTGAATACAGATATGAATATAAGTATATAGTTGATGAAAGAAAAAATATTTTATTAACTAATCACATAAATGAGTTAATGAAAGTTGATGATAATATAAAATCTGGCAATAAGTATCACACTAGAAGTTTATATTTTGATGATATTGAAAATTCAGCATACTTTAGCGTATTGAGTGGTGAGTATAAAAGGACTAAGTATAGAATTAGAATTTATAATTGGAATGATAATGAAATATATTTAGAAGAGAAAAATAAAGAAGGAGAATTCGTCTATAAAAATAGGTCATTGATATCTTTGGAAGAATATAATAAAATTATAAAAGGCGATATTTCTTTTTTGTTGAAAAAGTGCGAAATGTGTAGAAGATTCTACATAAAACTTAGAAATGAATTGCTTAAACCTAGAATAATAATTGATTATTATAGAAAGCCGTTTTATTTAACTCATTCGGACTTAAGAATAACCTTTGATTTTGACATAACAGTGATTATGTTTAAAAATAATTTCTTTAACAAAGACTCTAGAGGTTTTAGAATATCAGAACCTAATACATCAATTCTGGAAGTTAAATATAAGAAGTTTCTTCCGACTGTTTTTAGAAAACTTTTTTCAGGATTTGATATAAGTAGAACAAACTATTCAAAATATTATTTATCTTTTGAATATTTACGTAATTATAAATTAATGAATTGGGATGTGAAATAATGGATTCTATTAAACTATTTTTTGAGCAATTTACAAGTGCATCATCTTCACAAACAATAGGAATTTTGGACATGCTTTTTATACTAGCTCTTACTTTCTTACTAGGGCTATTTGTAACATTTATTTATAGGCTTATTTACTCTGGTGTATCAATGAGTTATAAATTTTTAACATCATTATTAGTAGTGTCTTTAGTAACCACAATGGTTGTATTGACAATAAGATCTAACATTGTTGTTTCATTAGGTATGGTAGGGGCACTTTCGATAATAAGATTTAGAACACCATTAAAGGAACCATTGGATTTAGCTTTCATGTTTTGGGCAGTAGCTATTGGTATAACAATGGGAGCTTTATTATTTGATATTGCTCTATTATTTTCATTATTTATTGGTGTTGCATTAACTATATTTACAAAAATAAAGAATACATCACAGGTTTATTTATTAATCATCGAATACAATAATAAAAGTATGACTTCAAGAGCAGTTGATGATGAATTAGCTAAAATTAAATATGTTCTTAGATCAAAAAGAGTTACTGACAATATGGTTGAATTAAATTTAGAAATCACTCAACTTAAAATGAAAACTGATATCATCAATAATATTGGGAAAATAGATGGAGTTGAGAGTGTTTCTCTAATTGGATACAATGGAGATTATTTAGGATAAAAATAACAACATTAGATTATAATACCTTTAAATTACACACTAAATAAAAAACAATGTTAACATTTATTTAGATAGTAATTTGGAGGTATTTTTTATTATGGGAAAACATGTAAGAAGGGATTATATTTTTAAAAAGAGAATTGTAGAGGAAGTTTTGGGTGGTAAGTACACTTATTCTGAAGCAGCTGCTAGGTATGGAATTAGCAATAGAGGTACAATTTCTATTTGGAAAAAGAAATATCTTGAAGGTACTCTAGGAATAGATAATCGAGGGAAAAGAAATCAAGAGGTAACCAATGAAGAAATCTTAAAAAAGTGCTATGCTCTACTGATGAAAATCCGTTCCAAGCAACAAGGATAGAGAAGTATCAAATAATAGATGGTTTGAAACACATATATCCAGTTCAAAGATTATGTAGAGTTCTATTAATCACTAGACGAAGTTATTATTGGTGGCTTAATAGAGGTAAACCATTAGCTAATAACATTAATCAAAAAGACTTAGAACTATTCACAGTAGAGCACTTTAATACAAAAGAAGTTTATGGCGTTTTAAGACTAAAGTACCATATTCAAAGAAAATACGGATTTATATATAACCACAAGAAAATAAGACGTTATAAGCGACTGTTCAATCTAGATACAATAACACGAAAAAGACGCCCTTTGTATCTTAGGACAACAAAAAAAGAGAGCCACTTAAATATGGCTCCCAACGTGCTTGATTGTAACTTTACCTCAGATAGCCCCTACCAAAAGTTATCGACAGATGTAAGTTATATCAAATGCACAGACGGTACATTGTACCTATCAGCTGTTAAAGATCTCTTTAACAATGAAATTGTATCATATTCAATATCAAATAGAAATGATGGAGAGCTAGTTAAAAAGACATTAGAGCAAATTCCTAAAGGGAATGGGATTATACACTCAGATCAAGGTGGATTATATTTTAGTTTACTCTATAGAATAAAACTAAAAGAGTTGGGATACACGCGTAGCATGTCAAGACGTGGTGCTTGTTGGGAAAACTCACCGATTGAAAACTGGTTCTCACAGTTAAAGGAAGAACACTTAAGACCAATAGGTAAAAAGACAATGAAAGTAACGAAACAGGAGATAAAAAAATACATCCAATGGCATAACCATGAACGTATTCAAAAATCTTTAAACTACTTGACTCCTGTTCAGTATTTACAAAATGTATAAGTTTTTTATTTAGTGTGTACTTGACAGGTAGTAGTATCTTAATAGTTGTTTTTTTTACGTTCTTAAAAAGGTAAAACTATGTAATAGTTGTTTTCTATAGTATAATTATATGGAACAATTATCCAAGGAGGAAAAGATATGAAGCCATATGTTACATTTATTAATAAGTTTAAGAAACCTTTATTTTTATTGTTTTTCCTCTTAAACATTATTTCTATATTTGGTATTACTAAATTAAACATATCTACAGATTTCACTATCTTTATGCCAAATGAATCTGTACACAAAGAATATCTCGATGAGATGAATTCATATTTCAAGAGCGATGAACAAATGATTTTTATGATTGATTATAATGAAATTAATATAGAGAATTTGGAAAGTATTTTTATATTAGATGATTACTTATCAAGTTTTACTTCAATTGAGTTTTTAAACTCACCTGCTTTAGAAGTTCTATATATAGATGGAGAGATTGATGAAACTGATGTTGTTAATTTTGAGAACTACCTTAAATCATTAAACGAATTGTCACCTGTCATAGAAAAGGATGGAAAGTATCATGCTATGTTTGTTGCCTTTATAAATGAGGAATTTAATAATGATGATTTAACGAGTATTAGAGAATATTTATCTGATAATGACTACAGATACTCTATTAGCGGAAATAAGTACTCAGAAATGGAAATCCTTAATTTTATTATAAAAATAGTTATTATATTTCCACCACTAGCCTTGCTACTAATTTTATTTGTATTTAGATTACAGATGAGATCCATGAATGCAACCTTACTTTCTGTATTACCAGCAGGTATCGGTTCATTGTGGACTATGGGACTATTGGGGCTGTTAGGTAATGAATTATCATTAGTTACAGTGTTGGCTCCAATATTTACTATTGTTATTGGTAGTGCTGATGGATTGCATTTTATGTCTCATATGCAAGAATCTGAAGAAGAAGGAAATTCTAGATTTGATTCGACTGTTAAAACTTTAAAAATGGTTGGTATACCGATGATTATTACTACCATTACTTCAGTGTTTGGTTTCTTGTCACTAATAGCAATGAAATCTGACTCAATTATGGCTTTAGCTACATCTGCATCTATTGGTATAACTTTTGCGGGTATTGCTACATGGTATATACTGCCTTTACTGTTAAGCAATAATATTGATATTTCAATAAAGTCAATATCAAGAAGAAATAGAGATTTAAGCTCATATCTAAAGAAGTTATGGGGTAAAAGAATAGTAATATTAACTGTCGCTCTCTTAGCAGGAAGTTTGTTTATATCTCAGTATATTAAAAGTGAGTTTAACATGTTAATGATATATAAGGATAATACAGAAATTCAACAAAACTTTAAGCAAATTACAGCTATTAATGACGGATCACTTCCTTTGTATGTTTATTTTAAAACCGATGATGATATTTTAGGACGTAATTCATATTTATTTGCTGAGGAACTAAGTAACAAGTTGCTTAAGTCCAATGCTGTATTTAGAGTAAACAATGGATATTCCATGATTCAATTAGTGAATGAGAAGATGAGTGGTAATCATGAATATCCAGAAAATGAAATGATTGCAAAAAATATATTCAATGTGTTAACAAAACCTGGTGCAGGTGTACCAATTACAGAATTTATTAGTACTAACGATAAAGTATTTAAAATTATGATATTCCCAAAAAATCAGAGTAATGAAACTTTAACAGAGATTGAGAAAATAGTTGTTGATTCTAGTAACACTGATTATACTGCAAAAGTAACGGGTGTTCAGTACGTTATGAAAGATCTTAATGATGTTATTATTAAATCTCAAATTATTACAGTTTTACTAGCTATTGCATTTGTATTTATATTGTTGTTAATCAGTATGAAAAGTTTTATCTTAGCATTGATTTCTTTGGTGCCTATAGCGAGTACTACTGTTATGTTATTCGGATTCTTAGCTGTAACAGGAATATCATTAAATGTTGTAACAGCTACTATGTTTAGTATAAGTATAGGAGTTGGTATTGATTATGCAGTACATTTCTCTTCTATATTTAAAGAATTAAAGAAAGATAGTGAAGTTGATGATGCTATAGAAAGCACTTTTAAATATTGTTCAAGACCTATTATAGCGAATGCAACTGGGATAGCTATTGGATTAAGTGTTTTAATTTTATCGCCGCTTACAATCCATACTTATTTATCATCTTTAATGTGGTTTTCAATGATAATTTGTTTAGTACTAAGTTTATCTTTACTTCCAACTATTCTGAAATGGTATTATAAAAATATATAAATAACTATTCTAGTTTTAAAAAATAATTAATTTACTTATTAAAAGAGCAAAAAAAACAACTGAATTAAGTTGTTTTTCTATGTTATAGTTATTATATATAAATATAAAAAAGGAGTGCAGATATTAATTCTGTAAAAAATATGAGATTAGATAAATTTTTAACTAAATGTGGACTTGGTACTAGAAGTGAAGTTAAAGTACTCTTGAAGCAACGTAGGATAAAAGTAAATAATATAATTACTTCAATAGGTAAAACTGAAATAATAGATCAAGTTGTTTATTTTGATGATTTATTACTAGAATATAAGGAATTTGTTTATATAATGTTAAATAAACCACAAGATGTAGTATCAGCGACTAAAGATAATCTTCACAAAACGGTTGTAGATTTAATTGAAGGGTATTCACACTACGATTTGCATCCAGTAGGTAGGCTAGATATAGACACTGAAGGATTAGTGATTTTAACTAATGATGGAAAGTTAACTCATAATATTATTTCACCAAAGAAGCATGTTCCAAAGAAATACTATGTAAAACTAAGAGATGAAATTCATGAAAATTCAGTCATTCAATTTAAAGAAGGAATTACAATTGATGATTATAAATGTATGAGTTCGGAACTTGAAATCATAAATGAAAGAGAAGTCGAATTAACTATCTTTGAAGGAAAGTTTCATCAAGTAAAAAGGATGTTCTTAACTCTAGGAAATAAAGTAGTTTATCTAAAAAGGTTATCTATAAATAATGTTGTTTTAGATGATGATTTAAATATTGGGGAGTATAGAGAATTAACTAACGAAGAACTGAAAACCTTAAGTAAATAGAGTTATCTTTCAAGTTATATATACCTATTTATGAACTTTTACACAAAAAAAGAAGTGTAAAGGGGGGACACTTCTTTCTACACTACAATTCTAATCTATTAGAGGGGAGGAGAATTGTATTTCATATAGTTGTTATAATACTCTGTTACAATTATATAATATATTTACCATATTGTTTTTTCAAGAAATATGCTCATATCATTTTGAAAAATAAAAAAAAATGGTAAAATTAAATAAAGTATGGAGGGAATTATGAGAAAATTATCTGAGTCAATAGAAGATTATATAGAACACATATATTGCCTAAACAGTGAAAAGGGAGTAAGGATTACTGACTTGGCTGTGAGAATGAACGTTACGAAAGCAAGTGCTACCGATGCAGTAAAGAAATTAGTAGATTTTAAATATGTGAAGCATCAAAAATATGGGAATGTATTTATTACTAAACTGGGTGAAGGAATAGCAAAGAAAATCCTTGAAAAACACAATATTATTACTAAATATTTGATAGAAGTACTTGGAGTTGATCCAGTTACTGCAGAGACCGATGCTTGTAAGATCGAACATATAATAAGTGAAACAACATTTTCAAAGTTGAAGGAAAAAGTAGAATAAAAAAAAGCCTTTTTAAAAAAGGCTTTTTAATTGGATTTTATTCGTTAAATGATTCTCTGTCCCATTCTCCGATACTGTTACCAACTGTAACTGCAGCAACCATATCACCAGTAACGTTTACACTTGTTCTGAACATATCAACGATAAAGTCAATACCAGCAACGATAGCGATAACGTCTAATGGTAAACCTAAGGCAGATAATGTTATAGTAGTAAAGATTGTAGCACCCATTGGTACACCTGCTGTACCTAATGACGCTAAGATAGATACTACTAATAAGATTACATATTGCATTGGAGTTAATTCAACACCATAAGCATTTGCAGCAAAGATAGCAACTAATGCTGGATATAATCCACCACAAGCATCCATATTCATTACTGCACCTAATGGAGCAACGAAGTTAGATACACCTTCAGAAACCTTTAATCTGTTTTTACATGTATCAACAGTTAAAGTTAATGTACCAGCACTACTTCTAGAAGTGAATGCTAACAACATAGCAGGATAAGCTTTTTTAAAGAATTTAATAGGGTTTACTTTGTTAATGAAGACCATAATAAGTACACCATAAGTAAATACTAAGTGTATTAAACAAGCAATGATAACTGCTACTAAGAATAGCCCTAATGCACTTATAGATTCTAATCCTTTTTCGTAACTAAACCAATATGCAGTTAAACCTAATACACCGTAAGGAGTTAAGTTGATAACATATTTAGTGACTTTATTTACTATTGATAAGAATGATTCAAGTAATGCTCTAAATGGAGCGACTTTTTCTTTATCTTCACCTTGTACAGCTGAAGCAGCGATAGCTATAAATAAAGCAAATACGATTACAGCTACTAAATTTAAATCTGCCATAGCTTTAATTGGACTCTTAGGGATAAATCCTCTAAGTTGTCCAAATACATCAGTTACTGTAGATGAACTACCAGTGTATTCAATACCTGAAGTAACAACACCATTACCTAATCCCATTACAGTAGCAACTGCGATACCTATTAAAGAAGCAATAGTAGCAGTAGCTAAGAACATACCTACTGTTCTAAAACCTAATTTTTTAAGTTTTTCGCCATCCTCTAAACTTAGGAAACTTACGATAATGCTTGTTGGAACTAATGGAATAACGATCATTCTTAATAAGTCGATATAACCATACCCAAACGTAGAAAATAACTTTCTAGTTAAATTAATTGCATCTACATCTGTTACATACTTGTACACTAATAGACCGTAGATAATACCTTCGATCATCGCAATAAATACAACAGTTGATTGTGACAATTTCTTTTTCAAGTAGTATACTTGAACTAGTAATAAAATAAATCCAATAAATGGTAATAAAATATTCATTTTCAATTCCCCCTTTGGAAAATATTATATATTATCGACTTTTTATTAACAACAAAAATACAGTAACATAAGTTACCAATTTTTGTCAGCAAATAAAATAAGTATTTCTGATGTTTCGACAGAGTTCGTTAATATTCCTTTAAGTTGGAAATATTTAGATAAAAATTGTCATTAAGATTTAAAAGTGGTATAATTAGGAAGGATTGAGGTGCATTATGAAAGACAAATCTAGACAAATTGCTGAACTTTTTGAGTCGAAAAGAACATATAGAAAATTTAATACTGAATTGATCGCTGAAGAAGTAATACTGAACTGTTTAAAAGTTGCGTTGAGATCACCAAGTGGAGCTAACCTTCAACCTTGGACATTCTGTGTTGTAAGGGATGTTGAGTTGAAGAAAAAGTTACGTGAAGGTAGCGAAAAAGAAGAATTAAGTTTCTATAATAATGAAAAGTTAGGTTTTTGGCATAATGATTTGGATATTCTTAATGTAGATGTAGAAAAGCCTTTTTTAACTGATGCGCCATATCTAATTTGTGTATTTTACCATAAAACAAACAAAGATGGATCAAATACATATTATGCCTCTAAAAGTACAGGTTTAGCTACAGGCATGTTGATAAGTACTTTACATCAGGTAGGTTTAGTATCACTAACATATACTCCTCAAAATATGGACTTCATGAAAAAGATTCTAAAAAGACCAGAATATGAGATGCCTTATATGATACTAGCAGTTGGTAAAAAAGATGATTCTTATGAGTTACCAAAAATAGATAAAAAAGATATTAATGAAACTGTTATAATTTACTAAAGAAGAGTGGTGAAGATTATGAACATTAGGATGCATTTTTTCTCTGATAGAAGAAGTACTATATCGCTTAAGAGAATTTACGAATTTTTCGATGAAGAAACTTTTGTTTATTCACAACATGATAATTATATCTCTTTCAGATATGAAAATAAGGTTTTAAATAATAGAGCTTTTTTCGTGTTTGCAAAAAGAAATGTTGTGCAAAATATATATAAACTAAATTCTGGTTTTAAAAATTTAAACTTATTTGTGGAATTTCCATTAATAATATCTGATTATTATCTTAATGAAATTATGGCTATTATAGATCAATTCGCTAAATTATTTGATTTATATTATTATATAGATTTAAATCAAGATATAATGCCATTTGAAAAAGATGTAATTATTAAAAAAATACTTGATCACCGTGATAGAACAATTTCTTTTGAAGATGTTACTAAAACAAGAGGTAAATTTTTAGTAGATTCTAAAAAGTTAAATGAAATATGTTCTTATCAAGTTGATAGTGATATGTTAAGTCAGTATTTTAACGGTGAAGTTGACGTTAATAAATATATTGTAATGAGAAATATAGTTACGGAAGAATTATCGCTTTCAGTAATTTGGGATGCTTCTAGACCTACTGTGTTTCCAAAATATATAGATTATATCCATATAATTTTTGACGAAACGGAATTACCAAGCATAGTAGCTGTAAAAGATATTTTGCCAAGAATAAATAGATTCTTAGCTTTATTACCTAACTTTGTAGATGGAACAAAAATTTTAAAACCAGGTTCTTTTATAAAAAAAGCAACTAAGGTACAAAATAAAATAAGAAATAGTGTTTTAAACGAAGATGAATTTCAAATTATTCAACTCAGTGAAATATTAGATGAAAGGAATATAGTAAATGAATAAATTAATCGATCATACTGTTTTAAAAGCAGTAACACAAAAAGAAGATGTAAAAAAAATATGTGAAGAGGCAATAGAGCAAAACTTTAAATCTGTTTGTATTAACCCTTGTTTTGTAAGTTATGCAAATGGGTTATTAAAAGATAGTGAGGTTTTAGTTTGTACTGTAATTGGTTTTCCTTTAGGAGCGAATACGACAGAAACTAAAGCATTTGAGACTGAAAATGCAGTAAATAATGGTGCTGATGAGATTGATATGGTTATAAACGTAGGCGCATTAAAAGATAAAGAATATGATTATGTAGAAAACGATATTAGAAGTGTTGTTGAAAGTGCTAAAGGAAAATTAGTAAAAGTTATTATTGAAACTTGCTATTTAACTGACGATGAAAAGAAAATCGTTTGTGAATTAGCTGTTAAAGCTGGAGCTAATTTTGTTAAGACATCAACTGGCTTCGGTACTGGTGGAGCTACTAAAGAAGATGTTATGCTAATGAGAAAAACTGTTGGTCCTGATATTGGTGTAAAAGCTTCAGGTGGAGTAAGAAGTACTGAAGATTTACAGCAAATGATTGAAGCAGGGGCTACAAGAATTGGTACTAGTAGTGGTGTGCTTTTAATGCAAGGAAAAAAATCAAATACTGATTATTAAAAAAATGGACTTTCGTGTTAGAAAGTCCTTTATTAAGTATTAATATAGTAACTATAAAGATAATATAAAAGAGGTGAAACATGGAATATAAAGTAAATAAAGATTATGGATACGATTTACACATCGTAACCACAGAGAAATTTAAGACTAATACAATCTCTTTGAAATTTAGTACAGAACTTAAAAGAGATAATATTACCGCAAGAGCCCTTTTACCTTCGATATTATTTGCTGGATGTAAAAAATACAAAACGAAAAGAGAGTTGACAACTTATTTAGAAGAATTGTATGATGCTTCAATTGGTTTAAGCATGTCAAAAGTAGGTAATCTAAGTATAATCAATGTTGGTGTTTCTTTTATTAATGATAAATATGTTGATGAAGCAATTTTACCTAAAATGATAGAAGTAATTAATGAAGTTATTTTTAATCCATTAATTGAAGATGGTAAGTTCGATGAAAGTAAGCTTGATGAAGAAAAAAGATTATTAACTGAATCGATTGAATCAATAACTGATGATAAAACTGGATATGCTTTAGAGAAACTCAAAGAAAATATGTATGCTGATGAGAAATTTAAAATTAGAAGTATAGGTTATTTAGAGGACTTTGATTCTATTACAACTGAGTCACTTTATGATGAGTACTTAGAAATGATAAATAACGATAAGGTTGAAGTTATAATTACTGGTAAATATAACGATTTATCACCATTTAAAAATTTAAGTTTTCAAGATAACAAGACAATTGTAAATAAAGATTTAGAAACTAAAGAAATTACTAAAACAAGTTTCTTTACTGAAGTTCAAAATATCAATCAAGCAAAATTAAACATAGGTTATCGTACTGAGATAAGATATGATGATGAATTATATATGCCGATGGTTGTAGGTAACTCTATTTTGGGTAGTGCCCCAAATAGTATGCTTTTTCAGACATTAAGAGAAAAGCATTCACTTTGTTACTACATTAGAAGTAGTTATAGCCCATATAAGGGAAGTATTCATATATTCTCAGGTATAAACCCTGATCAGTATGAAAAGTCCTTAAAACTAATAAGAGAAGAGATTTCTAAGTTGCAAGCAGGAGATTTCTCTGATGAATTATTTTCTAATACACTAAAATCATTAGTGAACGATTTGTTAGAGATGATGGATAGACAAGGTCCATTATCTAATAAAACTTATCAAGATATTTTAATGGGTAGAGATTTTGATATTAATAGCATTATTGAACGTATTAAAAACGTTAAAAAAGAAGATGTAATGAAAGCTACATCATTATTAAAAGAGGATACTATATTCCTTCTAACAAATGAGGAGGTAGTATGGAAAGAATAGAATATAAACGATTTAACGAAGAACTATATTATAAAGAATTAGATAATGGTTTACATGTTTATTTAATGCCTAAAAGAGGTTTTAATAAACATTATGCAACCTTTACTACAAAGTTTGGTTCTATTGATAATAAATTAATTTTGAATGATGAATTAACAACTTTACCTGATGGTATCGCTCATTTTCTTGAACATAAGTTATTTGAGAGTGAAAAAGGAGATGTTACAGAAGAATTTTCAAAGTATGGAGCAAATTCTAACGCTTTTACTACTTATGATAGAACAAGTTACTTATTCTCATGTACATCAAATTTAGAAGAGAATCTAACATTGTTAATTGATTTTGTTCAAGAACCTTATTTCACAGATGAAACTGTAGAAAAAGAAAAAGGAATAATTGCTGAAGAAATTCAGATGTATAATGATATTCCTGATGCAAGATTAATGTTTGAGACAATGAAGTCACTATACAAAACGCACCCTATTCGAAATGATATAGCTGGTTCTGTAGAATCAATAACTAAGATAACTCCTGAAAATCTTTATAAATGTTACGAAACATATTATCATCCAAGTAATATGTTACTGTTTGTTGTAGGAGATTTTGATGTTGAAGCTATTATGAAATTGATTGAAGATAATCAAAGTAGTAAAGATTATCAAAAACGTGAGATTGAAAGACAAGTGGATACTGAGTCTGAAGGAATAAACGAAAAAGAAAAACTTATTAATATGCCTGACGTATTTCCTAAACTAATGATAGGAATTAAAGGTAACCCTAACGATATAAAAGATTTAGCTAAATATAGAATGAGTATGATGATATATTTAGATATATTAATTGGTAGAAGTTCAGACAATTATGAAAGATTATTTGAACAACAATTAATTAATTATACATTTGGTTCGGTGACATACATGGATGATACATATAGTTCTATTCTGTTTGCATCTGATACAAAGAATCCAGAAAAACTTAGAGAAGAACTATTTAAAATACTTCAAAGTGATGTATCTAAAGATTCTTTCAAGAATGTTAAGAAAAAGTTTTATGGTAGTATGTTGAAACTACTTAACTCACCTGAAGGTATAGCTAATGAATTTACTTCATATAAACTTAGTGGCATGGATTTATTTGAAGCCATAGATATTGTTGAAGAAATTACATTTGAAGATATGATTGAATGTAAGAAGTACTTTAAAGAAGACAATTTTGTTTCTGTAATTATAAAACCTACGGAATAATGGTAATGCTACCCGTATAGTAGACAGGAAATTAAAACCTTCCTGTTTTTTTGTTTTAAGTTAATCTCAATCTATCTGTATTATAAAATTTTATCCAATCAATAACAAGTTGTATATATTTTTGTAATGATTTGATATCATAACTATAGAGAGTTTCACGTTTGAGAGACGCATGGAAACTTTCTATAGGTGCGTTATCTTGTGGGCAGCCTTTACGGCTCATGGAAATACTAATTCCGTGTGTCTCACAGATAACTTTGTAAATAGTGGACGTATATTGGACTCCTTGATCGGAATGAATGATCAATCCAGATACGTCTTTTTGTTTATCTAGCGCTTCTTTAAGTGTATCCATAACTAATTCATTATCATTTCTATAACTAATTCTTGAAGCAATTATGTTTCTTGTATGTAAATCCATTATAGTTGACAGATAGGCTCTGTTTCCATTTTGTACTAAATATGTAACATCAGTAACCCACTTTTGATTATGTTTTGTTGTATTAAAGTTTCTGTTAAGTAAGTTTGGATAAGTGTTATTCTCGATATACTCTTTGTTGAAATGTTTCTTATATATCTTTTGATATCTAACTCTTATTTCAAATTTTCGCATTATTCTAAGCAATTTCTTATGGTTTATTACCCAACCATGCTTTTCCTTTATAGCCTTCTTCAATCGTCTATAACCATATAATTGATTGGTATCTTCAAATACTCCAATGATTATATTGTAATCATCTACATCTGGATCTTTTCTGTTCTTGTACTTATGAAACGTTTTTGTACTAATATCTAAAACGTCACAGAGAGTATTTAGTTTATATCCAAATTCTTTTCTTGCATATTTGATGAACACAATCTTTTCATACGTTGATCCTTGAGGAAGGCTTGGTACTTTTTTAGGATTTCATACTTCTCCTCATAATTAATGTTTACGTTTTTAGGTCTACCCTTCTTAGTGTCAAATCTATTTCCATGTCTATATTGATAAACCCAATTCTTAATAGTATTAACTGATATTTCATACTTCCTAGATAAATACCCAGATGATTTACCATCTTCAATTTTTTCTTTAATAACTTTAAATTTAAGCTCAAGACTATACTTTCTAAATTTTTGTCCTTTACTAGCCATATAAAAATGCACCTCTTTTTAGTAGGATAACAGTTTTTTATTTCCTGTCTACTAAATGGGGTGCATATTCTAATTCCCGTAGGTTTTTTTATATTAATTTCTTCAAAAAGTCTAAAATCAATATATATTTCTAAAATCATCTACACTTAATTAAGTTTATTAAGTATTTTTATCTTCATTTACTATTTTTTTATATAATTTAAAATATATTTCAATTAATTGACCATAATCGTAATTAGTGAAAAGTAGCTTATTTATCTATAATTGTCTTACACCGGTGATGTTTGAAAGGAGATAGTATGCTAAATCAAGTTATTTTAGTAGGACGCTTGGTTAAAGATCCTGAGTTAAGGGAGACTAAGGATGGAAAAAGTGTTTCTAATATTGTACTTGCAGTTACAAGAAGTTATAAGAATCTTGAAACAGGTGAGTATGATACAGATTTTTTAACATGTACGTTATGGGAAGGAATAGCTCAAAGTACTTTCGAGTTTTGCAAAAAGGGCTCTACTGTTGGGGTTAAAGCTAGACTCGCTATGAAGAAATTTGAGTACGGAGAAGATAAATATTTTACTTATCCAGAAATTATTGCTGAAAAAATTACATTCATTAATACTAAATAAAAAATGTTGTCAACCACCCTTTAAAAGTTACCATTCTGTGGTAACTTTTTTTCTATTTATGATATAATTAAGATTAGAAAGGGCTGTTTTTTTTCAGTAATGGTAGTAATATGAGACAATATTTAGACTTTTTAAAACATATAAAAGATAACGGAAAAATGAGAGAAAACCGTACAGATGTAAGAACTATCTCAACATTTGGATACCAAATGAGATTTGATTTAAGTGAAGGGTTTCCGCTTGTAACTACAAAGAAAACTCATTTAAAATCAATCATTCACGAGTTATTATGGTTTATATCTGGTTCTACGAATATAAAGTATTTAGTGGATAATAACGTAAACATTTGGAATGAGTGGCCATATGCAAAATATAAAACTTCAAAAGAATATCAAGGAGAATCTCTAAGAGAATACGTAGAGAAATTAAAAACTAATGATGAGTTCGCTGAAAAATGGGGGGAACTAGGTCCTGTTTATGGTAGACAGTGGCGTCATTTTGAGGATTCTGAAGGATTTGTTGATCAATTAGCTAATGTAATTGAACAAATCAAGACCAACCCAAACTCGAGAAGATTAATTGTAAATGCTTGGCATGCGGCTAAAGTAGATAAGATGGCTTTACCACCATGTCATACAATGTATCAGTTTTATGTTGAAGACGGTAAGTTAAGTTGTCAGTTATATCAAAGAAGTGCCGATGCTTTTTTAGGAGTACCATTTAATATAGCTTCATATGCATTACTTACTATGATGATAGCTAAAGTTACAAATTTAGAAGTAGGAGAATTTATTCATACATTTGGAGATTGTCATATATATGAGAATCACCTAGAACAAGTTGATATACAACTTTCTAGAGAACCTAAGGAATTACCTATTATGAAGATAAACGAAAAAGATTCAATATTTGATTTTGTATTTGAAGATTTTGAATTACTAAACTATGTAAGTCATCCAAGAATTAAAGGAGAAATAGCAGTATGATATCAATTATAGTAGCTCATGATAAGAACAGATTAATTGGAAAAAATAATTCTCTACCATGGCATTATTCGGAGGATCTTAAGTATTTTAAGAATACTACATTGAATCAAACTATTTTAATGGGTTCATCAACATTACAATCAATTATAGACTTCTTAGGAAAACCTCTTCCTAAGAGACATACATTATTATTAACTAGAAAAAACGAGTCTCCTTATGATGTAGAAGTAGTTAATTCTATTGAAGATGTAGTCGAGGAATATAAAGATTCTTCTAAGGAGTTATTTATTTGTGGTGGAAAAAGTGTCTATGAACAGTTCATGCAGTACACTGATAGACTATATATAACTCATATAGATGCAGAACATGAAGGGGATACTTACTTCCCAGAATATGAACTTAATGATTGGAATTTGATAAAAGAAACAAAAATAGATAATCTATATTTTTGTGTTTATGAGAGGAAGTAAACCGTGTTAGATATTTTATATTATATTTTGATAGGATTAGGTATTTTTGTTTTCTTAGTTCTTTTAACGATATTAGCATTTTATATGTATTTAAAATTATTGAAGAATAAGTACAAAAATTTACCTTATAATGATCCTAAATTAAGAAGAATTGTAAAGTTCGTTTCAAGGTTATTTGTTAGGGCTACAAGACTTAAATATAAATTAGTTGGTGGAGAAAAAGTACCAAAAGACAATTTCTTGTTTTATGGTAATCATCAAAGTGGAGTTGACCCTTTTATTTTATTATCAGAATTTGGAGATAGAGATTTAGGTGGACTAGCAAAAGAAGAATTAAAGAAAGTTCCTATAGTAAAGGATTGGCTTGGAATAAGAGGAATTTTACCATTAAATAGACATAATGCACGTAAAGGTGCAGAAACTATGGTTGAAGTAATAAAAAGAGCTAAAGATGGGCAACCTATGTTTGTTTTCCCAGAAGGTACAAGAAGTAAAACTGGAGACCTTCTAGATTTCAAACCTGGAGCTTTTAAATTAGCTTTAAAAAGTAAAAAGGATATTTATCCATTCGTAATGAATGGGTTAAATAAACATCGTTTTTATCATATAAAAAGAAGTAAATGCGAAGTTGAAATTCTAGATCCAATTACTTATGATGAGTATTCAGATATGAGTACTAAAGAGTTAAGTAATTTAGTTAGAAGTCGTATTAAAGAAAATTTGGGGTGAAACAATGCGTGTTGTAGATTTAATTGAGAAAAAAAGAGATAATATTGAGTTAAGTAATGAAGAAATTTCATTTATAATCCAAAATTATTCACAAGGAGAAGTACCAGAGTATCAAATGAGTGCTTTTCTAATGGCTATATACTTTAATGGTATGACTAGCAAAGAGACATTTGCTTTAGTAAAAGAAATGTTAGAAAGCGGAGATCAAATTGATCTAAGTAGGATTGATGGAATTAAACTTGATAAACATTCAACAGGTGGAGTTGGAGATAAAACTTCATTAGTTGTAGGTCCAATAGTAGCTAGTTGTGGTGCTAAATTAGCAAAAATGAGTGGTAGAGGGCTTGGTCATACAGGTGGTACTATTGATAAGTTAGAATCTATTAATGGATTTGATATATCATTAGAAGAAGATGAGTTCTTTAAACAAGTTAATGATATTGGAGTAGCAATAATAGGACAAACAAAGAACTTAGCACCTGCTGATAAAAAGCTTTATGCTTTAAGAGATGTTACAGGTACTGTTCCATCTATTCCTTTGATAGCAGCTAGTATTATGAGTAAAAAGTTAGCTAGTGGTGCTGATAAAATTGTACTAGATGTAAAAGTAGGAAGTGGAGCCTTTATGAATACTGTAGAAGAGGCTGAGGAATTAGCTAAAACTATGGTTGAGATTGGTACAAACTTTGGTAGAGAAGTTGTTGCTTTGATAACTGATATGGACCAACCATTAGGAAATGCCGTAGGTAATGCATTAGAAGTTAAAGAAGCAATTGATACTTTACTTGGAAATGGACCTAGTGATTTTACTGAGTTATGCTATGCAATTTGTGAAGAAATTCTTAAATTAGCTAAGATTGATAATCCTAGAGAAAAAATTAAAACTGTTATAGAAGATAAATCTGCTTATAACAAGTTCCTTGAGTTAATAGAAGCCCAAGGAGGAGATATTAATCAAGTTAAAAATGATTTACTACCTAAAGCTGACGAAATAGTCGAATATAAAGCAGCAGAAGCTGGATATATTTCTAAAATAAATACAAAAGAGATCGGTAGAGCTGCAATGTTACTTGGAGCTGGTCGTGAGAGTAAAGACGACATTATCGATATGAGTGTTGGTTTAGTTATTAATGTTAAAATTGGAGATTACATAGAAAAAGGAGATTCTATTGCTAGCATCCATACTAACGGAAATATAGAAGAAGTTGTCAAAGTATTGAATGATTCTATTCATATTTCAGAAGAAAAACCAAAAATAAACTCAATAATTCATAAAAAAATAGAAAAGAGTTCAAACTAGAACTCTTTTTTTCATATATTTATTTGAAAGAGGTGAGTGAATGAAGAAAATATTAATCACTTTTCTATTCACTGTAATATATGTATATTCGTCATTAAGTGTGAATGCAAATACAGAAATTATTGAAGATGGGCAAAGTAGTATCTTAATTGAAATGACTACAGGGAAGATTTTATATCAGAAAAATGCTCAAGAAATGAGAGCACCAGCAAGTATGACTAAAGTAATGACAATGATACTTATATTAGAAGCGATAGAGAATGGACAATTTTCTTTTGATGATTTGCAAACAATAAGTGAAAATGCTGCAAGTCTTGGGGGATCGCAGATATATTTAGAAGCAGGAGAAGTGATGACAGTAAGAGATTTATTCAAATCAGTGGCGATATCAAGTGCCAATGATGCGGCAACTGCTCTAGCAGAAAAAGTAGCAGGTAGTGAGAAGGTATTTGTTGATTTAATGAATCAAAAAGTAAAAGAATTGGGATTATCATCAACACAGTTTAAAGATCCTACAGGTTTATCAGATGAAGGTCACTATACTAGTGCATATGATATGGCAATTATGGCACAATACTTACTTACAACTTATCCATACGTAACTGAGTATACTAACACTTACGAAGATTATGTTAGAGATGGTGACTTTTGGTTAGTTAATACTAATAAATTAGTTAGAAATGATGATATCGACGGGGTTAAAACTGGTTGGACCGAAGCTGCAGGATATTGTCTAACTGCAACAAAATTCAGTGATTCAATGAGAGTAATTGGAGTGATAATGGGTAGTACAAATACCAAGATTAGAAATGCAGAAATGCAGACTTTATTGAATTATGGTATGAGTAATTTTAACCTAACGCAAAAAATGGAAGAAGGATCTATTGTTAAGAGTGAAACTAATATAAACTTAGAACCTACAGAACTTAACTATAGAATAAAATACCCAGTTAACATTGTATTAAGAAATGGAACTGAAATGGAAGAAGTCAAATATAAAATAGACATTAATTATGATAATCTAACATCAAATAAAGATATTGGGAATCTATCAGTTTTCTATAACAATGAGATATATCAGGTTATTCCATTATATTTAGAAGAAGAAGTTGAAAAAACAAGTTACTTTGGTTTACTTAAGAAAGTACTCAAGTTAATGTTAGCTGTATAATAATAAACAAAGTAAAACTGCAATATATTATTGCAGTTTTTTTTATATAGTAGGTGGGAGTTCAAATCTCTCCTGCTCCGCCATAAAAATAATTCCGGATAACCAGGGTCAGTAAGAAGTCGTTTATTTTTTTTATTTCGTGCAAGAATAGAGATTTTCATTTTATCTGGGTATAATCCCAGAATTAACATATTAACCCAATTATCGACAGATGATGACATTTTATTTTGATATTATATATTTGTTGAGTTGTAATCTCTATGGAGGAAAAAGTCGAATCTGATAATTTGGTATATCATAATATAATTAGCGAGGATAAGTGGGGAGATAGATTACATAAATATTGCACGTTATCAAGAGGGAAGTACATCGACCATAAAGAATTTCTTTCTAGACTTCCCTTGAATAAAATAGAATCTTGCTCAAAAGGTAATGATTCAAATTTTCAAATTCAACATTTTATTCTTGTGCTTGATACGAGATCAACTTGAATATAATAATAATTTGATAGTAAGGAGGAAATTTATGTTGGAAAAAAATAATGAAAAAGGTAATGTTTTGGTAAATTCTTTAATGGCATTAGTGCTTGCAGGTATTTTGTTAACTAGCATTTCCACTACTACAATCTCTTCTTATATAATTCATGATGAATTGTTTGATTGGTCAACTCAACTTAAAGAAGCTAGACTAGCTACACAAATTGTTATAGTCGACTCTGAGCATTACTTAATGAGTACAGAATATAGTTGGAATGGATTTAGAAATCACTTAATCAAGAACACCGGTAGCGAATGTGAATTGCTTGGACCAACTTCTTTACATCATGATGGACTTTTCCCTATAGAATGTACTGTAGGAGAAGTTACAATTAATACTGATATAATAATCAATTTTGAACCACCAAGCTTATATGACTATGTAATTGGAACTAATGGTGATTTATATTTGAATGGTACATCATTAATTGGTGGTAATCTATTTGCAGAGAATATCTATTTATCTAACCACACATTAAATGGATCATCTGCATTATCACTTGATGAACCAATATCTATTAAACCTCTATTAGACAAAACAACTGATCCAGTAACTCAATATAATTATCCCTACTTCAACCTTGGTAGTACTATTGGAACAAATATTTACACTAATGATATATTTGGATGCCATGCTGATGAAGCTACCTCTTGTTATTCAATTAATTCCAACAATATAATGAAAAATACTTTTAATAGTGTTCTAAATTCAATAACCTTATATACACATGAAAATAATCACGGTTATGATATTCCAACAATCAATACATCTTATGCTATTGGTTTACCTATTTTAGATTTAAGTGCAAAAGTAGATGAATTATTTGATTCTTTTACAGATGCCCATCATATAAATAATTATGGCGACACAATTGATCCATACTCGGTAACTACTTATAACTTAAGTGATGATATATTGTGTTACACTAACTTTTACAACGAACAAAATGATAGAGATGGGTATAATTGTAAAAACAAGAATTATCTATATACAACTTCATCAAATACACTCTCAAATACTATACCATTAAAATTGACAATTGGTACTTCAAATTTCAGTTCAAGTACATTACCAGATACAGTATTTGCAGATCCTGGAAACACTAATTATTCTGTTACTGTAGACTCTTCAGTTACACATGTTGAACCAAGTAGTAGCAACTTATTATTCATTGATGGTGACTTAGTTGTAAATAACATTAACTCATCCCTAAAATTAGGAGGTACTATTATTGTATCTGGAGATATAATAATCAATGGTTCTATTGACACCTTAATACTAACAGGAACTCTTTATAGCTTTGGGACTATCAATATAAATCTTACTTCTTCAACAAATGGATTATCAAATGGTGATGATGAATTTGGATATTTATTTGCAAGAGAACACATAATCATTAATAGTGTTCGAGATCCTTATGGAATGGATTCCGACATTTCGAATGATTTTAATATGAATGGATACTTTTATGCTGATGGATCTATTTTAATTGAATCTGATACATTTAGTTCGTTTAATTTAAATGGAGGACTTTTTGCTGCTGGAAATACAGATACTAGGTATCCACAAATAAATATTGATGGGTATGATATTGATTTCGATGGGATAATGATAAATAGTTATTCTGGTGAAATTATAGATTCTCAGTATTCACTTAACAAGGACCCATATTATTCTAGATTCGTTTTAACACCTCATAAAGCAACTGCTTCTGCATTTGATACAGCAATAAATCAAGTTGATGTACCAAATGAGTTTAAGACAGAAATAGGTGAAGCACAGGTTATTTTGACATATAAAGAGGTGTCCGATTAATAACGAATGGGATAATTTGACTGTTCATTATAATCTAATAAACACTTCAAAAGTTCATATGTATTTTTTAATGAGTTATTATTTAGTCTGGGTTTACTAACTTTATAGTATCTCCGGAATGGTCTTACAAATTTTATAAAGTACTTAGGCTCGAAAGAAGTAGAAAATAATGTTAACTGAATAATATCTAGGCTTGAAGAGCCATGTGTCTCTGTAAGCTTAAGATAAGATAGTACCTTCAATAGTTGTTTTTATTTACTATTTATAATATACATTAGTAAGGTGCTACAAATTTAACTGAAAAAGAAAATAATTGTTTTTATCATAATAGATATGACTACAATAGGTTTAGTATATGTGATGTATAAATATTTAGGATGGGAATTAATACCAACGCTTATTCTTATATTTGTTACACTCGTTAATATAAATATACCCATAGTGTATGTAGATAGAATTGGGGATCACAGATGATATTAATTGTAAATGAGTGAAAATCCGTCTGTTGCTTTATATATGAAATAACACCTTTAAAATAGGTGCTTTATTTTTAATATGACTATCTAAGTTTTGTCAAGGCTAGCTTTTGTTCTTAATAAGGAAAACTATAAAATACACCTGATAGGTGCTATTTTTATATAAACTGTGTATAATATTAATTGAAAAGAGTGTTGTTCTTGCATAGTGAAAATATGATTCTTATTAGTTTAGTTGTACATGCTATAATACAATCATAGTAATGTTTGTTTTCACTTCTCTTCTTTATGTAATATTGATAAATTGGGTGATCAGGATTATTTCTAGAAGATGATGTAATTATACTAACACAAGCATTAAACAAATATTTACGAGCGTATTTGTTGCCTCTTTTCGAAATAGGTCCATGATAATTAATAGTTTTTCCAGACTGTATAATAGTTGGATCTAGGCCACAATAAGCATTAACTTGTTTGGTGTTATCAAATCGAGTAACATCTCTTAATTCGGCTAAAATTAAGGATGCACTAAATTCTCCAATTCCAAATATAGAATTTACCGATTTGAAAAGAGGTGATTGTATGGCTAAAGCAATCATCTTTTCTTTTACAATTTCTTTCTGAACTTTATAGTTCTTTAATAATCTAATTAGTTGTAAAAGATTCTGTGTTTCGTAACTACTTAAATCAACTCCAGGATATGAATTTCTAGATAAAGTCTTCAAACACGTAGCCTTCTTCATATAGTAGTTTAGATGACGTTTATTTGTTTTTGCCATATTATGTGCTAAGGCATCTACTCTTTTTTTTCTAATTATCTCACTATGTGGAAATTCATAAAAGAGATTTAATGCTGTATTACCATATAAACTTTTACCTTTAAAGCATTCTGCAGCTTCCGGAATTGTTAAATTGATTGTTTGAATGTATCTATTTTTAACTCTTGTTAATCCTTCATCTATAAACATCATTTGTCTAGAGAGAATATTTAAGTTATCATACAAATCACTAACTTCTAAATTGTTGTTCTTAATATCTCCCTTAAAAAATAAATTAGCTAAATTAATACAATCCTCCTTATCTGTTTTAGTTTTTCTTAAAGTTCTCGTGTTGCTCTTTGAATGAATAGGGTTAATTACATGTGTGTTGAATCCATTCTCTTTAAAGTATCGTTGAACTGGGTAATGATATGTTGAAGTAGATTCCATAAAAATTGTTACATCGTTTAGATTCAAATATTCAACCCTATTTTTGAGTGATTCAAAGTCACTTAATGTATGATCTATTTCAAATGGATCAATATGAATTTCTCCGAACTCGGACTGTAAATAAACCATACTTTTGTTTTTAGCTATATCAATAGCCAATACATTCTTCATAAAATCAGCCTTTCTACTTAAGTCTTTTATTCTCGTCATTATCTCATCATGCACTTTATATAGATTTGAAACCCCACTATCTAAAACTAGATTAATAAAGAAAATAAAAGATGGACAGTCATACTGATGGATTCATAGACCCCTGTTATACTCTGTCCTAACTTAAATTTAAAATGTCTACTATAAATAGACAATTTTATTATATAATATAAACATATCATTTAGATGAAAAGTTTATATGTTAAATCATACATGTTGAAGTAGATTCCATAAAAATTGTTACATCGTTTAGATTCAAATATTCAACCCTATTTTTGAGTGATTCAAAGTCACTTAATGTATGATCTATTTCAAATGGATCAATATGAATTTCTCCGAACTCGGACTGTAAATAAACCATACTTTTGTTTTTAGCTATATCAATAGCCAATACATTCTTCATAAAATCAGCCTTTCTACTTAAGTCTTTTATTCTCGTCATTATCTCATCATGCACTTTATATGGATTTGAAACCCCACTATCTAAAACTAGATTAATAAAGAAAATAAAAGATGGACAGTCATACTGATGGATTCATAGACCCCTGTTATACTCTGTCCTAACTTAAATTTAAAATGTCTACTATAAATAGACAATTTTATTATATAATATAAACATATCATTTAGATGAAAAGTTTATATGTTAAATCATACATGCTATACTATTTATAACATTATTGTTAGGAGAAGAGAAAATGGAAAAGACCATAGTTTTTTTATCACTGGCTTTATTTGTGGGTATTGTATTATTCGGATTTTCTAGGTATGAAGTAGAACTACTTAATGATGATTTGTATCGTCAAAGAATTCACAATAAAAATGATGATGATATGATACATAGTCTTAATTCTACTATAAAGAAGAAAGATAGTATGATTGAATTAACGAATGACTTTTTAAGTGAACCAATATTGACTATTCTTCAACAAGGTGATTTCCAATTAGAGTTAAAAAGTGCTAGACAGTACTTAGCATCTGAAATGAATGTGATAAATGCAAAATTCATATACAAAGGGAGTAATGAAGTAACCATATGGAGTTGTCCTTCTTATCACAGTTTTGCTATCGAAGACTCTGATGGAAACCTTGTGTACGCTGAAGAACAACTTTTTGTAGAAACTATGCATATACTAGAGCCAAATTATAGAAAAGAATTCAAATTGAATTTACATGAATTAAATTTATCTCAAGGAGAATATATCATTGTTAGTTATGTACTCTTTCATTTAGAAGAAAGACCAGATGAAAATATAAAGTTTTCTGTCCAAGTACCATTTAAAGTAACGTAGAAGTCGTTCTTATAGACATCAGTTAGGGCAGTATTCGATTAATTTATTAAATAAGGATTGAGAACATATGTAGTTGGTTCGATTCTGGCTGAAGCCACCATTAAATTGCTAAAAAGAGAGTTTGAAACTCTTTTTTTTATATTTTTACTATGTTCCTATCCTTCTGTCGCTACTCTCATCATATTGACTCTTTATATATTCATTATCATGATGTATATATCTTTGTATTGTAGTGATGTTTGAATGACTTAAAATAACTCTTAAAATTTCTATGTCATTAATATTTTTACTAAGTAATTAGCGAAGGTATATCTCCATTTATGTGGATTTACACTTATATTTTTAACTAAATTTGTATAAATAAACTTATCAGATCCTTTGACTAGATTGAGATGTTTGTGATTAATGAACTATTTGTTGTGCAAAGAAGTAGAAAATCACAATATTATTAATATATCGTTTGCTAATTTGTGTATTTCTTTGCTAAAATCTTGTTGATAATTAAATATTAAATATTTTAAGGAGGTCTTATGAAACATTTCAAATATACTTTGACATTGGGCTTAACAATTTTTGCAGTTATGTTTGGTGCAGGTAACATCATCTTACCTCCAGCAGTTGGATATTTTGCTGGAGGGCATTTCTTTGTAGCAATATTAGCTTTTATTTTTACAAGTGCCGGTTTTGCTGCAATTGGTATTTGCTCTATGGCATTACAAAAAAACAATTTTTTGGACATTACAAAAAAGATTCATCCAAAAGCCCACTTATTCTTATTAACTGCAGTAGTTATAATTATCGGTCCGTTGTTTGCAGGACCTAGAACCGCAATTATAACAAATGAACTGTTTGTTAATGAGTTGGTCAATTCATCTAATATATTAGTATATGCTGTTAGCTCATTTATCTTTTTCTTTTTAACAGCTTATGTTTTACTAAGTGGTACAAATATAGTTGACATTATTGGGAAGTATTTAACACCCGCTTTACTATTGTTAATGATTGTTTTAATTGGTGGTACGATTGTTGCTGATAATCCTTTAAAGCAGACAGGAGTTGACTTAAGTACAGCGTTTATTAAAGGATCAGAGATTGGTTATTTTACAGTTGATGGATTAGGATACGTTATCATCGCCACAATTAGTATTAGAGCAATTCTTACTGAAAAATCGATGAAACACTTTGATAAAACAATGGTGTTGATGAGAAGTGTTTTAATAGCTCTTTTCTTAATCGCTTTAGTGTATTTAGGGCTTGGATATATGGGAGCTGCGAGTACATTAGAAGCAATTAACGGAGTGAGTCCAGACGGAATAACGATCTTAAACCATTCGATTTCATCAATCTTTGGTAAGTTTGGAAATATTATTTTTGGTTTAGCTGTTGCATTAGCATGTTTAACAACATCAATTGGATTAATGGCAAACACAAGTAGTTTCTTTGCTAGCAATTCAAGGATTAATCAAAAAACTTGGGTTTATGTATTCACAATTATTTCTTATGTTGTATCACTGTTACCATTAGACAGATTAACGACATACATTGGACCAATTTTAATGTTATTAGTTCCTCCAGCAATGTGTATTGCTTTTTTAGGGTATATTAATAGAAAAGTTAGAAAACGCAGAACTATAATTGTTCCATTTGTTGTTAGTGTGGTAATGGGTGTACTAGCAATGCTTTGTGATTTCATTCCTGAACTGAAAGATGCTTTAAAAGTTCTACCTTTTGCAAAATATGGATTTCCTTGGTTAGGTGTAGTTTTAGCCGCTATTTTCATTATGATGGCTGTAGAGTTAATGAGTGAAAATGACTCAATTTACGAAGAGTACAATGATGAATATAAATCATTAAAAGCTACTGATTAAAATTACATTTTAATTTACTGAACGCGTAAATCAGAATAAGTATATTAAATTATAGTTGGAATGCTCCCTAAATAGTGACTTGAATTTTATCACTGTTTAGGAGTGTTTTTTTGGTTATGTTGAAATAAATATTGTGTAGATTGTGGCCAGCATTTAATAATTTCTATAAACAATGGTAAGTTAGTATTTAAACAGTTAAAAACAGATGAGTAGGATTGAAAATCCGTCTGTCGCTAGATATATGAATAACACCTTTTGATACTACTACCTGTCAAGTACACACTAAATAAAAAATTTATACATTTTGTAAATACTGAACAGGAGTCAAGTAGTTTAAAGATTTTTGAATACGTTCATGGTTATACCATTGGACGTATTTTTTTATCTCCTGTTTCGTTACTTTCATTGTCTTTTTACCTATTGGTCTTAAGTGTTCTTCCTTTAACTGTGAGAACCAGTTTTCAATCGGTGAGTTTTCCCAACAAGCACCACGTCTTGACATGCTACGCGTGTATCCCAATTCTTTTAGTTTTATTCTATAGAGTAAACTAAAATATAATCCACCTTGATCTGAGTGTATAATTCCATTCCCTTTAGGAATTTGCTCTAATGTCTTTTTAACTAGCTCTCCATCATTTCTATTTGATATTGAATATGATACAATTTCATTGTTAAAGAGATCTTTAACAGCTGATAGGTACAATGTACCGTCTGTGCATTTGATATAACTCACATCTGTCGATAACTTTTGGTAGGGGCTATCTGAGGTAAAGTTACAATCAAGCACGTTGGGAGCCATATTTAAGTGGCTCTCTTTTTTTGTTGTCCTAAGATACAAAGGGCGTCTTTTTCGTGTTATTGTATCTAGATTGAATAGTCGCTTATAACGTCTTATTTTCTTGTGGTTATATATAAATCCGTATTTTCTTTGAATATGGTACTTTAGTCTTAAAACGCCATAAACTTCTTTTGTATTAAAGTGCTCTACTGTGAATAGTTCTAAGTCTTTTTGATTAATGTTATTAGCTAATGGTTTACCTCTATTAAGCCACCAATAATAACTTCGTCTAGTGATTAATAGAACTCTACATAGTCTTTGAACTGGATATATGTGTTTCAAACCATCTATTATTTGATACTTCTCTATCCTTGTTGCTTGGAACGGATTTTCATCAGTAGAGCATAGCACTTTTTTAAGATTTCTTCATTGGTTACCTCTTGATTTCTTTTCCCTCGATTATCTATTCCTAGAGTACCTTCAAGATATTTCTTTTTCCAAATAGAAATTGTACCTCTATTGCTAATTCCATACCTAGCAGCTGCTTCAGAATAAGTGTACTTACCACCTAAAACTTCCTCTACAATTCTCTTTTTAAAATTATAATCCCTTCTTACATGTTTTCCCATAATAAAAAATACCTCCAAATTACTATCTAAATAAATGTTAACATTGTTTTTTATTTAGTGTGTAATTTAAAGGTATTATAATCTTTTAAGGTGTTTTATTTCGATTGTGATATACTATTTATAGTATTCTTGTTTACGGAGGGAAAAGATGAAAAGATTATTTAACTTGATAGTTCTTGTTTTAGTATTGTTTATATTTACGGCATGTAATAATGAGGATATTATAGAATATGAATCACCAAATGTTGTAGAGTATGATTTAGTTAGTTCTATTAAAGTGTATCACAAATATCAAAATGCTACTGTTCTTCTTAGAGAACTTGAATTGTATAATTCATGTGTAAAGCCAACTAAAGAAAGAGTAGAATATACTATTTATTACGATAAATATTTCATAGAACCAAACAAAGATTTTCTATGCTATAAATTAATTGTTAATGGTAAAGAAATAGAAATACTAAACGGTTTCTTAAAGGGCATTATAGAGATTAAAGATATCGAAAGATTGAATCTTCCAGTTTCAATAGTTGAATATCCATATTCAGTACAGAGTTATGAAAAAGTTAATACTAGGTATCAAGTAATTGATGATATAGAAACAAAGTATGAACTATGGGCATTTTATAACCCAGGATATATTACTTTAGATGTGCTTATTTATGAGACTGAATCATATATATATTCTTATTCTACATCTAATACTATTTATAAAGTGAAGATGAATGGTGTTGGTTATAATCTAGATAAAATGTTTGAAAAAGTTGAACAAGGTCAAGTTGATATTGAGTTCTTAAGAAGATTGGGAATTCCATTAATAATAGAATTGAATCAAGACTAACTTTAACATAATAGATATGATTACAATAGGTTTAGTATATGTGATGTATAAATACTTAGGCTGGCAATTAATACCAACGCTTATTCTTATATTTGTTACACTCGTTAATATAAATATACCCACATTGTATGTAGATAGAAATGGGGAACACAGAAGATATTAATTGTAAATGATTGAAAATTCGTCTGGTGCTTTATATGAAATAACACCTTTAAAATAGGTGCTTTATTTTGGTTATGTTATACTACTTATAGTGTTTTGTTTGTTGACAGCTCAGATGAATTGTTAATTGAAGATGTTTAGCACTTAAAGAAGAATTATATATATATTTTAGCGTTTAAAAATTTTTTAGTAAGCGTTGTATTTTTTTTAAATAATATGAACAATAGGAGGAAGTAAATGGCTGGAACAATTGCACACTTAGTTATCGCTGATAAAGTTTTAAATAAATTTAAAGATAACATTGGATTTGATACTATAGCTTATTATATTGGAGCTATTGCACCTGACTCGATTAAATCAAAACGAGACTATACTAGAAACGATATGAAATATACACACTTAAGAGAGGGAATAAGAGATAAGGATTGGCTAAAGACAAAAAATCAAGTTGAATTCCAAAGAAGAGTTAAAAGATTTATGGGAACTTACCTGATAAACAAGGATAAAGTAGACTTTGAGTTTAATTTAGGATATTTTATACACCTTTTAACTGATGAATATAATCATAAGACCATTAGGCAGTTAGTTTTAAAGTGTGCCAATAAAAGGTGTGTTACAGAATTAGATAAAGAATTTTATCACATGATGGTCCACGAATTAGACTCGATGGATCAGTACTTACTTCGAAATAATCCAAATATTCCTAATATTCTTAAACAAATGTTTAACTATGAAGAGGAACTAAACAATGAATATATATCACATGATATTATAGAAAGAAGTTTTGACTGGATTCGGTCTGAACACTTACCTTCAATGTATAACAAACACCCAAAGTATCTTAGTTATGAAATCATAAATGATTTTATAAGAGAAGTAACGGAAATAATACTTGAAACTTTAATATCTGAAGAAATAAATTGTAGATAATATTTAGGAGTTTCGGTATCTAATCTATTTGTTTGATTATTTAATCTATCAATACTAAAAGTTTAGGTACAAGTTGTGGAGGAAATATTGTGAAGAATTTTAAACATATTCGTATTTCAATTATTTTGTTTGTAATCTTTATTGTTATATTCTTAATACATCAAGCTGGATATATAAACTTTATGTGGGCTGGTATATTATTGGCAATTCTTGAAATTGTGGCTTTGTTATCTGAAAAAGTATTAGGATAAACATAAATGTAGAAATTAGCTAATGAAATAAATAAGAAATATTAATTAGAAAGAGGTTATCTGTACAAACCTCTTTTTTTTATACACATAAAATATATAGAAGACAATTTTACTAATATTAAAATAAAGAGGTGAATTTATGAATAGTAAAATACCAATCTTATTTGCCTTTTATGTTGTTCCTTAACACTTGAATATGTATTATATGTATTCTAAGAAAATATACATTAAGTGAGGTGAGTGATTTTGAATTTTAAGGTAAGATTTAAAAATCCAATATTTTGGATTACATTAATTTCTCAAATAATAGTAGTATGTAAATTAGTTGGAATTGATTTAATCAGTCTTGTGCCTGCTATCGGAAATTTTGAAGAAATTGTAAACATTATCTTTATGCTTTTGGCAACTCTTGGTATTGCAGTTGACCCTACAACAAAGGGTTGGCTGGATAGCAAACAGGCTATGTTGTACAATGAACCTAAAAATGATTAGTTAAAAACCCACTCAACGGAATATGCACCCCATTTAGTAGACAGGAAATAAAAAACTGTTATCCTACTAAAAAGGGGTGCATTTTTATATGGCTAGTAAAGGACAAAAATTTAGAAAGTATAGTCTTGAGCTTAAATTTAAAGTTATTAAAGAAAAAATTGAAGATGGTAAATCATCTGGGTATTTATCTAGGAAGTATGAAATATCAATTAATACTATTAAGAATTGGGTTTATCAATATAGACATGGAAATAGATTTGACACTAAGAAGGGTAGACCTAAAAACGTAAACATTAATTATGAGGAGAAGTATGAAATCCTAAAAAAGTACCAAGCCTTCCTCAAGGATCAACGTATGAAAAGATTGAGTTCATCAAATATGCAAGAAAAGAATTTGGATATAAACTAAATACTCTCTGTGACGTTTTAGATATTAGTACTAAAACGTTTCATAAGTACAAGAACAGAAAAGATCCAGATGTAGATGATTACAATATAATCGTTGGAGTATTTGAAGATACCAATCAATTATATGGTTATAGACGATTGAAGAAGGCTATAAAGGAAAAGCATGGTTGGGTAATAAACCATAAGAAATTGCTTAGAATAATGCGAAAATTTGAAATAAGAGTTAGATATCAAAAGATATATAAGAAACATTTCAACAAAGAGTATATCGAGAATAACACTTATCCAAACTTACTTAACAGAAACTTTAATACAACAAAACTTAATCAAAAGTGGGTTACTGATGTTACATATTTAGTACAAAATGGAAACAGAGCCTATCTGTCAACTATAATGGATTTACATACAAGAAACATAATTGCTTCAAGAATTAGTTATAGAAATGATAATGAATTAGTTATGGATACACTTAAAGAAGCTCTAGATAAACAAAAAGACGTATCTGGATTGATCATTCATTCCGATCAAGGAGTCCAATATACGTCCACTATTTACAAAGTTATCTGTGAGACACACGGAATTAGTATTTCCATGAGCCGTAAAGGCTGCCCACAAGATAACGCACCTATAGAAAGTTTCCATGCGTCTCTCAAACGTGAAACTCTCTATAGTTATGATATCAAATCATTACAAAAATATATACAACTTGTTATTGATTGGATAAAATTTTATAATACAGATAGATTGAGATTAACTTAAAACAAAAAAAACAGGAAGGTTTTAATTTCCTGTCTACTATACGGGTAGCATTACCACGAGTGGGTTTTTTCTTTCTTCTATAAAGATTTATGTCATATCAGTCTCTAACACTATATTGATATATAATCACATTATAAGTATACTATTAATATCTAGTTAGGAAGGTAGATAGCATTAGAAAAATTTAGATTATAGAAGCTTATAGTAATGAAGAGTTAGAAAAAAAGATATCATTTAACATTAACTAAAAAAGTAGTTGTTATTTAGGTCTTCAACAATGTTATATTTATTGAATCTTTGTTATCCTTACTACACGTAAGTATTCTATTCAAGGAGAAGAGAATGAGCAAAATTATTGTAGTGTATTATTCCTTTGAAGGAAGTACAAAAAGAGTTGCCGAGTATTTAGCACAACACTTAGATGCCGATTTGATGGAAGTAAAACCAGAGAGTGAATTAAAGTCAAAAGGTTTTTCTAAATTTATTTGGGGTGGATACCAAGTGTTTATGGGTAAAAAACCGGAGCTTACTCCACTTACAAGAGATTTAAATGAATATGATACAGTATTCGTTGGTACTCCAATATGGGCAGGAACATATGCTCCTCCAATCAAATCATTACTTGAAGGAGATTTTATTAAAGGAAAACAAGTAGCATATTTTTATTGTCATGAAGGTGGTCACAGAAAAGCTGTAGAAAAAGCTAAAAGAGTGATTGAAATACATAATGAATTTATTGGTGCTAAAGATATTCTAAATCCAAAAAGAGATATGGAATCTTGTTTGAAGGATGTTAGAAACTGGTTAGAGTTGTTTAGAAAGAACAAATAATCTTTTTATGTAAAAGAATATTCCAAAAACAGATTAATAACCAAGTGAGATTACATTATTTTATGCTGATTTTGAATCTAACTTTAGAAGTCTTGAATTTTATATAATTTGATAATATTATACAATTTTATTCAAATTTATTTATAAAATATCACGCATAATAAGATAATTACACTTAATCTTCTAGGAGATTAAGTGTTTTTTTGTCATTTCTAAAATTATTATAAAAAATTATATTAATATTTTCTTACAAGGGGGGATATATATGGCACTTAATGTACATTTAGTAGTAAAGAAAGGTTCTTTATTTATTAAAATGGTAGGAGAAATGGATCAACACACTACAGAAAACTTTAAAATGAGATTAATTGAATTAATGGATAAATATAATATCAGAAATCTTATTTTTAACATGAAAGATTTAAGTTTTATAGACAGTAGTGGTATAGGACTTTTAATAGGAAGATATAATCAAGTAAGAACCAAAGAGGGTGAGATTATCATCTGTGAATTAAATGATAGCGTAGAAAGAGTTGTAATGTTATCGGGGCTATATAAAATATGTACTATAAAAGATACTGAGCGAGATGCTAAGTGGTATCTGGGGGTAGCATAGTGAATGATATGCAAGTAAGTTTTACTGCTAAAACTGAAAACATTATTTTCTCAAGAGCTGTAGCTATGGCTTTTTTACTGAACTTAGATTTACAATTAGCTATACTAAATGAAGTGAAAACAGTGATTTCTGAGGCAGTTACTAATTCTATAATTCATGGTTATGATTCTGACGAAACAAAAAGTGTTGATTTGAAGATTTCGTATGATGAAAAAGAGATACAGATTGAAATAATTGATGAAGGTGTTGGAATTCCTGATATTGAAAAAGCTAAGAAACCAATGTTCTCAACTAAGAATAATGAAGAGCGAGCAGGGCTGGGTTTTACAATTATGGAAGCTTTTACTGACAAATTAGATATAACTTCATCGGATTTAGGAACTAAAGTAAAGTGCATCAAAAAGATTTAGATTTACTATTCAACGAAAACTTAGGTTTAGTAAATAAGATGGTCAGCAAGATGGATTATGGATTAATAAATAGAGATGATTTATACCAAGCAGGTTGTTTAGGACTGTTTTATGGACTCAAGAAATATGATGAGAAAAAAGGTAAATTATCTTCGTATGTTGTACCATATATAATTGGTGAAATAAAAAATGAAATAGGAAATCATAAATTAGTTAAAATATCAAAGAGTCTTAAAAAAATTAAAAAGCAAATTAATCTAGAAAAATCAATTGATGAGAACGCTAAAGAAATGAATGTGTCTAGAGAGAACATTATTTTAGCGATGCAATATGAAGAAGGTACAGTTGAAATTGATGATAAAGGATATATTGAAAATAGAATTAATTTTGATTGTTTAGAAATATTAGAAAGAAGAATAATAGAACTTAAATATATTAAAAATGTTAGTCAAGAAGATATCGCATCAATGTATAACATATCACAATCAAAAGTATCAAGAATAATAAAAGAATCGTTAAAAAAACTAAGAACTGAAGTTTGACTTCAGTTTTTTTGTATATAAAAAAATCATAAGGGAAAATTATCTTAGAGGTGATAATTATCAAATATGAAAAAAGTATAAAAAAGAATGTAGTGAAGCCTAAATATGTAAAAAACACATTTCGGGCTTTTTTATCAGGTGGTTTGATTTGTGTGTTTGGTCAATTGCTATTATTGTTATTTGAGAATTTTGGCTTTGAGAAAGATGAAGCGGGGTCACTTATGATTGTAACATTAATAATAATTGCATCATTACTTACGGGATTAGGGGTTTTTGACAAGATTGGACAATGGGCAGGTGCAGGGTCATTAGTACCTGTAACTGGATTTGCTAATTCAATGACTTCAGCTGCGTTGGAATATAAAAAAGAAGGGATAGTTTTAGGTATCGCAACCAATTTATTTAAGCTTGCAGGCTCAGTAATAACTTTTGGTGTTGTTAGTGCTTATTTATTAGGAATAGCTAGATATCTATTTATAACTTACATGTAGGTGTATTATGGCTAAAATAGGAAAAGACTCAGTACAATTTAAAAATGTCTTCATATCTGATACTGCGACTGTTGTAGGACCTTTAGAGAATGAAGGACCATTAGCTAACTTTTTTGATTTTGCATTTGATGATATGTATTGTGAAGAGAGTTCATGGGAAAAAGCTGAACAAAGATTAGTAAAAGATGCAATAACTTTGGTAATGAATAAAGGATTTAAGAATGAGAAAGATATTGATTATATCATTGCTGGAGATTTAATTAATCAAGATGTTATAAGTAATTATGTTATGAGAGAATTCGATATTCCTTTATTTGGGATATATGGAGCATGCTCTACCTCAGTAGAAGGATTAATATTAGCTTCAATAATAATTGAAGGAGCTAGTGGTAGTGATGTAATAGTCTCTACTTCAAGTCACAACTCTACCGCGGAACGACAATTTAGAAATCCTACTGAGTATGGTGGACAAAAACCAGATACTGCAACTTATACAGTTACTGGAGCAGGAGCATGTTTATTAACAAATAAACAAACTGTAATTAAAGTGGAGTCGGCTACAGTAGGTAAGGTCATAGATGCTAAACAAAAAGATGCAAATGATATGGGTAGTGCTATGGCTCCAGCTGCATCTGAAACAATAAGGCAACACTTAGAAGATTTAAATAGAGAACCTAGTTATTATGACATGATAGTAACTGGTGATTTATCTAATGTAGGTAAACCTATATTAATAGATATATTAAAAGATAATGAAATTGATATAAGTATGAATCATTCTGACTGCGGTTTAATGATTTATGATATAGATAAACAACCTGTTTTCGCTGGTGGAAGTGGTTGTGGATGTTGTGCAGTAGTTACATTTGGCTATTTAATTAGTCTAATGAAAAATAAAGTATTAAATAGAATTTTAGTAGTTGCGACTGGAGCCCTAATGAACCCAATTATGATGTTTCAAAAAGAAACAATTCCATCAATAGCTCACGCTATTTCTCTAGAACGATATGATATTTCTTAACGCGTTCTTAGTAGGAGGATTAATATGTTCAGTCGGCCAAGTATTAATTGATAGATTTAAACTTACACCAGCACATATAACATCAAGTTTTGTTGTAGTAGGAGCATTATTAGATTCATTTGAGTTATACGATAAGTTAATAGAATTTGCAGGTGCAGGTGCACAAGTACCTATTACTAGCTTTGGACATTCACTACTTCATGGAGCTATGGAAAAAGCTAATGAAGTTGGGTTCCTTGGTATTGGTATGGGTATGTTTGACATGACTGCAAGTGGGATAACCGCAGCTATAATTTTTGCATTCTTAGTTGCTGTATTCTTTAAACCTAAGGGGTGATACTATCAAAAACCAACTATTATCTAAGAAACTAACTGAAAATGTAATAACGTTAGATGATATTCTAGGCGTTGGAGTCTCATTTGATGTTAGTCATAGAGAGTTTTTCATCAAGTATAGAAAAATTCAGTGCTACTTTGTAACAGGTTTATGTGATGCTGTACTTAGTACTGAAATCTTTAAGATGTTAGTAAATATAAATAACTTTGATATACAAAAAAAGGATATCCTAGATACGATTGAAAATAGATTAGTTCATTTTCAAGTAGAAAAAGTTACAAACGTAGAAGATTTTGTAAAAAACATAGTTAGTGGGTTATTAGGTATCTTAATAGATGGCACTGATTACGGATATATTATCGACGTTAGGAGTTATCCTACTAGAGGGCCTTCAGAACCTGATACTGAAAAAGTTGTACGAGGTAGTAGAGATGGTTTTACTGAAAACATAATTATGAACACTGCCTTATTAAGAAGAAGGGCGAAAGATCATAATTTAAGGAATGAAATCTATGCAGTGGGAGACAAAGCTAAGGTAGATGTTTGTTTATCATACGTGGAAGGTATTGCTGAAAAAGAACTAGTAGATGATGTAAGAAAAAGAATAAAAAATATAAGAATTGATGAATTAGCAATGACTGATAAGGCTCTAGAGGAATTAATTGTAAAACAAAAGTTTAATCCATATCCTCTTGTGAGGTATTCAGAAAGACCAGATACCATCGCAACACATCTATATCAAGGTCTTGTAGCTATAATAGTAGATACTTCACCAAGCGTAATACTAGGTCCCACTACATACTTTGATCATGTTCATCATGCTGAAGAATACCGTCAAGCACCTATTATTGGAACATTCTTAAGAATTTTAAGAATGATTGGTGTAATATCATCGATGATTTTAGTTCCACTTTGGTTCTTGTTTGTTTTAGAACCAGATTTATTACCTGAATTTCTTTCGTTTATTGGACCAAAAGAAGAAGGAAATGTACCAATTATTTGGCAATTATTAATTGCCGAAGGTGGAATGGAGTTCTTGAGAATGGCAGCTATTCATACACCGACTCCATTATCGACAGCTATGGGTTTAGTAGCTGGGGTATTGGTTGGACAAATAGCTGTAGATGTTGGGTTGTTTTCACCAGAAGTAGTTCTATATGTAGCAGCTAGTGCTATTAGTAGTTATGCGACACCAAGTTATGAGCTAAGTTTGGCTAATAAGTTTAGTAAATTAATATTAATAGTAGTTACCTACTTCTTTAAATTAAATGGATTCTTAATAGCAATCGGAATTTGGTTTGTTTATATAGCAAGTTTAAGAAGTTTTAATAAACCATATTTCTACCCACTATTCCCATTAAATATTCCTGACTTAATTAAAACAATTATTAGATTTCCATGGAAAAATAAAAAAGGCGCATAGCGCCTTTAATATTTTTACACATTCTCTTATATACTTAAAAGAGGTGATGTATGAAAAAACTAATAGTGATTTTAATGTTTATTCTATTTATAAATATTATTTCGTTAAGAGCATTCCATTTAAGTGCTGAATCAGTGGTTTTAATGGATATGGATAGTAATGTAGTATTATATGAACAAAATAGCCACAATAGAATGAAAACGGCAAGTATAGCAAAGATTATGACAGCCATATTAGCAATCGAGAATGGTTTCTTAGATGAGTACGTTGTAGTTTCAAAAGATAGTGTATATCAAATTGGTTCTAAGATATACATTCAAGAAAATGACTCTTTAATGTTGATTGATTTGATATATGGACTAATGTTGAGATCTGGAAATGATGCTGCTTATTTAATTGCTGAACATGTATTTGGCGTAGATCAATTTGTTATTCAAATGAACGAGTTAGCTAAGAAAATCGGTATGACAAATACAACGTTTGAAAATCCTTCTGGTCTTGATGAAGATAGTGTTAATTTATCTACTGCTCATGATATGGCATTACTTATGAGTTACGCTATGAAAAATGATGTATTTAAAGAAATAACAGGTAGTACATATCATAAGTGTCAAAGTTCTAATGGAGTTCAGTATGTATGGAGGAATAAACACAGATTAGTACAACGAGGTGGACAGTTTACTGGAGGCAAAACTGGGTATACAAAGAGTGCAGGAAGAACTTTGGTATCAACAGCTTCAAAAGATGATCTTAATTTAGTTGTTGTTACTTTTAGATCTTCAAGTGATTGGAATGATCATCAATTACTGTTTTCTTATGGTTTTGAAAATTATAAGAAATATCTAGTAATGGAATCACAAACTGTTAAATCAAAAAATGTTCTTTACGACTATATTCCATTTATTAATCAAGATATTACAGTACCAATTAGAAAAGACAATAATCAAAATATAAGTGTCAGAATATTTTTGAAGAAGAGTTCTAAGGATAATATAGCTGGTAAAGTAATTGTTTATTTGGATGGAGAAGAAATTTTTACTAGAAATGTATACAAAATGAGTGTTGAAGAAGATAAAAGAACATTCTTAGAAATTTTTAAAAACACTTCTGTATGATAAATAAAATATGGGTTTGGATGATAATCTCTGGTATCACATATTCTTTGTTTACTGGTAATGCAGAAGAATTAACAAATATTATTATATCTTTTCCTCTAAATACTTTTGAAACGGTTTTACCTATTTTTATGACAGTAATTTTTTGGAGTGGAATAATTAAAGTAGCTAATGATGCTAAACTCATATATAAGCTAAGTAGCAAGATGAAGTGGTTAATGAGAATGTTATTTCCTGAATTACCAAAAGATAGTAAAGCACATGAATATATAAGTGCAAATTTTATAGCTAATATATTAGGACTAGGTAGTGTCGCAACTCCTTTGGGTTTGAAAGCATTTGAAGAAATGCAAAAAGAAAATAAAACTAAAGTAGCAACAACACCGATGATTACTTTCTTGTTAATAAATACTAGTGGACTAACTATAATACCGACTACTATTTTGGCTTTAAGAGGAAAATACAACCCACTTATAAATGCTGAATTAATAGGTTACATTTTTCTAGCAACCCTTACAACAACAATATTTGCTATTTTCTTAAGTAAGGTGGCTAAAAGACTATGAATATAAGTTATTATGTATTACCATTTTACACATTAGTTATTCTATTATTTAGTATTAAAAAGACTAATGCATTTGAAAGCTTTGGTGAAGGATGTAAAGATGGTTTAAGAATCATTTTAAAGATATTTCCTTTTTATGTTGCGATGTTATTTGCTATAAAAGTATTCGTAAGTTCCAATATATTAACGGATTTGTTCGCTTTCATAAATTTGAATTTTATTAATACTGATTTAATATTACAAGGTGTAATGAGACCGATATCAGGATCAGCTTCTTTAAGTGTTATGACGAATATTTTTAATAAATATGGTGTTGATTCTATTGTAGGAATTGCTAGTTCAATTATTCAAGGTAGTACAGACACTACTATTTTTGTTATTACTTTATATTTTGGGTCAATTGGAATTACAAATTACCGAAGCGCGTTGAAATTAGGATTACTAGTCGATTTGGTGGGTTTTTTGGTTAGTTTGTTTATTGTATATCAAATTATGATATAATACCTATGAATTGGTTTACGCAATAGGAGGATCTATGGAACGATTACAAAAAGTAATAGCTAATTCTGGAATTGCTTCTAGAAGAAAAGCAGAAGAAATGATTAAAGAAGGAAAAGTAAAAGTTGATGGTGTGGTAATAACTGAATTAGGTGTTAAAGTAACTGGTAAGGAGCTTATTCAGGTTAATAACAAAACAATCGAAAAAGAAGAACTAGTTTATTATTTATTAAATAAACCAAGTGGTTATCTATCTAGTGTTACTGATGATAAAAACAGAAGAGTAGTTGTTGATTTGATTGACACTGAAAAAAGGATTTTCCCTGTAGGTAGATTAGATTATGATACAACTGGAGTTTTAATATTGACTAATGATGGTGATTTTACGAATCGTTTAATTCATCCTAAACATCATTTAGAAAAGGAATATGTCGCTACAGTTGACGGTGTATTTAATTCAAGACATAAGAAATTATTCTCTCTTGGTGTAGATATTGGTGATTATAAAACTAGACCGTGTATATCTAAGTTGATAAGTTCGGATAAAAAGAATAATAATTCAATTGTTCAATTAGTTATAAAAGAGGGTAAATACCATCAAGTAAAAAGAATGTTTGAAGCTGTAGGGTTAAAAGTAAAAAGATTAAAAAGAGTTCGCTTTGGACATATCACTGATAAAGGATTAAGACTTGGTGAATATAGAAGATTAAAACCGCATGAGGTAAAAGTATTAAGAGAAATGAGTAAATAAAAAATACTATACGAGATAGTATTTTTTTTTGTTTATATAAGACCTGTTCCGAATAGAGAAGCAAACACTAATGAAACTATGGTCATCAACTTAATTAATATATTTAGAGAAGGGCCTGCTGTATCTTTAAAAGGATCACCTACAGTGTCTCCTGTAACAGAGGCTTTATGTGCTAAAGTACCTTTTTTACCAGCTTGTTCTATGTCTTTTTTAGCATTGTCCCATGCTCCACCTGCATTAGACATGAAGATAGCTAACATAATTCCTGCACCTAATGTACCACCAAGTAAACCTCCTAATGCCTCGGCACCTAGAAGAAAACCAACTGATAATGGAGCTACTATAGCTAATACACCTGGTAGAATCATTTCAGTTAAAGCAGCCTTAGTTGAAATATCGACACATCTTGCATAATCTGGTGTTCCATTTCCTTCTTTTAATCCTGGAATCTCTTTAAATTGCTTTCTGACTTCTTCAATCATCTTTCCAGCTGCTTTACCAACACTATTAATTGTCATAGACGAGAATAAGAATGGTAGCATTGCACCAATTAATAATCCAGCTGTAACTTTAGGTTCGTTTAATCTAATACTTTCTAATCCACTAGCTTTGATGAATGAAACAAACAAAGCCAATGATGTTAATGCAGCAGATCCGATAGCAAATCCTTTACCGATTGCTGCAGTTGTATTACCAACTGAATCTAATTCATCAGTTATTTTTCTAACTTTTGGATCTAGACCAGCCATTTCGGCGATACCACCAGCATTATCAGCTATTGGTCCATACGCATCAATTGCAATTGTCATTCCTGAAGTTGATAACATACCGACTGCAGCTAAAGCTATCCCGTATAAACCTGCAAATTGATGAGCAACAATTATACCGACAACAATAACTAGTGTAGGAATAGCAGTTGATTGCATTCCGATTGCATTCCCAGCAATAATGTTAGTAGCGTGACCGGTTTCAGATTGGTTTGCAATTTTTTTTACTGGGCAAAAGCGTCCTGATGTATACATTTCGGTTACTTTACCGATTACAATTCCGACGATTAACCCGATTACGATAGCGATGAAAGTATCGTATGAGTCAAAGAATATTTTTGATAAGAAGAATGCAGGTATAATAACCAGTACTCCACTTATATATGTACCTAATTCTAAAGCGGTATGTGGATTTGAACCTTCTTTACCTTTAACAAATCTTGAACCAATAATAGAAGCTAGAATACCTATCGCAGCTAATATGATTGGATATGATATTGCTTCTGTAATTTTAGAACCGTTTAAATACGTAATACTTAATGTTAAAGCTGCTATGATAGAACCTACATATGATTCAAATAAGTCAGCTCCCATACCAGCAACGTCACCGACGTTGTCTCCAACGTTATCAGCGATTACTGCAGGATTTCGTGGGTCATCTTCTGGAATCCCAGCTTCAACTTTTCCTACTAAATCAGCCCCAACGTCTGCAGCCTTAGTGTAGATTCCTCCACCTACTCTTGCGAATAAAGCAATAGAAGAAGCACCTAATCCAAATCCAGTTAAGATTCTAACTGCATCAACGTTTGTTATATCTAAAACTTGAGTTGTAATAATGAATATTCCTAATAATCCTAGTAAACCTAGCCCTACTACACTGATACCCATGATGGAACCACCATAGAAAGCAATTGCCAGTGCTTTTGTGATACCGTTTTCTTTAGCGGCATTCGCAGTTCTTGCGTTTGCATTAGTTGCTGCACGCATTCCAACGTAACCAGCTAATGTACTAAACCCAGCTCCTACTAAAAAACTTATTGCTGTTGGTAAATCCATAAGTACAACTAATATCGCGAATAATATTGCTACGAAAACAACTAATATCTTATATTCACGTTTTAAAAATGTCATTGCACCCTCTTGAATATATTTAGATAATGTTTTCATTTTTTCGTTACCTTGACTTTGTTTAAGAATTCCTCGGTATAAAATAAATGCATAAACTAATGCAATTACAGCTACCAATAAACTCCCATAATAAATAAGATTTATATGACTCACTTTCTTCACTCCCTCTAAGTATATATATTTTTATAATATTACCATATTTTTACAACTCACTCAACAACAAAATGTAAAGGCTTACATATTTAGATGGTTTGTAAGCGAACTTTTTCCTTTATTTGATTGATTTTTTGATGATTTATCATAAAATTTAATATTTAAAAATTAATGACATTTAAAAATTCTATGTTATAATAAAATAGTTATGTCTTGGAGGGTGTTTATGACTAGTTTTCAAGTTGCGATTGATGGTCCAGCAGGATCTGGTAAATCGTCTATTAGTAAAATTTTATCAAAAAAATTAAATTTTAATCATGTTGATACAGGTGCGATGTACCGTGCAGTTACTTATGAAGCTTTAAACCGTGGTATAGATTTAAATGACAATGAGTCCTATCAGTTTCTAAATGAAATAGATATTGAGTATAAAGATAACTCTATATATCTAAATGGACTTAATATTAATGATGAAATTAGATCTCACATTGTTGCTCAAAATGTATCCGTAGTAGCTAAACAAAAATTAGTTCGAGACAAAATGGTAGAAATTCAGAGAAACGTAGCTAATAAAGGAAATGTAATTATGGATGGTAGAGATATTGGGTATATAGTTTTACCAAACGCTAATCTCAAAATTTTCTTGAATGCTGATGTTACAGAAAGAGCAAAACGAAGACATAAGGAAAATTTAACAAACGGTATTAACATTGAAATTTCTAAATTGATTGAGGAGATTAAGGAAAGAGACAGACTCGATTCAACGAGAAAATTAAATCCTTTACGAAAAGCAAAAGACGCAATCGAAATAGATACGACAAGTTTAACTATGGAAGAAGTCATCGATGAAATTATTGGTTTAATAAAAGAGAGGGGCGTTACTAATGGAATTTAATTTTAGAAATGTAAATGTTGGGGAAATAGTAGAAGGTACTGTTATAAAAGTTTCTGATAACGAAATACTTTTAGATTTAGACTATGTACTAGAAGGTACTATTTACTTGAATGAATATACAAATGAAAGAATAAATTCATTTAAAGGTATTGTAACTGAAGGAGATTTAATTACTGCTTTAGTAAAAAAAATTGATGAAGAAAGAGGTCAAGTACTTCTTTCAAGATTAGGTATTCTTAAACAAGAAAACTTCGTAAAGATTACATCTTTACATAAAAATAACGAAACAATTAATGCAAAAGTTGTTCAAGTTGTAAACAAAGGGTTAATCTTAGACTTCTTAGGATTAGAGATGTTTATGCATGAGTCTCAAGTTGATTTAGTTGATGTCGATCTTGATACATTTGTTGGTCAAACGCTTGAAGTGAAAATTTCTGATGTAGACGAGAGAAAACAAAAAATTAAAGTTTCAAGAAAGAGTTTATTAATTGATGAACGTAAAAAATTACGAAAAGAAGAGTTTGAAGCACTAAAAGTTGGCGATACTATAAATGGTAAAGTTAAAGAAATTAAACCATTTGGTGCTATTATAGAACTTAAATATAATCAAGGGTTATTACCTATTGGTGAAATTAGTCATTTCCGTGTTAATAATGTTTCTGATGAACTTAAAGTTGGAGAAAGTATTGAAGTAAAAGTAACTGAAACTTCGATTAAAAAAGGTAGATCAAGAATTGCACTATCAAGAAAAGCTTTATTACCTACTCCGTTCCAAGTTTACACTGAGAAATCTGGTAAAGGTTCAACTGTAACAGGTAAAGTAATTAATAAGTTACCATTTGGAATTATTTTAGAATTAGATAAAGATGTTACAGGTTTATTACATAACAATGAAATTAGCTGGAATCCAGAAGATAATTTTGCTGCTAGTGTAGTTATTGGTGATGAAATTGAAGTTCATATTATTGAGATTAATAAAAAACAAGAAAAAATTTCTTTAAGTAAAAAATATTTAGAAGATAACCCATGGGCTAAAGTTACAGTAAGACGAGGAGATGTTATCAAAGGTATAATTTCTGAAGAAGTTATTGGTAAAGGATTCATGGTTACAGTTCAAGGTGTAGATGCTTTCTTACCTGCGAACGAAATCACTGATGAAAAGATTGGGAAATTAGAAGATATTTTCTCAGTTGGTGATGAAGTTGAAGCTGAAGTTATTGAAGCTTACTTAAGAGACTGGAAAATAAAATTAAGCGTTAAGAACGTAAAAAATGCTCGTGAAAGAGCAGAATTTGATAAATATATTAAAACTCAAGAGACTAGAACAGTTACTTTAGGTGATTTATTCAAAGACGTATTAGAAAAGAAAAAATAAATAACATAAATTGCGCTTAAATTATTAAGCGCAATTATATTCATTAAAAAGAGGTGATTATATGTTACCTGTAGTTGCTATCGTTGGGAGACCAAATGTTGGTAAATCTACTCTATTTAACAGAATGGTTGGTGAAAGATTATCTATTACGGATGATCAACCAGGTGTTACTAGAGATAGAATTTATGCAAAAGCAGAATGGCTAGGTAAAGAATTTAATATTATTGATACTGGTGGTATCGATATTCAAGATGCTCCATTTTTAGTAGAAATTAGACAACAAGCAGAATTAGCAATAGAAGAGGCCGATGTAGTTGTAATGATTACTGATGGTAGAGGTTCTGTTACAGAAGAAGACGAGTTAGTTGCAAGAATCTTACAAAGATCAAAAAAACCTGTTATTTTAGCAATTAATAAAATTGACGGAGAAAAATTCTTAGACAATATTTATGAGTTTTATAGTTTAGGTATTGGTGAACCAATTGCAGTTTCAAGTTTACATGGTATCGGTGTAGGTGACTTATTAGATAAAATAATAAGTAATTTACCTGTAAAAAAAGACAATCTACTAGAAGACGCGATTAAGTTTTCTGTTATTGGAAGACCGAATGTAGGGAAAAGTTCATTAACTAATGCTATATTAGGTCAAGATAGAGTTATTGTAAGTGATTTAGAGGGTACAACTCGTGACGCAGTTGATACATCATTTAAAAAAGATGGAAAAGACTACGCTGTAATTGATACTGCTGGAATTAGAAAACGTGGTAAAGTTATAGAGAACGCTGAGAAATATAGTGTTTTAAGAGCTTTACAAGCAATAGATAGAAGTGATGTCTGTCTTATCTTAATTGATGGTGAACAAGGCATTAGAGAGCAAGATAAGAAGATTGCCGGATATGCTAAAGATGCTAATAAGGCAATAATTATTGTAGTAAATAAATGGGACTTAGTAGACAAGCATGATAAAATTGTTAAAGAATGGGAAGTGAACTTAAGAGCTCATTTTCAGTTTATAACATATGCACCGATTGTTTATTTAAGTGCTTTGACAAAGAAAAGATTACATACTTTGTTCGAATCGATAGATAATGTTTATGATAATTACAAGAAACGTTTTAAAACACATGTTATTAATGATATTATCGTCGATGCTTTACATATGAATCCAACACCTGCATTTAATGGTGGGAGACTTAAAGTTTATTATTCTACTCAAGCGACAAGTTCTCCACCAACATTTATACTATTTGTAAATGATCCTGAGTTTGCACATTTTTCATACATGAGATATTTAGAAAATTGTTTAAGAGACTCATTTGATTTTGCAGGTACACCAATTAAGTTTATTTTAAGAAAACGTGATTAGGGGGATATTATGGCTAAAATTGCAGTTATCGGAGGAGGAAGCTGGGGAATAGCTTTAACTCAATTATTATTAGATAATAACAATGAAGTTAGTGTTTATTTAATTGACAAGGAAGATTGTGAGTTAATTAATAATGAGAAAAGAACTAAATATTATAGTTATATAAAACTACCTGATAACATCTATGCAACTTTATCACTTAAGGAAGCAATTGATTTTGCTGATTATATATTACTTTGTGTTCCTACGAAAGTTATGCGAAGTGTCTTAGGTGAAATAGTTGATGTTTTAGAATCTCCAAAAGTATTTATAAATGCAAGTAAGGGTATTGAACCAAAAACTTACAAAAGAGTTTCTGAGATCGTTTATGAGATTGTTCCTGAAAAGTTAATTAAAGGATTCGTCTTTTTAACTGGACCAAGTCATGCAGAAGAAGTTATTTTAAGAATGGTTACTAGTGTTGTTTCAGCAAGTTCAAATATCGAAATAGCTAAAGATGTACAGCGTATATTTAATAATAACAAGTATTTTAGAGTATACACATCTTCAGATTTAATCGGAGCTGAAATGGGAGCATCTTTAAAGAATATAATTGCATTAGCTTCTGGTATAATTAGTGGATTAGGTTACGGTGATAATACACGTGCTGCATTAATAACTAGAGGATTAATCGAAATGAATAGACTAAGTATTGCTGTTGGAGCAGAAGAAAAAACACTGCTTGGACTAACTGGTATCGGTGACTTAATTGTTACTTGTACCTCAAGACACTCAAGAAATTTTCAAGCTGGTTATAAAATCGGTAGTGGATCTAATTTAATAGAGACTTTAGATTCTATGACTATGGTAGTTGAAGGTGCAAGAAGCGCTAAGGCTGCTTACGATTTGGCTAGAGAGTTAAATATTGAAATTCCTATAATTGAAGCTACATATAATATCATTTACAATCAAATTGAGCCTAAAGTAAGTATAGGAAATTTGATGAATCGTGATTTAAAATCAGAATAATAGTAAATAAATCTCTTATCATGCATAGATTATAATGATAGGAGGTTTTTCTTATGATGGGTAAAATATTTCAAATGTTAGCAGATGAAAATATAAGTAAAGATAGTGTTATGAAATTAGCAACTACAATTAAGAATATCAATCTAGAAGATGAAGATAATATTAGGAAAGTTATTAAAGATGTAGCTAAGATTGCTAACAAGAATATCGATAAAGATTTAGAAGACAGACTAGTTCACACTATTAAAACTGATGGGTTACCATCCGATTTATTTAATATATTTCAATAATTTGTAATTATTCCTCACAATCTCGAATAAGTTTTTATAGGATAACTTATTAAGAAGGTGAGGATTTTTTTATGGAAAATATTATGAAAGACATCGTAACTCGTACTGGTGGAGAAATTTATATAGGTGTAGTCGGAGCTGTTAGGAGTGGTAAATCAACGTTCATTAATAAATTTATCGGAGAAAAAGTATTACCATTTATTCAAGGAGACATTAGAGATAAAGTTCTTGATGAGTTACCACAAATTTCTGAAGGTAAAGAAATAATGACAGTAGAACCAAAATTTATACCAAACAATTCTATACGAATCTCACTACAAGATGATTTAGAAATGAATGTGAGATTAGTTGACTGTGTTGGATTTATAATTCCCGATTCATCTGGGTACATAAACAATGAAGGTAAAATTAGAATGGTTAAAACGCCTTGGTTTGAAGAGGAAATTCCTTTTACTGAGGCAGCTGAGTTGGGAACTAAAAAGGTCATTAAAAATCATTCAAACATAGGTATTGTGGTAACCGCGGATGGATCATTTGGTGAATTTGAGAGACAAAATTACATAGAAGCTGAAGAAAAAGTTATATCTGAATTAAAAGAGTATAATAATCCATTTGTAATTGTTATGAACTCAACTACTCCACACAGTAATGAAACGATGAATCTATGTAATGAGCTAAGCGAGAAATACGAGGTAAGTGTAGTTCCGGTAGATGTTAGAAATATGACTAATGATGACATTGATAGAATTTTAAAAGAAGCATTGTACGAATTTGATATTCGTGAACTGAACTTGAATATCCCAAGTTGGTTAAGTGCTTTAAATGATACAAACAACTATAAGCAATCGTTTAATGAAGCTATATCATCTGTAACAAATGATTTCACTAAGTTTAAGCATATTTACAAAATTGCTGACTCTTTAAGAGATAATGAAACATTTACAGATGTATCTGTAACAAGTGTAGCTGCAGGTGATGGAGTTGCTGAAATTACAATCAAATGTGATGATGAACTATATGATAGAGTTTTAGAAGATATCCTAGGGGACTCTATCAATAATAGAGGAGAATTCATTAGATTAATTCAAGATTATCAAGAAGCTAAGAGAGAGTACGATGTTATTCAAACTGCTTTAGAAGAAGTTAAATTAAGAGGTTATGGTATCGCTATTCCTAGAATTGATGATATGAAGTTAGAAACTCCAGAAGTTATTAAACAAGGATCACGCTATGGTGTTAAAGTAAGAGCAATCGCACCTAGTATTCACATGATTAAAGTTGATGTAGAGTCAACATTTGAACCTATTATAGGGACTGAATCTCAAAGTAAAGAATTGATTGAACACTTAATGGATTCAGATGTCCAAAATATTTGGGACTCTAAGATCTTCGGTAGAACGTTAAGTGAAGTTGTAAATGATGGTATCAAAGCTAAGTTATACCAATTACCTGACTCAACTCAATTACATTTTAGAAATACAATTGAAAGAGTAGTGAATAGAGGTAAAGGCGGAATTATCGCAATTATCATATAAAAATATATAAAAAGTAAGGGGAAACGCTAGTTTTCCCTTGTTTTATGCCAAATATTGGGCTATAATATTTTAGATGTTATAAATTAATAGGAGGTTCAGTATGAACAAAGTTGAATTAGTTGCGAAAATTGCTGACAAAGCGAATGTATCAAAAAAGGATGCTGAAAATATTTTAAATGCTACAGTAGAATCAATCACTGAAGCTATGGCCGCTGGTGAAAAAGTTGCTTTAACTGGTTTTGGATCATTTGAAACTAGAGAAAGAGCTGCTAGAGAAGGTCGTAACCCAAGAACTGGTGAAACTATCCAAATCGCTGCTCAAAAAACTCCTGCTTTCAAAGCTGGTAAAGCTTTAAAAGAAGCTGTAAAGTAAAAAAAAATATGACGCTATTAGCGTCATTTTTTTTTCGGAATGTTTACTCCTACAGCTCCTCCAAAGCTTGAAGATAGTAAAAGAATTAAATATTTGATAATCTGTCTAAATGAGAACTCATCATTACCTAGGAAAGAAAACAGGAATAAGATAACAACAATGACTAGTGAGTATATAAAACCATTCCTAAGTCCGTTTTTTGACTTCATATGACCAACTATCATACCAAACAACATAAATATTACTACCGAAAGAATTAGTATGGTATTGTTGATTGAAGTCATTGACGCAGCATTACCATAGATAGTAAAAGTGTATACAATTGATGTAATTAAAACAAGAAAAGCGAACAAACCAATAATAATTAAATTTTCTTTAATCTTTTTCATATTATCACCTAATAAAATATATGTAATAAATCTATAAAATATATTAAATAATATTAAAAGAAGGGATTGATTTTAATGATATTTGATACAATTTACAGAGCCATATTCTTTTATTTTCTAATTATGGTAATAATTCGAGTATTAGGTAAGAGAGAAGTTGGTGAATTAAGTATTGCTGACTTAATAGTTTTATTAATTATTGCGGATATTGCGGTTGTATCAATTGAAAATACAAAAGTACCCATGTACATATACATATCAGCAATTTTAACAATCTCTATAGTTCAAAAGATTATCTCGTTCTTATCTTTAAAGTTTAACTTTGTAAGGTTCTTAGTAGATGGTAAACCATCTATGATTATGGTGAATGGTAAATTAAACATTAATGAAATGAAGAAACAAAAATACACAGTAGATGATTTAATATCTCAAACTAGAGATAAAGATATTGCTTCACTACATGATATCTCATATGCGATACTTGAGACATCTGGGGACTTATCAGTGTTTAAAAAGGGTACAAAGAAACCTTTACCAGTGATAGTCTCTGGTGAGATAGTTAAAGAAAACTTAGCTAAGTACAATAGGGATGAGTCGTGGATTAATGAACAATTAAATAAAAAGAATTTAAAACTTAAAGATGTTTATTACGCTGATATCACCAAAGATACTTTATCAATTCTTAAGGGCTTTGAATAACGAGTTAAATTTTAATAAGTTGAGTCCATGAACTAATAATAAATATATACAAGAAACTATTAGTGTAGATTTTAAATAATTCATATTGTGTTCTTTGAAGAATAATAATGCTAGTAATGATACTGTAATAATTGTTATCATTTTAGTTAGTGTAAGAAAACTAGTTTTAACATTAATTGTTATTGCTAAAATTCTAAAGTTTATAAATGTTAGTAATGTAGTGCTCAAGATGCTAGCAATTGGTAAACCATGAGAGTTAATTGTTGTATTAGAAGAGAGTAAGAAAATAAGTGCTAATTTTAATATACTTATAAGAATTGAATTGACCATAACTATTTTTGATTTATTTAATCCATGAAGTATAGATATAATTGGTGCTTGAAAATAGAATACAAAGAAGAATGGAGCCATGTACGAAGCATAGTTAGCTCCATTTGTTGTTCTAAATAAAAGATTCATAAATTCATAGGAATAAAAAGTCAGTATTATCGCTATTAAACCACTAGGAATAAATATTAGCAACATACTACTTCTAAAAAGTTTATCTAGCCGTTTAAAGTCTTTTTTAGAATAACTCTCAGAGATACTTGGTAAGAGTGCAGTGCTTATAGCATGAGTGAAAAACGATGGTATTAATAACAATGAGATTGCGAACCCTGTTATATTACCGTATACATTATTAATGGTATCGCTATTCAAGTAATTTCTTAACGCAAAGGAGAATATTATCGGTTCGAAGAAGTATGTTAAAGATCCTACTAACCTACTTGAAGTTGAAGGTATTGCTATTTCTAAAATATCTTTACTATCTGATGTAATTTGTAATTTAATATGAGCATTAGGAGCGATTTTTCTTATTTTAAGCAACATATAACTAATCGCAAGTAATTCTCCAAAGGACATTGCTATTAATGATGCTGTAACAGCAATAACTAGCCCATAAGGAAGCATAAAGTAAACAACCATTATGGATATTGTTATTCTCGTTATTTGTTCGATGATGTGAGAATAACTTGTGATATTCATTAATTTTAACCCATGTAAATATCCTTTGAGTATTCCAGAAAACGAAACTAATGGAATTAATATTATTGTTGTTAGGATTGGGTAATATGTATCAGGATTTCCTAACCAGTTGTTAGATAAAGGTTTAACAATGATAAGTAGAACCATTATTAGAAGTGAACTTACCATAACACTAATAAATATAGAGTTTAATATTATTTCACTATTCTTTAATCTTTTTGATATTTTATTTTCAGAAATTAACTTACTAATAGCAATAGGCATACCTAATTGAGATAACGTTATGAATAATAGAATAGTTGGGAAACTCATCATATATAGCCCAATACCTTCTGTTCCAAGCATTCTTGTTATTACTATTCTGTTAGCTAAACCTAAAGCTTTAACAAGTATTCCTGATACTACTAAAACAAATGTATTTTTAATAAAAGTGTCTTTCATATAATAGACTTTATTAAATACAAACAACAAAAATTTGTGTATTTAATAAAATACACACCTCCTTAACTATTATTCAATATGAAAATAAAATAATTAATATTACTTTTCGTTGAAAGGAAGACATTAAATTGGTATAATATAATGTGTTTAAAAAAGAATTAAGAATGTTAAATGTATGTATTTAACCTAGGAGGAAAATTATGAACTTAAAAGATTACATTGCAAACGTACCTAACTTTCCAAAGGAAGGTATTCAATTTAAGGATATTACACCTTTAATGCAAGATGGAAAAGCTTTTAAATATACTGTAAGTCAATTTGTAGAATTTGCTAAAAAAGTCGGAGCAGAAGTTATTGTTGGTCCGGAAGCGAGAGGATTTATCTTTGGATGCCCCGCAGCTGCGGAACTTGGTATTGGTTTTGTACCAGTTAGAAAACCAGGTAAATTACCAAGAGAAACTATTGATTTAGCATATGATTTAGAATATGGGAGCAATACTTTAAGTATGCACGCAGATTCTATTAAACCAGGACAAAAAGTATTAATAGTAGATGATTTATTAGCAACTGGTGGTACTGTAAAAGCGACAATTGATATTATTGAACAAATGAAAGGTAATGTAGTAGGTTTATCATTTTTAATCGAACTAGATTTTTTAGAAGGTAGAAAATTACTTACAGATTACGAAACAATCTCTTTATTAAAATATTAATTTATTTTTGGAAGTGATAATATGGAAATAACTTCAAAGAAAATTCTTGATAGTGCAAGAAAATATATATTCAACAAAGAGCATCTTGATTTGATCGAAGATGCTTTTAAATATGCTGAGAAAAAGCATAAAGGTCAGTATAGAAAATCTGGAGAACCATATTTTATGCATCCAGTTGCAGTAGCGGAAATTTTAACGGAATACCAAACAGGTCCAGCTACAATTATAAGTGGGTTACTTCATGATGTTTTAGAAGATACTGAAACTGAGTATGAAGAAGTAGCTGAAAAGTTTGGAGAAGATGTTGCTTCTATAGTCGAAGGAGTAACTAAAATTACTCAACTTAACTTTACTTCCAAAGAAAAAGCAATCGCTGAAAATCATCAAAAAATGATTATTGCGATGACAGAAGATATTAGAGTTATTATAGTTAAATTAGCTGATAGACTTCATAACATTAGAACTATTCAATATATGCCAGAAGCTAAGATTTATATGAAGTGTAGAGAAACAATGGAGATTTTCGTTCCCTTAGCACATAGACTTGGTATGTATCGTTTGAAAGCAGAAATGGAAGATATAGCTTATAAGTATTTAGATCCACAGGGATATAGGAGTATATCTAAAAGTCTTGCAGAAACGAAAGAACAAAGAAATAAAGATTTAGAAACAATAATTCATGAGATTACTAAGCATTTAGATGCAGAAAAATTAACTCATGATATAAAAGGAAGAATTAAGAATATTCATAGTATTTCAAAGAAGATGAAGAACAAGAATAAAGAGTTCGTTGAAATTTTTGATTTACTTGCTTTGAGAATTATAGTAGATAAAGTTGAAGACTGTTATCGAGTTCTTGGAATTATTCATCATTATTTTAAGCCTATACCAAAAAGGTTTAAAGATTATATTGCTATTCCTAAAATTAATATGTATCAGTCACTACATACTACTATTCTTACTGATAATGGTAAGATTTTTGAAGTGCAAGTTAGAACTGAAGAGATGGATCGTGTAGCTGAGATAGGTATCGCAGCACATTGGTCGTATAAAGAAGGTAAAAGTAAGCAAATAGAACAAAAAGAAATTGCTGCTTCTTTAAAATGGTATGGAGATATAATAGAACAAGCAAAAGATGAAGAATCTTTAGCTAATAACGATTTTTTAAATAATATTAAAGAAGATTTAACAGCTAATATATTTGTGTTTACGCCTAACGGTGATGTGTTGATGTTACCTAAGAGTGCCTCGCCAATTGATTTTGCTTATAGAATTCATTCTCAAGTTGGAGAACGTTGTGTAGGTGCTATTGTAAACAATAAAATGGTACCACTAGATTTCGCTCTAGATACAGGTGATATTTGTAGTATAAAAACATCTAAGAATTCAAATGGACCTAGTGAACATTGGCTAAAAATAGCTAAAACATCTCAAGCTAGAAGTAAAATTAGAGCATTCTTGAATAAGAGGGATCGTGACTTATTAATTGAAGAAGGTAGAAGGAAGTTTGAAGAAGCACTTCCTGAATATAGCTTCGAAAAGAAAATAGACGATTCAGAAGTTAAAAAACATTATAATAATAACGAAATATTTGACCTAGAATCTTTACTATATAATATTGGGAAAAATGCTATATCTGCTAGAAATGCATTAAATAAAATTTCTGGTACAACTGATTCTAAACATGATGAAGCAAAACTTATTGAACAACTTAATAAAGTTAGCAAACGAAAAGCTAGTAATGTTCATGGAATTTTAGTAGACGGTTTAGATAACCCTAAGATAAAATTATCTAACTGTTGTAATCCAATACCTGGTGATCCTATCATTGGATACGTTACAAAGGGTATGGGAATAGCTGTACATAGAGACGTTTGTTCTAACATTCTAAATAGTGACAACAATAGATTAATTAATGTATCTTGGAGTCAATCTATTACTAATCATAAATACAGAGTATTTCTTAAAGTTTTCACATTTAGTAGAAATAATATCGTAGTCGACATTATTAATGCAATAAGTTCTCAAGGTGCCAATATATCAAATATTAATACTAATCAATCAAGAAATAATGAAAACATAATTAAACTTGGGTTAGATATAATAAATGTAGATCAATTAGATAAAGTTATTGTTTCTATAAGAAACACACATGATGTATTTGATGTAGAAAGGGTTAACAAATGAGAATAGTTGTTCAAAGAGTACAAAATGCAAAAGTGGAAGTTGATCAAAAGATTGTTGGTAAAATAGATAAAGGTTTATTATTGTTAGTAGGATTCAATAATGAAGACACTACCCAAAAACTTGATTGGATGATCAATAAGTGCGTTAATATGAGGATATTTGATGATTCAAATGGAGTTATGAACTTATCAGTACTTGATGTAGGTGGTAGTATTTTATCAGTATCTCAATTCACCTTATATGGGGATGCTAAAAAAGGAAATAGACCTTCTTATAAAGAATCTATGAACCCAACTGACGCTGTAAAGCTGTTTGATATATTTAATGACAAATTATCTCAAAAAATAAATGTTGAGACTGGCGTATTTGGTGGAGATATGCAGGTTACACTAACAAATGATGGACCAGTTACTATAATACTAGAGAAGTAATACGCTTTCATAGATTTCTAGTAAATTCCTATTTGACATTTATAAGATATAAATATACAATATACCATATATAAATTACACCTTGTGATTTTGAAAGTAATTAAATTATTTTATTTAGAGAAGATGCGGTTGGTGAAAGCATTTATAAAAGATTTAATGAAAGACACAAATGAAGGGATTTCCTGAATAAAGTAGGGGGATACGTATGCCTAACGTTATAGGTTTGAGTGCACAGTTGTAAACTGTGAACTAAGGTGGTACCGCGATATTTTCGTCCTTAGAACAATTGTTCTTAAGGGCGCTTTTTAATAGGAGGTAGTATGAAGACATTAGAAACTAAAAGATTAATACTAAGAGAATTTATATTAAGTGATTTAGAAGATTTTTATGAATACTGTAAGGATGAAAATGTTGGTCCAATGGCTGGTTGGCAACCTCATGATAATATTCATGATTCTAAAGAAAAACTTGAAAAGATGATTACTAATCAAGAAGTTTGGGGTATTTATCATAAGGCAGATAAAAAAATAATTGGTAGTATAGGACTTCATAAACGTTCAAAAAGAAATAAAAAAGAATTAGGATTTGTTTTATCAAAAGCTTATTGGGGTCAAGGTATTATGCCAGAAGCTGGAAAAAGAGTAATTAAATATGCTTTTGAAGAAGAAAATATAAATAAGATTGAAATAAACCATTTCGATTTTAATAACCAATCCAAAAGTGTTATCAAAAAACTAGGTTTTACTTATGAAGGTACTAAACGACAAGACTGTGAATATAAAGGTAAACTAGTAGACAGTATTGGTTACTCACTGTTAAAAAGCGAGTACGATAAATATAATGATGACATTAGGGTATTAGAAACTAAGAGGTTAATTATTAGGAAATTTAAAAATGATGATTTAGACGATATGTTTGAATACGCAAATGATCCTAATGTAGGACCATCTGCTGGATGGCCTCCGCATAAAAACAAATCTGAGACAAAGGTAATTTTAAATAGATTTGTTGGTAGTAATGAACATAGAGCCATTGTACTTAAAGATACAGGTAAAATGATTGGTGGAATAAGTTTAATGAAAACTGAAGGATCATCAATCAATAAAAGAGAAATAGGTTATGTTTTAAATAGAGATTACTGGGGTCAAGGTTTGATGCCAGAAGCATGTAGTGAATTAATTAAATATGGTTTTGAAGAAAAGAAACTAGATAAAATAGAAATATTTCATTATCCATTTAACAAGCAGTCAAAAAGGGTTATTGAGAAAATGGGATTCCTATATGAAGGAACTCGTCGTCAAGACTTTAGACGTTATGATGGAGAAGTATTTGATAGCTTAGGCTATTCAATGTTAAGAAGTGATTATGAAGAAGCAATTGTAGCTTTTGATAAAAAATATCCGAAGGAGGAATTATAATGCAAAAACCTAAAGGTACATATGATGTATTACCTAATGATGTGAAGAAGTGGCAACGTTTAGAAGATACATTGAGAAGTGTATGTTTATATTACAACTATAAAGAAATTAGAACACCAATGTTCGAAAGAACTGAAGTTTTTCACCGTTCAAGTGGTGAAGAATCAGATATAGTAAAAAAAGAAACTTATACTTTTAATGATAGAGGAAACAGAAGCATGACTTTGAGACCAGAAGGTACTGCAGCTGTTGTTAGGGCATTTGTAGAAAATAAACTATATGCTGAAACGATACAACCAGTAAAAGTATACTATATGGCACCTATGTTCAGATATGAAAGACCACAAGCAGGAAGATATAGACAACACCGTCAGTTTGGAGTAGAAGTATTTGGAGTTGGTACTCCATCTGTAGATGCTGAAGTTATTTCAATGTCTTATCATATTTACGATTTACTAGGAATTGACAAGTTAGTAGTTAAAATCAACTCTTTGGGAGACGAAGAGTCAAGGGATAGTTATAGAGAAGCTTTAGTTAATTACTTAACTCCTATGAAAGAAAATCTATGTAAAGACTGTCAAGAAAGAATTAACTCTAATCCTTTAAGGGTATTAGACTGTAAAGTAGATTCATTTAGTAATCCTCCAAGAATGAGTGAATATCGTACGGATGAAGCTAAGGACTATTTTGAAGGTGTATGTGAAAACTTAGATGCACTAGGTATCCCTTATGAAATAGATGAAACATTAGTTAGAGGGTTAGATTACTATAACCACACAGTATTTGAAATCCACGCTACAATTGAAGGATTTGGTTCTAAAACTGCATTAGGTGGTGGCGGTCGCTACAATAAAATGGTTAAAGAATTTGGTGGACCAGAGGTATCAGCCATCGGTTTTGGATTAGGTATGGAAAGAATGCTATTAGCATTAGAAGCTTCAGGAATTGATTTAGTTAAAGAAGATTCTATTAATTGTTTTGTAGCTACTATGCCTGAAACTAAATTAGAAGGTATTCGTTTAGTTGATGGATTAAGATTAAGTGGGTTTGTAACTGATTTGTCTCACGAAGATAAGTCTTTAAAAGCACAGTTAAAACAAGCAAATAGATTAAACGCGGAAGCAATAATAATTTTAGGTACTGAAGAATATGAACGTGGGGAAGTTATGGTTAAACATAATAGTAACCAAGAATTAATAAAATTAGAGAATATAATCGACTATTTAGATGGGTTAAATTTAGGTGGAGAAAATGAATAGAACACATAATAACGGAGAATTACGTATTGGAAATGTAGATACGACAGTAGAATTAAAAGGGTGGGTTTCAAAAACAAGAAACTTAGGTGGTTTAGTATTTATCGATTTGCGAGATAGATTCGGAATCACTCAAGTTGTTGTAAATCCTGAAAATCCAAACTACGAAGTAGCAGCAAACTTAAGAAATGAGTATGTTGTATATATTAAAGGATTAGTTGTTGAAAGAAGTAATAAAAATAAAAATATCCCCACTGGAGATATTGAGATTCTTGCTTTTGAAATTGAAGTTATTAATGGAGCAGAGAATCCGCCAATCATTATTGCTGATGAAACGGACGCATTAGAAGATACTAGACTTAAATATCGTTATTTAGATTTACGTAGACCAGTAATGCAAAACTTTTTATTAACTAGACATAAAGCGATGAAAGCAACTAGAAGTTTCTTAGATGATTTTGATTTTGTTGAGTTAGAAACTCCTATATTAACTAAATCAACACCCGAAGGTGCACGTGATTATTTAGTACCTTCAAGAGTAAATAAGGGTAATTTTTACGCATTACCACAAAGCCCACAAATTTTTAAACAATTATTTATGATTTCAGGATTTGAAAAATACTATCAAATAGCTAAATGTTTTAGAGATGAAGATTTAAGAGCTGATAGACAACCAGAGTTTACGCAAATTGATATTGAAACTTCATTCTTAACTCAAGAAGAAATTATGGCTATGACTGAAGCAATGTTAGTAAAAGTATGGAAAGACTCAATTAACGTTGAGATTAAACCTCCTTTTGATGTATTAACTTATGCCGAAGCAGTTGATAAGTATGGTTCAGATAAACCGGATAGAAGATTTGGGATGTTATTAGAAAATCTATCAGAGGTAGTTAAAGACTCTGGATTTAGTGTTTTTAGTGGAACAATTGAAAACGGTGGTATTGTTAAGGCTATTGTAGTTAAGAATGCTGCAGACAAATATTCTAGAAAAGCTATTACTAAATTAGAAGAAGTTGTTAAAACGTATAAAGCTAAAGGATTAGCATGGATGAAGTTTAACTCAGAGTTAACTGGTCCAATCGCAAAATTCTTTACTGATGAAGAAAAAGCTAATATCATTAAAGCTACTAACTTGGAAGAAAATGATCTAATTTTATTTGTAGCTGATATAGAATCAGTAGTAAATAATTCGCTAGGTGCATTAAGAATTCATGTAGCTAAGGAATTAGAATTGATTGATGAGTCAGTATTTGATTTCTTATGGGTAGTAGATTGGCCTTTATATGAATATGATGAAGAAGAGGGACGTTTCTATGCTGCTCATCATCCATTCACTGCACCAAAAGAAGAACATGTAGAGTTATTGTATTCTAATCCAAAAGAATGTCTAGCTAATGCATACGACGTTGTATGTAATGGGTATGAATTAGGTGGAGGAAGCATAAGAATCTTTGATCAAGATATCCAAGCAAAAATGTTTGAAGTCTTAGGATTTAGCGAAGAAAGTGCAAGAAGTCAATTCGGTTTCTTTATCGATGCTTTAAAATATGGTACACCTCCACATGGTGGTATTGCCTTAGGATTAGATAGAATGGTTATGTTATTAACTAACACAAGTAATATCCGTGATGTAATCGCATTCCCAAAAACAACAAGTGCACAGTGTACTATGACTGAAGCACCTGGTACAGTAGATGATTCTCAACTTAAAGAATTAGGGATTAAATTAGATTTATAATTATTAAAAATTGTTATGGAATTTTGACATAGATATCTTTATTGTTACAATTAAATCTAACTCTTAATTGGATTTAATTATGTATAATCGACTATAGTTGGACTAATATTATTATCATTCGTAATTAAGTTTAATAGAGTAACATATTTGTCTACCCTTTATCATATATTGAAGTAGAAATATATGTAAGGGATGATTGGAATGATAAAGAGGAATCAAATATCGTTAATTCTATTAACAGTTATTATGATGTTAACTGTATACTACATTAGAACTACTCCAACTGAAACAAGTTCACTTGAAGATCCGGTAGTAGCTACTGGGAACCTTGACAAAAATCAAGAGTATGTAGGGATGCGTTTAAGTGTTGAAGAAGAGAGAAATCAATTGATTATGGTATTCCAAGATATTATTGGTGATAGTGACTCGACTTTAGAGGAGAAAACGTTAGCTATCAGCGCAATGCAAGAAATTGTTCAAACAACTGAAAAAGAACAATTACTTGAAATGGAAATCATTGATTTTGGTTATTTCGATGCATTTGTTCATTCAAATGGAAATCAAGTAACAGTTAACATTCTAACAGATCAGTTTTCAGCTGCAGAATCCAATGAAATTATAATGATGACTTTAATGGAATTTGGTGCTGATGTCGAAGTTACTTTAAAATTTGACACTGACGAAACTGAAGTTGTAAATAAATAAGGCAAAATCAATGGATTTTGCTTTTTATTTGTGGAAAAAATAGTATAATATAAAAGAGTGAAAATAAAAAATATAGTTAGAAACAACGCTCTAGGAGAAAAGAATGACTACAGTAAAAGAGAAAAGATTAGAACGAGAATCGATATTAAAGATATTATATATGATTGATATGGTTCATTGTAACTTGAAAGAAACATATAAAGTGGTTGAATTATCAGATTATGTTAGAGATGTAACAGAAGGAGTTATATATCATTTAGATGCAATTGATGAAATTATAACTTCAAACTTATCTAATTGGACTTTAAAGAGATTAAACTATGTTGATAGAGCTATTATTAGAAGTAGTGTTTATGAGATGATGTTTACTGATTTAAATCCAATTGTTATTATCAATGAGGCTGTAGAATTAAGTAAAAAATATTCTCAGACTGATGATTTTAATTCTAAAGCATTTAATAATAAACTTTTAGACAAGATTAGAGTATCATTAAATAAATAATGAGGTGATTCATTGTGGTTAAACAAGATTACTTCACAATTAAAGATTTAACAAAGTATCTGAAGCGCAAATTTGACACAGATGCTTTTTTAAAGAACATTTCTCTTAAAGGAGAAATTTCAAACTTTACCCACCATTCACGTGGTCATTTTTATTTTACTTTAAAAGATGATGCATCACAGATTAGTGCAATTATGTTCTCATCTAGTGCAAGTAAGATAAATTTTAAACCAGTAGAAGGAATGGAAGTAATTGTAAAAGGTTATGTATCTATTTACGAAGCTACAGGTAAATATCAAATATATGTAAATACTATGGAACAGTTTGGAAAAGGAAACATATTCTTAGAATTTGAAAAACTCAAGGCAAAATTAAATAAAGAGGGTAAACTAAGTGACTTACATAAAAAGCCAATACCTAAGTTTCCTAAAGTTGTTGGTGTAGCTACATCGCCAACTGGTGCTGCTGTTAGAGATATCTATAACACAATAAACAGAAGATACCCTCTAGCTAGGATTGATTTTTTCCCGACATTAGTTCAAGGTGAGTCTGCTAAACATTCAGTTGTTGATTCAATTGAAAAAGCTAATAAACTAGGAGAATGTGATATTTTAATTATTGGTCGAGGTGGCGGTAGCATAGAAGATCTATGGGCGTTTAACGAGGAGATAGTAGCTGAAGCTATATTCAATTCAAAAATCCCAATAATTTCTGCAGTAGGGCATGAAACAGACTTTACTATTTCAGATTTTATAGCTGACTTAAGAGCTCCTACGCCGACTGCTGCAGCTGAATTAGCAGTCCCAGATAGAATGGCTTTGATGCAAGATATTTCGAATCTAAAAAGACATATTGATAAAATAATGAATTCTAAGTATGAACATTTAGAAAATAGACTTAAATACTTAAATAGTTCTTATATATTTACACAACCTTTAAGAATTTTTGATAAATACGAAATGAAACTTGATAATCTAATTAATAGGGTGAATGTATTTAGTCCAGAAAAAGTTTTGAGTCAACAAAATGAGAAATTAAATTACTTATTTAATAATTTAAATACTTCTTTAAAGCATAAGATGGATATTGAGAATAAAAGTTTTAATACTTATTTAGAGAAACTTAGTATTCTTAATCCATTAAATCTTATGAAAAAAGGTTATAGTATAGTTACACTCGAAGAGAAAATAGTATCAACCGTAAAAGATGTGAAAGTTAATGATTTAGTTAAACTAAAAGTAACTGATGGGACAATTGATTTATCAGTTAAATCTATAAGAGAGGATTGAAAAAATGAAAGATAAGAATTTTGAAGAGTTAATGCAAGAATTAGAAGTTATTGTTAGAGAACTTGAGAGTGAAAACCTTTCATTAGAAAAATCTATTGAGAAATATCAAAGAGGAATTGAATTGAGTAAACTTTGTCATGAGAAATTAAAGAATGCTCAAAAAGTATTAGTTAATAAAATAGAAGATTAGTTGAGTAGGTGAGAATATGGAGTTATTAAAAATATCAAATCCGAATTTCTTAGATAATTTAACAAACGACGAATTAATAGACCTATCAAATGATATAAGAAAGTTTTTAATTGAATCCATATCTAAAACAGGAGGCCATTTAGCCTCTAATTTAGGTGTAGTAGAACTAACAGTAGCCTTACACAAAGTATTTAATTCACCCAAAGATAAATTTATCTTCGATGTCGGACATCAATGTTATACACATAAAATATTAACCGGTAGAGCTGATAGTTTCAGTACATTAAGGCAATTTAAAGGTTTAGGCGGTTTTCCTAAACTGAGTGAAAGTCCTCATGATGTATTCGAGACAGGACATGCATCTACAAGTATTTCTGCTGCTGCTGGGTTTAGTGTTGCTAATAAATTAAATAATAATGAAGATGATGTGATAGCTATAATTGGTGATGGAGCTATGACTGGTGGACTAGCACTAGAAGCTATCAATCATTTTGGTCAACATGATGAAAAAATTATTATTGTTTTAAATGATAATGAAATGAGTATATCAAACAATGTTGGAGCAATGAGTAAACTGTTAAAAGGAATTAGAACAAATAAAAGGTATTTGAAGACAAAGAGTAAGGTTCCAAAATTTGTTAAAAGTGCACTAAGTAACTTTCTACAGACAGTAAAATTTTATATAGAAGGATCTAATATCTTTGAGTCATTAGGTTATAAGTATTATGGACCAGTAGATGGTCACGACATAAAGGATTTAGTGAAAAATCTAGAAATTGCTAAAGAATGTAAAAATTCTGTTATTTTACATATAAAGACTGAAAAAGGTAAAGGTTATGAACCAGCTATTAAAAATAAAGTAAAATGGCATGGTGTAGGTAATTATAAAGTAGAGTCTGGAGAAATGCCTACTAATGGTAAAAAGTCATGGAGTAAAATGATTGCTGAGACAGTAAAAGAAGTCGCTAAAAATGTTACTGTAGTTACTCCAGCTATGATAGCCGGTAGTAGTTTAGATATCTTTGAGAAAAACTTAATTGATGTAGGAATAGCAGAAGGTCATGCTGCAACAATGGCTGCAGGACTTGCGATAAATAATAGAAAAGTATTTTTACCTTTATATTCAACATTCACGCAAAGAGCTTATGATAATATACTACATGATATCACTAAACAAAATTTACATGTAGTTATTGGAGTAGATAGAGCCGGTATTATTCCACATGATGGCGATACTCATCAAGGGATATTTGACATATCAATGTTTAATGCAATGCCTAACATGATTATTACAATGCCAAAAGATGCTGATGAAGCTTATAAGTTATTGGATTATGGATTTAATAATAATGAACATCCTTTTACTATTAGATATCCAAAAGGTTATGTAGAAAAAAATCATATATCAGGTAAGATTTCTAAACCTTCATGGGTTAAAGAAATGACAGGAAGTGATATAAATATTATTACTTACGGTCCTGATGTTTTAAGAATTCAGAACTTATTAACGACAAATAATATCTCTGCTAATTTATTTAATGCAAGATTTATAAAACCAATAGATAAATCAATGTTAGATGAGATAATTAACAATGATTTACCTACTCTTATCTATGAAACTGTTATTGAAAGTGGCTCATTAGGTCAAACAGTCATTTCTTATCTGGTCTCTAAAACTAATTCAGTAAATATTAAATTAATGAATTTGAAGGAAATACCACTTCATGGAGATGTTGAAAATTTATTAAAGGAACATTCTCTATGTGATAAATCAATATTGGAGAATATTAAAGAACTTATATGAAAAGATTAGATATAATATTAGTTGAAAAAGGACATTTTTCATCAAGAAACAAAGCGCAAGAAGCAATAAAAGATGGATGTGTATTTGTTAATGGTAAATTAGCGAAGGCAAGCCTGAAAGTAGCTTTAGAAGACGATATAAAAGTGAGTGACAATATTAATCCATATGTATCAAGAGCTGGTTTAAAATTATCACATGCATTAAAAGAATTTAATATAAGTTTAAATGATAAAATTGTTCTTGATGTTGGTGCATCAACAGGAGGGTTTACTGAGGTTGCTTTAGAGAGTGGCGCGAAGTACGTTTATTCAGTTGATGTAGGTACTATGCAATTATCTGAGAAACTTAAAAATAATGATAAAGTAATATCTTATGAAAAAACAAATATATTAGATGTAGATAACTTATATTTTACAAAAGGAAATCCTGACTTTATTGTGATTGATGTTTCTTTTGTATCAATTAAGAAGATAATACCTCATCTATTAGGTTTTAATGAAAATATTATAACTTTAATAAAACCACAGTTTGAAACAGGTGGGAAATATTTAAGAAATGGAGTTATAAGAGATAAAAATATTCATGAAAAAGTTTTAAATGAATTATTTTATTTTTTTGAAGACGTAGGATTAAATGTTACTAATCTTACATTTTCACCGATAAAAGGAAAAGAAGGAAACGTAGAATTTTTGGTATATTTGTCTAAACAAAATGGACAAGTATCTATCAATAAAACAGTAAAAGATGCATACAAGAGGTGAAGCAAATGCTAGAGAGTATCCATATAAAAAATTTCGCTATAATAGATAATACTGAAATAGAATTTAAAAATGGTTTAACAGTTTTGACAGGTGAAACAGGTGCTGGTAAAACTATTATAATTGATGCAATTGGTTTATTACTTGGTGAACGTGCTTCATTGGATATGATTCGTCACGGGGAATCGAAAGCGGTATTAGAAGGAGTTTTTACTTTTGAAAATCCAAAAGTTAAAGAGAAATTAAATGAATATGGGATTGAGTCAGAAGAAAAAATAATAATAGTAAGACAGTTACTGGCTTCTGGAAAAAGTACATTAAGAGTGAATGGTACTAGTGTGACTCTTAATGTTTTAAAGGATATAACTAAATACTTGATAGATATTCACTTGCAACATGACACTCATAGATTATTTGATCCATCAAATTACGTTGAAATATTAGATAATTTCAATGATAATAATTTATTAGAAAATTATCAACCTAACCTTAAAAATTACAAAGAACTATTAAAAAAATACAATAGTTTAATTAACTCGAATTTCGAAATGAATCAACAACTAGATTATTTAAAATTTCAAAAAGAAGAACTAGATGAGGCTGATTTAAATATTACTGAAGAATTAGAATTAATTGAGACTCAAAGTAAATTAGAAAATTTTGATAAGATATACCAAAATGTAAAAGATGCATATTCGTATTTATACGATAGTAAAGCAATAGATAATATTTATACTGCATTTGAAAATGTATCGAAGCTTAAAGAATATAGTGAAGAATATAAAAAATCGAGTAATGCTTTAGAAAATATTTATTACGAATTGGAAGAAGTTGTAACTACTTTAAAGAAAAATGTAGATTATTTAGACTTTGATCCGGAAAAACTAAGTAAAGTACAGTCGAGATTAAACGAAATTAACCGTTTAAAGCGAAAATACGGAAAAAGCGTAGATGATTTAATAAATTATTTAGATGAGCTCAAATCGAAAATAAATGCTTTTGAGAATAAAGATGAAGCAATTGATAAAATAATAAACGAAGTAAAGGCATCACATCAAATATTAGAAAAAAATGCATTAGAAATTCATGAGAAAAGAAAAAAAATCGCTCATAAATTACAAAACGAGATTACAGCTCACTTAGAAGACTTACATCTTGCAAAAGCAAGTTTTGTAGTTAGATTTAATGAAATCAACCTAAAAGATCCTTTAAAAGATGCTCCATTTTTAAATAATGGAGTTGATGAAATTGATTTCTTAATTAGCACAAATATAGGTGAACCTTTGAAGCCGTTATCTAAAACTGCTTCAGGTGGTGAAATCAGTAGAATTATGCTAGCACTTAAAACTATTCTTTTGAAGTCTCAAAAATTATCAACGATAATATTTGACGAAATAGATTCAGGAGTTAGTGGTGTTGTAGCACATAGTATTGCGAAAAAAGTTAAATTGGTATCTAAAAATACTCAAGTATTGTTAATTACTCATTTGCCACAAGTAGCAGCAATTGCTGATCACCATATTTTCGTAAAAAAACACGAAATTAATGGAAGAACTATATCAGTGTCAAAATATTTACCAAATGCTGAAAGAATATATGAAATTGCTAAGATGCTTTCTAACGAAAAAGTAAGTGATACCGCGTTACTTAACGCTAAACAATTATTAAATGAATATCAGTAAAACGCACTTTCCAATTATTAAAAGGTGCGTTTTTTTATATTCTGGGGAAAATAAAATAGCCCAAAGTTAAGTGTTAAGTTAAAGTTTAAAATATTGAGGAGGGAATTATAATTAAATTTATAAGAAAATCCTTTTTCCTTATATTATTCTTATTAGTAATACCACAGGTTTCTGCTTTAACTATTAATAAAGAAGATGTTAACATAATACCAAGTGGTGAATCTATTGGGATAAAATTGGAAACGGGAGTATATATAGATGATACTTTTGAAGTAAATGGGAAATCTCCTTCAAAAGATGCTGGAATCAAACCAGGTGATAAGATTTTAGAATTTAATAAAAAAATAATCGAAACATCAAGTGATGTGAAAAAAGCACTTGATAAAGCTAAAATGAATGAGCTTATACCAATAACCATAGAAAGAAATAATAAAGTTCTATATAAAAAAATAAAACCTGTCTCAAAAGATGGTGTTAACAGCTTGGGTATTTATTTAAATGACAAAGTAGTTGGTGTGGGGACATTAACTTATGTATACCCAGAATATGATCTCTTTGGAGCACTGGGTCATGGTATTGATGACAAAAAAATCGAAGTTGATTCAGGTTATATTACAAAGTCGAAAATTCAAGATATTGAAAAAGGCTCAAGAGGAAATCCTGGTGAGAAGAAAGCTATAATTAGTGACAAAGAATTAGGTATAGTCACAAAAAATAGTGAAACTGGTATTTACGGCGTTGTAACAAATGATATGTTCGATAATCAAAAAACCTATAAGATAGCCAGTAAAGAAGAAGTGAAAAAGGGAAAAGCACAATTACTTACAGTAGTTTCTGGGAATAAGGTAGAAGCCTTTGATATAGAAATTATTGAAATAAATAAACAATCTAAAAAGGATATTAAAAGCATGAAACTTAAAATAACTGATGAGCAATTATTAAATACTACAGGTGGAATCATTCAAGGTATGAGTGGTAGTCCAATTATCCAAGATGGTAAAATCATCGGAGCAGTAACACACGTTTTAGTAAATGATCCTACGATTGGATATGGGATATATATTGAGTGGATGTTAGAAGATAATAATATAATAATAAAGTAATATAATAATAAACAACAAAATAAAAAGTTTCTACAAAATTCGACAAAATTACAATATTTGGTAAATATATGCTATTATCAATTAAGTAATATTGTCGGTTTTTGCTACCTTTAGGTTGTTATATGTATGAATTACCCATATTTAATTGAAATTAAGTATTTATTAAGATAAAGTAAAATAAAGAACAGGGGGAATTAAATTATGAGTAAAATCAGAGTCTTTGTTGTTGATGACAACAAAGAATTGGTTACGATTTTAAAAGAATTTATTAATGTTCAAGAGAACATGGAGATAGTCGGAACTGCTTACAACGGTAAAGAAGCTCTAAAGGCTCTTAGAATGACCAAAGTTGATGTCCTTATACTAGATGTATTTATGCCTGATTTAGATGGTGTTGACGTTTTAGACGCACTTAATAATGATAGTGCCCATTTCCGTCCAGGGAAAATTATTATGTTTACGGCTTTCAATAGCGAAAATCTAATGAAGAAAGCTGCTGCTCGTGGTGCGGATTATTTTATTATGAAACCATTTGAATTAACTAAACTAGTAGAAACAATAAAAGAAGTAGTAAAAATAGATAATGAGATGAATAGTAAGGTTCTAAGTTTAAACAAAACTAATATTGATTTAGATAGTGAAATAACTAGTATTTTACATGAAATTGGTGTACCAGCACATATCAAAGGATATTTATACCTAAGAGAATCAATAGGAATGGTTTATGATAATATTGAATTACTTGGTGGGATTACTAAAGTTTTATATCCAGAAGTTGCGAAAAAGTTTAAAACTACTTCTTCAAGAGTAGAGAGAGCTATAAGACACGCGATTGAAGTTGCTTGGAATCGTGGAAATATTGATGCAATCAGCTCGATATTCAGCTATACAATTAGTTATAACAAATCAAAGCCTACTAATTCTGAGTTTATCGCTATGATAGCGGACAAGCTAAGATTAGAACATAAAGTTGCATCTTAAAGAAGAATTCTCTTATGAATTCTTTTTTTGTAAAAAAAAAAAGTAGTCTCTCGACTACATCGTTGACATCATACTAACTAAAGCGTACACTAATGCAACTACTGGTAATACTACGAAACCGATAAGAACTACAATTCCAGCTACTTTACCAAAAGTAGTCTTTGCAGGATTTTTTCTAATAGCTACTTCAATAGAGTTGTCTCTTTTTTTAACTATTTCAACTGATTTCTTTTTATTCATAATTTCACCTCTTTTTAATCTATCGCTATAAATATTATAATGAGATTTAAGCGAAAAAGCAAATTATTTTAATCTTAAGATATCTTTATTGGATAATTTTGAGATTTTTTTTGGCATTTTGTCGTAATTCTCTAAATATTTAACTACTTCATCAATAATAGCTTTAGGAGTTGATGCTCCAGCAGTTACTGCAACTGTTTTAAGGTTTGATAAATTTGATTCATCTATATCATATATGTTTTCAATTAATATGCCCTTAGGATGCAATTTAGCTAAGTTGTTAGAGTTGTTTGATTTTTTATCTCCAACCACAAATAACTTATCTACATCAATATGCTCTAATACAGCTAATTGTCTCCTTCTAGTTGCATTACAGATTTCATTAATGATGATAACATTAGGATAATTTTCTTTTATATGGGCATAAATATGTTTTACATCAAAAATACTCATTGTTGTTTGATTCGTAACTGCTAATTTCTTATTAAAATTAATTTTATCTAAGTCAGCTATAGTTTCTATAAGGTGAACTTTATCACTCTCTGTAGAACTTACAGCTTCAGGGTGATTTTTTTTACCTATATATATAACTTCATAACCATCATGAATATAATCATCAATAATATTGTGTGTTTTAGTAACATCTCTACATGTTGCATTGATTACATTTAATCCATTTTCTTTTGCTTTTTTAATAATTTTTTTGCTAATTCCATGCGCAGTAAAGACAACAGTTCCTGTTATATCATCTAGATCTGATATCTTTGGATCATATATTGTTTTTATTCCAATTTCTTCTAATGCTTTTATAACCATTTTATTATGAATTAACATACCATAAACGTTTATTGGTTTTGGAATATTAGATTTATTTGCTTTAATTACGGTATTAATTGCATTAACAACACCAAAACAATATCCACTTGGAGTTATTCTAATTACGTTCATAAAATCACATCCTAAAATAATATAACTTATTTTACCATAACAATTTTAAAATAATGATAAATAATATATAATGAATAGTAATAATCTAAAAAAGAAAGTTGTGATTAGATGATAGATATGAAATTTAAAGATTATATAATGAATGCAATTGAGGAATTAAACTTTAAAGAATTAACAGAAATTCAAAAACAAGTTATACCACACGCTTTAAAAGGTAAAAGTATTGTAGGTAAATCTCAAACGGGTAGTGGTAAAACTCACTCGTTCTTACTTCCTATTTTTGAAAACCTTCAAGGTGAAGGAGTGAGAGCAGTTATATGTTCACCTACAAGAGAATTAGCTGAACAAATATACAAAGTAGCAATGCAAATTGCTAGCCACTCAGAAGAAAGAATTGATATAAGATTATACACAGGTGGAACTGATCGTAAAAGAGAATTAAAACAATTAGATACTCAACCAACAATCGTTATTGGTACGCCAGGTAAACTACATGATTTTGTTATTAAAGAGAAAAAGCTATTTGTTCATACTGCTGATGTGTTTGTTATAGATGAAGCAGATATGGCATTAGAAGATGGTTTCTTAGATGAATTAGATCAAGTTGCTGGTTTAATGAAGGATGACTTACAGATGATGGTATTTAGTGCTACTATCCCAGTAAGTATTCAACCTTTCTTAAAAAAATATATGGCTAATCCTTTGTTTATTACAATTGAGCCAAATCAATTAACAAATATTAATATAGAACATATATTGATTCCAACTAAATATAAGAATAAAAAACAAATGTTAACGGAGTTATTAAGTGTGATTAATCCATTTTTAGCCGTTATATTCCTTAATACAAAAAAGAACGCTATTGAACTTGCTGAACATTTAAGAAGCAATGGCCACAAAGTTGGAGAAATCCATGGTGATTTACCTGTTAGAATTAGAAAACAGATGATGAGAAGAATTAAAGCCTTAGAATTTCAATATGTTGTAGCTACAGATATAGCAGCTAGAGGGATAGATATTGATAATGTATCACATGTAATAAATTATGAACTACCTCAAGATGTAGAATTCTATGTTCATCGTACTGGTAGAACAGCAAGAGCAAATAATTCAGGGATAGCAATTAGTTTTTACGATTATGATTCTTATGAATATTTAGATCAATTAGAAGTTAAGAACATTAAGTTCAAATTTAAAGAAATTAAAAATAATGAATTAGTTGATACAAAATCTAGAAATCAAAGAAGTAAAAAAGTATTCGTTTCAAGTGAAGCAGAGACAGCTAGAGCAATGATTAAAAAACCGAAAAAGGTTAAACCAGGATATAAAAAGAAAAGAGCTAGAGAGGTAGACGAATTAGCTAAAAAACTTGCTAAGAATTCAAGAAGAAGAAAATAATGTTTAAATACAAATTACCTAAAGTTATTTACTTTATATGTATTGGAAAAATATTTATGGAACTAGGAAATTATTTATGGCCATTGTTTACTCTACTTGGAGTTAACTATTTTGGATTCACCGAAACTAAAACAGCAAATTATTTAATCTTGTTTACTGTTTTAGCTTTCTGTGGAACAATTATTGGAGGTAAATTAACTGATAGTTTCGGAAGAAAAAGAACATTTACAACATTTATGTTTGTTTCAGCACTCTGTTGTATTCTTGCAACATATGCAACTGGACAAGCTGTTATATGGTTATTAACAATTAATGCATTAGTAATCTCTATAGGTGGTAGTTCTACAACTGCGATGATTACTGATTTATCAAGTAGTGATCAAGAAAGAAAAGATGCTTTTGCGTTATATTACATTGCGATGAATTTTGGATTTGCGTTTGGACTATTATTAGGTGGTTATTTATACGATTTAGATCTATTAAAATGGTTATTTATGGGTGATGGATTAACAACAGGTTTATTTGCACTTGTAGTATTATTTTTTGTACCTGAAACTTTACCGAAACAAGAGGACTTTGTAAAAGTTGAGAATACAAAAGAAGCAGCTAAGGAAGGTAACGTTTTAAAGATGTTATCTACAAATAAACCGTTACTTATTTTCTTGTTTATAAATTTAACGTTATTTATTGTTTTTAGACAATTTACATTTGCTGTTCCTTTATATTCTGATCATTTGTTTGGTAATCCAGGTACGATATTTGGTATTATAATGTCAGTTAACGCTGGTATGGTTGTAATATTTACGACACCTATCTTAAAGTTAACTGAAAAATACTCAATTGAGACAAAAATTATTGTTGGAGGTCTATGTTATTTAATTGGTTTTGGGATGTTAGCATTTATTAATAATATTTCATTATTTATACTTTCATCAATAATATGGACAATAGGCGAAATCTTCATCTCTCCTAACTCAAAATTATATATTGCTAGTCACTCACCTATTACACATAGAGGAAGGTTTAGCTCAATATTTATGTTAACTAATAAAGTAGCTAGTATTTTAGGATTCATTATTGCTGGATACCTGATCGAAAATTATAGTTTTGGTTTAATGTGGATCTCGATGGGAATTATTAGTTTAGTTGGTGTTATGTTGATGTATATGTCTAAAGTAAGAAAAGAGGAAGTAGTATGTTAAAAATAGGTTCGCACGTAGGAATGGGTGGGAAAGAAAAAATGCTTGGTTCTGTTAAAGAAGCAATCTCGTATAACGCCAATGCATTTATGATTTATACTGGTGCACCCCAAAACACTAGAAGAAGTAGCATTGATGGATTAAGAATAGAAGAGGCTCATGAATTAATGAAGGAACATAATATTCCTTTAGAAAATGTTGTTGTTCATGCACCATATATTATGAATATGGCAAATCCAGATATTGAAAAAAGAGAATTTGCTATTAATTTTTTAACTGAAGAGGTTAAAAGATCACATGCTATGGGTGCTAAACAAATTGTTTTACATCCAGGTGCTCATTTAAAACAAGGTCCACAAATAGGTATGGATTTTGTTGTAGAAGGGTTAAAGCAAGTGATAGAAAACACTAAAGATATAAATACTTTTATCGCACTAGAAACTATGGCTGGAAAAGGTACTGAACTTGGTAGAAATTTCGAAGAAATAGGTTATATGATAGAAAAAGTAGGTTCAGATAGAATAAAAGTTTGTTTTGATACTTGTCATACTAATGACGCTGGATATGATCTAAGTAATTTTGATAAAGTGTTAGAAGAGTTTGATAAATATGTTGGTAGAGAAAAGATTACAGTATTTCATATAAATGATAGTAAAAACCCATTAGGGGCTGCTAAAGATAGACATGAAAACTTTGGTATTGGTTATATTGGTTATGAGACATTAATGAATATAATTTATCATCCTGACTTTTTGGAAGTACCAAAGGTATTAGAAACTCCATATGTTACCGAATCACAAGAAAGTAAAAATAAAGTATATCCACCTTATAAACAAGAAATTGAAATGATCAGAAATAAAAGTGAAGATAAAGATATTTTAAATTCTATAAGAAATGCATAAATAAAGGTACGATTTATAAAATCGTACCTTTTATCTTATTCTAAACGATGTTCTAAAACTCTTAGTATATTTATTTTCAAAATATAACTGAAACTCTAGAACATAAACACGACCATTACTACATTCATGACAAACTTGAGTTATGGTTGTGTTTTTCATATTAACAGATTGAGATAATACTCTAGTTGTTTTTGTTCCATCAACAGTTTTAATTATCTCGATTTTTTCACCAGTATCTGCATCAGGGATAAAACCTATTTGTAATTTGTTAAGTGAGTCTTCAACTAATATTATACAGTTTGTATTATTGACGCAAGGTTCAGAATCAAAAGCTAAAATATTATCGTATTCATAATTTATATCATTTGTAAGTAAAATTCCTTCTCCACCAATTAAAGTTAAATATTTGTGATCTACTTGTATTCTAGATAGAGATATTATTGCTTGAGCAAGACTAAGTACAATAATAGAAGAAATAGTTAGTACGGCTAAAAGTTCTATAAATGAGATACCCTTATTAGTAAGTTTCATCTTCTTAAAAATCCATTTAGAATGAATGCATAATTATCTTCTTCGCCGTATTCTACAATGATCGATATTCTAAAAATTGAGTTACTGTTGTAATTTGAGTTAGCAATAACTTCCTGTGCACGTGCTTTTAATAATGGGTGAGCATTATACTTTGGGTTATTTATTATTTCATTCATCGTAGTTTGATCTTGTGTATATACATAGAAAATTACATCCTCATTTTTATATTCATATCCGTCAATAGTTTGATTCATCATTGCGATACAGGTATCTTCATTTAATATTTTTTGTAAACTTCCTGTTCCATTAGGAATAGAACAATTGTCAAGATCATAATAAGCTACTAAATTTAAAGGTGTTATATCGTTTTCAAAAGTAAATGTACCAGTTGCACCAATGTGATGGTAAACTTCAAGAGCTAAGTTATAAGCTGTATTTCGTCTTTGATTCTTTAGATTCATTTCATGCATATCAAGTATGTTATTTATAATTGAGACAAATACAATAGATATTATCATGGCTGCAGCTAATACTTCTATTAAACCAATACCTTTATTGTTTAATTTCATTAATCCACCTCTTTATATGTTAAGTAGATGTTTGGTTCTCCAATAGGATCTTTAAATTCAGTTGGAACATTATACCTATTAATTGCTGAATCAAAATCGGATGAACTTGCTTTGTGCGGTGTTACTACGAATCTAGAAGAGTAAGGATCGTTACTAGACTTGTATTCAGAATTTACTATTTCACCTGAGTAACTATTTATCATAATCCCATGATAATCAACATCGTACCAGTAAGACTCATTTTCTTTCCATTCTAATTTGATTGTTGGGTATCTTGAATCAGTATTTCCTTTTGCATATAATCCACCATTTAAATTAAAAGAACTATATGTATCAGTTTCAATTAAGATAGAGCCATCTGCGTATAAATAACCATTCATATTCCAATCTTTTATAGCATCAGTGTCTACACCGTGATAGTCTCTATTACTTTTAATAATGATGTGCTCTCTTGCGAATAAATATCCAAATTCATTTTCACCATTTGTTAAACCGTTAACAGATGAAGTTAAGTTAATATCGATTGTACCAAAACTGTAAAGCGATCCAGTAAGTGATAATTTATCTATAGATCCTTTGATTATTACATCACCTTTTACAATTATAGTTCCTCCTAGTTCTAAAGAGGAATTCATATCATTTATATATAAATCACCGTTTATAAATAATATATTGTTATTACCAGGATTGATAGAAGTAACATATGGATCTATAGTCACATAACCCAAGTAATTAGAATAAACTGTATTACTTATTTGAGAATAATTTGTAATAGTACTTGATGTTGATCCGTTAAGCACATTTTTATTTCTGCAATTATACCCAAGACCCTTGCTATTGTTTAAATTTGTGTAACAAATTATATCATTACTTATATGATAAGATGCTCCAGAATATGGATCAACTGTTTCTTCGAATTTAGGCTGAGAAAGTTTCTCATTTATATTTGAAATTATAGTGTCAACTTTCTTACCTAGGTCTATTGTTGGAACATTGATATTATAGGTGTAATTAGTAGTTGGTACATAACTACCATTATTTTCTTCATGCGTATATAATTCTACTTGATTAGAAACGTTTTGATCTATAGGAAAAATTACATTATAATTCCAGTCAGTAGAAAAACAAGGCGTTGATTGATTAGCGTAACAACCGTAAATAAAATTTGTATATATATTTGTACCTATAGTATTCCCTAAATTGAAATAAGGGTAATTGGATTGTGTTCTTATAGCTTCATCTAAAAGTGGTTTAATTGAAATAGGCCAATCTAATGAATAAGCAGAAGCATCATTCAATGTGTGATTGGTTATCTTGATATTGTCAGCAAACATATTACCATCGATAAAAGAAGTACCGTTTAAGTATAAGTCTCCATCCGTACCAATTACATAGTCATATAGGCTTGGTGGATCTGAATGTACTGTTATTTCTGTATTGATTGTTACTTCACTAACAGTACAATAGATTGGATATATTCCATTTTTATATGATGTTCTTGTACCCAGTAGGCCACAGTCAGGTCCGGAGTTATCTCTTAGGAAATTTCTAAAACGACTCCAACTATATCCTGAACTTTCAAGATGTTGTTCAGCATCAATTATAACAAGTTGTGTATCTAGTCTTGCTTCTTTAACTTGTGTTGACCAATCAAACATTTCATCATGAATTATATAAGAAGAGATTGTTGTAGTGGAAATACTAGTCAATATAATTCCTGACAATAATAAAGACATCAATGAGTTAACTAAAACATTACCACTTTTATTACTAATTTTAGACATATTATTTCCCCCTTCCTATATCGAATTATACTATATTTTTACTATTTATGCAATTGCAAAACCTGACTGAAACAATTGAATATAAGCGATTCTTGTGGTAAAATAATACTTAAGTAAAAAGGTATATGTGATATTTATAGGGAGTTGTTATAATATGTCGAAATTTAGTATTATTTTTATTAGATTTATAATTATTGTAATTTCTGTTGTACTTATTAATAATTTGATTATTACTACAGTAGATACAACTAGAAATGAATATAAGATAGATACAAGTGTTGGGAATGTATATTTAGGAGGTCTGCATAAAACAAGTGTTGATCAATTTTTAGAGCCACAAGTAAATAATTATTTGAATAAATTAGAATTAAAATTCAATTATAATAATCAAGTTTATTCAAGTCAGGTAGACTTTGTTGAATATGATCATGAGTTAACGTTATCTAGTATTAAAGATGGCGGAAAAAGTGATTTAGCTTTAACAATAAATACTAATAAACTTAAATTACTTTTATCAAAAAATTTACCCAAGTATATTTTTAATAATATTGATTACAATGAATTAACTGCATATTTGAAAAATGAGTATATTTCATTACATTCAAAAGTAGATATATACATTATGGATTATATAACTGATTTTGATTCGTTAAAAGAGGAATTGAATACGTACACATATTTTATTGATGACGTTGATGATTTAATTAAGGATTTAGAAGAAATAGATATTGTAATTGAACCAAATAGTAGATTTTCAATACTTGATACATTACGATTCAAAAACTTTTCATCTGATGAACTTAATATATTAGCTACAGGTATAAATGCAGTAGTTATCGAGACTAATTTTTCTAGTTTTATTAAGTCAAATAGTAGAATACCATACACAAAAGTAAACCACGACATTGAAGCTTTAGAAACTTCAATCAGTAAAACTCAAGACAAAGATTTTAGTTTCTATAATCCTTATGATTATTCATATGAGATTTTAATTGATGAAGTAAATGGTGGACTTAAATTCACGTTAATAGGTATTCCGTTTGTAGTTGAATACGGTTATTTAATAGAAGAAGAAAACATAAAATTCATCCCACTAAGTGATAATGTAATCGTTCCTGAGGGAGCTACATTGATTAATGGTGTAGATGGAAAAGAAATAAAAGTTTATCGTTATATATTAACTGATGGAGTTATAGAGAACAAAGAATTAATATATACGAATTATTTTGGACCTAGAAATGAAACTTACGAAGAGTAGAGGGATAATATGGCTAAAATAGTAAGAAAAAGATTTGGTCAGATAATGGTTGATTCTGGATTAGTTACAGAGGAACAAGTAGAACATGCACTGAAAACGAAAAAACCAGATCAAAAAATAGGGGATGCTCTTATAAGATTAGGATACACTACAGAGAATAAGGTGCAAGATGCACTACAAGAAGCAACAGGTGTAAAGAGAGTAAATTTAAAACAATATACGATTGAACAAGAAATAACTTCGTTAGTACCAGAGGAGTACGCAAGAAATAATGTTGTTATACCTTTAGAATTTGTTGATGATAAGCTAGCTATTGCTATAGCTGATCCATTAGATTATATGACAATGGATGATTTACGTTTAATGATAGGTAAAAACCTAATTGTATATGTATCATCTAAAGCAGATATTTTAAACTCGATTGATAAGTTTTATGGTTTCAGTAGAACTTTAGATGCGTTGGGTATTTCGGGAAAAAATGCAAAATCAGCATTTGTTATCGATGAGACAAGTATTGAAAAAAATCCGATGGTGGAATTGGTAGATCAATTTCTTTTTAATGCTGTAATCGATAAAGCGTCAGATATACATATAGACCCTTATCCAAATAAAGTGGAGATTAAATACCGTGTTGATGGAATGTTATCTGAAGAGATGACACTACCTAAAAATCTTTATAATCAATTAGTAGCCCGTATTAAAGTAATGGCGAAAATGAATGTAACAGAAACAAGAATACCTCAAGATGGACGTATTAGAACTATAATAGCTCGTAAAGAAGTGGATTTACGTATCTCATCAATGCCTACAGTAAATGGAGAAAAGGTTGTAATGCGTATACTTGACTTATCTCAATCTACAAATGATTTATCACAATTAGGATTTTCTAATAAAGATAGAGAAACTTTACTTAATATGATACATAAGCCAAATGGTATTTTATTAGTATCTGGACCAACTGGTAGCGGTAAGTCAACAACCTTATATGCTTGTCTAGACAAATTAGATAGTAATGAAGATAACATAATTACAATCGAGGATCCTGTTGAGATGCAAATAGAAGGGATTCACCAGGTACAAGTTCGTGAAGAAGTAGATATGACTTTCGCGAATGCCTTAAGAGCGATTTTACGTCAGGACCCCGATACCTTGATGGTTGGAGAGATTCGCGATACAGAAACTGCGGTAATTTCAGTAAGAGCGGCGTTAACTGGTCACTTAGTGCTATCTACAATTCATACAAATGATTCGATATCAACAATAGCAAGACTAGAAGATATGGGGATTGAAGCTTTCTTAGTAAGTGCAGCTGTAAATGGAATACTAGCTCAACGTTTAGTTAGAAAAGTTTGCCCAGATTGCAGTTATTGGGACAAGCCAACACAGAGTGAAAAAAGATTATTTGAATCACGAGGAATTGAAATAGATAAAATCAAACGTGCAGTTGGATGTCCTTCTTGTAACAACAAAGGATATAAAAGTAGAACTGGTATATATGAAATATTTGAAATTACAGAAAAAATTAGAAGATTAATATCAGATGGGGTTTCAATATCAGAGATTAAAGAAGAAGCTAATAAAAACGGTATGAAGTATTTAATTGATGATGGATTATTGAAAGTGAAAGCTGGTATTACGACTATAGAAGAAATCTTAAGAGTGTCAGTTAATGTGGAGGTATAGTTAATGATTAAAGATTTTAAATATACCGCTACTACAAGAGATGGAAAAAAAATAAAAGGTACTATGGAAGCTCCTAATAAAAAAGTATTGGCAGAGTTTCTATTTGAAAAAGGATTAACAATTATAAGTTTAGATGAATATAGTAATATATTTACTAAGTTAAGTAAAATTACACTAGGTAAGACAATAAAAGAGGAAGAACTTATTTTTATACTTCAACAACTTTCAGCTATGCTGAAAGCAAAAATGAGAGTAGTAGATGCTTTAGAAGTTCTTGCATCTCAAACATCACAAAAAATTGTAAGAAGAATACTATACGATATTTTCTTCATGGTTCAATCAGGTATGTATCTATCTGATGCTATGGGAAAATATCCACATGATTTCCCTAAAATATTAATTAATATGCTTAGAAATGGTGAACTACAAGGGGATTTAGTTTCTGTATTAGATAACGTGGAAAGTTATTATTCAAGTAATAAGGAACTAAAAAGTGATATTTTAGGAGCAATAACTATGCCGGCATTATACTTAGGGCTAGGTATAGCTGTTTCTATAGGTATGATTACTTTTGTATTACCGAACTATTTGGATTTATTTACATCACTAGATGCAGAATTGCCTAAAGCGACAAAAATGCTTCTAGATATCAGTGATTTTTTGACTGCAAACTGGAATTCTTTATTATTGGGTATCGTTGTATTTATCGCATTATTCTATATTATATTTTTCAAATATGAAAAGGGTAAATATTGGTTTTCGTACGCTCTTATTAGAGCCCCATTTCTTGGAAAAATTACAATAATGTATAATTTGTCGAATATTTCTTCAACACTTTCTCAGATGGTTGTAAATCACGTTAATTTATTAGATGGATTAACTGCTACAAGAAATATAATCAATAATCAAGTATATAAAAGTGTACTAGACAAAGTACTAGTAAACATTACTAATGGTTATTCTATATCGAGAGCTATGGAGAATCACTTTGCATTTACTGATATATTTGTAAAAATGATTACTTTAGGAGAAAAATCAGGTAACTTAGACGATATGTTACTTAATCTTTCCCAGTTTTATTCTAAGGATGTAAAAATTAAAGTTAAAAAATTAAGAAAACGTATCGAACCTACTATGATGATGTTTATATATGCACTAGTAGGTGGGTTAGTAATGGCTGTAATGTTACCATCGTTCGAGTTAATGAATGCAATTTAGATAAAAACATCCTGAAGTCCTCTTATTTCTTGACTTTTATTGGAAAAAAACGTATTATTAAGTTAATAATAGATTACGGGGGATGAGATTATGAAGAGATTTTTAAAAAATAAAAAAGGTGTTACGTTAGCTGAATTATTAGCTGTAGTTACTATTATGGGTATTATTGCAGCAATCGCTGTACCATTAGTTGGTAATACAATTGATAACGCAAGAAAAGATGCATTCTTAGGTGACGGAATCGCAATTCAAAGTGCCTTAAGAACTTACTGTTTAACTGCAAATGAGGGTGATACAGCATGTAAAGAGTCATCTGATGTAGCTGTTAATAATGGTGTTAATTTAAAAACTAATGATGTACTTGATACATTAATATCAAAATCATTTAGTGGGTACAATACAGCATTGGTGTTTTATGATAGCACCACCAAAGATATTCATGTTAAATTAGATAACGGTACATATTCATTTGGTGATGATGATCCATCAACTGCTAACAGATCAAGCGTAACTAAGTCATAGTTAACTAACATTTAAAACAGGACCTCTCAGTCTTGTTTTTTTTTGTCATAAATTATATACTATAGGTGGTGATTATAATGTATGTGATGATAGGGATAATAGGATTATTTAGTGGATTATTAAGTATATATTTGGGGAGCAACATTCTTTATCGAAAGAATGTTTTTTCTAATTTAGAGTGTATGAATTGCGAAAAGAAGATACAACTATTTAAACTTAAATGTAAATGTGGCTTCAATAATCAGTTAATTTATATTAGTGCAATTTTTGTTACAGTTATCTTATACTTGGCAACGCTTTATTATTACGGATACAGTAGTGAATTATATGTTGGTTTGTTATTTGTAATACTTATGGTAAGTGTAAGTGTATCTGATATTTTAAGAAAAATTGTTCCAGATGAGCTTATTGTTGTATTTCTAATAGTTTTGGGGATACTTAGAATTTTTATTTATCCAAATGTATGGTTTGAAGCATATCTTGGTATGGTTGTTGGATTTGGTTTATTTTATGCAATAGCTTACTATGGTGAAAAAGTATATAAACAAGAGGTAATGGGTGGCGGTGACATTAAGTTATATGCTATAATAGGTTTAGTACTAGGTGTCAAATTAACTCTTTTATCTATCTTTTTTGCATCGTTTAGCGGTTTGGTTTACGCTATTATTTTTAAAAAAGATAAAGAAGAAGTTTATTTACCGTTTGTGCCATTTATTACTTTCGGAGTCTTCGTATCTTACTTTTATGGTAATATCATATTAGTTTGGTATACTAGTCTGTTTTAGGGGGAATCTAGATGAAAAAATTACATATTTACTTTACAGACACTGACTTTATTTTTGTAGAGAAAAGAAATGGATTGAGTTCTTTAAATGATTATGGTTCTGTAAAATTACCTGAAGGATATATAAAAAATGGTGTTATAGAAAAATTTGATGAGTTAGTTGGATTCGTTGAAGGAGTATTAGATAGAACTAAAGTGAAAAGTTCTAGGGCTCATTTACTTTTACATGAGAAAATTGTAGATTATAAAAAATTTGCTTTACCTGAAGGTATCAAAGAAAATAAAGTGAGTGAGTATATTAACTCTAAAGTAGGAGATGAATTAATTCTACCATTTAATGATCCTGTTATTGATTATAAATATACAAACATCAATGGATATCCAGAAGCCATTATTTTTTCAGTAAGTAAAGAAGTTATTAACTTATATACAAAGCTATTAGAAAGAGTTGGGCTTAAGATAGTAAAAACTGATGTGCCTGCTTTAGCTATTCATAAAGCATTCCATGTAACTAGAAATGGAATTACACCGTTTGAGGATGAAACAATGTTTGTGAATGTTTATGCAAACATTATTAGTATTAATGTCTTTAGAAGACAGTATCCCTTCTTTAATATTATAGCTGAGTCAGGAATTGAATTCAAAAAAGAGAATTATAAAGATATTATTCAGAATGTTCAGGATGAAATATATAGAATGAATAATTATTATGAATGGAATGTAAACAAGGGTAAAGTAAAGATTAAAAAAGCTATTATAGTACCATTAACATCTGATGAAGAATTTGATGCTTTAATGGTGAAACAAATAATAGCAGATAATATGACTGGTATCAGCCATTTGTCATTTTATAATCCTAATGATGAAAACAATCTATATAACTTAAATATTAAGTATTTACTAACGATGTCTTCAAGTTTAATATAAGGTGAGTATATGAAAAAAGAGTTTATAAATATAAATCTATTACCAAGATACATTCCTAATAAATATATATCATATATAATCAATATAATGGGGCTAATAATATTGATTACTTTTTTACTTTTTTATTTAGTTTATATGCCTTATATGAGTGCTAATTCAGATTTAGCCGAAGCAACTTTTGAAAATAAAATGATAAAGAATGAAGTTTCTTATATTCAAGGTTTACTAGTTGGCGAAGAGTTAGATGGAAGTGATTCAATCTATATAGATACAATCGAATATGTAGAAAGTACAGAGATACCTTTACGACTTAGAATAAGTGAATTATATTCATTAACTCCAAATGGAGCCACATTTGAATCTATTACTTATTCAATGAATGATGAATTCTTCTCAGTAAATGTAACTGTTGATAGTGATGAAACTTTACTTATTTACATAGAATCTATTTGGAAAATGTATTGGGTTAAAGATATTCAATTCAATGAAGCTGGTCCAGGATCAATTGCATTGCAAATATCGTTTGAGGCTGGTGAATAGTATGAACAATAACTTAAAGATTATATTGTTAATTGCTTTGTTATTAACTGGAGCGATTTATCTTTCAAACAATTACATTAAAGGTATAAAAGAAGAAGTTGTTAATATTGAGAGTAATACCTTCTCTTTAGAAGCTCAATTAGATAATCTTATGGAAGATTATACAAATAAAGTAATCAGTGAAATGATTGATGACGAACCATCTAGTGACGAATTAATTCATATCATGCCTAGATCTTTTGATTGGAATGAAGTTATTTATGAATTAGATCAATTAGAGATGAAGGTTGGGTTAGAATGTTATAAAAGTGTAACAAAGAGTGATGTATCAAACTTTAATATATATAATAATCTAACAGAGTACATAAAAGTTAATACTGTAACATTAAACTTTACTGTAGAGAATCATGAATATAGTAAAATTGGAACTTTCATCAAGGAAATTCAAAATCTAAATAAATTGGTTATTATCGATGAAGTTAGTTATACTTTCCCTGGGGAGCCGTATTCGGTTAATATGAAATTATTATATTTTACATTTGAAGTATAGTAAAAGACCTATAAAAGGTCTTTTATTTCGTTTATTAAAACTTCAACTGCATTTTCTTGAGGTATTTTTTTAATTATTTTTCCTTTTTTTATTAAAAGTACTTCATTAACGCCGCCAGCTATTCCGATATCAGCTTGTTTCGCTTCGCCTGGACCATTAACGGCGCAACCCATAACTGCTACTTTAATATCTTTATTTATAGAGTTTAGATATTCTTCAACTTTTCTAGCAATTGGGATCATATCATATTGTAATCTACCACAAGTAGGACAACTTATCAATGTGGGAGCTGAATAAAGTCCTAAGTTTTTTAATATCTCTTTACAAAGTTTTATTTCTTCAGACGGTTCACCTGTAACAGATACTCTTATTGTATTACCTATACCTTCATTTAGTAAAATACCTAATCCAATTGCATTTTTAATTCCACCACTAAACTCTGTTCCAGCTTCAGTCATTCCTAAGTGTAATGGATAATTCCACTTATTAGCTGCAAATCTATTAACTTCAAGTGTAGTTTCTAAATCAGAAGATTTAAATGATAACACAATATCAGTAAAACCTAACTCTTCAAGTAAGTTGATGTTTTCTTCAGCGTAATCAATCATTTTATTTACTATATCATCATGATTTTTAAAAGAACCAGCGTTAACTCCTATTCTTATAGGGATTTTCTTTTTAGAGGCTTCTAATGCAATTTCTTTAATTTTATCCTTATTAGTTATGTTTGCTGGATTTAATCTAAGTTTGGCTACACCTTGATTAATCGCTTCAAGTGCAAGTCTGTAATCAAAATGAATATCAGCAACTAATGGAATATTAATTTCATTGATGATTTTTGATAAACTTAATGCATCTTCCATATCTAACACAGCTACTCTTACGATCTCACAATTAACAGACTCAAGGATTTTAATCTGTTTAACGGTCTTATCTACATCTTTAGTAGGTGTATTTGTCATACTTTGGATAACAACTTTATCTCCACCGATAATAACTTCACCAACTCTTACTTTCTTAGTCATCTCTCTAGTTTTCATCTATATCACTCCATATATTATTAAAAAACATGTATTTCTATAATTATATTATACATAAAAATAAACTATTATCTTGCATTTATTTATTATTATAGTATAATTATTAAGTAAGATTTACTAAGTAGAAATGTTTGGAGGTATAAATATGCGTGTAAATGTTGTTTTACAATGTACAGATTGTAAAGAGTGGAATTATTTAACTAAAAAAAATAAGAAAAACAATCCTGAACGTATTGAAATGAAAAAATATTGTCCTAAATGTCAAAAACAAACACAACATAAGGAAAAAAAATAGTTACTTTTAGTAGCTTCTTTTTTTTATGAAAATTAAAAAATTTATTCAATACTTTTCAGAAGATTTCTATATAAACACCTATACAATTGTTGATGGTGAAGATATTATATTAATAGATCCTGGTAAATTGGATTCAGAATTAGAAGAATATATATCGAAATATAATTTAAAATATATACTTTTAACACATGGTCACTTTGATCATTTTGGAGGAATATTAAAATTAGATGTTCCTATATATGTTCATGATTATGATAAAAGAGTATTATTAACAAGTGAATACAATTATGCATATATGTTAAATGATACAAATGATTATTCACATAAAAAGATTAGAATCTTGAAAGAAGAAATAATGTTTAACGAACATGTCATTAAAGTTGTTCATACTCCAGGTCATACAAAAGGATCTGTATGTTTATTTTTGAATAACATCGTATTTTCTGGAGACACTTTATTTAGTGATACTATTGGAAGAACTGACTTATATAGTGGTGATTCAAAGGCTATAAGAAAGTCTTTAGATATTCTTAAAACTTTAATTAAAAGTAATTACACAGTTTATCCGGGGCATGGAAAACATGCATTATTTAGTGATATAAAGAAAAGAAATATGTTTATGAAATAGCGCTACAACAGGCTATTTCTTATTTTTGTAAATAATTAGCACTCAATTATTGACATTGCTAATAAGGGATGATAATATAATGTTAGCAGAGAGTAACGTCAAGTGCTAAAGAGGTGATGTAATGTTAACTGAAAGACAAAATCTTGTTCTAAGAGCTATTGTTGAAGAGTTTATTAAAAATGCTGAACCAGTTGGTTCTAGAACTTTATCAAAACATAGTGAAGTGAACTTTTCACCTGCTACAATAAGAAATGAGATGGCAGATTTAGAAGAATTAGGATATATTGAAAAAACTCACACTTCTAGTGGTAGAGTACCTTCTGAACAAGGATATCGTTATTATATTGATAATATTCTTAGACTTAACGAGCCTAAAAAAGAGAAGTATCCTAGGTTAGAAGAACTATTCGATAACGATATGTTAGCAACCGATGAGATCATCGATCAAACTTTAAAATTAGTTAGTGAGTTAACAAATTATACTTCTATGGTTTTAGGACCAAGTAAGTCTAAGAGTTTGGTTAAGAAAATAGAACTAGTAAAAATCACTAGTAATGAAGCTTTAATCATTATCATTACTGATTCAGGGCATGTGGAAAACAGAAAACTAATCATTGATGAGTTAAATATTATTGAAATGCAAAAAGTTGTAAAGGTATTGAATGAAGTATTGATTGATGTACCTGTTAATAGAATAGCAGAAAAGTTAGCTTTTGAAATTAAACGAAGTGAGTTAAGAGACTTTATGGAATATCATGAGTCATTGATTGATTCATTCATTAGAGCTTTCAGCCAATTCAATCAAGAAAAATTTAAAATGTCTGGTCAATATAATTTGCTCTACGAGCCGGAATTCCACGATATTAATAAGGTTAGAAGTTTCATAGAAGCAGTAGAAAAAAGAGAAATACTAAGTTTAATGGAAAGAAATAATCAAGGTTTAACTATTAAAATCGGTAGTGAGAATCGTCTTCAATTTATGGAAAACTGTACGCTTATTTCTATCCCTTATCAAAATAGATATGGTGAAGTAGGAAGTATAGCTGTAGTTGGACCTAAACGTATGAATTACCGAAAAGTAATTCCATTATTAGAATATATAGCAAACAACATGAACAAAATCGATAAGTAAGGAGGAAAATATGGAAAAGACTAAAGAAGAGTTAGAAAAAGAGCTTCATGATACTGCCGAGGTAAGTACTGAGGAAGAAATAATTGCAGAAACCGAGGTGGTTGAAGAAGTATCTGAATTTGATAAACTAAAAGAAGAACTTGCTTCTGTAAAAAATGATATGTTAAAAGATAGAGCCGAGTTAGAAAACTTCAAAAGACGTTCAAATGAGGAACGTATAAGAGAAAGAAAATACGCTCAACAATTTATCTTAGGTCGTTTAATTGACATGAATGATAACTTAGAAAGAGCTTTAAATACAGAGAACTACGAAAGTGTAGAGAAGTTTAAAGAAGGTGTTACATTAATTAAAAATCAATTAAACCAAATTCTTGAAACTGAGAAAGTGGAAGAGATTGAAGCGTTAAACAAGGAATTCAATCCTAACTATCATCAAGCAGTATTCACAGAGAGTAACGATGAATACGATGATGATATTGTATTAGAAGTGCTTCAAAAAGGTTATATGTATAAAGACAGAACATTAAGACCAAGCATGGTCAAAGTAAATAAAAAGGAGAATTAATTATGGGTAAAATTATTGGTATTGACTTAGGTACAACTAATTCATGTGTATCTGTTATGGAAGGTGGAGAACCTAAAGTAATCGCAAATCCTGAGGGTGGAAGAACAACTCCAAGTGTTGTTGCATTTAAAGGTGAAGAAATTCAAGTTGGTGAGGTTGCGAAACGCCAAGCAATAACTAACTTAGATACAATTCAATCTATCAAAAGACATATGGGAACTGGTCATAAGGTTACAGTTGCTGGTAAAGATTATACGCCACAACAAATATCAGCTATGATTTTACAAAACTTAAAGGCAACTGCTGAAAGTTACCTAGGAGAAAAAGTTACTGAAGCTGTAATTACTGTTCCTGCTTACTTTAATGATGCAGAACGTCAAGCAACAAAAGATGCTGGTAAAATTGCTGGTTTAGAAGTTAAACGTATTATCAACGAACCAACTGCTGCTGCATTAGCTTATGGTATTGATAAAAAAGATCAAGAACAAGTAGTATTGGTATTTGACTTAGGTGGAGGTACGTTCGACGTTTCTATCTTAGACTTAGCTGATGGTACATTCGAAGTTATTTCAACAAGTGGTAACAACCGTTTAGGTGGAGATGATTTCGATAGTGCGATTATCGACTGGATGGTTGCTGAATTCAAGAAAACAAACGGTTTTGACTTAACTAATGATAAAATGGCTATGCAACGTTTAAAAGATGCTGCAGAGAAAGCTAAAAAAGAATTATCTGGTGTTACTCAAACACAAATCAACTTACCTTATATCACTGCTGGAGCAAGTGGACCAATGCATTTAGATATGATGTTAACAAGAGCAAACTTTAATGCTTTAACAGTTGATTTAGTAAACAAAACTATTGAGCCAGTTAGAAATGCATTAAGAGATGCAAAAATGACTGCTAATGATATTGATCAAGTCTTACTAGTTGGTGGTTCTACAAGAATCCCTGCTGTACAAGACGCAATCAAAAAAGAATTAGGTAAAGAACCTAATAAAGGTGTAAACCCTGATGAAGTTGTAGCTATGGGAGCTTCTATTCAAGGTGGAGTATTATCAGGAGATGTTAAAGATGTATTATTACTTGACGTAACTCCATTATCATTAGGTATTGAAACATTAGGTGGTGTATTTACAAAATTAATTGAAAGAAATACAACTATTCCAACTAATAAATCTCAAGTATTCAGTACTGCTGCTGACAATCAACCAGCTGTTGATATCCATGTATTACAAGGTGAAAGACCAATGGCTATCGATAATAAAACATTAGGTAGATTCCAATTAACTGATATTCCGGCTGCACCACGTGGTGTTCCACAAATCGAAGTAACATTTGATATTGATGCTAATGGTATCGTTAACGTAACTGCTAAAGACTTAGGAACTCAAAAACAACAAAAAATCACTATCCAATCTGATACTGGATTAAGTGATGAGGATATCGAAAAAATGGTTAGAGAAGCTGAAGAAAATGCTGATGCTGATGCCAAACGTAAAGAAGAAGCTGATTTAAGAAATGAAGCTGATCAATTAATCTTCGCTGCACAAAAATCTATTGAAGATTTAGGTGAGGAAGTTACTGAAGATGAGAAAAAAGACATTGAAACTAAATCTGATGCTTTAAAAGAAGCATTAAAAGGTGAGGATTTAGAAGACATCAAAGCTAAAAAAGAAGACTTAGAAAAAGCTGCACAAGGTGTTGCAACTAAAGTTTATCAAAAAGCACAAGAAGCTGCTCAAGCAGCACAGGCAGCTCAAGGTGATGAACCAAAAGCGACAGAAAATGTTGTAGATGCTGATTTTGAAGAAGTTGAATAAATTAAATAACGATATGGAAAGTATCTTCGGATACTTTCTTATTGAGGTGAAAATATGAGCAAAAGAGATTATTATGACGTTCTTGGTGTAAGCAAATCAGCAGACGAGCGTGAGATTAAGAAAGCATTTAGGGGATTAGCTAAACAATATCATCCAGATGTATCAGATGACCCAAACGCTGAAACAAAATTTAAAGAGGTTCAAGAAGCGTATGCAGTATTAAGTGATACTGACAAACGAAATACTTATGATCAATTCGGTCATGAAGGAATGAATTTTGGTCAAGGTGGATTTAATGGATTCGATGGTGGTTTTGGAGGATTCGAAGATATCTTTTCATCATTCTTTGGTGGTGGATCAAGAAGACGTGATCCTAATGCACCTAGAAGAGGTAATGATTTAACTAAACGAATGACAATTTCATTCGAAGAAGCTGCCTTTGGTGTAAAGAAAAAAATAAAGTTAAGAGTTAATGATGAATGTAACGTTTGTCATGGTAGTGGTGCTCATTCAAAGAGTGATATAAGCACGTGTTCACATTGTAATGGTTCTGGTGTAGTTTATAAGCAACAACAAACTATATTTGGTATGTCGCGTACTCAAGTAGCTTGTTCACACTGTGGTGGTAGCGGTAAATATATTAAGAAAAAATGCTCTAACTGTCATGGTGATGGACATATAGAAACTGTAAAAACAGTTGAAATCAACATTCCTGAAGGTATTAATACTGGTCAACAAATTCGCCTATCTGGTAAAGGTGAGGGCGGAATCAATGGTGGACCGAGTGGAGATTTATACATCGCCATTCAAGTAACGGAACATGAACTATTTGAAAGAGTAGGAAATGACGTAGTATTAGAATTACCTATTACATTTAGCCAGGCAGCACTTGGTGCAGAAGTTAAAGTACCAACTGTTCATGGTGATGTAAAACTGAAAATTCCATCAGGAACTCAAAGTGGTACTAGATTTAGATTAAGAGGAAAAGGTATTAAGAGCGTTTCATCAGGACACATGGGAGACCAACATGTAATAGTAATAGTAGTTACACCTGAAAAATTAGATTCTGAACAAAAGAAACTTTTCAAAAAACTATCTAATACAAATGAAATGAGTTCAAGTTTATGGAGTAAAATTTCTAAATTTTTAAAATAAAACAGAATAGGAATTATACCCTCATTAAATATATTCTTAATAAAAAAGTGTATGTAATATCCAAAAAAAAGTGGGCTTAGAGAGGTAATGCTATCCGAATAGAAAACAGGAAACAAAAAAGTTTCCTGTTTTCTTTAGTCAAAAGTTAATCTTATTCTAGTTGTATTATAAAATTTTATCTAATCAATAACAAGTTTTATTCTTGTAATAATTTGATGTTATAATTATAGAGTGTTTTATGTTTGAGAAATGCATGGGAAACTTTCTATAGGTGTGTTATCTTGTGGGCATCCTTTATGGCTCACGGAACTATTAATTCCTTGTGTCTCACAGATAACTTTGTAAATAGAAGACGTATATTGGATACCATGATCGGAATGAATGATCAATCTAGATACGTCTTTCTGTTTATCTATATCTTCTTTAAGTGTATCTATAACTAGTTCATTATCATATCCATAACTAATCTTTGAAGCTATTAATTCTTTTGTAAAATATGTTACATCAGTAACCAAATTTTGATTAATATCAGTAGTAATAAAGTCTCAATTAAGAAAAATTGGGTAAGTATTATTTTCAGTATGTTCTTTATTATGATTTTTCTTATAAACTTTCTGATATCTTACTTTTATATAAACTTACACACTATTCTAAGTAACTTTTTATGATTTATTATCAACCTAACTTTTTCTCTATTCCACTTCAATGAGTAACGTGTGAGAATATAGAATTCATCAAATACGCGAGAAAAGAATTTGGATATAAATTAAATACTCTATCTGAAGTTCTGTACTAAAACATTCAATAAGTATAATAGTAAGAAAAGTCGTCAAATGTATGATTATAATATAATCGTTGATTTATATGAAGAAACTAATCAATTATAGATATAGAAGAAAATGGTGATATGGGACAATAAATAGGTATTATAATATGGAAACCTAATTTTCGGTTATGACTATAAATGAATAATCAAGTAGTAGAAGTACCTTTTAGAAAGCAAAAAAAACATTCATCTACAAAATTCAAGAGTTTTAACACCCTTAAGAAATTACTATAATATTACAATTAATGTTATGAGTAGGCGTTTTATTGAAGTGTATACTTATTTTTTTTTAATTTATATAGCAAATTAAATATATAAATTGAAATAATTAAGTAAATAAAGTTTGCACATAACTCTTGTATTGGATAAAATTTAGTAGATATTATATAAATAAAATCGCAATGCGAAAGGAGATTGTAGAAAATGAAAGCTAAAAAAGTTAAAGAAGAATCATTAGAGACATTTGAAAATAATGAAGAAATAACTGAAGAGTTAGTTGAAGAAACTACTGAAGAAGAATATGATGAGTCTCAAGTTGAAAAAGTTGGTGTAGGTATCGACTTTGGAACAGTAAACTTACTAGTTTATGTAGAAGGACAAGGAATAATTTTTAATGAACCTTCTGTAGTAGCATACGATAGAGCTTCAGGCCAAGTTATTGCAGCTGGTTTTGATGCAGATAACATGACTGGTAAAATTCATGACAAAATTAAGATTGTTAGACCGTTAAGAGATGGTGTTATTTCTGACATTAGAGCTGCAAAAGACTTACTTAAGTATGTTTTTGGTAGAGTAAACTTACATGCAAGTAATTCTGAGATTAGAGGTGTACTATGTTGCCCATCTGAGGTAACTCAAATCGAAAGAAAAGCTTTATTACAACTTCCAATTCAATTAGGTATTGAAGAAGTTTATATCGAAGAAGAAATCAAATCTGGAACTGTTGGTTCTGGTGTAGATATCTTTACTGATAGAGGTACAATGGTAGTTGATATCGGTGGTGGATCTACCGATGTTGGTATTCTTAGTTTAGGTGACGTTGTATTATCTAAAACATTAAGAATGGCTGGTAACTTCATTGATCACGAAATCATTAAATATTGTAAACAACATTTAAAAATTGAAGTAGGAGCAAAAACTGCTGAAAAAATTAAAATAGAATTAGGAACTCTAAATGAGAAAAAAGATGTGGCTACTATGAGAGTTGCTGGTAGAGATTTATTAACAGGGTTACCAAGACATACTGAAATCACATCAAGAAATGTAACTGAAGTATTATTACCTATCTTCAATGATATTAAAAACTTAATGATTGCTACATTAAAGGATACTCCACCTGAATTATGTTCAGACATATACTATGATGGTATCTTGATAAATGGTGGTGTATCATTGGTGGATTATGCATCTGAATATTTTAGTGAAAAACTAGGATTAAAAGTAAAAGTTTCATCTAATCCATTAACTTCGGTAGTTTTAGGTACTAAAGTTCTACTTAAAACACGAGGACATTTTGTAAAAGATGCAGATACTGAATAAGAAGGAGGGTAATTATGGAAGGTAAAAAGAAAAATGGATTAAAAATCGGTGTTGATTTAGGTACTGTTAATACTTTAGTGTATGTTGCAGGTAAAGGTGTTGTATTTAATGAACCATCAGTAGTTGCATACAATAATGAAACTGGGGAAACTATTGGTGTTGGTAAAGAAGCGGCAAAAATGGTTGGTAAAACTCATGAAAGAATTAAAATTTCTATGCCATTACATTTAGGTGTAATATCAGACATTAAATCTGCTGGGACTTTGATTGAGTATGTATTAGATAATTTAGATAAAGAATCTCATGATCTTTCAGAGTCAACTCTTCTATTATGTTGCCCATCAGAAGTAACTCAAATAGAAAGAGAATCTCTAATTGAACTAGCTTCAGACCTAGGTATTGGTGAATGTTTTATCGAAGAAGAAGTTAAAGCTGGAGTAATTGGAGCAGGAGTTGATATTTTTACACCTCACGGAACTATGGTTATTGATCTCGGAGGAGGATCTACAGATATCGGTGTATTATCACTTGGTGATATAGTAACTTCAGAATCTATTCGAGTAGCTGGAACATATTTTGATGAAGCAATTATTAAGCATATCCAATTTAATCATCAAGTATTAATTGGTTCAATTTCCGCTGAGAAAATCAAAAAACAAATTGGTACTTTAAATGAAGAATTGTCTGGTACTTTTGATACAATGAAGATCGCAGGAAGAGATTTGCTAACTGGATTACCAAAAGAAATTGAAATTACTCAGAAAGAGATTAGAGATGTTTTAGTAGAATGTTTCGAGGAAATTGTTAATACTGCACAAAGAGTATTACAACAAACTCCTCCTGAGTTAGCAGCTGATATTATAAATGACGGTATTATAGTTAATGGTGGTGGAGCATTAATTAAGGGTATTGAAGAATTCTTATCAAACAGATTAAATGTTGTTGTTAAAACTACTAGTAACCCCTTAACTGCAATATGTGAAGGTACTAAAGTATTATTAAAGAACAGTGGTAGTTATTTAGTAAAACCTTTAGATTAATCTTTTAATAAAATCCATTTCTAGAATTCTAGAATGGATTTTATTTATAAAGTCAAAGTGATAGGATGTGATGTAAATGTCAAAAGAATATATATTTTATATTATATTAATTACAACTCCCATATTTTTTTATTTTTTTACTAAGTTTACATTAAAGAAGTCTATTTTATATAATAAAAGATATTCTATCCTAAGTAGGTTCTCATTTCATAAACATTTAAAAAAGAATCATATTGGACTTGCAGCTTATTTAGAGATAAATAATCTAAAAAATGATATGAAAACATATGCGGAAAAAGAAAGACGTATTGTACAAAGTAAAATAATTTCAATATTAAAAGAATTTTGTTCAAAATATAATTTTAATTTATTTTATTTTTCTCAAGAAAAATACGTCTTATTAAATAGTGGTATAAATATGGATTATCAAAATGCATTTGAGATATTAATAAATAATTTAAATAAAACTATTGAATTTGAAGACAAAAAGATTGAACTAAGAGTAAATATTGGTGCTGTGACAAGTAAGTTACTACCAACTAATGCCGAAGAATTATTAGATATAATTATTAGTAGTTGTTATATAGCAAAGAATAGAAACTCTAATTACTATTTGATTATGGATTTAGATAACCCAAATAATATAGAAAAAAATTATGGAATTGATGATTCTAGTGCAATAATTTCCCATTACATGTGTATATATGATACAAAAAAAGTTAAGATTGTAGGTTGTGAAACACTTGCAAGATGGAAAAACAGAGAGAAAGTTTTAAGCCCTAGTGTCTTTATACCATTAGCTATTAAGAAAAACCTAATATCTAATATCGACTTTGGTATAGCTGAGGATGCATTCAAAAATTATTCAGTATTACTTAGAAAGAACTTAGTTGATGCTAACTTTATTATGGGTATTAATGTTGCTAAAGAATCTTTAAGTGATTCTTATGTTAAAATGCTTAATAATTTAATAAAAAGATATAAAGAGGTTCCAGTTGATAATATTTTAATAGATATTGATATGGATGTTTTTAAAGATACCGAAAACATTTCATTTCTAAAGAAATTACTTGAAATAGGAATTAAAATTTGTATAACTGGTATAACATTTAATTTTGATGAGGTAATGGGAATTCATTACAAGTTACCATATAATATGATTAAAGTAACAACTGATCATTCTATGAAACCTGAATTTTCGAGCTTCAAAGAGTTTCTAATATCAAATGGAGTTCAGTTAATTGTTACAAAAGTAGAAAAAATGGATGAATTACAAACACTTATTAATAATGACTTAATTTTAGCTCAAGGCTTTTTATATGGGAAACCAACAAAATTTGAACAATTTATAGAACAAATATGGAGTAATAATGTTTTTAAAATTTGAATTATAATACGTAAATAGTCGGTTTAAATCTTGTGTAAAAAAACTTCTTAAAAGTAGTTTAAGAGAAATGCTTAACGTTATAAAAAATGATGAAATAATAAGTACATTATCTTTTTTGCCTTATTAATTCACTTTCATTCTAGTAAAACTTATGGATATAAAGTTCGAATACCCTAGATAGTGTCTACACCTTGAAGTAATATTATTTATATTATTAAAAAATGTATAAAAAAGATTACTATATCATTATTCTCATTGGTGATATTAAATCAAATAATTTTTACGAGTGATTTATGTCTTTATTATTATTAAGTTTTACTTATGATTTCAAGAACTATCGTAAAGCAAGGTAGTTAAATAATGAATTTAAAAAATCTTAGATATTGAAGAAAATTTAGAAGTATATTCTATCATATAACCTTGCTATAGGAATTATAAATAGATACTTCTCTGATGTAATTTATAAATTAACATATGATAACAGTTTTGATATATTTGAAAGTCAAACAGATCGAGAAATTTTAGAATTTGCTGCCAATATACACTTAAGATAATTAATCGATAATAAATATAGAAGTTTTCAAATTACTGGATTGTTATCTGCACTAAATCTTATTCCAAAAATGTTAAATCTATAAATGAGAATTATTCACTTTGATATTTTTCGTTAAACATACTAAAAGTTTATAATTATGTTGTTCAAAATTAAGTAGTTAGTAATCTTAATGAATTTATAACTAAATTTACTTACTGACAACCCGTTGATTTTCTCTATAAACAAGTCAAATAAAAAAGAATTAAGATTAAGTTTTCATTCCTTGCAACTATAAAGGTAGAAAAACAATCATCTTCTGTTTTTATACCAAGAGTTTTTAACGAAATTTGAAAAATATGGTAAAATTATATTGGAGGGGGCAAAAGAATATGGAGATACAAAATTTTTTATATAAAGTAATAAGAAAATACGTTGGTCTAACGCTATTGGAAGCAACAGAAGAAATATGTACTTCTAGTGCTCTAAGTCAATTTGAAAAAGGAAAGATTAACTTAGTTGACAAAATAAAAAAAGCTTTAAGAGAAAGATATGGAATTACCATTACTCCCCATGAGGACGATTTAGAAATACTTAAAGATAGAGTTAATGAACTCAGAATAAGTATCGAATCTTTCAATTATAAAGCAAGTATAGAAAAATCTAAACTAATTTATCAAAGAGAAAAATTTATGTATTACGATGTTCAGTTAATTATAGAAGGGTTTAATGTACTTTGTACATATGAGTTACTAGTTAAAGCGAACTATAGTTCAGTTAAAAAAAGATTGGAATTCTTAAGTTCTCTTCTAAACTTAATGAACCGTTCTCAATTACAAAAATACTATTTCAATCTTGCTATATTAGAATTTATAACAACAAAAGATTATGATAATATAAAAATGTATTTCAAAATATCTCTTGATTACATGCATAATATAAACAATAGTTTTATAACCTATTGGTATGGATATGTTCTAAAATTTTTCTCTAAAAAAATTCTTTCATTAAAATATTTACTAGATGTTGACAATGCCTTTAAATACGAAAGTAACGTTATAGGAAAAGAATATAGTACAATTGCCTTAACAGAGTTATTTATAAGTGTTAATGAAATGGAAGAAGCTAAAAAATATTTATCTAGTTTTATCAAGACAAGAAAAATAACAGGTAAACTAAGTAAAGAAATGGAAACACTATTTTTTTATTTAGAAGGAGAAATAGAGTTTTCTTTAGGAAACTACAAATCTGCTCTAAGATCTTTCAAGTCTTCTAAAAGTACCATACAAACATTTTTTTCAAATGTGAATCTTACTGATAGAATTTATCATGCACTCTTAAAGACATATAAGAAACTTCGAAATGAAGATGGATATAAAGAGATGGAAAAATTAATCTTAGCATCTGACGAAAATAAATATCCAAAAGTATCTATCGCATATCTTTTAAAAGAGAATGGTGATATGGAAAAGTATAGCCAATACATTAGAAAAACTGTTTTACAAAATGTAAACTTAATCTCTGGCTATGATTACGATTTAATTATAAATGATTATAAAGAATATCTTTTAGAAAATAAAAAATATAGCCAGTTAAACAAACTTAATTTTAAAAAAAAATTCTAAAGAGTAATAATAATTAAAGTCATCAATTAAGTATATTCTTAATTAACTAAAGCACCGTCGAATATAATTTGTCTTGAACTTCTAAATTTTTTTGCTAACTTAATCTTTTACCATAATATGACAAATAATGCCTCTTATAGGCATTATTTTTTAGTACATACTTAATATCGACTATATGAACAGTTGATAATTAAATATTTCAAACGATAACTTAAGTAAAATTAATTTGCATACTTAAATAATACAAGATAGAATTTAGACGTTATGATATGAATAGAATTGCAAGACGAAAGGAGATTGTAGAAAATGAAAGCTAAAAAAGTTAAAGAAGAATCTTTAGAGACATTTGAGAATAATGAAGAAATAACTGAAGAGTTAGTTGAAGAGTTAGTTGAAGAAACTACTGAAGAAGAATATGATGAGTCTCAAGTTGAAAAAGTTGGTGTAGGTATCGACTTTGGAACAGTAAACTTACTAGTTTATGTAGAAGGACAAGGAATAATTTTTAATGAACCTTCTGTAGTAGCATACGATAGAGCTTCAGGTCAAGTTATTGCAGCTGGTTTTGATGCTGATAACATGACAGGTAAAACTCATGATAAAATTAAAATAGTTAGACCTTTAAGAGATGGTGTTATTTCTGACATTAGAGCTGCTAAAGACTTACTTAAACATGTATTTGGTAGAGTAAACTTACATGCAAGTAATTCCGAAATTAGAGGTGTACTATGTTGCCCATCTGAGGTAACTCAAATCGAAAGAAAAGCTCTATTACAACTTCCAATTCAACTAGGAATTGAGGAAGTTTATATCGAAGAAGAAATCAAATCTGGAACTGTTGGGTCTGGTTTAGATATTTTTACTGATAGAGGTACAATGGTAGTTGATATCGGTGGTGGATCTACTGATGTTGGTATTCTTAACTTAGGTGATGTTGTATTATCTAAAACATTAAGAATGGCAGGGAACTTCATTGATCACGAAATCATTAAATATTGTAAACAACATTTAAAAATCGAAGTAGGTGCAAAAACTGCTGAGAGAATTAAAATTGAGTTAGGAACTCTAAATGAGAAAAAAGATGTAGCTACTATGAGAGTTGCTGGTAGAGATTTATTAACAGGTTTACCAAGACATGCTGAAATCACATCAAGAAATGTAACTGAAGTATTATTACCTATCTTTAATGATATTAAAAACTTAATGGTTGCTGCATTAAAGGATACTCCACCTGAATTATGTTCAGACATATACTATGATGGAATCTTATTAAATGGTGGTGTATCATTGGTGGATTATGCATCTGAGTATTTTAGTGAAAAGCTAGGACTAAAAGTAAAAGTTTCATCTAATCCATTAACTTCGGTAGTTTTAGGTACTAAAGTTCTACTTAAAACACGAGGACATTTTGTAAAAGATGCAGATACTGAATAAGAAGGAGGGTAATTATGGAAGCTAAAAAGAAAAAAGGATTAAAAATCGGTGTCGATTTAGGTACTGCTAATACTTTAGTGTATGTTGCAGGTAAAGGTGTTGTATTTAATGAACCATCAGTAGTTGCATACAATAACGAAACTGGTGAAACTATTGGTGTTGGTAAAGAAGCAGCAAAAATGGTTGGTAAAACTCATGAAAGAATTAGAATCTCTAAGCCATTACACTTAGGTGTAATATCTGATATTAAATCTGCGGGGACTTTAATTGAGTATGTATTAGATAATTTAGATAAAGGTTCTCATGACCTTTCAGAATCAACTCTTTTATTATGTTGCCCATCAGAAGTAACTCAAATAGAAAGAGAATCTCTAATTGAACTAGCTTCAGACTTAGGTATTGGTGAATGTTTTATCGAAGAAGAAGTTAAAGCTGGTGTAATCGGATCAGGTGTTGATATTTTTACAGCTCACGGAACAATGGTTATTGATATTGGTGGAGGATCTACAGATATCGGTGTATTATCACTTGGTGATATAGTAACTTCAGAATCTATTCGAGTAGCAGGAACATTTTTTGATGAAGCAATTATTAAACATATCCAATTTACACATCAAGTATTAATTGGTTCAATTTCCGCAGAAAAAATCAAAAAACAAATTGGTACTTTAGATGAAGAATTATCTAGTGCTTCTGATACAATGAAAATAGCCGGAAGAGATTTGTTGACTGGTTTACCAAAAGAAATTGAAATTACTCAGAAAGAGATTAGAGATGTTTTAGTAGAATGTTTCGAAGAAATTGTTAATACTGCACAAAGAGTGTTACAACAAACTCCTCCTGAGTTAGCAGCTGATATTATAAATGACGGTATTATAGTTAATGGTGGTGGAGCATTAATTAATCATATTGAAGAATTCTTATCAAATAGATTAAATGTTGTTGTTAAAAGAACTGATAACCCATTAACTGCAATTTGTGAAGGTACTAAAGTATTATTAAAAAACAGTGGTAGTTACTTAGTAAAACCTTTAGATTAATCTATTAAAAAAATCCATTTCTAGAATTCTAGAATGGATTTTATTTCTAAAGTCAAAGTGATAGGATGTGATGTAAATGTCAAAAGAATATATATTTTTTATATTATTGGTTTTAACTCCTATATTATTTTATATTTTTACTGAGCTTACTTTAAAAAAGTCTATTCTATATATTAAAAGATATTCTGTCTATAGTAGGTTTTCTTTTTATAACCATTTGAAGAAAAATAAAATTGGAATTGCAACTTATTTAGAGATAATTAACCTAAAAAACGATCCCGAAATATATACGAATAAGGAAAAACGTATCTTACAAAGAAAAATAATTTCTATATTAAAGGAATTTTGTGCAGAATATAATTTTAATTTATTCTATTTTTCTGATGAGAAATACGTCTTAGTAAATAGAAATACAAATGTAAATTATCATCATGTGTTTGATACATTAATAAACAATTTAAATAAACCTATCGAGATTGAAGATAAAGAAATTATACTTAAACTTAATATTGGTTCTGTGACAAGCAAGTCACTACCAACTAATGCAGAAGAGTTATTAGACATCATTATTAGTAGTTGTCATATAGCAAAGAATAGAAACTTTAATTATTATTTGATAATTGATCTTGATAACCCGAATAATGTAGAAAAAAGTTATGGAATTGATGATTCTGGTGCTATAATTTCTCATTATATGTGTATATATGATACTAAAAAATTTAAGATTGTGGGTTATGAAACACTTGCAAGATGGAAAAACAAAGAAAAAGTTTTGAGTCCTAATGTGTTCATACCATTAGCCATAAAGAGAAATTTAATCTCAAATATTGACTTAGGTATAGCTGAGGATTCGTTTAGAAATTATCTAGTATTACTAAAAAAGAATTTAATTGATGATAATTTCATTATGGGTATTAATGTTGCTAAAGAATCATTAAGTGATTCTTATGTTAATAGGCTTAATAATTTGATAAGAAGATATAAAGAAGTTCCAGTTAAAAATGTTATAATTGATATAGATATGGAAGTTTTCACAGCTAATGAGAATATTATAATTTTAAGAAAACTACAAGAATTAGGGTTTAGAATTTGTATTGATGGTATAACATTTAACTTTGATGAGGTAATGGAAATTCATGACAAATTACATTATGACATGATTAAAATAACTACTAACCATTATAAGAAGGCTGAATTTTCTAAGTTTAGAGAATTTCTTGTTTCTCGTGGAGTACAAGTTATTGCCACAAAAGTAGAAAAAATTGATGAAATGCACGCGCTTATTAATAGTGAATTTAATTTAGCTCAAGGTTTTCTATATGGCAAACCCTCTAAATTTGAACAATTAGTCGAACAAATATGGAGTAACAATGTATTTAGAATCTGAATTATCACACGTAAATAGCCGATTTACATCTTATGTTGAGAAATTTCTTGAATATAGTTTAAGAGAACTTCTTAACGTTATGAAAAAGGATGAAAGAATATATACAATATTTTTATTTACTTTATTAATTCACTTCCATTCTAGTAAACTTATGGATATAGAGCGCGAATATCCAATTTGGCGTATACACTTAAAAGTAATTATAATATTAGTAATACACACGTTTAAAGAATGTATAAGAGAAATTATTATATTATTCTTGATAATTTCATTTTTATTATTATTTTTTAAACTACAGAATTTACATATTATATATATCTTCACTACTACATATGTATTTTTATCATCAGTTTTATTTATAATTACAAGAACTATAGTAAAAAAAGGAAAGTTAGTAATTGAGAGTCAAAAGGCTCTTGATATTGAAAATGAAATTAATGTATTTATTGGCGAAGAAAGCTTAGAAGTAATGTTATCGAATGACGTTGCTATTGGACTTATAAATAGATACTCTTCTGATGTAATATATAAATTAGCATATGATAACAGTTCTGATATATTTGAATTGGTTCTTCAAGCAGATCGAGAAATTTTAGAGTTTGCTGCAAAAATGCACTTACGGAAGTTAATCGATAATAAAGGTAGAAGCTTTCAAATAGCCGGGTTGGTATCTTCGTTAAATATAGCTTATTCTAAAATTGTAACATCTATAAGTGAGACTCATTATGATAATTATTCACTAAGAAATCTTTCATTAAATGCACTGAAGGTTTATAATTACGGTATCCAAAATGAAGTAGTTAGTAATCTGAATGAATTCATAGATAATCTTTTGAAAGAAGGTTCATTTGATATAGATTATATCGAAACTATTGATGTAATTGAATGTTTAATTATTATTCTATTATGTAAAGATAGATTAATGGAATTAAAGGAAAGATACAAAAAATATGATAATTTGTAAACTATGATAAAGGATTTTTTAGAAATCCTTTTTTAATTTATGAAATACCATCTATGACCTTTTATAAACTTAGTGTATGACTTTCTAACATTTGTCAATGCTATTATATAATTGAAAACAATCTTACATATTCCACAACAAAAACGCCATTTCATAACTATTTTTCAAAATGGCACTAAATTTCTATTGTTTTTTATTCTACTTTATCATAAACTAATAACTATAAAATTGATTATTCATGCACAGTGAATAAATGATTCGTAATAGCTTGGTGGTACAAGCAATTACTGAGGCGTAGTGATGTTTTCCTTCACTACGTTTTTTTCTATAGTAATTAAGAATTGGATTACTAGAATACTTTTTATTAACAGATGAAGTTCTTATTATATTAACGACAATATTAAACAGTATCTTTCGAGCTAATCTGTTTCCTCGTTTAGATATAGGGCCATTATAGTTTATTGATTTTCCAGATTGTATAATTGTTGGATCTAACCCACAAGATGCAGTAAGTTTTTTAACGTTACTAAATCGTCTAGGATCTTTTATCTCTGCTAGGAATAAGGCAGCCGTATATTCTCCAATTCCAGTTATAGAGACTATGTTGTTAAAAATATCGATTGTCCTTGCTAAATCAACAAGTATTCCTTTTAATTTATTAATTTCTTTCTGTAAATCAGATATTAACTTAGGAAGAGAGTTTTTAGCCGCTTGCTTTATTTTTTCTGCCTTCCTTCGATAATATGCGGGATGTCTTTGATGAACTGAGCAAAGGGTATTTGTCAGGGCGTCTACACGTTTTCCAGCTATTATTTCTGCATGTGGATACTTAATAATAAACTGTAGCGATGTGTCACTAAAAAGTGCATCGTTTTTAAATATCGTCTCATATTCAGGAAATACAAACTCAACTAGTTGTCTAAATCTATTTTTGTATCTCACTAAATTTTGGCTAAGATTATGAATCTGCCTTGAGATATGTTGTAACTCAACATATATATTAGGTATGTCAGATTGCTTGTTAAAATCCTCCTTAAAGAATATATTAGCTAAATTAATACAATCAGTTTTATCAGTCTTAGTCTTTCGTAAGTTAAACTTATGTTCTTTAGAAATAATGGGATTTAATAATATAGTTGTGTAGTTCAAATCTTTGAAGAACTTTAATATTGAATAATGATAAGTAGATGTTGATTCCATAATTACGGACAAGTTTTCTAAGTTAAGTTTGTTTACTTTTTCATGTACTTTCAACAAACTAGATTTAGTATGTAATACTTCATGAAAATCTATCAATATTTCACCTTCTTCACTTAATAGTCCAACCATTGATTTTCCCTTAGCAACATCAATAGTTATGCAATACTTCATTTTTCATTCCTCCTTCAAATAATATAGCAATAATTTCATCATCTACTACTCTTCTTGATCATGCTCTTTATATGGATTCGTAGACCCGACTTTCTAAAACTAAAATGGAATAATATAAGATGAATAGCCACTCATACTATTAGATTCTAAGACCTGTGTTATAATCTGGCTTAATCAATTCATTGCTTAATAATTATTATAGAGTATACTTTAATAATTAAAAAGAATGTTACAAAGCTTACACTTATAAATATAAGTAAACTTTATAACTAAAATCATACATGTTATAATATATTTAGGAGGGGATTATATGTTATTAATAAAAAATACTTATTTAGTGAGTGCTGCTGCTATTAACTATGAAACATCTGATATTTTAGTTGAAAATGGTAAAATATCTAAGATAGGAATATTGGATGAAACTGATTATAAATGTGAAGTGATTGATGCTATGGGGAAATGGGTTACACCAGGATTTGTTGATCCACATTGTCATATTGGTTTATATGAAGAGTCAATTGGATTTGAAGGTGCAGATGGTAATGAAGCGACTGAACCTAGTACACCAAATATGAGAGGTATTGATGCTGTTTATCCATATGATGTATCATTCCTTGAAGCTGTAAAAGGTGGAGTAACTTCAGTGTCTACAGGACCAGGTAGTGCAAATGTAATCGGTGGAACATTTACAGTGATTAAAACTGTTGGAAACAACGTTGACGAAATGATTGTAAAAGAAGAAGTAGCTATGAAAATGGCATTGGGTGAAAATCCAAAAAGAGTATATAATGGTAAAAAAGTGACTCCATCTACTAGAATGGGTAGTGCTGCTGTTATGAGAAGAGAATTAACAAAAGCAAAAGAATATTACGAGAAAATAGTGAAATTTGAAGCTGGTGATGGCGAAAAACCTACATATGATGATAAGTTAGCATCATTAATGAGAGTGTTTGATGGTATGATTGTAAAAGTTCATGCTCATAGAACAGATGACATTCAAACCGCTATTAGAATAGGTAAAGAATTTAATTTAAATATTACTATTGAACACTGTACAGAAGCTCATTTAATGGTTGATGACTTAGTTAAAGACAACGTTAAAGTTATAATTGGGCCTACATTAGGTACTAAGAGTAAATACGAACTAAGAAATAAGTCGTTTGAAACTTGTGGAATTTTAGAAAAAGCGGGTGTAGAATTTGCAATAATGACAGATCATCCTGTAATGGCGTTAGCTGACACAAGAGTTCAAACCGCTATTATGATTCGTGAAGGTTTAAGTGAACTTGGTGCAATTAAAGCAATGACAATAAATGCTGCTAAACTCAATGGAGTTGAAGATAGATTAGGAAGTATTGAAGAAGGTAAGGATGCCGACATTGTTATTTGGACAGGTAACCCTTTTGAATACATGACTGTTACCGATACTGTAATAATTGATGGGAATATTGTATATAAAAAGTAAGAATGCTTAATGCATTCTTACTTTTATGGTATAATAATTTGCGGAAGAAAGGTGACATGTATGCAAAGATATTTTGTTAGTAATGAATTGTATAATGAAACATATGCTCATATAAAAGAAGATTACCATCATATAAAAAACGTTATGAGAATGCATAAAGAAGATAAGATTATTGTTTGTAATGAAAGTGGAAGTTGTTTTCTTGGTGAAATAGCCTCTTTCGATAATACTACTGTCTTAGTCAATAAAGTTGACGAAATCAGATATACTGAATTAGATATTGATGTTACTATCGCAATCGGGTTAATGAATAATAAAAAAATGGATTTACTGGTTCAAAAACTAACTGAATTAGGTGTTAGAAGAATTATCCCAATATCGATGAAGAGATCTATAGTTAAGAACAAAGATTCTAAAATTGAAAGATGGAAAAAAATAGCTAAAGAAGCTAGTGAACAATCACATAGAAATTTAATCCCAATTATCGAAGAAGTAACAAAATTAGAGAAAATAAATATAGATAATTATGAACAGTGCTTATTTGCATATGAAAAATCAAATAATAAATATACTTTTAGGGACTCTGTATTAAATAATGACAATATCCTTATTGTTATCGGTCCTGAAGGTGGAATAGATGATTCTGAAGTTAACTTCATGAAGGAAAACAACTTCATTGAAGTGTCGTTAGGTAAAAGAATTTTACGTGCAGAAACAGCGCCTCTATTTGTAATGAGTGCTGTAACTTATATTAAGGAGTTAGGTTAGATATGAAATTAAGTAAGATATTAATTGGTATTGGTTTAATTTTAACAGCTATTGGAACAATTATAGTTTTATCTATGGGAGGATTCCCATTGATTTGGATGTTAGTCTTAGGTTTATCAATATGGATTTTTAAACAAGAAAATGTCAGAAAATACGGACAGTTTTTCACGTTTTTGGGAATAATTTTTATAGTTGTAAATATCGCAAGTGGTTCAATAAGTATAGATGGATTACTTTATTTAATAGGTGGAATCCTGGCAACAAAAGGAAAGTAATGAAAGAAGGAAAGATATGAAAATTGCATTTTATACTTTAGGATGTAAAGTAAATACATATGATACTGAAAGTGTGTGGGAAGTATTTAAAGAAAAAGGCTACGAAAGGGCCTCATTTGATGAGTTCGCTGATGTATATGTTATAAACACATGTACAGTTACTAATCAGAGTGATTCGAAGAGCAGAAAAATAATAAGACAAGCCATAAGAAAAAACCAAGACGCAGTAGTAGTTGTAATGGGGTGTTACGCTCAAGTTTCACCAGATGAAATATCATCAATAGAAGGTGTTGACATTATTACTGGTACAAAGAATAGAAAACTAATTGTATCTCTTGTAGAAGAAATATTAGAAGATAGAAAACAGATTAATGTAGTTACTGATTTAAGTAATTACTTTGATGAGTTAGCAGTTAAAAGCTACACTGATAACACAAGAGCATTTCTAAAGATAGAAGATGGCTGTGACAATTATTGTAGTTACTGTATAATTCCATATGCTAGAGGGCATGTTGTAAGTAAAAAAGTTGAAAATGTTTTAACTGAAGCTAAAGAATTAGTATCAAATGGATTTAAAGAATTAATCTTATCAGGAATACATACCGGTAAATATGGTATTGATGTCGAATATACTTTAACTCAATTAGTGAGAGACTTAGTTAAAATAGTTGGACTTAAAAGATTAAGGATTTCTTCAATAGAGATCAATGAAATAACTGATGAGTTACTATTTCTAATCAAAGAAAACGACAATATCGCAAATCATCTACACATACCACTACAAAGTGGATCAGATACAGTATTAAATGATATGAATAGAAAGTACAATACTAAATACTTCTCTGAAAGAATTAATTATATAAGAAGTGTTATACCTAATATTTCAATTACTACAGATGTTATAGTTGGTTACCCAACTGAGACAGAAGAGTTATTTGAAGAGACTTATGAATTTATTGAATATAATGAATTTAGTGAACTTCATGTATTTCCGTTTTCAAAGAGAAATGGGACTCCAGCAGCTAAATTAAAAGATTTAGACAAAATAATAAAAAGTGATAGAGTAAAAAGTTTATTAATTTTAAATGATAAATTAGCTTCAGATTACGCTAAGAAATTTGAGGGCCAAGTTGTTGATGTTATAATAGAGACTGTAAATGATAAATCAACTGGATACTCAAGCAACTATTTAAAAATTGAAATACCTGAAGTTTTGCATAAAAATGATTATCTAGATGTCAAGGTTATCGAGGCAGGGTATCCTGTTAACAAAGCAATTTTATAAAAGTCTTTACATTTGATTACAATTAAGTTATAATTTTATGTAGACTTCATTGAAGGGAGGGACACATATGCCTAAGACACAAATTCGTGACAACGAAACTATAGATGACGCTTTACGTCGTTTTAAGAGAGATTTAATTAAATCTGGTACTTTAAACGAGATTAAGAAACGTCAATTCGGTTATGTAAAACCTAGTGTTTCTCGCAGAGAGAAGTTGAAGGAGAACGCACGTAAAAAGAAATTCTAATTGAGTATAAACGAAAAGTTTATACTCTTTTTTTTGTTTTCATCATATAATGTAAGGATGAAAAGTAAATTAACGGAGTCTTTCCCAAGAGAATATTTCAACAGACCTAAATTCGTTTTATACGAAGATTATCTTGTCATCTATAATTATAAAGAGATTATAGATTTAAGAGATGAATCCATAACGGTAAGAAATTATTCAATTGTAGGTAAAGGATTAAAAATTAGAAGTATGAATAAGCATTTAATGAAAATAACTGGTGACATTATCAGTATTTCAAGGAGAGATAATGAATAAGAATTTTGTTAGGATGCGTACAAGCACTTTTAAGATTTACTCGAGTGACCTTAATGTTGTAGATGTAAGAACTGATAAAGAATATGTACACTTTAGATGTGGTGATGAAACATTAAAAAGAATGAATAACTACTCGATACCTTACAAGTTAGTTAAAAGTTATTATAATGAGAATATTTTAAAAAGAAACATCGGTTTACTAATCGGTGTGCTTTTGTTTACACTAATAAGTACATTAAATGTAAATTCAATAAAAGAGATTGTATTTACATCAAAAACTACAGATGATGAAATAATTATTGAACATCTAGATAATTATATTATTGATGTATTAGGTGTATCAGTCTTAAAAACTGATGTTATTACACTAAGTAGATCATTAAGAAGTGAATTTATTGATTATGAATGGATTAGCGTCGAAAAGAATGGTCGACAGTTAATTGTCAATCTTAATGATTCACCGTTAGATGATTTAATGATATCAGACAGTAGTATTAAAGGTAGCTTAGTCGCTAATAAAAATGGGATTATTAAATTACTAGATGTCCGTAAAGGAAAACCTATGTTTGAATATAATCAACATGTTAACTATGGAGATATACTTGTATCTGGAATTCTTAGTGAAGAAGTTTTTGTAAGAAGTGAAGGATATATAATAGCTGAAACACTGACTAGAGAAACACATTATATCGATAAAGAAACAATTAATTCTAAAAGAACAGGTAAAATCATTGAAAAGTATGATCTTGATTTCTTTGACATTGAAAAAGAGAGGAAAATCAATTTTGAACTATACGATAAAATAACTAAAGATATCTTTATAATTCCTGGTATAGTGAAAGTGAAAAAAGTGCAATATATGGAAAAAGATGATATAATTACTGTGTTTAATACTGAGAGTGCTATTTCATATGTTACAAGTAAAATTTATGATGAATCACTAGAAAATAAAGTTCATGAATTTGAATCAGTTAAGGAAATCATTATCCTTTCAGTAGATGAAAATGATACCCAATATATAATAACGACGTTAGTACTTAAATATGAAAATATTGCTAAATTTAAAGGAGATTTAAATGGCTAACCTGACTAAAATTGATGTAAGTTTTACGAATTTTAATGAAGCTCAATTAATAATTGGTAATAATGATATTAATATAAAGATTTTTGAACGTTCATTTAACGTTAGTATTTTAACAAGAGGAGATGAAATTCTAGTAGATTCTCAGGATGAATTGGTTCTTAATAAAGTTACAGAAGTATTTAAGGCATTGAAACTAATCATCTCTAAAGGCGTAAATATAAATGTTAGAGATGTAACGTACTTATGTAATATGGCTAATGAGAATGAACTTGAAAGTGCAACTGAGATTTATTCAAAAAGAAAACAGATCGTAAGAACTGTTAACGGAAAAATTCTTTACTCAAAATCTCTTCAACAAAACCGATATTTAGATGCTATTAATAAAAATGATTTAGTATTCGGGGTAGGGCCAGCTGGTACAGGTAAAACTTATGTAGCTGTAATTAATGCTGTAGCTAAACTTAAAAGTAATGAAATAAATAAACTTATTTTAACACGTCCTGCTGTAGAAGCTGGTGAAAGCTTAGGTTTCTTACCAGGTGATTTAAAAGAGAAAGTTGATCCATATCTTCAGCCATTATACGATGCGTTATATGACGTTTTAGGTAAAGAGAGTACTGAAATACTATTAGAAAAGAATGTCATTGAAATTGCACCATTAGCATATATGAGAGGTAGAACTTTAGATAATGCATATATTATTTTAGATGAGGCACAAAATACTACTGAGAAACAAATGAAAATGTTCTTAACGAGACTAGGGTTAAATTCTAAAATGGTTATAACAGGAGATATAACTCAGATAGACTTGCCAGGTAGAGAAAAATCTGGTTTAATTGTAGCCTCGAAACTGTTAGAAAAAGTAACTGGAGTAGAAGTAATAAAATTTACTAATCTAGATGTTATTAGGCATCCATTAGTACAACAAATCTTAAGAGAGTACGAGAAATACGAAAATGGTAACAATTAATTATTTTAATAAAACTGAAGAAAATACTGAAATATTTGAAGAATTAGGAACTATGATTACAAATAATGCTTATAAGTATATGAAGTTAAAAGGCGATAAAGAAATTAGCTTTATCTTTCTAACTAATGATGAAATTCAACAAATGAATAAGGACTATAGAAGTAAAGATTATCCTACTGATGTGTTGACATTCCCAAGTGATGATGATTATCTTGGAGATATTTTTATTTCAATAGATAAAGTAAAAGAACAAGCTGTAGAATTTAATCACTCAGTTGAGACTGAGATGAGTTTTATGTTTGTTCACGGTTTCTTACATGCGATTGGATATGATCATTTAACGGATGATGAACACAAAGAAATGTTTGATTTACAAGATCAAATATTGGAGGTTAAAAGATGAAAGAATTAGTTAAAGCAGCATTAGATGCAAGCGAGAACGCTTATGCACCCTATTCAAAATTTAATGTGGGTGCAGCAGTCAAGTTGAAAAATGGAGAAGTTATTACCGGAGCAAATATTGAAAATGCCTCTTACGGGTTAACAAATTGTGCTGAAAGAACTGCATTGTTCTATACATACGCTCAAGGCTATAGAAAAGAAGATATTAAAGCAATTGCGATAGTAGCAGATACTGAAGCTCCTGGTAGTCCATGTGGTGCATGCAGACAAGTAATGAGTGAATTATTACCTAAGGGTTGCGATGTTTATCTAAGTAATTTTAAAGGTGATATAAAAGAAACTAATATGGATGAACTATTACCATTCGCATTTTCACCGGAGGATTTATAATGAAGTCAGGATTTGTAACAATTGTAGGTAGACCAAATGTAGGTAAAAGTACATTTATCAATGGAGTATTAAAACATAAAATTGCGATTATGAGCGATAAAGCTCAAACAACTAGAAATACTATTCAAGGGGTATATACAGACGATGAAGCTCAGATTGTTTTTATCGATACACCTGGTATACATAAACCTAAACATGAACTAGGTAAAGTTATTAACAATATGGCTACATCTTCAGTCAATGATGTTGATATAGTACTTTTTATGGTCCCATTTGATGAGGCTTTAGGTAAAGGGGACAAGTTCATAATGGATCTAATAGAGAATTGTGAAGTACCGATTTATCTTTTAATAAACAAGATTGATTTAGCAAAAAATAAAAATGAAGTACTAACAACTATTGCAGAGTATAATGATAAATTTAACTTCGATGAGATAATTCCTATAAGTGCAAAAACATTAGACAATGTGGATCACTTGATTGATGTATTAAAAAAGAATTTAGACGAAGGACCACAGTATTATCCAAAAGAGATGCTAACAAATCATCCTGAAAAATTCATTATACAAGAAATTATTAGAGAAAAAGTTTTACAGCTGACTAAAGAAGAAGTTCCACACGCTGTTGCCGTTACTATTGAATCTATGGAAAAAGGTGATGATGGTTACATCAATATTAATGCAAGTATCATCATTGAAAGAAAGTCTCAAAAAGGGATTATTATTGGTAAACAAGGTTCGATGTTAACTAAAATTGGAACTCGTGCACGTAAAGAAATTAAAAAAAGACTTGGTAATCCAGTCTTCTTAGATTTATGGGTAAAAGTTCAAAAGGACTGGAGAAACAATCAATCAAGATTAGATGAGTACGGATATAAAAACGATGATTATTAGAGTATAAAAATAGCGAAATATGACAATCCTAATACTAAAGTATAAAGGAGATGATCATATGAATTCGTGGTGGCATAAGTTCTTAACAACAGGAAAAATTGAGGATTACATAAAGTATAAAGAAGAGAACAACGAACTAAATGGGGGATCAAATGGCGAACAATTACGAAGGGATAGTGATTAGAAGCATTGATTATTCCGATTCAAGTAAAATAATATACTTAATAACAGAATCAGGTATAGAAAGTTTACTTGTTAAAGGTGCTAGAAAGATCAAAAGTAACTTAAGACAATTATGTCAGTCAATAACAAAGATTAGTTACAATAAATCTAACTCTAAGAAATTACCAGTATTATTTAGTGGAGACATCGAGAAGGTGTATTTCAATACAAAACAAGATTTAGAAAAATCTACATACGTATATCATTTATTTGAAATAATATATAAATTATCTAATGAAATAGATTTCCCTACTCTTTATAAGTTTTTGGAGTTAGTGTTAGATAAAATAAATAGTGGAGAAGATGTTGAATTAATTGCATTTGTATTCGAATTGAAATTTCTATACTTATTAGGTTTGAATCCTGTCTTTTCAAAATGCGCTGACTGTGATGCAACTGATGTAGTTGGTTTCGATGTGTATCGAGGTGGTATGGTTTGTGCCAATCATAGAACAGAATACACAATAAGTGATAGAGATGTTATATTAGGCTTATATAAATTATATTTCCAAGACGTTAATCAAGATATTGACTATGAAATCAACAAAAGAATTATCAGGAAATTATTAGATGAATACTATAACTTCTATATGAATTTTAATAGTAAGTCTAGAGAGATGTTAAAAAACATCTATGGATATTAATATAAATTTTCAACAATAAATCTTAACGCAACTTAGCATAAGCTAAATTGCGTTTCTTTTATGAAATTTCTGTTATTCCATAGGAATTACTAGTCTCATCATGAAATAATCTTGTATCCATAGGATTAAATGTTAAATAAACAAATGCAATAAATATAAGTATAATCAACCCTATTGATACTTCTTTAATATTTGGAAATTTATAGCCACTGATTAATACTTTGTAGCTAGTAAATTGTCCAAGTAGTATAGCTAAGCAAAATACAACTACAGTAGCGATAAAGTCGTGTTCTCCATTGAAGAATACATCAGTCGTAAAGAAATATAGTAGTATAAATGAAACAGCACTAACTAAAATAGAAATCAATTTTGCAAACCAAAAGTTACTAGGTAATGAATCAATTAAAATCAGCTGAATTAAAGCAACAATCAAAACTCCCCAGTAGAATATCTTAAGATGTTCCCAAACACTTTCATTCACTGGAAAAATCGATGCAAAACTACTATTACCGAAGATACTGTAAGCTTCATGAATAAAGAAACCTAGTAAAAAAATAACGATAGAAGCTCCCCATACTTCTATTGTAGATAGTTTTTTAATAATAATCCCCCCTTTAAATAAAACTTATTCTATTTTATGTAGCAAAATTAAAGATTATATGATAGAATAAAAGTTGCTAAAAAATGACATTATAAAATTATCACTGTTATGACATTAGGAGGATTATTATGACAAAATTAACTATGGATAAAGTAGTTGCATTTAGTAAAACACATGGGTTTGTGTTCCAAGGTAGCGAAATTTATGGCGGACTAGCTAACACTTGGGATTATGGACCACTTGGTGTTGAACTTAAAAATAATATTAAAAAAGCTTGGTGGAAGAAATACATACAAGAAAGCATGAATAGTTATGGTATTGATGCTTCAATCCTTATGAATCCAAATGTATGGGTTGCATCTGGTCACGTAGGTGGGTTTAACGACCCATTGATGGATTGTAAAGAATGTAAAACTAGACACCGTTCAGATAATTTAATAGAGGATTTTAGTAATGGCGAGATTACTGCTGACGGATGGACTAAAGAAGAGATGATGAATTACATCAACGATAATAATGTAGTATGTCCAAAATGTGGTGCTCACAATTATACTGAAATTAGAGAATTCAACTTAATGTTTAAGACTCATAGAGGAGTTACTGAAGATAATAAAAACGAAATATATTTACGACCAGAAACTGCTCAAGGACAATTCGTTAACTTCTTAAACGTACAAAGATCACTACGTGCTAAAGTTCCTTTCGGTATTGGACAAGTAGGAAAAGCATTCAGAAATGAAATTACTCCTGGTAACTTTACATTTAGAACAATTGAATTTGAACAAATGGAATATCAATTTTTCTGTAAACCAGGTACTGATGATGAATATTATGACAAGTATAAAAAATTCGCTAAAGACTTATTTACGTCACTAGGTATCAATAACGAAAATTTGAGATATCATGATCACGAGAAATTAGCACATTATGCAAAAGCTGCATGTGATATCGAATATTTATTCCCAATGGGTTGGGGTGAAGTAAATGGAACTCACAATAGAACTGATTTTGATTTAAGTCAACATCAAGAACATTCTAAAAAATCAATGCACTACTTAGATCCGGAAACTAATGAGAAATATATCCCATATGTAATCGAATCTACTATTGGTGCTGACAGAGCTACACTGATGGTATTGTGTGAAGCATATGATGAAGAAACTTTAGAAAACGGTGAAACAAGAGAAGTCTTACACTTACATCCTACTTTAGCACCTTACAAAGTTTCAGTATTACCTTTAATCAAAAAATATCATTCAGAAAAAGCTATCGAGTTATTTAATGAAGTAAGTAAACATTTTCCAACTAGCTACGATGAAACTGGTAAAATCGGTAAAAGATATCGTAGACAAGACGTTATTGGTACACCTTTCTGTGTAACAATAGACGATAACTCTCTTAATGATGGTACTGTAACAGTACGTGATAGAGATACAATGGAGCAAGTTACAATTAAATTTGAAAATTTAGTTAAATATATAGAAGAGAAATTATTTTATTAAAGAAGGTGTAAATATTGCAAATATCACCAAACGTAATCGAAGAAGTTCTAAATCGCGCTAATATAGTTGATATCGTTAGCGAATATGTTGAGTTAGAAAAAAAAGGCAAAAACTTTATTGGTCTTTGTCCTTTTCACGGTGATACTAGTCCTTCAATGAGTGTTTCAGAGGAAAAGAAAATCTTCAAGTGTTTTAGTTGTGGTGCTGGAGGTAGTGCAGTTAAATTTGTTCAAGACTATGAAAAAATACCTTTTTTAGAGGCTCTTAAAAAAGTAGCCGATAAAACAGGTATGGATTTAGATATAAAAATCAACAAAACATCTGATAAATATAGTAAATATTACAATATAAACGAACAAGCAACTGAACTCTACGAATTATATCTATTAAATACAACGCAAGGTAAAAGCGCTATTCAATATTTGTATGATAGAGGATTAACTGTTGATACTATAAAACAGTTTAGAATAGGATTAGCTAGTACTGACAACAACTTATTATATCGTACATTATCAGAAAAAAATGTCGAAACTCTTGACCTAATTAATTTAGGATTGATAAAGAAGAGTGATAACGGTTTCTTTGATTTATTTCGAAATAGAATCATATTTCCTATTTGGGACAAATATGGTAATGTCGTAGGCTTTAGTGGAAGAAAACTAAGTGATACTAATGAACCTAAATATGTTAACTCAATAGAGACTGCTGTATTTAAGAAAAGTGAATTATTATATAATTACCATAATGCTTTGAAAGAAATAAGAAAAACTAAAAGAGTAGTTTTATTTGAAGGTTTTATGGATGTTATAGCAGCTTACAATGTTGGTGTTAAAGAAGGTGTAGCAACAATGGGTACTGCACTAACTAGACAACACGTTTCTTTACTAAAACAAGTTACTAAAAATGTTACGATATGTTTTGATGGTGACAATGCAGGAATAGAAGCATCATTTAGAGCAATAAAACATTTGAAAGATGAATTTAATTTAAAGATTGTAGTTTTACCTAATCGACTAGATCCAGATGATTATATTAAATTACATTCTAAGGAAGATTTCATCGATCACTTAAATAATAAAGCAATGGGTGTAATGAATTTTATTTTTAAGTATCATCTATCTAAAATAAACAAAAACAGTTTAAACGATGTTGAGACTTTTAAAAAAAATATATTTACATTACTTAGAAATAGTTCAAATACTCAAGTAGAACTATATTTAAATAAAATTGCAGTAGAACTAGAAGTTAGTTATGAGTCTGTAAAAGCAGATTATCAATCAGTTCATACTAATAAACAAGCACCTAAAAAAGAAAGTAAGTCAGTTCCACATAAATATGAAAGAGCAGAAAAACTTCTACTTTCCGTTATGCTAACTGACAAGAAAGAAGCATTAAAGTTAGAAGTACAAATTGGTGAAAATTATGTTAAAAAAGAGCATGACATAATTAGACACTATTTAATGCAATATTACAAAGTGAATTTAGAGTACAACATTGAAAAATTTTTGAGTTTGTTGCCAGATGATTTAAAAGATTATTTTATAAATAACTTCAACACATCTAGGTACATTACTGAAAAAGAAATAAATGATTGTTTAGATACACTAAATAAATATAAATATCAGCAACAACTAATATTACTTCAAAATGAATTTAAGAAAGACTTAAACAGTGAAAGAAAATTAGAGATTGCTGACAAAATCAACTATATTCAAAAATATTTAAAATGGGGTGGTAGTAATGAGTAAGAAAAATCCGGTAACTAATCCAATTGAAGCTTTGCTTAAGAAAGGGAAAAATGAAGGTTTTATTACTATTAGCGAAGTAAAAAAAGTTTTCAAAGAAGAATCTGAGGACTTCGAGAAATTTATTGAAGATATAAATAATTTAGATATAGATGTTGTAGGTGAAGAAGATTTAATAGATTATACTATTGAATCTGATTTAGAAGAAGATATTAATGTTACAGATCTAGAGGCTGATGAAGTAGTTAAATCATTAGAAAATGAATATCAAAAAACAAAAACACAGAACTTTGTTGATTTTGTAAAAACAGATGACCCAGTTAGAATGTACTTAAAAGAAATTGGTCAAGTTAATCTATTATCATCTAGCGAAGAAATAGATATAGCTAAAAAAGTCCGCGTAGGTCTTGATGCCCAAGAAGAACTTGATACATTAGTAAGTGAAGGAACACTTACAGATGCAAAAAGAACTGAATTAGAAATCAAAATAGGAACTGGTGACATTTCAAAGAATCACTTAGTTGAAGCAAACTTGAGACTAGTAGTATCTATTGCTAAGAAACATGTAGGTAAAGGACTACAGTTTCTAGATTTAATCCAAGAAGGAAATATTGGTTTAATTAAAGCAGTTTATAAATTTGATTATACAAAAGGTTATAAATTCTCAACATATGCTACATGGTGGATTAGACAAGCAATTACTCGTGCTATTGCCGATCAAGCTAGAATCATCCGTATTCCAGTTCATATGGTTGAACAAATTAATAAAGTTGTTCGTTTACAAAGAAGAATGACTCAAGATTTAAAAAGAGAACCTACTCCACAAGAATTAGCTGATGAGCTAGGGATCACTGTTGACAAAGTAAAAGTAATCAAAAAGATTTCTCAAGACCCTGTATCTTTAGAATCACCTGTAGGTGAAGAAGAAGATTCAACTTTAGGAGATTTCATTCCAGATCAAGATGCTTTAAATCCAATTGATTACACAACTAAAGAAATGTTAAAAATTGAATTAGATAAAGTATTAGAGACTTTAACTGATAGAGAAGAAAAAGTATTACGTATGAGATTCGGTTTATTAGATGGTAAAACAAGAACTTTAGAAGAAGTAGGAAAAGAGTTCGGGGTAACTCGTGAAAGAATCAGACAAATCGAAGCTAAAGCATTAAGAAAGCTACGTCACCCTTCTAAGAGTAAACGTCTAATGGATTTCATTTCTAACTAAATGAGAATATCAAAGAGATTATTAAAGTGCGCTGAATATGTATCTCCATACCGCAAAGTTGCGGATGTGGGTACAGACCACGCACTTTTACCTATCTACCTAATAGAAGCTAACATAGCTGATAAGGTAATAGCTTCAGACGTTAGAAAGGGACCAATTAATGCAGCGAATAGAAATATACTCGAATCAAATACAAAAGATAAAATTGAAATTGTTTTAAGCGACGGAATAGAACATATAAAGGAAGAGGTTGATTGTTTAATAATTTCAGGTATGGGTGGTAAACTCATAAGTGAAATACTAAACCACGATAACTTAAACAACATTACGAGATTAATACTTCAACCTAACGTAGCTAGCAATATACTGAGAGCCTTCCTTCAAGAAAAGAAATTTAAAATATTGAAAGAAGAAATTATTATAGATAACGACTTGGTATACGAGATTCTTGTTTGTGAACGTGGAGAAATGAAATTAAGTGAAAAAGAATTTATTTTCGGTCCATTTTTAATTAAAGAAAAAAGTGAACTATTTATAAGTCATTGGGTTAATGAGTTAGAAAAGTTAGAAAAAGTACTGCTTAACGTACCCGTAAATCACGAAAACTATAATAAACTAGTTCAACAAGTTTATTTAATAAAGGAGGTCCTTCATGAAACTAATTAAGATAATAGATTTAATTACTGAAGACTTCCCGTTAGAGTTGCAACATGAAAATGATAACTCCGGCCTTCAAGTAGGAAGCGTACATAAGATAATAAAGCGTGTTTTAATAACGTTAGACATTACTAAGGATGTTATAGATGAAGCAATAATAAACGAAGTTGATTTAATACTATCTCATCATCCATTAAATTTTAATCCATTAAGGAACGTGAATTACGATGAGTATTATGGTTATCTAATATCAAAGGTAATTGAAAACAATATATCAGTCTTCAGCATGCATACTAATTACGATAAAGCTGAAAAAGGAATGAATTATCAACTGGTCAAAAATTTAGGAGCAAATGACATAATGCAATCTGGATATAATGATTTCTTATTTACTGGAAAAATTAAAGAATCAGATTTAACTGAATTTGTTGATTTGATTAAAAACACCTATAAAAGAGAGAACATAAGGTATTGTGGTAATTCGGATGTTGCGATTTCTAGAATAGGGATTATCGGAGGTTCTGGCGGAGATTATAGTGATGTAGATTCCGCAATAAAAGAAGGTGTTGATATCTTCTTGACATGTGATACAAAATCTTCTCGTATGAGATACGCTGTAGAGAACGGACTTAATGTTTTAGATTTATCACATAACATTGAAGAAATATTTGTAGATCATATGGAGAAAATTATATCTAAGACTGGTATTGAAGTTTTAAAATCAAACATACAAACAGACCCTTATATATTCTTATAGGATAAAAAAAGAGGCAAAGCCTCGTTTTTTTATTATCTTTCGTGAATTGCTTCTGTAGGACAAACTTCCTCACAAGCTGCACAGTCAATACAAATATCTTCATCGATTACATAGATATCTCCTTCAGCAATACAATCTACTGGACATTCAGCTTGACATGCACCACATGCGATACAATCATCATTAATAAATCTAGGCATAATAAACCTCCTTCAGTAATTTCTATCTTATTTTATCATAATGTAAAAATTTGTAAACAGAAATTTTAAATTTATTTGAAGAAGTAGCGATACGCCTTGAAATAACTGGATATTTATTATAAAATTATATAAGATTAAGGGGTGATTAAAAATGACAATACAAATTTGGTTATTCGTTATAATCTTAGTAGTTACTTTATTGGTAGGTGCAGGGTTAGGATTTTACTTATCACAAAGATATACTAAGAAGTACTTAGAAGAAAATCCACCAATGAATGAAAAAATGATTCGTGTAATGCTTACTCAAATGGGTAGAAAACCATCTGAAAAACAAGTTAGACAAGTAATGGCTAGTATGAATTTGAAGAAATAAAAAAAACCCATTTAAGAGGAAACTCTATGGGTTTTTCATTTTAAATATTTGCTTTGTTTTCGTTTCCTTTTATCAATCTCTTATAGTTAGGAATATGTCTATACATTATAAACAATACTAAGATACTTGAAGCAATAATTGTATCAGTAGATTCACCTAATAAGTAAGCTGATAAAATAACTACGATTGCAACAAGTGTAGAACTTAAAGAAACGTACTTAGTTACTTTTAATATAGTGAAGAATATCACTACACCAATTCCAAATAGTAATGGAGATATTGCTAAAATTGCTCCAGCACTAGTGGCAACAGCTTTACCTCCACGGAAGTTCGCAAATATAGGATAGCAATGTCCAAACGCAGCGGCTACTCCTAGATAAAGAGGAGAAAATGATACATCGATAATTCCTTTGTCAGCTAGATATACTAGTATAAAACTTTTAAATACATCTAGAACTGCAGCGGTAATCCCTTGTTTTTTCCCTAAAACTCTTATTGCGTTTGTTGCTCCTAAGTTTCCACTACCATGATTTCTTATATCAGTTGAGGAAAATATTTTTCCAATAATTAAAGAAAATGGAATAGAACCTATAAAATATGCTACAATAAGCCATATGATTTCATTCAATAGAAACACCTCATTTCAACATAATCATTTTATCACATTTTAACATAAAGTAAATATATTTAAAATTCAAAGGGAGTGAAAGTATGAGCAACTATAATGCTGACTCAATACAAATATTAGATGGTTTAGAGGCCGTAAGGAAAAGACCAGGTATGTATATTGGTTCAACCGACAGTAGGGGACTTCATCATTTAATATGGGAAATAGTCGACAACTCAATAGACGAAGTTCTTATGAACGTTGCTGATACTATTGAAGTTATTATACATGAGGATAATTCAATAGAGGTTTCAGATAACGGACGTGGTATGCCCACAGGGATGCATGCTTCAGGAGTACCAACTCCAGAAGTAATATTTACGCAATTACATGCAGGTGGTAAATTCGGAGGAGGTTCTGGATACAAAATTTCAGGTGGTCTTCACGGAGTAGGTGCTTCAGTGGTTAATGCTTTAAGTGAGTGGTTAGAAGTAACTATTTATAGTAATGGAGTTATTCATAAGCAAAGATTTGTTGATGGCGGAACACCAGAGACAGGGTTAGAACAAATTGGATCAACTAAGAAAAGAGGAACTACTGTTTGGTTTAAACCAGATCCTAAGTATTTCTCTACTACACTATATAACTTTGATACAATAACAAATCGCCTAAGGCAATCTGCCTTTTTAATAAAAGGGCTAAAGATATCTTTAGTAGATAAAAGAAGTAAACAACAAGAAGTGTTTTGCTTTGAAGAGGGTATTAATGAATTTGTTAACTACCTAAACGAAAACAAAAAAACTTATCATGATACTGTATACTTTGAAGGAAGTTCAAATGAAATCGAAGTAGAAGTTGCACTTCAATTTACAAAGGGGTATTCTGACAATCTAGTTTCATTTGTTAACAACGTTAGAACAAAAGATGGCGGAACACATGAGACTGGATTTAAAACTGGTTTAACTAAGATATTCAATGAGCATGCTAGAAAGATTGGTTTACTTAAAGAAAAGGATGCTAACCTAGAAGGTGTTGATATAAGAGAAGGTTTAACTGCTGTATTATCAGTAAGAATACCTGAACACTTATTACAATTTGAAGGGCAGACTAAATCAAAACTAGGGACACCTGAAGGTAGAGCTTCTGTAGATAATGTCTTGTCAGATAAGATGAGATACTTCTTAGAAGAAAATGCTGAGTTATCTCATAATTTAATATCAAAAGCTGTTCTAGCAAAAAAAGCACGTGATGCAGCTAGAAAAGCAAGACAAGATGCAAGACTAGGGAAAAAGAAAGGAAAGAGTGAAACTAACCTAAGTGGTAAGTTATCACCAGCTCAGAGCAAAGATCCTAAGATAAAAGAGTTATTCTTAGTAGAGGGTGATTCTGCAGGAGGATCTGCAAAACAAGGAAGAGATAGAAGATTCCAAGCTATTCTACCTTTACGTGGTAAGGTTATAAATACAGAAAGAGCAAAAATTCAAGATGTTCTTAAAAATGAAGAGATTAGCACAATCATTAACACAATAGGAGCAGGCTTAGGACAAGACTTCGATATTAATCTAGCTCAGTATAATAAGATTATTATCATGACCGATGCAGATACCGATGGTGCACACATCCAAGTACTGTTACTGACATTCTTCTTTAGATATATGCCAGAACTAGTACAAAGTGGTAAAATTTATATAGCTCAGCCACCACTTTATAAAATAACATTCCAACGTGGTAAAGAGAAAATTCAATATGCATGGAATGAAGAAGAGTTAACTAAAATAACAAAAAACAGAAATTTCAATATCCAACGTTTCAAAGGTTTAGGAGAGATGAACGCTGATCAATTATGGGATACAACAATGAATCCTGAAACTAGAACTTTGATTCAAATTAAGATTGACGATATTTCTGATGCTGAACAAAGGATTTCAACTTTAATGGGAGATAAAGTTGAACCAAGAAGAGACTGGATTGAGAACAATATTTCATTTACAAATGAAGATGATTTCTTAATTGATAGCGGTGAATAGTATGGGGAAGAAAAAATCATTAAAACAAAAACTAGATATTTTGTTCACTGAAACAATTATCAGTGAAAAATTAGAAACTGTTGTATCAGATAGATTTGGTACATACTCTAAGTACATTATTCAGGACAGAGCTTTGCCAGATGTTAAAGATGGATTAAAGCCAGTTCAAAGAAGAATACTTTATGGGATGTATAAAATGGGAATGTTTGCAAATAAGCCTTATAAAAAATCTGCAAGAATTGTAGGAGAGGTTATGGGTAAATATCATCCTCACGGTGACAATTCTATTTATGATGCAATGGTAAGATTATCTCAAAATTGGAAAACTAATATGTTACTAATTGATATGCACGGTAACAATGGTTCAATCGATGGAGATAGTGCAGCAGCGATGCGTTATACAGAAGCAAGATTATCACATATAGCTGAAGAGTTATTAAAAGATATCAATAAAAATACAGTAAATTTTATACCTAACTTCGATGATGAAGAGTATGAACCGATTGTGTTACCTAGTAAATATCCTAATTTATTAATTAATGGATCAACAGGTATCTCAAGTGGATACGCTACTGATATACCTCCGCACAACTTAAATGAAGTTATAGAGGGAACAATATATCGAATAGATAATCCTAATTGTGAGCTTAGTGAAATAATGAATTTCATCAAAGGACCAGATTTTCCTACTGGAGCTACAATACAAGGTCTTAGCGGTATCACGTCAGCTTATAAGACAGGTAAGGGTAAAATTGTAATTAGGTCTAAAACAGAAATTGATGATGATACTAATCAAATCATCATAACTGAAATACCATATGAAATCAATAAAGCAGTACTAGTTCGTAAAATTGATGAAATAAGAATTCAGAAGAAAGTCCCTGGTATTGCAGAAGTAAGAGATGAATCTGATAGAGATGGACTTCGCGTCGTTATTGATTTAAGGAAGGATGCAAATGCATCATTCATATTAAATTATTTATACAAATCTACTGATTTACAAAGAAACTACTCATTTAATATGGTGGCCATTCATAATAAACGCCCAGTTCAAATGGGGTTAATAGATATCTTAGATGCTTATATCATGCATCAAAAAGATGTAATAACGAATAGAGCAAACTATGATTTAGCTAATGCGAATAAAAGGTTACATATAGTTGAAGGTCTAATTCGTATGGTTGATATACTTGATGAAGTAATTAATACTATACGACAGAGTAAAAATAAGTCTAATGCTAAAGAATTAATTATTGATCAATTCAACTTCTCTGAATTCCAAGCAGAAGCAATTGTTACATTACAACTATATAGATTGTCAAATACAGACATCAATGATTTAATTAAAGAAAATAACAATTTAACAAAAGAAATAAGTAGTCTTAAAAAGATACTATCAAGTGAAAATGTATTAAAGGAAATCATAAAAGATGAACTTGATGAAATTAAAAAAAGATTATCTGTAAAAAGAAAATCATTTATCGAGAATGAAGTATCTGAAATCAAGATAACTGAATCAGAACTAATTCAAAAAGAAGATGTAATGGTTGCAGTTACTAAAGATGGATATATTAAAAGATCAAGTATTAGGAGCTATAAAGCATCTGGTGAAGAAAGTATTGGTTTAAAAGAAGGAGATATCCTTACAGGTGTATATGAAGCTAATACCCTTGATACATTATTACTATTTACAAACAAGGGATACTATCTATATTTACCTGTATATAAGATAGCTGATTTTAAATGGAAAGACGTTGGTGGTCACATTAGTAACGTTATCTCTATAGATTCTGATGAAAAAATCATACACACACACTTAGTGAAAGACTTTAATCAAAACTTAGAAATACTAATTGGAACTAGAAATGGTTTTATTAAAAAAACTAAGTTGCAAGATTTCGAAGTTCAAAGATATAATAAAAAGATGCGTGCTATAAAGTTTAAAAGTGATGATGAAGTAATTGGAGTTGATGTTGGAACATCATTAGATAACATTGCAGTATTCACTATTGAAGGAGCTGCGGTGAAATATCCTGGAAGTGAAGTCCCGTTATCGGGTACTAACACATCAGGTGTAATGAGTATAAAACTAAAAAACAGACCTAATGATAAAGTCGTTCACGTAATGTATGCACCAGAAAATATTGACTCGTTGTTACTTACTGTTAGAGGAAATATAATTAGAACATCTATAGATAAACTAGAATTAAGCTCTAGAAATAGAAAACCAGAACAGTTTACAACTTACATAAAATCAAATCCACATGACATTATAGATGCGATTAATTTAAGTAAAGATGAATATAAAAACAACATTATCATTACATTAGAAGCTTTTGAAAAGATTAAATGTATAGAAGCATATACAATCAAATATCCACAATCAGATAACGGTAAGAACTACTTAACTAAAGCGTTTGGAACTCCAATTTCAATATCTAAGATATCAAGATATATTGAATTAGATGCTCCAATAATTACTACTCAAGAAGAAGAATTTAAAGAAGACCCAATCGTTGAAAACATTATCACAGATAATAACGATGTTTCTATAGAAACAGACGATCGTGATCAACAACAATTATTTGATTTTGATGAATAATATTGAGAGGATTATGAGTCAATACCCTTAAAACGGACTTATTAAAAAAGATGTAATTATATATGAGCTAATTTCCTATATTCCATAGGTGTTAGCTCTTTTAGTTGCTCTTGTAATCGTTCGTTATTGTAGTAATCAACATATTGTCTAATTAATTCTCTTATTCTTTCACGTGGTACTTTCTTAATTAAATAAATACACTCTGATTTTAAAGCGCTAAACCATGATTCTATTGGTACATTATCAGCACAGTTACCTTTTGCTGAAACGCTATGTCTAATATGATTTTCTCTAAGCAGTTTTGAATAATCAGTAGATGTGAATTGTGCTCCTTGATCCGAATGTAGTATTAGATTTTCTCTTTTAGATAATTTAACTTTCTTGATCGCTTTTTCAACTGTTTCAACAACTAGAAAATTACTCATTCTAGGTGATGATTGATATTCGATAATTGATTTATCGTACATATCCTTAATTGCACATAGATACTCTACTCCTTGGATTGTGTGAATGTATGAAATGTCGATCGACCATTTTTGGTTAGGTCTTGAACATACAAAATCTCGTTTAATAAGATTGGGTATATTATGATGTTCTTTCTTTCCGTACTTATTTCTTTTTTTACGGATGATTGACTTAATTCCATTTATTTTCATGTATCTATATATTGTTTTCTTTGATAGTCTCTTATTATACTTTCTATGTATTTGCATTCTAATACTTGTTATACCCCATCTACTATCTTCATTATAGATACTTACAACAAGATTATTTATTTCAGCATTATATGCCTTATGATTGGGCCTACCATTCTTTATCCATTGATAATAACCACTTTTTGAACACTTTAATATTTTACATAGTAGAACTATCTTATGTTTTTCTCTCAAAGTATCAATTATTTTAAATTTGTCTTTGGCTTTTCTTGGTAGGCCATTAACTTTTTTATATCTTCAACAGCCTTCACATATTCTATTAACTCTTCTCTAGTCATTTCCTCAGGAATAAGTTTATTGCTTTTCGGTCTGCCAGTTGATTTCTTACCTCTTGAGTCTGTCGTGGTTCCATATTTTTTATATTGATTAACCCATCTAGTTAACATGCTGTCACTAGCAATATTATATTTTCTTTTGATAACTGATAATCTCTCACCTGCTAAGTACTCCTTAACAATTTTGTTTTTATCTTCGATTGTCCTTTTGATATTCTTTCTCATTATTTCACCTCATTTATATGATACTAAAAAAAATGTTGATTTTATTCAACATCTTTTTTTATGTGTCCATTTTAAAGGAATTAACTCTATTCCTCTCTTTATTTTGTTCTTTATAAAAAATAGTACGTAGATCATCGCTAAAGTTAGCATAATTTTAATTAAAATAAATTCAATGAACATCAACTCGAAATAATAATATCCAATTATTGTGTTGTGAATATAATTATTGTATACTATCTATGTGTTGTATTATGAAAATGTATTCATGTGCAATGAAAACGACTGTATAAAAGGAGTGATTTTACCATGAGTTGGAACAATAGTTTAGACCGATTATTAATTCCAAATGATATTGTGATTTCTCTTACAGAAATCTATAAACATCAAGGTAGACAGATATATCATAATGACATAATAAAAAATGATATGAAGATAATAATTGAACAAACTATAGAAAGAGATATATTTTATTTCTCAAAATTATTAGAATTGAATATTACAGAAGGAAGATTAAGAGCATTATCTACGAAAGAAATAATGCCTAAAAATAATTCTGAGAAAACAATATTGAATCTTAAGCAAGCATTAAAAAACATCTTTGATAACTATGAATCATTTGAATTTTCAACGAATGAAATTCAATCAATACATAGTCACATATTTAAAAGTATCGCAAATGTAAGGTTCGCTAAGACGGAAGTAAAGACGAAGTTCCATAGTCAAAAGACAATCAACAAGCGTAACGAGCTTGACGATTTATTTGCTCAAGTGACTCAATCTTACGAAAAATCTAGTTATGAAAAGGTGTTACTAAGCGTGTTGTTATTCATTGATTTCTACAATGTTAAAGGTTTTGCGGAAATGAATGAGTATACGAGTTTAGTATTAATACATCTATTATTATTAAAAGTTGGATTCGATAATTTTAAATACGTGAGTTTCTTTGAGTATATTCTTAATAACTTTGAAGACTATCGTACCGCTCTTATAGCAGCGACATTCAGCTACGAGGAAGGTTTATCTCAACCATTACATATGATTAGATTCTTTATAAAAGCATTAAAAGAAACTTACTCAGATGTAGAACAAATAGTAAAAAATCATCAATTTGATAAGAATTTAAACAAGTCATATAGTATTCAAAACACTATATTTAAACTTCCGGAAATATTCCAAAAAGATGATTTACGCAGATTACATCCATATATTAGTGACTCAACAATAAACAGAACCCTCGTAAGATTACGAGAAGAGGGAATGATTAAACCTTTAGGTAAAGGTAGAAGCGCTAAATGGATAAGACTAAAAAATATGGACAAATTTAATATCGAGGAACAACTTTCTTTAGATATATTTTAGGAGATTAAATGAAAACAAACCATCATTCACACACTGTACTTTGCAACCATGCAGAAGGTACTGTGGAGGAACATATTATACATGCAATAAAACAAGGCTATGAAGTATTCGGGATATCAGAACATACACCACTTGAGGTAATAAATAATATACCTCCAAAACGTGCATTCCTAAATAGGATGAGTATCTCAGATTTAGATCAATATATTTTAGATGTTAATTACTGCAAAGAAAAATACAAAAATCAAATAGAAATTTTAGTTGGTTTAGAAGCAGAGTACTTTGAGTCTCATCATGATTTTTTCAAAAAATTATCAAAACGAGTAGACTACTTAGCTTTTGGGAATCATGATATTCTATACGAAGGAAAGTATATTTCAAGTTTCAATATTACTAAAGATGAATATGCAATCGAGTATGCGACTAACGCAGAGAGAGCTTTTAAAACAGGGTTCTATAAATTTATGACTCACCCTGATTTGTATCTTTTAAAATACGAATGGAACGATACAGCTGCTGAGGTAGCAGAGATTATTTCTCAAGCATCAATAAAATATAACGTTCCATTAGAATTTAATGCAAACGGAATTAGACGAGGTCTAGTGGATACTAAGCAAGGAAAAAGATATTTATATCCAAGAAAAGAATTCTGGGAGATCGTTAAGAAACACAAATGTAAAGTAATAGTAAATTCAGATGCGCATCAACTTGACGAACATAACGATGAGCACCTTGAGGAAACTTATAGATTAGCTAGAGAATGGAAATTAAATTTAATTGAAATTTTAGAGTAACCTACGGGTTGCTCTTTTTTGTCTAATAAAGTCGGATAGGCGTTCTACAAGAAGAAGTGGAAGAAGAAGAACTACACCAAGACTCGAAATATGATGTATTTTAGTAGAAAAGAATATGTCTGAAATCCGATGTAAACAATACAATTCGATTCTAATTGTTCTTTTTCGACACCGGAAATCATTGTTATCTATTACCGCATTAACTTCCTATAATATATGTTATGTTAACCAATGAATTGTACGATAACTAAGCCGTTATTAGTTAGTTGTGTTGAAATGTTAATAACTGGGAACATCGTTATAGTTCTTGTTTTTCTTTATTTGGCGATGAGTTCTTAATTGATGGGTAATTATGCATACCGTTAAATTACGAGAAAAAAAAGACTGATTTCCCATCGAGTCTTTACAATTTATTTTGTTCTAAAATTACATTTTGTTCTCTATCAGTCATCCCACAACACTTTAATATACCAACTATAAAATCAGTCTTACCATCTATATACGAGTCAATGTCAAACTCATAGTCTCTCGCCAATCCCTTTTTAAGTTTAGAATATTCTCGAACATCTTTGGGATTGTGTCTTAGATAGTTTCTAAATTTTAAGTGATTTTGAATTCCCAAACTCTCTCTCTTACCAGCATATAAATTATGTTGATATTCAAATTTACTATTCGGTTGTTTTAGTTTAAATGCTTCTCTACCTGTTATCCCTAAATCTCCACGATGTTTATATCCCAAAATTTTAAGCTTCTCAATAACACACTCAAGTGAATAATCTTCCTCCACGATTATGTCAATATCGATTATCGGTTTAGCAGCTAATCCATTTATTGATGTGCTACCTACATGTTGAATATCAACTTCAATATCTTTCATAATTTCTAAATATTGTACTTTATAGTTTTCAAAAATTTCTTTCCATTTAGGATCATAATCCACTACAATTATTTTACTCATTATTTTCTCCAAAGTCGTTTTTAAATATTATATAATATTTTTATTTTTTTTACTACAAAATTTATATCTATGTTATAATTCTTAGGTGCAATTTGAAAGGTAGTGTGATTACGTGTTGTTAAATGATTTTAAAAAAATTCCTAAGTTGCTTTTCTCATTTGCTATTTTTGCATTTGGTATGACGTTAATTAGGTTATCTAGATTAGGGTTAATTCCATGGGGTGTATTTCATGATGGATTAAGTAAGACTACAGGAATTACTTTTGGGTCAATAATCCAAATCACCGGAGTAATCATTTTAATATTAACTCTTTTTATTAAAATTTACCCTGGTTTGGGTACAGTATTAAGTATAATTTTTATAGGAATGTTTATTGATATATTTGAGTCTCTTAACTTAGTTCCCTATTCAGAGTTGATGAGATTTAAATTTCTTTATTATGGGATCGGATTAATTTTAATGAGTTTAGGAATGGCTCTTTATATTTCATGTAGAATGGGAGCTGGAGCTAGAGATGGTTTATTAATCGGAATTGTTCGAATAACGAAACTAAACATACGTTATATTAAACCAATTATCGAATTAATAGTAATGTTTATCGGTTTCTTATTTGGTGGAACCATAGGAATCGGAACTGTTGTTGGAGTATTACTTTCTGGATATTTTGTAGATAAGTTTTTCATCCTACTAAAGTACGATCCCCATACAAGTAACCATTCGAATTTCTTAGATTATATAAAAACAAACTCGCTAAATTAGCGAGTTTTATTTTTTATTAATTTTGCAGCTCCATAAATACCGGCATCGTTTCCTAATTTTGCTATATAGAATTTAGTCTCTTTTAGTTTTGTGAAAGAGATATTTTCTTTATACTCATTTTTTATGTGTTCTAATAATATATTACCAGCTTGAGAAACACCACCACCAATGATGTAAGCACATGGATCTAGTACTACTGATAACGTTGCTATCAACTTCACTAGTTTCTTAGTATATCTCTTCACCATTTCTAAAGCAAATTCATCATTATCTTTAGCAGCTTCAAAGATACTTTTAGCAGTAACATCTTTAAGTATTGTTCTTGTATCATTATCTTTATGATAATTCGTAATTCTTACTAATCCATTAGCACTAGCTACAGTTTCAATACATCCAATATTGCCACAACCACATTTAAACTTATATTCTTCATCTAGTGGTATGTGTCCTATTTCACCACCAAACCCAGAGTTACCTTCATGGATTTCCCCATCTATTATTACTCCGCCACCAACTCCAGTACCAAGTGTTATTAATACAATATCAGAGTATTCATTTCCCATAACACTAAGTTCACCAAGGGCTGCAACATTTGCATCATTCCCTGATTCAATAATGTAGTGGTTAGGTAGACACTTTTTAAATTGCTCCTTAACATCTAAGTTATTCCACTTTATGTTAGGGCACTGTTCCACAAAGTTGTTTTTTACAGGCCCCGGGATTCCAAGTCCAACTCCAATCACTTCTGAGTTTTGTACATTATTAACTTCTAATATAGTTTCTAATTTCTTAGTTATTTCACTTGCTATATATTTTCCACTATCACTTACATTAGTTGGAATACTAGTTTTACTTATTACCTCTAATTCTTCATTAAACAATCCGATCTTAATAGTCGTTCCACCGATATCTACTCCAAATATATACTTCATACTTTCCCCTACTTCAAATCGTTTATGAAACTCTTACCGATATTAGGTAGTTTTACGTTAAAGTTATCTGCAATTGAAGCTCCTACATCAGCGAATGAATCTCTTATTGCTAGTTCTCCACCTTCTAGTTTTTTATTATAAATTAGTAACGGTACATATTCTCTTGTATGATCAGTTCCTGGGAAAGTTGGATCATTCCCATGGTCTGCAATGATTAGTAATAAGTCGTCACCTTTTAAATCATCAATGATTGGTTTTAGATGTTCATCAAATTCTTCTAAGGATTTTCCATATCCAATTGGATCTCTTCTATGTCCGTAAAGTGCATCGAAGTCCACTAAGTTAACGAAGCATAATCCAGTAAAGTCTTTATCAACTAATTCTAATACTTTGTCCATTCCGTTAGCATTAGATTTAATCGAGTAACTTTCAGTTATTCCATTTGCGCTAAAAATATCACTAATTTTACCAACTGCGATTACATCGTAGTTCGCATCTTTCAATTCATTTAATGTAGTTCTATCAAATGGTTCAAGAGCGTAGTCATGTCTATTAGTTGTTCTTTGGAAAGAGTCTTTATCTTTTCCGATGAATGGTCTTGCAATAACTCTACCTACTCTCCACTCATCTTTTAAAGTTATTTCTCTAGCAATTTTACAAATTTCATATTGTTCTTCAATTGGTATAATCTCTTCATTAGCTGCAATTTGTAAAACTGAATCGGCTGAAGTATATACTATTAAACTTCCTGTTTTAACATGTTCTTCACCTAGTTCTTTAATTATCTCAGTTCCACTAGCTGCTACATTCCCAATTACTTTTCTTCCAGTTCTACTTTCAAGTTCATCTATTAACTCTTTAGGGAATCCAGTATCAGTAAAAGTGATGAATGGTTTTGTGACTCTTAATCCCATCATCTCCCAATGACCTGTCATTGTATCTTTACCTAAAGATAACTCATCCATCTTAGTTGCGTAACACAATGGATTTATATTCTTAACACCTTCAATATCAGTTAATTTTCCTATACCTAATTTTTCTAAATTTGGTAAGTTAATTCCTTTTACAGCTTTAGAGATATTACCTATTGTATTAGCTCCTAAATCTCCATACTTTTCTGCATCTGGTAGTGCACCTACTCCTACCGAATCAATAACGATTGTAAATATTCTTTTATACATTATTTCACTTCCTTATTAGCTCTTGGATGAGCTTTATTATATACATCTTTAAGATGTTTTTTATTTATGTGGGTATATATCTGTGTAGTTGATATATCTTCATGACCTAATAGTTCTTGAACTACTCTTAAATCTACCCCATTTTCTAACAAATGAGTTGCGAAACTATGGCGAAGTTTATGAGGCGATATTTCCTTTTCTAATCCAATACTATCAGCATACTTAGTTATAAATTTCCAAAACGATTGTCTACTTATCCTATTACCTTGGTAATTCAAAAATAAAGCTTCATTTGAATTTTTCTTATTTAGTATTGTTCTAGAATTAATAATATATTCTCTTAAAGTATTTTCTGCTATCTCACCAATTGGTACGATTCTCTCTTTATTACCTTTTCCTCTAACGTGAATAAATCCCATATTAAGATGAATATCTTCTATGTTAAGATTTACTAATTCACTTACTCTAATTCCAGTTGCATATAAAACTTCCATCATTGTTTTATTTCTAATATCTACAGCTGAAATACTTGGAAGGTTGTCCATAAGTAATTCAACTTCTTCAAAAGACAAAACAGTTGGTAACTTCTTTTCTATCTTTGGTGTCTCAATTGTATTTGATACATCTTCTCTTACGTATTTCTCGAGTAACATATATTTATGAAAAGATTTAATTGCTGATAATTTTCTAGAGATTGTTGATGCTTGACTATGCTTTCTTTTTTCATTCTTTATAAATCCTTGAATATGATCTTTGTTAATATCTTCAGGCCTTTTTATCTTATGTGTCTTTTCAAGATAATTCACATACATACTACAGTCATTTACATATGAATTTAGTGTGTTCGATGAGTACCCTCTTTCAACTCTTAAATAATATTTAAATTGATTTATATATCTTTGCATAATGTACCCCCTAGTATAACAAATAACTTAGTATCCCATATATTGCTGATATAGTCATTATTAGTATTATTCTATTATCTTTTCTCTTTCTCTGAGTACATCCAAACATTAAGATAAAATATACTAGCGTAATATAGAGAAAAGTTCTATAAATAATTTCAAAGAAAGAATAAACACTAAACAACATCAAAAATATATATCCATTGATTAACCCTAATAGAAATATAAATGATAATAAATACATTCTGTTTTTGTTTATTTTAGTAACCACTAATAATAAGCATATTGCACTGATAAAAGCTTTAGCTGAAATAATGTAACTGTTCGATTCAAACATTAATTCACTTTCAACTCCAAGAACAATGCAAAGTATACTTCCTAAAACTACACCTAAAATAAACAATATTAATAATATATCAAAGTTCTTATTCATACTTCACCTACTAGATAAGTCTTACAAGCACTTCGTTATTTAAAAACAAACCTCTTTTGGTTAATTTAATAATACCATTTTCAATAATAATTAACTCATCATTTGCTAATTTATTTAATTCCTCAAACTCTTTAAAAATATCAGTATTATATAAATCATTAAATTTATCAATTGATATTCCATCTAAAAGTCTAAAGCCTAACATTAGATGCTCAAACATTTTTTCATTTTTTGTTATAGGAGTTTCAGATACTTTACTGTGACCATTATCATCAACCAAATCACTGTATTGGTTCAGCAAGAAAGAATTATGATATCTCACTCCATTTAAATAACCCGAAGCACTCATTCCTATTCCAATATATTCTTGATTATTCCAATATATTTTATTATGGAAACTTTCTTTACCTGGTTTTGCATAATTACTTATTTCATAATGGTTATATCCTATATTGGATAATACATGAATAATCATATTGAACATCGTAGCATCTGTATCTTCTTCATTAACTTTTAACTTATCTTTTTTTATAAGTTTATCAAATACTGTTTTCTCTTCAAGAATTAAAGAATAGTAAGATATATGATCTAAATTTAATGATTCAACAATTTCTAATTCACTAGACAAATCCTCAATCGTTTGACCTGGAATATTATATATTAAGTCTATATTTAAATTAAAACCATATTCCTTTATTTTTGAAATAGAATTAAAAGCTAGCTCCTTAGAGTGATTTCTTCCAATTGTCTTCAAATGATTATCATCGAAAGTTTGCACACCTAGACTAATTCTGTTAACATTACTTCTTTTAAGTACATTTAAGAATTCGTCAGTAATATCATTTGGATTACATTCAATTGTAAATTCTTCAACTACAAGATCTAGATCACACAATAATTTTTCGAGTAACTCATAATTCAAAGAACTAGGGGTTCCACCACCAATATATATACTTTTAACTTCAGGAAAAAGGTGTCTATAAAAATTAATTTCATCCAATAGACTGTCTATATATTTCTCTTTAATATTTGATTTTGCAATCCTTTTTGGGAAGTCACAATAATAACAAACTTCATCACAAAATGGAATATGAATATATAAACCTAACATAATAACCTCCAATTTCCTTCTTTATATTTTATCATATATTCTCTTAAAAAAAAGAAAAGCACAAATGAATGTGCTTTTATTCATCATCTACTTCTAAGATAGCCATGAACGCTTCCTGAGGTACTTCAACTCTACCTACAGCTTTCATTCTCTTCTTACCTTTTTTCTGTTTCTCAAGTAGTTTTTTCTTTCTTGTAATATCTCCACCATAACATTTAGCTAATACATTTTTACGTAAAGCTTTAACGTTAGTTCTAGATATTATTTTATTATTGATAGCAGCTTGAATAGGAACCTCAAACTGTTGTCTTGGTATAACTTTTTTAAGTTTAACAGTAATTGCATTTCCTCTACGATATGCAAAGTCCTTGTGAACAATTACAGAAAGAGCATCTACAATTTCTCCATTTAATAAGATATCCATTTTAACCAAACTAGACTCTCTATATCCAATCAATTCATAATCAAATGACGCATAGCCTTTCGTTGATGATTTCAATTTATCGAAGAAATCGTAAATTATCTCACTTAACGGCATTTCATATGTTAACGTAACTCGTTGTTGGTCTATATATTCCATGTCAACGTAGATACCACGTTTTGCTTGACACAATTCCATTACAACACCAACAAAATCATTAGGTGTCATAATTGTAGTTTTAACAAACGGTTCTTCGATGCGTTTAACCATATCATTACTAGGCATCGTTGATGGATTTTCAATCTCTAACATTTCACCCTTCGTTGTATGAACTTTATATATAACACTTGGTGCAGTCGCAATTAAATCTATATTAAATTCTCTCTCAATTCTTTCTTGTACAATCTCCATATGTAACATTCCAAGGAATCCTGTTCTAAAACCGAATCCTAATGCTTGAGATGTTTCTGGCTCAAACGTTAACGCTGCATCGTTTAGTTTTAATTTATATAAAGCTTCTCTTAAATCTTCATAGTCAGCTGCATCAACTGGGAAGAAACCACAAAACACCATTGGCTTCATTTCACGGTACCCTGGCAATGGTTCTGATGAAGGATTATTTGCTAGTGTAATTGTATCACCAACTCGTACGTTTTCAATTGACTTAATTGAAGCTGTTAAGAAACCTACATCTCCAACTGTTAAATAATCACGTGATTCTTCTTTTGGTGTGTGAACGCCAACATCAATAATATCGAATTCAGCTCCAGTTGCCATCATTCTAACTTTGTCACCTTTTTTAATCATCCCACTAACAACTCTAATTGATGGTATTACACCACGGTACTGATCGAAGTACGAATCAAATATCAATGCTTGTAAAGGAGCCTCTATATCTCCAGATGGTGCTGGGAAATATTCGATAGCCTGTTCTAAAACATCTTTAATTCCAATTCCTTCTTTTGCACTAACTAATGGAATATTATCAGCTGGTAAACCAATAACATCTTCGATCTCATTTTTTACTTTTTCTGGATCAGCACTTGGTAAATCTATTTTATTTATAATAGGAAGAATCTCTAAATCATTGTCTACTGCTAAATATACATTAGCTAAAGTCTGAGCTTCAATTCCTTGCGCAGCATCTACTACTAAAATAGCTCCTTCACAAGCAGCCAAACTTCTAGAAACTTCATATGCAAAGTCTACATGTCCTGGAGTATCAATCAAATGAAAGGTATATTCTTCACCATCATTTGCAAGATACTTTAATTGTACAGCATTTAGTTTGATTGTTATTCCTCGTTCTCGTTCTAAATCCATAGAATCAAGTAATTGATTTTGCATCTCTCTATCGGAAACGGCACTTGTCACCTCAAGTATTCTATCAGCTAAAGTACTTTTCCCATGATCGATATGGGCAATAATAGAAAAATTTCTAATTCTCTTTTGTCTTTCTATTATTTCATTTTTATTAATTTTACTACTCATATTTTTCACCTACAATGATATTTTACTAATTCTTCTCAATTTATACCACTAATATATTTTACATAAAAAAAGTCTCTATAACAAGAGACGTTTTTATTTATAAGGTTTTTTTATTAAAAAGTAGAGATATTATCATAATACAAGTAGCTATTCCTAAAAATAACCAAACATTAGCTAAATTAAACGCTCCATATAAAATAACTAATGATCCTATAATAGCTAATGAAGGTAATATAAATCTCTTTACTATATTAAGTTCTTTAAAAGTTCTCATTACCCAAATATATACACCAATATATATACCATAGAGAATCGCTATTGGAAGTTCTGATGAGTCCATTGCTGGCCACCATCCACTTGAAATTCCGAACCACACCATAATACTGTTGTACCAAAAAACTAACCATAATAGAATTAGTATAAATCCAGCTAATGCTGAGTTTGTTGTTACATCATTGGATGGATTAATTTTTCTAAAAAACTTTGGCATTGGACCTAAATTTCTTGAAGCTATAGAATAAAGACCTCTAGACTCTGCCATTACAACTCCATTTAACGTACCCAAACATGAGATAATAACAAACACGGTTAATATAGTTCCTGCAAAATTACCAAATAAAGACTGCACTACTATCAATACAGCGCCATCACCTAGTTCCATAGCTTCACTATTTGATATAGCACCAGAGAACCCTATGTAATAAAGCATATAAATAATCACAATAAATATTGTCCCGTATACAAGTGCTTTAGGTAGATTCTTCTTAGCGTCTTTTAATTCAGCATTAATTGAAGTAACCAATATCCATCCTTCATATGCGAATGCTGTAGCTAGTATAGCTTGAAAGAATATATTCCCTCCGACTAAGTCAATTGGAGCAGATGTGAAGTTAGCTATCGTTTGACCTGTATATAATCCAGAAACAGTTCCAACTATAGCAACTAATCCTAGTGGTATAAGTTTAACAACAGTTGTGCTAACTTGCCACTTACCAGATAATTCTGGTGAGTAATAATTAAGCAAAAATATAGCAAATAAATATAAACACGCAAACGCCCATGTAGTGACTCCATAGCCTGAGTCATCAAACTGTAATAAGACTGTTGTATACATTCCAGATACCCATGCTAAAACACTTGCTAAAGATGGGTAATAAATAAACGTTATAAACCAACCAGTTAGATAACCGGCAGTCTCACCGTAAGCTGACTCCATATAATCTACAATTCCGTTTGCTTTACCAATTTTTCTAGCTGCTAGCGAAAATACATAAGCACTCACTATCATAATCAATCCACCAATTAACCATGCTAATAATGCTAGTGTCAAACTACCATTAGTTATTTTTAAAACTTTAGGAGCTTTAAAGAATACTCCTGAACCTATAACAACACCTACTACTAATGCAGTAGCAGTCCATATTCCATACTTTTTCTTTAATGTTTGCATAATAAATCACCTACTTATTTTTACAATAATAACAAATATATTAAATAATTCAATATGCTATAAACATTTTAAGTCGTATTCATTAGAAGTAAACGTTATCAAATTTAATAAAATAAAAGGTTCTATAATTAAGTTTGGGGTAATCACTCACCCCGAACTTTTTGTTTATATAAAAAGTGCATAATAAATCCCTGGTATAAGGTAATGCTACCCGTATAGTAGACAGGAAATTAAAACCTTCCTGTTTTTTTTGTTTTAAGTTAATCTCAATCTATCTGTATTATAAAATTTTATCCAATCAATAACAAGTTGTATATATTTTTGTAATGATTTGATATCATAACTATAGAGAGTTTCACGTTTGAGAGACGCATGGAAACTTTCTATAGGTGCGTTATCTTGTGGGCAGCCTTTACGGCTCATGGAAATACTAATTCCGTGTGTCTCACAGATAACTTTGTAAATAGTGGACGTATATTGGACTCCTTGATCGGAATGAATGATCAATCCAGATACGTCTTTTTGTTTATCTAGAGCTTCTTTAAGTGTATCCATAACTAATTCATTATCATTTCTATAACTAATTCTTGAAGCAATTATGTTTCTTGTATGTAAATCCATTATAGTTGACAGATAGGCTCTGTTTCCATTTTGTACTAAATATGTAACATCAGTAACCCACTTTTGATTAAGTTTTGTTGTATTAAAGTTTCTGTTAAGTAAGTTTGGATAAGTGTTATTCTCGATATACTCTTTGTTGAAATGTTTCTTATATATCTTTTGATATCTAACTCTTATTTCAAATTTTCGCATTATTCTAAGCAATTTCTTATGGTTTATTACCCAACCATGCTTTTCCTTTATAGCCTTCTTCAATCGTCTATAACCATATAATTGATTGGTATCTTCAAATACTCCAACGATTATATTGTAATCATCTACATCTGGATCTTTTCTGTTCTTGTACTTATGAAACGTTTTAGTACTAATATCTAAAACGTCACAGAGAGTATTTAGTTTATATCCAAATTCTTTTCTTGCATATTTGATGAACTCAATCTTTTCATACGTTGATCCTTGAGGAAGGCTTGGTACTTTTTTAGGATTTCATACTTCTCCTCATAATTAATGTTTACGTTTTTAGGTCTACCCTTCTTAGTGTCAAATCTATTTCCATGTCTATATTGATAAACCCAATTCTTAATAGTATTAATTGATATTTCATACTTCCTAGATAAATACCCAGATGATTTACCATCTTCAATTTTTTCTTTAATAACTTTAAATTTAAGCTCAAGACTATACTTTCTAAATTTTTGTCCTTTACTAGCCATATAAAAATGCACCCCTTTTTAGTAGGATAACAGTTTTTTATTTCCTGTCTACTAAATGGGGTGCATATTCATAATGTTAACGACGAAGAAAACAAATACGGAGGTTTTATTATGCACAATAATTCTAGCATATCTAGTCATGATTTAAAAACATTATTAAACATTAAAGGTGATTTAGTTATCATTGACTCATACACATTTGATGGAAACAATTTTCTGGTCAACGTTTCTAGAGAGAGGTATAAACATAAATGTCCTAAGTGTAGTGAACTAACAGATGATATTCATGACTACTATACTCGTACTATTAAGCATGGTATCTTCAATAACTATAAGTGTTTCATTAAGTATAGACAACGTCGTTACAAATGTAGTTGTGGTAAGAAATTTAATGAAGATAATATATTTGTTGAGAAACATAATAAGATAAGTAAAAACACTAAACAATCTATCTTTGAAGAGTCTAAATTGAAATGTTCTTTCAAAGACATAGCTTATAGATTAAATATCTCTTCTACTACTGTGATTAGACATTTTCTTAAACATGTTATACAGCCAAAGCGTACTTTACCTGAGGTATTAAGTATAGATGAATTTAAAGGAAACTCAGGTGGGAATAAGTATTTAGTATCGTTGGTAGATCCAATCAACAAAACCATTATCGATATCGTGTCTTGTAGACACAAGGAACATCTAGATAGATACTTCTCTAAGTTTTCTAAAGAAGAATTAAGTAATGTAAAGATACTTACTACTGATATGTGGGAGACCTACAAAGATATCACTCTGAAATATATGCCTAACGCTACAGTAGTTGCTGATACATTCCATTTCGTTAGACATATATATTGGGCATTCAATAACACAAGAGTTCGTATTATGAAGAAACATAAGAAAAACACCAAAGAGTATAAATATCTTAAACGTTATTGGAAATTGTTAATTAAAAAATCTAAAGATATTTCTAATGAACATTACTTTGATAAAAGATTAAAACAGTGGAACAGTACACAATCAATAATAGACTTTTGTAGGAATATAAATCCGGAGTTAAACAAAGCTTATGAACTTAAGGAATCGTTCTATGAGATTATAGATATAGCTAAATATCCAACTGTATATAATAAGCTGAATAGTTGGGTAATTGAAGCTAAAATATCTCTTCTCGGTGAGTTTAGAGAAGCAGCTAATACAATTGAGAACTGGCTACCTGAAATAGTTAATTCATTTATGATTGATCCTACTACTAATAAGAAATACTCTAATGGTTTTATCGAAGGAACTAATAACTATATTAAGTCAATTAAACGTATTTCCTATGGCATTAAAAGGTTTGATTTATTCAGAAACAAAATTATGTATCAACATAAGAATTCAGAGCACATAATAATCGCTTAACATTAGAATTATGCACAAAAAAAGGTGCTATGGATTATATCCACAACACCTTGATAGTTTAATTACTTTTCGATTCTACCCCAATCCTTGACATAGAACCAAATAAAAAAAGAACTTAAAGTTCTTAATTATACATACTATAAGCCATGTTCTGTACCTATAAATAGGTGGTAATCATTTATCTACGTAATAACGTCTCCTTATTGGATTCATTTCTCCTTAAAGAGTTCCCCTACCTTAATTTGGGTTTCTAGCTTATGGGGTTTACCCGTTCCACTCTCCACTTTCGTGAAGCATCGTCACTGTGGCACTTTTAAAGGTGCTACCATATCATAAAGACTTAGGTAACTTACCAGCCGTCACTTTCGTGCCTAAGGTTATTGTTTCCCTTAGCATAAACACTACAAACATCTCAGTTTGTGCTAGCATGGACTTTCCTAACAGATTAATCTGCTCGACTACCCGTATGTATTATTAATTATATGTATTAAAAACCATTTTGTCAATTGTTTAGGTGTGGTATAATTTACTAGTGAAATAGAAAACTAAAGTACAAATAGTCGGAGGAAAACATGGATTATAAAGAAAAAGCATTAAAAATACATAAAGATAACAAAGGAAAAATTGCGGTTGTTTCTAAAACTCCACTTAACACTAAAGAGGATTTAGCTCTATTATACTCACCAGGTGTAGCTGAACCTTGTAAAGAAATTCATAAAGACGAATCATTAATTTATGATTACACCGCTAAAGGGAATTTGGTTGCAGTTATAACAGATGGAACTGCTGTATTAGGACTTGGTGATATTGGACCAAAAGCAGCCTTACCAGTTATGGAAGGAAAAGCTATTTTATTTAAAACATTTGGAGATGTAGATGCTTTCCCAATTTGTTTAGATACAACTGACACTGAAGAAATTATAAAAACATGTAAATTACTTGCTCCATCATTAGGAGGAATTAATCTAGAAGATATATCAGCTCCAAGATGCATTGAAATCGAAAGGCGATTAAAGAAGGAATTAGATATTCCAGTCTTCCATGATGATCAACATGGTACAGCAATTGTAAGTTTAGCTGCTGTAATTAATTCTTTAAAAATTGTTAATAAGAAAAAAGAAAATATAAAAGTTACAATATCAGGCGCTGGGGCGGCCGGTAGTTCAATTATTAAAATGTTATATAATTACGGAATAAAAAATATTATTGCTGTAGATAAATTTGGTATCATTAATCATACTGATAAAGATAGTTATAATTTCTTGAATAAAGAATTATTAGAATACGTAAACAAAGATAATATAAAAGGTGATCTTGAAACAGCTATTAATGGTTCAGATATTTTCATTGGTGTTTCAGCTCCAAATATCGTTACAAAAGAAATGATAGAAAGCATGAACGAAGATGCTATTGTATTAGCTATGGCAAATCCTATACCTGAAATAATGCCTGAGTTAGCACTTGAAGCAGGAGCTAAAATAGTTGGTACTGGTAGAAGTGATTATCCTAATCAAGTAAATAACGTATCTGCTTTTCCTGGATTATTTAGAGGAGCGCTAGATGCTAGAGCTACAACTATTAATAACGAAATGATGCTTGCGGCAGCTTATGCAATAGCTGATTTTATCAATGAAGAGAAATTAAGTGTAAATAATGTTATTCCTGATGCAATGAACAAAGATGTCGCTAATGCAGTTGCTTTAGCGGTAATGGAAGCTGCAATTAAAACGAATATAATAAGATAATAGGTGCTTTGCACCTTTTTTTTAAAAATATTATTGACAAATTTTATTTATTTGATACACTATTAAAAACAAATCGTAGATAGAAATTAGTAGGTAAACAATGCTCTTAAAGAGAGTTAGTGGTTGGTGTAAACTAACAGAGTATGTTTATTGAATGGATTCTTGAGAGGGTTGGCGATAAGTAGCCAACCACGGGAGCTCCCGTTACAGAGATAGGGTATGAAGTACCTGAAGTCTAAACTTTTTTAGTTTATTAAAATGAGGTGGCACCACGGATATATTCGTCCTCTTGCATATAGCAAGAGGGCGTTTTTTATATACAAAGGAGGAAAAAAATGAAACATCAATTTGGGAGTTATGGTGGACAATATGTCCCGAAAGTAGTTGTAAAAGCTTTAAACGAGTTAGAGAAATATTTTCTTGAGGCGATAGAAGATTCTAGTTTTATTAATGAGTATCGCTATTACTTAAAGAATTACGTAGGTAGACCGAGTAGTATGTATTACGCAAAAAATATGACTGATGATTTGAAGGGAGCGAAAGTGTATTTAAAAAGAGAAGATTTAAATCATACCGGTGCTCATAAAATTAATAATTGTATCGGTCAAATATTATTAGCTAAAAGAATGGGTAAAAAGAAAATCATTGCTGAAACAGGAGCAGGTCAACATGGTGTAGCTACAGCTACTGTAGCTGCGATGTTTGGCGTGGAGTGTGAAATTTTCATGGGTCAAGAAGATATTAAACGACAACAACTAAATGTCTTTAAAATGGAAATGCTAGGAGCAAAAGTAACTGCAGTAAATACGGGAACAAGAACATTGAGTGATGCGGTAGATTATGCAATAGATGCATGGGTAAAAAGAATTGAAGATACATTCTATCTGTTGGGGTCAGCTGTTGGTCCTCATCCATATCCAATGATGGTTAGAGAATTTCAAAAAATAATAGGTGAAGAAGCTTACAAGCAAATATTAGAATTTGAGAACAAAGTTGATTATGCAATTGCTTGTATTGGTGGCGGATCGAACGCAATTGGAATATTCTATCACTTAGTAGATAAAGATGTAAAACTTATTGGTGTTGAGAGTTCAGGAAAAGGACTAGATACTAATTTACACGCTGCAACAATGACAATGGGTAAAAAAGGAGTGATTCATGGAATGAATACTATCTTTGTGCAAGATGACCAAGGAGATATAGCTCCAGTCCATTCAATATCTGCTGGACTAGATTATCCAGGTGTTGGACCAGAGCATGCATATATGAAAGAGACAAAATTAGCGGAGTATGTAGCTGTATCTGATAGAGAAGCAGTAAATGCTTTTGAATATTTATCTAGAAAAGAAGGGATTATTCCAGCACTTGAAAGTTCACATGCAGTCGCTTATGCACTAAAATTAGTTCCAACATTAAAAAAAGATGAAGTAGTGATAATCAATATATCTGGTAGAGGAGATAAAGATATGGAAGCGGTTCGATCATTTAACGATAAGGAATGAATACATAAAAAAATCCTATAAGGTTTACTTATTACTAAGTTAGCTTATAGGATTTTTTATTATTTATTTTTTTCTATTAGTTCTTCTATTGCTGAGATACATCCACCGCATCCAGTACCAGCAGTAGTTTCTTCTTGTATTTTTTCAACAGTATCAAAACCAGCTTTTACTTTTGCAACAATAGTTTCTTCATCTATTTGCATACATGCACAAACAATATTCATATAAGACCTCCAGGTTTATTTTCTTTTATTTTTCTTCCTTTTGCGTCTCTTTATTCACTTCAGTTTTTTCTTTTTTTTCAGGTTTAGGAAGTGTAGCTTTTCTAGATAAGTCTAATCTACCTCTATCGTCAAACTGGATTGCTTTTACTGTGATTCTATCTCCAACTTTAACAACATCTTCAACTTTCTCGATTCGTTTATGATCTAATTTCGAGATGTGACATAAACCTTCCATCCCTGGCCATAATTCAACAAAGCATCCAAACTTCTCAACTCGTACTACTTTCGCCAAATAGTTCTTCCCTATTTCAACTTCTCTAGTTATATCTTCAATTAATCCTAATGCTTTCTTAATTGGGTCAAGTGTATGGTGCATAATAACAACTTTACCATCTTGTTCAATGTCAATTTTAACACCATCACATTTTTCAATGATTTCAGTAATCATTTTCCCACCAGGACCAATTACATCGCGAATCTTATCTGGGTTAATCATCATAGTCATTACTTTTGGAGCATGTTCACTTACTTCTGGACGTGGTTTTTCAATACATGATACCATGTTTTCTAGAATATGAGCTCTACCCACTTTAGCTTGTGTTAATGCTTCAGATAGAATTTCCTTACTTAATCCAGCGATTTTAATATCCATTTGTAATGCTGTTATACCTTTTTCAGTACCAGCTACTTTAAAGTCCATATCACCTAAGTGGTCTTCCATTCCTTGAATGTCACTTAGAATAGTATAGTTTGTTCCATCCGAGATTAATCCCATAGCAATACCAGCAACTGGAGCTTCAATAGGAACACCTGCTGCCATTAAACTCATTGTACCAGCACATATACTTGCTTGAGATGTAGAACCATTTGATTCTAAAATTTCAGATACAATTCTAATTGTATATGGGAAATCCTCTTCATTAGGAATGACTTGAGCAATAGCTCTTTCACCTAAAGAACCGTGTCCAATTTCACGACGTCCAGCTCCACCATAACGTCCCGTTTCACCAACACTGAATTGTGGGAAGTTGTAATGTAACATGAATCTTTTAGAAGTTTCTTCACCTAGACCATCAATAATTTGATGTTCACCTAAAGCACCTAACGTTGCAATTGATAAACATTGAGTTTGACCTCTAGTAAATAATGCAGATCCATGAGTTCTAGGAAGAATGTCAATTTGAGAATCTAATGGTCTAACTTCATTAGTCTTTCTTCCATCAGGGCGAATTTTATCAATAGTAATTAACTTACGAACTTCAGTCTTAACTATTTTATCTAAAGTCATTTTAACCATTTTCATAGTATCTTCATCTGCTTCTTTAGCGATAAAAGTTTCTTTAACTTCAGTTTTTATTAATTCAATAGCATCATTTCTTGCATGTTTTTCTTGAATTTTAACAGCTTCGATTATTTTTGCTTCAGCTAATGAAACAACACTCTCAGCTACAGTTTCGTCAACTTGGAATATCTCAATTTCTCTTTTTTCTTTTCCAACTTCAGCTTGAATCTCTTCGATAAATGTAACTAATTTTTTAATTTCAGCATGACCAAACATGATAGCATCTAACATTTCTTCCTCAGATACTTGCTTAGCTCCTGCTTCAACCATATTAACGGCATCTTTAGTTCCAGATACAGTTAAATCAATATCTGAATTTTCCATTTGTTCAGCAGTAGGATTAATAATAAATTCTCCATCAACTCTACCTACGATAACACCAGCAACTGGTCCATCAAATGGAATATTTGAAATACTTAATGCTAAACTTGAACCAAATAACGCTGTCATTTCTGGAGTGTTATCTGGATTTGCACTTAGTACATTATTTATAATTTGTACTTCGTTTCTAAATCCTTCAGTAAATAACGGACGTAAAGTTCTATCTATTACACGTGATGTTAATGTTTCATGTGTACTTGGTCTACCTTCACGTTTAAAGAATCCACCTGGAATTTTACCAGCTGCATACATCTTTTCTTGATACAAAACTAATAACGGGAAGAAATTTAAAGTTGTTGCGGTTTTAGACCCTTGCGCGATACTTAATACAACTGTATCTTCAAATCTAACTAACACGCCAGCGTCTGCTTGCTTAGCAAGTTCACCATATTCAACTGTCAATGTTCTACCAGATAATTGGTATGTAAATATTTTTTTTGACATAGTATACTCCTTTAATCTTAAATTTTTTTCCTATTTTTTCTTTATCACTACTTATATTAACATATTAATATTCTTATTTATATAGTTTTAACAATTTTTCCCAACTTATAACAAAAGAAAACACTGATTAAATCAGTGTTGTTATCTTCTTAATCCTAAACTTTTGATTAATTCACGGTAACGTTGTACATCTTTTTTAGCTAAATACTTTAACAAGTTACGACGTTTACCAACTTTTTTAAGTAATCCACGGCGAGAATGAAAATCATGAATGTGAGTTTTTAAATGACCATTTAAATTGTTAATTTCATGAGTTAATACAGCTATTTGTACTTCTGGAGATCCAGTATCGTTTTCACAAGTTGCGTATTCAGTCATAATCGCAGTTTTTTGTTCTTTAGTTAAGTTACTCATAGTTATTCCTCCCATATCTTATTTGTCACCAAGCACAACGTATAAAGCTGGAGTAGCAATACACAACGTAATTGGTCGACTATTATTATAAACTAATTATTTAACATTGTAAAGGGCTAAAGCACTCTTACCCTATTATTAATATTAACCTTTATTGGCAATATCTAAATATCAACTTCAAATACTAATTAGTATAATTTATCTTATAATTTTTAATTAAAGATTTTTAATTATATTTAAAGCACCATTCTTATCTTTATTTATTTGAATAACGAGTTTTTCAATGCTATCAAATTTAACTTCTTCTCTAATTCTATCTACGAATTCAGCTCTAATATAGTCACCATAAATATCTTTATTGAAATCTAGAATATTTATTTCAATTGTTTTATTCTCATTATAGTTGAAAGTTGGATTGTTACCAATATTACAAACACCGTAATATTCGTCATTATCATGATAAACCTTAACTACATATACTCCCTTAGCTGGAATTTCATAAGGATATTTTGGAGCTAAATTAGCAGTAGGAATACCTATTGATTTACCTCTTCCTCTACCATGTGTTACAAATCCATCTATTGAGTAATATCTGCCTAACATATTAGATACAGTTTTAACATCACCTTCGTTAAGTAAGTCCCTAATATAAGTTGAACCAATTTTTCTTTTATTTACTTTTAACTCTTCAATAACAACGACTTCGATAGAGTTATCAGAATCTTCTTTTAGTGTCTTTACAGAACCTTTTCCCATATAACCATATCTGTTATCAAATCCGGCTACAACATATTTAATATTTAATGGTAAGAAAAATTTCTCAACAAAATCTTTGTGGTCTATTTTAGCTACTTCTATATCAAAATCTACAATGAATACATAATCAAGATCGATTTTTTCTAATAATTCTAGCTTAACTTCAAGAGGAGTTAAAAAAGACGTTATAGACTTTTTATTCAAAACAAAAGCAGGATGTGGATGGAATGTTACGATACCAGTTTTTAGATTTTTCTTCTTACCTATATCTATCACTTCATCTATCAAATCCATATGCGCTCTATGAATCCCATCAAAGTAACCTAATGCAACAACTAACCCTTGATCAATTTTTTCTAAATAATTGCTTAAATTTAATCTAATTACTTCCATAATGTTAAAAAACCTTTAAAGGTTTTATCATCCCTTCTTTTGTAGGATGTGGGATATATAATGCTATTATCTCACCATTTCTACAAAACATAGTTGTACCCTTTATATCAAATGTATTTTTAATAACAGAACCATTCAACAATCTATAGTACATATATTCATCTACTTCAATTTCAGGATAATCTAATGAATCCTTTATTGATATAATTTTGAAGTTATCATTTTCGATATCCTCAAAGGTTACTGAATCTTTAATATCAAATTTACCAGATTTAGTTCTATGTAACTCTGCTAAGTGCGCAGGATATCCTAACATCTCTCCGATTGTAACACATATTGTTCTTACATAAAAGCCTTTGCTACCCTTAATTCTAAAATCAAATTCAGCACAGTTGTTCTTATAGACGATATCACTTAATCTTTCTACAGAAAAGACTTTGATGCTTCTAGGCTTTCTATCGACTTCTATACCTTCTCTAGCATATTCATATAGTTTCTTTCCGTTAATCTTAACAGCACTGTACATAGGAGGTACTTGACTATCTATAGATAATAATTTTTCTAAAACTTCATCAATATTATTTATAGATTTCTCTAATACTTTCTTCTCATTAATTAATTCTCCAGTAAAGTCTTCTGTTGTAGTGGAATAACCAATCCTAACTTTACAAACATATTCTTTATCTTCAGCAATTAAATATGGAACTATCTTCGTTGCTTTATTAATACATAGTGGTAAAACTCCAGTAGTTTCTGGATCCAAAGTACCAGTATGTCCTACTTTTTTTGTCTTTAAGAGTTTTCTAAGTTTATCAACGCAATCATGCGATGTCATACCACTTGGTTTATTTAATATAATTATTCCGTTCATAAGTATCTTCCTTTTCTTTTTCTATAATATTTTATCACAAAAAAAGAAATCATTGCAGATTTCTTATTGTTTATTCAGTTAATTCGATAAATTTATCAATATCGGTTTTTATGATTTCTAGTGAATTTCTCCAAAACTCAATACTAGTAACATCTATATCAACAAATTGTGCTGCTTGTTCTACTGTTTTTTGTCCAGTTAAACGTAATAGTTCATCAAACTGACCAACAAATGATTCTCCCTTTTCTAAGTATTGAGAATACAAACCTTTAGCAAATAATAATCCAAATGCATAAGGGAAATTATAAAAACTTAAATTACCAGAATAGTAGTGTCCCTTACAAAGCCACATATATGGATGCAAGAAATCTTTATCTAATCCATCTCCGTAAGATTCATTTTGTGCTTTAATCATCAATTCATTTAATTGTTTAGGATTTAACACTGTATCTTTTCTACCATTAAATACACTATCTTCAAATATATACCTACTTAAAATATCAACAATAACTTGAGTTGAATCTTGTAAAGAACTTTCTAATAAGTATATTTGTTCTTCTTTAGTAGCGTCACTTAACGCACTTCTCATAACAATAGTCTCAGCCATAATAGAAGCTGTTTCTGCTACCGGCATAGTATATCTACTATTTAGCATTGATTCAGCAAAAATACAGTCTCCATGATATGCATGCCCAAGTTCATGAGCTAGTGTTAAAACATCCGAGAAACTTCCTGTGAAGTTAGTCATTACTCTACTTTGCTTTAAGTAATGCATATTAGAACAAAATGCTCCTCCACGTTTTCCTTTTCTAGGTGTATAATCAATCCACTTTTCATCAAAAGCACGCTGAGCTAATTTTGACATATTAGGACTAAATGAATTAAAATTATCAAATACATATTTTTCAGCATCTTCAATTGAAAACTCTTTAGCACTTGATCCGATTGGAGCAAATAAATCATAGAAAGGTAATCCTGTTTTATGATTCAACAACTTAGCTTTGCGTTTCAAATATTTTCTAAAGTGTGGTAAATATTCTTTAATAGCATTAATCATTGCTTCTAGAGTTTCTTTTTGCAATCTTGAATCAACTAAAGATTTATGAAGTGGTGAGTCATAACCTCGTAATTCAGTTAATGTATTAACTTCTCCCTTTATAGCGTTTAAAGCAGTCGAAATACTATTTTCAACTTTCTTGTAAGATTCTAATTCAGCCTCATATGCTATCTTTCTTATTTCACTACTTTGATCATAGGCAAGGTTTCTAACTTCACTTAAAGTCAGAACTTTTTTTTCTCCATTAATTTCAATGTCAACATCTAACATAGAAGTTAACAATCCTTGTAGTCTACCCCAAGCAGTAGATCCATCAGCTCTAAGTTTTGATAACAGTAATTCAGTTTTTTCATCAAGATTATATTTACTATGGTCTTTCACTTCATTTAGATAGAATGCATGTTCTTTAATTAAATCACTCTTCATACTTTCTAAATCTAATTCAGATATCCATTTATCAGCTAATGTATACACTTCAGTCATTTCAGTAAATTTCTTTTGTATTACATTTATGTATTTCATAGCGTCAACATTAGTAGCATCAGTAGCTAATGTAAGGTTACAGTAGCTAGCTAACTTCAAAAGTAAAGATCTTGATTCTACAATAGTTTCAAGATACTCAGTTAATGTAGCCTCTTGACTAGTATCAGTAAATCTACTTTTAAAACTATTCATTTTTTCAATTATATTATTGGTACTTTTTAAGTCAGTTTGGAATTCTTCTGAATCAAAAGAATTATACAAAATACCTAAATCCCATTTTCTTATTTCCATAAAACCCTCCAATTATTTTTAAAAAAAAGAGACAGTTAGTCTCTTATAAATGTTCTTCAACCATTTTAATTAATGCTACTTTTGGAGCAAATCCAACATGTCTTTTAACTTCTGCTCCATCTTTTAAAATTATTAACGTTGGAATATTTCTAACATTATATTCTTGAGAAATTTCTCTGTTCTCATCTACATTCACTTTAACAATCTTAAAGTCATTTCTTTCATTTGAGATTTCCTCTAAAACAGGTCCAATCATTTTACAAGGTCCACACCAATCTGCATAGAAATCTACTAAAGATACACCAGTTCCTGTTTCATTTTTAAAGTTTTCATTATTTCCATAAATTAACATAAATTAAATCCTCCATTCATTTGTTTAAATTATACATATCATTAAATTGTTTTACAAGTAATCTACTTAGTCTAAGTAAATTACTGTTACACCAGAACCGCCTTCACCTTCTTTTCCATAGTGATAGCTAGTTACGTATTTATTTTTTTTCAAAACTTCATGAACTCCTTTTTTCAAGGCATTAGTACCGTGTCCATGAATTATTGTCGCTTGTTTTAGTTTAGTTACAATTAAGTCATCAACATACTTATCTACTTCAATCATAGCGTCTTCAAATCGATAACCTCTTAAATCTAACTCTAATTTTATAGACTTTTTACCTGAATAGGTAACTATAGATTTTTGTTTCTTAATTTGTTTCTTTTCAATTAATTCTAATTCTTTTTTATTAACCGTTGTATTTAGTATACCCATTTTTACTTCATACATATTGTTGGCTTTGATTTTTGTAATAGTAGCACTTTGACCGTAACTTAAAACTTTGACTTTATCGCCTACACCCAAATTGTATTCTTTTTTAACTATTTTCTTTTCTTCACCGAACTGTTCTCCAAGTGATTTTAATGCAGTTTTTTGTTCTACCAACCTATGCATTTTGATATCTTCTTTATATTCAAGCAATTGATCAATAATTATTTGTGATTCTTCTTTTGCTTTTCTAATTATTTCTAATGCTTCTTCTTTTGCTTTCACTTTAAGTTTAGTATTTTCATTTTCAAGTTCTTGAATTTTTTTATTCAACTCATCTTTAGATGCTTTTAAACTAAGTGAATCTTCTTCATAACTCACTATTCGTTTCTCTAAAAATCTACTCTGGTCTTCTAATTTATTAATTAACTCACTTACTTCAGTGTTGCTTGTTTCAATACTTTCTTGAGCACTTGAAATAATCCTCTCATTTAAACCTAATCGCTTACTAATCTCAAATGCATTAGATCTACCAGGAATTCCAATAGATAATTTATATGTTGGCGATAATGTATCAACGTTAAACTCAGTCGACGCATTTACAATATCCTTATTGTTATAAGCATAAGCTTTAAGTTCTGGATAATGTGTCGTTGCCATAATATAACAACCTCTAACTCTAATATAATCCAATATTGCAATAGCTAGTGACGCTCCTTCTTTTGGATCGGTACCAGAGCCTAACTCATCCATTAACACTAGCGAGTTAGTAGTTAGTTTCTCAGTGATACTTATTAAATTAGTCATATGACTTGAGAAAGTTGATAAACTTTGTTCTATTGATTGTTCATCACCAATATCAGCAAATACATTATCAAATAAAATAATTTCTGATCCTTCTTTAACTGGAATTAGAATACCACACTGAGCCATGATTGATAATAATCCTAATGTTTTTAAAGCTACTGTCTTACCACCAGTATTTGGCCCAGTGATTATAATAACTCTGTAATTATTAAAATAAATATTATTAGCTACTACATCATCTTGAGGAAGTAATGGGTGTCTTGCTTGAATTAAATTAGCAGTATCACCTATCTTAGGTAATACACAATTATAGATTCTTGCAAATTTAGCTTTTGCAAAAGTTAAATCTATATCAACTAAGATTTCTAGATTCTCTCTTAAGTTAACGGTATATACTTTTACCTCACTTGATAACTGAATTAATATTCTTTCAATTTCTTTATTTTCTTCAGATCTAAGAAGTTGAATTTTATTAGTTAAATCAACTATTGGCTGTGGCTCAATAAAAACTGTTTCGCCGGAAGCAGAGTAGTCTTGTACTATCCCTTTGAACTTGTTTTTATATTCTGGTTTAACTGGTACAACATATCGATCATTTCTTCTAGTGATAATGCCATCAGTTAGCATATTAGCACTTTTACTTAAGATAGATGAAAGTTTCTCTTCAATTCTAGCTTGACTTGTTTTTATCTTTGAACGAATCCCAGATAACTTTAAAGAGGCAGAATCTAATATTCTACAATCCTCATCAACACATTGATTAATGTTTTGATATAAATCCTTCGCATAGAACATTTCATCTACTTGTTCTTTATAATACTTGACTTCAATGTTTTCACTTTCAGCTCTTAATAAGAAATTCTTGTTATTATTTACAGCCAGTAAGTGCATAGCTATTTCTCTAATTTCTTTCGCACTTAAAACTCCGTCTAAATCAACTCTCCTTAAATGAGGGTATATATTATATACATTACCGAGTGGAGCTGATCCAAGCTTATATAATAAAGTTAATGCTTCATCAGTTTTACTTAGAAGTTCATTAACTTCAAAAACTTCATTGTTAGGAGTAAGTCCTTGTACAGCTTCTTTAGCTAAATCCGAAACTGCATGTTCATTAATAATTGATAATACTTTATCAAACTCTAATACTTTTTTATCTGCATACATAGTGTTCACCTTTTTTGTTTTCTATCTATTATTTTACCAAAGTATTTGTTAAAATGATAGATAGGATGTGATTAAATGAATTATATACTATCAGTAACAAATGATAATTTAGAATTAATGAAGAAACACTATCAGTCTGATTTGGTTAAACCACCAGCAGATTACATATGTTTTATGGCAAAATCTACTGCCGTAACTGTAACGGCATTTGAATCAGGTAAAGTTATGTTTCAGGGTCCAATTGCTGAAAGTGAGTTTCATAGTTGGAGAGATTCTTTTAAAAAAGATGATGAAAGTATCGGATCAGATGAAGTTGGAACTGGAGATTTCTTCGGACCAATAGTTGTGGTTAGCGCTTATGTAAATGAATCTCAACTTGAAGAACTAGCTAAGTATGGAGTAAATGACTCTAAAAAATTAACGGATACTAAGATATTAGAGATAGGTCCTAAATTAAAAGAGCTAGTTACTCATAAAGAAGTATTCCTAAATAACCATTATTATAATAGATTACAAGCTAAAGGTAATAATATGAATAAAATTAAAGCGCTTATGCATAATAGAGCTTTAAACGAGATAACTAAACATGTTAAATGCGATAAGGTAATAGTTGACCAATTTGCATCACCTGAAAATTACTTTAAATATTTAAAAGATGAAAAAACAGTTTATAAAAATATACATTTCGAAACAAAAGCTGAAAGTAAGTATATCGCTGTAGCTGCTGCATCTGTATTAGCTAGATATTATTTCTTAATATTATGGACGAAAATGTGTAAAGAATACGGTTATAGTTTTCTTAAAGGTGCATCAGATAAAGTTGATCAATTAGCTGCTAAAGTAATTAAAGAACAAGGTGAAGATTTCTTAGATAATGTAGCTAAATTAAATTTTAAAAATGTTCAAAAAGCGAAAAAATTATTATAAATTTTGTTATAATAAAAAAGTAAAAAATTTACAATTAGAAAAAGGAGACAGACAATGTTAAGTAAAAAATTAGAACAAGCATTAAATGATCAAATGAACTTCGAGATTTATTCAGCCCATATTTATCTTGCGATGGCTGGATTTTGCTCTGAGATGGGATTAAATGGATTTGAAAATTGGTTCTTAATTCAATATGAAGAAGAATTATTCCATGCTAAGAAATTCTTTAAATATATCTCAACTAAAGGCGGAAGAGTAAATATCACTGGATTTAATGATATGGACAATCATTATGAATCATTATTAGATACTTTTGAAAAATCTTTAAAGCATGAACAAGCTGTAACAAAAAGAATTTATAACTTAATGGATATAGCAAGAGATGAAAGAGAATACGCAACTACTTCTTTTCTACAATGGTTCATTGATGAACAAGTTGAAGAAGAGGAAACTGTTGAGAACTTAATTACTAAAATTAAGCTTGTAAAAGATGCCGGTTTATATCTTTTAGACCAAGAAGTTGGAACTAGAACTTTCACTCCTTCTGTTGAATAAAAAAACAATACCTAAAAGTCACGATAAATCGTGACTTTTTTTCTTTATATAAACTTTAATAAGTAAGAAACTTTTTAAAGTTTCAAGTCTTTCACTAATCTCTTTTTCATTATGGTAAATTCAAAACAATTTTTTTTCATTGAGTGTGCCTATAATTTGTCAGTATTCTCTTAAAATTTCAAATAAATCGTTATATTTACCTCTAACAAATTTATGGCTAGTACATATATTAAAATGAGCTTTAGTGTGCGCATATATGTAGCTTAGATAATTATTGGAGGTGAGAAATATGTTTAAACAATTATTATTGTATATTATTAGTGTACTATTAGTTCTCTTAGGAATCTTTGCTTCAATCTTCTATCCTGGAGCTATTGCAGTACGTCCATTCTTTTGGATAGGTATTGTAATTGTAATTGCAGGGTTACTGCTGATCTTACTCACATCGCTATCACGCAGACATCTTTGCTATAAACAATGCTTTGTTATTAATTTTCTTATAATTCTATTAGGAATAGGAATATTTATATTAGGATTATTTATAGCTTCATTGGCAGCAATAGCAGCTCCAGCGTTCTTTATTGCAGTTGGATTCATTACAATCGTATTTGCATTAATTATTATAGCGCTAGGTATTTTATTAGTTGCTGAATGTTAGAAAACTGCTAATTATTATTTACATAATAAATAAACAGTTTTCTTGATATTACTCACTTGAAAAGGGGTGGTTCCTATCTCTGATAGGTTCCATCTTTTTTCTTTTGTAATAACAGATTTACTAATCATAATTATCTAATTATGGTCAAATTAATCAGCGACATTTATCCCCTATTTCATTTCTATAATATGCAATTTAAATATATAAGCTACTATTCTTGAGAATAATTATTTATATATATAAAAGTAAACTAGTTATTTCTAATTTACTTTCTATATTTATATTTAAATTAATCAACATTTTCCATTTCTAATTCACTTAAGAATTCAGAGAAATATTCAGGCAACTCACTATCAAATTCTACATATTCATTCGAAGCAGGATGTATAAACCCTAATGTCTTCGCGTGTAAGAATTGTCCATTTTTACCGATAACTTTTCTTCTTCCATAAGCCGGATCTCCAACTACTGGATAACCAATAAATTTAAGATGCACTCTAATTTGGTGTGTTCTACCTGTTTCTAAAACACATTCAATCAAAGTAAAATCCTCAAATCTTTCTAATACTTTAAAATGAGTAACTGCCGATTTTCCTGACTCAACAGTTGTCATTTTCTTACGATCTTTTGGATCTCTACCTATTGGTGCATTTATTTTTCCAAAATCATGTGGTATAACTCCATGAACCAAAGCAACATATTTTCTAGTAACTGTTTTTTCAACTAATTGTTCTACTAGTGAATTATGAGCTATGTCGTTCTTAGCTACCATTAATAACCCAGAAGTATCTTTGTCAATTCTGTGAACGATACCTGGTCTTTTGACTCCATTTATTTCTGATAAATCATCACAATGATATAGTAATGCATTAACTAAAGTATCATCATAATGTCCATGTGAAGGATGTACAACCATGCCTGTATCTTTATTAACAACTAATACATCACTGTCTTCAAAAACAATGTTAATTGGTAAATCTACAGGTTCAATACTTATCTCTTCCACTGGTAACTCGTATACTGTTACTTCATCATTTAATTTAATTTTATAGTTAGCCTTAGCTACACTATCATTTACAAGTACTAATTCTTTTTCTATCATTTTTTTTACTTTCATTCTTGAGAAATCTAGTTCATCTACCAAGAACTTATCTAATCTTAGATTAGTTTTATTAACCAACAGTTTTTTCATTATAAAATATCGTCGCAATGATAAACATTGTCACTCCTACAGTTAAGCATATATCTGCTACATTAAATACCGGAAAATCATATCCGAATATTCTAAAATCTAAAAAATCTACAACACCTTGAACTCTAATTCTGTCAATAAAATTACCAATAGCACCAGCAATTATTATTGAAATACCAAACGAATATAGTTTGTTATTTTTGAAATCTACATCTTTAAAATAATAACCAAATATAATTAATGCCGCTATGGTTATTATATAAAAGAATGCCATTTGACCACTAAATATACTCCAAGCTGCTCCATCATTTACATGATGAGACAAACTGAAGAAGCCATCAATAATAGGAATATTAGTATATAGTGGTATTGCATCAATCACTATAAGTTTTGTTACTTGGTCTAATATTACTAATGAAACTATTAATATAATACCGTATATCATAAACTCACCTCTAAATTATTATAATAATCAAATATGTAATGATACTTGTTATAAGAGAAAATATAACTCCTATAATAGAATTATGAAATAATCCATTAATTCTTAACTTCTTTAAGTTAACACTCTTATCAATATATCCTTCTCTATTCAATAAATCATAATAAATATCTTCCGCAAAAGCTATAGTCATTATGATAGCAAGTATTAAAAAGAATAAATTAAATAATAACAATATTGTCTTATACATAAACAAAATTATAGCCATATTAATTAATATTGCGTGTATAGCTAAAGTAAACACAATCGCAATTATACTTGCTTTTAATCCAATAATCAACTTATTCTTAGAAAGTATTGGACTATTTATTGATTTTCTAATTTCTGTAGCTCTTAGTTTTAATAGTTTATTCATCATTTTTATCACCAAACTCCATCAAATATGATATAGCATCTGAAAATTTCTCAACAGAAACAAGTTTCATATCCGTATTTATTTGAGATATCATATTGTATGCATCTTCATAATTATCCTTAGCTACAAAGAATAAATCAACATTATTTCTATCTGCTGTGATTATTTTCTGTTCGACAGCTCCAATTGGTCCAACATAGCCAAATTCATTAATTGTACCTGTTCCAGCTATTTTCAATCCAAATGTATAATCAGTTTCAGTTAATTGGTTAAATATACTTAGAGTTTGCAATAAGCCTGCACTACTTCCTTGTGTATTAGTTTTCGAAATTTTGTACTGTGGCTCACTACTGATTAATTTATAATTTGGTCTAACTGAAAATCCAAACACTTTATTTTCTTTTACTGTATTCTTTTTTAGAAGAACATCTCCTCTTTCTGTTGTAAAAGTAGCCTCATCTCCTATGTTATCTATTAATGCAATGAATTCTTCGATATTATCTATTTCATTTCCATCTACAGAAATGATCTTGTCTCCTATTTTTAAATCACCAAGTATAACATCCTTATAAATATAAGAAACCAAAACACCATCAAATTCATATTCCAAATACTTATCTGTATTCATAAATGCATAGATTAAAGAATACTGCATCCCAGTATTATAATAAATCTTACCACGTGTTCTCATTTCATCTAATGTTAGTAATGAGTAAGATTCACTCATTTCTCTAACTACAACTCCATATAAGAGTTTAGCAAATTTATTCATAAATGGAGTTGTCTTATCTAACGAATAAACAAATACAGAATTGAACGATCCTGATTGTTCATTATTCGATTCAACAGTAACCTTGTCGACGATAGGAGTAATATCACCCGGTAATATAATCTCATAATCTTGTCTATAGCACGTATAAATTAAAATGACAATATATAGTGGAGCTAATAATAATATTATCCACTTTTTTTCTTTTAGATAATCTATCATTTTTCACCTTACTACTTCTACGTTAACGTCGTTTATTTGTCTAAATTCAACACCAGCAGCATTTAACATAGTTTTAGATGCCATTGTTGAATCTAATTCAGAGTATTTATCAGAAATATAAACTATCTCTCTTATTCCACTTTGAATTATTAACTTTGCACATTCATTACATGGAAATAGGTTCACATAAATTGAACAGTTTTTAAGACTTGTAGTTGCATTAAGTATAGCATTGGCCTCTGCGTGGACTACGTATGGATATTTAGTATCTAAAAAATCTCCGTCATTTCCCCAAGGAAATTCATCATCTTTACAGCCATATGGAAATCCATTATATCCTATACCAACTATTCTTTTTTCATTATTAACAATGCATGCGCCTACTTGAGTGTTTGGATCCTTACTTCTAAGTCCACTCAACTTTGCAACTCCCATGAAATATTCATCCCAATTTAAAATCATAATTTTCACCCTATTTATATATTATTGAATCATATTCTATTTATATCATTACAATTATAACACATTAGTATTACAACTAATAATTTTTTTCCTTACAGATAATACTCTTAAGAGTTCATAATATACTTTTTATATACCTTCTAGATTCAAAAAAAAATCTAAAGATTAACTTTAGATTTATAATTGTACATCATCATTTGAATCATTAAGGAAATTTTTAATATCATCTTTTACAGAAACATCTTTACTTGGATGTTGTGTACAACTAGTTGTATTACAAGCATCACAATCAGCAATAGGTTCAATACCCTCTGGTACAGGAGTTCTCTTATTCAATATATAAGAACCTATATAAAGTCCAATTACACTCGCTAAAACAAGAATCGTCACTAAGATTTTTTCCATTTAGCTCACCTCTATTTCTTTTCACTTTCATCTATTAATGATAAATTAACATGACAATATCCATTTGGATTTTTACTTAAATAGTCTTGATGCTGTTCTTCAGCAGCTGAAAAATAGGATTCAGTCTTAACCTCAACAACTATAATTTCATCATATTTTTTTTGTTCTTCTTTTATAAAATCGATAATAATTTTCAAGTCTTCCATTCCTCTAAAATAAATTCCAGTTCTATACTGATGTCCTTCATCAGCCCCTTGTCTATTTATAGAAGTTGGATTAATTATTCTAAAATAATGTTCTAACAATTCTGGTAGTGTAATAATTGTGTCATCATAGAATATTTCTACAGCTTCAGCGTGAGTGGCCATTCCACTACATACTTCATCATATGATGGATCGTTATATTCGCCATCTATATAACCTACTTTAGTCGTTAAAATCCCTTTTAATTGTTTAAAATAAGCTTCTACTCCCCAAAAACATCCACCCGCTAATATTATCTTCTTCATATGTTCTCCTAAAATTAATAGATTATTTGTTTCACTCATATATTATACTATATTTTAATCAAACTTAAAAGAAAACTGCACAATATGCAGTTAACCTTTGATATTTATTAAAATATCATCAATTTTTCGATTGTAATCTTCACCTAAATAACGGTACACAAAACCTTTAACACCTTCATTTAAAGGATAATAATACGGGTGGTTTATAAATCCATCCATACCCTCTTCAGGATTCTCCATTATTCTATATACGTCTTTATCCACAGTACAGTTTTTATTGTATTTTACATTTGTATATGCATTATTTTTGTTTATCATGAAATCAATAAACTTATGAGCTAAATCAGTGTTTTGGCTTGTACCAGGTATTACTAAGTTTTCAATCCAAACATTAGTATTCTCAGGTACAAAAAATCCGAATGTTTTTTCTTGTTCATTTCCCAAAGTTGAATATAACTGTTTAAAGAAATCTCTACTATTAACTAACGCAACATCTAATTCGCTAGAAACCACTTTACTCTTCAAATCATCAACTCCAAACACTTCATACTCAAATTGTTTTAAAACTGCTTCAGCTAAAGCTAAGTCACTCTCTAAAATAGTGTTAGGATCTAAATCAAGATATAGCAGTGCACTTGATACAGCATCTCTACTAGAATCATACATCCCTACTTTGTAAATTCCATTCGTTTCTTCAAATAGAACTTTCCATCCATTTTTCAACACTTGATATTCTACAGATAAATCATACATTAACCCTATAGTTCCCCAAGAATAAGGTACTGAATACTTTGATTCTTCATCATAAATTGAGTGTAATTCAACCAATTGTTCAAAGTAATTTGGTTGATTAGTTAATTTTGATTGATCAATCTCGAACAACATATTATCGTCGATCAATTTTTCAACCATGTAGTCTGATGATAATAAAACATCATAATCTTTTGTACTAGATTTAATTTTTGTGTATAACTCTTTAGTTGACGTTACCTCATCTAATATAACATTAACATCATACTCAGTTTCAAATTGCTTAATTAAATCAACATCAATATAATCACCTGAACCAAGTATATATAAAGTCTCTTTTTTTTCAGTACACCCTACAAGTAAAAATAGTAGTATAAATAATAAAGTAATTGTTTTTTTCATTTCCCTTGTCCCCTTGTTTCCCTTTAACTAAAAATATGCTAATGCTACAAATATAATAATTTTATTTCAAATAAAATTGTTGTTTAAAACTTTTTTCTTCCATATAGACTAAATACATATAAAGAAAATTGTAAAGTATTTTCTATTTTAAGAAGTGTTAAATAATAATATCGTAATTACAGCAATAGAAAATCATAATAACACGGAAGTTATATCTATTACAAGTGCTTAAAACATTTAAAATATTATATTTTCACTCTTTTAAGTCAACTCTATAAACAACATTCATTTATAATTTATTATTAATGTTTATAGTTTTGATTCCTCTACAAATCTATCTGTAATTAAGTATCCTACCTGATTTTCAACTAGGTAATTAAAGTCTTCGATTTTATGTGTAGTGAATATAGGTTTGGTAATACCCAATCCTTCCATCTTACTAAGCATATCCAAATAAGGATTTGAATAATCATCATAAATACAATGTGCGAAGTAATAATCTGTCTTTAACTTCTCTTTATAAAAGACTTCAATATCTCCATTGAATGCAACCTTAATTTTTTTCTTTCTTAAGTAAGTTTTAAATGAATCATTATTTGTACTAAATGCGAAACATAATTTTCTAGTAAGATTTTTTTCTAAGTTCAATTCATCAAGAAATCTAATCATATCATAATTATTTATAAGCTTATCACTAATATCAACTATAAACTCATAATTACCTAATTTCTTTAATACTCTATTAAGAATAAGTTTAAGTAACCGAAGTTCCAATCTCTTATCATCTATTTCTTCATGGAAGTTAGCTAATTTTACGTAGTAGGCCACTAACTTTTCATTTAAATCTATAATCGGATAGTAATATAATTCTATCTTATTTTCCTTTATTGCATTTATAATGTTAATTTTCTTTATTAACCTATTTTCTTTTCGGAAATGAACCGACTTGTTGTAAAAGTGCTCACTACTTTTAGTTATAGTATCTAGTATATCGATTATAATTTCTTTATTATTAAGATCTTTTGGATATGATATTAATCCTATATCATAATCAAGAGTTAAAACAGTTGCTAGTTCTGATTCTAGATCACTGATCATTTTCTTTAATTTTCGTTTATCTGATATTCTAGTTAAGATAATAATATCTCCATCTACAATAGAATTAAGATCAGTACTAAACATTTTTTGAACTATTTTCTTTACATCTAAATAATAAGTATTATCATAACTCAATTTAATAAGTGTAAATTCATCACTTAATTTCATTTCTTCTTGCAATTTATTCTTATTATATAGTTTATATTCAACATCGTAATAAACATCATTTAATACTTTTCTATGAGTATTAATCTCATCCGTTATATCCATAACATATCCAGATGACTTATCTATCACTACTTGTCTATAAACTTTACTTCTTAAGTTAAAGATAAGTGAAGTCTTATCAGTAGAAACCAGTGTAGAATGATTCCCTTTTATAATGAAGTTAATTTCATCATTAATATTATCTAAGTTTGAGATAGAGTATGTAGTTATATTTTCTTTATCTGCCATCATTGATAATGATTTTAGTTTCTCTAGTTCATTTTTATTTATGTTAAGAGTAATCAATTTAGCATTTAATAATTCACATGCTAATTCAAGCACTTCATAAGGTAACTCACATTCGTTACTAAACTTTATTACAATTCCACCATATACTTGCAAACCATTGATAAAAGGAAGGCCAATTGCTTGTTTATAATTTAATTGACTTAAGTAATCATTCTTAAAGAAATCTTTAAACTCATGCATTCTTGAAGAGTCTAATATAATAGTTTCTTTATTAAGATATAATTGCTCTAGGATGGAATTTTCAAAATTGTCAAATGAGATAATATCATCATATAATCTTCCTTTAATATATCTATAACATTTGACTTGATACTTCTCAGTGATTGAATTCACTGAATTATCAAACAAATAGAAAGTAGAATCGTTAAAAGGAATATAAGAGTTTATTATATCACTGAACTCCGTAAGTAGTTTTCTATAATCATTTGCTTGTAAGATATTACTTAACTGATACAAAATGTTATAATCCATCATATGTCCCCTTATGTAAAAATTTAGTATATTTTAACATAAAAAAAAGAGCTATGCTCTTTTTATTTTAAAGAATTTAGTAAATTTTGTGCTTTTTCTAAGTATTTAAGTGCTACAAAATTGAAATCAACGCTTAATTCTTTACTTAATCCAATTTTATCTTTATATAAAGCTACATTGTGCCATTGTAAGCATTGGAATGCTCTCCATAATGTTAATCTATTATATTCTTCATCCGAAGGTACATGTCCTAAATAAACTTCAAGAAGTTTTAAAGCGTCTTCATAATTCACATTACCAAAACAAGCTATATCATAATAATAGTCATTATTACCAGCGAATTCCCAATCTAATAGGTAACATTTGTCTCCAATTACAAAATTAGATTTTTGTGAATCCCCATGGCACTTAACTAATGGGAAACTTAGTAAATATTCTTTGTGATTTAGAAACTCATTTCTTAGTTCTTTATATTCATCAGTTAAGTTATCATTTAGACTTTCGTATTTAATAAGTCTATCAAATGGCGCATAATCATTTAAAAACTTATCTTTAGAATTGTGTAATGTTTTTAGTAATTCAGCTACTTCTTCAAGGTGTAAATCTTCTAACTCATGTAAAGGTGTACCATCTACATATTTAGCTAATTTATAGCCATCTTCAATATCTAATAGCACAGTTTTATTATTTAAGTCTAATCCTTCTATAGCTTTGATATTATTTAATTCCTCAACTCTATCAACAAAAACTTCAGCATTCTTTCCAGGGATTCTGAAAGTGTTTTTCTCCCCATCAACAATTACAACATAGGTTTGATTACTCATTCCCCCCATTAGTCTACTTTCAACAGTTGCTTCTTTGTCTGTTAGTCTTTTAACTAATTCACTTACTTCTCTCATAATAAGTTAACTCCTCATCTACTAAATTATAATGTTTCAAACATATTTTTTCTGATATCTCCATTACCATATACGAAGAACTAGAGTTTCCTCTAGGTCTTGATATAGATCCTGGATTAACAAATAATATACCTTCCTCTTCTAATATTAAAGGAACATGTGTATGCCCAAAGCATACTATATTAACTTCTTCATGTAAAGCCTTATACAGTAAATTTTGAAGTCCATTATATACATCAAATAAATGGCCATGTGTAATAAGGATTCTTAACCCTTCAGCATTTATAATTTTAATTAATGGATACTCAGGATCTTGATAAGAGTTCCCTCTAACAATATCCATATTATAATTTAACAACATTCTATCTACTTCGGAATCACCACAATGTATGATTTTGTCGAAGTTACCTTTTTCAATTATTGAGTCTAAATCACTTAATCTCCCATGATTATCACTTACAATTAATATTTTCATAATAGATTACTATCAATTAATTTTTGGATTGCTCTTTTACGATGTGAGATAGTATTTTTTTCTTCTATTGAAAGTTGTCCAAAGGTCTTATTGTATTCATCAACAAAGAATAGTGGATCATAACCAAATCCATTAGTTCCTTTAGGCTCATCTACAATTCTACCTTCTACCTCACCTCTAAAGAAATAATACTCATCATTAGGAAAGTATATACAAAGAACTGCAACGAACTTCGCATCTTTATTTTTACCCTTAATTTCTTTTAATAGCTTTTTATTATTATCACTATCATTATTAGTTCCAGCATATCTAGCAGAGTAAACTCCAGGATCTCCTTTTAAGCCCTTACAAACTAACCCCGAATCATCAGAAATAACTATTACATTAAACTGTTTAGAAATCGTCTTAGCTTTTATTAGAGCGTTTTCTTCAAAGGTTTGTCCAGTTTCTTCAATTTCTGGATAATCAATATCTAGCAATGTACTAAATTCATATCCAGGAAGCAATTTCCTAAAATCCTTTACTTTACCTTCATTCTTAGTTGCGATAAATATTTTATCTTTTTTGTACATCAATTAATTCCTTGATACCCTTCTTAGAAAGTTCCAACATTTGATTTAATTGGTCATGTGAAAATGAATACTCTTCACCAGTACCTTGAACTTCAATGAATTTTCCACTCTCAGTCATTACAATATTCATATCTACATCAGCTTGAGAATCCATTTCATAGTCTAAATCTAGAACTATTTCATCTTTCACTATACCAACACTTATTGCTGCTAAGTTTTCTTTTATAGGAGATTTAGTAATTTTTTTCTCTGCTATTAATTTATTTATAGCAATTTCTAAAGCAACAAATCCACCTGTAATCGAAGCACATCTAGTTCCTCCATCTGCTTGGATTACGTCACAATCAATTGTAATCATTCTTTCGCCTAAAGCTTTCAAATCCACAACAGATCTCATAGCGCGTCCAATTAATCGTTGTATTTCCTGAGTTCTACCAGTTTGCTTTCCTCTTACTGCTTCTCTTTGAACTCTTGAATGAGTACTTCTAGGTAATAAAGAATATTCAGCAGTTACCCATCCTTTTTCTTCACCTTTTAACCAAAAAGGTAATTTTTCATCTACAGTAGCTGTACAAATTACTTTTGTCTGGCCAACAGAAATCAAGCATGATCCTTCTGGATGTTTTAGATAATCTTTGATTATTTGTACTTCTCTTATTTCATTTTTACGGTCCATATGTTTCACCTCAAAAATATTATAACACATTATAAGTAACGTGAATATATTAACTCTTTCTTTAAATAAACATTAATGCTTTTAAATTTATTTAATTTACTTATAGTATGTGATAAGTTATCAAAATTAAAAACTGAAATCTCAAGTTCATTAAAATATATATTTAAATTTTCATCTTTGCTTATACTTTTAATTTCTCCACCGACAGTTTTACCAATTATAAATTCTACATCATCTACTGACAAATCAACTATATAAGATACTGGATGAATGTATTCATCTAGATAGTATACTGTGACAAGTTTATTATCTGTTAAATTACTAGCTTCAATAGTTTTATTTATTCCGATATCCCTTGTGCTAACGTTATTGTAATTATTAGTTTCAAGTAAAACTTTACTAATACCATCTATTTCAGTAAACGTCCATACTAAAGCTTCAACTGATTGAGAAAAGTTAGGATATACAGAATCTTCAATGTCTAGATATAATATTTCATCTTCTATTTTATAAGAATTTAACTTTAAACGATATGGTAGTGCAGTTCTAACTCCTAGTGGGAGTTTATTTGCATTCATAGTCATTAAGTTAAAAATTTCATGAATATCATTTGAACAATTATATTCAACTTGGACTAATTGATTATGATTATTAAGTAAGTATAGCGTTGTTTCCTCTAAAACTTCATCATAATAAACAATATCATACTGTTTATCTTCGCGAGTAACCATCACTGCAAAGACAACGAAAATAATAATTAATATAAAAAAAGTTGATTTATACATTTTACCCACCCAAATATTTATTTTTACCTCAAAACATTTTATGGGTTAAAAATAAATTATATAACAAAAAAAGGCCAAAGGCCTTTTATAATCTTGATTCGAATCTAGATATTTCTTTATTGCTACCAACAATTAACAGAACGTCACCCTCTAAAATCGTGATATGTGAGTGAGCTGTAATTATATCTTCCTTACGTCTAATCATAACTACATTTAATCCAAATTTCTTACGAATATCTATATCAATAATAGTTTTATCGAAAAACGATTTAGGTGCAGCAATTTCAACATAACTGAAATCATCAGAAAGTTCCATAATATCAAGAATTTTGTCAGAGATAATTCTGCGAGCGAATCTTCTACCCATTTGTTTTTCAGGATAGATGATTTCGTCTGCACCAATTTTCTCTACAACTGTTGCATGATATTCATTTTTAACTTTAACTGTAACCCATTTTACACCAATATCCTTTAGGATTAACGTTGTAAGAATACTTGCTTGGACATTATCTCCAATACAAACTACAACATGATCAATATTATTGACACCTAAGTCCCTTAAAGATTCTTCATCAGTACTATCACATATAACTGCATGTGAAGCTTTCTTAGAAATTTTGGTTATTGCATCCCCATCTGTGTCGATACATAATAAGTCTGCTTCTAATCTAATTAGTTCATCAGCAACACTTCTACCAAATGAACCTAATCCTATTACCGCAAATGATTTACTCATAATTTTCACCTCTTTAATTACATTGATATATTATCAACCTAATAAAAAAAAGTCAAATACTTGATCATTAATTGTGTTAAATTTGTGCTACAATTAATGCTAATAAAATTGTTAATAGTACAAAATTATGTTAATATTTTTTGAGGTGATAACGTGAAACTTAATTTTTTACAAAATAATAAAATTCTATTAATTTACTTTATTGGTTTAATACTACTTCCTTTAGCATTTATCAATCTATTCAACATGTTAAACATTGATCAATCATTACTAAATGTTTTTGTAAATACCTCTACTTATGTTTTTATATTTATAAGTATTATATTTATTATAAATAAATCACTTTTAATTGAAGGCAAAATATTTCTTTCTTCTAAAAAGAATATATTAAATAGTTTATTTACTGCATTAGCATTGTTGGTATCTTATTTCATAATTGCATATTTATTTTCAGTTATCGGTGTTAAAGGTACATCAAATAATCAATCTAGTTTAGATGAAATATTTAAAATAGCCCCTACTGCTTTTATTATAACTACAGTTATACTTGCTCCATTCGTAGAAGAGATAGTTTATAGAAAAGTTCTGTTTTCAGTCTTTAAAGCTAGATTAAATAAAATTTTTGGTATCTTAATTAGTTCATTCTTTTTTGGATTTATTCATGTAACGAGCGGTGATTTTGTATATTTACCAATGTATTTCAGCTTAGGTATTATACTTGCATATAGTTATAGTAAAACAAATAATATTTTCGTAGCTATACTTGGTCATTCTATTTATAATCTAGTAACAATTCTTTTAATGTATTAGAGGTGAAAAAATGAAACCATTAGCATATAAAATGAGACCTACATCATTCGATGATGTAATAGGTCAGGATCACCTAGTTGGTAAAAATGGCGTTATCTATAAAATGCTTGAAACTAACAAATTGTTTAGTATGATTTTATCTGGACCTCCTGGAACAGGTAAAACAACAATTTCAGAAATAATCACAGATAAATATGAGTTACATCATGCTAAATTTAACGCTTCAACAGATAATAAAGCTGCCTTAAAAAGTATTATAGATGCAAATAAACACTATGGAAGTTTGTTATTAATAATTGATGAGATTCATCGCATGAAGAAAGATGTTCAAGATTATTTATTAAGATATGTAGAAGATGGTTCTATAATCATGGTGGGATTAACTACATTAAACCCATATCATGCTATAAATCCTGCTATTAGATCTAGATGTCATATTCTTCAGTTAAAAGAAATTCAAGATGAGGATATTATTAAAGTTTTAGAAAAAGCACATATATTCTATAATCCATCAGTGTCAATTGACCAAGATGTATTTAGTTATATTGCAAGTATTGCTGCTGGTGAGATTAGAACAGCCATTAATATGCTTGAAACATTAATGATAATTGAAGATAAACACTTGACTATTGAATATGCTGTAAATACTATTCAAAAACCTAATTTAGCTTTAGATAAAGATGGCGATAATTATTACGATATTTTAAGTGGATTGCAAAAATCTATCCGTGGATCAGATGTTGATGCAGCATTACATTATCTTGCTAGACTAATTGTATTAGAGGACTTAGATTCTATTATAAGACGTTTATTAGTAATTGCTTATGAAGATATCGGTTTAGCAAATCCAAGCGTTGGTCCAAGGACTTATGCTGCAGCACAAACTGCTTTAATGGTAGGTTTACCTGAAGCTAGAATTCCATTAGGTAACATAGTTGTAGATCTAGCTCTAAGTCCAAAATCTAATAGTACTTATCTAGCTATTGATGCTGCTTTAAAAGATGTAGCCAGTGGAAAGTCAGGACCCTTACCGAACAATTTAAAAAATACTAAATTATACAAATATCCGCACGACTACCCATCAACTTTTGTTAACCAACAATATATGCCTAATAATTTGTTATCTAGGAAATACTATACTCCTAAGGATACAGGAAAATACGAAAGAGCAATAAAACAAAGATACGAAGTAATTCAAGAATTAAAAAAGAAGTGAAAGAGTCAATACCCTTAAAACAGACTTATTAAAAAAGATGTAATTATATATGAGCTAATTTCCTATATTCCATAGGTGTTAGCTCTTTTAGTTGCTCTTGTAATCGTTCGTTATTGTAGTAATCAACATATTGTCTAATTAATTCTCTTATTCTTTCACGTGGTACTTTCTTAATTAAATAAATACACTCTGATTTTAAAGCGCTAAACCATGATTCTATTGGTACATTATCAGCACAGTTACCTTTTGCAGAAACGCTATGTCTAATATGATTTTCTCTAAGCAGTTTTGAATAATCAGTAGATGTGAATTGTGCTCCTTGATCCGAATGTAGTATTAGATTTTCTCTTTTAGATAATTTAACTTTCTTGATCGCTTTTTCAACTGTTTCAACAACTAGAAAATTACTCATTCTAGGTGATGATTGATATTCGATAATTGATTTATCGTACATATCCTTAATTGCACATAGATACTCTACTCCTTGGATTGTGTGAATGTATGAAATGTCGATCGACCATTTTTGGTTAGGTCTTGAACATACAAAATCTCGTTTAATAAGATTGGGTATATTATGATGTTCTTTCTTTCCGTACTTATTTCTTTTTTTACGGATGATTGACTTAATTCCATTTATTTTCATGTATCTATATATTGTTTTCTTTGATAGTCTCTTATTATACTTTCTATGTATTTGCATTCTAATACTTGTTATACCCCATCTACTATCTTCATTATAGATACTTACAACAAGATTATTTATTTCAGCATTATATGCCTTATGATTGGGCCTACCATTCTTTATCCATTGATAATAACCACTCTTTGAACACTTTAATATTTTACATAGTAGAACTATCTTATGTTTTTCTCTCAAAGTATCAATTATTTTAAATTTGTCTTTGGCTTTTCTTGGTAGGCCATTAACTTTTTTATATCTTCAACAGCCTTCACATATTCTATTAACTCTTCTCTAGTCATTTCCTCAGGAATAAGTTTATTGCTTTTCGGTCTGCCAGTTGATTTCTTACCTCTTGAGTCTGTCGTGGTTCCATTTTTTTTATATTGATTAACCCATCTAGTTAACATGCTGTCACTAGCAATATTATATTTTCTTTTGATAACTGATAATCTCTCACCTGCTAAGTACTCCTTAACAATTTTGTTTTTATCTTCGATTGTCCTTTTGATATTCTTTCTCATTATTTCACCTCATTTATATGATACTAAAAAAAATGTTGATTTTATTCAACATCTTTTTTTATGTGTCCATTTTAAAGGAATTAACTCAATCACTTCTTTTATTTTACTTTATTGGTTTTAGTTTAGCAGTAAAGTGTCTTAATACTGGTGGTTCATAATCGAAATCTAATCCTACTAGAGATTCACGTCTGTTATAAACAGAGATTACCGCATCAGCAACTACATCTAAATGAGCGTATGTATATGTTCTTCTAGGAATAGTAAGTCTCATTAACTCTAACGGAGATTCTAAGTTTTCTTTTGTATCAGGATCTCTACCTAATAAGAACGAACCAATTTCTACAGGTCTTACACCTGCTTCTAAATAAACTTCATTACATACTGCTTGAGCAGGGAATTGATGATAAGGAATGTGAGGAGCTATTTTTTTACAGTCAACAAATACTGCATGTCCACCAGTAGGATACTGAATTGGAATACCAGCTTCTCTTAATTTATCTCCTAAATATCTTACTTGATCAATTCTGTGACGTAAATAATCTTCTTCTAACGCTTCTTTCAGCCCTACAGCTAGAGCTTCTAAATCTCTACCAGCTAATCCTCCATATGTAGGGAATCCTTCTAAAGGAACTACAAATGTTCTACATTGATTATAAAGATCTTCATCATTTTTAATAGCTATTACACCACCAATGTTTGAAATACCATCTTTTTTAGAACTCATAAGTAAAACATCAGCGTATTCAAATGTCTCTCTAACTATCTCAGGAATAGATTTATTTTCATAACCCTCTTCACGTTGTTTAATAAAGAAAGAGTTTTCAGCATATCTAGCCCCATCAATAATTACAGTAATACCATACTTATCAGCAATTTTTTTTACTCCACGAATATTTTCCATGCTAACCGGTTGTCCACCTGCAGAGTTATTTGTGATAGTAACAATAATTCCTGCAATATTCTCAACTTTTGTTTCTTTAATCGTTTCTTCTAATTTAACTAGGTCAAAGTTACCTTTGAATGGGTGATAAGTCTCAGTGTCAAAACATTCATCTATAACGATATCAACACATCTACCTCCAGCGATTTCAACATGTGCTCTTGTAGTATCAAAATGCATGTTGCTTATCATAATCTGACCTGGTTTTTTAATTAACTGAGGCATCATTACCTGTTCTGCCCCTCTACCTTGATGTGCAGGGATTACAAACTTATATCCTGTAATTTCCTGAACAACACTTTCAAATCTAAAGAAACTTCTACTTCCCGCATAAGCTTCATCACCCTGCATTAATGCACCCCATTGATAATGACTCATAGCACCAGTACCGCTATCAGTTAATAAATCAATGTATACATCTTCACTTCTAAGAGAAAACGGGTTATATCCAGCTTCCTTTAGGAAAATTTCTCTTTCTTCTCTAGTAGTCATTTTAATTGGCTCTACCATCTTAATACGATATGGAGGAGCTACGTATTTTAAATTCATCTTCTTCTCCTTTATTAAAAAAACTTTTTATACTTAATTATAACAAATTTTTACCATATCTTCCAATGAAAAAAAGACTTACAAAATGTAAGTCTTCGTTATTATCTTTTTCCTGGATCGTATGGAGTCCCTGCAGCTAATGGAGCTGCAGATTTCTTAGATACAAATGCTAATACAATTAATGTAGCAATATAAGGAATCATAGAATAAATCTCACTTGGAAGTTGTAATTTATCTAAGAATCCAATCGCAGCATATGCACTACTAATTACACGCATTAACCCGAAGAATACTGCAGCAATTAAAATTTTTCCTGGGTGCCATTGACCAAATATCAATACTGCTAATGCCAAGAAACCAAATCCTGAAACGGTAGCGTTGAAATCATTTGCGAATGATAACACAAATATAACTCCACCCATACCAGCTAGTGCACCAGAAATCATAACACCAGCATATCTAATTTTATAGATATTAATACCTAAAGAATCAGCAGCATGAGGATTTTCACCACATGAACGTAATCTTAATCCAAACTTTGTTCTATATAAAACTAAAGTAGCTACTACAAAGATAGCGATACCAATATAAGTTGATACGAATGCTTGTTTGAAGAAGATATCTCCAATAACTGGTATATCAGCTAAGAAAGGAACTTCCTTAATCTTATATGCTTTATCTAAAGTAATTTTTTGTGTTCCAGCTGCAGTAAATGTTCTAGCCATAAATATTGCGAATGCTGGAGCAAACATATTAAGCGCTGTAGCACTAATAATTTGATTAGACTTCATGTTAATCGATGCATAAGCATGTAGTAAAGAATAAATTATTCCTACAGTAGCACCAACTAATAAACCAATAAATGCCACAATTTGTATAGGTAGTTGATGCTCTAGAGCTGAAATAACAACAGCACCAACAAAACCACCCATTAACATAATACCTTCTAAAGCGATATTTACTACACCACTTCGTTCACTAAACAACGCTCCAAATGCAACGATTGCTAAAGGAACAGTTGAGGCGATTGCTAACTGAATTACGAAATAAACTACATCCATTATTCAGCACCTCCTTTATACATCTTTTTAAAGAATTTAATAATATATTTTCTAAGAAATAGTGATAACGCACTAATATAAATAATTGAAGCAATAATAATATCAATAATTTCAGGATTAAAATCATAAAGTTGTAGATAATATCCACCCATTTTTAATGAACTATAGAATAATGCAGCTATAGTAACACCAATAGGAGTACTTAATCCTAATAATGATATTGCGATTCCATCAAATCCGTACGATAAAATAACATTTACTGGATCTAAGTTTTTACCAGATACTAAGAATATACAAGCACCAGCTAAACCAGCGATTGCTCCAGATATAATCATTGATAGAACAATATTTCTTTTTTCATTCATACCAGCATATTTACTTGCATTTCTATTAAACCCAACAGCTTTAAGTTCATATCCAAAAACTGTTTTATTAAGTAAAATATGAATAATTATTACTACTATAATTGCAATAATGAATGATCCGTTAATACTTGATCTTGGGAATAATTTATCTAAACCAAATGTAGGAATTTGAGCACTTGGTAAAACAGCATATGCTTTAGCGATATCTGCATGATAAATAAATTTAATTATTAATAAAGAGTTAAGGTACATTGCAATATAGTTCAACATTATCGAAGCAACAACTTCGTTTACATTTCTATAAGCTTTTAATAGTCCTGGAATTGCACCCCATATAGCTCCACCTAACGTACCACCAATAAGTGCAACTACCCAGTGGAATGCGCCTAAATTTCCACCTTTTACTCCAATAAGTACTGCGATAAATGCACCAATTGTTAATTGTCCTGATGCACCAATATTAAATAAACCTGTTCTAAATGCAAATGCAACTGATAGACCAGTTAAGATTATCGGCGTTGAGAAGTATAATAGATTTCCTAAACCTTTTAATCCTCCATTAAATCCACCACTTAAAATTGTTATGAAACCAGGAAAAGCGTTTCCTGGATTAACTAAAATCATTAATATAAGACCAAATAGTAATCCAAATATGACTGAAACAACACTACTTGATGATTCTACAAGTACATTATTTTCAGCTAAATTTCCTTTCAAGAATTTTTTCATTATACATCGCTCCTTTTTGAACCAGCCATATATAAACCTAATTCGTTCTCAGTAGTTTGTTTAGGATCAAATTCTCCAACAACTTCTCCTTCGTACATAACTAAAATTCTATCAGGTACAATCATAACTTCGTCTAATTCTAATGATACAAGTAAAACAGCTTTACCCATATCTCTTTGTTTAATTAATTGTTTGTGTATATATTCAATCGCTCCAACGTCAAGTCCTCTTGTAGGTTGAACTGCGATTAATAAGTCTGTATCTCTAGCAATTTCTCTAGCTACAATTGCTTTTTGTTGATTTCCACCAGACATAGTTCTTGTTATAGTATCAGGACCTTTTCCAGAACGAATGTCAAATTGTTCAATCATCTCAGTAGCATTATCTTTAATGTTATCTCTAATTAAGAATCCATTCTTATTAAACTTGTCAGTGAAATAACTTTGAAGAACTAAATTATCTTCTAACGAATACTCTAAAACTAAACCATGTTTATGTCTATCTTCAGGTATATGAGATACACCTTTTAGATTTTTCACTCGAATGGAATCGCTTGTAATATCTTCACCATTTAATATTACTTTCCCATTAGTTTCTTTTCTTAGACCTGTAATAGCTTCAATTAGTTGAGTTTGTCCATTACCTTCAATACCTGCAATACACAAAATCTCACCTTGTTTTACATAGAAACTAACATTATCAAGTACATTCTTTTGTAATACTTCAGAATAAACAGATAAGTTTTCAACTCTTAAGACCTCTTTACCGATCTTTTGTTCTTTCTTATCGATTTCAAAGTTTACTTTTCTACCAACCATCATTTCAGCAAGTTCGTCTACTGATGTTGTTGGTACATCCACAGTTCCTATATATTTCCCTTTTCTAAGAACTGAACATTTATCTGCTACTTCTTTTATTTCATTAAGTTTATGTGTTATCAATATAATTGATTTACCTTCTGAAGCTAAATATTTCATAACCTTCATTAACTCAGAAATTTCTTGTGGAGTCAGAACTGCAGTTGGCTCATCAAAAATTAAAACATCTGCATCTCTATATAGCATCTTCAATATCTCTACTCTTTGTTGCATACCAACACTGATATCATAGATTACTGATAGTGGGTCTACTTTTAATTGATACTTATCGCTCAATTCAGTGATTCTTTCAATTGCCTTATCTAGTTTAAGTAATCCTTTTTCAGTATCTTCTGCACCTAAAACAATGTTTTCTGCAACTGTGAAGTTGTGAACAAGTTTAAAATGTTGATGTACCATTCCAATTCCTAAATCGTTTGCATCATTAGGATTGTTTATGTCAACTTCTTTTCCTCTAACTTTTATAATTCCTTCTTCTTGTTGATAAAGTCCAAATAAAACACTCATTAAAGTTGATTTACCTGCTCCATTCTCACCAAGTAGAGCATGTATCTCTCCCTTTTTTAATTGGAGAGTTACATTATCGTTTGCTTTAATACCTGGAAATTCTTTGGTTATATTAAGCATTTCAATAACATATTCCATTTATTTCACCTCTTATAAATATTATCATAACAACAAAAAAAAATAAAGATTCCTGCGATGAAAGAGTTATCATTATTAATTTTTGCAACATTTACGATTATATTACAAAAAAAAAGGAAAGACAACAGTCTTTCCTTATAATTTATTAAGGTTGTACAATTTCAGCAGTTGGATAATTAGCAGAAGTAATTCCTTCTTCAGCGAAGAATGCAACTAATTCTTCATGAGATGCTGGAACAACAACAGTTCCTTCAGCAACTTTTTTATAAATTGCATCATAATCAGCTTGGCTGAATGTATTAAATTTACTAGTTTCTAATGGTAATGCAACACCATCATTTGAAGCACCTTTGAAAATTGCTTTACCACCAACAAATTTATCATTTTGCCAATCTTCTAAACCTTGCATTACTGCATTACCTAATTGTTTTAACGCAGAAGTAATAACAGTTTCAGATTGTTTAGATTGGTCAATGTCTACACCAATTGATTTACCATTGTTTTCTTCAGCAGCAGACATTATTGAACTACCAGCTCCACCAGCAGCAGCAAAGATAACTTCAGTACCTTTAACGTACCAAGATGCAGCAGTGTTTTTATGGTTATCACTTGGAGCAAAATCTCCTAAGTAAAGATAAGTATCATTCGAGAAATCTAAAATAACACCTTCTTCTTGAGCAGCATAATAAGATCCAGCGATGAAACCAACACCAAATTTAACTACTGCAGGTACAGCCATACCACCAGTAAATCCTAATTTAGTATATCCATCTTTTACAGCAGCATAACCAGCTAAGAATCCAGATTCATGTTCGCTAAATAAAATTGATAAAGTGTTATCAGCAGTAGCGAAGTCAGAATAATCTGGGTTATGAGGTACACCGTCAATTAAGATGAATTTAACTTCTGGATATAAATTTTGAGCTTCGTATATAGCAGTTTCAAATAAGAATCCCGGAGTAACAACAACTTTAGCTCCACCTTCTACAGCTAAATCAATAGCTCCTAAATAAGCATCATCAGAAACCTCTAATGGTTTGTAATACTTATGTGAAATATCGTTAGCTTCACAGTATTCTACGATACCTTCCCAAGTACCTTGGTTAAACGACTCGTCATCTATTGTTCCTGAGTCAGTAATCATTGCTACGTCATACGTATCAGTTCCACATGCACTTAATGTGAATACTACTAAAATAGCAACTAATAATGATAATAATCTCTTCATAATATTTCCTCCATATTTTTTTTACATACTAATTATACCTTTATTAACAATATGTGTAAACATTTAAATCAAAAAATCGTTATTAGCCAAGTGTTAATCCACTTCTAAAATCTCTCCAATTTCTAGTTCACTAACGTTGGGAATCTGAATTCTTTTTATTTCTCCAGCATACTTAATGATCGCATCACCCTTCCTTTGTAGATAAAGACCATAGTCAAAATCTACTAATTCTAAAGACTGATTTACATCATGTACCTTAAGGAGAATCTTTGTTGGTATAACACTATTCATGTATGAAGTTAAATTATTTTTTCTTTTCGAAATAAATATCATATTTACTCCGACTTTTGCACCTACTTGACATATATATAGAATTTTCTCTTCAATTACTTTTTGATTAGTTGAGAAAAATCTATCAAATTGATTAATTACAATAACTAATCTTTTAAGCTTTTCTTCAGTAAATGAATTAAAGTCATTTACGGCATGTTTATTGAATAATTCAATTCTCCTATCGACTTCATCTTTTATTTCTATAAGCAATTCATCTAATTCATCATAACTTTTAACGTTTGGAAAATCCTTAAGATCATGTAGCTTGTCTAACTTATGAATTTCAAATTCCTCATTACTGAAAATAAAATATAAACTTAAAAGGAATGAGTTTACAGCTTGAACTAAATCGTCACTATAAACGCCACTTATATAAATATGGGCATTCTTTTCGAAATCAAAGTCAATAAAATCGCCATCAATATCTACACCAATTGGAAATGAATGTTTGTTAGCAACCTGCAATAGTCTTTTAAGTGGTAATCCACCATTAAATTGATTTGGAACCTCAATAATTAATAACTTCTTATAACTTATATATTTTATTAGAGTTTCCTTATTTACTACAGTTTTAACTTTTCTTTCAAATAAGTCTAATTCTATAGAACTCCCAATTACTATTTGGAACTCTGAATAAGAATATCCTATTTTATATGAATGTTCTAAATATTCAACATCATAATTCTTTAAAATTTTTAAAATAGTACTTAGAGTATTTTTTGTAAATCTCTCCTGTAAATTGAAATTATATGAACTATCCACATCTGCTAGTTTATTAAGTTTTAAAGGTTCTTTATTCTTATTTGACTTGGGTTTTCTAATTTCATACTTTAAAACTCTTTTAAAAGTAATAGATTTATCTACTAGACCATTATAGAACTTAGGTATAATATTTAGCATTTCCATTATTGTTTTATTATTTAGAAAACTTATACCACTTAAAAATAATAATGTACCAATGAATGCTGTCCCTAAATTCCCTAACAATGTATAACATATTGAAAAGAATATGGAGCCTACTAGTCCACCACCTAATACAAAGTCAACACCTGGATTATTAATATAGTTCATGTAATAATTCCAAGTACCACTTAAGATACTATCATAGTAATTTATCACGTATTTATATACAGGATAGTGACTTAGAATAAGTAACGAAGTTAAAAGCGAAATAACACCAATTAGTCTAAGTGATTTAAAATCTAAAAATTCATGACGATAAATCATTCTTACTCCATACAAAAATAGTAAGATTGTAAGTAGCCAGTACCAATCACCAAATGATACTTTAAAGAATATCTTAAGTAGCTTCCCTACTGATCCTAATTCGCTTAAAATAGTAATTGATATAAATATGGCGAGTATCCCTATTATTTCAAAGTAAAGAATTGATTCCTCTTGCTCATCAAATTCACTTGCTTTACGTTTTTCCTTTGCCATAGCCTCCACCTCTATAACAATTTTAAACAGTAAAACTGTCATAATATATCTTAAAAAGAAAAAAACTTTGAAAAAATCAAAGTTTTTAGGTAACAGTATCTATTAAAACCGGAATAATCAGTGTTCTTCGGTTTTCTACTTTTAATAAATATTTATAAATATCATCTCGAATAGATGATTTTAACTCTTGCCAATCAACATATTTACCTTTTAATGAGTTTTTAGTTGTTTCAACAAAAATATTTTTTATTTCCTCATAAACCTCAGAGTGATCTCTTTCTAATAAGAATCCTTGAGATACTATTTCAGGTTCTGTAACAATCTTTTTCTTCCTAGCATCAATATTACCTATAACCATAAGTACTCCATCTCTCGCTAAGATTTCTCTATCTTTTAATACTACTTCATTAATATCTCCAACCAAAGATCCATCAATTAATACTTCATCAACATTTACGTGACCAAGTTTCTTTTGTTTTTCACCATCAACAAGTGTTAGCACATCACCATTATCTAACATGATGATATCATCATCAGTATATCCATAAGATTTCGCTACATTTATTTGAGCATATTGGTGTCTATATTCACCTAATACTGGAATAACATACTTTGGTTTTAATAAGTTATACATCAATTTAGTATCGTGAGCTGATGCATGGGAACCACGCAAGATTTTTCTATCAATAATTTTAACTTCAGCGCCACTTTTATATAAAACATCGATAGTGTTCGCAGCCATCTTTTCAACACCCGGAAAAGGAATTGTCATAACCACTACAGTATCTTTCTTGTTTATATGTATTAACTTGTCTCTTTTTCTAGCTATTCTTTGTAGCATATAGTAAGGTTCATGTTTATCACCAGTAACTAACACAACCATATCATCAGAATAATTATTATTTTTACTATCAATAAATCTTAAATTAATAAGTTTATCTTTTGGTATTTTTAAATACCCTAAATTTACAGATATATCAATAATTCTTTGTGCTTTACGTCCGATGATTGCGATTTTTCTATCAAATTTTACCGCAATATCAATTGCCATTTGTATTTTATCTAATTCACTAGAAAAAGCCGAAATTAATAAACGATTATTTTTTCTAAAAGCTTCAGTTAGATTATGTTCTAGTAAATAGTTACTATCTCCAGTTGACTGATATGTACACCCAACGCTATCGCTAAGTAATGCAAGCACTCCTTCTTTTTTTAGTTCTGATATCTTATCGAAAGAAGTCTTATAAGATTTTTTAACATGTGTATTGAAACTATAATCACCAGTATAAACAATTACTCCATCTTCAGTATGAATCGCTATTCCTAGTGACTCTGGAATACTGTGAGTCGTTCTAAAGAAAGTCACTTTTACATTTCCAAACTCAAGCTCTGTTTGTTCGTCAACTATTATAAAATTCTTATTATAGTATTCAACATCAATATGATTAAAATAATCTTTTAATATACTCATAGTAAAACGAGAACTATAGATGTTTGTCCTAATGTTCTTTAATATTTCAGGTACTGCACCAATTTTATCATCGTGCCCGTGTGATAAGAAAATCCCTTGAATACGATGTTTGTTTTCTAACAGATAAGTAATGTCTGGAATAATAGCATCTATACCATACATCTCTGAAGGTGGCGTTTTTGTTCCTGCATCCAATACAAATATTTTCTTATCTATTTCAACAACAGTAAGATTTTTACCGTTCTCGCCTAGACCACCTAGGCCGAATATTTTAATTCTACTCATAATATTACCCCTTTGTAAAACAAACTATAATGATTATATCATAACTTTTACCTAATATTGTCATGATATACATAATGTAGATAATTTATTCTATTCTTTAATTCTGATACATTAATTTCTTCAGAAGTTATTTCATCATTTCTCATGATTGATAATTTAACTTTGTTTCCTTCAATTTTATATGTAAGATTAAAAAATCTCTCTGTTTCACCAACAACAGTAAAAAGATCTGGATGTTCTATAGACTTAAACACTAGTGGAACTTTCGCTTTATTAGCTAATTTAGCGGCTTTATAATGTAATACATTACATCCATTCTTAGTAATAGCCTCTAACTGTGAGTAGCTAATAGTTTCTATCAATTTAGCACCTTCAACAATTTTAGGATCTGCCGTCAATATTCCTGGTACATCAGAAATTATTTCAACTCTTGTTTTATATAGTTCACCTAAAACAATCGCAGTTGTATCAGATCCTCCCCTACCTAATGTAGTTACAAAATTGTCTTCGCTTAGTCCTTGAAAACCAGGTAAAACTAGACAATCATATTTCTTCAATATTTTAATTAACTTCTTCTCTACACTTATTATATTTGCATCACCAAAAGAATTGTCAGTAACAATTCCTATTTCAGATATACCACATGCATAACTTTTTACCCCTACTTCACTTAGCGCACTCTTAAAAACAATTGATGATATTAATTCACCACAAGACATTAATCTATCCAGTTCTTTCTTTGATACATCTCCATTTACTAAAGATCTTAATGTGTCAGTAGCATAGGGATCTCCAATCCTTCCCATTGCTGAAATAACAATCAAGACTTTAATATCATTATCTATTTTACTTTTTATATAATTTGCAGCTAAAAGCATAGTCTCTTGGTTTTTCACAGTATTACCACCGAGTTTAATTATTTCAATCATTTAGTAACTCTAAGATTTTCTTTCCGATTAATCTTCCAGCGCTTCTTGGAGTGAATTTTCCAGGTAAACCTGAGCCTATAGTGGTATTTATTTTATTTTTTGCATATTTCATATCTATACCATATGGTGGTGATGCTAATTCTAAGTAATAACCTATTTTAGATTGCTTTAAAACTTCTTCTGTGAAAATAACTGCTGGTATCGTATTAATTACCACATTGTAATTAATTTTATCAATTTTATCAATAACCTTATATCCAGCAATTCTACTATGTAATAAATCTAATCTATACTTAGAGTAAACTGTTACCTTAGCACCCAATATATCTAAATACTTAGAAATTGTCTGCCCTAACTTTCCATATCCCGTTACTAGAATTGAATTCTCTTTAATTGAATTATTTGTATTAGCTATTAATAAAGCTAATGTACCTTCTAAGGTGTAAAATGAATTTTCAATCTCAACATCCTCAGTTAAATACTCTATTACATGTATACCATATTTCATATATTCAGGATTATTTTTAGGTACTACTAATACTTTAGGATTTAAAGTACTAATTATTTCATCTAAACTAAAATCTGTTTTCTTAATAATTCCAGATTTATCTATACCTTGAATCGGTAACACTAAGATTGAATCCTTATGTTCATAAGGAATAACCTCATCTAATAGTTTTACCTCATATTTTTTTCTTAACTCTCTTACAATATACTTCATTCGAAAGTCTTTATTATCAATTACAAAAATCACACTAACACTCCTTAAACTCTTTATAGAAGAAATACTTCTCTATAATATTTTATGCTTTAGAAGTTTTAGCGTTATTACTCTTGTAAAAATAAATCTAATCTCTCTATTTTATAATCCTTAGATGTAGCTTCAATAATATCATCTAAGGCAAGTACAGTATTCTTTGTGGGATGCATCAATATAATGCCTCCTGAATGTATCTTCGATAAAACTCTATTAATAATTACTCTCTCACTTGGCTTTTGCCAATCAATCGTATCTACAGTCCATAAGACTGTTTCCATATTTAACTCTTTGGCTATATCAATTACCTCTTGGTCATATGCTCCACTAGGTGGGCCAAAGTAATTTACACTATCCATAGTAATATTACTTATAATATTATTCGTTTTTGATAATTCATATTTTATTTTATTTGCTTCTGAGTTCGCTAAATTAGGATGTGAGTAAGAGTGATTCCCAACTAAGTGACCTCTATTATAAATTTCGTATACTAATTCCATATTTTTGTTAGCCCATTTACCTTCAATAAAAAAATTAACTAAAACTCCATATTCATCAAAGATATCTAACATTGGAACAATAAATTCAGTACCCCACGCAACATTTACAATTAAGGTAATACTCTTTTTATTTTCATTTCCTCTATATATAGGACCACACTCTAAATCATCCATTACCACTTCAGGTTTTATAACCTGATATATAACCTTATTTTCATCAAACTGCGACATATTATTATAACTAGCATCTATATCGACAATACGCCCTTTTAATCCTGGTACCTTATACCAAACCTTATCACATCTAGCATTTACTGGCTCTTGGTCAACTTCTAAAGAATATAATTTTATATCATTGTATAGATCATTAGTGCTTATAATATCAAAATCCTGATAATTAATAATTAAAGATATACTTACATAAAATATAGTTACTGAAACTATTAAAAATTCTTTTAGCATATAGACACTCTCCCTCATCCTTACATTTTACGAAAAAATTACTAAATTTATTTGATAAATTTTATAAAGTTTCAAATACTATAAAAAGGTATCAAATTATGATAAAATTTTAGTGAGGTGATTTTAATGATCAACTATCCTATTAAGAAAATGGTTAACAAAACAGTCTCTTACAGAAACCGTGGAATGACTCTAGAAGATGATATTAATGCATCTAACGAATACTATTTAGCACATAATAAGGCTATAATTCATAAAAAACCTATCCCCGTAAAAGTTGTAAGTGTAAACTATCCAAATAGACAATCTGCAGTTATTGATAGAGCTTTTTATGTAACACCGTCAACTACTGATTATAATGGTGTATATAATGGAAAGTATATCGATTTTGAAGCTAAGGAAACTTCTAATAAAACTTCATTCCCGCTAACTAATATTCATTCTCACCAGATTGAACATTTAGTAAACGTCATGAATCATGGAGGAATATCTTTTATCTTAGTAAGATTCACAAAATTAGATGAGATATATTTATTAGAAACAAAGTATCTTAAAAAGTTTAATATTAGGTCACTAGAAGGTAGAAAGTCAATTAAGTTAGATGAGTTTAGAGAATTTGGGCACTTAATTCCAAATTCATATAATCCTAGAATAGACTATTTGAAAGTTATAAATGAAATCATTAATTAAACCACTTTTAATTGTTACGAGCAGTATAACCTTATTGCTTGTAATTTTTTTTACCTCTGTTCTTTATAAGACACCCGAACTTGACCTAAGTAAATTAAAATATCCTGATACTACAATCATCTATGACTCTAACGGCGAAACACTTATTAATCTTGGAATAGAAAAGAGAAAATATACTACTATAGAAGATATTTCTCCTATTGTAATCGAAGCTCTAATAGCAACTGAAGACAAAAAGTTTTACGAACATAACGGAATTGACTGGAAAAGATTTATAGCAGCAGCGTTACAAAACGTAAAAACTCGCTCTTTCAGTGAAGGAGCATCTACAATTACACAACAAATATTAAAAAACACACATTTAACTCAAGTTAAAACCATTGAAAGAAAAATGCAAGAAATGTACTTGGCCTACCAACTAGAGAAAGTTTTAGATAAGGATTCGATACTAGAATATTATTTAAACATATCTCCATTTGGTGGTACAGTTTATGGAATTGAAAGTGCTAGTCAATATTACTTTAATAAGTCAAATATAGATTTAACTCTTTCTGAAGCAGCATTATTGGTTGGAATTTTACAATTACCAAATGCTTACAACCCATATAAGCATCTAGATTATGCTCTAGAGCGAAGAGACTTAGTTTTAAACATCATGTATAAGGAAGATATCATAACATATACTGAATACTCTAATGCGCTTTTAGAACGAATAGATGACAACCTAGAGAACGGTATAAAAAGTAATGGTTATGATACTTACTCTGATTTTATTGATTATGTAATAAAAGAAGCTAAGGAAAAGTATGGCGTAGACCTCTATGAAGGTGGTGTTAAAGTATATACTACACTTGATAAAGATATTCAAAAAACAATGTTCGAATCAGTAAACACCATAAATAACTACGAGGGAATTGAAAGTGCAGTCGTAACGCTTAATACAAACTCAGAAATTAAAGGAATTATTTCAAGCAAAAAAAATGATTATGCACTAAGTTTAAGTTACGCCGTTGATGTTCCACTTCAAGTAGCTTCTACTATAAAACCAATATTAGATTATGGTCCATTAATCGAATATAATAAATATTCAACAGCCCATCCTTTCTTAGATGAAGAAATCCAATATAGTAGTGGACAAATAGTACAAAACTGGGATTTACAATACAAAGGATATGTTACTCTTAGAAAAGCTTTAGTTGAATCAAGGAATGTACCAGCAATTAAAGCATACCGAATAGGTAAAGACTATGGTTATACTTTTGCGAGTAATTTAGGACTAGAACCTGAGGAAATTCAAGTGGAACCACATGCAATTGGTGGATTTAGTAACGGTTATACAGTATTAGAAATGACAACTGCATATAATGCATTTCCTAATAACGGATTATATAAAGATAGCTTCGCAATAACTAAAATTGTTTTTCAAAATGGTGATGAAATTGTAGTAAACCCTGAATCAACTCAAGTAATGAAAAGTTCAACAGCATTTATGGTAACTGATATGTTAAAAGATGTTGTAACTAGTTTTGGTTATCAAGGATTTACTTTTCCTAATATGGTTGTAGCTGGTAAAACTGGACAAAGCAATTATCCTGAGGATGTAAGAAATTCTAATGATATACCAACAACTGCTGTTAAAGACTTATGGTTTATAGGATACTCTAATGAGTATACAATTGGAGTTTGGTCTGGAGGTACTGATTTAAAACACTATGTTGATACATCTTCAAAAAGATTATCAAGAAAGATTTTTCAAGATATTATGCTAAAAGTTGATGGAAGTAATTCTTCTATAATACCAAAGCCTAAAGACGTAGTAAGTGTCAATGTTGAGATAGAAAATAGCGAAGTTATGCTTCCAAGTGAATACACACCTATCAAGTATATAAAAAATGAATATTTTATTAAAGGCACTGAACCGAGTGTTGAATCTACTAAATTCCATCCCCTTGATACACCAACTAATATCAAAATGAACTATAGTGTTAAAGCTGAAAAATTATTCGTCTCTTGGGATGAAGTAAAACCAAATAATGAAGACCTAGGAAAGATTTTATACGAAGTTAGTTTAATAAAAAATGGTGATAAGACAATACTTTCTAATGATGTAGACACTGATTTCACTTTCTCTGTAGGTTTATTCGCTTTGCTATTCTACGATGAAATCGAGATTCGAGCACACTACTCATCAACAGAAGATTTCTCAAGTGACACAGTAAGAATAGACATAGATGTTTTAAAGATGTTCTAAAAAAAAGAAAGCCGTTAGGCTTTCTTTAATAATTCTGGAATTCTTTTGTAGATTCCTACTAATAATAATACGCATAAAATAGTCGATGGTACTACGTATGTAGCATTATAGTATAAGCTCCATGTAACCGCATTGAATCCTTCTGGCGCATATTCCCCCCAAAATGCAATACCAGCTATTACATGAGATAAATATTTCAGTGTCCCTGCAAGAACAACACCTAAGAAAATACTTCTGACGTTTATTTCTTTAAAGATTCCAGTGAATCCTATTGCAACAAACGGCATTACATAATCAAATAAATATTGTACAGGTGTTAAATAATATACATTTACAGGAAGTATGAATTGGAAAATTCCATAGATCAATCCCACAAATATACCTACTTTAATACCCTTTCTTAATGCTAATACCATAATCGGTAAAGTACTTATAGATATACTTCCACCATTCGGAAACAGCGGAATCTCTATGTTAGAAAAGAATATTTCTAGCACTGCTGTTAAGGCAATAATAATTGCCATTTCTGTTAAATCTCTTACTTTCATTTCTTTCTCCTTCTTTTTTAGAAGCCTAAGAAAAGCCCTTTTTCTTTTGAAAAAGGGCTTTGATTAATAACTTACGCTGGCATTATCCAGATCAAGTTTTGAGTCGTTAACTTAATAACCTCTCAGCCTATAGCTCCTCTTTTTCTTTTATATTTAATTCTACAGATAAAATACGGCGGTCTGAAACATCTTTTACAGTAAATACTAATTCCTTCGTTATAGTATCTTCGCCTATCTCCTCTGAGTGAATCACACACTCATATGTGATATAATCTTCAATTTCGGGATATTTTTCAAGATTCTCATAAATAAATCCACCCACAGAAGAATAACCACTATCTGGTTCTGGTAAATCTAACTCATCGAATAAATCAACTAAATTAAAATCTCCATGAATCATATATTTGTCATTTCCTAATGGTAAAAATTCTGCAAATTCCTCATCGTGTTCATCGAATATTTCACCTACAAGTACTTCTAGTGCATCTTCCATTGTTACTACACCAGCTGTTCCACCATATTCTCCAGTAACAATTGCCATGTGTTCCTTATTTTTTTGTAATTCTTCAATTAAATCATCTACACTCATTGTTTCTGGTACATAGTGAACTTCACTCATTATATCGTTTATTGAAATTTCCTTATCATCAAATAAAGCTAACATAAAGTCTTTGAAATGTACTTTACCAATAATATTGTCTTTATCTTTTCGATAAACAGGAATCCTGCTCAATTGAAAATCAATAAAAATCTCTTTAAGTTCTTTTATATTTGCATCAATATTTATCATTACAACATCAACTCGTGGTGTCATAATATCATCAACGTCTTTATCTTTCAAGTCCAACACACCTTGCATCATATCTGCACTATCTTCTTCGATAGTACCTTCCTCTTCCATTGTATCAATTAGAGTTTCTAATTCATCATCAGTAAAGGATGGTTTAGCTTCTACGTTATAAATCTTATTAACAGTCCTTTTAATTGGAGATAACATTACAGCAATTGGAGTCATAACTATAGTAAGAAAATACATTGATGCCCCATATTTCAATGCGATACCCTCTGCACTTTCTTTTGCAATTGACTTTGGTAAAATTTCACCAAAGATAAGTAAAATTGCAGTAACTCCAAGTGTATTTACGATGTTAGCAACAGTAGGGCTATCAAATACCTGCTTCATTACAGTAGCTGATATCGTAGCTAGTCCGATATTTACAACATTATTTCCTATTAAAATTGTTGTTAATGTTTTTTCAAATCTTTCTGCAGAATAAAGTGCTTTCTTAGCACCTTTTCTTCCTTCCTCAACATAATTCTTAAGTCTTATAATATTACAACTTGAGAATGCAGTTTCAGCAGACGAAAAATACGCAGAAAGCAAAACTAAAATTAATAAAATTGCATATAACACTGGATTTTCTATATTTAAAACGCTTAACCGATCCGATTCCAAAATAACAACACCTCTACTATTCTTCTACTACCACAGCTGTTCCATATGCAATAATTTCAGATGCCCCTTGCATTACAGCAGATGTTTGTAATCTAAATCCTATTACAGCATTTGCTCCAAGAGCCTCTGCTTCTTCAACCATACGACCAACAGCAATTTTTCTAGCTTCAGTCATCATCTCAGTATAACCTTTGATTTCTCCACCAACTAATGTTTTTAGTCCTGCGGCAAAATCTCTTCCGATATGTTTTGCTCTTACAGTTGAACCTTTCACATAACCTACATGCGATACAGTCTTCTTACCTATTACTTCATGAGTAGTACTAATTAACATATTAACCCTCCCATAATTAAATATTTTTAAGCTCTAGTATCATATTTACCAGTGCTAGTATTGATAACAATTCTTGTACCTGGTTCTACAAATAAAGGAACTTGTAATTCATAACCTGTTTCAACTTTAGCATTTTTAGTAGCATTAGCTGCAGTGTTCCCTTTAACACCTGGATCAGCTTCTGTAACTTCTAATGTAACTTTTTCTGGTACCTGAATACCAATAATTTCATTTTGATACGTTGTTATTGTAACATCCATACCTTCAATTAAGAAGTTAGTAGCTTCCCCTAGGACATTACTTTCAATTTCTATTTGTTCGTATGTTTCATTATTCATAAATACGTATGTGTTCCCCATTGAATATGAATAACTCATAGTTTGTTTATCAATATGTGCTTTAGGCATCTTTTCTGCAGATCTAAAAGTTTTATCTACAACAGCTCTTGTACGTAAGTTTCTTAATTTAGTTCTTACGAAAGCAGCACCTTTACCTGGTTTTACATGTTGAAATTCTATTACTTGCCAAATATGACCATCATATTCGATAGTAACACCTGTTTTAAATTCATTAGTTGATATCATTTTAACTCACTCCTTATTATAATTATATCTATTATTTAAATAAAGTCTAACTTTTTTACTATTTTTATAGCTTCATTTAATATTTCTTTCTTCTGTAGCCCATCAATATCAATCCAATTAGTATCCATTTTATTATTAAACCATGTGAACTGTCGTTTAGCATACCTTCTAGTATTCATTTTTATTAGTTCAACAGATTCTTCTAAAGTTACCTTATCATCTAAGAATTGGAAAACTTCATTATAACCAATTGCATTGATATTATCTTGATATTCTAGTAATGATTTCACTTCATCTATCAGTCCATCTTCTACCATTATATCAACACGCTTATTTATTTTATCATATAAATCACTACGATTCATTCTTAATCCGATAATTAATGAATTATATATGTAAATATCGTTATCTCTTCTATTACTAATTTTATCTTTAGTTCTTTCAAAGTACTCTACAGCCCTTAAAACTCTTCTTCTATTGTTTGGGTGAAATAGCTCAGCTGACTCAGGGTCTACACTTTTCAATTTTTGATGAAGCTCATCATTAGATAATTCATTGTACTTATCAGCTGTCTCTATATCCCTTTTAATATTTTCTTGGAACTCATATTTTGTTAATGCAGCCTTTATATAAAGACCTGTTCCTCCACAAATAATTGGAAGTTTACCTCTTGAAGAAATCTCTTCAATTTTTGTTCTAACTTCTTTTTGGAATCTAGCTACTGAATACTCTTCATAAGGCTCTAAAAAATCTACCAAGTGATGTGGAACACCTTCCATATCATCAGTTGTTATTTTAGCGCTACCTATATCAAGTTTTTTGTACACTTGAACTGAATCACCAGATATTATTTCACCATCTAATGCTTTAGCTAAATTCACACTTAAACTTGTTTTACCTACACCAGTAGGTCCTACAATTACTAAAACTTTCATCTACGGAAAAACCTTTCTATTTCTCTTATACTATATTTTATAATAGTTGGTCTACCATGAGGACATGTGTATGGATTATCACATTTTGTTAAATCATTAATTAGTGTTTGAACCTCAATATCATTAATATAATCATTAGCTTTAATACTTCTTTTACAAGCTAAAGTAGCTGCTAAATGATCTACAATTAGATTCTTTCTGTCATCTACCAAAGTAGCAATAACCTCTTTTGTATATTCAAGTTCAAGTCCTGGCTTAAACCAAAGAGGAACCTCTCTTAAGTAGAAACTGTTAATTCCAGAAGTTTCTAAAGTAATACCATATCCTTTTAACTCATCTATAATCTCGTTAATCTTAATTGATTCTGAGTTTGAGTACTCAATATTAATTGGCGTTAATAACTCGTATGACTCATTACTTTTTTTAGATAATTTTCTTAAATATTTTTCATAGTTAATTCTTTCAGCAGCTGCATGTTGGTCAATGATATAAAGTCCTTCTCTACTTTGACAAACTAAATATGTTCCATGAAATTGTCCTATATATTCTAAGGTTGGGAAAATACTCACATTATACTCAGGAGTACTTTCAGAGATACTGTCAGATTTATAATCAAACGATAACTGTTCAGACACACTTGTTTCAGTTACATTTGTTCCTGTTACATTTGTTCCTGTTACATTTGTTCCTGTTACATTTGCTTCTGTTATTATTTTAACTTCATTAGGTACATTAGATGTAATTTCAGGTATTGAAACTGTCTCGTTTAATATTTCCTTAATTGTATCTCTTATTATACTTGTTAGTTTACGCTCATCTGTAAGTTTTATTTGCATTTTACTTGGATGAACATTTACGTCTACTAGTAACGGATCACATTCAATATTAATTAATGCGATTGGGTATCTATTACTAGGTAATTTATTCCCATATGCTTCAATAATTGCATTTGATAAAATAAAATGCTTTACAACACGATTATTTACTATGATATTAATGTAGTTTTTACTAGATCTATTTACAGTAGGATTTGATATATACCCATTAACTGAATAGTCATAGTTACTACATTTAATTGTTTTCATTGATTTTGCTACTTGAAGACCATATACACTTGAAATTACTTTAAGATGATCATTTCCGCCATCAGTATTTATTAAACCATTACCATTATTGGTTAACTTAAACGAGATATTAGGGTAAGTTAAAGCTAATTTAGTTATAAAATCAGACACTACACTCAATTCTGAACTTAGACTCTTTAAATACTTAAGTCTTGCAGGTGTATTATAAAATAAATCCCTAACAGAGATTTCTGTACCTTTTCTTGATGTAGATAAACCATGACTAATCATATTTCCACCGTTTATCTCAACAGAGTAACCATCTCCACCAGTTGAGGTTACCATTTTAACTTTAGAAACACTAGCAATAGAAGGTAAAGCTTCACCTCTAAAACCTAGCGTATTAATTCTAAATAAATCGTGTTCATTTTTTATTTTACTTGTGGCATGTCTTGAAAAAGCTAATAATGCATCATCTTTAGTCATTCCAATACCATTATCAGTAATTCTTATCAAAGATACACCAGATTCTTCTAATTCAATATCAATATAAGTTGCTCCTGCATCAACTGAGTTTTCAACTAGTTCTTTTACTACGCTTAGAGGTCTTTCAACAACCTCTCCAGCAGCAATCATATTAGATATTTTTTCATCCAATTTAACTATTCTATTCATTACTTCACCTTATTAACAAACTCATTTAGAGTATTTAATGCTTGAATTGGTGTTAATTCATCTACCTTTATATGTTGTAATTCTTCAATAATAGGGTCCGGTTCTTGTATAGTAGAGTCAAAATTAAAAAGATTTAAATCAAGTTGAACACTATTCGCCTCTAATTCTTTAAGTATTTGACTACTTCTATTAATTAAGTCCTTTGGTAGTTTAGCTAACTTAGCTACATTAATACCATATGATTTATCTACAGCACCTGGTTTAACTTTATGGAAAAACACAATTTTACCTTTTTCTTCTTTTGCACTTACGTGAACATTCTTAAGTGTTCCTAAGTGGTTTTCTAAATCAGTTAACTCGTGATAATGAGTTGAAAATAAACTCTTACATTTAATTTTTTCATGGATATACTCAATAATTCCTTGAGCTAGTGCCATTCCATCAAATGTAGCAGTTCCTCTACCGATTTCATCAAAAAGAATTAAACTTTTATCAGTTGCATTTTCTAAAGCATAATTTACTTCTAACATTTCAACCATAAATGTTGATTGCCCGCTTACTAAGTCATCTGCTGCTCCAATACGAGTAAAAATCTTATCAAATACAGGAAGGCTTGCTTCCTTAGCGGGTACAAATGATCCTAACTGTGCCATAACAACAATAATTGCTAGTTGTCTCATATAAGTAGATTTCCCACTCATATTTGGCCCAGTGATAAGTAATATGTTTGTATCATCATTCATATAACAGTCATTATCTACGTATTTCTCATCAACAAGTATTTTTTCAACAACTGGATGACGACCATCAACTATATTTATTGTTTGTTTATCTATAATTTTAGGCCTTACTAATCTATTTTCATCAGCTACAGTTGATAAACTTTGAAGTAAATCTACTTCACTTATCACTTTGGCTAATTCTTGTAGAGAAGTCATATATTCTTTTGCTTTTTCTCTAATATCTACAAATAACTCATACTCAATTTTCACAGATTTTTCTTCACTACCTAATATTAAAGATTCTTTTTCTTTTAATTCCGGCGAGATATATCTTTCACTATTACTTAAAGTTTGTTTTCTTTCATATCCAAAATCTTCTTTAATAAGTCCTAATTGACCTTTAGTAACTTCAATATAATATCCAAAAACCCTGTTGTATCCAACTTTAAGTTTCTTGATGCCAGTTCTTTCTCTTTCACTTTTTTCTAACTCAACAAGCCATTTTTTTCCGCTAATTGAAGCTTCTTTTATTTTATCAAGTTCTTCATTATATCCTTCTAAAATAATTCCACCGTCTTTGATTGTCAAAGGTGGATTATCCTTCAAACTATTACTCAAAAGTTCATATAATTCATTATGTATATTAACTTTATTTGATAGTTCTTTACCATATTTCTTATCAAGCTTACTTAGAGTTTCCTTAAAACTAGGTAGCACACTTAGAGATGATCTAAGTTGAACTAAATCTTTCGCATTGACATTACCATAAGATATACGTCCTACAATTCTTTCTAAATCATATATACTTTTTAAATATTCTTTTATTTCTTCTTTAATAAAGAATTTTTCTTTAAAGTTTTCAACTAAATCATATCTATTTTCAATTGATTCCTTATCTATTAATGGTTTTTCAATATTACTTCTTAAAAATCTAGAACCCATGGCTGTTTGACATTTATCTAAAAACCATAATAAAGAACCTTTTCTAGAATTACTTCTTATTGTTTCTACCAACTCTAAATTCTTCATAGAGTGTACATCAATCTTCAAATAAGAATTTGCAGTATAAGATTTCACTTTTTGAAGATGAAGTAATTGTCTTTTTTGAGTTGTTAAAATGTAATTTGTTAATCTAGCAAAAGTTATTTTATATTCATCTTCAACATGATTTTTTAGATAACTCATTAGTTCTATATCGTCCATAAAAGATACAACAATATCATATGCATTTAAGAATTTCTGAAGGTCTTTAAGTTCATGCTTTGAATCTACTATTATTTCTTTTGTTCCGATAGTAAGTAACTCATTAATTAACAAACTTTCTTGTAACGGTACAGTAGTTCCGAAAGTTTCACCTGTAGATAAATCTGCATAACAAATATAATACTTATCATCTTTTGTAATACTTGTTAAAAAATTGTTTGTAAATTCATCTAAACTACCATCTTCCATAACAGTTCCAGGCGTAATCATTCTAACTACATCACGTTTAACAATTCCTTTAGAAGCACCAACTTCTTCGACTTGTTCACATATCGCAACTTTGTAACCTTTTTCTACTAACCTATCAATATAAGCCTTACTAGAGTGATGTGGAACACCACACATTGGTACTTTCTCACTTGCACCTGCATCTCTTGCAGTTAAGGCAATTTCTAATTCTCTAGATGCTAAAAGTGCATCAGAAAAGAACATTTCATAGAAATCACCTAATCTAAAGAAAACTATTGAATCAGAGTAATTTTCTTTAATAGTTAAATATTGCTGCATCATAGGGGTATATTTAGTTTTATCTATGTTTTCGTACATATTTTTCACCTATATTAAACTTATTTTTCTTAATTTACCAAGTTAAATTATAACATAATTTTTTGAAAATAATAAGTAACCGAATAAAAAACACTCTTATAAAGAGTGTTCATATATTTTAATTAATCCCTTGAATAATAAATCATTATCAATTTCAATATCATGCTTACAAAGCGGTATTATTTTATTTGCAAATCCGCCCATAGCTATAATTTTGACCTCATTTGTAGGGTTTATTCTATCGATAAGACCATCAATCATAGCAGAATGCCCATAAATCGCTCCAGATTTCAAACCTTCTGTAGAATTTCTACCTAATACTTCTATTGGTGCGTCTATCTCAAAATCTTTTAAGAGTGCAGTACTACCAATCAATGATTTTATACTTGTAAGAACTCCAGGTGCTATAATTACTCCTAGTAATAATCCGTCATTAACATAGCTAATAACAGTAGCAGTTCCAAGCATTACTATAATAGCTTCTCCCACAACTGCATTTACTGTTGCTAAAACATCTGCTCCTACTTCTTCGTTCGTTGTTATTTCATACTTAGAAGTCTTATTACTAACAATTAGTGGCTCTAATTCCAAAATCTCTTTACAGTATTTTACATATAAATCGGTAAGTTTTGGTACTACAGATGAAATTACCACGTTTTTAACTTCTAGTTCACCTAAAAACTTAAATTCGCCTATTTTTTCAACTAAATCTTTTATGGTCAAATCAGGGTTTGATTCTATAGTTGTTACTATTTCGTACTTAATTTTAGTATTTGTATTACCTATATCAATTAACAAAAGCATTTAATCTAAGAAGTTAAACTCAAAATCTAAAATACGAACTACATCTCCATGTCTTACACCTAAATCTCTTAATGCGGCATCAATACCTAGAGATCTTAACTGTCTTGAGAATCGTTTTACTGATTGATCCTTCGTAAAGTCAGTCATTTTAAGAAGTTTTTCAACCATTGGACCTTCAACTACAAACACATTGTCATCAGCTAAGACAATATTAAATTTAATTTCATCAGGAGTAAAGTTATATTCAACAACTCCGTCAAAGTCTTCATCTGCATATAAATCTAGTTTTCTAGCATTCTCTAAAGTTTCCATTGTTTTATATAATAATTCATCTATACCATGTCTAGTAGCAGCCGAAATCTTAATGATAGGATAATCTTTAATCTCTTCAACAAATCTTTTATAATTTTCTTCAGCCCCAGGTAAGTCAGATTTATTCAATGCGATTACTTGAGGTCGTTTCAATAGATTCATTTTATATTGTTCTAATTCTTTATTAATCGTGTGGAAATCCTCAACAGGATCTCTACCTTCCATACCACTTATATCAATAACATGAATAATTACTCTAGTTCTTTCGATATGTCTTAAGAATTGATATCCTAATCCAGATCCACTAGAAGCTCCTTCAATTAGTCCCGGTAAATCAGCCATTACAAAAGATTTATTCTCAATACCAACTACACCTAAATTAGGTTTTAATGTAGTGAAATGATAATCCGCGATTTTAGGTCTCGCTTTCGATACAACTGAAATTAATGTAGATTTACCTACACTTGGATAACCAACTAAGCCTACATCAGCTAACACTTTTAATTCTACTCTTAAATTTCTTATTACTCCTGGTGCACCTTTTTCACAAATCTCAGGTGCTGAGTTTCTACTAGTAGTAAACTGTATGTTTCCGCGTCCACCACGTCCACCTTTAGCTACAACTACTTCTTCTTTATGTTTTGTTAAATCTCCAATTACTTTCCCTGTATCATCATCAAAAATAGTAGTACCTACTGGAACTTTTACATATGTATTATCTGAATTTTTACCATGCATTCCTTTTGTCATACCGTTTTGTCCAGGTTCAGCCTTAATTATTTTATTATATCTAAGTTCTAGAAGTGTGCTTAATCCTTCTTCAGCGACGAAAACCATGCTTCCACCGTTTCCTCCACTTCCTCCTGCTGGACCACCCATAGGAATATATTTTTCACGTCTAAAAGCAACGATTCCGTCGCCACCCTTACCCGCTTCAACTTTTAATTTTACCAAATCTACGAACATAATATTCGCCTACTTTCATTACATCGTTATTACTCTAACAGTAATATCAATTTCATTTAATTTTTTTAAGTAATGCCAATAATTCCAAAGACATTACATCGATTACTTAAACATCAACATATCACAGCATCTATATCAAATTAACCTTGTTATTAGAGTCAACTTTTCTTAATCAAGTTCCCAAAACAAACGTTTGCTTTAACCAACAAACATTTTTTTAAGAGTTATGTGATGAAGGTAATATCACATGCTAAATACAGTTAATATTATCTCATTTACATAATCAACCCAATTTACTCGTATTTTCCCCAAACACAGTAAAAATATTTATAGATTACCAAATTATACTAATTAAGTATAACATAAGAAAAGTACACAAAGTGTACTTTCGTTTAATTATTCAGCTGGGTAAACAGATACTTGTTTTTTATCTCTACCTTTGCGTTCGAATTTAACTATACCGCTAACTTTAGCAAATAAAGTGTCATCTCCACCTTTACCTACATTGTTACCTGGGAAAATTCTTGTACCTCTTTGACGATACAAAATTGATCCAGCAGTAGCGAATTGTCCATCTGATTTCTTGGCACCTAATCTTTTAGATTCTGAGTCACGACCATTTCTAGTAGACCCAACACCTTTTTTAGATGCGAACAATTGGATGTTTAATTTTAACATGCGAACACACCTCCTATTGTTTTATTTTTATATATCTAGGAAATTGTGATTCTAATTCCTGTAATGTTTCTATTAGATTCTCTAATAACAACTGTACTTCATCGTTGTTATTTTTGACGATTAACTTTAAATAACCATCATTTTCAATTAATACATAATCTTCTTTATTTAAGAATTTATCAATAGCTTTTAACGAAGTAATAGCTATAGAACTTGCGGCAGCGCATACGATATCTTTTCCAGATTCGTCATACTCAGCATGTCCACTCATCTCAAATACGAATTCATCGCCATATGTAAAATTAGCTACAATCATAATTAAGCGTTAATTTTGTTAATTATAACTTTAGTATAAGCTTGACGATGACCTTGTTTTTTACGATATTTCTTTTTAGGTTTCATTTTGAAAACAATGATTTTCTTTTGTTTACCATGTTTTTCAATAGTTCCTTCAACAGTAACACCATTTAAGAATGGAGCACCAACTTGAACAGAATCTCCAGATACCATAAGTACTTTATCGAATGTAATATTTTCACCAGCTTCAACTTCTAACTTTTCAACATAGATAGCCATACCTTCTTCTACGCGAACTTGTTTACCACCAGTTTCGATAACTGCATACATACTCTGCACCTCCTTGTTTATTATTTTAAAACACGCCATTAAGGTAGCATAAGCTTTGTAAACCTTATTCTGTGCGGTTGCAGAATGCAACAACTAATAATATCACAATAGATATATTAATGTCAACGTAATAGTGAGTAATTTAATTAGCTATTCACAAATTAGTGAATATTCACTCATTTCCATCATATATATGGAAAAATTATAATCGACTCCTTAGTATTATAACATATCTTTAATCTCACATTCACAAGTTAATATTAGGTATATTTATTTATCTTAATTATATCGACTTCATTTAATAATCCCTTCTTACTAATAAATAAATTGTTATAACCTCTATAAAAGTTATTTTGGTTATTTGTTTTAACCAACTTAAGTGGTAACATTCTCTTCGTTATAAGTTTATCACTTAAAAAATTCCAGTACCTTATCTCAAGTTCATCAATATTTTTTAAATTTATTATAAGTAGGGCAACCCCTATAATTACAAAATTAATTGAACTATACACTACGCCAATAATAATCATAGAAAATGAAAAAATGATTGAATTAACATATATAATTTTCAATACTAGTTTAAAGTTGAATACTTTACATAGTAATGTTTCTATGATTTTACCTCCATCTAGTGGGTATATCGGTAATAAATTAAATATAAGTATTATTCTATTAATAGAATATAAATCATCAAACATCATAAGAAAAAGCGATCCTAACGGACCGGCTAGAACTATTAGTAATTCCTCTAGAAGATTTATATTATCGTTACTATCAACTTCAAAAATAGTCCCAAAAGGAAGAATAGTTATTTTAGATATTTTTCTATTGAATATTTTACTTACAATAGCATGACAAAGTTCATGAAATAAAATAGAAAAGAATATAATCAAAATCACTTTAAAGAATCCTGATAATATTGCAAGTAAAAATAAAATATATGAGGTAAAATGTATTTTTACCTTCATATATTTTTTATACTCAGTTTATAATAATCTCCTTTTACACCATTACCAATTACATCGCCCACACTAACATAATCATACAGAGTAACTGATACGGTATCAATATATCTATACTCGTATTCTCTATCATCTAATGCTTTAACTAATACAATATTTCCTGTGTCATCACTACTAATTGAAACTACCACTCCAGTTGTATCCGAAGTAACAGTATCCTCGTAAATTTTTAAGTCATCTCCATCTTCTATCACCTGTCTATTAGGTTGATACACTGCCACGTCATTCTCAATATTAAAGAAAGTAGCTATTTCACCATTATAAATATTTAATACTTTTAAAAAATTTCCGTGTCTAGACAGTTGTTGTTGTATTGGTTCAACTACCCCACCTGACGATATTTCTATTATGAAGATAAAGATTAATAAAAACATACTCACATTAATTCTATTAACAACTTCTATTTGCTCTTTTTTTCTCATACTAATCACCTTACTTAATTGTATGAGCTTGTATTATTTAAAATAACCTAATTCACTTAGACTAAGAAAACAATCTCTACCAATGATTATATGGTCTAGTACAGTAATACCAATAATGTTACCAGAATCGATAATTTTCTTTGTTATATCAATATCTTGAGAGCTTGGAGTCGGATCTCCACTTGGATGATTATGTACAATAATGATTGAAGCGCTCGATAATTTTACTGCCCATTTAAAAATCTCTCTTGGATGAACAATTGATATATTCAAAGACCCAATAAATAATGTTTTCTTAGTTATTATATTATTTTTCGAATCAAGGAATAAACAAATAAAGTGCTCTTGTTTTAAAGAACACATTTCATATCTTAAAAGATTAAATATACTCTTAGGAGTAACTACTTTAACCCTCTTAATTTTATAGTTAATTCTTTTTCCTAGTTCAATGGCTGCGAGTACACTTAAAGATTTAGCTATACCAATACCTTTTATGTTCACTAATTCTTCTGTGGTTATATCACTTAAATCATTAATTTGGTCTATAGAATTTAAAATGTTATTACTAACTTCTATCGCTGATAAATCTTTAGTTCCTGTTCTTAGTAATACAGCTAACAATTCACTGTTAGAAAGGGTATTAATTCCATATTTCCTTGCTCTTTCTCTTGGCCTGTCTGTTTCTACAATCTCCCTAATTAACATATTATCTCCTGTTCTCTACAAATAGTTTATACGTTTGTAATCTAATTCTCTCTAACAGATCATCATCCTCAACACTCATTAAATACACGATGTTTGAGTAGAACTCAATATTTAGATTCTTTAGACTTGCGAACTCTTCCGTTAAAATGATTTTTTCTCTATTCAAGGACTTCATGTAATAATTAAGTCCCTCTTCCCAAAATTTCAATTCATTCTCAGAATAGTCACTAATATAATTATAGATAAACTCAGATTTTACTACATAATTTATACCAGCATAATCTAATAGCACCGTGACTGTCTCAAACTCATCATTCAGACTTATACCAGAATAGATAAAAAATGAATCATCTTTATAGACAACCACATTTGGTATACCATTAGCTTGAAGTTGACTCTGAATTGTAAGCACATCTTCTGAATTATCATATTCCCCAACTTGAAGTAAATAAACTTTCTCTTCACTTGATATATCTTGAGTACTAACTATATTGATTTTGTCTTGAACGAAAAATCCAAAAACAACGCCAATGATTATCCCCACAATAATCCCTATATAATCATTTTCTTTTTTCATTCTCCCACCTCTCCTAAATAATAGGAAATTATATTAAGTGAATTTGTAAAAAAAAATAGTCTATTGGACTATTTTTTTCTTACAAGCGATATAAAGTATAACGAACCACAAAAAATTGTAAATTCATCTTCTTTTATGTAATTAAATGTATCTTTATAATTCTTAACTATATGCTTATTTTTATGATTAGAAACCTCAAATAGGCTTTCTGCGTTTAAAGCTCTTGGATAATCAAATTCCGTAAAGTAAATCTTGTCTACATTAGGCTCTAGAATCTCTAGCATTTTTGTATATTCTTTATCACTTAAGCATGAGTAAATTACTGTAACTGGTTTATCCAATTCCTTAATAAAGTTTACTAGTGTTTTTATACCATCAATATTATGAGCTCCATCTACATAAATATCTTTTCCTATTTGCTCAAGCCTCCCAGGCCAAAATGCTCTTTTTAAACCATTAAGTATTTGTTCATCAGTAATCAGTAATCCTTTTTTTTCTCTTAGATATAATAACGCTTCTAAAGCTAAACTTGCATTCTTAGCTTGATGTTCACCAAGCATTGACAATACAACTAAGAAATCTTTATATTTAAATTTAGTGTAATTACCCTTAACTTCTAAATCAATTATATCTTGAGTAAATATTAGTTCAGCACTTCTCATATCACAGTATTCTTGAAACTGTGGTCTTAATTCACTGTCCACAGATGTTATTAAATTAGTTCTAACTATTCCTAGTTTTTCTTTAGCTATTTGTTCAAGATTGTCTCCGAGTACTTCCATATGATCTAATCCAACATTTGTAATTAGTGCTACTTCCTTATTAATTACATTAGTAGAATCTAATCTGCCTCCTAAACCAGTTTCAATAATTGCGTAATCTACTTCTTTGTCTTGGAAATATAAAAAAGCAATAATTGTTAAAATCTCAAAGAAAGATATTTCTAAATCTGCTGCAATTAAGTTTATTCTAACTAAGTTAACATATTTTATAAAATCTTGATCCGATATATATTGATTATTAAATGTAATTCTTTCATTAAATACAACTACAAATGGTGAAATAAACGTACCCACATTATACCCTGCACCAATTAAAGCACTTTTCAAGTAAGATACCGTAGAACCTTTTCCATTTGTACCAGCTATATGAATACACTTATAATCTATAGGATCATTGAATAAACTCATCGCTTTAGTCATCCTACTCATATCAAATTTAATCGCTAATTCTCTTGGTTCATATAACCATTCTAGACATTCTTCCATATTTTCAAACATAATATCACCTTCACTATTTCTATAACTTCTTATATATTATCTAAATTATTTAAAATAGTAAAGATGTTTAATAAAAAAGGGCTATATTAGCCCTTAATATTATTTTTCCGATTTTGCATTTCTTTCTTTGATTACATACTCAGATACATTATGAGGACATTCCTGATACGAATCGAATTCCATTTCGAATAATCCACGTGCTTGAGTTAGTGATTTTAAATCAATAGTATACGTTAACATTTCTGCTTGAGGTACTTTTGCTTTAATGATTTGCTTTGAACCTAATGGTTCCATACCACGTACAACACCTCTACGTCTACTTAAATCACCCATTACATCTCCAGTATAATCATTAGGAACCGTAATAGAAACATCCATAATTGGCTCTAATAACACTGGTGAAGCTTTCATAAATCCATCTTTAAACGCTATAGCCGCAGCCATTTTAAATGCTAACTCAGATGAATCTACTGCATGGTATGATCCATCATATAATTCAGCTTTTAATCCAATTACTGGATAACCAGCTAAACCACCATTTTGGATTGCATCATGTAACCCTTTTTCAACAGCAGGGATATAGTTTTTAGGTACAGATCCACCAAAGATTTTTTCCTCAAATATGAACTTTTCTTTAGTTGGACTAAATCTTATTTTAACATCACCATATTGACCAGATCCACCAGATTGTTTTTTAAATTTACCTTGAACATCAGAGTTCCCTCTAATAGTCTCACGATAAACTATTTCCATATCTTCTGTATCTACCTCAACACCAAATTGGTTCTTCATCTTATCTAAATATAAATCTATATGTTTTTGACCTAGTCCACCGAATAATAATTGTCCAGTTTCTTTTGGTCTTAGTAATCCTACAGATCTATCCTCAGCTGCGATTCTAGATAATGCATTCCCAATCTTATCTTCATCATTCTTAGTCTTAGGTAATAGTGCATAGAATAACGTCGGTTGATGAGTCGGTAATCCTGCTAAAGGTGTATTTACTGAAGGATCAGCAAGTGTATCACCATTTGATAGTGCATCAATTTTAGTTACAACACATATATCCCCAGTACTTACATAATCAACATCTTTAGTTTCTTTACCTCGAATAAAGATTATGTTATTCAACTTAATTTTATCTTTTTTCCCAACTATATGAACAGCTTGATCTTTAGTTAATTTACCAGTTTTAACTTGCATGTAAGACATTTTCCCTAAGAATGGGTCAATTACAGTCTTGAAACAAATCGCACTAAATGGTGCATTAATATCTTTAATTACTTCTACTTCTTTACCAGTGTCAGAGAACTGATTTTTTTGTTTCTCTACAGAAGGTGTAATTTCTTTTAATGCTTCTAAAATCTCATTTGGACCAATGTTCTTTTCGGCACTACCAATTAAGATTGGTACTACTTCACCATTACATACACCAACTTCTACACCAGCCATTATCTCTTCAGGTGTGAATTCTTCACCTTCGAAGTATTTTTCCATTAATTCTTCGCTAGTTTCCGCTACTGCCTCTAACATCATGTCTCTATATCTTTCAACTTTATCTCTTGTTGCATCTGTTAATTCATTATCAGTATACTTATCTCCATCATATATTCTTTCTTTTTGAGAGAAAATTCTACCAATTCCATGGAAATTTTCTTCTTCACCAATCGGAATACCTAGTGGCATACATTTTTTTCCGAATGTGTTTCTAATCTCTTCAATAACTTTATTAAACTCAACATTTTCTTTATCTAATTTGTCTACAAAAATAATTGTTGGAATTGAATATTTTCTTAGGTAATCCCAAGCTTTCTCACTACCAACTTGAATACCGCTTGTTCCATCAATAACTAATATAGCAGCAGATGATACTCTTAATGCAGCAGTAGTTTCAGCAGCTAAATCTAAGAAACCAGGCGTGTCAATAAAATTAAGTTTATGAACGTCATATTCAACTGGGATAACCGAAGAAGAAATACTCATTTTATGATCTTTTTCTTCTTTTAAGAAATCAGATACTGTAGAGCCATTTTCTAATTTACCTTTTTCACCAATTACCTTAGTTGCGTATAATAAAGATTCTATTAGAAGCGTTTTACCGCTACCTTGGTGTCCTAAAACAGCAATGTTTTTTACAAACTCAGGTTTATAACCTTTCATAATACCACTCCTTTATAAGTATTTGTTAATTTTTGCTAATTAGATTATACCACTTATATCAAGTAAAATAAAGTGATTTATAAAGCGCTTTCCATTTATAGTTCTTTTAGTGTTTTTTCGACTTCTTTATACTGTTTTCTATAGTTTTCTAGTTTGTCTTTTTCAGCATCAACTTTTGCCTTAGGAGCCTTAGAAATAAACTTTTCATTGCTTAACATGTTTTCTCCACGTTTAATTTCTGAAGATAATCGTTTTAATTCTTTTTCTAATCTTTCTTTCTCTTCATTTAAATCAATTAATCCTGCTAGAGGTAAATAAATTGTAATACCTTGTAACACAACACTAACAGATTTTTCTTCTGTACTTATATCAGTATCAATAATTAAATCACTTGGATTACAGAATTTATCAATATAAGTACTCATTTCTTGAAGATTTGCTTTAATTTCTTCATTTTCAGCTTTTATAATGATATTTATCGGTTTAGAAAGTGCAACATTTTTCTCGCTTCTAATATTTCTTATTGCTCTAATTAAGTCAGTTAACATATTAACTTGTTTTAGTGATTTTTCATCCAAAAACGTTTCATTTGGCCAATTACTAATAGAAATCGATTTATCAGTATCAGGTAACTTTTGATATATTTCTTCCGTTACAAATGGCATAAACGGATGTAATAGTTTGATAATAGTTTCTAAAACATAAATAAGAACTGCTTCTGTTTCTTCTTTATCTTCAGTACTTAATGATACTTTACTCATTTCAACATACCATGCAGCAAACGTCTCCCACGAGAAGTTATAAATGGTTTTTGCTACTTCACCAAATTCATATTTATCGTAATTTGTATCCACTGATTTGATCGTTTCTGTTAGTTTAGAAATAATCCATTTATTTACCGTATTTAAATTGTTATAATCAATTTCATTTTTTGTTTCTACATTCATTAAAACATATCGAGAAATATTCCATAGTTTGTTAATAAAATTCCAACTAGACTCTAACTTTTCTTCAATATATCGTAAATCTTGCCCTGGTGCCGAGTTTGTTGTTAGATAGTATCTTAAGCTGTCACAACCGTACTTTTCAATAACATCCATAGGATCAACACCGTTACCTAAAGACTTCGACATTTTTTTACCTTGTGCATCTCTAATTAAACCATGAACTAATACATCTTTAAATGGTTTTTGATCTGTAAAATGTAATCCTTGGAAAATCATTCTAGAAACCCAGAAGAAGATAATATCATATCCAGTAACTAATACATCAGTTGGATAATATCTTTTTAAGTCCTCTGTTTCATTCGGCCAACCTAATGTAGAAAACGGCCATAATGCACTTGAAAACCAAGTATCTAGTACATCTTCATCTTGAACCCAGCCTTCACCTGGAGATTCAACTTGAACTCTTACTTCATCACCTTTATACCATGCTGGAATTCTATGACCCCACCATAATTGTCTAGAAATACACCAATCTCTTATTTCATCCATCCAACGAGTGAATATACCTTCAAATCTATTTGGAACGAAATTAACTCTTTCCTCAGTGTTTTGATTGTTTAACGAGTTCTCAGCTAAAGGAGCCATTTTAACGAACCACTGTTTTGATAATCTCGGCTCTACAGGTACTCCAGTTCTTTCACTATGTCCAACTGAATGAACTAATTTCTCAATTTCAGGACATAATCCTGCTTCTTGTAAGTCAGCAACTAATTGCTTTCGACATACAAATCTATCTAAACCTTCATATTTACCAGCTAGCTCATTCATTGTACCTTTGTCGTGCATACATAAAGGCATCTCTAAATTATGTCTTAAACCAACTTCATAGTCATTAGGGTCATGTGCAGGTGTAACCTTTACAACCCCTGTACCAAACTCCATATCAACATAATCATCTGATATAATTGGAATCTTAGTCTCAGTTCCAGGAATATAAACCTCTTTTCCTATAACATTAGTCCAACGTTCATCATCTGGATGTACCATTAACGCAGTATCTGCGAACATTGTTTCCGGTCTTGTAGTAGCTATTTGCATATAACCACTTCCATCAACTAAAGGATATTTAAAGTGATAGAATGCTCCTTCTACTTCTTTATGTTCTACTTCGATATTACTTAATGCAGTATTTGCTTGAGGATCCCAGTTAATTATTCTAACACCTTGATATATTAAACCTTCATTATATAGTTTAATAAATACTTCATTAACTGCTTTATTTAATCCTTCATCAAGAGTAAATCTTTCTTTATTATAATCTAATGACAGACCCATTTTAGCCCACTGTGCATGAATATTTTCAGCATATTCATTTTTCCAGTCCCAAGCTGCTTCTAAAAACTTTTCTCTTCCTAATTCGTAGCGATTAGTACCTTGTTCTTTAAGACGAGCATCAACTTTTGCTTGAGTTGCGATACCAGCATGATCCATACCTGGTAACCATAAAGCATCAAATCCTTGCATTCTTTTTCTTCGAACAATAATATCTTGTAAAGTTGTATCCCAAGCATGACCTAAATGTAATTTACCTGTTACATTTGGTGGAGGAATTACTATAGTAAATGGCTCTTTTGATTTATCTCCTGAGTTGAAGAATCCACCTTCAAGCCAATATTCATATTTTTTATCTTCTACTTCTAAATGATTATATTTTGGTTTCATTTCTTTCATAATATTATCTCCTTGTTTTTAATTTATTGAATTCATTAGGAAATACTTTCTTAATGAAGTAATAGTCTTGTATTATAGTTAGTATAATCAATATTATACCTATTAGTAGCTCATAATCTGAATATAAGTCCACTAAGTAAATTATCATTCCATAAAAGAATGTTAAATTAGAGAATAGATTAGTGACGTAATTACTAAACTCTTTTCTCTTATCTGATTTAAGTATACTTAAATCAAAATTCAATAGTTTATTTTCTTTCTTAGTCTTAATTAAATACAATGTTTTAGCCATGCTATAGACGACTAATACACTAGCTAATATTATACCTGTTGTCATAAAATCTATCCTTTCTATAAAAAAAAGTCCTTAGAATAATCTAAGGACGAATTAATCGTGGTACCACCTTAGTTCGTTAACTCATCAATAATTATTGACAGTAATTAACGCACTCTATACTCTTAACGCGAGCTCACGTAACAAACTACTAAACTCATTTGTTATGCTCCATAGCTACATTCAAAGCAATTACATAGGATTTTCCACCAAACAATCCCTCTCTAAAAAGTAAAATACTTTTACTACTCTATATCACAGCATTATACTTTTATATTTTATCACAGGGTTGTTATAAGTCAACTATATACGTATCACCTCATATAATATTTGTAGGTGATATTATGAAATTATTAGTTGCTCTTGCTGGAAGTCTAAAAAAAGCATCATGTATAATTATAACGATTTTAATATGGCAAATATTTTTAACTCTTATAAGTTACTCTCTTCTAAATCTAATTTTATTGATTTTGATACTGTTGATTTTCATTCTTATTCTCTGCGGGAGTTAGAAACATTTTAATAAAATCTTCAATCTTATTACAAGTTGCTAAAATATTATGTTCAACTTCAAATGAAGACAAGTTAATACCAAACACATATACATATAACACTAAAAATCTAAAATAGTATACATAGAACTTATCATCAAATTTATCTAACCAATCCATAATAAGCTTTTTATGATTTATATTTAAGTTTGCACTATTAATATAAAAAAGAGCAATATCGTAAACAGGTATAGTAAATTTTGACTTATTAAATGAGATTAGGCGTTTATTTATTAAATGAGATATATCTGGATTACCGTGATTTAAGCATAAATAAACTTCTAACTCTTTTTCCATGTGATCTAGTATTTTATACTGCATCTTACCCATATAATATTTAATATCTAATAATACATGATATCTATTTAAAATCATAAAATCAGTATCAGTCAAATAATCTTTAGATTCATAACTCCTCATAAATGCATCAATTTTATTAAATTGCTCACCTAAGAACTCATACATCTTCTTAAATCTTAAAATCACTTTTTGTGGTTTAATTTTTTTTTGAACCATTGTAGAGAAGTGAACCTCTTTTAAAGAGTCAGCCAAGTCGTATATCTTTTTCTTTGGCTGATACTCTATTTCATTCATGTAATTGAAAAGATAATATTTACGATTTTTTATCGTTACTGAATTTTTTCCATTTACACTTAAAGGGTAAAGAACTTGCTTGACACCTTGAGCAAATAGAAATTCATACACTCCATTATCTTCTGCCAATTTTAAAATATAATTATTGTAACCATCCGATAGATCATATAAATCGTTATTTATTTTTTTAATGCTTTCAACTTTGATTCCGAGATTTTCTAACTCATTTTTTAGAGTCATCTTTAATCAACAAGTTTTTATTGATTGAGTAATTGTTATCTTTATATATTTCTTCAACAGATTTATTGTATTTTCTTGCTAACTCTTCTACATTTTTTTCATTAACATTGAAGATAACTTTATACGTACTATAAGTTTCTTCTAAGTTACCTAAGAAGTGTTCATCATTATCTCTAATATTGATTTTATTTATTTCTATCTTTTCAACTGATTCTTTTTCATCTTCTTCTTTAAATTGCTTTCTAGATGCTTCTAAAATCGACTTAGTAACAGGTTGCTTATTTACTTCAACATCCTCTAATAATACTTCTTCTGCCAATTCTTGCTCTACAACTTCTTCCTCTACAACTTCTTCCTCTACAACTTCTTCTTCTATAAATTCTTCAAGTATTTCTACATCTCTTTCGATGTCATTAATCTCAACGTCTAAAAAAGAATCATCTCTATTCTTTAACGCTTCTTCTAAAATTCCATCTGTTTCTTCATCTATCATATCTTTAATCAGCTCTATTTCTTGATCTGGTTCTTCATAATCAATTACTACATCATAAGTAGCATTTATTCCTCTTCCAAAAACTACGTCATATTGTAAGTTATCACATTCTATTGATGAAACTTTATATTTCTTTTCATCAAAATCTACTGTAAAATCTACTTCTTCTTCGTAATCAAGAATTTCTTCTAGGTTGTCTTTAACATATTTTCCATACAAAATAATTTTACCATCTAAAGTATCACCTACTTTATAATCATCAATTTTATAGTTAAGATTATAAACATTACTAACTCTAAGTAAATCTACAGTTGTTTCACAATTTATAACATACTTCATTTTCTCACCCCTATCAATATAAAATATGATTATTTTAGATGATATATGAAAAAAAATGACCCTATAGAGTCATTTTACTTAACATATTTAATACTTCTTCTTTACCTTTAAGTGATGTGCTTGAATAAATTATCAAATTATCTTCTTTATAGATGTTTAAAGTATTTTCTACAGTTTTAATATGTTTCCTAATATGTGTGGAACCAATTTTATCTGCTTTTGTTGCAATTACAGTTACTGGAATATCGTAATACTTTAAGAAATTATACATTAAAATATCGTCTTCACTTGGCTTGTGTCTTAAATCAACTATTAAAAAAGCTCTTGAAAGTTCCTTTCGATTAACTAAGTAAGCTTCAATCATTCTACCGAATTCTTCACGTTGTTTTTTACTTACTTTTGCATATCCGTAACCTGGTACATCCACAAAATAAAAATTTTGGTTAATTAAGAAAAAATTTAATGCTTGAGTTTTTCCTGGCTTTGATGATGTATAAGCTAGATTTTTTTTATTTAATAAACTATTAATAAAACTACTTTTCCCAACATTACTTCTTCCTAAGAATACGAATTCTTTTAAATTGTCTGTCGGATATTGATCAAATCTTACTCCCGTAACTGTATATTCAGCGCTTTTTATTTTCATATGTATCATTCCTTTTCATTAAGATAATATCACAAAAGAAAAGATAAGGAAACACCTTATCTTAAAGCTTCTTTTATCACGTCATCGATGTTATCTACACTCTTAATTTCTAGAGCTTCTCTAATACTTTGTGGAATATCATCTATATCCTTTTCATTATCCTTCGGAATAATGATCTTTTTAAGTCCTGATCTATGAGCGGCAATAGATTTTTCTTTCAAACCACCTATAGGTAACACTCTACCTCTCAGAGTAATCTCTCCAGTCATACCAGTTAACCTATCAACTTTACGATTAGTTAACACTGATACAATGGCTGTAGTAATTGTAACTCCAGCACTTGGACCATCTTTTGGTACAGCACCTTCAGGTACATGAATGTGAATATCATTTTCTTTAAAAATAATCGGATCTATCTTGTACTCATCTGCATGAGATTTTACAAAACTTAATGCAGCTTGAGCAGATTCTTTCATTACATCTCCAAGTTTACCTGTTAATACTAATTTACCATTACCTTTGTAGTAAGTAACTTCAACTGGTAAAGTATCTCCGCCAAATTGTGTGTATGCTAATCCTGTAACTACACCGATTTGGTCTTTCTTTTCAGTCTTATTATGTGTAAATAAAGGTTTTCCTAAGAAATCAACTAAATTAGATTTTGAAATACTAGCTTTAGTTATTTCACCTTCTAATATCTTTTTAATAGCTTTTCTTGAGCATTTTCCAATTAATCTATCTAACTGACGAACACCAGCTTCTCTAGTATACTTTTGAATCATCTCCATGATTGCACCATCGGAGATTTTAATTTTATCTTTTGTTAACCCATGAGCGATCATTTGTCTTCCCAACAAATGATTTTTAGCTATTTGTAACTTCTCATCTTCAGTATAAGAACTTAACTGCACTATTTCCATTCTGTCTCTTAACGGAGCAGGAATATTTTCTAAATAGTTAGCTGTAGCTATAAATAACACTTCTGATAAATCATATGATTCTTCTAAATAGTGATCACTAAAGAATTTGTTTTGTTCAGGATCCAGTACTTCTAACATTGCACTTGCAGGGTCCCCTCTAAAGTTAGAACTCATTTTATCAATTTCATCAATTAAGAATAATGGATTTTTTACTTTAGCCTTCTTCATAGCTTGTAAAACTCTACCAGGTAATGCACCTATATAAGTTCTACGGTGTCCACGGATTTCAGATTCATCTTTAACTCCACCTAGGGCAACTTTAACAAAGTTCTTATTTAGAGCTTCTGCAATACCATGAGCTAACGATGTCTTACCTACACCAGGAGGTCCTACTAAGCATAGAATTGTTTGCGGATTTTTTTGAGTAGCTATTTTAACTGCTAGATACTCAATAATACGGTCTTTAACTTTTTCTAATCCATAATGACCTTCATTTAATACTTTCTCAGCATTATTAATATCTTCATTATCAGTAGTTGTTTCATTCCATGGTAAATCAACTAAAAAATCAAGATAAGCTCTAATAATACCACTCTCTGCAGTACTTGCAGGTAATGTTTCATATCTACTTAGTTCATTCAATGCTTTCTCTTCTATTTCTTCAGGCATCTTTTTATCTAATATTTTTGATCTAAGTTTCTCAATATCTGTTTCTTTTTTAGCTTTATCGCCTAGTTCGTTTTGTATAGCTTTCATTTTTTCACGTAAATAGTATTCTTTTTGATTCTCATCTATACTTTCACGAACTTGTTTATTTATTTCATTTTCTAAATTTCTTAAATATTTTTCTTTTTCAATATCTTTTAACGCAAATTGTAATTTCTCATTCACATCTGGTGTAGTAAGATATTTAATTTTTTCAGATTCATGAATCTTTAAGTTAAAAGCTACTATATTTGCTAATTTTTCAGAAGTTACTCCACCCTGAATTGCATTAACAACACTTTTACCATTCATAAAGATATCCTCTGAATTATCAATTACCTCATTAACAATCATTCTAATTAAAGCAACTTCTTCATCAACGTTTGTCTGAATGCTTGGTAAAGACTCAACAAAAACGGTATAAAATGGGTTCTCACTTTCAAAATGTTTAACTTTCGCACGTACTATACCATTTATTTTGACTTTATAATTTCCATTTGGTAGTTTAATTTTCATAGTAATTTTTCCAACAATTGCTGTATCATACAAATCAGCTGGAGTTGGAGTTTCAGTTAATGGATTTTTTTGAATTAATAATACTATTTGATTATCATTTTTTTCAGCTTCTAACAAAGCTTTTTTACTGAATTCACGACCTACTTCAAGTCGAATATCGTTATCTGGTAATGCTACTATCCCTCTAATAGCCATTGCTGGATAAGCACTTTCAAACACCTTATCATTAGTAAGCATTATATCACCTCTCTAAATATAAACAATTTATAAAATAACATTTACTGTTGTTATTATCTCCAATTACTACCTTAATATAATAATTTCTTATTACGTTTTTCATTATAACATAAATTCTTCAATATGTATGCTAAAGATGCTTAATTGAAAAGAGCGGACGAATCCGCTCAAGCACTTAAATTTATTTTCTTATGTGAATTTCTTGCTAACACAATATCTCGTGAAATTATGCACTTACTTTTATCACTTTTTGGTAACTCAAACATTATATCAATCATTATCTCTTCAAGTATTGATCTTATTCCACGTGCACCTATATCTCTAGATATTGCATTTTGAGCAATCTCACTTAATGCATCAGAAGTAAACTCCAATTCTACATCATCCATTGAGAACATTTTCTTGTACTGCTTTATAATTGCGTCCTTTGGTTCAGTCATTATTTTTATCAGAGCTGATTTATCTAAAACGCTTAGAGATGATATTATAGGTATTCTTCCTACTAATTCAGGTATCATACCATATTTAGTAATATCTTCATGAGTTACTTCTTTAATTATATCTTCTTCATCATCTGTCTTATTGAATCCGATATTTTTTCTTCCACTTCTTTTCTTAATGATATCCTCAATACCATCAAATGCCCCACCGCAGATGAAAAGTACATTTGTTGTATCAAATTGTATAAACTCTTGGTTAGGGTGCTTCCTTCCTCCTTTTGGAGGGATATTAGCAACTGTACCTTCTAATATTTTTAATAGAGATTGTTGAACTCCTTCTCCTGATACATCCCTAGTTATAGAAGGGTTATTATTTTTTCTTGCAATTTTGTCAATTTCATCAATATATATTATCCCATTTTCAGCTCGTGATAAATCAAAGTCAGCAGCTTGTAGTAGTCTAACTAAAATATTTTCTACATCTTCACCAACATAGCCTGCTTCAGTTAAGCTAGTCGCATCGGAAATAGCAAATGGAACATTAAGTATTTTAGATAGTTTTTTAGCTAGTAATGTCTTTCCACTACCTGTTTTACCTAGTAGCAATATATTACTTTTCTCGATTTCAACATCATTACTTATGAGATTATTTTTTAATCTTTTATAATGATTATATACAGCAACACTTAGAACCTTTTTTGCATCCTCTTGACCAATCACATATTCTGAAAGCTTCGCATAGATTTCCTGTGGGTTAGGTATTTCTTCAACTACATATTTTTTTCTTCTTTTAGTAAAATCTTGAGTAATAATCTCGTAACACATTTCGATACAAGAATCACAAATATATGCATTATCACCAGAAATTAGTTTATCTATTTCTTTTATACTTTTACCGCAAAATGAACAAACTACGTCTCGTTCCATAAAATAACCTCCATTGTTTAATATTATATCTTTGATAACAAAAATAATACTTTTCTAGGAAAAATTACAAAAAAAAGAGCACGACATAGTCGTGCAATTATTTACTCTTTAACTGATTTTTCAACTAAGAAATCAACAGCAGATTGTGTTTTCAATTGATTAGCTAACATATCTTTAGGAAATACTTGTTTTAATTGTTCAACTTCCATACCATATTGCTTAGATAATTGAGTGTAAGCTTCTTCAAATTTCTCCTCTGTTGGCTTTAATTCTTCTTTATCAGCTATAGCTTCTAATACTAAGTTGTATTTTACGCTAGTTTCAGCTCTACCTTTTAATTGAGTTTTGTAATCTTCTAAGTTTGTTCCATTAAATTGTAAGAACATGTCTAATTCTAAACCATATTGTTTAGCTTGAGCTTCAGTGTCTTGAATCATTTTTTCTACTTCAGAATCAATCATTTCCACTGGAATATTCACTTCTGCATTTTTCGACGCTTCTGAAACTACTTTGTCGATAATAAAGTTCTTTTGTTCAGTTTCTTTTCTACTTTTAATTTGAGCTTTAATATCTTTTTCGAATTGCTCTACTGTTTCAAATTCACCTTCTAATTCTTTAACTAATTCATCAGTTAATTCAGGTGTTTTGTTAGTTTTAATTTCATGTAACTTAACTTTAAATAATACTGGAGCACCAGCTAAATCTGGAGCTTGATATTCTTCTGGGAAAGTAACATTAACATCTCTTTCTTCACCAGTCTTCATACCGATCATAGCTTCTTCAAATCCAGGAATAAATTGTCCAGATCCGATTTTTAAAGAAAAGTTTTCTCCTTTTCCACCTTCGAACGCAACATCATCTTTAAATCCTTCAAAATCGATGATAGATGTATCTCCAACTTCTAATGTGTCAGAATCTTTTACTACTAACTCTGATTTAGATGCTAATATTTTTTCTACTTCTGCATCATAATCTTTCTTTAATACTTTAGTAGATGGATGTTTAACTTTTGTACCAACATATTCACCTAATTTTACATCAGGTTTTACAGCTACTTCCGCAGTGTAAGTAAAGTCTTTATCTTTACCGATTGAACTAAAATCAAAATCAACACTTGGTTGAGCAACTACTTCAAGTTTTTCTTGCTCTACTGCATTTGGATATGACTCACTAATTGCATAGTTGATAGCTTTATCATAAAGTCTAGCTTCTCCAAAACGTTTTTCAAAAATTCCTCTTGGAACTTGCCCTTTTCTAAAACCTTTAACTTCTACTTCTTTAACTTCTTCGTCGAAAGCTAAATCTAAACCTTTGTTGAAAACTTCTTTATCAACAGTGATTGTAAGTTTAACTTTTGAGTTTTCTAATTTCTCAATTTTTACGTTCATATTTTCACTCCTTTTACCACCTATTAATATAACATAAATACAAAATAAATCAATTAAAATAATCAAAAAAGATAACATATGATAAATTGTTATCTTTTTTGATTTATTTAGCTATCTTTCTACTGGATAACCAGCAGCTTCTATTACCTCTATAGCTGGTAAAACAGTCTCTTCATTAACTTCAACAGTCTTGTTATCTAAGATAACAGCAGCTTCGATGTTAGCTTCCTTTAAAGAACTTTCAATTTTACCTTTACAATGCCCACAAGCCATACTAGGTACACTTAATACTACTTTCTCCATAATTTCCTCCTTAGCATAATTTTTAAACTTATATCCTTTTAATCTTAAAGCGTTTAAAACCACAGTTATATTACTGAAAGCCATAGCTATTCCAGCTATCATTGGATTTAATCTACCAGAAGCGGCTAATGGTATTGCTAAAATATTGTAACCAAATGCCCAACCAAAATTCTGATAAATGTTTCTTAATGTCGCAATAGAAATATCAATTGCTTTATTTACTAAATTCAAGTCATGAGTCATCAAAGTAACATCACTTGAATCGATAGCTATATCGCTACCTGAGCTCATGGCTATACCAACATCTGCAGTTTTTAGTGCTGGAGCATCATTCACACCATCACCAACAAACGCAACAAATTTATTCTTGTCTTTAATTGATTTAACAATGTTAGCTTTTTCAGTTGGTAATACACTAGCAAATACATTTTTAATTCCAACTTTTTTGGCTATTACGTTTGCTACAAACTCATTATCACCAGTAATCATATATGTTTCTACACCACGTGAATGTAAGTTATCAATTACACTTTTAGCATCACTCTTAAGCACATCAGCAATACCAATCAATGCTTCCACTGAGCCATCTACACTTACATAAACTACAGTTTTTCCATCATTATTTAATATTCGTAATTTTTTATCAAATCTAGATACATCACTTTCATACTCATCCATTAATCTCTTAGAACCAACGGCAACTACCTTACCGTCTATTTCACCTATAAGTCCCATACCGTTGATATTCTCATAATTAATTACACCTAATTTATTAGCATTTTTACTATAATCAACTATAGCTTTACTTAAAGGATGAACTGACTCTTTTTCAAGTGAATATATATAATCTATTATTTCTGTTTTTCCAAAATAATCTGTTACTTCAGGTTTACCTACTGTTAATGTTCCTGTCTTATCAAAACATACTGCATTAACTTTATTAGCTACCTCAAAGAATTCTCCTCCTTTATAAAGGATTCCTTCTTTCAACGCTTTACCACTACCAACTAATATAGATGTTGGAGTTGCTAACCCTAAGGCACAAGGGCAAGATATCACCATTACAGCTACTGAAGCCTCAAATGATAAGACTAAATCTTTACTTATAATAAAGTACCAAACTAAGAATGTTGAAACTGATACTGTTACTACAATTGGAACAAATATACTAGCGATTCTATCAGCTGTTCTTTGAATTGGTGGTTTAGAAGAACTTACTTCTTCTACCGTTTCAATAATTTTAGCTAATACAGTCTCACTACCAACTCTTGTAGCTTCAACTATAATTCTTTCCCCAGTATTATTTGTAGCTCCAATAACTTCGTCAGAAACTTTCTTAAAGGCTGGTATAGGTTCACCATTAATCATCGATTCATCTATATATGTATTACCTTCAACAATGATCCCATCAACAGGAATCTTCTCGTTAGCAAGAACAACAATTTTATCACCAATTCTAACATCATCAATTGGTATCATTTTTTCTTTTCCATCAACAAATAATCTTGCTTCTTTTGCACCTAAGTTTATTAAATCAACTAATGCATCTGAAGTTCTATTTTTAGCTATATGTTCAAAATAATTACCAATTAGGATAACTGTAATTATTGTTGCACTTGTTTCAAAGTATAATTCAGGCATCATATGGGTTGTTGATAAATCCATCCAAATTCCTTCACTTAATGCAACTATACTTTGATAAACACTGAAAATATAAGCACTCAGAGTCCCCATAACTACTAAAGAATCCATTCCAAACACTTTTTGTTTAGCTGACTTATACATTCCTTTAAAGAATCTTCTACCTACATAAAATTGTACTGGCGTAGCTAAAATAAATTGAACTAGAGGTTGCATCAAGAACATTGACAATCTAGGAGTCATCCAAGTCGCTCCTAAATGATGCCACATAGTCCATAGTAAAGGTAAAGTAAGAATAATCGAGATAACTATATCTTTTTTAAAGCTATTACTACTTCCGCTTTCTGTTCCTACTTCTAACATAGGATTATAACCTGCTTGGCGTACAACATCTGCAATTTCAGTCAGAGTTATTTTATCTTCATCGTAATTGAAGATTACTTTATTAGCACTAACATTTACTTTACAGGTAACACCTTCATACAATTTAAAGGTACTTTCAATTGTTTTAGCACAGTTAGAACATGAAATACCTTCTACTTTCATTGAGTATCTCATAATATTACCTCCTTAGGCAAAATCACTCAAGAATGAATACATCTTAGCCACCAAATCCGGACCGTCTGCATATTCATCACTTTGATAACTCTTTAGAAATTCACCATCTTCAAAAACTACTACAGCAGGAGTTCCTTTATAATCATACTTTCCAGTTTCGTACCATTCATCAGATAAATTACTTGTATATTCAAAATCTACATAATAGATAGTTTCAATTTCAAGTTCTTTCGCCATTCTATCAAGGTGACCAATTGTAGCTACACAAGCATGACAGATTGGTGACCCAAAATATACAAATGTTTTCTCTCCTGTTGCTACAATATCATCCAATTCAGTCATCGTCACCTGATCAAACACGTGATCTGGCGTCGTTAACGTTTCATAGTGATTCATAATTTTAGTTTTTTCATCTTCAGTAACATTTAATAGAATTGGAACAATTACAAATAACGCTACCAAGACTAAAGCAATTACAATTATAGTATTCTTTTTCATTTTTTCCTCCTAATTAGTTGGACACTTATAGTCCCTATTTGTTTCATTAACGATTATTTCTTGCTCTAGATCCTTAACAAAAATAAGATCGTTACGGTTATTTTTAATTAAATTAATCAAATCTTGATTACTTTTAATTTCATCAGTTAATCTATAGAAAACTCTTTGAGCTATTTTTTCAGATTCTACTATATTATTCTCTCTTAATTTAGACATATGTTTAGAAACTGTAACTTGCGGAAGATTTAAAATCTCCTGTAGTTCACATACACATAGCACTTTTTCTAGTAATAGATTGATTATTCTAATTCTTGTTGGTTCACTAACCATTTTTAATATCTCTACGAGTCTCATAGATCCACCTCCATAACTACCATTATATTACCATACAGGTATATAACAAACAAGTAATATACCAAAAAAAGGGCAAGCCCCTTAATTTCTAATTGCTGATGATAAAACTTCCGATAATGTTGGATGTGCAAAAATCATATCTTTGAATTCAGATAACGGTTTTCCACTGTTAGCTATTATCGCAATTTCATGAATTATTGTACTTGCACTATATCCCATGATACTTGCTCCTACTATTAAATCATTATGAGTGATAATTTGAATAAATCCGTTCTCTTCACCCATAGCATTAGCCTTACCATTAGCTGAGTACAATCCTTTTTTAACAACTATATCAGTATATTTATCTTTTGCTTCTTTTCTTGTTAATCCTATTGAAGCAAGCTCAGGGAATGTGAAAACACATGCTGGGAACATTTCAAAATCAGTCTTGTTTTCTTCACCTAAAATAATATCTAATACTTTATAGCTTTGAAATGTAGCCGTATGAGCTAACATACTTCCACCAATAACATCCCCAACTGCATAAATATTCTTTACATTTGTTTCATAATCATTATTTACTTTAATTCCATTTAGGTCGTATTCAACACCTATAACATCTAATTTTAAATTATCAGTATAAGATTTTCTACCAGTTGAAATCAATACTAGTTCAGAGCTAATATTATTCTCTTTATCCTTAATGTTATAATATACATCGGTATCATCAATCTTTGTTACTGCAGCATTAGTAATAACATTAATCCCCTGTTTAGATAAAATAGGTTTAAATCTTTTAGATATATCTTCTTCAAAAAATCCTAATAAGTTTTTTTGATATTCTAGTATGGTTACTTCAGTTCCGAACTGATTATAAATAGATGCTAATTCTACACCAACTACTCCTCCACCAATTACAGTTAAGGATTTAGGTAGTTTTTCTAAAGATAACATTTCTTTTGAAGTAACTACATTCTTTGAATTTACACCTTCTATATTTGGTATCTTAACGTTTGAACCAGTAGCAATTATAAAGTAATCACCTTCAATTATTTCTCCATTAACAGAAATACTATTCTCATTAACAAATGATGCCTCACCTTTAATGAAGTTAATTTTATGCTTTTTGATCAGGAATTCGATCCCTTGCTTCAAATTTGATACAACATTCTCTTTATTATCTATAATCTGTTTAAAGTTAACTGAGTAATCAGCATCAATACCAAACTGACTACCATTTTTAATATTCTTAATTATTTCTGCTGATTTGTAAAGTGTCTTAGTTGGAATACATCCATAGTTTAGACAAGTTCCACCTAATTCATCTTTATCGATTAAAGTAACATCTAAACCTTTTTCGCTAGCTTCAAATGCAACTTCATAGCCACCAGGCCCTGCTCCGATTATTACTAATTTCTTCATAACTACCTCCCGTATTAACATAATATAATAAGACAACTTATTTTATCAAATGCAATATATAAATAAAAGCCTTTTCCTAATAATGTCTATAATTTTCGCTATTTTATAGGAAAATAATTTTTTTCAAAAAAAATGTCATTTAGTACTTTACAAATCGTTTAATATTAGATAGAATATATAAGCGTTAAGGAAATGTCTCAGTAGCTCAGCTGGATAGAGCATCGCCCTTCTAAGGCGAGTGTCGGGAGTTCGAATCTCTCCTGGGATGCCATTTATAAATTAAGGTAAGCATAAATATGCTTACCTATTTTTTTTGCAAATTAGTTAATTATCGTTTAATTAGTATCTTCTTGTTACAATTTATATGAGACTTGATATAAATATAATTGAGTAATCATGTTTACTTATCTCACTTTGTATGTTGAAAATAATTCTTATTTAATTATTGTTTCATATTGTAAACACTTCCTTCTAATAGTATAGATACTTATAGTACGTTGTTACTTTTGGTTACTTATGGTAATGTTTGACAATAAAAAGATTTAAAGGAGTAGTTATGAGTAAAATAATACAATTTGGGCAAAAAGTAAGAAAAGTCCGCAATGAAAGATTAATGAGTCAAGAACAACTTGCAAAGGATTCTGGCTTACATCGTACATATATTGGAAGTGTAGAGCGTGCTGAAAAAAACCTTACTATAAAAAATGTTTTTAAGATTGCAGAAGCTCTTGGCATTGAACCAGAGGAACTATTTAATTTTGATGATTAATAACTATTTTAAAAGATCTGTTGAACAGATCTTTTTTTATGACTCAAAATATATTATCAGAAATGGTAGGTAGGTAGGTAGGTAGGTACAAATAAGTAAAAAATATAACCGCTATTTTCTCGCTGTAACACGCTTTGAACACCATGTAGTTATAGTTATGTATTTTATTATTACAACGTTCAAAAAGCATTTTAACCGTATCTACGTCATTATTTTGATTGGTTATAAAGATTCAAATATAAATAAATTTATATAAAATTGTAATAACATCACTCATTATCTTTAATAATCGATTTATAATTAATTTATTATTTCTTCTATATTAGTAAATTTTACGTCAAGAAATTTTCTCAATTCAAGCAATTCAACAGTCATGGAAATTACTATGTGATATCATTAAGTATATTGTTAGAGTACTTTAACCGATACCTAATGATGAAAATGTAATTGATTGCTAAGAATAATACGCGATAAAAAGGGAGTTCTTATGAAAAAGATAATAAATATATTTTTAATATTAAGTACAACATTGTTACTCTCTAGTTGCAATGACTTAAAAGACTATAAACCACCATGTGATGATACAAATATTGGAGATATCTGCTTGCAAGGAATTGCATATAATAAAATATATGATTTTGATGATTTAATGATTTACAAAATAGTAGACTCACAGAAAAGTTACTATAAAGATAATATAACATCGACTACATATTATATGGATGGCGGTGGAGTAGAAGATATAAATTTTAAAAAAAATGATGTTTATTTGATATTTGACACAATTATCCGTGATAAAAACCTCATTTTAGAAGATTTTATAGAAGATTTAATAAAAAGCAAGGATTTTAATTTATGTACTACTGATGAAAACGAACTTATTAACTCAAATAGAATTTTTAATAAAATAAGTGAATATAATAGTTTCTCACTGTATGAAACAAACAATCGATTTTGGACTAGTTCCGATTTAAAAGTACTTGGTATATATGAAAATCATGAGTATATCGATCAAAGCCACAACAATCATATCATAATGTACGATACCTTACCTCATGAACCTTCTAACATACTTGAAAAAGGATTAATTACGATAGAGGACTTAATTAATTTAAAGTACCCAATGATTATGAACAAGATTAACTCTTAATTTTTTTCATTATTTACATTAAGATAGTTCAATACCCAATTATAAAATACGGCAAATTCAATTACATTGATACAAAAAAAAGGAGGGTCTGTTAGACTCTCCTAGTTTTATTTTATTTATCGATTCTTGCTTGTGAGAAGTCAACAGATCCTAATACTGATCTACCCCAGTTTTTAACATATGATTTAACATACATTGAATCAGAATAGTGGTATACAGGAACGATTGGCATTTCATTCATGAACACTTCTTGAGCAGCGTATAATTTCTCAAAGTGAACAGTTTTATCAGTAGCAGCCATCGCTTCATTCATTAATGTATCATACTCATCATTATAGAAGTTAGGATCATTATAAGCATTTTCAGATGTGAAGATACTTAACATACCAGATGGATCCATGTAGTCAGTTAACCAACCACCACGAGCGATATCGAAGTCACCAGCTTTTCTAGTTCCTTGGAATACAGCCCAGTCTTGGTTTTGTAAATCAACTGAGATTCCTAAGTTTTCTTTCCACATTTGTTGAACCATTTCAGCAACTAATTTATGTCCTTCAGATGTGTTATAAAGGATAACTAAGTCAGTTGGGAATTCTTCAACACCAGCATATCCCATTTCAGCTAACGCTTCATCTAATAAAGTCTTAGCTTCTTCGAATTTGCTAGAATCAGTTTCAACACCGAAGTTACCAGCAGTTGCATAGAAGTCATTACCTTCATGATCAGTGAATCCTGGAGGTACAACACCAGTAGCTGGAGTTGCAATTCCACCCATAGCTTCAACTATAGCTTCTCTATCGATTGATAAAGATAAAGCAGTTCTTAATTTAGCATTTTGCCAAACATCAAGATCTAAATTGAATGAGTAGTAATAAGTTCCTAATAATGGGAATACGTAGAATTGATTATCTTCAGCAATTAATCTAGTTACTTCACTAGGAGGTACTGAAGGAATATAATCTAAATCGTCATTCTGGAATGCAGCGAATGCAGTATATGCTGAATCGATGAATTTACCATTAATCACTTCGATTTGTACATTGTCAGCGTTCCAATATTCAGGGTTTTTCTCTAATACTAAACCTTTACCTAATTCATAACTTGTTAACATGTAAGGACCATTTGAAGTAGCCTTTGCAGGAGTTTTAGCCCACATACCATCAGCTACAGCTTCAACAGAAGCTTGATGTAATGGCATAAAGTGATAGAATGCAGTTAAAGAAACAAAATAATCAGTAGGTTGTTTTAATTGAACTACGAATGTGTAATCATCTGTAGCTTCAATTCCAACGTCATTTAAAGATGCACCGTCAACAGCTTCTTCTGAACCAACTACGTTAGTATAATGCCATAACCAGCTATACTCAGATCCTGTAGCAGGGTCCATACCATGTTTCCATCCGTATACGAAGTCATGTGCAGTTAATGGATCACCATTTGACCAGTTAGACTCTCTTAAATGGAAAGTAATTGTTTTACCGTCTTCAGAAATATCCCAAGATTTAGCAATACCTGGTAACACTTCACCGTTAAACTCTCTTACTAATCCTTCGAATGTATTGTTGATAACGTCTCCACCGTCACTAGCACCATTTAATGATGGGTCTAATGTTTTAGGGTCAGCACCAATGTTCCAATTGAAAACAACTGGTTCAGCAACAACAGGTCTTTCTGTAGCTGTGTAACCATCGTCAATAGTTTCTCCACATGCAGCTAGAGAAAAAACTAGTGTTAAACTCAATAATAAAGCTAATAATTTTTTCATGTTTCTCTCCTCTTCTCTTTTACTAATACTTTAAAGATAGTATTAATAATATTTTATATTCTTTTTCACTCTCAGTCAAGTTATTTCGGACCAAATTACTTATTGTAAGCGTTTTTTACAACATTATACTAAGTAAAACGCGTTTGTAAATGTTTACATACGCGTTTTGTGTCGATTTATCTAATTTTATATACCATTATTTCATATTGTTAATTTTCTCGACATGATGACATGCAATATAATGTCCTTCAATAATTTCTCTAAACTCAGGAGTTTCAGTTTCACAGTTCTTTTCGCAATATCTACAACGAGAAGCGAATCTACATCCTGGTTTCGGGTTAATCGGACTACCTACATCACCTTCTAATATGATTCTTTCTTCTTTGGCAGCTTTCGGATCAGCTACGGGAATAGATGATAGCAATGCCTTAGTGTAAGGATGAAGTGGATTAGCATATAACTCATCACTAGTAGCGACTTCCATCATTTTACCTAAGTACATAACACCGATTCGATCAGAAATATGTTTAACCATCGATAAATCATGAGCAATAAATAAATAAGTAAGTCCCATTTCTTCTTGTAAATCTTCAAGCATATTAACAACTTGTGCTTGGATAGAAACATCTAGCGCAGATATTGGTTCATCACAAATAATCAATTCTGGTTCAATCGCTAAAGCTCTTGCGATACCAATTCTCTGACGTTGACCACCAGAAAACTCATGTGGATATCTGCTTGCATGTTCTTTTTTAAGTCCAACACGTTCAAGTAGATTATAAATTCTTTCTTGTTTAGTATTACCCGATGAAATATTGTGAGTATCGATACCTTCACCAATAATGTCAGTTACAGTCATTCTTCCATTTAAAGAAGCGTATGGATCTTGGAAAATCATTTGAATTTTTTTGCGGTATGGCATCATTTCTCTTTCACTTAAGTTGGCAATATCTACACCATCATAAATGATTTCACCATCTGTCGGGTTGTATAATTTAATAATTGTACGACCAGTAGTTGATTTACCACAACCACTTTCCCCAACTAAACCAAATGTTTCACCTTTGTTTATATAAAAATCCAATCCATCAACTGCAGTTAATACTTTTTTATTCATTAAACCTTTTCCAACCAAGAAATGTTTTTTAAGGTTTTTTACTTCAATTAAGGGTTTTTGATTACTCATATTATTTATCCCCCTTTACTCTTACGAAGCCTTCAACTTCTGGAGCATTCTCGTCATTTAACCAACATGCTGAATATTGGGTTTCGTTAATTTGTTTCATTGGTGCAGCTTTCTCTAAACAAATCTCCATTGCATGAGGGCAACGTGGAGAGAAAGGACACCCACTTGGAGGAGCCATTAAATCCGGTGGCGATCCCTCAATTGGAATTAATCTTTCTTTTCCATCAGTATCTAATTTAGGAATCGATTTATGCAACCCCTTTGTATAAGGATGTTGTGGATTATAGAATACATCTTCAACAGTTCCTTTTTCCATCATCATTCCACCATACATAACTACTACGTGAGTACATACTTCCGCAATAACACCTAAGTCATGTGTGATAAGAATAATAGATGTATTTAGTTTACTTTTTAGATCTCTCATTAAATCCAAAATTTGAGCTTGAATTGTAACGTCTAATGCAGTTGTTGGCTCATCTGCAATCAACAACTTCGGGTTACAACTTAAAGCAGTTGCAATCAAAGCACGTTGTCTCATACCACCAGAAAACTGATGTGGGTAAGCATTAATTCTTGTTTCTGGATCCGGAATACCAACTAAGTGAAGTAATTCAATTGCACGCTCTAAAGCTTCATCTTTAGACATATCCGTGTGCTTTCTTATAACTTCCATCATTTGATTTTTAATAGTATATACTGGGTTCAAACTTGTCATAGGGTCTTGGAAAATCATAGCCATTTCATTTCCTCTTAGTCCTGCTAATTCTCTTTTAGTTAAATCAGTTAGTTCAACACCATCAAATAATATACTACTACCTTCTTTTATTATACCCGGTTCATCAATAAGTCCCATTACAGATAAAGAAGTTACACTCTTTCCACTTCCCGATTCTCCAACGATACCTAAGATTTCCCCTTCTTTCAGTTCAAAATTAATACCTCTAACAGCTTGCACCTCACCAAGATGAGTATAGAAAGAGGTTCTTAAATTTTCTACTTTAAGTAAAGTTTTCATTTTATATCCCCCTATCCTTTTCTTAATCTAGGATCCAACGCATCTCTTAGTCCATCGCCTAAGAAGTTGAATGCTAACATTGTAATTGCAATTGCTGCTGCCGGGTAGAATAATTGATATGGATACGATGTAATTCCACCTGAAGCTTCATTCGCCAATGTACCCCATGAAGCCATTGGAGCTGAAACCCCTAAACCAATGAAACTTAAGAACGCTTCAGTAAATATCGCACTCGGAATCATCATTGTCATTGAAACGATAATTGGTCCCATTGCATTAGGAATCAAGTGTTTCGCAATTATTTTACCTTTCGATACACCAATAGTTCTTGCTGCAAGCACATATTCTTGTTCTTTTAAACCTAGCACTTGTGCTCTAACTAAACGCGCCATACCAACCCAATAAACAGATCCTAGCGCTATAATGATAGTCCCTAAACCACTATCATCTAAAATTACCATCAATAAGATTACATAAAGTAATAATGGAATCGAGTTAACAATATCAACGAAACGCATCATTAAATTATCAACAGTTCCACCTTCATAACCAGCGATACTTCCGTAAGTAACACCGATTAATAAGTTAACTAATGTTGCAACTAGTGCTACAGTTAACGAAATTCTAGCACCAAACATAACACGAGTCAAAATATCTCTACCTAAGTGATCTGTACCCCAAGGATACGTCTTATTTTTTATAGTTTCGTCAAACTCGAAATGTTCATCATCCATATAAATGATTGTATAGTCAATACCGAATTCTTCTTTTTCTTCTTCTAATTTGTAAGAGTAATCAATTATTATGTCACCCTCGCTTACTTTTCCGTCGCCGTCAAAATCATATGTTTTTTGCCATTTAGATCTATCAAAATTAATTTCATCTAGACGATTGATAATTTCACCCTCATCAGAAACCATAATTAACTTATAATCTTTTGTAAGATAAAAATTTAAATCTTCCCCTAAGTTATGAACTTCTAATTTCGGAGGTACGTTTGTATAATCTAATGACTGATCTTCATATGAATACGGACTAAACATTGGACCAAAAACTCCAAATAATACTATTAATATAACGCCAATTAAGCCAAACATTGCGAGTTTGTTCTTTTTAAGTCTTCTCCAAACATCTTGCCAGTAAGTAAGGCTTGGTCGCAATTGTTCATTATCTACTTTTTGTGATTTCTCAACAAATACAAATTTGTTTTCTGCCATTTTCCCTCACCTTCCTAGCCTTTCAATTTTATACGCGGGTCAATAAATGAATATATTACATCCACGATAAACACCATAACTATATAGAACGCTGCATAGAACACTGTCGTTCCCATGATCATAGTATAGTCACGGTTATTAACACCTTCAACAAAGGCTCTACCAATTCCACCTAAGTTAAATATTTTCTCTATTACAAATGAACCAGTTAAAATTGCAGCTATCATCGGACCAATGTATGTAATTACAGGAATAAGCGCATTCTTAAGTGCATGCTTACCAATAACTTTAAATTCACTTAATCCGTTAGCTCTAGCCGTTCTAACGTAGTCTTGTCTAAGTACTTCAAGCATGCTTGACCTAGTCAATCTAGCTACGAAACTTAAACTGTAACCCGACAATGCAATAACTGGACCAATATACCACCATTTTTCTGTTTCACCAAACGTCGGTAATATATGCCACTTTACTGCAAAGAAATAGATAATTAATGTAGCAATAACGAAACTTGGTACCGTTACCAGTATAGTCGCCATAAACATTACAATGTAATCTACAGGTTTGTTTTGTTTTAGTGCTGATATGATACCAACAGGTATCCCTACGACTACGATTAATAAACTAGCCATACCACCGATTTTAGCACTTACCGGAAAACCTTGTCGAATAATCTCATTTACAGTATATCCAATTTTAGAAAATGATGGACCTAACTTAAAAGTAACTAACCCCTTCATGTAATCTATATACTGCGTAAACAATGGATCACTCAGATGATACTTTTCTTCTAACGCCTTTAGAATTTCATCCGGTATGGCTTTTTCACGAGTGAATGGACCACCTGGAATTGCTCTCATTAAAAAGAATGTAATTGTCGCTACTAGCAATACAGTAATAAGTGTTGACAAAAATCTTTTAACGTAATAACTTCTCATTACAGCAAGAAGCCTTGACCAAAACTTTTGTACGTAATTCTTCATTTAAATTCCCCTTTCAATCTCGTATAAAAAAGTACCCTTTCCATTACGAAATAACATAGTTTATATTATACATATTTCGAGTGTTAATATCAATGAAATAAAGCACTATTTTATTGTATTTTTTTAACAATTCATGCAATGTAAACGTTTTAATCAAAAAAAAGAAACTCATAGTTAATATTGAGTTTCTTTCTTAATGAACTACCTTATTTAGCTTTTTTACAACTTTTAACAGACTATTAGCATTTATCGGTTTCTCCATGTAGTAATTAGCTCCTAATTCAAATGCTTTCGTTTTAGCATTCATATGATCTAACCCTGATACCACGATTACTGATGTATTTGATAACTCTTTCTTACTTTTTATATACTTTAAAATGTCATAACCACTTTTATTTGGCATTACAATATCCAAAAATACTATATCTGGATGTTTCTCTTCAATATACGATAGTGCCTCTTCAGAATCAAAGACTGTATCAACAGAATATCCTCCACCTAAAATACACTCTAATAACAATGCATTTGTTTTTGTATCATCAACAATTAATACGTTATTCATAATTCCTCCTTTAAAACTCAGGTTATTAACTATTTTATGTTAAACATTTAAAATCATACTTCATATATTAAAGTAGATATTCTTTTAAAGGAGGAAATTGATGATAGTATTAGACCCTGGTCACGGTGGAGCAGATCCAGGAGGAGGAACTAACGATCTTTGGAAAGAAAAAAATATGAACCTAGATATTTCTAAACATCAGTTCAATCGATTTAATCAACTCGGTATTCCAGTAAAGATGACTAGATACACAGATATGACACTAAGTCCAAAAGAAAGAGTTAAGTTAGTAAACGAGGCTTTTGGTAGAACAGAAGACGTTATAACATTATCTAATCATACTAACTCTGGAGGAGGTCAAGGTTCGGAACTTATTCATTCTATACAAGATACTGATGAATTATCAAATGATTTAAGTGATGAGTTATTTAAAGCTGGTCAGAACACTAGAGCAATTTACACTAGAAAAAACAGATTAGGAAATGATTACTACTTTATTCAAAGAGATACTAGACCTATCCAAAGTATAATTGTTGAGTATGGATTTGCTGATAATCCTATAGATAAAGAAAAGTTATATTACAACTGGCCTAATTACGCTGAAGCAGTAGTAAAAGGTACTACTGGTTATTTGAATCAACCATACTTACCACCAAAATATATTACTTATATTGTAAGACCTAATGACTCGTTATTTACAATTGCTAAAAAAACAAATTCTACAATTAATAATCTAAAAACTATTAATAACTTAAGTAGTGATTCTTTAACACCTGGTCAAAGAATTATGGTACCGTTTGTAGAACCTAAAGACTTTGAAATTTATACAGTCCAAGAGAATGATAGTGCATTTTTAATTGCTCAAAAATTCGGAATAACAGTTCCTGAATTACTTGATGCAAATGGATTAAAATCACCTAGTCTTGTAACTGGACAAAAAATCAAAATACCAAGAGGATAGAATCCTCTAATATTTTAGTGGACAAGTAAAAAAAGTGCATCTCAATGTACTGCACCCCGAAATCCGGAAATGGATTAGGGGTGCAGTACACTATTGAGATGCACTTTTATCATATCATTAATACTAACTTAAATATAAACGCTACTATATAAGCTACAATAAACGGGTAAACTGCACTAAACACTGTCCACTTATTCGAACTTGTTTCAGCTTTAACTGTTGCGATTGTTGCAATACATGGTGTATAAAGTGATACAAAGATTACAAATGTAAATGCAGATACATATGTAAAACTTTGAACAATTTCACCCGGTCCATATATTACAGATAATGAAGCAACTACTACTTCTTTAGCCAGTACTCCTGTAAATAATGCACTAGTAGCCTGCCAAGTTCCAAAACCAAGTGGTCTAAACAGTGGGGCAAATATAGAAGCTAATGAAGCTAAATAACTTTCACTTGCTACTTCTGTTACACCATTCGGTCCAACATAAGTTAAGAACCATATTACCATAGATCCTACTAATATAAATGTACCTGCTTTTTTCAAGAAACCCTTGGCTTTATCAAAAGACTGATTCAAAATATTTTTATAATGTGGTAGACGGTATGGCGGTAATTCAATTGCAAAGTTCGTTTTAACATCTTTAAATAAACTTAGCGAGAATATTTTAGCACTTAGTAATGTTATTACTACACCAAGTAAATAGATAAAAAAGATTATTAAAGCTTCATTTCTTTCAAAGAATAACGATACAAAGAAACCATAAACTGGTAACCGAGCCGCACAAGAAATGAATGGTAACGTAAGAATCGTTAAAATTCTTTCACGTTTATTCGGAATAGTACGAGTTGCCATGATAGCAGGTACACTACATCCAAATCCAGTTACCATTGGCACAATACTCTTACCATTCATACCAAACTTAGCTAACATACTATCCATACTAATTGCAACTCTAGACATATATCCAGTACCTTCAAGTAGGGACAACAACATAAATAGAATAATTATTTGTGGTAAGAATACCAAGACCCCACCTACACCAGCGAAAGCACCATCCACAATTAATTGATTTAAAAACTCATCACTTTTAAGTCCTATAAAGTCTAGTCCTACCCTGACATTTTCTACTAAAACATCATTATAGAATCCGTCAAACATATCAGTCAACCAACTACCTATACCTAAGAATCCACTACCAAAACTAATGTGATAGATAGCTAACATAGTAAGTGAAAATGCTATAAATCCATAAAATGGATGTGTTAGAATTTTATCTAATCTTTGATTAGTACTCTTAACATGGTTCTTCTCACTTGTTTGAATCAAACATTCAGCTAATACTTGAGAGATAAACTCTCTTCTTTTATTGAAAATCGCTCCCTTAAGTGATAGAGCTTGTCCAGAATCAATAACTTCTTTCTCTGTTTTCGCTACAAGATTCAAGATTTCTTCTTTCTTAACTAAATCTATATAATCTAAGATTTTATCATTACCCTCTATGATTTGAATCGCTAACCATCTTTTTTTTACATGTAGCGTCTCATATCTTAATAAAGACTTAATATCATCTATTACTTTTTCAAGTAATAGACCATAATACAATTTCAAAGCCTTTCTAGATGGAATATTTTCTAGTTTATTAGTAATAACATTGGCAGTATCTTTTTTGGCATTCAAAGCACTCATTGATACAACTTCAACATTTAACAGTTCACTCAACTTATCTTCATCTAGTCTATAACCACTTCTTTTAAGTTCATCAATCATATTAGCAACAAATAAGGTAGGTACACCTAGTTCTAATAATTGAATTGTGAAGTGTAAATTTCTTTTCAAGTGTGTTGAATCAACGATATTAATAATTCCGTTATAATGCTCATGGCAAATCGTATTTGTAACTACTCCTTCATCTTCTGAATTCGGTAAAACACTGTATGTACCAGGTAAATCAACTAACAAAGTATCGGTACCTTTAATGTTTTTTATTTCTCTTTCAACTGTAATTCCTGTATAATTTGCAACTTTTACATTAGATTTAGTCATCACATTGTAAAAAGTAGATTTCCCTACATTAGGATTCCCTGTTAACAAAAATTTCATATTACTAGTATCCTTTCTGCGTCTGACTTTCTAATACATATTTCTACATCGTCAACCTCTACAATTAACATCTTTCCAAATGACATTGTATTGACTAACGTAACTACTGCTTCTTGATAAAGTCCTATATCCATAAGTCTATTTCTAAAAGATTTTTCTAGTTTAGACATATCAGTGATAGTAGCTGTATCCCCAATTTTTAATTCGTTTAGTAACATATCTTCAACTCCCATTATTTTCCGACATAGTAATTATAAACCAGCCATGTTAGTTGTGTCAAACAGTTATAAAAAATAATTTTTAAAGATAATATTTACATCCACATCATAAACTTTTATAGAGATAAAGGGGCGTTATGATGAAATACTTTAAATATTTTTTCTTTATATTCTTATTCTATTTAGTAGTTACATCTTCGACACTAATAAAAGAAAGTACAATTAATTCATTAATCCTTTGGATCACAATAATTGTACCTAGTTTATTTCCAGTTTTCATTGTAACTGACCTACTTATTAACTCAGGTCTAGCTAACAAGATAAGTGAGTTTTTTTCTCCTGTTTTAAAGAGATTATTTAATATAAGCAAAAAAAGTTGCTTTGTTATTGTATTAAGCATGTTTTCGGGTAATCCAACTAACGCTAGACTATTAAAGAAATTACTAGATAATAATGAAATATCTACCCAGGAAGGAAACTATATACTTTCATTCACTTCCTTTGCGAATCCTATATTTGTCTACAATGTATTCGGACTCACATTCTTTAGGAATTACTCAATTGGGATAATACTGTTACTAGCTCATTATACTTCAAACTTCATCATAGGATTTGTAACAAGACCAAACGAATGTTACCAAAACGATGATGAAATAACAGTGAAGATTCCTCTAACTGAATCAGTTACAAAGAATGTTAACATTATGTTAAATATTGCTGGTTATATTGTCTTACTTAATATAATTAAAGAACTACTAGTCAATTTAAAACCAATAAGTTTTCTAAGTAGTTATCCAAGATTAAATCTGCTATTTACCAGTATTTTTGAATTCGTATCAGGAATCAAGAACATATCTACTTCTGATAATGATATGATGTTTGCAGTTGCATTAGCTGCTTTTGTGCTAAGTTTCGCTGGAATAGCAATTCAATTACAAGTATATTCACTGATACACTATTACTTAGACTTTAAATATTACTTCTTTGTAAGGATAGTTCAGGGATTACTAAGTTTCCTTATAACAATCTTCGCATTTGAATTCATATATGTCGATACAGTTACTGTATTTAAAAGCAGTTACTCATATATAATCATTATATTAGTTTTGATGATTATATTTAAACAAAAGAAATCCTACAGATAGGATTTCTTTTTATCTAATTCATCAATAATACATTTAGGTGCAAACTTAGTTACATCACCGTTTAGATTGTGAATTTCTTTTATAAGACTTGAAGAGATAAATGAGTTTTCAACTTTAGTCATAAAGAATACCGTTTCTACTTCATCATTCATAACTTTGTTAGCTAAATTCATTTGAAATTCAAATTCAAAATCCGTTACCATTCTTAAACCACGTATTATAGCATCAGCATTTAATTCTCTAGCACAATCTACCGTAAGACCACTGTGAGTTCTAACTTCAACTGATGGATTATCTTTAAATACCTCGTTTACTAGTTCAATTCTTTCTTCAACAGTAAATAAAGTATTTTTTACAGAGTTGTAGGCTACAATAATAATGATTTTATCAAATAACTTACACGCTCTGTTTACAATATCTATATGACCATATGTTATAGGATCAAAACTTCCTGGATATATTGCAGTTTTCATTTATTATCACCTTTCGTATAAAGTTTAATATGGCTAGTACCATAATCCAAAAATCGATAACAATAAATATTTTCAAACTCTTGATCAAATTTATTATCTTTAAAATACTCAGCCATAATAATACCATCATCTTTTAACATATTGTTTTTATCAATAAACTCAATAATTTCATCAACAACTAACATACTGAATGGGGGATCTATCAAGATTAAATCAAACTGTATTCCCTCTTGAGCTAAAAGATTCATCCCTGACATATAATCATTTTTGATCACTTGAACTCTATCTTCTATCTTAAGCATCTCAACATTCATCTTAATAACTTTAATTGCTTCATGATGATTATCAATAATAACACCCTTTTCAATTCCTCTTGAAATTGATTCGATAGTTAAACTACCACTACCACCGAACATATCTAAACTTACACCACCATCAAAATAAGGACCAATAACATTAAAGATATTTTCCTTATTTCTAGCAGTAGTAGGTCTAGTGTTCATACCTTTTAGTGTGTGCAAATTTCTTCGCTTAAACTCACCTGCAATTACTTTCAAAACTATCATTCCTTCTTTATAAAATAATAAATCTAAAATATTTTAACATTTTTTGAATAAAAAATATATATCTTTACCATAATAAGAATGCAACCTTAGAGTTGCGAGAAAGAAGAATCCCCCTATTCTTCTATCATACTTCTCCTCTCCCTTTCACACATACTTTATAAATAAAAGCTGGACTTAAGATTAGTCCAGCTTTTATTTTGTATTAATATGTAATTTTATTTACAGTTTCAGTGTCTAAAGTCTTAACTAATTCTGTAATTAATTTAACACAGTTTTCATAATCTTTTCTATGAATCATAGAAGTATGAGAATGAATATATCTTGATGGAATACCAATCGATACTGAAGGAGCACCATCATGTGCTAAACTCATTTTACCTGCATCAGTAGCCCCACCTCTTAAGAATGAGATTTGGTAAGGAATTTCATGCTTTTCAGCAACTTCAATGATTTGTTTTCTTAAACCACGATGCCCGACTAAACCACCATCATAAACTAAAATAGCAGGACCATCTCCAAAGTTACATTCACTATCTCCACCAGGGATGTCGTCAGCAATCGTTACGTCTACTGCAATACCGATGTCAGGATTAATTTTGTTAGCTGCTGTACTAGCTCCACGTAACCCTACTTCTTCTTGTACTGTACCAACAGCGAATAAGTTGTTTTCATGTTTTTCTGCTTTCAAGTTTTTAGCTACTTCAATAGCAACTGCACATCCAATTCTATTATCCCAAGCTTTACCTAATAAGTAATCTGGATTAGCCATTTCTCTGAACTCAATATATGGAGTAACCATATCACCAATTTCAACACCTAATTTTTCTACTGCTTCTTTATCTTTAACACCTAGATCGATAAATACATTTTTTAAATCGACTGGTTTTTTTCTTTCTTCCGCACTTAATACATGAGGAGGTTTAGAACCGATTACACCATGATATTCTTTACCTTGAGATGTTGTTACTGTAACTTGTTGAGCTAAAACAACTTGGCTCCACCAACCACCTAGAGGTAATATTCTTAAGTAACCATCTTTAGTAATTTTTGATACCATAAATCCAACTTCGTCCATATGTCCAGCGACCATAATTCTAGGACCATCAGCTTTACCTACTTTTTTACCGATTATAGAACCAATATTATCAAATGTGATTTCATCAACATAATCCTTTAGCTCAGTTTCCATAAATCTTTTTACTTGTGTTTCATTACCAGGAACTCCATTAAGTTCTGATAAAACTTTTAGAAATTTACTTGAATTTTCCATGTGAATTCTCCTTTACATTTTCTCAGGTGCACTTACACCAATCAACTCTAAAGCATCTTTTAATATAATTCTTACAGCTTTAATAAGTTGTAATTTTTCTTTAGTTTCTTGTTCGTCTTCTGTTAAGAATTTCTCAACGTTATAGTAACTATGGAATGCACTAGCTAAAGTTTGAATATAATTAGCTACTTTATGTGGAATTCTCTTAACCGCAGCTTCATTTATTACTTTTTCATAATTACTAATTATAGTTAATAAATCATGAGAATTTTCATTTAATTTCACATACTCAGTTAAATGAGTACCATCAATCCCTTGCTCTTCAGCAGTTCTTAACACACTAGAAATTCTTGCATGAGCGTACTGTGCATAATAAACAGGATTTTCGTTAGTTTTACGTAATGCTAAATCTAAGTCTAAGTCCATCGGACTTGATAAAGCTCTAGCTGCGAAGAAATATCTAATTGGATCAACTCCAACTTCTTCGATTAAATCAATTAAACCGATTGCTTTCCCACTACGCTTACTCATCTTAACTTCTTCACCGTTTTGATATACTTTAACCATTTGAAGAATTTCAATTTGTAAGTTATCAGGATTTTTTCCTATCATAGCCATAGAAGATTTAAGACGATTAATATATCCATGATGATCAGCACCTAATACATCTATCAAGATATCATAACCTCTATCTAATTTATTTTTATGATAAGCAATATCCGGTACTAGATATGTGTTTCTACCGTCTGAAGTGTAAATAACACGATCTTTTTCATCATAAAATTCACTTGTTTTTAACCATTCAGCATTTTCTTGATGATAAGTATAACCATTTTCTCTTAAGTAATTAACAGTTTTTTCAACATCACCATTATATAGAGTTCTTTCTCTAAACCACTCATCAAACTCGACTCTATATTTAACTAAATGCTCTTTAAGACCATTTAAAAGAAATTCTAATCCGTATTCTTTAAAATACTCAAAACTACCTTCTTTATATTTATCACCATCTTTAGAGATAATATCTTTAGCTATACCAATAATCTCTTTACCATGATAACCATCTTCAGGCATTTCGCATTTAATTCCTAATTCTTGTAAGTATCTTGCTTCAATAGAATAAGCTAAGTTATTAATTTGGTTACCTGCATCGTTCACATAAAACTCACGATGTACCTCATAACCTGCTTTTTCCATAATATTAGCAATAGAATCCCCAAAAGCGCCACCTCTAGCGTGTCCTATATGCAAAAATCCAGTAGGATTCGCACTAACATATTCTAATAATATTTTCGTACCATTCCCAACATTACTTTTCCCATAATCCGAACCTTCATCAATTACTTTATTAATTAAATTGAAGAATCCATCTTTTTTTAAAAATATATTTAAAAAACCAGGACCTGCAATCTCTAGTTTATCAATACTACACTTTTCTTTATTTATAGTATTCATCAATTCAGTAGCTACATCTCTAGGAGATTTCTTAGCTACTTTTGCTAATCTAAGTGCTGTGTTAGTTGAGTAATCTCCGTGCGTTTTATCCTTTGGTTGTTCTAATACGCACTCGAAATTTTCATCTCCATAACCTAACTCAACAACTGTTTTTTTAAGTTCTTCTTTAATTGTAGTTAATATCTCATTTATATTCATATAATCACCTAAATACATTATATACTAATTTTTCCAAAAGTATAAAAAAAGATGCAAAAATTGCATCTTTGATATATAGATATTAATTTACCTAATATTACACCCGAAGAGCCGCAATCAATTTAAACCTACTGGTTTAAAGTGGGTGTCTCTTGAACTATCTTTAGGATCCCCCAAATTTCAGGGTATTCAACACAGATAATACCTCGACTCCCTGATAGATATTGTTCGGCTTCTTTATGAATACACTAACCCCTCAGGCAATTACATTATAACACAACTCGAATTAATTTAGCAAAATATCTACTGGAAAATAATGTTGTAGATTGATGTAATTGTGAATTTAATAACATTAGCTAACATAACACCAAACATACAACTAATGAAATATATAAACGTAGTTATCCAATTAAAATCCATTAATACAAACGATATAGCATACTGAATAGTAAAGATATAACTAAAACCTATTATTAAACTTATTAATACAGGGTTTCTGCCGTATTTTGCAAGAGATAAATAGATTAAAAGTCCCATTACAAATGATAGTATAATTGTATATATGAAGTTAGTATAATCATAAATACCAAAGTCGAATAAAGTTATACTATCGTTCATTTTAGTCATATCGATTATAGTATCTAAATTATAATTTGTAACTATGTTTTTGACATTAAGTGTCGAAACTTGTACACTTGCTGCTTCGATATCTGTATTTAATATATTGAACGAAAAGACTCCGATAAAAAACATTGTTAAGATAGTAAAAAAAGCTAATAGTTTCATAATTTCCTCCTAAATGGACTTAATTATATTTTTAAACTAATAGCTTTTTTTATACTATTCATTTATTAATCTAACGTGGTTAATAGCAAACGAAATTCCCTTATCTTTAAATAAATTTACTAGATCCTTTTTGATGTCTCTTTGTATTTGATATTGGTTACCTGGTAAAGTTTCTGCAATAACTCTTACAACAACTTGTTTATTCTCTACATTAACAACACCTAAATATTGTGGTGCTCCTAATAACGCACTATATTTTTTAGGAAGCTTGTCTAACATTACTAAAATGTCGCTTTCAAGCATATTTAAATCTGTATCAATATCAACACCAATTTCTACTGTACTTATAATGTTATTCCTAGAATGATTTATAAGTTTAGTTATATCACCATTACTAATAACGAAAATCTCGCCTGACCACTTTTTTATCTCTGTTGATTTTAAACCAAACGACTCAACAGTTCCCATAAAACCATCAACTTCAATAACTTCCCCTACATTAAAATGATTTTCAAAAAGAATAAAAAATCCACTTACTAAATCCTTTACTAAATCTTGAGAACCAAAACCTATAGCTAGTGATAATAAACCAGCACTCGCTAAAATTGCTTTTGTATCAATAAATAACGAACTTATATTTATTACTAAAATAATTGCAATAAAATAGTTAACAATACTACCTAGTAGTTTAGAAATAGTACGCTTTCTACTATTTCTAGATCTTTTAACATAAAATCTTATAATCTGTTTTAACAACATATACAAAAAGATTATAAATATTACATTCTTAAACAGAGCTACTGTAATTTTTTGCACTTCAACTATATCAATTTCAAACATATGAATCCCTCCAGTTTTAGTATGTAAAAAAAAGGATGCTTTATAAGCATCTATTTTAAAAGTTCTAGTAATTCAGCTTTTTTAAGTTTAGAGTATCCAGTGATACCTTGTTCCTTAGCAACTGCTTTTAATTCAGCAACAGTCATACTTGCAAAATCTTTTTTAGCTTCTGCTTTTGGTGCTTCTTCTACTTTAGGAGCAACTTTTTCAACTTTAGTTTCTGATTTAGGAGCAGCTTTTTCTGCTTTAGGAGCAGCTTTTTCAGCCTTAGGAGCAGCTTTAGTCTCTACTTTTGGAGCTTCAACTTTTTTAGCTAAACCTTCTTGAGATAATTTAACTAAGTTCTCGAATGCACCCATATCATGTACAGCGATCTCAGCTAACATTTTTCTATTTACTTCAATACCAGCTTTTTTTAATCCATTCATGAATGTTGAATATGACATTCCATTCATTCTAGAAGCCGCATTGATTCTAGTAATCCATAGTTTACGGAAATTTCTTTTTCTTTGTTTTCTATCTCTATAAGCGTAAGTTAATGATTTCATTACTTGCTCATGAGCAGTTCTATATAAAGTTCTTTTCGAACCATAGTACCCTTTGGCTAATTTTAATACTTTTCTACGTCTTTTTCTTGCGACGTTTCCACCTTTTACATGTGCCATTTTATGACCTCCTTGTTAATTATAATAAGTTTGAAATTTGTTGTTTAATTCTTTTTAAATCGCTTTTAGACACTTCATTACCTTTTCTTAAATGTCTTTTTTGTTTCGAAGTTTTGTTAGGCATTAAATGACTCATACCAGATTGTTGTCTTCTAACTTTTCCAGTTCCAGTAACTTTAACGCGTTTAGCAGTACCACTATGAGTTTTCATTTTCGGCATAGTTTTCTCTCCTTATTTCTTGTTTGGTTCTAAAACCATAAACATATTTCTTCCATCCATTTTTGCTCTTTGAGTTACAGTTGCGATTTCTTTAACTCCTTCGGCATATCTTTCAAGAACCTGTCTACCTAAATCTTTATGAACAATCATTCTACCACGAAATCTTATAGATAATTTTAACTTATCCCCGGCTTCTAAGAACTTAGTACCTCTTTTTAATTTCGTATTAAAATCACCAATATCAATAGTCGGACTCAATCGTATCTCTTTAATTTGCGAAACTGTTTGATTTTTCTTTGCAGCTTTTTGTTTCTTTTGCTGCTCGAAACGATATTTCTTGTAATCCATAATTTTACATACTGGTGGCTTACCTTGAGGAGCTACACATACTAAATCTAGTTCTTTTCCATAAGCTAAATCTAAAGCTTTATTGATGTTTAATACTCCTAATTGTTCTCCTGAATCAGTAATAACTAGAACTTCTCTTGCTCTAATGTTATCATTGATCGGTAGCTCATTACTTTTACTTTTTTGCTGATTTCGATTATTAATAATCACACCTCCAAAGATATAAAAAGGGCGCATTTAGCACCCACAATTTTTCACATTTTCTAGTGACTTATACCTATCGTTAATAAACAATCAGGTGAGAAGTGGGTACTTCTACTTTCCACATTACTAAACTATTTTACCAAAACATATATATAAAGTCAACAACAAACTTAATTTAGTTCCTTATTAACGAAAAGATATGTATTTAGTAAAATAATTATTACAATATATATAATAACATATTTTACCTCATAATGAAAATTAATTTTTTCTTGAATTACATGGGGAATCAATAAATGCAAATATTTAATTGATTCTATTTTTAAGCTAATTAACACTTCATTCATCCAATATAACATAATTATTATTACGTTTGTCATTGATGAATTAATCATTTGGGTAAACAATAAGCTTAATTGGCCATAAATAATTGCTTGAATATAAATTAAACTGAAATATTTTAATTCATTTATAAAATATCCATTTAATCTAGAAATCAAATATAGTATTGTTATTACTAACAAAGTATAAAGAGTTATAAATATCACTAATGTAATCACCTTATAGATAAAGTACTTTCTTTTCTTTATGTCTCTAGTAACTATAAATACCATATAACTATCTTGACTCTTATCAAATGAGTGATTGAACATCATGATACTTACAAAAATAATGATATTATATATAAACTTAACATTATTAGTATATTCATTTAAATATATATTGTGATACATTTGCTTATTAAATGCATTCACCCAGAAGTTAGTAGATAAAGTTAAGACAATAATAAGCAAAAGTATGCTAACGCTTAATATCACCGCTACTTTTTTATTAAACAAATAACTTAGATGCAGTTTTATTAAATTCATAAATTAATTTCTCTTGTAACAATGTCTTTGTAAAGTCTGTCGTAATGAGTAGCAACAATAACGGTTTTACCATTTGATTTAAGAATATCTAGTCTTTCGATAAACTCTTCTTGTAAGCAAGCATCTAGTCCATTAATAGGTTCATCACAGATAATAATATCAGGTTTGTGGATAAGTGCTTGTATTATAATAAGTTTTTGCTTCATACCTTTTGATAAATTTAATATATATTCGTCTTTTTTACTCTCTAACTTAAAATCGATTAGAAAATCCCTGTATTCAGATGCAGTTAATGATGCAATGTTTTTTATGAATGATTCAACAGTCACATAATCCGGTAAAATATAATTTTCTGGAATATAGCCTATTTTACCATTTACCGTAATCTCACCCTTATATTTAATTAAACCTAAAACACACTTTATTAATGTACTCTTTCCACTTCCATTAGGTCCTTTTAACAGATTAATTCCAGAACCTATATCAATGCTAAAATCTCTAAATACATCACGGTTATATCTCTTAGTAAGATGTTTTATTTTAATTCTCGAACTCATATTGCTTTTTAGTGTTTAAAACAAAATCAGGAAAATAACCGTAGTTCATGAATATAAAGTCATCATTTATATACTTTTTATCATTATAGTTTATTTCTATAGGAAAGCGATATAGGAAATTAATCCTTTCATAAGTTATTGGAACTATGAAGTATTTTGTTTCTTTTTCATTAATAATGAAAGAATTCTGTTCTAAAGATAAAGAATAATAATTATACTCAGGTACAATACTTTTTATGTCAGTCAATATATCAATTTCATAATTGTCTGTCTCTTTCACTAATTCATTATTCACAAATGCTGGATTCGAATTAATATTAAACTCTCTTACATCGATTACTTCATCACTTAAGTTCTCTATACCAATGATAAACCCTACTACTGTATCATAACCATTAATTTCATTAATTAATGGTTTAAGCGCTTTAATAGCTAAATCATCACTTGATTCCGAATACATTAGATTAATATCTCCAAATTCCACTTTAACTGACTCATCATTTAGGTATGATAACTCTAAAAGTGCGTTACTAATATTTATTCTATAGTCATTGCTTTTAATTTCAGGAATTAGATCGAACATATAGACGATGTATTTTACATCATTATAATACATAGAATAATCTTCTTTTTTGATTCCATCTAATTTCATAGGTATTTTATTAACATCATCTTTAATATAAATATCTACAATTGAATTTCCATCTGTATAATACGTGTCACTATTAACCAAAATTGGAATCCTAACAACTTCTCCACCTGTTAGATACTGTGAATAAAGATGAGTAAAAGTTATCATAGATATTGGTTTTGATCTAGTAAAGATCATTATACTTAGTACTATAACAACTACAATCATATACTTAAAATATTTCTTCATAAATTTCATACATACTCCTCCACTAACCAGTAATATTCATTAACAACATCCAAAACTTCCCATCCACCTTTTTTTGTGTTCATCCAGAACATAAAAAACTTTGATACCCCATTACTTAATTTACCTTCTCCTCGAATCTTTAACGATACTTGAGTATAAGGGGGTACATCAATATTAAGTTCCCATTTCTCACTAACAGATTTCGTAGATTGAGAAGAAATTTTTGATTGTATCTTACTATCGAACTTTAGATTAAATCCTTTTACCTTTCCATCTGCTTTTGCTTGAATATCTCCAGTAACAGCGATAGAGTCCTTAATTGCTTTACCTGTTTCATAAGTATATTCATAACTTATAGTTTCGTTTGATTGATTTCTATAACTAAATAATGTTTCAGATACAAACACTACATCAACTTCATCATGTATGACAAATGACTCCCATCCAAAGAACCTGTTATTTAGTTTTTCATAATACTTGTCATATTCGTTTTCCTCAAACTCTTCTATCAACTCTCCTTCTTCAATAAACACAATCTCTTCAAAATTAACATGATTAACACTAAGTAAAAAAATAAGTAAGAATAGTTTCATTGAACACCTCCTACATAGATAGTTATAGTTATTAATATTTTTACTACAAAAAAGTCCTAACTTAGGACCTTTTAATAAAAGTTTATTTTTCAAGAAATTCTTCCAGAGTTAAATTCTCCTTATTAATCACACTAGCAGCATCTACACCTACGTATCGTAAATGCCAAGGTTCATATTGATAACCTGTGATTTCTTCTTTCCCTTTAGGATACCTTATGATATAACCGAATGAAGGAGCATTTTCCTTTAACCACTTACCTTCTTTTGTATCGCCGAATTCCTCAACAAGATCTAAATCTACAGATGGTGCACTTACGTCCATAGCTAAGCCAGTTTGATGTTCACTTTCACCTGGCTTAGCACTGAATTGATTCGCTTCTTCTTCACCATATTCTTTAACATTACTGTCATAAATTAATTTTTGCCTAGGATATGATCTATAACCAGAAATAGCATATAAATCAATTTCATCGATCTTAGCCTTATTGAATAATTTTTCCAAAGCTAAAGCAGCTTGCTTACTTAACTGCTTCTTTTCTTGGAACTCAATAAAAGGAAAAGATACATTAGGTACAATTAAATCCTTTGGTACATAATCACTAGGTAATGCATTTTGTTTATTTACTAAAATTAAATAGTTATTGGAAACAGTATCAATTTTAGTTTCTGTATCTAAAACATCTCTGTTTTTATTAGTATACTCCTGTTGTTTGTTATTATCTATGGACTGCTGATTAACGATATAATCATAAGGAATCGTACAAAGTAATAAATGACCTGACATGATATTTATTGCTACAATATCTACATGTGATAAATAATTATCTACAAAATCTTTTATCTCATCATCTACATAATCTTTTTCCTTTGATTCTCGTAAATACTCCCTTAAACTTTTAATGTTAATGGGCTCAAGATAAAGATATAGTACATATCCATTTACGTATCTCAAAAGGTTATATGAAATAATATTTGGCACTATAATCATCCTTTAAAATAAGATATTATATTGTATGCATTCAGTAAATATAAGTTAATAGCCGAAAAGGTTTTAGTACACACTAAAAAAAGTCTTCACATCATTACATTTTAAAATTATAAATACTCACAAAAAACAAGACACTTAAAGTGTCTTGTTTTGCATAAATTCTTCAATATCATGTACTTCTTTGATAATATCAGCACTTAAATTTACAAATCCATCTTTCGTTACTAAGATATCATCTTCAATTCTAATACCGATTTTTTCTTCAGCGATGTATAATCCAGGTTCAATAGTAAGAACCATTCCCTCAGATAAAGGCTCAGAGTAAATCCCAACATCATGAACGTCTAATCCTAAGAAATGACCTAACCCATGATAGTAATATTTGCTTATTTCTGAATCTTCTTTGATGATTCCTAAATCTTTTAATCCTTTAATTAAGATATCTTTAGCGAATTTATTGATCTCAGTCCAAGTAACACCAGGTTTAACATAGTTAATTGACTCTTTATTCGCTTTTAGAACGATTTCATAAATAGCACGTTGTCTATCCGTAAATTTACCATTAGCAGGGAACGTACGAGTAATATCAGAACAATAGTTATTGCTTATAGAACCTAAATCAAATAAGCATAATGTATTATCTTCAACTTTAGCATTATTGTCTACATAGTGAAGTGTAGTTGCATTTACTCCACTCGCAGCAATAGTTTGAAATGACTCTGTTGTATTATTAAACATCAAAGATTGTTTATAGAATGATTCAATTTGATACTCATACAAACCAGGTTCAGCATTTCTCATTAAATTTAAAATACCTTCATTTGTAAAATCAACTGCTTTTTGAATTTCTTCAACTTCAGCATCTGACTTAAACATACGTAAGTATCCTAATTCAATATTAACATTTTTAACTTGTAATTCCGGATATAAATCTTTAACTTTTCTAGAAAACTCAAAAGTCTCTTGATGTTCATTACCTTTACTTCTTAATATGTCTAAATGTAAGAACTCAGCAGGTTTACTACCTAATCTTGATACACCCATCATAGCTTGGAAGAAATTATCAAATGCTTCTAGATAACGAATGTTCTTAACTTCAATACCAGATAACTCTGAAGCTTCTTCTTTACTCATTCTAGCTCCATCCCATTTGGCTTTTAATTCAGTGTTTTCTTCAATAAATAGATAAGTTTCATTTTTCTCACCTTTTCTCATTACAAGTACCATATTGTCTCTTGAAATACCCGTTAGATAGAAAAAGTTTCTATTTGGTTCGAAATCAAAATATTGGTCAGCAGTTTTATGTTTTTCAATTCCTGCAAACATAACTACTAATGAATTATCACAAATTCTTTCAAATAATTTTTCTCGATTATTTATAAAATTATTATTATTCATATTAATCTCCTTATATTCTATACAAAAAAACTCTATAAATAGAGTTTATTGTTTTTCTATAAATTCTACAATGTCTCTTACTTTACGAATTGATTGAAGTAATTCATCTGGAATTTCACAATCAAATTCATCTTCTATTGACATAATTAATTCAACAGCGTCTAAAGAATCTGCTCCTAGATCTTCCGCTAATTGTGTATCAATTGTAATTGTATCAGCATCAACACTTAATTCTTCAGAAATGATGTCTCTAACTTTTTCAAAAATCATAGTTATCCCCTCTTCATTAAAATCTTAATCTTATTATATATCTTATCCTATAATTGTCAATATAGTTAATTCTTTCTATACATTACTACGAACTTCTTCTATTAACTTATTATCAATTTTTTTAACTAACGCTCTTAGGACTGATTTCGCGTCTTCATGATCCTCTTTATGGAACATTGAAGTCGTCGAATGAATATACCTAGCTGGTAAACCAATAGTAGCACTTAAAACACCTGCATGCGATAATTGTGCTTTACCTGCATCAGTTCCACCTGCAGAATAGAAGTTTTGATACTTAATGTCATTTTCCTTAGCAGTATCAATGAATAATTTCTTCATCCCTTTATGCATAATAGCTACTCTGTCTAAGAATCTCAATAAGAATCCATCACCCAGTTTACCCCATGTATTAGGTCCATCGATAATATCCCCACATGGAGAAGCATCTAATGCAATAAACATATCTGGATTGATCATTTGTGTTGCTGTTTGTGCACCACGTAAACCAACTTCTTCTTGAACTGTACATCCTGCTACAATAGTACAATTTAATTCTAAATCTTTAATATCTTTCATTAATTCAATAACCATTCCACAACCCCAACGATTATCTACTGCTTTAGTGATTACTTTCTTACCATCAACAGTTTCTACGATTCTGTTTTCAGGAATAATCATATCACCAATTTTAATTCCTAATTCTTTAATATGATCTTTATTATCTGCTCCGATATCTAAGGTTAAATCATCAAATTTATCAGCATTCTTAGCTTCTTTAGCTAAATGTGGAGGTACAGTACCAGTTACACCTGGAATCTTTGTTCCATCATCTAAAATAATGCTCATATGTTGTGATGCAAATACTTTACCACTTAATCCACCTAGAGCTTTCATCTTAATAAGCCCATTATCTTTAAATCCTACAACCATAGCTCCTACTTCATCCATATGTCCTGCAAGCATAACTACTGGACTCCCTTTAGGACCATGTTTAATTCCAAATACACTACCTATTCTATCCATAACTATTTCATCAGAATATTTTTCTAACTCAGTTTTAACAAATTCTTTTACAAAATGTTCATTACCAGCAGCGCCTGGCATATTAAATAACTCGTAATACAATTCTTTATTCTTCATATTTTACTCCTTGAAATTTGCGATTATTCTGTTAATTTTCATACCTAAATTTGAAAACTTCTTCTCAAACTCTGTCATAACATTTTCCACATTTAAACTATGTAGATCATAAGTAACTTCTTTTATATCCATTCCATACTCAGTCATACTTTCAACACTATAGTTAAACAAGTCAATATTATCTGTTTTAAATATAATATCATTTATTATTATCTTTTCATACTTAAACAAAAACTTTTCGTGTGTTAAACGCCTTTTTGCATGACGTTCTTTCGGCCATGGATCAGAGAAATTTAGATATATTGTATCCACTTCTTTATCAAATATATCATCTATATTAAACGCATCGAATCTTAATAACCTTACATTAGGTAATTTATTATCAATAAATTTTTGCAACGCTCTTACGATAACACTATCAAACATATCAATTGCGATAAAATTAATGTCTGGATACTTTATAGCCATCTCATAAATATATTGACCTTTACCACATCCTATTTCAATATGTATAGGATTATCATTACCAAATACTTTATTCCACTTCCCCTTATGATTCTCAGGGTTAGGGATAATAATATCAGAATTATTTTCTATTAACTCTGCAGCCCCTTTTACATTCCTTAATCTCATGATGTTAAATTCATAATTGCTTCAGCATAAATAAGTACAGCTGTAAACAAATCTTCTATATGTATATATTCGTCTTTTTGGTGGGCTACATCAACTCTTCCTGGCATCATTGGACCGAAAGCAACGGCTTTCTTTAAAGCTCGAGAGTAAGTTCCTCCACCAATAGTCATTAGTGGTGTTTCAGTATCATTTGTATATTTAATATAAGCTTTATGTAAAACTTTTACTAAGTCATCATTTTTATCTACATAGTGTACAGGTGAATAGTCTTTATTATCATACTTTAATTCTAATTCACTTATTTTTTCTTCTAATTCTTTAAACATATCCCAACCAATTGGTACTCTTGTATTAATACCAATTTTAAATTCTTTATTCTTTAAATTAGCTATACCCATATTTAAAGTTAATGGACCCATTTCTTCTGAAACATATTTAATTCCAAGACCTAAACCTTCAGTGTCTGTATAGTTAACAATAAAATCAACAAACTTACTATTAATGTGTTTCTTTAAAAATTTGCACAAAATATATCCAGCATTTACTCCTAAATGAGGTTGCATTGCATGAGCACTTACACCTTTAATAGAGTATTTGTTACTTTCTACATTACCTTCATAGCCATTATCATTTAAATATTCATTAAATTCAGTAGATAAATCTATACTTAACTCACATTCAGCATAATCAGGCACCATATTATATCTTCTACCACAATCAAATGAAATTAACTCACTGTCTTCAGTACCTAAACAATCAAACATATGAATACCTTTTTCACCATAAATTAATGGAAAACTAGCATCAGGCGCAAAACCTATTTCAGGCATAGCCTCTTTTTTAAAGTAATAATCAATACCACGCCAACCAGTTTCTTCATCCGTACCAAGAATCATACGTATTCTTTTGTTTGGTTTAAAACCAGCGTCCTTTAACATTTTCATTGCGTAAAAAGCGGCGATAGTAGGTCCTTTATCATCGGTAGTTCCTCTAGCATATATCTTACCATCTTTAATCTCAGCACTGTATGGATCAACGCTCCAACCATCACCTTCAGGTACAACATCTAGATGACATAAAACCCCTAATTCAGAATCACCAGAACCGAACTCTATATACCCAGCATAGTTATCAATATTCATAACATTAAATCCAGATCCATCTCCTAAATCAAGCATAAATTCTAAGGCTTCTTGAATACCATCACCAAATGGAAATTTATTATTTGGATTAAATTCAGTTAATACACTTTTAATTCTAAGTAAATCTTGTAGATCTTTAATTAAATCGTCTTTATAATTATCAATATTAAAATTCATACAAACGCTCCTTAAGTATTTTACAACTAAGCATATTTTAACAAAATTTAGTATAAAAATATACATTATTTAGAAAATAAGATAAAGGAGGTTATTATGAACATTGATATAAGACAAGCGGTAATTGCAAATCTAACTGGTGCGTCGCATGATGATATTAATAAAACAATACTTGACGCGATAAATTCTAGGGAAGAAAAAACACTCCCAGGTCTAGGAGTGTTATTTGAACTTATTTGGAACTCTTCAGCACCTGATGATAAAAGTAGACTAATAGATAACATTTCATCTCAAGTATAAAAAAAGGGGAATCCAAATGGGGTTCCACCTTTTTAATTAAAGTGTAAACTAGTTTACGAATAAAGTAATTTCGAATTCTCTAGTTTCTTTAGCAAGTACTGTTGCATCATCTGCATCAATTACAACTGCACCTTCAGCAATAATAGTTACTGTAACAGTTTCAGTTGGAGTAACTTTTATTACTAAGTTATCTGAACCGTCAAACTCAACGATAGCTTTAGATCCGTCATCTTTAACAGACCATGTAACTGCAGCTGTTTCACTTAGTACTAGTTTTGAATCTACTACATCAAGTAATTCAGCAACTGGAACTAAGATAGAAGTAGCTACTTGATCACCATTGATATATTCATCAAGATTAACAGTTGCTAAACCAGCTAAAATTTCAAGTTCAACAGTAGCTTCTGCTTTTTGGTTTAGGTTGAATCTAAATGCTTTAGTAGCACCAGCTCCACCAGAAACTGTAGCAGTTAAAGTAACTTCAACAGATTCATCTGCATATCTATTGATTACTAATTTTTCACCAATTTTATTAGAATCTTTATCTTCTACATCTACTACTTTTGCAGCAGCAGGATCACCAGAAGACCATGCTATAGTTAATCCACCAACATTTGTTTCATATGTTAAGTCCATGATTTCTGCAGCAGTAACGTCATCTAAGATATTACCAGGCATTAAACTTTCAACTAAATCTTCAATAGCGTCATCAGCATCTCTTACAGTGAAAGTAAATTCTCTTGAGATATCAGTTTTATCTAATACGCCGATAGCATCATCGTCTCCGCTTACTTCAACATCAATCCAAGCAGTTAAAACGAATTCAGTATCTTCTTCTACGTCAGTGATAGAGAATTCCCCTAAACTGATAACACCGCTTGTAGTTTCAGGAGTAGTAATTTCCCATTCTACATCATAAGCAGTTGTAGGTAATACTAATCCAAATCCATCAATGATAGTAGCGTAAGGAAGATCGAATGTAGCAGCGTTTAATTTAGCTGATTTATCATACTCTTGAGTTACAACATCAATTGTATATTCTTTATTGAATTCAAAGTCACCATGTTCTAATGTTAATGTCATAGTTACTGAACTATTTTCATCAATATCTTGGATATCCCAAATTAAGTCACCAGATAAAACATCGATGATTTCATCATCAGCAGTTTCCCATGCAGGAGTGAAATTGAAACCAGTACCGATTGTTAAATCAATATCATCTGCTTCTGTAGTTGGTGTAACATTACCATCAGTATCAACGAATGAGTATTTCATATCAGTAATTGCTTTAAACACAGCATTAGCTTGTTCTTCAACTCTAGCGTATAGAGCTTTTTGAACTAAAACTTCAGTTAATGCTTCGAATTTCGCTGAAGAAATAGAGATTCCAGCAGCAGTATCAATAGCATCGAAGTCACGTTCAGGAGTAGTCAATGTTTCTAAATCTAAAGGACCAAATGTACCTTCATCTTCGTAATCATATCCAGTAGCTACTTCAGTTACGATATCATCTTGGTTTGCTATAAATGCATTAGCATATGCAGCAGCTTGTTCGAACCATTCTAATTGATCTTTCTTAGTAGCCATACCATAGTCGTCACCTAATGAAACTTTAGTAGTTACTACACCATCTTTTACTAAAGTTGAATCAAAGAAGATATTTTCGATAACACTATTTGCAACAGTCATCCATGCGAAGTATTGTTGACCTTTAGTGTCTGTTTCTGCAGCAGCGAAGTAAGTTCCGTCAGCTAATACACCAGTACCTGTAGCACCATTATTAACATATAATGCTTCTTTTGCACCAACTTCGGCTTGCAATAAAGCTTCAACTAATAATTGTTGGTATTCATTAACACTACCGAATGTAACACCAGTAACGTCAGTGTGACCATCTTCAGTTAAGTTGATTCCGTATACTCCACCTTTAACAAATGCAGCAGCTAATGTATCAGCTTGTGCATACCAGTTGTTTTCAGCGTTCATACCATATCTATCATTTAACATTTGTTTAGTATAGTTACCAGGTACGATTTCTAATGTAGCCATTTCATCGACACCATTTTCTTCATCTAAAATGAATTCAACTTCTTCATCATATTCATAATCTAGTTTAGCATCACTGTTATAATCAATATCAGTTAATGGATAGTATTCATCACCATCTAGATAAACTAAGATTTCAGTAGTCTTAACTTCTTCTTCAACGTTTAACCATTCTTTTGTGAACTTCCATACTGGGAACCATTCTTCATCTCTTAATACTGTAGCTTGTGCAGTATCTTGAGTATTATCTAAGAAAATTGATTCTAATTTACCCTCAACATCAATATTAACAAGCATGAATGAATGTTTAGTTTCTCCAGAACCAGCTACGAAGTATGAACCTTCCTTGTAAGTTGGTAATGGTAATCCAGTTAAAGCATCAGTAGTAGCTTCAACAAAACCTTCAACACCAATAGTTACACCAGCGATTTGGTCAGTGTACTCATGTTTTTGACCTTCTTCTTTTTCTAAGAATTCAACAAAGTCCACACCTTGGTTCTTAACTACAGCTTTACTAAATGCTTGAGCTTGTAAATACCAAGGCATTTCAGCATTCATACCATAAGCTTCTTTTAAGATAGCTTTTGTAGCATTTGCACCTTCAACAGTTTTATCAGCAGTAGTAGCATCATTAAATACACCAGCAATACGTCCAAATTCATCAACTACAACGAATGAAGTGTAATAATATACACTTGAACTAATTTTACGTTCAGTTGCAGCGAACTTGTAACCTGGAGTATATAAACCATTAACAGGAGTAGTAGCTAATGTAACTTCTTCAGTTAATGCAGCTTCACCGTCTAATACACCTTGAACTAATCCTAATAATACATCAACATTAGTTAAGTTAGTATCAACGTTTACAGCTGTAACTTCATCACCAGAAACTGAAGTTACGATACCATAAGTAGATTGATCATCTAAGATAGCTTTTACTAACTTATCAGATTCTTTAATCCACCCTGTGTTACCTAATAGAACGCGGCTAGTTTCATAAGCCTCAAGAGCTTCTAACTCAGCGATTTCAGCTTGATGAATCCCTACTACTAAGTCATCAGCATTGATTGCATCAGCAGCAGTTGGATATTTTGCGATTTCGATGTCAGCTGCGATTGCTCTATAAGTGTTAGGAACTGTTTTCCCATCACCTTCAACGTAAACGTATAAATCTCCAGCTTCATTTGTTAAGAATTCGCTTGTAGATGTAGTATCATCAAACATGATACCAGCGATCTTACCATATGCGTCTACAACAACAACAGCATAAGTGTAAGTTCCATCAGTAGATACTTCAGTGTTAGTGAAGTATACACCTGGTTTGTAGAATCTTTCGTTTTCTACGTCTGCAGGCACTTCTTCCACAACAGTAACTGTTTCAGTTACAACAACTTCAACAATTGTTTCAACTGGAACAGGTACTTCAACTTCAACGTACTCTGTTTCAATTTTAATTACGTCAACCGGTACTTCAACTTCTACGTACTCGATTTTCGTATCACCACATGCAGCTAAAGTTAATACTAAAGCTAATGCAGCTAATAAAGAAAATAATTTCTTCATGTGTAATTTCCTCCCTTTTTTATTTTAATTACATCCAATTATACGATGTCTATTATTATACAGTCAATAAATAGATTGAAATTATGTATAAATTATGAATAAAATGTGATTTTATTTCCTTAAATATATATGAAAACGTATTTTCTCTCTACTTATTGTCGAATTATGTCGAATTTTGTAAGTGAGTATTACTTATCTTCTATAAAATTAATCTTTGTGTAAAGTTTGTGAATCAATTTATTATTTAAGTATAACTGCTTTTAAATAGTGTTAAACTCTTCCATATTTAAAAAGGTATATCGTTATTTATTAGTTAATGGAGAAGCAGTCATCGATTTTGTGATTTCGCACTGTTTTTGTAATAATTACAATTATAATATTTCTCAGCATAAAAAAAGGGGATCCCATTAGGGGTCCACCTTTTGATATTACTAATTAAATATTAATTAGTTATTGAATAAAACGACTTCTGCAATTCTAGTAAATTCAACATCAGTACCAGCAACAGTGAATGTTAAAATAACTTCAACAGTTTCATCTGTAGCATCTACCCAAGTTAATAAACCAGTAGTAGCATTAATAGTTGCAGTAGCATCTTTATCTACTGAGTATGCGATAGTTACAGCATCTGCATCAAATGTATATGATTTAGCGAAACCAAATGTTCCGGCTAATTTACCATCTAAGTACATTGCAGCTAATGCGAAGTCATCTTGAGTACCAACAACTTTTTCAACTCTAGCTTGAACCATAGCGTCATCAGCTTCAACTACGAAGAATTCGAAGTTAACATCTGTACCATTAACGTCAGCAGTTAATGTTACTTCATAAGTGTCAACTGCAGATCTTGTAACAGTTAACTCACCAGCAGCGTAAGCTAATTGACCGTTTCCACCAGTAGTCTCATCCCAAGTAATAGTGATTCCACCAATACCTGATTCAGTAGTTAAACCTGTTACTTTAGTAGCAGTAACTTCTTCTAAGATGTTACCAGGTTTTACAGCAGCAGCAACTTCAGCGATTGCAGCAGCTTCTTCCTTAACTACGATTGTAAAGTCTCTAGAAACTTCATTAGTATCAACTTCGTCATCAGCATCTACATCGATCCATGCAGTTAATACAACTGTTTCTTCTTTATCATCACCAGTTAAATCAGTTGCGTTGAATGGAGTAGTAAGAACAGCACCATCTTCATCAATCCACTTAACAGCGTAAGTACCAGTTGTTGCAAATAAAGGTAAGTCAAATTTATCAGTAATAGTTCCAAATGCTAATTTTAAATCTTTATGATTTAATTCATTAGCCATATCTGTAGCTTTAGTAACAACAGTGTAAGTGAATTCTCTTGATTCTTCGAAGTCACCAAACTCTAATGTTAACGTCATAACAGCAGTACTATTTGTTTCAACTTCTTGAACCTCGAAACTAGTATCATTTGATTCAACGTCTAATACATTATCATCAGCAGTTTCCCAAGTTGGAATTAGATTAATTCCACTAGACACAACAAAGTCTAATCCTGCGATACCATTTACGATTCCATCATTAGAAACAAATTCTTTGTCAAATCCTGCAGCAGCAATAGTAGCGAATACCGCTTCAGCTTGTTCAGCTACTCTACCAGCTAATGCTTGTTGAATTAAGGTAGTTGTTAATTCGTTGAATGTATCAACTGAAATGTCAACCTTAGGATCAGCAGCAGCAGCGTACGTGTGAGTACCAAATGTAGCAGCTTTTTCATAATCATATCCAGTTTCGATATCAGTAATAATAGCAGCTTGAGAAGTTAAGATCTGGTTTGCATAGCTTGCAGCTTGTTCATACCATTCTTTATCTGTATCTTCTTCAGCTAAACCATAAGCATCACCTAAAGAACCAATTGTAGTGATTACACCATCTTTTTCGATTGTTGAATCAAATACGATAGTATTAATGTCACCATTTACAACATTCATCCATGCAAATTGTTGTTGACCTTTAGCATCTACTTCAGAAGAAGCGAAGTAAGTACCGTCAGCTAATAATGCAGAACCAACAACTGGAGAATAATCGAATAATTCATTATTATCTTCAGAAGCTAAGATTAATGCTTCAACTAATAATTGTTGGTATTTATCGATAGAACCGAATGTTACACCAGTAACGTCAGTGTGACCATCTTCAGTTAAGTTGATTCCGTATACTCCACCTTTAACAAATGCAGCAGCTAATGTATCAGCTTGTGCATACCAGTTGTTTTCAGCGTTCATACCATATCTATCATTTAACATTTGTTTAGTATAGTTACCAGGTACGATTTCTAATGTAGCCATTTCATCGATACCATTTTCTTCATCTAATTGGAATTCAACTTCTTCATCAAATTCGTATTCAGTTCCGTCAACAGTAACAGTGAATAATGGATAATATTCTTCACCATCTTGGTATACTAAGATTTCTTGAGATTTTTCTTCTTCACCAACAGTGTATTCTACAGTGAAAGTGAATACTGGGAACCATTCGTCATCTCTCATTACAGAAGCTTGATCAGTTCCTTGAGTATTATCTAATAATACAGACTCAATAGCTCCACCTTCGATAGTAACATACATGAATGCATGTTTAGTTTCACCAGCACCAGCAACGAAGTAAGTACCATCATTTAATGAAATATCAGTTAACTCAGCTAAAGCATCTTCAGTTGCTTCTACTAAACCTTCTACACCGATAGTAGTACCAGCGATTTGGTCAGTATATTGATGAGTTACACCTTCTTCTAAGTCACTTAAAACAACGAAGTCAGTTCCTTGGTTTTTAACGATAGCATTACTGAAACCTTGAGCTTGTAAGTACCAAGGAGTGTTACCAGTAATAGCACCCATACCATAAGCTTCTTTTAAGATAGCTTTAGTAGCATTTGCACCTTCAACTGTTTTATCAGCAGTAGTAGCATCATTATAAACACCAGCGATACGTCCAAATTCATCAACTACAACGAATGAAGTGTAGTAGTAAACAGTTGAACCAATTTTTCTCTCAGTTATACCAAATTCGAAACCTGGAGTATATAAACCTTTAACTGGAGTAGTAGCTAATACAACTTCTTCAGTTAATGCAGCTTCACCGTCTAATACGTCTTGAACTAATCCTAATAATACATCAACATTAGTTAAATCAGTATCAACGTTAATAGCAGTTACTTCAGCACCAGATTTAGCAGTTAATACACCGTATGTACTTTGGTCAGCAATGATCGCATCAACTAAAGCATTAGTTTCAGTAATCCAAGCTTCACCTAAAACACGGCTAGTTTCATAAGCTTCAATTGCTTCTAATTCAGCGATTTCTGCTTGATGAATCCCTACTACTAAGTCGTCAGCATTGATAGCATCAACAGCAGTTGGGTAATCAGCGATTTTGATATTAGCATCAATTGCTCTATAAGTGTTAGGAACAGATTTCCCATCACCTTCAACGTAAACATATAAGTCTCCGTCCTCATTAATTAGGAATTCACTTGTAGATTTAGTATCATCGAACATGATACCAGCGATCTTACCATATGCGTCTACAACAACAACAGCATAAGTGTAAGTTCCATCAGTAGATACTTCAGTGTTAGTGAAGTATACACCTGGTTTGTAGAATCTTTCGTTTTCTACGTCAGCAGGGACTTCGATTGTTTCAGTTACTGTTTCAGTTACGATAACCTCTTTGATTACTTCAACTTCAACAGGTACTTCAACTTCTACGTACTCTGTAACGATTTTTTCAACTTCAACCGGTACTTCAACTTCAACGTACTCGATTTTTGTGTCACCACATGCAGCTAAAGTTAATACTAAAGCTAATGCAGCTAATAATGAAAATAATTTTTTCATGTGTAATTTTCCTCCCTTTATAATTTAATTACAACCAATTATACAATAGCGATTTTCCATAGTCAATAAAAAATGGAAATTTTGTGTATAAGTTATGAATTAAATGTGAACACAATATTATTATATGAAAAAAGCGCATACTATTGCGCTTTTATTTGTATAAGTCTATTATATTTTGAATTTTTTCAACGTCCTCAAGATTGGATACACCTATTCGTTGTGTAGAAATTGTGTATAAGTTATCATCAAGGAACAATCCTTTATAAATATGATTATAATCTTCAAACTCACCGTGAGTTACATAACCTAAATTTTCTAGACCATCTGATACATCAAATTTATATAGTAAATATCCACTTTCATAACTATATTTATTATTTTCATAGTTGCTTTGCTCAAACGGGAATCCAATTATTCCTTTTTTGGCATCAAATAGTAAATCTTTATGGTTATATGTAACACTACTATAATTCCATCCGTGATCTTTATATAACAATACTTCTTTATAAATCTCTTTCGGATCTACTTGATCAGTCACATCATAGATTGAAATCTTTAATCCAATTCTTCTTCCGTCTTTATCTGCTTCAAAACCTATTCCTAATACATGATCTTCATCAATAGGATGTAAGTATGAACTAAAACCTGTAATTTCTAATTCACCTAAGATCATAGGATTAGTTGGATCTTGTAAATCAACAACATAGAACGGATCTGTTTGCATAAATGTAACTAAATATGCAATGTCTCCCATAAATCTAGTTGATTGTAATCTTTCACCTGGTTTACCTAGTTTATCTAATTCAGATACTATAGTTAAATTCTCATCTAATACATACAATCTATTATTAGCTTCTTCTCCCCAACCAGATGTAGTTGTTATTCTAAAGTGTCCATCATATTCATCCATACTAAATTGATTTAGTGGATTACCTTTAACTTCTCCTGAAGCAGATAATACAACTTTATTACCTTCGATACTAAATCTAGAAATAGTTGTTACTACTTCATTTACTGATTCGTTTCTAACAATTCCTTCGATCATTGGCATAAAGTAGTATCTTTGATCTACTGTATAAATACTCTCATTTGATACATATAAATTATGTGAAGACCCACCTAATATACTTTCAACATCTACTTCTTCAGAATCTAAATCTATTCCATAGATATTTGTAAAATTATATGGATTTGTATCTTCTATATAAATAATATCAGTATAATCACAAGTATTAGTCGTTCCATTTATAGAATAAGTTGGTAACATTTCTTCTTTTTCTTGATTAAGGTGAGTATTCGTTATAATAAATAAATTATTATCAATTTTTCTAGTTCCAGCCATGTAACCTTCAAAACCATAAGTAGATGTTAATTCAAAATCATTTGATTTATCATACACATATACTAAAGTTTCTTGTACACTGTTCCAGAAATAACTTGGTGCCATTCTTTTACTATTTTCGTCTGTATCATTTTCTTCATAGTATTTCCAATTCATATAAGTGTTTTTATATGTAATAACGATTAATTTATCATCATCAACATATAACCCACTTGGATATTCATTAGTACAAGTTTCTTTAGAGCATTCTTCTTTACTTGAAAACTCTATTCTTTTATGAACCGATAACTCTGTAGCTGGATAAGCTAATGTAACCACAACATTACCATTATTCATTGTATAAATATAAGTTCCGTCTGTTTTAACGTTATCAATTTCATCAACACCTGAAACTTGTGTATTTGTTTCAGTATAATCTCCAGCTTGTTTTGAAGATGCATCACCAGACTCAGCTATGGATTCCATTCGTATTCCACCATCAAGAGTTACCATATCATAATTTATGAATGAGGACATATTGTCATTGAATTCATCTTGAATTTTTAAAATATCTTCTTTCGAAGAAATCTTCGCTAGCTGAATATTACTATTTATGGTAGATGGTACGTATTCAACTTTAGGATTAAATAATACAATCAGTGCTATACTCATTGCTGGCACCAATACTTTAATCAAAGTATTTCTCTTAAATATATTCGCATTATAAACTCTCATTGATTTTTGTTTTTGTTTTAACATATAGTTAAACCTTGATTCTCGTATTAACTTAATTAAATAAATTCCTGAAATTAACGCTAATACAATAATCGCTATTTCTCTAAACATAAGTCACCTCCGTTAGATTTTCAAAGTTTCTTTGAAGTTTTTAAGATAAGTTCTTTTGACTTCGACGATATCATCATTATTCATAATTAATTCAATTTTAGAATTAATTGCCGGCTTGATGTATCTAATCTTGCCAATATTGACTAGGTGAGATTTACTAACTCTTATAAAGTCTTTTTCTTTTAATATTTCTTCTAATTGGTACAATTTGTTTTTGGTTAATAGTCTATAATCTTGCATAACTAAATATACGTCATCACCAAAAGTTTCAACATATTGCATACTTCTTACTTCAACTCTTTTTTGTCCTCGTTCGTTATGCCCTGTTAAATAAACCTCTTCACCATTAATAATTAGATCTAGTAATTTGTTTATTTCGTGTGTATGGTTCTCGTTAAAGACAATGTTTATTTTATTGTCTTCACACAATTCATTACTTGTAGTTAAAACATAATTATAATTAGTTGTCTCAACTAGATTCAACTTATCACTTAATTCCTTATTATTTGGTTTAAGCTTAAACATATTGTCCTCCCTAGTTACTTTATTTTACTCCATATAATCTACAAAATGTGGCTTTATCGCTATCTTACATTTATTTTTTGGTAAATTACAGTGTTTTTCAGTAATTCTACAAAATATAACATTTATATTCTAATAAATATTATATTCCTTTTCTCTTTTGATTTCAAATTTAAAAAACTCTCGAGATAATCTCGAGAGTTTTAATTATTTAATATTTTTAAACTTTTCAACAACGTTCTCAGGAGTAAATCCATAGTTTTTAATTACTAATGGTCCTGGTGCACTAGCACCAAATGTATCAATACTCATAACGTTAGATGTATATTTATACCATCCCATTGCGCTTCCCATTTCAATAGCTAATGTTGGTACATTTGGTAATATTGATTGTTTATATTCTTCAGATTGTTTTTCAAACATAAACATTGATGGAATTGATACAACTCTTACATCAACATTATTTTCTAATAATAATTTTTGAGCTTCAATAGCTAAATTAACTTCACTACCAGCAGCTAATAAAATTCCATCAAGCTTACTAGTTTCTTTAGAAATAATATAAGCACCCTTTGTTACTTCCTCGTAACTAGAATTTTCATTATTTAAAAGATTTTGTCTTGTTAAGATAATAGAAGTTGGCGTAGTTTCACTATCAACTGCTATTTTCCAAGCTACTGCAGTTTCATTTGCATTTGCAGGTCTAATAACATTCATATTTGGAATTGCTCTAATTCCTGCTAATTGTTCAACTGGTTCATGAGTTGGACCATCTTCACCAACAGCTACACTATCATGAGTGAATACGTACGTAGTTGGAATATTCATTAAACTCGCCATTCTCATTGCTGGTTTCATATAATCACTAAATACAAAGAATGCTCCAGTGAATGCTTTCATACCAGATAAAGTAATACCATTCGCAATAGCTCCCATTGCATGTTCTCTTACACCAAAGTTAATATTTCTACCTAATCTGTTACTTCTTGTATAATCTCCATCAGCACCTTTAGCTTTAGTAGATTTAGTTAAGTCTGCACTCCCACCAATAAAGTAAGGAATAGCTTCAGATATTTGGTTTATAACATTTCCACTTGTTACTCTTGTTGCTTCATTTAAATCAGAATCAAATTTAGCAAGTGGTGTTTCAATAACATCACTTAACTCAGCTAATAATTCTGGATACTTTTTCCCATATAGTTTAAAGTTATCCATATTTTCAGCATAAGCAATATTTGAGCGATCTTTAATTTCTTTAAAATCATTATATACTTCTTCTGGAACAGTGAAATCTTCAAAATCCCATTCTAAAGCTTTTCTAAGATCATTAGTTAAATCAGTTCCTAGTGGAGCTCCATGAGAAGCAGAATCTCCAGCTAATGATGAACCATAACCAATAACTGTTTTAATCTCTATAATTGATGGTTTACTTGATTCTTTAGCATTATTAATTGCTTTTCCAATTGCTTCTAAATCATTTCCATCTTCTACTAGTTGATAATGCCAATTCATTGCTTCATACTTAGCTTTTACATTTTCACTTTGAGCTAAATCAGTCCCACCATCTAACTGGATATCATTACTATCATATAATACAACTAACTTCCCTATTTCATTGTGACCAGCGAAACTCATTGCTTCTTGAGTAACACCTTCTTGAAGGTCACCATCACCACATAATACATATGTATGATAATCAAATAATTTAACATCTTTATTATATTTAGCTGCCATATGACTTTCAGCTAATGCCATACCTACACCCATCGCAATACCTTGTCCTAATGGTCCGCTTGTTGCGTCAATTCCATCAGTATGACCATACTCTGGATGACCTGGTGTCAAACTACCCCATTGTCTAAATTCCTTTAAATCTTCAATAGTTAATTTATAACCCATTAAATGTAATAAGGCATATAACATACTAGAACCATGTCCAGCTGCTAGTATAAACCTATCTCTATTTAACCAGTCTGAATGATCTGGTGTAACGTTCATATGATTTTTAAATAATTCATATAGCATTGGTGCAGCACCTAATACAATACCAGGATGTCCCGAATTTGCTTTATTAATTTGTGCCATCCCTAACATTCTAATTGCATCTACTGATTTCATAATATCTCCTTTTATATTTTATTTTTAATAGCACTAACAATTTCATCAGCACTATCTTTAAACATGACTTTTACATTTTTACCTGAAATGAATACACCTTCAGAAATCTCTTTTAGTTTATCAAAATCTATAATTTCTAAATCATTAACTTCAAATTTCACTCTAGATATTTCACTACTAATACTTTTTATATTATCGCTCTTAATTATACCTAAAATACCATTAATTAAATCTTCATTAATAGTTATTTTTTTTGGTTTTCTTTTAATAATTAGAAAACTAACTAGAATAATTACTAATAAAGCCAATCCAGCCATATAAAGATAATTAATATTTTCTAACATTTACTAATTCAACACCTTTCCAACATATATTTTATCACACAATATTATCTTTACAATAATATAGACTTATTATCTATACGCTTTTGATACAAAATTCATACTATATATTGAAAGTGAGGTGATAATTGATGAATGGAATAGAAAGAGGAAACACTAGTACTATATGTAAAATGGTAAAAGAAGTTGACCAAAGACAAAAAGAGGCGATCCTTCAATCATCCTCTTGTATAGGTTGTGATAGTTCTTTAGTAGAAGCAACAGGAAATACAATTCCGATATCTTTCTTTATGTGTGATGGCTCTGCATTTGAAGCATTTCTTGAGCCGGGTGGTGATGAAAAAACTCCTCTCTTTAGAGTTGAAGAAGTTTTCGATGATTGCACCATCAAATGTCGTTTAATTAAACGTTGTAGCCCAGCTACAGCAGAAAAACACATGCAAGGTATGAGATGTACCGATCAAACTTGTGTTATTGATCTTAATTGCGTATGTTGTTTACAGTGCTTCTCACCAATTTTTTGTAGAAGATGTGGAAACTAAAGTTTTAAAATAGTAATACTTGATATTTCATCAAGTCTTACAGTATTAACTACTTCATCAACCATTATATGAAGTACACTATTTTCTACTTCACTAGGAAAACCAACTACTGACTTATCTTTTAAATTCACAGAACATAAAACTGGTTTTCCTTTTTGATACATCAAAACTAAATTCTCAGATTTCTTTAAGATTTTTGGATTTACACGAGACACATCTCTTTTAGAATCGAAAATTACTTGATGCACACTTGTTTTAATATCTGTACTTACAGTCTGTATAAACATCAACGGTTCATTTTTCATATAAAAACACCACCCTACTCACATTATATGATTAAAATTGGGTGGTGTTGCCTATTTATGCCATACCTACTATAAAAATAGTTGCTAAAGTTAAATATACTGTTAATGAAATGATATCATTAATTGTAGTGATAAAGGGTCCAGAAGCTACAGCTGGGTCTATTTTTAGTGCGTTAATTAGTAAAGGAATTAATGCTCCTGCTAATGTTGCTACTATTATTGCAATATAAACACTGACGCATATTACGAGTGCAAATGTAATATCAGTGTTCCCAGTAAAATAACCCATAATCGAGGCCATAATAAATACCAAAGTACTAAGCATAAATCCATTTAATAAAGCAGTTTTAAATTCACGCCATAAATGCTCAAATATATCTCTTTTATCTACGAACTGATTAGTAGATAAACCACGAATAGTTACAGCTAAGGATTGTGTACCAGTATTACCAGACATATCTAGTATAAGTGGTAAGAACACTGCTAAAATAGGAACTTTGTTGATGGTTTCTTCATAAGAAGCAATAATAATACTAGTTATAGAGCCTATTGCTAATAAGACAACTAACCAAGGAAATCTCTTCTTAACAGAGCTAAGTACTGTTTCAGTATCATGGTCAATATCCGCATCAGTTACCCCAGCTAAAGCTGAAATATCTTCTACTGCTTCTTCATCAATTACATCCATTACATCATCAGAAGTAACAATACCTTTAATCTTCATGTTTTTATCAACTACTGGTAAAACAGTAAAATTATAATTCATCATAGTTTCAGCTACGATTATCTGATCGACTAATGGTGTTAAAGTGATTAAATTGGTAGTCATTATTTCTTTTAAATCATCTTCTGCTCTTGCCACAATTAACTCTCTTAAAGAAAGTACTCCAACTAATTTGTCGTTATCTGTTACGTAAATTACATTTATTGATACTGCTTCTTTAGCAAGGTCAATAACCTTTTTCATAGCTTGTTTAACAGTAAAATTAACTGAGATATCTATGAACTCAGTCGTCATAATAGCTCCAGCAGTATCTTCTTTATAAAACATTAATTCTTTAATTTTGCTTCGGTGTTTGTCATCCATTAACCTTAATAAAATAATTCTATCTTCATCATCTAATGCTTTAAGTACATCAACAGCATCATCAAAATCCATTTCAGAAATAATATCTGAAACTATTTTAGTTCTTACATCTTGAGTAAATTCAATAAATTCTTCTACTTCTAAACTACTTAATACTAAAGATACAGTATCTATGTTAAGTGATAAAAAGAATGCTTTATCAAAATCATTTAATTTTAAGATTACTTGAGATATATCATAAGGATGAAATTCTAGTAATCTCTCTTCAAAATTATCTAATCTTTGTTCAAATAAGTCTCTTATACTATCCATTACTAAATTATCCATAGCTTTACCTCCTGACTATTAATAATATATACTAATATTACAGATTTAACAATTTACTTATTGTAATGACAAAACTTTTTTTATATACTTAAAAACAATTAAGGAGGACGGTATGGAAATAAGAATAGCTAAAACACCTCAAGAAATAATCGATAACTTAAAAATAAGAGAAGTAGTTTTCATAGTAGGGCAAAACGTTCCTAGGGATTTAGAATTAGACGGATTAGACCAAGAAGCTACTTTAATTATTGCTTATAAAGATAACAAGCCAGTTGGTGCGGGACGATATCGCTTACTAAACGGATATGCCAAAATAGAAAGAATAGCTGTACTTTCAGAGTATAGAGGTCTTGGTGTAGGAAAAATGATCATGGATTTTATTGAGGAAACAATTAAAGAAAATACCACTATTGAAATTGTGAAATTAAATTCTCAATGCTCTGCAGCTGATTTCTATGAAAAATTAAATTATGTAAAAAAAGGTGAAGTATTTATGGATGCTGGAATAGAACATATCCAAATGATAAAAGCAATTTAAAAGGGAATTAAGATTCCCTTTTTATATTTTTTCAAACATTCTAACTACTAAGTACCCTAATACTAGAGTTAAAAATGAAGTGCTAGTAGTAACCATATCATAACTAACATCTAATGGAACTAGTATAATAACACTAGCTATTATAAGTCCAATTATAAAACTTAAAGACTTTGTACGATGATTTTTTATTAATTTACTTACTAGTTTTGCATTCAGATATATACCAATAAAAATACCAATACCAAGTATTAGAACTGGGAAAATGATTTCTAATTTAAAAGTGAATAAATCTCTAATATAATCTTTAATCAAATGATATTTACCAAGTATCAAAAGTAGCATTGAACCACTCACACCAGGAATAATCATTGCACCACCTGTTACTATTCCAGTAAAGAATAATGATATTATCAGGACAAATGATATAGTGGGTATACCTATATAAGTTGAATCAATATTAAAAAATTCAATCAACAACACTAGTAAAGCCCCAAATAACAGAAACAAAACATTTATTCTTTTTGAGCTAAATTCTTCTTTTATAAAAATAATTAAGCTACTTATTATCAAACCAATAAATAAATAATATGTTTGTGTTTCAAAGTTATAAAACATTATGTCTAAGATGTTTGCGAATCCAACAATACCTATTAAAGCCCCTGATAAGATAGTAAGTATAAAAATAATATCTTTGATTCTATTTTCATTTTTTAATTTAGTTATATTTGAAATCACTTCCAGTATTCTATCGTAGATACCTAGTAACACCATCATCGTTCCACCACTAACGCCCGGTATAATATTAGCTACACCTATAACTACACCACTTAGAAATGTTTTGATCATTTTCATCATCCTTTCCTTAATACAAGAAACCTTTAATATAGTCTATATGAATCTGAAGATTATATTAACACTATCAACTATTATAATAGATTACTAAGATCTCATTTAACAGTTAAAATAACATATCAATCTATTTATAGATTTTTTTTTACTTCTACTGAATTATCTCATTATATTTTGAACCGAAGTACTCAGTCTATGGGTATATATTATATCATAAATATTTTTGGATTTCTTGTTTTTAAATCAAACAAAATGGATAAACAATAAGTTTATTCCTTTTATATATGTAGAAATTAGAATCAGTTAGTAATTTATATATCTTTTGTAATTAGTGACGTTTAGCTTATCTATTCCTACTTTCTGATTGAAATTTTAACTTTTTATTGAACTAAAGATGTAATTAGTGATTAATTTGTTATTATCACTATTTTCTACACCTCATATTTTATAGAGAATAAGTATAGGAGGTGATATTATGAGTGATAATTACGAAAAGCATGATCACAACCATGAAAGAAACAAACCAATTGGATGGTCAGAGATTTCATACCCGGGTGAAAGACACGTTCCAATTCCAGAAGAACCAGGTTCTGGTTCATGGCCAACTGTGTTCTTTAAAAGAAATCATCATGGCAAGTTTTTAGATAAAAAAGGACATATTATTCCTTTTGAAATCAGAAGACCTGATATAGGGATCGACTTCGAAGGGGAGGAACTAAGAGCAGTCGAAGATACTTTGAAGTATTTGAACAGACATGAAGAAACTGTTGCTACTTATTGGGGCGAAGGTCCTGCAACTAAACAGTGGACTCCTATTATTGATAAGTTAATCGATACATATGGCATTTCAGCTCCAAGAGCGGGTAGAATATTAGCAAGCGTTCAATCTGCACTAAATGACGCTTTTGTAATAGCGTGGTACTTTAAATTCAAATGGGACATCGCTAGACCTAATCAACTCAATAAAGATTTAGAGCCCTTCTTAGACACTCCAAGACATCCAACATATCCATCAGGGCATGCTACAGTTGCTGGTGCTGCTCAAGTTGTTCTTAGTTATTTCTTTAAGCCTGAGAAACATAAACTGAAAGATTTAGCTGAGGAATGTGCTTTAAGCAGATTATACGGTGGTGTACATTTCCCAATCGATAATGACGAAGGACTACGTCTAGGAAGGCATATTGGTCGATTAGTTGTTGAGCAACTAAAAAAACAATACGACAAAGACGGTACAAGAATCGATCTAAGGATTAAGGATTTTAAAGATGCTAAATTAATTCCACCACCTTATAAACAAGCAATACCTTTTAATCGAGACAAAAAACATGAACATGATCATGCACCACTTTTTTATAGAGACTTTCTATAAAAATCATCTACAAAAAAGTATCTTTTCTCAATGAGAAAGATACTTTTTTGTGTAATTCAATTAAATAATTAGATATTATTTATTTCAATTAAAGAATCTAATTCATTATAATTTATAACATATATCCCATGAACAAGTTCTCCATTATTAACGAATTTCATCTCTGATTCATTTATATATTTTTTTATATGTCTTATTCCAGGATAAAGAATAATTATTTTCTTTTCTTCTTCTAACTTCAAGAATCCAGAAAGTTCCGTTAAAATCCTTTTATTCTTCGGAATAGAACCTGGTTTATTTGTATACCCAGAATTTAATTGCCAATATTTTTTTGAATTAATTTGAAGTACAGAATTATTTGGTAAAACGAGAACCTTTACAAGGTATTTTCTTTTTTCTATTTCAATAACTAAATCATATATTTTTTCATTAGATAGTGATACGTTTAATTTATTATTAGAAAGCAGTTCCTTAATTACCTTTTTCTTTCTTAAAATAGGTATGGTTATTATCATCATTACTAAGATAAGTATCGGTACTATTATTATTAATACACTCATTATTTCACCTCAAAACTATAATAACACAAAGAGGCTATTTTTTAGCCTCTTTCATTTGTTGTAATTCGTTTAAGTATTCCCCAAATCTTTGATAGTGAATTATTTCCCTTTGTCTTAAAAATTCTAGTGGAGCTAATAAATCAGGATCATCTGTTAAATCCATTAAATGCTCATAGGTAGCTCTAGCTTTTTGTTCAGCTGCTAAATTCTCATGTAAGTCAGCTATCGGATCTCCAGTTGAACCTATTCCACCAACATTAAATGGAACTCCATTTGTATCTGTTGGAAAGATACCGTGATTATGTTGAGTATAATGATTAGCTAATCCAGCTTCTTTTAATTCTTCAATTGTTGCACCTTTAATAAGTTGATATACCATTGTTTGTATCATTTCCACATGACCTAATTCTTCAGTACCAATATCAGTTAGTAAAGCTTTCCCTTTAGCTGTAGGCATAGTATATCTTTGATTTAAGTATCTAATCGCAGCTCCTAGTTCACCATCTGGACCTCCATATTGTGTTACGATGTAATTCGCCATTCGCAAGTCTTTTTTCTTGATATTTACTGGGAATTGTAATGATTTTACGTACAACCACATATTATATTCCTTCCTCCCAAGGCCATGGTTCATTTAACCAAGCCCACGGATATTCATTTAGACTAGAACTTCTTAAAGTTAATGGACTAAAATCTTTTTCATATGCTGTTATTAATTCAGCAAGTTTCAAATTATATTCGTTATATAATTTTATTACTTGCTCATTGTTAGGGTGAGTATCTAAGAATAATCCCAAGTCTAATAAAATAAAGGAGATTGCTTGAATATTTTTTAACTCTTGATTTGAATTTGGTAAAACATATTCAAAATCTTTATATGGTTCGTATAAATTGTTAAATGCACTTCCTCTTAGGAATGCATTTTTCAGATCAACCATTCCAGTGAACTCTTGATCTTTTATATAAGCAGTTGCATATTCCATATTAAATTAAATTCCTCCCATATTAAAATATGAAAGAGAATTTTTTTATGGTGTACTATAACCTACTATTTAATTGTTTAAAATTAATATTATAGATTGTATAAATTAATTCCGCATATTCTTAATTTAGTCTTGTAACAAACAAAGTCTTTTATTCTTTTTCTAAGGTCACTTTGAAGTACATTGTAAGTCTATGTGCCAATTCATCAATAATTGTTGTTACGAGATATTTTAAGAGTTTATTACTACATATTACATCTAATTAATTTCACATAATCAACATAACAAAAAAAGACCTCAATAGGTCTTAAATATTAATTTTATTAAACAAGTTATGTATATTTATTGGTTTTGATATGTACTCATCAAATCCAGCTTTTATATATTCATCAATTTGGTCCTTTAATACATTTGCTGTTAAAGCAATTATTTTATGTTTTCTATCAGAGTACTTATTTCTTATTATTTTAAGTGCAGTCAATCCATCCATTACTGGCATTTGAATATCCATTAAAATAATATCATACATATTATTTTCTAAAATTTCTATAGCATGTTGTCCGTTATCTGCTGTAACAATATTATCTATTCCTTTAGATTTTAATAGTTCAAGTATTAGGATCTTATTTACTAAGTTATCTTCTACAACTAATATTCTTTTATTAGTAAGTTCTACTTTCACATCTTGATCAGCGGTGCAAACTACAGGTTCTTCTGCTTTATCTAAAATAATGTTAAATTTAAAAGTTGTACCTAAACCTACATCAGACTCAACAGAAATATCTCCACCCATTTCGTTAATAAGTTTTTTAGCTATTGATAATCCTAATCCACTACCTCCGTATTTTTTATTAATAGTGGTATCTAGTTGCTCAAATGGCATAAAAACATTCACTAATTTCTTTTCATCGATTCCTATACCTGTATCTTTTATTTCAAATACAATATTAATCTTATTCTTTTTTATATATTCACAATTTACAGTTAGCTTTACATAACCCTCATTGGTAAATTTAATAGCATTATTTATTATGTTTGTAAGTATCTGCTTTATTCTTAACACATCGCCCTTAAGGTAATACTCCACACTTTCATGTTGGTCTACAATTAACTCGATACCCTTTTCAGTTGCGAAGACCTCGAAAGAGTCAACTAAAAGTTCAATCTCATACATCAAATCAAAATCATTGTATTCTAAATCCATTGAATCATCATTGATTTTTGATATATCCAAAACATCATTAATAAGATCTAACAATATATTAGCTGAATGATTAATTCTAGATGTATAACATTTAATTTTTTCTTCATCAGCAGTTTTAAGAAGGTTAGAATATCCTATTATTGCATTTAAAGGAGTCCTTATCTCATGTGATACATGTGCTAAAAACTTTGTTTTAGCCATATCAGCACGTTCAGCTGCAACTTTATCTGAATATACTCTAACATTAATTACAATCACAATAGAAATAAGTATAGCTGTTACTAGGGGAAGAATCAGAAATGAATTATGCTCCTCATAAAACCCGATAATCAAGGCTAAACCTATTATAAATAATAAGAACCAGTAGAACCATCTTTTTTTCATCATAATATCACCCTTTAAAATAATTCTTTTAAGTAACACATTCTATTATACTACAATTATTATAGAATGCAAAATTCAGACAAAAAATTTAGTGATATAAGAATAAAAAAAACGAACATAAGTTCGCTTATAATTTAATGGAGCGGGTGATGGGAATCGAACCCACGTCATCAGCTTGGAAGGCTGAGGTAATAGCCGTTATACCACACCCGCGTTTTATATTAAATTTTTAATCAATAAATAAATGGAGCGGGTGATGGGAATCGAACCCACGTCATCAGCTTGGAAGGCTGAGGTAATAGCCGTTATACCACACCCGCATTTTTATATTTATTTTTACTGTTAAATTAATGGAGCGGGTGATGGGAATCGAACCCACGTCATCAGCTTGGAAGGCTGAGGTAATAGCCGTTATACCACACCCGCAATTAATTAGTCAGCAAGAATATATTATCACTGACTAATGAATATGTCAATATTATTTTGATCTTTTTTATTTTAAATTTTCTGGATTCAATCCTTTTAATGAATCAATCACAAAGATTCCATCTTTTCGAATCAAAACATCATCGAAATAAATTTCTCCACCACCGAATTCTTCAGTTTGAATTAAAACTAAATCCCAGTGAACTGCAGATTTATTTCCATTGTCAGCAGGACCTTCATAAGCTTGACCAGGTGTAAAGTGAATTGATCCAGCTATTTTTTCATCATATAAAATATCTCCCATTGGTTTTGTGATATATGGATTCACTCCAATAGCAAATTCACCAACGTAACGAGCACCTTCGTCAGTATTAAATATTTCTTCTAGTTTTTCATTATCAGATTCATTTGCACAAGTAGCTTTAATAATCTTACCATTTTCAAATGTTAATGATACATTCTCATATACATTTCCTCTATAACCACTTGGTGTATTATATGTAATTACACCATTAACACTTTCTAATACAGGTGCAGAATAAATTTCTCCATCAGGAATATTACATTCACCTGAACATGGTTCTGAACCAATTCCTTTAAGCGAGAATGATAATTCTGTACCAGGACTTGTAATTCTAACCTTATCAGTTTTATTTAATAATTCTTTTAATGGTTCAAATGCACTTCTCATTTTTGAATAATCAACCATAGATACTTTCAAGCAATAATCATAAAATTGTTCATAACTCATTTTAGCTTTATGAGCTAATGTATGAGTAGGATAATTTAAAATAACCCATTTTTTTGTATTAATGATAATGTTACTTAATGGTCTCATAATCTTCGCTGTAAGCAATTTTGTTTCTGTTGGTACATCAACTGAGGCATAATCATTTCTATCAGCATAAACTCCAATTGAAGCATCAATACTCTCATATTGAGGTTTTCTCCATTTAGCTAACATATTCAGCCTATCTTCAGTAGTTGCTAAAGCAACTTCTCTAGAGATTTCATCATCTAAGATATCCACATATGGATGAGCTCCTACTTTTTTAACTTCTTTGATTATTTCAAGTAATAATGGTTTTGCTTCATAGTCACCTACAATTCTTACATGATGACCTTTTTTTACTTCTACAGAGTAATTAACTAAACTCTCTGCTAATTTTTGTAATCTTGGATCTTTCATAAAATCACCTAACTTTCTTATTATTCCGAGTCTTTTTTTAGTCTCTTATATTTTTCATAGTATTCATATACTATTTCTTCACTAAATGGTAATTCCTTATTCTTAATTCTTGTTTTTAAATCAGTAAGTTCAAACTCTATTATTTTCTTAATATCATCTGAATAATTCATTTCATCACTATTTATTTGATACTCAAATTTATCTAATACTTTATATTGATTATTTGGAAAAACTTTAACATCTAAGTCATAATCAATATACTTTACAGCTTCATCATCAAATGCATAGGGTGAACCTATATTACAATAATAATAAACACCTGATTCTTTCAGCATAGAAATTATGTTATACCACTTGTCCTTAAAGAAAAAACATATCGCTGGTTCTTTAGTAAACCAACTCTTCCCATTTGATTCTAACACTCTAGTTCTCTCATTAGCTAGAACTATACAATTATCATCAATTTCTAATATCATAGCTTTATCCCAAATCCTATGATAAGACTTATCATGTTTAAAACTATGAATTTGAATAGTATCTCCTATCTTAACCATTTTTTTACACATCCCAACTGTTTCCATTATACATTATTTTTCCAATAAATTATTAATTTTTTTATATAAAAATGTAACTGAATGAAAAGCATAGAATTCATCAAATAATTCATTATTTTTTAGAAGAATAAATGATGGTGTAGATTTAATTTTATAATGCTCAACTATACTACTTGATATGGCTAAATTTATTTTAATTACTTGAACATTATCTACTGTATGCGTAACGATATCTAGCATTTGTTCAGCTAACTTACAAGTACCACAATTACTAGTATATCCAAATAGAATTACGTTCTCATTATTAATTATTTGCTCCAGTCTTTTTTTATCCAAGTTCATCCCTACTTTCGTTCTTCTTAATTATACATTATTTGTATAAATTTATACTGATGAGAAAAAATAATTTAAGTAAGGAGGCAATATGTCAATTATCAATCAACCACCTAACGTTTTAAGCGTTAAAGACAATATTTATATACGTGATATGCTTACAAGTAATTTAATGGGGATAAAAACTGTTAACGAGTTTAGGAATATGACAACTGATCCAGAAATTAAAAACCTTTTAGATTCAGTACAAAATATGCATAAAAAGCATTATGATATTTTATTAAATAGTCTGGAGAATTGCGAAAATTAAAGATACAATATTGAAAAACCCCCATACTCAAGTACAACCAAAATTTTTTAACGACAAAGATATCTTAAATAATGTATTATCATACGAAAAAGACAACACATCTCTTTATTCAACGGCTATGAATGAAGCTAGTAACCAACAGTTATATCAAACTCTTTTTGAAATTTTTACAGAGACACAAAATATGCAAAGAGCTATTTATAACTTAATGTTCAAAAAAGGATGGTATTCGTTGGATATTGAGAATAAGAAGAATCTTACAGAATCATATAACGAGTACGCTGAATATATAAAAGAATTACAATGAAAATAGGTCCATAAAGGACCTATTTCATTTAACTAGTCATCTAAAGAATCATTTACCTTTCGGTTAGTTTGATTATTTCTAGACTTAGTTACGCCAATTCTCCCATTGATTGGTTGATCTAATGGACTAACTGTACTTTCTTCAGCAAACTCTTCATAGTTGTTATAATCTCGATCTCTTGTATTGAAATTATTTTCTTTTCTTTTTTCATTTTTTATAGAATTTCTGTAATTTGCTGAATTCTCATTTTTTCTTTTGTCTTTGTTGTTCATAGACATCTCCTAATTTTCTTTCGCCAAGAGTGTCCATATATATTATTTGTAACTTTGTTCAAATTATTTATACAATTTTATTTCACAACCACATTTGTGACAAACATTTGAATTTCTTAAAACTATTTCATGACAATGTGGACATTTCCTTCTTGTAAACAAGCCAAGAAGTGGCACAACTATTAAAATAAACAGTCCAATTGTAAGTAATAATGGTAATGTTCCATTTATTTCAACTGATTCTGAATTAAATAATAAACTATATAAAGTTTCATAATTTAAAACGATTATAACTATAGTAATAAATAAAATTACAAAGTAAGAGTTTTTAAACCATCTTCTCACTTCTGAATATCTACTTTTAACAATAACTGCTAATTGTGGTTCCTTACCAAATTTCTCTTTAATATTATATAGACTTTTTTTTATCATTATTCTTTTAAGAAATTCTTTCCTTTTAGTTCTTCTGGCTCTTCAAAGTATAAATCATTATAATCTTGCTGTCTCAAAGTTTCATAAACTAAAATTGCTACAACATTGCTTAAATTCATACTTCTAACATCTTTTGTCATTGGTAATCGAACACAAGTATCTAAATGATCTTTTAAAATTTCTTTTGGAATTCCGCAAGATTCAGCTCCAAACACTAAGTAAATATCCTCATCAGAATTAGATAAATTAAAATCACTTGGTCTATGTGAACCATATCTAGTTAAAAAATAGAATATTCCTTTATTTTCTTTTTTAAAATCATCCCAATTTTTATATACTTCATAGATAGTTTTATCTACGTAACTTGCCCCACTTCTTTTTACATGTTTCTCATCTAACGAGAATCCTAACGGTTCAATTAAATGCAATTTAGCATTAGCAGCAACGCAGGTTCTCATAATATTACCGGTATTTTGTGGAATTTCCGGGTTATATAACACTACATGAATCATAATCTTTCACCTAACTTATTATAATAATTAATTGCTTTCATCATATATTCTTCTTTAGAATTAACATATTTTAATTCTTCAGATATATCAATTCCATTATTCGCAGCAAATATAATTGCATTCCTCTTCATCAAGTTGTGCCCCAACCAATAAAAAGCAGTATCTTTATATTTCTTAAAATCATTTTTGCTACATCTTATTATATCTCTTATATCAATATTACCATATAAATATCGAGAATTTCCAATTATTTGTTTGTTTTTTGGACAAACAGACTGGCAAATATCACAGCCGTAGATTTTACCTTGTAAAGAATACTCAAAACTTGAGTTTTTATCTTTTCTTTGTAAATAGCCAGTTAAACATTTTTTGTAAATGTCATCCATTGCACTATTAGGACATTTCAATTCACAAAGATTACAATTTCCACAATCAATTATGATTTTTTCACTATAATCAAAATCGATATCTAAGACTAGTTCACCTAACATAATATATGACCCATAATCTTTATTTATAATTAAACTATTCTTACCGTAATGACCAATTCCACTTAAATAAGCACACAGTTTATCATCTATTGGACCATCATCACAAAAGAATTCGATATTAGCTTCAACTTCTTTTAAAATAAATTCTTTAATTAGTCTTAGTTTTTCCTTAACTATAATATGATAGTCTTTATCTAACGCAAAACTTGCTAAATTATACTCATCACATTTGCTTATAGGATAACCTATAGAAATTATACTTTTAGCATAATCAAATCTCGATGATTTAAATCTTGAATTATTAAGTTTTTCATATTCAGAATAATCTGCAAAACCAATTATTAGCCCTAGATCACTAGCGAATATCTCTATTTTTTCTTTAAGCATCCATATATCTCCTATAGTTTATCAAATAAAATATATAACAAATACTTATTAGCAATGCATTAAAAATAAATCCATACTCCATTGTCATATAGTCAGATATTAATCCAAATAAAGGGAAAATGAAGATCATCATTATGCTAAACACCATACTAGACATAGACAAAATAGTTGCTCTTTTATCCGATGGTATTATTTTATTTATAAAGTCAGACATAAGAACATAAAGCATACTTTCAATTGCTCCTAATAATATAAAAGTAACATACGGTAAGTCACTTATTATTCCCCAAAGAAGTACAATTTCAATTAACGGTAACATAATTAATATGTATCTATCACTAAATTTACCCTTAATTTTATCAACAAACATCGCACCTAAAATTGCAGTAAATGAGTGTAATCCTAAGAATATACCAACTTGAAACTCATTGAACCCTAACTCAATGAAATAGTTTTGCGAGTAGAAAAATACTACTGTTACAGGAAATGTAAATAGACTCATAATTATTATTAGAAATCTTAATCTTTTATTACTCATCACGAATTTAAAACTATCAATATACTGTTTTTTAAACTTTTCTTTAATACTCAATTCTGATTTAATTTTATCTACAGTAGTTTCTTTCATTCTTAAAATAACAATAAACGTTACTATAAAAAGTATGATCATAAGTTTGAATACTAAATAAATATCAATTTCGGCAATATATCCACCTATTATTGCCCCTAATGTTCCAGCTATTTGAAATATAATTTCTTTCTTTCCGCTGACCTTAATATACTTATCTTCTTCGCCAATCTCAATTAATGAATCATAAACTAATGCATCACCAGCACCAGATTCCAATGTATAAGATAATCCACAAAAAACAAAGGCTAACGAAATCATAAATAAATTATTACCTGATATCATTAAGAGTAAATAACCTAAATATAGAACGATGCTTAATAGCCTACTAATTTTTCTACCAAATACATCTGCTATAACACCAGTGGGTATTTCCATAGTGAATGACGTTAAGTGAAAAACACCCTCTACAATTCCTATCTCAAAAAGGCTAAATCCCTTGTAAGCTAAGTATATCATCCAAATAGCATGTGATAAATTAAAACTTCTTGTAAATGTTTGAATGTAATCCAATACTATATTTTTACGATATGCTTCCATCTTCTACTCTTATTCGTGGCACAAACTTGGTTCTATTATATAAATAATATCCAAGAATTACCGCAATTATATTACTAATCCACATTGCGTGCCACAATCCACTTTCTTTAAAATTAAGTATATAAATCATTATCGTTATCATAGGTAGTCTAAATAACCATAGTCTAGATAAACTTAGTATTAATATATATTTAACGTGACCTAATCCTCTAAAGACCCCTAATAATAATTGAAATATACCAAAGAATGGTAACGTTAATGTTAAATAAAATAAGTATGTTTTACATAATTCCAGTGAATCTTGATTCTTTAAAAAAGCTGAAATAATTACTCCTCTAAAGGGCATTACTACTATAATTCCTAAAACTGCAACAAATAACGTAAAGCTTGTTGCTTTTTTAAATACCAGTTTTGCTCTTGTTGAGTTTTGTGCACCAACATTTTGACCAATGTAAGTTGATAAAACAGTACTGATACTCATAATAGGAAGTAAGGTAAGTGCATTAATCCTATTACCTACTCCAAACGCATCTAAGGTAACAGCTCCAAACTCTCTTATTATAATTGCATTCATTATCATAAAGCCAACAGATGTAACTGCATTAGCAAAACTACTAGGTATTGCTATTTTTAATAATTCACCTATTACTCTAAAGTCAAGTTTCAAATCACTTAATGTAATTGTAACTCCACTCTTAGAAATGAATAAATAATATATAGATACAGGGAAAACTAAATAATTAGATATAATGGTAGCAATTCCTGCACCAGGAACACCAAATCCTAATACTTTTATGAAGAGTCCAGATAAAGCAATGTTTATAATTACTGCGACAGTATTTAATATAACAGGGGTAACTGTGTCTCCTCCTGCTTGTCTTACTGACGTATAAACTGTAAAAACAAACACTGGGAGCATTTCAAAAGATCGTATTCGTAAATATTTCACTGCATTTTCATACACAAATCCCTGGGCACCCGATATTCTTAACAAAAATGGTGCCATTATATAAAGTATTACATTAAACAAAACACTCAACGTAATAGCTATTATTAATAGCTGACCAGATGTTTTTTTTGCCATTTTTTTATTATTTGCACCTAAATATTGACTAATAATAGCAGTACCAGCTGCTCCAACACCAAAGCTAAATGATAAGAAAATAAATATCATTGACCATGTAAGTGAAATACTTGATATTGCACCATCACCTAGATCAGATACAAAAATCATATCCACAATTCCATGTAATGATTTAAGTAAGTTATTTAACATTAACGGTAAAGATAATACTAATAATCCTTTATATATATTGTTGTCCTTTAAAATCAAGTGCGATTTTTTTTCATCAATTGTCATATAGTCCTCCAAGACATCATTATATATTACACCTTAAAGTATGATTTTACAACGTTTCAAACACTTTTAACAAAAAAAGATGGACAATTTTGTTCATCTTTTTTTGTTTACAAATTATTACAATAATAATTTATTGAGTCACTTATAAATTTGGCCAATCCTGGTTTTGTTTTATCTATGTTTTCAACAAACCTTCTATCACTAACATACAATTCTCCTAACCCTCTTAATATATCATCTGTACAAGTATAATAATGATTTGTAATAAAATCTTTCCACTCTCTAACAAGCTTTTGTGCTTCAATTGATTTAAAGTCATTCATTTGATAGGCAAACATACTAAACAATTCAGTTTGATTGCTCATAATTAAATTCCAGTCATCTTTAGAATACTTATTAGTTTTCTTTTGACTCTCTTTAAAAGCAGAACTATTACCATACTTTTCTTCAACTTCTATTTTATACTTAAAGTTTAGTCCTTCAATTTCCTTTTTATGATTATAAAAATCCTTATAATTCATTTTCTCACCTACTTTAATCTTGAATACAGTTTTTTCCATAGGAAAGATAGTTCTACTAAATGTTAGTTTATTTTTAATTAAAATAGAAGCGACTCAAATTCGAAAAAATCAAGATACCATATGAACATATAACTAATAAAAAGCTAAGTAAATTACCTAATATATAATAATCAGAATGGTCACTATTTTTAAAATTTTCAAGTCTTATAAGTGTTTTAAATACTATTACACCAGCCACTATTGAAGAAAGGTTTAATATTAGCAATATCAAAATTATAGTTCTTTCGATATTACCTATTAGTCTTCCAACTCTAATATCGCCGGCAGGCTTAATATCATAACACGATAGAGTTTTAGTTATTATGTAACTACTTACAAATGTAGCTAGAATCCAACTAATAATAAAAGGGTACAGTAAAATTAATTTAGAGTTCAAATAAATAACTCTTAAACCAATATTTGATATAAAAAATGAAGTGATGATATATATTACAGCTACATGAATTAATTGGTCTAGTATAAAAATAACGATATCTACTTTAGCATTGCCCTTATTCTTTATTAGCACATAACTTTTAATTAAGTCAATAACAAAATGGCTAATAGCTAGTAAGCTTATATAAATAATTAGATTACTTTCAAAAACACTCAAACTTCGACTAGAAGTGATAATAGATAAAGTAAAAATAACACAATACGTTATAAACACAATTCCTGAATGAATTAAATTACCTTTAAACATTCTTTCCCTTTTTAACATGACAACTTTATTATTTTGAAAAATAAAATCAGCAATAAAATGCGAAAATATAGCTATCAAAAACATTTTCATTCTCCCCTTTCAAACATAGAAATAAGCAATTTCTCTGTAGTAATAATTTTATACCAATTCGATCTTCCTATTTTTTTTGTAACATTTGATCTGTCATAGTCTAATATTCTAGCTATTTCCTCGTGTATTATTCCCTTTTCAAGTTCATTAATTATATTCCAAGTATCTTCTTTCCACCTATCAATTATATCAGTAACAAAACTATAAATTATGTTAAATTTGTCACTTAGGTATTTATTCTCAAAATTGAAACAGACACTCATTTTAATAGATTCTCTTTTATTAATTCTAGTTGAATCCATAGCTGCTCTAGCTAAATGAAAAGCTTGTCCATCAATTTCCCAAGAATTATTAAATTTACTTATATTTTGGAATTTTTCATAAACATCTCCGACTCCAACACCTATTCGTAACTTATATGGTCCAAAAATATATTTAAGTGATCTTATAATTTTGAATATCTTTGAAAATGACGCGATATTAACCATAGATTGAATTTCGTCACCTTTCATAATTGAAAATGGTGCTGCTAAATCATCTTTAAACATAAGATTTAACTCTTTTAATCTCAATTCAATATCTGATGATCCAAACATTTCTAATTTGGAATTGACAACATCTGCGGTTATTACAATATACTCCATAAACTCACCTCAAATATATTATATCACAATTCATGCGATGTGCCATAATTAAAGAACATATGCATATGTGACTTTATTTAGTCACATACAATAAATTACTTGATTAAGAAAATAAATAAAAAAAGAACCCAATATTGGGTTCTTTTGAATTATAAATTATCCTCTGTTTTTGATTGCAGCTTGTGCAGCAGCTACAATTGCAACTGGTACACGGAATGGAGAACAAGATACATAATCCATCCCAATACTATCAAAGTAAGTAATTGATTTAGGATCCCCACCGTGCTCACCACATACACCAGTAACTAATGCAGGGTTAGTTTCTTTACCATCAACTACAGTTTTCTCTACTAATGCACCAACACCTTCAACGTCGATTGTTTTGAATGGATCGAAGTCTAATAATTGTTTTTCTTGATATTCAGCTAAGAATTTAGTAGCGTCATCTCTTGAATAACCAAATGTCATTTGAGTTAAGTCGTTTGTACCGAAACTTACGAAGTCACAATCAGCAGCAATTTGATTGATGATATATGCAGCTCTAGGAACCTCAACCATCGCTCCTAATCTTATAGGAACACGTTTACCTTTTGCTTCAAATACTTCTTCCATTTTAGCTTTACATAAGTTTAAGATATAGAAATACTCAGCTTTTGTACCGATTAATGGTAAGAAAATTTCAACTTTTTGAGCGTCAGTATCTACAGCTGCAGATACTACTGCTTCAACTTGCATTTCAGAAATTTCTGGATAAGAAACAGCTAAACGAGTACCTCTGTGTCCTAACATTGGGTTGAACTCATGTAAGTCTTTAACTTTATTTTTTAACTCTTCGAAAGTAACACCCATTTTCTCAGCTAAATCTTTAATTTCTTCATCACCATGAGGTAAGAACTCATGTAATGGCATATCTAATAAACGTATAGAGATTTTTTTCTCTGGAGCTTCACTGAAGATTCCTTTGAAGTCTTCATATTGATGTGGTAATACTTCAGCTAAAGCAGCTTCTCTTTGTTCTTTAGTAGAAGCTAAGATCATTTTTCTTACAGAAGTGATTTTATCACCTTCGAAGAACATATGCTCAGTTCTACATAAACCAATACCATTAGCTCCTAATTCTAAAGCTTTTCTAAAGTCTTTTGGAGTATCAGCATTTGCATAAATAGCTAAGTTTTTGATTTCTTCACTCCACTCAATAACTTTTGCGAAGTTTTCACCAATTTCAACTTCTTGAGTTTTGATTTGACCTGCATAAACTTTACCAGTTTCACCATCTAATGATAAGTAATCACCTTCATTATAAGTTTTGTCACCGATTGTGATAGTTCCAGCAGCTTCATCAATTCTTAATTCACTCATACCAGAGATACAGCAGATACCCATACCACGAGCAACTACAGCTGCATGTGATGTAGCTCCTCCAACAGCAGTTAAGATACCAGCTGATGCAGCCATACCTTCGATATCTTCTGGAGAAGTTTCAACTCTTACTAATAATCCTTTTTCACCAGCGTTACCAGCTTCAACAACTTTAGCACTTGTTAAGCAAATTCTACCAGTTGCAGCACCAGGTGATGCAGGTAATGCTGTTCCGATTGGTGCAGCAGCAGCTAATTCAGCAGTATCGAAAGTTGGATGTAATAATTTTTCAATATAGTTTACATCAATACTCATTAATGCTTTTTCTTTGTTAGCTAAACCTTCACTTACGAAGTCAGCAGCAATATTGATTGCAGCATTTGCAGTACGTTTACCGTTACGAGTTTGTAACATGTATAATTTACCATCTTCAATAGTAAACTCTACGTCTTGCATATCTTGATAATGTTTTTCTAATGTTTCACAGATATCTGCAAATTGTTTGTAGATTGTAGGCATTGCTTGTTCTAATTCTGAAATATGTTGAGGAGTTCTAATACCAGCAACGATATCTTCCCCTTGAGCATTAATTAAATACTCACCATAAATTTCTTTATTTCCGTTAGATGGGTTTCTTGTAAATGCAACACCAGTACCTGATTGGTCATTAGTGTTACCAAATACCATCATTTGAACGTTTACAGCTGTTCCTAATGAATGAGGAATACCTTGTAAATTTCTATAAGTAATAGCTCTATCATTATTCCAAGAACTAAATACAGCTTCAACAGCTAATAATAATTGTTCTCTTGGTTCTTGTGGGAAATCAATTCCTTTTTCACTTTTAACGATAGCTTTGAATTTTTCAATTGTGTTTAATTGATCTTCTAAAGTGAATTCATTAGTATCAGTATAACCTTTTGATGTTTTTACTTCTTCTACTAATGCTTCAAATGAATGTCTATGAATTCCTAATACTACATCTGAGAACATCTCAATGAATCTACGGTATAATTCATAAACGAATACTGGTTTACCAGTTTTTTCGCTAAATGCTTTAGCAGTAGCATCATTTAAACCTAAGTTTAAAACTGTATCCATCATACCTGGTAATGATACTACAGCACCAGAACGGATAGATAATAATAATGGATTTTCTAAATCTCCAAATGTTTTACCAGATACTTCTTCTAACTTAGCTAAGTTTTCAAATATTTGATTTTTAACTTCATCAGCAATAACCTTGTTGTCATCATAGAACTTTAAACAAGCCTCAGTTGTAACTGTGAAAGTTTCTGGAACAGGTAATCCAATGTTATACATTTCTGCTAGATTGGCACCTTTACCACCAAGTAAGCTTTTCATTTCTTTCTTACCTTCGGTAATAAAATACACGAATTTACTCATTTTTTTATCTCCTTTAATTTTTCGTTTGTAAACTAAATCCAATTATTTTAAGTGTAATATATTAAATGAAATTAGTTAGATTTTTTTACAAATAATTTTTACATTTTATTATAACATAAACCAAATATCTCCATTACATGAAAGCGTTTTTTGCAACTTTCTATCGATAAATTGGTTATTCTATTACTTCTTTACATCGTGGACAAATACCATCTTCATCTAAAGAATCTACAACTTGCCAACATCTTGCACAAGTTTCTCCAGTTGCTGGAACTACATCAATACTCAAGTCTTCAAATTTATATTCTCCATTACCAGTAGAAATATCAAACTTAGATACAATTAATATTTGTTGTAAGTTAGCGTCTAGTGAATTTAATAACTCTTTAACTTCATCATTTGGATAAATTGTTAAATGTGCTTCAAAGCTCTTACCAATAACTTTAGCATTTCTCGCTTCTTCTAATGCTTTTAATACATTTGTTCTGATATTCATGAATCTATCATATTTTTCTACTACTGATTCATCTAACTCTTTAACTTCAGGCATATCTAATAACATCGAATTTACTTCTTTTTTACCTGGTAAGAACGTATATGCTTCATCAGCAGTATGAGGTAATATTGGTGTCATCAATCTTATTAATGTATCAACACACTCATAGAATACTGATTGAACACATCTTCTTGCATGTGAATCAGATTTTTCAATATATAAAATATCTTTTGTGAAGTCCATATAGAAACCTGATAAGAATGTAACAAAGTTAGTTACTTTACGATAAACTTCATCAAAAGCATATCTTTCATATGCATCTAGTACATCTCTTCTTAAGTTGTTTAATTTAATTGCTACATATTGATCTACTTCTCTTAAGTCATTAAACTCGATTTTATTTTCTTCAGTATAATCAAATAGATTACCTAATAAGAAACGATAAGTATTTCTAATTTTTCTATATCCCTCAGATACTTGTTTCATCATATCATTAGAAATTCTAACATCTTGTTGGTAATCAACACTTGCTACCCACATACGTAATATATCAGCACCCATTTGTTTCATAACTTTAAGTGGGTCGATACCATTACCTAAAGACTTACTCATTTTTTTACCATCACCATCGTTAATAAATCCATGAGAAATTACTGCTTTATATGGTGCTCTACCATACATTGCTACTGCAGTACTTAATGATGAATTAAACCAACCACGGTATTGGTCACTACCTTCAAGATATAAATCCACTTGACCAGAATGACCAAATGGTTCTAAACCACCCAGATGAGAAGTTCCTGAGTCGAACCAAACATCCATAATATCTGTTTCCTTTTTAAATATTCCATTAGGTGAACCAGGATGAGTGAATCCTTCTGGTAATAAATCTTTTGCTTCTCTTTCAAACCAAACATTAGATCCAAATTCTCCAAATAGATTTGCAATATGTTTAATTACATCTACGTCTAAAATACTAGTACCATCTTCTGCATAGAATGCAGGAATTGGAACACCCCATACTCTTTGACGTGAGATACACCATTCTTCACGGTCTTTAATCATATTAGTCATTCTAAGCTCTCCCCATTTAGGAAGCCACTCAGTGTCAGCAACAGCTTTTAATAAATCATCTTTCATATTATCAATAGAAGCGAACCATTGCTCAGTCGCTCTAAAGATAATTGGCTTATTAGTTCTCCAATCATGTGGATAACTATGTTTGATGAATTTAAGTGCTAATAAAGCATTTTTATCTTCTAACGACATTCCCACAGCTTTATTTGCATCTTCTACAAACATTCCACCAAATCCTGTAGAATCATCTAAAATACCTCTCGAGTCTACTGGACAATAAATATCAAGCCCATACTTCTTTCCGACAATAAAGTCATCTTGACCATGTCCTGGAGCAGTATGAACTAATCCTGTACCACCTTCAGTAGTTACATGATCAGCTGGTAAAACAGGCGATACTCTATCATATAATGGGTGTTTATAAGTCATATTAACTAATTCAGAACCTTTGAATTCTTCAATTATCTCATATTTTTCCCATTTCAATTCTTCTTTAATTACATCTAGTAATTCTTTTGCTACTACTAATCTTCTTCCATCTGCATTTACCAATACATAGATAAATTTTTCACCAACAGCGATAGCTAAGTTTGCAGGAATAGTCCAAGGTGTAGTAGTCCAAATTACAAACTCTGCATCTTCTATTTTTCCTAAACCGTCAACTACAGGCATCGCAACATAGATACTAGGTGATTTATGATCATGATACTCAATTTCTGCCTCAGCTAATGCAGATTCACTTGATGGAGACCAGTAAACAGGTTTTAATCCTTTAAAGATAAAGCCTTTTTCAACCATTTGAGCAAATGCTTTTAACTGTAACTTTTCAAATTCTGGTTGATAAGTTACATAAGGATTATCCCAATCTGCCAATGCCCCAGTACGCTTAAATTGTTCTTTTTGAGTCTCAACCTGCTCTACTGCATAAGCTTGACACAATTTTCTAAATTCAGCGGTTGGCATTGATTTTCTATCAATTTTTTTAACCTTTGTTAATGCGTTTTCGATTGGTAAACCATGAGTATCCCATCCTGGTGTAATCGGCGCATTAAAACCACTCATATTTTTATATCTAACAATAAAATCCTTCAAAACTTTGTTCATAGCATGACCCATATGAATATTACCATTAGCATATGGTGGTCCGTCATGTAATAAGAACATAGGATTACCTTGATTTTTTTCTAAAATTTTATTATACAAATCCATTTCATACCATGCTTTTTGAAACTCTACTTCTCTTACCCCTAAATTACCTCGCATAGGAAATTCAGTTTTAGGCATTAGAAGCGTTTGCTTAAACTCTTTCATATATAAACTCCTTTTCTATAATTATTTTAAGTTCTTGGTAATTTAGTGATTATAATTACCAATCTAATGCTAGAATACTGTATTCACTAGGTAATATACCAACGCAGCAATTACACCTTGTTGCTCTAAAGTTATTTTACCTTTTGTAGTATTCACAATACCTTTACTGTTTAACCATTTGAGAATGAAATAAACAACTACCCCAAAAACTAATGCATAAAGTATATTAAACATAATCATCTCTCCTTATCCAAATATAAATTTCAATAAAATATAAAATCCAGAAAATATCGCGGAATATAAATACAAATGCTTTCTAGGAATTTCTCTTCCCATTAATCTAACTAACATAAACAATGAAATAAATGTTATTAAAAAGAAAATAACAAAATCATACATAACTAAAAATACTTGCTCCATAATTCCTCCTAATAAAAAAATCGCCCTTATTTCTAAGGACGAATATTATCGCGGTACCACCTTAGTTCATAAATCATTACAATCTATGCACTCAAACTTTTAACGCAAAGTGTACGTTCTTCCATTTCCTGAAGAATACTCATAGGTGATTTGAATACTCATTTTTTACTAACCTCACACCAACGTTAGCTCGCTTTTAAAAATAAAGTAATCACATGTCCTAATCATAGTTAATATATTCCTATATTCAAAATATAGTTATCTTTCTTACTTCTACCAATCTCATCTAATATAATAAATCTACCTTTAGTTCTAACTGATACTAAATCATTTTTACTTATAGAATATGATATATTCTCAATTAAGCGATGATTTATCCTAACAAACCCTTTATTTATGAGGTTTTTAGACTCGTTTCTAGAACAATTATAAACAGTTGAAACAATATTATCAAGTCTTAACGAACTTGAAAACACTTTCTTGATAGAATAATTCTCTTTTTTCACAATATTTGATCCATCTACTTCAATTATTTCAATATTTATTTTACCTATTTGCGTAAAGTTAAGTTCAAAGTATTTTTTAATCTCAGATGCAATAAATATGAAAATATCATCTTCTATAACGATATCTCCAATATTATTCTTTTCAATACCAAGACTCATTACGCTACCTAAGATATTTCTATGTTTTAATACTCCAAATCGCTTATCGTATTTTATCTTATAACAAGTAATGTTATATTCTTCTAAGTCAGAAACTATAGCTCTTTTACTTTCAGCATTCTCGTATCCGCCATAAAACACAGCATCAGGGAGTATTCTATTTACAATATCTTGTTGATTCAAATCTAAGAATTTAGTTAAGACATATTTACCTTTAAGATTTAATATTTTCTTAACAAATTCTTTATCCTCTTTATTAAAATGTTCAAACATTAAAATATAGACGCTAATCCTCTAATAGCAAACTCTATTAAAAAGAAACCTATCAGAGGTGAAAAATCCATACCAGCAATTGGTGGGATAATTCTTCTAAATTTTTGAATATAAGGATCACATAATGTCTCGAAGAATTTGTATATGATACCTTCTCTAAAATTTGGAAACCAACTTAACAACACGTAAATAAGTATCATGTATTTATATATTAGAAGAAAGTATATTGTATATAGTACTAAGTTTTGCATCTTAATCTTCCCTTCTGTATTGGTTATAGAAATGCATAATTGAACCATCTTCTAAATTCTCTTTTCTTGAGAAGATAAATATTTTAGAATTCATATGCAAGTTTATTCCATCTATTGTATATGTAACACCAGACAAGAAGGCAATCATCTGATTAGCTTCTTCTAAGTCCAATTTTTCAAAATTGATTACTAATGGTTCTCCATCAATTAACATATCTGCGTAAGTTTGTGCTTTTTCACTTGTAGTAGGCATCTCAAAAACAATACGGTCTTTAGCATCAATTGCTTCTTCATCATTAGATTCTACTTTACCGTATGTCTCATTTAGTTCTTTTTCATCTAAAGGATATCCTAATAATTTCTTAAGTATACTCATAAATTAGTTCCTTTCATTGTACAGCAATCTGCCTAACCTTACATATGTAGCATCATACTTAATCGCATGTTCATAATCACTACTCATACCCATTGATAGTTCTTTGTAAGGATATTTATCTTTTAAAGATTTTAATCGTTTGAAACAATCATTTATTATTGCTTCATCCTCAGTTTCTGGTGCCATTGTCATAAAACCAACAATTTGAATATTTTCTAGTTTTTCAACTTCTTTAATAAATCCATCAACTTCATCAATAGATATTCCTTGTTTGGAATCTTCAGTTGATGTTTTTACTTGAATAAAACATTTTACAGGTTTATTAGCTCTTTTTTCTATTTCTAAAGCTAAACTCATTCTATCTAAAGAGTGTAAAAAATCAATATAATTTATTACTTTTTTTACTTTTTTAGTTTGCAAACTACCTATAAAGTGCCAAATTACACCCTCAACTTTGTTATACTTGTCCAAAAATGAATCAACTCGATTTTCTCCTACATCGAGTATACCATTTTCTCTAAAAGCAATTATTCCATTATAATCTACATATTTAGTGACACCAATAATGTTAACTTGTGGATATTTATTTCTTATTTCGTTTATTAATTCTGATTTAAGCATTGTCTTCACCTATAATTACTATTTTATAACCAGCTAATTCTTTACGTTACATTATATCACAATATTTTCTTTTAGTTAACTAGGCAGTTATAATTTACTATAATCACGTCAGAACCTATTTTGATTATTTGATCCCAAGGAATAACAAAACCTTTTTCAGGGTTAATTAAATTTAGAAATCCAGATAAAGTTTTTACTGTAATAGAACAGACTCTACCTGTAGTTTTGTCAATCTCAACATCACTTATCGTACCTAAAACGGAGCCATCTACTACATTAATAACATCTAAATCACTTAGTTCACTATATAGTATAGTTCCACTATGTATACCTTTCATATATTACACCTCTAACACATTATATGAAATTTTATTAAAAAAAGTCATTAAGAAATTCCTTAATGACTTTAACCAATAAATTCACTCATGTGTTTTAGTGCTGATTTTTCTAATCTTGATACTTGAGCTTGCGATATTCCAATTTCTGATGCTATCTCCATTTGAGTTTTTCCTAGAAAATATCTTTCCATGATAATTGATTTTTCTCTTTTTTCTAATCTGTTCAGACTTTCTTTTATCATAATTTCTTCAATATTTTTACTTTCAGTATCAGTTTTATCTCTTATTTGATCTATTAAATGAATAGTATCTCCACCATCGTTATAGATTGGTGTAAACATACTTATTGGTTCCTGGATTGCTTCAAATGCCATAATTACATCAATTTCCTCTACTTCTAATTCCTTAGCTAATTCTTTCACTGTAGGTTCACGGTGTACTTCTCGTAAATATCTTTCTTTTATTTTTAATGATTTATAAGCTATATCTTTTAAAGATCGACTAACTCTAATAGAACCACTATCTCTAAGATATCTTCGAATTTCCCCAATTATCATAGGAACAGCATATGTAGAGAACCTTACTCCATGACTCATATCAAAATTATCAATAGCTTTAATTAATCCAACACAACCTACTTGAAACAAGTCATCTAAATTTTCACCACGATTATTAAATTTCTTTAAAACACTTAATATTAATTTGATATTACCAACGATTAATTTTTCTCTAGCTGCATTGTCGCCTGCCTTAATCATAACTAATAGTTCCATCATTTCTTTATTCTTAAGTGTCTGTAACTTCGATGTATCTACACCAGTAATTTCAACTCTATTAATCATTAATAGCCACCCCCTTTTCTGTTAGGAGTATGGCTATTTTTTGATTGTTTTATTCAGTTATAAGAAAATTATATTATTCTCTCTGTAATTCCTTATCTACTTGATGTTTAATTTTCTCAAATATTCTCTTTTCAAGTCGAGAAATATAAGATTGTGAAATTCCTAGTACTTTTGCAACCTGTTTTTGTGTTAATTCATCCTTACCAAGTAGTCCAAATCTAAGGGTCACGATATTTCTTTCTCTTGGTGGTAAATTACTTATTACTTTTAGTATTGCTCTTCTTTCTTCATCTAGTAATATTTTTTCAAATATAGCATCATCTGATGTTCCTAAAATATCAGCTAGTATCAATTCATTACCTTCTGCATCTGTGTTTAACTTCTCATCTAGTGACACGTCTTGACGAGACTTAGATATTTTTCTTAAGTACATCAAAATCTCATTTTCAATACATCTTGACGCATATGTAGCTAACTTTATTTTCTTTTCCTCTTTAAAGGTTTTAACTGCTTTTATAAGTCCCATAGATCCAATTCCAATTAAATCCTCAATGTGTATATTAGTACTTTCAAATTTTTTGGCTATATATACAACTAGTCTTAAATTGTGCTCTATAAGTTTATCTCTTGCAGATTTATCTCCATTTTGACTAAGTCTAATATATTTTCTTTCATCATCGATAGTTAGTGGTTCTGGTAATACATCTGAACTATTTATATAATGTACTTGTCTTTTAGTAAATAATCTATGTAGAAATTTTAACATCCTCTCTTCCCCCTTTAAATTTTAATAAATACGGACTGATCATCGCATCAAATGGGATATTGTCCTTAAAAGCGATATAACAATTTACTTCCTTTGATTTAAGTCTTACTTCTGCTTTATATAAATCTATGCTTTCACTTCCAGTAATAGTATTAATTCTACACTTTTTGACAAATGTAAAGTCATTATTTATATACTTTGTATTCATAAAGCAAATTGATAATCCATCTATCAGAGCTAAATTTCCAGTGTCAATAAACGTATTGATTTTTTTATGGAATACTTCAATCTCAATCTCGAAGATAAGTTTTTTATCAAACACTAGCTTATCTATTAAAAAGAATGATATTGTAATGATTATCCCGCCAAAGACTAGATTCATATTTATTGATTGACTTATTAAAAATGTTAATCCTCCTAAAGATAAGTTCATTAAGTAGAACACGAAACTTAGACTAATAAATTGCTTTAAATCTCCAAACCCAAAAACTATCCATATAATAAATAAGCCAATAGAGTATCTTAATATCCCAGGTAGATGAATCCATAAAGATATAAGTGTAATGATACTTAAAAGAATACTCCCAATAACTATTCTTTTTCTTCGTAAACTCATCATGAACCCAATGACTTCAAAGAACAAATAGTTAATAAAAATGTTAACCAAGAAAAACAAATCTAAATATAGAATCACTGTACTTTCCCCCTACCTAAATACTATAAAAATAAGCAAAAAAAAATTGTCAGTAATTTTAGGGTGAATTATTTTTTTAACTACATAATAAGACATACTTTAAAGAAATTATTTGATTTAGATAAGTTATCCAATATATTCGCAATATCTTGTTAAGATCAAGGATATAGAAGTGGTTTTAAAGTAGAAATTTAATGTCTATTTTATATATAATAGTAAGCAGTTTTAACAAACAAATAATTTTAAATTGGTTGTAATGAAAATATAAACATAGTTAGCTTTATATACAAAAAAAAAGGATGTACCTTGGATTAAAATGAAACCTATAAAATGGACACTTTAAAAAAAGTGAAAATTTTCTAGGTTTTTTTGTATACTTAAATAAGAGAGGTAAGAAATATGGGGAAAAATTATTTTACAAACGAACAAGTGAAAGAATTATTAAATAATAAATATGTTAAAAGAGTTTCAAACAAAGCAATTACTTATACAGATGATTTCAAGTCACATGTTGTTTTAGAACTTGAAGAATGTAAGCCGCGAAAACTCATTTTTAAAGAGGCTGGTTTTGATATTGAAGTTTTAGGTGACAGTCGAATTAATAAAGCATGTACAAGATGGAGAACACAGTATAAAACTGGAGGATTTAGTCGGTTAAGAGATACCAGAAGATTATCAAGTGGAAGATCTAGAAAAACTGAAAGAACTGTTGAAGAAGAAAACGATTTTTTGAAGGCAAAGATCAAGTTTTTAGAGGAGGAACTAGAAATTGTAAAAAAGTTCGACGCGATAGAAAGGAGGGAAAGGAAAGATAATCGCTTATACACGTCAGAAAAATTCGAATTAATAAGAAAATTAAATAAAGAAAACGGCTTTAAGATTTCACATTTAGTAAAAATAGCTGATGTTTCAAAATCTGGGTATTATAATTATAATAGTGAAGAGTCAGAAAATAGTAGACATATTAAATTTGAACAAGAATCTAAAGACATAAAATTAGTCGTTAACAAATTTAACGAGGGTGGATTCAAGAAAGGATCAAGACAAATAAAGAAACAGTTAGAATCAGATGGAATCATAATGAATTTAAAGAAAATTTTAAGAATTATGAAACAAAATAATTTACATATAAAAATTACGAGAGTAAATCCATATAAAAAAATGATGAAAGCTATAGAAGAAAATTCTTTTGCATCTAATATAGTGAATAGAGAATTTGATAAATATAAGCCAGGAGAATTGATATTAACTGATATTACATATATTTATTATGGAAATAGCCAAAAAGCATATATGTCTGCGATAAAAGATTGTACAACAAAACAAATAGTTGGACATGCAGTATCGTCAAGTTTGAAATTGGATTTTGTAATTGAAAGTTTTGAAATTATGATTAACAATCCAAACTTTAAACTAAGTAAGAATGCAATATCTCATAGCGACCAAGGAGCGCACTATACAGCTAAACTATATAGAGATTATTTAGATTTTTATGATATTAAAAGATCAATGTCTAGACGCGGGAATTGTTGGGATAATGCTCCGATGGAATCTTTTTTTGGAAGGTTTAAATCAGAAACAAATTTTAAAAATATTTATACTCTAAAAAAACTCAAAAAATATATCAGTGATTATATAAAATATTACAATAACGTAAGAAAAACGCCTGTAACAAAAAATATGACCCCGAATCAATATCGAGATCATATTTTATTAACAATTTAACCTTTTTTCAAAATGTCCTTTACAAAGGGTTCACTTTAGATACATCCTTTTTACTTTTTATAATATTTTCTATAGATAATTCTTACAGGAATATAAAGTACACCTAATATTGCGATATATGGGGATATTGAAACTACTACTACTAGAAACCCTTTAGATACTTTAACAAGAGAATCAATGGAGTTTGTAATCCCAGAACCCAAATCCATAATAAATGTTGTTTTTGTACGAGTACCTCCAGCTGCTATTTTAGAATCCTCATGCCCAAACTCTTTTGAATATGCAGTTATGTCATAATGTTTATCAGCTTCAAGATTCTCAACTGTTAACTCTTTATAAGTTCCTGGTTTTATATTGACAGCTCTCAGTTCTTCTATTTCTTCACCATTGTCTGTAACACTCACGTAAATTGATGCTACATCTTCTGTACTTTCATTGATAACCTTGAATGTTATCGAATCACTACTTCTTTCTAAAACAATCAAAGTTGGTTTAACAGAATATATAATTGGTTCTGTTTTTTTTACTGGCTCTTTAATAATAATTCTATCAACTGTTAAATTTAATGTACTATACTCTATAAGTGAATCATACTTATTTAACTCATTACCAATATAATTTAATTCATACTCTATATCTGCTCTAAACTCCTCAAGATATATAATATCCTCTAATTTTTCTGCTGTTGCGATTAATTCTAATACTCTTGTATGTTCTGCTTCTAATGCTTCTTTTCTTGCTGTAAATGTAGAGTATTTTGTAGTAACATCTACTGAACTTTTATTATAGCTAAGTATTTCTGCTGTTGGTTTTACACTTTCGATGAAATTTGTAAAATTTACTGTCTTTACTCTTATCTTCATAGTAAATCTATTAAGGCTTATAGACTCATTTTCTGCATAAGCATCATATAAACTTAATTTAGAGATAATTGAGTTATAGACATCATCCAAATCTTCTGATTCCATTTTTAAGTTAGCTGTATATATAATTTTCCTATTACTATTTTCAGCACTCGTAGATAACTGTGTCGTTTCCTCATCAATACTTTCAGTTACTGTTTCAGTTACGATAACTTCTTTTGCTACCTCCACTTCGACCGGTACTTCAACTTCAACATACTCTGTAACAGTATTCTCGGTAGGTACTTCTACCTCAACATATTCGATTTTCGTATCACCACATGCACTCATAGATAAAATGGCTATTGTCATAGATATAGACCAAAATAACTTTCTCATTTACGCCCTCCTTAATTTAAATTTAGATGTCAAGATTTTCGGAGATAGTTGTACTTGATTAACAATGCTATTTCCATAATTTTCTTGTCTACTCTATCCATAGTATACTATACTAACTGTGTGTTTTGAACGAAAATCGGTAAGTTACATAAAAAAAGATGTATTTTAAATACATCTTTACTTAAATCGTTTATTTAACCAATCTGGTACATTTAATGAATCGCTATGACTTTCTTCTTCAGAATTATAATCAACTACGATATCTTCTACTTCTGACACTTCTAATTCATCTTCATTTTCTTTAAATCCAGTAGCTATAATCGTAACAATAACTTCATTATCTAAATCAGCATTAATAGCCTGTCCATGAATAATATTTATTTCTGTACTTGAATTGTTTTGTATTTCGTTTATAGCTTCGTTTACTTCACTTAAAGTAATCTCAAAGTCACTTGTTATATTAACGATTGCATCAGTAGCGCCATTAATACTTGTTTCAAGTAATGGAGAATGAATAGCACGTCTAACAGCTTCAACAGCTCTTGTTTCTCCTGATGCCATACCAATTCCCATTAAAGCAGTTCCTTTATCTCTCATTACGGTTCTAACATCAGCAAAGTCAACATTTACTAATCCAGGAACAGCAATTATTTCAGCTATACCTTGAACACCTTGACGTAAAACTTTATCTGCTTCACGGTAAGCTTCAAGCATGTTAATATTTTTATCTAATGCAAATAATAGCTTATTATTTGGAATCACAATAAAAGTATCACAATGCGGTTTTAAAAGTCTTAAACCTTCTTCAGCTAATAATGTTCTCTTCTCACCCTCAAAGCCGAATGGTTTAGTAACTATCGCAACAGTTAATATTCCCAATTCCTTAGCTATTTCAGCGAAAACAGGAGCAGCACCAGTACCTGTTCCACCACCCATACCCGCAGTGATAAATACCATATCTGTACCTTCAAGTACTTTATATATCTCTTCTCTAGATTCTTCTGCTGCAAGTCTACCAACTTCTGGATCAGCACCAGCACCTAGACCTTTTGTTAAATTTCTACCTAATTGTATTCTAATATCCGCTTTAGATAATCTCAAAACTTGTGCATCCGTGTTTACTGCAACAAATTCAACACCTTGAACATTATTTTCAACCATTCTATTGACAGCGTTACCGCCACCACCACCTACACCTATTACTTTCAGTACTGGACCGTTAGTAAAATTATCATTTTCCATTATCACAGTAAATTCCCCCTAAGCTTTAAAACAATTTTTTAATAAAATTATCCAATAATCTTTTTTCTATTATACTTTTAATATTCATAAATTACAATATTTTAACAATATTTTTGGCGCAAATCTATCGTATTATTTGTCACTTTATATTCAAAGTAATTGTTTAATTGTCTAGTTATAGTTTTTTCATCACTTAATGTCATATAAACGGTTATTCCATCAGACATTATAAATGTAATTGTTTCGTCATCAAGAAAGTAAACTTCCTCTACAAGCTCTCTAATTACTTTGTCTACATTTGCATAATCACTACTACTTTTAACAATATTATTTTCTTTCAAAGGAAGATTAAATACAGTCGGTTTATTAAGACAGTATTCTTCGTTAAGCTTGTCCTTTTTTACAACATCGGTGTCATAAACAACGAAAAAATCGTCACACCATATAACCTCGTCTAATTCAACTGTTATAGTTAGTAAGTTCGGAAACACTCTCTCAATAGAATATGCATCAACATATCCTATATTATCGAGTTTTTTCTCAATTACAAACTTTGGTGTCAGTAGATAGCTTCTTTCATCTAAAGATAAATCAGTTAACAATGTTTCTTCTAATAGATAAGCATTATTAATTGTAATATCATTATTTTTATAATCGCTCGTAAATATAACTATCGCTGTAGCGATAGCTATTGATAGTATAAATGAGATAGATATTATAAATAATTTTTTGTTAATGCTCATCTAATCACTCCAATTTACAAAGACCCATTCTTCCTTTAATTCTATACAATGTTTTTCTTTTACTTTGTTTTTTATTGTTTCTAGTAATATTTTAACATTTTTTGCCTCACTATTACCACAATTTATAATGAAATTCGCGTGTTTTTTAGATACTTGGATGTTGTTGACGTCATATCCTCTTAATCCAACAGAGTCAATTAGTTCCCATGCAGAGTAGTTCTCACCATTTTTAAATACACTTCCTGCGTTAGGATAATTTAATGGTTTCTCCTCTTTATTTCTTTTCTTTCTCTTTTTAATTTTCTTTTTCATAGACAATACTCTACCTTTTTTTAAAGTGAAAACAACATTAGTTACAATTAGCTCCCTTTCTTGAAGAAGTGATTTCCTATAAGAGAATTTCATTTGCTCCTTCGTAATGTATACTATTTCCCCTTTATAAGTTAAGCACTCACACATATGGAAAATATCACTTATTTCTCCTTTATATGCCCCTGCATTCATATAAACACTTCCACCAACTTGCGCAGGTATTGTCGCTAAAAACTCTGAACCTGTATAACCATTCTTAACAGCATAATTAACAAAATTAATTACATTAGTATTTGAAGTAACGTAAAACAGTTCTTCTATATTATTAATAGATACAGGAATCTTCTTTAAACTAATTACAACACCCTCAAAATCATCATCTGAAGCAAGGACATTTGATCCATTTCCAATCACAAAAATTTCTACGTCAGCTAACTGTAGAAATTTTCTTAAACTTTCAAAAGAGTTAGGTTCATAAAAATACTTTATTTTCCCCCCAACTTTTAAAGTTGTTATATCTTTAAATGTAACATCAGTTCTAATTCTCCCTAAAAAATACTTCTCCACAATCTCCAAAGTGTTCATACTAGATGGATACTATCCATCGTTCACCTACCTTTTATTACTGATAATACATCAGTATATTCCTTATTTTTAATCTCTAGTAAGTTTCCTTTAATTTCTTCTAATTTTATTTGATCTATATTTATTACCTCATGTAAGTTAGCTAACTCATCTTCTATTAAAAAGATAGCTGCTTTATTATCAGTTAATACTTTAGCGTTTAGCATTTGATGGTTATTTGATACATAAGTACTTGGTATAAGAACAGAAGGTATCAATAACTCTATTATTTCTGATATCGTTGTTGCACCACTTCTACAAACGATAAGTTTTGCTTTTTTAAGTTCATCTGTAAAGTTATCTAAATAACTTATAATCTTAAATGTTGTTGTATCACTAATCTTACTTACAACATCCTTATAATGTTTATCTCCAGTTATAAAAGTAATTTCTTTATCTTTCAACTTATCATACTGTTTTATTATTGCATCATTAATAAGTTCAGAGCCTTGAGAGCCTCCAACTATTAATATTCTATTCGAGTAACTTGAAATTGGCATCAAATTTAATACTCTAGGATTTTTTATTAAGATACATTTTTTATCAAAGTACTTCCTAGATTCTTCAAATGAAATTAAAATATCATTTACATTTTTACTTAACATTTTATTTACTAACCCTGGTATCACGTTTTGTTCATGAATAATAGTTCTATATTTTTTAGCAGAATATATAATAGGAAAACTAACATAACCACCCATACCTATAACTACATCTGGCTTAATTTTTCGAAGTAATTTTTTCGACCGTATTAATGCTTTAAATAACTTATAAAAAGTCACTGCATTTTTAAGACTTAATTTTCTGGAAAGACCAATCATATCGAGATTAATTACTTCATCTACATAACCATTATTTTTAACTATTTTATTTTCAATTTCTCTATTAGACTTCACTAAATAAATCCTACAGTCAATGTTTTTCTTTAAATGTTCAGCAAGTGCTAAAGCGGGATATAAATGTCCACCGCTTCCACCAGCTGCGATTATTATTTTCATAATTTCACGTCCTTTGTGATATTAAGTATTATTCCCACACTTACTAAAGTTAAAACCAATGAACTTCCTCCGTAACTTAAGAATGGTAAAGTTACTCCTGTAACTGGAATTAACCCAATTACTACACTTACATTTATAAAAAACTGCATAAATAATAGTATTCCAATGCTTAATGATAAATAACTTCCAAATAAATTTTCTGTCTTTATTGCAGTCATAAAAATTAAATAAAAGAACAATAAATAAATCATTAAGATAATACCAGCACCAATAAATCCTAGTTCTTCAGTTACAATCGCAAAAATAAAGTCAGTTTGTGGTTCAGGCAAGTAATAATATTTTTGTCTACTTCCGCCAAGCCCAAACCCATACAATCCTCCTGGAACTAACGCATATAAAGATTGTATGATCTGAAATCCACTTCCTAGTGGATCGCTCCATGGATCTATGAATGCAAATATTCTCTTCATTCTATATGGCGCAGAAATAATTAAAGCAACTAATCCTAAAAACCCGCTTAAACCAACAGCTACCAAAGTAGCAATAGGTAAACCAGATATCACTAAAACAAGTACCATAGAAGCTACAATAACTACACCTGTTCCAAAGTCTGGTTGAAGCATGATGATTAAAAATACAACTACAATTACCATCAGCAATCCAAAGTAATCTTTAAGTGTTTTAAAAGTATGTTTAGCTAGTACTTTTGATATAAATATGGCTAATCCTAACTTCATAAACTCACTAGGTTGTAATGAAAATTGTCCAATACCAATCCAACTTCTTGCTCCACCTCTTACCATTCCAATTCCAGGAATTAGAACTATTATTAATAAAACTAGTGATGCAAAAAAGATGTGGTTAGCATACTTAAAATAGTTTCTATAATCAATTTTAGAAACTACAATCATACTTATTATCCCTAATGTATAAAATAATAATTGACGGAGTAAGTAATAGTATTCATTTTGAAATTTAAACTCTGCCCATACTTGTGAAGCACTATAAATCATAACTACACCAATTGTTGATAAAACTACTGCTGAAACCATTATATATCTTCTCATTATATTCTTTCTCCTTTGCTAAAATTATATGAATAAAAAAAAAGCAAGATAACTTGCTTTTAGAAATATTTTTCAAGAAATTCTTCTTTGAAATCTCCCAATCTGTCTTCTTGTATTGCTTTTCTTATTTCTTTCATTAATTTCTTTAAAAAATACAAATTATGATAACTTACTAATCTTGGTCCCAAAGCTTCTTCAGCTTTAAATAAATGTCTCAAATAACTCTTAGTATAAGTTTTACAAACTTTACAGTCGCAATTAGGATCAAGTGGAGTCATATCTTCTTCAAAAGTCTTATTTTTTATAGTTACTTTACCTACTGAAGTCATAGCTGAACCATGTCTAGCAATTCTTGTAGCTAGCACACAATCAAACATATCAACTCCGTTCATAGCACCTACAATTAAATCTTCAGGAGCTCCTACACCCATTAAGTATCTAGGTTTATCTTCCGGCATAACATCCTTTAAGTATCTAAGCATCTCATACATTTCATCTTTTGATTCACCAACACTTAATCCACCTATTGAATATCCATCAAATCCGATTTTAACTAACTCTTCTAAACAATATTTTCTGAGTTCTTCACTTGGACCACCTTGAACAATTCCAAATAAAGCTTGATCTTTACGTGTGTGAGCATCTTTACCACGTTTTGCCCAACGAATAGTTCGTTCAACTGAGTTTTTCATATACTCATATTCAGAATCAAAAGGTGGACATTCATCAAAACTCATAATGATATCCGCACCTAAATTTTCTTGAATTCTTATTGAATCTTCAGGTGACATAAATAACTTTTCACCAGATTTATGATGTCTGAATGTTACACCTTCTTCAGTTATTTTTCTCAAGTTACTTAAACTAAATACTTGAAATCCACCACTATCAGTTAAAAGTGCTCCATTCCATTTACTAAAACCACGTATTCCTCCGTGTTTCTTCACTATCTCATCACCTGGTTGTAACCATAAGTGATAAGTATTCCCTAAAATTAATCCATCACTTACTTCTTCTATTTCACTGTTCTCTAATGTTTTTACAGTAGCTTTAGTTCCAACAGGCATAAATATAGGTGTTTCGAAACTCCCATGTGGAGTATGTAATATTCCGTATCTAGCACCTGTTTGACTACATGTATGCTTTAATTCATATCTAATGTTCATAATTTACTCCTAATAATTCTTAGCTAGTCCACCTTGACTAGTTTCACGATAATTTTTATTCATATCTTTTCCAGTCTCATACATAGTTTTGACAACTTTATCTAGTGATATTTTATTATCTCTATGCAAGATATGGGATAAGTCACATGCATCAATAGCTCTTAGAGCTGCTACAGCATTTCTTTCTATACAAGGTATTTGAACCAATCCTAAAACGGGATCGCAAGTTAAACCTAAATGATGTTCTAGTGCAATCTCGCAGGCAGTTTCAATTTGATCTACAGGAAACTCAAGTAAAGTTCCATATGCTGCTGCTGCCATACTACATGCGGTACCTACCTCGGCTTGACATCCAGCTTCTGCTCCAGAGATAGATGCGTTTTGTTTTATAACATTTCCGATAACTGCTGCTGCAGCTAGAGCGTCTACGATTAACTCATCACTAAAATCATACTTAACTTGTGCGGAACGAAGTACCGCAGGTAAAACACCTGAAGCCCCACATGTGGGCGCAGTCACAACATTACTTCCACTCGCATTTTCTTCACTGACAGCAAATGCGTAGGAAGAAACCATAGCATTCTCTTTTGCACTCTCAATTTTCAGCACTTTAGAGTTATCTATTGATTCAATAAGTTGTTTAGCTCTCTTTTGGACTCCTAATCCCCCATGAAGAATCCCTTCACTTTTAAGACCATTTTCTATAGAATTATTCATCGTTTCCCATATCTCAGATAAGAATGTCTTTATATCCTCATCTTCATGTTGATAAATATATTCTGCCAAATTCTTATTGTTCTTTAAACACCAGTTTTTTATTTCTTGGAAATTAGTTTCCTTATATATGTCATTAGTTTCACTAATCTCTTCTCCAACCACTAAAATACTTCCTCCACCAACACTATAAACTTCCCATTCATTGATTCCATCTGAAAGAATCATTCCATTAGGATGGTATGGTAGCTCTTCTAAAGGCAACCATGTAATTTCTACTTTACTAGGATCAAAAGTTTTCTCTATTATGTAATCTGTTAAATGTCCTTTTCCTGTCGCAGCTAATGATCCATAAAGTTTAACAAAATACTTTTCAGCTGGATATCTTTCTTTAAATAGTTTAACTGCTTTAGACGGACCAATAGTATGTGAACTACTTGGACCTGGACCAACTTTGTAAAGTTCTCGTATTGATTTCATTATATCTCCTATATTACATCTTTTATTTAATAAACATACTGTCCCCAAATGAAAAGAATCTGTATCTTTCTTTAACAGCTGTATTATATGCATTCATAATATTTTCTTTTGAACTAAATGCACTTACTAGCATTATTAAAGTAGATTTTGGAAGATGGAAATTTGTAATTAAACAATCAATTGCTTTAAAATCATATCCTGGATAAATAAATATGTCAGTCCATCCTGAATCTACTCTAAATTCACTATATTTATTATATATTGTCTCTAAAGTTCTAGTTGAAGTTGTACCAACTGATATTATTCTTCCACTACCTTTACATTCATTTAATAAATCTGCTGTCTCTTTAGATAAACTATAAAATTCAGCATGCATTTTGTGTTCTAAGACATTATCAACCTTTACTGGTCTAAATGTTCCAATACCAACATGCAACGTTAAATACACAATCTTAACACCTTTTGATTTGATTTCATTAATCAAATCAGCTGTAAAGTGAAGTCCAGCTGTTGGAGCAGCTACAGAACCAACATTCTTTGCGTAAACAGTTTGGTATCTATTTTTTTCTTCTAATTTCTCTGTTATGTACGGAGGTAAAGGCATCTCTCCTAATTGGTCTAATACTTCTAGAAATATACCCTCATAAATCATTTCTACATGAATTATACCCTCAGTAAGTATTTCTATACATCTAGCCTTTAATTTACCATTACCAAAAGATATGATTGTCCCAATTTTAATTCTTTTTAAAGGTCTAACTAATGTTTCCCATATATTATTTTCAATATTTTTCAATAACATAAGTTCAATATTAGCACCAGTTTCTTCTTTTATTCCAATTAATCTTGCTGGTAAAACTTTAGTATCATTTAAAACAAGTACATCTCCACTTTTCAAGTAATTTGTTATATTATCAAATCTTTCGTGAGTGATTTCCCCAGTGACTTTGTCTAAAACCATTAATTTTGAAGCAGAACGGTCTTTAAGCGGTGTTTGGGCAATTAATTCCTCATCTAAATAAAAATCAAAATCTTCAGTTCTCATTATATTAACGTACCTCTATCTATCTTTAATAGTTTATAAGCTTTTTCAGTTGCAACTCTACCTCTTTGTGTTCTTTTGATATAACCCTCTTGTAATAAGAAAGGTTCATAAACATCTTCTAACGTAGTAGGTTCTTCGCCAATAGAAGCAGCTAAAGCTTCAACTCCTACTGGTCCTCCATTAAATCTTTCAATAATTCCTAATAAATACTCTTTATCAGTTCTATCTAAACCGGATTCATCAATCTTAAGTTTTTCTAATGCAAAATTAGTAATCTCTAGATCAACATTCCCATTACCTTTAACCATCGCAAAATCTCGGATTCGTTTAAACAATCTATTTGCTATACGTGGTGTCCCTCTTGAACGCATAGCTAACTCTAACGCAGCATCTTCTACTATGTTAACATCAAATATATTTGCTGTTCTTTCTACTATTTCATTTAAATCTTCAACTTCATAGTATTCTAACTTTTCAACTACACCAAATCTATCTCTTAAAGGTGAAGACAAATCACCATAGCGTGTAGTAGCAGCAATCAGTGTAAAGGGTGGCAAATCAATTCTTATACTCCTAGCAGTTGCATCTTTACCAACTACTATATCCAGTGAAAAATCTTCCATAGCTGGATATAAAATCTCTTCTACTATTTTTGGTAACCTGTGAATCTCATCGATAAACAAGATGTCACCAGGTTCTAATGAAGAAAGAATAGCAGCTAAGTCACCACTTCTTTCTATAGTAGGTCCACTAGTAGTTTTAATATTCACTCCCATTTCATTCGCAATTATGGAAGCTAATGTAGTTTTCCCTAAACCAGGTGGTCCGTATAGAAGAACATGATCTAAAGATTCATTTCGCATTCTAGCAGCTTTGATATATATGTCCATCATTTCCTTTACATTAGTTTGTCCAATATAGTCTTGCAAAAATTTAGGTCGTAAGGTTTTTTCGAATTCTTCTTCTTTAGTATCTCTTAATATATCCATAAGTACACCTCTAAATCAATTAGTAGTCTATTTTAACATATGTTTTAACGCCATTTTAATCATTTCATCTAACGTATGATTTTCAAATGGAATCTTTGGTAATACTTTATTTATTTCTCTTGAATTATATCCTAATGACAATAATACCTCATTAACATCATTTATATTATTATTTTGTAAATGATCAACAGAATCGAATTTTCCTTTTAGATCTAAAATAATCTGTTGACTTGCTTTTGGTCCAATACCAGGAAACTTCCTTAAATAATCACTATTTCCACTCTCAATTGCAGAAATTACATTAAGAACTGAGCCGGTAGCTAGAATAGCTAACGCTCCTTTGGGACCAATACCTTTAACGCTTATTAATTTTAAAAATAGTTCTCGCTCATCCTGCTTAAAAAAACCATATAGTTCTATTAAATCTTCTCTAACATGTTGATATGTAAAGACTTTATATTCTTTATCAGCTTCAAACACATATGGATTTGCAGTTTTTAAAATGTAACCTATATTATTACACTCTAAGACTATATGATTACCAGTTTGTTCAGTTACTGTTCCAATTAAATAAGCGTACATATTGGTTTCCTACTTTCTTTTAATAATAGAAATATTGTCTTCTATATGGATCATAATAAATTACTCTATAATAAGGACTAGTTGCACGATAATAATAAGTTGGATAATTAGTATTATTAATCTGCATAATAGGTTTTACTTCTGTATTATCTATAGTTTGATATTCTAATTCAGAATCATTCGTCTCAACAACTTCTTGATATTGTACATATTGTTTTGGTTCTTCTGATACTAAATTAACAGAGATATTATTATATTCAACTACTTCTTCAGATAGAGATTCATCATTATCAGTTTGAATTACTTCTTCAGAAATGGGAGAAATATCTCCTGTTTGTGGAATTGAGATATCACCCATTTGATTTACTTGCTCAGTAGGTATAGTAACATTTCCTTTTTGATTGTCACCAACCAAGTTGGCTTCATTATCTCCATATTCTGGTTCATTTATATTATAAGATTCTTTTTGATAATAATCTTCTATAAAAGGCTCTACTTCCTCTAAATGTTCATAAAGATTGTTGTTTACAATTGGAATCTTTAGTTTAACTCCAGGAATCAACATATCCCAATCACTTATGTGTCGATTGTTAGATATTATTTCTGATTTATCTAACCCATATTTAAAAATTAAATCTTTAACAGTTTCATTCTGTTTTACAATATGAAAAATCATCTAATCACTCCGTATCTACTCTAATATATGCGAGTAAATACAATTATTTATATTTTTGAAGGATTATTGTATTGTAATTATCAGAATAAATTATTTTAAGTCCAAACTTTTCCGCAATAAATTCAAATACTTTGTCATTATAATATGTCACGTGAGTATAATCTCTTCGGTACCACCAATCAAAAAAAGGTTCTTGTATAAACATAGTTCTAATGACTAATTTTCCATTCGGTTTTAAAAGATTAACAATTTTTTTCAAGTCCTTAAGTGGTTGTTTAAAGTGTTCTATAACCTCTGTAACGGTTATTATATCATAGTGATATTCACTATAATCTTCTGAGTGTGGAAAATAAAGGTCATAAGTCTTCACAGTTCCTCCACGTTGTTTCATAAGTTCACTCAAAACAGGACCTGGACCACATCCATAATCTAAAATTAATCCAGAGTAATCTATATAATCGTCTATTTGATCAAGCAGATCATTAAACATTTTAACGTAACCTTTATTTTCAAAGTTATTATCATGCTTTGAATAATGATCCATTTCTAAAGACACATCGATTAAATCATCATCCTCTTTATAAATAAATCCACATTTATCACAAAAATGGAAATGACATTTAGTTTGTTTATCATATTCAGTTTTAGTTTTACTACCACATAATTTACACATATATTCCCTCATAAAAAACTGTGCCTACAACACAGTTTAGTTATTTTTAATGATTAAAATAATTATAAAGAACTAGAATTATTGCTACTAATCCTACTACAGAAATCCATGCAGCTATTGCTTTCCAAAAAACTACTACTGGTTTAACAGAGTGTCTACGTCTAGCTTTTATCTTTTTTTTACCTTTAGCTGAATGAATTTCTTCAATATATTCTTCAAAACTACTTTCAGTTTCATAAGTATTTACTTCAGATTCATCTGAAGTTTTAACTTCTTCTTTTAGTTCATAAAGTAGTTGATCTGATAAATCTTCTTGAGTTTCTAAATCATCTATGTTGTAGACATTATCATCATTCGAAGTTTCTTCTAATCTATCACTTTCAGTGTCAGTGTGGCTAAATGTCTCTTCAAGCTTTTTCTCTAATCTATCTACATCTAAATCATCGGAATCATTAGTAACTGACTCATCTACTAATACATTTAGGTCGTAACTTTTTGCTTCTTCTTCTAATTCTTCTGAATCAACAGTCTTAGCTTCTTCCACTAATACATTTAAGTCGTTAGTTTCAGTTTCTTTTTTTAATTCTTCTGAATCGTTAGTTTCTGTTTCCTCTTCTGATTCAACAATAATACCTTTATTAATATTATCGCTTATAAATATATTTTCATGTTTTGTAATTTCGGTTTGATCTACATTATTTGTTTTACTATTTTCTTCATAAGAATCTAGATTTTCAACATATTCAACAGTTTTATTATCTGAAGTTACTGATAGTCGACTTTCTAATTCTTCTATTTTTCTTAACAATACAGATTCACGAGATGAAACTTGATTTTTTTCTGTAATATTTAATCTTCTTTCTAAGTCATCAATTCGTTTTATCATCAGTGATTCTTGTATCGTTGCTTCAGGTTTTTCACTTATAGGAATTCCTTGACTTGGTTTACGGTTATAACCACTGATAAGACTATTCATTACTTCTTCTAATTCTTCTTTTGATTCTTCTTCAGACAGAACTTCATTTTTTTCAGAAGCTTCACCATTTCTAATAGTAGAAATGATATCTTTTAAAGATTCATCTAATACTTTTTTAGGTTTTAAATCCGCAATACTAGAGAATTCTTCTTCCGAAAACCCCTTGCTTAAAGATGGAATTTGTAAGTAATTAATATAATCTATATTAGTTATTGAATAATTCTCAGGTGAATAATCATCAAGAATAGAATTAATAATATCTTTATTTGTTAAACTTGCATCTGCTGATACATAGTTATTATATGCATACTCTTCTAACTCTAAAAGAGTCATTTCGTTTAGTTCTTCTCTAAGGGACATAGTATCATCACCTAATTTATGTAGTAAAAATTCTAGGAATATTTCCTTAGACATTTTTTGTGGCACATAAATATCTAAACCTTTACCAAAAGAGATAATTTCCTCTCTATTAGAGAATCTAGCTAAACTTTCTCTAGCTATTATAAATGGTTGACCATCAATATCATTATGTTCATCTACAAATCTAACTAGATTTTTAAATATTTCACTAGCATATTCAAAACGATATTCTGTACTATTTAAATATTTTTTAAGAATATCATGAGTTATGCCTAACTCTTCTAAATTATTAAAAATAACTGTCCAAATTCTAAACTTAAAATCAACAGTGTCAATGATGATATTATGAGAATCAGTAAAATTAACTAACTGAGTAAAAGTGTAATCTTCTAATTCGCCAACATAACCACGTAAAGCAGATAATTCTTTATCTGTGGAAATTTGGATATTTATTTGCTGAGCTAATACATAACATAAAATTCTTTTAGATAAATATATACTACATTCATCAAAAAGATTAGTAATCAACTCAGAAGGTAACTTTGATAATTTGACAATATCTCTTACTTTAAATTCCTGTTTATTTTCTCTCATATAATCACCTTTTTAATATAAAATTCGTATAACTTATTACACTACATTATATCTTTTATCATTTATTTTTTCAATAGTAACAAAAGAAAATCGTTGGTTCTCCAACGATTTACTTTAAATTTCATTTATAAAATTTTCATTTATGTCTATGTCAAATTCATCTTCTTCAACATACTGATCAGTAGGATTGAAGACAGTAACTTTCATCTTAGTTTCACCAATAACCTCAGCTAATGCTTCGTAAATAATTTCGACATCAATGAAATCATCACTTAGTTTCGCATCAACACAAGTCGGTTGCTGTAACATTCTAACGATTACTTCTTCCTCTGAATCAAGTGTATCTTGTACTACTTGAGCAGTAGGAATGGAATTTGTATAAGTAATTACTTTTTTAGTTACATCTGTTTTAGCATTATTTTCATGTGAGTACCAGATATTGATTTCAAATGTACCAATTACTTCAACGTTTTTACCACTTTTTACTGCTTTGAACTCGTTATTGATAATCCAACATCCTAATACACTAAATGCCTTATTAACTGGCTTAACACGTTCATTTATTGTAAATTTCTTTTTCCCTTTGCCAACGACCGCTTTTGTTACTATTTCGCGAATCTCATTCAATGAAATCCCTCCTCTTATATTTTATCTCACTCTATATTATGCTAATAACTAAAAAAAGAGCCACAAGGCTCTAATATTATATGAAGTATTTATTTATTGATTAACTTCCTCTCCCAATAAATGCCAAGTTTTTACTTCAGTTATTAAAACTTTGACAATTTCTCCTATTGAGTCTTTTCTACCTTTGAAGTTAACTAACTTATTATTTCTATTATAACCACTCATCATCGATTCATCGTTCTTACTTACTGAGTCAACAAGCACTTCAACTACAGTATTTTCAAATCTTTTATTACCATCTAAATATCCGTCATTAATTTCTTTGTTTAAACGATATAATCTTTCTTTCTTTTCTTCATCAGATACATTATCTTCAAATTTAGTTGCCGGAGTACCTTCTCTTTTGGAGTAAATAAATGTAAATGCTCCTTCAAATCCAACTTCTTTAACTAAATCAATAGTTTTTTCAAAATCCTCTACTGTTTCATTTGGGAAACCAACAATAATGTCAGTAGTTAGTGAGATATTTGGAATATACTCTTTTAATTGCTTTACTAAATCAAGGTAATCTTCTTTTGTATACTTTCTGTTCATAGACTTAAGTATTTTATTACTTCCAGACTGAACTGGCAAATGTAAGTGTTCCATTATATGCTTACCGTTAGCCATCGCTTTAATAGTATCCAAATCTAAGTCACGGGGATGAGATGTAGTAAATCTTATTCGTTCAATACCAGTGTCATCTAAATCATTCAAAAGTTGTGCAAATGTGTAATCTGTATCTAAATCTTTCCCATATGCATTAACGTTTTGACCTAATAGAGTAACTTCTTTATAGCCATTTTGTACTAATTCTTTAACCTCAGATAAAATAGCATCATGATGACGACTTCTTTCTCTACCTCTAGTATATGGAACTATACAATATGTACAAAATTCATCACAACCATACATGATATTTATCCATGCTTTATGAGAGTTATCTCTTACTTTAGGTACATCTTCAACGATAACACCTTCATTTGAGAACACTTCCACTACTCTTTCTTTTTCAAAATAAGCAGCAGATAAGTACTCAGGTAATTTATGAATATTGTGAGTCCCAAAAATTATATCAATATAAGGGTATTTCTCTAATAAGGTATTAACTACAGATTCTTCTTGAGGCATACACCCACATATAGCAAGTAATAAATCAGGATTACTTCTCTTAAATGATTTTAGTCTTCCCATTTCTCCAAATACTCGATTTTCTGCGTTACCTCTAACTGCGCATGTATTCAGCAAAATAATATCAGCATCTTTTAACTCTTCAGCTTTTTCAAATCCTAATGTCCCTAGAATTCCAGACATTTTTTCTGAGTCAGCTTCATTTCCTTGACACCCATATGTCTGAATTATATATTTTTTTCCTTTACCTAAACTCACATAATTTTCATTCAAAGAAAATTCTATTGTCTCTGAACTAGTTTTTCTTTTTCTTGCATCAGTTAATGATGGTTTGTTAAAATACTTACCGTAATCTTTTTTCATAATATCATCCTTACAAATTAAAACGAACTTATGTTCGTTTAATTAATATTTTCTTTCCTTTAGAACTTCAGCCACATAAACTGCAGTATACATTAATAAAAATAATCCAATCCCAGATAAATAAAGTATATTTCTATCTATATTTAGAATGTATTCGATAGGGTCAAAAGTCTCTGGAAGTTCAACAACTCTTTCAGATAACTCCATAGGAATAATTATTGAATTCTTATCAATCGAGAAATTATATACCTGGTTCTCAGAGTCGTAATTAGAAGTCAATGTTTTATAACTTCCATCCTCGTCATTATAAATTACAAACTTTACATTTTCAGGATTATGTCCACTAAACAATCCATCAGTTAATTTCGGTTTATACTCTACTTCTATATCAGTAAAAAATGCATCTTGATCATCAGAAATAAGATTAATTTCAAATGCTCTGTCAACTGGATTACCATCCATTTTTCCTATTTTATAAATATTTAACATGTCTATATTAGAAAACTTACTTTCTAAATAAAGCGTCTCTGGCTCATCAATTAAAATACTATGAAGGTCTTCGGAATCTAATGTCAAAGTAACTTCATCTAAGTTAATATACAGCGTTACTCCGTTACCTTCAGCCTCTTTTAAAGAATCTTTATATGTAGTAACTTTTACACCATCATATTCAGTCTTCTTCAATATTGGAAAACGAATTTCATAATCATCTAAAAAGTTTATGACTTCTGTAACTTTTTTTATTAAAGTCTCGTTTAACACTTCAACTTCAAGTAATTCCCCAAAAGTTATTTCTAGGTCATCTAACTCAAACTTTATAAATTTATCTGTAGGCTCATCTGGATTTTCTGTTGGTACTTCAATTACTACTTCGTCTTCAATCAATTGATACATTGCAGTATATATAGTATTTCCAGAAATTAGAAAATCATTTGATGACCACCCAATAAAATTGTAATCTTCTCTTACAGGATCAACAATTGGTTCTATAGTAGTTCCATAAGGAATTAATTCCTTAGATAAAATTGTTTCATCAAAATCAACAAAAGTTACAGTATAATCCTTAGGTTCATAAATAGCAGTAACAACCATATCCTCTGTTACATTCACTATAGACTTGTCCCATTTAACAAATTTATAGTGAACCAAAGTTGGCTCGAAGTAAATCGCAGGGTCACCATGACTAACAGTTTGAGTTCTTATGGTTTTATATCGCTCAGAATTCATATCCCAAACCCTAAATTCAACAGTATATGGACCTTCAGCTGATACTTCTATATTATTCGTTAACATTAGCGTACTAATTAGGATTACTAATAGATACTTTAATGGTTTCATATAAAGCCCCCTTATTTCGATACTCATATATATATAATATACTTTTTCAGCACTTTTTTCAATGAAATAAACCTAAAAAAAAGTTGGCTAAGCCAACTTTATGATCTCGATTCAATTATTAACTTGATAGCAGTACGTTCTTCACCCTCAATAATGATGTCTGAGAATGCAGGTATACAAATTAAGTCCTTCCCTGTAGGTGCAACGTATCCTCTAGCTATAGCTACAGCCTTAACAGCTTGATTAAGTGCAGCAGCTCCTACTGCTTGAATTTCTACTCTTCCTCGTTCTCTAAATGCGTTTGCTAATGCCCCCGCAACTGAATTTGGTTTTGATTTACTTGATACTTTTAATATGTCCAATTTAAGTCCCCCTCTTTCCATTTATTACTAAATATTATTCTAAAGTAATAGTGTTTATGACTTATCTTACAATATTCACTGTGTAGATATTTGTCGTTTTATGAGAAAGGTCGTTTATTTCTATAATTGTTGCATTAAATTGAAGTGGCCCTTCTTCTAAAGGCGTAAATTTTGTAGGTAAACCAGTTTTAAATCTTCTAATGATCCCTTCTTTTTCAACACCAATAATTCCATCAAGTACACCATTCATGCCTATATCAGTTTGATAAGCAGTACCTTTAGGTAAAATTCTCGCGTCTAGTGTAGGTACATGAGTATGCGTACCAAGTATAGCCGTTACCCTTCCATCTAAATAATGTCCAAGTGCTATTTTTTCACTCGTCGCTTCAGCATGAAAATCTACTAATATAATGTCACTATCAAGTTCTTCTAATAAGTCATCCATCGTTTGAAATGGACATTTAACAGTTCCTTGCATATATACCATACCGATTAATGATACAACAGAAACAGTTAATTGATTGTATTTAAAGGTAACTACTCCCTGTCCTGGAGTCCCATCAGGGTAGTTAAGTGGAACGACTAGTTTATCAACTTCATCAATAAAATTATAAATGTCTGAATTTCCCCATGTATGATTTCCCATAGTTACAGCGCTAACTCCGCTTTCCAAGAACCATTTATATATATTTCTAGTAATACCTCTACCATGAGCTGCGTTCTCTCCATTTGCTATAACTAGATTAATATTATGTTCTCTTTTAACTTCAGCTAGATAGTCATCTAAGACTTTTCTACCTTTTTTTGCTACTACATCACCTAAAAACAATATTTTCATAATTTCACTCTTTCTAAATAAAGCCTTCCAAAAGGAAGGCTACTAATTATTTTGCAACATCAATTGCTCTTGTCTCACGTACTACTGTAACTTTAATAGTTCCAGGATAAGACATATTCTCTTCAATTTTATCTTTTATATCTTTTGCAATTTTATAAGTTTGAACATCGTCAACTTTATCAGGTTTAACAATTACTCGTAGTTCTCTACCTGCTTGAATTGCAAATGATTTATCTACACCATCAAAGTTATTTGATATTTCTTCAAGTTGTTCTAAACGTTTAATATAATTTTGTAAAGAGTCACTTCTCGCACCAGGTCTTGCAGCACTTAATTTATCACTTGCTGCAACTAATGTAGAAATTACAGAAGTTGGCTCTACATCACCATGATGTGAAGCAATTGCGTTTATAACTTCCGGTTTTTCTTTATAACGTTTTGCTAAATCCACACCAATTTCAACGTGGCTACCTTCTACCTCGTGATCTATTGCTTTACCAATATCATGTAATAAACCAGCACGACGAGCTAATAATTCATTCTCACCTAACTCAGCAGCCATTTTACCAGCAAAGAAAGCCGCTTCAATTGAATGTTTTAACACGTTTTGTCCATAACTTGTTCTATATTTTAATCTACCCAGTAATTTAATTAAATCAGGGTGGATTTTCCCAATTCCTGTTTCAAATACTGCTTGCTCTCCAGCCTCGCGAAGTTCATTTTCAATCTCTTTTCGAGATTTCTCAACGATTTCTTCAATTCTACCAGGATGAATTCTACCATCTGAAACTAATGTTTCTAATGTTTTTCTCGCTACTTCTCTTCTTACTGGGTCAAATCCAGATAACACTACTGCTTCAGGTGTATCATCAATGATTAAATCTACTCCAGTTAAGGATTCAATAGTACGAATGTTTCTACCTTCTCTACCAATTATACGACCTTTCATTTCGTCGTTTGGTAAGTTTACAACTGAAACTGTTTTTTCAACAGTTGCATCATTAGAATATTGCATAATAGCATTAGCTAATAATACTTGTGATTTTTTATCAACAATTGCTTTAGCTTCAGCTTCTGCGTCTTTAATGTACGCTGCTATTTCTAAAGTCATTTCATTTTCTACTCTTTCCATAATAAGATCGCGTGCCTGATCTGTGCTCATTTTGGAAATTTCAATTAATTTTTCTTCTTCATGTAGCAGTAATTCTTGCATTTTACTATTCTTTTCATCTAGTTCTACTTTTTTATTCTCAAGTTGATTTTCTTTATTATTCAACATTGACTCTCTCTTATCTAAATTAGCAACACGAGAGTCTAATCTGTCTTCTCGTTTACTTAATCTATTTTCAGTATCACTAATAACTTTTGTACGCTCTTTTATATCTTTATCTGCTTCGTTTTTCAAAGTATGAATTTCTTGTTTAATTTCAAAAATTGATTCACGACGATTTTTGTCTACTTCATTCTTAGCAGTTTCTAATATTTTAAGCGCAGTTCTCTTTGCGTTATTAATATTTCTTACATCGATAATTGATTTAACAGCTACCCCAAGGATAGAACCAAATAATAATCCTAGTAAAATGTAGATAATGTTTTCAAATTCCATATTTACCTCCATTTTACTATTTATTTATATTTTATGAAATTTGGGTTTCCCCAATTTATGGCACAACTCATTATATCTAAATTGTTTATAAAACGCAATTGACAAAGAAAAAAAAGCAATATTTTTATTGCTTTTACATTTTTTCTCTAACCTTCTTTTCAATTTCCTCTAAGATATTTAAATTTTCCTCTAAGAAATTTTTAACATTTTCTCTACCTTGTCCAATTTTCTCACCATCATATGCGAACCATGATCCACTTTTATCAACGATATCCTTTTGAACAGCTAAATCTAATATCTCTCCAGATTTAGAAATACCTTTACCATATATTATGTCAACTTCTACAGTTTTGAAAGGTGGTGCTACTTTATTTTTAACTACTTTAATTCTAGCTTTATTACCTACTATATCAGTTCCTATTTTAAGTATTTCTCCTCTTCTAATATCCATTCTAATTGTTGAATAAAATTTTAGAGCTCTACCACCTGGAGTAGTTTCAGGACTACCAAACATTATTCCTACTTTTTCTCGAATCTGATTAATAAATATAGCAATTGTATTTGATTTGCTAATCGCACCAGATAATTTTCTCATTGCTTGAGACATTAATCTTGCTTGTAAACCAACGTGTGAAGCACCCATGTCTCCTTGAATCTCTTGCTCAGGAACCAACGCAGCTACTGAGTCGATTACTAAAATATCAATAGCACCAGATCTGATCAAAGCTTCTGCAATTTCTAACCCTTGTTCACCTGTATCCGGTTGTGATAATAATAGCTCTTTGATATTTACTCCTAATTTTCCAGCGTAAAGTGGGTCTAATGCATGTTCCGCATCTATAAATGCAGCATTCCCTCCAGCTTTTTGTGCTTCAGCTATAGCATGTAGCGCAAAAGTTGTTTTCCCTGAACTCTCAGGCCCATATATTTCAATAATTCTTCCTTTAGGATAACCACCTATACCTAATGCATCATCTAAAAGGATTGAACCGCTTGAAATTGCTTCAATATCTCCTATAGACTTATCTCCTAGTTTCATTACAGAACCTTTTCCGTACTGCTTCTCTATTTGTTTCATTGCTTCTTCTAAAGCTTTTGCACGTTTATTAGACAATTTATATTCCCCCTTACTAATATAATTAGTACTATTTATAAAATTACTTTATTTTGATGATAATATTATTTCTTTGTTCTTATAAACATAATCATAACCAGATAAAATAGTTAAAACTAAAGCTAATATCATCAAATAATGTCCAAACATGTACAATGGACTAATAAATAAAAGCATAATCGCAATCATAGTAGAAAAAGTTTTATATTTACCTAATTTTCCTGCAGCAATTACTTTACCTTCGATTGAAGCAATTAGTCTAATTCCAGAAACTATAAATTCTCTAGATAATATCACTATAACAATCCATGTCGAAACTAACTCAGCGTCAACAAGAAGTAGTAATGCGGCACTTACTAAAAGCTTGTCCGCTAATGGATCGATAAATTTACCAAAAGTAGTAATTAAATTTAGTTTTCTCGCAAAATAACCATCTAAAAAGTCAGTTATAGATGCTAGCGCAAATATTAACACAATTAAAAGATACTTAGCACTAGTACCAAAAAATAGCTCCTTATCTAAAGATGGTATGTAATATATAATTACAATTACTGGAATAAATAAAATTCTCAACATTGTAAGCCTATTAGGCAAGTTCATTGTAATCAGCTCCTTCTATCGAATTATAACATACAAAGAAAGACAATTAAACTAATATCACCTAAATAACGTACCGAAAACACTACTTACAACTTCACCTAAAAGTTCTAAAGAATTAGTGATAACTTTTTCAGACTTTTTAGCGACATCATTTATAATATTAGTATCATACATCTCCATTTCATTATATGAGTAATCATTGTGAGGAGTTTGAATTTCTTCTTCAAAATCATTTATTTTATTTTGTAGATTATCATTATTATTACCCATCGATACACCTACGAATAAAATTAATATGAGAAAAATATATCTAAAAATTCTATGTTCCATATTACCTCCATTTAATTATAGTTGGCCCTAATAATCTTGAAAGATTATCTAACAAGTCTGATATCGAAATGTCAACCACAGGTAAAATCATCCCTATTAGAAAATCTTTCATAACAAATAAAAATAACAATATAGCTAATTTTTTAATAAATATCACCAATACATATTATGCAAACAAGTTTTAATTTATTGATTCATGTAATGCTGTATCTATAGCTTTAGAGATAATAATACCTAAATCTTCGATATTATCATCCACTTCCTTAGGTGTAACCATCATATTGTAGCCACTAGGACTTAAAGCCTCGTAAATCAATTGTCTCTTCTCTTCTTCTTCTAAAGTTCCTATATGACCCATAAAATGTTTTCTCGTTTCTTCATTTGGTAAACCGACTTTATTAAAATCTATTTTCTTTGATGCTGAAGTAACTAATAAGTCCTTTGGTGCAGGATCCATTTCATGGTTTAGATATTTTAAGACAAAGTCAATCGTATCACTTGTAATTGAAACTGCATCAACAACAGTTGGTACTCCTATTGCAATTACTGGAATCCCTAATGTTTCCTTTGATAATTCTTTTCTTTTATTTCCGACTCCACTACCAGGGTGAATACCTGTGTCTGTAATCTGAATAGTTTTATTAACTCTTTTGATACTTCTTGAAGCTAATGCATCAATAACTATTAAGAAGTCCGGTTGTACCCTTTTAACTATAGCGTCAACAATATCATATGTTTCAATACCAGTTTCACCCATTACTCCTGGTGTCACACCACAAACTCTTCTAAAACCTGACTCTATATTTTCTGGCTGAAGTTCAAATATATGGTTTGTTACTAAAATATTCTCTATAACGACAGGACCCAGTGCATCTGGAGTTACTTTATCATTACCTAAACCTACTACTAAACAAACATCATCTTTTTTAATCTGGAGATATTCTAGCATCTTGTTTAATGTATCAGCTAATCCCTCTTCTATCGCAACTAAGTCATCGTGGTCTTTTGTAATTACACCAAAAGTATCTATCGTATAATATAATCCACTTTTTTTTCCTACTATTTCTTCAACACCTTGATCTATAATAGTTTTATAAATCTTTAAATCTCCTAAATTATATTCTTCTTGATTAATGCCGGTGTATTCCTTACCTTCAACTTCTTCATACGCTAAATCAGTTCTAGGTTGATACTTACTTAAATCAATATCGCTCATAAATCAACTTTCCTTTCTTATGATTATAAACATATTATTAGTTGATTTTAAGAATTTATTCCCAACTAAAAGTACGATATTTTCTTTTTGTGTTGCATTATATACAGTCTTTTGGTAAAATAACAATGTTAGTGTTGGAGGTGGAATAATGGCTAATATCAAACAACAAATTAAACGTATTAAAACAAGCGAAAAGTCTCGTTTAAGAAATGCAGCATTTAAATCATCATTAAAAACTGCAATCAAGAATGTAGAACTTGCTGTTTCTGAAAATGATCACGCTACTGCTGATACTGCAAACAGTATTGCATCAAAGAAATTAGATAAAGCAGTATCTAAAGGTTTAGCACACAAAAACTATGTAGCAAGACAAAAGTCTCGTTTAGCAAAACTTGTAAATTCAGTTAAATAAAACATCTATCTAACGATAGATGCTTTTTTTTTATACTTTTTCTTTTATAACTCCAGTTTTAAAATATTCAACGAGTTTTTTCAAATCTTTTAGTTGTTGCTTAATTTCAATTCCGGGACCAGTTGTTTTAACGTATTGTCTATTCATTTTATCTGACTGGAACGATACGTTAGTATAAATGTCTTTTTCCTTATCGACAATATCTTCAACAGATGTGAATCTATCATGAGCTACAAGTACTAATCCGTAAGAATTATATCGTAGTGTATATCCACCTATACCAGTTTTATTTGAATATGGCTTTGAAAGACCCCCATCAATTGAATATACTCTTCCATTAGCTTTTACTGGTTCTTCTCCGTCAAGAGTTTTAACTGGTACATGACCGTTTATAATTTTCGAATCTTCCCAATCTAAGTCAAATTCTTCATATAATCTTTTCAGATTACTAACATTCTCAACCATTTTATAATAGATATTATGCTTTTCTCGCTTAGTGTAGTTCTTATCTATAAAATAACTTTCAAAAGTTTTCATATCATCTTTTCCGAATACAGGGGAATTTTCACACTGCCATAAGAAGGTAAATATATCAGTTTCACTATTATTTTTTTCTTTTTTGTTTTGATAAGCAAATCTAACTTTTTGATCAAGAATATCGAATAATGCTTTACCCGAGTATCCTTTATCACCTAATTCTAAAACAGAAAAATCACCGTTTGAATCTAAAGGAATACATCCGTGAAACAGTAAGTTTTTATTATAAACAAGATACATCGAACCATTACTTAATAAGAACTTAATATGCTTATCTAACTTCTGATTTGTTATGAAAATATCTCTAAGTAACTCTACTACTTTTTCTTCATCTTTATTTAATTTATATGGGTCTAAAGGGTCTACAGTAGGGAAATCTTCCTTATCTAGTTGATAAACTTCATTATCGACTTCTAAAGTGTAATTATCAAAATTAATTCGTTCAAGTAAGAGTCTTGCATCCAAACCAAAATTAGTATTTCTTTCAACAATTGCCTTTTCTAGCTTAAATTGTATTATTGAAATGGCTTGATGTACTTTAGATGTTAATTGATAACTCATTTCATCTACAGCTTTATTACGAGGATGGAAAGGAGTTTTATCTTTTTTATAATACTTTAAACTTAAATTTATTAATGGCAGCAGGTTAATGCCATAGCCTTCTTCTAATATATCTAAATTATCATACCTTGCACATATTCTAATTACATTCGCAATACATGAAGCATTACCGGCAGAAGCTCCCATCCAGAGCACATCGTGATTACCCCACTGGATATCAATTGAGTGATAATTCATTAGTTCATCTAGTATTTTATGAGGTTCGGGACCACGGTCAAAAATATCCCCTACTATATGTAGTCTATCTATTGTTAATCTTTGGAATAATTTTGATAATTCAACAATAAAATAATTTCCTTCTTGAGTCTCTATAATTGTATCAATTATAGTATTATAATATTTTTGCTTATTAGCAGTATTTTTAGTATCATATAATAATTCCTCAATTATATACGACAATTTCTTAGGTAAAGTTTTTCTAACTTTACTTTTTGTATATTTGTTTGAAGCTAACCTACACAGTCTAAATAATCTAAGTAATGATTGTCTAACAAAATTAGAATAATCTTCATCACTAAGTTTTCTCTCATACTTAAGAAGGATTTGCTTAGGGTAACAAATTAATATAGCTAATCTTTCTTTTTCAACATCAGTAATAGTATTTTTAAATTCATCATTAATTTTACTTAATAATACCCCTGAACCATTTCTAAAAAAATGTGAAAACGCATCATAGTCCCCATGAAGGTCAGTGATAAAGTGTTCTGTACCCTTTGGTAAATTTAAGATAGCATTTAAATTGATAATCTCAATTGAAGCATCTAAAATAGTTGGAAATTTATCACGAAGCAATTTTAGATATTTTATCTCATTATTTGTATTTCCCATATACTCCCCCTATAAACATTAACCTTTGTTCTTTTACCCTACACTATAATTTATCTGTAGTATAAATTATATGTTCTTAATCTTTATTAAAATATCACTTTACATATTCATCACTCACTTGAGACTACTTTAAGAGACAAAAAGTGAGTTCATCATATAGTTGAAATCGTTTTTATTATCTATTAAAAAAATTGTCTAACTTATATAAATTATCCAATTCTTATCTTTTACTTGGAATGTAACATTCCATATTATTTAAATTCTTAACAGGTAAAGTTCCAAACCTATCTTCTTATCTATTAATCCTTTTTTTATATCAATATCGACTTTACTTAATCGATCTAATTGATTTTGGATATAATCAAAACTAACACTAGAGGCACTTTTCATGATGTAATATGCTCTACCTGATGAGGCATTAAAAAAAGTCATTACATCATCTTTTTTGTACCCCTTTGTTACAAGTGTTTTTGCGTAATTTAATTCCCTAAACTTGTTTATTATTAGACCAATAAGTCTTACAGGATCTTCCGTTTGTAAGAGATCATGGTAAATTTCCAACGATTTATCGGTATTTCTATCCACAATTGAATTTATCAATTGAAATACATCGTCTTCAACATTTTTACTGACTAAGTCCTTTATATGTTCAATTTTAACCGTACCATCATTGTCAAAATAATTCTCTAACTTTGAAAGTTCGTTCATAACTCTTTGTGTATCCCCCTCGGTACGAGTCATTAACTCTTTTAGGGCATCTTTTTCAATTTCTATATCTCTTCTCATTAAAAATCTAATTGCTGCTTGTTCTAGCTGTGAATCATCAACTTTGTTAAGTTCGTGAACATTAGCTACTTTTTTTAGCATTTTAACAATCTTTTTTTTATTATCTAACTTTTTATTTGGAACAATAATCAAATCAGAGAAACTAGGTACATCATCTAAAAAGGTAACTAAATCATTCTCGTTAAATCCTTCTTTTTCTTTAAAGTCGATATGTTTTACAATCACTAATTTTCTCTCAGACATAAAGGGAATAGTTTGCGCATCACTTAAAGCCATAGAAAAAGGAGATTCCTCAATATCATAAGTCACAACATTGAACTCATCTACACCACTTTCTTTTATCATATCCTTGATTTTTTTATCAACCAAATATTTATCATTACCTATAATTAAATGAACACTCATGGCAATACCTCTTCCATTATTCTACTAAAAATTTCTATAAAATTATATCACAAATGAAAAGAGTGTACAATGAAGTACACTCAATCTATATAAACACCAAACACCTCAAATGGCGTCTAATGGCTTATATGTACTTAGGTTTCCCTAAGACAATACTATTATATGAACTGGTGTTTAAAAATATACCATTTGCAATATTTAAGTAATGAACAGTATTATCTATATCTGTTCTATGTAATTTTATGTTTGAATTCATAATTAATTCCACTATTTGTGGAGACGGTAATCCATAATTATTTTTACCAGACGAAATTACACTAGTTCTTGGAGATAATTTTCTTAACAGTTCTTCATCTAATGAAGTATTAGATCCGTGATGTCCAACCATTAACACATCAATATTTCTTGTATTAAAATCTTTAAGTTCTGAATCCCCCATTAACAACCACTCTTTACCTCCAAAATCAATGTCAAGTACAATTGACTGATTATTAATTGATTGATAACGTTTATTCGGTCCTAGGACTTTAAATTCATTATTACATCCTATATAATCTCCTGGTTTTACATCAATTATATTTATTCCCTTACTTCTTGCGTACAGACTTATATTATTAATTAATTCTCCAGTATTATATTTACTAACTACTAGATTTTTTACTGTATAATTATCGATGATGTCGATAGCTCCTCCAACATGATCAAAGTGTGAATGAGTTAAGACAAAATAATCTATTTTTGATGTTCCTATACTATTAAGAAATGGTACTACATTATTTGTTGTAATTTTTCTGTCTATTTTCCCTCCTGTATCAACTAATACATTACATATATTAAATCTAGATTTAAACAAAGTACTATCGCCTTGTTCTACATCGATGAAGTACACTGAATCAATTGGATTTATATATGGAATAAAAAATATTAGAACAACTAAATAAAAATTTTTATGTATTATATTATTTTCTAAATTAGATAAAAAAATAAATAGTAAACCGTAATAAACGACTACCAATATTATGTGTATATTAGGTACTTTAATAAGAATGCTTAAATCATCAAATATTAAAACTAATCTTTCGAAAAGTATAATAACTTCAAAATATAAATCATTAAACATTTTCATAAAGAAAGTAGTAAACGTCACTGGTAAGAGTATGTAAGTCATTAATAATACAAAAAAAATATTATATATTACACTTAAGATATTAATTTGATTATTAAGATTTACAACTATAGGTAAAGTAGCTAATTGAGCTAATAAACTAACATATAATGATTGTTTCAATAAATCACCTTTTACGATTTTAAATCCTAATATTAAGAATAAAGTAACTATAAAGGATAATTGAAATCCTATATCTAAAATTGATAATGGGTTAATACAAATAAATATAAGAAAAGTAATACTTAAAATATCAAGATTAGATAATGGTAACCTTAACTTTTTATTCATTATAGAAAGACTAAACATTAAACTAGCTCTAACAACTGAAACACTAAATCCTGCTAATAACATATAAAAGATCAAAAATACAATCAAAATATTATCAGAGTCTGTTTCATTTAAAAATAATCCGAAAATCCTTCGTAAGATAATACATATCAAACCAACATGCAATCCAGATATAGCAAATAAATGGATTATCCCCACGTCAACCATGCTGTTAACAATCTCATCATTTATTAATGATTTATCTCCTATAATTAATGCACTTAAGTATGATTTATTTTTAGTAGGAAAAGTATTTAAGTAATTTTTTACGTATTCTCTAAAATCATAAATAGTTCCCTTATTTTCAATGAAAGTTGCATCAGGTTTATAAACTAAGTAATATATTCCTTTTGATTTTAGATAACTTTTATAATTGAAAGTGTAAGGTGAACTAGCATAATTTGGTAGATTAAAATCACCATTTATATTAAGCAAATCACCAACTTTATAAGATTCATACACTATATACTTTCTATTACCTTTACAGATGGACTTAGATTCATCTGACTCAACTACAAGACAATCTCTTTTAATTTCAGGTAAATAATTATTATTATATATAAATAATGAACCAACTACTAACGAAATATAAAAAGACACTTCAAATATCTTATGTTTCTTTAGCCACTTAAAATATAAAAAAGCTGGGATTATAAAATAATAATTTGATAAACTTATTAATGTAGCTAATACTGAAAAAGCAATGAAAATAATATTATTGGATAGATATGAAATCTTCAATTGACGCATAAATCCCCTCACCAATACCCGTAACTAACATTACATCTTCCTTTTTCTTAAATGCCCCATTTTTCTCTCTATAATTAATTATTGCTTGTGCTTTCGATTCTCCAAGTTTAGGTAACGTCATCAGTTCTGTCAAACTAGCATTATTGATAGATATGTAATTGTGACTCTTATCCTCAAACTCTAATACATTAATAATCATTTCATCTTCAACCTTTTGTGACAAGTTTATTCCATTTAAAGAAGCATTATTTGTTATGCCTCCAGCTAATTCAATTATCTCAAAGATTCTAGTTTCTGATGAAACTCTATATACTCCTGGTTTTTCTATTTCCCCTTTTATATCTACAAATACAAACTCATCCACAGTGTAAGTAACCTCTTCTACTGGTTCTTCTTTCCTAAGGTAAAAGTAACCTGCAATCACAACTATTATTATCAATATATATTTCTTATCCATATTTCACCCCATAACAATAATTATTTTAAAATAAGATTTTACTACAAAAAAAAGAGACCTAGTCTCTTTTTATAGAATATTGTTGATTAAGTTCATCAGTTAATATCTTTTTTTCCTTTTCATCAAGAACAGCGCTCTTAATTGAAAAAGATTCAATTGTTAAATCTTCTAATTTTTTTTCCATAGAAATCACCATTATATTATTTGGTGATTAATTATTATTTATTACAAATAAACACAATTCTATCTTCTAAATATTTACATTCAAATGTAAAACCATACTTAGTTAGAAGATTTTGATATTCTTCTTCTTTATAAACTTTTTGAACATGTTCTTCATCAAATCTTTCATATAAACCTTCATCATTTACAAAAAAAGTTAAATAGTGATTTAAATAATTATCAATCACATCTACTTTCCATATATAACTTAGATCTTCATCTAGATCCACATGTATATAATCATTCAATGTATTTAATTTACTTTCTGAGTGTACATCAAAAATAAATGTACCCCATTCCAGGTTTTTTGATACATTTTTTATTAAATTTTCAACCTCATGTATATTAAGCAAATAATTCATTGAATCGACTGAACAAGTTATTGCATCTAAAGGCTCGATAAAAAAGTCTTCTTTTAAATCATGTACAAATAACCTACTATCAGGATTCTTACCACGTGCAATTTCAAGCATCTCTTCTGAAATATCTGCACCAATCATATTATATCCAGCTTGACTAAGTAAATTTATCATAGTTCCTGTTCCGCAAGCTAAATCTAAAATTGTTGAACCTTCTTTTACATTTTCATTAATGATGTCTAGTAATTCATTGTAGTTTACATCTACTAGTGAGTCATATACATAGGCAAACTTTTTATACATTCTCTCTTATTAAGCTCTCAACATCCACTTTTGGAATATCAAGCCAAAGTTTTTCTAATTGGAAGTATTCTCTTTCTTCAGGCAAGAAAATATTAACAATAATTTCACCTAAATCAACTAATACCCATTTACCTGAATCTTTACCCTCAACTCTTACAGATAATTTATTCTTCAAATAATAATCACGTAAGTGACTCATTATCGCATTAGTTTGACGATCACTACTCCCACTACAAATTACTACATACTGATAAAATGGGCTAATCCCATTCATATCAAAACATACTATGTCATTTCCTCTTACATCATCAATTATGTTAATTACGTCTTTTAATAATTCCATTATGTCAACTTCTTTCTAAATACTTTCTATAATTATTAAATGCCTCAACAGTATCTTTGTGTGGTGTATTAGTCTTAATTTTCTTTAGCATCCAGTTAAGTTTATATGCAATAGCTACATCTAAATCTGTATATGCCAATTTTCTCATTTTTTCTATGGTCTCTCCGGATCTTGTCCTTTGTTCTATTATATCAGCCATAAATAAAACTTTCATTAAGGGAGTCATTTCCTTACAACACGTTGTATGATATTTTACACCATCTAGTATCTCTTTATCAGTTATTCCTAACTCCATTTTACAAATATATTCTCCAGCATAAGAATGCCAAATCTTATGATGAGGTATTTCATAGTTCCCTTTTATTAGTATTTCTTTTTGTTCTTCTAATGGTAACTTTTTTGCAATATCATGCAAAAGTCCCATAGTATAAGCCTTATCTTCATCTAACTTATAATGTTTTGCCAACTTAACACACTCTTCACTAACTCCCAAGATATGTTGTAATCGTCCGGGATGGTCTTTCATTTTGTCTTTTATTAAGTCTAAATACATTAAATAATAGCATCCCTAACAAATAATTTTATATTATCAGGTAAATAAACGTTAATTATCGCATTATTATTAACTGTTACAAATCCTAGACCTGAGATAACGATATCTTGTTTACCTTTTAAACTTAGTGTATGCTTTCTAAACTTCCCTAGTCCTTCTAACTCTTCTACAGTAGGAGGATACAATAATTCACCCAAGTGTTTATTGAAAAAGTTTTCTGCATTAGATAACTTAGTTTTGTGTACTGGTACCTTATTTGCCTTATAGAAGATAAAAGATGTTTTTTCACCTTCCAAAAAGTCAATTCTAGCATATCCACCTAGAAACATAGTATTTTTTGGCTCTACTTGATAAATTACAGGTTTGATACCTTTATAAGGAGTTGTAAGCTTAAGTGAGTCATAGCTTAAATAATGCCCTATTTGGTGTCTATTTACAATACCAGGTGTATCAACTAATAAATGATTATTTAATTCAATCTCAATAGTATCCAATGTAGTCCCTGGGAAGAATGATGTAGTGATAACATTTTCTAATTCTGTAAAATAATTAATTAAAGAGTTTATAAATGTTGATTTCCCTACATTAGTGCATCCAACTACATAAACATTTCTATCTCCTTGATGTTTATTGATAAGTTCAATAACTTTCTCAATTCTTTTACTCTTTAAAGATGAAATAACTTCAACATCAAGAATACTTAATCCAAACTCTTTGGAAGCTTTCCACATCCATTGTTTAACCTTATTTGGGTTAACTGATTTTGGTAAAAGATCAAACTTATTACCTACTAAGATTACATCTTTACTACTTACAATACGGTTTAATCCGTTTACAACACTTCCATGAAAATCAAAAATATCAACAACATTTATTATTAAAGCATTAGTCTCAATATTATGAAGTATATCCAAATAATCTTGATCGACTACATTTACTTTAATAGCTTTATTATAATTCTTGATTTGAAAGCACCTTTGACAGTATACTTCTTCGCTATTTATTTCTTTTGGTACATAACCTGGTAGCTCCTTATTCTCAGTTTGAATAACTGAACCACAACCTATACATTTAATCGCCATATCTATCTCCTAATAACTTCTTGTACTCATCTGGATGTTTCTTTTTAACTTTTCTTACAACTATTTTTTCCAATCTACGATTTATTTTCGTATACCATTTTTCACTTTTTACTTCTAGTGGTAATACAAAGAATGTATCAATTCCTAATCTATTTCCAACTAAAACATCCGTCATTAATTGGTCACCTAAGAATATTACTTCTTCTTTGTTTGGATTTCCTAAATGTCTTAAAGCTCTTTTCATACCTGATAAAAGAGGCTTTTTAGAACTAGAAATACCAAATACATCTAACTCAGTAGTGAATCCTTTCACTCTAGAACTCGGACTATTAGATACAATTACGATTTTAAAACCGATTTCTTTTAGATCATTAAATAGTTTTTTTTCTTTTTCTGTAGGAGATGAAAATGCATACGAGATAATAGTATTGTCTAAATCTGTAAGTATATATCGTTTCCCATCAGAATATAATTTATTAAAGTCGATATCATAAACAGTTTGATAATTCATACTTGGTAAATACATCTTAGTTTTGAATATAGATTTCATATGTCAACCCTCCACTATTGTTAGTATCAATACATTATACTAAATATTAAACTGTTTGTCTAAACAATGAGGTTAAAAATGTATAATATATTAAAATTATTATTTCCATTACTTGGAATGATTAAATCTGCATCTTATCCTGAAAAGCTAACAGCTGATCAAGAATTAAATTACTTAGATAAAATGGCTGTAGGGAGCAAAGACGCAAGAGAGAAATTAATTGAGCATAACTTAAGATTAGTTGCTCATATTGTAAAGAAGTTTGAAAACACAATGGAAAGTAAAGAAGATCTTCTTTCTATTGGATCTATAGGTCTCATTAAAGCCGTTGATACATACAGGCACCCGTCACCTACTAAATTAGCTACTTACGCTGCTAGATGTATCGAGAACGAAATACTAATGCAACTTAGATCTAATAAGAAGAAACGTAATGTATCACTATTAAATTCTCCAATAGGCTATGACAAAGAAGGAAATGAAATCTTGTTAATTGATATTGTTGCTGATGATGCTGAACCTATTGAGGAAAGATTTATTCTTGATGAAAATATAGCAAAACTTAAAAGAGCTCTATCAATATTATCTGATAGAGAATTAGAAATATTAGTAAGAAGATACGGTTTAGAAAATAATAGGCCTGAAACACAAAAAAATATAGCGAAAGATTTAGGAATTTCACGTTCATACGTATCAAGGATAGAAAAAAGAGCATTAATGAAACTTTACTTGCAATTACTAGACTAACAAAAATCACTTTAGCTCAGCTAAAGTGATTTTTTTATCCTGTTATAGCAACCTTATAGTCAAATAACTCTACAGTCATTATATTATTTATTACTGCTGGATCATTATATGCTATATCTTTTGCCTCATCAAAACTATTAGCTTTAAAGATAACTAAACCAAAAGTATCTTTATCATCATTTTGAGTTTTTCCAGCTAAAATTAATTGACCACTATTTTTAAGTTTAACGAGGTGCTCAAAATGATCTTTGATTACATTATTATCGTCTTCTGACCAGTTTTCCTTTAGGTGTAGTCTCTTAACTAACTTCAAAACATATAGATACTCATTCATTTTATTCACCATTTAATCTTTCTAATTATATGATACCCGATTAATACTTCTTTTTTCATTTTACCATTTTATAATATTTAAAAGTAAAAAAGACACATAAAGTGTCTTATAAAACTCTGATTTCATCAGCTAAAGCCTTAGCGTCTAATTCATCATGTGTAACTAAAATAGTAGTAATATCAGTTTTTGAAATGATTTCTTTTAAATCTCTCCTAATTTGATCTTTTAAATCAGTATCAAGATTACTAAAAGGCTCATCCAAAAGTAATAGATTTGGCTTATAGGCAATAGCTCGTGCCAGAGCTACTCTTTGTCTTTGTCCCCCACTTAATTCATGAGGATATCTTTTTAAATACTGTTTTACTCCTACTAGTGTTGCTACTTCTTCAATAATAGCTTGTTCATCACTTTTCTTGTCTAAACCGAACTTTATATTATCATACACATTCATATGAGGAAACAACGCATAATCTTGAAATAGAAAACCGATATTTCTTTTCTCTGTAGGTAGTTTATTAACGTTTTCTCCATTAATATAGATATTACCTTCACTTGGTTTCTCAAGTCCTGCTATTAACCTCAAGATTGTACTTTTCCCACAACCAGATGAACCAAGTATAGCTAAGGTACTACCTCTTTTTAAAGATAACAAGAAATTATCTAAAACTAATTCATCTGAGTTATCATATTTAAATTTAACATTTTCTAACTTTAACATCATGCTCTACCCCTTTTAAGTAAACTAGTTAATATCATAGCTATTATACAAATTATTATAATTACAAGTGATGGGTAAGAAGCTACTGGAATCATTTCATCTGTTGCATACTGAAATACTTTAGTAGCTAATGTATCATAATTGAATGGTCTTAATTTAAGTGTAATAGTGACCTCTTTAATTATATCTATAAATACTAAAATAAACGAGTTTATTATAGTTAGTTTCAACATCGGCAAATCAATTTTAAAAAATGTTTTTGTTGTATTATTTCCCATTGTTTTAGATGCTTCATAATATTTATTACCCATTTTATCGTAACTAGATAAAATATTATTAAATCCAACTGATAAGAACCTAATTATATAAGCAAATATTAATATTATTGGACTCATTGTGAGCAATAAGGTCCTTGAGTTAGGATTGAAGAATCTATAAAGACCAACCATATTCCTATCAACGAAAACAAATATAATTAGAGTCCCAAGTGCAATAATAGCACCAGACATTGAATACCCTAAAATTACAATATTTGAGGCCAATTTTTTGTATATTGGCTTTGATAACCTAAGTACATTGGCTATTATTAATGCGATTATTATAATTAAAGCCGAGGCTATTAGTCCCACTGATACTGTCTGCCATATTAATGATAGTAGATCCACTCTTTTAAACATATCAACTTCTCTTACAGCCCAGTATATCTGTTGCATTACAGGAAATAAAAACCCCAATAAGAATACCAAACTAGCAAACGCTGAAGCTAAGAAGTTTTTAAAACCTCTTAATTTGATTTTCTTTATCTGTTTACTTACATTTGATGTGTTAAAATAAGCTCTTCTTCCTCTTAGTACCTTTTCTAAAACTAATATAACTACAACAATAAACATCGATATAATTGCTAATTTTATTGCTGATTCGTGCTCACCCAGACCATACCATGTTTTAAATATAGCATTTGTAAATGTAGGTATCCCAAAGTAAGTAACAACAGCATAGTCAGCTAGAGTTTCTAGTAATACTAATGTACTACCAGCAATAATAGCTGGCCTAGACAATGGCAAAATTACAGATTTAAATATATCGAAACTTGATTTACCCATAGTTCTTGATGATTCGATGTAACTCGCTGTTTGTTTAGATAAATAACTCCTAGTTATTAAATAAACATATGGATAAAGAGTTATCGAAAACATAAATACAGCTCCAGGCATACTTAAAATATCAAAGTATGATTGATTAACATTTATTCCTATACCTCTTAGAGTACTTTGAACAATACCAGTATAATTTAGCATACCTTCATATGTATATCCTGCAATGTAAGTTGGGATAGTTAAGGGTAACACTAATAACAACCCTAGATACTTACTAAATTTAAACTCATAAAATGTAGTAATATATGCCAATGAGTATCCTAATAAAGCTGATATAACTGCAGTTGAAAGGCCTAGTATAAGTGTGTTTTTAAGATAACTAAATAGGGTATTTTCGATTATAGTTTTATAGAATTCACTATTAGGGGTGAATAAATATATAAGTAATATAAAAATTGGTAGAGCAACTATAAGTAATAATGTATAACCAACTATTTTCCAAATATTAAGATCATTTTTCATATTTACTCCTATATGATAAAAGCAGTATACACTGCTTTTATTTCAATTAATTATTATCCCAGTTTACTTCTTCAAAGATTGCAACTGCGTCTTTATTGTACTTACCTAATAAACTAAGGTTAATATCTTGAGTTTCAAATTCACCCCATGATTTTAATAATTCACTTGGTTCAACATTAGGATTTACTGGATACTCATAGTTTGTTGATGCATACACTTCTTGAGCATCTTCTTGAGTTAAATATTCCATTAACTTAATAGCATTATCTTTATTTTTAGCATGCTTAGTTAATCCAACACCGCTAACGTTTACATGTGTTCCGCCTTCGCCTTGGTTAGGGAAGAATACACCAACTTTTGTTACTGCTTCAGTTTGTTCTGTTTCATCAGAATTAATCATTTTTCCAATGTAGTACGTATTCATAATGGCTATATCTCCAATACCAGCTGCTACAGATATTGCTTGAGCTCTATCGTTACCTTCTGGAGTTCTTGCCATGTTATTTCTAACACCTTCAGCCCAAGCGCTTGCTTCTTCATAACCTTTAGTTGCTACGAAAGATGCTAATAACGATTGGTTGTACATATTTGAAGCTGATCTAACTAATATCTTACCAGCCCATTTTTCACTTGTTAAATCTTCATAAGTTGATAATTCTGAAACATCAACTCTTTCAGTAGAATAAACAATAACACGTGCTCTCATTGTTAATCCATACCAATATCCTTCATCATCTCTTAAATTTGATGGTATGTTTGTATTTAAGGTATCATTATTAATAGTTTGTAATAATCCTTTAGATTTTGCAATTTCTAAATTCCCAGCATCACTAGTAATGAATAAGTCTGCTAAAGTATCTTCACCTTCTGTTTCCATTCTAGTAATTAAAGTGCTACCGCTGTCTTTAATAACGTTTACGATAATTCCTGTTTCTTCTGTAAACTTGTCTAATAAATCTTGATCTGCGTCATAATGTCTACTTGTATATAGGTTGACTACTTGTTCTTCCTTGCTACATCCAGCCATTAAAGTTGTTACTACTAGAAACATAATTAATAAAATTCTTTTCATTTTCTTTCTCCTTCATTTTTACACTTCGAGTAATTATTTTTTTAAGCATAGTCATTATAACACATCTGTTAGGCTTGTCAAACATTTTAGTAATTTTAATATTTTTTTTGAACTTAGTAACTTAAATGATTTAGTTTTAACTTTTGTTGTATGTATTATAACTCATTAAAATACATATAATTGTAATGGTGATAATTATCAAAAAATTAATTATATTCATTTTAATTTTGATTGCTTTTCTACTTCCTAGTTGGTTATTTCCTTCTGATATAACTTATTATCAATCACTAAATCTTCCACAAATTGCTCCTGATCCAAAAGTTTTTAGTATTTGGTTTATACTTTATCTACTAATCGCTTATGTGATAGCTAATGTAGTAACTAAATATAAAGACCATGATTTGAAGGACTTTCTAACCGTTTTTGCTGTTAACTATATAATGAATATATTGTTTACACCTTTATTCTTTGGTTTAGAGAGCCCATTAGTAGGATTCGCTTTCTCTGTAGGAGTATTCATTACGGCAATATTTCTACTAATTGAAACTAGAAAATTTGATAAAAACCTGTCATGGTTTTTGCTTCCTTATGTACTTTGGTCACTGTTCGCAACAATCTTAAGTTTTAGTATTCTTCTTTTAAACTAAATAGAGACCTAAAATTTTGTACTATTCCTAGTACAACTTTTTTTTACCTTTAATAGAATCACTTATTTTATTTACAAGCATATTGTAATATTGACAATACTGTACATCATACAGTACAATATAGACGAGGTGATACTATGGGTAGCAAAAATGAAATCCTTAGTAATTTAAAGCTAGAGTTAAGGAAAGGTACATTAGTATTAGCTGTATTAAGCCAATTGAAAGAAAAGCACTATGGTTATAGTTTAGTTGAAGAATTAAACAACAAAAAGCTGAAGATTGATCAAAATACACTTTACCCTTTACTTAGAAGATTAGAAAAACAAGAATTACTAACGTCAAATTGGGATGTTAATGAGACTAGACCAAGAAAATATTACAGTCTTAGTAAACTTGGCTCTGAGGTCTTGACAGAATTAATTAATGAATGGAATAATTCAAATCAAGTTATTTCATCACTTATAAGGGAGGGCAAATAATGGATATGCTAGAGAGGTATTTATATCAAGTGGGTAAGTACTTACCTAAAAACGAGAGAAAAGAGATACTTAAGGAATTAAAGTATAGTATCCTTGATGAATATGATCATTTAAATAATGAAGGTGAAGATGGATTGGATAAAATCTTAATTAAATTTGGACCTCCAATTAACGTTGTATCTAAATATTCCAATAAAGGAAACTTGATTTCTAAAAAAATGGAACTCTTATATTTATTCTTGCTTAAAATAGTTAGTTTCTCAGTCGCTCTATCATTAATAATAGTTACATTATCTAAGTTCTTGACAGGTGCATACGACTTTAATTTAACTAATGTTATATCAGAATTAGCTAAAAGTGTACCAGAAATAATAATGACTATAATTAGTGCCATTGGTAGTTTAACGGTTATAATTTTGATAATTGATAAGTTCACAACCTTTGATGGTGACATCTTTGAAAACTCAGATTTTGATCCACAAAAACTAGATCCAGTTCCAAAAAAAATAAAAGATGTATCAAGAGTAGAAGAATTTTTTATAATAATTTTTCTATCTATATTTCTATTTTTAATAAATAATAATATACGAATAATATATATAAATGGTGTTTCTGTTTCATTGTTCAACAAGTCGTTTCAAGGAGTTCTATTAGGTATCAATATTATTTTCATGTCGCAAGTTTGTTTAAGTGTATTTCATTTTATTAAAGGTTACAAAAATTCTATTTCATTATCTATTGATGCTATAGTTGAATTAGCTAATGGAGTAGTATTTATATACTTAGCTACTAGAAATATATTTAATATAGATTTAATTGAGTTTTATGGAGTCCCAACTTTTACACTTACTATTGTAAGAATGGGTATGTTTATTGGTGGGATAGCCTCATTATTTAAATCAGTAAAGACAATATACCGAATCTATTTTAAAGACTAAATTTACAAATAAAGAAAAAAACATCAGATTATCTGATGTTTTCTTTAATCTAACTTACTATTCTTCTTCACATACATTTTAGCGTCAGCTTGAGTGAACATTTCATCAAATGTTATGTAATCATCCAAGTTACTCCAATACTGATATCCACATGATACTGACATTTTTATTTCATTGAATTTATTAATTTCATCAAACTTTTTCTCAATTCTGCCAATCACATTTTTCACTACCATTTCGGATTCATCTGTAATAATAATCACAAATTCATCTCCTCCGAATCTAAATACCAAATCACCTTTTCTTAATTGCTGTTTAAGAATATCTGAGGTAATCCTAATAACTTTATCTCCCTCTAAATGACCATAACTATCATTAATCAGTTTTAGATTATCAATATCTAAGATAATAAGTCCAACTTTTGAGTAATTGCTTACACTAAACTTATTAGAAAACTCATCAAAATAATTTCTATTAAAAGTTCCTGTCATATCATCTACTTTACTTGAACTACTGACTTCCTTTAAATCTTTCTTTAACTTCTCTGCTTCATTATTTAATTTAGATATATCCTCATACAGTAAGTTATAAGGTCTAGTGATTACTGATTTATAAATGCCTATATAAAAAAATATTACTGATAACACTTTTAATAAATGACCTATTATATTACTAAAAGTATAGAAGTCTGGATTAATATTAAAGAAAATTTCACTCGATAAAAATAATAATATAGTTAATTGAATGTATTTATAAAAATCTTTATACCAACTTTCCTTATGTTTAAAGAAATAAAACATCGAAACAGCTAGTATAATAACAATAACAAATTCTGAGATAACTTTAAATAAAGTAACCCCACTGCCTTCAATATAGCAACTTGGAAAAAAATCAGTAAATATAATAGACAACATAATTAAAACGAATATAAGTGTTTGTATATAGACAATAACTGATTTATTAAACTCTTTCTTAAAAAAAGTGAGTCCTAAAAGCAATGCTATTGACTGCCAATACCTTGCTGCCATCCATAGCTTAGCTGTTATGTCTGAAGAGACATCGATAATATTAACACCTTTGTAGGTTAATATATGCCCTATGTCAAATAGAGAAACAAAAACAAAAGAAACTCCAATCCAAAATATAAAATGGTTGTTAATTTTCTTGTCCATTGGTAAGACTATCAACATTATACTAAGCATTACTATTGTAGATATTAGTTCAGCTAAGGAATGAAATAGCAAAAAGTTTTTTGAACTTATTATTAATAAAAACAACATAATCCCAACTATAATTAACAATATTTTAACATTAGATTTTATACTCATATTAACCAACCTTCTAACTGTTCTCATAGACAATATAATATTAACCATTACAAAATTCTACCATAAAAGATATTTATAGACAACACCAAAAGCTCATCCATTTATAATTCAACTAATGATTGAATTTCTATAAATTTAATTTAATACATATAAGAGAAATTTGGAATTTTTTAGGTCTAATTAATAAAGTAACTCGAAAACAATCTTAAATAAGGAAAACAAGTATTTAAATAGTATTATAATCATTTTTTCTGAATTTGTAATTATAATTATACTGTGGTAACATTGAAATTAGAGGTGAGAATGATGAGTAAGAAGTTATATAAAAACAGAGATGAAGCCAAAATATCCGGTGTGTGTGCTGGTGTATCTGAATTCTTTGAAATCGATGTAACTCTAGTGAGAGTTATTTGGTTATTCTCAATTTTAGGATTAGGGAGCGGATTATTGCTTTATATTATTATGGCAATTCTTCTTCCAGACAAAGACGAAATACTATAGAGTCAAAAAAATAATCGAGAGCTATTAATAGCTCTCGATTATTTTTTTAACTAAGTTACTTGCTTTTTCAGCAGCATCACTAACGAATTCTGTATAGTCAAGATCTTGACCTTCACTGCCAACAACATCAGAGATACTTCGTGCGATAATGAAAGGTTTACAATATAGTTCACATGTTTGAGCGATAGACGCTCCTTCCATTTCAACGGCAACTAGATCATCAACTTCTTTTTGTATATTTTCAATTTGTTCCATTCTAGTAACAAATGAATCTCCAGTACCTATCGTACCTACAGTATATTCTAATCCTAGATCAGAAGCTCCCTTTCTAGCAAGTTCTAGAAGTTTTCTGTCTGAGTTAAAAAAGTGTTCTTCTCCTGGTATTTGTCCTATTTTGTAACCAAAGGCTACTGCATCAGCATCAAAATAGACTGCCCTATCTGATAAAACTAAGGATTTTGCATTAACTGGGCTTATTCCTCCAGCAACTCCAACATTAATAACATAATCAACATTAAAATTTTCACATAAAATACTAGTTGTTAAAGCAGAGTTAACTTTACCTATACCAGCTTGAACAACTACTACATCCTTGTTTGAAATTTTACCTGAGTAAAATACTCTTTTACTAATTTCAGTAACTTTCTTATTTTCTAAAAGACTCTCTAAATGAGCAATCTCTACTTCCATTGCTCCAATAACAGCAATCACTATTTTACCTCTAAAATTTCAAGAATAAATTCCTTGTTAGTTTCAGAAACAAACTCTACTTTCTGACCAGCATTCTTTCCTAATAAGGCCTTTCCAACTGGTGATTGATTCGAGATTTTTCCTTCTATAGGATCAGCTTCTAAACTACCTACAACTACGTAAGTTTCAGTCTCTTCTTCGTTATCGTATCTAACAACTACTGTCTTACCAGTTTTCACAGTGTCAGAATCATCTTCTGTAATAATAACGTAGTTCTTTAAAATACCTTCGATTTCAGTTATACGAGCATTAATTTTACCTTGTTGATCTCTCGCTGCATCATAATCAGCGTTCTCAGAAAGGTCTCCTTGTGCTCTAGCTTCTTGTAAAGCTTTAATATTATCAATTCTCGCAACTTCTCTTAAATACTTAATTTCAGTTTCTAATTTCTTTAAACCTTCGTTTGTTAACTCATGTGGTTGAACTCTAACCATAGAACTCACACTCCTTCTAATAAATAATTATACATTAAATTATTCAGAAATAATAGATTTTATTTTTGTAATCATTAAATCTGAAGCAACAGAATGCTTATAGTGATTTGGTATTATAATATCTGCGTGTCTTTTTGAGGGACTAACAAATCTATAATGCATTGGTTTGACAGTTGTTAAGTACTGTTCAATAACAGAATCTAAAGTACGTTTTCTTTCTTTAACATCTCTTTCGATTCTTCTAATAACCCTTAAGTCTGCGTCGGCTTCTACATAGACCTTTATATCCATCAAATCTCTTAGGGCTTCGTCATCAAATATTAGTATGCCTTCTAATATTATTACTTTAGCAGGTTTTACTAGTTTAGTTTCTTTTTTTCTATTATGTATCTTAAAGTCATAAAGTGGTTTATTAATCTCATTACCTTTTAATAGATTAATAAGATCATCTTTTAATAAGTCATTATCTAAAGAAAATGGATGATCATAATTAGTTTTTATTCTTTCAGACATTTCCATATGTGATTGATCTTTATAATAATCATCATGCTTAATAATTACTACTTCTTCGTTTTGTAAATTCTCCATAATCAGTTTTACAATAGTAGTTTTACCACTACCAGAACCACCTGCTACTCCAATAATTATTGGTTTCATACTTCAACAACCTTTCTAATCATATCATGTTTGTTTACTTTAAATGGTACTTTAATTTTTAGTATTTGTTTTGGATGTTTGGCTACATCAATACTATTTCCATCTTCATCTAGTATCTCTTCAATAATAAATTCTTCATGGATGTTAGGTCCGAATATTTCTGCTCTACATCCTTTTTCAAACTTATTTCTTTCTTCAATCACTGCATATCCATTACTATATTCTAAAACATAACCAATAAAGGTCTGTGTCGGTTTTTCACTTCTCATATTATATAATTGTTCATTAACATTTGGATCTCCCTCAAAAAATCCAATCGACGTTAATCTATTTTCAGCTTTTAGAATCTCTTTGCGATAATAGTCCATATCAACTTCACCATTTTTTATGTAATCATCAATAAGTTTACGGTAAGTCCCTACTACTGTCGCAATATAGTGTACAGATTTCATTCTACCTTCAATCTTTAAAGAATCTACGCCAATATCAATTAACCTAGTTATATAATCAATAGCATTTAAATCCTTACTACTCATAGAAAAAGATAATTCTTCATTATATTTTTTATCTGTGTAGAAATCATAGTTCCAGCGACAGGAATGTGCACATCCTCCTCTGTTTGCATCTCTATCAGTCATATGGTTACTTAAAGTACATCTTCCAGAATAAGAAACACACATACCTCCATGAATAAATACTTCTATGTCCATATCGGTATTTTTTCTAACCAATTCGATTTCATCTAAGGATAACTCTCTTGCGGTTACAACTCTTTTAACATTATGGTTTTTCCAAAACTCCATTGATTTTGTATTAGTAGTAGAAGCTTGTGTTGATAAATGAACTTCAATACCTACTTTATTGGCAACATTGATTATTGAAGGTGAAGCACATATTACAGCACTAACACCAGATTTTTTCAAATTAATCAAATACTCTTCTAATCCTTCTAAATCATTATTATGCGGTAAGATATTTGTTGTGACATATACTTTAGAATTGTACTGTCTAGCAAAATCACAAGCTTCTTCAATATCATCAATAGTAAAGTTAGAACTTCTCGCTCTTAACGAGAAATTCATACCACCAATATACACAGCATCTGCACCATATATTATAGCTATCTTTAGTTTTTCTAAATCTCCTGCTGGAGATAACAATTCAATTTTTCTCATATTATTACCTTCTTAATTAGTAAAAAAAACTAATTCTAGCCTTACTTCTTTTTTTTCTATATCATTATTTGAATAACAACTTCTATCAAATCCACCTAATTTAAAACCTTGAGATAAATAAAACTCTATTGCTTTTACATTACAAGTTTGTGTCTCTAAAATAATAGCTCTATAACCTTCTTCTAACGCTATTTCCCTAGCTTTATTTAATAACAAAGCTCCTATTCCATTTCTTCTGATATCTGGGTCAACTAATATTGAGGTTACCCTTAATCTTTTAGACCATAGTTCTCTTTCTACTTCCAATATCCCTTTTATCTTACCTTCTACAAAATAACCATATGCACTTGCATTTTGCCAATAATCAGGAAACAGTGTATCTGTGAAACTTTTATCTATTTCATTATCTAGACATTCTTTTTTTAAAGTAACTGTAAAGCCGTTATCTTCCAAAATATCTACTTTATAATAACTATCGGTTGTATATTTAAATTTCAAAGGATATCCCTTATATTCTTCTTTACTTAATTCTAAAATCATACTTTCATCTACTTCTTCATATAGTTAGTTTCTTTGTAGTAATATCCACTAAACAATTCATCAGAATCGTATTTCACACTGTAGTTATTAAATGCTTCGCTACTATTCATTCCATTTCGGATTTCATTGTAGATGTTAAGAACATCTTCAACATATTCTTGATCAAACAAATATCCATCAATTCTAACCGTTATATCATTAAATTCACTTAACTCTTTAAAACTATTTAAAGTATTTCCTTGAAAAATATGAGTACCAGTCTCATCCTCTATTATTGGATATTTTTCATCTCTAATTTCTTCGATTAAGTGTCCCTTTTTTTCTATCTTTTGTTTCGTATAAGAAAAGAAGTTTGTAAGTAATTTTCTTTTTGAGTAAAACATATTAAGTTTACCATGTATTATTACTTCTACATCTTTAGTGTGATTCATGATTTCATTAATATCTTCTAGAGTTATTTCTCTTGATAAACAAACTCTCTTAATTCCTAAAGTTAAATAGAATTGAACATCTACATAATTTGTTACTAATGTCCCTGGATTATATATAAGTTTATCGATTAATCCAAGATCCTCACTAATAGTAAAAATACTCAAGTCAGAAAAATAGATACCATCTACATTAATTTTCTTTAGTTCATTTAAAAATGATTCTAATTTATCTAATTCATCTTCATGAATAACTCTATCTAAGTTGACATATACATTTTTGTTCGTATTCAACTTAACATACTTAATTTCCTCTAAAGTAAAAATATCATTTCTTACACCGAAAGTAGTTCCTAAAATGAACGAATCTCCAGCTAAGTTAATATCTTCTATAGTTTTTAAAGTTACTACAATTTCCATAGTTTACCTTCTTTTAGAGATGCTAATTCCATCTCCTATTTCGTAAAATTCTGTATTGAACTCTTCATTTTCTTTTAAATATGAAATGAAGTTTCGTAGTTTTCTCATTAATTGACGTAAATCTCTTGATGAAATTTCATCATTATCTTTATGTATGATTCCATGAAAGTTTAAATTGTCACATATTATAACGCCATTCTTACTGAGATTATGCTTAAACTTTTCAAAGAATTTAATATATTGTGCTTTCGCAGCATCTATAAATATTAAGTCGAACTCACCATCAACTTCAGTATCTAGAGCATCTCCAAAGGATAATTCTATTTGCTTTTCCATTTCAAAATGTGAAACAGCCATTTTTGCATAGGAAAACATATCTTTGTTTCTTTCTAATGTTTTAACAAAGATATCTTTTCCTAAAATTGCAAAATTAATAGATGAATAACCAATTGCTGTTCCTATTTCTAGTATTCTGGTTACATTATTTTCTTTAATATAATCTTGAATAAATTTTAATCCATCTTCTTCAATAATAGGTACATTATTTTCAAGTGCGTATTTTCTTAAATCCATTACTCGTCTTCTTGGAAAGTATTTAAGACTTCCTCAATCATTTCCCATTCTTTATCATCAGTAACGTCCTCTAATTCACCCATTCCATCATCACTTTCAACGAAACTAGATGCGAAAACATTACCTTCTTCATCATCTAATGGAACATATAATACATAACTTTTATCGTAGTCTTCAGAGTGGAAAGTAAATAATATTTCACATAACATTTCTGTTCCATCTTCTAATTGAATACTTAATACATTTTCATTCATAATTTTCCTCCAGAATTACACTGCTTTGTTAGAATCTAAATAGCCTTGTAATATTACAGTAGCGGCTAATTTATCAACTTGTTTTTTTCTTTTCTTTCTGCTTAAATTTGCAGAAATCATCATCTTTGTAACTTCTTGTGTAGATAATCTTTCATCCCACAAAATAACTTCTAAATCATTTAACTCCAGCATTTTCTTAAACTCTTCGCTAATTGTTGCTCTTTCACCAATAGTATTATTCATATTTTTAGGATATCCCAAAACAACTTTATTAGTTTGGTTATCTTCAGCTAATTTAACAACATAATCTTTTGCTGTTTCATAATCATCATCTCGAAATCTAAAAATTTCTACCGGTGAAGCTAATAACTCATACTTATCAGAAATCGCAATACCTAATGTTCTTGAGCCTAAATCTAATCCTATAATTTTCAAACTAGTTCTTTAACTCTTTCTAAAGCTTCATTCAATTTAGAAACGTCTTTCCCACCAGCTTGAGCCATATTGGGTTTACCTCCACCGTTTCCACCAGTAATTACAGCAGCTTCCTTAACAATATTACCACAATGAACATTATTATTACTCTTAGCAACAAATACTATTTTTTCTCCAACAACATTAGCAACAAATACAAACCCACTACCTAATTTATCTAATAAGCTATCTACGATTTGTTTAAGTACTGCATTATCATAACCTTCTACTTTTGCGACTAATTTATCTCCTTCAATAAATTGATCAAAGACAGTTAAATCACTTAAGGCTAACTTCTCTAATTCTCGTTTAACTTCCTTATCTAATTCTTTTACTAGTTCTTTAACTTTAGCGAGTTCTCGTCTTTTATTTATTACATCTTGATAGCTTCCAATATAATCAGAGTTAATTTGATAATTAAATTCAATATTAACACCTTTTTCTTTTGCTTCAGTAATAACTTTATCAGCTTTACCTAGTAAACTTTGGATTTCTGTGTCATAAACAACCAGATAATCCTTAATATTATCAACACCTTGATTCGTCAAAGCCTCAATTCTAAATACTCCAGAACCCTTACTTTCTAAAGAAATAATAGCTAACTTGTCTATTTCAGAAGTATTATCAACATGAGTTCCTCCACATAAATCTATAGTAAAGTCGCTCATATTTACAACTCTAACAGTGTTTCCATACTTTTCTCCAAACTCAGCAATAGCACCCATTTCTTTTGCTTTATCAATAGTTTCTTCTGTAACTATAACATCTAAGTTTTGCTTAACAACTTCATTAACTTTTCTTTCAACAGTTAAAATCTCTTCATCTTTTAAAGAGTCATAGTTGTTAAAGTCAAAACGTAAATTAGTTCGAGAAACTTGTGAACCACTCTGTGATACATGTGAACCTAACTGATCTCTTAATACTTTAAATAATAAGTGTGTTGCAGAATGATTGTACATCGTAAGTTTTCTAGTTTTGATACAAACTTCTGCTTTAGCTTTTTGACCTACTTCAGGTTTACCTTCTCTTATTTCAATTTGATGTATGAATTGACCATTAGGCATCTTTTGAACATCATTTACATAATAATCAAACCCATCTCCTCTAATAAGACCTTTGTCAGCAGTTTGCCCTCCGCTTTCAGCATAGAAAGGAGTTTTATCTAAGACAATTCCTTCATCAAATACAGCAATTATTTCAACAGCAGCTTTTAGATTGTCATAACCGACAAACTCACTTGGAAGATCAAAGCTTAGATATTCAGCATTTTGTGAAGCCATGCTAGCATCACCAGTTCTTGCATTTCTCGCACGTTCACGTTGTTTTTCCATTTCTTCTTTAAATCCATCAACATCAACAGATAGTCCATTTTCTGATGCATACTCTAATGTTAATTCAATTGGGAATCCATAAGTGTCATACAAAGTAAATGCATCTACACCTGTAATCTCATCTTTACCTAAGTTTTCAATCATCTTTAATCCTTTATCTAAAGTTTCAAAGAATTTTTCTTCCTCAGTTTTAATAACTTTTTTTATAATATCAATTTTGTCATTTAAATATGTATAGTGTTGACCCATATTCTCTATTACTATATCAACTAAATCGGACATAAAAGGACTTTTGAATCCAAGAGTTCTAGCATGTTTTATAGCTCTACGTAATACTCTTCTTAAAACATAACCTCGACCCTCGTTGCTTAATACAGCACCATCTGCTACAGCAAAAGTTACAGCTCTAACATGGTCTGCGATTACTTTAAAAGCCATTTGCCCTTCGTATTTAACTCCACATTGTCTTTCTACTTCTTTAATAGTAGGTAGGAATAAATCAGTTTCATAATTTGTTTCAACTTCTTGGAGAACACATGTTAATCTTTCTAACCCAGCACCAGTATCAATGTTTTTTTGAGGTAACTCTTTATATTCACTTCTGTCTAGTTTTGGATCCGCATTATACTGAGAAAATACTATATTCCAAATTTCAATATAACGATCATTTTCAATATCATCTCTTATAACTTCAGTTCCATAATCACCATATTTTTCTCCTCTATCAAAGAAAATTTCTGTACATGGTCCACTTGGTCCTTCTCCTATTTCCCAAAAGTTATAATCTGTCTTAATAATATGAGTAGGATCAATACCATTAGCCACCCATAAATCATACGATTCTTGATCTTGAGGATAAACTGTCATATAAAGTTTATCTTTATCAAATCCAAACCACTTTTCATCTATTAATAGTTCACAAGCCCATTCAATCGCTTCTTTTCTAAAATAATCTCCTATAGAAAAGTTACCTAGCATTTCAAATAATGTTTGGTGACGTGCTGTCAAACCAACATTCTCAATATCAGTAGTTCTAATACATTTTTGCGAATTCACCATTCTAGGATTAACAGGTTTTTCTGAACCATCAAAATATTTCTTATAAGCAGCAACACCTGCACTTATCCAAAGTAATGTTGGGTCGTTGTTTGGAATAAGTGATGCACTTTCTTCAATTCTATGTCCTTTTTGATTAAAAAAATCTAACCACATTCTTCTAATCTGATTACTAGTTAAATACTTCATAATATCAATCCTTTCTAAAATAAAAGCGCCCTTAAAGATTTCTCTCTAAGGACGAATATAACCGTGGTACCACCTTAGTTCATAATTCGTTTTTAGAAACGATTTATGCACTCAAATAATCTTAACCCGATTAAGGTAGTATTTTCATACTATACTCCAGAGTAGCTTTTTGGTAATTTTTCTATGTCCTTTCCCACCGTAAGGACTCTCTTAAATAGAATAAACTACTTACTTTTCTCTATCTTCGTATTATAACAATATTATTATATACATTTTTTAACATAATTACAATGATAACTATAAAAAAGTGTTATCAAGTAAGAGAATCTAATGATTAGTTAGTTTCTTTTAAACTATTTAATCCTTCTTTAAGTATTTTAACCGATTTAGCTAGTTTTTGCTTTTCATCAATGCTTAATTCTAAATGCATAACATGACTAATTCCATTTTTATTTATAACACTTGGTAATCCTACATATACATCTTCAATTCCATCATATTCACCATTTACATAACTTGAGACTGGTAAGATGCTCCACTCATCATTTAAAATTGCATTAGTGATTCTAACAAGCGACATACCAATTCCATAGTAAGTTGCGTGTTTTTTTTCTATTATATTATACGCAGCATCTCTTACATCAACATATATTTTATCTAAGTCTTCGAAATCTAATCTTCTTTCTTTTATAACTTCAATTATTGGTTTCACTCCAACTGTTACTTTTGACCAACAAACAAATTCACTATCACCATGTTCACCTAAAATATAAGCATGAACATTTCTTGAATCTACTTTCAGATACTTACTTAACTCATATCTTAATCTACCAGTATCCAATGTAGTACCAGTACCTATTACACGACGAGGATCGAATCCTGATTCCTCATATACTACTTGAGTCAATATATCTACCGGATTAGTAGCAATTAAGAAAATACCTTTAAATCCACTATTAACTACCTCTTTTGTTATCGACTTCATTATATTAGCATTCTTTTTAAGTAAGTCGAGACGTGTTTCCCCTTCTTTTTGGGCTGCTCCAGCTGTAATTACAACGATCTCTGCATCTTTACATTCAGTATAATCACCAGCATAAATATCTATCTTTTTACTAGCGAACGCTAACCCATGATTTAAATCCATAGCTTCACCAATAGCTTTTTCTTTATTAGCATCAATTAATACTAAAGTATCAACTGTACCTTGATTTAGACATGCATATGCATAACTCATTCCTACAAAACCAGTTCCAATCAACACAACTTTTTTATTTTTCATTATTTCCACCTCTTCATCATATTCAATTTATTTTTTCATATTTTTTCTTTTAAATATAAATTATAATATTATTACTTTATTATAATTACTTTTTCTAATGTTATTATAGCAATCTAAACTAAGTAATATCCATCAATACGAAATATAAAGCCTTTACATAAAAATGGAGACAACTGTCTCCATCTATATTATTTGACTAAAGATTACAAAATATAGAGAATTATTTATGTTCTTCTGATCTCATTTTCAAATAGAACTCAACTGAAAGTTTTATTAAAGTAAGTAATGGTACTGCTAATAAGACACCAAAGAAACCGAATAACTTTCCAAAGAATAAAACTGAAAAAATTATCATCAAAGGATGTGTTTTAACACTTCTACTTTGTATGTAAGGTGTTAACAAAGCTCCTTCTATAAATTGAAGTATCAAAATGATTATTAATATTATGATAGCTTTATTAAAAGATATCGTTAATGAATAAACAACAGCTAATGCTCCACCAATAAATGCGCCAAATATGGGAATAGCATTTGTTAAACCTATTATAAATCCAAAAAACAAGTAATAATCTAAGCCTACAATGAAGAATAAAAATGATGATAAAACAGAAAGAGAAAACATTACTAAGAATAATCCCCTTACGTACATTCCCAAAGCATTGTTAATATCATGAAAATATTTTTTTGTTTTAAGAAGATTTTTCTTGATTAAGAAAAGTTTTAAATTTTCTCTTATTTTATTATAATCTAATAATAAATAAGCAGAAATTACTGGTATAAGTATAATCACAGTGAAAGATGAGAATAGATTATCAAATGAATTCAAAACCCACTGATATACTACTTCAAAAACAGATTTTACTACTTCTGTATAATCACCAATATTAGGTTCCACTCCATCAGGAAGGAATTTTAATAACTCTTTAATATTAGTTAACATTCCATCTAAGCGTTGAATCAACGAAGGAACGTTTTCAATTAGTAATTCTGATTGATTAATAATCATAGGGATAACATTAGCAAAAATAAAGGTAATCATCATAAAGAGTATTATATAAACAATAATTAATGCTAATACTCTACTTCTACCGTACCTTTCCAATCTGTCTACAATTGGTGCTAATAAAAACGCAATAATAAAACTAATGAAAAAAGGCAAAAATATAACAAATATAAAATTGAATATATTCATTAAGAATGGTATTAAATTTACAGTATAATAAGCTATGACTACCATTAATAAAACCATTAGTAATCCTAATAATCTTTTATTCATCTTTTCACCCATTAAATCATTTTCTTTATAGTGTATGAAAAAAGTAATTAAATTAAACGTAAATTAAAACGGATTTCCTAAGAAATCCGCTTAATTTAAATCATATTTCGTAACCATCTCATAGCTTTTTCATTTGATCTTAAAACATCTTTAACTGTTTTCTCTACTTTACCAGGATTCCCATTTTGATAAGATCTTGATAACACTACAGTTGAGAGTGCTCCAAGCATCATATACGTCATAGCTCTACGCATTACAACACCTACTTTCGGTTTAAATCGAGGAAAAATCCTCATTATATTTTTACCGAAAAAAGCGCATAAATGTTGAGTAATATTTACTATTTTTAAGCCATTTTTAATAATCTAGTTTTTAACATTGTTTTTCTTGGTGGTTCAATTCTCTCTACACCAAATTTCAATGCATTTAAGTCACCAATAATAATCAAATTCTGTTTTGCTCTAGTAATAGCAGTATAAATTAATTTTCTTTTAAGCATTATTCTATAATTAAAAGATATTGGAAGTATAACTAATGGATATTCGTTTCCTTGCGATTTATGTATAGATATACAATATGCGTGACGTAAATTGTATAAATCTGATAGATCATAACCAACTATTGTTCCATCAAAGTCAACAAATACTTTTTTAGAATTTTTTTTATCAGTTTGAATTAATTCTATCCTACCAACATCACCATTCATTATTCCGTCATTCGGTTGATTTACTAATTGTAGTACTTTATCACCAACTCTGAATGTTCTTCCATGATGTTCAATTTCCTTAGCACCTTTTGGATTAAGTGCACTTTGAAGTTCTAAGTTTATTCTATCTATTCCAGATGAACCTCTATACATTGGAGCTAATACTTGAATATTATCAACATCGTAACCTTTATCGATTGCTCTTTCTATAATCAATTTAATTTTTGCTGATATATCCTCATTACTACTTTGTATATATGTTACATCAGTATAACTCTCTAATGATTCATTTGGTAATCTATTGTTATTTACTGCATGTGCTAAACTAATTAAATTCGAATCAGATGATTGTCTGTAAATAACATTTAATCTAACTATAGGAACAATTTCACTTTCTATGATATCTTGTAAAACTTGACCAGCACCAACCGAAGGTAACTGATCGTTATCACCTACGATAACAATTCTTACACCATCTTTTAATGATTCTAATAATTGTTTAAGTAGTAATGTATCAATCATGGAACTCTCATCTATAATTAAAAGTTTTGGATTAAGTTGTTCTTCTCTATGGTGAATAAACTTTCCTTCACCATCATAACCAAGAAAACTATGAATTGTTTTAGCACTAAATCCACTAGTTTCAGTCATTCTTTTAGCAGCTCTACCAGTAGGAGCAACTAACGCAATTTTTCTTTCATCATATACTTCATACATTTGAATAAATGATTTGATAATTCCATTAATTACAGTTGTTTTTCCAGTTCCTGGTCCACCAGTTAAAACAGTAACAGGATTAGATAAAGCTGTTTTAATTCCTTCTCGTTGTTCAGAAGAATATTCAATATTATTTTTTGCCTCAACATCATCAATTATTATATCCATTTTTTTATTTAATTTTGTTTTAGAGTTAAATCTAACTAAATCAGAGGCTATTTCTATTTCAGCATTATATAGCTTCGGAATCATTGCCTTCTCATCAAAGACGTATAGTTTTTCTTCTTCGTGTAAATTATTAATATAATCAATAATTTCCTCTGGATTTATTAAATACTCATTTCTATTTATATCATTAAGTGCATTTTCTACTAACACATCAAGATCAATATAAGTATCTCCATTTAAACTACTTTGATTAACAACAGCAATCAATAAAGCTTTAATGCGGTATTCATTATTTAAAGGAAATCCTTGTTTAAGAGCAATGTCATCAGCCCTTTTAAAAGTAAAATCTTCAATATCTTCAACTAATTGATAAGGATTTGTCTCTAAAATAGACAACGACAAATTATAGTAAGTATTATAAATTTTCATACTAACTCTAGCACTAAAACCATAATCATATAAATTTAATAATATTCTTTGAACACCTTGATTTTGCATTAGAGCATCATGAATATCTTTAACCTTTCTTGGATTGATACCAGCTTTCTTTAATTCATCAGGACTATCCATAATGATATCGATACAATCTTCTCCTAATACATCAACAATTTTAGCTGCTAATTTAGGTCCAACACCAAAAAACAATTCACTAGATAAGTATCTAATTATTCCTTCTCTTGAATCAGCTATAATATTCTCATATTTATTTGCTTGATATTGATGTCCATATTTCGGATGTTCTTTAAACACACCAAAAAAACGATAAAGTTCATTGGTGTTCAGTGTGGGGAAATAACCCGTTACTGTAATAAAATCATCTTTATCGTTAATTTCTTCAGTTGAATCAGTTGGTTTAACTTTCACAACAGAATAACCGTTATCTTTGCTTTGAAAAAGGACTATTTTAACATAACCCTGTAAGTACTTACTCATAGGATCAACTCTTTTCAAATTATGCTTCGAATACCTCTACAGATTTCATTTCATCACCTTGTGCAATTCTAAGAACAACATCTTGTCCTTCAATCACTTGACCAAATACTGTATGTACACCATCTAAGTGTGGAAATGAGTCATGACATATAAAGAATTGTGATCCACCAGTGTCTTTACCTGCATGAGCCATTGATAAAGCTCCTGGTACATGTTTGTGTGTATTTCCTTCTGTTTCACATTTAATAGTATAACCAGGTCCACCAGTACCAGTTCCGTTTGGACAACCACCTTGAGCTACGAACCCTTGAATTACTCTATGGAATTTTAAACCATTATAAAATCCTGAGTTAGCTAATTTTTCAAAATTTGCTACCGTACCTGGTGCTTCATTTGGGAATAATTCGATTAAAATTTGTTCTCCGTTTTCAAATGATATTCTTGCTTTTTTCATATTAATTTCTCCTTAATATATTCTTTTTTTTCCATTATGATAAACTTCTTTAATAAATCCGCCACCTAGACATACATCACCATCATAAAAGACAGCAGCCTGCCCTGGTGTTACAGCTCTTACTCCTTGAGGATAGATAACTTTTAAATTACCATCATCTAACCAAATAATCTCAACATCTTGATCTTGTTGTCGATATCTAAACTTAGCTGTGATTTTCATATTTTTCTTTTCACCTAGCCAGTTTATATCTTCAACTATACACTCGTCAGAATAAAGGTTAGGATGGTTAAACCCTTGACCTACATATAGTATATTTTCTTTTAAATCCTTACCGATAACAAACCAAGGTTCGTTAGAATATTTTTGACTACCACCAATACCTAAACCTTTTCGTTGCCCAATTGTATAATACATTAATCCACCATGCTTACCAACAACATTACCATCATCAGCAACCATGTCTCCACTTGTGGCAGGCAAATAATTGTCTAAGAACTGATTAAAATGTCTTTCACCAATAAAACAGATACCAGTTGAATCTTTCTTTTCTGCAGTAGCTAATTCAAATTCCTTAGCTATTCTACGAACCTCAGACTTATCAATATCTCCAATTGGGAATAAGGTTTTATTTAATTGCTCCTTATTAAGTTGACATAAAAAATAAGTTTGATCTTTATTAGAGTCTACACCACGTAGCATTTTAGGATTTTCTCCATGTTCTACACGAGCATAATGACCCATAGCAATATAATCAGCCCCATGTTTCTCTGCCTCTTTAATAAATGCATCAAATTTAATATATTTATTACATAATATATCTGGATTAGGTGTTCTTCCTCTTCTATATTCTTCTAAGAAATATTCAAACACATTATCCCAGTATTCTTTGATAAAATCAACTCTATGCAGTTTGATTCCTAATTTATTAGCAACCATTAATGCATCTTGATAATCTACTTCTTGTGGACAAATATCATCCACTAAATCTGGATTACCTAATATATCATTATTCGTAGTTGAATCCCAGTTTCGCATAAACAACCCTTCTACATCATATCCTTGATCTAGAAGAATTTTAGCAGCAACGCTTGAATCAACACCACCTGATAAACCTATAATTACTTTTTTCATTTTTTTACATCTGACCCCATTCTAAAATCTGCATGACTGTTAAGAGACGTAAATATTACTTTAGGTCCTTCAGGCATTGTAGATCGTTTAAATTGATTTCGGTAGAATCTACTAAAGAATCCATCAACTATTTGCTTATGGTTCGGTATTAGTAATTTAATTCGTTCAATAGAATCACCATATTTTAAAAATCTATACATAATAAAATCATTAATTTCATAACTTCCAATTGTATCTTCAGTAACTTGACCCTCTAAAAGTTCAGGAGATATTGGTGTATTTACAATATCTAACAATACATCAGCTATCTCTGGTAAATAATTCGAATACTCACTAACCATAAACCTAACTAACGTTTTTGGAATACCAGCATTTAATCCGTAGTGAGCCATTTGATCTCCACCATAAGTACACCAACCTAATGCCATTTCAGTCATATCACCAGTTCCAATTACGATACCTTTATATTTATTGGCAAGGTTCATTAATATATAAGTTCTTGCTCTTGCTTGAATATTTTCATATGTAACATCTTTTTCTCCATGCTCAATAAAAGTCATTTGATCATCAACAAACTTACCTATTGATTTTTCTATAAAAGTAACTCCAAAATATTCAGCTAATTTTCTTGAATTGTTTTTAGTTCTTTCGCTCGTTGGATGACTTGGCAGTGAAACAGCAATTATATCTTTCATATCATATCCAGCTCTTTGATAAGCTTTCACAATTTGTAAAAATGCTAATGCAGAATCTAATCCACCACTTAATCCAATAACTGATTTAGTAGTTTCAATATGCTTAAGTCTTCTTAATAAAGCAGATGTTTGAATAGATGTAACTTGATCAAAATATCCTTTAACATCTTTTTTTGGTACAAACGGAGTTTGATCATACTCTCTTTCAACAGGTAAATCAGATTCATAAGAATCAAACTTAACTTTGAATACCTCCATTTTATTTCTCTTTCTAGCGTCTTTAAACCATCCATTACTTCTTCTTGTATGTTTTAAATATTTAATATCTATATCAGCATAAAGAGTTTCAGTTTCAAAGGAGAACTCTTGCTTCTTCGCAATTGTTTCACCCATCTCTGAAATTATTTTATCTCCACCGAATACATTCGAACTAGATGACTCAGTTACACCAGCAGAACAATAAACGTAAGCACCCTTATGTCTATATGTTGTGGCATTTATTAACTCTTGTCTAGAAAGTGTTTTATTAACAACTTCATTTGAAGCAGATAAATTAAGTACAACATGTGCTCCAGATAAATATAAATCACTAGAAGGGTTTAATGGTCCCCACATATCAGCACAAACTTCTACACCAAATGAATAATGTTCACTATCAAAAACAATAGCCCCAAAAGGAACTACTTGTCCTAAATATTCAATTTCCATATGCATATCCACACCATCAGCGAACCATCTTTTTTCGTAGAACTCACCTGTGTGTGGTAAAAACATTTTAGGTATAATTCCTAAAATTTTATTTTCTTGGATTACCATAGCGACATTATATAAAACACCAACATACTCAAATGGCACTCCTAAGACAACTACACCTTTAAAAGTATTATTATCTAAAAAATACTTAACTGCTTCTTTAGATCCATCTATAATCGACGTATGATAAATTAAATCTTCACATGTATAACCAGAAACATTTAACTCCGGAAACACCACCAAGCCAGCTTTAGTCTCTTCAAGAATCTTTATCATTTCTTTAACATTTTTCATTGGTTCGGTTACAAAGACTTTTGGTGTAACAGAAGCTACTTTTAAATATCCATTGTTGTACATAATTACCTCCTATATAATCCGTTCATTTCTACGTATTTTGAAACTTCTTTTAGTAAAAGTTTTTCATTTAAGTGCTTTTTATATTCTGTAGATGATATATCGAAATGAAAATCATCTATTATAATAAATTTGTCCTTATAATCTCTAAGAAAAATATTTGAATTAATGATATCTTCAACTGACTCATTCCTACTTAAAACAATAAACTCAAATTCTTCAAGTAAATTAGTTGCATTCTTCCACTTATGTAGATCATGTAGGTTATCAGAACCTATCAAAAACTTCAAGTCTGGTTCGTCCATAGACTTAAGAGTTTCGTATGTTCCTAAGTACTCTTTGCTTTCAATTTCAACCATAGATATTTCTGCTTTTAATTTATCAGCAAGTAATTTTAACATATTTACTCTGTGTAAATCATCTTCTACATTTTTTAATTCATAACTCAATCCAACGGGTAAAAATACAAATCTGTCAACATTTAGTCTTTCTATAACAACTTCCGCAGCCTTGTAGTGAGCTAATGTTGGCGGATTAAATACTCCTCCAAATACAACTAACATATAATCACCTTTTACAAATATTTCTTTAATTTCTAATATATATCTTCATATAAATTATATTATAACACTTAGTAAGTACTTTGGGTATAAACTTGCTTAAATTTTTCTCCTCTTTTTTCATAATTCTCAAATTGATCTTGAGACGAACATCCAGGTGAGAACAAAACTTCTTTTTTATCTTTAAGTAACTTACATATAGTTACTGCTTGATTTAAATTATTTACCCCTATCACATTTACTGATAACTTACTAAAATAGTCTATCAATTTATTCTTAGTTTCACCATAACAAATAACTTGTCTAAGCTTATAAACAACATCATTAAGTACTGTAAAATCTTCAAATCTATCCTTACCACCGCAAATCAAAGTAACATCATCACCTAAAGAATCAATTGCTGTTCTCATACTGATAGGATTTGTCGATTTCGAATCATTAAACACATTCGGAATAAATTCTTCTATTCTATGTTCTAATCCATTAAAAGTCTTAATAGCTCTTTTAATACTTTCCTCATCTAGACCATACGCTTTACAAACTTGAAAAGCAGCATTTAAATTTTCAATATTATGTGTTCCTTTTAAGCTAGATTGAAAAGTTCTTTTAGTAAAGTTAAAGTGACTGTGAGAAACATTTTTTATACTTTTATTTACAAAAAGATTATTATTATCCATATTCTGATATATTTTATGTTTAGCATTCACATACTCTTCAAAATTAGTGTGATAATCTTGATGAGCTTCAGTTATATTTGTAATCACTGCTATATCTGGTTTGAACCTTTTAACTCCCATTAATTGAAATGATGATAATTCGACTACTAGTACTTTCTTATGAACATGATCGAATATCGGGTTACCAATATTACCTACTGCTTCACAGTCCACATTACTATTTATAAGAATATGTTTGATTAAAGAAACTACAGTAGTTTTACCGTTAGTTCCAGTAACAGCTATATAATAGTTTTCTTCTAGTCTATAAGCTAATTCAATATCACTTATTATTTCAATTCCTTTCTTTAAAACCTCCTTAACAGAAGGATGGTCATATTTTATACCAGGACTCTTCATTACTAAATCATAACTACTATTCAAATCATATGTATAATCAATTCCCTTTTTCTCTAAATACCTTTCAACACTTTTTGCAGTAATTCCTTCCCCTAAAATCAAAATCATAGTACATTACCGTTTAAGTATAGTCCTAATAAACCAAATAGGAATCCTGCTATCCAAAACAACTCCACCACATGATATTCTTTAATACCTTTTAATTCAAAATGATGATGAAGTGGTGCCATCTTAAAAATTCTTTTACCTTTCGTAATTTTAAAATATGATACTTGTAAGATTACTGAAAGTGTTTCAATAACAAATACTGCACCTATAATAATTAGTAAGATTTCTTTTTTCATAATGATAGAAATAGTCACTAAAACAGCTCCTAAAGCAAGTGAGCCAGTATCTCCCATGAAGATCTTAGCTGGATGTCTGTTAAATAGTAAGAATGCACTAAGACTCCCTATTAACGATATTACACATAGTGATAAGACACTATCTTTATCTAGCATAATCGTTAAGAACGCAAGTAATGCAATAATTACTAAACCAGTAGCTAGTCCATCAAGACCATCTGTAAGATTAACCGCATTAGTAGTTGATGTAAACATAAGTAAGATTAAGATACCATAAACCCATATCAAATCAATATCGAAATTTCCTATTTGTAATAAAGTACTCATATCGAAAGATAGATAGATATAAAAATATATAACAGATAATAATATCTGTAAGAAAAATTTCACATTAGGCTTAATTCCGATATTGTTCTTTTTTACAACTATTAAATAATCATCAACAAATCCTAAAATCCCATAAAAGAACATAGGCAAGAAAAATAAAAGCATAATTTTATAGTCTTCACTATCAAACCCCTTAATTAGCGAGAATAAAAGTGCTGTAATTAATGTACCTAAAATGAATGTGATACCACCCATCGTAGGAGTGCCTGTTTTTATGTAATGACCAAGTGGTCCTTCTTCTCTAACAATTTGTCCAAATTTTAATTCTATTAACTTTGGTATAAATTGTAATAACAAAACAACAGTTAAAATTAACGATATAAAATAAATATATAACATTTCCAAAATAATCACTCCTTAAGTATTTTATTTACAGCTTCATAATCAGAAAACGGATACTTTTTGTTTCCTATAATTTGATACTCCTCATGACCTTTTCCTAAAATTAAGACAGTATCATAATTTTTAATTGCATATTCTATCGCTTTGAAGCGATCTTCAATAATAATAAATTCTCCAGATAAACCATTTGTCATGTCGTCAAATATAGTTTTTATATTTTCTGTTCTTGGATTATCTAATGTAAAAATTGTAAACTCAGCATTATCAACACATACTTTCGAGATATCTTTTCTCTTAGTTCTATCTCTATCGCCACCACATCCAATTACAGCAACCCCTTTGAAAGTTTTTAATACATTTTCTACGGCTGAAGTTGTATGCGCAAAATCTATAATTATTTTTTTATCACCTATATTTAAAACGTCCATTCTTCCTTCAATAGAAAAGTTACTTATAGATTTCTTAAGACGTTTTAATTTACAACCTAAAAGTTGTAGTGATGTAATCATTGCCATTATGTTATACAAGTTAAACTCACCATATAGATTCGTCTTAAAAGTTTCACCTTTATAAACAAATTCTAATGGTACTTCATTCACAACTGATACATCACTTAAATCATAAAATACAGATTTAAAGTTTCTAAAACTATATAAAACTTCATCATCTTTATTTAGCACATTATGTCTTTTCGTTTGTAAAAGTAGCTTTTTTTTGGCATGGATGTAATTATTAATAGTTTTGTGATAATCTAAATGATCAGCTGTTAAATTTGTATAGATAACTTGTTCAAACTCAAAACCATGTACTCTATACTCACATATTCCTATTGATGACACTTCCATGACTACATATTTCAGTCTTTTTTTTCTTGCTTTATTTATATATCTAATTACAGTTAGAATGTCTGGAGTAGTATTTAAAGTCTCCGTTTTCTCATCATTAAAATATACTCCATTAGTTCCTATTAATAAACTACCTTTCTTCTTTAAGAAGTTATGAATCAACATAGAAGTAGACGTTTTTCCATTAGTTCCGGTAACCCCAATTACGGGGATTTTTTTAGTTGGATATTTGTGATAGGCATTAACTACTATTGCAAATATTCTTTTGATATCTTTAACCTTGATTATGTTAACATCTCTATCTATGTCTCTATCAGTAAAAATAGTCCTTGCTCCATTGTTTATCGCATCATCAATATAATCGTATCCATCACTCACACTGCCTTTAATTGCAAAAAAGACAGAGTCCTTCGTACATTCTTTAGAATTGTTATAAATGCCCTTAACTTTATGATTAATCATTTCTTGATTTATATTTACCACTCTTAATAATTTTCTTAATTTCATAATTAATCAGTATATAGAACAATCGTTCCCCCTTCTGAGATTCGCTCACTAGCTGATGGAATCTGAGCTACAATTACATTACCATCACCTTTTATTTCAACTTTAAAATATGGACTTCTTTTTACTTCCTTACGTGTTTTACCTACATAATTATCTACATCATAAAAAGGTGTATCAATCCAAAATCTCACTTCACGATCTATCTGCCCCTTTTGTTTTTCGATACCTAGCAAAGGCAATGCTTCTTGAAGTATTTCTTTTACTAATGGAGCAGCTACCACACCACCATATTGAATAGTGTTTTTAGGATTATCAATAGCAATATAAACTACAAGTTCAGGATCATTCATTGGTGCAATACCTAAAAAAGATAAGATATAGTTATTATCCATATATTGACCATTTGGACCAACTTTTTGAGCAGTACCTGTTTTACCTCCAACTCTATAACCATCGATGTATGAGTTTCTTCCGGTTCCCTTTGCTACAACGTTTTCTAGTGCATATCTAATTATGTCAGATGTTTGTTCAGATATCACTTGCCTCTTAACCTCAGGTTCATTTTTGAATAACACTTCTTCAAGTTCCCCATATCCAAGACTTTCTAAGATATATGGTTGCATCAAATAACCACCATTAACAGCTGCAGATGCTGCCGTTACTAGTTGTATTGGGGTAACAGAGTTCCCTTGACCAAAAGCACTAGTTGCAAGTTCTACTGGTCCAATTACATCTGGATTAAATACGATACCTGTAGACTCACCCAATAAGTCAACACCTGTTTTAGTCCCAAATCCAAAAGCATTAACATATTCAAAGAATTTCTCTTCTCCGAGTCTTAGTCCAATTTCAACAAATCCTGGGTTACATGAATTTTGAATAACTTCTAAGAATGTTTGTGAACCATGTCCGCCAGCTTTCCAGTCTCTAAGCCTAGCCCCATCGACCATATAGTATCCAGGATCATAGAATGAATCATCAAGGTCAAAAACTCCCTCTTCTAAACCTGCTGCGTACGTAATAATCTTAAATGTACTTCCTGGTTCATAACTCATCCATATTGGTAAATTTCTGTTATAAACCTCTTGTGGGTATGCCTGATAATTATCTGGTTCAAAAGTAGGATAAGATGCCATCGCATATATTTCCCCGGTTTTTGGATTCATAGCTAATCCTAAAACTTGCTCAGGAGAGTATCTAGCTACTGCATTTTCAATAACTCTCTCCATTACCATTTGAACATCTATATCGATAGTCAAATAAACATCTAAACCTTTATTTGGATATTCATAATTACCTACTATATCATGCATGTAATTCCCTTTAGCATCAGTTGTAATATTTAAATTCCCGTCTTTACCTAGTAAATAATTCTCATAGTAATACTCAATACCGGCTATACCTTGGTTATCAATACCTGTAAAACCAAGTACTTGTGCTAAATAGGAGTCATAAGGATAAAATCTTTTGGTATCACCAACTACATATATTCCTGGATAATTAGAACTGATTATCTTTTCAGCTTGTTCAGTTGTTATTTTTCTTCCTTCAGGTTTAATTAGTTCTATTGAAACATTTTTATCTAGATGAGCGTACATTTTTTCATATGTAGACCCTAATACTTCCGCTAAAAATAACGCTGTCGCTTCTTTATCTTCAATTTGTCTATTAATTGCAGCTACACTAGGTGAAAGTTGATTACCTACAATTAAATTACCGTTACGATCATATATATTACCTCTTTGACCTTCTATCGGAATACTTCTTTCCCATAAATCTATAGCCAAGTCAGTAATCATCGGACCTTTTACTACTTGTAAATAACTCAAACGGATTATTAAAACACTGAATAAAAACATTATAGAAACAATTACAATCATTATTCTTTTGTTAATTATAAATTTGGTCATTATAACACCTATTCTTTTTATTTAAAGGTATGTCCAAAAATTAGTAAATATGAAAAAAAGGACCATAGGTCCTATAATTTTTCAATAACTCTCATCTTTGCAGAGTGAGATCTAATATTTTCATCAACTTCTTCGTCAGTTGGTAATATCGGTTTTCTTGTAATTACTTTATATTCTATAGGAATATCAGCTGCTTTAATAGGTAATCCTCTTGGTATATCAACTTCAGCTGCTTCTCTAAATAACTTCTTAGCAATCCTATCTTCTAATGAGTGGAATGAAATAACCACTATCCTTCCCTCAGGATTTAAGATAGTAAGCGCATCATTTAATGACTTTTTAAAAACTTCCAACTCATCATTTACAGCAATTCTTATAGCTTGAAAAACCTTTTTAGCTGGATGTCTTTTTTTCCTAACAGCAGCTGGCGTTGCATCTAACACAATATTTACAAATTGTAGTGTAGATTCTATAGGACCATCTTCTCTAGCTTTAAGAATCGCTTCAGCCAAGCGTTTAGGATAAGTAATTTCACCATATCTAGAAAAAATGTATGTTAAGTCCCTTAATGAATAATCATTAATAATATGCAAAGCACTTAGCGCTTGAGTTTGATCCATTCGCATATCTAGCTCTGCTTCTAAATGATAACTAAATCCTCTATCAGGAATATCAAAATGAAATGAAGAAACTCCTAAATCATATAAAATTCCATCCACCTTATCTATTCCTAAATCAGCTAGTTTATCCTTAATATTTTTAAAATTACTTCTTATAATAGTAAAATTATTAGCTATTTTAGATAACTTTTCTCTTCCTATATTTATAGCATAATCATCTTGATCAAATGAATATAAATGCCCATTTGGGATTCTCTTTAATATCTCACTAGAATGCCCACCACCACCGAGCGTACAATCAACATAAACTCCATTTGGTTTAATATTTAGATTCTCTAATGACTCTTCCAATAATACTGATATATGTTTGTACATAAAATCACCCACTTTTAGATAGTAATTCTTATTTTATTTATTTAATAAACTCCTATATAACAGAAGTCATATTTATATTATATCAACACTTCCAAAATTATCTCATCATTTTCCTTAAGTTTGATAAATTTCAATAATTTCATCAGTACAAAACTTCATAATATCGCTTAAACTAATTCTACACTTAAAAAAAGTATTGTAAATAGAAAAGCACTCTTAATGAGTGCTTTCTATTCTTCAGTTTCAGTTTTAACAACTTTAACTTGTTTCCCAGCGTAATGTCCGCATTCTTTACAAACTCTATGAGATAATTTCATTTCTCCACAGTTTGGACATACTACCATACCAGGTACATTTAATTTTAAATGTGTTCTTCTTTTACGTTTTTTAGTTTTCGACGTTCTTCTAAAAGGTACTGCCATTTGTTACACCTCCTATAAAAATTTTTCTAAATCTTTGAAAGCAGAATTTACTTCTTTTTTCTCTTCTCTCTTTGTTTCAAAAGGACTTTCAATGCCTTCCTTAACAACCCTCATCGGCTTGACTGATAATATATTTAACCAAATAACATCACTTAAATCTATTGTTATTCCTTCAATTAAATTATCATCCAAATCTTTATTTTTTGAGAAAGTCTCAATAAAACTTTCATTGATTTCAACAGGTACTTCTTCTAAAGTAATCGCACATTCTAAATATATTATTGTTGATAAATTAATATCAAAGATATATCTCTCATCTACAATTTGCATTTTTCCTGATACTTTTACTTTATCTATTTTCGTGATATCAAAATCCGTATCAACTCTATCTGTTAAATCGATTTCGCCATCAAATGCGAATACTTGATTAACATATTTGTTCAACTGCATTGTTGTCCATTTCATAAATTACACCCTCATTCGCAAAAAAAATTATACACGTTAATCCAACGAATGTCAATGAATTGTACATACTATATCATATTTATAATTGCTAATTTTTTCAAAGAAGAGCATTTATGGAAAATGCTCTAGTATTTATGCATCTTTTTCAACTAATTTGATGAAATCTTCCTTACAAATAGGTTTTGAGTAAAGGTAGCCTTGTGCATACTCAATATTAAGTCCCATTAATACATTCTCTTGTTCTACAGTTTCTACACCTTCTGAAATTACAACAATACCTAACTTCTCAGATAGTTTACTGATTGCTTCATATACTATGTAGTTTTCATTAGTTTTTTCATTTGAATCTACTTTACTTAGTAATGACTTGTCCATTTTTAAATACTTAACATTTATATCCATCAAATATACTAGTGATGAATGCCCAGCAGAGAAGTCATCAATTGCTATATTGAACCCTCTGTTTACTAACTCTTTAACCTTATCAAAACCACTTTCATCTAAAAGTAGTTGTTCTGTAACTTCTAATCCAATATTATCTTTACTGATGCCATATATTATAAGTAGTTTTTCTAGTTGATCAACATCTAATCTACCTAACGTATATGGTGAAAAGTTTGATGTAACCTCAAATCTCTCTGATACTAAATTATCTTTCATAAGGTCACTTAAAAGTTTTAAATTCTCTTCAAACATTATCAAATCAATATCATAGATAATTCCTGATTCTTCAGCTAATTCATGGAATACTGCAGGTGAATACACCTTATCATTATGAACCCATCTAGCTAGCACTTCTGCACCAACTACTTTTTTAGTTTGAACATTTATATATGGTTGAAAATAAGGTATAAATTCTTTATTTATAACTGCACTCTGAATCTTAGATTCAAGATATTTGTTACCCTTATAACCCTCTAAAATTTCATCATTCGCTTTTACCATTAAGTTTTTACCGTTTCGTTTACCAGATCGCACAGAATAACTAAGTAAATTCAACAAATCTTCAAAGCCTAATTCATTAAAATCATCACTTTGAACAACCGCAGATGTTGAGTGAACATTAACAACCGTATCTCCATAAGAAACTGCACAATTTAGTGCATTATGAATTTTTTCTATATCTGTATCTATTAATTCAGGAGATACTAATAAAAACTCATCTCCTCCAAGTCTATATAGTTCCCCAATGTTATTTAAGCTACTAAGTTTATAGGATATTTCTTTAAGAATAAAATCACCAGCACTATGACCATATAAATTATTTATAGTTTTAAAGTTATCTACATCTATAAACATAACTGATTTATTATATAAAAAAACTTTGTTCATTAATTTATTTAAAGCGTTTCTATTTTTTAGACCAGTTAAGCCATCAATAAGCGATTGCTTTTTAAATCTTAGCATAAAAATCCAAGCAACTATAAATGAGACAAGTAGTGTAAGGCTTATTGAAATCGCTACATTTGAAACAAGAACACTTTTATCAATAACTTGCGATAAATCAATTTTATTACCGAAGTGTTTGTCATTAATTTCACTTACATTAACCAAAGGTAAGATTTTATTATAAATATTTACCATTAGCGCCCCATCACCATCATCATTTGAAAAACCATTCGCAAAGAATACATTTTCAGTTGTAACATGTTTTATAGCTAATGAGTACTCTTGCTTATCATAATATAGTTTATTAAACTTTGAGTCGAAAGTTATAAAGTAATCTATTTCATTATTTTTAATGGCATCAACCATTTGATTACCATTTTCATATTTAATTGTGTCTAAATCCTTTAAATTCTCAAACAGTAAATCATTCGAGTAAAAACCAGGAACAGTACCAACCCTGTAATTATATAGATCAGTAAGATATAGTATATCATCAGCCGTACTTTTTCCAACCACAACTATTCTACTGATATAAGTTGAATTAGTAAACTCTAAAAATTCTCTTCTATTATCTGATACTGCAAGACCGAGTGTTCCATCTATCGATATCTTGTGTCCATCTTTTCCTAACTCATCCAAGATACTCGTCCATAAGTAATTAGGCTCATTTATTATTTCATATTCTATTCCAGTAATTTTAGCTATGGCATCAAATATATCTATAGCTTGTCCTGCCCATTTTTTGTTATTCACATCATAATATGAATAGGGTATAATTTCAGGGTTTAATTTTAATATTATAGGCTCATTTTTAGTTCTTTCAATAAATTCTTTTTCTTTATCAGTGAAGTATTCTCCATTTAATAAAAGAGCACTTTGATAATTAGATTGATATGAGGAAATATTCTCCTTTATACCATAATCAAAAGCTTTATTAAACGCAGTGAATAAAACTTCTAAGTCTCTATCATTCTTTCTACCAAACAAATGACTTTTAGTTATTTTACCAACTGCTAAATTGATCATGTTAGATATATCTGTATTTTTAAAACCACGCTTAATCAGTTCATCATTGTATGGTAAAACAACAAAATCTATTTCTCCTAGTTCTAATGCATTGTATAATTCATCAAGTGTATCAAATTCATTTTCATCGTAAAATATATTATCTTCATTTAGGATTTCCTTATAGTCATTAAAAAAGACTGAACCCTTAACTTTTCCAGCAGTTAAACCACTAAAATCATTATGATTATTAATTACAACATTATTTTTGCTGTAAACAAATATTTGTTCCTTGATATAGAAATCGGAGTAAATACCTTGACTTGCTCTAGTTTCATCATAATATATACCTGCTGTAAAATGTGTATCGCCATTGTATATCGAGTCCATTACATCCTCAAAATAGTCATATTCTTTTACTATAAGATTAATACCAAATACTTTTTTCAGTTGTTGAAACACATAATGGTCAATCCCAACCTTATATTCGATACCGTCTACATTTACATCATGGTAATAGTAACCCCATTCAGATGTAGAAGCATATATCTCTTCATTTTGATACTTCTCAATTATTTTAAGTTCTTCAATAGTCAAATCTAAATTAGTGTAATCAAAGACTAAATTAGATAATAAAACAGAATCTAACTCTTCAACTTTTACTGTCCCATTTCTGTACTGATATCCATTATGTTGTTCCTTTGGAACACATCCTGAACACAATAAAAGCAGTGTTATCATAAATACTATAGACTTCTTCATATTTGTACACCCCGAATCAATGTTGTCAGAACTTCTTACTTTTATTATAACAATATTTTACAAAATAAGCCAACTCTAGATAAAAATAGCTTACCTCGTTATTACTGAGATAAGCTTCTTTTTAATTCATCTACATTCTAACTATCATTAAGTTGCTTGAAGAATATTTTTTTAGCCCTTTGTTAAAGATTACAAAAGCTAAAGTAACTACAATTATTGTAAATAATACTAATAATATAAACAAGTTAAGATCAAATGCATCAAGTAGTCTTACCGGTATGAATACAATGAACCCAACTGGAATTATAGAAAACATAAATCCTCTAACAAGACCTTTAAAAATACCTTCAGGGTAAGTAGATGGCATCAATATTGCTTGCTCTAATGAATTAGCTATACTTTCAGCTCTACCTAACCAAAAAGACAAACTATGCGTTATAACATTAAATGCAGCATGAATGATTGCTCCTAAAAATATTAACACTAAATACAGAAGAAACACTTTAAGACTTACTCGTAAAACAATCAACACCAAAAAACCATAAGCAATATCACCAATTGATGAAGTGCTCATTCTAGATGAAATCACATTTATTAAAACATTCTTAGGCTGAACCAAATATGTATCTAATTTTCCGGTAACAATATAATTACTAATGTTATTAGCATTCATAAATACCATCTTATTTAAGCCAAATGATCCAGCAGCCACTGCCCATAGAATCAATATATCTTGAAAAACATACCCTTCGAAATCACTTTTCAGAGTGAACAGAATCATCCATTGAACAATAAAAGTTCCATTATTTAAAATCATCCCAACTATTTGAAATATAAAAGCAAAACGATATTCCATTTCTTTAAGCAGATTATATTTAATACAAGTGAATATCAATAAGATATTCTTTTTAACCTCCATTAACATTTACTCTTCTCACTCCTTTCGAATATACATATGTAATAATAAGACTTAGCCCTACTATATAAAATCCTTGTGCTAACACTACATCTACGAAAACATCAAATGAAAAGTCAACTAACATCTTTGCAGGTGCATAAGTTATTGCGTAAACAGGACTATACTTAACAAAAGTAGCTAAGCCTTTAGGGAAAAACTCAATTGGAAATGTAATCCCAAGTACTACTAGCAATTTACTAAATATCCATTTAAACGGACTAGTTTCTTCAATCCAAAACGAAGATAACCCTATCAGGATATATATTAATGTAATGACAATTACTCCAAATAATAATGTAATCAAAATGAATGGAACCGCCTCTATTTTAAATGTAACTAACTTTCCGATATAGACATTCCCAATAATGAACCCAAATACCGTAAAGGAAATTACGTTCGGAATAATTGTTCCAAAATGTTTAGAGATTATATAGATTACATAGTCATACGGTTTATTTAGTAAATAAGCAATCTTACCACTTTTAATATCATCCTTAATCTCACCTGTTATTACATACGATCTAGCTGAAAATAATATTAGCTCAGTCATAATGATATACCAAATCAATTGATTAATTGTATATCCATGAATAACATCTTGCCCGCTATATATATACTTCCATAATGATAAAAACACAAATACTATTAAACCAAATACGATGAAACCACCAAGCAAATTACCGAGATATTGCAATTGCTCTTTAAGAGCAGTTTTTAGTATAAAAAGATACTTTTTCATAATTTACCCTCAGAATAAATACCACTAATAACTTCTTCTAACGGTACATGAGAAAAGTTTATATCAACAACCTTTTCTGCATCTAACATACTTATAATATCGGTAATTTTATTTTTCTTGGTATCTACTTCAAATCTAATACTATTTTTCTTATTTTTTAAAATAGTAACTCCATCTATATTGGATAAATCTATAGCCTCACTTAATTTAACATCTACTATCTTCTTATCAAAGAATTTATATTTTAAATTCTTCATCAAGTCATCTAGCACCATCTTACCTGAGTTAATTATGATTACTCTTTTACATAATTTTTCTATATCTCCTACATCATGTGATGTTAGAAATACTGTAGTATCATATTCCTTATTCATTTTCTTTATCAAACGTCTTATATTCTCTTTTACTACAGGATCTAAACCTATTGTAGGCTCGTCTAGAAATAAGATTTCTGGTTTATGTAATAAACTTGCCACAATTTCACATCGAATTCTTTGACCAAGAGAAAGATTTCTTACTGGAGAATTTATAAACTCTTCAATCTCAAATAACTCTTTTAGTTCACTGATTCTTTCTTCTAAAACTTCATCATCTATATCATAGATAGCTCCAAAAAACTTAAAGTTATCATATGGAGATAGATGAATCCATAATTGCTCTTTTTGACCAAAGACTGTACCTATCTTATAAGCTAACTTCTTTCTATCCCTTTGTGGGTTCATACCTAAGATCTCAATATCACCTGCATCAGGATATAAGATACCAGTAAGCATTTTTATTACAGTACTTTTACCAGCTCCGTTTGGACCAATAAATGCAATCATTTCACCTTTTGATATAGAAAATGAAATATCATTAACAGCATCAACATTTCGGTAAGTAGGCTTTAACAGAGCTTTTAAACTATTTTTAAAACCACTTTCTTTCACCTTAATCTTAAAGGTCTTTTTTAAATCCTTTACTTCAATTACGTTCATCTACATTACCCCCTTATATATAAAAAACGCTTAGGTTTATCCCAAAGCGTTAATTCGTATTCTAAATAGAAATGAACTTAAACTTAGGATATACAAAATACCAACTTTTCAGATGGAATAATTAGATACATTAAGTTTAAGACATTCGTTATTTTCATATTATTTACCTCAAATTTATTTTTAAAATATTAACATACTATGTATTCCTTGTCAAAGCCTTTTTATGAATTCAATGAAATTCTAGTTTAAAATTGTAAATAGATACTTATTTAACCGTAATAAATTTACCTAAATCCAAGATGAGCGAAAAAAAGAGACCTAAGTCTCTATTTCTTGTTCTTATAATTCATTCTTATATTAGAGAATCTAAATGATCTTTCTATCGATTGTTTTTGATACTCTGCTAAATCATCTACAAATACTACCTTTATTCTACTTTCTCTTAACTCATCTAATAAGTTAGATATAATCTCTAGATTAATTGGAGTTTCAACTCTTTCACTTACATAGTATCCAGCATCATAATCCACTGGATAAAAACTACTCGTATCAAAACGATAACGATACATCTTTGTTTTATGTATTTCTTCTTCCCAAGATTTTTCAGTAAATATTACTCCTCTATAATCACCTAATGAAGATATATAGTCCTTATCATTAATATTAGTATTCGGACCTATCATCCAACAAACTCTAGGACAATTTCTAGGAAAATAGTAGTTATGAACCATTTCACTTGATATTGCCCATACATACTCTTTATTAAGATTAGGCCATGCTTGATTTGCTTTTCTAGTTTCAAACTCTTTTATAAACTCATTATCACTTATATGGTACAGCTTCATCTTCTATCCCCTTTTATCTGTTTAGTTACTTTAATATAAATCTATTATTAGTAAGCTGAAATATCACAGCATAATATGACGCTTATCTATCTCAATAGCATACTTAGTTTATTTAAAAAGCTAAAGATCAATCATAACGATCAATTCCTAGCTTTTTTTGAAAAAATACGGATTGTTAAATAAAGTTTATCACAACTTCATAAAATAAAATTAAACCAAATAGGATACTAATAACACCAGTTACCATAGATAAATATTTGTTTATATTCTTATTATGCGAGCTAAGAACAAATGGTAGGCCAATAACAACTGTAAATCCAACCATACCAACGAATGTCCCAAAAGCAAATCCAATTACATTAATAATTGATTGCATTTGTGTCATCTCAGTATTGGTAACTATTAAAATCATAAATGTACTACCTATTAAGCCATGAATAAATCCAATGAATAAGGATCTAATTTTCATTCTCTTGAAGTCAATATCATGGTGAACGTGAAAATGTTTATTTCTAAGCGCACTGACACCAATATATATAAGAAATAGTGCAAATACAAGTTCTAATACTATTATAATAAAATGTGGTATCTCTTGTTTAAGTAAGATCAAACTTACTCCAACTACAACTAAAGTCACAACATGTCCTAACCCCCAAAGAACACCAACTACAGCTGTCGACCATACGCTCTTTGATTTACTAACTATCGTAGACATCGCAACTACATGATCTGGTTCAAACGAATGCTTTATTCCATACAATAATCCTATAAGTAAAACACCTAATATATCCATTATTAACACCACACTTTCTTAGCAATATTACCACAACTGTAATCACAATTGAAGTAAAATACTCTATTAATATAGCCAATCTTATTAAAGGAATGCAGATTTAAAGTAAAAATATAATCAATCTTTCATTCTATAAACATAAATCTAAAGAAACTGACAAGGATTCTTATCCTTGTCAGTTCTTTTTAAAATTTTGTATTATTTATACTACTCAGATTAGTGGTTACCATTTAGAACTTATTAAATGATTTCTTGACTATCACTTCAACACCGAAATTATAACAAGCACTACAGTTATAGTCAATAAATAATAACTGGTAATACTTAGTTTAATTTTCTAAATTAATATAATAAAGGCACCTCTTATGAGGCGCCTAATTAGGAGTTCTCTAAATAATATGAATTATACTGTTTGTTGTTTTGCCATACGATTAACGAAAATCATAAACCATACAAATGATGCGATAGCGACAATTATTCCAACAGGATATCCAATCGAAGTAGATAAAGTAAGTCCTTCTGGAGCTATAATAATATATGTTGTTACAACTGCAGTCATAAATGTTGCAGGAACTGAACATATATAATGGAATTTCTTATTTCTAACCAAGAAACTAGCTGCTGCCCAAAGCATAATAGTTGCTAACGTTTGGTTAGACCAAGCGAAGTATCTCCAAATGATTCCAAAGTCAATAAACGTAAGTGCTATCCCTATAGCAAATAACGGAATTGCAATATAGAATCTATTTCTAAACTTACCTTGTTTTAACTTAATTGCATCAGCGATTGCTAGTCTAGCACTTCTAAATGCAGTATCTCCTGAAGTAATTGGACATGCTACAACCCCTAGTATTGCTAAGAATCCACCAAAAGTACCTAATAATGAAATTGAAATTGTATTAACTACAACCGCAGCTGATCCTGCTTCTGATAATGCTTCTGTGCTTCCAAAGAACGCCATTGAAGCTGCTGCCCAAATTAATGCAGTTACACCTTCAGCAATCATCGCACCGTAGAAAATCATACGACCTTCTTTTTCGTTACTTATACAACGTGCCATAATTGGTGATTGAGTTGCATGGAAACCACTAATAGCTCCACATGCTATTGTTATAAATAAATATGGGAATATAGCTTTACCACCTGGATGAAGGTTAGCAAATTGAATTTCAGGAATTGTATAACCTTTTGCTACAATACCTATAATGATACCGAATCCCATAATTAATAATGCTGCTCCAAATATTGGATAGATTTTACCAATAATTTTATCAACAGGTAACACTGTTGCTAATAAGTAATAAACAATAATTCCTGATACCCAGATCATACGACTAATACCAGTCATGTTTTCTAAAATACTAGCAGGACCATTTACAAAAACAACACCAACTAATATTAATAAAGCAACTGAGAATATACGCATTGCATTTTTTGCAGAAGTACCTAAGTAACGACCTACTATTTCAGCAACTGTTTCTCCATTATGACGCATAGATAACATTCCAGCGAAATAATCATGAGTTGCACCAGCAAAGATACAACCTAAAACGATCCATAAGAATGCCGCTGGACCCCAGTATGCCCCTGCTACTGCTCCAAAGATTGGACCAAGTCCTGCTATATTTAAAAATTGTATTAAGAATGCTTTTTTTCTTTCGATAGGCATAAAATCTACCCCATCATTATTTGTTACTGCAGGTGTTTCTTTACTTGGATCCGCTCCAAATATTCTTTCAACGATTTTACCATAGATAGCATATCCTAAAACCAATGCTACTACAGATAATAAAAATGAAACCATAAAATATTCCTCCTCTATTCTGATAAGTAAATTATATAGAGAAATATGTCGTATAAATTGAGATTAACGTGAAATGTAAAAAACATAACCTAAGTGGTTATGTTTCGTGTGTGAGCGGTTTCACAGATTTAATAGTTCCTTAAACTCTTTACTGTTTCTTCTACTTACAGGTACCTCTTCATCATGATTTTGAAGTTTTATCACATAAGAATTCCCAATCCATGGAATTATCTCAGATATTTTATTTAAATGAATTAAATAATTTCTGTGACACCTAAAGAAATCTGGAAGTCCCAAAACTTTTTCTAGATTATTTAAATTCTCTTGTGTTATATATACTTCATCCAAAGTATGAATTTTTGTTTCACCACCAATAACACTACAGTATAAAATATCTTCTTTATCAATTAGATATATACGGTTATTTTTCCACAGTGGTAATTTCTTGTTCTTATCTTTTTGACCAATTAGCTTCCTAATAAAATCAAGACTCTCATTGGATTTTTTTAATAACTTTTTTTCAAGTCTTTCCATAGTGATACTTAATCTATCTTCGTTTAATGGCTTTAAAATATAATCAGTTGCGTTTATTTCAAATGCCTTAATAGCATACTCATCATATGCTGTAGCAAAAACTATTAAAGGTGGGTTATCAAAATCCATCGTAATCGATGCAACTTGAAATCCATCTATTTCTGGCATTGATATATCAAGAAAAATAACATCAGGTTTTAGTCTTTTAACTGCTTCGATGCCATTTTCGGGATCACTATAGACCCCTATGATCTCGAAGTTCTTATATTTAGATAACAAAAATGAAATCTCCTCTAATGCTGGTACTTCATCATCAATAAGTATTATTTTATACATTATATCACCTCAACGTCAGGTAAAGTTATTTTTACTCTAGTTCCCATATTAGGTGAACTATCTATTTGAAGACTTGTTTTATAAATACTAATTAAACGATCATTAACATTATTAACACCAATTCCGTCAGATGGATCCCTATGATTCAATAAATAATTTACTCTTTCTTTAGTCACTCCTACACCATTATCACTAATCTCAATAACAACATCATTATTTATACTTTTAGCGGAAATACAAAGCATTCCATCCTGTTTTTTGTTCTTTAAGCCATGTTTTAAAGCATTCTCTACAATTGGTTGTAAAATTAATGGTGGTACAAGACAACTAATTTTATTATCAATATCATATTCAACTTTCAAACGATCTGAAAATCTAGCCTCTTCTATATCCAAATAATTCTTTATATGTTCAATTTCTTGTTCAAATGAAATAAACTCATCATTAGTTTTAAAACTGGTTCTTAGAAAAAAACTAAGCTTCGTTAATAAGTCCCTAGCTTTTAATGCATCAGTGCGACAAAACGATATTATCGTATTAAGAGCATTGAATAAAAAATGAGGTTGAATTTGCGCTTGAAGTGCCTTTAATTCAGCTTTTTGTAGTAAGTCCCTTTGATGTTCAATTTGACTTAACTCTAATTGAGTAGAAAATAGATGACCTAACCCTTTAGCCAATTCAATATCATAACTAGTAATTGCATTCTCTGATTTTTTATACAATTTCAAGGTTCCTATAACATGATCTTTGATTTTTAAAGGTACAACTATAGAACTTCCAAGTTTACATTTATCAGTTGGACATTCGATTTTCTCTTTTTCTTGAGCAATCATATACTTACCACTCCCAATAACTCTCTCAGTTATTTTAGTATATATTTTCCTACCATTTTTATGATGATCATCTCCAATACCAATATGTGCAAGAATCATAGTTTGATCAGTTAAAGCAACTGCATCTACCTCAGTATTCTCATGAATAATTTTGGCTACCTTTAAAGCAGATGAGTAATTAAGTCCATTTCTTAAAATAGCTAATGTTTTAGTGGCAATATTAAGGGCTAATTGAGCCTTTACTGCTCCTGCTCTTTCATGTTCTTCAAATATTTGTTGGATTAGTAATATAAATGCTCCCGTACCAACCGAATTTATAAAAGTCATAGGTATAAATATAAGTTGTACTAATAGTAATGCTTCTTCAAATGGTCTAGCTATTAAAAGAATAACCCCCATTTGTATAGCTTCAATTAAGAATGCTAGCAATGCTCCCCATAACCATTTGTTATTTTTTTCATCAATCCTCTTTTTAGCAAGTCCAGCAATTACACCACCAACAATTGTAGATATACCACAGGCAATAGCTGTGAATCTACCAGTTATCATAAACATCCTGTGTATTCCAGCAATAAGCCCAGCCGCAATTCCTACTGTTGGACCACCAAATAGTCCAGCTACAATTACTCCAATAGATCTTGAGTTTGCTATTGCACCTTGAATAGGAATACCTGAATAAGTACCTAATATACCAACAATCCCAAATACTACTGAAAATATGACTTTATCAGTCTTCGATAATTTTTCCTTTAGAATATAATACTTAAATATTTTTAGTCTAGATAGAATAAATGCTGCTAATACAATTATTCCTAGTTTACTAAATAGTGAATTTAACAAATCAAATAACATAATATTACCTCGTTTTTTAATATGATTTTTATAATAAATAAAATATATCAATAAATAGGTATTAATACAATATCTATATTATTTAGATTTTCACGATATATAAAGGATTATACAGTAACGCTATTATCTATATACGGTTAAATACGAATTTGGTAATTCTACAAATATATCATATAATATATAAAAATAAATATAATAAGCATTTTATTTGTACAGATTACACCAATCATTTATTATAGTAAAGAAAGATAAGGAAGGTGACATAATGTTTACTGAAGAAAACGTAAGAGCTAGTATAGAGATTCTATTTGACCCTACTAGTGGTAAAACATTAAAAGAAACTAACGGAATTAGAAAAATCTCAATTGATCAAGAGAATAAAAAAGTTCATATAATAATTGCTCTTGATAAATTAAACACACCGGAACAAGAAGATTTACAATTCGAAATGGTAAAAACTCTAAAGGTTGACCTAGGTTTCCATGGTGTGAAATTTGAGTATACTACTCATAACACGAGAGCTCAAGGTGAAACAACTATCCTAGGACCAGATTCTAATGTTAAATTTATTGCAGTAGCATCAGGAAAAGGTGGAGTTGGTAAATCTACTGTAACTGCTAATTTAGCTGTGGCTCTAGCTAGACTTGGAAAAAAAGTAGGTATTATTGATGCTGACATTTATGGTAGCAGTATCGCTCAAGTAATGCAGACAAATGAACAACCAGTATACGAAGATAATTTATTTACACCAGTTTCAATCGGTGGAATTGAAATTATGACAACATCAATGTTACTTGGTGAAAACAAACCATTAATGTGGCGTGGTCCTATGTTAAGTAAAATACTTAAGAATTTCTTCCATGATACTAAATGGAGCGAAGATATTGAATTCATATTGATTGACTTACCACCAGGTACTGGTGATGTTGCACTTGATATTCAGAATTTCATTCCTCAATCGAAACAACTATTAGTAACTACACCACACCCTAATGCTGCTCATGTTGCGGTTAGAGCTGGTTTAATGGCTCAACACTTAAATCATCCTATTATAGGTGTAATTGAAAATATGAGCTACCTTGAGATTGATGGAAATAGACATAATGTATTCGGTATTGGTGGTGGTGAAGCTGTAGCCAATCAACTTGAAACAAACTTGTTAGGTCAGATCCCTTTAGGACAACCTGAAAACGGAAAAATGCATTCTATTTATCTAAAAGAAGATAATACTAGTAAAATATTTGATGACTTAGTTTCAAAGGTTATTAAAGACTTTTCATAAAATAAGACCGCTAAACTTAGCGGTCTTATTTTTATTCTAACCATATTATCTAACTCTTAATTTGATTTTGGATATTATCTTCTCAGTTTAACTAATAAAAATTAATGCTCTACAAATTCTTCTCCTGGTCTAATTGCATCCTCATCTGAAATATCTACAGTAGTACTCTCCTGTTTATAAAATTCAACCTTGAATTCTACCTCACCAGTAATAATCACATGATGATATCTTTCAGGTGAAATTACAATTGGATGTTTCTTATCACATATCATTACATTATTTAAATCATCTTCCCAAACGAATTCCAGACTTCCTTTTTCTACAACTACGTTCCCAAATTTCCCCTTTGGTGACATATGCTTATTTAAAATAGCTGGTAGTACTGTGTTTTCATTCATCATTGGTGTCTCGCCGACTTTAACCGCTCCAGCCGGTAATTGTTTATCTTGATAATTCATGTTTTATCCTCCTATGTTGATATCTCAAAATATCAATATTAAAAAACATTCTTACTTTATTATCTTTCTTTCTTTATAATGTTATATACAATATTTTGTTAACCTAAGAATTGTTGTATGTACATGAATTGAGTGTTATTTTTATAATCATCATATCATTATGATAAAATATGAATGTAGTAGCATAATGATGTAATAATATTTATAGGAGGCGAGTAATGGAAAAGAAAATTAATCTAAATACTCCAATCTTTAACTTAGTAAAACAATATCCGGAAGTAAAGGATATTATGGTTGAGATAGGATTTAAGAACATTGCAAAACCTACAATGATAAATACAGTTGGCAAATATATGAACATTAGTACCGGTGCCAAAACAAAGAAAATTGATTTAGAATTAATTAAGAAAAAATTTGAGGAACATAATTTTATATTTGAGGAGTGATATAATGAGTGAGTTTATAAACAACAGAGAATACCGTCAAGAAATACTTAAGAGACTTATAAAAGATTTACATGCAGGAAAAAGTGTTGATGAAGTAAAAAAAGAATTCGAAGAAATCTTTGATGGAATTTCTACAACTGAGATTTCTCAGTTAGAGCAAGCACTAATCAAAGAAGGAATGGCGATTGAAGAAGTTCAAAGACTTTGTGATGTTCATGCAGCTGTTTTTGATGGATCTATCGAGGATATTCATTCAGAGAAAGACTATAGTAAAATCCCTGGTCACCCAGTAAATATCTTTATAGAAGAAAATAAAGCAATAGAGAAGGTAGTGAATGAGGAAATTCTACCGCATCTTGAAAAATTCTTAGAACAAAAAGATAATACTTCAATTTTAATGCTTAGAGTTGGATTCGACAGGCTATCGGAAATCAACATTCATTACTCAAGAAAAGAAAATTTACTATTTCCTTACTTAGAAAAATACGAAATTACAGCTCCACCTAAAGTAATGTGGGCAATAGATGATGAAGTAAGAGCAGAGATTAAGGAAGTTATATCTTTACTAGCTCAAAGTCAAATAGACGAAAATGAATTAAAAGATAAAGTTAATGCAGTAACAACAAAAGTTACAGAGATGATTTTTAAAGAAAACAATATATTATTACCACTAGTTTCTGATACATTAACTTTCTATGAGTGGATAAAAATAGATGAAGCTACTGAAGAAATGGGTTACTGTCTAATAACACCTACAGAATCATGGAAAGTAATCCCCCCTGAAGAAACTGAAGATATCAGTGAAGAAAACACATTTATTGACGGCCAAGTAAAATTTGATGCAGGTAGTTTAACGCCAGAAGAGATAAACGCGATATTAAATACTCTTCCATTAGATATGACTTTTGTTGGAGCAGACGACAAAGTGAAATACTTCACTCAAGGTAAAGAAAGAATATTTGATAGACCACTTACAATATTAGGGAGAGAAGTTAGTAACTGTCATCCACCAGCAAGTGTTCATATAGTAGAAAAAATAGTAGATGATTTAAGAAGCGGAAGAAAAGAAAACGAAGATTTTTGGATTAGAATGGGAGATTTATTTATTTATATAAGATACTTCGCAGTTAGAAATAAAAAAGGAGAATTCTTAGGAACATTAGAAATCTCACAAAACATTAAACCTATTACTGAACTCGAGGGAGAAAAAAGATTAGTATCAGAATAAAAAAGAGGAAGTAAAACATAAATGGAAACTTTAAAAGTAATATACATAGTATTTGGAACACTCTTCCTTTGTTTAGGATTAGTAGGTATAGTACTACCAGTTTTACCTACAACTCCATTCTTGTTACTTACAGCATACTGTTATGGCAAAGGTTCAGATCAATTTAATAATTGGTTTATTAACACCAAAATCTATCAAAGGTATTTAGCTAACTACGTTAATAATAGGTCGATGACACTCGGGAACAAAATTAGGATTTTACTGTTTGCTGATTTCATGTTATTGTTTCCATTATTACTTCTTGATAACAAAGTCATTAAATACTTTATCGTTACTTTAATAATAGTTAAATATTACTACTTTATATTTAAAATAGAAACTCTTAAATAAAAAAACTAGAAACCATAATTGGTTTCTAGTTTTAAATAGAAGACAAAGCCATTATTGGTTTCATCATAAGAGGGGGGTACTGTTTCAAATATAGGAGAATTATAATAGAAATCTAGAGATCAAATAAAAGTGGTAACTCTCCTATAACTAAATATTACACTCTTTATTTAATTTTAAAATAATATACCGATAAGTTACACAATTTACTAAATATAATACTAAAAAAGAGATAGTTTAATAACTATCCCTTATATTTATATAGTTTTATGTATTTGCTCTCTTTCATGTAATTCTTTCACAACTTTCTCGTACATTTCTTCATCCAATTTAAAGAATTTATTATAAATAAGCAAAGCGATAAGTAATCCTACAATAGGTAAAGCGAACATCATAAGTCTCATACCAATTAGAGTTTTCTCCAATTGAATTTCTCCTGCTTTAAAACTGAATAGACCTAATCCTACTCCTATTAAACCCATTGCTAATGCATTCGCTAATTTTACTGTAAAGGTTTGAACTGAAAAGACGACTCCTTCAGTTCTTTCATTTATTTTCCATTCTCCATATTCAACCGAATCAGATAGTAAAATGGTCTGCATAACCATTGAAATTCCAATTCCATAGAATACTAAGAAACCAAATATCATCAATCCATAAATATTATCCTTTGGTCCAAATGAATATACAAGTAATCCTATGCAACCAATTATCGGAGTAATTATAGAGAGTTGAAATATTTTTTTTCTATTTAAGTATTTAGAAAGGATTGGATATGTTGCAGATGAAATCACTTGTACAATTCCACCTAATGCTACAAAGACTACAAATAAATTTTCATTATTCAAATCATACTGAAAGAAGTAAAAAGCCATTCCTGAAGTAATATATAAAACCAAGTTAAATACTACTATAACCATTATTACAACAAGCAATTGATCATTCTTAAATAATACTTCAATAGTTTTTTTAAATGTTATTTTATTTTTTATCTGTTGTTTCTTTTCTCTAACAAAACCTACAACTAATAATTGGGTAATAAAGAAGATACCAGAAACTATACACGCTAGTATAAAGAACCCATCTAACTCTTCACTTGGTGAGTCACCACCACCAAGAAACTTAACAACAACTGGGTATGATGCAGCTATCAAGAATAAACCTATATTAGTAAAAACTCTAGCTATAGAAGATAATTTTAATCTTTCTTTTGCATCTTTTGATAATGCAGGAATCAATGCCCAAAATGGAATATCCATTAAAGTATAAGTCATTCCCCATAACGTATAAAAAACAGTTATGAATATTATTTGTTGTTTACTATTAATTGGTAAATCGGGTCTTGAATAGATAATTAATAATATAACACAGTTTAATATAGCCCCAATTAAAATCCATGGTCTGAATTTACCCCATCTAGTATTAGTGTTATCAACGATATTTCCCATAATAGGATCGTTAACCGCATCCCATATTCTTACTCCTAAAAAAATCAATCCTATAATAATTGGATCAATCTCAACGTAATCAGTAAAATACACAAACATTATAACACTCATGGCGAACATCATATTCTTACCTAATCCACCTAAACCATAGACTAATTTAACTTTGTTATTTACCATCTCTATACCCCTTATCCTTTTGAGATTAATAGTGAGCATCACCACTTTTTATTTTATCATAACTTAGCTAATTATTTTAATAAAATTATATTTTTAGAATTAATTTATTAATCCATTATGGAGTTTAGATATAAAAATAACAATTCAATTCTTATCTACCTGCAAAAGAAAACACTCTTACATTAAAGAGTATTTTCTTATATATACATATTTTAAGACTTCTTACTTGGATTTTTAGTTTTAAAATTCGGTTTATTTTCGTTTAAATTAACTGCTTTTCTTTTTTTATTGTTCTTATCTCTAACCTCTGTTGCTTCATCACTAATTTCACCAGCAAACTCAACATCTTTATTTACGGATGGTTCGTGTCTATCCTTAAATTGCTCAGCCATATTCATTTGATATCCATTTTCTATTGGTATTCTTGGTCTACCAGTTTTTTGAACTGAATCTTGTGGTTTTTTCCTACTCATTTTTTCCTCCTTAAATAAATTCATAATTTATTTTTCCATTTATTAAGTAGTTTTATAATTTACATTTTTTTACATTTATACAAACCAAAGAAAAAGGTGAAATTCAAAATTGATTTCACCTTTTATTTTATTCAACTACAGTAGTTGAGATAAACAATTCAATCACAAATACTTTTTCAACTATTACGTCATTTTTACCATCTTCATTTATATCAACTCTACATGAGAATTTTAAGTACGCTGTGTCTTCAACAATATCAGTAACCCTTAAATCGCCACTTGAAATTTTCACATAATTGATATCATCGCCGTCTTCATCTTGAACTGTCCAAATTATATCAACATTATCATGAGGAAAATCATCTTCGTCAATTAAATCATCTAAAGTAATAATTTTTACATCATCTGTTCCATCTGCAGGTTTAGTATCCACTATTGGATCAGGCAATTTAGTCTCTGTATTGTTTAATATACTTTCTAAAATACTTTTTATTCTTTTTTCTACTAATTCGGGGCTTGCTGCTAGAACTGTAAAGTCAAAGTCTATAATTTCTTTGTCGTCATTTAGACCGTTTTCAACAGTGGCAGTTAAAACAACCTTTTCGTTTTCATAGCTTCTATTTATTACTAACTGATTATCCTCAAAGTCAATATTATCAGCATCATCATCGACTTCAACATCCCAACTGATAGTAATTCCCCTATATTTACTATCTATATTAAGAATAGTTGTTCCTTCTTCTGTTACTTCACCATTATTTAAGATATTACTTGGTGATAGATTTTCTACAACCTCTTCCATCGCCTCATCTAAATCTACTATAGTAAGTTGTACTTCTCTCTTAACAAAATCACCATCATCGTACTCTAGTTGTAATGTTAAAGTATGTTTACCATCAGATAGATCCTCAGTTGAGTAAATTCTATCATCATCTTCATCAAACCATAGCCAATCTGCTGATATATATTCACAGTCTTGTGATGGTAACTTATAGTCATAACCTTCTACAATGACTAAGTCTCCTAATCCTTCTATATAATCCTCAATAGAAATTATCTCATATGATAATTCTGTTAGGAATTCAAAATCAACCTCTTTTTCATAGTCGACTCTATCATAAGTTAATGTTAAAGTTAATGTTTCATATTCATCCCTACGTAATTCTTCAACATCAATTTCATTATCAATTTCATCAATATCAAATACATCATTATCTGAAGTATCCCAATCTACTTCGAATAATACTCCATTACCTATTTCTAAATCACTTGACATCTCAATGTCGTAACTTTGACCAGACACTAATGGTTCATCACCTGTAATTATACTATCTAATATTTCTTGAGCTCGTTCCTCTACTAAAGCAGTTAAAGCTTGTTGAATTAGTTTATCTGTTAATAGCTGAAACTCATTAATTGAAATTGTAACTCCAGATTCTGAATCCAGATCTAATTCAAAATCATCTGGATCTGAACTATCTGGTATATGATAAGGTGCTATTCCAAATCCACCATTTTCTTTATAATTATAATCCTCTTCAATACCCCTTATGATTTCTCTTTGATTTTCTAATATAGCAACAGAGAACATTGCAGATTGTTCATACCATTCATTTTGATCTTCTTCCTTTTTAAGACCGTAATCATCCCCTAAAGATAATTTAGTAGTAACTAAATCACCGACATTTAATGTGCAATCAAAAATAATCGATTGTATTTTATTATTACTAACATTCATAAATGCAAATGGTTGTTCACCATCTTCATTAGGTTCTAAACTATCAAAGTAAATACCATTAGCTAAATCAGGAGCGTTCTTAGTTGAATCCACATCTTTAATCAGTGCATTATCATCATCATTAGCTAAAATTAAAGCTTTCACTAACAGCCGATGATAATCATCAACATCTATACTAACACCAGCTATACTATCAGTATAACTTTTATCTAAGTTTATTTTATAAGGATTAGTTTCACCTATAAAGAACTTAGTAAACTTAGATATTTGATCTTTCCAACTACCTAAATCTGATACTTTTTCTAAACCATATCTATCACCTAATGATAGAATGGTATTATTTCCAGAGACTGGTTCTAATGTAGATTTTTCTCCATCTTCAAAACGTATTTCATCATCTTTATCAATATCTTCATCATCGTACTCAACATCGTAAAGTGAATGATAATCTTTTCCATCTTTATAAACTAGGATTGTTACTACATGTTGATCATCAACATTATCAATCCAAGTTCTATTAAATTTATATAAAGAGAACCATTCATCTTCTATATATACTTCAGCTTGGTCTGTTCCTTCAGTACCATCTATAAATATAGACTCAATTACATTGTTTTCTATTGTAAGTGCTAATATACTGTGTTTTTTATTTCCGCTTCCTTTAACAAAATATGTACCATCTTGTAACTCCCATTCTGAAAGTTTAGATAATGCATCATTTGTCGCTGTAATTATACCTTCCACACCAATAGTCATACCAGCAACTTGATTAGTGTAAATATGATTTTGATCTTCATTATCAAATATAAAGTGACCATTTTCATATTCTGGTAAAACTGATGCTTCTTCATCAAAATCTTTATCATTATAAAGTGTAAATCCATTTACACCCTGATTTCTTACAATAGCTTTACCAAATGCTTTTGCCTGTAAGTACCATTCTTCATCTCCATTATCACTCATATCATAATCTTCTTTAAGTATCCACTTAGTTGCATGTTCATCTTCGTCTAAGCCGTTAACAGTTGCATCATTGTAGACACCTGCGATTCTACCATACTCATCAACAGCTACGAAGCTTATATAATAGAATATTGAATCTCCAACAATTCTTCTTGAAGCTCCAAACTTCCCACCTTGAGTATATAATCCATATTGTGGAATAGTCTTTAAATCTTCATACACTGGTTCACTAGCATCATTATTTAAAATTTCTTGAACTAAATTTAAATAAACATCTACGTTAGTTAATTTTACACCTTGAATATTAGTTGTAGTAACCTCATTACCTGATTTTAATAAGTTAATACCAAAAGTCGTTTGGTCTTCAATAATTTTTTCAGATAATAGGTCAGTATAAATTACCCACTCTTCACCTAATATACGGCTTGTCTCATTTGTTTGAACCTTAGTTAAAGTTTCTATCTTAACTTGATGGATACCCATTACCAAGTCATCTCTAGTAATCGCATCTTTAGTTGTTGGATAATCATCAAACTCAGCATCTGAGCGAATGTATCTATATGTGTGTGGGACAGTTTTTCCGTCTCCTTCAATAAATACATATAATCTACCATCTTCATCAATGAAAAATTCACTAGTACTCTTAGTATCATCAAACATAATACCAGCGATTTTACCATACTCATCAACAATTACTACAACATATGTGTAAACTCCATTATCATCAATCGTAGTGTTATTAAAATAAACTCCTGGTTTATAGTATCTTTCATATTCTACGTTTATTGGTACCTCGACATATTCAGTAACAACTTCTGTAACAATCTCTGTTACTGTTTCAGTAACAATTACTTCAACTGGTACTTCTACTTCAACATATTCAGTTGGTCCTGGAACATTTACATAAACCGTTTCTGGCTCCTTACACGCAGTCAAAACCAATATTATTGCTAAAGCACTAACTAAAGAAAATAATTTCTTCATCTTATAATAGCCTCCTCTTTTCTTAATAGCGTAAGTCGATTATATTCTTTAAATATCATTTCTTCAATACTTTCGACAAAGTCATACATTTTTCGCAGGAGGATTTTTTAATATTTTATTCACAGTCTATAAAAATCAACTTATAGGCGAATATTTTGAATTAATATATAAAAAATAAGCGAAATTTATTATAATAAATTTTCCGTGTAAGTAAGTAGAAAAAAACTAGTTTATTTAAAAAAACAGAACTTCAAAAAAGCTCTATCTTTTTATAAGTATCTTATAGTTTTAATTTACATAGTTTTTTATAATTAGAATAAACATTATTCCAATTTATTATTTTAAAGAAATTGCTTATATATTCTTTTCTTTTATATTGATAATTTAAATAATATGCATGCTCCCATAGATCTAATGTAAGTATTGGAACTAAACCATCCATTAAAGGGGAGTCTTGATTCTTTGTTGAAACTATCCTTAACTTACAATTATCTAATACTAAGAAAACCCATCCTGATCCAAATAAATTATAAGCTTCTTTTTTAAACTCATCCATAAATTTCTCATACGACCCAAAGTTATCTATTATCACATCTTTAAACTCATCGTTTATATCTTTAAATTCATATACCGGAACTAAACTCCTCCAGAAAAGGTTATGATTTGAATAACCTCCTCCAAACTTTCTAACACCTTCTTTAATCTGATTAGGTAAAGTCTCAATATTATAAAGTAAAGTGTTAATGTCATAATTGAAATATACCGGAAAGTCTTTTAATAACTTGTTTAATTTATCTAGATAACTCTTATAGTGATTATTATAGTGAATATTCATAGTAAAACCATCAATGTAAGGTAAGAAGTCACTATAAGAATAACTTAATGGTACCATTCTATACATAATTGCCTCCTAATAAATGCTTCAGTATAATATACTAATAGAATTAATAAATATACATACAAAAATATAAACCAGTGTCTTACTCTATCTACAATCTAAGAATAATATCTCGTGGGCTTGTATAATATTGGCTATCATTTACTACTTCTAAGTTAACTAAAAATTTTGAAATCAATAATCTTTTCAATCCCATAAACTTCAGTAAATTATTTATCAAGTAAAAAAAATAACTATTTCTACCTATTTAAGACTAGAAAAGTTACTTTTTTCTTATAAATACAGACACTTTACATTTGTCTTGAATCTCAGTATAACAAAATGCTTTACTATCTCTTAAAAAACTTAGATAATTCTCCACCTAAAAGTGGTATTAGACCTAACGATGATGCTATGATGAAGTTATTTAAACTTAAGTTTGTAGTTTTAAATATATTATTTAGTGGAGTTATATATAAAACAGATATTAACAAAGTAATACCCATTAAAACTGAGTAGTTTAAATATTTATTACTTAGTATTCTTATTTTAAAAATACTCTTTGATTCACTTCTAGCAGAATAACCTCTTAATAATTCTCCTATAATTAAAGTTACAAATGCGAAGGTTTCTGCTATATAACTTGAAGCAACTGAAGTACCAGTATAAGATTCTTCAATATTTAATCCAATTCTATAAGATATCAAGACAGCTAGAGCTAAAAATACACTTTGGAAACTTATGGCAATCATCATCAATCTATCAATAATTGGAGCTTTAGGATCTCTTGGTCCTTGATCCATTATTCCTTCTTCTTTTTTCTCTAAACCAAGCGCAAATGCAGGGAATGAATCAGTTATTAAATTAACCCATAGGATTTGGATTGCAAATAATGGAGAACCCCATCCACGTATCATAGCTATAAAGATTATAAGAATTTCCCCAATATTACAAGAGAGTAAAAATCCAATAAACTTTCGTATGTTACTATATATTACTCTACCTTCTTCAATCGCTTCAACAATTGATGCAAAGTTATCATCTGTTAGAATCATATCAGCAGCTTCCTTAGAAACATCTGTTCCAGTAATACCCATCGCGATACCAATGTCTGCTTGTTTTAGTGCTGGAGCATCATTAACTCCATCACCTGTCATAGCTGCTATTTCACCATTGTCTTTCATTGCTTTAACTATTCTTACTTTATGTTCAGGTGAAACTCTTGCGAAGACATTAGTGTCACGTACTTTCATCTTAAAATCATCTTCTGATAACGAATCTATTTCCTTACCACTAAGTGCCATATCGCCGTTCGTTAAGATTCCTAAATCATTACCGATAGCTGAAGCTGTAATCTTGTGATCACCTGTAATCATTACTACTCTTACGCCTGCTTTGTGACATAATTTAATAGCCTCTAAAGCTTCTTTCCTTGGAGGATCAATTATCCCAACTAATCCAACGAATATAAGGTCTTTTTCTTCATCTTTTATATCTGAGATGTTACTTAATTCTTTATAGGCAAACCCTAATACCCTTAAAGCATCTTTAGCGAACTCAGTATTTTGACTTTCAATTCTATTAATAAATTCATCTGTGATAGATTTTTTCTCACCATTTTCTAAATAGAATGCTGATCTACTTAGTAATACATCCGGAGCACCTTTAGTAAATAGATTATTAACTCCAGTAATATTATGCAGTGTAGACATTAATTTTCTATCTGAATCAAATGGAAATTCTTCTAGTCGTGGATATTCATTATTTAGTTCATCTTGGATAAATCCAGCTTTTGCAGCAAGAGTTACTAGTGCTCCTTCAGTTGGATCTCCAATTACATCATTGTTTGTAATCTTAGAATCATTACACAGTAATGCAATCTGTGCTAATTTCTTAACATTTTCACTATCTCCTGTTATATTACCGTCAAAGCTATATCCTTCACCAGTAACTTCATAAAGGTCTTTATTATCAAACACTTTAGTAACAACCATTTTATTTTGTGTAAGTGTACCAGTCTTATCGGTGCAAATAACTGTTGTACTTCCTAGTGTTTCAACTGCACCTAATTCTTTAACAATTGCGTTCTTTTTGACCATATTTCTCATACCAAGTGCAAGTACTACAGTTACAACAGCTGGCAATCCTTCAGGTATTGCTGCTACAGCAAGAGATACAGAAGTCATAAATATATCTAACAAGTCCATACCTTGTACTAACCCAACAACGAAAATGATTGCACATATTATTAAAGAGCTTATTGCAAGCATTTTTCCTAATGTATCTAATTTCTTTTGTAGTGGAGTAGCTTCCTCCTCTACTTCATTTAACATACCTGCAATGTTTCCTATTTCTGTTTGCATACCAGTAGCAACAACAATACCTTTAGCTCTACCATAAGTTGCGATAGTCGACATGTATACCATATTTAATCTATCTCCAATTGGAGTATCATTTTCAAGCGTTACTGAAACATCTTTTTCTACAGGTAAAGACTCACCAGTAAGATTTGCCTCTTCTACCCTCAAGTTAAAATTATCAATAAGTCTTATATCAGCAGGTATATAATCACCAGCCTCTATCAAGACAATATCTCCAGGCACTAATTCTATCGATGAGACTTTTAGAGTTTTACCTTCTCTAATTACTTTAGCTGATGGTCCAGACATCTCTTTTAGTGCTTTTAACGCATTAGAAGCGTTATTTTCTTGAATAATACTAAGAATCATATTTAGGATAACTATTACAATAATAAATAGTCCATCAGTTATATGACCACTCGCAACTATAGATACAATCGCTGCACCAATTAACACTAATGTTAAGAAATCCTTAAATTGATTAACAATCATATTTAAAATAGTTTTTCGTTTCTTCTCTTCTAATTTATTCTCTCCATATTTATCAAGCAATTTTTGATAGACATCATTACTTAATCCTTTTTGCTTATCTCCATTAAATTCACTTATTATAGAGTTAACATCCTTTGTATACATTCTTTCCATGGCACACCTTTTCCTTAATATTCTATTCTATATTTTACATAAAAAAGTAAAATATTATGTGTATTCATAATAGTTAGATAAAATAAATATTATAATCTAACTATAGTATATATTATTAGAACAAAAAAACTAACGATAATTAAAAATACTCGTTAGTTTTTTTTATTATTCTTTGAAATCATCTTTCAGCAGTCTATATTTTAATAATATCTTTACTACAGAGAAAAGATGTAGTCCTGAAAGTATAATAACTATAATTCTAAAGAAGAAATAAAAACTAGGGTATTCTAATCTAGAATCAGCCATATTTGGAAAAAAGATAAGAACTTGGTAATAAAGAGGAAATCCAGCAAGCATTAAAAACAATAATAATCGCTCATATTTTTTTGCCATGGATTCATTATTATTAAATAGAGTTAGATCAGCTCCATCTTCATTCCATTCTTTACAAAAATAATACCAAGACCCAAATTTAAAGACACAATCCCATCCTGAGTCTTTGTAAATTTGAAGAAAATTATCTTCTTCGTTCTTGGAAACTGTTCTAAATTCAAATTGATAAATAAGTCGTTTAGGTTCAGCTTCTTCAAAGGTATATTTACCTAAACTAACTTTGTTTAGTCTATAACCCTTCAAGGCCATATCTTCTAAAAACTCTTTTTCTTTTTCTTCATTCCAAGCAAAGAATAACTTTTTCACTACTTTACTCATTATAAACCTCCTAACTCTTTAATTTTATTATCAATCATTTCTTTTAGTCGTACTGTTTCATATTCTATTAGTTCTTTACCAATACTAGTTATCTGGTATAGCTTCCTTCTCTTATTATCATTATCTTCACCTTTTGGAATAATAAGACCATTTTTTTGTAGAGTAGTAAGTGCTCCATAAAGTGTACCTGCAGCTAAATGTATCCTTGAATCAGTCATTTCTTCTACTTTCTTTATTATTCCATACCCATGTAACTCATCTACTAAAGATAATAAAATATAGAATGTAGTTTCCGTTAAGGGTGAGAACTTATTAACTTTTTCTACCATCAAATCACTCCAATATAGTATATTAAATTACAACTATAAATATATCGCTTAACTGTATATAGTATAACGTTATATCGTATATCTTTATAGTATGATTATTAACCAAATAAGTAACTTACTATTCCTAAAAAAAAACACTCATTACTAAAAGAGTGTTTTAATCAACGAAATCTTGATAAATATGTTTTATAAAAACTGGAACAATTTTGGCCCATGAACGCTCATTATGTTCCCCACCTTCTATGACATCGTACATTAGTTTTCTCTCATCTAATCCTTTTTTTATTAACAAGTTATAAACTACGTCACTCGCATCTTCAAATATTTTGGGGTTATTTGTTTCATTTGTTCCTACAGATGTGTACCAATACTTTATTTTATCTACATTCGAAAATTCTGAGTTTATATATTCTAATATATCTTGTTCTACCTTCCAATAAAAGTTAGAAATAGTAGCTGCTCTTGTAAATGTATTAGAATACTTCATAAGTGCATAGTGGCTAATCAGCCCACCCATACCACTTCCACCAATAGCAGTGTAGTCAGCTTTAGCCATTGTTCTGTACTCAGAATCAATCCAGGGTTTTAAATCTTCTGTGACCCACTTGAGAAAATCATCTCCCTTACCGCCGTACGTATTACCATTAAAAGTAAATTTCCACGGGGAGTATTCGTTTAATATCTCATATCCATCCGCACTATCGATACCTATTATTATAATTTCTGGAATATTTGTTGTTTCATCTTCAAATGATTCAATGAAATTCCAACTTGAACCATACGAAGATTCAAAGTCATTGTATAAGTTTTGTCCATCCATCATGTATAAAACAGGATAATTTCTTTTTGGACTATCCATGTAACTTTTTGGTAACATTATTCGCAATGTAACATCTCTATTTAATAAACCCCTATTAATTTTCATTTGATGTACAAGTAATATTCTTTTCATATACTCCTCCTTATCACTATAAACATCATCTATTATTAATTTTCAGATAACTAATTGTATAAATTATTCTATACTATCTTGTAGTATAAATTAAATCTAATACATAAAGTTAAAACAACAAATATTTTAGAACCAAAAATCTTCTCCTCTACATTCTCTATAGTATAGTTTGGTTCCATTAGCACCTAAATAAACAGAAAGCACAACTAATCCAATTCCCCATGAAAGTATACTTGCCACAACCACTACGAAAGCTTGTTTCGTTAGGCCCTTCGTGAAACACCAAATCCAACTAAAAAAGAATGCATACCAATTAAATCTACCTAAATACATTTCGTTCGTTTTCTCTATTTTACGGAACTCAATTTGGTAATATGGTTTTACTAATTCGTAGTTGACTTCATTTTGGTATACTTTGTTAATAATACAGTTATTTAATTCAAAACCACATTTAATACAAACCACTTGGCCCTCTATACAATCTACTCCGCAATGCTCACAAAAGTTATTACCTCTCAGTGGTTCAAAACCACAATCTAAACAAACCTTTTGTCCTTCTTTTACATCACTTCCACAATTTTTACAGAACACAGTAATACTCCCCCTTATTATCTACTTACTCACACATTAAATGATATGTAGTAGAATAAACATAATCATAAAATCAACTTAATATTAATTTAATCTTACTTAATATATTGTAGATAATTGTAACTGCGGATTAAGGGAAGGAAAAAGAAGTTAGAATAAAATTCTAACTTCTAAAATTTAAGCTTTCCTTCTTTTTAGTTTAGTAGTAGTTAATGCTATAGATAATCCCAAAATGATTCCTATAGGTAAGTATAGAAGACCATTAAAATCAGAATCTGTAACAACGTTAACTAGTATTTCACCACCATCATTAGCTATTAAAAACTCAGTTACTTCTAGTTCTTTAGTTTCATCTTTATAAGCTAATTCAGTTTTAAATTCTAATTCTTGATTCTCTTGTATTTTTACAGTTTCAATTTCTCCTTCTTCTATAATTAACTCTTGCCAACCATCATCAGCAGATACCGATACCATCAACATTGATTTTGAAGTTGTTTTTATTCTATAGTATACCATCATTTGATGGTATTCAGAAGTTTCTCTTAGATCAAAAGCAACTGTAGTAGAACCATCTTCATTAGTTTGAACTTTCAATATTTCTTCAGAAAACACTTCTTCTTTTTCTAATACATCTGTAGTTTTTTCTTCTGACTTTTCTTTACCATTAGTTTTAACTACCAGTCTATTGTTAGTATCTGTTGCTGTTTTAGTAACAACACTTGTCGTATTTTCATACTTCAATTCATCTGACGTAAATATTTCAAAATCCTCATTTACATCACATATCATTATTTGTAAATACATTCCAGGCTCCACTACCTGAACTTCAATTGATGAATTAAAACTTTGCCATCTTGAATCGTGTCTAGTTGGTTTTGATTTCGAATCACTAACTATGTACTTTGAGATTGTACCATCTATATCTAACTTAATAGAAGATATCTTCATTTCCATTTCATCGAATCCATTGTTTATATTTACTTCAACATACTTAACAACTGTTTCTTTTACATTTACAAATCTATTAATTTCTGATACATTACCTGATAAATCAGTTACTTTATATACTAATTCATATATACCAACAGTTTTAGTATCAACATTACCTTCTATAATAGTTTCCGTTGAGAATTTATCAGATACATTAACACCTTTGTCTATATATATAGAATCTTTTTCTATATACTCTTCTTCCGATCCATTTAGTTTTAATAAGGGTGGTGTAGTGTCTAATACGACATTTATTATCTTTTTAAATGTTATTTCATTATTTTGTGAATCACTAACTGTATAAGTCATAAATTGAGTTGATAAGGAAGAAGTATCTACACCACCACTTATAAGTACATCATCTATTGTTAGTGATTGATCATAATTATCAGTAATTGTGAAACCAGGATCTATATATTCTGTGTTTAATTCAATATTAACAACATCTCCATCATTAAATTCTATAATTGGTGGAGTTGTATCTACTACATCAACTCTTCTTTTAGTTGAACCAGTTGTAATTGATCCTTGAGCTATGTATGTAAGCCAGTATGTACCTAAAGTATTAACATCCAGTTCTTCTAACCCTTCAACTACAACCGTGTCAGTAATATCAACTGAACCAACATAATCTATAGCAATTACACCTTCATCAATATATTCTGTGCCTATTTCTACAAAAGTTTGTAAATCTCCAACTAGTGTAACAGTTGGAGCTCCAGCAGTAGTAGAACTTCCACTAGAACCACCACTTGATCCTCCGCTTGAACTACTTGATCCCCCACTAGAATTTGATGAATTAGATGAGTTACTTTCACTATAAGTTCCATTTTTTAAGGGTATTATAACATTAGATACAAACTCTTCGATTGTTTTTGTACCTTCAGTAGTACTAACCAATAAATCATCACCATTTATAGATAAACCACTAATTGAACTTCCGATACTAATTGGTGTTATGAATGTTGTAGATTCATCAATAAATAAGGCATGAACTTTTCCATCTTCTGTACCTAATATTATTACTCCATTTTCAACTAATGTAACGTTTACATCACTACCAGTTGAATAAACAGTCTCTTCATGAGTACTCTCAATAACTTCAACACCACCAGTAGACCCACCACCTAAAGCATGAGCATCAACTATCATTAGTAGAGATAAAATTAACGCTACTATTCTTTTCATCTAGTTACCTCCAGTTTGTTGATTTTCATAACTCGTTTGAGCGCTACTGCTTATTGCACTATTTTCCTCATTAACTTGATCCTTAACTGTAGTATCCATTTGTTCTTGTTCTTCAGGAATTTTGTCATCAGTTACTTCTAAATCCCCTGATTTAACTATAACTACTATCGTTCCATCTTCCTTCACAACAACTTCAGTTTCTTCATCAATTATAACTTCTGCAATTTTATAAGAACCTGTTGTTATTTCTTGTTCATATATTACTTCATCGTACGTAATACCTAATTCTATATTATCCGTATTAATTTCGTCTGGATTTTCTTTATTTAACTCACCATTAGTAGAATCATTCTTATAATCACTACTAATGCTTATCTTAATTTTATATGTTGTGTTAGGTAATAAAGTTAATCCAGTAGATTCTCCAAATGTATATGAAGAAGCCATATAATCTTCAATTAACTGTGCACGGTCTTCTGTTTCATTGAACTCAGCATCGTAGAAATTAACCTCTCTAATAGTTGTCCAAGTTTCGCCACCGTCTTCACTCAATTCAATTTTAGTCGCAAAGTTAGCGTACATTTCAGTTAAATACTCCTCATTACCTACAGTTGTTTCACCTTCAGTAATATTGAATTCACCGTAGTAACCTAATCTCTGCCACACAACGTTAATATCAAAGTTGTTTTCGTAAGTAACGATATTAGCTTCTGCCTTTATTTCTTCAGTAGATATTCTTAAAAATCCATCCTCATCAGAGTACATTCTAATACGCTGTTCCTTAGTATGTTGCATAGGACTAAATTCTTTAAATGCGTTATTTTTAAAGATTACTTCAGGACCATCATAAGCTAATGGAATATATTCTTGTTCTCCTGTTGAATGATTCCAGTGTTCTAAATAGATTCTCTTATCTTCTATTCCACCTAAATTATAAAATAGAGAGTAGTAATTTATTTCACCATATTTACCTTCTGCATATCCAACCCATGAATTATAGTCATATGGATCATCACTTAACTTTAAGCCACCTGATAACCTTTCTTCCATTTCTACTAAAATTGTAAAGTAAGACCATTCCTCTTCTTTTTCTTCATTCACTGCACCCGTAGCATATCTATCACTAACAAACTTCTCAGTAAGCTTAATTTCGCTTATATTAATCTTATCAGGAATAGGCACCTCTAATGGAGCTTCAGGATCATAGAAATTATTTACCCATGATAGTTCTAGTAAATTATCACTATTCTTTTGCCATGTAAAATCAATAGTTCCTTCATCATCGTTATATGGCTTTAATTTATAAGTAAGTGCCTCTTCTAGTACAGTACCAGTTAGCTCTGGTTTAAATGAAGCATATCCATAAGAATAAGTTTCACTATTCCAATAACTTAAATCAACCTTAATCTCAGCTAACTTATTTTCTATTGCTGCTAGATTATACGAATACCAACTAGTAATATTACTCTCTGTCATTTCAAGTGAAATAGTACCACTAGTTTTTAATACACCTAAATCATCATTTACTTCACCTAGGTAATCATAACCCCAAAGTGAAATGTTAACACATTCTTTTGTATAACACGGTTCACTTTCTGTATATACATTTAGATTATAACTACCATTATCTAAAGTAATTGACTCATCGATATTAAATTGATAATCAATCTCAAACTTATTTTCATTTATTCTTAAGTTAGTAATCTCAAAAGTATTGTGTTCTAACCAGTTAAAATCGTTATGGATAGAATGATCAAACTCAGCTTCTTCATCGTAGTTACTGTTTGAAACTGAAACTCTTAAGATGTTATTATCATCAGAACGTAAAGAATATGTAAGTGACCCTACTGTATAACTTAAGTCACTAGAAATTGATTCTTGTCCATCAACGACTTCATAGATATCTCCTGTGTAAAGTAATGCATTTACACTATAGTAACCGTAATTCTCCCACCCAGAAGTATTATCATAGTTATTTATACTAAATCCAATTGTATACTCATTAGGGACTATGTTGCCATTCCAATCCTCTAATTCAGTATAAACAGCCTTCATATTTTGTCGTTGAACTGCATTTTTTAGAGGTAACTTGAAAACACCAGATGTTGCTAACTCACCTCTGTCTGATACATAAATCCATTCATTCCATTCGTTATCTTTTGAAGGATTAGCTTGAAAGTGAGTATAAAGGTTTAATTCTAAATCTCCACTTTCATTACTAAAGTCACTTTCTTGAATATATTCTATTTCTATAACTCCTAAATCTTTATTAATTACAACTTTTTGTACTTGTATATTTAAGAAATTATCACTTAAACTTCCATTAGAGTTGTGATTCAAGTCCCATATATAACTTGCATCAGGATTATTTGAATCATTTTGGACTCTTATCGCTAAAGCACCAGACTCATTATTAGTGACTGTGTAAGTTAAACTAGATCCAAGTTGATAGTCAGCAACATAAGATATCTCATCTATTAAATACTCAAACTCTCTAATTTGTAATGAACCTATATGTTTCCATGAATAATCATTTTCATATAGATAAGCTCCTAGTGTACCAATAGAGTCAGCACTAATTGCTGGAACATTTGGTTCTAGAACTAATCTATCTAAATTAAACGAAACGACACCACGTTCAGTTGTAATTTCACTTTCAGCACTTATATATGGCCAGTTGTCATTACCCTCAATATTAAAATTAAATTGTACTGTTAATCTGTGATCTTCATTAATCTCACCCGTATAAAGGTAATGTACATTAAGCATTGTATCTGTAATATCTATCGATTCAATCATCATCGTTGCTTCTGTTTCCTCGAATGAACCTTTTCTTTCAGGTATTCTAGGATCTTGTTGTACATTTATATTTCTATACTGTCTAGCTTGGTTACCAAATGAATCATAAACTAAATATTCTATTTGATAATATCCAGCCTCCAAAGTACTAACTTCTTCAACATAAGAATTAGTCCAATAGTTATAGATACTTACGATAACCTCATCTGTCAAGTCACCATCTTCAGTGTCTGTTGCTATAAATCCTTCATCTGTAAATATATCACCTATGAATAGTTCGTAATACGATTCCCCATGCATCTCAATCCAAGGATGCATTCCGTAATCGTCAATGAATATAGCAGTTTCATCATATAAATCATTTGCGAGTACTTGTAACGTAAGAATACCATCTACATTTGAATATACGCGGTATTCTATTTTATAGTCCACACCTTCTAATGGATAGAAGTCCGTGTACATTCCAAATTCTACATTAGGTTCAGTAATCATAGGTACTGAGAAACTATCTAAGTGATTAAATGTTTCCTTTTCATACTTATCAAATGAGATTAATACTTCTTGCTCTTGACCAGGAATTAAAGTCTTATAATTAGTAATTGGAAAAGCATCTCTAAGCCAAATACTAGTATAAATTTCATTCGGTAATTGAAACTCATCTTGATAGAAACAATTATTATTTATACTTCTAGTAGTTACACCTTCATTACCGTTAAATTCAAATTCTAGGTTGTAACTATATCCATAAATACTATCCTTAAGGAAAGTTGAAGTAATATCATTAAGTATAATCGCAATATGATGCTCATTTTGATTCACCTTAATGCCTTCAATATTAAATGTAACATTATCCGAGTTGAACTCCCCTTCTAGAGCTGAAGTTACCAAACTGAGCTTAGTAACAACAATTAACATGATTAAAATAAACGTTAAAGATTTCTTCATAATATCCCCCCTAATAAAAAAATGCCATAATTTTATGGCATGTCAAGGTTACAATGATTCGCAACTGGCTGACATACCGTTCGGTTTAGTCCCTTTAGTTTTGCGTCACCATGTTTCCATGGTTTTGCCGATATTAAATTTTAAACTTATTTTATTATATTATATTTTACTCCTTTGGCAAAAAAAGTGTAGAAAAGGTCCTGCTAGATACAGAAAAACTAGTCTACTCTAAATAACTATTTTATATTTTTTGAATATAGTGAACAATTACTTCTGCTCTTTCAAATCCAATTGACTCATGAAATTCTTGACTTAGTACATTTGTTAATTCAGTGTCGGAACCTAACTCTTTATATCCTCTTTCCTTAGAAAACTCTTTTGCTTTTTCAATTAATTTTCTAGCAATCCCTTTTTCTCTGTACTCATCAAGAACATAAATACCCTCTACATATCCAACAGGGCTAGATTCACTTCCTTCAACATAATCTATCCTCGTAGATACATTTATAAAACCAATATACTTATTATCATCAATAGATATGTAAACTTCCTTATCATTTTCAACCAATACTCGGTTAAACTCATCCTTCATCTCTTCTTTTTCTTCACCAGGCCAAAGTTTTACAACTAATGAAAACCATTCATCAAAATCATGCTTCTGAATTTTCCTTATAATTAATTTATCCATCTAATTACCTAATCTATTCTTTAAATGATTTATTATTTCGGCATGATCATCAATATCTATTAATTTAAAGTATAACGCTCTTAAAAAAGTTTTTACGTTAAGCTCTAGAATACCATCTTCAGGATATTTATTACTTTTAGGATACTCTTTTATTGAATTAATCCACTTTTCAAATTCTATAATACTTAATGTGTTTCTATTTAACATTTCTAAAATAATAACAACAAGTCTTTCATCTTCTGCTTGTTCATAAACTATATGATTGACTTGAACCTTTTCCCTAATCATTTCCAAGATTTCAATCTGCTTTGTTAGATCAATTACTTCATATTTAACTAATTGATGGAACGCATCTGCACAATGAGCCACTGAATGAGCCCATCCTTTGTCAACTACATATCCTCTATAATCTTTTTCAAGTTTAAAATATTTTTTTGTATTATCATATACTGTTAAGATTTCTTCAACAGTTAAAAATCCATCAATAAGATTTTTGTACAGGATTAGTGGTATAATTAAAACTGAAAATGTTCTTGTAAAAACAGAGTCAGAGTTTGATTCACCTATTTTATAAAACAGTTTGTCTTCGTTAAAGACCTGAAATAGTAATTCTTTCATTTGCTCCTTAGTGTATTTATCATTCAATACCCAGTTAGCAAACTGTGAATAAATCAAATTATCTCTTAACTCAAAGTCAATTGATCCAATATTTTCTAGCATATACTTAGTCAACTTTGTAACTTCGTCATTATTAATATCATTATTTCCTTTTACTTTTATTAAAGCATTCTTTAATACTTCTTTCTTCATATATATCACCAACCAAATTATACCAATATTCTACATAATTACAAACTCACAAAAAAAACACCGGTAAATACCGACGTTCAGTTATTATTTTTTTTGATAATTTCTTTCCTTATTTACATCAGACTCATTAGTTTTTGTTTCGCTAATCATATCTTCAATATTATCTTTAATTAAATCTCTTACATGATTTCCTTGTAATGAATTTGTTTGAAAATCATTTGTGGAAACTTCTCTTGAAACTTCAACATCTCTTTTTTTTCTCTTTCGATCGTCCATAATATCACCTTTAAATTTAATTAATTTAAAATTAGTCTTTCTATGTCTTCTTCTACTGTAGTTATCGAACCAAGATTATAAGTATCAACTAAGAAATTTCCAACATTCTCTGATAAGAATGCAGGTAGAGTAGGTCCAACGTGAATATTCTTGATACCTAAATGTAATAATGAAAGTAATACAATTAATGCTTTTTGTTCATACCAAGCTATATTGTATACAATCGGTAAATCATTTATATCACATTCAAATACTTCTGCAAGTTTCATCGCAATAACCGCTAAACTATATGAATCATTACATTGTCCTGCATCTAGAACTCTTGGTATACCATCAATTTCTCCTAACTGTATTTTATTATATCTAAATTTAGCACAACCAGCAGTTAAAATTACAGTACTATCTGGCAACGCCTTAGCAAATTCCGTATAATATTTTCTTGTTTGGAATCTACCATCACACCCACCCATGACTACAAATTTAGTTATTGCTCCAGATTTTACTGCCTCAACAACTTTATCAGCTAAATTAATAACTTGAGCATGTGCAAATCCACCTAGGATTGCTCCACTTTCGATTTCTTCAGGCGGATCGCATTTTTGAGCTTGCTTTATTATTTCAGAGAAATCCTTAGTTCCATCAACTTTCTCTTCTATATGTTTCCATCCAGGGTAACCTGTATTACCAGTAGTGTAAATTCTATCATTATATGTAGCATTCTTAGTTGGAGGGACTATACAATTTGAAGTAAATAGTACAGGCCCATTAAATGATTCAAATATTTCTCTTTGATCGTGCCATGCTCCTCCGTAATTACCAAATAAATTATCATACTTTTTAAATTCTGGATAATAATGTGATGGCAACATTTCACTGTGAGTGTAAATATCCACCCCAGTATCTTTTGATTGATCTAAAAGCATCTTCATATCATGTAAATCGTGACCTGTAATTAAAATACCAGGTTTTGTACCTACACCAATATTAACTTTAGATATTTCTGGTGTACCGAACGTGTTATTAGCTTTATCTAATAGCGCCATTACCTCTACACCAGTTGCTCCTGTCTCATCTATTAAATCTACATAGTCCATTAAACTTAAAGAGTCATCTAACATCGATGCTAACCCTTTTCTAGTTGATTTAAATACTTGTTCTGAAGTAAACCCTAATTTACTTGCATGCGAGTGATAAGCAGCAGCTCCCATCAATCCATAAAGTATAGTAGCTCTGGCTGATCTAATATCGTCATCTTTTGTTACATGAACTCCAACTGTCAATCCTTTTTCGATTACTTCCTCAACATTTTTTGCTGTCCAATTTAATGCCTCTGAATCATATTCACCATTAAATTTTTCTTTCAATTTCTCTCTAATTTGAATACCAGCTAAGGCTGTTCTTGCAATATCAGCTTCATCAAAGTTACCGTTAGTTATTAGTTTAAATAAACTGTCCATTATAAAGTAATCTGCTGTTTTTACATCTACTCCTTTAGCTTCCGCATCATTCGCAACAACACTAAGACCTTTAATTACATATTTTACTGCATCCATTTCTGTAGCCAAAGTAGGTACTTTACCACATACACCAATAATTTCACAACCTATATTTTTAGCTGCTTCTTGACATTGATAACAAAACATTTTTCTTTCCATAATATTTCCTCCTGTTCATTCAATACTTAGTATTTGAAGAGTACAAAAAAAAATGTGATAAAAATAAATAAAATGTATTATAAGATTATCTGGTCGAAAATATTTAGTTATTATACTATGTAAACACAAGTTTATATACACTTATTAAAGTAACTAAAAATCATTCTCGTCAAAAGTATTATCTTTATATTCTTTTAGTATATTATCATTCATCGTATCTGATCTAACATAAACTTTATTTCCTAATTGATTGATATAACTAAATTCAATTGAACACATCATCATAATATCTAAAATAGTTCCAAAATCGAAGTTACCTGTGAACCAAATTACTATGAAATCCTTGTTTCCAAGCAATGCAAAAGTTCTAGAATTTACTACTTCTTTTTCTAGTTGAACTTTAGTATTTATAGATTTAATCACAACATCTTCTAATCTAATTTTACAAATATTATTAGACTCATTAACAACTCTGACATAATAATTTGTAGAGGTATCGCTATCACCTATTCCAAACTCATTTGGCAGAGTGTACTTTACTATTATGTTGTTTTCTGGATCTATTAGTTTGTCTTCATTTGATGTATCAGTAACTTCAAAATTAAAATGACAGGCATACTTATTATTCTCAATTTTACTTGCTATCCTCATGTTTGCTTTTATTGTATCGTCTGTCATCTTTCTGCTTCTTTGTACAAGATAAATGGATACTGATAATGATATAGCTGATGAGATCACTATTCCATAAAATGTTGCCCAATCAAACTCTGGAGGTATTAGATTTCTTATTAAATAGCTATTAATAAATTCATTCATAAACAATCCATCCTATATTTTTAGTAATATATTTTGTGTAGAAATATTAATTTCTATCATAATAAAAAAGCACTCTTTTATTAAAGAGTGTTTTATTATTTATAGTATTTATTTTTGTAATAAACCTTCAGGAACTTTATAGTGTCCGATTATTTCATTTCTATTGTTTTTTACATCTAAATCTAATCTACTGTTTATAGCAATAAATTCTTCTTCTGTAATATAATCTAAGTGTCTTAAAACTTCAGGAATTATCACTTTCAAAGCTCTATAACTACCATCTTTTGTTTTCATAGCAAAACCAATTTCCTTATCCACTATACCAACACAGTATACTGATTCAGCGCCGAATTTGGCCACTACCTTACCATTTGTTTCTTCCATTAATATAGTATCGAGTCTATTTGTACCACCTACATAAAAAGGATGTTGCACCATTGCGTCTTGAACTTGTTTAAGAGCTTTTTTTCTTAACTCGCTCTTATTGTAGCCACCAGTTAACCTCGAGTAACCAAGTGCCATATTATAAATAGGTAATCCAAATACAGGTACACCACAACCATCTATGGCTATAGCAATATCGGACGCCTTATAATCAGCTACATCAGCAATAATTTCTTTCATTATCTGCTGAACTACATGATTTTCATCTATATAATTTTTAATATCAACATCTAGTAAATTACATAAAGCCAACATGCCAGAATGTTTACCTGAACATGCATTATTAAGTACAGAAAGCGCTTTACTTTCTTTCAATAATTTTATGTATGCTTCTTCAGAAATAGGTCTAGATATACCACAATCCAAATCATTAACTCTGAAACCAATTTTTTCTAATACTTTTAAAACTAAATCAACATGACTCTCTTCTCCACCGTGAGATGAACACATCAACGCTAACTCATCCCCACATATATTAAAAGCTTCAGTTCCACCCATTTCTAATAGATTTAAAACTTGAAATGGTTTGGCAGATGATCTCCAAAATGTAAATTTATACGGATCTCCTAATTGGTATAATATATCACCTTTACTATTAACTACAACTAAATCTCCACTATGAATACTTTCTACAGTTGAGCCCCTATACACTTCTACTAATTCTACTGACATTTTATCCTCTCTCTCAATCTACGTACATGAAGTAATATTTAAAGGTCTTCACTAATAAATAGATTGCTTACATATTCTTTCTCGTACATTACATAATACACGTAAATTCTAACATGGTTCAGCATAAATATCATTATTTTTCTAAAAATATACATCATCTAAAAATGAATCACTTATGCTTATGAATTCTTTGTTAATCTATACAAAAATAAATAGTGTAATTATGGTGTATTTGTACTTTAAAATAGTGACATAACTATCAAGAAAACATACATTATTTACATAAAAAAAGAACAGGGAATAAACCCTATTCTTTGGCATGAGATAAATATCTCATTTTTATATTATGCAACCTCAAATTACTTTTTTAGGATAATTTTGATTGCATATATAGTATATGTTTTGTTATATATATTATTCAAATATTTTTTTATTTTATATCTCTATAGTCTAACCATAAATTTTGTTAAGCAAAACATTAACATCAATTGGTTTTGATACGTAATCATCGAACCCTACACTAATATATTCATTAATTTGTTCTTTTAATACATTAGCAGTCAATGCGATTATTCGAAGTTTCTTATTCGGAAATTCTTTTCTAATATACTTAGTAGCCTCTATTCCATCCATGATGGGCATTTGTATATCCATTAGAACGATATCAAAATCACCATTTCTAATTTCATCAATCGCTTCTTCTCCATTAACTGATATCGTTATATTTTTTAAATTATTAGCTTTTAGGAGTTCTTCAATTAGTAGGCTATTTACATTATTATCTTCAACAATAAGTATTTTTCTATCATAATTACTAGCACAAAGTGGTATAACTTTTTCTAAAGGAATATTTGAGTCAATTTTGTTTACAGAAATATCGAACTTAAATGTTGTACCTCTACCAACTTCTGAGGAAATAGATATTTTTCCATCCATCATCTCAACTAACTCTTTACATATTGTAAGTCCAAGACCAGTACCACCATATTTTCTAGTTGTTGAGTTATCAGCCTGAATAAAAGGATCAAATAAATCTTTAATTCTTTTTTCTTCAATACCAATACCTGTATCAGTAATTTCAAAGTTTAGTTTATTAATATTATCTAAAGATACATAATTAACTCTAACTGATACAAAACCTTTATTTGTGAATTTAATACAATTATTTAATAAATTACTTATTACTTGTTTGATTTTATAAAGATCACCATTTAGTAAAGGAGGTATCTTACTATCAATATAATATACTAATTTTATATCCTTCTCTTCAACAAATATTTGAAATGACTCAATTAATTGCGTCACTTCTTTCTTAAAGTCGAAATCAACATTTTCAATATCTAACTTATGATTAGTAATCTCCGATAAGTCTAAAACATCGTTTATTAACTTAAGTAAAATTTTTGATGAGTAATTTATTTTCTTCGAGTAATCTTTTATCTTATTTGATCGTTTTTCATTCATAATAAGATTTGCATATCCCACGATTGCATTTAAAGGAGTTCTAATCTCATGCGAAATATGAGCTAAAAAATTGGATTTAGCAATACTATCATCCTCAGCTAATGTTTTTGCATTATATAGCTTTATCTCATTTTCCTTTAATTCAGTAATGTCCTTGACTGTACCAATGTATTTAACAACTTTGCCTTTTTTATCTTTTTCTAATGAATTACCTATACTTTGAAACCATTTTAATTTTCCATCAACTTTAAGAGGATATGTAATTTTATACTTTTCTGCATCTCCCTTGATAAATTTATAAAAAAGGTCAGATATATGTTCACCGTTATTAATATGTTTGATAGGAGTAAACTCTTTTAAGATCTTGTTAAAAAAACTCATGGAGTAATTCCTATCTTTCTTAACCTTTAATCCCATCATAATAGCATAATTATCAGATGCCCAAAACTTCTTAGGATTCTTATCTGAATCAACATAAAAGGTCCCTAAATTACCTACTTGTTCAGCGAATCTAAAATTTTGAATTTGACTATTCAGTAAATCATTTTGACTTTTTAACCTTTCTTGAAGTTCTTTATGTTCATCTATATCATAATAGACAGCAGTACTCATTGTAGGTAAGCCCTTATCATCTCTTTCAAGTATAAAACCATTTACAGTTATCCAAGTAGTTTTATTTTCTACGGGGTTATAATTTGGATATGTTACTTTAAACTTATCTTTAGTAGTAGACTCCAGATACTCATAAAAATCATAAAAACAGTCGTTAATAAATTCCTTCCCGAACCTATCAACTGAAGGTTTATAGACGTGTTCATCAAAATCTATTTGATAACAATTATCAGCTATTAATAATGCACAATCCTCTTTACCATTTTTATTCAATGGACTACCATTTACATAATGATAAATTTTTCCATCAATATAAAACTGAATAACAAATCCTAGTTCTAGTTGAGAAGTCACCTCATTGTATTTATTCTCAAATAGTTCAATTACTTTATTTTCATAGTGTTTATAAACATTATCTTTATCCACTTCAATCCCTCATTTCTTACATTAAAAATTAATTACAAGAGTAAATTGAATCATACTTATCTCATTTTCTCAAATAAGTTAATACTTTCAAAGTAGAACTCATTATTCCCAGAAAAATAACTTGGTAATCTTAAAATCAGTTTCAAAAATGCTACTTAAACAATGTATATCGTCGAAATTTGTCGAAAAGTATACGCATAAGTTTGTCGATTTATGAGAAGCACCTAAATTATAACTGTTAATTTGTTATATTAATCTCAATTTATCTCTTTAATATTTTCTTATTGTAGATTTAATCTATTGATTTAGATGAACTTTCTGTATCATTTGTTCTTATTACGACGTATTCCAACAATCATCTTCTATAATATATAATTAACAGATGTACATTATAAACTATTAGATAATAACGAAATACGTAATTTGTTTATTATACCACACTAAGAACATTTTAGACTAAGGTAGATGTTGTACATCACGACACAACCTTTATTACTTAATTTGGATTATGAAGTTAAAAATATCAATTGTATTCAATCATGTTCAAAGGAATCATATAATATATAAAGGGGGAACATTAATGAAGTGTATTAGATGCGGTAGTGATAATATCGCTCCTAGCAAACTTATGTACGAATGTAAAGATTGCGGATGCAGTTGGAATCCGGAATGCCACTCTGAAGAGGAATTAAAAGAAGAAAAAAAGACAACTGATTAGATTTTTATAAAGCTTTTTATTTTAAATTTTTATAAAAAAGACAGACTCAAAAATGATTCTGTCTTTTAAATATTCTCTACAGCAATTTATAATATGTTTAAAATAACAATTAAGCTAATAATAGAAACTACTAAAAACAATAATGATCCTACTATTAAGGCACCTTTACCCTTTTTAATAATATTTTTATAATCGACTGAAATACCCATAGCTGTCATTGCCATAAGTATAAATAACCCACTTAACTTAATAAATAAAGATGTTAAACTTTCAGGAATAAAACCAAGTGAATTTACAACACCAGCAAAAACGAAATATACTATGTACATTGGAAATTTAATCTTGGTTTTACTATTATTTTCACTTTTAAACATTAATCCTAGGAATAAAGAAACAGGTATCAACATCAGTACCCTTGTCATTTTTACTAATGTTCCTATCTCTCCTGATTGTTCCCCAAGGGCAAATGCAGCAGCTAGTGCATGAGCTACTCCATGTAGAGATAATCCACTCCAAGCACCGTATTGTATTTCTGAAAGTTGAATATTACTAGCAACTATCGATGAATATATTAAAACACCAATTGCTCCTAAAAAGTTAACAATCGATACAGCAACTATAGACTCATCGTCATCAGCATTAATTGTAGGAGCTATCGCAACTACAGCAGAGGCACCACATATAGATGAACCAATTCCAATTAAAGTAGCTAATTTATTGTTTACTTTAAACTTCTTTCCAAGCACGACAGCTATATATAGTGTTAATGGAACATAAAATAAAACCATCAGTAATACTTTAGGACCTAGTTCTAATATCGAATAGAAATTCAATTTAAATCCAAGTAGAATTATACCTAAGATTAACAATCTTTTTAGAGAAAACTTAATACCATCCTTAAATAATGGTTGGGTCCCAATAGTATTATTGTAGATTATACCAATTATGATTGCGATAGTTAATGCTTCTAAGTTTATATAGACCTTCAGTAAATCATTTATAGTAATAGATAGGTATGCAATTAAAAGAGTAAAAAGTAATCCTGGTAAGTATCTTCCTATATTTTTCAAATCAATTCTCCTTTGAACAAATTTGTCATAACATTTTACCATATAAATTAGTGTCGATCACTTAAAAGTATAAACAATTGAAAAGCACCAGAAGTCTGGTACTTTTTTTTATTACTTTTCAAATGCAATAAGATAATATTTGTTATTTAACTCCGCTTCTAATTCCTTTATTTTATTAATATCTCCATCATTTATTTTTGCAATTGGAACCTCATTAAGTTTATTTTTATCTTCCATTTACAAACCTCCTTTTTTTTATCTTGTGTAAATAATATATTTTTATGTATGAATATCATTATCTTAAACAAACTAAACTTTAGGTTATAAATGAAGTATAAATTTAAAACGCACATAAAAACCTGCTAATAAAAATCAAGTAGTAATTTCAAAAAAAAATTTAAATAACTCAATCAACCACAAAATTCTCACCATTTAGGTGAGTTTTTTATTATTAGAATATTACTATTAAGTATATAGTTCCATTACTCTCGCATAATAAATTCTCAAGAACTTATTTAAGCCAGCTATTTTTGCTGCTTTTTTTGATTTTCCTTCTAATTCTTTTTTTAAAATATATTCATATGCAGCATTATCTTTAGTTGGTTTAGTTTTCTTTAATGCCAGCATTATCTCGTAACCAGTTTTTCTTAAATACTTTGAACCTCGTTTAGATATATGACATTTATTACCTACAAAATTACCAGACTCATATGGCGGTGCATCTATACCCGCATAGGCTATCAATGCCTTCTTACTATGGAATCTTCTAACATCTCCAACCTCAGCTATTAAACGTAAAGATAATACATCTCCTACACCAGACATTCTTTTTACAGTTTCATACTCCTTTAGATTGATTGCTAATTCTTTCATTTGTGCTAAAATAAGTTTGCATGAGTCTTCGATTTCTTGAAGTACTCTAACTGATTCTAAAACTAACAATTTGGAAGATCGGTAGTTAGAATTCAGTGTTGGGATACTATTCAAAGCTAAGGCATATATTTCTTTTGCCTTTATTTCACTTTGATGGTATCCTTCTTTTTTTATCCACGTTGAGTAACTTCTTATAAATTGTTTTTCGCTTTTCGATTTTACATTGTCAAAGTGCCAATATTTTCGTATGAATGATAATAGTTTGTCGTCTTTCAGTAGTTTCTTTATGCCTGGCATTGCTTTATCTAATATATTTGACAGATTAACCTTACACTTAGTTTTTATTGACAGATACTGATAATATTGTCTTGATAGTATTTTTAATTCTTCATATACTTCCTTGGATATCTCAAATGTTCTAAGATTAAACCAGTTAGATATTCCATACTCTGCAATCTTAATCGCATCTTTTCTATCAGTCTTTCCCTTTCTTATACTTAAACTTGTATACTTTTTCATTACTAGTGGATTAATTACCGATACATGATACCCTGCCTCTAACAGTGTTTGTACTATAGGCATATGATAGTGTCCAGTTGCCTCAAGAACTATTTTTATTTCTTCATCGTATCCACTTAACAACTTTTTTATAATTCCAATCCCTGTTTCGGTATGATCAACTACAAATGGAGAAGCTATAATCTCCCCATATGGTTTCAATATACACACCATGCTTTTTTCTTTTGATACATCAATCCCTACACTTATCATGCTAAAACTTCCTTTCCTTGTATTTTTGTAATTGAATCCATCTTACTTATTTTCCATTCATTTTTGTTAGTTACGCGAGTGTCATATAGATGATCTCAACCTGCTTAATCGAATACTTGATAATAAGAGATGGTTAACAGTTTTTATGACGGATGTTTATTATTAACCCTAAAAGACACACGTTAACCAATTACTCCCTTATTATAAAAAAAATAAGTATAAGTTATCAACCATACGAGATGATTGTAACCTATACTTTAATAGTACAAAAAGACTAGACCGATAACCTTAATCAATTCTAGTCTTTATATTATAAGAAAATATCCTTTTCTAGGTATTTTCCTAAATAGGAATTATCACGCAGTAATCTATATGAATTAAAATACGTAATTATAACTAATTATTTTTCATTTATTAAAATATTTTAAAAATTCCGAATAACCTTCTTCTTCTAATTTTTCTAAAGGTATAAATTTTAGTGCAGCAGAATTAATGCAATACCTTAAAGATCCTTTAGGTCCGTCATTAAACACATGACCCAGATGTGAATCACTCAAATTGGCTCTTACTTCTGTACGAATCATACTATGAGTTGTATCTTTAAATTCTATGATCTTACTAGAATGTAGAGGTTTAACAAATGAAGGCCATCCACATCCACTTTCAAATTTATCATGTGATGTAAACAATACATCTTTACTTATTATATCGACATAAATACCTTCTCTAAATTCATTATAATACTCATTTCTAAATGGTGGTTCCGTTCCACTTTCTTGTGTTACATAAAATTGCATTTCATTTAATTCATCAATTTCATCCTGATGTTTTTTCATTTTAGATCCCCCTTATTCAAATTTCACTTCTATTACAATAACTATTTATATAGGTTAAGAATTATTTTTATCACTTTCTTTTTTTTCTTTATCAGATATATTTGAATTATTGTTGTTGTCCGTGCCTACAAATTTACTTCCGAAAATAGCATTATTTTCGAATTTTAATTCACTAGCAAACTCCTCTTTTTCATTATACACTTTACTTCTATCTTTGTTTTGTATTACTAAATCACTTTCTATACTGTTAACTTTCGGTAACTGTTGTTTACTTGCTTTTACTACAGAATTAGGTTCTCTTTTATCACTCATGTAAATTCCTCCTTATTATAGTATAGTTTTAGAAATTTAAAATGAAATATACTTTCTGTTACTATTAAGTTAATACTTTAAAGTAAGTTGGATAGGAATTTTGGAAATAAAAAAAGAGAAATTACTATTAGTAATCTCTCTCATCATCATCTTTAGATTGTTCGTACATTTCAGAGTTATTTGAAAACAATTCTTCTGTATTACTTACAGTATTTCTTCCTAAGTTACTAGCATTCCTACGTAGTTCCATTACACTTGCATTCATCTCTTCTGCGAACTCTTGAGCTTGTTCTGAAGATGATTTTGTTCTTTCTACAACGTTCTCTCCAGCTTTTTTCATATTATTTCTTACTCTTCTAGCTGAATCAGTAACATTATAAGCTGCTTCTTCTGCAAATTCTTCAACCTGGTTAGATGCAGATTTTGTTCTATCTACAATCCTCTCCCCAGTTCTCTTCATTTTATTTCCAATATTACGCGCGCCTTCAGATACATTATGTGCAGTTTCTTCTGCAAATTCTTCAACCTGGTTAGATGCAGATTTTGTTCTATCCACAATCCTCTCCCCAGTTCTCTTCATTTTATTTCCAATATTACGCGCGCCTTCAGATACATTATGTGCAGTTTCTTCTGCAAATTCCTCCACTTGATTAGACACCGACTTAGTTCTATCTACAATATTTTCTCCAGTTCTTTTGACTTTTCTTCCTATTCTACGAGCACCTTCAGTTACATTATGAGCAGTCTCTTCAGCAAATTCTTCAAATCTATTTCTCAAAGACTTTTTCTCATTGTTCATATTTACTTGTTTATTTGGATCATTATTTCTATAATCTTTCATCTTAATTCCTCCTTATTATTACTATTATTTTATATTCTTGTTAAAAATAAACATTTTTCTATATTAATATACTAAAATTGATCTAAAGTGCACTCTTCTTTAGTCTTATCTTTTCTTAACCCTTTGTAAATTGGTTGCCTTAAATATCCAGATTCTGTACGCATCATATATTTCACAGTACATACTAACTCCGGCTCAATCCAGACTGTTTTATCAGTCTTTAAATTACCAGTGAAAGGACAGTCCGTCTTGTTTTTTGACGCAAAATTTAGAATTAATTTTGATTCGTCCTTTGGTATACCAATAGAGACATGACCTTGGCTAATAATTGATTCATTCTTATAAACTCCAATAGAAAGACTTTTAATCTCACCATTTTCACTAGGTATATAGCCACATATCATAAAGTCAGAATCTTGTAGATTTTTAAATTTCACCCAATTCTTGGATCTCTTACCCATTTGATACGAACTATCCTTTTTTTTCGCAACAACTCCCTCAAGATCTTGTGTAACCACTGTATTATAATAATCTATACCCTTATCATGAATATATCTTGAAACTGCGATTGACTTGCTTTCACTTACAACTTCTTCAAGAATTTTCTTACGCTCAATAAGAGGTACATAAATAACATCCTCATTGTCCAGATATAGAATATCGTATGTTATAAACATAACAGGATTTTGCTTTGATGCTAATTCAATCTTAAACTTATCACTCATAAGGCTTCTTCTTTGTACTTTAAAAAAATCAGGTTTTCCTTCCGCTATCACTATAAGTTCTCCATCTAGAATACATCGTTTGTGAACGTTCTCATGAAGACTAGTAAGTTCAGGATAAATATCATTTAATATCTTATTCCTCTTATTACGTAACTCTGTTTTTCCTTCTTCTATATAGACTAAACATCTGATTCCATCTAGTTTAAGTTCAAATAAATGATTATCTGAATCAAATGGTACAGATTCAGTTAAAAGCATAGGTGATGCACTTCTCGATTCATATATATCTGTCATATTGTTGGGCTTTCTGAGTTCCTTATACTTTCTTGTAATGCTTCCATCAAATTAACAATATTGTTTTCTGATACATCTTCTTTTATAGTAATTTCTTGCCCTTCAATTTTTTGTTCGATAGCAACTTTAAGTTTTTCTAAATACTCGTCATGATAGATTTCAGGTTGAAATTTAGTACTCATATTTTCTATCAATTGTTTAGCAAGATCAACCTCAGCTTGATTTACATCTGCATTATAAACTGGATACTGAACACTTCTGATTTCACTAAGGAAAAACATCTTATTAAGTACCATTTTTTCTCCACTCATTCTAAGAGCAACAAGACTTTCCTTTGTACCTAGAACAGTTTTAGCGATACCTACTTTATTTGACTCATTCATTGCTCGTTTCAAGAGTTCAAAAGCTCTTTCACCACCACTAGGAATGACATAGTATGTTTTATCATAAAAAATAGTATCAATTTCATCTAAGTTAACAAATTGAGTTATATTAATCGACTTATCCTTAACAGTTTTAATCTTTTCAAAGTCATCATCATCAAAAATAACATATTTACCATCTTCATACTGGTATCCTTTGACGATATCATCGTGTTTTATTTCCTCTACACAGTGCTCACATACTTTTTTATAATGAATTCTATGTTTACACTCCTTATGAAGCATATTGAATCCTATTTTCTCTTCACTAGTTGCAACTTGTAAACTAATAGGTATATATATCAAACCAAATGATATTGAACCTTTCCAACTTACACCCACAAAAATCACCTCATGTTTATTTTTACGCTTAGAATAGCTTTTATTCATATCTGCTAATTCTATATGTTGATCACTTTACTGTATGAATTTAAAGATTAAGAAAAGCAAATTAATATCTACTTATGATTTTGTAAACCAGGTAACACTATTTATTTCAGAGCTTTTAAAATACACAAGTAAATATTTAATATTTTTCTTATCATATCACTCACTAATATTCCTTATAATGTAATGATACTTATGAGTACCAATTAATTTAGGGGTGATTCAAATGAATGAGAATACAATAAAAAATCTGGTTTTTGAAGGTGGTGGAGTACTAGGTATAGCATACTTAGGGGTGATAGATTACTTAAGCAGTAATAAATTATTACAGAATGTCAAAAGAGTAGCAGGTACATCAGCTGGCGCTATTACAGCATGTATAACAAGCTTAGGATTACCGTTTGATAAAATTAAGGATATCGCGGATACCTTAGATTATAAAAAAGTACCAGAAAAAATTGAACATCAAGATTTAAATAAAATTCCTCCATTTATTAAAAATGAAATAGAAAAAATATTCGGTGATATAGATTGTATATATAGATTAATTAAAGATTATGGATGGTATTCTAGTGAATACTTTTATAACTGGATAAAGGATCATATTGAGGCTGAGTTCGATCATTCAAAAAAACTTCCTCCATATACTTTTGAAGATTTCATGAATACTGATATTCATAAAAACCAAAGACCTTTTTTAGACTTATATATTACTGGTACAGATATATCTACTAATTCTTCTATGTTGTTTAGTTATGAAACTACCCCTCACATGGAGGTAGCTGAAGCAGTAAGAATTTCGATGTCAATCCCACTATTTTTTGAATCTGTTAAGGTAGATGAGTTTATGAAATCTAAGAGAATGAGCCATATTTACTCAGACGGTGGTGTTATGAGAAACTTTCCCATTAATTTATTTGACTCAAGATTCTTTAAAGATAAAATTGTCGATGGAGTAAATATTCAAACTTTAGGAGCTAGATTTAGATGTAAATATAGATACGATGAGATAAATAATATAGTTGAATACATTGAGAATTTAGTTAAGTCTCTCATAAGAGTACAAGATGATATATTTAATAATAGACCTAAAGATATTTTAAGATCCATTCAGATAGATACAGATCTCATATCTTCTACTGATTTCAATATTACTAAGAATGATGATAAGTATAACTTTCTTTACCAGCAAGGATACGATGCAACCAAGAAATATTTTGAAGATAAGCTGAATCTTTCAATAACATAACTTAGAATTATGTAATATCTCAAAACTAAACACTAGGTATTAAACCTTCATTATTTAGGTAAATAACTATACTGTTTAGTTGTATGGTTCTATTTAAAAATAAGTGAGTATATGATAATATTAGAATAGGAATACAAAAGAATGCAATCAACAATTATTCCCATAGAGAGGAGACGTAATAATGCTTACAATAAAAAACGTTGATAAGACATATTATTCATTGAATGGTGATGAATGTAGAGCTTTAAATAAAATCAATTTGAGATTTAGTAATAACGGACTAGTTTTTATTACAGGAAAATCCGGAAGTGGTAAATCTACTTTATTAAATGTTTTAGGAGGGCTAGATAAAATTGATAGTGGTGAAATCATTATTAAGAATAAATCTAGTGAACATTTTTCCAATGAAGATTTTGATTCATACAGAAATACATATTTAGGTTTCGTTTTCCAAGACTTCGGTATATTGGAAAACTTAACTGTTGAAGAAAATATATCTCTAACACTTAAATTACAGAGTTATAAAAAAGATGAGATATCAAAAAAAGTAAGAGATATCTTAGGGCAAGTTGATTTAGCAGGTTTTTCAAAAAGAGCTTCTAATGAATTAAGTGGAGGTCAACTTCAAAGAGTTGCGATCGCGAGAGCTTTAGTTAAAAATCCAGAAATAATTTTAGCTGACGAACCAACAGGAAATTTAGATAGTGAAACTGGAATTCAAATAATGAATTTACTTAAATCATTATCAAAAAACAAGCTTATAATTGTAGTTTCACATGATACAGAATTTGCAAATCTCTATGCTGACAGAATTATAAACTTAAAGGATGGTTCTGTTATAGAAGACTATGTTGTTACTAGAAAAGTTTTCGAGAGGAAAGTGACTCAAAAAAAATTAATAAGTAAGAAGAGTGAGTTATCTGATGTCTTGCCCACAAGAAAATTACATCTTAAAAAAACAAAACTACCATTTAAATATATTTTTAAGACGGCATTAAATAATCTAGTAAATAAAAAGATTAAATTGATACTAACTTTATTCTTATTTGTTGTTTCGTTGTTTACATTAAGTATTTCTACGCTTCTATCAGATTTTGATATATCCACTTCAACTATAAATACAATGGACATGAATGAAGTTGATAACGTTCTAATAAGAAAGTGTCATGACTTTCAAATTGATTATTCAGAAGTTTTTGATATAGATGAATGTTCATTTAAAAGCATAAGTGAAGATGAAACAGAACTAATAAATGATATCTCATTAAATTTAGACGCTGAATCATATCGTTTAATAAATGAAAGATATCCATTACCAGTAGTTAAAAGTATATATTTTGAAACCGTTGATTTTTATACACCTTCAAAAATATACGGATTCATGGAAATTCCTGAAGAAAGCATATTTGATATTATTGATGGACACTATCCAACAGATAGTAATGAAGTTATGATAACAGACTATTTAATTAATTTCATATTAGAGTTTCTCGAAATTCCAAGAGAGGAATTAATAGGTAGTACTTTCAAATATGGTGAACAAGTGTTAACTATAACTGGTGTTATAAAAACTGATCATGAAAAATATCTGCATTTTAAAAGTATAGATACAGCTTCAATGAGTGATGAAGAACTTAAGTTACTACAAGTTGAATACAGTCAATTCATTTTAGAATCAGAGAGACTTTACTCAAGATTTTTATTACCAAAAAAAAGTACAGATAGCAACAATAATAATTTTATAGATAGAGTTAAACTTAGGTCAGAAAATGATACTTTCCTTGGGTATATTAACTTCAGGACTGATTTAGATAAATCATTAATGTTAAAAGAAAACGTATTAACATATCCAGAGACATTAGAACCACTCACAGATAATGAAATATATTTAGATTTATTCTTATTCCTAGAAAGAAAATTAGCATATCAAGATAACTTTGATATGACAGATTATAGTAGTGATAAAGTTTTAAGTGATTTAACAATTATGGATGAGTTTATTGGAAATGAGTATTTATTTAATTTTGAATATAACGACGTAATGTATACTGAAAATTTTAAAATTAAGGGATTCTATATACCAAATATATCTACTGAAAACTATGAATCAAATGAATTAAAGGACGGTATCATAACAAGCATTGACATACCATCAAAACTTCTAAATAAAACTTATGATGGATATTATCTTAAATTATCTGATTCTTCTTATAAAAATATTAAATTGTTTAAAGAGTTAAATGATAATGGTTATGTTCAAATATCGTCTTACAGTGATCATCTATATTTAGTATATGGAATTACTAAAGATATTCACCATATGTTATTATACTCAACAATAGGTTTAGGAGTATTCTCATGTGTATTAATTTATGTATCAATATCAAATAGTATAAACGATAAACAAAAAGACATTGGTATCTTAAGATCAATTGGTACAAGTGGAATTGATGTAGGTTCTATCTTCTTAACAGAGTCACTTCTTCTTGCCACGATATCAATTACAATAGCCATTATAATTGCATATATGGTTACTCAATTCATAAACATTACACTTATGAACTATTACGGAAACAATATATTATTCTTTGATTTCGGAATAAGACAAATTGTATACATTACTTCATTCGCTTTATTCATGACATTAATCTCAACATTAACACCAATCAGAAGACTAGTCATGATGAAACCGATCGATGTCGTAAGAAAGAAATAGGTATAATCATGTTAAAAATAAGAAAATTACAAAAGACATATATATCAAAAAAAGGTAACAATCAAGTTGCCTTAAATAACATAAATTTGGACTTTGATGAGAAAGGTTTTGTCTTCATTGTTGGAAAAAGTGGATCTGGTAAATCTACATTATTAAACTTAATAGGAGGACTTGATGAGCCATCCAGTGGAGAAATAATTATCGATGGACAATCTACAAATTCCTTTTCAAGAAAAGAATACGATTTTTATAGAAATGCTTATATAGGTTTTGTTTTCCAAGAATTCAACATAATAGATAATTTAACAGTCTTTGAAAATGTAGCATTACCACTTGAACTTCAAAGAAATGACTCTAAAATGATTTCAGAAAAGGTTACAACTTTACTTACTGAGTTAGGTATTGGCGAATATTCAAATAGAAAAACAAATGAGTTAAGTGGTGGTCAAGTTCAAAGAGTTGCAATAGCTAGAGCACTGGTTAAAAAGCCTAGTATCATTTTAGCTGATGAACCAACAGGTAATTTGGATAGTGGAACAAGTTTGGAAGTCCTTAATCTATTAAAGAAACTATCAAAAGATAAACTAGTTATTATGGTTACCCATGATAAAGAGTTCGCTGAAACATTTGGTGAAAGAATTATTGAGTTAAAAGATGGTTCGGTCATAAATGATTATACTTTAATGCCAAACGATCAAGACTACGAGGAAATAGAAGTTGAATTAATCGAAAAAGATATAGCAATCGAAAAATCAAAACCAATAATTGACTCACATGAAGAAGGTGAATTCAGACTAAAAAAATCAAAGTTCCCATTCTCGGCTGCTTTTAAAATGGCATATACAAATCTTGTGAGTTCTAAAATAAGATTTATATTCACGTTATTATTATTTTCAGTTACACTAGTTCTTTTCGGTGTAACAGCAATTGTAGCAAACTATAACTCGAACAACTCTACTTCAAAGTCATTTGATAGATCAAACATTCAACATTATGATTTACAGTATTGTTCAGGTGAGTTAGATCTTGAAAAGACCCTTAGTTGTTTAGATTACGCAAGTCCTAATAGTAGACTTTATGATGATACTCTTTTGGAAGAACTTAGAGTTATCGACGAGATAAATATATACCCGAAAGTAGATTTTTCACTTCAAATTATACCAACTTTAACCGGACCAACAGGATTAACTTATGGATACAATCGTACTAAGGAATATGAACCAACTGTTTTTAGTGATTTCATCGCAGTGAATGGTGACACTCACTTCAATCTTGCCTCTGGTGATTGGCCAAAGACTCCAGGTGAAGTTGTAGTTAGTGATTTTATTGCAGAGTACTTAACAACGAATATTTATTATCAGAACGTTTATGGAGAGTTTAACTCTTCAATTGATATCATAGGGAAGGAAATTCTCTCTAATGATTCTGATATTCTTCAAACTGTTACAGGAATATTTGAAACTGACTATGAAATGTATAAAGATATATTTGATATCGAAATTGGAGCTGTCTTAACCAAGGAAGAAACATACCGCATGAATGAATTTCTATTCAAAAGAGATACGTTATATACTTCATTAATAGTTACTGAAGAAAAGTTCTCTAATCCATATGAAGCATATATAGCAGGATTTGTAGATGATTCAAATTTCAAATATAGAATTAATTTTAAGAATTACGATCAACTTGTCAAGTACTTTATTAACACTAACATCTACCCTCAAGATATAGATATAAAAGAATTAGAGGATAATGAAGTAATCATTTATGCATCCGATTTATTTAATTTCTTTGATATTTCTCCTAGGGAAGCAATGAATTTGTCAAACGACATTACTTTATTAGATAGCTTTTTGAATCAAACAGTCATTATCACACCACATACATCTTCAAAAAAATCATTAGATGAAACAATAGAATTTAAAGTAATAGGTGTATTAGATGATTCGAAGTTACCCCACTATTATAGAAATGTTTTTAGTAAAGATGTAGATGTTGTTGTTAATCAAAAGTTTATGGACGATATCACTTTAAACAAGCATTATTACAATGGATTAGTTGCATATTACCACGGAGATGTCCAATCAAACTCTAAGTTTTTAGAAGTAGCAAACAAACACAACTTCATCCATAGTACTGATCTTAGCATATTGTTATATACATATGAGAAGACATCTGAACAATTACTTCCTTTACTTATTTCAATAAGTGTTGCTTTAGGTATTTTCACTGTAATACTAATTAACTCATTTATTTCATTCAGCATTACTAATAAGAAAAAAGAGATAGGAATTTTAAGAGCATTAGGTACTAAAAGTAGAGATGTCTCTAAGATTTTTATACTACAAGCTTTAATTATAGGTATATTATCAGCTTTACTAGCAACAGTAATAGTTGGATATGGTTCAAATATTGTAAACTCCATATTATCAAGTGGTCTAAGACTGAATCTTTATATTTATACTATAAGCATTTTTGAAGTATTATTATTATTCTTCTTAAGTTTAACAATTGTTTATTTATCAAGTTTATTCACTACTAAACTTATAACCAATAAACAACCGATAGATGCAATAAGAGAAAAATAAAAGAGACCAATTGAGTCAATACCCTTAAAACAGACTTATTAAAAAAGATGTAATTATATATGAGCTAATTTCCTATATTCCATAGGTGTTAGCTCTTTTAGTTGCTCTTGTAATCGTTCGTTATTGTAGTAATCAACATATTGTCTAATTAATTCTCTTATTCTTTCACGTGGTACTTTCTTAATTAAATAAATACACTCTGATTTTAAAGCGCTAAACCATGATTCTATTGGTACATTATCAGCACAGTTACCTTTTGCAGAAACGCTATGTCTAATATGATTTTCTCTAAGCAGTTTTGAATAATCAGTAGATGTGAATTGTGCTCCTTGATCCGAATGTAGTATTAGATTTTCTCTTTTAGATAATTTAACTTTCTTGATCGCTTTTTCAACTGTTTCAACAACTAGAAAATTACTCATTCTAGGTGATGATTGATATTCGATAATTGATTTATCGTACATATCCTTAATTGCACATAGATACTCTACTCCTTGGATTGTGTGAATGTATGAAATGTCGATCGACCATTTTTGGTTAGGTCTTGAACATACAAAATCTCGTTTAATAAGATTGGGTATATTATGATGTTCTTTCTTTCCGTACTTATTTCTTTTTTTACGGATGATTGACTTAATTCCATTTATTTTCATGTATCTATATATTGTTTTCTTTGATAGTCTCTTATTATACTTTCTATGTATTTGCATTCTCTATACTTGTTATACCCCATCTACTATCTTCATTATAGATACTTACAACAAGATTATTTATTTCAGCATTATATGCCTTATGATTGGGCCTACCATTCTTTATCCATTGATAATAACCACTCTTTGAACACTTTAATATTTTACATAGTAGAACTATCTTATGTTTTTCTCTCAAAGTATCAATTATTTTAAATTTGTCTTTGGCTTTTCTTGGTAGGCCATTAACTTTTTTATATCTTCAACAGCCTTCACATATTCTATTAACTCTTCTCTAGTCATTTCCTCAGGAATAAGTTTATTGCTTTTCGGTCTGCCAGTTGATTTCTTACCTCTTGAGTCTGTCGTGGTTCCATATTTTTTATATTGATTAACCCATCTAGTTAACATGCTGTCACTAGCAATATTATATTTTCTTCTGATAACTGATAATCTCTCACCTGCTAAGTACTCCTTAACAATTTTGTTTTTATCTTCGATTGTCCTTTTGATATTCTTTCTCATTATTTCACCTCATTTATATGATACTAAAAAAAATGTTGATTTTATTCAACATCTTTTTTTATGTGTCCATTTTAAAGGAATTAACTCATTTTGGTCTCTTTTATTTTATAAAATTCACTAAATAACAATTAATCATAATCAAGTTCTTCAAAATATCTCAGCATTTCTTGATCCGGTTCGCTTAGTCCATACTCTTTGAAAAATAATTCTATGTAATCTTGATGACCATAACCCCAATATCCTAAGTTATCTACTGCGTGTACTATATCTCTATATTTACAGTAAATCCCTGCTTCTCCCATGTCAATAAATCCAGATATTTTATTATCTTTTGCTAATACATTAACCATTGCATAATCACCATGAATAAGAACAGGTTCATAAGTAGGGGCATTCTTTCTGTATTCTTCTAATTTTTCGAAGGTTCTCTCTATGTTTACACGTGCTCCATAAATATCATTATAAAGACAATATTTTATTTTAGAAATAACACTGTCAGTACTATACTCAATAGGACAGTCACTTATATCGATATCGTGTATCATTCTAAGTCCGCGAGCGAAAAGTTTTACACGTTCATTATCATCTAATTCTATTGCCTCACTAATATCTTCACCTTTTACTTCTGACAGCACCATGTAATGAAACTTATTAGTCTTTCTATATATTAGCACCTCAGGGACAGGTAGTTTCCCTTTTAACCAATTGTAGATTTTATACTCATTTTCTGGAGTAAACGAAATGATATTAGGAGAAATTTTCAAATACGCATTCTTATTTGGTATATAAAGAACTTGAGATAAAGACTCTCCTATAGAGACCTCCTCAAGTCTTTGATTCTCTATGAACTTTCTTATTTCATTTGGAAGCACATCGTAATTAAAATAATTTTTCATTTGTTTCCCCCTATTAATTATCAATAAATTATATGTTTTCAGTTTCATAGGTATTATAAATAATCTCTCCATCTAAATATACCATTTATGATGGCTATTATTCTAGTACTACTAAAAAAATTCCATATAAATCTATAACCCTTATAAGCTACGAACTATTATCTTTTTTGTTTATATGGAAGGCTCTCAATAATTACTATAGGAATATTACGAATAGTTCACTCATAATATACTACATAAGTTTTGAGGGGTGGTAAAATTGTATTATTCTAGATATACTGTTGAGAAACAGAAAAAAAACAACGATATTTTTATGTTAGACTATAAAGAAGAAGATATTAATGGAGATGGAATATCGGATTATGTTTACCTGGTCGGTAATAGACCCTACGGTTCAAAAAGTCCTTTCTTTTCAAATTTAACATTATTAATCCAAGAAGGAAATTCAGGCTGCATAACAAAAATACCACTTAAAGAAAACGCTGGATATACTCCTACAATTTTCCTAGGAGATTTTACAGGTAATAGAGTTAGCGACGTTTTAGTTAGTATAGATTCAGGTGGGTCAGGAGGTTATGCATTTTATTATATCTACTCATATCTAAAAGGAGTTCCTAAAAAAATTTTTGACCACAATGACTTTAATCAATATAGTGATTACGATGTAATTTATAAAAATAACTATCAAGTGGAAGTTCATTCTAAAGACAAAAGTTATATTATAAACATCCTTTATAAAGGTTTAGACTATTTATCAGATATCTATACTGACAAAGGGAAACTTAAAGAACCTATTAAAGGTTGGGTCAACCCACTAGGAGGACTTTATCCTGTAGATTTCAAAAAAAATAAGATCTATGAGTTATACGCAACTCGTAGAATTGCTGGTAGATATAATGCAGATAACTTGGGGTATGTTCAAACATCCTTAAGTTGGAATGGAACTGAATTTACTCCTTTCTTCCAAACTGTTGGAATATTAGGATAATTAACATAATTTAATAAAAATCTCATTTATAATGAGAAACAAGCCCTCTACATAGTTACTTAAAAATCATACTATAACAATATATGATATAGTATGGGGGGAAATAAAATTGAATAGGCTACTAACACCAGAACATATCATATTTATTTATGGTATGTTTTTTGGTATATCATTAATACTTATTCTAACAGTAATACTCAAATCGTTATTAAATAAGGAAAAAGATTATGAAAAAGTAAAAGTGACAACTCATGTTGATGGTGACACTATAGGAGTGAGAGACAGAAAAAAAATCACATATAAAGTAAGATTACTTGGTGTAAATACACCCGAGACAAAGCATCCTACTAAAGGACAAGAGTTTTACGGAAAAGAGGCTTCAGAATTCACTGAGAAGAAACTTTTAAACAAGAAAGTGTACTTAGAAAAAGACTCTACTAATCTTGATATGTATGGTAGAGCTCTAAGATATGTATGGTTAAAGAAACCTAAAAAATCAATAAGTGAACGTATACTGAAAAGAAAAATGTTTAATGCAATACTAATTTCAAAAGGGTATGCAAGTGAGTTGTCATATAAATCAAATGCTAAATATGTAGACTTACTCAAGAAATTTGAACAAGAAGCAAAAGAAAAACAACGTGGTATGTGGCAAAAAAGATAAGAATATATATTCAATATTGACATTCGTCAGTATAAACAATAAAATACCAGTTTAGGTGGTTATGAGATACTAAGAAAAGAAAATTAATGAATATAAAAAGCAACTTCATTGTTGCTTTTTAGTAAACTTGTATAGATAAAAAATTATAATATCATCTTAATTTCAAACCCACATTCAGGACATATTGGGTTGTTGATATGCTTTTCAGATTTGTACACGTTTCTTTCTACTAACAAATTTTCACACTTAGGGCAATATGTTGAGTTATCTATACCACTTACATTCCCTATGTAGACATAATTCAAATGTTGTTTGGCTACTTCTCTACCCACTAATAATGATTCTACTTCTGTTGGCGGTCTATTCATTTTATATGTTGGGAAATACCGAGATAAATGCAATGGTATATTATTATCTAGACTACCTAAAAATGATGATATCTTTTCTACCTCTTCTTTAGAATCATTAAGATCATTTACTAGAAGAGTTGTTATTTCTACATGGCATTTATCATGCGCTGTCTCAATAGTTTTCATAACGTCTTCTAACCCTCCACCACAAACTCTTTTATAGTAATCTTGGCTAAAAGATTTCAAATCAATATTCATTGCGTCTATATAGGGTAACAATTCTAACAGGGGTTGCTCTTCAATAAACCCATTTGTTACAAGCACAATATTCAATTCGGGGTAATTTTGCTTTAATTTCTTTGCAGTATCATAAATATACTCATACCAAATTGATGGTTCGTTGTATGTGAAAGCAATTCCTATATTATCTTTTAAATTCAACAATGTATCTATTAACGGTTCTGGTGATATATATTCACTCTTAGGTTTATGATGTGCAATAGAATAATTTTGACAAAAACTACAGGAAAAATTACATCCAAAAGTACCTACTGATAAAATACTCTTAGTAGGTTTAAAGTGATAAAGCGGCTTCTTTTCTATCGGATCAACGGCCATAGAAGTTATTTCTCCATAATTAATAGTTTTAAGAATTCCCTCTTCATTTTTCCTAACATTGCATATACCATATTTCCCATTACTTATCACACAGTTATGAGGGCATAGAAAACACTTAACCTTATCATTATAGTTTTTATAATACATTGCTTCATACAACATGGAATCACCTATACCTTATTTATGTCTAAGTACTTCAAATTTCTCTATAGAATACTCATCATATGAATCTATTCCAGCTTTTTGAAGAACTATATCAAGTTGATGTTCTATTGACTCTACACCTTCTAAATCAGGAAGTAATAAACCAGATTTCAACCCACTTCTTACTATTACACCATACTTTTTAGGATCTAATTCATCTCTTGTTGCCTTACGTGGTTCCGTCAAGATATCCACGGAAAAGTCGATCATCTTTAACTCTTCTATCCTTACTGGTAAAAACCTAGGATCTCTTACCCCAGCTTCTACTGCATACTTTATAATTTCTTTCGCTACATTTTCCATAGTAGGTGATGTAGATCCTATACACCCTCTTAGATTACCTTCTTTTTTTAACGATACAAAGACGGCTCTCTTAACTTCTTTTAGTTCATCAGTTACATATGATGGTATATCAATATAATTCCCTTTTTCTAAGTAATGAATTAGACTTTCACGAGCAAGCCTAACATAAGGATCTTCATTTTTCAACTTATCGTTATACCTATTTTCTATATAATCTACTAATTGATCATACACATTCTTCTTACTTTTTGATGTTGAAAAGTTAAATACACAGTACCCAACTCCAAATGGTCCTTCATAAGATAAAAGATTTCCCTTAATCTCAAGATTATTCATAGCACCTAGCATAACATAATAAGATCTAAGTCCACATTCAGCTGCTTCCTTTATGGTAGTATGACTCATATTAAAAACGTCAACAACATTACCTTTCTCAAGTAATGATACTAACTCATTATCAAACTTTTCTCCATGAGGACTATAATTATATGGTCCCTCTTCTAATAATTTATGAGATAAATCTCCACTCGCAATAAAGACAGCATTTGTATCACAATCTTCAACAGCTTTCTTAATCTGTATTCCGAAATTATAAAGTTCTATTTGTGATAACATTCCATACGTAATATGAACAATTTTATAATGTGGGTACTTCTTATGTATGAAGTATAAAGGAACGATAGTTCCATGATCAAGTTCATAGTTAATTCCATATGTTGCAGCAGATTCTTCAGTCAATCCAACAGTCAAAATGTTCTCACTTTTTGAATAATCCATTATCTTTTTTGTTAATCCTAAATTAATATCTAGTTCATATGCTATATCTGATGCTCTAAATTTACCTAAGTTTCCTTTTATTTTACTCTCATAAGATAATGCTATCGCATCACCAAACACAGGACCATGTGGTGTAACAATAATAATAGTGTCAGGCTCAATATTAGAAATTTCATCAGCGACTTTATTGCATGCATCCGACGTTTCTTTTATCTTCTCTTCTTGTCCACGCCCTACTTCAGGAATAATGATTGGTGGATGTGGCATTGCGTAATAAGCAATTATTTTTCCCATATGTATATCACCTCTTTATATACTATTTACAATAATTTTCTATTTTATTAAAGTATACTATAAAATACTTATCATAGAGATTGAATAATTAGATAAATCTTTCCTAAACTAAATTATGTAAGAAGAAAGAAGATGATAATATGTATAAAAACAGATATGATGCTGGTGAAAAATTGGCGAAAAAACTCACTCAGTTTACTGAGGATAATCCATTAGTTCTAGCAGTTCCAAGAGGTGGCTTAGTTACTGCCTATGAAACAATAAAAGAATTTAATTTTGAGTGGGATTTAATTATTCCTAGAAAAATCGGAGCACCTCACAACAAAGAGATAGCCATTGGAGCAGTTACCTCAGATGGGAATTTTTTATTAGATCGTCATCAAATTAATATGCTTCAAATACCTCAAGATTACATAGAAAAGGAAGCTTATGAACAAACAAAAGAAATAAAACGTAGACTAAGCATGTATAAAGGTAACGAACAGTTTCCTAATGTAAAAAATCGAACAGTTATTATTGTAGATGATGGCATTGCTACTGGATTTACGATATTAGCTGCGATTGAATCAGTAAAGAAACATGGAGCAAAAAAAGTAATACTTTCAGTACCTGTCGGCCCAAAAGATACAATTAGTAGATTAGAAGATATAGTAGATCAAGTAATTTGTCCATATATACCAGAGCATTTTTTTGCTGTAGGTCGTTATTATGATGACTTTACACAGACTGAAGATGACGAAGTATTTGAAATAATCAATAAACTAAGGAGCCAGTAATATGGATTATAAGTTAGTAGCAATTGACATGGACGGAACACTTCTTACACCTGATTTAGAGATATCAAAACAAACAATAGAAACTACTAGAGAAGTAATAGCTAAAGGCGTCATGATAATTTTATCTACTGGTAGAATGTACATGGCAGCACTACCATTCGCAGAAAGACTACAATTAGATGTTCCATTAATAACATGTAATGGAGCTCTTATCAAGTGTGCTAAAACTAAGAAAGAATTTTATAAAAAGATAATTACAAAAAAACACTATGAGGCAATTACTAATTTCTGTAAGAAACACCAATTATCTATAAGTGTCTATAAAGATGACTCAATATTTATTAAGGATAAAAAGAACTTACCTATTCATAAACAAATAGACAAAGCAGAACCAGAAACTGTAGACGACTTAAACTCAATCTATGATCACTCAGTAATCAAGTTATTAATCAGCAGTGATAATAGTTATTTATTAAAGCTTCATATAAATGAATTATATAACTTGTATAAAGAAAAACTAACATTTTACTTCTCATTTCCACATTTTGTAGAAATTGTTAATAAGGAGGCAAACAAGAGAAATGCACTTGAGTTCTTAGCTAACAAGTATAATATAAGACAAGAAGAGATAATTGCTATAGGTGATAACTTTAACGACTTAGATATGATTGAATATGCTGGTTTAGGTATAGCAATGGGAAATGCCCCTCATTATCTTAAAGAAGCAGCTGATTTTGTAACTCACTCAAATGATGATGATGGAGTAAATTATATATTAGAGAAGTTTATATTAAAGTAATTACACGTATCCAAATATGTATTAATATTTTATAGGTATTTATAATACCTCCTTTTTGTAGTTAATCATATAATACAACGATAGAATAGAAAAGGAGGATACTATGAATCAATTTTATGTACATGAGTCTGAAGAATTAAACAGAGATATGACTCATGAAACTAATCAAGATAATACTCGTATCTATGGAGGATTTGGTTACGGTAGACCTGGATATGGTTATGGATACGGTAGACCTTGGTACGTTTATGGATACGGTAGACCTGGATATGGTTACGGATATGGTAGACCATGGTACGTTTATGGATACGGTAGACCTTGGTATGGTTATGGATATGGTAGACCTTGGTATGGTTATGGATATGGTAGACCTGGACATGGTGGACATGGACATGGTTATAGATCCAGCTGTGAAATTGGAAGACCTTGTCATCCGCATAACTATTAATACTGAATTAATAATATAGAATACGCCTATACGTTACCTATGTAATGTATAGGCTTTAATTATTTTACTATATCAATATTTATAGCATTAAAAGAATCTTAATTACGAAATTTCACAAAGTAAAAATCAATCATTTTAATTGTATATAAATTACAAACTTTCAAAAAATAATATTATTAACATAAGGAGGAATCTTTTTGAAAGTAAGCGCAAAACATCATGTAGATAAAGGTTGTATTACTATTCACGACCTTGTTGGTTCATTACAAACCGCAATGAGTAAAGCAGATACAGAGTCGAACAAAGCTAGAATTCAAGATGCAATAATTCACTTAAACTCAGCATGGGATAGACTTAACAACTTTGAAGAGTAGTCAGTGCACGCGTTGAGCGTGTACTTTTTATTTTCTGAGTAACTTTTTTATTGAATAAGTTATTATTCTATTATTTATATATTATTGCGATTCGACACAAAATAGTTAGTAGATTGTATATATAGGAGATATTTATGAAGCAAAAACAATTAATAGTAAATACAGACAACACTTATTATCTAGATCAAGTATATGAGGATATTGATGATTTGGTAAATATCTATTCAGAATTTTCTCAAAAAGAGATAGTTGGAAAATCAGTTGAAAATAGAGATATAGTAGCTATTAAAGTTGGAATCTTGGACAATAACAAAAAGCCTTCTATTTTATTAATGGGGGGAACTCACGCACGAGAAGATTTTTCGGTTATGCTAGTAATGAAAATGCTTAATTATATTCTCTATTATTTAGATGAGAATGAGAAGTGGGATAAATACGATGTACAAGCGGTAATGAGTAAGGTTAATATTTATTTTGTTCCAGTCTTAAATCCTGATGGATTAAATATAGTACATAACGGACTGAAGAATTCAAAAAATTACAACTTTTTACAGTCAATACCAATGTTAGGTGGAAAATCGGATTATTGGAAAGCAAATGCTAATGGAGTAGACTTGAATATGAATTTCGATGACGGAAATTGGTTTATAAGAAAAAACAGAGATGATGTTGATACTTTTGCATCAGAAGGATTTAAGGGAACAAAGCCCGATAGTGAACCAGAGGTAAAATCTATTAAAACATTTTGTGAAAGAAATAAGTTTTTAATTTCCGTAACCTATCACTGTTCAGGAGAAGTTGTTTTTTGGGCAGACAAAGGTACGCATAGTGAGTTCAAAGGAGTTGATGAAAATATTATTGATAGATTTACTAATAATACTGGATATAAAAAGTGCAGGATTTCTGAGAACCCTGCAAAATATAGTTGTGGATTTGAGAACTGGTTTAGAGTAAGATACCAAAGACCTTCATTTTGTATCGAACTATCACCGTATCCAGGGGAGCCGTTTATACAGCATGATGATAATAAATTTAATAAATTAGTATGGAATAAAGTAAAACACTCAGGGTTATTCTTCGCTACTGAGGCCATAAGTCTTAGTGAAATCATGTATGATATATACTCATCCAATAAGTTTATTAGATCATTCTATGATATTAAGGATGCATCAAGCTTTATAAAAAGTCATGATGGATTGTTTATTCAAAGATAATAACAAACAGTCTTCTACTCCATTTGATAACTTATTATTTATTACTAGATGCGGTAATATTTATACCATTTTCATCGAGTCTAAAAGTTGTCCAATCTTCCATCGGAATAGCTCCTATTGACTTATAAAAATTAATAGATGGCTCATTCCAATTTAAACAACACCATTCAATACGTTTACACTTACGTTCTATTGCTAACTCAGCTAAAAATGCTAACATTATTTTTCCAAAACCATTATTTCTCCATTTAGGCTCAATATAAAAGTCTTCTAAATATATTCCTGGACACCCAATGAAAGTTGAATAATTGTGAAAGAAAAGCATAAAGCCAACAGGCACACCATTATACTCTCCAATTAATACTTCAGCATACTTCTTATTAAAAAGTGTTTCAAGTAAATCTTCTTTAGTTGCGGTAACTTCATCAATCATTTCTTCATAACAAGCTAAACTTTTAATAAATTTTAAAATTAAATCTATATCTTTGTCTACTGCAAACCGAATTTTAAATTCTTCTATCTCTATCTTATTCATATACTATACTCCTTTACTTTGTATTAAAAGTATATCATAAGTGGAAACATAAAATCCCCTATAAGACTAACAACTATTTATAATAAATGATTTACTGATTTATAAAGTTACATTAAAATCATGAGACCTATTTAGTCCCCTGAATAATTACTCATTAATATTCTACTAAATCAGTACTTGGTAGTTGAAAATCAACTAAAAAAAAAAGACTGTTTGAATAGTCTTATTTCATAATAGCTTAATTAATATTCTGCTAAACGTATTATATTTATTAAATTATCTAATCTTAGTCTTTTAAATATAAGTGATATAACCCAGCAACAACAACTCCGCCACCAATACAGTTCGCGATAGCTACAATTACAAAGTTATATAAGAATCCACCCTGTAGTGTTAGATCTAATAAGTTACTTTGATTGAATAAGTATGCGTAAAAGTAAAAAGCATTCGCAACTACATGTTCAAATCCAGCAACAACAAATACAATAATACCAACAACAGAAATCATTACTTTATCAGTTACAGTTTTACATCCATAAACCATCCAAACTAGTAATGCTACAATAATGTTACATAGAATACCACTTGCTAATAATGTTGGAATATCTTTTGTAATTTTGCTAGTTACTACTTTTTCTAGATACTCAAGTTCTACTCCAGTTATAACATGCGCTTTGGCAACCAAAAATCCCATAAACATTGCTCCTACGATGTTACCTAGTAGGACGATTAACCAGTTCTTTAGAACTGCTTTAAATTTGTATCTCTTGTCAAACATTCCTAAAGTTGTTAATGCGTTACCTGTAAATAAATCGGCACCTGCAACAACTACTAAAATAAGTCCGATAGAGAAACATACTCCACCCAAAAATACTGCTAAACCCTTCATTGAAGAGTCAATATGTGGTACTACATTAAAGTAACCAATTGCTCCTAATGAAATAAATATTCCCGCTAATACAGATCCAATAAATGTCTTCATATTGCTTTTATTTATTTTAACTTCGCCTACGTCTTTTGTAAATTCTAATATTTCTTTTGGGGACTTCATATTATCATCTCTCTTTCTCTCACAATTTCAAATTGTATCACAAAGTTGTTCTTAAAAAAAGAACTAAATCGGTAGATTTTTTAGAAATTTATGGTAAAAACACATTTGCTATTTCGACAATTAATATTGCACCAAAATGTAATTAATTTATGCTATAAATAATTGCTTTTCTCTCTTGATTTCACGAATGTATTAATCTAGATAAATCAATAATTTTAAAATGTGTTACTCTCATGAGCAACACATTTCATATATCAATCTAACCTACATTCTAAACATTTATTTAACTTAATTACTTAATATTCTGAATTCTTTTGATATACATAAATTTCCACTATAAGGAAATAATATCTTAATGTATGCTAACCTTTATAAGCAATTTTTTAAAAACTAAGAATTGAAGGTTAAGTATTTTAAAGGACAAAAACATGAAAGAAAGTAAAGGCAAAATATCAGTAAGGCAATTAATGATACTATTCATAATCGCTGTATATACTCCTTCCGCCAGGTTTCTTGCTACCTACGTAGCTGGTGAAGCAAAGCAAGCTGCTTGGATATCACCTTTTATTACGTTTTTTCTTTTTATAACGATAATATATGCTAGTAATAAAATATTTAATAAATACGAATATAAATCATATCCTGAAATATTAAGTGAAATTACATCTAAGTTAATAGGTAAAATAATTATAGTTATATATATAATATGGGTAACGTATCTGTTAGTGTGGTATGTCAGATATTACGGAGAAACGCTTGTAACTTTGGTATATCCAAAGACAAATATTAATATTTTTCTCGTAATCTTATTATTTTTGGTATCCTTGACTATTAGGTCTGGCTTAGTTGTAATAGCTAGAATGGGTGAAGTGATATTCATTATAATAACTATTACGACTGCTGCTATACTGGCTTTACTGATTCCTAATGTACAAATAGATTCCATAACGCCAATTAGTACTTCAGATATTATTCCTATATTTAAAGGTAGTTTAGGTTCCACCTCTTTAATTTGTTTGCCTTATTTATTCTTCTTTAGTCATGAATGGAGTAAGAAAAACGAGTTCTTAAAACAAGGTATAAAAGCAGGAATTTATATATTTATTCTTGAAATTTCAATTATCCTAGCCAGTGTAGGTATTATGGGCAGTGAGATTATTTCGAGATCCTCACTCTCTTTTTGGGTCACAGTAAAACAAATTAATTTACTAGGTTCTGTAAGCGGATTTGAATCATTGTTGTTGGCAGCTTGGCTGTTTACAGATTTCATGATAATTACTATCCTAGTATATAGTGCGTTAAACATGTTTAAATCACTCTTTAAACTTAAAGATTATAAACCTTTTATCAACATACATTTATTTATCATTTATTTACTGTCTTGGTTAGTAGCAAAGAGTATATGGGAACTAGGTGAACTTGGAAGTGTTATTGGAGTTTACATGGACTTCTTACTGGCGGTGTTACCGATTATTATTTTCTTAATAGGTAAAGCAAGGAAAAAGATTTGATATTCATATTAACTAAAATGGTATACAATTGATCCTATGCCAATATAAAGTAATAAAAAAGAACGGAGTCTACTTTTAAGATTAACGTTCTTTTTTCATTTAGTATTAATGATCTATTTATCTAGATAAGTTCTTTAATGTAAAACTTGTGCTTAGGTCTTCCAATTGAACCATAATCAATTTCTTTTATAACTTTGCCATGTTCTTCTAAGAATTCTAAATACTTTCTTAAAGATGCTATGCTTAAATTACTCACCTTAGCTATTTCTTCTATGTACGCATACTTTCCAATAAATTTAGAAAGTACTGAAGTTAAATAATTCAATGTTTCTAGCTGTAATCCTTTTGGAAGTTTATAATTAGAAACCTTTAAAAAGTTGTCGATATCATATTGTTTTACATTTTTATTTGAAAATGAATCAATTTTTTGTTCATATCTCTGCAAAGCCATTTGAAAACGTTCATATGAGAAAGGTTTTACTAAATAATCAATTACTCCTAACTTGAAAAGCTCATCAACTGTTTTATTTTCATTAGCAGCTGTTACCATAATAATATCAGCAGAGTAATTTAGTTTTCTGAGTTTTCTGACTAATGTAATACCATCAATTTTAGGCATATATACATCTAAAACAATTAAATCAACGTTGTTTTCTTTTAAGTAATCAAATGCTTCTTTGCCATCATTAAAAACTTCAACTACATTATAGTTAGTATTCTTTTCTATATATTTTGTGTTTATATGCGCAACCATTTGATCATCTTCAACTATCAATACATCTATCATTTCACTTTACCTTCTTTAAGACTATTTCTATTTTGCTTCCTTTATTACTTGATTGAACTGATTTATCTCCATTATATTTATTTACAACGTGATTAACCAAACTAAGTCCGATTCCCCTATCAGAGTCTTTAGTAGTAATTCCAGCTTCAAACATATTATCGATAACCTTATCACTAACTCCATCACCAGTATCTTTTACAATTACTCTGACAGTAAATTCATCTTCTATAATTGTTAAATATATAACGTTTTCAGTTTTATCTGAAATATTAATTGCATCAAATGCATTATTTATTAAATTCCCTAAAACAATTACTAAATCATTACTTCTAATCGGTAAATGATTTTCAGATAAATGTGATTCTTCACTTAAAATTATGTTGGTTTTATATTCAGAACTTTCAATTACTTTTCCTACTAAAAGTGCTGATAGTTTTTCATCTTTTATTATTTCATTAAACTTATCTATAGTCGTATTTGATTGAAACTCATTATTAGATATATATTCTTCCGCTAGTTTATATTCTTTTAGTTTAATTAATCCTAACACAACGTGCATTTGATTTTTAAATTCGTGTTTTTGAGCTCTTAAACTTTTTGAGACTTCACGGTATCCGCTTATTTCATCTAATAAAGCATTTATTTCATGTTGAGATTTGTATATAATAATTGCTCCTACAATTTTATTGTCCTCATTATATATAGGTAACCTACTCGTTATAACTGAGTGGTCGTTATTTATAGTTTCCACACGATTATGTATTTCTTTACCTTCTCTTAAAACCTTATACAACTCGTGATTTGGTACAATCTGATTTATGTTAATACCTATTGATTTATTTAAACTAAGGATCTCCCTAGCTTTTTTATTATAATAAGCAATTTTAAATTGTTGATTAACAACTAAAATGCCATCATTGATTTCGTTTAGGACCATCTCATTTTCTAAGTAATGGGAAGTGATTTCTTCCGGAGTAAATCCCATTAAACTATTACGAATATTTGTAGATAAGAACCACGATCCAATTGATGATATTGCTATCCCAACAGTAAATATAGATAAAAAAAGTACTAATTGTTGCTTCTCATAATTAGAAACAGTAGTAACTAAATTTCCAACTGAAACCGCACCTACCTGGATTCCATTATAAAATATAGGCTCAAATGCTCTTTTACTATAACCTAAAGTTCCATATCCATATGAAATATAAGATTCTCCATTTAATGCTTTTTCTTCATCTCCACCTTGAAACTTGTAACCAACTTTATCTTTGTTTGGATGCGAATATCTTATTGAATCCATATCAATTACAACTACATACTCTACATCCTCTATTTTTGAATGGAGAGTTTTTATATAGTCATCTATACTATCATCTTTCTCAGATAGTAAAAACTGAATTGTTTTATCATTCGCAACACTATTAGCTACATTTGATATATTAATATCTGTGGAATGCTCGATTATCGCATTTACTCCTTTAGTTGTTAGAATTAAAGTAAAGCCAAAAGAGAATAAGAATATTACTAGTATTACTATTAATAGTTTAGTTGTATATTTCATATAGACTAAATCCTTCCAGGATTCAATCTATAGAATCTGGTTGGTCTTCCCACTTTTCCATATTGTTGCTCTAGAACTAATACGCCTTGTTCTTTCATATATTCTAAATATCTTCTTACTGTAATCCTTGAAAAATTAGAGTTCTCTGTAATATCTTTTGTAGTAAACAAACCCTTATATCCCTTAACTAGTTGATACATTATATTATAGGTTTCACAATTAATTCCTCTAATATTTTCACTATCACAATCTAGTGTATTACTATAAAGTTCATCTATAATTTCTTGATTAAGGTATTTGTAACTTTTCAATATTTCTATTTGACACTTAATGCGTTTCGCAGAACTTTTCAATCTTGTTTCTGAAAAAGGCTTAAGAATATAATCAGATATTCCGTATCTGTTTATGCTTTTAATAACATCAACATTGTTTTCCGAACTAACAACTATAACTTCAATATCAACCATTTCATCTCTAAGTTCTTTAAGAATTGCCAATCCTTTATTATTATAAGATTTAATATCAACTATTAATAATTGATATGTTCCACTTAATGCTTTCTCTTTACACATATCAATATCATTAGATGTATATATATCATTTACTGAATTAATATCTTTAGTATATTCGACTATGATTTCACGAACCATAGGATCTTCTTCAATTATTAAAATATTCATTTAACCACCATCTTTTTACTTTTATATATTAACATAATGGTTATGACCCTATACCAAATATTTTAGTTTGAAAACGTTCTCTTAAGAAAAAGTAAAAAAATAACCCTCTAGGAGTATCAATTCACTAGGGGGTTATTTATTATTTATTTTGTATTTGCGTAATTTGCAGCATTTTCTCCAGAAATTCTACCGTATGTAGTAATGTCTGCTAAAGCATTTCCACCTAATCTGTTGTTACCATGAACACCACCAGTAACCTCACCAGCAGCGAACAATCCTTTAATAACTTCACCAGCTTCGTTATACACTTGAGCTTCTACGTCGATTTCAACTCCACCCATTGTATGATGTACTGCTGGACCAACTTCTACTGCGTAGAATGGACCATTTTCAAGAGAACGAGCGAAGCTTGTTCTACCAAACTCAGGATCATTTTCATTAGCAACATAACCATTATATGTTTCTAATGTTGCTTTTAATTCTTCTGCTGAAACACCCATTTGTTCTGCTAAGCCTTCAATAGTATCTGACTCAAATAAGAAACCTTTATTATAATATTTCTCAATTGCAGATAAACTTTCTCTAACTCCTTGGTCAAACACTAAGAATGCTGTTTGTCCTTCTTGTTCTAATTCAGCATCTGATACAACTTTTCTAGTTTGTAATTCATCAATAAATCGTTTAGCATCTCTATTTACTAAGATTGCACCATTACCTCTTACAGCTTCAGTAATCATATAGTTCTTTACAGGAATTACAGTTGGATGAGTTTGGATGAAATCCATATCGATAAATGAAACATTTAAGTCTTTAGTAAACTCAAGAACATCACCGATTGCACCTTGATGGTTTGTAGTTCCGTATCCATCAAATTCTGGACGATATGATGCTACTAACTCATTATTAGCACTAAATCCACCTGTAGCGATGATTACTGCTTTAGCGTTAATATCGTATTCACCATCTTTAGTTGAAACTCTTACACCAGTAACTTCACCATTTTCAGTTAAAATACCAACTACTTTAGTATCAAGTCTTACTTCAATTCCAGCATCTTGAACATTTTCATATAATACATCTGTTAGATGTCCACCAACAGCAGCACCACCAGTTGGTCTATGTGCTCTATTAGCGCTAGCTCCACCTAATCTACCAATGTCTGATAAGTCTGCACCTAAGCTAATTAACCACTCTACAGTATCTGTAACTTTTTGTGTAAGTACTTCTACTAATGAAGGATTATTAAATTCTCCTCCACCTTTCATAGTGTCTTCGTAATGAAGTTCAACACTATCTTCAATACCTAAAGCGATTTGTACACTTGTTCCAGCAGCGTTTAAACCACCAGTAGCAAATTTAGTATTTCCACCAACGATTGGCATTTTCTCAACAATAATAACTTCAGCCCCGTTATTGTCAGCAACTAAAGCACTTGATAAACCAGCTCCACCAGCACCAATAACTACAACATCAGTTGAAACATTTTCAAGTTCTGTTTTTTCATCAGTTTCTTCATTTATTTTTGAATAATCAGGTTCTTTACCATCAACATAGGCTTTTGACAAAGCTTCTCTAACAGCTTCTAATGTACCTCTTGATGTAAATGTAGCTCCGGTAATTGTATCAGCATGTGCTACATTGTTTTCTATTATGGTATTGATCAATTGATCTGCTAATGAAACAGTAAAATCTGATTCATTATATTCAGTAAATACAATCGATTCGATTTTATCAGTTGTCACTGTAACTTCAACAACGATTTTATTTGCTAAACCATTTCCTTCTCCAGTGTATGTACCAGCAACGAATGTATCATCATTCACAGTTGGTTCTTCATTTTTAGTCGAATTACACGCTGAAAGTAAAAGCGTTACAACCATAAGTAGTCCAAAGATAATATTCTTCTTCATTTCTTTTCCCCCTATTATGTCTTATACACCAACATTATATATTACTTAATACAACTAACAACATTTAACTAATATAAATTGTTTTGTTCATTTTGTTCATACGATATTTTAATTAACTTAACATAAAAAAAACTAGTCGTATGGACTAGTTTGAAATATTTCATTGAGTTTCTTGTACTATAAGAGTAATTCATCATACTCACTTGACGCTATTAACTACTGATGAAACTAAACTTCTATAATTATCATTTGTACTTTGTAGTTTTATGTGAGTAGACAATAAAACTTGCCCATCATAATCAATAAATAGTATTTTATCAGCATAATTAACAAACTGAAAATTATGATCTATTGAAATACATGTCTTATCTTTTACAAACTCACTTATCCTCTTAATTAATTTAATTTTGCTATCAGGATCAACAGCAGATAACGGTTCATCTATAAATACAATGTCTTTGTTACTCATAAATAATCTAGCAAGTGATATCTTTTGCTTTTGGCCACCTGAAAAATTAGTACCACTTTGTTGAATTTCTGAATTAATTCCATCAGGTAATTCATTCTGAAATCCAGACTCATCTAACAACTTTTTTAATTGAATTTCATTTACATTTGTAGAATCAAAAATGATATTTTCTTTTATTGTCCCCATGAACAAACCGTCAGATTGTTGTGCATATGTTAATACATCACTTAGCTTCTCTTGACCAGTTTCAAATATACTTTCATTATAAATAATTCTTCCAGAAGAGGGCTTGTATAAACCAGATAATAAATTTAGTAATGTTGTCTTACCAACGCCATTTTCTCCAACAATGCAAATCCATTCACCATGGTTAACTTCAAAATTAATATTCTTTAAAATAATATTATTTTCTATTTGAAATGACACTTCATCTACCATAATCAGTGGTTCTATACTTTTCTTTATGATTTCCCTTTCGTCTTTGGTTAGATGATTAATTAAATCTAATCTACCAAATTTAGCCTTGACACTACTATAGTTACCATAGATGTTACTAAGAGTCACTAACGGCCAAATAATCTGAATCATAATTTGCATAAAAGCAACAAGAGTTCCAGTAGTCAATTCTCCTTTTGCTATTAAATATGCACCTAATGACAAAACGATCACATTTCCAGCTTGTCCTAATATATCTGATGATTCATCATATTTCAGTCTAACTTTGTGCAAGGTTAAATCTGATTCAAAATTATCTTTCAATAAATGCTCAACTTTATTTTTCAAGAACTTATTACTTGGGTTCAATTTAAATAATTGTGCTTTTTGAAATAACTCACTAACGTTTGACGTTAATTTTCCTTTAACTTCACTAGATATTCTACTTCTAATTTTTATTCTTTCAGTAAATAATTTACCTATTAATAACATTAGAGGTGAGAAAAGCATTCCTATAATTGCTAATGTAATATTTATCGTAAATAAATATATAACAAAAATGACAGTTTTTAGAATAATGTGAATGACTCTAACTAAATTATTTGACCCTAAGTTCGCAATTTGTTCAGTGTCATTTAATGAAATGTTCATCCATTCTCCACCATGCAACTTATTAGTTTCTAATATATAACCATCTATAACTTTAAAGATACTTTCATACTGCAATTGTCTCCTAATTTTCAAGAATAATATTTTGGTATACCTTGAGGATGTATAATGTAGTAGTCCTTGAAAACAAAGAAGAGAAAACAATAACAATAGATTTTCATATATTCCAGTGACTAAACCTAATTGTGCGTTATCAAAAAAGACTCTAAACATATCAGCATATCCTACCACTACTAATGCGAACAGAATATTTGAAATTACTGCTATAATAAATTCTTTCTTATAATTAAAAGTATATTTAATAAGATGTTGAAATTTAAATTCTTCTTTCATAAATACCTCCATTTTCACTAAGCATTCTTATAATAGCATATATTGACAAATATTTCATCTACAATCATTCTGAATATCTGTTATCATATCAATCATATTAAAAGCCATTATTAACTGAATTGACAGTAGCTAATGGCTTCTTGTTATATACTATTAGATTCATATTCAAGTTGAACATTAATCATCAATATTGATCATAACTCTCAATTATCATCCTTCATTATAGAAGTTCATCTTCAATAATCAATACATTTACTTTTGATGTCTTATAAGCTTTCCCATCAATACCTATTTTTTGTTTTCCATACCAAATTGCATGTTCATGATCCATTTCTTTTACAGATATAAGTTTTTCATTAAGTAGTATGGTATTAACATGTCCAAATACTACAATCTTGTTAGTATTAGTTATATCCTTTTCATAAAAATCTTTCATCCAAGTGAATTCTTTTACGGATGTTTCTTTCCAATCGTCTATTTCAGTATTAATTCCAGCATGAACAAAAATATAATTTTCAGTTTCAAAATAATACTTAGTATTATGGAAGAATTCTAATATACCTTCATAATTCTTCTTTGTAATCTCACTTGCTTGTTTTATGGAATTTAAATCTACAGGGTCTATCCCACTAAAACTTTTTATAGTTTCACCAAAACCATTTTTTTCAACATTAAAAAGAAACTTATTTGAATTTTCATATCTCAAAAAGTCGATGAAGAAATTATCGTGATTACCTCTAATAAATATTAGACTTTCATTTTTTGCTAATTTATTTACAAAGTTCCATAACTGAGTATTTTCTGTCCCTCTGTCAAAAAGATCACCTAGAATCAATAATGTATGATCATCATTTTTATAATCAAAGCCTTTTTCTTTTAGAGAATTGACTAGAGCTTTGTAATTACCATGTAAATCACTAACACAAAAGAATTTCATAATAGCCTCCATTTTTAAACCATAAAAGTATTATAATAAATTACGATATTTTTTTCTCTAATAACAAGAAAATAAATGCATAAAAAAAACCTTATGCAAATGTTTGCATAAGGTTAATTAATTATCCAACTACGACAATATTTTCAGCTTGAGGACCTTTTGGACCTTCAGCTAGATCAAAAGTTACTTTTTGACCTTCTTCTAATGTTTTGAATCCACCAGTATTAATTTGAGAATAATGTGCAAATACGTCTTTACCATCATCTCCTGTAATAAATCCGAAACCTTTATCAGAATTGAACCATTTAACTGTACCACTCATATTAGTGTACCTACTAAGTTTTTTTTCCTTAAATCTCTGCAAAACAGATAACAAATAAATTTCTAAATTAGGATAATACATTGCAATAAGAGCACCAATTGAAAAATATTCAAGTTATATTTATTTACTGTTAATTTAAGTACTATGAATTATATCACCATTTAAATTATTTGTCAAACAATTATAAAAAATACATACTTTTTTGAAAAAATATATCTTTACTCATTTTTATATTTACTTAACAAGTCAGCAAATGGCGTATGTTTATTAGCCTTTTTTTCTCCTTCTTGTTGCTTTAGATACTTTTGTACATCTCTTTTAGATAGATTGCTTTTATTTGCTTCTTTTCTTTTTTTAAATGATGATAAAGATTCACGATGACCACACTTACAAACAAATATTTGTTTTTCTCCTGAGCCATGTAATTCTAGTTTTTTGTGACAATTTGGGCATCTACTATTTGTTACCTTAAACACTGATTCACGGTGATTACACTCTCTATTTTGACAGACTAGCATTTTACCGTGTTTTCCATTTACATCTAATAAGAACTGTCCACATTTCGGGCACTTTTTAGTACTAATATTCTCATGTTTAAATTTAGTATTACTTTTTATTATTTCGTCAACTAATCCCTTAGAATATTCTTTCATTTCATCAATAAATTTATCTTTATTCAGTGTACCTTTTGAAATTTTTGATAATTGTTGTTCCCACTTAGCAGTTAAGATAGGTGATTTCAAATCACTAGGAGCTAATTTTAATAATTGTCTTCCTTTTGAAGTTATATATAAATAATTATCTCTTTTTTCAATTAAGAAATTTTTAAGAAGTTTTTCAATAATATCAGCTCTAGTAGCAACAGTACCAATACCACCAACTTCACCAATCATCTTATTTAATTCTTTATCACTACTATCCATAAATTTAATAGGATTTTCCATAGCTCCAAGTAACGTACCCTCAGTGAATGGTACTGGGGGTTTAGTACTAAATTCATCTATAAACACTTCTTCAATAGTTAATGATTCATTGTCATTTACATTTGGTAATAGCAGTTCTTCATCCTCATCGAGCTCACTCTTTGAATATACTTCTTTCCATCCAAGCCTTTTGGCGATCTTACCAGTAGCTGTAAATTCATTCCCTTTAACAGTTGATGTAATCTTTGTTTGTTCATATTCAAATGGTGGTAATAGAACAGATAAAAATCTTTTAATAACTAAATCATATATTCTTAACTCATCACCATTTAAGTCATCTAAATAAATGTCTTGTTCTGTCGGAATAATCGCATGGTGATCACTTACTTTTGTATCATCTACAAACGATTTATTTACACTTATACTATTTCTAAGTACAGTTCCACAAGCTTTTCTATATTCACCAACATTACAAGCTTTAACTCTTTCTTTTAAAGTTGGTACTATATCTCTAGAAATATATCTAGAATCAGTTCTTGGGTATGTTAAGACCTTATGATATTCATATAGACTTTGCATTATACTTAATGTCTCTTTCGCTGAATAACCGAATAATCTATTTGCATCTCGTTGAAGTTCCGTTAAGTCATACAACTTTGGTGCATATGTTTTTTTAAATGACTTATTAATATTTACAGAAATAGTATTATTTTTGTTAATCTCAGCAACAAGATTTTCACATTTCTTCAAATCAACAATTCTATTACCTTTATAATTTAAATCTAGTTTATTAGTTTTTATGACAATACTGTAGTAAGGTACAGGCTTAAAGTCAGCAATCTTTTTCTGTCTTTTTTCTATCATTGATAGAGTCGGCGTTTGGACTCTACCACACGATAAACTTGCCCCATGTTTACACGTAAGAGCTCTTGATGCATTCATTCCCACAACCCAATCTGCTTCGCTTCTAGCAACTGCTGAATGATACAAGTTTTCATATGCTCTTCCATCTTTTAAGTTTTTGAATCCTTCTTGAATTGCTTTATTGGTAACAGATGAAATCCAAAGCCTCTTTATCTTCTTTCTAACTTTGGCTTTTTCTAATATCCACCTAGCAACTAGTTCTCCCTCTCTACCAGCATCAGTCGCAATAACAATCTCCGTTACATCTTTACGATACATCAGAGTTTTAACTGAATTATATTGTTTTTTAGTGTTAGCTATTACTTCTAATTTAAACTTATCGGGAAGAATAGGTAAATGATCCATATTCCAAGATTTATATTTCGCATCATAAGCGTCAGGTGCTGCTTGAGTTACTAAATGACCCAAGGCCCATGTAACGATATATTTATCTCCTTCTAAATAAGTATGTTTATTATTTCTGCAGTTTAATACCTTGGCAATATCTCTTCCTACTGACGGTTTTTCTGCTAGTACTAATGTTTTCATCTTCTATCTCCTTAAAATAATCAATACATAAAGTATCTATCTATATGTTAGTATACCAAACAAAAAGAAAACACAATAGTATATCCTTAAGTTTCTCTAAGAAAATTCGGGCACTGATTGTTAATATCATTACTATGGTGGTTTTTATGATTATGACATTTACAAAGATGAACCTATTTTATTATAAACCTGTCTATTTTGTGGACAATCCCCTATACATAAAAGAACTTAATTAATACTTATAAGGTAAGAGGGAGGTGAATATTATGAATAACCATTTGATATATGTTACTAACTATCACAATAACAACGTATCTATAATAGATACTTTTACTAATGCAGAAATTGAAACGATAGAGGTAGGAAATGGTCCACATGATATTGTACTAACTCCGGATGCTTTACACGCATATGTCACAAATAAAAATTCTAATAGTATCTCAGTTATCAATACTACTAGTAATACAGTTATAGATAATATATATGGAGTAAATGGCGGTAGAAATTTCGCTACTTCAGACAATTTTACATATCTATATATTATCGGTAAATATCACTTATATATCCTAGAAGTCGCCACAAATACAATAATTGAAACTATCTATGTTGGTCTTGCTCATAATATCGCAATAACACCAGATGAGACTTTAGCATACATAGCAATAAGTGGTGGAGGGGTTATAGTTGTAGATTTAACAAATTATATTATTGTTGATACAATCCATGGGTCATTACCTGATGATGTTGCTATTACTCCTGATGGATCACACGCTTACATAACTTGGTTTGGATGGAATGCTGTTGGTATAATAGACATCAATGACAATAATAATGTAATTGGATATATCACATTCCCATCAGAACCTCATAACATTGTTATTTCTAAAGATGGTAAATTTGCATACACAACATTACCTAATATTAATTCAGTTTATGTTATTGATTTAACCAAAAAAATTATTAAATCAATTATTCCTACTGGTGAACATCCATACAGTATAACTATAAATAACAGTGGGACTAAAGCTTATGTAACTAATAGAGTCAGTTACTCTATTTCCGTACTTGATCTTGAGAATAATACTAAAGTAAAAGATATTGTCTTAAGTAGTTCCCCATTTTATGTAGCTATATTAGAATTACCACTTATTAAAAGAATTAAAGACTTAATACTTGAAATCCAATCACTAGTTGAAAATAAGATTTTAAATAAAGGTCAAGGTAATTCACTTATCGTAAAACTAGAGCACGCAATTTTACAATTACAAAAAGGTAAAGAACATACCGCAACAAATATGGTAAGTGCTTTTATTAATGAAATAGAAGCATATATATATAACGGTATTCTTTCTGGACCTATACCTCAACAAATGATATTGGAAGCACAAGATATTGTTAAACTAATATAATTGATTTATATTTGCAACAAGTAAACAAAACGACAGATCCTACTTTAGAGTCTGTCGTTTCTATTAGTCTTACAAAAGTACTAGTTCCTTTAGATAACTTAAGACCGAATCATATGATTCCTTTTTCCCATGTTTACTAAAGAACCTCAATGAATCTAATCCTCTACATAAACTTGCACATTTGAAACGTTCGTCAAAATATGATACTTCAACATTATTTTTTTGATAGTATTCCTTGAACATTGGTACAATTTTATATTCAGGAATTTGCATTTGCAAAGATGCAATGTCATATATAAAATCACCGTACATTCTATTATCCCAGTCAATAATCCCTGTAATTTTATTTTCATTTCCTATTATATTTCCTAAATGGAAATCTCCATGAACCAAACTCCTTGCACCCTCACAGTATTTGGACAAATTAATCATCTCCTTATAAAGAACAACAAACGTCTCTCGGTCTAAGAAACTTTTATCAAAAAGGTCATACCAATTCTTCCAATATCCAGTTTGCTCTTTTGAAAAGAATCCTTCGAGGAAATCTTGCCAACTTAAATATTCTCCATTACCATCCTTATTAATCCACCCAAAACCTTCAGTATTATTCAAGTCTACTAAGTGTATTTTTGTAATATTTTCTATTACTTCTGGTATTACTCTATTTAATTCATATGGAGTTAAATAATTAAGGGTGTCACCTGATATTTTATTGTATATTGAGTAAAAATATTTATTACTAAAGCCACTCTTAATTAGTCTTTTTGTTACTATATTATTTTCTGTCAATAAATCAGTTAAGAATTGTTCTCCTTCATTATCAACCTTAGTATTAGCGAAGTTTAAAATATACTCCATATTATCATACTTAAAAGAATACACAGATTTGATGTTTCCTTTATTAATAGGCTCTAGGTCCATTATTTCATTTTCAAATAGTTTATTTAACAACTTATAAATATCTTTTTTCTCTATAAAAATATCTTTATTCATCCCTTGCACCTTTCTCTATTCTATTTAAATTTTCTGCAGTTTCACTATCCCATAAAATTACCCAAAATTTATCAATACCGACTCTTTTTAGTGCTTCATGTCTGTGATTACCATCATTTATTTCTAGATACCCATTATTATGATTCACTATTAGCGGTGACATTTCCCATCCTGATTTAATCAAAGCTACCATATTATTAATTCTGCGTTCCCAGTTTTCAACTGGCTCATAAAACTTTATATCCTTCTCAGGACCACAACATCTATTTATCTTATTTAGATCATACAAGATAGGTCCTATCCAATACCTTTTCTGAAGTTTTAACCCTTCAGAAAATGGTATATTATTTCCAACTGAGTTTAAGAAGATATGTACCCACTCTTCAATTTTTCCTACTTTGCTATAGTCAATTGCTTCTGCAACACTAAAATTCATTTCATCCATTTTCCTTTTCCTCCAATATTTCTCCTACAAATAAAAAAACTGCTGGATAGCAACTCTTCCAACAGTCCTCAAAAATCATCTATAAATGAATAGAAGTTAAAAAATGCATACACAAAATAATATAATGCCCTCGATTTTGGCACTATAACTTCTGGGTTCTATTCAAAATTATAAAAATTATATGGACTCTTATTCCGATATTGCTTTCCAAGTATAATGACACACAAAAACGAACCTAAACAGATTAGGTGGTAATGTATCATCTAATTAAATCTCATTTAAGAAATCTAGTTTACAAAGAAATAGCAAACATCATATCAAGAATCCTCCTATTTGATAAATATTGTATAACAATATCATTATATGTGATATATTGATAGAATTCAAGCATTTAATTCGAAATTAATCATTCTAATAAATATTTATATAAAAAAATGGTCTGGTTACCCTGACCATTTTGAATTATTAACTCTTATATACTTTTTTCTAATTAAAAGATTTCATTTGATATTACGTTTATATATTACCATGTCCATCGGCTTGCCGCTTGTTGTATTAATTTCGGTAAATAAAGTTTTTCTAGTAAAATCATTTCGTTCTAATACCGTTATCGATCTATTATTAAGTATATTTGTATATGCCTCAAGCGTATTAAGTCCAATATTATAAAATCCATATTCAACTACTTTTTTTAATGCTTCGCTCATAATACCTTTACCTGTGTTGCCTGGAAATAGACCATAACCTAATTCACCTTTTTGTTGTTCATGAGAAATATTCCAAATTGATATCGTCCCAAGAATTACATTTGTACGTAAATCAGCAATAGCCCAAATTATCCATTTATTCATCTCAACACCATTGTTCATTTTTAAAATATAATTTTGGGCCTCTTTAATATTTGTATAAATTTTCATATCAACGTACTTAAAATTTTTTTTATTGGACTGATAATCAAAAATGGCTTGAGCATCTTTGATTTCAAGCTGTCTTAATATTAGATTGTCAGTTTCCAAACTTGGAAAAGGGCTAAAATTCAATTTGACCATTGGATAACCTCCTTTTAAATATCATTCCTATATCTTATTCTTAGAAATATAGGATTCTACACTATAAAATTTAATATTTCCTTAGTAACTTCTTGAGGGTTATCCCAGTGCACCATATGACCAGAGTTTTCAATCATAACAGTTTTTATACTAGAATTATTCTTGATTTTATCTATTAATAACTTTCTGTAATCAGTCATATATCCCTTAACACTTAAGCTACAGTGTAATAATAGTACATTATCATTTATCATATGATATACATTTCTAGTAGGATTTTTATACATAGACATTACTGCGAATTTCGCAGTTTGACCTGTAGCGTGCCATTTGAATTTTCCATCTTCACACTTTATTAAATCATTGGTCGCTATTTCTAGTAACTTTGACTTTCTATCGTAATTTCTTAGTTCTGTGTCTACAGCTTCATCTAAAGATTCAAATATATAATTGTCAAAGTCATTTAGGTAGTATTCGATTTCCTCTTCCATCGAGCTTATTTGATTATCCAAGTTGTTTTCATTGTACTCGGTAAAATATTTATTACTTGTCTCCTTATCATGATACCCACCGTCTAATAAAACTATTTTATTAATATCATCAGGAAATTGATTCATATAGTGTAGGGCTAAATCAGCTCCCCAAGAATGGGCAATAATATGATGTTTTCCATTAACTAATTGACTTACTATTCTATTAATCCATGGAATAATATTTTGAATTTCAAATTCTTCTTCCGTATCAAATTGTTCAGTCTTCCCGTGTCCTGGTAAATCAAGAGATACAATATAATAATTTCGGTCTAATTTTTCTGCTATTTCAATACAACTAAGACTCGTTCCTCCTAGTCCATGAAAGAATACTATTGGTTCATTACTTGGTTTTCCCCAAGTAGTTACCCTAATATTTTTGTTATTTATTTTCAAATTAATTGTTTTCATAATTCTACTCCCAATTTTGCTTCATATTTTTTTTAACGATATTCAACTTTCATTGAGCTGATTATCCCTTTAAGCCCTTGCTGATTAACAGTTCTTACATAAACTTCATGAACACCTTCAGCAATATGCCAATCAAAACTATCATCAACAGCAATATTCCAATTTTCCATATCAAAAGAATACTCAAAATAATCAAATCTAGGTGTATTGTGATTACACTTTACTTTTAGATTAGGTTCTGATGCAAACTTATACATGTTCTCTAGATAATCTTTCTCAGACTTAATATTGTTTTCCTCTATAATTTTCATAAAATCTTTCTTTGTGGTATATGTAAATGTCATTATAGATTGGTTAAGAGAAAAATATAGGTCGTCAACCTTAGAAGTGTAGGCTACATTTTCCAAAGCTATTCCTTGAAATGTCATAGCTTCTCGCATACCCTCTAGCATCAATGTTACACTATATTCAAAATTTTGTCCCGAAAATGATGTTTGTACATAACCAAAATATTTTGTAATAAAGTCTATATATCCCTTTTTGAAAGCTTTCTCACTCATATCAATCTGCTTAAGAGCAAACTCATCAATTATCAATTCTAAAGATTCAAATTGATTGTTAGACCAAAAATTATACAATTCATAAAAATTTAGTGGGAAATCACCATGTTTAAAATAAGCGGAAAATTGAGGATCTATAAAAATCCATTTTCCAACTCCATTAGACCACACCTCTGTAGCAACGTGTCCCATACCAGAACCGCCATAGTCAAAGTTTTCAGTTTTTAATCCGACACTTCTGCTAGTAATTCCATAAGAAGATAGTATATCTGATGCAACTTTTCCATATTCTACACACCTAAACTGTTCTCCACTATGAGCTCGTTTTAGTATCTCTAGTGAAGTTATTTCTTTACCTGGATCATTGTACCCATCATGTTTCCATTGTTGGCTCACCCAACTCAGCACATCAAAAATAATTTGAGGATCATTGGTAGGATCAAATACTAAAAAGCCCTCAACATATTTTCGTAACTTTACAAATTTTTCATCTAATGGCTTATCGTAAACTTGTAATGCTTTATAATCTAAGTGATGATTAGTCGACTCAAGAACAGTCAATTTTTTTATTTTATTATTCATTATAATCCCCCTGACATTATCTAAATCTTTTCTATCCAAAGATATTATGTTTTATGTGATGACAATATAAGTTAAAATATTTCTCAATTCCCTTAACTCTTAAAGTTTATACTAAATCTCATTCTCAAGAATAGAGTAGTAACTGCTATCATACCACTTACCTTTTAAGACCCTAGTATCTCGTAAAGTTCCTTCTTTCTTCATACCTAATCGTTTCATAACATTTTCAGAAGCAATATTTTCAGCATTACAGTTTGCCGTTATTCTATGTGCCTTTAATTCCTCAAATCCAAAATCAAGTAATCTTCTTGCTGCTTCTGTAACGACACCTTTACCAGTATGTTCCAAACACAAACCCCAACCTATTTCCCATTCTTTTATTTTTTCATCTATACACCATATGAGTACCGTACCTAAAGGCTTATTATTTTCAATATTTGTTATTAAAAATCTATAGTTAAGATCACTGTTATTATTTTCTAATATTTTATCAAATTTCTCTCTTGTTTGCTCATCTGTAGGTATACCATCCTTCTCGTATTTTATATAGAATTCATTTTGTTCAAGTTTCAAAAAGAACTCATAGTCCTTTTCATTGAATTGTCTCATTATCAATCTTTCAGATTTAATCTCCAAGTCTCTCACCTCTATTATAGATTGAAGTCATTTTACCATATATTTACAACGAGGTATATACTCTTTACTGCAAACTAAAGCTATTTAACCACAAGAAAAAAGGATTCTTTAAGAATCCTTTTCGTATATACCTAACTGTTATCTATCTAGAAGTTTTGGTGTTCTATTCTTACTTTCTCTCCGTCTTCTTCTACTACTTGTGTATTTGTAACAATATCTCTTATTGATTGTTTATCATCTCTTACAGCAATCATAATGAAGTCAATAAATGCACCTATACCCATCGTTGCTGACCACCATATTTGTTTAAATATTACTTCTCTTACGAATAATTTACCAAATGATAGTTTATTCCCATTTATAGTTTTAATCTTGATTCCACATATGTGTCTACCTACAGTTTTACCATCCCAATAGAATGGAATTAGTACGTTATAAAGTACAGTTGCTATTAACCCAACTATAAGAGAAAATATCATAATAAACCCTAGATACTCAAAATACATTTCAAAAAATTCTGATTCTGTAATCATATTATTCTCTAAATCTATTATGGTATTAGATAACCTAAACGTACTCGTAAAAACTGGAATCATAAACGGAATCGATAATATACTCAATAAAATATTATCAATAAAATAACTCCCAAATCTCTTAATTACCCCACTTCTCATATTTAATTCCTCCTAATTTATATACTACTATTGTATTCATTAACAATAGATTTATAATAAAGTAAAACAACAAACCTCTAAATCTATTTGCTATTGATAGTATATCACAATTAATTCTTTAAAAAAAGATAAAAACTACTCAAAAGTGTGGTTGATCATATATTTAATATCTCACTTAAAAAAGTCTTTAACTAACAAGTTAAAGACTTTTGATTCTTATATATAGAACTTTTAGATATCATAGTTGGTCAATGGAATCTTTTTGTAACTAGGACGTATTGTAAAACCGTATTTAAATGGTTGCAATTTAGTTTGATGTTGTTCAAGTACTAATTGTCCAAAACTATTACTTCCAAGTCCAGTTACTTTGTAATCTATATTCAAAGTAACATAGTCTTCTTTCTTTAATTCGTTTGTATGCTGTGCTGAATTGATACCGGTAACTGAGTAATTCAAAGCACTTACGTTGAGTGGACTTTTATTATCAACAATAATCCCAATTCCAGACTCATCCAATAAAGAGAAGCAACGTACATCACTTAAGTTACCTGACTCTTGCGGATAAACATAAGGTATAAAGATATCATCTATGTCTGATTCATATATACCGATAAGATTAGATTTATTACTATCAACATATGATTCTAAAGGACCTCTCCCATACCAACGTATTCTTTGAAGTTGGTTGCTTAACCCCATTTCTAATCCTATTTTTGGTAACATATAATCAAATTTTCCGTACGGTGTACCTGTAAGTGTAACATCTATTGTTCCATCACTTGAGATTACATAATAATATTCGCATTCAAAACCAAAGTCATAAGAAGGAGGTGCAACTATGGTAGATACTTTAACATGAACTTCTTCTAACTTTTCTACTATGTTAACATCCTTAAAATGTTCTTGTGTTACCATTATGTTCTTTTTCAGCCAAACATCTCGATAAGTATTATAATGATTATCAATAATTGGACGAACTAAATTAATCTTTGGAGACTTTCTCAAATATTCAACTCCACCATAGTTTAACCTAATTAGTTTACCGCTTACTTTATCAAAAGTAATTATGCCATTGGGTAATTTGATACTGAACTTATTATTTAAATCCATAGTTTTTATATTTTCTAGCGAAGGTTTCATTTCTAGATTACGCAAACCCTTCGACGATAATGTAAATTGAGTTTTAGCTATTTCATGATTCTCTTTAGAATAACAAGTTTTCTCATCTTGAGTGATATAAAAGCTTGCTAAGTATTCACACTCTTCTTTATAAGATATAGATTCAAAATCTAACGTAATTATTTTTTTTGATTGTGGGAAAAAATCAAAAACCTTAAAACTTTTTTCATAAATCTCATATCCATCTTCAGTAATATTCAATTTAAATGTCAGGTTGTCAGCTGTAGTAAAATAATTATTATTGTATAGTTCATATTCAGTCTCAGAAAGCTGCTTAACTTTAATTGGGGCAATTACTTGTTTATATTCAATAAGGCCTGGGCTAGGTTTCTGATCAGGAAAGATTAAACCATCTATGCAAAAGTTTTTATTATTTGGAAAATCACCAAAGTCGCCACCATATTTATAATAAACTTCTCCTACTGAATCCACTGTTTTAATTCCATGATCACACCATTCCCAGACAAAATGACCTTGAATTGCTTTATACGAATCAAATACTTCTTGATATTCAGATAAACCACCTGGTCCATTCCCCATTGCGTGTGCATATTCACAAATTATTCGTGGTTTATTAGGTGAAACCTTCATTATCTCATCAAACTTATTAATAGGTGTATACATTGTACTAATAACATCTGCTACCTCAGCATGACGATCTTCCTCATAATGAACAAATCTTGTAGGATCTATTTCTTTACAAGCATTATAAGCCGCTTTAATATTACAACCATATCCTGATTCATTACCTAATGACCATAATATAATTGAAGGGTGATTAAACTGTGCTTTCACATGTCTAACAATTCGTTCCACAAAAACCTCTTCCCAACTTGGGTCATCTGTTATCTGACTAAGATTACCAATGATATCAAAACAGTGTGTCTCAACATCTGTTTCAGCTATAACATAAATACCAAGTTCATCGCAAAGTTCATAAAAACGTGGGTCATTAGGGTAGTGCGCTGTACGAACCGCATTGATATTATGTTCTTTCATTAAATATAGATCTTTCTTCATACGGTCAACTGTAACATAACGACCGGTCTCTGGGTCAGAATCATGACGATTTACTCCATGCATCTCAAAATATTTACCGTTTAAATATAGAATACCGTCCTCTATTGTTATTTCACGAACACCTATTTTACATGGAGTAGTTCCTATTACTTTTTCATCTTTGTCATAAATACTAATGTACATTTTATATAAGTAAGGAGTTTCAGAATTCCATAGTTTAGGATTCTCTACCACAAACTGCATATTATCGATTGTCTTACCTTCATTTAACAGAATACTTTTGCTGAGCATCTCAACAACATTATTGTCATTGTCGCACAACTCATATTTAATATAGTACTTATCTTGTAACTTACTGTTAACTATAAAAGAGTCAATACTTATTAAAGCATGGCTCTCATATACCTTTGTAATAATCTTAAAATCATCTAAGTGTATTGATTTTCTAGCAAATATATAAATATCTCTGAAGATTCCACTCATCCACCACATATCTTGATCTTCTATATAAGTAGAATCAGCCCACTTAGATACTGTTACACTTAGTTCATTAATACCAACTCTTAAGTGTGATGTTATATCAAATTCCGCTGATAAGCGAGATCCTTTACTCATACCAACATACTCACCGTTTAAATAAACAGTATAGACTGTTTCAACACCATCTAATTTAACAATAAATTGGTCGGTCCCTATATCATCTACAATAAATTCTCTTTTATAAACACCGGTAGGATTCATACTAGGAACTTCATCTTTATACAGTGGAAAAGGTAAACTCTCATCAGTATAATGCAATTGACCATATCCCGATAATTCCATCATATTAGGTACTGAAATGAAGTCCCAACCTGAAGTATCAAATCCATAATCATATATACTATTACTTATATATAAAGGACTATCAAAAAATTTAAACTTCCACTCTCCATTTAGATTTAAAAATCTATATGATTTTTCTCTGTCAAATGTTTCTGCTAATTTATTATTATCATAAGAAAAAAAATAAGCACGCCCATCAAGACGGTTTTCATGTGTTAGTTTGTGATTTTCCCAGTAATGCTTCATTAGTTCCCACCTATTCTTTTGAGAAAGCTAAGCTTTGTTTCAGTAATTATAATCGCTATAAAAACGAGTGTTCCTCCAATAATAATGCTAGCGGTTAACATTTCACCAAGTAACAGAACAGAAAAAAACGCACCAAATACAGCTTCAGTAGACAAAATAATAGCTGCTGTTGTAGATACAACATATTTTTGAGCGGTATTTTGAAGTAGAAAAGCAATTAACGTACTAAACAAACCTAAATAGAACACTGAACCAACACTTATAATTGTTATATCAAAGACGAAAGACTCAAAACTAATAGCACAAATAATAGACAATATAGACGACGTTGACATTTGTAAAAATACAAGAGTTATAGGATTTAGGTTACGTTCTTGTGAGTAATAACCTATATATACAATATGGCAAGCAAATAAAACAGCACAGATTAATGTATAGAAGTCACCAATACTTATACTTAAATTTACTGGATCTATAGAAATAAAACCAATACCAACAAGTACAAAAACAGAACCTATAAAAGTGTATATATCAGGCTTCTTCCTAATAATGATCCAGAATAGAAATGGTGCAATTATCACATTAGTTGAAGTTAAAAATGCATTCTTTGCAGGTGTAGTATATTGAAGTCCTACTGTTTGAAAAGCAAATGCCAAAAACATAAACATACCTAGAATGACACCAGGTTTTAAATGTGATTTAACTTCATTTTTTAAAGTTCGATAAAAGATTATAAACAATAGAATTGCTGCTATCGAAAAGCGGAATGTCATCATATAAAATGGAGTAATACCAGAATCTAATGCTAATTGCGCAGCTACAAAACCAGAACCCCATATGATAGCTACAATAATTAAACTGATTTTAGCTACTAATTTATTCATTATTATCACCTACATATTTATTTGAAAGTAAAAGGAAAACACTTGATGTCCAAGTAAAAGCAGTATCGACTAATCCTTTACCACTCATTGGATCAAAATTCTCAGCCATACCTCCAATTAAAGTCAACTCCATAAATTTTAAACTAGCTATTTGAGCTAACTCTTCCTTTCCACTTCTTTTTAATCCATCAATTATCAATAATGAAGTGGGTGCCCATATCGGTCCTCTCCAGTATCCATTTTCTTCATATAAATCACTATTAATTGCTTCGGTAGCAAAACCGTATTTAGTAAAATATTCACTCGAAGATATTTTTTCAACAAGTCTATCTAAAATATCAGTTGGAAGTTTATGACCAATAACTATTGGCATCAAGTTGATTAATGATTTACTTTCTATTCTCTCACCAGTTAATTTCAAAATAGAATAAAATTCAGTTCCTGAATATAATTCTTTGATAAGTAAATTTAAAAGTTTATCAGCTCTACTTTGCCATATTATTACTTCTTTATGTTTTCCTAAGTAACTTGCAATCTTAGAAACAGCCTCAAAGTTTAAAATAAGGTAACTTGCTAAATCAGGAGATATTAAAGGACATCCTTCTTTAAACACTGTAGCATTATCCCAACCTGAGTCATTTCCATGATTATAATAAGGAAGTCCATCATAATTACGATAATTAATCCAATAATTATTCATTTTTAGTAACATATCATATACTTCACTTAATCGTTGTTCATCTAAAAAATAATCATTATATTCCATCATTTTTACATATGTCCATCCATGAATCGGTGGTTTCACACAACTATATGAAACATACTTGTCGTTCACATAGTCAGGTAAAGCACCTGATACATCTTGGAAATCTTTAAATATAATAAATTGATCATATGCTAATTCTGGACTTTTTTCTGCTAGCGCCAATGCATTAAAACAATTATCCCAACTCCATATATTAGTCATCCAGTTTTTAGACATATACATTGCTTCTCTTTTAAGTAGACCTTCTTCCTTAACAAGCGAAGACCAAGTGATATATGAAGCTAATTTACGACTCTTATCATACTTAACAATTCCTGAAGAAAGAGTATTAGAATACCAGTCATTGTATTCATTGTATACTTCTAGTTTTTCCTCATTGAACGTTTTGTACTTTTTAGTGTTAGCTGGAACTACTTTATAACTTTCTATAACAAAATCAAGCGCATCATTAGGATAAAAGTCTATGGCAGCTTCCGTATTGCCAATTCGGTTCCATGGCAAATGATCTGTAGTTCTACCTGAAAGTACACTTAGCATCATTTTAATTTCATTAGAATAACTATGTAGTTCATACTTGTGACTAGAAAGTTTGTTTATATGATCATACCTTTTTAAAACAAGTGTTAAACGAACCGTCAAATCACTTGATACAATTCTCATATAATTTTCACTGCTAATACATATCTCAACTTTTGAATCCCCATTTCTTAGGGTTAAAAGATGTTCTTCAAAATCAACTTCATAATCTCTGATTATTTCATTATTACTTAGCAATTCGATTTTGAAAATCAATCCAAGATTTTCATCACCGCCTCTTACATCGCGTATATACAACTCGTCTTTTACTTTAGAAATCACAAAATAACTTCCGCGACGAGAGAACGGTATTTTATCTATATTCATTACCATAATAACTCCTTTATTTATTAAACTATAAATAATCTTTTTGTTTCATTACCATGCATTTGTTTAAGAAAATTTACTAGATAATAACTTATACAAACACTTCCATACTTTATACTGCTCTTGTCTCAATTTTCAACCATTTTTTTTCCGACTCATTCAAATACGGAGACAATGATTCATAAGTATCTCTATGATAATCATTAAGCCATTTCTTCTCCTTTTCAGTAAGCATACCAACATTAACAGCATCTAAGTCGATAGGACAATAAGATATAGTGTCAAATCTCATAAATTGTCCAAACTCAGTTTTTACATCTTCTACAACTAGGAGTGTATTCTCAATTCTAACACCATGTTTGCCTTCTTTATATATACCTGGTTCATTAGTTAGTATCATACCCTTATCTAGCGTCACAGTATTAGGAACTTGACTAAAAGATTGTGGTCCCTCGTGAACATTTAAGAAAAATCCTACACCGTGACCTGTACCACATTTATAATCGATTCCTTGCTCCCAAAGTGGTTGTCTCGCAATAATATCTAGGTTAGAACCTGTTGCACCATGTAAAAACTTTAGTTGATTTAGAGCGATATGACCTTTCAAAACTAAAGTAAAATCGGTTCTTTCTTCTTTACTAATATCCCCTAAAGCAATAGTTCTTGTAATATCCGTAGTTCCATCTAAATATTGACCACCAGAATCTATTAAGAACAATCCTTCTTCTTTTAGCGTATATTGACTTTCCTCACTTGCTTTATAGTGCATCATAGCTGCATGATCTTTATATCCAGAAATACTATCAAAGCTAGTTCCTATAAAAAGTTCTTGCTCACTTCTAAACGACTTTAACTCTTCTTCAGCAGATATTTCTGTGACATCATTTTTCACTATATTTTCGTCAAGCCAGTTTAGGAATTTGACCATAGCTACTCCATCTTTGATCTGACAATTTCTCAGATTTTCTATCTCTATTTCATTCTTAATACTTTTTAAATCAGTAGTAATATTTCTTCCTTCGATTAATTCACAGTCATTAGGAATTGCATTATATAACCAGTTATTTGTTTTGTTAGGGTCAAAGATTACTCGACTTTTATTGCTTAATTTAGCTATCTGTTCTTTAATATCATCATATTCGTGTACTTCAACCCCATTAGTCTCTAACACTCGACTTACTTCAGCAATCACTTTTTTCTTATCAACATAAAGACATGCCTTATGATTTGATATTAATGCATATGAAATAACAACTGGATTATTCAGTACATCAGCTCCACGAATATTGATAAGCCATGCAATATCATCAAGACTACCTAATAGATAATAATCAGCACCTTGCTTATTCATCTCTTTTCTAACCAACTCAAGTTTTTCTTTCGTTGACTTTCCAGCAAACTGTACATCATGTACAAATATTGGAGTCATGGGAATCTCTGGTCTATCTTCCCAAATAATATCAATTAAATCGAATTCACCATTTAATTTAATTCCTTTTCTTGAAAACTTCTTTTCCAAATCTTTTATTATTGATTGAGGAAAAACTTTGCTATCAAAACCTACACTACTTCCCTCAGTTAGTGTTGTTTCTAACCAATTAACATATGTTGGAGTCGTTGGTTTACCTGCTCTAAATAACTTTATACCTGACCCTTGAAGTTGCTTTTCAGCTTGAATATAATATCTACCATCTGTCCAAAGACCACTTTCATTCATCGTTACTACAATCGTACCCGCTGAACCTGTAAATCCAGATATCCAAGCTCTTGATTTCCAATGATCAGCAACATATTCACTTTGATGTGCATCAAAACTAGGTATAATATAAGCATCTATACCTTTTTCTTTCATTTCTCTCCTAAGAGCATTTATTCTATTCTTAATATCCATATTAACATCCTCCTTAAATATTCACTATATTATTTTAACTTTTGAACCTATTTGGTGTATTAATAGCTAGAAGCTTAACTATTTTATTAGAATAATTAGCCCAATTGTGACCAATATTTGAATTGATATGAGCGCTATCTCCTGGGTACAAATCAGATCGTTGATCATCTATATAAAGTGTAAGAATCCCTTCTAGTATATATATAAACTCTTCTCCTTTATGTTGGTAAACTTCAACCTCTTCATGCGTAAGACTTGGTAACACTTCTATTATTCGAGGAAGAATATTCTTATCTGTCAGGTCATTTGATAATAAGTAATCAATAAACCCCAGCTCATTTTTATTAAATATTTCTCTTTCATAACTTCGTAAAATACTACTTTCCCTTTTTCTTGGAACGCTAAAGAAAAACGATAAGCTCACATCTAAAGCTTTCGCTATAGCTTCTAGTGAATCAACAGCTATAGTAGTTAATCCTCTTTCCAACTGAGATAAAAAACCCGTAGATAATTCTGTCATTTCTCCTAATTCTCTTAAAGTTAAGCTATTTTTTGTCCTTAATTCTTTTATTTTTCTTCCTATATCTATGTTCATACTAAAATATTACCTTTCTATGTTCACAAACGTGAATTTATACTATATTTTTTTCATTCTACTATAATATTTGTAATTAGTCCATAATTTCATAAAATATTTTCACTCACATAAATCAAGATACACAACTCCTATAAAAAAAGGCTATCAAATACTGAATCACAGTACTAGTAGCTTTTTTTAGTATCTTCATTTTCTATGTTAAATAACGTTATTTAACACCTAAAATATATTTAGTTAGTCTCACATATTGTGAAGTATAACTCATTTCATTATCATACCACAGTCCAATAGAAACCATTGTTCCAACTTCAGTTTGAACAGTTTTAGTTAGTAATCCATCAACTAATGATCCATACTTGATTCCTATAATGTCACTTGATACAAGTGGATCATAAGTGATTCCTAATGAATCACTGCTATCCTCTTCAAATGCATTATTAATCTCTTCAGCAGTAACATTACCTTTTAAAGTAAGTTTTAAATCTACGTATGAACCTGTAATTACGGGAACACGTAACGCCATCCCAGCAAGTTTTCCCTTAAGTGATGGAATAACTTTATCAATTGCTTTTGCCGCCCCTGTAGATGTAGGAATAATATTAGTTGCTCCAGCACGCGCACGGCGCATATCCTTATGTTTTGCATCCATTATTCTCTGATCATTTGTATATGCATGAATGGTATTCATTGAACCACTTATTACTTCAAATCTGTCATTAATTGATTTCATCGCAGGTGTTAAGCAGTTAGTTGTACAACTTGAAGCCGATACAACTAGTTCACTACCATCTAAAACACCCTCATTTACTGAAAAAACAATTTGCTTAGTTTCTTTATCTTTAGGTGGTGCAGAAATTAAAACCTTTTTTGCTCCTGCTTCAATATGCATTAGGGACTTTTTAGTTGTCTTAAAAGCTCCTGTACATTCTAAAACTAGGTCTATTTGCAGTTTGCGCCATGGCAAATTACGAGGATCTCTATCTGAACAAATAATTACTTCTTTTCCGTCTACAACAATACTATTTTCTCTAGCTTCAATACTATCAACTTTGTATTTACCATGTGCACTATCATATTTTAAAATGTGTGCTAACATTTCCGGACTTCCACTATCATTAATTGCGACAATTTCTATCCCTTCTTGATCGAATAATTCTCTAAATGTTAATCTTCCAATTCTACCAAAACCATTAATAGCAACTTTTTTCATGTTATATTCTCCTTTAAAAAGTAGTGTAAATCCAACAAAACACAAATCTAAAATATACCATTTAATCAAATTTCCAGTAATTCACATTCAGTTAACTTCTTCACGGTATTAATGATGTAATCAGGGAAATCATGTTCCACTTTAACACAATATCTTACATCAATCCCCATAATAAATCATACTTATACACTACATTATATCATTAGAGTACATCATATATATACCTTTTGCTCTAAAAATTAAAAGAAAAGATCTCATTTTAGTGGACCTCTTATTGATTTATTAGTTGATTAATTATCTTTTACACTAAAAACGCAAGACCATGTCAACCTCATCGTCTTGAATTTCACCTAATTGTATAAATCCGAGTTTTTCATATATTTTCTTAATACGTTCGTTACCGAGTTTATATGTTGTAACGATTTCAGAACATCTAGAATCACTTTTCATCAAATCAATAGCCACATTCAATGCTTGAGTTCCATAACCTTTAGACTGATGTTTCTCATCAATCAAAAATTGCCAAATAAAATAATTCCTATATTCCTCATTATAACGCAATAAAATAAATCCTATCATTTGGTCATTATCATAAATTGCGTATGGTTTAACTATTTCATAATAAACATATGCATTCGCCAAAGACACTGCAACATTTGAAACAAACTTAGTTTGATTATCAAACACCTTCAGTTTTAAACAATCTTTATAATTCGATTCATTAACTTTTACTAATCTTATCAAATAAATCTACTCCTTTTTTGGTCTCTAAATATTAATTTCACATATCATTCTCTTAGAATCACTAATTCTTATCACTTAAAATGATTAAGTGATTATTTTTCTTTCCTTACATAGGTTAGTTTCAAATGAAGTTTTTCAATGACTTTTGCTGGTAGGTCTTTATTATAATGTAGAGTTTCAAATTTACCAGATCTGAAACGAGTATGGATATCTTCATGATAATACAGATTGTTTGAGTCTATATGCATTATCGGAAGTTCTATATCAACTACTCCATTCTCAATCTGTTCCATAATAGGGCATACTTGTTCAATAACTTTATTTTCATATAACATATAAGCATTTCTTACCCCCACAAACGATACTATAACAAGTAAAATAATTAGAACTTTCTTCTTCATTATAGTCACTCCTTTTTTTAACTTTATTAAATTATATAACTACAATTTACGTTAATAATGTATCAAAATACTATTAAAGGCATGATAATTATTTCTACGATTTAACATGTACTTATTGAATAATACCATATAAAAATTACCTAAACTTTTTCTCTTAATACAAACTTTTTTAATACGATAGCTATAGGAATTGCTGATAGAAATAATATAAGATATTAAACAAGTTGATAAACCTAAAGCAATTCCTAAAGCAGACTTTCTCATACATTTACCTCCAAAAGAATTATTTAATAAGTTCCCAGTATATCAATTTATGGTCTCGATTTATTTCTATCATACCAGTTTTTTCTAATATTCGCGCTGATGGTTTATTGCCAATTAAGCAATCCGCTTTAATAACTTTAACAGCATCTTGTGAATCTAGCCAATTCATTATGGCTTTTAATGATTCGAAACCAAAACCTTTTCCTCGTTCATGATTTACTAACCCAAAACCGATTTCGACTTCACCTTTTTTATTAGGTTTTCCATGAAATCCTATATCACCTATTACTCGCATATTGTCTTTTCTTACAATCATCCAAAATTCAAATCCACTTGGGGTCACATTCATTTCTAATGACTGATTTGCAGTAGGTAAAATATCCATAGTATCCTTTCTAGGCCATTCATAATCTGTAGTTAATCCTAGCTTTTCAAGTTTTTTATTACTTCCATTTAATAAAGATTGAGTAATTTCAAGGGTTACTGGTATTATAATTAATCTATCAGTAATTATATTTTTTAAACTCATTTTAATTCCACCTTTTATATATGATAAATTATTGCTAACGTAACGTATTTATACTAGATTTTTCTTCTTTTGATTTTAAGAAATCAGATACAAAAGAGAGGGGCAAAATATGCAAGCTGCTAGAAATTACATTAATTTCAACAATATTGCTTAATCTAACATTATCATTTCACGATATCCATAGTATATCACGCCGTATAATCAACAACAATAATCCATCTATAAAAAATCAAGCACTAATTGATAGTACTTGATGATTTATTATCCTTTTCTTAGGTCTGTCAGAAAGAATATATATATAATTGGTTTAATCTAAGTAGTTTATATTTTTTTTGTGAGCCAAACAATATTTAAATTCTTCATAGTTTTGATAATCAATAAATTTATTATTACATATTTGCTGCGGTGTCCACTCTCTTAATATACTATACGTTTCAGGTTCTAACACATCATGTTCATGTTCCAACAGTAACATTTGCTCAATAATGTAGTTTTCTACTTCTTCTCTATTTTTATTATCTATATGTCGTACAGAACTATAGAAGGTACAAAAAAGAACGGCAATTACTAATATTTGATAAATACTAACCAAACTTAAGCTAGCCGCTCTACTTTTAATTATTAACCCAACTTGTAATAGCCATTTCTCTACTCCTTATGATTTAAGAAAATAAATTGAATATATTTAATTATATTAACTTCATATTTATTTAATCACTACCAGAGTACTTGAACTATATTATCTTAATAAGATATTAAGTTACATTATCTTGATTTTCTTCCTCTTCCTCATCCATTTTAAAATAATCGTATTCAAGTATTGATAAATTGTAAGTGTATTGTGTATTCATTTTATGGCTTTGACTTACTAAGTAATTTAATGTTATATCATCATTCAAAATTTCATACTCCTCAGATAAAGAATCATAACTAAAATCACTACTTACATAACTCATATCCGCAAACCTTACAATATTATTATCAGAAGAGAGTGCATCTTTTCCAAAAACTTTAGTGTAATCTAATTTTAACCCAAATAGATTTGAAACAGTTGGTAGTACATCTACAGTTGACATGTAATTAGAAACAGTTCCATCAAGAGTTTTGGATGTAGAAGATATAATCATCGGTACATTGTGAATATCACTATCAGACCCATCTTCTTTGACTTCGTCATAATTCCAAATTGTATCTTTATCAATACCATATGGGTAATGATCTCCAAAAATCATAATAACTGTATCATTTAATCTATCTGCTGCTTCTAATGAATCAACTAAGTAACCTATAGATTTATCTAGTTCAATGTTAGCAGCAAGATAATATGCAATTTCACTAGGTAATTCAATTCCATTGTCAATCTCATACTGTCTAATGATATCAATATTTCTTTGAGCTATATTATGACTTGAAGAATATCTAAGGTGTCCACTTACAGTTATAAAGTTTACAAAAAATTTATCTTCATTTATAAATTTAGGTAACGCTAATTTCATCATTTCTAAATCACTTTGCCACTTATGATCAAAGATAATATCATTATCTTTCGGATTATCTAATAGTCCTAATTCTTCACTACCATAATAATTATCGTAACCTAATGTTTCAGAATGGAATTTCGATCTTGGATAGAAGTAATCAGTATAGTTATGGAACGATGATGTACTATAACCCTCTGCCTTAAACAATTTAGGCATGGTATAAGGGAAATTATTATCAATATATGCTTCCATACTAAGAGTTACATTTTTATCAGGATAAAATGATGTCTGAACCATAAACTCAGTATCAGCAGTACTTCGGTAATAAAGTGGTGCATAGAAATTTTCAAAGCTTGCATTATTTTGCTGTAATTTAAATAGGTTAGGTGTCAAACTCTCATTAATAGCGAAATTATCAAAACTCTCAGCCATGATCAATATTAAGTTCTTATTTTTGAAAATATTAGAATATTCATTTATATAATGACGGTCTCTTTGATTTTCTAAGAAGTTATCTATAAGTATTTCGTGTTCTGATTCACTTAAAGGATCAGCTCCAAATAAACTAAAGAAATCTCTTTGTGTATATGTTAGTAATCCAAATTTCTTTATAGCTGATTGTGCGTTATACATATATGTATATAACTCCATATCACTGTAAGTAAGTTCCCCTTCATTCTCTTCAAAGTTTTTATCAACTGTCTGTAGTGATACGAAGAAAAACAGAGATCCCATTAACAGAAGAAATAATGGTTGTTTTAACTTACTGTACTCAACATTAAAACTAATAACTTTAAATCTCGTAAGTATAATTAAAATTATAAATGGAAACAAATAAAAGATATGTCCGAATCTAATAGCAGCTATATATTCATTAAAAAATGACAATCCTAGTGTAAAATCACCTGCCACCATTATCGAATAAAAACCACCAAAAGACATACTGTATATCTCTTGATTAAAATATAAAAACGTAGTAATCAACGTTAATATAAACATAGATCTTCTTACAGTTATCTCTTTAAAAAATTTTATAAAAAACATAAAAAATATTGCATACGAAAACGAGAATAGTGTCAAACTCCATGAATAATGGTTAATATCAAATATCAACACTCTAATTTTAAACAATATCTCCAAATAAATAACTGATGTAAAAAGAAAACATAACAAAAAAAATGTGTTTAAAGATCCCCTTTTCATAATATCAACTCCTTTAATAACATTATTATTTTACTTTATTTTTAATATTTTTTCAAATATTTATTTTGGCAACTACATATCTCGACTAGATTAGATAATATTTATCATTTACATTTTTACTTTTTTCTTTACAGAAGACTAAATTATTCATTAATATACTCTAACTACATTCAACTACTAATAAAAATAAGAGGCAATTATTAATCAGTGGATATTGAATTATTATTTGTTACAATTAGAGTGAGGTAATATATCTCTATTATATAAAAGATAGGAGAGAAATAATTGACATATTCTGAAAGAATAATAAGCATCATTAAATCAATAAAACATGGTGATGTCTTATCATATAAAGAAGTTGCTGAACTCGCTGGAAACCCTAATGGCGCCAGACATGTTGCACGGCTTCTATATACTTCTAGTAGTAAATATGATTTACCCTGGCATCGCGTAGTTAACAGCAAAATGAAAGTATCCATTAAAGATCCTCATGGATTTAATAAACAAGTGGAGTTATTACGACTTGAAGGTGTATCTGTCTTAGATAATGGCCAAATCATTTTTTAAAAACATATCTATATAAATTACAATATACAAAAAAATTCTCTATTAGAGAATTTTTATTTTATTTATATTATTACTACACCATGAATTCTAATAACAAATCCCACCATGTATTTACTAGTTTATTAAAGAATACTATTCTTACATCTAAAACAATTGACTTAAACCACCAGTTTGCATTAATTGAGAGAGTGTCTCTAAATCAACTTCTTCAGCCTTCTTTTTATTCATTTGATCTTGAGTTTGCCCTTTTTCTTGATGCTTGCGCTTAGATGGAGGACAAAAGTCTATAGAACCTCTTAATATTACTTGGATGATTTTATCAGTTGTCACTAGTACACCAGCAACCTTTAAAGAGCCAGTTAATATTCCAAAAATAGTTACATATTCTTTTATAGTTAGATTAGGATACTGTGCATACAACTGTTTATATAACTGCTCCTTTGTAAATGATTTTGATTTTTCATTTGAATTAGATTTATTTGCTCTTTGCTTATTGTCATCGTTATTTTCGTCTTTGCTTTCTCTGCTTGCATTTCGTTTATGCGTAGTTTCATCATTAGTGCTTTTTAAATTTGTTTTGTCGCTATTTATGTGAGAGTTATTTATTCTCTTCTCAGGACCACCATTATTTATATTATCTTTACTGTTCTGTTCTTCATTAATAGATTCTTCTTTATCATCAATACCAGTGCTTCTAGTACAATTTGGAAAATAAACTCTATACATGTTATGAGGATAATAAATACTTTCTATGTTATTTGAACGGGATATCAATTTCATATCATAGTTATAATCTTGATTATAATAGTTCATATCTACCCGTTTAAGATCGATGATGAAAACTTATAAGTTATTATATTCATTTCCATATATAAATGAAAACAGTAATATAATTGCTATAATTACATTAACATCTGTTTGAAAATCTTCTATGGATCCATTCATACACTTAACACCTCATTAAATTATTATCAAATATAAAGTCAATATAGTATATTAAACCAATATACAATTTGAGTATGTAAAATATCATAGGAATTAGATTTTTTTTATAATAATACTTATATCTAAATCATTTATATTCGAATTATCGCATGAGTTATTATCAAAAACACTTTTAGAATGATAACTTTTTTATATTTTTTTACAATGAAAAAGTTTACATAGTTCACACTATTAGTTACCACTCTATTATCCTCATTATTATGTCGACTTACTTTCAAACACGTGCTATAATATAGCGATTATATAAGGAGGTAATATTATGAACGACAACAAAGAAAAACTAAATGATCAAGAGGAGTCACTAGATTTAAGTATAAATGATTTCGACTTTGACGCCTTTGATGAAGAAGACGACGATGAAGAAGCGTATGAATATACACCTAAGAAAAGTTATTCTAAAACAATTATAGTATCAATTACTATTTTAGTAGGGATTATCCTTTCTTGGTTCTTATTCTTTAGAGGGTCAACAGTGACACCTAACATGGTAAATTGGAGTAAATACCAAGTAGATGAATGGGTGGATTCAAATGATGTTGAGGTCACTTATTTATATGAATATAACACTTCTACACCAGAGAATTCTGTTATAAAACAGTCTATTCTCGAAAACACAAAAGTTAAAAAGAATATGATCTTAGAGATTACATTATCAGAAGGGTTTAATCCTAATGAAGTAATCGATGTTATTGATCTATCAACTGCAAATAATTCCGATATCCAAAATTGGATAGATTCTAATCACTTGACAAATGTTGAATTGAACTATAGTTATAACACTCTTGTTCCAGAAAACCAGATTGTAAGTTATGAGTTTAAGAGTGGATCACAGAGTACATTTAAAAGAAAAGATCAACTTGTTATTGAGATTTCAAAAGGTTCAAGTTCGAATCAAAATAAAGTTACTTTACCTAACTTAACCGAAATGACACTTCATGAAGCATTAGCTTGGGGTGAATCTAATCAAATCACATTAAAAACAAACTACGTTTACAGTCAATACGTGTCTGCTGATACTATTTTGAAACAAGATATTAACGCAGGGACGAAAGTAAGTCCTAACAACATTATAAATTTATCAATTTCATTAGGTAAACAAATTATAGTACCAAATTTCTCTTCTTTAACTCAAACTCGAGCTGTCACTTGGGCTACAGATAACGGGGTTTCCCTAACGCTTAACACAGCTTACTCAAGTTATATAGAAGAGGGATACTTCATCGAACAATCATTACAAGCAAATGAAATCATCGCTCAAAGAGATAATCTATCAGTAACATACTCACTAGGTAAAATCGATATGTATTCATATGTTGGAACAAGTATTTTACAAATGAAGTCAGACTTAGATGCACTTAACTTAAATGGTGCTAACATTACCTACTCAATTGAATATGTATACACAACTTCATATTCAGCTGGCATGGTCGTATCACATTCATTTGAACACAGTGAGTTAAGTCCTGGTTCTGTTATGACAATCTTAGTATCTGAAGGAGAAAGTGTCTTTGTTCCTGATTTTAAGGGATTAGACCAAACAACAATATTAAATCTTTGTCAATCTAACGAGATGGTATGTGTATTTAAATTTAAGAATTATCCTTCTCCTGCAGGTTGGTTAATTTCCCAATCAGTAAAACCAGGTGAAGTTATCTCAAAAAATGATCCAGTTACGATTACTTTATCATTAGGTTCATCGTAGACTAAAAGGAGTGATATTATGATTACAGTAAAACAACTGCATAAATATTATAAAATGAAAAAATCAAAGGCTTACCATGCCTTAAAGGGAATTAGTATCCAATTTCCAAACCAGGGCTTTGTTTTTATCGCAGGTAAGTCAGGATGTGGAAAATCCACACTACTAAACATCATTGGTGGGTTAGATACGTATGATAAAGGCTCATTAATAATAAGAGGACGTTCTACAAAAGAGTTTAGCAACACAGATTTTGATAATTATCGAAACAGTTATTTAGGATTTATCTTTCAAGATTTCCATTTAATTGATGGTGAAACTATTGAAGAGAATGTATCTCTTGCATTAAAATTACAAGGTTATAAAAAAGAAGAAATTCCAAAAAGAGCAAAACATTTCTTAAAAATGGTTGATCTATATGATAAAAAACATCATAAAATTTCTGAAATAAGTGGTGGACAAAAACAACGTGTAGCCATCGCGAGAGCTTTGGTTAAAAACCCACAAGTCATAATAGCGGATGAGCCAACAGGAAACTTGGACTCAAAAACAAGTTTACTTATTATGAATATTTTAAAAAAATTATCTCAAAAGAAACTTGTTATTATGGTAACGCATGATATTGATTATGCAACTAAATTTGCGGATAGAGTCATTGTTTTGAAAGATGGAAAAATCGTTCAAGATAATGAAAAAGAGATCGATGGAAAGAAACTACTCGATTACACACCTTTAAAAAGATTAAGGTTCAAGAAATCTACTTTTCCTTTTAAAGTAGCATTAAAAATGGCTAGTAAAAGTGTGTTCAGAAAAAAATTCAGATTGATATTCACAATTCTCTTATTTGCGATTTCAATTGGACTCTTCTCGTTCTCTACATCTTTTAACTTTTATAATACTGAAGAGATTTTCTATCAATCTATAAAAGACAGTCAAATAACAGCAATTGAATTTTCAGAAGGACGAGATCTAGATTGGAGTTTAAAGAACACCTTAGATGAGAATGGATTATCACAGTTACAAGCTAGATATCCTGACGTTACTCTAGCTAATACTAGTAGATGGGATTCTTTTGGTATCAACTCGTGTGGATTTGAATCAACAATTTGTAACTATAATGCTAAGACAGTATACTCGGATGATGTAAAAAATCTTAATTTAAATATAGTTCATGGAAATCTTATAAATGGATTCGGTAACGACAATAAAGGTATTATAATCAGTGATATTACAGCAACTTTCTTAATGAATGCACTAGACAAATCAACTCTAGGAGAACTGATTAATATAGATATCAGTGAACTTCACAAAGCTGGAGTACATTCTGAATTTGAAGATGGCTACATCATTGCTATTTATGAGACAAACATGCTTGATCAACTTAAAACATATAATCAACAGATCAAACAAAATGATTTTAGAGATCATCAGTTACTGATGCCATATCGTTATCTTTATACTTACGCCCCTAGCAATATGAACCATCAAGTAGATACTTATCACTTTGAGTTAAGTAAAGATGGAACTGTCAATGAATATCGCAATTACTATAGTGTAGCTGATAAATTTGGTAAGCGTTTTGCTGGTTCTTTACCAACTAAAGAAAATGAAGTCGCATTCAACTTTGAAGCACTTTCCACAATTGTTACTGATCGGTTACAAGAATTAGTTAATCAAGGTGAAATATCATCCATGACAATGGAAAATAGTCTTTCACCTATTGATCATATTAATATTGTTTGTAACAATCAGAATGATTCTTATGATTCCGACACTTGTGATGATTCTCTAGAGAGTTTCTTAGAAGATGTTAATAATTTCTTCGGACTTAATGGAGGTAATTTCTCGATGGATTTCACTCCAATCATTTACTCAATAAGAAATCGTGAAGAGAGTGTATTAAATTCAACAGCATTAAATAAAGTCACAGGTATTGCATATAGCTCTGAAGCTCAAATTGTAATAAAAAAGGAATTACTAAATGATTACATAAATAAAAAAATAGAACAAGAAGGATCTCACTTCTATAACACTCACAATGTTGTAGCACTATTATCTAAATCTATCAAACAACATGAACCATTCATTAAAGCTATTCAAAGAGATTACACACACAATACACCAGCTTCACTCTCTTTACAGATTCTAGATGGATTTATGAATAAATTAGTTCGAAGAACTTTTTTAATTATTTCTCTAATTTTTGGTGGATTCGCTTCGCTCTTAATGTTCTCATACATAAACCAAAGTATCAGATTTAAACGAGCAGATATAGGTACTTTACGAGCAATAGGTGCTAAAGGAACTGATGTTTCTAAGATTTTTGTTACCGAAGCAATGATTATTTCTTTGATTGCATCTGTCTTCGGAATCATAGGATTAAATTATGTTATTTATAAATTAAATGATGTCGTTAACGAGGTGGCTTCTTTAAACTTTAATTTATTCTATGTAAATGGAATAGTCTACATAATATTATTACTATTCGCAAGTCTAGTTGCATTAATCAGCTGTGCACTACCACTATATAGATTAATACGAATGAGCCCAATAGATGTTATTAGAAAAGCTAGGGACTAAACAAAGTATCAATCATCAATACAATAAACTAAAAAAATCCGGTAAAGAGTAATTATTCTTTACCGGATTTAACTTTATTTTAATAATATGTTTGTGTTTCTACTTTGAAAATGTAACAAAACTCTATTACTTCTTCTCAACTTTAAAATTTACATCCTTTGGAGTCAACGACCCAATAGATATAACACTTTTTATACCATCTTCAACTGTCATATCTAGAATTTCTACCGCCTCGATACTTACGTAAATCAAGAATCCATTAGTAGGATTAGGTGTAGTAGGAATAAAAACAGAAATCTTATCTTCATTATTTATTTTCAATTCTTGATTAGTAATAAATCCAATACTTTGAATACCCTTGCATGGAAATTCAACTAAAACCACTTTTTTGAAGTTAGTCTCAGATGGATTTGATAGTGAAACTACTTCTTTTAAAGGAGAATATATTGATTTTACAATTGGAATTCTGTTTAATATAGCATTTACAACATTTGATATTTTCTTAGCCAAATAAGTGTTTGTAAAAGCACCTATCACAACGATTGTAATAACTACAACAACAAATCCTAGTCCTGGTATTCTAAAGCCAAAAAGTGATTCAATCCATCCTTGAAGAAAATCATCTACCGTTATAAATAGTTTCGTTACAATATATACTGTTATTCCTATAGGTAACAATGCCCCTATTCCTGTTAAAAAGGAATTTTTTATTTTACTCATTAACTCACTTCCTTCGCTCATTTATACTTTGTTTATTATATCTATTATTTGCTGGAAAATCAAAAATTTATAAACTTTTTCGAATGTCAAACTCTACAATAATTAACCTCGCATTAACCTATCTTTAGTCGTGTGTTTTTTTATCAATTATATACCGCGATCAATGTTACACTTATCTTTGGCATTGTAAAATCATTTAAATTAGAATTATAATTATTAATCCCATCTGACCATCCAATTAATGTATATCCTTCTCTTACTGGAGAAGGTACTATACTTACTTTTGACTTGTATGGTAATCTTTCTTTACTTAATTCTGAATCATCATAATCTATTATACTTAAAGTATACGATGTTTCTCCATACCAAGTAATCGTATTATCATAGTAACTTGCACTTAACACATCTGCATCTCCATCATTATCGATGTCTACTGCATAGACTGATATAGCACTGTATAAAGAATTTGCTATTATATGTTTTGAAAATAATTGATTGTTATTTTCAAACCAAGAAAGGGAATCATATCCAGTATTTAAAACATCCATATCTCCATCATTGTCCATATCTATTGCATAAACTGAATTAGCACCATCTATTGTATTTGAAATTATTCGCTCTGTAAATACTTGATTATCATTTTCATACCATGCTATTGTATTATTAACAACGCTTGACGTTAAGATATCAATATCTCCATCATTATCTATATCTGCTGCATAAACTGAATCAGAATCTTGGGTTATATTTGAGATTATATGTTCAGTAAATACTTGATTTTTATTTTCGTACCAAATCATTTGTTGTTTACGATTAAATGCACACAATATATCCAAATCTCCATCATTATCTATATCAGCTGTATAAATATCCTGAAAACCAGATTGGACACCAAAACCTTTATCTTTAATTTTATGCTTTATGAATAAGTTATTAGTATTTTCATACCAAGCAATTGTATTCTCTCCGTTACTTGCACTTATAATATCCATATCTCCATCATTATCTATATCAGCTGAATAGACTATTACAGCACCTTCCGCCGTATCTGTTATTATGTGTTTTATAAATACTTGGTTATTATTTTCATACCATGCAATTGTATCATCTTTATTACTTGCACTTAACACATCCAAATCTCCATCATTATCTAAATCAGAAGCATTGACTGACATAGCACCTTCTGCTGTGTCTGTTATTATATGTTTAATAAATACTTGATTATTATTTTCATACCAAGAAATATTATTATCATTATAACTAGCACTTAACAGATCGATATCACCATCATTATCTATATCTGCTGCATATATCGCTTGAGCACCATCAGCTGTATCCGTGATTATGTTAGGATTCAAGTTACCTACTAAATCTTCAGTTTTCACTCTAAACTCATATGAAGTTGCACCAATTGAATTATTATTTATATCTTTTAACTTATCTGTTATATAAACTCTAACTACTTCTCCATTATAAAAATCTTCATTTAAATCTAAAGTTAAAGTTTTTCCTCTACCAGACATAATAGGTGTATAACTATATATCCCTCTATTATCCCCTATTACACTTATTCCTTTTGATACAGTGTTAACATTTATTTGCCATGGAAATTCTATGATTATATCTTTATTTTTATATATATAATTTACAACTACTGTTTTTTCATTATCTTCATTTAATATAATTATAGGTCCTTGAGTCTTCTCTTCTTTTTCCTCAGTTACATTTACAACTCTAAACATACTTGATGCATTATTTCCTGCTTCATCTTCTACGTTATAATAAATAATATATGTCCCAAGTGTATTTATATCTACACTTCCTGTTATTTTCACTTCTAAGTTTTTATCTAGATTATCTTCTACAATAGCTCCTAATTCTTGATACTCTTCTCCTATAATTAATGAAATTTTTTCTTCACCATTCAATGTTATTATTGGCGCTTCAGTATCTACAACTTTTTCATCAACTACAGTTACAACTCTAATCTTACTAGAAGCTTTATTTCCAGAAGTATCTTCTTTATTATAATAAATAATATACGTCCCAGGTTTATTTGAATCTACAATTCCTGTTATTTCAACTCTTAAATTAGTGTCATTATTATCTACTACGCTTGCACCTAATTCCTGATACTCATCTCCTACAATTAATTTTACTGTATCTTCTCCATTTAATGTTATTATAGGTGCCTCAGTATCTTCTAAAAATCCGACTACTTCTTTTTTTTCTATAGCTGACAATACCAAAAAAAACGCCAGTGTCGCTACACCAATTACACCAACAATTACCTTATAGATATTACGAATCCCTATTTTGCTAATTGAAGTCTTTTTAATTTCCTTTACATGAATCGAGGTATCGTCTATTTTAATTTTATTTACAGCTTCAATTAAATGCTTTACTGAGTTATATATTGCCTTCTGGCTCAAACCGTAAATCTCATTAAAATACAGTGTTTTTATATTTAAAAACCTCAGTGACTCTTCATAAGTATTTAACTCTTTAATATTACTTAGGAGCTGTTCATCTAGTGTATTTCTATATATATATAATTGTTGAGGAAAATTTACAAGTAGATCTCCGAATACTGAGTGCAATATTTTAATGTCTAATTCGAATTGTCCTGAATGAAATATATAATTTAAAATTTCATCTAATTCAAGATCATCTAAATTCTCAAAAATATAACTTTCTTGTTCAGTACCACATTCTTCACATATTGTCCCATTAATTTCTTCTCTACACTTTAAACATTTCATTTTTTGAAATTTCCCTCCTTAATAATGGTTTATTTCAACATTTAATTCACTGTTAGTCCAGTATCCCATACCAAGCAATAGTATTATCATTTTGATCTGCACTTATTATATCCATATTTCCATCTTTATTTAAATCTACTGCATAGACTAATGAAGCACCTTCAGATGAGTTTGTGATTATATGAAGTGTAAATACTTGCTTATCATTTTCATACCACGAATTCTTTTCACCCCAAATACTCGAACTTAACACATCTAAATCACCATCGTTATCCATATCTACTGCATATACTGAATTGGCACCTAGTGCAGTATTTGTAATAATTTTTTTTGTAAATGTTTGATTAACATTTTCATACCAAGCTAAAGTATCATCCCATATACTTGCGCTTAACACATCCATATCTCCATCATTATCTATGTCTGCAGCATGGACTGAATATGCCCCATCAGCTGTATCAGTGATTATGTATCTCGTAAATATCTGGTTATCATTTTCATACAAAGTTATTAAGTCAAGTTCTTTATCAGCACTCAATAAATCCATATCTTTGTCGTTATCAATATCTACTGCAAAAACTGATTTAGAATAAAAAGGTACATCATCGATTATGTGTTCTTTTATAAATCCTGGATTATTATTTTCATACCAAGTAATTGAACCACCACCAGCACTTACAACATCCATATCCCCATCATTATCTATATCAACCACATAGACTGAGTTTGCTCTATCATCTTTATTTGAAATTAAATGTTCTGTAAATATTTGATCATTATTTTCGTACCAGGTAATTTCACTATCTCTTTCACTTGCACAAACTACATCCATATCTCCATCATTATCTATGTCCGCTACAGACACTGAAACAGGATCATTGATATTTGTGATTATATGTTCTGTAAATACCAAGCCAATATTTTCATGCCAAGCAATTGAGTCATCTTCGTAACTTGCACTTACAACATCCATATCCCCATCATTATCTATGTCAGCTGCATAAATTGATTTAATATCGTTAGCCGCGTCAGTTATTACACTTTTGGTAAAGCCTACATCCTGGATATAACTTGGTTCTATAATTTCATGTGGTTCTTGAGTTTCGTTTACTTCCACTTGTTTTTCATCAATGATATCATTTTGTTCTTGAGATGCCATTATCCAACTACCAATACCAATTGATATTGTGAGTATTGAGAAAAAAACGACACTGACAATAAGCAGAAGTTTATGGTTCTTCATTGATTCATTTATATCTAACGTCTTAGGAATCTCATCTATTAAGTAAATATTAGGTTTTATTGATTCAATTAAAATTTTTAAAGAATTATATATAACTTCTTCACTTAAGCCGTAGTTCTTTGCATAATATTGTGTCTTTGAATAAATAAATTCCTGTGCTTCTTCATCACTCTTTAAGTTCTCTATATTACTTATCAATTGTTCACCAAGTATGCTTTGATAGACGTTAAGTTGTTGGGGGTAGTTTATAAGAAGATCTCGTAAAACCGAATTTAGTATTTTGGCATCCATTTTGAATTGGCCTGACTGAAAAATGTGATTTAAAACTTCATTTAACTCTAAATTGTCTAAGTTATCAAAAAGATACTGTTCCTGTTCAGTATCACATTCTACACAAATCATCCCAATTATATCTTTCTTACATTTTAAACATTTCAAATTAACCCCACCCTCGCCGTCATTCTTATAAAAATATCTTATTGATACTTTATAGCATGAGATAACTAATTTTAAGACATCTTTCTACATACTATTAGTATATTAACATACTATAAACATCTTGTAAAACTTGTATTTATTAATCTAAAAATATAATTACAAATACTTTAATTAACCTTGAATATAGATCTACTTATTATACTCTGTTATGTAATAATTCTAAAAAACCATTAAGTACTGAACTTCAGTATTTAATGGTAGATTATCAAGTTTCTTATTTTCTTAAATATCAATAAATGTACAATAGTTCTATCTGTACCTTAGACTGATACTGAACTAGTTAGATGGTTCATCAACTATAATTGTTCTTACTATTTCTATTGCTTCATTTCCTGAGGTGTCAGTAGCATTATAATAGATATAATATATCCCAGGTGTATTTATATCTACAATTCCAGTTATCTCTACTTTCAAATTTTCATCAATATCGTCTACCACACTCGCTCCAAGTTCTTGATAACCGTCTACTTTTTTTACATTAATAGTTGATTCTCCATTTAAAGTTATTATAGGTACTTTATTATTGTCAACTTTTCGCTTTTCTACATTTATGACTCTAATTCTTGTGACAGCATTATTTCCTGCCTTGTCTTCTACATTATAATAAAGAATATACGTTCCAGGAGTATCTATATCAACACTTCCTGTTATTTCTACTTCTAGATCTTTATCTTCGTTATCTACTACAGTAGCTCCTAATTCTTGGAATTCTTCTCCTTCTTCTATATTTATTGTCTCCTCGCCAATTAATAAAATTACGGGCGGTTCTGTGTCTGGTACTTCTTCATATATTATTGTTCTTTTTTTTTCAGTTGCTTTATTTCCTGTTTCATCTGTTACATTATAAAGGATAGTGTATGTCCCTGGTGTATTTATATCAACATTTCCTGTTATTACTACTTCTAAGTTTATGTCCTTATTATCTACTACACTAGCCCCTAATTCTTGATATTCATGTCCTATAATCATCCATATTAATTCTTCCCCATTTAGAGTGATTATAGGGGCTTGAGTATCCATTATAATAGTATCTCCACCTATATCTGGAATTGTTTTTTCACTTAAATTATCTTGTTGCTCATTTATGAATAATATTCTATAGAATACAACAAACATTAAAACAACAATAATTGATAGGACAACAACCCCACCTAAAATCTTATTTACGTTATGTAATTTCTTTGTAGTTACTCTTGAATTACTTTCCTTTACAATTATGGTTGTCATATCATTTAACTTAATATTTTTATTTATAGATTCTATTAAACTCTTTAGTGATATGTATATCACATCTTCGCTTAATCCGAAATTATCTTTATAATAGCGTGTTTTAACATTCAAAAATCTCTGCGCTTCTTCATTGGTACTTAAATCATATATACATCTTAGTAACTCTTCATCAAGTACATTTTTGTATATGTATAATTGTTGAGGAAAATTTACAAGCACATCTCCAAAGACCGAATTTAATATTTTAGTGTCCATTTCGAATTGTCCTGAATGAAATATATAATCTAATATTTCTACTAATTCAATTTTATCTAAATTTTCAAAAAGATACTGTTCTTGGTCAGTATCACATTCTATGCAAATTATTCCTGTTATATAATTTTTACATTTTAAGCATTTCAATTAGATCAAGCCCTTCTATTTTTTAATCTAACTATTTAAAAATAATGTAGTGATTATTTTTATTAAGGTATCTTATAGTACAAATAGGCATTTTCATTATAATCTTGCCTTGCACTGACGATTACTTTATCGCCACTAATTGCAACTACATTACCAAACCATGGATTCCTTGAACTATCATTTTCTGTAATCTTAATTTCATAATCTATTTCCTCAGGTTGCTTTCCTAGGTCATAGATAAATATACTTCCTGGAAAACTCGGATTACCCCATCTATCATGAATTCCATATACACCCACAACAACTTTTTCAGCATCTATTGCGATAGAATATTTGACCAAATCATTTAATGAATTACTATAGGGTTTTTTCTTAGTCTCATACCCAAAATCACCTGGATTCTTTGTTAAATCATAAATATATATACTTCCAGATTCCTCACCATTCTCACCATTTCCATATGCTCTAACAACAACCTTATCAAAATCCATTACTACTGAATAACCAAACCAGTGAACGTCCTCACCATCATTTGGTATTACTTTAGTTTCATATCCAGTAGTTCCTGGTTTTTTTGTTAAATCATAAATATATATGCATCCAGATTCTTCTCCTTTTTCATCATCTCCATAGGCACCCACTACAACTATATCGCCTTCTATTGCAACTGTAGATCCAAAAAAGTCTCTAGATACACCATTACTAGCCATTATTTTTGTTTCATGTCCAGTAGACCCTGGTTTTCTTGTTATATCATACACATATACACTTCCAGAATCGAGTCCTTTATCATCATCCCCATATGCACCAACTACAACTTTTGTTCCATCTATCGCTACTGAATATCCGAACATATCCCAATCCTCACCATCAGAAGGTGTAATCTTAGTTTTGTACCCTGCTGTTCCTGGAATTTTTCTTAAATCATATATATATATACTTCCTGAACTTGATCCATTATTATCTTCCATATGTGCTCCAACAACTACTTTGTTCCCAGATATAGCAATCGAGCCACCAAATGAATCACTAGATTTATCATTATCGGATGTTATCTTTGTTTCATACCCTATATCATTAATTTGCTTTGATAAATCATAAATATATATATTTCTATTAATACCGACAACAAATTTGTCACTATCCATTACCACTGAAGAAGCAGAATAACTATGATCTAATGAGCCCTCATTTATGATAATTTCCTTAGGAAAGAAATTATTATTCGTTGGTTCTATTATAACTGTCTCTTGAATTTCATCAACTACAGCAATGGCCATTTCTTTATCTGAGTCATCCAGTAGTTCATCGGTTTTATTCACCGACTTGTCCACTAACACTAGTACCATTGAGATTGTCAATATGACAATAATACTTACTATAACTTTAGATCTAATATGCAAAATTTCTCTACTTGGAATTTTTCCTTCTGTTTCTATTACCGTAAGTAATTCATTTTCTAACCTTACGTTTTTATTAATTGCTTGTACTAATGCTACTAATGATTTATGTATCAAAATATTACTAAAACCGTAATTTTCTTTGAAATAACTTGCTTTTATATTTAAAAAATCTTTAGCTTCTTCACTACTTTTTAAATTAATAATAGTGCTTATTAACTCGTCATCAAGTATATTTCTATATATGTTTAATTGTTGTGGACAGTTCACTAGAACATCACCGAACACTGACTTCAATATTTGAGCATCTAATATAAATTGTCCAGATTCAAATATGTAATCGAGTATCTCTTCTATCTTTAAACCATCCAAATTATTAAAAAGATACTGTTCTTGATCCGTACTACAATCCTTACACACCGTACCTACAATATCTGTTTTACACTTCAAACATTTCATAACAAACAGTTCCTTTCTTTTATATCAAGTTCGAGAAAATACCTTGATTTCATTTTAAAAAATGAAATAAACTTAAAAGTGGATATCTCACCATCAAATTAAGAACCTTTTATGCCCCAAGATTCATTGTATATTCAATAGAAGCCATATACGCTATCGATAGTATATCACAAATAGATTTTGAGATAAAACTTACCATTTAAATTATCAACCGAGATTCTAAAATAAAAAATAATACTTACTTAAAGTGATAACAGTTCTTCTTTGTAACATTTTAAAATCATTCAAGAAATAATTACAATTAATGATTACGCTAGTTATGTTAATGAAACTTTATTAACGTTGTTAATCTACTTATAAATCACTAATCATAAATCGAGACCAATGTCACATTAATCTCTGGCATTGTAAATTCTTTTAAATCAATACCATACATCTTAACTCCATCTGACCATCCAATTAATGAATATCCTTCTCTTACTGGAGAAGGTACTGTACTTACATTTGAATTGTGTGTTAATCTTTCTTTACTTAATTCTGAATCATCATAATCTAAGATACTTAAAGTATACGATGTTTCCCCATACCAAGTAATCGTATTATCATAGTTACTTGCACTTACCACATCTACATCTCCATCATTATCTATGTCTACTGCATTGACTGAAGTAATTCGATTTGCTGTATCTGCAATTACATGTTTTGAAAATACTAGGTTATTATTCTCATACCAAGAAACCCTATTATATTCAGCAGTTACAACATCCATGTCCCCATCGTTGTCCATATCTATTGCATAGACTGAGTTAGCACCATAATCTATTGCCTTATACGACTCATTACCAGTATTTGAGATTGCATGTTCTATAAATGCTAGGTTTCTATTTTCATACCATGCAATGGAATTATTATAATCACTTGCGGTCAATAAATCCATGTCTCCATCATTATCCATATCTGCTGCATAAACTGAATCAGCATTGGAACTATTCGCAAATGGGCCTTGTGTAAATACTTGGTTGTCATTTATGTACCACATTAGACTTGCGCCCACAGATGCTCTTAATATATCCATATCACCATCATTGTCCATGTCAGCCATATATAATGATTTGATTCTAAAGTTTTGGGTTGCAACTTTATTTTCACTTACAATTTTATGTTTTATGAATAAGTTATTAGTATTTTCATACCAGGAAATTTCGTAATCTTTGTTACTTGAACATAACACATCCATATCTCCATCATTATCTATATCAGCTGAATAGACTGTTACAGCACCTTCCGCCGTATCTGTTATTATGTGTTTTATAAATACTTGGTTATTATTTTCATACCATGCAATTGTATCATCTTTATAACTTGCACTTAACACATCCAAATCTCCATCATTATCTAAATCAGAAGCATTGACTGACATAGCACCTTCTGCCGTGTCTGTTATTATATGTTTAATAAATACTTGATTATTATTTTCATACCAAGAAATATTATTATCATTATAATTAGCACTTAACAGATCGATATCACCATCATTATCTATATCTGCTGCATATATCGCTTGAGCACCATCAGCTGTATCCGTGATTATGTTAGGACTCAAGTTACCTACTAAATCTTCAGTTTTCACTCTAAACTCATATGAAGTTGCACCAATTGAATTATTATTTATATCTTTTAACTTTTCTGTTATATAAACTCTAACTACTTCTCCATTATAAAAATCTTCATTTAAATCTAAAGTTAAAGTTTTTCCTCTACCAGACATAATAGGTGTATAACTATATATCCCTCTATTATCCCCTATTACACTTATTCCTTTTGATACAGTGTTAACATTTATTTGCCATGGAAATTCTATGATTATATCTTTATTTTTATATATATAATTTACAACTACTGTTTTTTCATTATCTTCATTTAATATAATTATAGGTCCTTGAGTCTTCTCTTCTTTTTCCTCAGTTACATTTACAACTCTAAACATACTTGATGCATTATTTCCTGCTTCATCTTCTACGTTATAATAAATAATATATGTCCCAAGTGTATTTATATCTACACTTCCTGTTATTTTCACTTCTAAGTTTTTATCTAGATTATCTTCTACAATAGCTCCTAATTCTTGATACTCTTCTCCTATAATTAATGAAATTTTTTCTTCACCATTCAATGTTATTATTGGCGCTTCAGTATCTACAACTTTTTCATCAACTACAGTTACAACTCTAATCTTACTAGAAGCTTTATTTCCAGAAGTATCTTCTTTATTATAATAAATAATATACGTCCCAGGTTTATTTGAATCTACAATTCCTGTTATTTCAACTCTTAAATTAGTGTCATTATTATCTACTACGCTTGCACCTAATTCCTGATACTCATCTCCTACAATTAATTTTACTGTATCTTCTCCATTTAATGTTATTATAGGTGCCTCAGTATCTTCTAAAAATCCGACTACTTCTTTTTTTTCTATAGCTGACAATACCAAAAAAAACGCCAGTGTCGCTACACCAATTACACCAACAATTACCTTATAGATATTACGAATCCCTATTTTGCTAATTGAAGTCTTTTTAATTTCCTTTACATGAATCGAGGTATCGTCTATTTTAATTTTATTTACAGCTTCAATTAAATGCTTTACTGAGTTATATATTGCCTCTTGGCTCAAACCGTAAATCTCATTAAAATACTTTGTTTTTATATTTAAAAACCTCAGTGACTCTTCATAAGTCTTTAAATCTCTAATATTACTTAGGAGCTGTTCATCTAGTGTATTTCTATATATATATAATTGTTGAGGAAAATTTACAAGTAAATCTCCGAATACTGAGTGCAATATTTTAATGTCTAATTCGAATTGTCCTGAATGAAATATATAATTTAAAATTTCTTCTAATTCAAGATCATCTAAATTCTCAAAAATATAACTTTCTTGTTCAGTACCACATTCTTCACATATTGTCCCATTAATTTCTTCACTACACTTTAAACATTTCATTTGTTATTCCTCCATTTTCATCAATCAAAACATTTAAAAGTTGTTCATCTTATTATTTAAAATTACACACTGAACACCATTAAAATTCTAACACACTATAAACATCATGTAAAATTGTAAAGGTAACTAATGTTCAATATATTCTAGTTCTTGCACTTAATCACTTATAGTTACTCAATTACAAAAACAACAGTAAGTAACTGAATAAAAAATAGCCACTTATTCTAGTAAAAAGTGGCTTTGATGTTATTTTTATTCTTTTAAATAATTCTCTACTGATCGATTTATGTATTCAGTCATATCTTTATCATGTTTATGAGGATATTTGTATCCTAGTTCTGATGCTATAAAGACACCTAAATATCTAACTAGTTCACAAGAAGCGTATAAAGCTTTGATATTGTCTTCTTTATTGGATGCAGAATATGTTCTAAGAAGCATTTCCCATTCTTTATCTGTTAAATATTTTTTAAAATATCTTCCTGTTAAACCAGTATTTACTTTAAAGTTATTTTTAACTCCAATATGCCACATTAGTAAATCCTCAATCTTCTCTTGAAGAATATTGAACATAAATTTAGTAAAAAACACTTCATCTCTGTACAAACTCTTCACAATATAAGATGTGTCCCAAAAGAATTCGTCTATTATCTTAATAAAATCTCTTTCAGCTGGTTTCTTGACATAGAATTTTCTTTCATCGTCTACTTCAGGTTTTGGAATAACACCATCTTTATCCACAATCACTTTGTATAATTGCATGTTATTAGCATATTTGGCAAGTTCTATAGGAGTAAAGCTAAAATCAATCTTGAATCCATCCTCATATAGTACTAATCTAGTGTATGACTTTAAGTTATCTTCTTCAATCCATCCATCATTAAACCAAGATATTACACTACCAAATTCATTCTTCCATTCATCATTTTCTGTAAATTCAGTAACATCATTCACATAGAATCTTGGATCTAAATCACTAAAGATATCTTTTCTTGAACTGTCGTTTACGAAAGAGCCTTGCAAAACCATTGCTCTTATATTCTCATTTTCTTCTGCGAAGGAAATCAAATCCCTTAACATTTTGTTTAAATCTCTCATGTTTTCTCCCTTTATAAATACTTATACTAGTTCATAATTCCGTTACTGTCATAATCGATTTGTTAAGTTTATTTATAAACCACTCTATTTCTTCCAAACTCTTTAGCTTCATATAATGCCTCATCTGCATGCTTAACTAAATCCTCCATAGTTTCAACATCACTTTCTGGGAATGATGTACATCCTATGCTTACTGTTACTTTAATATCTTGATCTTTATGTTTTATATGGTTTTCTTCAATAGTTCTTCTAATTTTCTCGGCAACTTTTTTTATACCCTCTTGTGAAGTTCCAGGTAAAATAGCCAAAAACTCCTCGCCACCGTATCTTACTAGAACATCACCTTTTCGTAAATTATTTTTAACAAGATTACTGAAGTTTATTAACACTTGGTCTCCCACAATGTGTCCGTACGTATCATTAACGCTTTTGAAGAAATCTAAATCTAACATCATAATCCCGATTGGGCTTTGAGTTCTAACAGACCTACTATATTCTTCTCCTAATCTTTCTATACCAAACCTACGATTATACACTTTTGTAAGAGGATCAAGAACAGCAATTTGTTGTAATTTCTCGTGAATTATTGCATTATGCATACCTAGTGATAAACCGTGTGTATAAACGTTAAGTTCTGAAATTATGGTCTCATCAAACTTATTTGATGATGCTAACAATATTAAGCCCAATACTTCGTTTTTATAACTGATTGGTTCTATCAATATTGACTTAGGATAAAAATCTAACAGTCCTGCTTCTATCTTTACTTCTTCATTGAAATCAAAAGCGAACTGTTGGTTTCTGGTAAAACATTTATGAACAATTTCCATCTCAGTTACTTTTTCTGGATCTTTAATCAAGTGAGAGCACGAAACATCAATATGTCCTCCCTTATCTACTAATACTAAACCCGCTTTAGCATTTGTATATTGAATCAAATGGAAGAGAGCTTTTTCTGATAGTTTGTTTATATCTAGTTCATCTGTAAAGATTTCAGTGAATTCGCGAATTGAAGACTCACTTTTAAATGTTTCCAAAAAAGATTTTACTAATTCATTGAAAGAGTGAGCACTTTCACCAATAACATCTTCTGAATCTACAGGAATTATACACTTTTCTAAACAATCTTCAGAACTAGTGTACTCATGACCCCTAATATTTTTTTGAACAAATTGCATTCTTTCTGAAATAATATTTAGTCTTCTCCCTACAATTACCCTTGCAAGAGTAATATTTACAACACCAACCAGCAACCCGGCAAGTATGCAAGATGAAATAAATACATAGTTAGAAATGTATTCTACTGGAATACCAATTATCATTGTAAATATTGGAAATAATAGACCAATCAAAAATCCAAATCCACACATAAATATAGCCAAATCTAAAAATACCTTTTTTGTAATTTTCATTTCCTACCCCTTTTTACTTATTATTATTTTATTGAAACTTTAAACGTATAATAAAACTCTTTATCATAAAGAGTAGTTAAATTACCTTTTTTACTTATTTATAAAATTAAATATTATTAACTATTGATTCCTGTAGAATCGACATTATATACCAATTATATCACACTCTTTAAACATCATACACCAAAAAAAGAAGTCACTTTGATTCCTGACTTCTTTTAGATTTATATTAATTAAGTAATAACAATTCAGAATCCTTTTTATATAATTTCTATACTGTTTGTTTTATTTATCATAACGAAAGAATCTTTCGGAATTATATTATCTATTCGCTTACTCTTTTCTTTTGTTCTTGAAAGAATAACAACCTCTTTATTAAATAGATTTTTCGTCTCAATATCTCTTGCGAAATACTTATATTCTAATCGTTGTAAATCTTTAACTAACACTTTATATTTATCTTCAGTATCGACAATAATTGTGATAGCTTGTATGTACTCTTTTTTCTTATTAACAGTAAATAATGTTATAGATACACCAACAATTCTAGCTGCAGTATAAGTAATCGCAAAAGCAAATCCTTTATCACTTATTAACATAACGAATATAAAAGTATCTAATCCAGTTAATATTACTGTAATCTTATTTTTATAGTCTCTCATTGTTAATTTTGCTGCTGAATTAAGAGACATCATTATTAATGTCAATATGAAAGTTTGTAATAGGTTCATATGTACACCTCTTTCTTTTTTTTCACTGAATCTAATAACAGATTCCACTCATAATACTATACCAATAGAACTCAAGAAAACAAAACCATATACTTCATAAATTAATTAAGTTCATTAAAAACGGTCAGTAGATACTACTTACAGTATTTACGATTTCTTATTTATATATAACAAATGTTATTTTGAATAAAATTATAATTTAAAAAAGAATGTAGTATAAGGAAAAGGTTGAGTTTACAAAAAATAAAAAAAGATATCATTTATCTAATGATATCTTTCCAAATTTCTATTAGTAAAAAATTTAGGTCATAACTAGAGAACTGAGATTATTTTTATTACTCTTTACTGGTTTTGTATAATGTTAAGCATTACCATAGATGTATTAATTACTCAAAATAGCTTGAGTTATTCCTACAAAGTACTCGCTTTCTCTTCTAATGTGATTTATAACTACACTTGAAACCGGATTACTTTTAACAGAGACACTGTTTTTTAGCATATCATCTAATAGAGATATAAATTGTTTACTTTGTAAACTTAAGTAATTTATAAACTCCATTATTTCCTTATAAAGTTCACTGCTTATTTTTCCTCCTGAACGAATAACAGTTTCTATATATCTAATAGCAACTCCTTCAGCTTGATTAAAGGCTTCTTGAAATTCTTCCAACTGTTTTACATATTTTTCTTCTAAATTGTTTACTATTTTCCTTATTACAACTGTATGTTCTTGTTCTTGTTTCTTCCAAAACTCTGCCTCATCTAATGCACGAAGTATATTTTTATCACCAAAATAAAAACGCATTTAATCCCACCTTATAAATTGTATTTACAATTTATTATATTTCCAAAGATTAACAATGTGCAGTTGTTTATTAATTCAAATACTTGTAAAAGGTAAATAAATTTAATTATACTTTACTATAATATTGTTGATTTTTATTTCTATTTCTTTTAATCTTTTTTCTCTACTTTGTTTAATTGTATAAAGTTCTTTTAGTACTCCGTTAACTCGAAATGATGCTCTATTAATATTGTCAAGGCTATTAGAAATTTTGTTTTGGATACTAAGATCGGTAAATATATTATCGAAGAATATATCAAAGGTTTTCGCGATACCAGATATTTCCATATTAGCATTCTCTAAGTAAACATTCACATCTTTCAGTTCTCTATTAAATTTATCTATATGTATTTTTGCTAAATTAATTTCTTTATTAGCTTCGTCTAGTTTGTTATGTTTCACCATAGATACTAACATACTCTTATTCATAAATATGTCTGCTCTACCCCAATTTTGGGCCGAATGCAGTGTACTTAACGTGTTCTTAAGTGTTTTGGTACAATCTTCTCCTGCTTGTATAGCTTCTTTTACTTCAATAATATCTTGAGTAATCTTGTTACTTTTTAATGTAAGATCATTTATTATTTTTAAAGTTTCATTATTAGCCGATCTAATAATAATCTCTTTTTTTTGTTTTATGAGATTTTTATATTCATTCTTTAAACTATCAATATTATTCAATTCTTGTTTATAGTTATTATTAATTCTATTTAGCTCATCAAGTTCTATTACCAGTTTATCATTCCTGATTTTAGCATTAAGATATTCATATTCTTCTTTTGATAATTTGTCATCTTTACTACCTGTGAGAGTAGCGATTAAATTTGTTAGCGTTAATTTATTTAACTTTTCAACATCTTTCTTCTCTTTCTCTAATTGCTTTTTGAATTTTGATAATTCGGTCTCTTTTATCTCAATTTCTTTATATGTATCTTTAATCTTCCTTACATAGATACTCCTAGATAATATTTTCTCATTCATATAATTTAGTTTCTTATTTATTTCACTTAACATCTAATTCCCTCCCTTATAATATTTATATAAAAATTAAGAGCTTGTAAAAGTATATTCTTTCATTTTGTGTAGCTCTTTACACACGTAGTTTATTTAATATAACAACGATACTTATAGTATATCAAACTCAATTACTTAATACTATTAGATTAAATTAAAAAATGATTAATTACTGAACAAATTGTATTATATTATTAATGCTGTTTGGATAGTTTCGAAGTACTTGATATTTAATATAAATCTAGTGGTTTTTTTATACAGTTAATATAGTATAATTTAATTATCATATTGTTAAGTAATAATCCACTACTAAATCTATACCATACAGTTAAGAAGGTGTTACTATGTCAGCAAAAAGAATAAACAGAAAGTACTTATGTATCGATTTAAAATCTTTTTACGCAAGTGTTGAATGTCTAGAACGTGGTCTAGATGTATTCACCACAAAGCTAGTAGTAGCTGATAGATCTCGTGGTAACGGAAGTGTTTGTTTGGCCGTAACACCTCCTATCAAGGAAATGGGTGTTAATAGTAGATGTAGAGTATATGAACTCCCTAAGGATCCAGAAATAATCTTTGCCAAACCACAGATGAAAAAGTATCTTGAAGTTAGTTCTCAAGTACTAAATGTTTATTTAAATTACGTCTCTTTTAATGATATTTATGTATATTCAATAGACGAAGCATTTCTTGATGTAACTTCATATCTTGAATACTACAAAATGACAGATATAGAACTAGCTAAAACAATTTTAAAATCCATTCAGGAAGATGTTGGTATTTATGCTACATGTGGAATCGGACCTAACATGGTAATGAGTAAATTTGCTCTTGATATTGAGAGTAAACATAAACCTGACTTTATAGCTAAATGGGAATATAACGACTTAAAAAATAAACTATGGTCAATTACCAACCTGACTAGTGTATGGGGTATTGGCGCAAAGACAGCTGCTAGACTAAACAAACTAGGTATTCAATCAATGTATGACTTAGCTCACTCCGAACCTGAAACATTACACAAAGAATTTGGATATGTCGGACTTGAATTATTTGCTCATGCTTGGGGTGTAGACGAAAGTGATCTAAGAAAGAGTGGAGACTCAACAAAACAAGTAAACAAAATGAAAAGTGCTGGTCAAGGGCAAACACTATTTAGAGACTATGACAAAGAAGGTATAAAAGTTGTAATTAGAGAAATGCTTGATAATGTTTGTAGACGACTTAGATACAGCAAAAAAATAGGTAAGACTGTAAACCTTGCAATAGGATATTCTAAAAAAACTCCTGGCGGATTTTCAAGACAAAAGACAATTGATTACACTCAAAACGAAGATACTGTATATGAGGTCTGCATGACGATACTTGATGAATTTTACGAGGACAAACCAATTCGAAAAGTACATGTATCAGTTGGAAATCTTATTGATGAAAAAAATGTACAATACTCCCTTTTTGATGATATCGAGAAAATTGAATCAAATAAAGAGTTAATGACAACGATGGATAACATAAAACAAAGATTCGGAAAAAATAAAATACATAGAGCCATTTCCTACACGGAGCATGGTACTTCAGTAGATAGAAATAAATTAATTGGTGGGCATAACGCTATTGTTGAAGAGGAGTAAGTAAACTCATGAATGAAAAAAGTAAAAAGTTAATGGCTGATTATAATGACCGTGGTATGATAAAATGGCAACCATTTGCTGCATTAGAGGGACACGGTAGTTACGTTACTTCTGAAGCCATTAAGAGGTTAAAAATAAGAAAGCCAATTCTATCACCTGACCAAAAAGATCTACTAGACGAAAAACTTATTTTATATAATAAATCAAATAAAGAAGCAATGATTAAATATTATAAGGATGGATTCATTGAAATTGAAATTGGGAGAATCAATGATATAAATAAATTAAAAAAAGAAATAACGATTAATAATCTTATAATAATAATTGATGATATAGTAGAGTTAATATAATTTACATTTTTTCTAGCAAATTATAGTTTATTAATTTTAGAAGTTTATAATGAACAACAAGTCATTAATTACTAACCAGTAGTTGATGACTTTTTTGTTTTTATGGATAGCTAATTATGCCATACTAATCACTATTAACTTACAGGTTTTGATCCCTGTTCAAGTTGTAAAAACTCTTTAAATATAGTAAAATTAAGTTATTGTAGATTCTTGTCCGAATTATATTATTTTATTTTATATTACATAAGGAACTTGGAGGAATAAGCATGAAAATAAATGATGCAGAGATACTGTATATTGATAATGTAAATAAAAAATTTGAGAGTTTAAATCAAAAATATAGACATGTTTTCAATAATACAGGAACTGCAATGGTAATTGAAAATGATGACGGTACAATTATAGAAGTCAACAAGGAGTATGAAGCTCTAACAGGTTACACAAGACAAGAATTAATAAGTGGATTTAATTATGAATCTTTACTTCATCCTGATGATGTAGATTTTATAACATCATATCATAAAATGCGTAGAGAGGGAGACTTAAAGATACCCGATAGCTATGAAAGTAGAATAGTTGATAAATATAATAATGTAAAGAATATATATATTAATGTTAAAGCAATACCATCTTCTAACATTAGAGTTGTATCTCTAATTGATATTACTGATCACATAAGAAAGGAGAATACACTTAAAGAATACAACGAAAGATATAAAAGTTTGTTCAAAGATAGTAAATCAATCATGCTTTTAGTTAATCCAAAATCGGGAGAAATAGTGGATGCTAATGATGAGGCAGTTGATTTTTATGGATATTCTAAGGATGAACTTTTAAATAAAAATATATCAGAAATTACTATTACTGATGATTTATTTGAACAAATGAAAGAAGCTACGGATGAACTTAAAAAGGATTTCACCTTTAAACATAAGTTATCAAATGGAGAGATCAGGGATGTTGAAGTTCGTAGTGGTCAAATAACAATAAAAAGTCAAAAAATACTATACTCAATAATACATGACGTGACAGAAAAAAAGAATATCGAAAAACAAATTGAACATAGACTTAACTTAGAAAATATCATTACTGAAGTGTCACAGACTTTAAACAATAATATTGCACAACCTAAATTCGATAAAATCATTGAAAAGATAACTTCAGTTATTAAAGCTGATAAGGGATTACTTCTTAGAATTAAAGATGATAACATTGAAGAAAGTTACTTATATGAAGATGAAAATGACAATTCAATGGGCAAAACAATCCAAAAGATTGAGAAAAAAGCACAAAAATATTTAAAAGGATTTCTTAGATATAACAAGGAAATTACATATGATGACATCTTTGAATTCGATGAGAAATTTATAAATGACATCAAAGTCTTTGAAGATCTAGGAATCAATTCCATAATAGGGTTGCCTATAGTTTCAGCGAGATACGGAACCTTAGGTACACTGAGTTTTTTTAGTAAAGATTCTGCTCGTGAGTGGAGTTCCGATGATGTTAGATTTCTTAGAATTATGAGAGATATGATTTCTAACTATTGGATTTCTGAGGATAATCACTCACAAATTGAAAACAGTTATAAGAAACAAAGTATTATTTTGGATTCAATAGTAGAGTCACTATCTTCAATAGTAGAGGTTCGAGATCCATATACATTTGGACATCAAAAAAGGGTATCAAAACTAGCTATCGCTATTGGAAAAGAACTAGGTCTTTCAAATGAAAGTATTATCTCTATCAAGATAGCATCTTTGCTTCATGATATTGGTAAGATTAAATTACCAATTGAATTACTTACTAAACCTAGTAAGTTATCAGTAAATGAGTTCAACTTAATAAAAGAACATCCTCAAGTAGGGTTTGATATATTAAGAGAAATTCCATTTGATTTACCAATCTCAGAGATAGTTTTACAACATCACGAAAAACTTGATGGTTCTGGATATCCATACGGATTAAAGGGTAATGAAACACTACTAGAGTCAAAGATAATAACTGTAGCCGATGTAGTAGAAGCTATGGCATCTCATCGACCATATAGACCTGCATTGGGTTTATATGCTGCACTTGATGAAATAACAATGCATAAAGGCATTAAATACGGTAGTAATGTTGTAGATGCCTGTATTAAAGTATTTAAAGAGAAAAAATTTAAGTTTGAATGATATTGCTAACTAGTTTTCAGAAATTTAATAATTTAAATCAATAACAAGAGGGTTGATTTTTAACCCTTTTGTTATTTTCTATAAATACCATTAATAATCACTTATTATATTTATAAAACAAAAATCGAAGTCAAAGTAGGTTCTTTGACTTCAATTAGTAATTATTTTTAGTTAAAGTAGTTCACCAAAAGCTTTACCAAATTCAAAAGCAGCATTGAGTTCTTCATCATTAGGTTTAAATTTGAACTTAAACCCATCCATTGTCTTCGCTTTTTGTTGTTTTAATCTTTCCATTATGTTTGTAACAGCTTCTCCACTCCATCCATATGATCCAAATGATGATGCTACTATATTTTTATGTGTATGCATATTTATTATTTTTAATACATCCCAAATAACAGATGGTGCATCACCATTAATTGTTGTAGATCCAATAAGAATTCCGCGCGCAAGAGTTAAGTCGCTTTGGATTTGAACTAAAGCTTCATTAATATTCTTAACATTAATATCATAAGTTTTCACTTCAATATCTTCACTTGTCATAATTCCTTCTATGATTTGATCACATGCTTCTTTGGTGTAACCGTAACAAGTTGCGTAAGGAATAACGACTAATTTTTTATCTTTTTTTGGTGGTGTTGACCATTCCTTATAATAAGTTAGTATTTCATCAATTCTTTCATCTAATATAGGCCCATGTCCTGTTAATATGTATTTTAAACTTAGATCTCTCACTTTAGTTATTGCTTTTAATACAAAAGGTTTAAATGGTGAGAAAATGCAGTCATAATAATATCTCAGAGCTTCTAAATAATTATCATTTGATTCACGGCTGATTTCACTTACGAAATTCGATTCAGAGGCATAGTGCGAACCGAAAGAATCACAAGTAATTAGTATTTCATCTTCTTCAATATATGTGTACATTGTATCAGGCCAATGTAAAAATGGTGCTCCTATAAATTTTAATGTTTTATCGCCAAGTGACAATTCTTCCCCATCTTTTACAACCAGTGCATTAAAGTCTTTATTAACAATATCTTTTAAGTAGTTAATAGCTGCTTTAGTACCAACAACCTTTACATTTGGTATTAATTCTAATAAGTGTATTATTGATGATACGTGATCTGGTTCTGTATGACTAACTACAATGTAATCAATTTCTTCTAAGCTAACAATTTGTTTTAAGTTTTCTATATATTCATCATAAAATTTATCTTTTACTGTTTCAAATATAGCCGTTTTTTCACTTCCTTTTACTACATATGAATTATATGTAGTACCGTACTTAGTTTCCATTACAACATCAAAAACATCTATATCAAAATCTTTTACCCCAACATAAAATATATCATTTGTTATTTCAATTCTTTTCATTCTATTCACCATATTAATTTAAAATTTCCTTCCGTTTCTATACATTTTTCTCTTTATTAGTATCTTTCTTAAAACATAGTTCTATACTGCACTTAGATATTATTAGTCGTAACAGATAATCAAAAATTTAGTTCTGTTAAAATTTAAAATAGTAATTTTTATGCAAGTTATTATACTATTAATTCTTTTAGTGAGCAACTAATCCTATAATAAAATTTTATGAGTTATATTTGCACCTAGTAGATAAATTAGTTGAAGTTCTTTTTTCATGGTTACACCTATTAAAATTCCCACTATTTTCTTCCATATAAAAAGACTATGATATAACTTTATCATAATCTTTTTACGTCTTTATTTATGTAATTTACGTTTATTAATCTCTAAATATATAAGTCTCTTTTCTTAAAAAATACAAACACACTAGAAATACATGATGTAATTATAATAATTGAAAGAAACAAGAATAATAAATCAATCTTACTAGCTAACATGTCTTCAACTTTAAAGTATTGAAATGGTGTTATATATTTTAAAAACTCAATTTTATCACTCAATCCTATTAATATTGATAACATAAATGTACCTAGTAAAACTCCAAGAGTAAATGAACCAGACTTCTTATATTGTTTTAAGATTGAAGCTAACATCATTCCAATTGACATGAATATCATTTGAGTTAAGAATAATCCAATTGACAAGAATCCTACAAATTCATAGAAAGTTGAAGTAGGTTCAAATCTATAGAATGCACCGATAGCAATGATAACTACTGCTATCGTAAATAGTAAGTTATTTATTACAGCAGCGATTATCTTACTTATTAAGACTCTTGTTCTTGTTACTGGTAAAGTAAACAGGTACTCAGCAGTTTTATCTCTTTCTTCTTTTGAAATAATCGAACTACCAAGTAGTGCTGCGAATATGGAAAGTGGTAAATATAAGTAAAGTGACATTACGCTCAAGAAACCTTCAGGAGTAGTAATGTTAGTAAGTGACACACCTAGGGCATCAAACATATACTGGAAGTTTTCCATTGCTTCTATCATCGCTTGATTATCCACAAATGCTTTGAATTCTGCACTAGCTCCAAATACTATTAGAGCGATTGACCCTATCCATATAAGTAATGATTTTAAGTTACTTCTAAGTTCTCTTTTTATTATGTTCATAAAAGTCCTCCTATAAAGAGTGGATATTTCTTTTTAAGTACAAGAAATAACTCATAGTAAGTGAAATAACAATTACAAATACTGAAATAATGGTAGGTATTAAATCATATTTTCCATGTAGTAGTATCTCAACAGCGTCAAAGTGAGAATATGGTGATAATAATCCAAATATAACAGAACTAAACAGCGATTTTAATGCTGATAAGATGTAAAGTCCAAACGCTAAGGCCATTGAGTAACTTAATACACTACTTATTTTTCTTAACGAAACAGATATTACCATACCAACACTTATAAAGAATAATTGGAATATAATCAGTGATGATAATAAGACAAGTACATTACCCATATTAAATGTTGCATCACCTTTAAATAACTGTAGAGCAGCTATTGATGCAATCCATACAGCTATATTAACTATTACTAGACTTGTTAAAGCAGCTAAGAATTTTGACACCATAATCTTAGTTCTTGAGATCGGTTTACTTAATAGGAAATCTGCTGTCAACTCTCTTTCTTCAACACTTAACATATGGAAACCATAATTTGAAGCTTGAATAGCTATTGGAATTAGAATCATTGAGTATGTTAATCCAAAATACCCTAATATACTACTCATTGGTAATTCAGCATTCATCCCGAAGAAAGCTAAAATCTCTTCTGGATAATTAGACATTAATTGTTCAAATGCTTCTGTATCGGCAGCCATAGTTGGATAGAATGCCATATATGCAAATAAAGATAAAGAAATAGCTAAAGTCCAAATAATAATAGATTTTTTATACATTTTTAATTCAAATACGAATACATTCATCTTCATCACCTACTCATAATAATGCATAAATATTTCTTCTAGAGTTGGTTCCTCTACAAGAATATCGCTTAGTTTCAATTTAGAAATGATCTCAACAATATTATTTACATTACCTTTGAAGAAAAATGAAACCTTGTCTTCTCTTTCTTTAAGTTCAGACACTCCTTCAATATTGAATTTACCATTGTTTAAATTTGTTCCCCTTATAGTAAATTTCTTATAGTTATCATGTTGTAATGCTTTAACGTCTTCAACACTTACTATTTCACCATCTTTAATAATAGCAACACGATTACAAAGTTGTTGAACTTCACTTAATATATGAGAACTAAATAATACTGTAGCTCCCTTTTTATTTTCTTCAGCAATTAAGTTAAAAAACTTCTGTTGCATTAGTGGGTCTAAACCACTCGTTGGTTCATCAAGAATTAGCAGTTTTGGTGAATGTAACAACCCCTGTACAATCCCCACCTTCTTTTTATTCCCATAAGATAAATCTTGGATTTTTCTATTTAAATCAAGTTCCATAATACTAGCAAGTTCTTGGATTCTAGCACTACAATCTTTATTATAGAAACTTGCAGAATAATTCAGTAAATCAATGACTTTCATCCTATCGTAATAGAAAATCTCAGATGGTAAATATCCGATGTCTTTACGAACCTCGCTACCGAATTCTACTGCATCTTTACCAAAAATAGTTACTGAACCTTCAGTTGGATAAATTAATGACAACATTGATCTAATTGTTGTACTTTTTCCAGCACCGTTAGGACCAATGAAACCAAAAATCTCACCTTGTTTTACATTAAAGTTAATGTTTTTACAACCTTTGACGTCTCCGTAATACTTTGTTAAATTATTAAATTCAATTACATTCATTTGATATCCCCCTTAACTAATTCTCATATAACAAATAAGTCTGTCTATAGTTAGATTTTAGACCAAATCAGAATGAAACGCAAGTTTCTTAATACATAAGGAAATAAGAAAAAAATTAGAATAGTATATTCTAACTTTTCATTTCAGCCTCAGTTTATAGTTTAAAACTTATCAATTTTCGATTATTTACAGTTGGCAATATTCACTAAATTTTATTATAACATTCCCAATTTAGTTAAACCCCAATGTTAAATTTATAAAGCTTACTCTTTTAGGATTCCTCCAATAATAAGATTTAATTTCTACTTAAGTGATTTAATATAGCATTTAGAGCCATTTATTACTTTTTCTTCAAAACCCATCTTTCTAAGATAATTTATATATTCTGGATTAGAAGAGGAACTTATAAATTTTTTGTATCCATTTTCAATAAAATAATTTCTATTATTCTCAAAAATATAACTTCCTATTTTGAAATCTCTATATTCAGGCGTAACGAAATCAACCTCTATATTTAGAGTATCATCACTACGCTTAGAACATATAAAAACTCCTGCTACTACCATATTTCTTAAAACAAAAAACTTTACCTTAGAATCTCTAACACCCACTTCAGATATATCATTATATTTACTTATATCATCTTTATAATAGTCTAAAAAATATCGTAAGTACTCAGAGTTTTTACCTATATGAAGTGTTTTAAAGAGTTCAGTAGAACGATATATATTTAATAGGTAATATATATTTATAATTGCTATACCTAGATTCATAAAACCAACGGGTAATGAACCTAGTAAAAATCCATATAAAGCAAATATACAAGATCCTACTAAATTAATCCACCTAAGTCTTTTAATGGAACTCATTAACAAGGAAATAAGGACAATAAGCGATGCAAGATAACCAAGCCAATCTAACCAATTAATATTCATAAAATTACTCCTTTTAACATTGATGTTAATAGTTTTCCATATTATTTACTTTTAATAAGTAAAATCAATGTTAAACACACAATAAATCGTCATGAGTATGGATATGAAAAGTCTAGAACCAAAATGTTCTAGACTTTGTTTACCCGATTAAATTATTAATCTCTTTTTTTAATTTTATCATTTCATCTGAGTTTACCACATCATAAGTTCTAGGGTATGGTGCTGTTATTTTGAACTCATTTATAATTCTAGCTGGTAGCTGACTCAATACAATTATTCTATTTGATAGTGTTAAAGCTTCTTCGATATCATGAGTTATAAAAATAACCGTTTTATTAAGTTCCTTAAACACTTCAACTAACCATAATTGGAGTTTCTTCTTTGTAAGTCCATCAAGTGCTGCGAATGGTTCGTCAAGTAATACGATATCATTTCCCATTAAGAACGTCCTTAGTAACGCTGCACGCTGTTTCATACCACCACTTAGTTCATGTGGGTAAGACTCATTAAATCCATTTAACCCAAATAATTCAATCAACTCTGTGATTTCCTCTTCATTTACTTGTTTTTTATTTATTTCTAGTGGTAATATCACATTTCTATATAAAGTTCTCCATGGAAGTAATAAATCTTTTTGTGGCATATACCCAAAGTTTTCATTTGATGAATGTAAATCAATATCGTTGATATTAATTTCACCTTCATATTTCGGTAATAGTTTTGTTAGGACTTTGAATAGTGTCGACTTACCACATCCACTTGGTCCGACAAGAGTAAGAAAATCATGTTTTTCCACTGTCATTGACAAATCATCTATTACCTTTAGATCTTCATTATAATAGTGAGTTAAATTAGATATCTTAATTATTTCCATCTTCAAGATACTCATTTGTGTATGCATCACTTATATTTATACTAGGAACAATTTCACGGTCAACTAACCAAGTATTAAAGTTAGTCCAGTATTCATCACTTTGAACGCCCCATGCTATTCCATCTTTTTTATAGTGATTAGTTAAGAATAATTGGCTCGATTTTACAAGCTCACTATTTAATTCAGGTGCATGTTTTAATAATATATCTGCGCTCTCACTCGGATTAGTTATAGCATATTCGTATCCTTTTCTAACTGCTGACATAAAATCTTTAACAGTATCACTATTTTCTTCTATCATTTTTTCATTCGTAATTATTACTGGTGTATGAAAGTTAAGTTCATTACTATAATCAATCATACTTAAATAATTGTATTCAATATTTTCTAGTTTTGCTTGCTCTACTTGCCATGCTTCGAAAACCCAGAAGAAATCACATTCGTTATTTACATCTGTAAATATATCTAAGTAATTTGTAGTAACATTTACTTTTGAAAAATCTCCTCCGTCACTTTCAACTAATTCTTTAATAATCGCACTTTCTGTTGCTGAACCCCAACCACAATAAGTTTTATTTTCAAAGTCACTTGGTCTAGTAATATTTGATGTTTCTCTTGAAATAAATCCAGATGTATTATCATGGATAATTGCAGCCAAAGACACAACAGGAATATCATTGCTTCTAGCACTGATTACATACTCTTGTGCACTAATTCCAAATTGAGCTGTGTTACTCGCAACAATTTGTTCACTGTATCCGTCTGGTTGGATTATTTCAACGTCTAAATTATATTCTTCAAAATAGCCATTTTCCAAAGCTACATATAAACCTGTATGGTTTGTGTTAGGTGTCCAATCTAGGACAACAGTTATTTTTTCTGATTCTTTACTACACCCTAATAGTGTGATTAAGATTAATGTTAATGAAACTAATTTTTTCATGAATAGTTATCTCCTTAAGATTTATATTTTAATGTTATTTTTTCTATAACCTGTACAAGCAGTAATAAAAATAAAGTACTTACAATAATTACAATTATTACTCCAAAAACCATTTCTACAGAGTATGATCTCATCGCTCTACTTAGGTAAATACCAAGACCGTATTTACCACCCATATACTCTGCGATTAAGGCTCCTAAAACGGCATAAGTTGTCGCAATTTTTAAACCTGAAAAATAATAAGGTAATGCAAAAGGAATTTTAAGTTTAGCGTAGGTTGTTAGTGTTGATGCTTTCATTACTTTGAATAAATCTAACAGATCTTGATCTATTTCATCAAAGCCAGTAATAATATTAATTGTTATCGGGAAGAAACATACTAAGATAACTACTAAGACTTTCGCATCTACTCCTAAACCAAACCAAATAATCAATAGGGGTGCAATAGCCATCAATGGTATTGTTTGAGATATCGCGAGTAATGGATACAAAAAGCTTTTAAGTGTTTTATATCGATCTAAAATTATAGATGTGATAAACGAAAGAACAACTGCACCAATTAATCCTAAGATTGCTTCTAACAAAGTGTATTTAGCATGAGTAATAATTAGGCTAAAATTATCTAAAAGTGATTTAAACACTAATATAGGGCTTGGTAATAAGAATTTTTCGATACTAAAAATTCTAACTACTAATTCCCACATGATAAAAACCGATAGTACCGATATAACCGGTATAATTTTATTTATATTTATCTGTTTTTTCTTCAATTGTTGATACCCCTTCCGGGTTATACGATAATTTAATATAACTCAATACACTACTAGCTCCATTATCTACAGCTATTCTCTGTGCTTCTTTTAAGATACTCATAAGTTCATCAAAATCACCTTCCATAACTGTTTCAAATGGTGAAACTGTGTACTTCACACCAGTTCTATCAATATACTTTATAACTTCATCAACGACCTTAAAGACTGCCTCTTTATTACTCCCTCCACAAACAAATAATTCGTTATTAATTTGAGGTAATACTTGTAACGCAACTGAACAATTATTCATATTTTCTATCTCCTTTCATCCATAAACTAATCATAAATCCACCTATTTGAGTGTCATCACTTTTAGTATCTACATTATTTAGGTGTTTTATCTTATCATAACTATTAAATAAACATTCTTCAGTTCTTACATGAAACTCATTAAAGAAAGATTCTAGTTCTTCTCTAGACATGAATGACGCATACTTGAATACAGTGTTCTCTTGAAAGTACTGTGACTCATACATATTCGCAAACTCTGAATGTTTTTGTATGGTACCGACTAATAGCATGCCACCAGGCTTTAATACTCGCATCGCTTCTTCAATAACTCTCTCTTTACCTTCAACAAATTCAATCATAGCTAGTGACATAACAATATCAAATTGTTCATCCACAAACTCAAGATTCGTAGAATCCATTTCAAGAAAAGATAAGTTATCAGAAGCTTTCTTATTTGCTTCTAGAATCATTTTCTTTGAACAATCAATTCCTATCACTTTATTGTTAATTGAAGAAACTAATATTGAATGAACACCTGTACCACAGCCTATATCTAGTATTGATTTATTTGCAGTATCCCCAATCATTTTAAGTAATAATTCACTTTCCTTTTTTAAAACATAATCTCCCTCTAATGTCTTATACCAACTTTCATATGCTTTTGCTTCCTTATCAAATATTGCCATTTTACCTCCTAAATATAAAAAATACCCTTTTGATTATCAAAAGGGTATTAAGTATGTGTATACTTTTCCTACGCTGGCATTATCCAGATCAGGTTAGGTCAATTCAGTAACAGAATTATCTCAGCCTAGTACTCTAAGCTCCCTTTCGACAAACCTATTTTACCAATAATAAAAGAAACAAGCAAGATATTTTTTAAGTTAAATAATCTATTAATCTACAGAGTATTCATTTTCTAGAATACTCATCATGACATCAGAGTAATATGTACCTTCTATATACGCGTTTTCTCTTTCTATTCCTTCTTTAATAAAACCACATTTCTCATAACAACAAATTGCTCGAAGATTAAATTCCAAAACTCTTAAATCAACTCTATGTAGTTTTAAATCTTCAAAAGCAAAGTGAAGTATTGCTTTTGTTACTTTTGTTCCAATACCCTTAGAGTAAAGATTCTCATCAAATATTCCAATTGAATATCGAGCACCATTATCAGTATTCCCAATTGTTAGTCTAGTAGTTCCAATCATTCTGCCTCTTAACTCAATTATCCACTCATAAGGTCTGTTAATAATATTATTATAAAAGTTTTGTGCATCTTCATTAGTAAATGGTGGTATAGTCCTCATGTCACCACCACACATTTTTCTAAACTCCTTCGGTCTCCCATAGACGAATCTATCTGTTATGTCAGAAGTCTTGGGCTTTCGTAATATAAGACTATCAGATATTATTAATGTTGGTGAGATATTTTTCATACTTCCTCCTTTTATACACTAGATAAACTTCTACTAGCAAATTACTATTTATATAATATAGTTGATTAATCAAGAATATTATAAATATTCCTAAACTCGTTTTAATGTATTTCTCTTTGTTATGAAAATTCCTAAAATTACCGAGAATACAAGTTCCACAACAAATACCAAAATTATCATCCATTTCATATCTAGTTGCAAATAACCATCACTTCCAATGTATACTACTAACCCTATACAGCCATTGAACCATGCATGGCTTAATACACAGAGGAAAACATTTTTTGTAAACTTATAAATAAACGTGAAGCTGAAGCTTAAGATGATTACCATTAAAGTATACATGCCAAATGACAATGAACTTTGAATTGTACCTTCAACTAACCAAAGTGGCAAGTGCCAAACAGCCCAAATAATTCCAACAATAATCACTGAGGGTACAAAATGAAAAATCTTTTCTAGTTTCGGTTGAAGATAACCCCTCCAACCTAATTCCTCAAGCCCTCCTCCTACTATTAAAAGTGGAAAATTGATAAACAAATATAAAATCGATATTGGTTCATTAATTCCAAAAGCAATCCAAATCATCAGGAGACGCCAAACTGTATATAAAATAAACACTGTCAAATCTCTTCTATCTATTTTACTGAATATAATACTAACAAAAGAATGATTAGCTAAGTCTTCAGGAAACTGACGATAATTAATATAAAAACCTATAGCTGGTCCCAATCCACCTACAAGAAATGGAATCCAGAATAAGGGTTCCCCATACCAAAGGGAATCAAAGTACAAATTCCCTATAAGTATAATACCCCAAGATATCCATGTAATAGAAAAAGTGTACAATAAAAAAAGTACAACATGTTTAAACGATTTATCCTTATGATTCATAATTCAGCCCCCACACTAAAAATATTGCATTATCAGTTACGCCATCTAAATAAAGAATAAAAACCAAACAAATAATAGACTCAGCCACCATTTCTAATTAGCTCTTAAAAATAACAATCCTAAAACTATACAATGACCACTTATCCATAAGCCAGACACAACACCTTTTGTAAAATGACCAACACTCAAAGTAAGTAATAACCCGGATAATTGTATTAATTAAAGAATAACTCACCAGAACAATCTATGTTACAACTAGTATTATAATAAAATAATTGTAATTATTGCTATTAATAGTATATTATAACACTAGTTATTTTAACATATCATTAGTTTTTGTAAATCATTAATCGATTTGATTAATTATATTACATAAAAAAATGGAGCCAAAGTAGTACCTTTGACTCCATGAATATTATTATTTCTAAACATCATTTCGTTTAATGTTTTGTTTTTTTGCATTTCTACCTTTTGTAGCACCTTTTGCTAATTGAGAGGTGTGCCCTTTATCTTTAATTCTTCTAATTTCTTTTGGATCATTTTGACTTTTAGACATAGTAATCTCCTTTCTATTTGCTTAGTTATTTTTATTATACTGAACATTTCTGGGTCTGTTACCTGTGTTTACTCTATATAAACTTTATTATTTTCAAGCATTTAATTTTACTATATTGAACTCCAGGCAGAGTGATTATAATTTTGTTCTACGAAATCCTCCTTTGAATTTGTTACATATATTGTTTGCATATAGGACATAATTATTCACACTCATAAGTCCAATAATCCTATAAAATATTTTGTACTTTTCGTAGTATTGAGGGATGCACACACTTCATAATTGACAAAATAACATTTTATCTATTATAGAAAAAAGTAAACAAAGGGAAACTATTTTACTATATCAACAACAATTGAATCTATTCTTACTGATCTTAAAATACTATATGATTTCACTTCACTGAAATCCACATCATTCTGAATATATTCTACTTTAATTTGTATTGATCATAGTGTCCCACTAATTTTTTATTGTCATAATTCATTTGTTTATCTTGGTTTAGTTGATATGTCAATCTAGGAATTCATTGATCTCACCAGTAACAGTTATTTCAGCTGAGTCAGTTACTTTATTCTTTGATTCACAAGCCTAATAAACTTTAAGTCTTAACCAAACACAAAAAAGCTCTCTATTCCAAAGAGCTTCTTCATTCATATTAGTTCTTTCAAATAACTAATGATTAAGGTAGTAGATTCATATATTTCTAAAATATACTAGTCTAAATTATTAATAGCTTCATTAGCATCATTAGTAAGTTCATTACCATCTGTTAACGAAATCTTACCTGCATTAACAAATCCATTTACCTGATTAATAAAAGCAATAAGTTGATTTATTGCAGGGTTAATGTTCTCCTTATCAATTTTCATGATAACACCATATAGTTTTGTCATAATTCCGTTTGCTTTTTGTTCTTCCAACTTATCATCTATCACATATTTATTAATTTTTTCAATTATATCTCTTACCCTATCTTGTGGAGAGAGAACTCCAATTACTTCTATAGCAGTTGGTCCAGTTCCAACAGGTATTGTTGCAACCACAGTGTCATTGGTTAAATCAATTACAGAAACACTGTTAGAATTATAATTAGTAACATAACCTCTAGTTCCGTCAGGTGTTACTTCTGTTCTTAATGGTCCACTTCCAACATTTATTGTATTAACTACTAAGTCAGTATCTATGTCAATCACTGAGATGGTACCGTCTCCACGGTTAGCTATATAACCCTTAGTTCCATCTGGAGTTATATCAACAGAATATGGATTATGTCCAACAGTAATAATTCTAACAACTGAATCAGTACTTGGATAAATTACAGATACTTTATTTAAAGTATAATTCGGTACATAAATCTTATTACTATCCTGTGTAGGGGTCAAAGTATTTGGTGAACCTATCAGTGGTATTATTTTTATTACAGTATCGGTATTTACATCAATTACTCTTACGTCCTTCGTATGTATTGTACCAACATACACTTTACTATCATCAGGTAATATTGTACTTTGCTGCGGAAAATTCCCCATTGGGATCGTAGCAATCACAGTATCATTAACCGTATCAACTACTGTTACATCATCAGATGCACCATTAACCACATAAGCCTTAGTCCCATTAGAAGTTATTTTCGGTGGATATGAATTATATCCAATCGGTATATTTTTCACTATAGTATCAGTTTCTATATCAATTACAGATAGAGGACCACCAAATGCATAATTAGGTGCATATCCCTTTTTACCATCAGGTGTAATGCTAATTGGATAAGGCCAATGTATCATTGAAATAGTTTTTATTATATGATTAGTTACTAAATCAATAACTGAAATATTATTAGAAAGCCTATTTGGAACATACATTTTAGATTGATCAGGTGTAATAGTCATACCATAAGGATTACTACCGACAGCTATAGTATCCACTACTGTATTTGTTTCTGTATCAATTACAGATATATCATTTGAACTACGGTTCACAACGTAAACTAAATATTTATTCATTATTCTTCTACCTCCTTTCCTCGCTTTATAATATGACTTTAGTAAATTCAGTGTGACAAGCCTCACAAACATTAAGTCTTTCACCTAAATAGAAAAAGAGCTCTCTATTACCAAAGAGCTTCTTCATTCATACTATTCTTTTAAAACATCTAAAATTACTAGATTAAGACGTTAATAACTTCATTAGTATTATTAATAAGTTCATCATAAACGAGTATGACTACCTACGATATTTGCTATTCAACAACAATTCTAGTGATTCCCTTCTCGTTTCTCATAACTTCTTTTACCATCCATTTAATCGTAATCTTATCAGATTCATATTCTAACAATTCATTTTTAGTATAACTTGATACTTTCAATGGTAAGAATATATTTTCTATTTTCCAAATTGAATCACTATAACTTGTTAACACTTCGGTATCATTAACTCTTAAAAAGAATTCATCTCTTCCAAGTTGTATACAACTCTCATGATATATCATCCCCTTTGAAAGACCTCTCATCTTCATAGGATCTAACATTCGAACTTCTGGAGTATTTTCGAAAACTATTTCAATCAAGTTATCACTTTTCATGAACTCATTTTTCATACATTCATCATTATCAATTTTTTCTTCTATCTTTGTCTTTAGTTCATTATTTTCTATCTGAGCGTTTGAAATATATGAGTCAGTTATATAATACTCTTTTACAATCTCATATAAAGAGAATTCATTTCTTTCAAGTATATTTTTCCAGTCATCAATATTTTTATTAACTACATCAGCTAACAATGCTCCCTTAGACAAATAATGGATTCTATAAGACCTACTTGAAAGATCTTTGAGTTTCATATCTTCAAAAATATTATCTCCAAAGAATTCACTATTCCTCACTAATCTTAAGTATTCATTTTCTAGGTAGTATGCACAACCCTCAAAAGTTTCAATGCTTCTTTCATAATCCATATATTGATCTTCAATTATCTTTTCTCTATGAGTCCTTAAGTTAATCAAAAGATTTAAATTGCCATTATTATTTTTATGAATATCAAATAATAACTCATTTTCTTGTTGTCTATAATTCTCGTTTTCATAAATTAAAGGGTAAGTTATTAGAAATTCAGGATTTGGAAATGATATTTTTTTCCAGTTCATCATTTGATGAACATGGAAAAGTTCATGAACGAGAACCGCTGTTACCTCTTCTTGAGTATCTATTTCTGTTATATCAACTATAGCAGTTAGAACTCCAGCGATATTAGTAACAGTTGATCCATGGAGATTCAACTTTTCACTATCAGTTTCATTAATAAGATCTGCATTTAAAAGATATGCAGTACCTTCCTTTTCATATAAACACCCTTGGCTTGGTCTATAATTTGGCCAATTATTAATTAGAAACGTCTTTGCATTATAGTATATTGATTTAGCTTCTTCTTTACTTATCTTCATCAACTTCGAATCCTTCAATTGCTAGCATCATACTGTTCAAGTATTCTCTTGAACCATTAATGATAAACTTAGCTACATTGTTATCTAATTGATATTGAAAGTTGCAGTCACTATATTCGTTACTATTTATAATATCCATTAATGCTTGGGCAAACTTATTTGCTTCAACTTGTGATACAACATCAATTTCAATAAGTAAAGATCTTTTAATTTTGCCTTTTCCTTTTTTAATATGCCTATCAAAATCATCGAAATTAGAAGGAATCGTGTCATTTAAGTGTTTGCTCAACTCTTCCAAAGATACTTTCCAGCTACCTCCTATTTTTATTCCCTTTAAGGTTCCATCTCTCAAATATCTTCTCACTGTCTTTACATGAACATCTAATATCATTGCCACTTCTTGCGGCGAAAATAATTCTTTCATAACACACCTCCATAATCATTATACCACAAAAAGGAATAATATGTAACAATAGGTAATCCGGTTCATATGTAGCAGTGTATTTTGACTATACTGATCTTAACCTTAATGGATACATAACTATATAAGAATAAAAAAAAGTGATTATAATAATCACTTTGATTTCACTTCAATTTAAAATCATATTATAGCAGTTACCAACTGCTTTTACTCACTGCTTCAGGTAGGAATAAATTCCTCAAGATAAACAACGTTTCCAGATTCATCCATTAACTCTAGTTTTTGTGCAGCACAAGATGTAATAGACATATCCAAATCATTCATCCATATTTTAACATAATCATTACCAAGTGATATTTCAAGTGGTTCAATGTTTGGATCTATAAATGTGATCTTAGCCATAGCTGATTTGTTAAATAGTTCCTCATCTAAAATAACCACACTAAAATATGTTTCTAAATCATTCCCAATATGTAATAACTCTACATTTTTCTCAACTTCTTTTTGAGTACTGTTTATTTCAGTAGTTAATATATTTTTCTGAATACTAAAATAAATTATGCCTATTTCATTTTCACTTTCAAACAGCATTACTTCATCTTTAGTGTTACTATCTCTTTGAATTACCGTATAGTTATTACTATAAACATAGTTGTCTACTTCTGCTTTAAAATTAATTGTGGTATCATTACAACCACTAATTAAGAAACATAAACCAATAAAAATTATCAATCTCTTCATGATTACCTCCATAAATCGTTTGTGTTGCATTAAGTTATTTTAACAACACTATATATATAATTATACTATAAATAAGTATATTGTGGGGTTCAAATTGTCGTAAACACATTTTTTTTGTAAAAGAATATTTTACTTATACCATAATTAAACAAAGAGACAATGATATTAGATCAATGTCTCTTTGTTTCTTTGTTTAAATTTGGTATCTCTCACCATTGATGAGATCCCAATTTTGTTATTTTAAATAAGACCACTTTCTATGATAATTTTTATCCTTTGAAATGGAAAAATTATTCAGTCTCAGTTGACTCTTCAGACGTATCTTCAGTTGTTTCTTCAGGTGTATCTTCAGAAACATTATCTAAAGTATCTTCTAGTTCTTTCATAGAATCTTCAACTCTTTCAATAATTGATTCATATTTCTCAATAGAAACATCAGTAGCAGTTAATAGTTCCTCTACCTCTTTAATTAAACTAGTAATTGAATCTACTACTAAAGTAAGATCTTCATTTTCTATTTGTAAAGCGATAACAGATACTAATTCTTGACTTAATTCAGTAAACACTAGAGTTAACTCTTCATTTAACTCAGCTAACTCTTCTTGATTTTTTTCAGCTTCTTCTTGTGCATCTTCAACAGCATCTATAATTGATTCTAACTCGTCTTTAGCTATATCAATTTCTTCTATAAATACTTGATATTCTTCAGCAGTTACTTCCGTGTCCGTTAATAATGCTTCAGCTTTTTCAATTAGTGAAGTAAGGTTATTAATAGAAATAGTTAGTTCTTCACTTTGAGTATCTAGTTCTTTAACCTCAACTAATTCTTCACGTGCTTCATCTATTTCTTCAATTAACTCTTCTTTAGAATCTTCCAAGTCTTCTTGCTCATCTTCTAATTCTTCTTGTTCATCTTCAATTTGATCTAAAATTTCTTCTACTAAATCTTTTCCATCTTTAATTCTATCAACTAATTCTTCAATAGTTTCTTCATCAGTTGCAGTTTGAACTAGAATCTCTTCTGCCTCACTAATCATACTTGTAATCGATTCAATTTTAACAGTTAGTTCTTCATTATCGATCATTAACTCTTGAACTTCAGATAACTCTTCTTTTAACTCAGATAACTCTTCTCTTAATTCTTCTATAGCTTCTTCTATATCTTCTTTTTCATTTTCTAACTCTTCTTGCTCATCTTCTAGTTCGTCTATAATTTCCTCTAAAGCCTTACGAGATACTTTAAGTTTTCTAGTAAGATTTTCAAATAAAGTTGTATCATTTATAGTTACATCAGCATTAATTAATAATTCCTCAGCTTCTATAATAATCTCATTAAGAGTATTTTGTACTTCAGTTAAAATATCACTTTCTAAACCTAATTCATTAGCTTCTTCTAGTAAATCATTCGCTTTTTCTAATTCTTTAAGTAAATCTTCTTGCATTTCTTCTACTGCTTCAGTTAATTCTTCTTGAGCTTCTTCTAATTCTTCAGCTAACTCTTCTTTTAACTCTTCTAATTCTTCAAGTGCTTCTTCATAGGCTTCAATATCATCTTCAGAGCCGCTTGCTTCGGCTTGAGCTTTTAATTCAGCTACTTCAATTTCTAAACTAGCGATTTCACCTTGAATATCTGCTAACTTTTCAGCTGCTTCTTCAGCTTTTTCTTTTACTTTTTCAGTCTTTTCTAAAGCTTTTTTTTGAGCCTCTTCTTCTTTTTCAAAAGCTTCTCTTTCAGCTTCATATGCATCTTCTTTAGCATTTTCTAAATCTTCGTATGCATCCTCAAGTAATTCTAATGCTTCTTCATAATTTTCGATATCATCTTCAGAACCACTTTCAGTAGCTTTAGCGTATAAGTCACTAACTAAAACTTCTAATTCAGCTACTCTATCTTTAGTTTCAGCTACTTCCTGAATAGCTTTTGCCATATCTTTAGTTTTTATTTTAGCTGCTTTCTCTGCTACTTCAGCCTGATTACTTGCTACTATTAACTCAACCTTTTTGTTAATCTTAGCCATAACTTCTGCTAATTGTTCATCAGTAAGTTCACGGATGTCTTCTACACCCATTTCTTCAGTAAAGGTTTCAAAGACTTCTTTAACATCAAAACTAATTTTTGCCTTTTCTTCACGTTTCAAAGATTTTTCAAGTTTCTCTTTAGCTTCTTTTATAGCTTCTTCGTCGCCATTTTCTTCAGCTTCTTCTATTTTCTTTTGAATTTTTTCTTGTTTTACTTCTAAACCTTTACCAACAAGGTCTTTAACTTTAATATCAAATTTATTAAAGTAATCTTCAACACTTCCAGCATCAATAACACCTTGTAAAGTCTCATCAATTGTTTGACTAAGTAAGTTAGCACCAGTTGCTATCTTAGCTAAGTCACCTAATCCATAACCAGCTTCTTCAGCTTGGTCTACAAACTCTTGTCTACCTTCACCTAAAGTCTCTTTTAATACAGTAAATTTAATATAAGTTTCAGCTTTAGTAGTTTCTAACTTTTCTGACAAATCAGTATCAACTTCTTCTGAAATCTTATCACTTTTTTCAATAGTATTATCTAATTTCTCTTCTAACTTTTCTGCATCTTCTTCATCTAAATCAATTAATCTATCAGAAGCATCTGTTAATTCTTCTAGGTATTCCAATAATAGTTCTTCTACAAATTCTATTTTTTCTTGTTCTGTCATTTCTTCAGCTTCCGCTAATCTCTCTTCAGCATAAGTCAATAATTTTTCAGTTTTTCTTGCATCATTAAATGTAAATGCTAAATCTAATTTTTCTAATACTTTATCTAAGAAATACAATGGACTATCTGGAGTTATCCCAGCATTAGTTTCTTCAACTACATCCTCAGTTGTATTTGTAGTATCATCACCTGCAGCGTTTGCTATCGGTAATAACATAAATCCTGTTAGTATCACTAATAATAATTTCTTCATATCTTTCACCCTTTCAGTTTGTCCCTTTACTTTATAAACTGTTTATATTCAAATTTTATTGAAAAATTTTCTATTTTTTTATTCTAGGCTTTTTAAAACTGAGTTAATTTTACTTATCATATCTTCAACTTCCTCTAAAATCTCCTCTAGTTTATCTAATTCTAGATTAGAATCAAGATACAATATATTTTCAACTCTTATAATTAAATCAGTAATATCCTCATGAATATGAGTTATATTTTCATTATTAATATTCTTAATATTGTCAAAAACATCCTTTAACAAATCTAATTCACTTAATAAATCTTCCTTTGCATCTACAATATCCTTTTGATCTTCTTCTAATTCACTTTGAATATCTTCTATCTCACTTAAAGCTGATTCTAATCTGTCCTTTGTATCTTGGATAGTATTTATCGCTTCTTCAACCATACCTAAACTTACATTATCATCTTGAATTAGCAATTCAATTACGTGTATTAGATTTCTAGTTTCCGTTATAGCGTCAATAAGGTCTTGATTTTCTATCCTAATTTCTTGAGCTAAAACATAGCTTTCTTTTAATTTATCTAGTTCTTTTTGTAAATCTTCCTTTTTGTTTATAATATCCTCTTGAACCTCTTCTAACTCTTTTTGAATAGCTCCTACTTCATTAAAAATTATTTCTAGTTCATCCTTTGTATCTTGGATATTGTTTAGTGCTTCTTCATATATATATAGACTTACATCATCACCTTCAAGTAGTAACACAGTTGCCGATATTAAATTATCAACTTTTATTATAGCTTCAATCAGCTTTTGATTTTCTATATTAATTTGTTGAGCAAAAGTATAACTTTCTTTAAGTTCATCTAATTCCTTTATTAAATCATCTTTAGCATTCTCTATATCAGAATAATCATCTTCTAAATTATCAATTAAGTCACTTAGTTTCTCTTTATTAGATTCTAGATTTTCTAACAGTTGTTCATATTTATCGATTTCTTCATTTTTTGCAATTAATTCTTCGCCCTCTAATATTAAATTAATTATCAAATCCATTAAGTCGGTAAGTTCTTTAGTTTCAGGCAGTTGATCAACCAACATTAGCTCCTGTTGTATATCCTCTATTTCTTCCATTAGTTTGTCTTTTACTTTCTCAAGTTCTTCTTGAATATCTTGATATTCATCTATTGCTTCCTTAAGTAGTTCATTAGCCTCATCCAACTTATCTGAAGCTTCTAAGTGAGAATTAAGATTTTCTATTGTTACATCCTTAAGGTTTAATACAAGTTCAGCATCAGACATCAAATTAATTACATCATTTTCTAAATCATAATCATAAATTTCAATTTGTTGTAACTCCATTAACTTCTCTTCTATTTTGTTTAATAATTTTTCTAAATCTTCTTTAGCATCAATTATGTCCTTATTCAGTTCTTCTACTTCTTTATTACTTAGCTGTTTCTCATCTTCATCTTGTTCATTATCATCCGAATCTTCAGCCTTTTCATTTTCTTCTTCTTCAATTTTTGACTCTATGTCATTTTCTTCATATAAATCATCTAGTTCATCTATGCTCAATTCACTTAAATCATCATAATCTTCTTCTGTCATGTTTGAATATTTAATAATCTTATGTATAAATTTATCCTTAGCAGATGATATATCATTTTCTTTTGGTGTATCAGTTTCATTCTCATCAGATTTGTCAATCATTTCAATTATTACTTTTACAGTTTTCTGTATTTCTATAAATTTGGCAGCTATATTATCATTAATATTATCGGCTAACTTATCTTGTACTTCAGCATCTTCTGCTTCCACACCCACTAAAACTACATCATTATCTTGTAAGTATCCCTCTTCATCAGCTTTATCGATTATTAATGATATAACATCATCCATATTTTTATTTTTATAATCTAGTTCCTCTATTAGGTGTAAACCTTCTATGTTATTACCAATTACTTCGATTACTTCATATTTAGAATTAACCACTAAATCTACTGAAGGGTTTATGTCAATACTTACAATAAACGTTAAGTTATTAGAAGGTGACATAATCATTAATGAGGCAACAATTACAATAAACAATGAAACTAGTGAGTACTGTAGTTTAAAAGTTTTATTAAATTTTGCCTCTCTAACAGGTAGATCAAAGTCAGGAGAATTCTTAATAGACTCTAAATTGTCAGGAATGTTAATAATAACTCTATCTTTAACATATTTTTTTAAATCATTTCTCACTTACTCCACCTCCAAATGCAAACGTAGTTTCTTCACTGCTTGATTATAATTCCAAAGGACGGTACCTAATGGCTTGTCCAACGTTTTACCAATATGCTTATGGGTCATGTTCCCAATTACATGCATTAATACAATCTCGAACTCTAAATCTTTAAGAACTTTCTTCATATCTTTAAGTAAATATGCCTCATCTGAGTTTGATTCTGATGTAAATACAAAGTCCATTTCCTGTGAATCGAGATAAACTTCCTTCTTTTCTCTTTTATAAGTATCTAGCGCTAGATTTCTTGCAATCACCGAAATCCAACCTCTAAAGTTTTTATTATTGAACTTACGGATGTTCTTTAGAGCTTTTATATAAACTTCTTGAACAAGTTCCTCTGTTCTAGCATCATTTTTTATAATGTTAAAAATCGTATAATAGACACTATCTCTAGTAGCATAATAAATTTCATCAAATGCACTATTGTCGCCATTTAGTAGATTATTAACAAGTGTTTTAAGATTAATGATCTTCATACTCTCACCTTTAAATTAGAATTTTGTTACTTATTATATCACTGATAAATTAAATAACAAACTCACTCAATATATATAACTGTTATTGTTTATGTTTTATTTGAAGCTTTTTTTAAATAATTCTATAGTTACGATTGTAAAAGATAACTTCAAGTAAAAAAAATAGTCTCCATAGTAAGGAGATTATTTTTTTTAGTTTCTTAAGTACACTTAAAGTTTCTTTAACTTAGTCTTTCTAAAATATAACTACATAGCATCTACGCTTTTATCTTAATATTCGAATTTAAAAATAATAAAGAAGTAAAAAAAGCATCTTTATCTTTAGGAGATATTATAATTAAAGTCTTTTTGTTATTCATAAGTTCGATTCTATCTAAAGACAATGCTGGTGATGAAATTATACTTGATGTTTTCCTTATAGTAGTAATCTCGTTAATATTTACCCTACTTTTGAATGGTCCAGAGTAAATTATTATCTCACCATCTACTATTCTATATCCTGTTCTAAACCATAACCAGCAACAGAATCCAAACACAATCAAAAATAGAACACTGATCATAGTTAATCCAATATCAATTATCATAAATAATGTAATTCCACCAATAAATCCAAAGATTAGAATTCCAAGCCACAAATCGCGTTTACTCACAAAATACATAATCTCACCCTTTTTCTTTATAGCATGAATAATAATCCTAGCAACATTCCTAGGAAGGTACCTACTGCATAACCAATTGATCCAACAATTAAACCAGGTGCAGTTAAACTATCATTCTTTATCTGTTTTGTTATTGCTGGTACAAAAGCAGGACCATATACTCCGGCTGTTAAAGTAACCATTGTACAATCAGTATCTATTTTCATGAACCAACTTATAACTGAATGAAGAATGAAAACGCCTGATGTTATCATTCCGTAAAGTATTATGATATCCCCAAATAAGCCCTGAAGTTTTGTAAAATCTAAACTTGAAGCTAATGCAAAACTAAATACTAAAATAAAGTAATGACCAACAACATTCATTCCTTTTGTATCTCTAATTTTTTTACTAAATGAACCAACTATACCAAAAACTGTAACGGTAACCATTAAAGAGGGTACAAGTATATCAATCAATTTACCTTCAACACTACCTAAAAACATCCATATAATTAATCCAATAATAGCTCCAGCTAAAGCCATACCGAAAGCAAGTATAATCATTAACAGTAACTTATAACTGATAGTAAATTTCCTTATATCAAGTTTGTCAATGTTTTCAATACTTATTTCACTTGTAACATATACATCATCACTCTTTGCTTTCAAGAATTTCGAAAGAAGTGGTTTACATCCTAGTAGTAAAAATAAATAAAATACTGCGCCTATTACCATATCAGATAAGTTAGCAACACCAATTACAGTTCCCTCTAATCCAAATATATTACCAATAGCATTTAAATTAGGTGTTCCACCTGTATATAGTCCAATTGCCATTCCACTAAGTTCTGCACCGTGAATTATTGTTCTACCATAAATATAAAACGCAGCAGCACTTACAACGATAGCTGAAATTAATAAAGATAAAAATGATTTTAAAATAGTTTTTGATAACTTCTTTGTTTCCATTAAGTTTGAGCTAAATAGTAGTAATGGAATCGCGATAGCAATTGCAGCATGACTTCCAATTTCACCTACATCTGTGTTCAAAGAAAATACAACACCAAGCTTATTAATTAGAAATATAATAACTGCTACAATGATACCTAAAAAGTATGCAGTTCCAATAGTTCCAATCCATCTTGTTATTACAAAATTTGAATATCTTACAATTAATAACGGTATTAAAAACACAAGTGATACTTGAAGTAATATAACAATCATCTTGTTAACTCCTTTCCGTACAGACGGTATATCTTAGTAATTTCTCCACCAAATTTTTTAAAAGCATTAATTGCTTTCGGATTATCTTCCATCATCGTTCCTGCCTCAAACTCAGTTATTCCAGCGTCAACTAAATCATCGAAAATCACTTTGAACATATGTCCTATTAAACCATTATTTTGATACTCTGGTATAACATATTGTAGTTGTCCTCTTGCTCTTGTAATCTTCCTTTTGTAATACATCATTCTAAGTGGTTGAATCTTACCTTTTGTTTTTTTGAACACCTGATTAAAATCTGGCATTACTAAACAGAATCCAACAGGTTTATTCGTACTGTTTTCACGAGCGATCTTAACAAATTTTGGATTGATAAATGCTCGCATTTGTTTGGCAGTCTGTTCTATTAATTCCATATCTGGTGCATCTTGATAAATAATTTCATTTGTCGCTATGTTTAATATTTGTTCTATATCGTTTAAATCATTATCTAAATCATTAAAATTTAAACTATCTATTCTTACATCATTTCTTCTTAAAAAGAACTTACTGAATGATTTTAATTTTTTATTTGAACTTTCATTTACATCAGCTTTGATAAGTACAGTGTCTATAACTTTCCCATATCCATATCGCTCAAGAAGTTCAGAGTAATAATAATAATTGTAAGATGTAAATAATGAAGGCAATTCATTAAATCCTTTTATCATTATTCCTCTTCTTGTATCAGGATCAAATGGACTAAATGTCCCTTCACTATAATCAATACCTTTTAATTTCATATCTTCTTCCATAAAGTTAAATAATTCCTCAACAACAGTGTAATCATTTATTGAATCAAAGTATGAGTAATAACATATTTTCTTTCCTTGTTTCTTACTGTAATCATATGTAAAAAGTAATCTCCCAACAACTTGTCCATTTCGCTCACAAAGAATTGCTTTATACGTTTTATCTTCCAATACTATTGTTTTCAATTCTTTCTTTTGAGCATAGAAAATAGGATACACATAATACTCATCATCCTTATATAAATCCTTAATAAAATAAATAAATCTGTTTAAGTCTTTTTTTGATTTAATATCAATAATCATATCTACTCTCCAATCTTAAAAGTTTCTGTTGTATAAAACTATAATTTCTAATCTACTATAATTATACAACGGATATCTACTATATGGAGCATAAAATTATGAATAACATGATTCATTAAGTGTGAATAGATGAAATTTACTAGAACATTATGGTACTTAAATGCACCTTTATAAAGCGGCAAAAGCATATGTTGATATTAGTGAAATTTTGAGATATCATTCTAGACCGACGATAATAGATACTAAAAAGTTGTCTATATTTTTTGGAACTCTTATAGAATACAACGTGAATTTATGCTAAAATTGTTAAAAGGGGAAGGTTATTATGTATATTATTAATGGTAAAGGTTCTATTATTAGAGTTATAGGTGGTTCATTTGTATTAGCTAGTGTTCTTTTAGGATACTTTGTAAGTGAATATTTCTTTTTATTTACTTGTTTAGTAGGAGCATTCCTAATCTTATCTGGTTTAACTGGTTTCTGTTTAATGGAGAAAATCTTAAGAAAATTTGGTATAGAAGAAAGAACTACTGTAAAAAAACAGTAGCTCTAATTTTAATTTGAATCAAACCTCATAAAGTGTATACTAAAAATGTTTCCTTTTAGTAGATTCTTAACGAGGTCTTTTTTTATGCTTATATAATATCTCCTACTTCATATTTGTAAACTTACTAGAAGTTTACACCTTATTGAAGATATAATATAATCTTATGTATTTGTTTTTCTATTTACAATTCTTACATATCTTTGTAATGCATATTCTCCATCATGTGGTTCACCACTATAATTACTCGACATTTTACCACACTTCATAACTCTATTAACTCCAGCTGAATAAAAAAGATCAGATATTTCATTTAGTTCTTTTTTATTGCAACTTAAACCCACAGTTTGTAGATGACCTTTTTCTTTTCGTAACATTTTTAAAATGTCATTCCTTTTAACTGGCATAACCCAAATATTACGGAATAAAGGTGATGTTGTTAGCTTTGGTATATAGTCAACCATAACACTATATTGCTTTGTCTTATCAATAAATAATTTCTTTACATTAAGAATTTCTTCTGTTCTCACAAGTTCTCTAGTCCATGTAATTTGTGATTGAACATCTAGTGATCTTTTACTTGATGGATATTTACTTGAAGCATTTTTTATTTTGTTAAAAAGTTGATGTGCAAAATCATCTAACTCTTTATTGTTGTCTGTTTCCAAGAAAACACACTGTGGTGAACTACAGTATAATTGATCAGTTTGTACAATATCATTAGCTAATCTTTCTAAATCAATATCATAATTTTCTTGTCTTGTGAAATAAGCAAAACTTAGCCTATGACCCCACTCTATTAACTTTATTGTTGGTGGAGTAAGATGTCTTAAAGCACTAATTGCTTCGTCACCACCCCAAACAAGAACAGCATCAACTAATTCTATTAATTTACTTATTATATCTTTATTTTTTGATGAAACGTTAATCACATAAATATACGGTTTTAAACGAGGTTCTATTTCGATTAGTTTATTTAATATATCTAAAGAAATACCACCTTCATGTTCTGGTAGTTTTAGTATATTAATATTACCCGTTAATAATCCTTCCATAACACTTAATGCAGATAATCCTAAAGCATTACCTGCACCAATATGCATAATAACTCCTAAGGGATACTTTTTTTCTTCTATATGTTCAGTTACTTTCTTCCATTCAAATGGTTTATCTCCTAGTTCTCTTTGTAACTTTTTATTAATTTCTTCACGACTTATACTTTTGACAGCTTGTTCTACATATTCACTTATTGCCCATTTTGGCAATCCCATTAATTGTAATTTATCTATTATCTCATCTTTATTAATCTCGGATGCTAGCTTATGTAAAGCTTCAACCACTATATCTTGATTTATTGGCTCTGCCTTTAAATCATCTTCTACAATTTCCTTAATTTCATCAAGTTTATCAATAAATTCATTTTTAGTGACTAGTCGTCCTCTAAATATGTTATCCATTTTGATCCCCCTTAATATACTCATTAGCTTTTACTGCACAACTTCTAACTTTAGCAGTGCCAGCTCTACCCAGAATTTCAAAATAAGGTGTTTCTATTCCGCATCCACAACTTCTACCGTCTCTTAGAATACCTAAATCACCCATTAATATTGAAGAAATTGGTTGTGAGGAAACCAATGGACTTACAAAGTTTAAGAATCCTGGCTCATTATACCCTAATGGCTCTAAAGTTAATGGGTCACGAATAATAACTCTACTCCAAACAGGAACATGCATATGATGATTTTTACATTCTGGATATGCAACGCTATGTTCTACAGCACTGTAAAAATCTCTACAGTTTTCAGCTGGTATTCCTAAGTACTCTTCTATCATCTGATAATATTCAGATTTATCAATCATAATATCATCATACTTTTTCCAACCTCCACCTGTTAAAACAATTGATTTTTTATTTAACTTTAAAGGTTTTATACCTGAATCTCTCATAGTTTTCATAATCATGTATAAATATGAAGGGAATCCCATAATTCTAACTGGTAACTTTTGTCTGTTAAATCTCTTTAACCCATTTATAATACCAAAGTAATCAATTTCATATCTATCTCCAACAGGTCTTAATGCGTATACTTTTTCTTTAGCAGGAGCAAATCTTGTCATTGCCTGAGCAAGTTGAACATTCCCCATGTTACTTTCTTTTTTTGGCTCATAACCTAAAATGAAATAATTAGTTGGGATTAGAGACATTAATTTATGAAATCGCATCATTTTAATGACCATCTTAGTTGCTAACTTAATCGTGTTCTCATCAAGAAAAACTTGACTTTTTTGTCCTAAAGTACCTGAAGATGTTGCATGGACTTTAACATCTTCTTTTTTAACACTCAACACCTCGTGATATTTTAGAAAGTTTGAAGGTATTGTAGGTATTTTATATAAGTCCTCAATTGATTTAAGGGAGCTTACATCAAAATTCACTCTAGCAAGTAAGTTTCTATATATTTCACAATTTGTTTGATGATGTAATACAGATTCTTTCATTGCCTCTAAAAATAAATCTTCACTACCTTTTTGATCATAGATCTTATTGTAAGAAAATAGTTTTCTAGCCCAATAATTCATTATATCCACCCTTTTCATTAGAATCTAATTGTTGATTAAGTTTCGGTACAAAAATGCTAACTAATAATTATTATATAATACGTCATACCATTATCTATTAATAGTATACAATACTCAATATTCTATTACAAATACATGTATCAAAAAAAGCCTTTAAATACAGTAAATAAAATATTTATTGGCTTTTACTTTTATTTGTTTAAATTACGACATAATTACTATTATTACTTATTCTATTTTTATTGATTCAGTATTCATTAATCCCAATATAGGCAAATAGGATATTATCGAAACTACAAATAATATAAAGAATAATTTCTCAATCAAGAAAGTAAAGATTTGTTCATCAGTGCTATTCCCATCCTGCTTAACAATTATATTACATTTAACAATTACAGCTCCTTATGCTATCTTAGCAATAGCATCCTTGTCTGTATTTTATTCTGTTTGATATTGGTGAAGTTCTTCTGCTAAATTTTTCACTTCATCTGCGACAACAGCGAAACCTCTACCATATTCCCCAGCTCTGGCAGCTTCAATAGCAGCATTTAATGCTAATATATTTAATTGCTGTACAACGGAATCTATATATGTATCACGTTCACCTATACTATATTCTAAATCAAAAATCTTTATTTCTAATTCAGCAATCTCAGCATTATACTTATTCATTAGTTCTCTATAATCACTATCTGAATAATGTCCACCATCAACAATAACATCGACATACTCAGTGTGATGGAAAATCTTTGGTTTTAAATTATCAATAGCATTCTGTAAATGCTCATCATAAGCCGCTTGCATACTGGCACTTAGCTCAGCTTGAATTTCATCTCTAATAGCTTGTTTCTCTTCTTCAGACATAGCCTTAATAATAAGCTTTTCAACTTCAACAAGCTTTTCAACTTCAATATATTCTGTTACTACTCTAATCTCAACTGGATCGCCAATATCAATAACCTCATCTACCTTACACCCAGTAAGTGCTAACATTACCAAAAAAATAGTTAACTTAAGTAATTTCTTCAGAATTCTTACCTCAACTTTCTTATTCTATTGGTTTCGTATATCTTGGAGTGAAACCAAGATATTCTAATTGTTTCACTGTAAGTCCTAAATCAACCAAAGGTTTAATGTTCGAACTATCAGCTTGATACACGTCGAACTCGCCATCAGCACAAGTGACTAACACCATATATGTATACGATACCGGAAAACAAGTATCCAAGTAATATGTGTATTCAATACCGTCTTCTACAACTATATTCTCAAATGTGTATTCTGAGACTTCATACACTTCAGCAATCTCCGTGATTCTATATTTGTAACCCATCCTAGTTAGTTGGTGGGGCGTTAAATAGTTATTGTTTAACGCAGAGTATAAAGATATTGCTCTACCCTTATAAATGATTTCTTGAGCTCCACAGCTTTTATCAATAAATGTATATCTACCCGCTGTCATCTCTTTGAAAACATTACATATATTAGGCTCGTGTCCATTTAGATAAATCATTTCCATTAAACCATAGTATGGTTCATCTGGTATATTACCGTCTTTATCTTTCTCATACGCTTTATATGTCATCATCCAGACTTCTGGATATTCTATATACTCGATAGACTTGTCTTCACAAGATGCTAATGTAAATACTAATATCAAGAATGATACTAGGCTACTAAATCTCTTCATTTATTTTGCTTGCTTATTTCTGAATAAACTATTGTGATATCCAACAAATTTTGTATTCAATATAGCTGCTGTTGCTAATAATCCGAATAATGTAAATAGTGTATCTGTCCACACACTCAATGTAGCTAGACCAGTAAACATCAATCCAATATATCCAATTCCCAATATGAATCCAATAAATGAATAACGCTTAATCCAACATACCCACAATGTAAATACTAGCATGACCATACCTAGCGACATAAAGATATGTTGAGTATCTAAGTTGTTCATAATAGATTTATTCAAATCTCCGAATGGACCATTCATACTTAAATCAGAACCAGGTTTTGGGTCATTATATTTAACATATGGAACTATACCAATTCTAGTGCTACCGAAGTTGAATAAAGTATATTCTGTTTTATCGGTATTCTTTTCCCAACTAACAGCACCGATAGTTTCCCCAAACTCTTCAATGTCATTTCTAACATTTTGATTAGTTACTTGGTTGATAATTATAATACTTAAAAACAGTAAAGCAATTATAGATTTTGATTTCATTTTAATTCCTCCCTACTTCAATATTAGTATTTTATTGTTAGACAGTTAATATTAAACTCCCCTTGAATTGAATAAATTTCTATTGCTTAGCTTCTTGCCAAATTTCCTCGTCTGCTTGATTATATTAATCTCTAAAAGTAAATTTAGCCAATAATTTCATGGTGTAAAAAATAGGTCCTCCTACATGACCTTACTATTCACAAGTTTAGATTAGGAACATAGACATTCCCTAATAAATTGTATTAACTACATCACTCTTTATATTAAATCAAAAAAGCACTTACTATATATAGTCTATTTATAGTATACTACATCTTACGCAAACATTATAACTTTCTAAATAAAATATATTCTAAAAGAATCACTTTTTGATAACTTTCTGATGCTAATTTCTTAACATCATCCATTAATCGAAATCCTCTTTAAATAAAAAATAACCGAAAAGTCAGATTTCATGACTTTTCGGTTATCTTCTTTTATATCTATTATTAACCACCAATGATTACATCTAAGATATTACTAGATAATGATGTTTTAGCCTTGTAAAGTTCAGTATAACCACATGAAGAACAACTGATTGTTGTAAACTTCTTATTTTGAAGATCTATCATTTTACTGAACCCACTACCTGTTGCAGAAAACTGACTTACTTCGGCTCCCTGGTTATGACACTTTGGACATCTAAAATTATCACTTACTTCTTTTGCTTGTCGTTTATTCATCTCTTTCTCCTTTCAATTTATTTATAGTTTAATAGTAAAAATTTTTCTTCTAATCTATATGATATTTATACTATAATTATACGATTCCAAGTATTTTTAATACAAAACGACTAATTGAAATAAAAACATAAACAATAGTAAAGTATACGTTAATCTGATGATTTACAATCACTTAATACGACTTCCTTATGACAAACTAGAAAAATGATAAAAACTTAGTCAAATAGATTAAGTTTTTAATTTTAAACTCTATAAATTATTAGTTATTTTTCTACAAACTCGACTAAGAAAGTCTCTATTCTAACTGCTCTTAAAACACTATATGTTCTTACAACTACTTTATAGTTACCAACATTTTTAAAGTCAACATTATTACTTAGATACTCAATACTTAATTTGTAATGGTCGTAGTAACCTACTTGTTTTTTTATATCATATTCCATACTTTTATTATTATTAAGTCTATATGTTAATTTTGTGAAATCATCTCTATTATTTGAAACCTTTACTATCAAATTATTGTTTATCTTATTATCGTAGTTATCCTTAACTGTAATTTTAAGTTCATTCTCACCAACATCTTTTATATTTACATTATCTACTACATTGATTGACACATCAGATGAACTCCATATCCTTCCAACTAATTTTGTCCAGTCTAAGTCTGTATCAATGTAGATTAGTTGATCTTGTAATCGATAATACCTTGGAGGCCTTGTATCAATAACTCTCACTTCTACTTTATGCTCTTCAGTGTATCCTTCGTATTGTAATCTATATACCAATTCATATGTACCAGGCATATTAATGTTTACATTTCCAAAAATAGCAGTCAAAACACTATCCGAAACATCTACAGTTTTACCGGAAAGTTCCACTAGGTATGCTTTAAAAGATGGTAATTCATAATTACTACCAAGTTCAATATCTATTTCAGATTCATAAACAGCGAAACGTATAGTCTTTTTAGTAAAATTATTCTCTAAATCAATAATCTCAGATACAATATCTCCATTCCCCTCTACCCATAATTCACCATCACTTACTGGTAGAACAATTTGATGTAAACCTAAATTATTGGCAAATGCAGAGTCTTCTATCATTATTACACTATCTGGGATTACTACACTTGATAGATTATTATCTTTAAATACAGAATCTTCTATCGTTATTACACTATCAGGGATTACTACACTTGTTAGACTATTACTTCTAAATGCAGATTTTCCTATTGTTGTTACACTATTTGGGATTACTACGCTCGTTAGGTCATTACTTCTAAATGCATAATCTCTTATTGTTGTTACACTATTTGGTATTACAATACTTGTTAGATTATTATTGTAAAATGCAGATTTCTCTATTGTTGTTACACTATTTGGGATTACTACGCTCGTTAGGTCATTACTTCTAAATGCATAATCTCTTATTGTTGTTACACTATTTGGTATTACAATACTTGTTAGATTATTATTGTAAAATGCAGATTTCTCTATTGTTGTTACACTATCTGGGATAAAGTCTACTACGTTACTTATGCCCCCATAAGAAACTATTGTTGTATAATCTTCAGTTCCATCTTCATTTCTTGCATATATTATACCGTCTGATGGTAATCCATTAAAAACAGTAATACTATTTGAGTTAAATACTTTTAATCCTATTGAAGTTACACTATCTGGAAGTACCACACTTGCTAGGTCATTACGATAAAATGCATAATTTCCTATTTTTGTTACACTGTCGGGAATTACTATACTTGTTAGGTCGTTCCCCCTAAATGCATAATCTCCTATTGTTATTACACTATCTGGGATTACTACATTTGTTAGGTCATTACGATAATATGCATAATCTCCTATTATTTTGACAGTTTTACCATCAATGATGTTTGGAATAGCAATATTTTTTTCAGTTGGGTTAACAAAATCTGTAATTGTCATCGTTCCATCACCATTATCTGAATATGTTACATCACTGACAGTTAACACATATTCTCCAGCAGCTTTGATATCAACTATTTTCGTACTGAAGAATGCTAAAATATAACATTTAAGTACTATTACTCCATACAAATGTAGATTCTATAAGTAGTATAGCATAAACTCGATAAACAGCAAATTTTTATAAATATCTAAATTATATCAAAAAACATCAACTTTTATTGAACTGATGTTTGTCAAGTAGACACTTAATTATTAAAAATTATATTAAAGCATGGCTTCGATATTTATTCGGGGCCATACTTTTTAATTTAGCTTGAAATCTCTGATTGTTGTAAAAAAATATATAAGAATCAATTGCTTTCTTTAGTTCATCGTAATTTTTAAATTTCTTACCATTATACATTTCACTTTTAAGGGTCCCAAAGAATGCTTCCATAGGTCCATTATCAATACATTTACCAGGTCTAGACATGCTTTGTACCATTTTTGCCTTATCAATTTTCTTCTTAAATACTTTACTTGCATACTGAAACCCTCTATCACTATGGAATATAGGTTTTGCTTCGGGATTTAGTTCCATTGCTTTATCAAACATTTTAAACACTACTTGATTCGTATTTCTAAATGATAGTTCGTAAGTAATAATACTTTTATCATACAAATCTAATATTGGGCTCAAATATAGTTTCCTATTTTCTGAAGGAATCTTAAACTCAGTTACATCTGTTAACCACTTCTCATTTGGTGCTGAAGCACTAAAATCTCTTTCCAGTATATTCTCAGCTATATAATCTGGTTTGGTTTTCTTTCTATTAGTCTTTTTACGTCTTATTCTTGATTTAACACCTAAAAAGGTCATTAATCTATAAATATAACCATCACTATGATTTAAATGGTTTAACACATTTATAAATAATGTCATTCTTCTATAACCTAATATTTGATCAAAAGTTTCATGATACTCTTTTATTAACTCGCATAGTAACTCATCATGTTTTTCTTTTTCCGGTTTATTTCTCGCCTTATATTTATAATAAGAGCTTCTTGGTATGTTTAATATCTCACATAATAACTTAACAGATTTTCCTTTTGAAATATAATAATCTACTGTTTTATATACATCTAATTGCCTTACTTTTGATAAAGTTTTTTCGTAATTTCTTCTTTTTTTTTATATACTTCAAGTGATAATTCTGCATATTTACGTTTTTTGGTTTCCTCTGCTAGTAAAAGTTTCAATTTCTCAACTTCATTTAAAGAATCTAGGTCTACTTTATTTTCTGTTTTACGTCCACGTTTATTATGCTTTAGCGAGTCCTCACCATTATTTAAATATTTATGAGTCCATGAATAAACTGAACTGTATGGTATAGAAAATTTAGAAGAACATTCTTTATAGTTCATACTATTTTCGATAACCCATTTTACTATTTCTATACGTTCTTCAAATGTTGTTTTTCTTTTTTTCATGGTATAGACCTCACTTTTGGGATTGTAATCTGTTACTTCTATACCATCATTATACTTGTTTATCCATCTACAAACCATACTACTTGCGATATCGTATTTCACTGCCAAATCAGTTGATGATCCTCCACCACTTAAATAATCATTTATTATACTCATTTTAAACTCTTTAGTGTACGTTCTATTCTTTTTCCTATTGTTAAAAACTAATTGACCGTGTCTCTCGTACTTGTAGTACCAATTACGTACTGCATATTTACTTACACCTAATGAAAAACCGATTGAATCGAAACTACCTTTTCCCTGCTCGTATTGCTTACATGCTTTAATTCTATCTTCTTTGTTTATTTTTGAAATTCTTCCCATAAAAAAACCTCCAAAGTAGTTTTAGTAATTTTTAATAATTACTGTGTCTACTTTAGAGGTATCATATCATATAGTTGATGTTAGTGAATTTTATGGCGAATAATAATATTACTCATTGTGATAATACTCTTTTGTATTTTATAAATAATATTAGCTTCACTACCCTATTAGGCAATCTCAAATATATATGCAATTGCCAAAGAATCATCATATACATCTTCGATATTATTGTAGAGTTTATAATTACCTCCTGAGCATTCTTCAATTACACTATTCCAAAAATTTAATGACACAAGGTTTCTAGGGTGTAGTGTTAGTTCCCATTTCCCTTTGTGCATATTAAATACTTCATTTGCGGCAAATTTTCCTATACCCTGTTTACGATATTTTTTCATAATAAAGAATTCCGAAACAAATAAAGTATCTTTATCCTTTGATACATAGCAAAAATCACATACCATTACGAATCCTGCTAATTTCCCATCAACTTTAATAAAATATGGAAACCTCCTATCCTCTGTCCAATAATAATCAAGATAAGAGTAACCATATAATCCTAATGAATTAACATCATTGTTTTCAAATTCTGTAAAATCGTACTCATATAGTTCGATCAAACGTGCTAAGATAGTTTTTTCTTCCTCTAAAACAGGAACTATTTCAATTTTCATTTAAAATTCACCTCTTCGTATATATATTTCACACTAATGTACTACTGTCTATTTATTTTGTTGGAGTTGGGGGGTGACATTAATACCCCACATATGTAAAGATAACTCTATAATAGTTTATAAGTTACCATATAAGGAAATTTTTTTTGTTGCATTTATCTTCTTGAATGATTTTACAGAGAGTAAGAAGAATGCTATACCAAACATGACAACTATACCAAATGAAATAAATGGATTTACCATTATGTTTTGGATTCTAATTATAATTCCATTTTCAATAAAAACTTGTGTTGATACATTCGTAGGTATAAGTGAAATATATCTAAAGAAGCTAGTGATATATGTAACTGGATTAATCAATGCAATCCATTGTATAAACTTTGGTAATATTTGAATAGGAACATAGGCTCCAGATAAGAAAAACGCTGGAAGCATTGTTAAGTTAATCAAAGCACGAAAACTTTTTGTGCTTTTGGATCTATTTGCAATCAATATACCAAAAGCAGCTCCAGTTAAACTAACAAGAAGTACTGAAATGATTATAAGTACAATACTTAAGAATGAATATCTGCATCCAACAATTATACTTACTATAAAAATAATTATGCTATCGAAGATTGCTTTTGTAGAATCACCTAACATTCTTCCAAGTGCCAATTCGCTTCGCTTTATAGGTGAAACTAAGAATTCCTTCATAAAGCCAGATGTTTTGTCCTCTACTAAACTTACAGCTTCAGCCATTGAGGATGTAAATGCGGTCATCCCAATAATGCCTGGTAACAGATACTGTAAAGTACTAACTCCAAGGTTTGTCACATCTAATCCAGAGAGAGCAAATGAGAAGACTAAAATTAATACTAGCGGAGAAAAGACTGAATTGATAAGTCTATTACGCTGTCTTACGAATTTTAAAAATTCTCTTTTCCAAATTGTCAATATAACATTCATTAGCACTCCTCCTTAGAAATATTATCTCTTAAACTTCTTCCAGTGATATTTAGGAATACGTCTTCCAATGATGGTTTTATGATTTCTATATCTATAATATCATCACTTATATGCTTGAAAAGTATTTTTAGTAAATTAACTACATTTTTCTTTTGTTTAATAATAATCAGATTATCTTTAATCTGATAATCTACAATTTTATGTTTATCTAATAAGTTAGCTGTATTGTCATCATTCGAAACTTTAACTTTTACTGTAAAGTGTGAATATTCTTCTTTAAGTTCGTCAATTGTTCCGAAAGAAACACATTTACCATAATCAAGTATTAGTATTTTGTTACATATTTCAGCCTCTTCCATGTAGTGAGTTGTTAGAAATATAGTTACATTATGTTCCTTATTAATCTTTTGAATGTAACTCCAAATTCTATTTCTAGTATGAGGGTCTAAACCAGTAGTAGGTTCATCAAGGATAAGTAACTTTGGATTATGCATTAAACTTCTGGCTAACTCTAACCTTCTTTTCATTCCGCCAGAGAAAGTTCTTACTAACTTATTCTTAAATTCATAAAGTTCTACAAGTGAAAGAACTTCATCGATTCTTTCATCAATAGAACCTTTGATACTATATAGTCTAGCATGAATTTCAAGATTCTCTTTAGCAGTCAGTTCCTTGTCAAGGATATTATCTTGAAAAACAATTCCTATAAGTTTTCTAACCTCATCCTGATTGTTGTACACATCGTATCCATTTATTTTGACCTCTCCACTATTTCTTGGAATTAATGTAGATATTATATTAATAACTGTGGATTTACCAGCTCCATTGGGTCCTAAGAAACCAAACACTTCTCCTTTATTAACTGAAAAGGATAAATCATCTACTACCTTTTTATCAAAGTTTTTAATTAACTTTTCAATCTCTACTATTTTTGTCATACTCTGTATTTCTCTCCTTTTGCATTATTACTAAATAATACAGGTTATCTTTGATTACAATTTAGGTGCTATACAAAAACACCAAAATCTTGTATATCATTTAGATATATGTATAATTTATTAATACTAATAGTCTATCATAGAGTTCTTTGAATGCAAAGGACAATTTTGGTACTCTTTTTAGAAAATATTCTACAATTTTACAGATTTATACATGGAATATGAGTGCTTTGTGTTGCTTTTCTCTAAAATCTAACAAGGTACCTTACAGGCTTATAAACTGATATAATTCATAATTAGTATAGATAATTATTTACTTTGGCCATCTCCCCCCCATGACTATTAATCACAATAAAAAAACAGTGAAATTATCACTGTTTTTTAAATGGTTCTATAATTAAGTTTGGGGTATTCACTCACCCTAAACTTTTTGTTTATATGAAAAGTGCATAATAAATCCCTGGTATAATGTTAACGACGAAGAAAACAAATACGGAGGTTTTACTATGCACAATAATTCTAGCATATCTAATCATGATTTAAAAACATTATTAAACATTAAAGGTGATTTAGTTATCATTGACTCATACACATTTGATGGAAACAATTTTTTAGTCAACGTTTCTAGAGAGAGGTATAAACATAAATGTCCTAAGTGTAGTGAACTAACACATGATATTCATGACTACTATACTCGTACTATTAAGCATGGTATCTTCAATAACTATAAGTGTTTCATTAAGTATAGACAACGTCGTTATAAATGTAGTTGTGGGAAGAAATTTAATGAAGATAATATATTTGTTGAGAAACATAATAAGATAAGTAAAAACACTAAACAATCTATCTTTGAAGAGTCTAAACTGAAATGTTCTTTCAAGGACATAGCTTATAGATTAAATATCTCTTCTACTACTGTGATTAGACATTTTCTTAAGCATGTTATACAGCCAAGGCGTACTTTACCTGAGGTATTAAGTATAGATGAATTTAAAGGAAACTCAGGTGGAAATAAGTATTTAGTATCGTTGGTAGATCCAATCAACAAAACCATTATCGATATCGTGTCTTGTAGACACAAGGAACATCTAGATAGATACTTCTCTAAGTTTTCTAAAGAAGAATTAAGTAATGTAAAGATACTTACTACTGATATGTGGGAGACTTATAAAGATATCACTCTGAAATATATGCCTAACGCTACAGTAGTTGCTGATACATTCCATTTCGTTAGACATATATATTGGGCATTCAATAAAACAAGAGTTCGTATTATGAAGAAACATAAGAAAAACACCAAAGAGTATAAATATCTTAAACGTTATTGGAAATTGTTAGTTAAAAAATCTAAAGATATTTCTAATGAATATTACTTTGATAAAAGATTAAAAGAGTGGAACAGTACACAATCAATAATAGACTTTTGTAGGAACATAAATCCAGAGTTAAACAAAGCTTATGAACTTAAGGAATCGTTCTATGGGATTGTAGATATAGCTAAATATCCAACTGTATATAAAAAACTAAATAGTTGGGTAATTGAAGCTAAAATTTCTCTTCTCGGTGAGTTTAGAGAAGCAGCTAATACAATTGAGAACTGGCTACCTGAAATAGTTAATTCATTTATGATTGATCCTACTACTAATAAGAAATACTCTAATGGTTTTATCGAAGGAACCAATAACTATATTAAGTCAATTAAACGTATTTCCTATGGCATTAAAACGTTTGATTTATTCAGAAACAAAATTATGTATCAACATAAGAATTCAGAGCACATATTAATCGCTTAACATTAGAATTATGCACAAAAAAGATGCTGTAGATGATATCCACAACACCTTGATAGTTTAGTTATTTTTCGATTCTACCCCAATCCTTGACATAGAACCTTTTAAATTAAATTTTCATATTATTTACTACATTTTCATCTAATTAATAAAAGCATTCTTTGTTAACATAATTCTAACAAATTGCCCATTTTTATCTTTACCACTAAAAACAAATCCATCTTCATTAAAGAAACGAGATCCATTGTGAATTTCATATTCAAATAACTCTGTTATATCATAATTATTGATAATAGTTCCAAGTTCATTGAGATGTATAAAATTAGTTTTATCACCATTAATACCATATAGATCTATATCTTTATATATTAGAATATATGTCCCATCAAATGACTTTTCCATTAAAATAGTGTTAGTGTTCCCTAGATCAGTTATTCTTGTAAGTTCATTTGTATTATCTTGATATGTATATAGTCCATTATCAAACCACAACCCATCTTTATCCTTAAAATTTTTTAGTGATAAAATAATTTTATTATCAATATTAATTACATTGTTGTCTATACTATCAGCTTCAATATTATGTGAAGATACAAGTTTACCATCAATTGTATACTTTTGGATATAATTTCCCCATTTACCATCAAATGGTCTTCTATAAAGAAGTATTATCAAATTTCGTAAAAAAAGGGAACTAAATATTTTCTAATTAAGGGAGAGTGGGAACTATGCCAGAATGTTATATAAGTATGCTATAATCAAGTAAAGCACTCATGTCTAGTAGTATAAAATGTAGATTTATTGTATAAGTAACATTACTGCTTTCACACTATAATTAGATGTACTACTTAAGCTTGTATTATATAAATTTATAATCTATTAGTATGTTAACGAGGTATAAAATGATATTAGATGAAAAACAAACAATTATAAAATGTCCGACATGCGGGTTACATCTTCATAAAAATAACGAAAAGAAAATGTTTTCTTGTAGTAACAATCACTGCTTTGATGTTGCAAAACAAGGTTATGTTAATTTATTGATGAGTAACCAAAGTAAATTACGAATCCATGGTGATTCTGCAGAAATGCTTGATGCAAGGAAAAGTATTCTTTATGGTAATTATTATAAAAGCGTATCTGATTATTTAAATAAAACTGTAGAAAGTATACTTACAGATAAAAATAAGGAATATGCTGTACTTGATATGGGCTGTGGTATCGGTTATTACTTAACAAGTTTAAAAGAATACTTGAAAAGAGATAATATCGACTACCACGGAATTGACATCGCTAAAAGCGGAATTATTGAAGCAACTAAGCACGATAAAGAAATTAGTTGGGTTGTTGGTTCTAGTATGAAATTACCTTATCTAGACAACTCTATTGATGTTATAATATCTATTTTCAGCCCTATTAGCGAAAGCGAATGTGAAAGAGTACTTAAAAGTAATGGAGTGTTAATAGTGATTTCTCCAAACAAAAATCACTTAATGGAACTTAAGAGAAATATATACCCAACTATAATAGAAAAAAATTATGAAGTAAATGAGTTATCTTCGGCTGTATTAAGTAAAATTAACAGTTCCAATGTAATTAAAACAATAGTATTAGAAAAGTCTAACCTTAAAAATTTGTTGCTGATGACTCCACATTATTGGAAAACTACTAAAGAAGCTAAGGAAAAATTCTATTTACTTGATTCTTTAAGTATCACAATTGATGTAGTTGTAGACGAATATAAAAAGATTAATTAAAGTTAGTACAAATATAGAAAGTCAATCAATTATGATTGACTTTTTAGATGACTAAATTTAACCATAACAATAGTTAGTTGGGTTCTGCATTGGTCATATAAAACTTTCTTCGTTTAACACGAATAAATTACTTTCACTATATTATTATCTACAATTATCACTAAATAATATAATAGTTCATTCTAGATGTATATACATTTTGAAAAGACAAAATATATACTATTCATTGGAGGTTTTATAATTGACTGAAAAAGGACTTAAGGCAAAAGATTTAGTTTTACTAGCACTTGGAACAATAATAGGTGGATCTTTCTTTTTAGGTATTGCAATTCCTTTAAAGAATGCGGGACCTTCTATAATAGTTTCATATTTGTTAGGAGGAGTATTAGTAGCGATTATATTATTTTCACTTTCTGAAATGACAATCGCAAAACCTACTGTTGGATCATTTAGGACATATGCACAACAATATATTGGTCCGTATTATGGTTTTTTAGTGGGATGGTTATATTGGACAGGGTTAGTACTTGCTATGTCAAGTGAAGCATTGGCATTGGCCTTAATGATTAAAAGATATTTTCCAGGTTTAAACCAAGTATTCTTAGGAACTATTATAATTACATCTGTTACCTTATTAAATCTACTAGGGGCAGATAAACTCAGTAAAATAGAAAATAAACTTGCTCTAATTAAAATATTCGCTGTTGTTGGCTTTATAGTATTGTCTGCCGCTATTATATTAGGAATATTTAATACAGATTTCGAACCATATAAAGTTGATTTTACTTACAGTGACATCTTTGTTGGTGGATTTGGTGCTGTTGCTGGAAGTATGCTTATTATTATGTTTACATATGCTGGTTTTGAAATGATTGGGTTAGCAGCTTCTGAAGCAGAAAACCCTAACAAAACTGTACCAAAAGCTATTAAAAGCACTGTTGTAATATTAGTATCATTATATTGTGTAGCTGTTCTACTATTACTGCCATTAGTTGATACTAATGAACTTATTCCAGAGTTTAGTCCATTTGTTATCGGACTAGCTAATGCCGGAATTTTTTGGGCATCTAATGTGATGAATATAGTACTAATTATTGCTATACTATCAACAATGTTAGCGGCGATGTTTGGACTCGGAAGAATTATGAGGTCCCTTGCAGATGAAGGTTATACTCCTAAATTTTTAAAGGAAAATACAGACATTCCTAAAAAAGGTATTCTATTCTCAGGATTAGCAATGTTAATTGCATTATATCTTGGTCAGATACTACCAGCTTCTATTTATATTTTCTTAGTTAGCTCTAGTGGTTTTTCTCTTCTGTTCACATACTTAATTATTCTATATAGTCACTATCGCTTTAGAAAAAAATATGGTTGTCCAGGAAAAGGTCAGTGTCAACTTCCTGGTTATCCATATACATCATTGTTTGGCCTATTCTCTATTATAATCATTATATTAACCATGCCTTTAATCGGAGGTCAAGGTGCCGGCTTGGTAGCAGGGTTAGTCATAATACTTATGTATTCAATTATATACTATCTAACAAAAATAAAGAGAGTAAAGAGATAGTGGTGGGCTTTATACAAATTGACATACTTTATAGTTAGCCAAACAATAAATATAGCCGCATTGATAAGAAAATAACCGAACAGTCATCTTTTATGACTATTCGGTTATTTATTCTATTATCCAATTATTAACTACAACTATTATATCTATGATAATTGATAATTCACTACATTTTCAAATCTGAAACTCCACTAAATAAAAAGGTTGTGTTTCTTTAACAAAGTCAATAGTTTTATATTATGATAAGTGGGTTGTTTGATGCCTTAGTGCCAATATTGATAATTTAAGTCTTAGAATGTCATCTACGTTATGTAAACAGCATCCAGTCAGTTCTTCTATCTTTTTAATTCTGTACTTTAATGTATTCAAGTGAATATATAATTTTTCACTTGAATGAATTAATGATAGGTTGTTTTCGATATAGGTAAAGAATGTCTTAATTAAGTAATCTTGATTTATAATATTTTTAGCTTCATAGAAATCATATTTATTATAGTCTATAGAATCTAAGAATGCATTTAACTTAAAGTTTAGTGTAAAGTAGATATTTGTATTTTCATGAATATTTTGTTCGATGAAGTTTAGTATATTATATTCTTCTTTTAAATTTTCAAATTCAACTATTTCAGAAATGATGGAATCCATCTCTTGGTTTACAATCATGTCTTTAATTTCAACTAATAGTTCTTGATTAGATTCTGAAAAGATATAGATTTCGCTACCTTCCATAATAGCTCTAAGATAGTTTGATCCCTCAAACAGTTTAGTATAATCATATTTAGTTGATAGGAATTTAACTAGTAAATTATGTTTTTGTTTTCTAAACCCAATAACGCTCAAGCGTTTATCAATCTCTTCGAATCCTCTTAGATTATATAAGATGTCAAGTACAACCTCTTTTTCATATTTTTGAACCGATGTCTTCTTATCTTCAGTTATTTTTTGATATAACAATGACTCTAGACTGACTTTAAGGATTTCAGAAAATATTTCTACTTCATCTGGATCACCATTTATGCCTCCAGCTCCAATAATTTTTCCATTGGAATATAGTGGCAAGTTAATTCCTGGTATAACTATTTCGTCGCTTGATTCAAACACTTTATAGTTTCTATTCTCTCCATTAATTATTGAGTGGACTAATGAATGATATTGTCCAATTCTTGATATATCCCCTGAACCTACTATTTTACCATCGATATCAAAGATATCTACATTGTGTTTAAATAATTTACTCAAGTTCATAGCTATATCAATTACGACTTCATTTGCAAGACCAACCATAAATAACACCTCTTTTATTACTTTACATATTAAATCATGCTGATTGATTTACAGATAATAATACAAGTAACTGAGCACACCTTTAGTGTGCTCAGTTATGGTTATTATCATTCCATCCAAAAACTCGTTTTAAATTATAGCATACTACATACTTTAAATGCGAGGAAAGTTTTGGTTTAATATCAATTCACATTTATAACTTATTATCCAATTATTAATAAACTATTCTTTTAGATTCATCTACTAAGAAATCACAAATAGCAGATTCGAACTCTTGTTCTCTAGTTAATGTGATTACGCCAACCATATCACGGCATTGGTGATGAACAAAATCTACACCATTACTTTTATTATTCATTTTTATAGCATAATTAAACCAACCGTGATGTGAGTCTTCATAAGATACTGAGATTAGTAATGTGTTCTCATTCTCATACTCAATTGATACTTTATTTAATTTTCCATTTAAGTATTCTTTAGTCAATTCTGAAACCTTACTATATTTTCTCATTTTACTCTCCTTCAAATGCTAATTCAGCTTTTCTATATTCTTTTGGTTCAACTTCAGTTGGTCTAATCTCGTTTGTTCTCCAGAAAGCTATTTTAACTAATACTGGACCTGTTAAGGCAAACACTAATACTGAAGCTAAGATAATATTTTTAATTACAATTGCATACTCATGGTTTACACCATCAAAAGCACTGTAAGCTGATACAGATAAACCAATCGCCACACCTGATTGCGGTAATAAACTAACACCTAAATATTTACGTACACCTTCACCGGCTTTAACCATTACAGCACCCACATATGCTCCAGCCATTTTACCGATAGTTCTTGAAACTACATATACTATCCCAACTATACCCACTGTAAGTAATACATCTATTTGTAACTGGGCACCAGCAATTGTAAAGAATGCAACCATTAATGGTGGGATAAAGAATCTAATTGTTTCTTCTTCAAAAATGTAAGTCTCTTTATTGATTAAGTTTGTTACAAGAGTACCTGCTACCATTGGTGTTAAGATTGGTGATCCACCAAAGTATATTGCAGCTCCTGTAGTTAAAAAGATTGCAATACATACAACACCTAAGTATTTCTCCTGACGCTCAGCATTCCTATCAATTTTTCTAATCGCAATACCACCTGCGTAACCAATAGCTAAACCAAGTAGAACACTAATTACAATTTCAATTAATGGCTCTTTTAATAATTCTAAATAACTAATTCCTTCACCTGAACCAGATAAACTAACACCAATTGATAATAATACTCCGAACATGATCACACCAACAGCATCATCTAACCCTACTACTGGTAAGATTGTATCTGTAAGTTCCCCTTTAGTTTTATATTTTTTAATTATCATCATAATTGGTGCTGGAGCAGTTGCTGCTGCAATTGCACCAAGTACCAAGGCAACTGGCAAGTCAACAAATGGTATTAAAGCTAATATAACTAATGATGTAGTCGCAATAGCTTGTACAATTGTTATAACAATAATTTTCATTCCCGATTTCTTTAGTTTACCAAACCATAATTCATTACCTACTTGAAAGGCGATGAATCCAAGAGCAACATCACCAATTAAATGATATGACTCTAAAGTCTCTAATGATATAATTCCAGTGATTGGCCCTAAAACAAGACCTCCTACTAAATAACCAGTAACAGCAGGAATCTTAATTTTCTCTGCTAATCTACCAAATACAATTCCAAATAACAAGATTAATCCCAAGTCCACAATAAGGACATTTGGAATTCCTGATAATGTAATACCTAATTCTCCCATAATATCTCCCCTTAAAAACAATTTAATATTTAATATGTGACACTAATTTAGGCAAAATAACTAATGCTCTATATGTCCGATAAGGATTATATCACAACAAAACGATATTAAAATGCTATTCAAGGATTTTAAAATATCTTTATCCTTTAAGATAAAAATAGAAGCAAGTCATTGTCTTTTAAGATAAAATTGATGGAATTAAGTTTCCATATTTTTGCTAGAACTAACAAAAGTATATTTAAAAACATTATAATTTCATAAGAAAATAACCGAACAGTCATAAAAACTGACTGTTCGGTTATTTATTCTTTCATTAATTATTAAACACCAATGATTACATCTAAGATATTACTTGATAATGAAGTCTTGGCCTTCTACAACTCAGAGTACCCACATGAAGAATAAATAAATAAAACTATACTAGTAATTACTAGCAAAAATAATCTAACATTCATCATATTAGTTATCCACTTACATCATATAATTAATAATTTATCAAAATTCTTATTACAAATTACTTATGTCTTATAATTTAGATTCTTTAAATACTATTTTTATTTTTCTTGAAGATAGAATATATACAGAATATATATTAACTACCAGTTGAAGTAATAAAACCAACATTCCTTCAAACCCAACTAGAAAACTAAATAAAATTCCAATCACACCAAATACTATTGCTATCCAAAGTAGTACTAAGTGTAAAACTCTTGCCCAATTCTTAACATTATACACATAGTAAAATAACAAAGTAGCAAGAATAATTCTTATAACTGAACTAAAGTCAAAGGTTGTCTGTGTTATTGTATATATATCAACAATAAAATATAAAATTATTATTATCCAAATTCTTTTTTTGAAATCTCTCATTAATTTCTCCTCGCTAGGTAATTTATATTTCCGTCAGATATAAACGAAAATAAACTATTAGTGTCTTCAGCCAATAAAAAAATAGGGTTAAATAACCCAAGAAAACATCTTGACGCTATTCATAGTGTACTACAGATAGTAGAATACTACAAATAACACCATAGAATTAATTCTCCACTCATCATCTATTCCACTATCTATAGTTTTTAGATAACATCTGTAAAATTCTCTGTAGTACTAGTTAATGATACTTACTAGAAATAATTAAAAGAACTAACACCGATTCAATACCTGTTGTTAGTTCTTTTATTTATAAATTATCTAAATACTTAAATTAATAATCCTATAGCAATAGCAAGTGCTCCCCAAACTAAAACGAAAATACGTAGACCATTTGCACCCATCATTTTTTTCATTACTTTGAACTTTTTCATATTCCAAATGAATGGGGGTTTTAATAATCCGATTACAATACATAAAACTCCATAAATAATTAAAACATTTCTTAAAATTTCCATAATTCCCTCCTAAATATTGGATCTTTTTGTATATAGTTTTAATAGTAACCAAAGAGTAAATAGGTTATAACAAACACCTAAAGCAAATGTTAACAGTGCACTACCTTCCTCAGTAGGAACTAGTTCTAATTCTATAATTCTAGCTGCCCAGTAACCAGGTGCTACACCTAAGAAGTTTTGAACCCAACCGGTAACAAAGAATGCCATAACAGGTAAAATTAAAATTAAACCTGATAGTTTCATAATAACAAAACCTTCTACTTTATTCTCTGAGAAACTATTTACTATTAAAGCAACTCCTGGAGCTTGTAGTGCTCCAACAACTGAGATTAATAAAATAACACCAAATGAGGAATTTTCTAAGAATCCTGTACCATAAACAATTGCCATAGTAGCAACAAAACCAAAGATGAAACTTATAACTAATTTTACTATTACGTAAGATTTTACACTAATGGGAGTTATTTTCAAGCTCATTAGTACTTTATCATCTTTGTCATCTAACAGCGTAAATGCTATTAATGCACCGAAAATGTAACCTGTCATAATAATGAACATCATAGCTAGAATGTTTGCCCATGGACTACCTGGTGAAGTTTCTTCAATATAAGGGACTAAATAATAACCTATTCCCCCTAAAATTACCGGGTAGACTGCAAAGAATAAATACATTTTGTCTCGAACCATATTTCTAAGTTCCGATTTAATAACAGTACCTATCATTATTACACCCCACTTTGCTTAATTGCATAATTTTGAAACTTTGGTAAAGCAACAAATTTATATAATAATATAGCTCCAAAGAACATATACCCTAAACTAAAGTAATATTTATATGTGAATTCATACCCAGCAAATGCTCCGCCAATTATTTCTTGTGCTGCTTGTATAGGGTTGATTAGTAAGATATACTCCCAACCTTCCCACGTTAGTACTCCAAACATAAACAATGCACTTGGAATTAATAATCCAAACGATAAAATCATAATATTTACAAGCATTCCCGTAAAATCTTTTTGATAATATGATAAACATAATCCAGCAATAGTAAAGAATATTGTAGATAAAATAATTCCTAAAAAGACAAGAATTATATTTACATCAACATCTTTAAAAATAAAGAAAACAGTAATGATAAGAGATGCTGAAAATGCATTGTGTAACGTATTAGCTATTACTTTAGATAATACCAACTCACTGTTTTTTATTGGTGTTACAAGTAGCGTACTTATTGTTGACTCAGTTTTTTCAAAATGTGTAACTGAACCAATATACATTACACCCATTAATGTTGCGTCAATTAGTAAAACAAATGGTAGTAATGATCCTAGTAGGTCTTCATTTAGTAAGAATAAGATTATCCCCCAAATCATTGCTACTAAAACACTTATTGAAAATACATTATATTTATTTAATCTTTGTAATTCACCTTTTACAAGAATTCCTAATCTACTGTTCATCTCTTAATTTAACTCCAGTTACTTGAATAAAGATATCTTCCAGAGTTGTTTCTCCAGTATGCAAAGTTTCAATTTCTTTTGTTTGTAAAAGGTTTAAGAATTCTTGGTTTTGACCTATACCATCTAAAGGATATTCAACCTTCACAGTTTCATTATTCTCTTTATACTCTAATGTCATAGTTCGTTTACCATATCTGATTTTTAAGTTTCTTGGTGAATCTAACTCTTTAATTTCACCATCTACTATAAATGCTACTCTATCACACAGTTGCTCAATATCAGACATAATGTGAGAAGTTATAAATACTGTTCCGCCGTTGTCTTTAAACTCACGAATCATATCTTTTAAAATCATTGCGTTGGCTGGGTCTAATCCATTTGTAGGTTCATCAAGGAACAACATTTCAGGATCATTAAGCATAGCTCTTACAATGTTTAGCCTAATTTTCATACCCTTACTATACTCTCCAACCATTTTATCTCGATCTTCCCAAAGACCAACTCGTTCCATTAATTCTTGGACATTTGCATTTTTCTTATAAAGCTTCGTAAAGAACTCAACATTTTCCATAGCAGTCATTTTAGAAAAATGGATTGGCATTTCGAAACTAACTCCAATACCTTCATAAAAATCATCACCGAATTCAGTAATGTTTTTACCATTATAGGTAATTGTTCCTCTGAAATCTTGTAAAATCTTAATCATAATTTTTTGCGTTGTACTTTTACCAGCACCACTTGGTCCTAAGAAACCAAAGATCTCACCCTTAGCAATTTCAAAACTAATCCCATTGATTACATCCTTTCCTTGTTTAGGGTATCTAAATTTCAAATCTTCTACTTTAAACATATCAATCACCCACCTTTATACCTTTCTCGAAAATATAGATTATTTGTGTTATCTCTTCAAGCATTTTGTCATAGTCAAAATAAGAATTTTTCTCATTTAGACTATCTGTAGAAACATTAATTGTCATATTAGTTATTAATTTAGCTAATACTTTAGTATTAATATCATCTCTTATACGACCTCTTTTTTTATCTAAGTCAATAAGTTCTGAATAGAAAGAAATTGCTTTATCGATACTATCTGCCATAACTAAATCATATATCGGACCTTTTGTGCGAATTAAATGAGACATAATCTTAACAAATTTTGGATTATCTACAGCAAATTTCAGTCCTAATTTATATAGTTCTTCAAATAGAGTTAGAAACGGGACCTCATGAGGATTAGCAATAATCTCTGTCATATACTTTAATTTTTCTTCTCCAGCTTTTTCCATTATGTACTTGTATAAGTCTAACTTATCATCAAAGTACTGATAAAAACTTCCTCTTGGAATAGAAGCATGTTTAATAATGTTAGAGATCATTGCGTGATCATAATCATTCTCAGCAAACTCATCAACAGCGGCATCAAATATTCTTCTTTGTTTTTCTTCATTTAACTTAAAATACGTCTTTGTTGGGATAAATACCACCTCCTAAGACAACCTTGTCATATTTTGATTCTACTACTATTTTCTATTAATGTCAATAATTTAAGACAACCTCGTCATAATTTTATGTGGAGATGATTATAAATATTCAACTTTTATATCTTTTTCTTCTTTAAACAGTATCAACGTAAAAATTTACAAAATTGAACTCAAAAAAACATTAGTTACTGATCTATCAGTAACTAATGGCCTATATCTTATTATAAATTCACAAAGAACTAATTTCATAACAAAGTGGTCTAGCTTAAACCAGACCACGTTATGTTACTCATAACTATAAAATTAAACTAATTTGCTAGAAGAGTAGAAATTAATTATTATTTAATGCAGGCACAGCCTATAATAACTAATAGTATAAATAGTACTAAGACTATTGAATAGCTACTTCCGTAACCACGTCCACTTTGAACTTGGTACCCATAACCACAATTATATCCTCCGTAACTCATTAAAGTCCTCCTTTGCAATTCATCTAATACTAGAGTATGTTTATGTGAGACTTTTTGTTATGACAAACAAGTAATTTCTATATAATTTTTTTTAGTCAACCAAGAGTTAAATCCCCATTTTGGTCAACTGCTCTATATAAATATATCCAAGAACCTTTAAACTTTAAAAAGTCTCATTCATTCTACATTAGGGTGAGTCGAACCCCCGCATAGTAATTACTCTACAGACTTATAGTCATTTAATTCTTTTTTATATCTAATTTCCTGATTTTTTCTGCTATCAGTTAAAAGGATATTTAGATATAAACTAACTATAAAAAAATCGAACATTCTATAGAGAAAGTTCGATTTAAATTTACATTACATAACGTTTGTATTTGTGATAATCTGATTCCTTACATTCTAAGGTGATTAAAGTACCATCACTTTCATAAGAAGTGGATAGAATATTCGCATTATCTGATAAGTAAGATAAAGTATCTCCATTATTATACGGTATTAACATCTTACAATGAGTATAGTTTGTTAAAACTTTTTTCTTTATCTCTTCTATTAAGAGATCAATTCCAATTTTATTTTTCGCTGAAATATGTACCCCTTCAGAGTCAGCAAAATTATCTACAAGATCAATTTTATTATATACGTATATAACTGGTATATCTTCTATACCAAGCTCTTTCAAAGTATTTTCAGTAACAAGTACTTGTTCCTTATAATCGGGATTTGAAAAATCCACAACATGAATAAGCAAATCTGACTCTTTCACTTCTTCTAAAGTAGAACGAAATGCCTTTATAAGATGGTGAGGCAATTTACTAATAAATCCTACAGTGTCCGTTAGTAAGAAAGTCTTGTTATCTGGTAGTTTAACGTTTCTAACAGAAGTTTCTAGTGTTGCAAACAACATATCTTCCTCATATACAGTTTTAGTAGTAGGATTATAAATATTTAGTAGAGTATTCATAACAGTTGATTTGCCTGCATTAGTATAACCCACTAATGATACCACTGGGATTTCATTCTTTTTACGTTGTTTACGTTGATTTTTTCTTCTCGACACTAATAACGCTAATTCATTACTTAATTTAAAGATTCTTTGTTTAATGCCTCTTCGGTCCAATTCAAGTTTTTTTTCACCACTACCCTTATTGTAGGTTCCTACACCACCACTTTGTCGTCCAAGTGATTCGTTTTGACCAACCAGGCGCGGTAACATATATTGTAACCTTGCAATCTCAACTTGTAATTGTGCCTCTTTGGTCTTTGCTCTTTTCGCAAAGATATCTAAAATAAGAACTGTTCGATCTAAGACTCTACAACCTAAAGCATCCTCTAGATTACGAATTTGAGTAGGTGATAATTCATCATCAAAAACTACAAATTCAGCAGATCTTTCATTTACTAATTCAAGTACTTCATTAACTTTTCCTGTTCCTATATAATGAGAAATGTTAATTCTGTTTAGGTTTTGAGTAATTGTACCTACAACCTCTATATTACATGCCTTAGCTAAGTTAGATAATTCTTCCATCGACCTTAATAAGTCTTGATTATACAAACTTACGCCGACTAATAAAGCTTTTTCTTTTCTTTCCATATAAACCTCCATTTACAAAAATAAAACACAAGTAAGCTACCTGTGTTAAGTAAACAGAAATAATCAAAAATACCATTTAAAATACAGTTTGAAATTTGGATTTATGTAACAAGTATAAACCACTCATGACATCAAATTATATAGATATAAAATTCAAACAATAAAAAGGACAGTTTCGTCCCTCTTCAATTTTCACTTATGATAAGCAATGTATTTTGAGCATTTAAAATAAGGTAGACAATTCCGATTTACTCCACACATGGTAGAGTTAATATTAAATTATTATACATAAAAACGGATTTTATTGTTACCTATAATCATTAAATGACTCCTCCTTCTTGAATTCTATTAATATAATAGCATATTATCTTATGACGTTCAAGTAACAGTTGTTCCAAAGTAGATCAGAATAGAGTATAAAATCCACTGATAATCAGTAAATTGACTCAGAAACAGATTTTAAATCCTCCCGTTAAAAGTAACCTTCAAATCTTTTCACTTAGAATTACCTTATTTTAATACATCAACTTATCCCTGTAATCAATTAATTTTAAAAGACCAACCAATTATACTCTACGATAATTTTCATTAGTAAATCTTATCTACACACCTAAATGTCTCAAATATGACCTCAATAAAGGTATGAACATAAATAGTATCCATCCTGGATGCCACCAGTTAAACGCAAATCCTAAAATAATATACAATATTACAATTATCTTTGATATTTCATTATAAAGAAATTTCTTAGTATTCCTACTAGTACTCTTTTTATTCATATCAGTCTTATTATCTAATTCAACAGCATCCAACCTTGCTTTTAATATATCATCTATAGATACCTGAAAAATATTAGCTATTTCCATATAGTTTTCTATATCTGTTCCATGTTTACCATTCAGCAACTTAGACATATTTGCTTCACTCATACTAATATGTCTTTTTTCCAATTCATTTATTAAGTCTCGATTAGTCATATTTCTTTGTTTCATTAAACTTTTAACGAAGTTACCAATCTTTACATTATCCAATAAAACCCTCTCCTTTAACGATATAATACTATTATATTAAATTATTATAGAAAACATAATATCACAGTAGTTAAATTACTTAACTTGAAGTTAAGTTAATCAAAACCGGAACATTTAGTACTTCTTACTTTTAAAGATAAATAATAATTCTATATATATTATATCTTAATGAAATAAACATCTATATGATGGGTGTTATCTTGTAACTCTTAGCGACACATGGCTTTTCAATCCTATTGTATAATACGTATCTAGTCATTATGACAATCAAAAACTACATCATCAATGAAAAATGCTTTTGTACGAGTAACACCATCTTCTACATAACTAATTATTATTGAAGTTACATTTTCATATTGTTCATAAATTCTAACTTGCTCAAATTTATGTTTTACAACATAAGACTTACCTTCTCCACTATTCTCTTTGATAGTTTCATCTATATTGCAAATTTTATAGTAATCTCCCTTTACTGGTTGTTCTACACACCCCTGTAGATTAAATATTAATAAAAGTAATAGTAGTATTAATGATTTACTCATTTATAATTATCCTCCCAAAGAATTGATGGAATTCACGAATAAGGAAAAAGAATTCAATGCACAAACAGTGAATTATGAGTATAACGAATTTTCATTCCCTTTGATTATTCAAGTTTTTATGCTTCTTCAGATATAGATTTAATTTTATACCATTTAACTTCTTCATAAAATACGTATCCAGTATAAGCAAATGGGACTATAAGTATAAATAAAGTAGGTAATCCAACATCTAATTTTAATGTATGAGGAAGTGAATGATAAATAATAGCAATAATAATACCAGTCGATATTACTACAGATTCCAAAAATTGTATTCCATACAATAACAAAGTCTTTCTGCTTGGTATACTTCTAAATACACTTATAAAATTAAGAATTCCCACAGACAATAAAATACCACAAATCAGTATATAACCAGGATTCATTATCAAGTCAAATAACTCAGTCGGTCTTCCAACCTCACCGTTTAGGTAAGATAATGAAAATCTTGTAAATATTATTATTAGAAACAAATTGACAAACAGCGATGATACTAACAATCTTGATTGAATCTTATTTTTCATACATATAGCCCTCCCTATTTTAGAATTCTATAAATACTATATCATAATCCAAAAAAAATCACCTTTAAGGTGGTTTTTCTTATTACCATTATAGACACATGGATTTTCAATCCTAATTTTTATTTTTGTTTTCTTGTGATTTCTTTTATGGCATCTCCATACGCTTCTATTAAACATATTACAAATCCTATTATTGTAATTACAATACAGAAATAGTATAGAATTTCTTGACTATGATATGACAAGTCTGTTAGTAATGTACGATACTCCATGTTGGTTGCGTGACTAATATGGATTGAAAGAATTCCTATCCATCCATTAAAAAACATTATAGCTCCAAATAATATTCTTTTCATAAAAATCCCCCTTAAGTATACTATAAGTAGTATATCACATTCATAAAAAAACATCTATAGAAGGTGTTAATTATATAATTTAGAGACACACGGCTTCTCAATCCTAATACAAACAAGATTACTCATTTTTATAGTATACGGGAAATTATTTAATTTCCCTATACCTAAAATTGAATTTATAGATGTTTCACTGTCAATATATATACAAATGTACTTTTTTCTATAATCCAATCTAATTCAAATTCCTTTGAAGTTTCATTTTCATCAACCAAATTCTCATTCTCATAAATACATAAAATATTATATTCTTCTCCAATTTCTACTTCATATATATCCCTAGATTCTACATTTCTTGTTTTAAGTAGGGGATCATCAAATAACTCAAATGACTTGTATACTGTCATGTCATTTAGACTTAATCCTATCTGCATATACACTTTATTTTCAGAACTGAGAACTTTATCAATTAATACTTCAATATTCCCTGAATTATATAAATCACTTAGAACCGCTTCATTAGTAATTCCTTCCATTAATACGCCATTCTGATAAACTGATAAATTCAATAATAATGTTCCCTTTGATAAATTATCGTAATTAAATTCATATGAACTCTTAGATTTTTCATATGTATTTAGACTATTTATTATTGTAGGTTCCTCTATTACATTTTTTGTTGTGCATGCAGTAATTAATAAAATCATCGTAACTAGAACATAATCAATTATTTTAAATCCTTTCATAAATTCCTCCTATATATATGTATGCTATAAGAATTAAAATATAATTGTAAAATAACATCTATGAAATGTAATTTTCGCCCTGTGACATACGGATTTTCAATCCATTACTCTGTTCTAGATAGATAGAAATATATGATTTTGTGACACGAATCACATAAATATAAAAACCATTAATCACTGATATTCCAGTAGTTAATGGTGTATATTCTGTTTATATATAATAACTACAACTTAAAGTTAGAAAATTACGCTGTTACTAATGGTGGAGTTAGGATCTAACCCTATTCACCCACATATGCTTTACGTATCTCCTGATATGTCTCTATTTTTGGAGTCGACACGATGGTTGGTTGATCAACTTTTATTTTTCCTCTTTTCAGCATATCGACGAAGACTGTTGCCAGTTTTGGATCAAATTGCTTTCCTGCTTCTTTTTCAATAATCTCAATGACTTTATGAATCGGTTTCGGATCCATGTACACCCGACCTGACACCATCACATCAAAGGAATCCGCCAAACACAGAATTCTAGCTGTAATAGGAATGTCCTCACCTCTTGTTCGTCGAGGATATCCCGTACCATCATAACGCTCATGATGACCGAGTACAGCTGGAATTACATAATCCAACGATGGTAAATGGCGAATAATATCAATAGAGGCATCCACATGTCCTTGAATCAATCTGTATTCCTCGCTAGTCAAACTCCCAGGTTTGTTCAGCACTTGTTCAGGAATCGAAATCTTACCTATGTCATGCAAAAGAGCTGCTTGACGAATATTTTCTACAATGTCACTATTTAAATTCAATTCTTTTGCAAAAGCAACAGCGTATTTCGCTACATTTTCCGAATGCGAGAATGTATAGTGATCTTTTGCATCGATTGCAGCTGTTAAAGCATATATAGTAGATTTATACTCGTTATAAATAGAACTATACGAACGTTTTTCACTTACATCCTCTTTTTGTACAAAAGTATCAAATACACGTACCGAATTCTTTCCATTTCGTTTAACTTGGTACACTGCCTGTTGAACATTTTCTATCAATTCTTTGACATTCGATGCACCAAATGGATAAACACAAACTCCGATGCTGGTTGTTACATGTTTCTCTAGTCGTTTAACTTTTGGATGACCATATTCAAAAATTTGTTGCGTTACCTTTTCAACCAGTTTTAGAGTACGGTGTACATCGTACCTCGGTAAAACAATGGCAAATTCTTTCCCACTAAATCTTGCAACGTATCCGCCTTTGCCAACGCTACCTTTCAAAATAGTCGCAATGACTTCCAATGCTTGGTCTGCTTTTTTCTCTCCATACAATTGGTTGTACAATTTGAAATCATCAAGATTTAACATAACCAAAGCAAGCGAATCACTTTTCTGTTCAATAAACTTCTCATCAATTAATTGATAGAAGTATTTTCGGTTATAAAGTCCCGTCAGATCATCTGTTCGCGATTCAATAACGGCTTTTTCATACGATGCGGCGTTTTTCAAAGCAATTGAAACCATTGTACAAATCGATTGAAGTTTGAGTATTTGTTGATGTTTCAAACTTTTCTTAGAATGGGCATCTGACATCAAGAGAACTCCATGAATCTCTGCATCGTCCACCAATCCAAACGCATGTGTGATATCCAACTTCACCAAATCGTACTTTTCTTGTTCCCACATTGTTTGATAACTCGCATCAAAGCGGAATTCAGAGATGATAACTGCTGAATTCTTTTTTGATAGATGTTTGACCAATGGATTATCCGATCGGAAAGAAACAGATAAATCAGCCAAAGCCTGATTGCTATACGTAAGTCGGAATGCATTATTGCTTGTTTTCAAAGCGAAGTAGACATTATGAGAACCTACGACTTGTTCGATAATATTGATTGTCTGTCTAAATATATGTTCCGAGTCCAGTGATTTTGTAATATTAGCACTGAACAAGTTTAATAATTCTGATTTTTCTTCTTCGTCTTTAACAAAAATTCCAACGATTACCATTTTCCAAACGACGAAGTAACCAACCAGCAATAAACTAAAGAGTGCTAAATACAATACTATCCTACTATCCGATGTGAATGTAATTTTAGTCAACATCGAGTCAATGACTGGATTTAAGATATAAAGCGATAAAAATCCCAGCAATAAACAAATAGCATACCCAACCGATTCCGACACCAACATTTTAAGTCGGAACGGACTTTTCTTCATCAACGCATACAACAAAGCTAGAGCGTTAACTACGCCGGATAAAATATCAATCGGAAATGAGCTAAAAGCTGGAAATAAGACCAGTGCGTTTCCGATAAACGTAACAACAATCGCTACGGTGATTGGTCGACTCAATCTTCTCAATTTTAGATTGTTGCTAACCCCCTTATAGAACCACCATAACATATGAATGACCATAAATACTCCTAAGGTAAATAAGATATAGATTGGCCACTCTAAAGTTTCATAAACCATCACTTGTGTCCCATCAACAACCTCAATGACTGGAGGTGGAATAAACAAACCAGTCTGGACATTGACCACAAATGCAGCACCCATTAATATTGCATAAATGCTAATGTATAAACGTTTCACATTACCAATGTACTCCATGATAAAACGGAAATATATAATTGGCATGGCTAAAACACCCATCAAAGATACATGATACCAAAAAGCATATGTAGGAAAGGCTTGTTTTCTCATCAATAGCGATCCACCCGTCCAAATAAGTGAAATCATAATCAATCCCAAGAAGACATTACGTATCTTGGATTTTTTGGAATTCAAAATGATTAAAAATATGAAAAAGTAGATTAAAACTGAGATCCCTGATATGTAATCATACAGCCCCATATGGTTTACCTCCTATCTGCAGAGTTCAATAAATTCATCACATCATGGTGAGACGCATTGAGTTTGCGAATTGGTTTCGAATAACATTCACGGTATTTCTTAAACGTATCTACCGGTAAGAGATCAATCTCCAGCGGGTCCATCCCTAATATTTTTTTCAAATCTTTGTAATCCTGATCTATATATTTAAAATATGTTGTCAACAGTTCTTTGAGTATATCAGTACTAAGCGGGTTATTTGTCAAATATGACTGATCAATCTCAACATAAAGTTTCAAGAATGGACGGTTGGTATCTGACACTTCTTTTCGAGCAATCCAGTCAACAACATTAACTTTTGAGTGTTCAATTGCTTTACTAATACTATATTCTGAAATCCTTGTGAATCCTGCAATATCCACAATATTTAAAACACGATCCACGTAACGGAAACGAGGAATTCTTGTGCCATCTTCACTATTTCGAAGTCCCACACACTGGTACACGTCACCAACTCGGTAACGAGCAAATGATCCACCTTTCATTACTGTGAGAACAATCTCGTATTTTTCTCCGGTTACAACTTCATTCATCAAATAAGTATTTGGAACATATTCTGGATTATCTAAAAGTTGCAAATAATCATCTTCTTTGATGAACTCATAGAAAGAAGAATCTGGGAAGAAATACATTCCATCTCTTGTCCATGTTTCTGTTCCAATCAATGCTGGTTCTGTTCCAGCAAAAATCTCCATGGGACGAACACCCCACATTTGTTCTAAGTCATCTTTATAGAAATGATTGTCCGTACCCGCAACCATAAATCCTTTTAGATTGAACAAATCCTTAGGTATTACCTGACGGTTTTCCGCACGACTCACTTTCTTAGCTTTTATGATTTGGATGATTCTTTTCAAAGGGTATTTCAAAATGGATGAAACGCCTCCACTTTTCGTGGACGCTTGCATAATATTTTGCGTTACTGCATATAGTACACTTCCCATACCAAAGAAAAATTCAACATCAGAACGCATTGCCATCTTGAATCCCAATTTATTACGTTCAGAAAAACTCATATTTTGTGCTTCAACCGGGTCTGGTAAAAACTTCATATCTATTTCTTCATTTAGTAAAAGCGGGAACAATCCTGTTGCGTAAGGGAGTGGTGCTAAACCGTACAATAATTTATCATCTACGGAAACATCAAACTCTCCCTTTTGTTGGCTACTAGAAAGAATTAGACAACAAATCATGTTCTTCTTATAGGTATCAAGCATACTGCGGGAATACGGTGCCACTTTGACTGGATGGCGTCCTCCCTCCCATGTGGTTTCAATCCATACAACGGGGTGCATAGGTAGAGAAGCAGATTGCTTTGGTAACAATAAATCTGCGTAGTCTTCATATGTTGTCAATGGAACCATCTTACGAAATTCATCAATCGATTTTGGAAATTGTCCCTTTAGTATCGCTTGACCAACTTCACTGTTCGACCAATAATCTATTTGCTCTTCCATTAAGCGTGTTTGAACTTGCATATATTCGTCCATTGAGTATTCCAGGAAACCACAAAAAGAATCCCAAATTTCCTGTTTACTTCTTGATGCAAGTTGTTGTTGAAACTTCATCTTATTTCCTCCCTTGATACGATTGAATGGTTTTTAATATACTCTTGATAGATGGAATTAAGAACGGCGTTGTGTTCTTGTATTGTTGATAGTCAACAAACAATTTGGGAAATGACCAAACATCTTGTATTAAGACATAAACAAGATTCAATGTGCTCAGGACTACTGCTAGGACGATCATTGATTGAGTGGGGAAAAGCAGCACTAACGACCAATATACTCCAATAAACCATAAAACACCGGGATGTCTACTCAAGGCATACATTTTTTGTGTATAAACACTTCTTTGTTGAAATTGCTCAACATAACTAGCCGTAAACGGTATAGAGAAAAATAGTGTATATATAAGCAATACAAAAAAGATGATAAAACAAAATACTCCAACGAAAAAGGAACTACTCAGCACGTGGATTACACTCAATCCATCTAATGCCATTATGAATGTAGCAGTAATTATGCAGACAAATCCACTTGTGAAAAAAGTTTTCAAAAATGATTTACGCCAAAGAATTTGATTCGCTTCATAGATAAAAAGTAAAACAAATCCAACTATACCGATAAGCAATCCCATATTTAGTACCTCCATGACCATCAGTTCATGTTACTAGGTTTAATAATAATTTAACATAATAACTAAATTATTAAAACGTAATTTATACATTAACTTACAAAAAGTGATTAATTTCCTGAAAATGTGAGAATTAGAAGATTGATTTCATTAAAAGTGTGGTTTTCTTTATAATGAATTCATCACAAACCATCGAAAGGAATTAATCAAATTAATGCGTATTACAACTACTAGATATTTACTACGTAATCTAAACACAATATGTCTCATATAACACACGTGTAAGATACAACAAATATTATTATTTATTACGACAAAAAACTTATAACAATCTATTATAACACATTCTTTAGATATCATAGTGTAAATTTCAACAAGAAATGTCAGAAATTAATAATATAATAAAATAATAAAATAAGCCATAAATAACTTTCGAGAAATAGAAAAGTTGTATTATTGTATATCTTAGTAAGAAATACAAAAAATAAGTTGTAAATAAATATTGCGGAGGAATAAAAATGGATAGTAAAAAAAACAGAGACAATTATGAAAATTTAAAAAGAAATATGAGAAAAGACTTTGATGTTGAGATTGCTGAAGCAATCGATGTTTTAAATAATTATGATGGTGGAATGAGTGTATCAGAGAAAAAAAGAATAAATAGAGAAGGTCTAAATGACAACAGTCACAAGGATTTAAGAAGCAAATAAAATTACTCGGTCTGTTTTTTGCTTAACAGAATGCCATGAACTAGTTGTTATAGTCCATGGTGATTCAACTTCAGGCATTGTAGTTTCACTTGATGTTCAAAATACTATAATAGACTACAGAGTAGAAACCCTATTCAACCAATGGAGTAACCCTGACAGTGACTATGATGGAACAAAAAATTTGGTTATAGATTAAAAACACTTTCTAAAAAGAAAGTGTTTTAATTTGCATCTTCTATTCACAAACTTATTTCTTTCTAAGAAACTAGAAGCAGATGCCCCCCGCACACCAGCTACCCAACCACTCTTTATTATTCATTTCATCTCCAATTACATAACTAGAGGTAGTCTCAGATTTTTCTTTTTCCAAATTTTATTAAACACCTGTCTGCATTTCTCTGCTATTCTTAATACATTTGTACATACATCACTCTATGTTTCTTTCGATTATTACTCGAACGCTATATTCGATATAAAGTATGATACCATACTTGACATCATTAATGATATTTAATATACTATATATATCAAAGTATTTAGTAAAATCTAAAAAAGAAAGGTGTTTTTATTATGGCAGAATTAAAACTTGGTACAGGGACTCGATGGTCAAAACTAGCGGATTTAATAGTGAAACATAACAAAAATATTAAAAAAGAAGAATTAGAGCACTCAATCATTGTAAAGGGACCGTATATTTCGATAACCCGCGACATGATTGAGGATGCGTGCTTTCCTAAAGGTGTTAGAAATAAGGGAGCAATTACTAGAGTTATCGATGGGTTAGCACTATTACGTATTGGTCGATTAATTCACCATTCAGACAAAAAAATAGTAATTGGTGATGATGATGGTGAACGTGCTTTAACGTTCCGTCTACGAGTTGATCAACAAGAAACAATTACTAATCTTGCAAAGGAATTAGGAATAAGTAGAAATCAATTTATTATAAATGCTACTGAATACTATATTAATTATCTTGAGGAGTCCCGCTCTTTATTTAATCTTGAACAGGATTAAGTAAACGAACAATATAGAAGTAGATTATAAAGTGGAAGGTGGAATCATGTATAAAGCTATTGGAGTAGATTTAAGAGTAACAAGTTGTCAATGTTCATCTAACTATTGTGATTACAGTGGTAAAAAGGGTAAAATAGGTAACAATACATGGATATGAAAAATACCGATTTTATTTTTGGATTAATATATTTGTTAACCAAAACAATATAAGTTTCTTAGATAAGATTCCAGAAAAGCAGGTTAATTCAGGTGTACCAAGAAAAAGTGTGGATATATCACTTCTAACTACCAAGGTAGAGCTATGTAACAGAATTTCCATCCTTCCAGCAAAAAATAATTAGAAATTAAAAAAAGCCACTAAGTACTGAACTTTCAGTTGTTAGTGGCTCATTATATGTTGATTTATTATAATTCTAACTAATAATCAGAATTTATGTGGGTATTAATTATGGAGCTGGAATGTAACCATAGATAATCATATGGATTATTGATAACTTTTGGGTTTTCTTCTTAAAGTAATATCTAATTCTATTTTAATGTTACGCTTTCATGAGTCTCAACATTGCTCATAAATAGCTTGATTCTGTTTAATTGATTAATCTCGCTAGCTCCAAAATCGTAGTCAATCGCAGACATATTTACACTAGGAAACTCTTTTTTAATTGCCCTAATAACACCTTTATTTGTTACATGACTTGGAAGACATGCAAATGGCTGTACGCACATGATATTTTTAACATCAGACTCAATTAACTCAATAATCTCACCGATCAAAAGCCAACCTTCTCCACCTTTATTTCCTAGTGAAATATGTCTTGATGCTTTATCCATAATCTCGTCTATTTTTACAACACTATCAAATCTTGAACTATTTTCTAATTTTTTTCTGATTACATTTCTATAACTTTCTAAATAATATTTAATCATTATTGATGTTAAATGGTTTATATATGAACCACCAAATAATTTATAGTAAAGTGAGCCATTAATATTAGCATAGTTTATAAAATCAAATAAATTTGGTAGATAAACTTCACCACCTAATGATTCTATTATTTTTACTATATCGTTATTAGCTATGGGATTATATTTAACAAATATTTCTCCCATTACCGCTACTCTTGGTTTTCTAGTTTCTATAATCTCTAGATTTTCGAAACCATCAATTATTTTAGTCATAATACTTTTATATACTTTTTTGCTACCATTAGAGTCATTTATTAACTTAATTGATTCTTTAATCCAGTCATTAGTAAGTTTTTTTGTTGAGTCTTTAATTACTTCATATGGCCTGCACCTATTTGAACATGACATCAAAAGATCACCTATAACTATTGCTTGTAAAATTTTGTTTAGTATACTATAGGAAATTTTAAAACCAGGGTGAACCTCAATATTATTAAAACTAATTGCAATAACCGGTATATGTTCACAACCATAATCCTTAAGTGCTTTTCTAATTATACTAACGTAGTTTGTTGCTCTACATACACCTCCTGTTTGAGTGTACAATACGGCTAGTTTATTTGGATCAACTTTCTCTTGCTCAATAAGACTTATGATTTGTCCTACTACAATTATGGCAGGATAGCACATATCATTATTTACATATTTTATACCATGGTCTTTTGCAAATTTATCATATGTAGGTAAAACAACTGTATTATATCCACTACCTCTTAATACACCTTCTATTAATTCAAATTGTATAGGAAGCATTTGTGGAATCAAAATTGTATATCCACTCTTATTCATTTCATCTGTGTATTTTATTTTATAGTTATTCATGAATATACTCTTCTCCTTCTTTTGAAGCAGCTATTAAAGATCTTATCCTTATTCTAGCCGCACCTAAATTCTTAATTTCGTCTATTTTAATGGTAGTATTCATTTTATTATAATCATCTAATATATCAGTTACCTGATCAACAACTACTGCATCTAAACCACACCCAAAAGATGTAAGTTCTACTAGTTCAAGATTTAACTTATCTTTAACATAATCTGCTGCACGGTATAGCCTTGAGTGATACGCCCATTGATCTATTAACCTTAATTTTTCTATATCATCAGCTCTATGTATTCTCGATACTTCATCTTCAGTTAGTACCGCATAACCTAATTGTGTTACTAAATTTGGAATACCTTGATTTACTTCCTTATCTAAATGATAAGGTCTACCTGTTAGAACAATTGCTTTAATCTTATTTCTATCAAGATATTTTAAAACTTCATCACCTTTATCTTTAATATCCCTTTTGAAATCATAATGTTCTTGCCAAGCTTTAAGAGAAGCTTCTCTTATATCTTTTTTAGTTACTCTATAGTCTTTCAAAAGTTCATACATAGTCCTATCTACTTTATTTGGATGTAAGAATGAAATATCAGGCGATAAAAACTCAATGTTATTATCATTAATAATATCCATGTTAATCTTAATTGTTGTCGGATACATTGATACTACAGCACAGTTAAATGTTCTATCACTATGATTAAATTCCTTAGTCTCTTCGAGGACAGAAGGATAAAAAATAATATCTACGTTTTTATCTACTAAATCCTTAATATGTCCATGGACTAACTTAGCAGGATAACAAATTGTATCAGATGGAATTGTATCACTAGCTTTTTCATATAACTCTTTAGATGAGTTTTTACTTAATTCAATTCTGAACCCTAGAGATGTTAAATATGTAAACCAAAATGGATAATTCTCATACATATTCATAGCCCTAGGAATTCCTATAACACCTTTAGCTAAATTATGTTCAATAGGTGTATAGTTAAATAATCTATTATACTTGTAATCATACATATTAGGTAGCTTATTTTTTTTTACTTTCTTAATAGATTCAAGTCCATTCTCACATCTATTACCAGATATATATTTATTAGATCCAAGTTCAGTAATAGATAGTTTGCATTTATTGTTACAGACTTTACATGTTGATACTGATTTCGCTACTTCTAACTCACTTAACTTATTTATAGGTATCATATTTGATTTTACATTAGTTGATTCTCTTAATTCACTTTCATATTGTTCTTTTCCTATTAAAGCACAACCAAAAGCACCCATTACTCCAGAAATATTAGGTCTAATAACATTACATCCCGTTTCTATCTCTAAAGCTCTTAGAACTGCATTATTTTTAAATGTTCCACCTTGAACTACTATTGTTTTACCTAATTCATCTACATGATGTAGTTTTATTACTTTATACAGTGCATTTCTAATAACTGAATATGATAAACCAGCTGATATATCTCCAACTGATACTTGTACTTTTTGAGCTTGTTTTATATATGAATTCATAAATACAGTACATCTTGAACCAAAATTCATGGCTTTGTTTGCAAGTAATGCAAGATTCGCGAACTCTTTAATGTCAAGACCTAAACTTTTTGCGTATGTTTCTAAGAATGACCCACACCCAGAAGAACATGCTTCATTCAGCATTATTGAATGTATAGCATTGTTTTTTACTTTGATGTATTTCATATCTTGTCCACCAATATCAATGATACTATCTACATTACCTACTAAATGTTTAGCTGCTTTATAGTGAGCGATGGTTTCAACTTCACCACCATCTAGATTAAGGATATTCTTAATCATTTCTTCACCATAACCAGTAATGTATGCTTTCTTAATTTCAGCTACATTTGGTAATTTTTCGTATAACTCGTTAAGTCCGATAATTATTTGTTCTAGAGGAGTCCCTTCATTCACTGTATAGTAATCATATATAATATTACAATCACTATCGATTAATACTATTTTTGATGTAGTACTTCCAGCATCGATTCCTAAAAAACAGGGTCCTTTAGCCTTTGATATATCTTTATATTCTACATCATATTTTTTATGACGCTCTAAGAATTCATTTAACTCATCTTCATTATTGAATAATGGTGACAAGTATTCTATTTCCTCAAAATTAGTTTTACTCATACTGTCAGTTTTTTTTATTATTTCTTTTAATGAATTAAATTCTTCTTTCTTAGAGTTAATCGCAGCACCTAAAGCCACATAATAATGAGCATCTTCTGGTAACACATAATTATCTTTTACATCTAGTGTTTCAATAAATCTGTTTACCAACTCGCTCATAAAAAACAGTGGTCCACCTAAGAAAGCAACCTTACCTTTAATAGGTCTACCAGCAGCAAGGGTAGTTATTGTTTGAATTACTACTGCTTGTAATACACTTAATGCAATATCTTCTTTTGTAGCACCTTCATTTAAAAGTGCCTGAATATCAGTTTTAGCAAACACACCACACCTGGATGCTATTGGATAAATCGTTTTACCTTTTTTAGCAAGTTCGTTTATCCCTTCAGCATCAGTTTTTAAAATAGTCGCTATCTGATCTATAAATGCACCTGTACCACCAGCGCACTGTGTATTCATTCTTTGTTCTAAACCGTCTGTAAGATAGATAATTTTTGCGTCTTCTCCACCTAATTCTATAGCTACATCTATACCAGATAAATTCACTTTCAAAGCTTCTGTTGAAGCAATGACCTCTTGAATGAATGATACTTCTAAAAATTCAGCTATATTTATTCCACCACTACCTGTAAGTGTAATAGCTACATTAATGTCACCAAACTCTTTATATATCTCATTAATAATATTCTTAAATGTATTTTTTATATCAGAATAGTGTCTTACATAATTCTTAAATAAAACATTATTATTTTTATCAATTATAATTACTTTTAAAGTGGTTGATCCAATATCAATCCCAAAATATTTTCCTTCCATGTTACACCTTTTCTAACTTATTTTATAATTACCAAATTAAAAACAAATTCTTAGTTTTTTAAATATCCACAATAATATTTTTTGAATCTATATCAATTATATTAATTTAATTAGTTGTTAATTATTCTCAAAAAAGAATTGAAGTCTAAATATTTTTTAACTTCAAATATAAACACGTTACTTTATTTATCTGGCGACATACGGATTTCAATCCGTTGCTCTTTATATAAAGAAATTAAATAAAAAAATCTAACAATATGTTAGATCTAATTGGTCATTATATGTGTCGGAACACAAAAAGTAATACAATTTAACTATTCGTATACTTTTTAATTTTTTGTATACCTTATAACTTATTGTAGGAAAAGTTATTTCGTTTAAGTTCTTTTTTTATCGAGCTCATACCATTTATTTGCTTCATTAGGATCAACCGGAACACCAACACCGTTTTCATAACAATATCCAAGATATTTATATGCATATGGGTAATCGTGTTTTGCTGCCATGTGAAAATAATCTACTGCTTTCAAGTAGTTTTGAACTACACCCTTACCTTCATAATAACAAATACCTAAACTATAATGAGCTTTTGGACAATCTTGATTTGCGCCTAAATTATAATATGTAATTGCTTTATCATAGTTTTTGTCAACATAAAAACCGTTGTAGTAAAAAAAACCTACAAGAGTATAACCTTTATAATATCCATTTTCAGATGATTTTTTATACCATTTAAAAGCTTCTTTATAATTTAACGCACTTCCAAATCCATAATGATAGCATGTGCCTAGATTGTATTGTGCTTCTATATGGTTATTCTTTGCAGCAATTTCATACCATTTTATGGCTTTATCATAATCTACTTCAACACCATTTCCATATGTATATATAACAGCCAAGTTAAACTGGTCCTCAACAATTCCATTTTCTGCATTTTTCATTACATTCATAAAATCCATCGGTATCACCTCAACTCTATATTAACAAAAAAAACGAAACATTACTATCCTTCGTTTCGCGTGTTATTAATGGTGGAGTTGAGGGGAGTCGAACCCCCGTCCGGCAAAATCTTACATTCATTTTTATATTCAATTTTATTTATACAACTCTATTATACCAATAGGGTAGGACACACGTATATCACATTATCAAAAAAAAGAAGAAAGTAATCATTATTCCGCACGTAGATTTCTTTCATCCTAAAAAAAGTCCCTTATTAAATAAAAGACTTTTCATTATTTATATTATTATGAGCAAAACGGTGTTGGAGACTGAAATGACACATTTTAGAGTATTACACATTTAGAAAGTGTCATTATATAATCATTAATAATATACTATAGTAGGAGGTTATTAAAATGTTTAAATATTTTATATCCTATCATGCTAGAGTAAAGGACGAGTCACAAATTTCAAATAAAACTGCAAATCGCTATTTATATAGATACATTAGGAAGATAAAAATTAGTGATATTGCACTCTACAAAAAAAGTATTATATAAACTGAAGCATTGTTTTACTCCAAAAAAAGCGAGCATAAATTTCTCGTTTTTTTTAGTTTTGTTCCAATTTGAATATTTAAAAACACAAATCAAATTATCAAGTAATGGATTTTTAAACCTATACTAGCGGAGTTGGAGGCCGATGGACTATATTTACAATAATACCCATCCAAGGCGATACACGGATTTTCAATCCCATCACTTTCACTTATACTGTAATTAACTTCTCCTTGCATTTAAAACCAATTTCAATGTATATATCAATGAATAAATAATGAATGGTATTTGTAATAGATACCATAGAATAATTTGATTTGTATTTCTTGGAGCGCTAGTGATCTGTTGCTCATAAATTTCAACACTTGGATTGATGAACGGTAGAACAATTCCTGAACAAAACAGTAACCAATATAAGAATAAATCAACTAATAAAATAATTATAAATGTTCTGTGCCTTCTTAATATAATTGACATTTCCATTAAGATTCTCTCCTTTTTTTTGTCCTTTTAAATAGTATTCTATAATAGTATAGCATATAAAAAAGAAACACCAATAAAGGTGTTATTTTACTTGTGTATAGACATACGGATTTTCAATCCTTCACAGTAGAGTGATAATTAATTAAGCTATCGTTCAGTTTGTTCCGTCATCAATTCCCATCTTATTCCAAACTTATCTATAAGTGATACAAAACATGATGAATATGTAGTACTTTGTATTGGGGTAAGAATAATGGCATTATCCTTCAAGGTATCATATGCTTTTTTTACTTCATCTGCATTATCAAAGGTAATAACTAATGAAAGTGAATTCCCAGTTGTGTGTTCCATTTCTTCTGAAACATCTGACATCATAAAACGTGTATTACCAAGCACAACTTCTGCATGATACACATGCTCAGAAAACTTGGCATCCGTAGTGTAATCAAGTGGATTTGCATCTTTATTTTCATATATGCATAGAATGCTAATACCAAAAACTTCCTTATATAACTCTAGTGCTTCCTTACAATTTCCGCGAAAATGAAAATTAGGTGTTACAATCATTTTTTCTACTCCTTTATAATGAAATTTTTGTTGAGACTCACAATATTGTACATCAAAATATTGTTTATTATATCACACTCACGAATGATACATAAAGAATTCATTAAATGTAGGAAGAAAAAATTCATTGCAAATACAGTGAATTAAATGTACAACGGATTTTCAATCCTTTGCCGAAAACAACTTGCACTCTAATGATGTCAGTATTATTCTATTTGTACCAACTTAAATATATTACGTAGTGAAATCATAAAGATGAGTAGGAGGGGATATCTACAAAAAAATATGAATATAAGTGTATTTATATGGGGGTTAGGAGAAAGAACAACAAGAATAATGAATGAGTACGGACAACAAGGCTGGGAGTTCGTTTCTTCACAATGGGCTTGGCACTATTTTAAAAGACAAATAGAAACTAATTAGGAATATTTATACGCTAGAACGACAAGTGATTCTATGAAAAGAAAGTGAGATTAATTTTCTCACTTCTTAAATATTGCTATTATATGAGCGACATACGTTTTTTCAATCCTTAACAATAAAAAAGCAATAAACCTCTATCCCCAGTACAAGCTAGCAAACACTATACATAGGAAGAGACTAAGCCAGTAGAAATCCCTACTGGAAGACTCTTTCCCTAAATACAACTTCTACTAGCCCACATAGGGGCTAAAACTTTATTACAATTAATTATATCATTAGGCTAAGGATAAAAAAAGGTGTTAGCCTATCTAGCGGCAGACGGATTTTCAATCATCAACTATTCCATTTGGTGTTTAGGAAACCACTTCCAATCAAACTCATACATAATCAATATATAATAACCAAGTGATGAATTGAAGACTGTATCGTGACTTAGATATTTGTTATTACAAACACCAAAAACCATATATTATAACGGTCAGGATCCAACTGATTATCATTATAAGATGTTTTTTTCAATCATTCCATTAAGTAACATATCAACCATTATATTAGCATTCCTTACAATGTCATTCTTACCATTTGAATATCCCCATGAAAACACTGCTCCTAACGACATACTAAACATAGACTCAACTAAATCTAATCTATTAATATCACTTCTAAATGTTCCATTCATTACACCATCTGAAATAATTCTATCATATGTCATAAAGATAGGATTTATGATATTCTCACTATATTCACTCCTTGAAAAATGGTCTTTTAGTACATTAGCTTGAAAATTCATAAATTCTTTTGCATTAAGTTTTGAAATTGATTCAGCTATAAAAGTAACAACCATTTTTAGTAATTTCGCTGAATCGTATCTGTTCTTGAATTTATTATAGTATTCCTCAACTTTAAGCTCATCCTTAAAGATCACTTCATAGATAAGTTCATTTTTTGATCTAAAATGATAGTAAAATGAGCCTTTGGAGATATTCATACTGTTAACAATGTCGTTAACACTTACGTTATCAATACCTCTCTCCATGAACATCTTAGTAGAATTTGTTAATATATCTTCTCTTTTTCTAATAGCTTTATTTGTTTGATTTTTCAATATTATCACCATATACATTATAACATTATTTATTAACAGTTTGGTCTTTGATGATAAAAAAGTGGTTTAGTTTAAACCAAACCACTATTTTTGCAATATCAACCTCAACTTTTAAGAACAACTATTCGTTTATAGTTACTTCTTTCAAGATTATAATTATTAACTACTGCGCTATTTACACATAGTTACCTGTATACTTACATCTTACCCTTTTCTCAATACTAATACGAAAGTCCCGTATACGTCCACTTAACACATCCATCTTCTTTTGTACTGAACATTCTATAACCTTCTTCAATGTCGTCTAGTGTTCCTTGATGTGTTAAAATAAACTTAAAGTCTAATTTACCATTTTTAATCGCTTCTATTACTTCTGGAATTTCAGCCCCGTTTGTTAGACCTGTTCGAAATGTAATTTGTTTCATAAAATAATCGTTGAAAGGAATTGTAACGTCACCTGCAAATGGTGCGATAGTAGATAGACGCGACTGGAAACCAGCTAGTTTAGACGCCGATTGTAGACCTACCTGTACTCCTGTACAATCTGCTACTGCTGAAGCCATGTTACCATTAGTAAGTTCCATCACTTTTTCAATTGCATCTTCTGTACTCGTTACACAAAGAACATGATCAACAACTTTTTGTTCTTCTAATAAATCACAACGCATCTGATTATAGTCAATTGCTATAACTTTTTCAACTCCAAAAAAACTTTTAGCAAGAATAGATGCACATAATCCAACTGGACCAAGCCCTAGTATTACTAATTTATCGTCCTTTTTAACAGACGCATAATTCAATGCAGCATAACCTGTTGAGACCATATCTGGTACTAAAATAACATCTTCATAGCTTAATTCATCTGGAATTATATGCATTGTAGCATCCGCATACTTTAATAAAACATATTCTGCTTGTGCACCATCAATTCCACCTATAATTCCGTAAAGTCCACCAGTAGTACACTGAGCTGGATTTCCTTTTTTACATTCAGAACATTCTCCACATGTTATGGCAGGATAAACAACAACTCTATCTCCAACTTCAAAATCTGTTATCCCTTCACCTTTTTCAATTATTTCTCCAGCGAATTCGTGTCCTATAACAGTTTCATCCTTTACATAATATGGGTCGAAATGTCCAGCTAAACATTCTAAGTCAGATGTACATATCGCTCCTATCTCTACTTTTAGAAGTACATCTCTATGATCAGAAACCTTCGGTACAGGTACTTCTTTATATTCAGTTAAACCTCCTTTTTTATAGACAAATGCTTTCATAGTTTCATTCATAATTAACTCCCTCCTCTTCTAAACCGACTGCGGTCGTTTTTAACATAATAGCACATATGAAAGCGCTTGTAAAGATGTTTCGTATACAAACCATATTATCGGATTAGATATAATTTAGAAAAATAAAAATAAGCTATTAATCACTGATATACAGTTGTTAATAGCTTATTATTTGTTTCTATATTGTAATTCTAACTTTAAGTTATAATTTATGTGGTTAGCTATGGTGGAGTTGGGGGGAGTCGAACCCCCGTGCGACAAAATCTTACATTATTTCTTGTATTCAGTTTTATTTATACAACTCTATTATACCAATAGGGTAGGACACACGTGTGTCACATTCTAAAAAAATCCTTTTGTTTTATTATTTGATCTTTCCTCATTATATAAGAAATATCTATCAATACATCTAAAAAAATATAGTCAAAGAAGATTCAATAAAAATCCAAATAACATAATAAAAAAAGATCATAGGCATATAAAGCATAAATAATTAGAGATTTTATACCAAACCAATTAATTCACATATGTAAAAAATTTTATTTATTGACATTTAATAATTTTTCACGTAATATAGTATCAATATATATAAATGCAATGACTGAGAATTAGTAATAAAAGTTTACTCTTTACAGAAAGATACCGGTTGATGAGAGGTTCAAAGAAGACTTTTACGAATACATCTCATAAGCAGTACTTTGAATTGATTTTTATCATAATAGGAGTAAACCGGATTTACACTCGTTAACGTGTAAGGTATTGATAGATACTTATTAAGGCCAATATTGTGAGATATTGGTAAATCAAGGTGGTAACACGGTTATAATCCGTCCTTTGTTGAACAAACAAAGGGCGGTTTTTTTATATTAAAAGGAGGAAAGAGTATGATTAAATTATTTAGTGGTGAAGAAATCCCTTTAGAGATGCATAAAACAAGGATTGTGCAACAAATATCTCTAAAACCAATTGAGGAAAGAGCAAATGCTATTGTTGAGGCTGGGTTTAATACATTCTTACTTAAAAATAAAGATGTGTTTATGGATATGCTAACAGATAGTGGTGTAAATGCAATGAGTGATAAGCAGCAAGCAGCAATGTTAATAGCTGATGACAGTTACGCTGGTAGTGAGACATTCTATCGCTTTGAAGCAAAACTAAAAGAATTATTTGGTATGAAGTTTATTTTACCAGCGCACCAAGGTAGAGCTTGTGAAAATATAATTTCCAAAGTCCTTGTAAAAGAAGGTTCAGTTGTTCCAATGAACTATCACTTCACAACATCTAAAGCTCATATTATGTTAAATGGAGGTTCTATAGAAGAGCTACTTATTGATGAAGGTTTAGAGACTACAAGTTCCTTCCCATTTAAAGGTAATATGGATATTAGAAAATTAAAGTCTCTAATTAATAAAATAGGAAGTAACAGAATTCCATTTGTCAGAATGGAAGCAGGAACTAATCTAATAGGAGGGCAACCTTTTTCAATAGAAAACATTAAAGACGTAAGTAAGGTTTGTAACGATAACAACATACCACTTGTGATGGATGCCAGCTTATTAAGTGATAACTTACACTTTATAAAGACTAAAGAAGATGCATATAAAAGTATGAGTATTAAAGAGATAACTAAAGAGATAGCTGATTGTTGTGACATTATCTATTTTTCTGGTAGAAAACTTGGCTCAGCTAGAGGAGGAGGGATATGTCTAAATAATGATGAAATATATTCAAAAATGAAAGTACTTATAACACTGTATGAAGGTTTCTTAACATATGGAGGAATGTCTGTAAAAGAGATAGAAGCTATTACAGTAGGTTTAGATGAAACTATGGATGAAGATATTATTAGCCAAGGTCCACAATTTATAGAGTTCATGACTAATGAGTTGATAAAAAACGGTGTACCAGTTATTACACCAGCTGGTGGGTTAGGATGTCATATTGATGCACTTAAGTTTGTTAGTCATATACCACAAGAAAAGTATCCAGCAGGAGCTCTAGCTGCGGCTATATATATAATAAGTGGTATACGTGGAATGGAACGTGGTACATTATCAGAAGAAAGACAGCTAGATGGATCTGAGAGTTTAGCCAATATGGAGTTAGTCCGTTTAGCATTACCACGTAGAGTATTCAGTTTATCTCATGTTAAATATGCCACAGATAGAATAACATGGCTATACCAAAACAGAGAACTAATTCAAGGTATAGAGTTTACCGAAGAACCAGAAATTCTTAGATTCTTTTTTGGCAGATTAAGGCCAGTATCTAGTTGGACAGATAAGTTAATCAGAAAATTTAATGAAGATTTTAAAATAAACTTATAATGAGTTAATTCATTCTATTATAATATTTAATATATAATTATTAGGCAGTTAATTAGAAAAGTCGACTTGGTATTTAAGAGTGTACGAGTACTAGTAAATTTACTTATGTAGGAACTTATAGAAAGAGGATTTAGTGTCGTAAATTCTACTGGAAATTCTGCTGGTTTAATTATTTCTGCGTTTATAGTAACTTGATATTCAGCAGATGAGCTTATTCATATATTGAATAATACAAATTTCTTAGAATCTATAGAAGAAACGAAACTACCCTCATCTCATTTACACTGTAGTCTATATCACTCTCTAATTATGTGTACCTTACTCTGAGTAATACATATTATTTATTGAGTTCACGATTTGAACATCTGTATAATAAAACGGGGAAAATTAGTCAATAATTATTGTTACTTCAGTAATTATTGGCTAATTATTTATTTATATATTATAATTCAAACGATAAGTCAATTATACCAATAAAGTAGGACACACGTATGTCACATTCTAAAAAAAAGAAATAAATAATCATTATTCCGTAAGGAGACTTCTGTCACTATAAAAAAAGTCTCTTATTAAATAAGAGACTTTTCATCTATTTATATTATTATTAGCAAAACGGTGTTGTAGACCGAAACGACATATGTTTAATATATATACAGTTATATTTACACTTTCACTTTATTTTTCTTATACATATATAATAGTCAAGATGAAAAGTAATAATATAATAGAGTGCAATATTATATGATATAAGTCAGGTATTAAAATCTTATCTGATGGTGAAATAAAATGTATTGTGTTTTTAAAGCATTGGTTATAGCTCTTCAGTTTCTTTTCTGATACACCAAATAAGGTATAATACCAATGAGAATAAAATTGAATCACAAGCCATAAAAATAAAAATATAGCGAGCATCCATTTACCAACTAAATTTAGAAACATAAACATTAGAGAAACAATACTGTAAATGATCCACCATTTAAATTCAATCCCTTTATATCCTGTACCCTCTACTAATAACCCATATTTAGTTTTATAACTGACTACACATCCAAAAAACCAAACATTAAGAATTATCAGTAATGTAAAAATTAATACTATCATATTCGTCCTTGTCCTCCTGAAAAAAAATTATAATTTCTTAATTCCAGTATACTATAGAATCCAATTACACATATTTGTTACTCTAGATTAGTTATAGTATTTTATGAGAACCCTCTCGGAGTTCTATACTCGTATAAACGGTGTAGGAGATCGAAACGTCACATATCACTCTGTATTATAAAAACTATTAACGCTTCTAAATTATTTCAGATATAAATTCATCCTATGGGCAAGTAACCTCAGTTCTACTTGTACTACTATAACAAGTTAGAACTTTATCTATTATATTGTCTTTTTCATCATACCTATATATAGTTTCTATTGATTTAAAATTATTTGAATGATATTGATATTCATATACTAAACGTTTTAGAAAACCTCCTCTAGAATCGTACTTTATATAGTCATTTTTTACAAGATTCCCATTCTCATTATACTCTTCTTCATCATAAGTTACTAAAATGTTACCATAAAACATTTGAGACGTCCTTCTGTGAATATTCCCATCATCAAAGTATTCTACATCAATTCCTTCTGTATTCCGTAAAATAATACCATCTCGATGATAACGATACAGCTCAATATAAGTTACCCGTTTATAAACAATATCGTATTTGTAATAATATTCTTTTTGTCTAATATCATCTAAATACTTGTATTTAATAACTTCTAACAAATTTCCATCTTCATCGATAACTTGTTCTTCTATTAATCTGTCGTCTTTATCATAAATACTTTCTGTAAAAGTCTTTTCACTACATCCCACTAAGGATATTAATAGAAACACAAACCTCAATATTTTTTTCACAATTTGTTATCTCTCTTTCTTACATGTATCATTATTTACACTTTATGCTTATTATAGCATATACATTCAACAACAAAAAAGAAAGAGCCATTAACTGACTCAATTATTTACTTCAACGGTGTTGGAAACCGATGGACTATATTAACAATAATATCCATCCAAGGGCGAAACACGGATTTTCAATCCTTAAACCATGTATCTTTAATCCTTATCGTTAGACATTGAAGCACTCATCCCAGATAACATACTTACAAAAATGGCAACTTTAAATGCTGTAAACCAACTTATTTCTTCTGCAATTAATCCTTGACTTACTGCACCCGGAAATAAATCTGGTATAGTCCACCCCCACAAAAATTTCACTAGAAGTAATGCCAGAAAAAACATACCCACAATAAATATTATTGATGCCGGTATGACTGCAAATAGCAAACCTTTTTTCACATTCATTCCTCCTCTTTAAATTGAATATAGTCTAACACAACAATATTGTCGAATGTAGGAAAAACTATTCATACAATGTTTATAAGCGCAACGGATTTTCAATCCTAAAGGCCCATTCCTATTTTGTATAGAATCATTACTATAGTCGCTATTACCCAAATATCCCTTCATTCAGAATTAATATAAAATGGATTAATTTAAATACTCTGTAGAAATAGCCCGAATATGAAAGATATACTATTCATAATAAAAGCTATTTTAAATAATTCTAACCTTGTATAACTCTTACCTAGTGCATATAACAATAAATAAAACTCAACAAAGAATATTATAATTTCTAAAAAGACTATCATATAAAATGGAATAGGATTATTAAAAAAGAAAAGGTATGTCATAATTATCGTATTTAAAGCTGGATTAGTTATTACACTTACTAAAGCAACTACTAAAAGAATCTTCTTTTTTCTATAGCCTAATAAAACTACAACTATGATTTCAATTACAATTGTAAGAAATAAATAGTAACCTAAGAAGAGGAAAACATCATAAACCGTATCTATCATGTGAGTTCTTTATCTTCCTAATAATTAATAATGTAATTGATATTAAAATAACAACTATTAGAATTGCGATAATTATAAATAATAAAAATACCACGTATATTGGTGGCCCTGCAGCATCTACAATGAAACTCAAGATATTCATCTACATATCACTCCTTATCTTTTTAATGATCCATCTAGATATCGATACTAAAATAAGTACCACAACAATTGAAATAACTAGCAGGACTGAATAAACAACGATTTCCGGTGGATTTGCCACGACTAAAAATAAATCTATTAGTTTCATCAATTCCACCTCTCTTGTTTATCTAAAGTTAATTCGTATTAGAATTTGATTTTCTAATTCTCCTTAACGTGAAATATGATGTTACTATTAGAATTAATGAAAGTAATATAATAAATATCAACACATATTTTCTAACCGGGTTTGGTTCAGTTTGCGGTATAGAAAGATCTAACAATATTCTTAAAATTCTCACTCTAAACACCTTCCTTCTGACCTTTAATATATATATTTACAGCTATTGATAAAACATATGCTCCCACAAAGACCAGAATTAGCACAACAAGGTTGTATCTTAATCCAAATGTAAAGGATATTCCAAACATCTTCGGTAAAAAAGCAATTATTAATGATAATGTAGTTAATCCAAAGGCAAAACCTTTATATATACCTAAACTGTCAATTATAAGATATAAAGTAATTCCCATTGTAAAATTAAAGAATAGTGCTCCAAAAAACCCTAATAATGGTAAATAATATCCTAGAAGTAATAATGGTGCTGATGCTAGTAACCCAAATATCCCAACTCTCTTATACCCCAAACAATCTCCTAATATTCCACCCATAAACTTACCTATAAACACACTAAAAACTAATATAGCCTTGTAAATTAAATTGTCACTCCAACTAAAAATAAGAATTGAACCAATAAAACCTCTTATTAAGATAATTATAAGTAATAAACCTATAATTATAGTAAAATTAATATTTAATTTCTTATTGATAACTCTTGAATTATCACTCTTCAATACTAAGTATATCGTGATTAACAGCAATATACCTATTATTGAAATTACACCATCATAAGAGTATGAATGACTTGCAAAAAACACTCCTAAAAAGACACCAATTGCTCCAGGGGCCACAAACACTCCAGCTGGCGCTGCTTTATCAGGGAAAAGGTTCATAGATAAAATTCCTCCACCAACATGATATAATGCATTACCAATAGTCGAAATAACTATAGCTAGTATTCCTAAACCTTTTAAATATAGTGATAAAATTGGTAGAAGTAAGCCTAAGACGGTAAACAATAAATAGTAATTCTTCAAGTCTGCATAGTAACCAAAGATAGGCTGAAATCCAAAAGCAATTAAATTATAAATAATAAAAAACAAAGCAATATACTTAAAATCATAATAATTATACTGTACATTAATTAAATAAATACCAGATAAATCTACTATTAAATGCCCAAATGATAAAAACAATATTTTCAAATATCTTGTCATTTTAGTTCTCCCTGCATTTCATTAATATCATTATACTTTATAATCATCAAAATATCTAGTATAAAGAAGGTCTATAATATGATGGCGTATTCATTACTTCTTCATAGAACTATATTACTGAATGGACTAAGTATTTCTTAGATATGAAACATTTCGTTTGTTTAGTAAATTTTTCAAAACACTAGCTTAATTCTTTTCTTTTTTTCTACTGGCTATAAAATAGCTCAGTTAAAATCCAAAACCTAGGTTTCTCCAAGCATTCAAAAATCACTTAAAAGTAGATAGACAAGAAACTATTAAATACTTAACATTCAAAAAGGCAACTTCTATCATAGTAGACCTATCATGAAACCTAAATTAAAGCTTCATTGTATAAAATTATACAATGCAAAAAAAAGGTATATTTGTGATATACCTTTCGTAAGTCATAAGATACTTGTTTAATTATTCAGTAAAATATTACTTATTGAGTTATGAAAATCCACATAGCTGTCATAGTTGTTTTCCTTCATCTCTATGGTACTATCATTTAATAAGAGAATCGCGTCTGATATTTCATAAGCTGGATACATAATATTAGTTGATATCACGATTAATTTCCCTTTTTATTTTAATTTTAGAATAAATCTTTTAATCACTTCTGAGGAATAAGGATCTAACGACCTTAATGGTTCGTCTATCAAAATTATATTATAGTCTAGTAAAAATGACGATAACAAGGATATTTTATGTTTAGTTCCAAGTGAGTACTCGATTATGTCCTTTGATAGATTATCCCCTAAATCTAGTTCATCTATTAAGCTATCAAAGTCACTGAGTTTATTATGTTTTGAAAAAGAAACAATAAGCTCAAGATATTCTTTCCGCTTGTGTTGCAAAAAATTTCTCTAGTCAATACCTCATGCTATAAATATACTATAAATATCATATTAGTGGAGTATAAGATGAAGGATAATTTATTTAAGTGGAAACACTACCAACATGAAATAATAATTTTATGTGTAAGATGGTATTTAAAATACCCTCTATCATATCGTAACCTTCAAGAAATGATGGAAGAGCGTGGACTCTATCTTAATCATACAACTATTTACAGATGGGTTATAGAGTATTCGCCAATACTTAACAGAAATCTAAGAAAACATTTGAGAAAAACTAATGACTCCTGGAGAATGGATGAAACCTATCTAAAGTTTAACGGTGAGTGGATGTATCTTTATAGAGCTGTTGATTTAAAAGGAGATACAATCGACTTTTGGTTATCAAAAAAACGTGATAAGAGGGCGGCTAAGAAGTTCTTTCGTAAAGCACTTCGCTCACCACATAATAGTAATCTAAGAGTAATAACTACCGATAAATATGCAGCTACAATCTCAACAATCAAGAATGAAATTAAACTAGGGAAACTAAACCCCTAGACTAAACACAGGTCATCCAAGTACATGAATAATATTGTTGAGCAGGACCATCGCCACATCAAGCGGATAACCAACAATATGCTCGGATTCAAACACTTCAAACCTGCGTGTTCCACTATACAAGGAGTAGAAGCTATGAACATGATCCGTAAGGGGCAAGCGAATACGAAAAAAACAGTTGATGAGATTAATCTCGTAAATCAACTGTTTGGTGTTTCATAATATTTATCATTCATAGATACTTCTTTGTTAATATTTAATAGGTCACATTTTTTTGCAACACAACCTTATTTTCTTCTCTCCTCAATTGATCATAGTGCTTATACAGTAATATCTCACATAAAAGAAACGATGGAACACGTATCCATCGTTTACTTAACATTTATACATTAATTATAAGTGTGATCTAGACTTTGTGAGATTCTACTTAAAGTTTCCCCACTCAAAATTAGACTAAATAATTCTTACCATTCTATGTTTAACAATTTTAAAGCCACATTTCTCGTTCCAGAATCTTCTTGAACTTATATTTGTAACTCGCCAATCTGCCACAATCCATTCAAATCCTTTTTTGGATAAATCATCAACAACATAGTTCATTAATTTTGACCCAATCCCTTGATGAGACATATTTGAGAAAGTCCCTGCAATAGAAAGTTCTACACACTTATCAGGAACTAAATACCCTTCCTCCTCCGGCCATAACCCTTGAAAAGCAACAGGTTCATTTGTTTCAGCTATATAAAAGAGTAAATCCTTATCATCAATTAGACTTGCATAACCATTTCTAATATCGTTTATCGTAAATGGTGGTGCAGCATAAACAGGTGAATCATTCTGATAATTATAGATAATGTCTGCCATTTTTCTTAAAAGGGGTTCATCATTATTATTTAACTGTCTCACTTCTATTTCAGCATTAGAGACTTGCTCTACATAAGAACTAATTTTTAGAATGCCATGAACTTGTTGAAAAGCGAACCCTAAATTTTGAAGACTCTGAACAAATGAATCATTATTCAGAGATTCAATGACATGTTCATTGTAACCACTATTAATCCATTTTTTTGAGCAATACTTGTATAGTTTGTAAAATATACCATCCACATTTGCACCACTCGCGGCTAGTCCATAAGGTTTAATCCAGATCTTATTTGGATTTTCCTTAATTTCTCCTAACATGAATCCAACAATCTTATTATTATCAATACATACTGCTCCACTTAACTCAGTACTACTTGACCATTTTTCTATACTGTTAAGTATAATTTGATCATTGTCCTCTCGACTTGTAGCAACTCCTACTTTACTGATGATATCCCTATGGTTTGATAGGATTAACTCTTTCATTTCTTTTTCAAATAACTTAAAATCCTTTATTATCATATGTTTTTCACTCCTCATAAAAAATATTGATTTACCAACGAAATATTTCCCTATATTCCCATGCAAGCGGTGTTGGAGACCGAAACGACGTATAATTAACATTATACTCATTTTCCACCTGCGTCATTCTACGACATTTCATTACGAATGAAATGCAATTCATCATGATTTTCTGTTAAGAAGATTAAACTCCTCTGCAAATAAGCCGTAATGTATTTCATCACAATATTTACCCTGATGGTATGTAGTCCCTCGAATTACGCCCTCTTTTACACAGCCTAGCTTTAACATCATTGTTTCTGAAGGGACATTTCCTTCGATTACAAATGACTGAAATTTATGCAACCGTCTTTCATTAAACGCATAATCAAACAGTATTTTCATAGCGGCAGTACCATAACCTTGTCCTCTGTAATCACGGCCTACTTGCATTCCAATGCCAAATGTTCCGTTTCGTTCATCAATTCCGGAAATACCTACTGAACCAACCTTAAGTCCATCAAGTGTTTCGATAGTAAAATTAAGGCGTCCTTCCTTTTTACTGCTTTCAATGAATTCATTCCAGATTTCCTTGGCTCCTTCTTCTGTCAACGGTACCTCAATCAAGCTGTCTAAAAGGAATCGGGCAGGTGAGTCAAAGTAGTTAAGATAAAACTCATCCCAATCATCTGTTATTGCTGGGCGTAACCTTACTAATTCATCCTGCCAATAATAATTATCGTAATTAATTTTCATGTTTGCTTACCTCCTCAAAAATTGATTCTATTTCCTCGTGTAAGTTTTTAATACCATTTTATTGATATTGATTGGCCAAGTTTTGTGATTTAATAGACTTACCTGCTCCACTCACACCTGTTACAATAACCAATTTTGAATTCTTCATATATATTCCTCCTCATTAAGTAAAATATATATGTTAAAGTTTTTTCTTCTAATATTAAATTTTATCTGATTCTTTAAATATATTACCTTTAACTTTAATTTAACATTATTAGTGATATATAAAATCAAAAAAGCTAGTGAAAAATTCATCTAGCTTTAAAAATTATAGTGTATTAAAACATATTTCGATTATAAAAATTAGAATCATAATCTTACGTTCTAAAACTTAATATATTGGCTAAAATGATTTCTTATCTAAATAGATATTAAAAAAAGCACACAAAACAAATATATTCACTGCGTAAATATATCACTTATTAATTGTTAATTAATCAAGTTTATGCTTTTAAAATCATTTTTTCAGCCCTTTCTATATTTGCTTGTTAAATATTAGCATATATATAGAAGTAATTCAATACATATAGGATTGTTTATATGTTTTAGTTTAGGAATAAGATCAATCTCGTAAATCAACTGTTTGGTGTTGTATAATATTTTTCATTCATAGATACTTCTTTTTTTAAATTAGATCGCATTTTTTGCAACACAATCACTCTCTAGGGGTAAAACTAATCATTATATATTGGGATATATTTGCTCTATGCATTCTACTTTTATGATTCCTTTACACTTCGGATTATCATTATTATATATATTGATAATCCTACATTTCATAGGAGGTGTCAAAACTTCATTATCTTCATTTCGTATAAATGGATCAAATTGATTAAGTTCTAAAATCTTACTATTTTTAGGTATGATTATTTCATATCTATAAAAATCACGACCGGCATCTTCCATATATGGAATAGTAGATGTTGATGAAATATTCTTAAATTCTATAATGTCATTAATTTTATTTTCATTAAAAGTATCACCAATTCTTGCTTGCCAAATAGTTCTATAAAGTAATATTTCTTGCTTTGTTGGAACCATTACATTTAAAATATTTATAATATCACTTTGAGCTGTTTTTATTATTTTATCTTTTGCTTTATCATCTAAACACTCATAAATTCGACTTTCGTATCTTTTTATACTGTCAGTGTCAAGAGTGCGTATACCATCTTTATGTTCTTTGAGCACTCCTATTGAATCATTATTAACAAGTTCACATACTTCCCATAATTGTATTATCTTATTGCAAAGCAAACTGTTTATAATTAAATAGTCATTTCGTGTATAGAAAAATATAGTGTCTATTATATTCATAAAATATTACCTCCTTTTACTCTACATAAATTATATCACTTTTTATCTTTATGTACATTTAAACTTCGACAAATTTAAAACGCACCAAAAAAACAACAAAAACCCTTAAATTAAGGGATTTCTTGCAAAAAAGTTATATTGTATCAACTTTTGTCTATGATTATGGTGGAGCTGTGGGGAGTCGAACCCCCTTCTGACAAAATCTTACATTATTTTTTATATTCAATTTTATTTATACAACTCTATTATACCAATAGGGTAGGCTACACGTATGTCACATTCTAAAATTAACTTTATTGTAAAAAAACATCAACTTTTATGTGATGTAAATTACTTCTTTAAATATGGTTACTTTTGAAATGTATTTAAATACACTATTGCTTGGTCTGGATTAACTTTTAAAAGTTCTTGATAATGATTTATATTGAAATATTCTTGACTTTCCTTTTTAGTAGAGTTCGTTAGACAATTTATATACTCTAGTACCAGGATAATACCCTTCAACATTATAGCAGTGTCATGTTCGTTAAAAATATTACTTAGAAATATAACCAATACGAATCCGATAATAAATGTTAAAAATGCAACAGTATAATTGAATTTCATATTATTAATCACCTTTCTTTAATGTCAGCGGTGTTGGAGACTGATGGACTACATTTAGAATATAATCATCCAAGGTCAACACACGGATTTTCAATCCACAAATAGTTTATTGCTCATTTAGTAACTCTTGATAATGATGAATAATAGACTGAATGTTTTGATTCTGTTCTTCTAGGGGTTTATTCATATCATAGCCACTCAATTCGACTGATTTAGTACTATAATAGAAGTTTCCATTCTTATTTCTAGGGTCTGTATTTCTTTCAGCTTCTTCACTATCTACAAATCCTCCTAAAAATAAATATACCTCTCCAACCACGATTTCCTTATCCTCAATACACATATCTGATACATGGACACCTGGATATTTTACACTTCGATGTATTTGCAGCTGATTACTTAGTTTAGAATCACCTAATAAATCATTGATGGATGTAATTGAATATCTAAATTTATCTATCAATGGACTATGATCTTCATTAAGTATGCTAAACTCTTTAATTTCTATTAACTCGTCTACTCGAGCGATAAATATATTTTCACTCCACTCAACAACTGCCTTATCATCTTCAAGACTAAACGCACAATCAGCACTTGTATACATTCCAAAAGTTTTTAGATAAAGTGGCGTTGCATTCAAATATATTCCTATAGTTAATGTTATAAGAGTAAGAATATATGCATATTGTATACGAATTTTTTTATTTAGTATTGCATTACCAGTTGCTTTTTGTTTCTTTAATATATTATTTTCCAGTTTAATTCTTCTAAATGTTAAATAGCTCATTATAACTATAACAACTACCAGTATAATTAATATAAATTTAATAATCATTTTACTCTACTCCTTTATTCATATTTTACTACTATATTTAAAATTAATCACCTATAAAGGTTTTAGTTGAACCCTCAAGTGACATACGGTTGTTCAATCTACTTTTTAATTACCAGTTTCTTCAAGAAGTATATAAGGTTTATCAAAAAGTTCCTCCCACTTATATAACTATTGAATCATTCAAATGTCAAAGCAGTTGTGACTTAGGATTATTTGCACTTTTAGTGTGTTCTTTTATCTTAATCATTAGGATCCAAATAAGAAATACATCTCTAGTAGCATCTATTAAGTATGTCTTTCCATTCCACGGTAACGTGATACCCATAAATTTTATAGCTACAATTAAGAATTTAATAATCTCAAATATACCTATTACAAGTATAACTCTACTTTTAGAAAATCTATAATTAAGTATCCAGGCAATAAATACAAGTAAATAGTAGCCTAGAAAATACAAGAAAAAAGCAATTTTAAAGGGGAATATTTCTTCCATGAGGTCTACAATGAAGAAAGATACAAAACTGTAAACTGTAGGGATCAAAAACAATACGGCAATCCTTTTAGGGGTTCCTAATTCTATGGAATAAATAATTAACGAAATCAAGAAAAGATAACCGACTGGCACAGCAAATTTTAGTGTTTTTATAACACTTTCTGTTGGACTGTAGTTTATGTGATAAAAGAGAAGCGAGTGTGATATCACACTAATTATAATTACTATTACAAAAACATTTATTTTATCTTTCATTAAACCCCTCCCTAAACATTCTATAAATAAGTATATCCTGTTCGAAGTAAAACACCTATAAAAAAAAGGGGGTATTATACTTATATAAACGACACACGGTTTTTCAATCCTATGATGTTTGCCACTTAATTGTTATCAATTATATCTTGAATTATTCTTTTGTACTCTCTCCAATCATATTTCGCTTGAAAAGGGTTAGGACTTTTACTTCTTACGTGGGCGTGAAAGTATGTACATCCTTCTCCAAATTTTATTAGCTCGCCATCTATATTCATTTCAACTTCATATGATATAGTAGCACCTTCACATTCGGAATATGTTCTAAATTTTAACTCATCTAAATAATTTATTAACTCAGACGCTTCATCAATTGAAACCTTATAACTCTTCCATTCCCACAATGATTGCTCATATGGTTCATCTTGAACAATAGGTACTTTAATTACAATATCCGTTACTTCATCAAAATCAAAACGTACCGTATATAATAAAAGGTATAATATCCACAATATTATCGAACACACTAGGATAATCACTACGAATGAATAAATTAATTTTTTAAATACCTTCAATCAACTCACCTCTTTGTTGTATTGTAATGCATTCTATATATAGTATAGCATATATCCGTTATTTTAATAAAAAATTCCCTTTAATTACAGTGAATTATCAGTATAACAGATTTCCCATTTATACGTAGTATTATGCATAAAAAAAGACCATAGAAATCATCTTAAATGGCTTATCTTTTTATGTACAGATTCTAGCTTTATGTTGAAATTCCTATGTTATTTTTGGTGGAGTTGGGGGTAGTCGAACCCCCATCCGACAAAATCTTACATTATTTTTAATATTCAATTTTATTTATACAACTCTATTATACCAATAGGGTAGGACACACGTATGTCACATTCCAAAAAAAAGATCAAAAATGGCTTTTCTTTATCTTTTTGTGTTAGAACTATAGTATTTGAACCCACACTAATGGTGTTAAATACCGAAACGACTTATTTAACAAAAAAACAATATTGACTTCTTTCCATATTCATTTACTTATTATTCTGTTAAAAAAACATTTACACGTATGGTTGATTATCTCCGAGAGTAAGTATCCCGCAAATAATTTAAATTTTTGAACAGTTACTAATTAAAGTCAAATTCTATTTGACTTTAATCTCTTTAGTACATCATCTATTTCTACTTTCCAAATCATATGATCAGCATTATCTCCCCAATAATTTCTTAAATGATATTCAGGCTTTCCTAGGAGATGTAACCATACTTTTTGAGCAATTTTATAACCGCTGTCTAAGCAAACTGTCTTTACACCTATTTTATGTAACACTTGACACATTTCATATACTAGTGTACTTCCAATTCCCTGCTTTTGATACTCTGGGTGCACATACACTGTCCCTAATTCTAACACTTCTTTTAAAGTACCATTTGTACATTTTACAATGAGTTCATTAGCTTGCTTACATGAAATACTGCCTATCAATTTACTTTCTACAGTTGCAACAAGAAAGAAGCACCCATTGTTTTCAAGATCATCTACTAAGAAATTTCTTTTATCTTCAATTTCTTGTCTAATTTCCTCTTTTAGATTGCTAATCCCATTACGAATAAAAGTATCTCTTATAACATTTTCAAAAAAGTTGTGTAAAGTTTCGACATCATTTTGGCTAGGTCTAGAAATAACTAATTTAGATTCATGTTCAGTCCTTTTAAATTTTTCTTTCGATTGGTTGATTAAAGTTTTACAATCATTCATTCAAGATTACCCTCAATATTTTTCTTTGAACTAGCTTAATATACCATACTCGACATCATTTTAATACCTTTATCTAATTATAGTTTGGAGTATACATATCTAACGAACTAATAGGTGACAGGGGCAATAGGATTCGATCCGTACTAAAGGTGTTGGAAACCGTTGTACTACATTTCGAATAATATTTAGAAAGAACGACACACGGCTTTTCAATCCTTTTAAATTAAGAAAAACAGCCATACAAATATTATACTTGGCCACCATCTTTTGTTTGCCTTTAGAAACAAAAATCCCAATACAATACAGAATCCACTTATCCATAAAGTAGCATCAATACCTTTTGTCAGATGACCTAATCCCCAAGTCAACAATAATCCTATACCCCCATATGGATATTTATGAGAATTAAACCATAATTCGCCTGCACGATGCATTAAGGCAAGAAGTAATACTACAATCATTGACTCAACGAAATAATATATGTTTTGAAAGATTGAAACTATAATAGCCCTGTTACCATGATATAGATAAAAAGATTGATACTCTCTGTAAAATTGCGGTATTTGTTCAAAAAACAATACTGAATAAAGAATCGTGAACATTACACTAGCAATAACAGCAATAAGAATCAATTTCTTCGTATCTTTTACTTTACCAATTAAAATAACATCTTCATGAACGTCTTTTCTTTTAAACCATTTAAATATCAAAAGTACAGCAACAATCCAAATAGCGATTACAATACTCCAGTGGGTTACAAGAATATACCAAGAACTCTCAAAGAAAGTCTCATAACTGAATTTATTGCCGAATAGTAATATATCTATAGGCATTACGAATAAGTCCATCCCCAAAACAAGAAACATTAAAACACCTAAAAAAAAATACTTGTAACTAGATATATTACTTTTTTTCATCATTTTATAAACTCCCCTTACACAAAATCTGAAGTATACTATTAATAGTATAACATAAAAAAATTCCTCATGTAAAAATATGAATACTTACAGTATTCCTTCAGTATAAATGAACCTTATTTTACTAATTCTAATGACACACGGATTTTCAATCCTAGTTATCAAACAAACAACAACTAAAAAGAATTTAACATAAAATCTAATGATTGTTTATTAAATATAATAAATAAAATTAAATACAATGAGTAATATCCAAAATAAACCCCCATATAAATAAGTAAGTTTACTCATTATTGATTTTTCATTTTCTATATTTTCTTTAGGTAACTGCCACGAATTATAGTCAATACCCCTTTTTATTTTTGGTGCAAAGTAAGCATATTCCACAATTAAATATACAATCGATGAAACTATTATTGATAATAAAAATGCTAAAATTCCTATACTATCACTTAAAATAAATATTGAATATATTATAGATACTATTACATTTAGGATGGTAATCAGTAAAACTTTTTTAAATCTATAATATAATCTACGCCAACTATCATCTGAATAAGCAGCCGTCGTATAAAACTTAATTAAATCTTTTTCATCATACCTATTACTTAAATCAAGTTCATCTAACTTGTTTTTTAGAGTTAAGATGAAATCAGCTATATTTTCCAGTACAACTGTTAGTTTTATAGATTGATTATCAAAAGATTTTATTGTTATCCATCCCCCTATATTTCTAACACTTTTATTAGAAATATATTTGATATCTTCATATTTGATAAAGATGTTATTTCTACTATTAATGTATCTAATACCAATATCATCAATAGTTAACTCCAAACTAGATAACCTACTATAAAGTCTTTTCAAAATAAAATAATAACCTGCATTCAACAATCCAACCATTATCAAAAAAGGACCTACACCTTGTATGTAAATTCCAAGAGATAATAGTATAATTGTTGGTATTAACATGATAGGAAGCCATTTTTCTATTAACATAATATGCCTACGATACCTAAAAATTTTGTTCATTATATTCAAATCCTTTCTATAGTAAAAAATATATTAATAATATGTTCAACTCTTAGTAAGTGAAGGGAACACGGATTTTCAATCCTTCATTACTTTGTTTCTTCTTTTTTGTTACGTAACTCTATAAGTAGAATTAGGACGATAATTATTGCAACATTCTCAAACCAAACACCTAATGGTTGACCAAATATCGTTATTAAAATAACTATATTGTTCAACAACCCTCTACTATTGTGGAATTGAAAATTATAATTATTTCTAATCATGATGAATGATACTATACCTACTACTGTAAGAACAATAAAGTAAATTAATAAGAAAGTCTTTAAACATTTTTCTGACAATAAAAACCCTTTTAATAAAAAAATTCTTTTTTTCATATGGAATCCACCTTTATCTTTTTTAATTCTATTAATAGTATACCATAATAGAAATAAAACACCTATATATGTTAAATGCTGCTCTTACTTTGTCAGGTAAAGGTATTAGTGATGAATGCTCCAAAATATAACTGTATCTTTCATTCTCTAAATCATAATCAAAAACATAAAAGGAGTTATCTTCTACTATTGAAATTGGATATAACTTGTATAAAACTGGGTGAATATTTTTTATAAGACTATGGGTATTTCTTATCGAATTGATGATTCTAGTATATTTTTTTATCTTATTCACAAAAATCATCTCCTCTATATATTCTATTATACTCTAAATACGTAATATAAAAAAGAAATTAACAGTTCGAACTTTTTCTTCAAGTGATATTATGCTACTTCAAAGTGACAAGTCTGACAAACTTAAATTATTTCACCTAACACAAAAAAGCTCCTTATTAATAAGAGCTTCTTCATTCATATTATCTTTAAAATAATTAACACTTTATTTTCCTGCGTTAATAAATCCATTAAAGAATCTTATTCCCTACTTTTCCTACTACATTACTGATAAAAGACATCTCTGATTTTGTTTTATTCCACCATTCAAAGAATTATTTAGAATCAGAATCTATCACAGATGGATTGAAACCTTTTACAATCAGCCATATCGCCAAAAACATTTCTAGCAAGGCCATTGGTAGACTTAAAACAATATAGATTGGTGTTATGATGTCAATGAAGTGGAACATTACTAGTAAGCTTGCTAATATGGTCAATACTGTACCAATCAAACCCCAATCTGATAACCATCGAGGCACTAGTTTTGTTTGATAAAAAATATAATATAACATTAGACCTCCTAAGCAATGAACTAGTATCATTGCCACATGGTTCACTAAATCACGGCCTGCTCGCAATAATACACCTAAAGTTTGAAAATACGATGTATCAGGAGCTCCAGCTTTTATAAATTCCTGACTTAACGTCAATATTAATAGTATAATAATTACACCAATTATATTAAACACGGCAGCAATAAACCTAAAACCAATAAATCCAAGTGCTAGACTTTCATTATATTTTCTTAAAATTGGATATATTAAAATTGCAAAACCAACATATGCAGCAGCCATAATAAACTGAAAAATCGATCCAATTATTACTTGGTTTGCATTTGATGAAGCTTTGACAAGATAATCTGGTGCATCTATTGCAGGAGCAATACTTAGTACTCCAGCAATGGTACCAATAATAAATAATACTCCAGCAATTATTGTAGTTTTTCTGATTGAATTCATAATTCCACTCCTTTCTTTCCTATCTATATGCAGTTTCTCTACTCTATATGTAGTTCCTCAACTGATACGTTTGTGTATATCGAGAAAAAGGCATGACCGAATAGGCTCTTAAGGGTTGTGTTGATAAAACTTTCTATTGCCAACACCTCACGCTATAATTATACTAAAATATCCTATTACTGGAATATAAGATGAAAGATAACTTATTTAAGTGGAAATACTACCAGAATGAAAAAATATTTTTTTTTGTAAGATGGTATTATGAGATTTATCTATTTGGAAGTTACACCAGTTATACTGTAATAACTACTTCTTCCTATAAGATAGAATACTAATTGTAAAGCGAAGACGAACATTGCTGCTAAACTAGATTTCCAAACTATTTCATTATGTATTGCCATATTCGAAGTCAAAATACTGATAAAATATAGTCCTGTAAGACAACCTAAGACAACAGGAGCGAGAAAAATAATTAATAATTGTTTGGAAATAGCACTCTTTATTTGCATGCTGTTAGCTCCAATTCTTAATAATGAACTAATTTTTTCTTTCTCGTTGTTTGCATCAAAGACAACTTTATAATACAATACCACACCGCTTCCTATAGAAAATAGGAACCCAATGAAAATCATCGTAAATAATAAAACTCCACTACTATTAAAACTTGATCGAATACTCTCTTTTAATGACATTGGTCTATATGACTCAGCCATACTGCGACTTTCATCTTCAACATAGCCATCAGTTACACCTTGCCAATAGCTATCGTCTAGGTCATTTTGAATTCGCAAATAATCGACTAACTCATAAAACACCTTTTCATCACCACTATAGTTTATTAAATGGTAGGATGATACATTTGTCTTATTACTTAATTTAAGAGTTTCATAGTTGTCATCACTGATTACAAATGCACTCCTAGAAGAAAATTCTTTAGTAATGAGATAGTTAGTATACTTAACACCTAGTTCTTTCTCAATATTACTTCCTTCTATTTCAGAGTAATGTTCTTGATCTTTTAAGAATTTATTATAGTTTTCAATCGATAATTTTTTCATGTTTTTCTCATACAATGAATTTACATAGTCTATATCTTTTTCATTAAGTGGAACAATTGTTATATTAGATAAATCTCTTATATTATCTGACTTTACAGCAATATAATATGCGCTATTGTCATTTATTATAAGGTTTGAGTTTGTGTGTAAATTATAGTTGCTTTCGCTTATAATAACTCCCTTATGACTCCATAGTGAGATATAATCTCCACTTTCCTCAAAAATAGTTGTTTCTAAATATTCCAAAGTTTTATACTGTGATATTGTAGCATCTTCCTTTGAAAATAAATCTTCAATTTCATTTTTTTCTATAATATTAAAATCATCTGTCTCTACAATCATTATATCGAATGGTTTGAGTTCCTCTAACATATCTATAGTGACAGAATGCATTGAGTAACTTAGACCTGTTAGAAAAACTGAAATAAATAAAAGCACAAAAAGTATATATACTACATTTCTATAACCCACTAATTTTTTAGATATGTCTGTTATTACAAGTATGTTTTTATTATAGAAGTTTGGAAAATTACGTGCGATATTTTTAAAAACTGCCATGATAGTTCCTAATATAAAATAAAGACTGATGAAAATTAAGGGCACTAAAATATACATTAGTACTGTAGCATATTCTGCAAACCACTCTCCAAAAAAAACCTTAGGAAAAATTATAGAAGAAATAACGAAAACTATTAAGGCGATAACTCCAAACAGGATTCTATCTTTTCCAATTTCACTTGTGCTATTTGTTTTTAATAATTCTAAAATAGTTCTTTTTCGCAATAATATAATGCTAGAAAAACTATTAACTAAAAATATTGAGCAAAGAATACTTATTGTTAAGATAAAAGCATTGACTTGCAGTTCAAATTTAATTTGAGTTCCAATTAAAATTGTATTAAGTCCTGCAAAAAAAACTCTTCCGAAAATAGTACTAATAAAAAGACCAGTTATTAAGGAAATACTGTAAAGAAAAATATTTTCAATAAACAGTATTTTTTTCAGCTCTCTTCTTGTTAACCCAATTGTCATGTAGGTTCCAAACTCTTTTCCTCTATTTTTCAAAAGTGAACTATAAGTATAGATAAGAAATGTAAATGAAAAGAGTATTAAAATAAAGAGTCCTAATTGCAAATTAGCTTTTATATCATTTTGTTCAACATACCCTAAGGATACCTGGGAATTAAACAATAAACTCCCATACATGAAAATCATTGCAACAGTCATAACATTTACTAAGTAGATAGATAAATATTTACTTAAGTTATGCTTAATATTCTTTAGTATAACAGAATAAAAAGTCATTATTCTTCACTCCCTATATGACTTTGCAATTCAATGATTTTATGAAAAAATGTGTCTCTATTTCCTTCTGATGTAATTTCAGATTCTATATTTCCATCTTTTATAAAGATAACTTTAGAGCAATAAGACGCTGTATATGGATCATGTGTAACCATAAGAATTGTACTCTTTAATTCGTCATTCATTTTACATAGGATATCCATAATTATTTTTGTAGCTTTCGAGTCAAGATTCCCTGTTGGCTCATCTGCATAAATAATTGATGGGTCATTAATGATAGCACGTGCGATGGCTACTCGCTGCTTTTGTCCACCCGATATGTTATATGGGTATTTATCATTTAAATCACTAATTCCTACAAATTTCATAACTTTTTTACTCTGTCCTTTTATAAAATCTGGATTTTTTTTACTTAAAATTAATGGCAATCCAATATTTTCTTCAACAGATAAACTGTCGAGTAAATTAAAGTCTTGAAAAACATACCCTGAATTTTCCCTTCTAAATAGTGATAATTCACCTTTTTTCATTTCTGTTATGTCTTTATCGTTTATTCTTATATCACCAGAGGTTGGAGTATCAACACCTGATAAAATATTTAACAAAGTGGTTTTTCCACTTCCACTCGCACCCATTATCCCTATAAAATCACTTTTTTTCACAGTCAAATTTATACCATTTAAAGCATTAACTGCTGCAGCTCCTCTAAACGTTGAATAGACTTTTGTTAAATCTTTTGTATTTAAAACTATTTCTGACACTTGAGTTCCCCCTTTTAAATTAATTTGATTAAAACATTTCTCTTTACATCCTATTAGTAGTTTATACCTAAAAATAGAAAAAAGCTGTATTACTATGGCATCATTAAGATTTTTCTACATATTGGATTTTATTTTGTGCCCCTTTTGTAAGATAGTGAGATACTTCCTTATGTAGATATTTCTCTACTATATCCTATGGAGCTACTTTACCTTTAAAGAATCTTTTTTTAACATCTTCCTTAGTACGAATTCTGTTAGCAGCAGTTATCTACTGTATAATCCCATCCTTAATTGAATTGTATTTCTTCCTTTAAGTTGAATCACATCATCTTTCACTCTTGAGACAAAATATAAAACACCCCCTCCTAGTGGTGTTATGGCAATAAAAAATCTACCTTAATTTATGGTAGATTTTTTAAACCAATAGAAAGTTATGTTTATACTTTCGTGTATTTTATTTTTTTGGAGCTTGTTGCCCTAGAGCTTGAGCAATCAATCTTCTAGTGATTTCTCCACCAACGGAACCATTTTGTTTTGATGTTGAGTCAGGTCCTAAAGTAACACCTAATTCGCTGGCTATCTCATATTTCATTTGATCGATGGCTGCTTGTGCACCAGGTACAACTAATTTATTATAACTTTGATTTTGTGCCATAATGTCACCTCCTATTAATAATATCGTTTGCAATTAGGACATTTTAATACTTAATTAGACAATTTTTCTTAAAAACCACATTGATAATCAATCATTAGTATTAAAAAAAAAGCCCTTAATTACTCCAATAGCAGTAGTTAATGGTTTTTCTTGTTTCTATATAATAATTCCAACACTTAGTTAGAATTTATGTGGGTATTAATGGTGGAGTTGGGGGGAGTCGAACCCCCGTCCGACAAAATCTTACATTATTTTTTATATTCAATTTTATTTATACAACTCTATTATACCAATAGGGTAGGACACACGTATGTCACATTCTCAAAAAAGCAGATAATTTTCTAAAAAAAGTCTCCTAATATATACGAGACTTATACTATATTTTATTATTATGAGCAAAACGGTGTTGGAGACCGAAACGACACATATTTCATTCCTGTACCAGAGGCTCTAAACGAGGAACTATAACAAGTATAGGAAGAATACTTAGGATTATTAGTAATATGTGAGAATAAAAAGCAACATCGAAATTTATTGTTAGTAATTCATTTAAACCATCGTTAATATAACTCATTTCTACAAGTAATAATACAATCAATACTACTGTAAATGATGATTTCACTGTATAAACAATACTTTTAATGAGTTTTGTCGTATTACATAAAATTATAAATAGTACTAAATACCCATAAAATAAAAGATATAGTACGGTGATAAATAAAGTACTGTAATTTTGTGTGTATATTGACAAATACTCATTATGTTCAGAGATAGTTTTAAAATACGACCCATACAGAGTAATCATTAATAAGATAAACTCGACTATATATATAAATGTGGTCATAATTATATAATGTCTATTTTTTTTAGTGTGTTTACCGGTGTTTATTGAAATATTTTCAGATTGGGTGCCGATTTTATTATTAAGCACTTTTAAATTGTTAATTTTGCTCTTTCTGTTAATCAATCCATTATTACTTAAATGAAAGAAAAAAATAACGCCTGAAGTGATTGAAATAATATAAAAGGAGATGGACATAAGATAGCCTGGTCCTAATATAGATAAATTCCTAATTAGTGCAACCAAAGTGGGTATTAAAGATAAAATTGAATCTATTGCTATTACAACAACAGTACCATATAACAATTTTAGACCTCTCATTGTTTTAAATCGTAGATAACCAATAAGAACTAGTAAATTTAGAGCTACATAACAGATTACCATAATCACACCAAATGGGTTGTGAAAAGACTTTTTTTCACTTATCGTAAGAATCCAAGATTTGATTACGCTTATTCCATTATAAAAAAATGGAACAGATAATTCCATTAGGCTTAAAATAATAGCTAAGGAAAACAATATAATTATAGATTTCTTTCTTTCTAATTTAATATTTATATTTTTCTTATTATCTCTAATTAAAAAAATCGTATAAAGAACTAAAAAAAACAACAAAAGATTTCTTATCCAATAAAAAGCCGTAAACATAATTAACTCTCCTATCCTCTACAATCAAAATCTTGTTATCTCTGATTATAGCATACTATTGATATCTAGGAAATCACTTATCCAAGAAAAAAATAGGTTTATTACCTATTTTACTTGTGTATAAATGACTATAGGGGTTGGAGATCGATGGATTCTATTTAGATTAATCCTTATTTAAGAGCAACACACAGATTTTCAATCCTTATTGTAGATTTCCTTGTAACATTTGAACAAATCCTTCAAGTTCTTTAATTAGCATAGGTATTCGTTCTTTCCACTCACTTGATACTTTATCGGAATCCAATAATTTCTTTTCTTCCTCTATTCTAATCTTAATGTATTTTGCAGTATCCTTATGAAATTCAAATTTATCATCTAAATTAGAATATATACTATCAATTTCATCATTGGTTAATTCAACTTTATAAAAATCTTTGTTTTCAAATATCGGTAGGTTAAGCAAGTAATGTGACGCACCGTAAACTACCATCACCTTTTTTATGTTTTTTGAGTAATTAATAATGTTTTTAACTATTTCTTTATCTCGCTTTTCATTAGTAGTTCCAGGTTTCGAGTTTTCAAGATCAGTCCAATCTATACCTTTTACAGGTATACCTAACTCTTTTGCAAACAGATGTAAATATAACATTTCTGGTGGACCGTCTGCTATATTTCCTTTTTCAATCTCCTCTTGGCAACTCTCTAACAGTAGTAAATCAGGTTGAATATTTTCTAGCGCAGCTTTTAAATGTAAAAAAGAAAAGTTTTCTAGTTGAAAATGCATACCATGTAAACTACCTATCATGTATATTTCATTCTCTTGTTCTACAAATTTAGTAATAAGATTATACCTCATATTTTCCTTATCATTTTCAAACCAATCCATAAGTTGCTTATCTACACTCATTTTAATCCTCCTTCAATCCTCTTCATTTCATATTTCATCAATGTATTCTATAATTAGTATATCACATGAAAATTAAAACACCTAAAATTAGGTGTTAATTTCATATATTGAACGACAGATGGATTTTCAATCCTTACTCATAAATTAACTATCTCTCTTATTAGCTGATTTCTCAATTCTCTCTAGTCTTGATTTTATCTCTTTGTGTGATTTAAGAAATTTAAAAGGTAAATATATCAACATAAAAATAATAGCTAAAGTCGCTAATGTGGCAAATATTTGAATGAAAATTTGCATCCAATCCATAAACAATTCCTCCAATTAAATATAGTAAACTATAAATAGCATAACATATTAAAAATTTAATGTCTAACTATAACCAGCAACATACGGATTTTCAATCCTTTTAGTTCAATATTCCATTACAGTAATAAGTCTACTAACCCATGTTGGAATTCCTCAGATTCCTCTAACATAGGTATGTGAGCAGATTTCTCAAACCACACAAAATTCTTTTTTGGTGCGTTTATATAGTCTAAATACTCACTCGCTAAACTAGAGAAAGTAGTATAATCAAACCTTCCTCCGAAAAATGTAACTGGAACATCAACAGTTTTTACGTTCTTATAAAGATTTGCTTCAAATAGTTCTTTAAATAGTGAGTTAATCGAGAATTGTAAACCATTGCTCCACTGTTCCATATTCTCATTACTAAAGTACCTTGAGTTCTTTATACCTTCAGTTATAAAGGTGTTAGCATCGCCAGTTCTAATGTACTTTGCATATTTAGCATGCCATTTGCTAGATACTTGTATACAATTAAGGCCATCTTTGTAAGGAGGATATCCAATCCCTTCTAATTCTTTGATTGCTTCAGTATTGTTTTCTTTGATTACCATATCTTTTGTAAAATTATATCGCAACTCTTCAACTCTCCACATGTCTGCAACATGCCCAACGCCTATAAAATGATAAAACAGTTCAGGATGTTCATAAATCACCTTCATTCCTAGTAGAGACCCCCATGAGTGACCTATTAAGTAAATTCTTTCCTTCTTATATTTTTTTCTCAAATAATTAGTAACTTCAATAGTGTCATAGATAAATTGCTGAGTGTTCATACTCTCTTTAGGTATATTATCTGAGAATGACAAACCTGCGCCTCTTTGATCCCAGTTAACTACTATAAAATGCTCTTCTAATATTTTTTGGTAGTGTGGCATGAATCCTATTTGCGCCATACCTGGTCCACCATGTAGAAACAAAATTAATGGATTACTTTCATTATTTCCTCTTGCTAATATGAACTGTTTTATTCCACCAATATCAACACCTTCAAATACATCAACGTCTGATGCTAACACTTTTCTCATCTTACATCTCCTCTTCAATAGCATTCTATAAATAGTATACCATATTCAAAAGATAACACCTAATAAATAGGTGTTATTTTAATATATTGAACGACAGACGGATTTTCAATCCTAATATTAAATTGATAAATAAAGGTAATACATATATAATTGCTAATCTTGTAAATACTGAATAAGTTGGTTTAAAGAATCTTCGATATTATCAATTCTATTTTCTAGATTAGATATTCTATCCATTGTTTTAATAAGTAAGCTACCTAGAACTAGAGTATCACTAACATCTATTGTAATAGATCCAAAGTCATTTACAATAGAATCAAATTCAGAATAACTTTTCTTAATTAACTCTGGTAATTTTTTTTTCATAGATTTATCCCTCCTTAGTTTTCAGATTCCTAGATTCTTAATGAAATATGAATTGAATGAAACACAGATTTTCAATCCTAAGACTGTTTCTTTTGTAGAATCACAATCTCGGATAACAAAAATGGATATTTAAATTTAATTCCTTTTAAATTAACCTCTTTTAATTTTATCTTTATCAGAGTATACTACATGTTTAGTACCTAGATGTATAAATGTATTTATAACTTCTTTGTACAGTCCATTAAATGAAAATTTATACACTCCCTTTATCCTAGAAACATATCTACTTATAGTCCAGACAAATAATATTAATATAATACCTAAAATCATATAGTTTTCTGTTGATATATCAATCATAACTTATCCTCCTAAACAAATTATTTTCTTTACATATTAAGTCTATGAACAGTATAACATATACACAGTAAACACTTAAACAAGAAGTCATTTTTATACTTATACGAACAAAGGATTTTCAATCTAGAACACTCCACCATTATACTTTTTTTGAACATAAACTAAAGCAATGACAAACGGTAGAAAAGATAGAATTAATGTAAGTGCAAGGTAAATCTCAGGTACTATATCAGTAAATGCTAATACACCATTTGCAAAATGGAAAACTCCAAGAAAGAAAATCAGTCTTCCCATTGACCTACTATATCCTTTTGTATCCTTCACGTTCTCTTGGTGATAAGAATGAATTAGACTATTTTTCTCTTTAATCCAAATCAACCAACCACCAACAAGTAGTAATACTCCTACAAAAACAACAATTATTCCATAAATCATAACATACCTCCAACTAACGGATTTTCAATCCTAATCTTTTTTAATAATTAATGAGATACCAGTAATCAACAATCCTATCCATAGTAAAATACCAAAGACTGGATTCTTTATAATTGATAAAACAAGATATTTTTGATGTAAATTATGGATTAAAGTAAATGTAACCACTAAGGAAATAATATTAAAAATCATAGCTAATTTTGTATACCTAATTTTCTTAGTAGTAATCGCATAAAAAGTTGAAATTGGCATCATTATTAATAGAATGATGTATATATATGAACATATTATATTAAGATCATTATTTCGTGTAAATATGTGCATGGTTTTTAAATCACTTATTACTGTGATTAACCTGTAATAAGTACCATTTCCTAAGAAACTTACAGACCAAGGATTAAAGTTTTCGCCTAGATTCAAAATAGGTGTAGTAAACCAACCTATAAACATTAATTATCATATTCATAAGAAAACACCTATAAATGGTGTAATTTTTTAACAAGGCGACAGACGGATTTTCAATCCTTGAACAAAAAAAGTAGAACAATCAAAGTTCCAACAAGAGCAGCAAATAAGTTTAATAATCTAAAATCACTTTTCTTATCGTATATTACATTTGCATAATTAAGAAAAACAACTCCAATCCAACCAATATATATATATGTCACTAATTTAATATATCCTAATATCACAAATAATAGAATAAGCATCAGAGTAATTGCAAACAATCTATTAATAATCCTAATATTTTTCTCCATAATTTCCTCCTGAAACAAAGTACTCTATAAATAAAGTGGATTATAAGTACAACGGATTTTCAATCCTTTTAATTATTCATAACTACTTAGTCATACACTCTATAACTTATTCTTAAAAATCAACTTCACATTTCTACTTGAAAGTATATATATTGAATATACATATACAGCTAATATTAAATAGAATACCCATGTACCTTCATATCCAATTGAGATACCGAACAACGAACCTACAATACTAAATATTACAGAAATCCAAAGTAATACTAACCATAGTATCCTCGCCCAATTCTTACCTAAATAAACAAAGTAGAATAACAATGCAGCTAAAACAGTTCTTATTATTGCTTGATAATCAAAACCTGTAATAATTATAACGGGTATTTCCACTATAAAATATAAGACAACTAAACTCCAAAATTCTTTTTGTAAACTTTTCATTCTAATACCCCTTTTAATATGTACTATATTCATAGAATACCACCGCTACGATAGTTAGTAAAGAAAAATCACTCTATATGGAGTGATTAGAAGGTAAACGGATTTTCAATCCTATAATACTTTGATTATTTGGATGTTCCATTTGTTCTATATAAACAATCAATATTGAATAGTAGTTTGATACACTAGCTTAATATGCTGGGTCATAAAACACTATATTATAGTCACTATATAACTCAAGGATTCTTTCATCTATTGAATCTGATTTTGCATTTGATTCTCGTGTTACCCTTACAAAATTAACTTCTTTATAAAATCTTATATATGAGAGCGAGTGTCCGTATAAGAAAATAGAGTTAGTCAAGTCATAATCCAAGCAAATCTTAACTTTCTCAAAATGCACCTCTAAATACTCAATTATATCTGCTTCTTTATCAGCATATATTTCATTATTACTTTTATAGTCAAAATCAAAATGTACGTGTTTTACTCTACCTTCTTCATCAAGTGTGATATTTACTCCTAAACTATCATCATAAAGCCCAGTAAAATTGACTTCATCAACGTCATACAGTTCATCTACAATATTTTGTGCATTAATAAAAACATCCACTAGTTCATCTAACGAGTTGTGACTAATAACACCACCACTAATGTATCTAATACTAATATTATCTCCACCGGGATTAATAGAATAACCAAAATAGATGTCATCTTCTTTCTCATTAATTAATAACATTTTTAACTTATCTGATAATTCCGATTCCTCATTTTTAACATTCTTGTTAATGTAATAACAGTGTCCAATTTCCATACAATCCTCAATGGATTTGCCATGTGGTATACCAGCACCTGGAAAACTACAACCCGTTAACACTAGAAGTGTTATTAATAAGTAAAGTATCTTTTTTATAAGCATCTACCCACCTCACACTATAAATAGTATATCATGGAAGCAAAAAGAAAACACCTATAAATAGATGTTTGACAGACAAACGGATTTTCAATCCTACTCTGTAAAAAGTTATCATTTAATATATTCCTCTAAACAAAATAAGTATAGATTACTCTTGTGTACAATGACTATACAAGATTCTAAATAATCTAAACAATCCATTTTTATTACTTCATTTTCCTTATCTATTAATTGGAATGTTTGATGAACTACTAATTTACTATTATAAAACTTTAATAAAATTAATTCATTTCGATTGTTATATCCACCATTCATCAATATAAAGTTATTATGATTTATTAAAAAGTTAGCTCCCCTAATATTACAATCAAAATAACTTAATTTATTATCATTAATTCTGGTTACCATAAACTTATCATAAGCATAAAACCAAGTAATATTATTTGAAATATTCAATGCATAGCAATCATCAATTCTATAGTCACCTTTCCCATTATACTTATATATGGGTTTTCCTTTTTCAGTCCATTTTATTAATCCATTTTTCCCTATTGTACTTCCAAAAACTCCTTCGTCAAAATAACTTGTCCAAATTTCCCCTTTATCAGTTACTATAGTTTTTTCAATTCCATCACCTAAGTTAAACTGATGTAATAATTCTCCATTGTAATTATATATTTTTGCATTATTATCATCCTTAAATGTACGAGGTTTTACTAGTAATATTTTATCTATTCCATATGGCTGTACTATTGTGTATTTTGATAATAGATTATGAATCTCAATATGTAGCAATATAGATTTATTTTGTATTATATACATGTCGTGATTATAGACTTCTCTTTCTTCATGTTCTTTTTTATTTATGACTAGTAAGTACATCTTTTTATCGTAACCAATATAAACTTTATAGAAATGACTATCCTTAATAAGATTAGATAAATCTAAAAGTAAGTTTAATTTTATTTGTTTCATATTTTACCAACCTTTATATAATATGTATACTATAAATATTCTACCATAAAAAAAGCACCTATAATAGGTACTGACTTATATCTTGTTCGACACACGGCTTTTCAATCCTTTTAAGCAAAGCATATGCTAATTTTTATTATATTCATTCTCAAGAATGCTCATTATTATATCAGAGTAATATATTCCATCTATTAATATACTATCACGAATAACTCCTTCTTTAGTAAATCCGCATTTTTCATAGCAACGAATTGCACGTCGGTTAAAATCTAAAACTATTAAATCCACTCTATGTAATAGTAATTCATTAAACGCAAAATCAAGAATTGCATTTGTTATTTTTGTTCCCATACCCTTAGAGTATAGACTATCTTCTAATATTCCAATTGAATATCTAGCACCATTATCAGTCACTCCAAGTTTTAAACTTGCTCCCCCTATCATTCTTCCATTAAACTCAATTACCCAGTCATACGGAATACTAAGCATTTTATCATAAAATTTCTGTGCATCTTCTTTAGTAAAAGGGGGAATATGCTTCATATCTCCACCGCACATTTTTCTAAATTCATTGGGTCTACCGTATTTAAATCTTTCTTCCTTATCAGATATTTTAGGTTTTCGTAAAATTAATGAATCTGACAATGCTATTGTTGGTGATATATTTTTCATAGTTATCCCTCCACATATAATTGGTCAGTATTATATCATACAAAATTGTCGTAGTATACTATAAATAGAAAAAAACACTGAATTCACAGTGAATTATAGGTACAACGGATTTTCAATCCTATTATATAAGACTTATTTACTAATCCTATTACACATTCTCCTACTAACATCATTAAAACCATTCTTATTATAGAACTTTATTGCTGACTCATTGAATGAAAAAACCGTTAATTCAACTTCATCAACTTTATGAATCTTTGCCCATTCATATAGTTTTTCAAGAAGTATTTTACCAATCCCTTTTCCTCTATAGTTCTTATCAACAACAATAGTCCCAATTGATAGCCACTCTCTATTTTTATATAGGGGAATATCTGGTGAACTTCTGATATCCGCCTTTGCAAGTCCAATTACTTCATTATTCTCTATTGCAACAATAAGCCTTTTTCTATCATCTTGAAGAACTGTATTCAAGAATTCATTTGATCTAGCAGTTTGATTTGGGTTTATAAATATATTTGGATGGGCTTCTCTATGTAGTTCATCAACTTGTTCAAATAGTTCACTTATTTTTATAAAATCACTAGGAATTGCATCTCTCACTTTCATTATCCTCACCTCTACTCTAATGTTATCATACATAAGCAGTGTTTAGAAAAAAAATCCACTGATAATTCAATGGATTTATAGTACAACGGATTTTAAATCCCTTTATACTGTTTTAGATATAAAAAGATGATTTAGTGAGACGAATCACCTTGTATTAATTAAAATATGTTAATTGGATTATTTAATTCTCTCGACAATCGTTCTATATAGCGATTTTGTTGTTTTTACATCATCCTTATTGATTATAATAACGTTATTAGTTGTATCTATAATGATAAATGTATTGATATCTTTATCAACAAACAAGTCAGTCAATCCAAATTCATCTGTTTTGAATGTTCCTTTTAATGTTGAACCATATGCTGAGCCATTTGTTCTAGTTTTTATTGTCAGGAGTATATTTGATAGCTCGACATCCTCTATTGTTGACCATTCATATGTATCACCAAAAAAACCACTAACCTTTATTCCCTCTTCAGTAAGGCTAATTAATGAGGGTTTTGAAGATGTTACAAATAAAACTGTTACAAAAATAATTGTAATAGCAACGACTGTCACTGCAATAATTGTCTGTTTCTTTTTACTACCTTCTGTATTGTAATCATATTTACGAGTCCAAAAAATTGCAATGAACAACGACGCAAACAAAACTATAAACCAAATAGCAATAGAATGTTTAAATCCCAAACTACGAAATATTCCAAGTAAGATAGAAACAAATCCATTAAAATAAAAACAAATACCCATTACTTTTGAAACTTTTCTAATATCAACATTCTCTTTTTGCTCTTTACTCATTGTATTATAGCCAGCAATCAAGTCATCCATCTTGAATACATGAATAAGTAGCCCTATGAATATTAAAAAACTACCAGTTATTAAATAAAACCACATATAACTCCCCCCTATCATTATATTAATTTTACAGTACATATTTGTTAATTCGAACTATCATAATAAGTATAAAGCTAGTAATACAAGAATAAAATGAATTATATCTATACTCTCATTTCTTCTCATAATCTATCATCACTCAAAGTTGTGACTCAATTCTAATATATCGCTGTTGGAGACCGCTTTTATACGTTCCGAATAATATTCAGTCATTAGCAACACACGGATTTTCAATCCTTTAAAACATTTGGCACAAGTGTAAACGGATTTATTTTTTAAATCGCTCCAAAAGCACATTATGAATTAAGTAACCAAATAAGCTAATCCAAAGAAAAGATGGAACCCAGTTACGAAAAATCAAGTAAAAGATTATCACTACTATAATATAATAAAATATAGATTTCATAGTCCCTCCTTTAGAATTCTATGAATAGTATATCATATTCGAAATAAATCACCTATAAAAGGTGTTATTTCATAATTTCAGGGATATACGGATTTTCAATCCGTTAGTCTTAATATGAAGTTTATAAATAAAAAAAGATCTAACAATGTGTTAGAACTTATGTGGTTTAAATGGTGGAGCTGGGGGGAGTCGAACCCCCGTCCGACAAAATCTTACATTATTTTTTATATTCAATTTTATTTATACAACTCTATTATACCAATAGGGTAGGACACACGTATGTCACATTCTCAAAAAAATAGAGAAAAGTAATCATTGTTCCGCAAGTAGACTTCTTTCATCCTAAAAATGTCCCCTATTAAATAAAAGACTTTACATTATTTATAACATTATGAGCAAAATGGTGTTGGAGGCTGAAGTGACACATTTTAGAGTATTACACATTTAGAAAGTGTCATTATATAATCATTAATAATATAATATAGTAGGAGGTTATTAAAATGTTTGAATATTTTATATCCTATCATATTAGAGTAAAGGACGAGTCACAAATTTCATATAAAACTGCAAATCGCTATTTATATAGATATATTAGGAAGATAAAAATTAGCGATATTGCACTCTACAAAAAAAGTATTATATAAACTGAAGCACTGTTCAACTCCAAGAAAGCGAGAATGAATTTCTCGTTTTTTTAGTCTTGTTCCAATTTGAATATTTAAAAACCACAAATCAAATAATCAAGTAACGGATTTTTAAACCTATATTAGCGGTGTTGGAGACCGAAACGACACATAATACTATAAATTTTTTTATTGATATTTCTTTATCAGTTCACTTTATTGTATATTTGTTTTTTCATTTACTATAAGGAATGGGACCTCTTGTAGCTACATCAATCAAATCTCTACTACTTACGAAATCCCAAATATACTCTTCATGAACATCTACAATATCTGTAGTAGCAATAGTTCTTCATCTTAATTTCTCTTCAGTGAAGTCGTAGATTGAGAATATTATAGCCACATAGTCCTCAGATGTATCACTTCTAAATATTGATAATTGTCTAATATAAATAAATTCTTCTGCTTTCAATAATGATTCATCAACTCCAATCATTTCTAATGCAGTACGATATTCTTCTACAAATCCAAATCCACCGCTAACTTGCGTTCTACCTAGTTTATCACTTGTATTAGGATAATATGGAGAAACAATTTCTTGTTCTGATAAATCATATAAAATCGACATCTTTTCCTCCGTTGATAACGATTCCCAAACACCATACTCTTTTACATCAGTACCACTCGGTTCTTCACAACCACTAATAAATACAAGTAACACAATTAAACAAAAATTCATTAACTTTTTCATATCTAACTTCTCCTAATATTAAGATATTAATAGTATACCAATAAAGTAATTCTACATCAATATGGTGTTGGAGACCGTTGTTCTACATTTCGAATAATATTCAAAAAATGAACGACACACGGATTTTCAATCGTATAGATTATTCAGTTACTTACACATTTTCCATTAGTATAATCAGTCCGTAAAATATGCTGTTTTAATAATTTAAAAAGAAAGTTTCATCAACTTTCTTTTCTTTTTTTATTTAGTTTTAATTTGTTTTATATTTTATTAGCTTTAACTATTTAGTTGAACCCATTTGTTGTTGCGCATGCGTCACAAGTCTATCAGTGTGTCCATAATAAGCCTACTAATATGTGTGACTAACTAAATCTTTTTTATTAGTTAACCCCTTACTAAGCTGGATTTTCCACTACTATATTTATACCGAGTGAACTTAATTCGTCGACAGTCAAAAGTCCATTCCTTACTATAAAATCTAAATTTACCTTTTCATGATTATATATATGTTCGTCAAAACATAAGCATCCTGACTGCATAATTAAACAAACAAATAATAAGTAAAATAACTGGTAATACATATTTATATTTCGCTATTTTTTTATAATCTACCCTCATCAAAAAAATTAAATAATTTTGATATCAAACAAAGCAATTATTTCTCCCAAACAACTTTTCCATTATTATCAATTATCCTTATTAAACCGTCTAGTCTACTTTGAGGTTTCACTTCTCTAATTATTTGTGTTTCTGAATTTTCAACAATGTAGTATACAGTGTTTGGGATAAATAAATATTCATAAGTAATATCCTTAGAATCCACAATCATAATTTCACTGTAAACATCAAAATTTAAGCCTTGTTCATATTCAACTTCACTTAAGTCTATCTCAAAGCTATAAGGATCTAGTTTTGTGATGTTTGATTCATGTAATTCATCATTTATATAAGTTAGAACACCAATATCCTTAATTTCAATATCATTTTTAGTATATATATGACCAATAAACCTAATATGTAGATTATCATTACTAAAGTAACTTCTATCTGAAAATTCCAAAATCGGTAAAGGCGTTGAATAATAAATGTTTCTTAGAAGTTCAACTTTTGAAACACCTTCAGTTTCTATCACTACCGAAAATGTTCCGTTATAGAATAAATCTAAATTTACTTTACCATCGTAACTATATTCATTTTTACTTAACTCAAAAGTATTATCTATAGTCTTTAGGTAAACTTTTGTATCATCTGAGATTTCCTTCGGTGTAATACTAACATTAATTTCAGTTGTAAATGTATCTAAATTCACATTATCAGTAACATCAAAATTACTTTCTGTTAATATACTAGCTTGTTCTTCTAGTTCGCGTTTAATGTTGTAGTCAATATTTGCTATCCTATTTTCAATTCCATAAATAGAAGTATAAAAATTACTAACTATATCATTTTCTAACCGATCAAGTTTGTTACTCCAATAAATGTTATTTCCAATAAAAACTAATATAATTCCAATTACTAATAGTATTCTTTTATTGTTTTCCATAACACACTCTCCATCTATAAACTAAATTTTTCCAATCCACTTCTATAACTAGTATACATTACCTTAACCTCAAAAATCCATACACTCTATAATGTCTACTTAATTCAATGAAAACTCTCCCTTAAAATTAGGTTCAATGGTATGTTGTACCCCTTTGCCAAATGTACAACCTCATATGTAAAATTAAGCCCCTTAATTAAAGGCTATCTTTATTAAAAGGTGCTTATGTATCATTTTATCGATACACGGATTTTCAATCCTTCTAGTACTAAATCCACCCTTAGCTTTTAAATACCTTGTAGAAAAAATAACACAACAAAAATATTTGTGAATCGATAACTATTATAAGAATATAACACAGTTGCAAATATTATAGTAAAGTAAAATAATAAATTGCTAAATTGAAGGAGAAATAAACCTAATAACATTATAAAAAAAGGAAGTATCAATAGCATTACAAGTTTTATATTCTTAGAATTAGAAGTAATATCTAATTCTAGTGCCACCTTAGAAAAGAATGCTTCAACAGTTTCATCTTTTTTAACACTTTGAAATACAACTATAACATCATAAATTATATTTATAACCAAAATAATAAAAAACACCAACATTGCATGATTATTAACTTTATCATTTTTAAATGAAAATAAAAAAATAAATAAGGTGCATCCCATAACTATGTTCATAACTTTTCTTAAATTACTCTTCATCATATCCCCTCCAAACATTCTATAGATAGTATATCATATACAAAACAAAACACCTATAAAAGGTGTTAATTTTCTTATCTTATGACACACGGATTTTCAATCTAGAACACTCCACCGTTATACTTTTTTTGAACATAAACTAAAGCAATGACAAACGGTAGAAAAGATAGAATTAATGTAAGTGCAAGGTAAATCTCAGGTACTATATCAGTAAATGCTAATACACCATTTGCAAAATGGAAAACTCCAAGAAAGAAAATCAGTCTTCCCATTGACCTACTATATCCTTTTGTATCCTTCACGTTCTCTTGGTGATAAGAATGAATTAGACTATTTTTCTCTTTAATCCAAATCAACCAACCACCAACAAGTAATAATACTCCTACAAAAACAACAATTATTCCATAAATCATAACATACCTCCAACTAACGGATTTTCAATCCTCTATGAATAGTTAAGACAATTTATTTATTATATCTTTGATTATTTCTTCATACCTAATTTCATCATAGTCTAGATAGATACTATGGGTAAATTTATCATTTTTATACTGTAAATATTCATAGCCAGGGTAAAATCTAATAGTATTTCCATTACTTAGTTTGATTTCTATATCATATCTAGTTAATATTGCAACTTCTCTAATAGTTTTTCTTCCTAAAGAGAATCTCAATTCATCAAAGTAATTAATTAACTCAACTGTTTCTTCTTTTGTTACATGGTACTCTATTGGCTCATATGGTACAATATCCATTGTAAAGTCATAATAATCATAAATAATAATTTCTGTTACATTATGAAAAGGTATTGAGCTTGGTGAATAAAAATAGATTATCCATCTTATGCCAATAACTACTACAAAAATAATAATTAATATGATGCCTAAAATCTTTTTCATGTTTTGCCCTCTCTTATGAGAATACTATAAATAGTATAGCATGTAAAAAAGAAAATACCTATTATTGGCGTTACTCTAAAGGACACACGGATTTTCAATCCTTATAATGTTCTGAATTATCTGTATTTTTAGGTCATTGGTTTTAATTTAGTTAAATCCTCAAAAGTTAAATTCATTATTTTTAAATTATTAATAATATGTTGCTTAACTTTTACAGAAAATTCTATGAACTTTTCATCAGTCCATTCTTTAACTTCAAATCCAGTTTCCTCAGTACTAATTTTGTTATCTTTAAATGAGTATCGTTTAGTAACTGTAACTGTATTTCCAGAACCAAGTTCTGTCTCTTCAACTAAAATTACCATTGTGTCATTATTATAGTTATATGATGCTATTTCAGTTCTTTTAAAACCATTCGCTTCTTTAGTCATAATCTGTTGAATTGAATTACTCTTTACATATATTATATTTTCTGTAATTCTATCTTCTAATTCTGTTACTAGAGAATAGTAATCTCCTCTTTCATCTTCAGCAAAAACATAACCATAATCTTGCAAAATCAATCCAAACTTATTATTTGTGATTTTAATAGTACAACCAGTCAAAAAAAATATAACTAATACTAATAAAATTTTGTTTGCTTGGTATCTAAACATATCATTCTCCCTCTTCTTTAGTCTATTCATAGTATACTATATGCTAATTAATAAAGAAAGAAAAAAACCACTGATAATTCAGTGACTATTTAGACTAACGGATTTTCAATCCTTCCATTAATTATTTTTCTTACATCAACAACGTTTCTAAAAAATCTCTAGATAAGAATTTAACCATTTGGATACTTCCACTTATACTCAATATAGACTATCCATCCCGTTATACCTAACGGAATACCTAACCATGCCATGATATAAAAGATATAGCGAAAACTAAAATCATATACTGCTAATATCACTATTATTAATACAGCTGTAAATTGTAAACCATACCATATTATTGAAGTTTCACTAGGCTTCTTACGGAATATACTAATTAGGTTTACTATCCCTATTGATAAGATAATTAAAGTATAGCTCGGAATCTCTAATAAATAATCCCTATATGTAATCTCATGTCCTGGTTCATGTGCATGACCTACAGTCATAGTCATATCTAGTAACAAGAATAATATTGCTATTATAAATGATAAACCAAGTAAAAATGATTGTACTTTACTTTTATTAGTCATAAATTATCCTCCAAATAATGTATTCTATAAATATTATACCATATCCAAAACAAAACACCTTTAAAGGGTGCTATTTTATTATTCCATCGACACACGGTTTTTCAATCCGTTAGTCTTAATATGAAGTTCATAAATAAAAAAAGATCTAACAATGTGTTAGACCTTATGTTGTTTAAATGGTGGAGCTGGGGGGAGTCGAACCCCCGTCCGACAAAATCTTACATTATTTTTTATATTCAATTTTATATATACAATTCTATTATACCAATAGGGTAGGACACACGTATGTCACATTCTCAAAAAATTGTTTTTAATTTTCAATACCTGAAAAAAGCATCAACTTTTACGTTGATGTTACTTTTTATATATATTTAAGTACTCTATTGTAAAGGACACCATTAAAGATGTCCTTCTGATAAAGCTTTAGAACTATGAAAAAGACTTATGTAAGGATATATGCATACCTTTACACACTTAATTATATGTAAATCTAATGATACATATTGCTATAATTTGTATCATAATGATACTTATTTTCAATTATGTATCTAAAAATGTTATTATAACGGAGCAGAAGAGATCTATACTCATCCATCACATTTATAATCAGATCATACTATAATTAGTTTTTGAAAAAAATTGATTGTGTTGTATTACGATTTTAGCGACACACGGATTTTCAATCCGTTAGTCTTAATATGAAGTTTATAAACAAAAAAAGACCTAACGATGTGTTAGATCTTATGGAGTTTAAATGGTGGAGCTGGGGGGAGTCGAACTCCCGTCCGACAAAATCTTACATTATTTTTTTATTCAATTTTATTTATACAACTCTATTATACCAACAGGGTAGGACACACGTATGTCACATTCTCAAAAAAAAGAATAAAGTAATCATTATTCCGCAAGTAGACTACTTTTATTCTAAAAAAAAGTCCCTTATTAAATAAAAGACTTTTCATAATTTATATTATTATGAGCAAAACAGTGTTGGAGACCATAATAATGAATTCCACGCTAAACTTTCGCTTTTATTATACTAGATTTCCGTTAGTATTTCGTCTTGTTTCAATGAAAGTCTACACTCCTGCAAATACTTAAAATCGCTTAAATTAACTGGTACCCTGTCCATTACGACCTTTTTACCATCTTCATCAGAGTATTTTGGATAATGAGGCTCGATATTACTATAATTACCCTTTCTTATTGACAATTGGTCATTTTTAAAATCAAAGTTCATCCAATAGAGGATATCATATGGTGAAGTAGGGTTTATTGTAGTACTTCCACTACTATCTTTCCCCAAAGTTGATTTAATCTCTATTTTATTAGAAAGACTGTCAATCGCATCAAACTTCTCATGTGATTTACCTTCGGGGTCTCTATAAATTTTCAAATTAAATAAGTATCTACACAAGTTTTCAGCTAGTCGGGATGGTAAATTCACACCGTAATCACTAAACCTATACTTATTCAAAACAATATTGAAAGACAGTACTTCCTTAATAAATGAAATAAAGGTTTCCTCGATTAATGTTAAGAAATATCTTAAAAAAAAGAAAAAACCACATCTATAATGTGGATTTACTTATTTTATGGGGTTTTAGTGGAGATTTGAATAGCCTAATATTACGTTTCCTTCTGGTAAAGTATCAGCGAATTTGACAATTACAACTTAAACATAAACAATTTTTAATCAAACCTAAGGTCTCTAATTAATTATGTTACCTTCATTAAGGCTTTCCAAATATACCCTTTTTAGAGCTTCTTTATAATTAAATTTCAAAAATATGCATCTGAATTTACTATCAATATTATCCATGATAACTCGATGAGGACATCCTCCCATACAAAGTGGTAGGAACTTACACTGTTTACATTCAACATTATTTAAGGGGTTATATGAAATCCAATCATAAAGTTTTCGGTTTTCAATCATGGGTTCTTCCTTTGGGGGGTTAGATATATGTCCAACATAACCCACCGAATCACCAACACTATCCCAACATTTTAAGAGATTACCTACAGGATCAACCACCCAATGATTAAGGTAAACAGCTCTACAACTACTACATTCACTCCCATCAAAATTATATCCAAATTTGAATCCTGCCTTTTTAATTTTATCATTAAGATTTACTTCTATTTCAGCAAAACTAGAATTATCAAAGCATATGTTATGAATATTAGGATCACTAACTTTTACTCCTGTTCCAAATGGAAGAATAGGACTTATATATATATTAACCTTATCTTTTAATTTGTTAAACTTAGGTGAATTTAACAAAGCTTCAAGTTGTTCATAATTACCTTTTCCTAGATTAATCCTTACATTTATAGCGATATATTCACAAGCATAAGAAATGTTGTCTAGTAACAAATCATAAGAATCCTTATTTCCTGAAAACCTGTTAGAAAAATACCTCATGCTATTATGAACTTCTCTTGGACCATCGATTGTAACTTGTATTCTTTCAATCTTATGTTCAATAAGTTTTTCAACATTTTTAGGTGTAAGTAACGACCCGTTTGTTATCATTGACGCACTATACCTAACACCAATTTTTTTACTCATAGAAATAAAAATCTTTGAAAGATTCCATATTTTTGTAGCTGCGAGTAAAGGTTCTCCTCCATACCACGAAACGGAAAAATGCCTTTTTGCAAATAAGTTCCTTGCTACAAAATTGATAAGTTTATTAGTTATTTCCTCGGACATATATATTTGTCTATTATTTTCATAACAATATGAACAATCAAAATTACAATCAAGTGTTGGTAGAATAGTTAAAGATAAAATATCTGATCTATTTTTATGATAATAAAATTTATTTTGAATGAAATTCAACTCATTAAAACTATCTGGAATTAAAAATCTACCTGTTCTTAATTTATCTAATAAGGATGATGAAATTTCAGTTGTTCTATTGTTTTGGAGCAAATAGTAACTTTCATTATCTAAAGACATAATTGCTCCGGAAAGTAAATTACATAAAATAAGTTTATCATTGCTAATTTCAGTTGAAAGATTATAATTAGAATATTTCATTTCTCTGTATACCATGTATGAAAATAATTTTATTAAATTTGAACGTAAAGAACATTATTTTATACAACAGTGTTTCATTATATCTCTTGTGCAGCAGTGTTTCATTATATCTTTTACGCAGCAATGTTTTATTTTATCTAATAAGCAACAGTGTTTTACATTTAATAATCCTCTACTGCTTGTTTCACCTTCCTCAACATCTAGATTAGAGTTTTGATTTATGAGACTTATAAAATCCCCCAAAGGCATCGATTCAATATCTGAGTCTATTCTAAACTCATTAGGTATTATAACATAAGGAATATTATCATTAATCTTAATAATCCATTGCTCTTCTTCTCGACTTTTCATAACTACCATTCCTTTCAATTTAACTATTTGCTTTTACTTCATCTTAACTATTTTTATTATTAACACCTTATATTGAAATATTTATTTTTTATAGACTATTCAAACTAAATTCATTTTTTTAGTTTTTCGCAAAACAAAAAAGATCATCATTATTCGGGTGATGACCTTCTAAACCTATTTTATCTCAAACAAAATATTATATTACCTTATATTATCCTTATTTGTTTCTTTAACAATTTTTTCTTTTTTTTTAATCTTCTTCCACATGGAGCATCAGCTATTATAGCCTTAGAAAGTTTAGATGCCTTTTCTTGGAAATCATTAGATACAAATTCCTCTAACAATTCACTTACTTCATTTTGTGAAACTTTATAGAGCTGTTGATTCAAAAGGAGATACAGTAGATTTCTGGTTATCCAAAAAACGTGATAAGAGAGCCGCTAAAAAGTTCTTTCGTAAAGCACTTTGCTCACCACATAATAGTAATCCAAGAGTAATAACTACTGATAAATATGCAGCTACAATCTCAACAATCATGAATAAAATTAAATTAGGGAAACTAAACCCCAGGACAAAACACAGGTCATCCAAGTACATGAATAATATTGTGGAGCAGGACCATCGCCACATCAAGTGGATAACCAACAATATGCCCGGATTCAAACACTTCAAATTTGCATGTTCCACTATACAAGGAGTGGAAGCTATAAACATGATCCGTAAGGGGTAAGCGAATACGAAAAAAATAGTTGATGAGATCAATCTCGTAAATCAACTGTTGGGTCTTGCATAATATTTATCATTCATAGATACTTCTTTGTTTATATTCAATAAGCCATAATTTTTTGCAACACAACTAAAATGACAACACTGATTAATAATTTAGAGATTAAATTATTAAATGGCAGGGCAATTCTTAGCAGCTTTCACAAGATTACATAAATCATTCAATCTATCCCATAGACAATTTAATGAATGATCATTATTTGAGCTCAAAGGTCTATCTTTACATCCATTTAATACTTTTTCTGAAGGTCTATCAACAATCGTATAATCCCAACCCCCATACTTAAATTTAATCATACCTGCTTCACACTCTAATATAGAAACTAAATTAAAATTGTCTGTAACTTTTTTACCTGTCCCGCTACTACTAGGTAACTGATGTTTTCCCATTAAATATTCCTCCTTTCTTAACTTTCAATTTATTCTAATATACCTCCAGTGTACTTTTGTCATTTCTATTAATGACTAATACTTAGTATTATGTTAGTTATATATCAAAATCTTTTTATTGAAGTAAAATTACTTACAAAATCTCCAGCTGCAGAAAATCCAGCATTATAAACTTTATCTTTAATTAGATACCCCTCACATTCAGCTACCTTAACTAAGTAAGTTACTGAAAATTTTTAATTATATTTTCATTTAACCACATTTTAATTTCATTATAATATGCAACTTTTGAATCACTTGCATGTATTATATTATTACAACAACGTTTTTCTTTTTCTGCTTTCTTTTTCGTATCTATCCCAAAATCACCACGAATAGTCCCCATGTTCGCATCTTCTGGAAATGTTTCTCCTATGAGACTTTTTACATAATTAATAATATTTGAATCACAAGAACTCAGAATTACAGGTGCAACCCATTTACCTTCAAACGATTTTTCTATTTTCGAATAAAAACTCATTCCTATTTGTTCAATTTTACTCTTATAATGTTTAGCCATAATTTCTTTGTCTACTTTTACAAAATCAATATATTCTATTTTAAGTCCCTTATCATTGAAACGTTGAAGGATACTTGGTATTAAATTTCTTTCTATTGCATCAGGCTTAAACATAACAAACGTGTAAAACATATATACCTCCTCCAAATATTCAATAACTCTTATAAGTTATATTACTAAAAATCCATATATATTTTTGATTCTTGAGGACCTCTTCCGCTCTTGTATTTACCATCATATAAAACAACTTCTCCTTTAGGAATCCAAAAGGTCACCTGACCAATAGGCATCCCTGGATAAATTTGCACAGGTTGAACAGCATGTAATTGCAGTGTGAACTGATTAATATAACCTATATCAATTAAATCAGCCGTAACGTGAACAAACAATCCTAATCTAGCTGTAGATGATCTTGCTCTAATTATTGGAACATAATAATTGCTTCCAATTATCTCAAATGTATTTACAAGATAAATTCTATTTGGAGCTAGAGTATAACCTTTTTCAGTTATTTCTATTAAATCGACTTCTTGTTTTACTTTTGGATCTAGTATATCATTCTTGTATACTTTTAAAGTATTCCCTATTCTAAAGTTATAACTATTTGGGTTCACAAAGTCACTGTTATATGGTTTTATTACTATTTTTCCATTTCTTACATTTTTTTCAATCTCTTTCCCTGTTAATATCATTATATCTCACCCTTAATTTATTGTCCTCGCATGTATGTGGTACATTATACAAACTATAACCACTACTATAATTTTCATGCTTACCTTCTGGTTGCCAAAAACTTACTTGCCCTATTTTCATATTTGGGTAAATATATATTGGTTGAACACAAGCTAACTCTAGAGTCCACCTATGAGCATTGCCAAGATTGCCTAAATCTGCAGATAATTGCAAGAAAAGTCCAAGGCGCCCTATAGATGATCTACCAATAAGGGAGGTAACATACTTCTCACTACCTATAATTTCATTTGTCACACCCAAGTAAACCTGATTCGCCTTTAATAAGTAGCCTTTTTTGCTTATATTAATTTCTACAATTTCACTGGTCTTATTAACGCTTCCATTCGGTAAAAGAACTATTTTATCCCCTAATGTATAATTAACACTATTAGGATTGACATTTTCAGCATTAAAAGGCTTAATTGTAATATTTCCTAATCTAACTTGACTTATAATCTCTTTTCCGGTTAATATCATTATACTTTTTCCAATAACCTATCGATTTCCTCGTTAAAGTAATCCCATCCTTGATCGGTATATTCTCTCACTTCAAAATCCTTTCGTAAGAACACACCTCTTCCCTCAGTTACTTCACCAATTATCTGTATCTTATTTACTAAGAGCTCCTCATGTAAATTATAGTTTTCCTTTGATATAGTACCTATTAATTGAAAATCTGCACAAGCTGACAATGATAATAAATTTGGTTCCTCTTTCAAAAAAACAGCAACTTTTTCAACAATATCTGGTATTAAAAATTTCTCTTCATCAAGAATAATCTTAACGTCATTAATTTCTGCAATTTCTATAAACGATTGACCTATTCCATCTGTATTATCCATACATGAAAGTTCAGATGTACATTGTGAGAGTGCTTTAGATAACATAACATCTACTTTAGGACTGCATAATTGACTTTTCAATATTTCTTCTTCTTGATGATTTAATGATAACCCTCTTTTCTTAGCTCTCAAGTAATAAGCAAAGGCTGCTGCAGGCTTTCCCATTTCTTTAGAAATAAATACCAAATCACCTACCTTAGAATTACTCCTATACAGTGGTTTTCCTGCTCTATTGACTCCTAAAGAAGTTGCCGAAATACTCAACTCCTTTGAACTACTTAAATCTCCTCCCATTACTATACATCGATATTCAATACATGCTCTTTTCACACCTTTAAGACAAGAATATAGATCCTTAACTTTCATATCATTATTGAGTCCGAAATTTAAGAGAAGTCCGACAGGCTCATGTCCAGATGCATATATGTCGCTTATGTTTAGAACAGCCAAATAATATCCTAAATCAAAATATTCCATTAATCCAAGCCTAAATGCTATAAGATCTGAGGGAACTCTATCTGTAGATACACTAACAGTTGTATAGTCTTTAATATTTAATATAGCGCAATCATCACCGGCTAGATTTTTATCCTTTGTTTCATTAAAAAGAGGTTTTATTAAATATTTTATAAGTATTTTTTCGCCCAAATCTGATATTTTAAGTTCGCTCTCAGTCATTTTATTTCGAAAAAAGTTATCATATACATACTCTTCATACTCATAATATTTAAGTGATTCTATAATTTTGTAGTTCAAAGTATCATTACCAATTAATTCATTCTTAACATAATCATGCATTAAGACCAACTGACTCTTTGACATAAATGTCTTTAATACATGATTCTTTTTGATAATATCACAACCAATAATTCTTTTTATATTCCTTAACAGTATACTCATTTCGTCTCCTCTCCCTACTATCGAATAACACACCTAAAACCTACATTTAAATACCCTTTAGTATTATCATAACTAAACCTATACCATAACCAGGGCATTACATTTAAAAGACTCCAAGACCCTCCTTTAATAATCGCTTTAGTCGTGCTATCTATTGCATTAGTAGTTGTCCATTCCCAAGCTGTACCAGCCATATTCAAACAACCATAAACACTTTCACCATTTTTATATTTAAATACACTTGTCAACCCATCAGTTCCTGATAAGCTTGTATTACATTTTTTTTCGCTTTCGTTAATTTTCTTTTCATAATCATAGTCCCATATATTTCCCCATGGAAAGAATCTAAAATCATTTCCTCTTGCCGAATATTCCCATTCATCTTCAGTTGGTATTGATTTCCCCCACCACTCAGCAAAATCAGCAGCTTGTTTTAAGGTTAAACCTACAACTGGATAATCGTCATCTTTATTATTATATCTAAACTCTGGCTTAAATTCTGAATAGTCTTTATTAGTCACCATATATTTATCTATATAAAAACCATCAATTGATACTTCTCTTTCATCCTTTGGAAAGAACTTCCTTAATTTATTGGGAAAATCATACTCTTTTATTATTTTGCTGCCATCCTTATAACTCAACCCTAACTTAACAATAGCTTTAGGAATATATACCATATTTTTAAATCTTTTTTCTTCGATAATAGCCAAAACTGTTCTGACAAACTCATCATTAACTTCTATTTCTGCTAATCTTAGGTCACTTTCAACAACCAAAAAATGTGGACTTATATATTCCTGAAAAACTTCTATCACTTCGCTATGTATAGAGTTATCATCAATAACAATACAGAGAAGTGTTCCAGCTAAAATCCTTCCATAACCTCTATGATACTTTGTTAACCAGATTAAGAATTCATACAAATCGTTTTCACAATCATATCTATTAATCCAATAAACTAGACTTTCATCAAATTTATCAGTTTTTATAATACTCGCAATTATATAAGCGATTTCTCTAGATGTAAGCGATAATTTTTCTCTATAGGTTTTGATCGAATTTAAAACAGATACTGGTATAAAACTATTGAATCTATCCCATTTCTGCATCTCTACTTTAAGAAATTCATATGATTCCTTAAGCTTAACTCCTTCTTCATCCATCCATTCTCGTATCTTATTAATAATATATTCATGAGCTAGTTCAAAATATTCATCATAGTTATCATCACACGGTATGATTAGACGAGTTTTCATTATACTTTCGAATAGTGATTTGATATCTTGGAAATCAGAAATTTCATACTGCTTACCAACTTGTAATAATACTTCTTCACGTGAAACTTTGATTTTTGTGTTCTGAGATGATACAAAGCACCCTAATAATGATTTAATAATACTTAGTTCTTGTCCTCCATATATTCCTAAACTATCCTCTATGTAACTTTCTAAAATTCCTTTTGAATCACCTAATTCGTGATAAAGTTCTAGGGAAATAATAACCAACTCTCGACTCAATGCGGTATTATACAATTTGTCACAAACTATTTGAAGTTGCGTAGGGTCTACATAATTTTTATTAACATCTAAATTTAAACCTCGTAGATCTTCGATAATTAAATCCACTAATCCCTCATCATACTCAAATCCGTAGTTTCTAAGAGGTTCAATAATCGCTTGTTTAGCATTTAAATTATCTAAGGCCTTTAAATTATATGTTAAACTATAGTATTCTTGTGATATAAATTTTAATTTTGAGAGATGATATACGAAATCTTGCCTTATAGAGACAAGTAACGTTATTTGAGGATTTCTACGAATTAGTTCAATAAAGCATTTATCAAATTTATTCCATTCATTTTCTGGCAAATTTACAAGGCACTCTTCAAACTGATCAATAATCAATAATAAATATTTTTGCTGTATAAGTTTCTTAATATCAATATTATTAACTTCATCTTTTGAAATAATTTTTTTCTTTTTTAGCATTGAAACAAATGAATACCATGGGTTCTTTCCTGCACGAATATATATAATATCAGTATCTCCATTTTTCCTGATATTCGGAATTAATCCCGCTTTTATTAATGAAGTCTTCCCAAATCCTGATTTAGCAGTCAATATTGCAACTTGATTACTAGCACGTACTTTCCTTGTAAGTTCTTGAATCTCTCTTTTCCTTCCAAAAAAAATCAACTCATCAGATTCCTCATAACTATCTAGGTATTTGTATGGATATTCTGGAAATTCCTGAATAAACATATCAACCTGATCTTTTTTTATATCCTTTATAACTTCTTTACGTAGATGTTCTAGAGCATCGCGTACAGGCTTATTAACAATATACAGATTTTCATCAATTCCGAATGCTAGGCTCTTTGAAATATGGTTTGTTATCAATATTGATTTGTTTGGATATCTTCCATTTTTTCTACAAATGAAGTTATACAACCTTTTAAAATAATTAGAATTTTGATTAAAATCTAAAAAAAGGATATCATTCTTTAAAATTGATCTTATCGATACTGAAAGGTTTTTAGCATCTTCAATAAAATCTTGATGCTCACTTTCTGTAAGGACAATGTGAGAGCTATCATAATTGATATTACCATAGAGACCTACAAATAGATTTCTATTATCACCAAACGTAATATCATCATTATTTAACAAAAAAACATTATCCTTCTCATCAAACTGCTTATTTATTAAGAAATCGAACCACAATGCAAATGGATGTGCTTCAACTATGTACTTAAAGTTCATGGTGTGTAATATTTCATAGTACTTTGGTGGACCAAATCTTTTTGTGATTGAAGCTAGAAAAAAAATTAAATCAGTTTTACTATACATCTTTACATAAAGACTATATAATTGTTCTAAATTCAACTCTGAGTCAACACAATCTAATTTCTGACTAAGTTTTTTTGCGATGTAAGTTTTATTTAAAACAGACTCTTCTTCAGTACTTTCAGCCAAATCAACAATAACAACTATTTTTGATAAATCAAAATCACGAGCTAATTCGGCTAACAGGTCCATCATTTTAAACTTCTCCATTTCTCAAGCATATTAATCTCTTTATTAAGTGAATTTTTTGTAAAAAAAACAACTATAAAGTCATTATTAATTTGTTTAGAACAAATCACTATATTTTCAACAAAATCTAAAAAAGGACTATTGTTTAAAATTAAATAACACTCCCTTAACTCATTTTCCATATGTGGAAGGTATATTGTAATCTCCTCACGAAATCTAATGTATGCATTAAATATATATGTGATATTCTCCCTGTAAGTTAGAAATTTCCTTTTTCCGTTAACTAAGTCATATCCTGATTTCAAAGATGGAGTATCTTTCATTATATTTACCTTACTTGATGAAATAATAAGTCTTAGCGATTCAATATTTTTCAGCTCATGCAGGATTTTAATAGTTAAATTTTCAATATATTTATTAATTGAGTTATTTCTTTTTAATTCAGGTATATAAACAATTAAAAAAAAGAAGTAGGAGATTGCAATTGATAGAGTAATATCAATAAAAAGGTCTAATAGGAAATCATACTTAATACTAATTTCATAATACCAATACAAAATTTTAATTACAATTAATCCGATAAATATAAACAATGAAGTTAATGAGACAATCCTTAAAGTACTATGGATATTAAAAATACTACCAAATTTAATTTTCATTAATCCAAACTCCTTTATCATTAATTTTTCTTTTTCCGGCGATGACTTTTAATTTGATGGTTGCTAATATCGGTTTTGTTGCAAAGACTCCAATACAACTATACTTATAGTATATTATACTATAAATATCTAACAAATAAAGCATAAAGTGAAGAATCACGTGAAGAATAGGAACACTTTGGTAGTGAAATCATTATAATATGCGTAAGATAGTATTTTAAAATATCCTCTATCTTATCAAGAAATGATGGCGGAAAAGGTGTAAAAAAGTGGTGTTATATTTTCGGTTTTAGCTAATTCTAATTTAAATTGTACCACAACCTGACCTATTGATAACAAACGGAAATTACTGGTCGAGGGGGGAAATTTCCACTCTTTACTTAAGGTGTACCCCAAGTACGTGGCGTTATGTAATAAAGTTCTTCATATTTATACATATAAAACCCTCCTTGTATGATCATCTCAACTTTCCGACCATATAGGTTAATTCATCGAGATGTCATTAATTAAAAAAGCCATTAAATACTAACATCATAGTAGTTAATGGCTTATTATTTTATATTGTGGGTTTTAATGGTGGAGTTGGGGGGAGTCGAACCCCCGTTCACAATCTTATACTTTTATTCTAATTTCAAAGAACCTTAAAATATATCCTAAGTCATTATAACTTTTAGGTTGACATCACATGACAAAGTAGAAAAAAAAGTGAGAAAACTTGTACTGAACCCAATTTTTTGGACGTAAAACTATATAAAATTAAATAAATTGTGATTCATATCGATATTCCATTGGTGTGAATCCTTTTAGTTTTAGTGAAATTCTATCGTTATTGTAATACTCAATATACTCATCTAGTTTGAATAAGAAATCATCAACTGTTTCAAATTCTTCTTGGTAATAAAACTCATTTTTGAGAACACTAAAAAAATTTTCTATCGGTGAATTATCAATACAATTTCCTTTTCGAGACATGCTCTGAGTAATTTCATTTTCCTCTAGTATGTCGGTGTATCTTTTGTTTTGATAATGGAAACCTTGATCAGAATGTATTGTTAAATTATCAGTTGAATTACTTTCAAATGCTTTATCAAGCATATTTATTACCAAGGAGACATTAGGTGTTTTTGAGTACGTGTAACTTACAATACTTCTATCAAATAAATCTACTGTTGGTGATAGATATATTTTTTCACCACATACCTTAAATTCAGTGATATCAGTGCACCATTTCTCATTTGATTTAGTGGCATAAAAGTTTCTATCTAAGACATTGGCTGCTATTTTTCCTACCGTACCTCTATAAGATTTATATTTTTTCCTTTGCTTCTTTTTTGACAACAAGCTATTTTCTCTCATAAGTCGTAATACCTTCTTATGGTTTACTGTTATATCGTATTTTTTCTTTAAAACGAGAGTAACTCGTCTATATCCATATCTATACTTGTTTCCTTGTTGTATTCCGCTTATTATTGTTATTAGCTCTAAATCGGGATTTTCTCTATTTAGATTCGATGATATATAATGATATGTTGATTTACTAATCGTTAAACAGGGAATTGTTAATAGATCCTTTAATTGCCAACTAAATTCTTCCCTTAGTTCATTGATCGCAATTACTTTTTCCTGTTTCGAACTAAGGTCCCCAACTTTTTTAGGGCTGCGTTTTCCATTCTAAGATATTGTAACTCAGCCATCAACTTTTCATTTTCTGATAAGTTCTTTTTCACTTTGGAGCGTCTCGACTTATATAACCCTGGCTCACCTTCTTCGTTGTAGATAAGTTCCCACTGGTGAATAGAAGATCGACCAACATTGAATTTTCTCTCTGTCTCAATTATTCCATGTTCCCAGTAGAAATTGAGAATTTTCATCTTATCTTCTAGTTTATAAGATTCATGTTTCTTTCTCTCAAATCCTACTCCTTGAAATTGTCTCTCCCATTTATAAAGTGCCGTTTGAGAAATTTTAAATTTCTTAATTGTTTCAACAAAACCATTGTTTCTATAAAATTTTACAACCGTAATTTTGAAATCAACATCGTATTTTGCCATAAAAAAGCACCCCTTTATTGGTTTATTGTAACATATTTCTGTTACGTCCAATTATTGGGGTGCAGTACAAACTTCTCACTTTTATTAAAATTTTTAAGATAACTATAATAATTTGTATTGCTTAGCAATGTCGCAACATAATTTAGAAAATTTGTTATTATAGAGTTCTTCATCCTTAGGGGGGAGCATAATAAGACTCCTCTTTATTTCCTCTATCTCTGGCAGCCCTAAATCTTTTTTTATACTTTCCAAATATGATGAAGAGTAAAATCTTATATTATTAAGGATATTAGCTATAAAACTCTTCTGGTTATTATACCTTTCCTCTATTAAGAAAGTATTACTACTATATAAAATTTTTTTATAATAAGATGAATTTTCATTTATAACCAGATCAACTTTTATATCAGTTTCTGAAATAGGTTTCATAGATATTAGTTTTTCTAGTGATATATTTGATACATTAAAATTACCATCAGTACCATATTGTTCTAGGTAAGGGTAAATTGATTCTGTTTTATAAAAGTCCTTAGTAGTTTTGAATTTTGTATTACAATCACTGCAGGAAGGTATTAAATTATATAAGGAAACAGAAAAATATGGATATTTATTTTTGTTAAAATAATGATCTAAATGAGGTTTAAATGAACGGTTTCCTTTTTCCATAAGAATGAGATCTTCCATATTACAATAAGGACATACCTTTATATTCAATTTTTCAATAAATTTATATGTATCCCATTCTTTAGTTCTTGATGCAAAATTCGTATAATTAAATACCTTTTGATAACTTTCCCTTCTGACAACATCAGTAATTTCACCGATGTCTTTAATTATTTGACACATTTTATTGTAATCACCAAATAAAAAATCTTCAATATTATAACCAAAGTTTTCTTGTTCTTTTAGATTCTCAAAATCGGTTCTGTACTTACTAAACCATTCTAAATGGTTATCTCTTATTTCTTGATTAATTTGAGTCATGGAATCATCAACAGGCATAGCTATTTTAATCATTATTTTTCACCAATTTGAATACTATCATCTGATTTTTTGTAGAGTTGGTTAAAAAATTCCAATATAAGTGGTTCGCTTATATTATTAATAACATACTTTATGTACTCATGATCATCAAGTGTGGATTTTTCTGTTAGACTCTCTATTCTACACTTAAGATCTTCTAGTAAATTATATGCATATTCACCTATCATTCTCTCAAGAAAGAATTTTTCAGAGAGAATTGTATGAATATTACCTGCAAAAGTTTTTCCATTAGAAAGCAAATGTATATCCTCATTTACTTTTATTTTGCCTCTTTCATTAGTAAGAGTTATGATATTATTAGTTGGAAGATCAGAAACTATAAATGGTGAATGACTTGACAAAATTAATTGATATGAATTTATATTACTATCGCAAAAAGTAGATCTTTCTAAAATACAATCAATACCTTTGATTAAATCATTTAACAAGCTTCTCGACCACTCAGGATGAAAGTTCTCATCAGGTTCATCAAGAAATAAAATCATATTATAAGCCTTAGTATTAACAATACTCTTTAGTGGAGTAGTATATTCATCTAAATACTTATTAACTTGAACCTCAAAAGATAGTATTTCTTCATAAATTGTTGATAATATCTGTATTTTTTTTGTTTCTCCCTTAGTAATATAATCCCAGTGCCCTTCTATCAAGTTGATATTATTTTTAAGATGAAGACTTAGTTCTTCTACTCTCGTAGAATGTGTAGGGACCACCCATTTTGCAACTTTTTCTAACATATGGGAATTCTCATCTTCCTCATAAAATTTTATAAAATCATCTGCTGAACGGGCGCATTCCTTTACCCTTAATAAATGCTTTTTGATATTACCACCAATATACACAGGTTCATGATTAAAGGATCCAATATAATCAAGATTAAAATTAAGTAAATGATCCCATATGGAATTTTCATTAGATAAGTGGAATTGCTCTAAGATGGTTTCTATGTAATTTTTGTATTCTTTATACCTTTCATTAACTCCTCTAAATACCGATAAACCTATTAAATTTATATAGCTAAAGATCAACTGAACTGCATTTAATTTGAATCTACCTAAAAATGTATTGAAGTCAAAATTACTCTCTTTTCTAAAATGATAATTCGTAATTTTTTTGTACAGTAAATCATATAAATCTTTTATCTCACCAAATAAATGAAGTTGATTGGATTTTACCATGATATGTATTTTTTCAGGAATATCAAATTCTATTAACTCATAAAATCTAGCTATAAATCTTAATTGAGAAGGAAATTCAGCTTTTTTGGCAACAGAACTAAATGTGCTCCCAAAAGAATCGGAATATCCTAATGACGGATTAGAAAATGGAGGAAAAGTAAAATTATAATAAATTATAAATCTATTACCCAAATACTTACTATCCTGTCTTGTCTGAAATTTGAAACCTTTTACATGTTGAGAATTATTCTGTATTTTAATAGTAATTTCATCAAGTAAATCTGTTGTACATAATATTTGCATTTCGTTATTATTATCTAAATAGAAATATAGTACATCTTTATTGTTTCCATCAACACCATTCATTAAATGAAAAAAAGTTGATTTTCCAGAACCATTTTTTCCTATAATAGCAGTAACACTATGCAATCTATTTTTATGTCTTATAGAATATTGGTCATTTATAGTGAATGTTACAGATTTATCTTTTATTGTAAAATCTATACTAAAATTAGCATCTATAGGAAATGCTTGTTGTTCCAGTAAATTCATGTATTTATATACCCATACATATACTAACTTCAAAATTACCCTCTCCAATTCTATTATAAATAGGTTATTTCAATATATCTAATATCTTTCTTTAAACCTCTTGTATAGTACTCTAATAACAGCATTATTTTACCATACATTTACAAAAAAAGACACTTATTGCATCTAGACTTTTCAGATAAAAAGAATCTAGCATTTACTAAATTCTTTATTTTTGATCATCGCATTTTTAAAATCTTCATTTTTGGGGTTCTGTTGCAAAAATTCTATCGGTAACTTTCTTATGTTATAATTATAACTCAATATTAAGATAAATTGGGGATTATTTATGAACAAGAACATATTCAAGTGGAAACACTTTGAAACCGAAATCATCATTCTTTGTGTAAGATGGTATTTGAAGTATCCGCTTTCTTACAGAAACTTACAAGAGATGATGGAAGAAAGAGGTCTCTTTCTCAATCATACAACTATCTACAGATGGGTGATTGAGTATTCACCCATTCTAAATCGTGGTTTGAGAAAACATTTAAAGAAAACATCAGACTCCTGGAGAGTTGATGAAACTTATATCAAAGTGAATGGACGCTGGACTTATTTATACAGAGCAGTTGATCAACATGGTGACACAATTGACTTTTGGTTATCTAAAAAGCGTGATAGACATGCGGCTAAGAAGTTTTTTAGAAAAGCACTCCGTTCCCCACATAACTCTAATCCTAGAGTTATAACTACTGATAAACACTGGGCTACGATTAAAGCGATAAAGAACGAAATGAGACTTAATAGATTAACATCTTCAACTAAACATCGTTCATCCAAATATATGAATAACATTATTGAGCAAGATCATAGACATATCAAACGTGTCACCAATAATGTCCTCGGTTTTAAACACTTTAAGTCAGCTTGTTCCACTATCCAAGGAATCGAATCAATGAACATGATTCGAAAGGGACAAGCTAATACTTCATTAGTATCTGATGAGATCAATTTGATCAATCAGATATTTCAAGTTGCATAAAGCACACTAATCAAAGATATTATTTTACCTTACATAAGAAAGGCTCTGTTTTTTGCAACAGAACCTATTATTAACTCAACTTAAAGATTATTATCTTAATAGATGCAAACATACTACTAGAATTGATACATACGCATATTACAAAAAACACTTATCTGTTATAGTCAATTATTTAGTAAGTATTAATGTTAAGTCTACTAGTGATATTTCGAATGATACTTTATATAACTTTATAGAGAATCAAAAGAATAAAGGACTAAAGAATAATACTATCAATAAGAGACTCGCAACTCTGAAACAGGCTTTAAGATATTGTGAGAAACAAGAGTTAATAACTGTTAACCCAATGTGTAATTTTGATTTATTATCCAGAGATGATGTCGAAACAGTAACAATTGATAAAAGTATTCTTTATTCAATTCTTACATATTTTGAAACAGAAGCTAAGACACCTTTGTTGCTTAGATCTAAAGTAATAACTTATATACTTTTAGATACTGGAATCAGATTAAATGAGTTAAGAGAACTTAGGGTAAATGATCTAAAGATCTATAAGAATCAAATTAATCTGAAGTATACAAAAACAAATAGACATAGAACTGTCTTTTTAACTGATAATACTGTTTCTATTATCGAAGAATATCTTAAAGTAGTTGAACCAACAGATTACCTAATTGTTAATATTACTACTAAAGAGAAACTAAGCAGATATGGAATGTACAAATTTTTTGATGAAATAAAAAGGAAACTCAATATACCTACTAATGTAAGTTTGAGTTTCCATAAATTTAGACACACATATGCAACACTATGTTTAGAACATGGTGCAAGTCTAGAATTCATTAGAAAGACCTTAGGACATTCTGACATCACCACAACACAGAAATATCTTCATCTTTCAAACAATAAATTAAGAACTGAGCATAATATGTGTAGCCCTGTAAATTTATTAATTTAAGCGATCCCCTGACAACCTAGTCCCTGCTACTATATTAAGTAAAAATCGCTTAACAATCATATTATTTTGGTGGAGTTGGGGGGAGTCGAACTCCCTTTATCTTAAACGAGTAGTTTTATTTAAGTATTCAATTTTTATTAATTCAATTACATTATACATATTTACGAGGACAAGCGTCTGTCACTCTAAAAAAAATATCAAAGTTTGATATTTTTTTATTTAATTCTGTTGTAGTATTAGTTTACTTTCCTCATTTTATCTTCAAATTGTTTTGCTTTACTACTATAAACTTTTTCTGCTATCTTAAATTTAGGTATAGAACATTACTTTGTCGTCATTTGAGTAGGTAAACTTACACCACATTCACTAAATGACTGAAAGTAATATACCTTAATTTATATCCTCAAAGTCAAATAGTTTGTCATCACCATAATTTACATACTCAATCTCATTGGATTTAAGCAATTCTAATAGTCCCTCATCTGGATGATTTAGTAATATTAACTGCTTGTCATCCATAAGGATTTCATTGTATAAACTAATTATTTTAATCAACTTTTCCAACTGAATTTCAGCTAAAAACGCCTTCTCAAATACCAATATGGGAAACTTGGAATTTATCAAAGTGAAGTTTAGTAAATTTATGTAGTTTATTAGTCTATCTCCATCTCCAATATCTTTGTCGACTAAAGTAGATATATTAATCTTATATCTGTCAGATGAGTTTGATAAGGTTATTGTATTAACAAACGATCCTTCGTTATTAAATTTATTATTATTTTCTTCCATGAACTCATTCATATCATTTGATATTTCTTCCACTGTTTTATCAAAATCAGCTAAAACACTTTTGCAGTTTTCTATTGTATCATTCAGTTCACTTAGTTCCGATTTTGCTTCACTATGGATAGTCATATATTTTGAAATATTACTCAGTTCTTTTTTTGTGTAATTTTGAAATATTTTATTCTCAGACTTAATTATTTCTTTTTCATTTTCAATAACTTCATTATACGACGAAACCATAATATTATGAAAATCGATTATTTCTTCAATTGAAATTGGGAGTTCAAGACTAATTATTTCTTCAATTATTTCATCAGATAATTTTCTTTCATTAAGTGTTTTTAATTTCACATAATTTGCTAAAGCAATTTCATTTATTGAATTAAGTTCCTTCTTTTCTATCCCACTTTCATACATTATTTTAGAATTATTTTTTAGTGCATTTAAATTCTTTTTTCTTCCAACCATAGTAAAATAATCCATTATTTTATCATCAAAAGTTCCTAATAGAAGTTTTAAAAACTTCATAGATGTATAATTCATATCTTTTCTTGATATAAACATTCTTGATGATTCCGAGTTGTTCTTTAAATTACTCTTGCGATTGTCATTTTGAGCAAAGATATTTATAGTTTTTATGTTTTCGCCAAATATCTTGTGTAAATAAGACTCTCTTTTTAGAATTATGTCACAGTATTCATTAGACTTAAGTTTCTTGTCATTGTAAGTTATGCTAAAATCATTAACACTCATAACATATGGAGTATTTGAGTTTACAAACTTCCACTTTATTGTGTGATTTGGATGATTTTTGCTCATTATCTTGAAACTATTATCACTTGTTACAGCATTACAATTACCATAAATAAATCTAATGAGGTTAAACAACATTGTCTTACCAGTATTTTGATTTGCTAATAAAATATTTACTTTTTTTGATAAATCAATATAACTATCATTTATTTTTATATATTCTAACTTCATGTTCCCCCCTTAAATTCTTCATGTATTCATATCTAACATATCCAATTGTAAACAAAATAGTTAAGTACAAAACTTCTTCATAATTTTTGGGTACTATATCTTTTTGGCGACACTCTTTTAAAAAAATTAGCGACCTATATAGTAAGCTTTTTTCCACTGGTATAACTTTATTTGGTAGAATCATACTTATCTAACACCTCGCATTTCCAGACCGCATATGTCACTAATGCTAGCATTATATCATCATCTATATTCATCTCTCTTCTGAACTCGTTATCTCTTAACAAAAGCAGAATATCGTCCTTATCAGTACCAATATCTACTAACTCTAAATACAATTTCCCTAGAATACTTAGAACTACTTTGCCAAACTCCGGATTATAATTTTCAAAGTAGTTATTTACTGCAACTACTTCATCCTTTATTGACCTGAGTAACTTTCTCCTGTTCATTGAATTAATACTATTAATATCAATCTTCTTTAAGAATTTAGTAGCATCATAACTAAAACTACTATTAAGCAACTCTTCAAACTTTAATTTTAGATTACCTATATCAGAACTTGCAAAAATCAAACTACTATATATTCTATCTTCTATAGATGCATCTTTATTTATTTTTGATTTTATTTGTAGCATTTTTAAGTAATCATCGTATGTAGGGGTTTCATCATATTTGCTGTGACATTCCTCACAAAGAATTATCAAATTATGGTATGAGTTCAAATCAGATATAGTGTTAATGTGAAAGTAATTATTATATCCTATTTCAGTAAATGATTTTAAACCATAAATATGTGCTATTTGCAGATTTGATTTCCCAGAGATGTCATTCTCTTCTTCGAAATCAATATTTATTTTAACGTGACAATCAGGATTTCCACACCTAAAATTAGTCTCTAGGAAAAGCGCCCTATAAGCCTGTTTTTTGTATGATCTGTGTGTCCCAACTAAAGGTTTTGTTAGATAGTGATCCAATTCGTACATATAACCCTCCAACTAGTTCATAGATTTTATTATTTATTTAGCCTATGAAAGTATCTTATCTGATAATATTTTTGTCATAAATAGAATTAATGTAAAATTACATAAAGAGCGATCCACCGTTCTCCGACTAAATGCGATATTTGATATATATTAACACCTATTATATTGACAAACAATGACATATATGGCATTTTAGTAACTTTCGTTCGACATAATTCGACCTTGAGGAATCTAATCCGATAGAAAAGACTAAATTTTCTAATCTAGTCTTCGTAAGTCTTAATGGGGCGACTGAAAGTGCCCACGTATGGTTTAAATATATATGAGTCATTAACTAATGACTCATATGTTGCTCTTGTCTCTAACAAAACTTAAGCATTATATAATGTAAATATTTATATATTTTTCTTTTGATAAATGACTTCAGTACATACAAGTTTTCCATATATTAGTCCTTCTAGATATTTTAAAATCTGTCTGAACTACTTTATTCCAACAACTTAAAGTAAGGTGTCTACTAACTTATCGTCTAAAATATCTATTGTGACTCTCTAAAACTATTATTTTGAGATAATCCCTTTTTTGTAATCTATCTGCGATATAGACATATGGTTAATAATCAAACTTATTATTTATATCAACTTCTCCCTAATTAAGTTGGAGTAATAGTATTATATTATCATATAATGGTTTTAACATCCAAAAGGAAACAGACCCAATAATTATAAAATATGCTATAATCATTCTAATTGAAGCAGCTGTTGTACTTTTATAATCTCTCCCCTTAGCTGACTTTCTCCAAATTTGATCTGCCCATATAATTGTCATACATATCCCTAAAATTCCTCCTAAAAGAAAAATACTATCGAATATCTTACTAAATAGAAGTTGATAAAAACTTAACAGTGCATCTAAACTAGGTGTGTTAAGTGTATTTTTTACAGAAGATTGAAACGGTAACCAGTCCCTTATTATTAACTGCCCAAGATACGTAATGGACACCAAGGATAACCACGTAAAATCTATTATTCCTACTCGTATATATGTTTTGTTAGACACTTTACCAACACGTATGGGATATAAAGAACGAGATAAAAGCCATGACAAAATATATAAAAGAAACAACATTATATTAACATATTGGCTTACTTCTGGATTAATGCAAATTGATATAACAAAAATGAGTATAGTAAAAGTTATTTCTAAAACTTTTGTTTTAAAATGTAACTCACAAAGAAACATATATATTCCTTTACCTAATATGAACCAAACAGTAATTAGAAATAACTCTTTATGCATAATCTCAGAAGGGGTTGTTATTGATAATAAAACTAATAATAATAAAAGCACTAAATAAATTAGACTTTTTGTAGTTTTTAACATATTTGTTTTAGTTTTACACATATTCCTTCCTCCACATCATTAGTATTACGTTATCACATTCTGCCCTAGTCATAAATTCAATCATACTTATAGCTTCATATACAATGTCCATGGTTACCACTAACTTCTCTCATTGTATAATTAAATCAAAAATTCTATTTATAGTATACAACAATTCATGGAAATAAAAAAGAGCATATAAGCTCTAATAATTTAATGCTAATGGAGGAGGGATTCGACTCGCTTCATCTAATTGGAAACTTATATTTTATAAAATTTAATATCTAAAATTCAAATACATTATACATTTTCACGAGGACAGACGTGTGACACTCAAAAAAAATATCAATTCATGATATTTTTTTTTGGAAATACTATTAAATAACTTTTTCAAGTTCCTTTTCTTTATTTCTTTTTAAAGAGTGTGAAAGTAATCTAGCTTTCTCACGTGGAGAGAAATCTAATTTAGAGGTTATTTCTCTAGTTTTTTGTTTACTTAAGCCAATAAATTCAATCTTAAAACTTAATGTGATGTACATATATAAAACAGCAAAATAATTAGCATCCTTCTTCATCGACTCAAGTAACGTTGTAATATCTCTTAAATTATACTTTTCATCCTCAGTTCTCTTAGTCTCAATTGTGTAATTGAAATGAATCAACTTTGTTAACATATCATTTCTTTCTGATAATATTTTATCTACTGTGACTTCAGATTCTATTGTACCTATGCTTGTAGATGTTGAATTTATAAGTGACATTAATACTCTTAAGAGAATTGCGATAACATCCGTATCGATATCCAATTCATTTTCATTTATTAAATCAAATACACCTGTTGAAAATTCATCAATCATAAAGTTAATTATTCTTAGTCCTAATCTCAAATTAGTATCAACAAGTGACCTCTTTATTGGTGCGATAAGAGAATCAGAATACTGTTTTAATAACTCGCTAATTACTTCAATAACTTTCATGGATTTAATTAGTTCACGACCAAACTCATATTCCTCAATATTAACGGCAGGATGTTGAGTGATTCTTTGTTCCTCTTCATCCCTAGCTTTATATAATTCTCTTTGACTTTGTTCTGGTAATTTGTCAATAGTGTTTATCTTCTTTGGAATTCTTAAAAACATATTAAGAATATTTAATTTTACATCACTCGTTTCCTCTGGAAATTCACTAAATAGTAAATTACCCGTATTAGTTATTTGATTTATTATTTCATGATCATTGTTAAAATACATTAAGAATAAAATCAAGTTAGAATTATCTTCATCAAACATATTATCTATCATAAAAGTAATATCACTAAGATTTTCATCTAAGTTTTTGTGAAGATATTCTGCGCAGAAGTAATAAAAGACAAATGGATATTTAAATCTTAAACCATTTCTTGTTTCGAGAATGTTTCTTTCTATAAGGATTGGTTTTAGTTTTTCGATGTCTGAATAAAATTTTGGTCTTGAATATTCATATTTTTCAACTAAATTTTCATAAAACTTGTCTTCATCACTTGTACAAAAATCTTTGTTCATATGTAAGAAATATGCATATTCCCTTAAATAAACATTTATGAAATTAGTTTGTATATCGGTAGACTGATTTATTTCCCTCATTACTTTTAATAACATTTCGTTATAATAATAACATCTAGTACCCTCAGTTAGATGTAATTCATTATTTTCATCATGCATTGATAGCATCATTATTAAATAATGGAAATTATTTGGTATAAATCCATTTTGCCTAACTTTATCGTATATTCTTTTTAATGTGAAGATTTTATTCGATGCTTCAACATCTGTTAATTCTTGGTCCAAATTTACCCACTTATTAATAAATTCATAAGATGTACTATTAGTAAGATCAACAAGTTCTAAAGTATTGATATTTTTTAGTTCTTCACTTTTGTTAAACAGTTTTTCGAAATCAAAATCACTTGATGCTGTAAAAATAATGTTATTGTATTCTTCAACTAATGACTTTAACAAAGTAAATTTCGACTTTTCGTTTTTATTTACTTTATCAAAGTCATCAATCAAAATATAAATATCTCTTGGATTAGTGATTTTAAATTGCTTGTACAGATCTAACTGCTCTTTTGTATATAGTTTCTCAAAACAATTATCAATTAATTTATTCATTTCATCTAACGAGTAAATATTTTTTGAAGTGTTATTGATTAGTATTGGAAGTTTACCATCTTCTCGTAATCTTTTAAAAAGTTGTTTTAATACCGTACTTTTACCGGACCTATCGCTTCCTTGAAAAGAAATATAATTACTATCCTTACTAAAACTAAGTTCGTCAAGGTAATATATTTCTTTTGTTAACTCTTTGTTAGCAAATTCTATTTCACTAAATTGTGGAGTAACATAAATATCACTTAACTTTAAACTTTGTTTACATTCAGGTAGTAAAATATCCACATTTTCAAACTCAAAAACAACGTCACTACTAATAAAAAAATCATTACATGATTGGGTAATTATATTTGAACTATAATTGACAGATATACTATCACTTTCTTTATAAATATTATCTTCAAAATAAAATGAGTTCCCTACTGTATCCATTGTTTCTAAATCAGTAACAACAATTTCAAAACTTGATTTTATTGGATAATCAAGATTAAAAAGTGCTGCTCCTGATACACTTAGATATTTATGTTTAGATTTATGTTCTGTTATTGTACGTATATTACTCTCATGTTCATGACCTGAAAAAATAATATTCCTACCTGATATTATATTATCATAGTATTTTTTATTATGTCTATTAAACCATTCCAATGGATGATGTAAAACTGATATTTTTAAACTTTGTTTGCTTGGTATAAATGACTTTTCAATTAAATCAGAATCAATAATTATCTCACCTTGTTTTTCATTTTTCTTTGAAAAAATAGAACTATTATAACAAACTACCTCAATTTTTCGGGATTCAATTTTATAACTATATAAGTCAAAAAATGGATTACTTAATACTAAGTTAGAGTTTTTAAATCCTTTAACAAAATCGTAATACCTTTTTTGTATATTAAATCTTTCTTTAAACTCGTGAATGTTTATGTTTTTATTTCTCTCATCTACGAACTTTCCAGAATTAAAATTAGATATAATTTTGTCTCTTATTATAAGCTCTTCATCAGATAACAAGTCAAAATTACAATCATGATTACCTGGTGAAAACACAAAACTAACACTTGGAATTATTTTGATTAACTGATTTCTTATATTAGCTAAAAAACTATAAGCATTGTTATAAGCTCTTGCTTCACCCTTATTTACAATATCTCCACTTACTATTATTATTACTTCTTGTACTTTTGGTCCAAGTTTCGTCATAACTGAATTTATTATCTTCTCTCTTCTTGTATTAATATTAAATTGTGTTTTGGTTGAAAAGTGTAAATCTGTTAAATGTACAAACATTACTTGCATTATTATGTTACCTCCATGTTCTATTAATAATACTTTATCATAAAACCGTAAAAAAAGTAACAATAGACTACATTATATATTTGATTATACATGTCTACTTTATAATCAATAAAAGTTATATAAGTGCAATCTGTAAAAAGTTAGTGACATGAATTTATAGAGTAATTATATTATTGATATCTTGTTCCATAGTAAAAAAAAATATCATTTTTTTATAATGTACTTTTTTTCTTCTCGATCATATTCAATTCGTATAGGAATAAAGTTGTTACAAAAAAATGTATTAACATCTGAAACGAACCACTATCAACTCTTTTATTTTCCATACTGCTACCTCCTACTACATATTATAGAGTTTACATTGTCATATTATGGCAATGTAAGAATAGTTGTAATATTATTATACAAATCAGGTAGGACATACAGTATGTCACACCCTCTAAAAAAGTCGTAAAAATAGAAATACTATTTCTAAATGTGAATCTTGAGCATACTAAAATCAACTCATACTACCACCATACATTTCATATATTATTCGAATTACTTCAAAGAAAAAAGAACAAAGACATCATGCCTAGTTCCACTTTTAATCTATTTATTCACTTTCAATACCTAATATATGAGAAATCATTTTGGGTTCTTTAACATACTCTATTTTGTAATTACCACATTCAATCTCTTTATTTTCAAATAGATCATAAACAACATATGGTATTTTATCCTCAGGGTAAACATCACGCATATAGGATCGAACTGTAGCAAAAGACACATTCTCTTTTTTTTGAGTATCTTTATTAAGTAAAATAAAAGCCATTTATTTAACACCATTATATAAAATTTCCAAGAATATTTTAAAGTCCATTTCCTTAGTCTGTTTTTTTGCCATATATAAATTAGGTATAAAGAAGTTCTTTAACTCTTCTAAAGTATCAAATAAAGATAAGCCTTTCTTTTTTCTAAGTTTATTTATGAGGCTCAAGTCAGTTTTATCTAGCAATAATAATTTACTTATTAAATCATCAATTTTCCAATTAAAATATAATTCAGTTGAAACAGCGAATAACTCCATTTCATTTTCAAATTCAAATGAATTAAAAACTACATTACTATTTTTCATTTACTAACTCCTTTTCTTTCTCATTAACTATATTTTTTGCATGAGCTTTTAAAGCACCTATAGAACTAAAAGGCCCTAATCCTTTATCTACTCTATACTTATTAATTCTAGTTAAAGTCTGATTATCTAACTTATCAAGTCTACTAGCTATAAGTTCATATTTTAAAGCAAGCCATTCACCGATACTATTAACCGAAAGAGCAATCTCAAATTCACTTGGAGCAACACTATTGTGATGCCAATTAATTTTACTGGTAATTGTACTTTCTAACTTTGCTTGATTTTTCAATTCAAGAGTTTTTATTGTTTCATTAAACATTCTCCAAGGTTTCCATACAGTAGATTTATCCTCATTAAGAAACACTAAGTACTTATTTAAAAGTTCATAATATATATTGGGTAAATCTTCATAACCACGCTTAAAAAGTTCATGTAATAAACTAGGGGCTTTTCTCTCTCTAAGAGTTATCTCAAACCGATACCAAACATTAGTCATAGGATAGTAGCCTTTTTGATACCGTTCTGTTTTCTTATTATAAACAGTTACTTTATCTCTTTCTTGTTTATCTCTACCAAGACCAAAAGTTAGTCCAGCTGATGTTCCTTTTTTATGATATCCGCTAGTAATACCAGAATAGTAATCTAGACAAGAATCATACTCTCCTTTTATAAACTTCAAATATAAATCATCCAGTTTAAAATACTTATCAGTAAAGAGATCAAGAGCTAAATCAATCCTAGTTACTTTCATATCTTGTCTAAAATATATAAACATTAATAAGTCATACCAAGAGACACCCAAACGCTCAATTTCTCTACAACCTTGACCCTTAAGTTCTAAACCATGAACTCTTTGACCGTATTTGTTAAAAGGACCATTTACTTTAAAATAAATATGCTCTCCGTAGATGAGCATTTTTTCATAATTAGCAACTCTATTTTTTTCATCATGTTGCTTAATATCAATATTTAATATATTAGTTAATCCTAGAAATATTTCATTTTTTAGAATATCTTCATTATAATCACTACCAGGGAAACTCACAGATAAATAATCAATTAATATATTTTTATTTGATATACCGTGGGGGCTATTAGTATACCCCCCATCGATAGGAACTTTTGAATTTTCCACACCTTTTTTATCATTAACTTTCATATATTTTGTTTCTTGAACTTAATCTTTTATCGAGTAATATTTGCTTAAACTCTTCAGTTGATTTTGGTAGTTCATTTTTGTTATTAATTACATAGTCATATAATTCAACATCAAGTTTAATAGAATCAATGATATCTCTAACAAGCCACGACATTACATCTCTTTCATTCTCTAGGAGACTCTCTGGACTATCTTTAAGTAGATCAGATAAAGTTCCTAAGGCTGTAATTTTCTCATTAATCATCGTGACATAATCATGAATATACAATTGACCATTCTCTTTAATGTTCTTAACATCAGTCAAATTCAATTCTAATAAAAACATACTACTCCCTTTCTATGCATGAGTTATTATAGGTCACTCATAAACCAATATATATTAAGCTCGCAAACAGCATAGTCCACTGGGTTTATGAAAACCCAGTAGAACAGGGGGGAGAAACTATAATGAACTTCTTCCAAGTAGTGCCGTTATATGATACAATCTAATTGTCGGTAAGATTGAATCACAGAGCTATACAAAAACAAGGTCGTTTATGCGGTCTAGTTTTTGTACCTTAACACTTACACGATAGTGTAAGTTATTTATATTATACATACACTTTAGTGTAAGTTCAAGTGTTTTTTACATTTTTCAACAATAGGAGGTAAATTATGAAACTATACATAAATGAGAACATTAGATATTTAAGGCTGAAAAATAATATTACTCAAAAGGAATTATCTAGTAAAGTTACTACAACATATAGAGGAATTATAAGTTATGAAAGAAAAGAAAGAGTTCCAAGAATTGAACATATCGTTGAATTAGCTGCTTTCTTTAATGTCACACTAGATGATATAGTTCTAAAAGATCTATCTAAAGAATAATTAATCCATTACAAATACCGACAAAATAATATAGAGTGACAACCGTATGTCCTCCAAGATATGTATAATTGTATTGCTATTTTTCTAGTCAAAAAATAGAAACACATTACATAGGAGGAAATTATATGAATGATGTAGAAATGTTAATTAGTAAATTAGTTAAGATTAGCGATACTGATTTATCGCTTAAAGAAGTAAAAAATCTTTATTTAAATCGGTGTAAACACAAAACTCGAATTGATACATACAACTACTATAAAAAACACTTAAAGACAATTGTACAGTACTTAGATAACATTGAGATCAAATATGTCTCACAAATAAACAACAAAGCATTATACCGTTTTATAGAATTCGAAAAAATAAAAGGTTTAAAGAACAATACAATAAACAAAAGACTTGGTACACTTAAACAGGCGCTAACATACTGTGAAAAACAGGACTAATAACAAGGAATCCAATGAATAAATTTGACCTATTATCTAAAGATGATGTAGAAACAGTTGTTATAGATGAAGACATATTGCAAAGAATATTTGAATATTTCACTACAGAGCCAATTACACCACAATTATTACGATCTAAGGCAATTACATATATATTACTAGATACAGGAATTAGATTAAATGAACTAAGACAATTAAAAGTTAAAGACATTGATTTAATCAACAATCAAATTAACCTTAAATATACTAAGACTAATAAAAATAGAACAGTATTTATTACAGACAAAACAAACGAAACAATTAATGATTATTTAGAGCTAGTTGAACCTGAAGATTACTTTATTATAAATATAAATTCTAGAAATCAAATGAGTCATCAAGGTATATATAAATTTTTGGACGACATAAAAAAGAAACTTAATCTACCCTCTAAAGTAAGTTTAAGTTTCCATAAATTTAGACATACATATGCTACAACTTGTTTAGAACAAGGTGCTAGTTTAGAATTTTTAAGAAAGACATTAGGTCATTCAGATCTTTCTACTACGCAGAAATATCTTCATCTATCAAATTCAAAACTTAAAGCTGAACATAACACGTGTACACCCATTAATATATTTAAATAACAGAATCCCCTTCAACCTAGTCCCTTAAACTAGAGTGAAGAATATTCGCGTATTTAAGCCATTATTTGGTGGAGTTGGGATGGGACCATAAATACCCACAATTGATCATTAAAAACCATTGTATTCTTACCATAAATGTAAGGTCGTTGTTATTAATATATAACTATATTGATTTACATCATTAGTTTATTCAAAATGAAATACTTGCAAAAGTATATTATAGCCTCTTTTTATACAAAAATTTTCCAATGAATTTATTTCTTTTTAAACTCACATTTTAAATTTTGAAATCGTTCTTGAATATTGATTTTCAATATATTTAGTTCTCTTGGTCTCAAAGAAAAATCAAAGTTATCTTTAATAATTGTAAACGATGCCGAATATAACCCTTCACGGATACTAGTACAATTAATCTCACCCTTTGCATATAATTCACCACTATCATCGTAAACCTTAACTGAATAATCTAACACTTTGTTCCCTCCATTTATTCAAATCAATTTTCATATTATAAGCACTCTTCATCACATTATCATTAATATAAATTACATTACGAAGTTTTTTTTAACTTAACTTCATTTTTTAGTTTATTCACTAACCTTATATTTCTAAACCATTAAAATTCATTACCTCATAAATGAAGTAATCATCATTATATTCTTGCTTTCTTATTAATTCGTCAATTGTTATTTTCATAAGGTCTGCTAACTTATCTAATAAATCAATGTCAATATTAGTTTCTCCATTTTCCCAATTTGAAACTGCACTATTAGATACATTTAGCTTTTGTGCTAACTCATTCTGCGTCATAGAGTTTCTAATTCTAAAGTTCCTAATTAATTCACCTATTTCATTTTTACTCTTTAACATGTCATCACCCCTCTACTCTAATATTATCATATCTCTTTAATAAATATTAAACACTAATACTAAATTTTGTTCAAGCAGCACTGGAGTTACTTTCTTTTTGCTAAGATAAGCTTTTAATTTACATATTGATCTTATCAATTTACTACTTAACTCTTAAAAACATTTCTATTTACAAGAAAAAGGTGGTCCAGTTAGAGCCAAACCACTATTTTACATATTCTTAATTAGTTCTTCTTTTGATTCGCTCTATTTTGAGCGTCTTTATGATATGCATCATTATTCGAATTTTTTACAATACTTCTAATATCATTAGGTGTTGGAGAACGAAACAGCCTAAATTATTTTCTATCGTATATCAAATACTTTGTTTATGTCACCCTACATATCTTCTAATTCACAAAATGTATTTGTATTAAACTTGATATCATATTCCTTGTCTAGTTTTATGTTAACACTATAATTCTTTAAATACTTGCTTTCATCGGTTTTCCTCCATAATAAAAGGACTTACTTTACAGTAAGTCCCTAAAATTTTATACCGCTTGTTTTAATTTTTCTTTTAGAATTTCTTTTCTTTTCTCAATAAATTTTTCAAAATTGCTAAACTCTAAAATAGGTGGGAATAAATGATCAATGCAGAATCTTTCAACACTCACATTTTGATCATGAATTGACAGATTTACCCATTCATCAAGTGGTTTCTTCTTTTTTGACATATTTTCATTAGCATCTAACAACTGTAAATTCAATATGCTATTCCATATTTTAGGGTCCTTATAGAATCCTAATCTATCTTCGCTTATTCCAAGTTTTCTTAAAGTCTCATCGTTTTTAAAGTTATCTTCTGGATGAATATGATCTTTATGGAAATGAACATTCCTAATATCTAGATTTGGATAAAGTAACGATAATATACTAAATGCCAATCCACTATCTTTTTGTGTTTGAAGTATATTATCCAGATACTCATCATCCATAGTCATATCTTTAGTTGTTCCTTTTAACGCCATTACTATCTCTTGCTTGGGGAATAACTCGATGCCATCTTTCATCGATTTCTCTAAAACATCATTTGTGAAAACATTTCTTATTTGAGTCAAGATAGTATCAGCTTGACCTCCAAATATTCTTTTAACTAGAACAATATTTAACCACTGTCTAATTATCTTTCTGTCATCTTCATATTGTTTTTTTTCATCAAATTTTGGATAAATACCTTTATGATATAAGTAATAAATAATCGGTATCAAAGCATTTTTAGATGTTAAAGTTGATTCTGTATGACCATAAGATTTAATTAGAGCAAAAGTACTCTTAATTACACTTCTAATTTCATCCCATCTTAATTCAAAGTCTTTTGCATTTTCAGTAGAAAAATTTGTTACCTTGAACTTAATATCTTTACTATACAGAACTAAAAATACTTTTAAAACAAAGTCCTTTTTAATAAAGAACCCCATATCTCTTACTTCATCAATCAACTTAAATATCTCTTGCCTTGCATCTCTTTCAGTCCAGTTTGCTATTGCTATAGACATTAATAAATCAGAGAAATTTAATGGTTCACCACCACTATTTATTCTTATAAAGATATTTAAAGCTTTGTCGATGTTCTGTTCTTTTTCTTCAAAGTAATTAATTAAAGGACTAGAGAATATTTTTTCATGCAAAATCGAAAGAGTATCACATGCAAATTCATTTTCTTCTAGTCTTGAGTTTCTTAAGAATTTGTTAAATTCATTTAACCTTGATAACCCTAGAATATCTCCAACTTTAAACCACTTGTCAGCATCTTCTTCATACTCAAACTTTGTTAAAAACTTAAATTCGTATATTCTGCCATCCTCTTCTTCAACTAATGGAGCTTGAATATTTAGATACAAATGCCTAGTAGGAATATTATCTTCACTGTCAACCCACCAAACTTTTGTCTTTTTATATGCGTAACTACCTTTCAACCCAATGTATAAAGATGTTAATCGCTGCTGTCCATCAAGAACAGCCATAAAATCATTAACTAAACTTGTATTAAATTCTTCATTGTGGGTTTTGAACTTTTCTCTATAATTTTTTAAGAATGAATAAAACTTATATTTTTGTTTTGTTTCACCCTCAACTTTCCAAAATAGAAAGGAACTTATAGGATAATCACGCATAATTGAATCGAACAACCACTCGATTTTTGTATGATTCCAGACATATTCTCTTTGAATCGCCGGTAATAAGTATTGCTTATTATCTATTCCGTTAATCACTTGTGCTATTGTTATAGGCATTTGAAATGACATATTGTACCTCCAGATTTTATATTTCAATTGTAAAATTAATCACTGTCCATTTGCTTAAAAATTAATCCTCTTTAGGATTGTTACGCTAGATTCATCAATATCTTTAAATAATTTCTCGTTATGTTGCTTAAAATGATAATCTGTCCCAGCAGAAGATAGTAGGTTAAATTCAAAAGATAATCTTTCTAAAAATTCAATTTGTTGCTTGGAATAATCCTTGTAATATATCTCTAATCCATCCAATCCATATTTCTTAAGTGATTTAACTAACACTCTCACTTCATCAGTTGATAGAGTTACTTTGTTGCTGTTATTGATCGCATCGAAAGGATGAGCTAACACTGAAATCCCGCCAGTTTTTTTTATGAGACTTAATATATATTTGACATCTAGACATTTTGTTTTAAATTCAGGATACTTATTTATATATTTCTCGAATGCTTCGTTCCTACTAACCGCGTACCCCTTAAGCACAATAACTCTAGCTATTGAACCTTTTGTTAAATTCTTGATATCTAAGAAATCTGAGTCTGATAAATCCAGACCATTTTCAATTAATTTGTCTATTAACTTCTTACTTAATTCTAATTTGTACCTCGAAAATTTTTCAAGACCATTTTTCATTTTTTCAACATTGAATCCATATCCCAAGATATGTACTTGATCAATATCTCTTAAATCTTCTGATAATGTGTCCACCTGTGAAGTAATTTCAATACCTGGAATGTATGTTATCTCTTTATTATTACATAAATGAATACATTCATTGATTCCATCTATTGCATCGTGATCAGTAATAGAAAAAAGTTCAACTTCTTCTTGAAGCAGGAGATCAATAATTTCGCCAGCATCTTTTCTACCATCGCTATAAGTTGAATGCATATGTAAATTGATTTTCATAATCTCATTAACCCCTCCTAATATTTTTAACTACTTAGTACTATTGAGACACCAACACATTTTCAACTATGTCTTGCTTAATATAGTCAGCTACTTTATCTATCGATTTTGTGCCATCAATCAGAACGCTTCTAATTCCAGAGAACGTCGTGTTAAACTGGTTTTTCATGGCACTATTAATAACCTTCAAATTCTCTAACCTATCCATTTTTCTATTTCTATCTTCCCTATCCCTAGTTACCAATCTATTTTTGCATTCATCTGGTTCGATATCCAAATAATAAATGACTGAAGGCTGGAAAAAGATATTAAGAATCTTCATCATCTCTAGCTTAGCTAATTCCTTGTATTTTTTTCTGAAATGTTCCATATATAAAACGTATGTAGAGACCACCCCCCGTGCCATTAGAACTACATCCCTATTTTCTTCTCTCGCCTTCTTCATTGCTGAGAATAAATCTATTGCGACAAATAAGGGATTAATCCAAGGGTACAAGTCACAAGTATCTCTAAAATACTCATCATTATTGTAGTATGATCTTAGGGTGCGGCCTAGAGCACTTTGAGTAGGTATATTTACAACACCTACACTATAACCACCCTCCTCAAGCAACTCTTGACATTTATTTATTTGAGTAGTTTTACCACTTCCTGATAATCCTTCAACACAAACTAACTTAGGAAAACCGTCAATGTCAAGAGGCTTGTTACTTAGATAAAAATCTAGTACATCATAAATTTCTTTAATCTCTTCCATTTATTTATCCTCATTTCCAAATTATAGTTTCTAACTGTATCTCTTGTTGTATAAACTCAGATCAAATCCAATACCAATTAAAATGTCTTTGAACTTTTTCATCATTAAGCTTGAATCATCTTCATCAACAACACTGTTTATATTGTGTTCCTGATAGAATTTTTGGTTGTGAAATATAGTTCCTCGACTATTACAAATTATGTATGAGTTAGTCAATAACTTGGTGTCTTCTACTCTGATATCAATCTTCTCTACAAAGTTGGAGACTGCAAATTGTTGTAATTCTTTTTGAGAAATAGCGACTTCCTCGTCATCTGTCACTACTTGAAGCAGTTTCCATTTCAGAGGATTAATTGTTTGGATTTTTTCCATGAATATTTCATTTAAATTAATTTTTGAAACAACAGTATTAATTTTTATCGGTGTTCCCAATTCGCTGCATAATTTTGAGATATCAACAACTTTTTGGAAATCTAAAGTTTCTTTTTTTATATTGCATCTTTTTATGGAAAGGTTCTTTCGTACTGAAAAACTATCTACACTAATTCCTAGAAGAGTAATGTTCTTAATAATATATTTTATTTTCCAATTATCTAGTATCTTTGATAAAATAAGTCCATTAGTTACTATTGAGATTTCAGTACCATTTTCAACACCGAGTCTAACTAATTTATATAAAAGTTCGACATCAAGAAAAACTTCTCCTCCTACTAGATTAACTTTTGATGTAACTTTGCATATGTTTTTGAATGTGCTTATTATTAAACTTTCATCTAGATCTCCATCAGATGGTTTAAAACAATAACTGCATTTCATATCGCACTGGGTAGTATAGTGATAATTAAATTTTAGGTCAAATCTTTTCTCACCCATATATGATTTCCTCCAGAGTTTTACAAATTCTATTCTTCATTATACAGTTCAGAAGTGTCTAACTGTGTATATTGTTGTCGAATGCAGGGGCTAAACTATAATTTTCTACAATTTATACCACAAGCTTATGAATTCTCAATTTTTATGAATCGCTCTATTTTGAGCGTCTTTATGGTATACATCATTATTAAGATTTTTCGCCATAGATCGTATATCATTTGGAGTATATCCACCTTTTTTTGCCAAATTAACTTACCTCCTTCATTTTCTCTAACTTCTTCAATTGATCTTTATTTAAACTTTCTGATAATTTTCTTTTTAGTGGTTCAGATAATTTCTCTTCGTTATATCCCTTTATTAAGTCTATATTAAGCATATAATACTTACTTACTACTCCACCATCTTTACTACACCCTATTATTTCTTCGATAAAGGTTTTTTTATGTAATTTTGGTAGATATGTATATAACTTTCCTAAATTAAGAGAAATTTGATAAATCTTATTTCTTGATCCCACTTTTCGATCTTTATCAAAAAGTAAATATATATCATGAATAATCTTATTTCTATATATATTAAGTTTATCTATATTCCTAATATGAATATGGTGGTCTAGTGATTTGTAGGTGTACTCATCTCTAATATCAGGATTGCAACATATAGCCCTAAACACTCCGAAACTCTCATTAAAATTAAGATAGAAGTCATTTGATACATACTCACTTCTTACAAGTGCATCTACGTATAGTTGTCCTCTCTCTCTTTGATTGATATGATAATATCTTTTCTTTGCACCACTTTTAAATCTATACTTATTTCCAAAGTCTGCAATCAGAGATTCTTCCCAAATACAAATATAATAGGTTATAACCTGCCAAAGTCTTTTTAAATACATATATACTTCTAAAATATCTTCATAATTTATTTTCTTACTATTAGTAACTTCTGAAATATTATGACATAAAGCATCTATATAAAATCCACTGTAGAATTCCCTTAAATCATTGAACTCATCAACTTCATTTCCATCAGTAAATACAATAGTTAAGTCTTCTAACTTCTTTTCTATCATTTTTACATCCCTCCCTTTTTGTATGTTTTTCTTCGATATTCTATAAGCTCATCTTTACTTTTATAGTTCTTGTAAAAATCCTCACTTGGACCCCATACATTCGTAGCATCTTTTTTTCTATGAGACATATCTACTTTTCTCATCATTAAAAAGTCAATCACTTGGGTAATAACTTCATTTCTATAATGGCAATCAGACAGTATTTTCTCTCTTGAACAAGGAAATCCTAAACCACATGCAAATTCAAATAAGCTGTAAGGAAATTTTAATTGAAATATTCTATCATCTTGAAGATAGTCATTTAGAAACTCAATTTTCAATTTTCTAAGTTTTCTAGTGAAATAGTTATTGAATAGGTTTGAGAGTAAATATCTATACTCATCATCCAGTTCATCAGTAAACATTAATATTTTTCTGCCATTAAAGTGCTCAGTATATAACTTGTTAATCAGTTTAACAAAATCAACAAACTCTAAATCTCTAGATGTGTAATCATTTTTTGAAATAATATCTGTATATTCTTGATTTTTATCAGGATAAACATATACATCTCTGCCTTCCTCATCATCAGGACCCTGAACATACAACTGCAGACTATATCCAGTAGGCTGAACTCTTATTGGCACTCTAAATTCGAAATCAATTACTTTATTGCAACTATAATCAATATCAAAGGATAGAATCACGATATTAGAGTAATCAATTTTCTTTACACCTTTATTTTTAAACCTTTCTAATGTATTTTTTAAATCTATTGAGTTATTCTTAATATAACTAAATAGATTTAAATAATCGTTCTCAATCTCATGTTCAGTCACCTTACCAATATCGTTCTTATTATGTGAATAAACAGTGTATGATTTTAGAGAAAGTAGTTCCCATTTGCTCAATTGCTCATCTCTTAGTTTATTAAAAGATTTATTGATGTCGATTCTTGATTTCACATAATTTTTCGTTGTTAGATAATCGTCTCCATTTTTTATCTTCTCAACAAGTTTTTCTAAACCATCTAGACTTCTATTAATTGGGAGAAATAAAGTTAAAGTCTTTTCAATAACACTTTTTTTAGGGCTAAATTCCTTTCCATCATTCGAGTAGTGTCTTACTGTTGATTCATCGTACCCAACAAAATATGCATATTCACTTCTATTGAGATTAAAGTGATATATTAAAAAATCTATGTCTTTCCATAACATACCAACACCTCCATGATTCTATAATACTACAGAAACTACATTTTTTATAGAAGTTATATTTTTTCGGATTATCCTAATTTATCTAGAAAATTGTATTCTAAACATATATAATTTAGTAACAGAAGTATGTTTAATGAATCAGCATGCTATGGTCATTCGGAACCGTTCCTCTATTCACCGAGTAAGGCGAATGCCTAACCCATTTGCCATTGTAATCTTTTAGTCTCTTAGAACGTATAATTAAATCAAAGGAGTGAATTGAAGTGGGTAAATGTCCGTATTGTAATGGAACAGGCAAAGCTATTGTTAAAGTACCAGGTACTGGTTATGAGCCTGGTAATGTTAAACCACTAGAGGTGAAACAAACTTGCTCTAGTTGTGGAGGTAGTGGCAAAAAAAGTCCCTAGGGGGCTTTTCTTTTACCTATTTTAAGTGGGTGTGGTACACTGTAAATATTTACTGAGCTTTAGTGACTAGATTAAAGTTATTATCAAAACTGCTCCTATATACAGATTTCAACATCTTACTTACCTTTAGTTTTAGTGAATTTAAACTATTTTGTATAATAAAAAGGTCTAGTTTAAACCAGACCACTATCCTTACATTATCTACTTCTACTTTACTTACAAACTTCCTAACAAGTGCTCTAATTCTATCATCAGGATTCTTTACCATATAATCATTCATACCAACTACTATTTCTCTAACTCTATCGATTGATACTTCATCGACATCAGTATTTACATTCATTGTTCTAAGTTCTTCTTCTAACAACTCTTTTACATCAGTCATTTCATTCATTTTATCCATCAGTACTTTCTTAAGCCTAACATCATTATCTTCTATCATTAAATTAACAGTTGATTCAATCTTTCTCTCTAACTCTTTCAACAGTTTCTTTTTAGCTGTAACTAATGCTGTTTCACCTTCTCTAGATTTTTTTATCTGTTCATTAATCATCTTATGTAATTTAATAATGTTCTTCTCATCTAATATAGTCTCTAACAATAATCCTGCTACATACTGATCAAGATATTCCTTATTAATCTCCTTGACCTGTTTACATCTACATCTATATGAGGCATACTCTTTTTTACCACTACCAGCTTTTCTTTTATTACCTTGTAATCTACCACCGCATTTTTTACAGTATATTAATCCAGATAACAAGTAGTTAGTCTTAGCTTTAAATCTTCCACCATTTCTTCTATTATTAAGTATCTCTTGTACTTCATTAAATAACTTTTCACTTATAATAGCTTCTATAGCACCCTTAACTCTTATAATGTCATCATCATTTTTAGATAAACGGTTATTTCTTTTACCTCTATGATTCTTAGATACTGTTCTATTAAATACATAATTACCAATATATTTCTGATTTCTTAATATATCAATTAATGATGAACTCTTAATATCAGTTCCTCTTTTTGTTTTATATCCTAGTTCAGCAAGATGTTTAGCTATTTGTTCATATGAGTATGAATTAGAAAACATCTTAAATATTATTCTTACAGCTTCTGCTTCGTGTTCATTTATAATATATTTCTTTGAAGCTGGATCTACATCTAATCCAAGTGGTGGTATTCCTCCATTATGTACTGCTTTTAGTGCATTCTCTGCTTGACCCTTCTTAACTTCTCTAGATAGGTTGGCGCTGTAATACTCGTTCATACCTTCTAGTACTGATTCTAATATAATTGATTCTGGATTATCGTCTAAGTTCTCAAGTACAGATATTACTTTAACACCATTATCCTTTAATTTTCTCTTATAAACAGCACTATCATATCTATCTCTAGCGAATCTATCTAATTTATGAACTATTACATATTGAAATTCACCTTTAGCACTATCTTCAATCATCTGTAGAAAATTATTTCTCCCTATTGTAGATGTACCTGATGTAGCTTCGTCAACATAATCTCTTATGATTGTATAACCCTCTTTTTCAGCAAAATCCCCACCTGCTCTTTGTTGAGCATCTACAGATTCATATCTTTGATTATCTGATGAGTATCTGCTATACCTAACTGCATTTTTCTTTTGCTTCACTTTGTCACCTCCATGATTATAATATATATTTATTTCTCTGTTCATTGCTTGTTAGTTACGTATTTGCTGCTTTGACTTAAATTTTGCACTACTATTGCTCCAAATAATCAATACTACTATCGTCCTCATCGTTAATAGGTGGTATATCTCCTACTTGTTTTATTAACTCTTCTCTTGATACAACTACCATTCCTTGTGAAAGCCAACGGTTAGTCTCTTCTCTTAGTTCCTCACTAAATACAGGAATTTGAAGCAATCCAAAGAATTTATCACCTTCAAATTTTTCACACTTATCATACTTTGAGAGAAATCCTTCTATAATGTTTTTAGCAAAAATTATCTCTACATTATGGCAATTTAGTACTTCTAAATATTCTTCATATATTCTGTTTTCATTTTCAATACTGCCTGCTAAATGCTGATAACTCAAACAAACTATATAATCAATTTTGTGTTTGTCTATATCTAATACTAATTGTTTTAATCCACCACTATTTTCTTTGTATACTTCAACTAATTCAAATCCTACTAATTCTATGTATATTGTTAAGAGTAATAGTTGCTCAAAATAACTCATTAACTTTCCTGATATTGTGTATGGACTTACATATAACGCTACCCTTTTCTTCATATTGTCTCCTTTTGTAATTCAGTTGATTTAGTGCATTTTTATCCAGAATGCACAAACTGTATTTCCTCTATAACTTATAAACTCTTTAATAAAAGAAAGTCAGATACACAACTATCCAACTTTTCTTCATTAATCTTATTTATGATTATTTCTTTTACAATATCCAACAAGTCATCAATATTAACTTCATCATCCGTTTCTGATGGTTCTATTGTGATATTGTAGTCTCTGTTTTTAATCTGTTTTCTATCTACTTGTATTCTTGATAGTAGCAGGAATAAATTCAACTCCTTCATTTACTCTTCCTCGTTATTATTGATATTACATAGTGCTAGAACTATTTTACCTGCACAGACAAACGATGTTTTTGATACGTCCTCACCAAACATCTTATCTATAGTATCCTGTAAAATGGTGTTTACTGTTATATTGTTTAAACTTTCACTATTTACTAATCTGTCAGCAATAATTCTTGATATATTAACATAATCATAATCAGTAACATTTTCTAGTTCTAGTGGATTCCAAACTCTTATTATCTCAACGATTTTTCTATACACTTGGCTCATATTTTTCCTCTAACCCTATTTGGGGATACGCTTTTTTCCAGAGCGTATAAACTGTATTTTGATTAATTTTATACATTGAGAAAATTATAATCTTCCTTTGTCAATTATTCTTTCAAGCATTAATTCCATATCATCATCAGTATGGTTTGGAAGAAAGTCTTCTCTATAATCGTTCCATGAGTAATTATTACACCCGTTTGGTATAATTAACTCATTATCTGGATCTAGTAACTCATAATTATTCACAAGATATTGCACTTCTTCCTGCATATTTAGGGACTCCTTATCAGATAGTTTTACAATTAAATTAATCACATCATAAAAATCTTCTTTATCTACTAGTGTAGCTAGCCCCTCATATACACATAACCAGCCATACTCATAGTCATAGTCTTTAAACGGACTTAAGCTTAAGAGTGAAAAGTTCACTCCATATGCGTCCTTTAAATATTCTAATACTCTATCTATGTCTTCTTTCCTACTCATTACATTTCTTAAACCTTTTAAAAATTTCTTCATTTATTTAATCCCCTTATTTTAGATTGTTTCATTAATTTTATTTTGTATATTAATTTCTCCAAGGTAAATTATCGTTTTCACTTGGATTAAGCTTTGGCAATTCAGTAATATGCTTTGCATGATATGGTTTAAACTTACTTACAAATAAATTATTATTAACCGAAAGTTCTAAGACAATATTAAATTTGATTTCAGTATTACCTTTAATCCACTCCTCCACAGATTTAACCTTAGAAATAGTAGCTTTCAAGAAATTATTAAACTCATTCTGTTCAAAAACATGATTTATCTTAAATATAAACTTATCAGTTGGTAGTATTACTCCCTCTGCATTACTAACAGTCATTTCAATAACTAATGTGTCTTTTTTATAAATTTTTTCCCTTTGTAGTAATTGTACTGATAACTCCTTATCCGCTAAGTGTTTCTTCAGATTTGTATCCATGTTTATAAAGTACCACGGCCAAATTGGGTTAAAACCATTCATACCTATGTACGTTGTTAGGTTACTTATTTGATTATTAGTAGTATCATAACTAGACTTAATTGAGATTCCTTTTACATATGCATATCCTTGTATTTTAGGATTTTCTACTTTTACATTTAGTAACTTCAACTCTTCAAAAAATGAGTTATAGAATTGTTGCCTAGTCGGATTAATACTTATGTTCTCATCTATTATGAAATTTGAATACATCTTGTAAACATCAGACTGTTTTATTCTTCCAAAACTATCAATTAGAAATGACTCTTTAATAAATTTTCTAACAGGATTAAATTCGGATAAGAACTCATCTTGAAATTCTTCTACAATTGCTGACTTTGTAAACTTATAATTGTTGTTTATAAGTCGTCTGGCTCCTTCAATATAGAAGTTCATAATGCCGCTTAACTCTGATTTTAGTTGTTCTAGCAAGTGTATATTTTTCTCGTTTTCTGTAAATGTTCTATTAAATGGAATTATAATATTTCTTCTAGTAAAACCATTAGTTTTGTCTGACGACATAGGCTTTTTGTTCATACCCATTATCATTTTGACATTTGGTGTAAAAGTTATTGGATTTTTATACTTTCTATTGCAAGTTTGAGATTCACCACTAATTAGTGATTTATACTTACTAGTGTCCACTTTTTTTGTTATCTCGTCTTCTGGTGCTATATTGACTATAGAATTTCTTAGCTCTGCAACATTTGTATCAATACTTAAATCAAGTAATCGAAAATTAGTTACCAATCCGCATCCCTTTGGAAGTAGTTGTTCCAGTAAATTGAGAATTATAGACTTCCCATTGGATCCCGTTCCGTAAAATATGAACCCCTTTTCTAACCGTACAACAATTGGCATTAGGATATATCCGCCAATTTCTTGAATTAATTGATTTCTACTTAAGTCACCTTCAAATATTTCATAGAGTGCTTGTTCAAAATTAGGGCATGTTGCACTGGAGTTATAATCAACATTTATTACGTATTTAAACTGATATTTTTTTGAGTGTTTCAATAGTTTCATGTTTACTATATCTAACACACCGTTTTTAAGATTGAAGTAAGGGGTATTCTTTTTGAGATTTGGATCAAGATTAGGTGCTGCAACTTTGGTTAGGTCTAATATTTCCTTAAGCAGGTATGTACCATAAAATCCTTGCAAATTGTATTTTTCCATTTCATCATAAACTAATTGCTTGACTTGTTGATCATTTAATTGATTATAATGAGTTTTATCATATTGGAAAATATCATCAACCTCTGTATCGTATGCTAGCCCGTATTTCTTTACTAACTCACTAGCAAGTTTGTTTTCTATTACTCCTTTTACTTGATCGTCTTTGTTCATATGAACCCAGTTTGGATATTCTTTTTTGGCCATTTTTCTCTCCTTTGGTGGTGTAATTTCAGCTTATTGTTGAATTTTTATCACATATTTCATATTTTTTTTAGTTTTTTATATCACCTTAACCACCTAACCTTAACCAACCCATATTTTATATATGTATTCATGGGGGCATTATCAGTAGCTAAGATACACCCATTTAACACCCCTGTGAAAGGACTCTTTTACAAAAGAGTCCTTTTCATTTGGGTGATCCAGCTAATGCTGGGGGAGGGCAATAATCACGAAGCTAAACCAGATGTCAGTGCTCCAGTTTAACTCTCTTCATTGTCACGAACTACTATTTTAAGTCCAATTGACAACCCATATTCATTTACAGTCTGATTAACATATATATCACTAGACACAGAGCGTTCTAATTCTTTTCGTTCTAAATCATAATCTACATCATAATTATTAAATAACACTTGAAAGTTATATTCATCAATTTTCAATTCAAAATCATCAAGCATTACAGTTACAAAGTCTTCCCAATCAGGGATATAGTCAAAGTGAATCTCACTTGTATAGTAATCCTTTAATAACTTTGTTTTTTGGCCATTAATGTTACAGGCTATGTTTACAATCTCGTGCTCTAGTTCAGATATTTCTATTCTCAATGTATAGTAGTCTCCATTAGGTACGTGAATAATTTCTAAGATTCTCAATGATACATTGACGTCTTCATTAGGTTCAATATCGACGCTATTAAATCTATCTGCTATTAAAGGATTAGTTATATAAATAGTGTCAATTGATTTATCAGCAATTCTTATATCTTTAATACTTGAATCTCTTAATGTGCGTCCCTGAGTATATGTGTCATATCGAAGGGTACCTAACCCAAGGATATTTACTGAACTCTCTAAAACCGCTGCAAATTCCCTAGCAGCAAATATTTCTATTATAATTTTTTCTTTTTTGTTCAATAACATGTTGTTTCCTCTGACCATTACTGGTCCCTTTCTGTTTTGATTTATTTATTCTAATCTACCCTTAGATAGGGTTCTACTTATACTTCGTGGTTCGCTCTCCACAATATAGTCATTTTAATTAAGTGGGTCATCGCATATTCTGTGATACGCTCTCAAGTGGGTCATCGCGCACTCTGAAGTATGATTACTAATATGTCTACTCCAGTAATCAGGAGCTATTTAGTTTTCAAAGATTTTTCGTAGCTACGAATATATTTTAAAACAGTATGTACATTGCTTGTATTCCACTTTTTTTCAAAACATGTCCTCTAACACTAGTTACCTACTCTCATAAATAAAAAAAAAAATTAACTTAATGTTAATTTTTTTCAATATTGTTAAATATGTAATCAAATAGATTATCAAGTTTCACTGATTTTTTAAAATTATTTGACCCCTCCATTACTTCTGAATCTAAGAATTCTTTATCATCAGCTTCTTCAAAATGAGAAATGAAATGTCTAATTCTGTTAGAAACACTTGTATTAGTAAACAACATAAGGAACTCGTATGGTTTTTCGTTAATTACCTTGCTACCATAATACTTAAAGTACCTATCGCGTATACTCTTCATCTCTCCATCATTTAAGAAATCATGGCCATCTTTCATCATTTCAGTGAGCATGAGTATAGTTGCTCTTTCAGCCAGTTTTCTTTCACTAAGAGCTCTAATGTTACTAGTTGTATTTTTCTCACGTCGAAATATTGGCCTAATGTGTTTTAAGTTTTCATTAATTTTATAATTCATATATCTTTCTATATAGTTTAAATCAGCATTTACTAATACATCAAAATTGATATCTACTTCTTCCATATCTCCCTTTAAATCCTTTATAAAATCAAAAATCATTCTATTTGTAATTTTTTCATTCTTAGATATATAATTATTCAAAAAATTGTTATCTTCTCCAACTATACCTCTATTTTCATATAAATCAAGTATGTTCATAAGAATGTTATCATACTTAGACATAATCTTATATTTATCTTTATGTTTGTATGCGTCAAGTTTGTTGTTGGTAATATTCTTTATCATCCTTGCAAACAGTTTCCTAATAGAACTTTCATCACAATTTAACCCCTTAAAATCAATATAATTCTGAATGAAATTGTATAATAAAATTGATTCATTTTCATCTTTAGGGACATGATATAGCTTAGATTCATTCAACCTAACTAATAGCTCATATCTCTCTTGTACTGCTAAAACAAGAAAATTTTTAAATTCTCCTGCAATCTTACTCCCTGTCTTAATATTATCTAATAGAAAGCTATATGCTTTGTCAGACAATTCATTATCAATGTCAGCTAGTTCTTCAATACTGAGATCTCTATCTATATTAGAATTTAAAACATTATCTAGATAATCTTCAATAGGCTTTAACTCACTACCCATATTGGACTTGATATTTTTAAATTTCTCACTTTTTCTAAAAAATGCATCCTTATTATTACTAGAGAGTGAAATCATCGTACTGTAATAGTCGTGATTTAATATAATACTACTAAAATTATACAAATGTGATTCCATAAACGATTTTATAGCATCATATTTACCCTCAAAACATTTTAATAATTTATCCTTTTCTTCCTCAGATAGCAGGGTATATATATATTTAAATTCTCCGAAAATATATTCTAACACTTTTATCTCTTCCACGTAATCACCTCTCGTTATTATACATTAACTTCATAAGAAAACAAAAAAAGTAGCATGAGCTACTTAAATTGTATTAGTATTAATTTGCTAGTTTTTAAAATCATCTCTAAGAGCTTTTAACCAATTTAGTCCCTCGAGGATAATTTCTCTGAATTATTGAAATTTTAGAGTCATCTCCTTCAAAATAAAAAAAGATATGCATAGATTTAAGTTATCCATATCTTTATATTTAATATTCACTTGCTAACAGAGTGATTGTTATATACCAGTTACCAGTTGTTTCAGAATCTCTAACTGATTTAAATTCAAACACTTGTAAATAATCTAACTTAACTTTCTTTTAAGCTTCATGTATCATTGCATATACTACTTCTGGTATCCATTGTGGTAACTCTAAAACTCCTCGTGTTATGTATTTATCACCATTAAACATTTTCAATCACCTTAATTAATCTTTGTTCATTAGCAATATAAAAGGACTAATAGTTAAACTAGTCCTTTTTCTGTTCTACAGTTACAGTCTTTACATACACGATATCTTTTATCTAATTCATTACTCATATGACCACATTTACATATTGTTGTTTCTTTAGTCATTATCAACGTTACCTCCAACATTAATAAATGTGATTTTTTCTGCTACTATTTCAACATCACCCTTAGATGTATCTAGTCTAGCCTTAATTCCTATTGTATAATTTGGACCACAATTTGAAACTACACTTTCAGCTATACCTTCCCATAATGTACATTTAATAATATCTGATTCATAGTTACCTGTTTCACTATTCTTATAGTTTCTTTTCACTTCTACTTCTATAGTAGCAAGTGTTCTACCATCTTCTGTTTCACTAATTGTAGGTACACTAATTAGTCTACCGACTAAGATTACTTGGTTTAACATAATTTCTCCTTGATATTAATTTTTGAAGACCGATAAAATTCCATCTAAAAGCTTTTCACACACTTCCGCAACCTTTTCAACAACTGCTTCGAATTTGTCTAACATTCTTCAATCCTCCCTTCTATATAATCTCATAAAGACCAAGTGCCAACAACGCTACATCATTACTTACCATTACAAATAGTTCATAGTCTTTTTTATAACTACTCATCCATAGCTCGACATCTGAACCTTCACTTACAGATACATCTATAAACATACTAATGTGGTCTAGAATGTACTCTGCAAACAGTTCACTAGCTTGTTCAGGTGTACTCAGAGAAACAAATTTCTCATCGTTTCCGCTGTCCCCTAAGTCACTCTTAACACGATGTGACGTTTGTTGATAGCTTGGCTCTCTTCGTTTCTGTGGATGTGTGTCGTTACTGGTGCAATCAGAACGGGTGCACTCACTCCCCAGCCAGATCGTTGACTCAGGTGTGATTCTAATTCTAGGCCTATCAGCACTCAACAAGTATTCAGCTATCTTAATTTTTAGTTGAGTTAACATAGTCTTTGAAGCCTTTACCTGGTCTAACTAATATCCTTAGTTTTGATGGTGATGTCCTTGTTTTACCATCTAGTGCTGATTTCCATTTACGCTCTGGCATTACTGCTGTTTCAAACGTTAGGAAATTTCTAAGTACGACCCGCTTCTTCCTCTTGATGGCAATTCTAATTACTTGTTTTTCTATATCAAGAATTTCTAATACTTCTTTAAGAGTGTATCCTCTTAACTTTCTAACAATTTCTCTACCTATATCTAGTTGAGTCATTGATATAGGTTTTTTAGCTTTATTAGTAGTTGATTTACTCACTGCTTTCTTTGGCATATTATCCTCCTTTGCACATAATAAAAAGAAACTCATTATTTTTTGAGTTTCTTTTTCTATTAATATAATATACAGTTATAAATAGTGTAAATTCGGTATCTAAGTATATTAGTTTACTTAAATTTCTTAAATATTGATTAATATACTTTTTATAAGTCATACATACTCAACAGATCATTTAAAGTAATTGCCAAATCTGAGTCTGCTAGTTCGAGCTTCTTTAAATCATATAAGTTAGTAATAACTTCCTTTTTTTCTTCATTGCAAGCATAATGTATTTTAGAATGGCAATGAGGACATAAAGGGTCTTTTTTACTCAATAACTTCCTTTTGAAAGAAATAACAGTTTTCATTCATTAATATGTCTAAACAACCATAATGTCACATAAAGTCTTCGCTTTAAACATTGGGCTTATAGATCCCTGTAATGAGCTTCTAAGATAATTACCTGAACTTTTTATAATTATATTCTCAAGAACATCTTTATTCGATACTTGCATTATTGTAGTTAGTTTGAACCAAGAATAGAATCTGTATTTTGAAAACGTGGTTGATTCATAATATTCAGGATATTTCCCACATTTAGGTTTTTTAGTTGTGTATTCAGAACAAGTACAAACAAAGTACTTACCTGGTTGAACTAGTAAGACAATTGTTGTACCATTTTTCAGTCTTTCCTCAAAATATTTTTTTTATGGAACAACTCCAATTTTTCCATAAAATACATATCCTAACTTTTTAAAAATAGCATTGTGCTTTTAATTGTTTCAATTCCATGTTTATCTGAAAATCTGACAACAAAAACATCAGTATCTTTCTTCAATATCATCATCATTACCTCTCATTATAAAAAATGTGTATCTTACTATTGCAATTTCTATCATTCATCAATAACTACTTGACCATTCATTAGTAACGGCAGTAAGAAATGCCTTATTTCAATTAATTTCATATTTTCATATATATTCATATTTATTTTTCTTACTATTGGTAGCAAAATTAAGTTAAACTTTTCTAAGATTTTTTTTGGTGGAATAACCATTTTAATATATTTCAAATCATTATTATTAACTGCTTCCTGAGTAGCCCCATGTGAAAGTCTATCTTTATGAAGCTCAAAAAAATCAGAATTTACGAAACAGTGAATATATCCCAATGCATATGATTTAGATTTCAATCCCACAAAGCCCGTTGATAAAATATATTTATTGATCATCCAATTATCCTGTTCAGTTATTGTTAAATGCTTTACACTATTCTTCATCTTGGCAAACCAAACAGAATTAGTAACTGGCTGCATATTTGCTCTACTCTCTCTACATTCATAAGTTATCCATGTTCCATCCTCAATCCAGTTATTAATTACATTTGCTGTTGCAAGATAATTCTTTGATGAAAATTTTTCAACACCAGGTGAAATAATTCTTGAAAGATCATTTTTAAATAAAGTTGCGTCAATCCATCCTTCTGGAATTTCGCGTTTTAATTTTTTATTATAAACCATTTCACCACCTGAAGACTTATAAGGTTTACCTTCCTCATTAGGAAAATCAAACTGTAAAAACCAATAATTATAAACAGATTGTGATATTTTCTCTAGAATCATGTTCATATGTTTGTTTAATTCGATTTTTTTATCAATACTTGTAAGAACTTTTGCAATAGAATTTTGAACTGGATAATCAGGAATAGATATTTTTAATGGATGTATGAAATTTCTATTCAAGGTTGGAACTCCTGAAGAATTAGCATAGTTTTCTAGATTAATATTTTTTAAAAAATAATAACAAAATTCTGGGTGATTTCCATGGAAGTTCTTTACATATAATGTTGTATTATGTGCCCAAATTTCACGATTATATAATTGAGGTCTTCCAACAGTTCCACTTCTTCCTATTAGTACAACTGGTGGTTTTACAAATGCAGTGCTATGCCAACCTATAATACCACTCGATCCTACTACTGGAAACCTGCCTGGTTCCATTTGTGAATGTGTTAAATCTTTACCTCTCTGAAATGTCATTACATCGCCAAGTTTTATCATTGTTCTATTCTTCATCATCAAACCTCAATGATTTTAAATTGTCAGTAATTTCACTGTCAAGCTTAACACCAAGATTATGTAACTCTAATAACTGATCAATAGATTGCGATAATTTTTCATTAAAGTCAGTTTCATTTATTTCTATATAATCCACTTTTATATCAAAATATTGTCCAGCAGCTAAAGAGTATTTTTCTTTAAGATCATTATATGAAACTATAATAGAAAAATCATCTATTTCTTCTTTATCAACAAATGTTCTAATAATTTTATTAATTTCTTCTTCTCTTAACTTTTTCTTCTTTAAACCATTTTCTTGGTAATCTTCACCAAGTTTTGAGGCATCAATTAAAACTACATCATTATTTTGTTTAGAATTATCAAAGAATAGAACAGATACATTTGTTCCTGTATTGGCAAATACATTTGATGGCATACTTATGCAACCATATACAATATGGTCATCAATAATTTTATGAAGAATTTTTTTCTCTACTCCACTCCCAGCAGTCAAAAATCCAGTAGGAACAACAATAGCACCCTTACCTGAGCTTTTTAGAGAATTAATAACATGCTGGATGAATAAAGTGTAGATTGCCATACTTTCTTTCTTTTTCTTGGGAGTGTTAGGCACACCAGCCCAAAATCTAGCAGGCATTGCAGCTACTTGTTGTCTAGTATCAGAAAAATCCATTTTAAATGGTGGATTTGATACAACAAAATCAAATACTCGTAAACTTTGCATGCTATCGTCTTTATGATAAGGTGCAACTAGTGTATCTCCTTGTACTGAATGATCTAAAGAAGATACAAGATTATTTAATATCAAATTCAATTTAAGCATTTTATTACTTCTCTGAGAAATATCTTGTGAATAAATAGTACATTTATCTTCGCCTATTTGATGGGCTAAAGCCATCAGTAAAGTTCCTGTACCTGCTGACGGATCGTAACATTCAATATTATGGAAATCATTCTCTTTTCCAACTAGAAGTCTAGCCATGATAGTAGCTATAGAATGTGGAGTATAATACTCAGCGTACTTTCCACCACCTGCTGTATTGTAATCCTTAATTAAGTATTCAAATATTGTTGCAAAAAAATCATAATTTTGATTGAATGCTCCTTCAAATGAAAAGTTTACCAATCTATCAATTAAAGCTCTTGCAAAATTAGACCTAGCTGAGTCGTCTGTCACAAAAGGTGTTAATTTCTCAAAAAGTGGAATCTTGGTATTAGCAGAAGTTTGTGTTGAAAATATATCAATATTTTTATCAGCTATATCCAACATTGTACTATCAAATATTAAATCAAAGTCACCTTTGCCTTGTTGATTCCATAAATTTGCTATTAAATGCTCTGGGTTTAATCTGGGTACATCTGGAGAAAGTTTATCAAACAGATCCAATCTATCATCTTCTGACATTTCTGAAAAAGTAATTTCCCATTTATCTGCATTTGCAAAAACTGTTGACAATTTCTTTATTTCATAACCAAACTTATCATTCAGAAACTTATAAAGAAAAACTTGTGTAATAATTTTGTATTCATTCCCGTCGTTTCCCATTCCATAAGTCTGGCAAGTAGCTTTCAGCGCATCAATTAGATTCGCAGTTTCTTCTCTTATATTCATTTTAACCTCCATCTAAGCTGCTCCATACGTAGCGTTGTATTGACTCAAGTATTGTACTGTTAGTCTACTTTGAATGAATAATCTATTCTCTCTCTTATGTACAACATCCATAATGTCTAACTGTTTAGTAATCTGTTGCATTACTGTTCTTTCAAAGTACTCATCTTTTTTTAATATATCATTTCGATCGTATACTTTTTGATCTATATCATCTTTGATTGTCAAAAGAGCTACTTGAATCTGATCTTCATAAACCGAAATAATTGGTTTAACACCTTTATTAGATCTTTTAAGATTCTCTTCTCTTATCCGTTTGTGTACTCTTGCAAATTTTGAATCGCCTTTATATTTTCTTAGGAGAGCATTATTCTTTCTTTGTAGTTCAGCTAATTTTTTTAGGATTTCATCAAGTTCCTTTCTATGTTTCTCAAAAGCACAAACTGTTTCAACAACAAAACCGTGTTCTTTAAAACGTTCTAGAAAAGCTTGTCTTAATGAAATATATTCAGGATCATCTTGATCAATATTTCTTGTAAATGCATGTATACTCTCTTTCCATTTACGTTGCAACTCTTCCCCATTATTAATTATTTTAAGTTCTTCTGGTGTTAGTTTATTAAATCGAAATGAAATCTCCTGCATTGCCTCGTTTATTAATTGTCTTGTAGCATCATTTTCAGCTAATGACTCTTTATGATTAATACTATTTATACAATGTTGGATTTCAGATATTAATGAAGGTAAGTTCTTAATTTCTAGATTTGAGAATTTTTCTTTTAACTCTTCGTCACCAAATGTTCTAACAATATTAAAGCAATCACGTGCTGAAATCATAGCTTTTTTTAAAGATAGTAGCTCTTCTTTGTCTTCTATGGTTGATATCTCAGAACTAAATACCTCGGCATTTTCAGTTGTAAAACTAAATAATAATGATTTAACAGTATGAATCTGATTTAATAATTCATCATGATCTTCTAAAACCTGTTTGAAAGTATCTGTTTCATTTCCAACGCCTACTTCTTCTGGATCATTAAACCTACTTAATTCTCGCATATATGCTTCATTGGTTTCTTTGAAATTTTGCTTAATATCTGCAAAGTCTACTATAAACCCATATTTGTTTTCTTTGTATGGTCTATTGACCCTAGTTATAGCCTGTAATAAATTATGATCTCTCAGTTTCCTTCCAAAATACAATCTCTTTAGTCTAGGCGCATCAAAACCAGTTAAAAGCATATTGAACACCACTAAAATGTCAACAGTCATATTTTTTTTAAAGTCTTTAACTAATAGTTTTCGTGTTTCTTTATCATCACTATCATGCAAAATAAGTCCCACTTTTAAAGAACTTTTTGAAGAAGAGTCTTTGTTTATCTCTTTTTGAATCTCATCAAAGTAAGCAACAATCCTTCTTGCTTGTTCACTTGTTTCACATATTACCATACCACCAAGTGTATTGTCACCTCTCAATTGTCTAAACTGCTTTAAATCATTAATGATGTAACGAAGAAGCTCTTTAACGAAAATTTCATGTTCAACAATTTGATTTCTTTTCACATCTTTCTTTTGGACTAAAGTTTCTAATCTTTCATAAATTTCAGAAAGTTTTTCTTTATAAGATGTTTCTACTGGTTCTCTTATAACCTTCAGCGTATAGCCATCTTGAATAGATTTATCATAATAATATGTATGATAATATATACCAAAAACTTTCCAAGAAGCTCTTTCAGCTTTTAATAACGGGGTTCCTGTAAGTGCAATTTTTACTGAATTATGATCAGCATCAAACAAGTTGGCTAAAAAGCTCCCTTTTGGATTATATCCTCTATGTGCCTCATCAATAATAAATATACGTTGTAAATTTATAGAATAACTTGGCATATCTACTTTTTCTTTCTCTTCCTCAAATCTTTGAATGTTAACAACAGTAATCTCATTTTCACCTGTTGAACCTTCTAATGATTGACTTGTTCTAAATTGTTGCATTAATTCAGCTCTTGAATTTGCTGTTTTAACGATTAAACCTCTAGCTTCAAATTCTTGTGTTGCCTGCTCAAGTAAATCTAATCGGTCTACAATAAAGTAAAATTTTGCCACTTTATTTTGAGTCGAATAATAATCAGACAAAACATAATTCAAGTGATAAGATAACGCTGTTTTACCACTACCTTGAGTATGCCAGACAACTCCTGACTTCATTCCATCATTTAATTTATCTCTTATAGCTAAAGATGCAAACAACTGTTGATATCTCATTATGTGTTTTTGATCTGTTATTTCTATCTTTCCATCTACTTCACGTTCACTCTTAACATATGCAATACCATATTTCAAAATAAACAGTAACCTTTCTTTACTACACATTGAAGTTAAAATTCTATTAGTGGGACTATAAAGATTTAGGTTTGTTTGATATTCTGGAGATGTATGAATAACTTGACAGTTGAAATCAGTTAATATCTTTTTCTCTATAACAGAATCTATAGGATTATAGTGATAATCTCTATGATATGGTGCAACCTTTAAGGTTGCAGGATTTTCTTCTCTGAAAACACTAAAGAAAGCTTTATCTTTTGATGCAGTACAATAAAAAGCACCTTGTACTGGCACAATACCACCTAAAGTGTCATACTCCATATTATTAGAAAAAATCATCAATTGTGTAATGTTGATAAATCTTCTAAACTTTTTATTTGGAAATCTACGATTATTCATTCTTGAACTCTCTGCAACGATTCCACCTCTATTATTTGGTTTTTTTACTTCTACAAAGACTAAAGGTAATCCGTTAATAAATAACGTGATATCAGGTCTAAACTCATCTAAGTCTCTTTTACATGTAAACTCAGCAGTGAAATGAAACTCATTATTGTCTAAATCTTCAAAGTCGATTAACTTGATTGGTGATACTCTTGTTAATCGTTTATAAAAACTTCTTCCAATATCGTCATTATCAAGTTCTTGACGAATATCTTTCAGTACTTGTTCTACTTGTCCTTCATTACCTGGATTCAATTTAATAAATTGATTCTTAAAAACATCAATTAAGATATTTGTATCTTGATCATATAGATTACCAGCATCTCTTTCAAATAATCTTCCGTAATACTTATATCCAAGACGCTGTAAATGAACCATTGCTGGCATCTGCACTCTTGTGGCTTCATTAAAAGTTCTCGACATTATGAGTTCACCCTTTCATATTCAACATCAATATTATTCTCTTTGCAAAGTTCTACTATTTTTCTCTTTGCCTTGATAGTCGGTTCATGCTACCCATTCTCCCATCTGTTAACTGAAGAGAATGATACTTCTAGTATTTCTGCTAACTCAGTTTGGGTTATTATTAAAATCTCTCTAAGTTTTTTAATTAAATATGGATAGTTCATGATTTCACCTCACTAAATTAACTTAAGTACTATAGCATAATTATAGCACTTTTAGTGCAATAAAACTATATTTAGAATTCAAATGATTGTGTAAAAGGAACGTGGGATAGAAAATAGAAAAAGAAACCCTTATAATGTAAAGTGACTAAACAAAACGTTATAGAAGGGGTTCCCACTATTATGGTAACACAAAAATATATGATTCGTAGTAAATCTTGTTAAAACTCAATTAAAGGACAAAGTTATGATTCCAAAGACTTACTTAAATGTCCCTTATATTGATTTTATTGATTCATTTGGAGAGACATTTTATGAGATACAAAGAAATGCACTAGTTGGTTATTTAGAACGTTTAAATAATGATTTTCGTGAATCTCCCGATAGAACTAAAAGATTTCACGTAAAAAAGAATGAATTTAGAAACCTCACTACCCGCTTTGGTAATATTAGATTTAAACGTACTACTTATTGAGATAAATATACTGGAGAGTTCTATACCCATGTTGATAGATCACTTGGTCTTGTTAAATACGATTTGTATGATCCTGATATAAAATCACTGCTATTAGAATATTCTGCTGAATACGGTGATGCAAGAGCTGCACGAATTGTCTCTGATTTAATAAACAAGAATACTAATGAATCAATTTCAATTTCTAGACAGTTTGTAAGATACGTTATTAATAATTCTAAACTTTCAACACCTAAAGTAAATACTAGACCTAATAAAGATATCTTATATATTATGGCTGATGAGAAATACATGCACACTCAAGGAAATGATAATCATGACATTATGGCTAAACATGCAGTAATTTTTGATGGATACAGTAAAGAATCTCACAAACGGCTTGAACTAACAAATAAATTTGGAATAACTCATTTTGGTGATGGAATTTCAACTAAGATTTTAGATTACATTTATAAAACATATGATGTGGATAAGTTGAAAACAATCTATCTTATGGGAGATGGAGCAAGTTGGATTAAGAACTTAAGACACGCCTTATATTTTGGAAATAATGAGACCATATATGCCTTGGACAAATTCCATTTCAAACAAGCACTAAATCATATTTCTGTTGATAAAGATATTCAGAACATAATGAAATCACACCTACTCAATGATTTTATGATGGAGTTCAATCTATTAATAGATACTTTAATAGAAAAGTATCCTCATAGAGAAACAACTTTAAATAATAAAAGACAGTATCTAATAAATCATAAGCTAGCTATTCAAAACTTATATAAATATAAACTAAGTTGTTGTATGGAATCACAGATTTCACACAATATAGCTGACTTGTTTTCATCAAGGCCTAAAGGCTATAGTCCTAAGACCTTAATGAAAAGGATAACTCTTAGAATGATGTTTTAAAATAAAATTAGTATAAGAAAACATTTCTTAAATAATTTACACTCAAAAGATGTAATAGATTTAAATAAACCAATAATTAATTTATCCTTATTTAATATCGGTAGAGAATCAGTAGTACAATCATTAACTAACAATAAACAGGGATCAATAATTCTATCAAAAGTAACGAAGCAGTTTTTAACTGCTTCCTAAACTAATTCTATAAATTCCCACGAACTCTTTACACTAACGTGATAGATATAACGAGTTCCTAGTTATATCTAAAAAAGCCATTAATTACTGATATTCCAGTAGTTAATGGCTAATTATTTTATTCTATATAATAAATCCAACACCTAGTCAGAATTTATGTGGTTATAAATGGTGGAGTTGGGATGTAGCATTAAATACCCACATATTTATATTTTATTACTCATAATTTATTATCTTAAATAAACTGTTACTTCGTTTATTATTAAGATTTTACATTTTGTCTGGTACTTCGATACCTAAAATATAAAGCATCTTAGTAATTGTTAATAATGCCAACTCTAATAGATTAGTAACAGCCTTAACTTTATCTTTATTATTCTCTGATAATAAATGATTATTTTGGTAAAGTGAGTTAACTAAAGTACATAAATCATATACATATTCACAAACAAAGTGCATAGATTTATCTCTAAATGAAAGTTTTAATATATTATATGTATCTAATAGTTTAAGTCTTAAATCCCTTTCTAAACTAGAATATACTTCATCAGTAATTTCACATGTAAAATTATATTCTTCTTTAACTTTAGTAATAAGTTTATTAACACGTACACATGTATACAAAGTGTAAGGTCCAGTTTTACCCGTAAATTCAGTAAATTTGTCTAAATCAAATATATAGTCTGTTTCTCGATGTGATTGTAGGTCTGCGAATTTAATTACTGAATTCAATATTTTATTTTCATCTTCTGTTGACAATTCATGTTCATCAGATTTTTTCCTATTTAGTTCATCTCTTACAATTTGAAATAAATCTTGTAAGAACAGCGCTCCACCTTCTCTAGTTTTAAACGGCTTCCCATCTTTACCATTCATAGTTCCAAAACCATAATGTTTTAGAAGAGTATCTTTAGATAGACCAGATTTTTCGCATACACGGATAACTTGTTCAAAATGCATTGTTTGTCGTTTATCAACAATATAAACTATTTCGTATGGATCAAAATCTTTTATACGTTGGAAAATTGTTGCTAAATCAGTTGTTCCATAAAGAACTCCACCATTTTTCTTTTTGAAGATTAATGGAGGATATATTTTATTGTCAGTTTCTTTTTGAGTGTCAACAATTAAGGCACCATTACTCTCATATAATAAATTTTGTTTGTTTAATAATTCTTCTACTGGTTTAATGTATGGGTAACTACTTCTCTCACCGTACCATAAGTCGAAGTGAACTCCTAAAGTACCGTATCCAACTTTTAGATCTTTTAGCGATACGTTATATACATGTTCAAATAAAGCATTGTAACCAGGTCTTCCTTCTTGAAGTTCCTTTGTCATTTGCTCAATATATTCTCTCAAATCAGGTTCTTCTTTACATTTCTTACTAATCTCAGGATATATAGTCTGCAAGTCCCTGATGGTGAACATTGGTATTTCAGGATAAAGTCCTGTATAGTTTTCATCAAAGTATATGTCTTCAGCAAATCCATGAATTTTAAGTCCATAAATTACTTGACCCATCTGTAAACCAAAATCTCCAAGATGTGCGTCACTAATTGTTTTATAACCTAAAAAGTTATATAGTCTCTTAATACTTTCTCCAATAACAGCACTTCTTAAATGTCCAACATGCATTGGCTTTGCAATATTAGCTCCTCCATAATCAATTACAACTGTTTTGTCCTTAACAGTGTCAACAAGGAGATTTTCACTTTCTTTAATTTTAAATAGTAATGAAGCAATGAATTTATCAGTCAAAGTTATATTTATAAATCCTGGAGGTACAAACTCAACTTCTTTGAATATCTCATTATAGTTTTTTAGTTTTTTCAATTGATTAATAACATTTTCTCCAACTATAACAGGGCTCATTTTCAGAGTTTTAGCAACTTTAAAAATATCATTACACTGGAATTGACAAAGTTCTGGACGATTAGATTTTGATACTTTACCTAAGTCTTCACCATATCCCAATTCTTTAAATGCATCTGATAAAATACTTTCTATTCTTATATTCATCATAATATAACTCCTTTCAATAAAAAAAATCCTTAGATATAATCCAAGGACGTATATTTACGCGGTACCACCTTAGTTCATAGTTATACTATGCACTCAATCCATTAACGCTGGTAACGTAGATAACTAGTTTATTTTGCTATCTAAACTCCAAAGCACGTTCATGAATTTACTTACTAGTTTACAGCACCACTAGCTCTCTTAAAAGCATTGATTCACTACTACTCTTCTTCACGATCAAAATTTAATTATTCATATAATATCACATTATATAAATTATGTTAAGTACAAATAATCAATTTATACGTTAAACAGTACATTTTGCTGATATAGTACTTAATCTAAATTTTCAAAACATATCTATCTAAGTATTCAATTTCACCAAGTTTATGTTCCTTTACATTACCATCAGAGGTAAATCCACATAACTCATAAAATTTTTTTGTTTCTTTATTCTTAGATAAAACCCACAAAGAAACCAATTCGAATCCATCCCTTCTTAGTTTATCAACAGCCTTAAAGACTAGTTTTCTTCCAAAGCACCTTCTATGATATTTCTTAAGTATGTATATAGCTTGTATTTCACCACAATTACTAGTATCTTGATCTCTACTTTCACAGATATTAGAGAAACCTACTACTTTGTGATCAACTTCCACTACAAAAGTATTCTCACAATCTATAAATTCTTCGGCTTTAGATATACTTCTTTCCAAACTTCTACCATCTAAGAAATCCTGATTTATTAAACCTGTATATGTTTCAATCCAATATTATACCGATAGGGTAGGACACACGTATGTCACATTCTAAAAAAGATTTTTTTTTAATAATTTTCAATAAGAAAAACATCAACTTTTATGTTGATGTTACTTTCTAAATATATTTAAGTACTCTATTATAAAGGACACCATTAAAGATGTCCTTCTGATAAAGCTTTAAAACTATGAAAAAGACTTATGTAAGGACTTATGCATACCTTTACACACTTATTTATATGCAAATCTTATGATACATATTGCTAGAATTTGTATCATAATGATACTTATTTTCAATTATGTATCTAAAAAAGTTATTATAGCGGAGCAGAATAGATCTATACTCTTCCGTCATTGGCAAACATTTATAATCAGCTCACAATTTAATTATTTTTAAAAAAAGTTGATTGTGTTGCTTTACTACTTTAGTGACACACGGATTTTCAATACTTAGTGTATAATTCGCATCTAGTCATTATGACAATCAAATATGACATCATCAATTAAAAATACTTTTGTACGAGTAGCACCATCTTCTACATAACTAATCATTACTGAATTTGTATTTTCATCTTGTTCATAAATTGTAACTCTCTCAAATTTATGGTTTACGACATAAGCATTACCATCATCACTATTCTCTTTTATAGTTTCAGCTATATTACAAAGTTTGTAGTGATCTCCCTTTACTGGTTGTTCTTGACACCCTTGTAGATTGAATATTATTAAAAGTAATACTAGTATCAATAATTTTCTCATTTATATGTCCTCCCAACGAATTATGTATTCTTTTAGACACACGGCTTTTCATTCCTAAGTTAATAAGTATACACCATTAGTCACTAAATAAAAAAAGGGTACATCTTATACTTCGTCGTATACCGAGCTTATTTTATATCTTTTATAAATTCTAAAAATCTACTCTCTTTATAGTCTAAGTCAAAATCACCTTCGATTCTTAACACTCTACATGGTAAGTAATTCAACCACTTCTCATGTAAAGTTTTACTTCTTATACTACAATCACCTTCATCATACTTACCAGCGTACCCCAAAAACTCTTTATGAGCTGAATACATGATGCCTCCCAAAGATACTTTGCTACCATATCTACTCTTCTCTCTTTCAATCAACCTATTAATGCGGGTTGTGTTGCAAAAAATTTCTCTAGTCAACACCTCATGCTATAATTATACTATAAATATCATATTAATGGAGTATAAGATGAAAGATAACTTATTTAAGTGGAAACACTACCAACATGAAATAATAATTTTATGTGTAAGATGGTATTTAAAATACCCTCTGTCATATCGTAACCTTCAAGAAATGATGGAAGAGCGTGGACTCTATCTTAATCATACAACTATTTACAGATGGGTTATAGAGTATTCACCAATACTTAACAGAAATCTAAGAAAACATTTGAGAAAAACTAATGACTCCTGGAGAATGGATGAAACCTATCTAAAGTTTAATGGTGAGTGGATGTATCTTTATAGAGCTGTTGATTCAAAAGGAGATACAATCGATTTCTGGTTATCGAAAAAACGTGATAAGAGGGCGGCTAAGAAGTTCTTCCGTAAAGCACTTCGCTCACCACATAATAGTAATCCAAGAGTAATAACTACCGATAAATATGCAGCTACAATCTCAACAATCAAGAATGAAATTAAACTAGGGAAACTAAACCCCAAGACAAAACACAGGTCATCCAAGTACATGAATAATATTGTGGAGCAGGACCATCGCCACATCAAGCGGATAACCAACAATATGCTCGGATTCAAACACTTCAAATCTGCGTGTTCCACTATACAAGGAGTAGAAGCTATGAACATGATCCGTAAGGGGCAAGCGAATACAAAAAAAACAGTTGATGAGATCAATCTCGTAAATCAACTGTTTGGTGTTGCATAATATTTATCATTCATAGATACTTCTTTGTTTATATTTAATAGGTCACATTTTTTTGCAACACAACCTTATTTCTTATAAACATATTCAAACGTCGATAACCTATGTATTCATCAGTTGTTACTTTATCATCTTCATAATCACCAAGTATAGTACTTCCATCTTTATGATAGAATGCGATTTCTGCATTTATCGCAAAATCCCGACCTTTATCAAATTCGAAATGTACTCTATCTTCATCTCTTAAATCAGGTTTTACCCAAGACACTAAATTATATGATTCAGCGTGCATCTCGATTCTGTTTTGGACTACATGATATATCCCAGTTATAATAACCAAATTAATAAAAAATACAAGTACAAATAATCTTCCCATTATCTCAATCCTCCTATATGACCTCATTCTAAGTGTACCATTTAATATCTTTAGTTACAATATATTGTGCTTATTCTCAGAAGATAGGTGTTGGAGACCGAAACGAAGCATATATAGTAAAAGAAAACCCTTAATTAAGGGTCATTTTTGTTACTCTAAGTTATTTAACATTTGTGCTTACCCCAATGCTCTTTCAGTTAACAATGCCACAATTTCAAGAATTGTTAATAGAATACCTGCTCACATTAAGTTTATATATCCAGCTTGATGTATTAATAATACAACAATAAAGATAACAAATATAATAACAGAAATACGTATACGTTTAATATTCTTCATAAGATTTCCTCCACAATAAGTACCTATACTTTTAGTATACAAAGTCTAATTAATCAAGTCAATAGGTGTTGGAGACCGAAACGACGTATATTACAGAAGACAATCATACTGATATCAATCTAATTCAAAGTATTCCACATGTATTGGATACTTTAGTTTTTCTAAATCTTCTAATTGCAAATATCCAAGTCTTAACAAATCAAATACTTGATATGCTTCACCATCATAAACTATTTTATACTCTCCAGGATGTGAAGTTTGTGCAACATAATAATTATCACCTTTATATCCAAGTGCTATATCGTCATGACTAATAAACAATTCTATGACTTTCCATAATGAAACCTCTATTTCTTCATTGGTTTTTTCATCACATATTGTTATAGTTCTAACTTTAAAATATCTAGTAGGTTTATCTTCAATAAGTTTACTTGTGAAACTGAAAAATAAAGTTACTATAATAATTATGATTAGTGTCAATACAATCAAAATCCTTTTCTTCATATTAACAAATCTCCCTTTTATGTACACACATAATGTATAGTATTATAACATACTATTATAGTCATACAAATACGAGACCAAAATCGTCTCGTTTGATTATATTCAATGCTTTAATTTACAAGAAAATTCATAAACGGTGTTGGAGACCGAAACGACGCATTTATAGTAAAATAAAACCTTATTTAAGGGTTACCTTCGTTCACCCTAATGCTCTTTAAGTCATCATAACATAATTTGAATAATTGCTAGTACTAATTTCCTACTCGTAATTTATCCTCTAAGTGAAAGTACTCAATTAATTCTTGAGGTAGTTCTTCGTTATAATGAATATACACTTCTCCTATGTAATCGTAATCTCTTCCTCGAAGTACTCTATCGCTAGAGTCCCTATGATACCACCTTCCATCTTCATCGACCGCAAAATAGTAAAGTGGAAGTACATAACCATCCTCGTTATACCATTTTTCTTCTTGATAAAGATTGTGTTCTTCAATTGGGCAATATCTAATTTCTTTTTTACAAGCTTGTAACGATATTAGTGTTGATACTACTAATAATGCGATACTTAACGGTTTTTTCATTAGAGTCCTCCAATAGATTTAGATGTTTGTAGTATACCAATAAAGTAAATATATATTAATACGGAGTTGGAGACCGAAACGACACATAATCACGAATTATAAAACAACTGTCTAAATCATAAACATTAATGGGATATCTCATTTCGTTTAATTCTCTTCTTTCTCCAGATACATTTTACGAGCACACCAAATATAAATTATATATGGTATTATATTTAAATTAAAATCAAGTATTCCATATCTCATATACGTGAAATATGTGATTATAATTGCTGAATATACTATAAATGCCACACACCAGTCTTTACTAGTATAACTTTTTATAATAAGCAATATCGTAAAAAAGAGATTGATAATTATTACTATAAGCAAAAAGATACTTACATTTTTTATTATTGAATTATACATAGTTCTTGGAGCTAAAATATTTTCAATTATATATCTCATATCATATAATATGTACAATGTTTGAGCAATAATTGTTAGGAAAGCTATTTTTTTGTATTTACTCATTCTATTCCTCCGCAAAGATACTCATAGTATCAATTCATTATAACTCAAATTGTTTATTAATCAAACAGGAGGCGTTGGAGACCGAAACGATGGATAATCAAATATATTATATTTAATTATTTATTCTAATACTAACATTCTTTCAGTCTTAGCACAGCTTATATTCCGATCATAAGTTCGCTTAATATAATATATAATGATACAAATACAGTTAACACAGATATTATTATCACAATACCCAATTGACCAAATAACTTTTTATTGAATTTTCTAGTTATAATACCTATTATAAAAAAACTTATTATAAAGATAAAGCATATACATCCAACAACTAGACTTAACCAGAATAAAAACCCCGCAAATTCTATCATATTAATCCTCCAATTAATTTAGATATCCGTACAATACATCTCAAGACTATTATACATACTTAAATGCTTATAAAAAAAGTTATAAAATGACTCTACTCATTACTTCTCTAATACTATCGTTATTGGAGACCAAAACGACGTCTTTAAACTGATAAAAAGAGAATTACATTCACCTCTTACATCAGTATACGTTTCAGAATATCTCTACTCTTTAATCCTTTTAATCGTAATGTAATTTACTACACTTAATATAATAATAACTATGAATACCAATATTGAAATAATTTTGTATGTAATAAGTAAATAAGCAATATTCGTGCCTAATGTTTTGTAATATACATTAGATAATTTAGCAACTAGCAATAGAGTAGCAAATAAACACAGACTTATTATCGAATTTATCTTTGTGAGTTTATTATTTAATTTTCTATACTCAATCACGACAACTATAATCAATAAAAATAATATAACTATATGTATTATAACTATTGAGAAACCATAATACATAACCAACTCACCAACAAATATGTTTTCAGTAACAGATATTATATAATCAATAACAACTCCAGACAATACTGAACTAAGTAACATGAATGCTACTAAAAAGACTATAGATAAATAAAACAGTTTTCTTATATCTCTCATTTCACTCCTCCTAATAAAAACATCTCTAACATCTATTATAGCATACTATAGATAACATACAGGAATAAAAAAAGAGAGAATTTTCTCACTTTTTTTATTAGTTATGGAATATAACCAATAGAATATAAACATGCTAACGGTGTTGGAGACCGTTGTACTACATATCGAATAATATTCAATTAGGAACGACACACGGCTTTTCAATCCTAACTCTGTTAACACTAAATTTTTAATTCTTATTTAACATGAAATCATCTAAACTTCCAAATTGATCTGTAAAAGTCTTATCGGTACTAAAATCTAATTCGACTAAGTAGAAAGAATAATAGTAATCAATACCTTTTGTTCTAGAATCACTATCATTATGATTATTTTCTTTTTCACTTAGAAAAGCAGCAATCAAGTAATAAGTATCTATCTCAAGTTTAATAACTGAATCACATAAAAAAGATTCACTTAAATTAACTCTCTCATTTGGTACACTTAAAATAAATGGTAAACTTTCGTTGTACTCTCCCTTTAGTTTTTGGACTATGTTTAGCTTATAAAAATATAAATCATTTATAGAATGATACTCTTTATAGATACCAAGCTTTTTAATATCAGTTAATTCTTCTACTTCTCCAATAAAAATAGCATCAGCATTCTCTAAGTTATACTCTCCTGAAACAACTTCAAAATCACAAGATTCTTGTACTATTATCTCTCCAAATGTTCTTTGTAAAAAAACATAACCATAGCAACCTAAAGTTATTATCCCAATCAAAATTGCTATAATAATAAGAATTTTCTTCAATATTATTACCTCCATGTAAAGTACTCTATAAATAGTATAACACATTCAAAAGAAATCACCTAAGGAAGGTGATTATCATTATAGATTATAGACAGACGGATTTTCAATCCTAATACATTTCTGAATATACTTCGTTTATACTCTTCAAAAACTAAAAGCATTTATTTCACATCTAGCTTATTTTGTAGTAATCATTGGTTTCATATAACTCTCTACAATAATTATAATTAAGTATTATATCATAATGTTCAAATAGAAATCTTAGTTTATTCTCAATGTCAGATACACAACATCTTTCTTTTTTCAAATATTCATCTTCATCAAAGTTCTTATCGCCTCTTATTATATATCTTATATCAAAATATCTCCTATTTACTTCTGGGTGATCTAGAAATGCAATGCAAACTTCACCATGTTCAAGATTTTCACAAAAAAGTATTATATGTACATTAGATCTATTTTCAAAATCAATAAGTCTAGTTTTGCTTTCAATTTTCTTAAATCCTAAATCTCGCATTTTACTATCAATTTCAGAAAAATCAGGGATTTTTTCTTCCAAAGTATTCATTAAATCACCTTCTTTTTTTACTTTTATATTATTTATACTACTACTTTTGGAACTAACGGATTTTCAATCCTAAGTAACTTTTAAATAAAATTAAAATTCAATTATTATTGACTCTAGTGCTAATGTAATCATTTCATCAATCTCAATTTCCATCGTATTTTTGTAACTTAATAACTAAAAATACTATTGAAGTAAAAAAGAATATACCCCAATAGTTCAGGTGAACTTTTACAACAAAGTAATCTAATAATCCTAGACATAGAAGTAATACAGAATTTGAATAGAAAAAAACACCTATTATTCTTGAAATTGATTTTATCTCAACATTCTCTTTCTGTTCTTCAGTCATAGTATTATATCCAGCAATAATGTCATACATTTTTCATTTATGTATTAATATACCAAGTAATAAGAAGAACGGTGCAAAAATAATGTAAAACAACATAATGTACCCCCTATATTTTTTTTATGTAAAAACGTACAATAAGAAGTCTATAGATATTATATCATAATGATAGTTTCGATTACAGGAAGAAAAAAATCCACTGCAAATTCAGTGAATTATGTACAACGGATTTTCAATCCTAGATTGTTAATTATAACTACAAAAGAAAGTTAGTATTTATACATATTATATAACCTCAATAGTATCATAGCTAGTGAAAAAATTGCTATAAATAATCCTAAATACCTTGTGCCTTTATTTATGTGTTTACCCTCATAAAACATTACTAATCCATTAACGAACACAAATATTAGAAGAAGTATATAAACAAGTTCACTCAATTCTATTGTTAATAAATTATAAACCATAAAATCCTCCTATTTAATACATTATAAATAGTATATTCCTATCTAAATCTAAATACTTTCTAACGACACACGGGTTTTCAATCCTATGATGTTTATCCAATAATTACATTCAATTATTCATTGGCTTCATATTTTAAATCAACTAATATCATGTAATCTTTATCATTCTTGAATCTTTTTTTAAAAAATCTAATATCTTCTTCTATCCAACCTTCTTTTTCAGCCACGTCATCAATATGTGCAACTGAAAACATGTAATGCATAACTCCACTCTCTAAGATTACTTGAACTGCAGATGATGAAACAACTTCATAATCAGCTGGGACAAGTGGAGTTTCTTTACAATCTTTAGCTAGTACTTTATTATCTTGCACTGCTGTTATACAGTAAAAATTTAAATAAGATCTAGCGTTATGTATAAAATTAATAATATAATTATGTGGCCACATACTATCATTAGTCCTGCTTGCTCCATAATAAAAATAATATGTCACCTTGGTATCCTCTAGAGTCATAAAGGGATTATCATCTTCTAAATAAACAGTATTAATAGAAACTCTCCTATATAAATCATAACTCTCAGTATCAAAATTTGATATATCATCAAAATTTGTATACTCTCTCCACGTAGACTTTCCACCAGTAAATAATGAGGGATATACTAAAAAACTAATAGTTGTTATTACAAATAAAACTCCTACACCCCAAAGTAACTTTTTTTTCATGTACGCGCTCTCCTTAAATACATTCTATAAATAGTATACCATAAGTAGATAAAAACACCTATATACATATAGGGGCTTAATAGACACACGGCTTTTCAATCCGTTGTACTCATTCATACTATAAAAAATGTCTCGTTGTGTAAGAGACTATCTCTGTTTTAGAAGTTCCTACTACTACCTTGAATATAAAGGTGAGGGTGTTGCTAGGAGTATATAAATAGCCATTATTTTGATATAATTAAGATAGAGGTGATATTATGAAAGCTATTATTGAAGGAGTTTATTACATCAAAAGCCAAATACCAGAGCATAATTCTTATATCTTAGCCATGAATAAAAAAGATGAATATGTACTAGTAGACAATGATATAAAACAGACGTTTGAACCTGAAGAAATCAATGAGAACTGGGAAGTAAGTTTGTGTACCTATAATACAGAACAAGAGGTATATGATACTATTGAGTCATTAGTTAATTTAGAATCAATGTACTGTGTTACATCCCACGAAAACATATATACATTTAATTTTAAAATACATTGTATTACCACGCATAATTTCCCTATTTAGAAGAGCTCCTTGATTGGAGCTCTTTTAATTCATATTATGTTTAACAACTATTAAACTTCATTAATTCACAACTAGTATATTTAAATATTTCTACCTCTGATAATTGTATTAACTACTTCTACCCCAATAACAAGAACTTTCTTTTGTATATGTGCTCAACAACATAATAAATTTCCCCTTTAACATCCCAAAAGGGAGTTTTTTGTGTACCAAAAGGGGTGTCGGCACTGAGGAATGAGAATGAAAATTTTCATTAACCCCCTACACTCACTTGTACAAGACATTCATGTATATATTTATATTTTTGTTTTTTTTGGTTTGCTTTCCAATTTCTATCAACAGGTTTGGAACGATAGACTAATTGATCATTCATTTTGTATTCTCTTCCTATTGGCAGAAAAACTGTTAATGTATACACATAGACATAAAATAATTCATGTCGATTGATAAATTTACTGACTTTTTGTAATTTTACTGGACAATTACATTTTATCCCATATAAAAAAAGGCTTATCTAAGCCGTTTTTTGTATATGGTCCCAGTGGCCGGAAACTAAATTTCTATACCAATCATTACTTTTGTTAACAAATTTTATTGTTATATACTTCTATTTCCAATGTTTTCACACTTTTTGGACAAAAGTTGGTCAAAAAGATTATTATTAGCAAAATGGTGTTGGAGACAGAAACTACGTATATTTCCTTTTAAGCATCAAGAACACAATTAATTTCAACCTATAGTGCTCCTGCATCCACTGTTACCAGGTTAGACTCAACAACAAAATCTATAAACTGAAATGTGGAACAGCAATCCCTTTTCTTCTCAAATATTTTACATAATGAATATCTACAGGCCTATATCCCTTTTTATCAAATTTTCCATGTATAGTTTATTGTAGATAAAACAAAATCCTATATGTGAAATTCCACATGTTATAATACCAAGAAGTAACATTGTTAATGCTTTTTTATAATCTCCTCTAAATAAAGGTGGGAATAAACCAAAAAAGAACATTGTCCAACTAAATCCATTTTTCCTTCTATCGTCATTCCTAAATTATTTATCATCATTTTATTCATTTTAATTACTCCCTTATTGTTCAATTACGATGTTGGAGACCGAAACGACAGGTTTATATCTGAACTTTTTTGTATAAATCCAAAAGGAAGCAAACCAAAATAAGTGATAGAATACCAAGAACACCATATGTTATGTTCTCAAATATATGTAGGTACTCAAAGTATGTGATTACTCCTAATTCATCGTAATTATAGTAAAAATTAAATACTATATCAATAAGAACATACACTACAACATACATACCCAAAAGCATAATAGGTTTAAACTTTGTAATTCTATCTCTGAGGTTAAAGGTATGTATTAAACAATAATATTGAATGAACAGTGATAATTCAAAACCTATGAGAAAGTAGATTAGAAGATTACTCATCTCCTTTATACCAATATGCAAATCTACAAAACTCTTATAATTAAAAAGACAATATATAAGTGGAAAGATGAAAACTATTATCATAGGTATCAAAATATTTTCTGCACCAACCAATAGACTTTTATCAGATAACTTTCGTAATTTTCTTAATTTACCTTTATTCATAACAGCAAAAGATAATATTGGTAAAGATATAAGTTGATAAATTGCAATGTATCCCAAATCAAAGATGGCAACAACATCATCATAAGGTGATAAATCTCCGTGAAAAAAAGAGTAAATTATCAATAAGAAAGATATTGTAACCGCAGAATAAACGACATAAAGATTTTTGTTTATTCTTAAGTGACCAAACTTAACTTTAAAAAGCTCACACATAAACATTCCTCCTATGTTCAGATTGTAGCATATAAAAAAGTCTAATAAAGACTTCTTAAGTATTTATATAACAACTATCGGTGTTGGAGACCGAAGCGACGCATAATCACTATTAAAAGCGACAACTGTCTAAATCATAAACACGCATTGGATATCTTATCTTTTTCAAATCATCAATTTCAAGATATCCGAGATTTAATAATTCTGCGAAAGTATATACATTATCTTCATATATCATTAGATACTCGTCTTTACGTGAAGTTAACTCAATACAATAGTTATCATCTTTATAATACACAAGAACTGCATCCCTACCTACAAAAAATAAAAGTGAATGTACACTTCTCCATAGTGAAACATTTTTATGTTCCTTAAGTTCTTCATTATAAACTTTAATACTTCTAACGTTGTAGTATCTATGGTCATCATAAAGTGCTCTTGTTAGACTAAAATACAACACTGTAAAAATAACAATTATTAATAAGAATCTTACAAAGAATTTTCTCATACTACACCTCCACTATGATAATTATAGCATACGAACAAACAATAAAAAAAGAGTCATACAATGACTCTATTCTTAATTCATTAAATTATATCGGTGTTGGAGACCGATGGACTATATTTATAATAATATTCATCCAAGGGCGACACGCGGATTTTCAATCCTAACATTAACTTAACAACAGTAAAACTTAAATACATCTATCTACATGTGTAATCCTTTTCTTCCCATAGCTGTCTAGTTTCTATTATAAATTCTTCAACTGTTATATTCTCATCTTTAATATATCCATTCCATAAATCCTCGTCAAATGCTAGACTATTTTGTATTACTGAAATAACAACTTCTTTATTATATTTCCAAGTAATGATATTATCACCTTTAGAGCATGTTAATTTTTTTGTACTACAGCCATTCAATACAGTTATTATTAATAAAATACTCAACAAGAATCTTTTCATAATCTCATCCTTTATTCTTAACTACTACATATTATGTTTTTATTAGATAGTTTAGAATTATATAACTTGACTATGAAAACAAAAAATAACTCTAAATCAAGTGTATTTCTGTACAACGGATTTTCAATCCTTAATTACTTTTCATTGTGGTTTTGAAGTTAAGTATTATACACAATAAGAAAATAATTTAATAATGATATAAAATGGAGTTATTGGTAGAAATAATATCATTGATAAAAATATAGTATCCGTTTTGCTAACCAAAATTTTAGAAGTATTATAGACACAATTTGATATCGATGCTAAATATCCCCCCTCATCTTCAATGTCCTTTAAATATGCTTCACTATCTTTGTAATTTACAATCCCCTTATAATACGTAAGAGACTTACTTACTTCACTATTAACAGGAATTATGGCATATAACAATATTAATATACAAAGTATAAGATCTACTAATAATATATTCAATAATGTTTTTATGATTTCAGAAATAACCATTACATCACTGAATAATAATCCAATTACTACTGTTGTTATAGCAATATATACAACCAAAATGAAGTTAATTTTATTATCTAATCCACGTATAAGTTCATAATTATTGGACAATGCAAATTCTGCTCTACTTGCTGCACTACTAATTGGGTCCGTCATTCTTTTCTTCCTTCAGACCATTAGCAATCCATTCATTAAATTCTACTTTTATAATATCTGCGATATATATATTCTCATTTTCGACATACTTAAACCAGTCTCTTGGGTTTTTTGTCGAATTTCTATCACATAATTTATCAATAAAACTTTTGTAAGATTGACTTCCATATACAATTGGTTCATTACCATCTTTATTACCTAAACTAGAATAGTAGGCTGCTTTTGACACTGCTTCACCAATCCATACCTTAGAGTTAATTCCACTGCCTTTTTTACCCGCTTTGATTATTAACTCTTTATCAGTTGACATTCCAATACCAACTTTTATTGGAGAATATCCTTTTTCTTCTAGAAGTGTGTTTAACATCTTCATGAATGTATTCACATAAAATGTTTTGTCAGCAATATTCAATTCTGATTCTTTTGTACTTGATGAATAGATAGAATAAACACAGTCTCCTTGAATACCAATTTCCCTTCTTGTTTCGTCATCTAAAATTTGAATAACTTCTGACGTGAAAGCTCTTATAAGTTTTGCAACAATCCTTTTATCCTCGTTTGCATAAATGTCTTTAGAACCTCTAATATCCACAAATACAGCTGTAACCCAACTATAAATACCGTTTCCATAAGTGAATTCCTTCTCGTCCTTAGGAATAGATTTTACCTCTTCGATTTCTGCATTGTTGTTTAAAATAGTTACTATTCTTTCTTTACCTTTTTCATAATCATACATAAAACATACACACCTCTTTCATAATAATTCTACTTAATTCGACTTTAATCAATAATAACATGATGCCTATTGATATGCAAATATAATTACTCTAAAGTATACATTGATAAAAGAAAAAAAATCACTGAATTAACAGTGAATTATTTGTATACTTAGTTGCATTTGCCACAAAACAGTCCATGACAATTATTAAAAAAAGAAGAAAAAAATCCACTGAATTAACAGCGAATTATCTGTACAACGGATTTTCAATCCTATTCTTAAAACCGAACACTGATACCCAGACAACCATTAGCCCTAAACAGCATTATTTTCTTTCGAAAACAACCTCCTCTAGTTCCTTATATATGTTCATGTCATCAGTAATTAGTCTAGCTAAATTTAATTTAAATACTTCTGAATTAATACTTGTTGTTATATTACAGAAATTTTTTATTCTTCCAGTTGCATCTTTTATGTTTTGATTATTAATGTTATGAACATGCTTATCATATTCTATTTCATCAAATATTAATTTATTACTTTTACAATACTTCTTCAATACTTCTTTATCATATAAATAATTTTCCAATTCCCATCTCTTAAGTACTCTATGATTCAAAGAATTATTATTAAGATATACTTGTCTATCATTCTCATCATTACTCTTTCCAGAGGAAATATCTCTATCTTTTAATACCCATATGTTTATGCTTGTGAATACCTTTGTTAAAATAGCTAGTGCAATGTCGCTTCGTTGATCTAGTTCTGTATTACCTCCACTAGATACAAAAAAAGTATCAGGGTATTTACTTTCAAAGATTGTATTATATACATTTGCATCAAAGCCTTTTTCTACTCCATGACGACCAGGTTTATCTTTACCCTCACAGTATACTATACACTTGGGACTTACTAGATTGGTCAAATCGTCTAATGCTGTAGAAAAAATTGATTTCCAATTCGCTCTATTATTTTTGAGTGGTGTTAAAGTATATGACTGATTTGCCCAATTATTCTCTTTTTTAAATTCAATTATTTGACAGTCATTTTTCAACTCATCTTGTAATGACCTTAAAAATCCAATACTATGAGTTGCAATCCATATTTGGCAATTTTCACCTACTAATTTATTAATCTCTGTTAAAAGTTTTCTTTGTATAGATGTGTTTAAATGTAATTCAGGTTCATCTATAATGAATATAGAATCGCTATAGGTATCTTGTCTTAGATATAAATCTAGTAATATATCAACAACTTCCTTCTCGCCTGATGACAATACATTAAACTCAAATGGATTAACGTAGTCTTTTTTTCTAAAAAATAGAGTTCCTTTTCCCTCCTCTATATTTCCTAAATTATCAATCTCTACCTCTAAACAATTTTTTATAGAACTATTTAATTACCCAACGATGTATTTTTTTGCTTCACTTGGTCTACAATCTTGTTCATTTAAATAACTATTATACTTTATATTAAGTCTTCTATAGTTCTCTTCCATTTTATCATCTATATCTGAAGTTGTACTAGCTCCATATTTATTTAAACGTATCTCATCAACTGCTTTTGATGCTATAACATTTACATTGCTATTATATCGATATGGACTTCTAAATGAAAAAATGGTAGCTTCTTTACCACTTGTTAGAAGCTGTTCTCTAGTTTTCCGAAAATCACCATTTTCAAAAATAATATCTACATTTTGATAGTTCATATTTGAATTACCATTCATAGAATGATACTTGTAATTCTTACTCCCTTTATTGCCTATCGAATTGTACGCATTACTGTGAAATAGAAAAGCATCAAAGACACTACTTTTACCACAACCATTCGGTCCAACCAATGCAATTATTCTTTTAGTGAAGTGGCTTTCAAATATTGGAGATAAATTAATTTAACCCCCTACCATATTTACTTCTGTAAAATACTTTTTTCTATAGTTAACTGGACTCATCTTGTGTCTTGTAACTATTCTAGTGTTATTGTAATAATCTATATATTCATGTATGGTGCTCATCAATTGATTGGCATCTTTATATTCTTCTTGACACCCGTTCCACATCTCTTCTTTCATTCTTCCAAAGAAGTTTTCGGTTGGAGAATTATCTAAACAATTCCCTTTTCGACTCATTGATTGCTTCATTCCTAAGTCTTCAACCATATCTCTATACCTTGAGTTTTGATACTGTACTCCTTGATCAGACTGAATTATCATACCTTTTACCCTGGTTGAGTGATTTACTTTTAGTTCCTTCATCATTGAATCGATTTTATCCATCTTTGCGTTTGTGCCTACTGTATATGATAACACTTCTCTTGAATGAAAATCAATTACTGGAGATAGATACACTGATTCTTCTTCCATTGGAAACATTGTGATATCTGTCCCTGCTTTTTCGTATGGTCTACTTGTTATGAAATCTTGATTCATTTCATTTGGAAATAGTTTTCCTACTATTCCTTCATACGAATTATACTTTCTCCATTTCTTAGCTTTCTTCTTAAGAAACCCTTTTTCTCTCATTATTTCTAACACTTTGTTCTTACCGATATGATATCCTAGTTTCTTTAGTTCGATATATATTCGTTGATATCCCATACGTTTCTTATGCTTAGTCAAGTATAGATAATCAATCTTCTCCTTTATCTCTATGTAATTATCTTTATTCTCTCTTATCTTTTTCACATTGTAGTAATAAACAGATGACGCAATACCCGTTACATCTAAAAGGACCTTTAAACTAAACTCTTCCCTTAATTCAGTGACAATAGCTGCCTTTTCTCTATTAGTCACTTTTCTTAGTTTTCGAATTAAGGACTGCGACTTTTTTAAGTATTCTATCTCAGCTCTTAGTCTTTCATTTTCCTCTTTCAATGCTTTATCTACTTTATACTTATATCTCTCTTCTTCAGACATGTATGCTTTTCTTGAATGAGTATCCTTTATTGCTTCTTTACCTTTTGTTCTATATATCTTTACCCAATCTCCTAATATGCTGGGATCAAGTAATTCAAAATCTAGAGCTACACTTCTTATCGACTCTCCAGACTCTACTCTTCCAATAGCGAGCAATTTTGTATCTTTCCTATATGTTCTTTTTTTTCTTTGAGTAAATGGCTTTTCTCCATACTTTCTATATAATGCTATCAAATACTTCAAACTACTGACATCGTAATTATTATATCTCTCCGATACATGAGACAATGACCTATGTTCTTCTACATGCTCATTGCACATTTCTAACTTCTCTTTTAATGTATAACGCATAAAAAAGGCTCCCTTCATCAGAGTAGGTAATTAATTATACCATTTCTCCAACTTTTGGAAGCCATATCATTCTAATATGGTGGAGTTGGGATACGACCATAAACACCCACATCTAACTAACAACCATCAATATATTCCTTCCTTAAATTAGAAATGATTGTAATTTAACTAATACTATATTATTGGTGAAATAATAGTAGATATTCACAAAAAGAAACCCTCAACTTAGGCTTTCTTCTTCTATTATGTTCTAACTTACAATATTATCTACTAAATTTAAGTATTTCTAACAAGAGTAATCATGTCTACTATATTACTTACAAACACACTAATAGATTCAGCATTACTAAGTGGTCTTGTTATTGTGTCATAAATTAAACCGAATGGTTCCTCGCTTTGCTCCATAAAAATAAACATTCCGTTTCCATAGTCTGCTTCAGCATATACACCATATCCATCTACATACTCAACAAAAACATCTCCATTTTTAATGACATCGGATATAGTTTGGTTAATGTAATAAATACTGTATTTTCCAGATATACCACTATAAATATCTCCAAGTTCATCAGCATCAACATCCCTATTAACTCTCACCTGGCCACCGAATGCTATTCCTAACTCTACTGCAAATATACTACCTACTTCACCTGAAATATGTTCAAGACCTGGAATATTCATCAATACAAGTCCTCCACCATATGCATAACTAAATAACTTATCAACAACATCTAGAGAATACTCTTGATCATACTCACGATAACCCTGCATGAGAATAGCTGCATATTCATCAACGTTAGAGATACCTAAAAATCCCGATCTATCGACTTGTATAACATCATAGCCTCGAGCTTTAAAATTCATTGCTGTCGTATTTGACGTATAGTCAAAATCACTGTCATCATCATAAACAATAAATAGTACTTTGTTGCTAAACGGGTTCACTTCTATAGAATATTCTTCTAATTGAGTATTTAAAGTATCTATTTGACTTTGAAGTTTACTTATAGTATTTGTTTTATTATCAACAACACCTTCTAAAGCCGTGATAGTTTCATTTAATGTATCAATTCTACTATTTAAATCATCAATTATTGTTTGCAAACCATTTTCACCGTTATCAACGTTTTCAAGTTCATACTCCAGTGAAGTTTTTTCATTCATTAACTTTTCAATTTCTTTGTTTAGACCATCAATTTCATCTTCAAAATCATTTATTGTCTTTTCCTTTGAGTCTGATAGTTCTGCATTATCAAGCTCTAATACTTCAACTTGGTTGGCTAATCTTTCATTTTCCCCCATCAAATAATCTTCATTACTAGTACATCCTACTAACGTGAATATTACTAGTAATTGAAATAACCTAATAATTTTCTTCATTATTCTTCTCCTTATAATCATAAAATCATACATATACTGAATTTTATGTTCATACTATTTTTAGTATACTTAATTTTGCTATAGATTTTTTGTAGAATTATGTAGAAATGAGATTTTTTTAATATTACACGGAATCGGTTATTACAGTACCTCTAGGTTATACCTATTACTACATTTATATATGGATTTAACCATCTTACTAACCCTAAGTTTTAATTTATCTAATCTACCATAATTAAAAAAGTAGTCCAGTTTAAACCAGACCACTATCTTTACATTATCAACTTCTACCTTATCTACAAACTTTCTTACAAGTGCTCTAATCCTATCATCAGGATTCTTTACCATATACTCGTTCAAACCAACTATTACGTCCTTAATTCTATCAATTGATACTTCTTCTACTTCTGTTCCAACAACCATTGTTCTAAGTTCTTCTTCTAATAGCTCTTTATCATCAGTCATCTGATTCATCTTCTGCATCAAGATTTTCTGCACCTTAACATCATTGTCCTCTATCATTAAGTTAACGGTTGATTCAATCTTTCGTTCTAGCTCCTTCATCTGTTTCTTCTTAACTAATGCTAATGATGTTTCATATTCATGTGATTTCATTATTTGCTCATTAATCATCTTGTGTAACTAATTAATGTTCTTTTCATCTAAGATAGTTTCCATTAATAAGTTAGCAACATATCCATCAAGATTTTCTTTATTTATTTCTTTAACTTCTTTACATCTACAACGATATGAAGCATATTCTTTTTTACCACTACCAGCTTTTCTCTTATTACCTTGTAATCTACCACCACATTTTTTACAATATATTAATCCAGATAATAAGTAATTAGTTTTAGCTTTAAACTTTCCACCGTTTCTTCTATTATTAAGTATCTCTTGTACTTCATTAAATAACTTTTCACTTATAATAGGTTCTATAGCACCCTTAACTCTTATAATGTCATCATCATTTTTTGATAAACGATTATTTCTTTTACCTCTATGATTCTTAGATACTGTTCTATTAAATACATAGTTACCAATATATTTTTCATTTCTTAATATATCAATTAATGATGAACTCTTAATATCAGTTCCTCTTTTTGTATTATACCCTAATTCTACTAAACGTTCTGCAATTTGTTCATATGAGTATGAACTAGAAAACATCTTATATATTATTCTTACAGCTACTGCTTCATGTTCATTTATAATATATTTCTTTGTAGCTGGATCAACATCTAATCCTAGTGGTGGTATTCCTCCATTATGTACTGCTTTCAGTGCATTTTCTGCTTGACCTTTCTTAACTTCCCTGGATAGGTTAGCACTGTAGTATTCGTTCATACCTTCTAACACTGATTCTAAGATTATTGATTCAGGGTTGTCATCTAGGTTCTCTAGTACCGATATAACCTTAACACCATTATCTTTTAGTTTCCTTTTATATACAGCACTGTCATATCTGTCTCTCGCAAATCTGTCTAGCTTATGAACTATTACATACTGAAACCCACCCTTAGCACTATCCTCAATCATTTGTAGAAATCCATCTCGACCAACTGTTGAGGTACCTGATGTGGCTTTATCAACATAGCTTCTTACTATCGTATAACCTTCTTTTTCTGCAAAATCTCCAATAGCTCTTTCTTGAGCTTCTATAGACTCATACCTTTGATTATCTGATGAGTATCTACTATACCTTGCAGCTTCTTTGTAAATAGTCATTCTGTCACCTCCATCATAATAATATATATTTAATCATTCCTTAAATACATAATGACAGAGCAACTGACGGTTTGATATATTCTTGTTTATTTTGCTTTGATTTAATTCTGTACATAACCGAAGGATTATCTGTGAAGAAATATTTCAACTTCATATCTTTATTATTAGTAATTCTAATAATAATCTCAGCAATATCACTTACAATATCATCGTCCAAATCATAGATTATTGTTTTAGGCTTCTTCTTACCCTTGTCTTTTTTTAGTTCATCTCTTGTTATATCAATCTTATTTATGTTGGACTTATAATTAGTTCTATCCGCTAATGATGTATTACCAACCAACTTATAACTATTCATCTTATACCACATACTTAATCCCACCTTAATCTTATTAGATGATAGATAGATATAGATAAAAAAGCAATCTTTATCCATATCTACACATCTTTACAAACTATACTTAAAATTGCTTTAACTTCAAACTATTACTTTAATTCCACTACGAAACATACATCTTCATTATCATCTTTGGCACATACGCCCACCAATGTAGTATTACTTCTATTGCCTACTAATTCAAAATATCTCTCCCTATGTGCCTTACAATAAAACGTCTTATAGTTTCCATATTCCTTAATGCTAATAGCATTTTTAGCTGTAGCATCTTCACCTATAATAACTAAGTAGATTTTATTGTCATGCTTCACCTCACGAATGGATATAAATTTTGGATTCCCTAGTCTTTTAAGTAATGTTCTAGATATATTTGTTCTAGAACCCGCTATAACAATCGCATTTAAATCGTCAATATAATTACCTTTATATCTCCTTTTCAACGAACCAGAAACACTGTCATGCTGATATGAATCAGACGCTTCTGTTCTAAGTATTGTACGAATTTCTTTATTCACTTGATATAAATTATCTAATCCTTGATCATCAGTTATATTTTGAAAGTCTTCACTTTGCATATCTCTCACCCTTTATCCTTTATATTTTACATTGTTATAGATTATCTAATTATATTGCAAAACGAGAATAGTCCCGTAATGCAATATACATTTACTTAAAAAGGTAAATCATCTTTGTCATATGTGTAATCAGTTAAGTAACCAGTGTATTGATTTACTTTTTGAGTTTTAGCATCACGTATTATAAACTCATCATCTAAATCTTCATGCACTTTGATTACGTAATAACCAATTTCATCTATATATAGAAAGTAGTCATCCCCATTTAGATTTTTAGTAATTACTCTTAAGTTACCTTTTTCATCGAAATCCTCATCTATAGATATACTATCTAAATTAAAATTTATATCTTTTAAGAATCCAACAATCTTCCTCTTCTTTAAATCTATAACATTACAATGATTGAAATTAACTTCATACTGATCATGTAATTTCAAATAGTCAATTACATCTTTATAGTAGATCTCTTGAATATCTGTAAATTCAACATCTAGCTGATTAATTAAATAATCTAATCCACCTTTAATGACATCCCAACACTCATAATAACCCATATTATAGTCCATTACTTTGTGACTAGTTGAAGGTAGCATTGTGAAATACATATCATTCATTTCCTTAATTAACTTTTCACCTTTATCTAGTCCAACTACCAGTAATATTGCCACACTAAAATTCTCTCTTATAAATTCTCTTGTTTTCTTCATATTTTCTTCCTCCATTTTGATTTAGTATAGGTATCCATATTGAATACCTATACCGCTAATTCATATGTTAATTAATATTATGCTTTCATTAAATATTCACTAGCTAAATCGCTAATAACATCTTCCATATACTTAATCATTAACTCTAGTTCAGTTAGCGTTAGCTGTAAATAACTTGAATCATTTCTGAAAGCAAACAAAGTATCATTAAATATCCTTGCACTTGCAATTACTTTCAGTTCTCTATCAATCGTGTTATGAACCTTATCATCAATAGTTTTGATATTTGTTATATTACTTTTTAAAATATCTAAAATCTCCGATTCATCAACAGTTGTAAATGCGTCATGAAACACTTCTTCTAACAGAGGACTTTCTTGAATAATATCTAAAAACATACCGTAAGACTCAATCAAATAAGTACCACTAAATATCTTCCATTGTAAACCTGTTAACAAGTATTTACATAACTTTACTTCGCTATACTGTACTGCATTTAAAATTGGATATTCTTTTACTGCTCTATTAACTATCTCTTCATAATTATCTTTAAAACTATTAACTACTCTTTCTTTAATCGTTTCCGCCACTTCAAGTGGTCCATTTAACATTTCATATAAATTTTCCATAATCAATTTCTCCTTCAATTTTATTTGTTTAAACTAACACTAGTTACTATTGCTTGTTCATTACTAATCTTTTTACACTTCAAGTATAAACTTCCACCTATAATACTTGATAACTTATAGGTAATCTTATCCCATTCACTCATTAACTCATCATTGGAAAGCTGTACTTGACCTAATTCTTTTATAAAAATAGAATCTAGAATAACTCTATTTCCAACTAGTTTCTTCTTTACTAAGAATGAAGCCTTAATACCAATAACTTCTTTAACTCCTAAATCATGTTCATCTACATGAAGTTTAATTACGATTTCGTTACCAAATAGAGTAGCATCCATTATTGTTGTATTCAATTCGAACTCATCAACCATTAATTCCGATACATCTAAAGTGAAATTCGTTAATTTATCACCTTTGACTAAATGTAGAGAGTTGATTTTATTATCATCAGTTTTTACAGTCACTAGCTCAATTCCTTCATAATATGTCTTTGATGAACTTTTTCTTCTCTTCACATTTTTGTAACTCATATTGTTAAGTTCTTGCCTAAACAATTTATGAAATTCTCTTCCCTTGAAATAGTTTCTTTCACTTGACTCATCACAGAATTTGTTAAATGCATCAACTATTTCCTTATACTCAACATGTGCTCCATTTTTTTTAGTTATACAGCTACTCGCGAACCTTCTAACTATGTTGTAATCTTCAATTATGTCTTCATTAAATTTTTCTACTGTTTCGCTGTATGTAAAGTTAAAACCATTTCTTCTAAACTTTAAGTAAGCTTTTAATAATGATAAGAATATACCATCGGTCTCACCTTTTAGAGTATCACTTAAGAATGGATCACTCTCTTTTGGAGTAAATGTTCTTGGAAAGTTTATAAACTTAAACCTTCTTGTAAATCCGTTGCTAAGATCAGATGTTTTAACTGAATGATTAGTTGCAAATATAAAACGAACCTTAGGAGTGAATTTCAAGGTGGACTTAAATTTTCGGTCCACCTCAATGCTGTCACCTGAAGCTATTGCCTTTAGTCTCTCAATATTGGTTTTATAGTCTATTTTTGATTCAGAACTTATGTTTACATAAACATCTTTCAATCTTGCAACATTACTATCTTTATCTAATTGATTTAAAGAAAAGCTACTTGTAAGACTGTCAGGTAGAAATGCGCTTACTGCTTTCAAGGTCACTGATTTACCACTAGAACCTGAACTTACCATTGCCGTGATAACGTCACGATTTACTTCTCTGAATGGTAAAGCAGTATAAGCAAGTTTTTCTTTAACATGTTGTATCTTGTCTATATCATTCAGAAATATCTCATTAAGAAACTGTTCAAACCTAGGAGCAGTTGCAGTAGGTTCATAATTACAATTAAGGCAATATGCAAAATATAAGTCCTTGGTATGTTCACGTACTACTATTTCATTATTTTCATCAATACCTATAAAGCAATTCTTTAAATTTATGTAATTATTTGGTTGTCTTAGTTCTGATGTTGGCTTAGCTAATATTTTTACATATTCCATCACTTCATTGCGTATTCTAGTATATTGTTCTTCTAATCCAACACTTATTAAGAAATCATACATCAATTTAGATAGACTATCTGAACTTAGTATCTGATAATGGTTTCCCTTATAGATATATAAATCATTGCTCTCAACATCTTTTACAAGATTGTATTCATTAACTAATTCTAGTGCTAGTTTATTCTTGATAATCATCTTTTTTCCATCATAAGATTCATGCATGTATTCACAGTTATCAGCCATTATTCTTACCTTCCATTTCCTTATACTTCTCTTGTTTAACTATAAGCTCTTGTATCTTAGCAATATGTGTGCGTGTTTCTATGAATTTCTGATAGTTAATACTGTTGATTATCATATTAATCTCTATCCATTCTTCTTCAAAGAAAGTGCTAGTTCTTACTCCATTATCAGTTACAAATTTCATAGCTATCATATATTCACGATGGTCCATATTATAGTAATACTCAAGAACCATTTTCTTCTTGTTAATAAGCATATTTACAGGTTCATACGCTTCATTAAATTCACTATTTTGTTGGTGCTTTATATAGTTGCATATTTTACTTGATCCATCTCTAAGTTCATATATATCTTTGTTAGAAACCCAGTACTCGCAATTGTTTCTAAAGTTCTCTAAGTCTAGATGTGTTAACACTATATAAAGACGGTCATTATTGTAAAATGCATTTTTGTTATCTTTCGTATCGTAATAACTAGATGGAAACTTTTTAGTAACTCCATTTAGCGTTTTTGCTATTGAATGTAATGATACTAAACTAAGCTTAAAACAAGCATCTTTACGATAGAAAGGATCTGAAATTATTTTATTAAGTATGTTCATATTCTCCTCCAAGTGCTATTAGTACTGTAAAATTGATAAATGACATTAAGTATTTTTTTTATAATACTTATTTCATTTTTTTCATCACTTTCAGCACTAATTGTTGTAATAGTACTAATTTATTACTTTTACAAAGTGCTAAAGAATAACTTATTAGCACTTTCTTAAATCACATATTTAAGGTGGACTGTATTTTGTTCTACTTGATTTAAAATGTACGGTAGAAGTAGATTTAGCATTTCTTAAACTATTTGAAGATGCAACGAACATAAACATTGATGCATTAAAGAGGATAATAATCCTTTTGTACATTTGATTAGTAAACAACATAACCTACCCCCTAACTTTTTAGTTTCTTGATACATGACTAGTATAAAATATTAGGAATTTATGTTCGTTTTTTTGCAGGAGGCTTCGCATTTTCTAAAAAAAAGAAAAAAACACAGCACTAACTGTGTTTTCTAATTAAAGCTTTATATTTTGAGTTCAATTGACCTATACATCTTTCAAAATCCTCTAGAATTATTCTATCCAATGTTTCTTCTACCAATTGAAAATACTCAACAACTCCCTCTGGGTATTTAAAAACTTTAGCGAGAAAGTCAAAATCATTAATTATATACTTATAATGTTCGGGATTAGTCTCTTCTAAATTTGAAGTAGTTAGTAAATTACGATACAGGACCCTTGATTTAGCTTGTTCTCGTCTTTGATTAATACTTTTTCCATTTACTACATAACCTTCAAATTTATATTTTGATATATATAAAAATATGTATGCCTTTAACAAGTCTGTATCATTACTAAACATATTACGTATTTTCTTATTACTATTTATAAATTCATTAAAATTGTCTTTTATTATTCTTTGCATAATTCTAGTTTTCGATTTCAAACCTGAGTAATCAGTATAAAAGTATGTAGTCAAGTTAACTTCATTAAAAGTGTTGAATAAATCTTTCACGATACCACTTACCCTTCTCTTATTATATTTCTTTAGTGAATATAGTACCTTATTAACTTTCTTTTTATATTCACTAAATTCAGATTCCTTTAATATTTCATCTTGTAGGAAAGTAAGTCTTATATAAAACATTCTCTGATTTTGAAGATTTAATCTAACAGTGTCTCTATATATAGTTAATAGCATTAAAGAGAATGTTGCAATGCTGGGAGGTAAATATTTAATATTCAACCTTTCTTCAGATGTTTCTTGAATATCATGAGTCCAATAAAATTCTAAAGCATCACCAACCTTAGAATAAATTTTATCTTTTCTCATTTTTGAGTGTAATTCATTGAAGATATCTTTAATATGATTAGGTTTTAATTTAATTGATATAGCATTAACAAGATTTCTGTGATAACTTAAAAATTCTGTAACCTTTCTTACTCTATCATCATAGTAAAAGAATATTTCTAATTTTTCAGGAGCAAATTCCTTATCATTAAGAATCATTTGATTAATTATTCCCTGGGCGCTATTATAGTTATGCCCTGTATAACTATCATAAATTTTAAGTCCTTTAACATCGGTACTAGTCAATACATTCAAAAACTCTGTCTCCATATTTAGTTTATATAATTTAATGTATTCTTCTAAAGTTCTTTCTGTATCGTAAAAAACACCTTTGTTGATAATTTTTACATCGTATAAAGCAGTAATTAATTTACTTTCAAATCTCCTTAAGGATGAAATACTCACATTATCAATATTAATTAATTTCATTCTCTTTACACATTCTTTATATGATAATATCCTAGAACTTCTAGATCTAGCTTTTATTTGACCCATTATATGTCTCCTAAATTTTATATATATTATTTATTATACCATTATGAAACATAAAAAAAGAAGTTATGTATAACTTCTAGTTTTTAAATTAATTATTACAGTAGATAATGTTAGTTACTTGTGACCTAGTTCATGTTCATAGCAAATATTATACTTTACAGTATTGGTACTATATTCTCTATTACATTGAACAATTACTATACCTTCAAACAACTCATTAACTATTATTAAATCTTCAGTTAAAATCTCTTTTTCATTTGTAAAACAATAGTATTGACATATTGGTATATTAACAGCTGAATTACGAAAATAAAACATATGTATTTTACCACGTTCATAATATCTTTTACTCGTGACTGCTTCAACAGTTGTTACCATTACTTCTATGCATGACTTTGGAATTGTTTCAAGTAATCGTGGTGATACAAGAATTTCTTCATTTATATCATGTATCATTTCTTTTTCTTCTTTTTTACCTTGCTAGTTACCTCAAGGTTTTTATGAGCAAAAAACAGATTATACCAACTCCAATCGCAAGACCTGCCCCGAACGATGAGTTAGAAACTTCATATGATGATTGATGACCGTGGTAAACAGGTACATGCTGAGGTGGTGCATATGTAACAGGTTGGTTATAATGTTGGTGCTGGTATAGCTGTGGCTGGTGTAATCGTTGCTGGTTCTGGTGGTGCTGGTGGTGTTGTGACTGAAGTTGATGCTGGTGGCCCTGGTAGTATTGTTGCTGATACACTGCTTGGTGATAGTCGTTCAAATTCCCTACATTATGGTTAGGTCTGTGTATAACTTGACCATTTCTATTAACACTTAAATAATTTGTCATTAAATCACTCCCTTTTTAGTACTCAGATGATAAAAGAATTGTCGAGTGAGTTTTATCATCAATACAAAATAGTTTTTCATTTACAGGTTCATTAGAATTAACACATATTTGATGCATATACTCAGGCACCTCTTGAGTATGGGTGATATTACAAAACCAATTGTTTTTTGATCCAGAATCCATGACAGATTTTATATCAAACACCTGTAAATAATCTAATTCTACCTTTTTTGATGCTTCTTTTATCATTGCATAAACCACTTCAGGAATCCATGATGGTAGTTGAGCTACTCCTCTAGTAACATATTTATCTCCAGTAAACATTTTTAATTACCTTAATTAAAAATACCTAATTCCGAGATAAATACATTTAAAGCAACTTTATTATTCTTATCAACAAACTTTTGATTCTTATCATCTTTTGTTTCAATCTCAAATAAGTTATCTCTCAGGCTCAACTCTTTTTCTACTACCATCAACAATTCCATTTTCGCTCTCTTTACAGATTTAACTGCAATAACATTATCAACTTCATCTATACCATCTAAATCATCTCTAAGATGTTTAGTAATTATATATACTTTTTCCATATAAATTTAAATAAGGCTAGCATCAAGCTAGCCCCTTTACCTTTCTGCAATCATATTGATTACATTTATTATCTTAAGATTCATTACGATAAATTTATTTTCCTTTTTCATAATTTTTATCTTCGGATTCAGTTTTGATAAAAGTTACCTTATCAGTATCAATTTTCATATCACCATTTGATGTATTAATTTTTCCTTTAATTCCAATTGTAGAACCCGATACACAATTTTGTACAACATATTCAGCAACTCCCTCATTAAGAGTACACTCAATAATATCTGAATCATAATTACCAGTCTCAGCGTTTTCATAGTTACGCTTTACCTCTAAATCAATAGTAGTTATTGTTCTACCATCATCTGTTTTATTTATTGTAGAAATATCGACTAAGACACCTACAAGTATAACTTGGTTGAGCATTCTAATTATCCTTTCCTATTTAATATCATAAAATCCTAGAGCCAACACTTGGATATCACCACTTACCATTATAAATAGCTCATAATCATTGTTAGTAACGTTCACCCATAACTCTACATCAGCATTTTCACTAGCAGCTACTTCACCAATCATATTAAAGTTATCTATTATGAAATCTGAAAATAGTTCGCTAGCCTTTTTCGATGTGTTTAGAGAAATCCCTCTCTCCTCATTGAGGCAATCGCCAATGTCACTTTCTACACGGTGTGTCAGTTGCTGAGAGATTGATTCTCTGTGAGTCTCTTGATGTGTTTTGTCACTGGAGCAATTGTAATTGGAGGTATTGGTACTACAGCATTGGTACTGCTCACTCCCAAGCCGGATTGTTGATTCAGGTGTGATTCTAATTCTAGGGCTATCACCACTCAACAAGTATTCAGCTACCTTATTTTTTAGTTGAGTTGACATAGTCTTTAAATCCTTTTCCTGGTCTAACTAATATTCTTAGTTTTGATGGAGATGTTCTTGTTTTACCATCTAGTGCTGATTTCCATTTACGTTGAGGCATTACTGCTGTTTCAAACGTTAGGAAGTTTCTAAATACAACACGTCTACCCTTCTTAACAGTTTGTTTAATTACTTGTTTTTCTATATCAAGAATTTCTAAAACTTCTTTAAGAGTATATCCTCTTAACTTTCTAACGATTTCTCTACCTATATCTAGTTGAGTCATTGATATAGGTTTTTTAGCTTTATTAGTAGTTGATTTACTCACTGCTTTCTTTGGCATATTATCCTCCTTTGCACATAATAAAAAGAACTCATAAAATTTTCTGAGTTCTTTATCTATTAATATAATATACAGTTATAAACCTTATAAATTCGGTATTCAATTATTGTTCTAATAACATTAATACACTGCTTTCACACGTAAATCTTGATTAAATTTTTTAAGGTTATCTCCCAAAATTATATGCAACATATATGCTGATTGAATTATTTTCTCATTTCCACTTGTTTCAACAATGCCTAAATATGCTTTGTTGAGAATATCTATGCAACTATAGGCAATATTAACATAATCTACAATCATTTTACTGTTTTGTAGTAAGTCGTTGTTATATTCTCTACCAAATAGTCCACCATGAATTGTGTTATTCACATCTTTGTAAAATGCATCAAATACTCCCTTATCAGGATCAATACGATTTCTCACTATATTAACAAAATCAATTATATTTCTGGTTACATATTTGTTATTTCTATTCTCGTATAGTGACCAACCGAATAAACTTTCTAACAAATTGAACTCCGATTTATTTGTAATACCAATCTTTTGTCTCAACCTTTTAATTGATTCTTTTCTATCTTCTTCATTACAATATTCTGCCATCAATGTATCTTTAAGTAAAATGAATCCGTGTTCATAGAATCTATCATTACTTTCCTCATTACTCTCAGCTAAAAATACTGTCATTCCACAATACTCAATCAGTAACCTATACAACTTTTGCATAAGTGTTAAATCCTTAAAACTATATGCTATAGTTATATTATTGAGTAATTTAAAGATAACTCCATAAAACATTAGAAAATTAGCAAATTTAGTTGTCTTATCAACATTATCCATAACTACATTTACCATATTTAGATGATTAGTTTCTGTTAAGGTATATAATTGGTCTAGTTTTTTCAATGCTCTTTTTTCAACCTTACCATTACTATAAAAGTTATAGTGTAGATAATCTAAATAAGTAAAACATTTTGCTATGTTAGTCTTTCTATTTCTAATAATATTACTGCTAACTTTATTATAATCTACAATTTTAAAAGACTTCTTTTTGTATTTATGGATCACTTTATAATTATCATTGATTTTTAATTCTGTAAGTAACTTATCTATATCAATATCATCAATAAGTTTTATACAAGTGTTAATAATATGATATTCATAACTTTCATCTTTAAATTGTTTACTAAATATTTTTAGAAATTGATAAGTTAAAGTTTTAAAAAGATTCACAGTCATTTTCTTGTTAAACATAACATCTTTTTTAGTTTCATCAAAATAGTATAAATAAGAAGATGATGGATGAATACAAACATCTAATGTGTTATACAAACGATTCAATTCCTTACCAGGATTTTGGTAAACATATTCCCTAAGTTTTTTTGATGATATAGTTTCTAAATTTCTATTGGCTTCATCTTTAAGTACTCCATATGACCATCCGTATGGTTTTCCATAAATTTTTTCTGATTCTGAAAAAGACATATTGTGAAATGTTGAAAACAATTCAACACATTTCTCATATGTATCTCTGAAGTTCTTATCTATCTTGTGTCCTTTTATTTTAGATACAGCGTTGTATTCTTGGATTGTTGGATGATTTAAATACAAGGCTGAATATATCTCCTCATTAGATGCAATGATACTATATGCGACATAGTACTCAGTTAACTGTCGTAAAATACTAGCTATTATAGGTGTTTTCTCTGTGCTAATTAATGCCAGAAGTAAGTCTTCAATCAGAATCCCAATATTCTGAGTAATTTTTAAAAAAGCATATTTACTTGAAATCCCTTCAACTGGAAATAATCCTCTTAATGAATCAATATCTGCAATCATTTTATCAGTAACAGACTGCAATAATTTTGATGCGACTATAGCATTATCAAATTGTTTTTTTACTTCTTCAGAAAACCCCTGATAGCTTACTATAGTTTTTTTTCCAATTAAATGAATCTGTGTAGAAAAATCTATATCACAGTCAACAAGATATTTATTTATATAGTCCATTGAATCCCCCTATACCATTATTCTATGATAGTTTTTTACCTTTATATTTTGGCCATCTATTATATCCTACTTGTGGATTGTTTGAATCAAACTTTTTAATCAAATCAACTTCTTTCTTGTTAATATCACTTACATCAGTTGACTCATAGATTATTTGCTTTCGTATAGTAAAATCCTTCTTCTCTTCTTCAGAAAAATCACTTTCAATTACACTTGAATTAGAACTACCAAAATAATTTAACGTATTGGTTAAGTCTTTACCAATATATATTTTCCCATTAGGATAAGTAATTTTATATATTACCATTTTTTTAACCATATAGCTCCAATCCCCTCATATTTAAAAGAGCAGATAATCTTACTCTAAGAGTATTATAGCATATTTTAATAGTTGTTCATTTCTTTCATTATCACTTCTTTAAATTGATTACTATCTAACACTGATTCAAATAACTTGTATCACTAGATATATCCTTAAATACAGTAAAATATTCAACATTGACTCCCCATACATCATAGTTATCATTATCAGTATCTGATGAAATCAAATTGATTAATCAGATATTTAATGTTGCATAAATTATTCTATTCTAGCCAAACTCCAGTTTCTAGATATTTGTTTTACCTCCATGATTTTCTCCAAAAAAAATACTCTCAACGTATGTTCAGTCTAAATAATCATTCCTTACTTTTACTAATTTTTTTACTTCCTCATCTATTTCTATGACTTCATTTATCGTTTATGGGTTATCAAAGCCATGTAAAAAAGCATCCTTTTTGAGATGCTTCAATTTTATCTTATTAGGATAACATATTGTATAAACCTAATTTCCCTTATAATAAGTAGCTTCACCTGAACCATTGCAATCTGGACATTCCATTCCACCATCACCATTGCAAGTCGTACATATTTCGGAGTTAAACTCACCCTCACCCTCACATACATTACATTCTACTCTACCTGAACCATCACAATCTGCACATGGTCCAGTCCATGAGTCTTCATTAGAATTTTTATCACCATTTTGACAAAATGGACAACTTGTATATTCAGATTCATCATAAACTTTTAAACAATCACCACATTGTTGCATTTTATTATCTCCTTTCAACGGTTATGTTGTAAAAAATACTTTATATTATAATCTTATCATAAATCAATCGTAAAAATAAGACCTATTACATGAAGAATCATCTGAAGTAACTTTCTAAAATTAGAGAGTTATTATTTAACCCCCATGGTTATATTATGATGCCACTTCGAATTCCAGTTCTTTTCTAAAAACAATTTATTTATCAAAATGAGTTCTAATATACTCAATCATTTTATTTCCTGAAAGTTGATTTGTTTCAGGATTAGTTCTGACGTAAAACTCGTTACTTCCAGCAATGAAACAAGGTATAGTAGATTTTTTTACATTTACCAAAAGAACGTCTTTAGCTGCTATTCTCTCTATTTCATATTCAAGGAATGAGAAAAACTGTTCTCCTACACTTCTTTTAATAACGTTATTGAAATGAAGCATAAACTTGTCCTTACTTGCATGAAGGTTCTTAATTTCCCCATCAATTCCAGTTATTAATCCATTATCTTTAACACCAACAAACAACTGTCCACCTTCAGTATTTAGGAATGCAGCTATCGTCTTAACAACAACTTTTTCTAAATTTTTGTCTTTCTCATTAGTGTATTTATTAAGTGATAAAGTTTCTTTAAACTCAACTCTCTTATTTTCTCCTTCGCGAACTATATCAAGTAAAATCTCAGACTTTGATAGCTCTCCGACAACTTTGAGCATATCATTTATTTTCTTATGAATAAATTTAGCATCTGATGGATTAAGTGATAAATTTGACTTGAATTCTTCTAGTTTAACTTGAAGTTTCTCTACAGTCCTATTTGCATTAATAATATTATCCTGAATACCAACCTCTGGAACTGGAATTTTTAATTTTCTTAAAGATGAAAGATTAATAAGTGGGATTGTATTGCCTCTATGGGCGGATTTAATAAGTAATTTGCCCAGATCACTCTTTAATAACAGTTTCACATACTCGGCTTTAACACTATCATCTAACTCAACTTGAAAATACTTATTTCTATCTTTCAAATTCTCTGTGTCCAGTTCAATATCTTTACCTAATCTACTAATATAAAAAACATTCTGGCATTCAGTCATCGAATTTCTCTTATACTCTAAGACATTAAATGAAACAGCTTCAATTCTCTTAAACTTAAACTTCTTATATTGGGTTTCCATAGAAAAAATTTGTTGGCTAAGCTTTTCATAATTAATACTCACAAATCTATTGCGATCAATCAACATTCCGTCTTTTAAGGATTTAGCGTCGATTAAGTATGAGTAGTTTCTTATTAAAGTAGTTACATTTTCAATACCATTTAAGTCACCTATAAAAAGTTTTTGATTTTGCCTTCTACTAATAAACAACAAACTAGTGTCTATTGAGGTATAAGGTCTTAAAAAATTATTTGGCATTTGAATTACTGCGTTAATATACAAACCATTATCGTCCAAAAGACCTACAAAATCAAATGATCTTTTATTATCGAAATTAATACTTTCAATAAGGAATAACCCTAAACCATCATTGCTAACCCTGTCCATATGATGGGAAATTAAAATGTGATTTAAATTAAGACTTTTGTACTTCTTAATTTTATAACCCATTGTTTTTACACCAATAGGAAAAGCAGCAAAAAGAAAATCAACTTCTTCAAAACTATCTGAGTCAACTAACTCAGGTTCAAACTCTAAGACGTTGATAAATAAATCATCATTGAAGTTTAGTCCAAATTCTTTATTCTTAATTAGTTCAGTTCTCTTAAAGTCGTTTTCTTTAACCAAATTAATTATTACATCATTTAGAATATTCATTATATCCCCCTCTTACTAATTTTGTGAAGTGATTTCACAAATTTACGGGAATTGTAAGAACCCCCAGCTAAACATTCAAACCACCTAATTAATTATAAATTTATATTTGCTAAAACCCATTGAAAGAATGGCGTTCTATTATCCGGCATAGATTTATTCGGTCCGTACCAATGATTAGATAATATAAATGCGCGTTCTTCATAGTATACCTTTTCCTTGTAAAATCTCTGTCTCCCTTTCGTGTCATAACAATCAGCATCTTCCAAAGCATCATGAAAATTCACCTCTAATAATATAGGAAATTTACTACAACTAAAAAGTCTCTTGCACTGATCCACGTTAGTTAAAATGTTAATCACTTCTTGTGTCAAACACCCTTTTTCCTTCAGTAAATTAAAACAACTATACGCAAATTTTTTATTGCCTAACAATTCGATATCTTTCATTAATTTACATCTCCTTTCATTATCCTATGTACCTTCATAATTTTCCTACTTACAGAGAATAATATAGTCAGTCTTATTATAGCATGTATTATTATTATTATATTCATTGAATACTACGAGTTTCTATAAAAAACACCAAGTTATCTTGGTGCCTACTATTTAAAGTTAATATCTAATTTAGTTTTTATTATAACCAAAAGTTCTTGTTCCGAGAGTTTCTTTCCACCAAGATTCCCTTTCTAGAATAGATTTTTTATCAACTCTTGAATTGTAATTCTCTAGTATTGAATAAACAAAATTGTCTTTTACATAATCAAAACCTTTTTCATCAACAATCTTAACTAAATCTTTATTACCACCATGACCATTGTGTACATAATTCTTCCATCTTTGTAGCAACATTCCATTCTCACCAGTAGCAGAACCAACATACAGCTTACCTGTTTTAGAATCTCTAATTAAATAAACTGCTTTTTGATTTTCAAGTGCTGAAACCCAATCACGTTTATTTCTATCAATAATTGTTTTTAGCGTGTTATAAGGCAATCTTACTTTATCATATCCTGGGAAGTCATCACCTTCATATACTGCAGGTAAAATTTGAACAACTTCAAGTTCATCAATTAAACCTTCTGCGTATCTAACTCCTCTTTGGAATGTTTTATGGAATTTAATTATAGTTCTACCATAAAGAGACGCATATTCTTGTAGCTCATCACCTTCATAATTTATTCCTTTTGTTACACCTAATTCCTTTACCACTTTTTTAATAGTAGTTAGTAACCAAAAATGTCCTTGCATCCTAACAAGACAAATTGCTGTTTCACCAACATTAAAATGTCGTTGCTCTGTTCTCCAAAATAGCCATTCAGTATTTATTACTTCAGGTGATTTAGCATATAATTCAATCGGATTTGTATCTCCAGCGTTACGATTAAATTTAATTTTGACACTACTTAAATCTTCTATCCTAATAAGATCGTTTAAGTATAACTTTGAATTACTCTCCATTTACATACCTTCTTTCAACCTAATAAAATTTTATAGTTATAAATAATGAATCTAGAATATATTGGGTACTACCTTAAAATCTACTAGTTGACTTATCCTCTTTGCTAAAGCATCTCCATTTGGTGGTGGTTCAACAGTTCCATAGTATTTAACTACTGAATTATCGGAATATCTTATCTTAAAATCCCAACTACATCCATCGCATACTGGTATAAAAAAATCACCCTTCCATTCATCAATATGATGAACACTTACTAACTCCTCAAAAAAAGATTCATCTCACCCTTCAGAATATAGTACTCATACTCTTTAATGGGATTTTTATTTACCTCATTATATAATTCATGAACTATTTTCCCATGTCTAAAGACTTTTAGTTTGGATGTATTTACTTCTTCATAACTAACAAATCCATCATGGGATGTATTTGTTATTTCTATTGATGTAATTTTTTTTCTTCTGGCTCTAACTCATCAATTTCATACTCTTTTTCTAAGATTAGTTTCGTAACTTCAATAAGATATAAATTATTCATGTGATATCTTACTTGTACCGAAGGATGTTCTAGCACTATATCAAATAAATTACGTTCACCCCTCATATGAACTTCTTCATTTTCATACTTCTTTATAAAATTTAGTATTGAATTTCTTTCTCTTATTAATTCTCGTATATTTTTGTTTTCTATATTACTTCTATAATCTTCAGGACTAATCATCATACCGCTTCACCTCTAGCCTACTTTAGTTCTAATTATAGCATACTTAAGTCTATGTTAATTTCTTTCAATACTGCTTTTTTAAATTGATTACTACCTTTTACTGATTCAAGCAAATTACCTGCATTAGTCATATCTTTAAATACAGTGAAACATTCAACATTAACTCCCCATACATCATAGTTATCCAGTATATGAATACCTGCTTTTAATCCATCATAAGTTTCTACTTCTACAGAGTACATAATATCCCTCCTTCAAACTATCATATAAGATGTATGGTTATTTTGCCATGATAATAATTTGAAAAATTAAGTAATTTTTCTTACATTCTATATAGTTCCACAATACACAAAAAAAGCAACTTATAAAAGTTGCTTCTATAAAGCTGTACAACGTTAAATATTTAATAACCCATTCTCATATAGAGAAACAACAACATCCATTTGGCTATTCTGTTTCTTTGTTATAGGTTCACCTAATATACTCATAATCTGTTTCCATAGCAATGTTTTACTATTAACTATAGTCTCATCTTCTTTAATTAGATTACAAGCTTCCCATCCATACTGTTTATTCTTTTTTACAGAATAACTTACATCTCCTAAAACTCCTTTTACATATCCCCTTTCACATAGACCTATAAACGTTGTTTTAGGGCAACCCTTATCACCTTTATTCATACCTGGATACAAATCATCGCATGTAGAAATCCATATATCTTCATATTCTTTTGTATCTAGTTCATATATCTTTTTTGCTGCTTCAACAGCAATAATACCATATTGTCTCATTTATTTATCCTCCTCAATATATAATAAAAATAATCATTATAAAGTAATTTTCTGGAATGTTACTACATTACTGAAATCAACAGAACTGACTTCATATCCAGCCTCCTGCCAAGTACGTGTATGTGCCTTTGCTTGAGGATTTTTTTCATTTGCCCACCATTCTCTATAGTTATGAGCTGAGTTGGGTAATTTTGCATCAATTATATTTTCTATTTCATTGAAGGTTAAAGTAACTATATCATCATTCTTATTTTTCAGGTATAGATATAATGGTTTATATTTCCTTGATAATATAACACTAGTTTTTGCAGTACTTGAAACCACTCTTCTACTATAATTTTCTTTTCTGTCTGAGTTCACTTGATTATTTTTTACATCCGTATTTTGAAAAGCTTTTAAAAATCTTCTTATTATTGATTGCTTAGGTTTAACAATTGTCTTTTTTTGAATAGTAGCTTGTGTCTTTCCTTGTCGACCATTCAAAGGAGGATTTAATTCTGAAATGTAGTAGATTTCTAATTCATTAATTGTTTCTGTTTCATCAATTTTCAATACATAGAAATCAATTGTATTGCCTAGATTCAAAGCAGAATTTATATAGCTATTCATTTTGCAATTTGTTCTTTGTCCATCAACATAACAATTTTTAGGACTTATATTACCATATCCAGTATTAACTCTATTAGCAAAAGAATCATGTGTTCTACCTATATATATTAACTCATCATTTTTAAAAAAAGCGTATAATCCCTTAGACCTAGTTAAATTATCAACTTGAATCTTGAATTTAGAAAATAATTCTTTACCATATTGATTTAATTCCTTATTATTTACGTTATTATATCTTTTATATATATCTGCAATATTTAGTGACTCAACGACAAGTTCTACCTTAATAAAAGTTCTTCCTAAAATATCTCTACCTTTCATCTCTTCCTCCTTGAATTATCTTTTGCAATCCATGCTAGTAACGCAATTAATGAACACATCCAAAATATATACATTATTCCCTCCATATATATGAGTTTATGTTACTCTCTAATTAAATTATATGTGGTATTTATTAAATAAACAATAGTATTCTAAAAATAGTCATTTAGCATGCCAGCATGCTGTAAATCCCAAAGTAAAAGATAGATAATCTTAATGATTATCTATCACTATTGTATAAATTATAAGAGATTGTAACTAGAAGTCGGAATTGTTCTAGGTAAATACTATTAGTGTGGAGCTGGGGGGAGACGAAACCCCGTATGTATTACTCATACACACATCTCCTTAAGTTGTGTGTATGTTAACACTGAACAAGTTATTTATCAAGTATAATTTATAAATCAAAAAAGTAAAGATAACTATATCTTCCCACCAACGCCTTTAAACTTCTCAATGAAGGCTGATATCTTTTGAAAGACGTCTTGCTTTTTAGTTAGGTAACTCGGATTAAGAGGACTCATCTTAGGAAGCATGTGGTTTAGTTCCGTACCATTTTCACTAGCATATCCTCTTTTAAGTGAGTTAGTTATATAACGTTTTGCTTCTGTTACATTAAGCTCTTCATCTTTAATCAGTACCTCTGCTTCACGTTTCTGCTCAGCCTGTGCAAACAAGAAGAAAGCATCTATAATACTAGCTTTATCATTAATCTCATCTAAATCTGTGTTATTTATAAAATCAATAATAAGACTTTCTTTTGCTCTGTTATCTATACTAGAACGAATTAATCTTCTTACTTCTCCAACTAATTCTTCTTTGTTTTTGGTTTTTTTATTTTTCTCGTAAATTAGAGCAAGTATATAATCTAGGTTAATTTCTTGAGATTTCAAAAGATCTACTTCAAAAACTACATCATCCCAATCTACAGATGATTCTTCTGGTTCTTTTCCTTCTCTTTGTTTACGTAGCCACTCACGAATATCGTTATAAGAAGAACGATAATCTTGTATAATTCTTTCTTCTGGAACTTCTATATCAATAATTTCTGCAATTTCTTCATCTGTTATATGATAAGTTAGCTTAAACTCTTCTACAGCATTGATATCTGTAATATCTAGAGATTGTAATGCTTTAAGTGAAGCAAATTCATCATAGTTTTGAAGAATGTTCTCAACTCGTAAGTACTCACCAAATAATTTAGCAAATTCTTTCTTATCCTTTTCCGTTTCAATGCAGTGTGCGTCAGGGAATTTTTCTTTTAGTTCCTTAACTATGTCAATATATCCTCTCCTAGTTTCACCATTTATTAAATCTTTAAAGCCTTCCATATATTCCTTATAGCTTTTTTCTAATATAACATCTTTAGTTCCACCAGCACCAAATCTCTTTATTGCAACTTTTGTCGCTTCTTCTAAATCTCTAAAAGTGACAATATTACCAAATGTTTTAGTAGCATCATATATACGGTTCGTTCTTGAAAATGCTTGTATTAGCCCGTGGTACCTAAGATTTTTATCAACAAATAATGTGTTAAGCGTCGGCGCATCAAACCCCGTTAAAAACATACCTACAACGATTAATAGATCAACTTCTTTATTTTTAACACGCTTCGCTAAATCTCTATAGTAATTTTGGAATTCTTTACTTGCCACACTATAAGTTGTACCAAAGTCCTTGTTATATTCATCTATTGTGTAACTCAAGAACTCTTTAGCACTACTATCCATAGCTGAAGGTTCAAAACTTTCATCAACAATTTCACCGATTGCACTTTGTTCTTCGTTCGCTGCAAAAGAGAATATAGTAGCTATTTTTAGTTTTTTATCACTATCTTTTTGTAATTCATTAATTGCTTCATAATAACACTTAGCTGCATCAACACTACTTACTGCAAACATCGCATTAAATCCTTTACCATTAGCAGCTAATCTATGTGTTTTTCTTTTGTAGTTATCTAATATATATTTTGAAATTTCTCTAATTCTTTCTGGATGAAGTAGAGCTTTCTTATTTTCAGAAGCTGATAATTTTTCAATGTCTTGTTCTGTTTCTAATACTTTAAATTTAGGACGGACATCATTATAATCAACTTTGAATTTTAAAACTTTCTCATCTCTAATAGCATCAGTGATAACATATGAATGTATTTCTTCACCAAATACTGATGCAGTCGTATCTGAACCTAGAGCATTTTCTGGAAAAATTGGAGTTCCAGTAAATCCAAATTGATAGTACTTCTTAAACTTCGTAGTAATATTCTCTTGTGCTTGTCCAAATTGTGAGCGATGAGCTTCATCAAATATAAATACAACTTGTTTATCATAAATATCTAATTTAGTTTCACCCTTAATAAGGTTATTAAGTTTTTGAATAGTAGTAACAATAATTTTATTATCATTTTTACTTAAGTTACGTTTTAAACCTTGAGTACTTTCAGAACCATTAACACTATCCGGTGAGAAGCGCTGATATTCTTTCATAGTTTGATAATCTAAATCTTTTCTATCTACTACAAAAAATACTTTGTCTATAAAATCTAGTTTAGTTGCAAGTCTTGCAGCCTTAAAACTCGTAAGCGTCTTACCTGACCCTGTAGTATGCCAAACATATCCACCACTTGATACTTTGCTCCAATCTTTACTTTCATAAGAACTATTAATCTTTTCTATTATTCTTTCAGTAGCCGCAATTTGATAAGGTCTCATAACTAGTAGTGTATCGCTAACATCAAAAACAGAATACTTTAAAAGTACGCTAAGAAGCGTATTCTTTTGAAAGAAAGTAGCAGTAAAGTCTTTTAAATCTTTAATCAATTTATTATCTTTTTTTGCCCAGTTCATAGTAAAATCATAACTGTTTTTATCACGCTTAGTAGTATTAGCAAAATATCTAGTATCAGTCCCATTAGATATTACAAATATTTGCAAATACTTATATAGTGAATTTTCTGTATTAAAACTTTCTTTGCTATATCTATGTATCTGATTAAATGCTTCTTTAATCGCAACACCACGTTTTTTAAGTTCAATCTGTACAAGAGGCAATCCATTCACAAGAATAGTTACATCGTATCTATTAGCACTTGTTCCAGTTTGTTCAAACTGTGAGATAACTTGCAACTTATTTTTACAAAGTCTATCTTTTTTCACTAAATATATATTCTGAATATGTCCATCATCAAAAACAAAATCATAGATATAATCATCGTGTATTTTACGAGTCTTATCAAGAATATTGTCACTAGGCTTATCAAGATACTGTTCACAGAATCTTTTCCATTCATCATTTGAAAACTTAACATCATTTAAGCTTTCAAGTTGTATTCTAGCATTTTTAAGCATTGCATCAGGAGTAGTCAAATTTTTAATATACTCATATCCTTGACTAACTAGATCTTTAATAAGTTCTCTTTCGAGATCTGACTCTGATTGATAACTAGCACCTGTTTGATCAATATTAGTATATTTATCTAATATTATAAAATTATTAGTTTCAGCCACTGGCTTATAATTAGTCATATTATTCCCCCTTTGGAAAACTTAGTAACATATCACGATAATACTCATATTGTTTTTGTCTTAATTCTATCTCATGAGGAAGACCTTCAGTTATTGAAGTAGTCAATGCTTCGAATTTGTCTAGGATAGATACTATGCGTTGTTGTTCTGTCAAATTCGGTAAAACTACATCAAATTTTTTAAGCCATCCTGTATTTAAGTTAATTTTAGCTGCTCCATACGTATTCTTTCTTACCTGATTCCAAAATAAGTCAGTATTCATCCAATGTTTTATATACGAATTTAAAACTTTACTAGAGTCAACCCTTATATATCCTAAGCTAACAAACATACATAGTTTTTCATCTGTATCTACAATAACTGGATGCCCTAAATTTGAACCAACTCTAGTAAAAAGTACGTCTCCTCTTTTAGGTTTCGCATTAGACGTTGACTTTTCATATTCTTCCTCAGAAATATATTTAACATCTTCAAGATTTAAGTAATCTTGAGAAGTATTTTTAGCTGATATAAATTTAACACCACTTTCAACATAAGTAGGTGTATAGGTAAGTCCAAGGTAAATATCTGCAATGTCTTTAAGTTTCTCTGTAGTTGATGTTGAATTTATAATTAACTTATCACGATAGTACTTATACTGCTTTTCACGTGCTGTAAGCTCTGCTGTTAGCTCTGTTGTTAGCTCTGTTGTTAGCTCTGTTAAATTGTCCAAAATACGGACAATTTCTTGTTGAATTTCAAGTGATTTTTTTTGGTTATTAGGACAAGGGATAGGGATTTCAAGTTTTCTTAATTTACCCATTGGTAAACTCGAAACAGGGGATCCAACAATTTTTGTGCTATATTTTTTTATAATATTATTTGAGTTAAGTAAGTGAGCTAAATACCTAGAGTTTATAGCTCCTTTAATAGGTTTGATAGAATAAACGCCCTCCTTGATATTCCAATTTACTGGTGCATTTTCAATTACGGCTATACGTCCAATTGTTCCAGTTCCTGAAAACAAAACATCACCAATTTCTAGGTTCGAACGATTGTTTATTAACTTCAAAGCCTCATCATTAACTCTATCTGTTTTATCTACGAATACAATCTTCCCATTTTGTATCTCTCGTACAGTAACATAAAACCCTACCGAATCCAATGTGTTTAATTTAAAATTTTTTCGAGGATTTAAACCAGTTTTTAGTGATACAATAACACTTTCTAATGGCTTCCACTCAATACTAACCCCATCAAGCAATCTCTCCAAATAGTTCTCTTTAATCATGACTCAATCACCTCGATAATAGCATCTATATCACTTCGTAGTTTATCTATCTTAGCTACCGTTTCTTTTATCTCTGCGTTTAGCTTAGTTATATCTATTACTTCTCTAGTGTCTTTTGCTTCTACATATGAGCTTACCGATAGGTTATAATCATTCTCTAATATTTTGTCATTATCTATTGATTTAGTTACGTGTTTTATATCTTCTTTATCAGCAAATATTTTCACAATTTGCTGAATATGTCCCAATTCATCCTCGCCAATATAGTCTTCTTTATCACTATCTGTAAGTATATTATTATTAGTTTCTTTTTTAAAGAACTCACTAGCATCTATAAATTGAGTTTTTGTATCTGTCTTATGTTTAGATAAAACCATAATATTAACAGCTATAGATGTTCCAAAGAACAGATTAGGTGCTAATGATATCACTGTTTCTACAAAGTTATTATCAACTAGGTACTTTCTTATTTTTTGTTCTGCACCACCACGATAGAATATACCAGGGAAACACACTATAGCAGCACGACCTTTGGCAGATAGATAACTAAGTGAATGCATTATAAAAGCAAAGTCTGCTTTAGACTTAGGAGCAAGCACACTAGCAGGAGCGTAACGCTCATCATTAATAAGTGTAGGGTCTGCACTACCTATCCATTTTACAGAGTAAGGCGGATTAGATACTATAGCATCAAAAGGCTTGAAATTATCATGTTTAGGGTCTATGAGTGTATCACCTAGTGCAATGTTAAATTTATCATAATTGATATTGTGTAAAAACATATTCATACGAGCCAGGTTATAAGTCGTATGATTAATTTCTTGTCCATAAAACCCATCTTCTATGATGTGATTATCAAATTGTTTTTTTGCCTGCAGTAGCAATGAACCTGAACCTGCGGCAGGGTCATATATTTTATTAATACTTTCTTGTCCATGCATTGCAAGTTTTGCAATAAGTTTAGATACACTTTGTGGAGTGAAGAACTCTCCACCTGATTTACCTGCATTTGCTGCGTAGTTTGATATCAAAAATTCATATGCATCACCAAAAAGGTCAATTTGATTATCTTCAAACTTACCAAAGTTTATTTCTTCTACACCTTTTATAACTGCGGCAAGACGTTTATTTTTATCAATAACAGTATTACCAAGTCTATTACTTGTAGTATCAAAATCAGTAAATAAGCCTTTGATATCATTTTCTGATGGATATCCATTAGCCGAACTTTCGATTGCTCTAAAAATCTCTGCTAAATCTGTATTTAAGCTCTCGTTTTTGTTTGCATTCTTTGCAATATTATCAAATAATTGACTAGGATATATAAAATACCCTTTAGTTTTAATTGCATCATCTTTGATTGCATCAGTAACAATACTATTATCTAGGTTTGCATAATTAACACTTTCATCCCCACCTTCAATATAGTTAGTAAAATTTTCACTAATAAATCTATAAAAAAGTGTACCTAGAACATATTGTTTAAAATCCCATCCATCTATAGAGCCACGTACGTCATTGGCTATTTTCCATATTTTTGATTGTATTTCTTTCCTTTGTTGCTCACTTGTCATTTTACTTCCTCCTATTGTTGTTCTTCAAATTGTAGAGAATTTTAATAAACCCCCACCGTCAAATATTGAAGCCACTTCAATTAATTATAATCCTCAAATATCTTTATCTCGTCAAACCTCTCAAACAACCTAACTTTTCTCTGAATTAACTTTACATCAAACTCAGTTCTAAGTCTATTAACATAATCATCATATTCTAACTCTAAACTTGATTCATCAATTTAGGCCCATCATAACTTACATTATGTTCTTCTACATTAAATAAAGAAACATCAGTTTCACTAAATGAATATAAATCATATGGTGATACACCTAACCCTTTAGCTATATCAATCATATAATCTAAAGTCATATTACCATCAAAACTCTCATATCTAGACATAGCAGTATGAGAACCACCAGTAATAGTTGCTAATTGATTCATAGAAAGTCCTTTAGATTCTCTATACTTTCTTAAATTAGTTCCAATCTCTTTTCTAACCTCTTCATAATTAATATCTAATCCATTAAGGATCTTACATATATTCTTGATAGATATATTATCATTATCATTTATAAAATAAGATATAGTCTTATTATTAACATTAGCTTTCTTAGCTAATGCTTTAACTGTCATTCCTCTATTAATGATAATATTTTTTTAAGTTCTTTGCTAACTTCTTCTTAAATGTCATTAATAATCCTCCACACTGAACATATCGACATATTTATATTTAGTTAATTATTGCTTATGGCTTTTGAAATCTTGAAAAATCTCTTTACCTTGATTAATTAGACGTTTTCTTAACTTTTTATTTTTCATAACTATCTCATAAGATTTTAATTTAGGATGAATTGGACTACTTAATTTTAATTCATCAATATACAACATGAATAATTTATTTATATTTTCATACCTATCAACTCTTGTTGTTGGTATTTTATTCTCATACTCTATCAAAATAATCTCCGACAGAAGTATATACATTAAACAACAGTCAATAAATGTTAAGTATATATCAAATTCTTTCATCTCTTCTGACATTGCATAGAATGCTTGTTTTTCAATATTGGGATGTATAAGTCTAGATAATCTATAGTAAGACTCTGAGAACATCTCAAAAATAACTTCAATTTGATTTTTTTCTGACTCCTCAACTTTATAAGAAATTCTTTTCTTCATGCTTCTCATATTCTTTTTAATTGATATGTTTTGTTCAGGATCGCTAAAAATATTTCTATAATAATAATCATCTTCTACTAACCTCATTCGAACAAATAAATGTTCAAAAGAAGTCCTCATAAAAAGTATGCTACCTAATTCATTTGATTCGTTGATTAGTTGTTTATATGCATGTCTTAATGCTGAGAACATCTGCTTTTCTACCATATTTAAATAAAACTCTTTTTCAGAACAATCTTTTTTTAATACTACACACCTTTCAGCGTTTTCGATTCTTTGATATACATCTTTTATAATCCCTGTTACCCCTATAAGATTATTATTCATTGTCCCTCCATACATTTAATGCTATATCTTAAAAACGCAAGTAACTCTATAAGTTGTAATTTTGAGTACTTGCTAAAATCTAATAAATTTAATTATTTTATAAAACTACATTCTAATTGTATCATATGTATGTTTTATATTCGATAAAAAAATACATATTCTTCCACTATATAGACAGTAAAAAAGATAGATTATTATTACATTTGTAAGAATAACCTATCCTTATACTTCATAAACATTTTTCTACTTACTAAAACCTCTTAAGTCGTTAATTATTATTGTATTCAAACTTCCTAGTTCCTAAAGTCTCTTTCCACCAAGACTCTCTTTGTATAATGTATTTTGTATCGACTCTAGAATTATAGTTCTCCAAAATTGAATAAACAAAATATTTCTTTACATAATCAAATCCATTTTCTTCAACAACATTTAATAAATGTTTATTTCCTCCATGTCCATTGTGAACATAGTTCTTCCATCTTTGTAACAGCATACCATTATCACCAGTTGCTGATCCAACATAAAGTTTACCGTTACTTGTATCTTTAATTAAATAAACAGCTTTTTGATTTTCAAGTGCGGCAACCCAATCGTGTTTATTTCTATCAACAATTGCTTTTAATTTTCTATAAGGTAATCAATTTGTTGAGACTATTAAACTTCAATGTTCACTACGTTTTGACAATTTCTAAAAAGGCCATTAACCACTGGTTTTCCAGTAGTTAATGGCCTTAAATTGTTTTTTATATATAATAACTCCAACAACAAGTCGGAATTTATGTGGGTATTAATGGTGGAGTTGGGGGGAGTCGAACCCCCGTCCGAAGCAAATTTTACACTGCTTTCTACATGTTTATTCTATTATTGAGTTTAACTAAGAACTGGGAATAGACACCCGATTCGTTAGCGAGTCTTATTAATCTTAGTTATATTTGTTAAGACGGCACAAATATAACCCAGCCTATCATCTTATCGCTACACTAACTGTATAGGCACCAGTTAGGAGCGATGCACGCGTTATCTTGTTACGCGAATGCTAATTGTTGTTTGTTTCCGGTTATAATAACCTCGAATGTTTTTACTTGCACAACCAAGACATGCTTACAATATTCCACGTACCCCGTCGAATCCGTAACAACCCCATTTGCTTTATTATAATACTATATTAGTGGTTGCATTGCAACCACTAATATTTGTATTTTACTGCTTCAGCTAATTCTCTTTTAGCTTGTTTAGCTTTTAAGTCTTGTCGTTTATCTCTTACATTCTTACCTTTAGCTACACCTATTTCAAGTTTAGCGAATCCATCTTTTAGATATATTCTTAATGGTACTAATGTAATACCTTGTAATTTAACTTTTTGACTTAATTTTAAAATCTCTCTTTTACTTAATAGAAGTTTTCTATCTCTAAGTGGATCGTGGTTATAAATATTACCTTGTTCATAAGGTGATACATGCATTCCAATTACAAAAATCTCATCGTCTTTTATTCTTGCATATGATTCTTTTAATTGTACTTGCCCCTTACGAATAGATTTTATTTCAGTTCCCTTTAGAACTAATCCACATTCAATTTCTTCTTCTATATTATAATCATGTCTAGCCTTTTTGTTTTGGGCTATTATTTTTCCTGTTCCCTTTGGCATGGTTTTCACCATAAGCAGGTTTTCTTCCTGCCCCTTTCTTTACAACTAACTCAAAGTCAATTTTAGCTTCCTCTTTAGAAGCTCTAATACATGTAACCTTAACTTTGTCTCCTATAGTATATACTTTTTTTGTTCTTCTACCAACTAGAATATATCTATCTTGATGATATTCATAATAATCGTCTTTCATATCATTAATATGAACTAAACCTTCAATACCTTTAGGTAACTCTACAAACATACCGAATGAAGTAATACTTGATACAATTCCATCAAACTTTTCTCCAACTTTATCAATCATGTATTCTGCCATTTTCATAGAGTCTACATCTCTTTCACAGTTGACTGCATCTCTTTCTTTTTTACTTGTTTGATATGCAATTTCAGGTAGTACTAATTCAAAATGTTTTATTGTTCTTCTTGATAAGTTACCATTAACAATAAATTCTCTAATTAATCTATGTACTATTGTATCTGGATAACGTCTGATTGGTGAAGTAAAGTGAGTATAGAATTTAGTAGCTAAACCATAGTGACCTAATGATTGATTAGAATATTTTGCTTTAGCCATACTTCTAAGCATAAGTGTATTTATAACTTTAGCTTCTGGTCTATCCTCTATTGTATTAAGTAAATCTTGTAATGCTTGTGGGTGCACTGCGTTTGCTGTACCTTTTACTTTATACCCAAGCATACCAGCTAACTTAAATAAGTTTCTTAATTTTTCTTGATTTGGTTCCTCATGTACACGGTATATAAACGGATAGTTTAACCAGTGGAAATGTTCCGCAACAGTTTCATTTGCTACTAACATAAATTCTTCAATTAGTTTTTCAGCATCTCCTCTATCTCTTACGATTATATCAATTGGAAAACCAGTATCATCAACGATGATTTTAGGTTCAATAGTTTCAAAGTTAATAGCTCCACGATGAATCCTTCTTTTATTAAGAACTTTCGCTAATCTATTCATATCATAGAATAAATGTGATATTTCAGCGTATTTTGTCTGTTCTTCTTTATCACCGTTTAATATTTGATTTACTGAATCATATGTCATTCTGTATTTAGAATTTATTACTGATTGGTAAATATCATGATTTACAACTGTACCGAATTTATCAATTTCCATTTCACATGTCATAGTTAATCTATCTACATTAGGATTTAATGAACAAATCCCATTAGAAAGTTTATGAGGTATCATCGGGATAACTCTATCTACTAAATAAACACTTGTTGAACGACTAAGTGCTTCTTTATCAAGTTCAGATCCTTCTTTTACATAGTAACTAACATCTGCGATACTTACACTTAAAATATAGTTATCGCCTTTTTTCTCTAAGCATACTGCATCATCCAAATCTTTAGCGTCAGCTCCATCTATAGTAAGAAATAGTTTATCTCTTAAATCTACTCTATTATGTAGATCTTCTTCAGTTACTTCATCAAAATTTTGGACCTCTTCTAAAACCTCTTTTGGAAACTTAGGTTTAAAGTGATGTTTATAAACAATTGATAATATATCCATTCCTGGATCATTAACGTGACCAAGTATTTCTTCTACTTTACCAGTAAGCTTGTTATTATGAAAATCAGTAATTTTAACTCTTACCTTATGGTTATGTATCGCGCCAAGTGATTCATTTTTATTAACGATAACTTTGTCCGCAAAGATAGAGTCATCAGGAACAACAAAGGATACTCCTCTATTTTCTTGATATGTACCTATTAAGACTTGGTTCTTTCTTTCTAGTACTCTTAAAATAGAACCTTCAGTTTTTAAACCATGACCTTTTTGTCTAGTAGCCTTTACTAGAACTTTATCTAAATGCATTGCATTTGATATTTCAGTCTTTGGTACATAAATATCGTCTTTTAGAGTATCTGTTTCAACGAAACCAAAACCCTTTTTGTTTATTGTAATTTCTCCAATATAAATACCATGATTTGTAGCTAAATCATATTTGTCATTTAAGTTAACTAGATAACCACCATCTTCTAGTTCATTTAATGTTTTAACAAGTAACTTAAAATTACTAGCATCACTGATATCTAGTCTCTCTTTTAACTCTTCAATTGTGGTTGGTTTTTGAATAACGTTTAATATAATATCCTTCATATTATTACCTCCACTTTTATTTTGTCTATTTTTTCTAAATTTACCAGAAAAAAAGAACACCAATTGGGTGCTCTTATCCTAAGAATCCTCTATCTACAACAAATGAAGCAATAAACGCTAGTCCTAAGAATAGGAATACTGTTCCATAAGTAAGTCTACTTAAGAATAATTCAATTCCTCTTTCTTTTTTGTTTGCGAATAATTCAGATTTCTCTCCTGAGAAAGCTTGTGCTACGTCATCTTTTGTACCTTGTAAGACTACTAAGGAAATTAATACAATCCCAACGATTATTAATAAAATATCTGCCCATGTAAAACTCATTACAATTCCTCCTAAATAAATGAAATTATTAAATAAAATAAATAGTTTGTAATTATCAACACAGATGGCACTAAATATACTGTTCTACCATTAAATTTCTTTTTACGCATAAGTGCTAACATTAATATTATAGAGTTAATTAGACCTAAAATCAATAGTGTTAGTGCATTTTGACTAACAGATGGGTCATTTACTATTAAATCTATTATGTTTGTCTTAACAAAAACATCTACAACAGCGATTATTGTAAAATTAAAGATGTTACTCCCAACGATACCACCAGCTGCTGCTTCAAAGTTATTTAACTTAATTAATGTATAACATGTTGTTAATTCTGGTAGCGATGTCGCTACCCCTAAGAATAACGCTCCAGCGAATGAAGCACTCATTCCTGTTATCTCAGCTATTTGATTTGTAGTACCAGTGATAAAAATAGCCGCTAATACTAATATTAATGCCCAAAATACAAATAAAACAGTTACAAACTTAATACTGTACTTTGAATACTTAGTTTCTTTAGAGTCTTCTTCAGCTGGGTCTTCACCTTCAGCTAACGTTCTTGCACTAATAAAGTAAATAACTAATATAGCTATTGATAAAAGTGAGAACCCTAAGATTTGAGCATTCTGAACAATCCACAGTAATCTATTATTCAGATCAAAATTAAGCAAGTCATTTGCAACTAACATATTAGTTATAAATGGTATTAATATAATAAAATAAATTAGAATTGATAATTTATTTGCTTTATCAATTTCTGTTATTTTAGTATAAACAAATTTCCTAACAAAGATAATGTCCATTACAGCCAAGATAACTAAGTTAAATATGTTTGAACCAAACACATTACCAAATGCTAAACCTGGTTGTTCATACACAATTGTAGATGTAATACTGGTAACAAACTCCGGCATACTTGTAACCGCAGCTAAAACCAAACCACCAATAAAGGCACCAGAAAGGTTTGTTCTATTATCAAATTCATCTACTATATTACCAACAGTAGTTGAGGCATATACTACGGCCCCCGCTAATGCAAAATATTTCAAAAACAATACAAATAATTCCATATCTATTCCACTCTTTTTTAAAGTTATTTTTTTCCAATTAAAGCTTTCTAATTATACCTCATCTTCTAGTGTATGTCAATTTATCTCTAAATATGAAATTCGCTTAATAATGAGAAAAAAGAGCCTTTTATAAAGGCTCTTTATGATTAAATTATTTAATGTTATAGAATGTTTTCATTCCACTATATACAGCAGTTTCACCTAATTCATCTTCAATTCTTAATAACTGATTGTATTTCGCAATTCTATCAGTTCTTGATAATGAACCAGTTTTGATTTGACCAGCATTAGTCGCAACAGCTATATCTGCGATAGTTGAATCTTCAGTCTCACCAGAACGGTGTGATACAACCGCAGTATATCCAGCTCTCTTAGCCATTTCGATAGCTTCGAAAGTTTCAGTTAAAGTACCGATTTGGTTAACTTTAATTAAAATTGAGTTAGCTAAACCTTTTTCAATCCCTTGAGATAATCTTTCAGTATTAGTTACGAAGAAATCGTCTCCGACTAATTGAATCTTATCTCCTAAGATTTCAGTTAAGTAAGCCCAACCTTCCCAATCATTTTCATCTAAACCATCTTCGATTGAAACGATAGGATATTTACTTACTAATTCAGCATAGAAATCAGCTAATTGGTTAGGAGTTAATTCTTTTCCACCTTCACCAGCTAATACATATACACCTTTTTCTTTATTGTAGAATTCACTTGAAGCAACGTCCATAGCTAATAATACATCTTCACCAGGCTTATACCCAGCATTTTCGATAGCTTCTAAGATAACAGTGATAGCTTCTTCATTTGAACCTAAGTTAGGTGCGAATCCACCTTCATCACCTACAGCAGTGTTATAGTTTTTCCCACTTAATACTTTCTTTAAAGCATGGAATACTTCAGCACCACATCTTAATGCTTCTCTGAATGTAGGAGTACCTACAGGCATAATCATAAACTCTTGGAAGTCTACGTTGTTGTCCGCATGAGATCCACCATTGATGATGTTCATCATTGGTACTGGTAATTCTTTAGCATTGAATCCACCTAAGTATAGGTATAATGGTAATCCAACGTAATCAGAAGCAGCTCTAGCTACAGCCATAGATACACCTAAGATAGCGTTAGCTCCTAATTTACCTTTGTTTGGAGTTCCGTCTAATTCAATCATTAATTTATCGATTGCTACTTGTTGAGTTACATCAAATCCAATAATTTCAGGTGCGATAATGTCGTTTACATTTCCAACAGCTTTTAAAACACCTTTTCCTAAGTATCTGTCTTTTACTCCATCTCTTAATTCTACTGCTTCATGTTCTCCAGTAGAAGCTCCCGATGGAACTAATGCTCTACCAAAAGCACCTGATTCAGTATAAACTTCAACTTCTACAGTTGGGTTCCCACGTGAATCTAATACTTCTCTAGCAAATACGTCCGTAATAAATGGCATAATATAAATCTCCTTTTTTTCTATTGTTAAATTTTTACATTTTATTATAACAAACTATGTTTGTTTTTACTACTTTATCAAGCTCTTACCAGTCATCTCTACCGGTTGAGCCACTTCTAGTAATTGTAACATTGTTGGTGTAATATCACCTAAATTACCTGAGTTTAATTCTAAACTCTTATCAGTAACTATAAACGGTACTGGGTTAACAGTATGCGCTGTAAACATTGTTCCGTCATCTGCTAATAACTTATCAGCATTTCCGTGATCTGCAGTTATAAGTGCAACTCCACCAACTTCATTTACTTTATCAAGTACTTTGCCAACACATTCATCAACTACTTCTACTGCTTTTATAGTCGCTTCCATATTACCAGTATGACCTACCATGTCGCAGTTAGCTAAGTTAAGAATGATTGTATCATGGTCCTTATCTAACTCTTCGATTACTTTTTCAGTAACAGTATAAGCGCTCATTTCTGGTTGTAAATCATAAGTAGCTACTTTTGGTGATGGTACTAATACTCTTACCGCACCTTCTAACTCTTTATCAAGTCCACCATCAAAGAAGAATGTAACGTGAGCATATTTCTCAGTCTCAGCTATTCTTAACTGTTTTAGACCGTTCTTAGAAATAACTTCACCGTATGTATTGCTTAAGTCTTGTAATCCAAAAGCAACATCACCTTTAACATCTTTTGAATAATGCATCATACATACATAATTAATATTCTCTAATTGTTTACGATTTATAGATGTAGCTTCAATATTTGTCAAAGCTGTAGACATTTGGATAGCTCTATCTGGTCTAAAATTCGCAAAGATAATTGCATCATTATCAGATATTAATCCATCATTATTTATAATTGTTGGTAATACAAATTCATCAAAGATATTGTTTTCATATGATGATTCAAGTGCTTCTACAGCTGATGCGTACTTAACACCTTCACCATTAACTATACAAGCATATGCCTTTTCAGTTCTGTCATAGTTTTTATCTCTATCCATTGCGTAGTATCTACCACAAATTGTTGCGATATTACCATGACCTAATTCTTTAATAAATTCTTCAAACTCTCTTACATAGTTTACGGCACTCTTAGGAGCTGTATCTCTACCATCTGTAAATGCATGTAAGAATACATCAACGTTATGTTGTTTAGCCATTTTAAATAATGCTTTATAATGTTCAACATGTGAGTGCACACCACCATCAGAGAATAATCCTAGTAAATGTAGTTTACTGTTATTTTCTTTTGCATGATTAAGAGCCTTTAAAAATGATTCAACTTCAAAGAACTCTCCATTCTCAATAGACATATTAACTCTTGTTAGTGATTGGTAAACAATTCTACCTGCACCAATATTTAAATGTCCTACTTCAGAGTTCCCCATTTGTCCTTTAGGTAATCCAACACCTAATCCAGATGCTTCAAGTTCAACATTTGGATATTCTTTAAATAAATTATCTATAATAGGAGTATTAGCTTTATAAATAGCATTACCCTCATAATTCTTACCTAAACCATATCCATCTAATATAATTAATATAACGGGTTTTTTCATATAATTACCTCCATCAATTATATTATACTAAAAAGTAGCATTTTAATCATTTAAAAAGTTAATGAAAGCGTACACAACAAATTCATACATTTCCTGCATAAAAAAAGAGAGCTAGGCTCTCTTTATATTAAACTGTACTATTACTCGTTTATAAACTTCATTTAACATAATTACTTCAATAGGCCATTTAATAACCATTGTTATAATTCTTGGTACTAACATTCCTAATACACCAGCACCTTGGAACTGATATAATGCGAAAGTGTTCATAGAGAAACAAAGTATAGATGTTACTAAAACAGTAACTGTAATCGTCTTAATGTTAACATTTTTAAAAATCATAAATGCTAAACCAGGAATTAATCCCCCCATAATACTTGATAGTGTGAATAATCCAATTGGCCACCCTTGTGTCGTCGCATAAATCCAGTCAGTAATGAATCCAACGATTCCACCAATAAATGGTCCAAATACAATACCAGAGATCATTAACGGAATATCATAAAATGTGAAACGATACTCTAATGTTGTAAAAGATAAAAACTTTAATGTAATTGCCATAGCAGCTAAAATACCACTCATCACAATTACCCTTGTTGATAATTTCATAATTACCCTCCTCAAAATTTGTTTTGAGAGAGTCCACCTATATGTCAGCGGACGCGCTAATAAACCGCCTGAATTTAATCAGTTCGTTTGCACCCGACATCCCATGGCACAACACTTTACGCATATTAGCTACTCTGCACTTATATTTATACTATTTTAGGTTAAATAAGTCAATGTTTTTTAGACACCAATTGACTGGTTTTTTATTATTTTTTATTAAAAATTCATTAACTTGTGAAAACGGTTTACTTCCAAAGAATCCTCGTGATGCACTTAAAGGCGAAGGATGCACTCCTTCAACTATAAAATGATTACTATTATTAATAAACTTTTTCTTACTTTTGGCGTTATTCCCCCATAAAATAAATGCTAGTGGTTCACTTCTATCATTAAGTAATTTAATTAGATTATCAGTAAAGTCTTCCCACCCTAAATTCTTATGACTATTTGGTTCATTTTCTCTTACAGTTAAAACAGTGTTTAAAAGTAAAACACCTTCATTAGCCCAATCTACTAAGTTACCGTGATCAGGTATCATAACACCTAGATCACTATTTAACTCTTTATAAATATTTCTAAGACTAGGAGGGATTTTTACACCATGATTAACACTAAAAGCTAATCCATGAGCTTGATTAGGATTATGATATGGATCTTGTCCTAAAATAACAACCTTCACTTTTTCATAAGGTGTTAATTCTAAAGCATTATATATATCAGTTTTCTTTGGATATATATTCTTATTTTCATATTCAAAGTTTATTTTATCTTCTAATTTTTTAAAGTAATCAAACTTTCTTTGATCACTTATAAACATATGAGTTAGTAACTTATGGTGAAACAGGAAGAGTATGTCAAAACTGGATGCAGTATCATTTAATCAAAGAATACTTAAAAACTATGAATGATACACAAACATTAGTTGTTCAATCAGGTCATCCTTTAGGACTGTTTGCATCACATAAAACATCTCCTAGAGTTATTGTGTCAAATGGTTTAATGATTGGTATGTTTGACGACTTAGACAATTATAATAGAGCAGCAGCACTAGGTGTTGCGAACTATGGTCAAATGACTGCTGGTGGGTGGATGTACATTGGTCCTCAAGGAATTGTACATGGAACTTATTCTACTCTTTTAAATGCTGGTAGAGAGAAGTTAAACATTCCACAAGATGAAGACTTAAAAGGTAAGATATTTATATCAAGTGGTTTAGGTGGAATGAGTGGTGCTCAAGGGAAAGCATGTAATATTTCTGGTGGAGTTTCAATTATAGCTGAAGTAGATCCATCTAGAGTAGAGACTAGATATTCTCAAAACTGGATTGATGTTAAGACTGATTCAGCTAAAGAATCATTTGAATTAGCATTGAAATCACAAAATGATGGAAAACCATTAGCAATTGGATATATCGGAAACGTTGTTTCTTTATTAGAGTATGCATCACAAAATGATATTTATATCGACTTACTAAGTGATCAAACAAGTTGTCACAATGTTTATGATGGTGGTTATACACCAGTTCAATTATCTTTCGAAGAGAGAACTGAGTTATTAGCTACAAATAAAGAAAAATTCATTCAAGAAGTTAACGCTGGTTTACAAAGACATTATAAAGTTATTAAAGAATTAACTTCTAAAGGAACTTACTTCTTCGATTATGGTAACAGCTTTATGAAAGCTATTTACGATAGTGGCGTTAGTGAGATATGTAAAAATGGTAAAAATGACCTTGATGGTTTCATTTGGCCAAGTTATGTAGAAGATATCATGGGTCCAGTTTTATTTGATTATGGATATGGTCCATTTAGATGGGTTTGTTTATCTGGTTTAGATTCAGATTTAGATAAAACAGATAAAGCTGCAATGGATGCAATAGATCCTGATAGAAGATTCCAAGATAGAGATAACTATAACTGGATTAAAGATGCAAAAAAGAACAATTTAGTTGTAGGGACTAAAGCAAGAATTTTATATCAAGATGCTTATGGTCGACTTAAAATAGCACTTAAATTTAATGAAATGGTTCGAGAAGGATTAGTTGGACCGATCATGTTAGGTAGAGATCACCACGATACAGGTGGAACAGATTCACCATTTAGAGAAACTTCAAACATTAAAGATGGTTCAAACATTATGGCTGAAATGGCGACTCATATTTTCGCAGGTAACGCTGCACGTGGAATGAGTTTAATCGCATTACATAATGGTGGAGGAGTTGGAATCTCTAAATCTATCAATGGTGGTTACGGAATGGTTTTAGATGGTAGTGAAAGAGTAGATAATATTTTAAACTCTGCAATGTTATGGGATGTTATGGGTGGAGTTGCTCGTAGAAACTGGGCGAGAAATGAAAATGCTGTTAAAACAAGTGAAGAATTCAATACTTTAGACAATAACTCAAGCATTACAATTCCATATATCGCTGATGGTGATTTAGTTAAAAAATTAGTAAATGAAAAATATAAGGTGTAATATGATGATAATTTTAGATGGACAAAGTCTTACAATAGAAAAATGTAAGCATATAATTGAAGGCGCAAAAGTTAAAATTTCAGAGGAAGCTATTGAAAGAGTAAATCTTTCAAGACAAGCTGTTGATAAAATCGTTTCTGAAAATAGAGTAGTTTATGGTATTACTACGGGATTTGGTTTATTCTGTGATGTTTTAATTGAACCAGAAAAAACAGGTGAACTTCAAGTTAATTTAATTCGTTCACACGCTGTAGGTGTAGGTGAACCATTCGATAATGATATCACTAAACTAATGTTAGTTTTAAGAGCAAACGCTCTATTAAAAGGACATAGTGGTGTTAGATTAGAAGTTATCGAACAACTAATTAGATTTGTTAATATGGATATATATCCAGTTGTACCAAGCCAAGGTAGTTTAGGTGCTAGTGGAGATTTAGCTCCTTTATCTCATTTAGCTTTACCATTGACTGGTGAAGGATTTGTTAGATATGAAGGTGAAGTGTATCCTACGCAAGAACTTTTCAATAAGTTAAATATTGAACCTGTAAAACTACAAGCTAAAGAAGGTTTAGGTTTAATCAATGGTACTCAAGCTATGACTTCTACTGGTGTTAAAGCTTATATCTATGCTGAAAAGTTAGCGTATTTAAGTGAATATATTTCTTCTTTCACACTACAAGCTTTAGAAGGTATTATTGATGTGTTTGATGAAGAAGTTCATATTTCAAGAGGATATCAAGAACAAATTGATGTAGCGAAAAGGTATAGAGATTTATTAAAAGACTCTAAACTTACTACTAAACAAGGTGAAAAAAGAGTACAAGACGCTTATTCACTAAGATGTATGCCTCAAGTTCATGGTGCTTGCTTCCAAGCATTGAACTATGTAAAAGAAAAATTAGAAATCGAAATTAATGCGGCAACAGATAATCCATTAATCTTCGATGATGGTAATAAAGTTATTTCAGCAGGTAACTTCCATGGTGAACCTATGGCTTTCGCAATGGACTTTCTAAAATTACCAATGTGTGAAATTGCAAATATTTCTGAAAGACGTATTGAAAGATTAGTTAATCCTGCATTAAACAATGACTTACCAGGATTCTTAAGTAATGATGCTGGTTTAGAATCTGGATCAATGATTTTACAGTATTCTGCAGCTTCATTAGTAAGTGAAAACAAAACATTAGCACATCCAGCTAGTGTCGATTCAATCCCTTCTAGTGCTAATCAAGAAGATCATGTATCAATGGGTACTATTGGAGCTAGACATGCACTACAAATAATTGAAAACTCTTATAACGTGCTAGCTATTGAGTTATTTACTTCTGCTCAAGCAGTACACTTAATGGGTCCTGATAAATTATCTCCAATCACAAAAGAATTTTATGACTCATATAGAGAATTAGTTTCACATTATGATAAAGACAGAATGTTCTCTATAGATATCGATAAAACTAATGTCTTTATGAAGGAGTACAACTTTAATGAATAAATTATTCATAAACATCGCTGAGTTACTAACAATGGACTATAACAGACCATATTTACGCGGTTTAGAGTTGGATCAATTAAATATAATTAAAGATGCTTATTTATATATAGAAGATGATAAAGTAGCTGATTATGGAAAGATGAGTGATTTAAAACATTCGACTGAAAATGCCATAGACTGTACAAATAAAATCGTAACTCCTGGACTTGTAGATGCTCATACTCACTTAGTGTTTGGTGGTTCTAGAGAAAAGGAAATTGCTCTTAAATTACAAGGTGCATCTTACTTAGATATCTTAAGTATGGGATTAGGTATTCATTCAACAGTAGCTGAAACTAGAAAAGCTTCTGAAGAAACTTTAAAAAATAAAGCACTTAAAGTTCTTAATAGAATGAATTCATTCGGTGTAACTACTGTTGAATGTAAAAGTGGTTATGGTTTAGATGAAATTGATGAACTTAAACAATTAAAAGTATCCAAAAGTTTAGATGCTAATATGGATATCAAGTCTACTTTCTTAGGTGCACATGCTGTACCTGTAGGAAGAACATCTAAAGAACAACTAGAAAAATTATATAATTTCTTAGATAAATACAAAGACTCTAACTTATTTGAATTCGTTGATATCTTCTGTGAAGATGGCGTATTCGATATTAATGAGTCTAGAGATTACTTAAACAAAGCTAAATCTTTAGGTTTTGAAGTTAAAATACACGCAGATGAGATTAAGTCGCTAGGTGGAGCTGAATTAGCAGCTGAACTTGGTGCAAGGAGTGCTGATCATTTAATTAGTGCTTCATTAGCTGGTATCAAACAATTAGGTAAATCAGAAACAGTATGTAACTTATTACCTGCAACATCATTTTATTTAAACAAACCATATGCAAAAGCGAGAGAAATGATTACAAATGATTGTATAGTTAGTTTATCTACTGACTACAATCCAGGAAGTAGTCCTTGTGAAAATCTTCAATTCGTTATGAACTTGGCTTTATTAAAATATAAAATGACTCCAAAAGAAATTTGGAATGCAGTAACTGTTAATGCTGCACATTGCATTAATGTAGATGCAGGTACTTTAAGAGTTGGTTCTTCTGCTGACTTCGTAGTTTGGGATGCTCCAAATCACGAATATGTAGTGTACCATAATGCTGTTAATGATGTTGAAAAAGTATATAAAAACGGAAAATTAATAAAGGAGAATTCTTAATGAAAAAGTTAGTACAATGCGTTCCTAATTTTAGTGAAGGACGCGATATCGACAAGATTGAAAAAATCATTGAATGCTTCCGTGGTAAGGAAGACTTAAAATTATTAGACTACTCATACGATGCTGATCACAACAGATGTGTTGTAACATTAGTTGGTACGCCTGAAAGTGTAAAAGCTGCTTTAGTTGTAGCTTTCGGTAAAGCTAAAGAATTAATTGATATGACTAAACATACTGGACAACATCCAAGAATGGGTGCTGTAGATGTATGTCCATTTATTCCAATTAAAAATATGGATTTAGCTGAGTGCGATGAATTAGCTAAAGATGTAGCTAAAACTATTCATGAAACACACGAAATGGGATTCCATTTCTATGAGAAATCAGCAAGAAATACTTTAAGACAGAACCTTGCAAAAGTTCGTAAAGGTGAATACGAAGGTATGGAAGAAAAATGCCAAGATCCTAAGTGGGCACCTGATTTAGGGGAATTTAGAAAAGATACAGGAATTACAGCTATTGGAGCTAGAATGCCTTTAATCGCATTTAACGTTTTACTTGATACAAACAATTTAGAAATAGCTACTAAAATTTCTAGAGCAGTGAGACACTTAAGTGGTGGATTACGTTTCGTTAAAGGAATTGGTATTGATATGCCTGAAAGAGGTATTACTCAAGTATCAATGAACTTAACTGATTACACAAAAACACCAATGTACAGAGTATTTGAACTTATTAAAATTGAAGCAAAAAGATATGGAGTTAATGTTATTGGTAGTGAACTAATTGGTTTAGCACCAATGGATGCATTTATCCAAACAACTGAGTACTACTTTGGGATCGAAAACTTAAACTACAACCAAGCTTTAGAAAAGCATTTAATGGAATAATGTTTAAAAATTATACATTAGAAGATTTTCTTGATAAAACTGCTTCAAACGATCCTACTCCTGGTGGAGGAAGCATAGCTGCTACATGTGGTGCAATTGCATACTCATTAACTGAAATGGTAGCTAATTTAAGTTTAAATAAAGAAAAGTACGCTGAATTCCAAGTTCAATTTGAAGAATTAGTAGAGAAAACAAATACTTTAAGAAATGAGTTATTATTGGATATCGATAGAGATGCTTCTAGTTTTGATGAAGTTATGAAAGCATTCAAATTACCTAAAGCAACTGATGAGGAAAAAAAGGCTCGTTCAGCTAAAATCCAAGAAGGTTATAAATATGCTGCAAGTGTACCTATGGGTATTGCTGAGAAAATCTATAACTCATTAGAATTAATTGAATTTGTTGTTAATAATGGTAATAAAAATGCACTAACAGATGGTTTAGTAGCCTTAATGTCTGCTAGAACAGCTATCTTAGGAGCATTATTAAATGTAAGAATCAACTTAGGTTCAATTAAAGATACTAGCTTCGTTGAAGATTACACTGAAAAAGCGAATACTCTTGAAGCTAAAGCAATTGAATTTGAGCAAAGAGTATTACAAAATAATAAATTATAAACTGCCTTTGGCAGTTTTTATTTTATACTAAAAGTAGTATAATAAGTTGAGGTGACATTTAATGAGAAAAGCATATATAAATGGAAACATATTTACTAATAATAACTCTATTGCTGAAGCAATGATTGTTAATGATAAGGTAATAGAATATGTAGGAACAAATGAAGAAGTTATTAAAGCAAATATCGAAACGATTGACTTAAAAGGTAATACAGTTTTACCTGGTTTTTATGATAGTCACATCCATTTCTTAGGTATTGGACTTGTTAATAACTTATCAAATCTAGCAACACCAAAAACAATTGAAGAGTTTATTGATGAATTAAAACAAAATAACAATAACTGGATTATAGGTAGAGGTTGGCATCAATCAAATCTAAATGGCTATGTACCAACTAAAGAAGATTTAGATAAAGTATCAATAGAAAAGCCGGTAATAGCAATAAGAGTATGTGGACATGTATTAGTTGCTAACTCAAAAGCTATGGAACTAGCTAGTATAACTGATGAGTCTGAACAGATTGATGGGGGAACTTTTGATTTTGACAGTGGTTTATTTACGGAAGATGCACTTCTTCTTATTACAAAAAATATCCCTCCATACAATAAAGAAGATATTAAAAAAATGTTTATTAATGCTAATAAATATTTAATAAGCCAAGGTATAACGTATGTAGCAAGTGATGATTTTTCAACACTTAATGTACCATATGAACTTATATTAGAATGTTTGAATGAGTTATATCAAGAAAATAAAATAGATATCAAGTTATATGAGCAAGTTAACTTACCTACAATTGATTTATTTAATGATTACATTGAAAAAGGGTACCCAAATAAAAAATTTAATGACCTTTTCAAATTAGGTCCACTAAAATTACTTGCAGATGGATCTCTTGGAGGTAGAACAGCTTACTTAAGAGAGAGTTATAGTGATGATGATACTTTGGGTATTCCAATATTTACACAAAGTGTCCTTAATGAGTATATTAAACTTGCTGATGAAGTAAATATGGATGTAGCTATTCATGCAATTGGTGATGCTACAGTTGATATGATATTAGAATCTACGAAAGAATCTAAAAATCATAGACATGGTATCATTCATGCTCAAATAGTAGATAAAGAACAAATAAAAAGAATCAAGGATCAAGATTTAGTACTGTATGTACAACCTATTTTTCTTAATTCTGATATGGATATTGTATACGATAGACTTGGTGAAAGAGCAAACGAATCATATTTATTTAAAACAATGTATGATTCTGGCATTATTACATCATTCGGGACAGATTCACCTGTCGAAGATTATAATCCATTTGAAAATATATATACAGCTATTACAAGAAAATCTATTAAGAATCCTAATCTAGAAGCATTCTTGATTGACGAAGGATTTGATACTTCCACAGCAGTTGACTGTTACACTAGTCATTCAGCATATACTTCTTACGATGAAGATACTGTTGGAAAAATAAAAGAAGGATACTTTGCCGACTTCATTGTAATTGACAGAAATATATTAAAATCAAGTCCTGAAGAATTACTTAAAACAAAAGTATTAGAAACATATATTAACGGATCAAAAGTATATTAAAAGCAGCCTCAGCTGCTTTTTTTATGTCATGAACTCAGTATACTCGGTTACATCTGTTTCAAGTGAGTCAATATTATCAGTATTTCTTACTAGAAGGTTTTTACTTTCGTCAATAGAAAATAGCATATTTAGCACCTTCATTGTTTCAATAGGACCATTGAACATTGTTGGCCACTCTCCACCTGCTGTACATATTAGTAGTGACTTTTCAATTTTTAAAACTTCTCCTTTTCTCACAAACTTCTTTGCAAAATAAGTTTGAAATCTTGTTATTATATCTAAAAGTTTACTAGATATAGTAGCGAAATATAATGGACTAGCTATTATTAATTTATTAGACGACTTTAATAAATCATATACTTCATCCATATCATCTTTTTTACTACAACCATCTAACTTATCACAATATTTACAATCTGTACAAGGTATAATATCTAATTCATAGGCATTAATAATTATATATTCTTCATCTAGATTACTAACAAGAGTATTTATCAATTGAATAGTTTGACCACTCTTATTAGGTGAGCCATTTAGTATTAATATCATTTAAATACTCTACTATATGGAAAATCCATTTCAAGAACTTCACCTAAAGAATCTGCTGCATTTTTTGCAAACATCGGGTTTCTTAATAGCTTTCTTCCGAATTGGATTATATCAGCTTTACCTTCGTTTAATACATTTTCTGCGATATCATGATCATTCAATAATCCAACAGCTGTTACTGGTATATTAACAACCTCTTTGACTTTTCTTGATAAATCAACTTGATATCCAGGGAAGATATTATACTCATATGGTACTACACCACCACTTGATACATCAATTAAATCTACACTTAAATTCTCTAATTCTTTTGCTATCAGTAAATGATCTTCAATATGTAATCCTCCCTCTGCATACTCTTCAGCAGAGATTCTTACAAACACTAAACCATTATAAACTTTCTTTACTTCTTCAATAATTGTCTTAAGTAATCTAAATCTATTTTCAAAGTTACCACCATAGAAGTCATCTCTTTTATTAGTTAATGGAGATAGAAATTGATTGATTAAATACCCATGAGCCGCATGTATTTCTATAGCATCGAAACCTGCTTTTTTTGCTCTAACGGCAGATTCTTTAAACGCAATTATTATATTTTCTATTTCTTCAATAGATAACTTATCAGGTTTATTATATTTCTCATCAAAAGCAATACTACTCGGTGCTACTTGAGCTAGATCATTATGAGCTTTTCTACCTGCATGAGCTAATTGAATACATGAAAGAGTATTATTATTATTTAAATATTTAGTGATTCTTGAAAGTCCTTCAATGTAGTCATCTGACCATATACCTAAATCTTCTAAAGTAATTCTACCATCCTCAAGAACACTTGTAGCTTCTAGAATAATCATACCAACACCTAAGTCACTTCTTATTCCATAATGAACTAAGTGAAAGTCTTGTACAAAGCCATCTACTGCATGACAAGTTATCATTGGTGGCATACAAATTCTATTCTTGATTAATATATCTTTGATTTTATATTCTGATAATAACATACTTACCTCCACACAATTTTATTAATGTTTAAACTTATATTTATCCTATTTCAGTAATAATATTTGATACTAAATCAACAAACTTAATTGATGTTTCTTTAGCAGTTTTAACTACATCATCATGAGAATGTTTTTTATTTTGTATTCCTGTAGCCATATTAGTAACACAACTAATTCCTAAAGTGTCTATTCCTAAATAATTACTTACTATTGTTTCAGGGACAGTACTCATCCCTACAGTATCAGCTCCAAAACCTGCTATCATTCTGATTTCAGCTCTAGTTTCATAGTAAGGACCTTGGAAACCTGCATATACACCTTGTTCTAATTTAATGTCTAGTTTTTTTCCAACTTCTTTAGCTTTTTCAATTAAATATTTTTTATAAGGTTCCGTCATATCTGGGAATCTTGGACCGAATTTCTCATCATTTGCTCCAAATAAAGGATTTGTTCCCATCATATTAATAAAGTCATCAATAATCATTAAAGTACCTGGTTGATAGTTTTTATTTATCCCACCACAGGCATTAGTAACTATTAATTTTTCCATTCCTAGAAGTTTCATTACATAGATTGGATATGTAACTTGTTTCATTTCATATCCTTCGTAAAAATGAAATCTTCCTGACATTGCCATAACTTCAACACCATTTATCGTACCAAACACTAATCTTCCTGAGTGCCCCTTAACAGTAACCTCTGGAAAATTTGGTATTTCACTATACTCAATTACTTCTTGATTCTCAATGTGATTTACTAAGTCACCTAATCCAGAACCTAAAATCACTGATATCTTAGGTGAATACGAAATCTTACTTTTTATAAAATTTGCTGATTCTAATACTTTGTTATACATATTATTTCTCCTTAATGTAATTAATCTTTTCATAACCTATAAAATTATTATTATCAAATTTCATCAATATAATGTCTGGCATCGAAAGATTACTCCATCCATCATATCCAAAACTAATATCGTAATGATTTATAATAAGTGAAAGGATAGTTCCATGAGTTCCGATTATGATATTGTTATCATTATCATTAGACTCAACAATTTTAAGTAGTTCTTTTACGCCCCTACTTTTTGTTTCATTTAACGATTCACCAGATGGAAGTTTAAAATCATGGTCACTCCATTGATTTTTTGCGTAAGAAATAAAATCTTCTATCTTAATATCAGAAACTTTTCTTTCTCTTAAATCATCAATTAACTCTATGTCTAATTCTTTTTCAAGTGCAACACCCTTTATTGTATCAATCGATCTTTTAAATGTACTTGAATAAAAACTATCGATTTTTATGTCCTTAAAATAGTCTTCTAAGTGAATTAATAAGCCTAAACCATCTTCAGTTAAAGGTCTTAAATTATCATCTTCTGTATATACAGTTTTAGAGTGTCTAACAAAATATATATTCATAACATACCTCATTAATTTAGTTTTATAAAAAACAATAATAACTATTTAATTATACTATATCAGAGCCTTTTTTTGTAAATTTATAGACAATTTATGAAAATATACTCTGTGAGTAGAACACACATAATTCTTACTTATGTTTACTATTTATAAAAAAAGGAGCGATTTCTCGCACCTTTTACTCTGGTTTTTCTTTATATTGAATTTGATATAAGTTATAGTACATTCCCTTGTTTTTAAGCAATTCTTGATGTGAACCAATTTCTTTAATCTCACCTTTGTGTAATACAACAATCTTATCAACATGTTGTATTGTAGAAAGTCTATGAGCTACTATTAACATTGTTCCAATACTCATCATTTTGTTTAATGAGTCCTGAATTAATTGTTCAGTTTCCGTATCAATGTTTGCAGTTGCTTCATCTAAGATCATAACACTTGGTTTATGTACTAATGTTCTAGCGAAAGATAATAACTGTCTCTGACCTTGAGAGAAGTTAAGACCTCTTTCTGTTACTTCTTCGTCATATTTGTTTGGTAACTTTTCAATAAACTGATTTGCATTTACATACTTACATGATTCAGTCACTTCTTCATCAGTAATGTCTTCATCTTTTAAAGTAATATTTGATTTAATTGTTCCAGAGAACATAAATACTTCTTGAAGCATTACTCCAATATATTTTCTTAAACATTCAATTTTGATTTTCTTAATGTCAATTCCATCTACTAGAATTTGTCCTTCTTGAATATCATAATCTCTTGTTATAAGTTTTAGTATTGTTGTTTTACCAGCACCTGTAGCTCCAACAAATGCAAATGATTCTTTTGGATTCACCTTAAATGATACATCTTTTAAAATCCATTCATCTTCAATGTATCTAAACCATACATTTTTAAATTCAATTTCACCTTTAATATCATCTAAGTAAACAGCATCTTCATCTTCTTTGATAGACTGGTTATCATCTAATATTCCAAAGATTCTTTCACTCGAAGCTAACGAAGCCTGTAAAATATTAAATTGCTCAGCTAACATTTGAATAGGTTCAAATAAGTTATCTACATATGTTTTGAACGTAATTAGTAATGAGATAGCAATAATACCATCAATAACCTGGAACCCACCATATATGAAAATAATTACAACAGCAATAATATGTAGTAAGTAAATTGTTGGTCTATAGAAAGCGAATGCTAGTATTTGCTGCAAGTGTGTTTTTCTTAATTTTTTATTCTTCTCAACGAACTCATTATGTTTTTCTTGTTCTTGATTAAAGATCTGAACTATTTTCATTCCTGATAAATGTTCACTTAAGAAAGCATTAATAATAGCTACATTCTTTCTAACTTTTCTGTAAATTCCTCTAGATACTTTTCTAAAGAAATATGATGACACTAATAATACTGGAATAACAAGTATTACAAATCCTGCAAGTTTTACGTTTAAAATAAGCATTGCTCCAATAATACCTGCAACCATCAACAAGTCTCTTGTCATATTAACCATAACACTAGTGTACATTTGACTTAGTGTATTTGTGTCATTAGTAATTCTTGTAACTAATACACCTGTAGGCATACTATTTAAATAATTTATTGACTGATATTCCATATGATTAAATACTTCTTCACGGATATCATAAATAATTTTTTGACCAGTTTTTTGTAGGATTATTTGTTGGAAATATGATACTCCACTTGCTACTAAAGTTATAGAGAAGTATAATCCTAAAAACCAAAATAATGTACTTAATTTAAAATTAGGTTCTTCAAATACCCCGAATACTTTTACTCCAAAAATATAAGGTTGTAGTAATTGAATTGCTACTGCGAACAACATTAGGGCAAATGTTATAATAAATGAAATTGTATAAGGTTTAGCATATTTAACTAATCTTTTTATTATTTGAACATCGGACATTTTACGTTCAAATTTTTCTTTTTCTTGAAATTCCATATTAGTTTCCTTTTATTTCGTCTTCTAATCTTTGTCTTGTAACTATGTCCTTATACAGTTCACTACTATCAACTAATTCATCATGTGTACCCACATCAATAATTTTTCCTTCATCCATAAGTATAATTTTGTTCGCATTTTTAATTGAAGATATTCTATGAGCAATGATAATTGTAGTTTTATCATCTCTTACTTTTTTAAGATTTTCCAGTATCGTTTCTTCTGTTTTTGTATCAACAGCAGATACTGAGTCATCTAGAATTAATATATTCGGATCTTTAATTAAGGCTCTTGCAATAGCAACACGTTGTCGTTGACCACCTGATAGTGTAACTCCACGTTCGCCGATTACCGTTTCATAACCTTCCTTAAAATCCTCAATATTTTTATTAACGTCACTTAGAGTAGCGGCTTCTATAACTTTACCATAATAGTCTCCACTTCTATTTACACCTAAAGCGATGTTGTTATAAAGATTATCACTAAATAAGAATCCGTCTTGTGGTACATACCCAATACTTTGTCTTACTTTTTTAAGTGGTAATTTCATAATATCTATTCCATCTATAAATAACTTACCTTCATCGACATTATAGATTCTCATTAATAAATCAACTAATGTAGTCTTACCGCAACCAGTTCTTCCGATAACACCAACAGTATCACCTTTATTAATTTTAAATGATATATTATGTAGTTGCTGTAGTTCTGAATCTGGATAAGCAAAGCTTAAATCTTTAAACTCTATTTCACCTTTAATTTCGTCTACATCCACTACATTTACATCTTTGACAAGTTCTTCTTCATTCAATATTTTATTAATTCTTTCCAAAGAAGCCTTACCAGATGAACTTATTTGAATAACTCTAACTACTGCTATCATAGGCCATATTAACGCCATGAAGTATGATATATATTCAAACAACGTACCTATAGTAAACTCGTCTACAGTTCCTGCAGTTGTTTTTACTAAGTATCCACCATAACCTAAGATAACAATTATTATTATTGTAATAAAGAACCTCATCATTAGTTCAACTATTACTGTTAATCTAATAAAGTTATACATTGTGTCTCTATTATTCTTATTACTTTCTCTAAAAGCTTTAATTTCTTGTGGTTCTTTAACAAATGATTTGATAACCTGTATACCCGACATATTCTCATTAACAAAATCACTCATTTGTTCGAATGCTTCCTGACGAACTTTAAATCTTTTATGCATTATTCTTGATAATAAACCACCTAAAACAGCTAGCACTATCAATGGAATAATAGCTATAAAAGTAAGTGTCATATTAATTCTAAACATCTTTATAAAAGCTAGTGTACCTAAGAATGCTGCATCAATTACCATGATAACACCAAATCCGATTGTCATTCTAACAGCTTCTAAATCATTTATGAAATAAGCCATTAGTCCCCCAGTTTTATTTTTCTGATAGAATTCTTGATCTAATCTTTCGCAGTGAGCGAACATTTCATTTCTAATACTAAATTCTATTCGTCTACTTGCACCAAGTATAAAATATCTCCACGTAAATCGACCAACCACAATAATGATTGCATACATGAATATGATTTTAACTATTGCTAGTAAACCATCCTTGTCTAAAGTACCTTCTCTTAATCCATCAAGGACTAATCTAGTAACTTCCGGAATCTCTAATTGATACCAGTCAACTAATATTAGTGCAATGATACCAATTATAAAGAAGTGCAGATATTTAAGATAGTACTTATTCAGAGTCTTACCAAATACCATATAGTTTCCTCCCCCTTAATTATTTAACGATTTTATCAAATAAATCTTTCAAAGAACCTAATTCTTCTTCATCTAACTTGTTCATTATTTTTTCAGTAACTCTTGTACTCTCAATTTCATTAGATGTCGCTAGAATTTTGCCGCGTTCTGTTAGTTTGATATATGAGACACGTTTATCATTAACAGATTGCTCTTTGAAAGCAAGCTTAAGCTCAATAAATTTGCCAATTATTTCTGTTATTGTAGGTTTACTTAATTTACATATTTCAGCTAGCTTACTTGAAGTTACATCAGTATTTTTATGTATCTGATTCAAGTAATAAAACTGTCTATTTGTAATCTCATTTAACCCTATCTCTTCGTATACTTCTTTACAACTATCAAAGTATAGTCTTAAGAATTTATTGAAAGATTGGCGTAGTAATTCTTTTTCCATTTTAATCTCCTAAAAATAGTTAGTTAGTATTTCCCTAACTATTATATATCATTGTAAAAGAGAATGCAATATCAAATTTAATTAAATTAATTTCACCATTTAGTGAAGTAGAACATTACTTTTTAGACACAATTTCTCCATCATATTCTTTAAGGAATAACGAATGCGACAAACTAAAAATTTACAAATATTTACATATTTTTTCTATTTAAGATAATTATTGTATATAATTAGTTATATCTAAAATACGGGACTTGTTTTCAAGCCTAAAATTAAGGAGAAAAAATGAATAGAAAAACGTACGAACTTACGCTAACTAGTGTATTACTTTCTTTAGTAATCCTTTTAGCCACTGTACCTAATTTAGGGTACATTCAGTTACCATTCTTTCCAGTTGGAGTAACAATTATCCACATCCCTGTATTGATTGCTGGGGCAATTGGAAGTAGAAAAATGGCAACATATTTAGGAGTAGCATTTGGTTTATCATCACTACTTGTAGCTCTTACAAGAGCAAGTGGATTTGCTGATCCTTTATTCACTAGTCCTCTAGTGTCTCTTTTACCTAGATTGATATTAGGTATTGTTTTAGTGGATATATTTAGGATGGCTAAGGCCATAACTAAGTTTGACAAGAGCAACGTAAGTGGAATATTAGTATATTTCTTCACAGCTACAATCTTTCACTCATTATCAGTACTGAGTATGATGTACTTTACAGCGTATACTGGATGGTACATGGATATCCTAGGAACTAAAGCTATAATTACAGAAGCGATAGTGGGCTCAAGTTCATTTATCAAATTCGTATACAGTATCTTGATTGCTAACGGATTATTCGAAGCTATATTTGCTTGCATGGTTGGAGTTCCAATCGTGAAAGCATTAATAATTTCTAAAGGAAGAAGATTATGATATTATTAATTGATGTAGGAAATACAAATATCGTTTTAGCACACTACGATAATGAAATCACTGATGTATTTAGAATTAACACTAGAAAAGATTTCACTCCAGATGAATACAGCATGCTTTTAGATAGTAAACTTAAAAACTATCAGTATGAAGGTATTATTATTTCATCTGTAGCACCAAGAGTTACCCAAAGTTTAACTAGATATTGTAAGAAACACTTAAAAATTAAACCAATGATAGTTGGTCCTGGTATTAAAACTGGAGTAAATATAAAAACTGATAACCCTAAAGAGGTTGGATCTGATATTATCGTTTCAGCAGTTGCATCATTTAACTATGGAGAAAATGCAATTATAATTGATTTAGGAACAGCTTCTACAATCACTTTAATAGAAAACAAAGTGATTAAAGGAGTTGTAATAACACCAGGTATAAAAACTAGCTTATCAGCTTTAGTTAGTGATACATCTATGCTTCCAGAAGTTGATTTAAAAAGACCTAAAAATATTCTTGGTACTAATACGATAGAGAGTATCCAATCAGGAATAATCAATGGTCACGTTTATATGATCGATGGATTTTTAAAAAACCTGACGAATACTAATAAAGATTACAAAATTATTATAACTGGAGGTTTCTCATCGGTTATTGGTGAGTTAATCAATTTTGAGTGTATCGTTTCCAAAGATTTAATCTTAGAAGGTTTAGTTGACATCTACTATAAAAATTCTAAATAAAAATAGGCGTCTTGGCAAAAATTATTGCTTAGACGCTTTTCTTATAAAAGACAATCCAAGTTTGAACTTAGATTGTCTTAAAAATTATATAGTTGAAATTTTGATCAAGTTAGAGATATTCTTTGCAGTTAAGTATAAATTTTCACTAGTATTCTTTACTGCTTCTTCTAAATCTATTACTTGATTCATTATAGAAAATATAGCATCAATACCGTTATCTAATACAACATCAACTTCATTACCAAATACTGCTGATATTCCTATAACTTTAATGTTTTGTCTTTTAGCTCTTCTAGCAACACCAATTGGCGCTTTATTCATCACTGTTTGATGATCAAGACATCCTTCACCAGTAATAATTAAATCAGCATTTTCAATAGTCTTATCAAAGTCTAAATAATCTAGAACAATATCAATACCACTTTCTAGTTTACCATCAAGAAACGCTAGTAAACCTGCTCCTAATCCTCCTGCAGCTCCTGCTCCAGGAATATTATCAACATCTTTATTTATATCTCTTGAGATAATTAAAGCCAATTTTTCAAGATTTTTATCCATAATCTCTACCATAGCTTTATTTGCTCCCTTTTGAGGACCATATATGTAAGAAGCACCATTTTTACCTGTAAGTGGGTTATTGACGTCACATGCGACAATAATTTCTACGTCCTTTAAACGAATATCTAATGACGACATGTCAATTTGATGAAGATTTTCAATACCCTTATTATTTGGTTCAATAGGGGTTCCTGAATCATCAAGAAATTTAACACCTAACGTATTAGCCATCCCGATTCCGCCATCATTTGTAGCACTTCCACCAATACCTATAATAATTTTTTCAACACCTTTATTAAGTGAGTCTAAAATCATTTCCCCTGTACCATAAGTAGTAGAGATTAGCGGGTTTCTATCAGTTGCAGCAACTAAGTTTATTCCACTAGCCGAAGCCATTTCGATAAATGCAGTTTTACCATCACCACTTATTCCGTATGATGATTTAGCTGGTTTTCTTAACGGTGATTCTACCACTAAGTCGATAATCTTTCCGCTTGTAGCATCAATTAATGCCTCAACTGTACCTTCTCCACCGTCTCCTATTGGAACAACATTAATATCGGCTGTAGGTATGCTCTCTAAGAAAGCTTCCTTTATTGTATCACCAACTCGCTTAGATGAAAGTGATCCTTTGTATGAGTCGCTAGCGATAACAATTTTCATAATAACACCTAATTTCTATAGTAATATAAATCCTAAAATCAATGTAACAATGATTGAAGTAATACCCATAATTAACGTAGCTATTGAGTGAGTTTTATATGCAGTTTGTGTATCCATCCCTGAACTTTGTGATACAACCCAGAAATAACTGTCATTTGAATGTGAAATTGTCATTGCACCAGCACCGATAGCCATAACTGTTAACACAGCACCTAATTCACCTGTTAAACCTAAAGCAGGTAACAATGGAGCAACAATTGAAGATGTAACAACTAATGCTGTAGTTGAAGAACCTTGAGCAGTTTTTAGTGCAGCAGCAATGAAGAACGGCACTAATAAACCAATAGATAATACAGATAAGTTTTCTCCAATGTAAGCAGCAATTGTTGTAGCTTTAATAGCTCCACCAAACGCTCCACCAGCAGCAGTGATTAATAGAATTGGAGCTGCTAATTTAATACCATATACTACAATTTCATTAAATGAAGCTTTAGTATCTTTTAATAATGGTAATGCAGTGAATGTACCAATTAATAATGCAGTTGTTGGTTTACCTAAGAAGTTAACAATTTGATAGAATAACTCTTCACCTAATGGCTTAACAGGTAAATTCGCAACTGTACCAATTGAAATTAATAAGATTGGTAATAAGATTGGTAAGAAAGCTTGGAAAGTTGATGGTAATCTACCATAAGTTTGTTCAGCTAATTCTTCATCTACACTTAAATCTAACACAGAATCATCAATTTTTCCACCGATGAACTTAGCATATAAATAACCAGCAAATAATGCAAATAATGAAACTACAACACCAAATAGAATTACTAATCCTAATGAGTTTTCAATACCTAAGTTACCAGCAGCAGCGATCGGCCCTGGAGTCGGAGGTACTAAAGTATGAGATGCATATAAACCTACTGATAATGCAACTGTCATCGTAATCATTGATGACTTAGATAATTTAGCTAATGATTTTTTTAATGGTGTTAAAATTACAAATCCTGAATCACAGAATACTGGAATTGAAACTAACCAACCAACGAATCCCATTGCTAATGATGGATTCTTCTTCCCTACAGTTTTAAGGGCAAAATTAGCCATAGAAACAGCAGCACCTGATTTTTCTAGAATAACACCGATAATCGTACCTAAGATGATTACTATACCAATGTAAGCTAAAAGACCACCAAATCCGCTTCTAATAACGCCATCGATATCACCTAATTTTACTCCACCTAATAACGCAAAGAAATACGCAGCTAATAAGATAGCTAAGAATGGATGTAATTTTACTTTGTTGATCAAGAAGATCATTAATGCAATTGTTATAACTAATAATATTACTAATCCGAAACCTGAAAACATAAAAGTTTTCCCCCTTTTAATTTATTTGACTAAATTTTACCATTTAACTCTTAAACAAGATATAGTATAAAAAGACAAAAAAAACCGCTTTCAAGGCGGTATTATTTGTCTCTTATATACAATATAGATAATTTAAGTTTAATTAAATCATCAATATTTTTGAGGCTACAACTAGTTAATTCCTCAATTCTTTTAATCCGGTACTTTAATGTATTTACATGCACAAATAATTCTTTTGCTGTATCTACTATTGATAAATTATTCTTAACATACATATTAAAAGTATCAATCATGACTTGGTTACCTTGTAAATTTTCTGCCTCATTGAAGTGTTTCATAATATCGTACTCTGTATTTTTTAAATTATAAAAGAAACAATCCAGTATATAATCACCACAATAGTAGGTTCTTTTATTATTTGATAGATGAAATTGCTCAATATAATTAATCACCTTATATTCACTAGATATTCTATTGAATGGAATAATTCTAGAAAATATTGCTCTACATTTCGTTTTACTAATTCTATCACATATGTCTTTTAAGTTTTTTTCATCATCACTTGTTGCTATAAAAACAATTTCTTCATTCATCGTTCCTTTTAAATGGTCTACACCATTTAACAATTTATCAAAATCATATTTGTGACTATCAAACTTAATAACAATATAGTGTTGTTTTTTTCTAAACTCTAGGATGTTAAGCCTTTTATTAATATTCTCTTTTTGAGACAAGTCAAATATTATATCAAGGACAACTTGTTTTTCATATTTTCTAATAACAAGTTTCTTATCTTCAACAAGCTGTTGACTTATTAAACTCTCTAAACTTAACTTTAATATCTCAGAGAATATTCCTACATCATCAGGATTACCAGTAACCCCAACAGCTCCAATAATTTTCTTTTCAGAATGAATTGGTAAGTTAATTCCCGGTCTAACATTCTCACTACTTGAATCATATACTTTATATTCTTTAACTTTACCTAAGATAATATTATGTGCTAATTCATGATACTCACCAATTCTAGTCATGTCACTTGAACCAACAATTATCCCTTCCACGTTAAAGATATTAACATTATGTTTTATTAACTTACTAAGACGTACAGCCATATCTATTAATATATTTTTTTCTAACCCAATCATACTTTGTCCCCTACTACTTATTTAAGACCTTATAAAACTAAACCCATAAATAGGTTGTCAACGTATCCAGTAGAAACATTCATTGCATTTCTATGAATCCCTTCTATTTCAAAGCCACACTTTTTATATAGATTTATAGCTGGCTCGTTATCAACTCTTACTTCTAAATCAATTTTCGTAATTCCATTTTGTTTAGCATATTTAATTTGTTCAATAATTAATAGATACCCAATGCCAAGTCCCCAAAACTCTTTTAAAACTGTAATCCCTAAATTAGTAACGTGAGCAATTCTTCTTCTATTATTTCTACCATGAAGTCCACACATTCCAACTATTTGATTGTCTATAATAGCTAAAAGATGATTAGACTTAGGATTTTCATTTAAAGACTTAATAAACTCTCTTTCTTTATCAACAGTCATAGAAAACTCATCTGGTGTTACAATGATATTTTCAGACTCGCTAGCACTTTTTTTCACTACTTCAATAAGTTTCTCAGCGTCACTCTCTTTTGAAACTCTGATTTTCATTTCTCTACCATCTTTAATTATCATTCCTCATCATCCCTTTCTAGATAATGCATGTATCTTTCCTTATTAAGTAGAAAATCTCTTAAAAACTTAATACTATCTATATCCTCATAATCAGTCTGGTTAAATTTATTATCTAAATCGAAAATCTTAGCATTCTTATAAGCCATAATTATTGGAGAGTGTGTCGAGATAATAAACTGCGAACCCTTTTCTACCATATTCTTTATCATAACTAATAAGGTATATTGATTTTCAGGTGAAAGTGGAGTTTCAGGCTCATCCAAGATATAAATTCCTTTTTTAGTGAATCTTGAAGAAAAGAATTCTAGAAAACTCTCTCCATGACTAAGTTTATTTAAGTCATTACTGTATGTGTTTTCGATTTCGTATATGCTTTTTAAAAAAGGTCCCCTTGCTAACTGTCTAGCGTAATCACTCTTATTTTTAAACTCTTCATCGATTTCAGCTAACTCTGTCAACAATTTATTCTTCATATGGGTTAATCCATGTCTAAAGGTAATAAAATCTACAGCTCTAAAGAAGAAACCCGATTTAGTCTTGTATTTATAACTGATTTTAATCTTCTTACTATAATCAACTATTTCCCTCATAAATTCATCATCAGAAATGGAACCACTACTAATATTTATCGAATTTATAGATGCAGCTAATGATTCAATAATAGTTGTCTTACCAGAGCCATTAGACCCAATAAAAATAGTTACAGGATTATCTATTGATAATGTTTTATTATTTAATATATCCAAGTTAAACGGATAACCTAAATCATTATTCTTATTAGGAAATCTAATTTCTTTTATAAACATGATAACCCCCTACTTATAATTATAAACTTGATACTGCCTTATAAATTCTATCCATAACCTCAACGATTATTTCATACTTCATCGCAAAATTAAGTCTTATAAATTGTCCTGAATCATCTCCATAATTATCTCCTGGATTAATTTTAATTTTTGCACTCTCTAGCATAAATTTTTCTAATTCTCTACCTTTTAATCCTAAGCAGCTACAGTCAATCCAACCTAAATAGGTAGCTGATGGATTACTCCATTTAATATTCGGTAATTTATTAACAATAAAATTATTTATATAGTCTCTATTTCTTTTTAAATACTCAACTAAATTGTCTAGATATTCTTCTCCTTCATTATAAGCGGAGACTACAGCTGCATTAGCCATTTGACTTGACATAACAGCATGGAATTTCCAATAAACCGTATGTTTAAACCTCTTTCTTATTTCAATGTCAGGAATTATATTATTCGCAATTTGGAGTCCTGAACAGTTAAATGTTTTACCTATAGATGTAGTAATAATTATATTTTTATAATCAAACTTATCTATCTCCAATAATGAAATAAAATCCTCTTTATTATAAATTAAATCAGAATGTGCTTCATCTGAAATAAGAAGTACATTATACTTCATACATAAAGCATATACTTTTTCTAAATCACTTTTACTCCAGCATATTCCTAATGGATTATGTGGTGAACAAAGTATCATTAACTTAGCTATTTTTAGTTTTTCTTCAAGATCTAAAAAATCAATAGAATAATTCTCTCCATCAAAGACAAGTGGATTATCAACTACTTTTCTTTCTAAAATATTAATCGTTTTTTTAAACATATCATATACAGGTGTTTGTATAACTACTCCATCACCTTCATTAGAAAATTCTATAATTGCATATGTTATAGCTGAGATAATACCTGGTGTATAAATTATCCAATTAGTTTTTAAATCAATGTTACGTCTTTTTTTCCACCACGACAATATTGAATCATTATACTTAGGGTCAAATGTTCTTAAAGAGTAACCATACATCGGATGACCTACTCTCATAGTCATAGCCTCTACGATAGCTGGTGCTGTAGGTAAATCCATATCAGCAACTGTTAATGGAATGATATCTGTATTTTCATATCCTCTCCATTTTATTGAAAATGTATCATTTCTCGATTCTGTTTCATCAAAATACTTAAACCAATTCATTATATCCTCCGTTGATAAAAAGACTCTTTAAGAGTCTTATTTTTTTACCCAAGCTAATCCTAGTCCACCTTTACCTAAATGAACACTCATTACAGGTGTTATTTCTTTAGATATATATACTTTAGCATTTTCAAATCGTTCTTCAAGTTTATGTTTAAGATTTTTTGCTCTTTCAATCGCGTTAATATGTCCAATTCGAATGTGAACGAAATCCTTAACGTTAATCGTTTCGTTAACTTTATTTACTATGAAGTCTAAAACTTTTTTACTTGTTCTTACTTTTCCAGCAATGTAAACTTTACCATCTTCATCTAAGGCCATTACTGGTTTTACTTTCATAATCGATCCAAGTAATGTTTGAGCTTTAGATAATCTTCCTGATTTGAGTAATACTTCTAAATCATCGATAGTTAAGACTGTAGTCATGTTTTTAACAATTTCCTGAATATCGTTATGCATTAATGAAAAATCATCACCGCTTAGCATCATTTCTTTAAGTTCCGATATTAGCAACTCACATCCCATAGCTCCACTTTTAGAATCAACAACCTTAATGTTTGCATCTTTTTCAACTAAATCTTTAGCTATATTGGCTGATTGGAATGTACCACTTATTCCGCTTGATACTGTGAAACAAATAATATCTGTAACTCCTTCTTTTATGTACTCATTATATGCTTCTAAAAAACCATCTGGTGAAGGCTGTGTCGTTGTAACTTTTTTTCCATTATCTAACGCTTCGTATACATCTTGTGAAGTTACATCTACACCATCAGTAAACACCACTCCGTCTATTATAATGTTTAAGTTCACAACCTTAAAATCTAGATTTTCTGCTACTGATTCTTGTAGGTTAAAAGTACTATCTACTACTATTCCTATTTTTTTCATTATTATCTCCTTATAAAAATTGTTTTTAATCTAGTAATACTTATTATATAATTAACCCTATTTAGAGTTGTATTTTCCACTGTAATCGTAAGTTATCGAAATACTCATCTTTAATGATAGAATATACTATTCTATCTACTATTTCACCAGTAGATAACCTATCTTCTTTTCTTAAAGCACCTTCTCTTACGAAACCTAACTTCTCAGCTACTCTAATACTTCCTTTGTTAAAATGATAATTACTCATTGCTATTCGATCCATTTGCTCTACTTCAAACAAATAAGTTATTAAACTCTTACATGCTTCTGTTACATAACCTTTATTCCAATAATTGTAGCTAAGCTCAAATCCAATATGTCTTTCTTTAATATTATTGTATGTTAAGTTATAAGCACCTATTGCACCGATTACTTTTTGTTTAGATTTTAATTCAATAGCCCAAATATCATTTCTTTTTGATACCCTCTCAAAAGTCATCTTAGCCTTATCAAGTGAATCAACAGATTTACCTCCAGCAGGAATTGCAACTCTATCATCTGATAGATATTCATACATAGCTTCAACATCTGTTATTTCAAAATCTCTTAATATTAATCTCTCAGTAATAATTTTAATCATTTTACCCTCCCTTAGTATTAAAATACCCAAAGGTATAATTTCTATATAATTATTCTTGTCTTATCTATTTAACAGTAACCATTGTTACTCTTATACTTTATTATAACAATATTTTAGTATTAAAAAAACCTTGAGATTTACTCAAGGTTTAAATTAATCACCAAAACTGATTCCGATTGATTTACAAGTATTAACTAATTGTCCATTTGGATCAACATTTTTAGCTCCACCTTTAGAAGTTTCACCAATTTCACCTTTACCAACAACTTCTTCTAAATCAATGCTTTTTATTGTATGATCTTTATATTGTACCATTTTACAGTATTCACCATTCATTAATAAATCAACAGCAGCAACACCAAACTGAATTCCTAATGATCTATCAAATTGAGAAGTTACACCACCACGTTGGATATATGCAAGATTTGTATATCTAACTTCATGATGAGGAATAAGTTTTTGTAATTTTTTAGTTACTACATCACCTACTCCACCTAAACGTACCGAGTCAGCGCTATCTTCAATAATTTCTCTGATAACTTGCTCACCATCTTTTTCAACAGCACCCTCAGAAACAACTACTACTGTAAAGTATTTTCCTTGTCTATCTCTATCTTCTATCTTTTCAACAACTTTGTCTAAGTTATATGGAATTTCAGGAATTAAAATTACATCAGCACTACCTGATAGTCCACCCTCTAAGGCTAGCCAACCAGTATGTCTACCCATTACTTCAATTACCATAACTCTATCGTGAGAGTAAGCTGTAGTATGAATTTTATCTAACGCATCTGTAATAGCTTCTAATGATGTATTGTATCCGAAAGTAACATCAGTAGCTGGTAAATCATTATCAATTGTTTTAGGAATACCTACAACAGGGATACCCATTCTACCGAAGTCTCTTGCACTTGTTAAAGTACCGTCACCACCTAAAACTACTAAAGCATCTACGCCTTCACGTTTCATATTTTGTACTGCTACATCAGTAACATCTTTATACATAAAACTTCCATCAGGATTTTCCATTCTATAGTTAAATAAATTATCTTTATTAGAGCTCTTTAGAATTGTTCCACCTTGATGCATAATCCCAGATACAGTTTTTAGGTCTAATCTAGTAAAATCATTTGTATATAAACCAAAATAACCTCTTCTATATCCAATAACTTCTAATGAATACTTATTAATTGCTGTTTTCGTAACTGCACTAATAACTGCGTTAAGACCAGAACAGTCTCCACCACCAGTAATTATACCTATTTTTCTTACTTTCTTTTTCATCTTAAGCACCTCTATTCGTTAAATTCTATCATATAAGATATCAATTATATATAAATTCAGGTCATTATAATCAGGTTAACGCTTTCATAATTTTCATATTTATTGCATATTTATTCCAGTTATAGTTTTAGATAAAATATTATAATTATACCCTATGTTACCTCTAGTATTTGCAATAAATTTATAATTGATTATAATAATATAGTAAACAAGAATGGGTGATAAAAATGAGTATATTAAATGTACAAAACGTAACACATAGTTTTGGTGGAAGAGATCTACTAGATGACGTTTCCTTTAGACTTCTAAAAGGTGAAAAAATAGGTTTAATCGGGGCAAACGGTGAAGGTAAGTCTACATTCATGAATATTATTACCAACAAATTAGTTCCTGATGAAGGAGTTATTTCGTGGGCAAAACGTGTACGAGTTGGTTATTTAGATCAGCACACTAAATTAAATGAAGGAAATTCTATTAAAGATATCTTAAAAACTGCATTTAAGTATTTATTTGACACAGAGAGTGAAATAAATGAACTATATATGAAAATGGCAGAACCTGACTTAGATATAGACGAACTTATGATTGAAGTTGGTGAATTACAAAACATTCTTGATAATAGTGATTTCTACATGATTGATTCTAAAATAGAACAGGTTTCTAAAGGTCTTGGTATCTTAGATATAGGTTTAGATAAAGATGTTACAGAATTAAGTGGTGGTCAAAGATCTAAAGTATTACTAGCTAAATTATTGTTAGAAAGACCAGATATATTACTTTTAGATGAGCCTACCAACTATCTAGATGAAGTTCACATAAATTGGCTAAGACAATATTTAATTAATTATGAGAATGCGTTTATAATAATTTCTCATGATTTAGAATTCCTAGATAGTGTTATTAATATAATCTATCATTTAGAAAATCTACAATTAACCAGATACGTTGGAGATTATTCTCACTTTAGACAAGCTCATGCAACTAAACAAAAACAATTAGAGTCAGCTTTTAGAAAACAACAACAAGAAATCACCAAACTAAAAGATTTTGTACAAAAAAATAAAGCAAATGTAGCAACTAGAAATATGGCCATGTCTAGACAAAAGAAATTAGATAAGATGGATGTTATAACCTTAAGCAAAGAAAAACCAAAACCAGAGTTTTACTTTAAAACTGCAAGAACACCTTCAAGAGAAATCTTTCAGATGAAGGATCTTGTTATCGGATATGATAAACCACTATCGAAACCATTTAATAAGACATTGTTAAGAAATCAAAAAGTTGCTATCACTGGTACTAATGGTATTGGGAAAACAACATTATTAAAAAGCTTAATAGGTGAAATAAAATCACTAAGCGGTAAAGTTATCAAAGGTGAATTTATTGAAACAGGTTACTTTGCTCAAGAAGTTAGTGACTTTTCTAATAAAAACTGTATTGACTTCTTTTGGGATGATTTCCCTTCATATAACCAGTATGAAGTTAGAAGCGCATTAGCCAAATGTGGCTTAACTACAGATCATATTGAAAACAAAGTCCATGTACTTAGTGGTGGAGAGCAAGCAAAAGTAAGACTAAGTAAGATATTAAATATTGAAACAAATGTGTTAGTTCTAGATGAGCCTACTAACCATTTAGATCAAGATGCCAAAAATGAACTAAAAAAAGCACTAAATGAATATAAAGGTACAATTCTATTAATAAGTCACGATCCTTTCTTCTATAAAGATATTGTTACTGAAGTTTGGAATCTAGAAGAGTGGACTTTAAGTGAATTTTAATAAAAAATAATGATTTTATAATAAATCATTATTTTTTTTAATTTAATGAGAAAAATATAATCATTATGTTTGCTTATATTAATACAAAACTTTACAATAGTAACTGACTTAACTTAAGGAGAATTATTATGAATTTTACATCAATATTTTTACAAGTACTTTCACTCTTTTTAATTATACTAGTAGGTTATGTTGTAAGAAAAAGGAAAATAGTAGGAAGTACATTAAAAAAAGATCTTGCTGAACTTATATTTTATATTACCTTACCAGCTTTAATTTTAGCTAGTATCCTGAGTAGTGCTGAACTATATAATTCAGTTTCAGATATATTTATTATTATACTTTTGTCTTTATTATCATATTTAGTCGCATTCTTGATAGCGTTCATATACCCTAAAATAATGAAAACAGATGAAAAAAATGTAGGAGTTTATCAATTCTTATTAACATTCGCAAACGTTGGATTTATGGGATATCCTATTGTTACAGTTTTATTTGGTGCTGAAATGTTATTTTACGCAATTATATTCGTAATGCCATTTAATGTTATAGTGTTTACTCTAGGTGTTTACTATATGACTAAGGGAAATAGTAAGGTTAAGGTTAATTTAAAAACAATTTTAAACCCAGGACTATTAGCAGTCATATTAGCTTTACTATTAAACTTTATGAATATTAAATTCTCTAATACAATTTTAAATACTGTTGATATTATAGGAGGACTAACTACTCCATTATCAATGATGATGATTGGTTTAAGTTTAGCTAGTACAAAAATTTTATCAGCATTCACAAATCTTAAATTATATATTGTGATTCTTTTTAGATTGCTGATATTCCCGTTCATCATTTACTTTATCTATAATAACTTTAATATAAGTTTAGATATACTTAAAGTAGGTGTAATCCTAGCCGCAATGCCAGGTGCCGCTACTGCAGTTATAGTAGCTGAAAAATATGAATGCAACTCAGCACTAGCTTCTCAAGGTGTCGTACTATCAACATTACTGAGTATGTTTACAATACCTATAGTAGCCTTATTTTTACTACAGTTATAAAAAGAAAAAAAAGACTTATAACTTATAAATCTTTTTTATTTGTAATGATATATTCAGTATTATCACCTAAAAGTCATAAACATCTCACAGTTATCTTACTTGAAATTTTCGATAATTATTTCACTAACTCTTATACCATCAATAGCTGCAGATACGATACCTCCAGCGTATCCACATCCTTCTCCACATGGATATAGGTTTTTAGTACTAACACTCATTAATGATTCTTTATCACGTACAATTTTTATTGGTGAAGAACTTCTTGTTTCTACACCAGTTAAAATAGCATCATCTATTGAGAATCCCTTAAGTTTTCTATTTAACACTTCCATTGAATTAATTATAGATTTATTAATATCTTCTGGATATAATCCTCTTAAATTAGCTAGAGTTGTACCTATTTTATAACTTGGTATAACTTCTCCAATTTCAGTAGTTTTCTTATTATTCATAAAATCCACTAGTCTTTGTATAGGTGCATTATAATTACTTCCACCTAATATATAGGCTTTTTTTTCAATTTCTCGTTGAAAGTTCATTCCACTAAATACATTGCCTCCAACATCAATGTTGTTAATAGTTACTAATATAGCACTATTAGCATTAACTTGATCTCTAGCGTGTTCACTCATACCGTTGACTACAACTGTATTCTCTTCACTTTGAGAAGGAACTACAAACCCTCCCGGACACATACAGAATGTATATACACCTCGACCATTAGATTGATTCGTTAACCTGTATTCACCTGGACCTAATCTTGGATTATTGAAATTTGCTCCATACTGTGATTTATTAATTAACAATTGTGGATGTTCAATTCTAAATCCAACTGCGAATGGTTTTTGATCTATTTCTACACCTGATGAATGTAACATTTCAAATGTGTCTCTAGCACTATGACCAACAGCTAGAATAACGGCATCGTAATAAAATTCTTCACCGTTAACAATAATCCCCATTACTTTATCATTTTCTATTATAAGGTTTTCTACTTTAGAGTTAAAATTAACATTTGCACCCAGATTAATAGTCTTATTTCTTATATTCTTAACTACTCCTCTAAGTTTATCAGTTCCAACATGTGGGTTGTTAACATACATAATATCTTCTGGTGCACCTGCTTCAACTAACTCATCAAACACTTTGATTGTTCTAATATTCTTACTTCTAGAAGTTAATTTACCATCAGAAAAAGTTCCAGCACCACCTTCACCAAACTGAACATTAGATTCAGTATTTAAGATTTTTTCATTCCAAAACTTCTCAACACTTTCACCTCTGTCATCAACATTTTCACCGCGCTCATATACATCAACTTCCACTCCCGCTTCACTTAAAACTAGTGATGCAAAGATTCCAGCTGGACCGTACCCTATTACAGCTACTCTCTTTTTAGTATTTATTTTCTTTACACTATATGTTGGTTCTTCATATATTGAAACTTCTTTAAATTTAAGAACATTTCTCTCATTCTTTAGTTCTAATGTCACATTGTATACAAATAAGATATTATCTTTTTTTCTAGCATCTAAACTTCTTTTAACAATCTTAAAAGAAATAATATCAGTATCAGTAATTCTTAATACTTTTATTATCTTCTTTCTCAATGCAAATTCATCTGAATTTATTGATATCTTTACTCCATTAATTATTATCATATTATTACCTCATATATACTTTATCATAATAGTATAATCTTTCATATTTTATTGTAAAAAAAAATTAATATTCAGAAATTTATTAAATAGTTATACATAAATAGAATCGTAGAAATTATTAATGAATTTTATGCTTTCTAGTACTAATATGTCTTTAAGAATGTCGCTTGTATCGAGCAAACAGGTATACTATGGGATACTGAATGGAATGAAGAACTCCCTGGTTACGAAGAATGGTACTGTTTAGCAAACAAACTTCCTGGCGACGACCCTTATGAGACAAATACAGTTGTACCGTATGATAAAGATGTAAAAGCTACATTTACTAACTTACATCCTGGTTCTGTAACATTAGGTGCAGCAAGATTTTATAATAACGGCAAGACTTCAGCTAAGTTGATTTGGCTAAAATTAAATATTGATCCAGAAACTAATTTAAGTGATCCAGATGTAGCAAATCTAGTTAATCACACAAGAATTTGGGTTTTCTTATTAAATAGTGATTATCCTTACATACCTAGTAATTTATGGATACCCCAAGATGATGATATATACTTTGGTGATTCAAGTAGCCAAAGAGAAGGTGAATTACTTTAGTTAGATTCTTCAAAGACCGAGTATACATTTACACTTACTGAAGATCATCTTTCTGTAAACCCGTTTGTTGTAGACGTTGGAAATATAAAGATATTGATAACTACCACTATTTCTATTTCGCAGTTTTAATTGATCCAGAGATGCATGATGATAAATTCAAAGATAAAGTTTGTGAAGATCATGGTAATAAGCATTGTGATGATGATAGTGATGATGAAAAAGATCATTGATCGGAAACGTTACGTAATAAATAAAAGTTTTAAAATTAATGGATAGATTTAAATATAGTCATTTTTTTATTCATACCATTTAGTATTAGATATGAGTTATTACTTAATTAATTGAATTTCGACAATTCTCTTTCAAAAACGAGTAACCAATTCCTTATATTTAACAATAAATCCCTTAAAGGAAACAAAATAGTAATACTAATGCTATAGAATGCATAAAATCATTATTGTAGTAAAAATAGAAATTTACATTAAGAATGTACAAAGTTTATAGTCTGATAAGTAAAATAACCTACCTTTAGGCAATTACATAGTAATTTTAGAAAATTCTTTTATTTAGTTACATATTCGCATAAATAGTAAATAGATTTCATACATTCTTGTTAGAGTGTTTGCTTTTTTTGAATAATATACCAAATACCAAAAAGTTAACGTATGAAACTACAAAAAAGTCAACTAACGACATCAATATCATTTTAATTCATTATTCGCACAAATTCATTACTAATTTAAATAGGCTTTAAAATAATTTTATTAAAAAAACTCTCAAATACATATACTGACAAAATTATTATTTTATGTTTGTATAATGTGTATAGAATTGTGAGAATCTATAAAATATTTATCAGAGAAAATACACTCATCTTTGTTTTTAACTGTGTTCTCACAGTTTAAAAAATATAAAAAAAATTTAGGAGGAATTATGAAAAAATTTTATGTATTACTGTCAGTAATGGTGCTTGCACTTATGACAGCAGGATTTTCTTATGCATACTGGACTGATACTTTAACAGTTAATGGTACTGCAAACACTGGTATTCTAGATGTGGATTTTGCACATGTAAGTATGACTAATGATGTTTACGTAACTGAAGAACATGCAATAGGAGATGATTTACTTACTTTAACTATCTCTGATTTATATCCAGGAGCTCAAGTTATTTATGTAGGTAAAATTGTAAACAATAGTACTATTCCAGTTAAACCTGGTGCATTGACAGGTGGAGTTACTTCAGATCCAAATAATTTAGAGAACGCTCTTCTTTTCACTGTCGATTATGTAAATGAAGCTTCATTACCAGTAGATATCGAAACTTACGTATTAGATGTAGATGAAGAATTAACGTTTACTATTACTATACAACTTCCTTTAGGTACTGAAGATAACACTACTCAAGACGAAACAGTTACTGCTCAATGGGTATTAGATTACCAACAATGGAATGCATCGTAGCTTAAAAAAATAAAATATTTTATAATCGGCTATAACGATATGAATAGCCGATTATTTTACAAAATATCAAATACTGATTACAATTAGTGTAAATCAAATATCATTTTAAAATATTTAAAATGATAGGGAGGAATTATGAAAAAAACATACGTTTTATTAACAACCTTAGTTTTAACATTAATGTTATCTGCTTTCTCATATGCATACTGGACTGATACACTTACTGTAACTGGGACTGCTGAAACTGGTGAGTTATCAGTAATCTTCTGTTGTGATGCTGTTGATCCTGATGATAATAGTATGTATATCAATACTACTTCTTCTGTTTCTGTAGATGGTAAATATCTTACGGTGACGTTTGATAACCTATATCCAGGAGCAAGAGGGAAAGTAGTTGCATGCATTCAAAATAACGGAGATATTCCAGCAAAATTAACAAATATGAAGCTCGTTGATGTTAATGTTGTTGGATACGATTCTACAGAAGATAATAAGCCAGGTGGTATTATGAACAACTTAATCTTGCAGGCAGAAATATGGGATTATAATATTGGTGGCTTTATACCTGGAACTCCAGGTGTATTAACAATTGGTAGTATGAACCCATACTTCTATCCAGATGGAATACTAAATGATTACATCTTACAACCTACTGGTCCTAATTCTACTGATCATTTTGAGATCAATATATATCTACATGAGAATGCAACTAATTCTACGCAGGATAGGACTGTTACATTTAAGATACTTCTTGAGTATGAACAATTTAACACACCTAATATACCAACATAGATAAAAATTAAAAACGCCTATTATATTAATAGACGTTTTTTTTTATTTAAGTACATAACTATAGTTCTTATTATTATCGAAAACTAAGAATTGTGTAGTAGTTATTTCATTTGTTTGTTTATTGTTGTAGAATATAGGTTGTGATATTTCATCAGATATCTTAATTAAATCATTAAACTCTCTAACAAATATTAATTCGTTTAATTCATATGTTGAATTTGTTAGCTGTACTAGTCTACCACTATGTTCAGCAAATATCTTATTAAATGTTTTCTCTTTCAAACTAAGTGGTAGTAAAGTGTTAATGAATTTAAATGATGCAATTAATGATATTAATGAGATAATTAATCCGACAATAGCTATTAGATTAACACTATCTGATTCTTCATTGTAATAAATAAACTCATCGCTTGTCTCAAATTCATCATCATTATTTATACTATATACTTTTTGTTTAAGAGGTATTTTTATACTTTGAGTAAATTCCTCAGTAGCAAATCTTCCATCATATTCTATAAAAATGTTACCTTCAAGGTATAGTACTAAGTAATCGTTAGTATTTATATCTAGACTTTCATTAACTTCATTTATAAAGTCAATATAATTATCTAACTTTAACTTAACTTTATCATTTATGCTCATTGAACTTTTAACTACTTGTTCTTGAATAGATTTAATATTAGGATAGTTCTTCTTCCATAATAATTGTGAATTATCTCCATTTCCAGTGTAAGATTCTATAGCAGGATAAACATGGTAGTTATATGATAAATCTGTTGAATTAGTAGCTTCATAAGTCAGTTCATATGTAACATCAATAAAATCAGTAAGTTGCAATATATATTGCATATCACTTTCTAGATAATTTTTTTCATAAATTTCATTAGATTTTAAATAAACCAAATAATCTAAGCCCCCAGTAAAACTATACTCATATATGGTTTGTTCAGTTTCAGCTACTTTTGGTGAAACTAACCTTGTAATTGTAAGAATACTAAATAAGATTACAAAAAAACTTAACATTATAATTAACATTAACTTTTTCTTCTTTGTCATAGATATCATTTTAATAAACTCCTCTTTTACTCACTTGAATTCATTATTTCTTCATTAATGTCTTCGTCAGACTTAGACTTCAACATTAATAGAGGTTTTCCTACCTTAGGAATAGTATATATATGTACACCCTTAATTTGTTCTTGTGATACAGGTTTAGAATCTTTACTTGGGTTGTTATCACCTTTTGTTATATAAAATTTATTTCCGCTTTCTTCATATGTTTCGATTACTCTATGGATAATGAAGTAATCACCTGTCCAATACTGTACTACATCACCAATTTCAACATCATCAATATTTACTTTTTTGATTATACAAACGTCTCCTGGATATATAACAGGCTCCATGCTCCCAGTTAAAATTACTGTTGGTGCAACTGGAAAAACACCTACTACAAACCAAACAATACAAACTGATATAAAACCTGTAATTATCCAACTATAAAGATTTTGCTTACTATACTGAACTCTTTTTACTTGTCTTGACATTTTCTTATATAAATCACTTATTAATATTAAAGCTAATACAGGTATCATTAGACCAATTACAGCTGAGGATAGCCATGTTAGGTTAGGTATAACATTTAAAATCCATAGAGGTAATTGAATTAGTAAAGCATATATAATACAAGGAATATACCCAGCCAAATGTGATATATAAGTCATAAAAATATTAAAGGTTATGATAACTCCTACTTTTGAAATTACAAATGATATAATGTCTTCTGGTGATGATAAACTAATTAAATTATTTAGATTAACGTCTATTAAAGAATAAACTATTACTATAAAAATACTGAATAAGGAGATCCTCTTCTTTGGAACAGAATTAACTAGATAATTTCTAGCAAATTCCCTAAGTATAATTACAGAACCATATAACAATAAATTAAATAGAAATCCTTTTAATGTTGTATCGTAAGGGTTCTTTCCAAAACCGTCAATAAATCCTACTAGAAAATATGCAAATATATATATAAATGCAGATATAAAAACCCACAAGATTATATAACTTAAATATCTACGTTTAGCTTTAGACTTTACTTTATTAAGTGACAATATATATATACTAACTAGTAACCAGAATAACGGTTTTACATATAATTCAAAAGACGATAAATAATCTGTTAGCTCTGGTATTAAAAAGGGATACAAGTAAAATAATGAGATAGTAATTAACAAAATAGACACTCTTTTCTCACTTTTTGCCATAATATTTACTCCTTTTAAACTTATTGTATTTTATCAATTAAAAAAATCACTTTTTGTAGAAAGTTGTAATGAAGCTAATTTTAGTATTATAAAAGGACACTAATAGAACGTGTTCCCTAAAAAAGGAGTAGTTAAATAAAGGTACTAAGAGCTAATGACCGATATTCAAGCGGAGTTAGCTCTTTTAATTGTTCTTGTAGTCTCTCATTATTGTAATAGTATACATATTTCTCAATTATCAGTCTAGCCTCAAGGTTAGTTTCTGGCTTATAAATGTATAAAGACTCAGATTTAAGTGCACTAAACCATGATTCAATTGGAACATTATCTACGCAACTTCCTTTAAACGATACACTATGTACGATGTTATTTCTCTTAAGTAACTCTTTGTACTGTATTGATGTAAACTGGTATCCTTGATCAGAATGTATAATAAGATTCTTTCTTTGATGATCAGGAACTGAGTTTAAAGCTTCTTTTACAGTATCTAAAACCAATTTATTATCATTGAAGCGAGATACTGTGTTTGAGACAATGCATTTATCATATAGGTCTTTACTAGCACACAAGTATTGTTTGCCTTCACGACTAAATATGTATGATACATCAATTGACCATTTCTCATTTGGACTTGTTGTGGTAAAATTTCTTTGAAGGACATTGGGAATATTGTGGTGAGATACTTTATTATACCTTTGAACCTTCTTACGAGTTATGGACTGAATATTATTTAGTCTCATATATCGGTATATGGTCTTGTTTGTTAGGGCGAGACCATATATTTTTTTTATGTTCATTCTCAAACTCCTTATCCCTTGTCTATTATCTTTTTGATATTGTTCAACTATAATGTTATTTATTTCCTCATTAAATGCCTTGTGTTTAGGCCTACCTAATTTAATCCATGAATAGTAACCAGATTCAGAACACTTTAAGTAATTAGCTATTCTTCTTACTGGATACTTATTACTTAGACTATCAATAATCTGATATTTTATTTTTGCTTTATCAGGTAGGTTATCGACTTTTTTATGTATTCTACCATCTCTACATAACTAATTAACTCTTCATGAGTCATATCTCTAGGTGAAATTCTTTTTTTAGCCCTACCTTTACTAGGACTTTTAGATTTTCCTCTCATGTCAACAATTTTACCGTATTTCAGTTTCATGTCTCTCCAAACATATAGTCTTTTCCTACTATCTAAATTATACATTTTTGCAAGTTGTACAGCTGAATACTCACATGACAAAAACAACTCTAAGATTTCTTCCTTCTCTTCTAAACTATATACTGCGTGCTTTTTTGTTTTTCTTTCCATATATTTATTCTCCTTAATTATAATATATCAAAAAAGGTACTATAATCTTTTTAAAATGAAACCTATAAAATGGACACTTTAAAAAAAGTGAAAATTTTCTAGGTTTTTTTGTATACTTAAATAAGAGAGGTAAGAAATATGGGGAAAAATTATTTTACAAACGAACAAGTGAAAGAATTATTAAATAATAAATATGTTAAAAGAGTTTCAAACAAAGCAATTACTTATACAGATGATTTCAAGTCACATGTTGTTTTAGAACTTGAAGAATGTAAGCCGCGAAAACTCATTTTTAAAGAGGCTGGTTTTGATATTGAAGTTTTAGGTGACAGTCGAATTAATAAAGCATGTACAAGATGGAGAACACAGTATAAAACTGGAGGATTTAGTCGGTTAAGAGATACCAGAAGATTATCAAGTGGAAGATCTAGAAAAACTGAAAGAACTGTTGAAGAAGAAAACGATTTTTTGAAGGCAAAGATCAAGTTTTTAGAGGAGGAACTAGAAATTGTAAAAAAGTTCGACGCGATAGAAAGGAGGGAAAGGAAAGATAATCGCTTATACACGTCAGAAAAATTCGAATTAATAAGAAAATTAAATAAAGAAAACGGCTTTAAGATTTCACATTTAGTAAAAATAGCTGATGTTTCAAAATCTGGGTATTATAATTATAATAGTGAAGAGTCAGAAAATAGTAGACATATTAAATTTGAACAAGAATCTAAAGACATAAAATTAGTCGTTAACAAATTTAACGAGGGTGGATTCAAGAAAGGATCAAGACAAATAAAGAAACAGTTAGAATCAGATGGAATCATAATGAATTTAAAGAAAATTTTAAGAATTATGAAACAAAATAATTTACATATAAAAATTACGAGAGTAAATCCATATAAAAAAATGATGAAAGCTATAGAAGAAAATTCTTTTGCATCTAATATAGTGAATAGAGAATTTGATAAATATAAGCCAGGAGAATTGATATTAACTGATATTACATATATTTATTATGGAAATAGCCAAAAAGCATATATGTCTGCGATAAAAGATTGTACAACAAAACAAATAGTTGGACATGCAGTATCGTCAAGTTTGAAATTGGATTTTGTAATTGAAAGTTTTGAAATTATGATTAACAATCCAAACTTTAAACTAAGTAAGAATGCAATATCTCATAGCGACCAAGGAGCGCACTATACAGCTAAACTATATAGAGATTATTTAGATTTTTATGATATTAAAAGATCAATGTCTAGACGCGGGAATTGTTGGGATAATGCTCCGATGGAATCTTTTTTTGGAAGGTTTAAATCAGAAACAAATTTTAAAAATATTTATACTCTAAAAAAACTCAAAAAATATATCAGTGATTATATAAAATATTACAATAACGTAAGAAAAACGCCTGTAACAAAAAATATGACCCCGAATCAATATCGAGATCATATTTTATTAACAATTTAACCTTTTTTCAAAATGTCCTTTACAAAGGGTTCACTTTATTTGATTATTTGTACCTTTTATTTTATACTCCGTTTTAAGGATACTAGTTCATAATGTGTCCCATTTGTATAATATTTGATTTTTTCAAATTCCTTAAATGCAATTTCTACTTCATCTACAAGTTTCAAGACATGATTTGTTATTACTAAAGCTACTTTATCTTGAATATCTTGACCACGGTTAAACCAGGCTACTTCAATGAAAGGATATGTCTTAACTTCTTCACCATCGAATACCGATCTTACATTATATATATCAATCATAATATGATCTCTTGGGCACTTAATAATTTCTACTAAATCTGTAAGTAAATCATTACTGATTGAACTCACTTCTTCTATTGATAGTCCTTTTATATTTAATTGAGGCATAACTATTCTCCTTTAGGTATAATTGTTGATGAAATAATATTTACATCAACAAAGTTTTCAAATATTTCTTTACATAAATTTATATCTTCTTCAAGTTGTTTACTACCATTAAATGAAATTATAAAGACTAATATATTCTTCGTTTTAGATGTAATCATTGTTCTTTCTGTATCACTAGTAGTTGAACCAAATGGTCCTAAATCATCTTCATATAAAGGAATCCTATCTATATTAAGTTTTCCTCTTCCAATTCCATGATAATCATCAGTATCCTTACCTAACCTTATAAGAATATCACCTTTGATTTCATCAAGATCTAGTACTGCAACTGATTTTTGTGTTTTTATCGATAATAAATTACCAGCATCCACTGCATTATTAATTCTATATAGTTTATTTCCTTTAGATAATCTTCTAAATAAAGATTCACAAGCTAAACGATATCTACTCGGATCTTTCCCAAAGGCTTTATAAGCATTCCTAGCATCTAGTATGTTTGGTATTTTAATTACATCTTCAATGTTATATTGATTATCTATCTCTTCTTCTATTTTATTTATCTCTTCATCTAAAAGAATGTATTTTTGAATATTACCATTAAGTTTAATAACAGCTATATTAAACTTAGGGACACTATCTAGTATTTCATTTGATATAGTTATCTTCATATTATTCACTCCAAAACTTATCTAATATAGTACTTATTCTTTTGTTGTTATTAATTATTCGTTTATGACTCCACTCTCTAGGAAATAAATTTTGATACTTATTATTTGAGAATCTTTCATCTATTAAAATAGCTACCCCTCTATCAGATTCTGTTCTAATGACTCTACCGACGGATTGAATTACCTTGTTTATTCCAGGGTATGTATAAGCATAATCAAATCCATTATTGAATTTCTCATCAAAATAACTTTTTAATAAATTATTATAATCACCATACATCGGTAAGCCAACCCCTACTATTATAACCCCACTTAACATATCACCAACATAATCGATCCCTTCAGAAAAAATTCCACCCATTACAAACATTCCAAGTAATGAACTATCTTCAGAAAACATATTCATATATTCAACTCTTTCTGAATACGTCATATTTCGTTTTTGAACTATCTTCTCAATATTTACGTCTAGTTGTTCACTCACTTTATCTAAGTACGCGTAGGATGGGAAAAACACAATATATTTCCCTTTTTTACTGTTTACCATAGTTTTTATAGTATCAACTATTTTATCAATCGAAGAGTCTCTATCTTTATACTTTGTAGATACATCATCAACAATAAATAAACTTAAGTTTTCCTGAGGAAATGGTGATTTTAAAATCATATGATTACCCTCACCACTTGTTAAGAGTTGTTTATAATAATCTAAAGGAAACATCGTAGCACTAAAAAATACCGTACCAAAACATCTATCTTTTATAGTCTTTAAAATATACTTACTAGCGTCAAGGCATGATAGTGACACTTTGATTCCTTTATTATTATCTACTAAAAATACATATGACTCATTATAAAACTCTATGATTCTATAAAAGTCCATTAATTCAAAGTAGATGTTTACTACATCATTACGGCTTTTGAAATCTTGATTTTCTATTAAAATCTCATTTATTTTCTTATAAAGTTTTAAGAAGTATTCTATAAAAATGTGATCCATATCTTTATACGACTCAAAACTAACTCCTGAGCCTAATATATCAAATGAATCTAATAGGTTGTTTATTTCCTTAGATACACTTGGTTTTATACTATTTAAAAGTATCTTTAACTTCTTAACTACGGAATCATTCAGTTCTGCTGAATACATACTTTTGCTTCTTGAAATAAGGTTATGTGCTTCATCTACAAGTAGTATAGGTTTATATTCTTTTTCTTCAAAGTATCTTTTCAAATGTGTCTTCGGACAAAATGCATAATTATAATCACAGATAATTATATCGGTAAAGTACGAAACATAAAGAGAATACTCAAATGGGCATACAGTATGTTTTTCCGCGTATTCTTCTAGAATTTTCTTTGTTATTATAGATTCATTCTTATATATATCTCTTGTAGCTTCTTTTAATCTATCAAAGAAGCCTTTTGCATATTTACAAGCTTCAGGAGTACATTCTCTTTCTTCTAAAAAACAAATTGAATCTTTACTTGTTAATTCTATCGTTTTAGAATTAAGTCCATTTTCCTTAAGTAATTCTAAAGAAGATAAAGCAACTCTCTTACCGGCATTTTTCGCTGTTAAATAGAAAATCTTCTCTTTACTCTTTTTTATTGTTTTCAAACTCGAGAAAAGTGTTGCCATCGTTTTACCTATTCCGGTAGGAGCTATTGAATAAAGTATCTCATTATTTTTGATTGTTTGATAGACTCCACCCATCAAGTCTCTTTGACCTTCTCTATATTTATCAAACGGAAAGTTAATTTTTTTTACATCGTTTAAATAACTCTTCTTATGATCAGTAATTACTTTTTGCCATTCTAAATAACTATTAAGAGTACTCACAAAAAACTTTTCTAGTTGACTTATGTTATATCGTTTATCAAAGCTTACATTCTCATAATCATCAGTTTTGATATACGTTAGTCTAACTTTTATGCTTTTTAATGAATTATTTAGTAAATATATATATGCATACATTTTAGCCTGAGCAAGATGTTGTGGTCTAGAATCAACTGTTAACTCTGATAAATCACCTTTTGTAGATTTAATCTCTTCAATAATTGATCCGTCATTTAAGACTCCATCAATTCTTCCTGAGATAACAAATTTATAATCATCTATTTCATGCTCATAAAAAACAGAGACCTCTTTTTCGTCATTTAGTCCGTATTTATTTTGCCAATATTGGTGAACTCTAGTTCCGTCTAGCATATCGTTATTTTGAAAATATTCACTAGTTAGATCTCCACCACTATGTAAGAACTCAACCATTTTTCTAACACTTATTTTTATCTCTTTCATATATACCTCTATAGAGTAAATTATAACATTTAAACTATAGAATAATAAAAAAATGTGACAAAAAATCACATTTTTAAGTATATCTTATTCTTATCAACCTTTAGTATTCCTTGTTTAGTTAAATTTGATAATTTTCTACTTAACGTTTCTCTACGCATTCCAATAAAGTTAGCTAGATCAGTCTTATTAATTGGTAAATCCAGTACTTTAACATCATTTTCTATTTTACCAAATCTTGATGCAAGTCCATTTAAAAAACCAATTAGTTTTTCGTCATTCTCTGATGAGATTGAAATATAGTTTTTAAAATGTAGAGTTTTTCTACTTTGAAAATCCATATATTGTTTTAATGTATCTAAATTAGTTAATGCTTCAAGCATCCCTTTAGAAGAAACTTTGATTAGTTTGCAATCTTTAACTACAATACCATTCAATCCATACTCATCTCTATTTTCCATAAGCAATGTTACTGCGATGAAATCCTTGGGACCTAATAGATCAATTATTTTTTCATTACCTTCTTCTGTGTATTTTATTATCTTTACAAAACCGTCAATTACATAGTATACATGTTCTAATATATCGTAATCATGAAATAGAATTTCATTCTTTTTTAGTTCTATTATTACTTCTTCATCATGAAACATTTTCTCCATACAAAGACCTCCTACATCATTCTATTATATTTTTCTCAACTAAACAAATGATATAAGAAAAAAAAGATGCATTATGAAATGATATGATGTTAACGGACAGTTAAAAAGTCCGTTAACATTTTTTGTTATACTTAAGAAAGGGAGTGATAATTATGGGCAGACCTAAAGGTGGTAAAAATCGATACTGGAGTAAAGAAGAGAAATTTAGAATTATATCTAGAGTTCTAAGCGGAGAAGATTCAATATTTCAAATTGCAACTCAAGAAAAGATAAGCGATGGTCTTCTAACAAATTGGATTAAGAAGTATAGAGAGAATGGGATTGATGGGTTAGAAAACAAGAAAAAACCAGGTAATCCATTAGCTAAATTCTCAAAGAGAAAAGATCTTTCAGAACTAGAACAATTACAATATGAAAATATGAAGTTGAGAATCGAAAATGAAAGATTAAAAAGAGGTTATACAAATGAAATTGTAGAGAAAATAAAAAAAAAGAACTAACTCGAAGAGAATATGAGATCATAGAAATTTTATCTTTAAACTTTAATATAATGAGTCTTTGTAGTACTATGGGTGTATCTCGGAGCGGTTATTATGGTTGGTTAAAAGGCAAAGATTCTATTAATAGGTATAAGCAGAACAGGATTGATTTAATATCTCTAATTGTTACTGTAAATAAAAAACACCCATCATATGGGTATAGAAGAATTAGAGAGTACATATTTAGAGATACCGGATGGATAGTATCAAGTTGGCTTGTGCATTCGTGTTGTAAAGAGTTGGGAATTAAATCTAAATCCCGAAAAACATATAAGAAATCAGGAAATGAAAGATTAGATTTTCCAAGACTAGTTACTAGTTGGAATGCTAGTCGACCATTTGAGGTTGTTACATCTGATACTACAGTCCTTAAGCACAAAGGGAAAATGAAAGATCTCACACTGTATATAGATGTATTTAACAATGAAATAGTTTGCTATGACTTAGTGAAGGTAAACATGGTAGCAACTATAGAAGCCACATGTCTGCGTTACAAAAGTTTCTCAATGAAAAATCAAAAAGAGGATATAAAGACCTTGAGACGTTTTTGCACACAGATCAAGGGACAATATATTCCTCCAGAGCATTCCAAGAAGCTCATAAAGATTATAACATAAATAGATCGATGTCACGAGCTGGAACACCTACTGATAATCCAGTCATTGAGTCTTTAAATAGGTGGATTAAATGGGAACTTTATTACGACTTTAGATTTAAACAAAGCGACAATATTGATGAAACCATCGCAAATTACGTTGATTATTTTAATAACAGTAGATTTACAGAAACATTGCAAAATAAAACCCCAGTTGAGTATCGTTCTCAACTAGGGTTTAATTAAAGTCTTTTTTTGTGTCCGTTAACTATTGACCAATTCAATTAGCATCTTCTTAATAATTAATACCTGCAGCTTTAATTTTACTTGGGTCGTGACTTGAGCAAGGTGTAACACCATATACCATTCCACACTTAGGACATTTATATTCAAATGTATCCATTTCAAATTCTTCACCACATTCACAAGTTATTTCAGCTGGAATTGGTAAAGCAGCTTCGCTAAACCCCATTGTTCTTAATTTATTTACTACTTGTTGTCCATTTTCAAATGAACCACTACATCCATCATGCATTATAATTCCTCCTCAAATTTCAATGTTTCACCATATCTCAACTTATTTCTCATGTTCTGCATTATTTTATCCAAACGTTCTAATTTGTGTAAAATATCACGTTCTTCTTGTGTAGTTTCAACTACTTTATCGATACCACCATTATTAATAATTATTCTCTTGTCACCCATTAATGCTAATATTGGGTCATGTGTACTCATTAATACTATTTTTTCTTCTGAAACTAATAGTTCTAATGCTTTCTTTCTATCAATACCAGCATTCTCAATTTCATCAATTAATACAATTGGTGATTTAGAAAGAATAGCTGTATCAGCAATCATTAATGCTCTTGATTGCCCACCAGATAAACTTGTAATTGGTGTATTTAATTTAAACTTTTCCCCTGCTAATTCATTAGCTTTATTGAAGATACTTTCTATCATTTCTTCTTTATTTTCTACTAATCTACTACTAGCATGTAAATCTAAAAATTCTTCTACTGTTAAATCCATTACGAAATTCATATTTTGTGATAACTGTGCTACTAATTTATTACTAGCAGAGAATCTTTCTTTAGTATCTAAAATTTTATCATTGATCAATACTGTTCGCTTAGTTGGTGTATCTTGATTTGCTGCCCACTCAATATCAGCTAATAATCTACTTTTACCACTACCAGTTGGTCCAACAATACAGATAATTTCACCACTACTGATTTCAAGTTTGTCGTACCCCTCTTTACTACCATCTTTATGGTATCCAGGTAAGATTGTGATTTTATTATCAACACTAATTGTTTCTTCCATAAAAGAAAGCATCATATTGATATATTCATCTAATTGATTAATAAATGCTTCTGTATCTATTGCTTGATCTTCTATTAAATCACTGTCTAAAGTTTCAAATAGTTCATTTATTGTTTTATCTTCATAACCTTCAAATGGTACAAAATTATCAATGAAAAAATCCTTACTATATGGGTATTTTTCAAATAATTCTCTAATTGTTAATTTACTTATCATACTAATCACCTAAATCTATCTTTCTAACATTACCCATTTGATGTTCTTTACCAATTCTTGTTTCTCCTAAACAATATGAACAAAGTGCACTAGGCATTGAGAATCTTAATTTTGAACCTTCTAATGTTTTAATATCAACTTTATCATTATAGATTAACGTTGATAATTCAAATGCTCCCTGGCCATTTAAACCATTAATATGCATAATTGTAGCTCTAGGGTTAACGCTTTGAACTTTCATCGCGAATACTTCTCGTTCAGCTTGTGATACGATATCTCCTTTAGTAATAACTACTATATCAGCAGATTTTAACATCGGTCCAATTTTCTTAGGTGTATTAATTCCACTTAAGTTATCAATAACACAAATTGCTTTTATTTCTTTTATATAAGGAGAACATCTATTACATAAACCGGCACTTTCAGTAATTAGTAGATCTACTCCTTTTCTTTGTCCCCACTCTACTACTTCTTCAATGTTTGAAACAAAGTAGTGGTCAGGACATAGTGAACCAGATAAACCTTTTTTTACAGGCACTCCTATTTTTTCATAAAAAGCATCATCATCAGTGTATAAACAGTCAAATTTAACTACTCCTACTTTAATTCCTCTTTTTAAGAAGTTTTCAATTGTCTTGATTATTACTGCAGTCTTTCCACTTGAAGGTGGTCCTGAAACTGTAATTAAATCCATTCTACATCATCCCTTTTTCAAATAAGTCCATACACTCTTTTAAGATACTTCCGATATCGTTTGAGTTTATGTAATCCCAACCTATCCATTTAAATTTCTTACCTTCTAATTTATTGTCTACATCTTTTCTTATACTTGGGAATAATCCTTTGTGTGATAGAATTTCCCCTATTTCTTTCGATGCGAACATCTTAGCTATATCTTCAATTTCTTCTTTTTTTTCTTTTTTAGTTAACATGAAGATCGGAGAAATAATAGCTCCATCCTCAGGCCAAACTGCTTCCATAACACTTCCTGGTAAAGCCATTCTAGTAAAGAAATACGGCATTATCGAAATAGCAGGTTTAACTCTTTTACCTTTTTTATCCGACTTAACCATTTGTGCTGGATGCATACTTGCAACTAAGCTCTTACCTAGTTTGTAACAAGCCTCTGAACCAAACTCTTTATATAAGTGTATTAGGATTGCATTAAACAAATCAAAGTCACTTACTGGTAAACTTATTGACCCTTCATAAATTGGATTAAATAAATCACTCCAAGTTCTAGGTATTGGTCTATCACCTAACTCTTTAGTATTTACTAAGAATACAGCAGGCACAACAGCTAACATCGAATAATCATTTGAAGGATCTTTTAAAGACATATAATCATTTTCAAAATCTGTATTATATTCTTCGATCCCTGTAAAATCTTCAAACACATTAGCAACTTTATATTTCTTCATTAATTCTTCTTCAAAGAATAAATCAAATCCAGCTGATATATAAACATCAGCTAACTCAGAAGCATCTTTAGCACCTTTAACTGATTCAGCTAACCAATCAAGTCCTTCTGAAGCAGCTTTTAGCTCATGATTAATATCATTAATTTTTTCATATTCTCCAAACTTTTCTAAAAGCGGCATTCTAACTGGACATGGTAATAAACCTAGTACATTTATTTTTCCCTCTTCGAAAGTTTTTTGAACTAATGTAATATCTTCACTTTTATTATTTTCAATAGTTTCATTTATCAAATCAACGAATGTTTCTACGTTCAGTTTTTTATTTTGTAAAATAAGCTCTAACTTCATATTTCCAACTTGCTTCATTACTAAAGCATTGTCTAATCCTTTAATTCCTTTATTTTCAAAGACATAAACCAACTCAGGATATCTATCAATGATTTCCTTTAAAGTTAAATCTTTATTTATCATACTACTACCTCCTACTAGTTAACTTTTACAATACCTTTAACTTCAGGCACTTCTGCCATTAATATTGACTCGATACCATCATATAAAGTTGCGTCAATTGAAGCACAACCTGCACATGCACCTTGCATCTCTACATATACGATTCCATCTTCAAACTTTCTAAATTTTATGTCTCCACCATCTCTTTGTAAGAAGCCTCTTACACTCTCAATAACTTGTTGTATTTTTTCTACGGTATTTTCCATAATTAACTCTCCTTTAATTTGATTTCGATATATTTTAACACCAATTATGATTTTTATATGTGATTATAATCACAAATCATAGATTTTTCCATTATTTTCTTAAAAAAAGCTACTAAGTAGCTCTTTTACATTTTTATAAGTAAACCAATAGGTAATTCTAATCCTTTATCAGTGTTATTGATTCTTCTTTCAAAGGTACCTCTAAAATCCTTAGGTAATACCTTTTGAAAGTTATATAAGTTTGACAACAAATCGCACGTATGCAATCCATTAATTTCACAGTTATCATAGTTATTATAGTCTAGTAAAAAGTGATGGTGATATAATACATTTCTTAAATCTTTAACTGCTTCTATACGTCTAATGAAAACTCTTTTATCTAAATCATACTCAAAAAGCTTTTCAATAATATACTCATCCAAAGTTTCATAAAGTCCTACAAGTTTTCCAAAAGAAACTTCTTCTAACAGTTCAAATAGATCTTTTTTACTTTTCATGAAGTAATCTGGTAAATCTAAATCTTCCTTTGTGAAGTTATTAGTTAATAGAGCTCTTAAATAAATTTCAAACATTGTTATATAGTATGTTATGTTTGCTCTTAACCTAATCTCATATTTAAAGAGTTCTCCAATATCTTTATCGCTAATGTTATCTTCATGTTCTTTAAGTAAATAATAAGCTTTTTTATATCTTCTAAACCCCTTTAACTTTAGGTATTTTTTCAAGTTGTTTAAATTTGTAATTTCAATTCTATCCTTGAACCACTCTACGTAATTGTCTAAATTCATTTTCCCACCTACTTATGGTATATTTTAACATATTCTATAGAGTTTAGTCATACTTTTTTATATAACTTAAGAAGCACTAATATATTATTCCTTAATGTTCGCTAAGTTAAATTTTTCGTATGGTTTTAGATAGATAATGGAGGGAAATATTATGGATTATTTTAGTAATAAAGTTATAAGACCTTTTTATCACTTTATGCCCGAACATATAATAATGTTGACACTCTTACCATTAGCTATACTTATAACATATATTTTTAGAAAATCATTAGGGACATTCGAAGGAGAAAAATATATTCGTTATACACTTGCTATAATAATGTTAACTCTTGAAATATTACTTTATGTATGGAAAATTCATAATGGAATCTGGACTTGGTACAATGGACTTCCCCTTGCTTTATGCGGATTCACATTATACTTGATGAGTTATGCTCTTTTCACAAAGAGTTATAAAGTTTTTGGTATTGCTTCCTTTTGGGCCATGGGTGCGTTAGGATCAAGCATAGATCCAAGCATCAAACATGGAATTACTAATTTTAGATTCACACAATATATGATTTCCCATGAACTAATAGTATATTCTGTATTTTATATGGCATTTGTTCATAACTTTGTACCAAATAAAAAATCAATAAAAGACTCTATATTCTATATTACTTTACTAGCAATTTTCTTTATTATCTTAAACCAAACATTTAACCAAAATTTTATGTTTCTGAATAATAGTGAAAATACAATTCTAGAGATATTCGAGTTTAAAAATCAATTAGTCTATACAATATCATTAGTAATTTCAGGTTATTTAGCAATGATATTTGCTTATTTTATGATCAACTTTATATATAAAAAAACTATTAACTAATAGCCTATTTTCGTTTTGAACATATGCTATTTTTACATACACGTAAATAGTAATAGTTCTCAAAAAAAAAGCGTACTGTATTTGCAGTACACTTGTATAATAAATTATTAACCCATTATAGTATTATTAATTACGTCTTTATTACTTTGTTGGATCTTCCACTGGAAATCCCTTTAATAACAATATAATCAAGTGTAATAAAAAATATAAATGAAATAACGATTATAAAAATTCTTTTAGTTTCAATCAGCCCCTCATAATGTATTCGGATTTTAAACAACACCAATATATTTTCTTACAACTTAGAACCAATCCTGACTTCGTATATCAATGCTTTTTTCAGAGTTAACTTTCCTGTGCTTAATGAAGATTCCAAGTAACATAAAAGCTATACCAACAACAATAGTAAAAAAGAGTTCTTTTAAATCAGATAGAAATACTTTGTTTGCTCCATTTTCTCTTAAAACATTTACAGTATTTAGTCCATACTGACTAACCATACGCTTTAATATGTTTAAAGTTATTTTTTGTTGACTCACTTCCCTTATAATAATTAAAACACCTATTAATATCATTATAGAACTAATCATTCTCCTCTTAATGATAATCCCCTTCTTTCCGGTTTATTAACTCTTTCCCTATCCCATTATAGCATACAATAGTATACAAATGATATTGACATAAGTAAAGGACACATTGAAATGTGTCCTTTGCTATATTGCGATAGATTAAATATCACTCTAAAGTTTAAAGTGCTTCTTAATTTGCTTTGCTGTTTCTAGCGCTGATAAATTAGTATTGTCAATTCTAATATAGCTCTGATAAGGTACTTCATTTTCATTTGAAATAAGTCTGTACTTATCCATTGAACTAACCAATTCTTTACTCGACCACTCTGTATTCTTTTTAGTCCATTTCTTATTTAAACGATTCTCTGTAATATTTCTTGCAAGTCTAGTTTCAACATCTGCGTTTAACTCCACAAAATATATATTATGTTCTTTAAAAATATCACGCACATGTTCAATGTACTCCCAGTCTGACTTCATATTAAATGCCCATACAAATGTAAATATCATTCCACGTTGATCGCTGTTTGACATCTTTATCATTATTTCATCTCTGAATAATCTTATTAATTCCTTCGCTTCTATTGTACCCCAATCAAACATCTTAAGAACAAGGTCAATCGTCATATGATTATGAAATAACTTTAATCCAGTAAGATTAACCAACTCTTCTCCCACGGTCATTTTACCTACAGCTTGAGGTCCAAATATTATTACTAAATCCAAAACTCATCACATCCTTATTTAATCACAATTCTAGATGAAGAAGATATTTATGTCAACACAAGCTTACATAAAACTCGTTACAATCACTAAAAAAACACCAACTTTCTAATTTGGTGTTTCAAGGTATTTTTTTCTTTTGAATGTTCCCTCTATAAATACATTAATAACAGACGTCTTCTCGTATCTATTTCTTTTAAAATTTCTCGGGAAAGATTAAATATGCTTGTAGTACTGAGTATTCTTCCCCCTTATACGATACCTTATAGAGTCTATCATAATCACTTAATGTTTTGCATACTCTTATATCCGATTCAAAGAGTGTAATATAATGTCTACTAACTTAACCTCCCAGTTTATTTTAAAGTTATTGGAATTACAAAATCAAGGTATCATATTTGGAATAATTTCAACATCATATTCAGTTAGTCTTTCAGATATTATGTTGTTATACTTATTTATTGTATCTATAATTATATCTTGCTTATGATATGTGGAAGCAATAAGTTTATCTTGTTCAATGTAATATTCAAAAATGGAGTAACCAGGATCTCCATTACTTATATTTTCTGGTGGTGCGTAAAAATAAGTGCCCCAGGCAATAAGGGATCCTAATGATATATAGAAATGAAGATTATCGTGTGTGCTATTTTTGTGAGAGAACCATATCAAATTTGAGTTTAAATGATAATACAGTTTTAGATTTCCATTAGAGTAAAAACATGTATACATGCTAGATACATCGCACTCATAACCTAGTGATTCAAGAGCTTGTACAATTTTAGGATCATATTTCGGACCTGACACCTCTTTCACTACTTCTACTGGCACTTCTACAATAACTTCAACTGGCACTTCAACTTCTACATACTCTACAACTGGTACTTCAACTGGAACTGGTACTTCAACTTCAACAAATTTAATTAATGTTTGAGATTTGCATGCCACTAAACTTAAGACAATAACTAGCGCTATTGATATTGAAGAAATCTTCTTCATATTAATTCTTCCTCCCATAATGTTAGTATATTGTTAAATATACTATATACATCAGTACTTTATTGTCTAATTTTATTATATTATAACTATTCTATAATAAATTGCAGAGATGATAAAATCAAAAAAGACACGATGCATCTCCGTACGATTTCTTGAATGTCATTATATATTCTGTATTTTTTTATTGTTAATCAATATCAGTTATAACAAGTATTCTATAAGTAGTAAATATGATATAATAAAGTATGAGTAAATCATCTTATCTATATACACCAAAATATGATCATTATTAACATGACATAAAACCTAGTAAGTATTTATCTATATTCTAGTAAAGGGTTAAATGGTTTTACAATTTACATTCATGAAAATAAGAAGCGTTATATCAATTAAATGACGGCGCTTTGTATGTTGAGACTGGTAGTGAAGATTCACATGAAATACGTTATGTTGAATCGATACTAGGAATCTACATTGGAACATTCTATAAGGATAATTATTATAAAGGGGAACATTAAGATGAATAAAATATTTAATATATTTATGTTACTGATGATAGTTACGCTTTATAATGGATGCATGTATGAATTCGATTGGGGTCCATTATATGAAGAAACAAAAACACTAGAAGAGCTGGTTGCAGAGTACGGAGAAGATAAAGCATTTACTCACAATCATTACTTTCCCCAAGCAAATGATAATATTGTTGCCTGTATAAATAAGAATATGGATAGAGAATATATTGACGCTTCTATCGATGCAATAGCCATATGGAATGAAATAGATGGAATACAAATAGATTATGAGTTAAGTACAAAATGTCAAGAACAAGTTGATATTTTATCATTTTCTATATATACTGGCGATGAAGAGGTAACATACTGCGAAAGCCTTAATGATGAACCAGATAATGGGTATGGTGACGAAAAAATGGCATGTAATATATATTTTTTCAAAGATGATACTGGTGAAATTGGCTTCTCATTTATAAAATATAATTTGGCGAATATGGATAAATTGCCATATAACGAGAAGCTAACAATCGCAGTCCACGAATTAGGTCATACATTTGGACTTGTCGATTTCAAAGATAAAGAACTCAGAAAATATACTGTAATGTTTCATGCCCATTCTGGTAGAATACAAAATGGAGAATTAACTGAGTTCGATTTATATAATATCAATTGGATGTATAATAATAGAGTTAGTAAATAAGGGGTCATTACTAATTTTTTTAAAAAAATTGTATTTGATTTTACGTTAATTTAATTAGTCGCATTAATTTTCTAGAGATTTTGTTAGTCGTCTAAATTTTTAACTAGTAAAAAAATTAGTCATCTACAATATATTTAAGCACATCATCAAAACCACCAAACATAGATGTCTTAAATAGTACGACAGTGTCACTATCTAGTAATTTCACAAGTATATCCTCAATGTCCTCAGTATTTTCCAGCATATAAATTCTACTTTCATCAAGTCCTGCTTCAATTGCACCTTCAGCAATTAGTTTAGATACCTGATCAAGAGTAAATAAATAATCCACTTCACCTAAGTTTCTTCCCATTTCTCTATGTAACTCTTCTTCTAAACTACCTAAACATCCCATTTTAGATAGAATAACTACTTTTTTCTTAGGGAACTTCGATAATACAGTAATAGCTGCTTTTAACGCTGTAGGATTAGATGAGAATGAATCATCAATAATTGTAGATCCGTTTACACCTTTTTTTAATTCTAAGTGCTTATGAACATGTTTAAAATCTTCAAGTTGCTCAATTGAGTCAGCTATACTTACTCCTACTAAATTACATGCAATAATTGCGGCTGTTACATTATACATGTTATGCTCGCCTAAACCAGGTACCTTAACAACATAATTTTCATCATTATGATTTAAAACATATGTCATTCTCAATACATCTATATTTGAAATTTTATACTCACAATCGGTCTTACCAAAATATATTAGTCTACCATTAAAGTCACTAGTGTTTATCTTAGAAATATTTTCGCAGTCTTTATTCAAAATAAGAAATCCTGATTCATCAATAACTTCTAGCATCTTAGATTTTGCTTTTATATACCCTTCTAGATTTTTACATCCTTTAAAATGATCGTATCCAATGTTAGTTATAATACCAATGTTAGGTTTAAAGTACATTGCTGATTCTATTATATCGTTAGGCCATCCAACACCCATTTCATAAACTCCAACATCAATATTATCATTTAATTTTACTAAGTAACGAATATTTAAGAACGCAGCATTATTGGATAAGATTGTCCCCTGTACATTATAGAATTTTGATAAAATATGCTTTATCATTTCTTTAGTAGTCGTCTTTCCGCACGTTCCAGTAACACCAATAACAGGTATATCAAATAATGCTCTATAGTGAGTTACGAATTTCTTTAGTGCAGCTCTTATATTTTTAACATATATAATAGTAAAATCATCAAATTCTGAACCTAACTCTTTATCAGTTACAATTATATTATTTGTATTTACAAAATCATCTCGGTAAAGTTTTGATCTAGACGTATAAAAAAAAACAGCATTTTTATGAATATATCTTGTACCACAACTTGCATTTTCTATATTTCCTTCAAAATTATTTCGTTTTATTTCACCTCCTATTATTTTATGAAACTCATCAAAAGTATACTTTTTCATAAATCCACCTCTTTATTAACTTATGAAAAAAGTGTATATGTTGTATGAGCGATTATCTAAAAAAATATATATACCCATAATTATGAATACATGCAGTACATAAAAAAATAATAGAAGGTGAATCATATAAGTTCACTATCCATTATAATTCTAATACTCTTCTCCTTAGTTTCGTCACATGAAACCAAGTTTATTATGAATTGTATATCATAACAATAACAAGAAAACTTTAAAAGATGTTATTATTCTATTCAAGCGACGTACGATTTTTCAATCCCATATAAGACCTAAAATAGTACTACTTTCTATTTACCTTATTCGTATTTTTATCTCCTCAAATGCTTTGTAACTATCTTATATAAGTATTTAAAATTCATCTAGTTTTTTAGTTTTTTTTTCATTTAAGCATTTTTTATACCAAACCAATATACTTCACCATATCTTTTAAATCCATTGGACTCAGCGAGTTTTATAGACGCTTTATTGTTTACCGCAATATGCACGAATGGGGTATCACCATTTTCGATAACTTTTTTTGCTAAGTCTACTGTAACAATCTTGGCTAAACCTTTTCTTCTGTATTCATCAATAGTATACATAAGACCCAATGTACCATCTTCTCTTGTCAACACCCATGAAACTGGTTCATCGTTTACAAATACTGCACTTGTTGGTCTTTTTTCGATACATTCTTTTATGTATTCTAATGAATATTCGTCTTTATAAGTATAGTATTTATTAACAATTTCAGCATGATCTGATTCTAATTTTCTTAATTCGTAATTATTATTGGCCAGTTCTTTTATATCATCTAAATAATACAAATAACATTTCTCTTCCCAGTCAATTTCGTATTTCTCCTTAATAATATGAAAATACTTTGACATAACTCCTGCAAAACCAATTTCATTTCTACCTTTAAAATCTGTAATGATATTACTAATAAATTCTTCATTTTCTGAAAATAAAATATTCCAATATCTCATTCTAAATAAAATCCCTCTAATTTCATTTATATTGTCTACATATAATTCATAGTTATCATTATTCTTAAGCATACCTACTAGATTTAAAGTAGGTATTTTATTTGTTTCGCAAAAACTTTTTACAATAGAATTATTATTCACTTTTATCATAATTGTCACTCCCTATATCGTTTAATTATTATATTACAGTATTGTTATATGTGGTAATATAAAACACCTATAAAAGGTGTCATTTTATTTTTATTTATACGGATTTTTAATCCTAACATTTCTGTTGAATAGATAAAGTTGGAAATGTATATTAAGATTTAGTTAATATCTTCTATTATTGCTGGAATAAAGTATAACTTTGGTTTGCTAGGAACAACTGTAACTTTAATTTCTTTAACACTTGATAATAATCTATCCCATTTACTATTCTTACTAAGATTAAGAACATTTTTTACTTTAACACCTTCATAATTATACTCCAAATGAAACGTGCATATATGTGAAGAAGAAACTCTTTTAGTTATTTTAGCAATTACTTCATTGTTTCTATGTTGAACGTACAACTTAGAATACTTGTTAAGTTTCACAAAGAAATTCACAAGTAAATATATACCAAACACTATTAATAAAATTCTTACAGTAATGTTCCACTTATTTGCCATTACAAATGACAATATAATCAACATTGCACTGAAATACAAGGATGATTTTAAATAGGTAAATTGATTAATTAGATTTGTTTTTTTCATTATATATTCCTCTAAATTTGTCGTAGTTCTTATATATTAAATATAACATACTATAAGTTTCTTTACAACGAAGTTGATTTATTGAATATAGAATGGTAGTTTTTGCATAATTCTATAAACAGATGGATTTTCAAGCCTACTTTATTTAAATCTCTTGCTAAAACTTATATATCTATTATACGTAAATATAGCTATTGAAAAGAGTAAAACTTACGTTCCTATCATACCAAATTGATATAATTATGCCAAAAATATATTTACAAATTCAACTTCATTTAATCCATAGTCTTTTCCTAGTTCAATAAAATAATAATAATCATAATCTGTATATACACTTTTATTTCTGCTAGTATAATATGAGATTACATCAGTCAAACCAAGTCCTAGATATCCTTTTGTAAAATTTCTAGGTGTTCTACCCTTATGGGAATGGTAATAAAACACAGCTAGATTACTATCTTCGAAATAATTAGCATCAAATTTACTACTATCTATACTACAAGTATCTATAAACATTTGATAATCCGAATATGTTTCTATAATAGTTTCCGAATAATTAATACACTCACGACTTGGTCTAAAATCGAAAGTATATCTGTTATAATCTAAGCCTAAAACAAATTTGTATATAAGAAATAATGCTAATAGTGGTAACCCTATCAGTAATTTTTTCTTCTCCATAAAAAATCCCCCTCTAAGAATTCCTTTATCTTAGTATAACATACGACTATCGCTAATAATAGGCATATAAAATTGACTATTTAGTCGAATTACCTAATGATAACAAAAGAGAAAATCCGTTGGAAATACAGTAATTTATCGTACACTGGATTTTCAATCCCTCGAATCAATTTTCCTTTTACTTATAATTAGAATTATTGCTTTATCTAACTCAATCTTTTGTGAGATATACAATTCTTCTTCTTTAATTATTCTCTCTATATTATTTATATAACTTGGATAAAGTCTTAATGACTTGTTTCCATAAGTAAGTAAATCACTTTTATCTTTAGTTAGTGAGATTACAGCTCGAGCTTTGTCTCTCATAATTTTTCCTAGTTTATTGATAATGGCTCTTTTATCTTGAAAATGCAAAAAAGTTAAAGAAGAATATATCAAATCAAATTGACAGTCAAAATTATAGTTAAGAAAATCACCACAAATTAAATTAGCATCTTTCAAATGTTCTTTGGCTTTATATATAGTTTTTGGTGATATATCTATTCCTGTAAGTGTTCTACAATCATGAATTATTTTTTTTGCAATCCTCCCAGTTCCTATTCCAATTTCGAGAACATCTTCTCCCCCTGTGAGTTTTAATTGTTTTATAAAAGGTGTCCCATCCCACTTATCCATATAGGCTTGAAGTTCACTTGAATCTTGAACAGGATCATTTCCTTCATCTATTAGCATATCGTAATGTTTTATTACTTCAGATTTATTCATTTGAACTCCTTATAAGAATTGTTTTATTTGTAGTTGTTACATTTTAAGATGGATGTCAAGGTTTGGTAAGAAAGTAACTCTAGTGGAACCCTAGCAATGCTTCTTCAATACCATACATAACTCAAACCTTCCTTAGACATCATTACCATTTATAGAATAAAATTCACACACGGATTTTAAATCATTATGATTAATTTTAATTAATTACTATAATTGTACCTACTTCAATTTATTTCTTTTAACATTCTTAATCCAGTTAAAATCTTTGTATTTAATTATACCTGTAACCCAAATAAGTAAACTAACACTTAATCCAAAAATACATAAATAGATAATTACCCAAAGCCAGAAACCTAAACTATCTTCTACACCTGTCATATAATACTCCTCCTATTTTATATTTTATCTTTCTTATTATAGCATACAATAAGTATCAATTAAAGGAAGAAAAAAATCCACTGCAGTTACAGTGAATTTTATGTACAATGGATTTCCAATCCTTTTTCAAAATATAAAGTTCATTCTAAAATGTTACATGCATTTAAAATGTTACACTATCAATTTTTGTTAATATCATCTGTAGATAATATTCCTGCTACTGGAACTAAAATAAATGCAAGCCAAGCAACATGCCACCAATCCAGTGCATATCCCATTATAAAGTACAGTACTATAGATATAAATGGTGACATAGCAAACAATTTAGCAAACTTATTGTTTTTCTTATTCTTATCAGTCTTACTATCTAGTTCAATAACATCTAACTTGGCTTTTAACAATTCATCTATAGATATATGAAAAACATCAGCTATTTCCATATAGTTTTGTATATCTGTTCCATGTTTTCCATTCAACAATTTAGACATATTTGCTTCACTCATACTAATATGTCTTTTTTCCAATTCATTTATAAGGTCTCGATTAGTCATATTTCTTTGTTTCATTAAATCCTTAATGAAGTTACCAATCATTATATTATCCAATAAAATCCTCTCCTTTAACGATATAATATATTATATTAAATTACTATAGAAAACATAATATCGCATTAGTTAAATTACTTAACTTAAAGTTAAGTTTATTAAAAACTGTAACATTTGATGTACTTCTTGTGTATGGAGATAAATACTAATAACGATTCTATAAATAGTATAGCATATTAAAATAAAGCACCTCCAAAAAGGTCCTGAATATTCCATTTTAGACACACGGATTTTCAATCCGTATGTCAATACTAACACTATTTTCTTAATTTTCATTACCCTATTGAACGTTAAAATAATCATAATATCTTCATCTTGTTAATTCTTCTTATCCCTCAAATTCTATAACTGTTTCTACTGGATATTTTAACATATGTAACTCATCTACAGTCATAAGTCCTTCAAATAATATTTTATACATACTATGAAATTTACCATTTATTTTTATTTTATATGTTCCCACACATGGTGAATTATCTTGAACTGTCATAATGCCTCTATCAACTATTATTTCAATCGAAGGATAAATAGGATTGTTGCATATTGGAATCTCCCACAGTTTTGGAGTAGCTTTCCATAATTCATAATCACCTATATAATATCTTAATGATGATATATCTTCTGGATATGTACCATTTTCATTAAAACGAGACCCAGGACCAACATATACTTCTTTAAATTTCATAAATGTAAGTATATTACGATATTCCATTTCGTGTGGTTCTACATGTGTGACTTGTTTATCCATCATGTCCGCATATACTTCAGCGTAATTATCATCTCCAATGGCCACGTGTTTATTTAATATATATTCCATCTCTACGTCATTACATCCAGCTAATAATAGTAATAATAAAAAACTTAATATTTTTTTCACTTATTTTACCTCCTAATTTATCCGAGTTCACAATTGAAAAATATACATTTGCAAACGATTCACTTAATAAGTAATGTATATGAAACCGTACTAACGGTGTTGGAGACCGAAACGACACATAATACACTAATTAATCTTATCTATAAACATCCAAAAATGATCTTCCTGAAGAAGTAAGTTTCATTTGTTTCTTTTCTATCATCATACCGTCATATTGAGCGTCGTTTTAAATTTATTTTTAGTTAGTTTATATTCTAAAGTGTTTTTTATAAATGATAATCACCATTCAATATATATTTTCCACTAGTAGTTTCTATCAACTTTAATCTTTCCTGAATATCCATTGATATTGATGTTTGATTTTGTATTTTTTTGATACAGAACCAGAATTAGCGGGTTCATATCATTATCCTTTCTTAATCTTTACATTTTTCTGTTTCGTAACTAAAACCACGATTTGTTTCAGTTGTTACGTTTCTTAATATCAATGATAATAATTCCTCATCATAACTTTCAATCACAGATGATTCAGGAGAAGTTGAAACCATATGAATAGAATCATGATCATTACTAAAATATATATAAATTTTCTTTAAGCTAGAATTACATATAACATCTACTCGTATATCATACGTATTAATATTAACACTATTACTTCCTTCTACTACATTGTCAAAATCTACTACAAGTGATTTCAAGAAATCCGCAACAATTTCTTTAAGTTCATAATTATATAGATTTGGATCATTAATATCTTCATTCGGTGAAACACATTCATTCATTATTACTGATTTCCTACCTTCATGGTTAGATACAGTTATCGCTAGTATTTCCATATTTGAAATTTCTTTTATGGGATTATTGTATTTTGAATAAGCATTGTAACCAATATAGACAAATATCAAAATTGCTAATAAATAAATAATTAATTTTTTTTTCATTATAGTCCTCCTTGAATACAAAGTCTTACTAGCTTACGTACTTTACGAATACTATATCATATATATATATAAATAAAGGAGTCAAAAAATGACTCTTTTCATTTTTCCACCTATGCTAACGGTGTTGGAGACCGAAACGACACATATTTCACATTCCTATCTCTTCAACATAATAAAAGTTAGCTACCAAATGCACTAATTAAAATATGATAATATTCTTCAAAGTTTTTGTAGACATTTCTATTATTTTCATAATGTTCTAGTTTGTCTACGACTTTTTTAATATAAGCAAATCCTAGTGATTTTTCATATTCCAAGGTCATATCATAGAGCTCCTTGCCAACCTCTTGAAGTGCTATCCTAGCAACTATAGCTCTAACTATGTGTTCATTTACTGTAGTTACCCAATTCCCATAGGCAATATTATTCATCTCCTCTTTTATATTAGAAAATAAGTGATAATATTGTGTAACATCAGTTAAGAATTTTTCTGTCAAGTTATTAACAAATGAGTGACTAAATTCATGTAATATATACAGTTCAATATTTTCAAAATAAAATTTATTATCAACAAAATCTGATGGTCCCATAATGCAAAAAACATCTGCTTTACAGTTCTCAACATTAAATCTTGGTCCATACCCCCCCTGTATCATTGGAGACAATATTACTGTATAACTTTTTTGTGACATCCCGAAATAAGACTCTAACAAATTAACAAAATCTAGTTTATTTAATTCTAATTTGAAGTCATTTAACATATGATTATATATTATAGTGTGATTCTCATAAAATTGTTGAAAATTACTTACTTCATAAAAATCTCCTACATGATTCAGGAAGTCTAGAGCGTTTTTATAACCACCAGCTCTTTTGATTGAATCAATTAATAATGACTCATTTGATTCTCTATCTAATTGTAATTTAGGAAATCCAGAAGTGGCCAATAACAAAACTACTGGAGCATCGTGTGAAAATCCTCCTTTGGATAGTTTTATATACTTTTCAATAACTTTGTGATTCTTAAACTTTAAAAAGTATTCATTTATATCCGACTTATATTCAGAGTCAATATCATTTAATTCATCTACTCCTACTAAATATTGTATTATTGTCAATAATTCAATAACGGGATTTACACTAATATTCATTCGCACTTTTTGTTCTCCTCTCTCTTTTATACTTATAGTATACTATATTCGTAATTGAGAAGTAAACGGTGTTGGAGACCGAAACGACGTATAAATCAAAACAAATGAATTTATTTATCTTTTTTTACAAGTGTAGTAAATGTATTCATTGAGATTATAAATAAAATAGTTAAAACATTGAATAGGAGAAATTGAAGTAACGGTTTCCCCATCAATAGCCAAACACCTAATAATGATAAAGCAAAATATATGATGCTAAATTTTACAAAATTCAGATAAAATTGTTTTTTAGAAAATATTATTTCGGCTTTACATTCTTTACAGTTAATTGAGTTCCAATGGCTTAACATTAACATTTCCCACAAACTAATAGTTTTCACTTTACAATTTGGACAGTTTTTCATAGCACTATACCTCCAATGACTATTATAGCATACAATGCTTTGACTAAAAAAAGAGTCACAAAATGACTCTGTTTAATCCAATACTAACGGTATTGGAGACCGAAACGACTCTTATACAACATCAAACAAGCCATATACTTGATATATTGTATTCTTTAGAATACCTGAATGCTATTTTTTGATTTTCTCATCTCTTATCATCACAATTAATGTAATAATAGCATATGAGTACAAACACATATGCATAAGCATATTTAGAAGACTCGCTAGTGTTATTCTGGGATTTTCTGAATTAATCCAATATCTAACAGTCGAGTCAAAATGTATTATATGAAACAACAGTGCGACAGATAATACTATAAGAAAATATCTCAAATGAGTAATTGGTTTCATTTTTCTCGAAATAATAATATAAGGAATTATTACTGAACCAGCAAATAATGTACTGATAAATAGTTTGTAGGCACTCCCAGTTGCTTCCCACAAAGTAAAGAAGGGCAATATTACTTGCAAGACAGCGAAAACCACTATACTGAAAAGCAACCTGAAATTATTATTATAGTCCACACATAACACCTCTTTCTCTAAATTATTTATAATCACGGAGTTGGAGAACTAATGAATGTAATTCACACGATTAACTCTCTTTTTTTCATTTAATCTGACAAAAGTTAGATTGTCATAGTTAAAGTAAACCCCTATAATAGATTATCTTTAATCTACCGACACACGGATTTTCAATCCTTTTAACGCTATATTTAGATTCATTAAAATAGTAGGTTAATTTATATGTTAAAGTTCAAATGGTAGTGATTCATGATTTTTACCAGTTTTATAGTACCTGGTAATTTCATTCATTAAGAACAAGATAAGAATAATGTCTCTAATAACAATTAAAAAATATCCGCTCGCATACATATTTAACGTAATACCCATAGAGCTTATAAATCTTAATAAAAGATCAATTATCTTGAATATACCAACTAATAAAATAACATTATTTTTAGAATATTTATAATTTAATGTATACACAAGCAATACAAATAAGGAACCTATAATATTGTTTATAGAAAATATAACTTTGATTGAAAATAATCCTAGTAAGAAATGTGTAATGAATAAAAATACAAAACCATAAACTATAGGAAGCAAAAACAATAAGGCAATCCTTTTGGGAACTCCTAATTCTATAGCATAAATGGTTAATGAAATAATAAATACTATACTTACAATCCCGACAATTTGAAGCACTTTAAAAGCATACTCCACTGAAATAAAGTTAAAGCAATAAAAAAATAGAAAATTTATTATAGCACTGCTAATAATTATCAAAAAGAAAAATAATTTACCTTTCATAAGTACCTCCTATAAATAGTGTATTAAGTCACTATATCATACTACATGACGGATTATCAATCCTTCTAGTATTAAACTAACATCAAAACCCACCCTTATCTTTTAGATACCTTGTAGAAAAAACAACACAACGAAAATATTTGTGAATCGGTAACTATTATAAGTATATAACACTGTTGCAATTACCATAGTTAAGTAAAATAAAAAATTGCTAAAATGAAGGAGAAACAAACCTAATAACACTATAAAAAAAGGAAGTAACAATAGCATTACTAGTTTTATACTCGTACTCTTAGAAGTAATATCTACTTCTTGTAGTACCCTAGTAAAGAATGCTTCAACAGTTTCATCTTTTTTTGCACTATGAAATACAACTATCACATCATAAATTATATTTATACCTAAATTAATAAAAAACACCCACATTGCATAGTTATTAACTTTCTCATCTTTTAACGTAAGTAAAAAAAGAAATAAGGTGCATCCCATAACTATATTCATCACTTTTCTTAAATTGTTCTTCATTATTTACCTCCTGTTAGCATTCTATAAACAGTATATCATAATCGAAATAAAACACCTATAAATAGGTGTTAGTTGGTAGTGTAAAATGATTTTGGAAAAGAAAAGAATAAACTTCTTGTTATAATGTAAGCACCACACAAACACAAAACGAGAGGAGTTTATTCTATGCCTATATTATCTCATAAATATTCAAAAATACTAGTGAAAGCTATACAAGATATATTTAAATTTAACAGTAACATACACATTCGTAATTATTTGGACTTAATTAAGTATCTTGATTTCCAAATGAATGAAATAATAAGACAAGCATTAGTGGTATTGTTTGAAACACTTGATACGGACTTTTCTGGGAGTCCTGAACAAAAAGCACACTATATTAAGAAGGGGAAACACCCAAGAACTATTCTAACTATCTTTGGGGAAATAACATTTGAAAGAGAGTATTATTATCCTAAACATAATGGAGATGGCTTTTATTATGTAGATAAAGAACTTCAGCTACCTAGAAAAGATTACTATGATCCATTGATTAAAGCACTAGTCATAGAGAGATACTCAGAACATTCTTACGGTGAGAGTGGAAATATTGTTGGTAATTTAATTGGTACAAGATTTAAGTCGTTAGAGGAATCTATCTTAAGCAGGATATCTAGACAGACAGTATTTAACATAGTCCACTCAGCTGATATAAAACCCCAAATTGAAGAAATAAAAGATGAGGTAGAAACTCTATACATTCAATTAGATGAGAAATACATACACACTCAAGGAACTAACGGTAAATCTAAAGAAGTAAAAATAGCTGTAATTCATACAGGAAAAGAGCTAGAGTATCACAACAGATATAAGTTAAAGAATCGCTTTGTTATCGCATCTGATCAGACTATTGATACAATAAGACCCAGAATGATTGATTATATATACAAAACCTATAGTGTTGATAAAATAAAGAATGTAATTGTCTCTGGTGACGGAGCTAATTGGATTAAGAACTGTGTATATGATTTTAAATTCAATAATAAAACTAATGTATTATTCATACTTGATAAGTTTCATACACATCAAGCAATTAACCACATAACTACTAACGAAGAATATAAAAAGATCTTGAGAAGCTACTTGAATAATGATATGAAATCAGATTTTTATATCCTATGTAACTTTTTAATATACACTCAATCAGAACGTAAAGATATGATTGTTGAAAAAATGAATTATATATTAAAAAACTGGACTCACATTCAGTCACAAAATCATGACCTTAATGTAGGATGTAGTGTGGAAGGACATGTATCACACGTACTTGCTTCAAAACTAACATCTAGACCTAAGGGCTATAAACTTAATAGGATACATCAAACAATAAATATTCGTACAATGAAACAAAACGAAATTGATATAAAAGAAGTTTATTTAAGAAACAATACAGATTATATAAAACCTAATAAACTTACTATAAAAATTGTTGATGATCCTCAACCAATCATAAATTTATATCATAATAAAAATAGTGGACTTTGTAATCTCATAAGAAAATATTTATAAAAAAGAGATATCATGAAAGATAGCTCTTGCTTCTTATAACATATATTTTCCAAAATCATTTGACACTAACGTGTTAGTTAATAAATCCTACGCCACACGGTTTTTTCAATCCTTGACTATTTACTAATTTTTGTTTTCTTTCTAAACTCTATAAATAACAATAAAATCAGAATAAGTGCAACATTCTCAAACCACACACGTATTGGATGACCATACATCGCAAAGAGAGTTAATCTATCGAGTTCTAATCTATCAAGTTGTAAATTTAAATGATAACTATTTATACTCAACACAAGTGATGATGTCTCTATTACAGTAACATAAATAAAGTATATCAATAAAAAAATATATAACACTTTGTCTGACAATAAAAAATCTTTTAATATAATAAATTTTTTTTCCATTATATCCCCTCACTATAAAGTAATTTATTCGATTTATAGTATATCACATTAGAAATAAAACACCTATAAAACCATGTTTGTTATTGCGACATACGGATTTTAAATCCTATTATTATTTATTCAATTATACAAGTGTAGTCTTGAGAAATCTTAATACTTTTCATAGAATCTATCCAATACTCTACTGTTTGATTATTATACTTTAACTGTGCATTCAATAAATCAATACTTTCCTTTGAACTTTCTTTTTCAATACCAGTCTCTCCTGAAATAACCTCATCCTCATTGTAAACCATAATAAAAACACTTCCATCTGAGTGTGTACAACTTAATGTCTTTCTATCACTACACCCTGAAAGAATAACTAAACTAATAAGCAACATAAAAAATATTGGACGCTTTAATAAAATACTAGTACTTAATTTTTTCATATTTCCCCCTAATATTTCAGATTACAAGTCTTATACTTAATTCTATTAATAGAATAACATAGTATGAAACAATAACAACTACAAATTTTTATTATAAATAATGACTTATGTACAACGGATTTTCAATCCTCTTTATTTAAATAAAAATGATATATTGCTAAAGCTACACCTAAAATGAAAAATACAATTACAAAAAAATAGTTTGGCCTATCTGGATTAGTTGGAAATGGGTTAAATTTATTAACTACAATTGACCAATGATAAATAACAAACCATTTTTCAAACATGTAAACAATACTACTTAAAATAATTAATACAACTCCTAAAACTAAGTAAATATGTTGTTTCAATTCAATCCTCTCCTTAAAGTATTCTATAGGTAGTATACCATAAACAAAGTAAAACACCTATTAATGGGTGTTTAATAGACATACGGATTTTCAATCCTCATTAATTTTAATTCCAATATCCGCATTTCCATTTTTCATGAGTTTAATTTCTTTTATTATATCTTCTTTCACTTCATTTAAAGCTGTTTTTACTACCATTTTTACTATAAATGCAATAATACTAAAAAATATAATTAACAATAATAATGGAATAGTAATAAATTCCATAATTTCTTCCATAGAATCTCTCCTCACTGTTTAATCAATAATTTTAAGCAAAACACTGGTTTTCAATCCTTTGATTATATATTAGAGTAAAACTTACAACCCACCAAAAAAATATACCAAGAAGATAGGAATTACAATGAAAACAACTAAGATAAATAAAATGATATTAATTTTTATTTCCAAGCTTTTAATTTGAAGCATTAACTTTTGATAATCACTTAGAACTTTACTGCTCTTATAATTTCCCTCTTCTTCTTCAACTAGCTTGTTAACTTCATCAATTCTTTTTCTTATTCTTTCATCCATTAATAACCTCCATTATTGATTATAATTCATAATATCATAGAGAATAATAGTATTCAACACATATAAAAGGTGTACTGCATTTACAGTACACTTTCGAGTAAGGGATTTTCAATCCTAATATTTATAGTTTAAGAACTTTTCTCATTAATAGATTTTAATAAATCAACAATTACCCCGAGAGAAATTAATAATATTCCACTAATAAAACCTGATAACCATGTTGATAATCTTATGATAAAATTCTCAAAATAAGCACCAAATAACAACCCTCCAAAGAAGGTAATGAATAATACAAGGAAGCCACTAAAGTGAAGTATTTTCTCAATGTTATTCTTTATTTTTTCATCAAAATAGTCATCCTTGTTTTCCATAATAAAATCTCCCTTCACATCAGATATTTATAAAAATGTATAAATCACTCGTACAACGGATTTTCAATCCTATTCTTTAATCTCTAATTTTTTGTACTCTAACTTACCAAAGACAATATATACTTTATATTTAGTTCCACAATCGATACATTTTAAGATATGTTTATCCTCAGAAATATAAGTGAAGTAATCGCTATTACAGTATGGGCAATTAGCATTCCTCTTAATAAATCTCTTTTCTTCTTTGAATGGATCTCTCAATTCAAATTCTCTTATTACATCTTCTATTACTTCATTTAGAGCTCCCTTTACAGCTATTTTAACTGCAGTAACTATAAAAATGAATGACAAAAACATAATAACGAGAATATATATAAATTCCATAGGTCTTTCCCCTCCTATATAAGTGTAGTCTATAAACAGTGTATCACATTTAAAGAAATCACCTACAATAGGTGTTTAATAGACATACGGATTTTCAATCCAATGTATGATATTTAATTATTAAGTCCCCTTTAGTATTCGCTTCTTTCGTTCTCTCCTGGCTTGTAATTCATAGTTGTTGAATTACACACAGGACAGTCTATTCTGGAGTAACGTAAAATCAAAAAAATTGCTACAGGAAAAAATACAATTATCCAAAATATCACCCATAAAAAGTCAATTTTTCGTGTATCCATCCACTGTTTACAGTTAACACATTATCTCATATTAGATATAATATAATTATTTCCTTTTTTTTCTTGCTTTACGTTTAGCTATTTTTTGTTTACGCTTTTGACTCTTCTTTACATTCTTTGCATGTTTTCTATCAAACTCTGACTGTTCTATTCTATTACTATTTCTAAGCCTTTCATCATTCACATAACGATTTCCTTTGATTTGTGTAGTTGGGGAACCAGCTAAACCTATGGAAATTAATATAAGACAAATACCAATAACCAACCAATCAATCCAATCCCCTGCGAAAGAAATTTTTATAATAAAAATTAAAACCATAATATCTCCCCCAGTATTTGTTTTAAAATATATTTAAGTCTTATATTATAGTAGTATGCTTAGTTGGTGTCGAACTTAAGAAACTTAAATTAGGTATTATTTTATTTACAGGAAATAAATTAAATCATTTAGCTATGGATTTGATTTAACTTCAATTTCTACATACTCAATTTGGACCTTTGGGTTATTTGACTCATATACCCAAAGTATTAACATAAATATAGCGAATGCAGTTATAACTAAAAGCGGCCATCCGCATTTTTCTTTTTTACTCATTTAGTCCTCAGTCCTTTCAATAGTGATCATCTATGGACAACACACGGATTTTCAATGCTACATCTTATTTACAACTTTGATTTTCTTGGCCAATAGTTATAAATACTATTTATAATTAAGGTAACTAAAGTAAGCAGCCAATATACTATTAGTACATCAAAAATAAAAGTAAAGACATTCACATTCATTCTCATTAATAGTATTTCATTGTCTTTTATAGGTACATCGAATAAAGTAAAATACGAAAACGGGTATCCAAATTTAAACCTAATGCCATCACTAAAAGAACAAGGTAATAACGGAACTGTCAATATAACTATGACAGTTGAGGTTATCAGTAATTTCTTTCTTAACTTCATACAATTCCTCCTGAGTAAAAAGAATTCTATAAGTAGTATACCATATATAAGAAATAAAACACCTATAGATACTACTACCTGTCAAGTACACACTAAATAAAAAACTTATACATTTTGTAAATACTGAACAGGAGTCAAGTAGTTTAAAGATTTTTGAATACGTTCATGGTTATGCCATTGGATGTATTTTTTTATCTCCTGTTTCGTTACTTTCATTGTCTTTTTACCTATTGGTCTTAAGTGTTCTTCCTTTAACTGTGAGAACCAGTTTTCAATCGGTGAGTTTTCCCAACAAGCACCACGTCTTGACATGCTACGCGTGTATCCCAACTCTTTTAGTTTTATTCTATAGAGTAAACTAAAATATAATCCACCTTGATCTGAGTGTATAATCCCATTCCCTTTAGGAATTTGCTCTAATGTCTTTTTAACTAGCTCTCCATCATTTCTATTTGATATTGAATATGATACAATTTCATTGTTAAAGAGATCTTTAACAGCTGATAGGTACAATGTACCGTCTGTGCATTTGATATAACTTACATCTGTCGATAACTTTTGGTAGGGGCTATCTGAGGTAAAGTTACAATCAAGCACGTTGGGAGCCATATTTAAGTGGCTCTCTTTTTTTGTTGTCCTAAGATACAAAGGGCGTCTTTTTCGTGTTATTGTATCTAGATTGAACAGTCGCTTATAACGTCTTATTTTCTTGTGGTTATATATAAATCCGTATTTTCTTTGAATATGGTACTTTAGTCTTAAAACGCCATAAACTTCTTTTGTATTAAAGTGCTCTACTGTGAATAGTTCTAAGTCTTTTTGATTAATGTTATTAGCTAATGGTTTACCTCTATTAAGCCACCAATAATAACTTCGTCTAGTGATTAATAGAACTCTACATAATCTTTGAACTGGATATATGTGTTTCAAACCATCTATTATTTGATACTTCTCTATCCTTGTTGCTTGGAACGGATTTTCATCAGTAGAGCATAGCACTTTTTTAAGATTTCTTCATTGGTTACCTCTTGATTTCTTTTCCCTCGATTATCTATTCCTAGAGTACCTTCAAGATATTTCTTTTTCCAAATAGAAATTGTACCTCTATTGCTAATTCCATACCTAGCAGCTGCTTCAGAATAAGTGTACTTACCACCCAAAACTTCCTCTACAATTCTCTTTTTAAAAATATAATCCCTTCTTACATGTTTTCCCATAATAAAAAATACCTCCAAATTACTATCTAAATAAATGTTAACATTGTTTTTTATTTAGTGTGTAATTTAAAGGTATTATAATCATATAAGGTGTTATTTTACTTATCTAACGACACGCGGCTATTCAATCCTTTGAAGTGTTTGTCTGATAATTAGTCTCAGTTATTCATTGGCTTCATAGTTTGAATCAACTAATATCATATAATCTTTATCATTCTTGAATCTCTTTTTCATATGGTGGATAAATTCTTCTGACGTACCACCTTTATCAAAGATATCATCAATGTGAACAACTGAAAATGAATAAGTAATAACTCCATCCTGTAAGACTAGTTCAATTGCAGAAGATGAAACAACTTTATAATCAACTAATTCTTCATAATCAACTAATTCAAACGAGGTTTCTGTACAATATTTAGCTATTACATTATTATCTTCCACTGCTGTTATACAAAAAAAATTAAAGTGAGATAAATATTTATCTATATTATCATAAGGATAAATATGTGGCCACATATTAGCACTAGTTCTGCTTGACCCATAGTATAAATAATATGTTACCTTAGTACCCTCTAGAGTAATAAAGGGATTATCATCTTCTAAATAAACAGAATTAATAGAAACTCTCCTATATAAATCATAAATCTCAGTATCAAAATTTGATATATCATCAAAATCGGTATACTCTCTCCACATAGACTTTCCACCAGTAAACAATGAGGGATACACTAAAAAACTAATAGTTGTTAAAGTAAGTAAAATTCCTATACGCAAGAGCATTACTTTTTTCATGTAATCACTCTCCTTAATGACATTCTAGAAACAGTATACCATAAGTAGACAAAAACACCTATAAAAAAGTGCTTGATTGACATACGGATTTTCAATCCTATATAAGTAAATGTTTAAGAAATCAACTATATGTTTATTTTCATTTACTCTCTATAATATTCACCTATTACTTCAAGAGATTCTTTATCAACTAGTACTTTTATATTGCCCGACAATGGTTCTTTCTCCGATTTGTACGTTACTAAAAGTACTTCTTTTCCAATCATATAGTCATTATCTATATTATAGTAGTTAGAATTTTCAGCAATTAATTCTTCAACTATACCACTTTTCCAACCTCCAATTATTTCTGATCGTTGTTCATAAGTCAACTGTTCCCAAACCGTTTCCAATATCTCAGAATTATTGTTATTACACGCAGACAACAGTATAATACATAATGAAATTACAACACTCATTTTGATTTTCATATGAAATTTCCTCCTTATGTACAACAGATTTTCAGTCCATTTAAATTAGTATATATCAGACTTATTTTTCTTTCTTTGTACCAAGGTTAGCTTGATTAAATTCCTCAAAAGTTATGTAACCACCTTCTATTGCTTTTTCAATAGGCATATACACTCTATCGATTAGAAGAAAGTAGTGGTCTGCATACTCTCCTTCCGAATCACATCCACCATATTTTTGAACCCAATAATGATTCTCTGTTTGATAGAATATAGTCTCGTGAACTATTTCACAATCTCCATATGTCTTTTCATATACTTGATAACTACCAATAGTTTTATCATAAAATTTAATTAATGTACGACTTGGTAATGCGTATACTGCAACACCTGCAGGAACCTCTACTTCTATATATTCAGTTATAACTTTGTATTCGACTACAGGAACTTCAACTTCAACATATTCTATTACACGTGTTCGTGGTTGAATCTCATTAAAAAGATAGCCAAAAATAAATCCAACAACTAACATTGAAATTATTATTCCAATTTTATTTTCCATACGATACCTCCATCGATGTGAATTCTATAAATAGTATAACAAATTTACATTGTCGAATAAAGGGAAAAAAATCCACTGTAAATACAGTGAATTATAAGTACAACGGATTTTCAATCCTATGATGTTTATCAAATAATTACATTCAATTATTCATTGGCTTCATATTTTAAATCAACTAATATCATGTAATCTTTATCATTCTTGAATCTTTTTTTAAAAAATCTAATATCTTCTTCTGTCCAACCTTCTTTTCCAGCCACGTCATCAATATGTGCAACTGAAAACATGTAATGCATAACTCCGCTCTCTAAGACTACTTGAACTGCAGATGATGAAACAACTTCATAATCAGCTGGAACAAGTGGAGTTTCTTTACAATCTTTAGCTAGTACTTTATTATCTTGCACTGCTGTTATACAATAAAAATTATAATAAGATCTAGCGTTATGTATAAAATTAATAATATAATTATGTGGCCACATACTATCATTAGTCCTGCTTGCTCCATAATAAAAATAATATGTCACCTTGGTATCCTCTAGAGTCATAAAGGGATTATCATCTTCTAAATAAACAGTATTAATAGAAACTCTCCTATATAAATCATAACTCTCAGTATCAAAATTTGATATATCATCAAAATTTGTATACTCTCTCCACATAGACTTTCCACCAGTAAATAATGAGGGATATACTAAAAAACTAATAGTTGTTATTACAAATAAAACTCCTATACCCCAAAGTAACTTTTTTTTCATGTACGCGCTCTCCTTAAATACATTCTATAAATAGTATACCACAAGTAGATAAAAACACCTATATACATATAGGTGCTTAATAGACACACGGCTTTTCAATCCTTTGCCTAAAATGACTTGCACTCTAATAATATCAGTTTTATGCTATTTGTAGCAACTTATATATATTTCGAAGTGAAATCATAAACTTGAGTAGGAGGGATATCTATGAAAAAATATGAATATAAGTGTGTATTTATATGGGGATTAGGCGAAAGAACAACAAGGATAATGAATGAGTATGGACAACAAGGCTGGGAGTTCGTTTCTTCACAATGGGCTTGGCACTATTTTAAAAGACAAATAGAAAACTAATCAGGAATATTTATACACTAAAAACGACAAGTGATTCTATGAAAAGAAAGTAAGATTAATTTTCTCACTTTTTAAGTATTGTTATTATATGAGCGACATACGGTTTTCAATCCTTCATTACTTTATTTCTTCTTTTTTCTTACGTAACTCTATAAGTAGAAATACGACTATAATTATTGCAACATTCTCAAACCAAACACCTAATGGTTGACCAAATATCGTAATAAAAATTATTATATTATCCCACAAACCTCTACTATTGTAGAATTGAAAATTATAATTGTTTCTAATCATGATGAATGATACTATACCTACTACAGTAAGAACAATAAAGTAAATTAATAAGAAAGTCTTTAAACATTTTTCTGACAATAAAAATTCTTTTAACAAAAATATTCTTTTTTTCATATACAATCCCCTTGTTATATATTTTGTATTCTATTAATAGTGTATCACATTCAAAATAAAACACCTATAAATAGGTGTAATTTGGTAGTGTAAAATGATTTTGGAAAAGAAAAGAATAAACTTCTTGTTATAATGTAAGCACCACACAAACACAAAACGAGAGGAGTTTATTCTATGCCTATATTATCTCATAAATATTCAAAAATACTAGTGAAAGCTATACAAGATATATTTAAATTTAACAGTAACATACACATTCGTAATTATTTGGACTTAATTAAGTATCTTGATTTCCAAATGAATGAAATAATAAGACAAGCATTAGTGGTATTGTTTGAAACACTTGATACGGACTTTTCTGGGAGTCCTGAACAAAAAGCACACTATATTAAGAAGGGGAAACACCCAAGAACTATTCTAACTATCTTTGGGGAAATAACATTTGAAAGAGAGTATTATTATCCTAAACATAATGGAGATGGCTTTTATTATGTAGATAAAGAACTTCAGCTACCTAGAAAAGATTACTATGATCCATTGATTAAAGCACTAGTCATAGAGAGATACTCAGAACATTCTTACGGTGAGAGTGGAAATATTGTTGGTAATTTAATTGGTACAAGATTTAAGTCGTTAGAGGAATCTATCTTAAGCAGGATATCTAGACAGACAGTATTTAACATAGTCCACTCAGCTGATATAAAACCCCAAATTGAAGAAATAAAAGATGAGGTAGAAACTCTATACATTCAATTAGATGAGAAATACATACACACTCAAGGAACTAACGGTAAATCTAAAGAAGTAAAAATAGCTGTAATTCATACAGGAAAAGAGCTAGAGTATCACAACAGATATAAGTTAAAGAATCGCTTTGTTATCGCATCTGATCAGACTATTGATACAATAAGACCCAGAATGATTGATTATATATACAAAACCTATAGTGTTGATAAAATAAAGAATGTAATTGTCTCTGGTGACGGAGCTAATTGGATTAAGAACTGTGTATATGATTTTAAATTCAATAATAAAACTAATGTATTATTCATACTTGATAAGTTTCATACACATCAAGCAATTAACCACATAACTACTAACGAAGAATATAAAAAGATCTTGAGAAGCTACTTGAATAATGATATGAAATCAGATTTTTATATCCTATGTAACTTTTTAATATACACTCAATCAGAACGTAAAGATATGATTGTTGAAAAAATGAATTATATATTAAAAAACTGGACTCACATTCAGTCACAAAATCATGACCTTAATGTAGGATGTAGTGTGGAAGGACATGTATCACACGTACTTGCTTCAAAACTAACATCTAGACCTAAGGGCTATAAACTTAATAGGATACATCAAACAATAAATATTCGTACAATGAAACAAAACGAAATTGATATAAAAGAAGTTTATTTAAGAAACAATACAGATTATATAAAACCTAATAAACTTACTATAAAAATTGTTGATGATCCTCAACCAATCATAAATTTATATCATAATAAAAATAGTGGACTTTGTAATCTCATAAGAAAATATTTATAAAAAAGAGATATCATGAAAGATAGCTCTTGCTTCTTATAACATATATTTTCCAAAATCATTTGACACTAACGTGTAATTTAGTAATTCTAGCGACAAACGGATTTTCAATCCTAATGTAAAGAAGATTACTCATTTTTTATGGTATAAGCGAAATCGTTTTATTTTTCTATACCTATAATTTTATCTATTGATATTTCACTGTCAATAAATATACAAATGTACTTTTATCTATAATCCAATCTAATTCAGGTTTATGAGTTTCATTTTCATCAACCAAATTCTCATTCTCATAAATACGTAAGATATTATATTCTTCTCCAATTTCTACTATATATATATCCTTAGATTCTTCATTTCTTGTTTTAAGTGGATGATCATCAAATAGTTCAAATGACTTGTATACTATCATTTCATTAATACTTAATCCTATCTGCATATACAATTTATTTTCAGTATCGAGAACTTTATCAATTAACACTTCAATATTTCCTGAATTATATAAATCACTTAGAACAACTTCTTCAGTAATTTCTTCCATTAATACACCCTTCTGATAAACAGATAAATTCAATATTAATGTTCCCTTTGATAAATTATCGTAATTAAATCCATATGAACTCTTAGATCTTTTGTGCTCATTATCAACACCTCTCATTATGAGCCCTTCATAAGTATTTAGACTATGTATTATTGTTGGTTCCACAACAACGCCATTTGAACATGAAGATATCAATAGCATAACTATTGTAACGATAACTAAAACATATATTATTACCTTGTATGATTTGAGCAATTTGTAAAGGAAATAGATTAAAATAATAATGATAACTAAAGTTATTAATGTGCTAAGTATTTGTATTATAAGTTGTACCCAACTTAGAATATCCATAAAATCTCCTCTCAGGACAAAAGTATACTATAGATAGTATATCACATTCAAAAAAAATCACCTATAAAAAGTGTTTTTCTTAATATAATTATAGACACACGGCTTTTCAATCCCATTTTATGAATTAATTATCTCTTTTATTAGCTGATTGCTCAATTCTCTCTATTCTTGATTTTATTTCTTTGTGTGATTTAAGAAATTTTAAAGGTAAATATATCAACATAGAAATAATTACTAAAGTCGCTAATGTGGCAAATATTTGTATGAAAATTTGCATCCAATCCATAAACAATTCCTCCTATCAAATATAGTGAACTATAAATAACATATCATATTAAAAGTTAAACGTCTATCTTAAGAAGGTGTTACTATAATTATCTAACGACAGACGGATTTTCAATCCTAGATCAACAACAGTACAATGATTACTGTTCCAAATAGAGCTGTAAATAATAATTTATATTTGCTTCTCTTCTCGTATATTGCATTTACAAAATTAAGAATAACTATCCCTATCATAGCAATAGGTATAAATTTCTCGGATTTAAGATATCCTAAAATCCCTAAAATCGAAATGAGTATTACAGCAATTGCAATCAATCTACTTATAATTCTAATATTCTTCTCCATAATTCCCTCCGATGAAACAAGAATTCTATAAATAGTATATCATACAAAAAAACAAACACCTATAGATACTACTACCTGGGTAGTGTAAAATGATTTTGGAAAAGAAAAGAATAAACTTCTTGTTATAATGTAAGCACCACACAAACACAAAACGAGAGGAGTTTATTCTATGCCTATATTATCTCATAAATATTCAAAAATACTAGTGAAAGCTATACAAGATATATTTAAATTTAACAGTAACATACACATTCGTAATTATTTGGACTTAATTAAGTATCTTGATTTCCAAATGAATGAAATAATAAGACAAGCATTAGTGGTATTGTTTGAAACACTTGATACGGACTTTTCTGGGAGTCCTGAACAAAAAGCACACTATATTAAGAAGGGGAAACACCCAAGAACTATTCTAACTATCTTTGGGGAAATAACATTTGAAAGAGAGTATTATTATCCTAAACATAATGGAGATGGCTTTTATTATGTAGATAAAGAACTTCAGCTACCTAGAAAAGATTACTATGATCCATTGATTAAAGCACTAGTCATAGAGAGATACTCAGAACATTCTTACGGTGAGAGTGGAAATATTGTTGGTAATTTAATTGGTACAAGATTTAAGTCGTTAGAGGAATCTATCTTAAGCAGGATATCTAGACAGACAGTATTTAACATAGTCCACTCAGCTGATATAAAACCCCAAATTGAAGAAATAAAAGATGAGGTAGAAACTCTATACATTCAATTAGATGAGAAATACATACACACTCAAGGAACTAACGGTAAATCTAAAGAAGTAAAAATAGCTGTAATTCATACAGGAAAAGAGCTAGAGTATCACAACAGATATAAGTTAAAGAATCGCTTTGTTATCGCATCTGATCAGACTATTGATACAATAAGACCCAGAATGATTGATTATATATACAAAACCTATAGTGTTGATAAAATAAAGAATGTAATTGTCTCTGGTGACGGAGCTAATTGGATTAAGAACTGTGTATATGATTTTAAATTCAATAATAAAACTAATGTATTATTCATACTTGATAAGTTTCATACACATCAAGCAATTAACCACATAACTACTAACGAAGAATATAAAAAGATCTTGAGAAGCTACTTGAATAATGATATGAAATCAGATTTTTATATCCTATGTAACTTTTTAATATACACTCAATCAGAACGTAAAGATATGATTGTTGAAAAAATGAATTATATATTAAAAAACTGGACTCACATTCAGTCACAAAATCATGACCTTAATGTAGGATGTAGTGTGGAAGGACATGTATCACACGTACTTGCTTCAAAACTAACATCTAGACCTAAGGGCTATAAACTTAATAGGATACATCAAACAATAAATATTCGTACAATGAAACAAAACGAAATTGATATAAAAGAAGTTTATTTAAGAAACAATACAGATTATATAAAACCTAATAAACTTACTATAAAAATTGTTGATGATCCTCAACCAATCATAAATTTATATCATAATAAAAATAGTGGACTTTGTAATCTCATAAGAAAATATTTATAAAAAAGAGATATCATGAAAGATAGCTCTTGCTTCTTATAACATATATTTTCCAAAATCATTTGACACTAACTACTACCTGTCAAGTACACACTAAATAAAAAACTTATACATTTTGTAAATACTGAACAGGAGTCAAGTAGTTTAAAGATTTTTGAATACGTTCATGGTTATGCCATTGTATGTATTTTTTTATCTCCTGTTTCGTTACTTTCATTGTCTTTTTACCTATTGGTCTTAAGTGTTCTTCCTTTAACTGTGAGAACCAGTTTTCAATCGGTGAGTTTTCCCAACAAGCACCACGTCTTGACATGCTACGCGTGTATCCCAACTCTTTTAGTTTTATTCTATAGAGTAAACTAAAATATAATCCACCTTGATCTGAGTGTATAATCCCATTCCCTTTAGGAATTTGCTCTAATGTCTTTTTAACTAGCTCTCCATCATTTCTATTTGATATTGAATATGATACAATTTCATTGTTAAAGAGATCTTTAACAGCTGATAGGTACAATGTACCGTCTGTGCATTTGATATAACTTACATCTGTCGATAACTTTTGGTAGGGGCTATTTGAGGTAAAGTTACAATCAAGCACGTTGGGAGCCATATTTAAGTGGCTCTCTTTTTTTGTTGTCCTAAGATACAAAGGGCGTCTTTTTCGTGTTATTGTATCTAGATTGAACAGTCGCTTATAACGTCTTATTTTCTTGTGGTTATATATAAATCCGTATTTTCTTTGAATATGGTACTTTAGTCTTAAAACGCCATAAACTTCTTTTGTATTAAAGTGCTCTACTGTGAATAGTTCTAAGTCTTTTTGATTAATGTTATTAGCTAATGGTTTACCTCTATTAAGCCACCAATAATAACTTCGTCTAGTGATTAATAGAACTCTACATAATCTTTGAACTGGATATATGTGTTTCAAACCATCTATTATTTGATACTTCTCTATCCTTGTTGCTTGGAACGGATTTTCATCAGTAGAGCATAGCACTTTTTTAAGATTTCTTCATTGGTTACCTCTTGATTTCTTTTCCCTCGATTATCTATTCCTAGAGTACCTTCAAGATATTTCTTTTTCCAAATAGAAATTGTACCTCTATTGCTAATTCCATACCTAGCAGCTGCTTCAGAATAAGTGTACTTACCACCCAAAACTTCCTCTACAATTCTCTTTTTAAAAATATAATCCCTTCTTACATGTTTTCCCATAATAAAAAATACCTCCAAATTACTATCTAAATAAATGTTAACATTGTTTTTTATTTAGTGTGTAATTTAAAGGTATTATAATCATAAAAGGTGTTACTTTACTTATCTTGCGACACACAGCTTTTCAATCCATTGCTCTACCAAAAGTATCAACTCATAATTAAAAAATTATATTTTCACTATAAAGAGACTAATATGTACTGAACTCGGATTAAGTAAACAAAGATCCTTAGATGCTTACGTCTAAGGAGTTAATATTTCCATTCACTTTCTAATAAATCAAATAATACTGAGTCACTGTAGTCTCTAGTTCTACTATCATAGAAACTAGCTCTACATATACCGATTTCTTTAAATCCTAATTTCTTATATAGACTTTGTGATCTTTTATTATCAATCATTGTATCAAGTTCTATCTTATTGAGGTTTAGAGTATCAAATAAATAAGTTATAAAGTGTCTTAATACATCCTCGCCATAACCTTTTCCTTGTTCAGAGATTTCACATATTTTTATTCCTATGTGGCATTTTCTTGATAGTTTGCTGTACCCTCCATAATTAACCTCACCGATTGGATTATCATTTTCATCAAGAATTATAAATCTTCTTGAAGTTCTCCATAGATCTTTGTCATTTATTTCATTTAGAAGATTATTCTTATGAGAAGTATAAGACTGTTGTAACCCATACTTAAAACCAGCATGATCCATTACTTTTGGGTCTGTCCACCATTTATAAAGAATATTAATATCTTCTAAGTCTATTACTCTTATCTTTACTTTTTCACCCTTAATCATATTTTCCCCCATTAAGCTTTCAATAGCAATAATATACCCATTACAAATACAAATCCTAAGACAATTTTTTTAAATAGTTTTTCGTTAATCTTATTACCTAATTTTATACCTATTAAAGTACCTGATATTAATGCAGGTAGATATAGAACAACTAACTTAAGTACATCATTATTGTAAATCTTAGTAAATGCATATGTTGTTATAGATATAACGTTTAATACTAAAAAATAACTTGTCAATGTAGACCTAAATACATTTTTTTCTACATTTTGATTAGATAGGAATAATAGGACTGGTGGTCCACTCATCCCAGTTGATCCATTTAAAAGTCCACTAACCATTCCAACAGGTATAAATAACTTCTCAGGTTTTTTAAATAATACTTTCAACCCAAACAAACTTGTAGTTGATGTGATTAGCATCATAATTCCAATAGTAATTTTTATATATTTAGTGTCTAATCCTTTTAAGGCAAACGCTCCTACTAATGTAAATATTATAGCTGTAATTAATAACGGTGATATACTTTTTAAGTTTGCATCTTTACCTATTTTTCTAAAAATCAATGTATTCATAAATAAGTTATAAGTTGCAAGTAAAGGAACTATTTCTTTTACATCTAAAAAATATAGTAGTAAAGGTAAAGCAAATAAACTTGAACCAAAACTTGTCATTCCCTGAATCAGAGCTCCGATAAATATAATTAAAAATATTAATATATATTCTATTTCCATTTTCAATTCTCCTAGTCTGATATTTACTTTTTATATTACATTACTATTAATTAGTTTAGATCTAATTCAAATAAGTATAATATATATAAATATTAATTTCACTTCTTATTTCATCTTAATGAAAAACTATGTTAATGTCAACGAAGATGACTTGAAGTATTTATGATATATGTTATTATTTTTCTATACTAAATAAATTAAGGTGATATTATGAAGGCTATTGGAGTAATTGTTGAATATAATCCATTTCACAATGGACATTTGCATCATTTAAATACAGCTAAAAAACTATCTAATGCAGACTGTGTAATTGCTGTTATGTCAGGTAATTTTGTACAAAGAGGTGAGCCTGCAATACTAGATAAATGGGCTCGTACAAAACTTACTATTGAAAACGGGGTAGATTTAGTTATTGAATTACCTTATGCTTATACAATTCAAAGTGCAGATACTTTCGCATATGGATCTATTGATATTTTAAATAAACTAGATGTTGATGAACTTTATTTTGGTAGTGAAACAAACGATATTAGTTTATTGAATAAAACTGTTGAACTATTTAATACAGTTGAATTCCAAACTAAAATAAAGGAATATTTAGATAAAGGTAACAACTATCCTAGTGCTTCAGGTAAAGCCGTATATGATTTAACTGGAGCTAATTTTACTTCTAATGATAATTTAGGTGTACAGTATATGACTGCGATAAAGAAGTTAAATTCTAGGATTATACCTAAGACAATAAAAAGAATTCACTCAAACTATCTAGACATGACTTCTACTCACGAGTCAATAGCTAGTGCTACAGCAATTAGGAGTATGGAAAACCCTAAGCCTTATGTTCCTAATAACACATACGAAGCACTAAAACAGAGGAATTATAATTGGGATGATTATTATTCTTTACTTCAATATAAAATCGTTACTGATAACAATTTAAATGACATTTTCTTAGTCGACGAAGGTATTGAGAATAGATTTAAAAAGTTTATTCTATCAGAAACATTTGATGAGTTCGTAAATCAAGTTTATACAAGAAGATATACAAGAAATCGCATTAGAAGAATTCTTACTAATATCTTATGTAATGTTAAGAAAAGAGAAATTGAAGATTTACAATTGTCAAAAGGTGTACCTTATATTAGAGTACTTGGAATGAATGATACAGGTAGAAATTATCTTAATTTAATTAAGAAGAATTCTGAGACCCCAATTATTTCAAAAGCTAGTGAGACTAAAAGTAATATGATGGATATTGAAACTAAAACTACATTTATTTTTGACAAAAGTTTATATAAAAATGAATTCTTACCACTTATATATAAAAAATAAAGCGCATAATTATGCGCTTTTTAAGTATAAGTTACTGAATGATATCATTTCTTTTTTATAAATTATTATTCCTACTAATGAAGATATTAAGTCAGCTGTAGGAATAGCTACCCATACACCAATATCACCAAAGAATAGAGGTAAAATCAATGCAAGTGGTACTAATAAAATAAGTTGTCTTAATAAAGCAATAAAAGTTGCTTCCTTACTTTTTCCTAAAGCTTGGTAATACCCACTAATTATTATTTGTGCTGCTACTAATGGTACAAATAAGAAACTCAATCTCATATAAGTTGTACTTATAGAAATGGTTGATTCAGATATACCGAACAACATTAAAATTTGCGGTGTAAATATGATAGCTAATATAGCCGCAGTTAAGAAGTATGTACTTGTTACTTTATTAGCATATATCGTAACACTTTTAGTTCTATCATATTCCTTCGCTCCATAGTTATATCCAATAATTGGTGCTAACCCTTGAAGAACACCAAATATCGGTAAGAATACAAATAATAATGTTTTTGAAACTACCCCATAAATCGCAATAGACACCATTGGATCTACCGAATAATTTTTAAATGTGTTATTGATTATTACAGCTATTAATGCAGCGATTGAATTTCTAACTAGAGCTGGTAAACCAACTATTATGATTTCTTTTGTTAATTTAAAATCAATTCTTAACGATTTTCTTTTAAGTTTTAAATATGAATCATTAATATATTGATGATAGAATAAGTAACTAAAACTACAAGCGTATCCAATAACCGTAGCTATCGCAGCTCCTCTAGTTCCGAGTCCTAATCCAAAGTCAAATATGAAAATTGGGTCTAGAATCAAATTTGTAACTGTACCTACAATCATACCAATCATTGCTATTCTAGCTTTTCCTTCTGCTCTAAACATATTATTCATTATCATTCCTAAAACTTGCAGAGTAGAACCATAAAAGATAACTTCCAGGTAATTCATTGTCTCAGTTTTAAATGTATCAACCATACCGAACATATAAGCAATAGATTCAGCGAATATAATTCCTGTTATTGATAATGATACACTCACAATAATACCAAGTAAGAATGCTGTATTCATTGTTCTAGATGCTTTATCAAAATTCTCCTCTCCTAAAGCTCTAGAATATATACTTGCAGCTCCAACACCAATAGTTAAAGCTATAGCTATTACTATCATCTGAATAGGGTAAACAATTGATATAGCGGCAATTCCACTTTCACCAGTTGCTGTACCTACAAAGATACCATCTATAATGTTATATAATGCATTGAAAGTCATACCTATTATTGCAGGTACACTAAGTTTCCATAATAAATTCTTAATCGGAAGTGTTTTAAGTTCTGTTGCCATTATTATTCCTCCTACATTCTATGTATTTTAGCACAGAATATATTAGAAGTCATTATTAAACTTTTCTCTTATATTATTAATTTCCTTATACCTACCATTCATACTATGAAAATTTATTAAATCATACATTACTTTTTCTTGATAGTACCTAAATTTAAGTTTTTTAAACATAGGTAACATTTGTCTTGAGATATAATCCTTCAATTCATAAAGGTTGCCTTGAGATTTCAACTTAAAGTAATGAGCTATCGCTTCATAAAACACATTACCATCATCTATTTGTTTCTCATTCATCATTTTAATGTATGTACTAATCATTTCCATATTCCCTAGTTCAAAATAACATTCAACTATGTTTGACATACATTGAAAGTAATAATAATTACATCCATTTAAGAACATTGTAATAGCTTCTTCATAATTACCTAACTCTTTTAGATATAATCCATTTACATAATTATAGTATTCTAGGATGTATTTACTCATGGATTGGTATACTCTTACCTTACTTAAAATGTTTTCAGAAGCTTTAGGTTTTCCACTTAAAATTAGTAATTCAGATTGAAGTAATTTAATTCTAATGGTTTTATTTATGTTAATACCGTTAGCTATAATGCTTTCAATAGCGTTAATAGTGTTTAGTGCTAAGACATATTCTCCAAGATAGATATTAATCCTTATTTGTAATATATCTATAAGTGACCTTAAATTATTATCATCATTCTCCATCTTACATAACGTATTAAGATAACTCATTGAAGACTTAGTCCTCATATGTTTTCCCTCATATAAAGCTATAAAATACATAAACACCTTTAACTCATAATTATTAAGGTCTTTCTTAACTGAATTTACATCTTTAATTAGTTTTGACGAATGTATATATTCACCAAAGTAAAGATGTTTTCCTAAAGATATCAACTCAGCACTCAAACAATTTTTTGGATTATCGTTTAAAATTCTTTCATATATATTAAGAATTGTTTGATCTTCTTCTAAATATATTGCTCTAACTAATTCTTTAATTTCGTGTATATAATGTTTATCACAAATTTCATTAATATCAATTCCTATTCTATTGATTATTTCCTGAACGTAATAATTATCTACTTCTAAATAACCATTCTCTATTTTACTTAAATAACTAATACTACATATACCTTTTGACACTTCCCCTTGAGTGAAGTTTTTTTCCTGTCTTTTTCTCTTAATTGCTGTAGCTACACCCTTATTTATCGCTAGACCTTTATCATCTTCTAATCGTTCATCAACCAATTTATCAAAACTATAAATATTCATATAACTCCTCCTTCGCTAGCATATTTTACGAGATTTATACCAGTGAAGTAAAGCAATTTAATTTGAAAAATTCTGTATTTTTTCTTACACTCGATTGTCTTCTATATTCTTAATCTTCATACATAACGAGAGCACTATAACAATAGACTTGTTCTCGATTATCATACATCATAGCTACTTCATATTTTATGTCAATAACTTGTTTATCGGATATAAACTCATTAATCTCTTCTTCTAAGTCTTCCTCATGTTCAAAATCAAATATTTTAACTTTCATATTATTACCCCCTTCTAAAATTATAAACTAAAAAAAAGAACCTCTATAAAGAGGTTCAAATATTCATTATGGAAGATTAAGTTACACTACTTTGAAAGTAGTTATTAAGTAAATAATATTCAGTTATTTTGTTTAGATTATAGGTATTTTGTTTGATTATATACACACTCACTAATAAGATCACACTGATCACATTTTGGGTTTCTTGCAGTACAGTGGTATCTACCAAAAAAGATAAATTGATGATGAGATGAATTCCATTTATCTTTAGGAATAACCTCCATCAATTTCTTCTCAACTTCAAGAACATTATCGTTTTCATTCGCTAGTCCTAACCTTTTACTTACTCTGTCTACATGAGTATCTACTGGAATCGATGGAATATTAAATGCTACCGATAAAACAACATTGGCTGTTTTTCTTCCTACACCTTTTAAAGAAGTTAATTCTTTCATAGTACTCGGTACTTTTCCATCAAACTTTTCTAGAAGTATTTTAGATGTTTCTTTAATACTTTTAGCTTTGTTTCTATATAATCCAATTTGTTTAAGATCATTTTCTAGTTCACTTATAGGTACTTGAACAAAATCTTTAGGACCTTTATATTTTTTAAATAAATCAATTGTTAATTTATTAACTGACGCATCGGTCGATTGAGCAGATAGCATTACAGCAACCAACAGTTCAAATTCATTAGTATGAGTTAGTTCACATTCTGCATCTGGAAACATGTCATCAAATACATGTAATATCTTATTCATCTTTCATAAAGTCATTAAAGAATGACGTATCTCTTTCTATGCTTAACTTTCTATTTTCTAATATCTTATCAATATATTCAATACCTAGTTTTTTTTGCTTTAGAGCTTGAAGTAACGCTTCTTTAATAAAATCAAATGAGTAATTCCAAGATCTAACTATCTGTAGTTCTTTTGATGATAGTGGTCTTCTAAAATCATCTTCGAGCATAATTACTACTTTAGATAGATTTTCTTCGTTTTGATTCTTACTTTCCTTATTTTCATCTTCATTCAACAAATCAAGAATTTTATTTACTGTTGGTAATAATGAAAATCTTTCTTCCTCTTCGTTTGAATCATTAATAAAGAACTCTAACGAAATAAAGCCTTTTGTTACTAATAAATCTACTTTATTCGCTACCTCTTGAGGATTTAATGTAGTCTTTCGTGATAACTCAGATATAGATAGAAAATCATTACCACTTTGTTTAAAATCAAATAACAATAGAAGTATGATTAAATCAGTTTCATCAATACGTAACCTTAAAAAACTGTCAATTAATAATTTCTCAATGTTTACGTAATTATTATCAACTAAATAAGCTAAACTACTTTTCATATTTTCTCACTCCTCGGTAGCAATCATTATAGCAAATTATTACAATATTTTCAATTAATTACCTAGCTTATTATATTCCTCTAAATCTCTTATCCATATTCTTCTTCTAAATATGATATCCAATGATTTCAGTAATCCTTTCAAGAATGCATCACGATGATAAATTTCATGACGAATAATTAACTTCTCTCCAGGACTATCAAATATTGCTTCATGTGAAGCTATTACATCGTTTAATCTTATACTTTGAACTCTTTCAACTGGAATATTCATTGCTTTAGCGTATTCTTTTGCTGTTCCACTTGGTTTATCCTTTTTCTTAACGTGATGCACTTCTAGAATATCCTTCTTTTCAAAATTATAATCTAGTTCTTTAAGTAATTTATACATTATGCTAGCTCCATAAGCAAAGTTAGAAATCATCATTAAACTTACATTATTCTTTTTAGCCAACTTATATAATTTCGTTTTTTCATCATTAGTATATCCGGTTGTACCTGTTATAACAGGTACTTTGTTGTTTAATGCTGTAATTAAGTTATCAATCGCTTTTGCGTTAGAGAAATCAACAACTAAATCTATATTTTTATTATTAATAATTTCATCTAAATGCCTATACGATTCAACCCTTGAATACTGCATCTGATTTGCTATACCCGCGATTACATGAAACTCTTCTCTTCCTTCGAGAATATTATGAACATATTTACCCATTCTTCCAAAAATTCCAACTATGACAATATTTTTCATACGAATCCTTTCTAAGGATATAAAAAAAACCCTTATTTATTAATATGCTTAATTAATAATAGGGTTTAATCTTATTTATTAGCTAATTTATCTAAAGCCTCTTTTGCAGAGTTTTGTTCAGCTTCTTTTTTAGTTTTTCCATGTCCAACTCCCATTTTAATATCATCCATGTAAACGGCGATAGTAAATGTCTTATTATGGGCAGGACCTTTTTCAGATATTAAACGGTAGTTTATAGAGCGTTTACTATCTGCTTGAACGTATTCTTGTAAATTACTTTTGAAATCTCTAATAACTTCAAAATCATCACTAAGTAATTGAGTAAATAGAAATCTATCAAGAACCTTAAATATTTCAACAAATCCTTTATCTAAGTAAATTGCACCTAGCAATGCTTCAAAAGTATCTGATAATGTAGAACACTTTTCAAATCCTCGAGATTGTTCTTCTCCCTTACCTAAAAGTAAGTATTGACCTAGATTCATTTTTTTTGCAATTACACATAGTGCTGGTTCACAAACATTTTTAGCTCTTTTCTTCGTTAAAAATCCTTCATCTTCATTAGGAAAGTTTTCATACAAAAATTCAGAAACTGCAACTTGAAGAACTGAATCTCCTAAAAATTCTAGTCTTTCATTACACTCTACATTATTCTCATTAGCGTAAGAAGAATGTGTAAAAGCTTTTTTAAGTAATTCAATGTCTCTAAACTTTAAATCATATAATTCTTGGAATTCTAATAATTTCTCTTCGTATGTCATTTTACTCAACCTTCAATACATTCTTGATTTTATTTATAACGTCTTTATCAACAACGTTTCTTGCTTGTTTAATAGCGCTAGCATAATCTCTAGCATCACTTGATCCATGTGCCTTTATACATGGAGCGTTAACACCTAAAAGAATTGCTCCACCTACGTCTGAAACATCAAAAGTGTTAGCAACACTCTTAAGATTTTTCTTCATAAATAAGTATCCAATTTTACCAGTTGTGTTACTAGCAATTTCTCTTTTTAAAACCGTACTAAATGCTTTCAAAGCACCTTCAGTTGATTTTAATATAGCATTCCCAGTGAACCCATCAGTTACTAAAACATCTGCTTCTGTAGTAAATAAGAACTTAGATTCAACATTACCTATAAAATTAATATTTGGATCATTATCCATTAAATCATAGGCAGCTCTTTCAATATCTCTACCTTTACCTTTTTCTTCACCATTGTTTAATAATCCAACTTTAGGGTTATCTATTCCTAGTACTTCTTTAGCATAGATACTTGCGCTGTTAGCATATTGTAGTAAATGATCTGGTTTTATTTCAATATTAGCGCCTACATCTAATAGTGCTACTAATCCATCTAGTTTAGGAAATATAGGAGTTAACGCAGTACGTTTCATTCCATCAATTCTTCTTACTATTAAATGAGCTCCAGCTACAAAAGGTCCTGTAGGTCCAGCTGTAACAAATGCATCATTAACTCCTTCTTTTACAGAGTACATCGCCATTGCCATTGATGATTTTTTATCTCTACGCATTTTTTTTATTGCTTCTTTTTCATCCATAGTAATGTGTTCTAATGTATGTATAACATTTATTCTTTCAGTATTCGTAAGATATTTATGTATCTCGTATTTATTTCCGTATAAATTTATTTCAATATCAGAAAAATTCTTAATTGCATTCATTGCACCTAATACAGTGATTTCTGGTGCATTATCTCCACCCATTGCGTCAACAGCTATTTTAATCATAATATCCTCCTAATTCAAATTCATATTGTTCAAAATGTATCTTTTTAATATTTGATTGTTTTTATCATTTATATTATACACTATTTCTTTCGCATCATCTCTTGCAATATTTAAAATATTTATATCATTAATTAAATCAGCATATTTAAAACTAGGATATCCCGATTGTCTAACACCAAAGAAATCACCTGGACCCCTCAATCTCAAATCAGCTTCACTTAGTTCAAATCCATCAAGAGTCGATTCTATAATTCTTAATCTTTCTTTAGCTTTATTAGATGTGTTATCTGATACTAAGAAACAATAACTATCAAACTCTCCTCTACCAATTCTACCTCTTAATTGGTGTAGTTGGCTTAAACCAAATCTATCAGCATCTAGAATAACCATTACAGTTGCATTAGGTACATCAACACCTACTTCAATTACAGTTGTAGAAACTAAACAATCAATTTTATGATCTTTAAAATCTTTCATAATAGTTTCTTTATCTTCGTTTTTCATTTTACCATGTAAAAGTTCAACTTTGGATGATAATCTATTAGAAATATCGTTAAATACATCCATAGCATTTTGTAATTCAATCTTATCCGATTCAGAGATTAATGCAGTTACTATATATGCTTGTCTTCCTTTATCTATTTCTTTTTCAATGAATCCCAAAATTCTATCCATATCTTTAGTTTTAAACAATTTTGTCTTAATAGGTTTTCTACCTTTTGGTAGTTCTTTTATAGTAGAGACATCCATATCACCAAACAAAGTTATTGCGAGTGTACGAGGAATTGGCGTAGCACTCATGTGTAATACATCGGGGAAGAAACCTTTTCCACGTAATCTCTTTCTTTGTTCAACACCAAATCTATGTTGCTCATCTGTGATTACTAGCCCAAGGTTATGATAAATCACATCATCTTGAAATAGTGAATGTGTTCCCACGATAATATCTATTTCACCACTTTCTAATGCTGTTAGTAAATCACGTCTATCTTTCGCTTTAACTGAAGCAGTTAAAAGTCTAATTGATAATTCCGGTAATAATTTCTTCAGATTAATATAATGCTGTTCAGATAAAATTTCAGTTGGTGCCATAAAAGCAGACTGAAATCCTGCAGTGTAAGCAGCGTATAAGGCTGTAATAGCTACTACTGTCTTCCCACTACCTACATCTCCTTGTACTAATCTATTCATTGAATAATCGGAATTTAAGTCTAGTAATATTTCATTCACTGATTTACTTTGTGAGTCAGTAAGTTTAAAAGGTAAAGACTTTATAAACTCATTAATAAGTTCTTTAGAATAGTTTATCTTAGTACCATTAGAAACCTTATTCATATAAAGAGAATATTGAAGTAGCATTTGATATTTTAAAAGTTCTTCATATTTCACTCGTCGTTTTAGATGCTTAATCTCATCTATTGAGTTAGGAAAATGAGCTATACGTATTGAATCTTTATAAGATATAAGTTTATATTTCTTTAATAAATAATTAGGTAATGTCTCTTCTAATTCATTACCATATTTCTCTACTGCACTTTTTAATGCTTTTTTGAAATTACCAAGTGGCAACTCTTTTAAAGAATAAACTGGTTTAACACTAACATATTTAAAAGTAATATCAGACGCTGTCAACTTATTTGTAACTGAGTCGTACTTTCCAGTAACTATAACTTCTTCATCAAGTACTAATGAAGTCTTTAAAAATTGACGATTAAATATAATAACTTCTATTATTTTTTCATTGACCTTTAACTTAAACGTCATCCTATTCATATTTCTTTTTATAAACCTTGAAACTGGAATAGTAACTATCTTACCTATAACTGTAGCTCTTTCTTTATTTATTCCTAATTCATAATCGATAAAGTTATACGGAAAATATTCTAATAGATCTCTTACACTTTTTATACCGTTTAAAAAGAACTTCTCTTCAGTTCTTAATCCCACGCCATCTAGTTGTTTTAGATCTAAATTTTCCATAAACCCTCCATATCTAATTATATCATAATCAATAAAAAAAGGCTCATTCGAACCTTTCATGTTAAAATACAAACTGTTAACTTTTAACTTCTTCTTTAATCTCTGAATTTGTATTAATAATAGAATCACTATATATAAGATGCTTAACTTTACAATTTATCAATTCTACATTTTTCCCTTGTACTCGATTAACTGTAATACCATCTAATACAATATTATCTGCTACTATTTCATTAATAGTAGTTTTTTTTCTAACCTTTTTCTTCACTTCAATAACTTTTACATTTTCTCCGTAAATCCCATTAATAGTATTTTTATTTGTAACTTTAAGGTCTGTAACATCTGCATAGATATCATTTATTTTAAATCCACCTACTGTACCTTTTAGTTCCTCAGCTTTAATGGTTTCGGCCGCAATTACACCATCTAGTAATACGCTAGTACAATTAATATCTCCTTTAAATTTAACAACTCCATCAGCTATTAGCACGTACCCTTTACAAGAACCCTTAATAGTAACCACACCATCAACTTTCATTTCATTGAACTCTACATCAGATTTAATTGTTGCTACACCATTTATATCGATATCTTCATAAACTCCACCATTAATAGAGCCTACTCCATCCAATTTTAAACTATTCAATTCTTTCACCAACTTTCACAGTAGAAGATTTATGAACTTTCATATTTTTTGCATCTAAATATTCAATAATGCAATTTGGTCCTATTTCAACATTATTACCAGCAACTCGTTTAGCGTTTACCTTTTCCAAATAGATATTGTCACCTTCTATTTCATCTACATATAGCAATTCACTACATCCTTTAGAAAAGCTAAAATCTTTCTTTTTATAAACCATTATCTTTTCCCCTAAAATCGATTTTACAGATCCTGAGGCGTTTCTTAGATCAATTAAGTCTGCACTTATTTCATTAACTTCTAAAAAACTAGATTTAGTTATAAAATTATTTGCCTTTATGTTACTAACTTTCACATCTCCTGTAGTTGTGGCTTTACCAGAAGACAGAATATTAGCTTCTATTTCACCAATTAGTCTAAACTCATCGATATATACTTCGTTACCATACATTTCTCCTATCACTCTACCTTTTTTAGCAACTACTTTATGTTCAGAGTTTATTTCACCTATTACAGATAGTTTTTTCGTACTAAATGCATCAATTACTTTAGCTTCACCTATAACGCTTATATTATCATATTCTCCAGCTGTAATAACTCCGTCACCTATAATTCTTGCTTTCATACTACACCCCCATCACTTAACTTTTTGTTAACACTCTTAACAACTTCTTGTATGTCTACTTCCATGAATTTATCATTAGTAATTACATTTTTAGATATAATCCATAAGTTCTTGTCTAAAAAATAATAAAAACATAATTCTAATGCCTCTTCATTTAGTAAATTACTAATATTGCTTACTTCCTTATCTAATTTTTTATCAACTTTAATCAACTCTAGACTTACTAAGTCGTAATAACTAACATTTTCACTTAAAGCGCTTGTATTGTCAAATAAATTGTTGATTTCACTTTTTTTATATACTCTAAAGTAATGACTACCACTTAGGTATTCTTTAATTTCCTCAAGTGGCATTAAGTCTTTTAATTCTAAGATTTTCTTTATTCTTTCTAGTATTTCATCTTTAGGAAAAAAAGTCTCTTGACCTGTAAAAGAACTTTTCTTTATAAACCAAGAATCAGGTATTAATCCCTTTCTTTTCCATCTATAAAGTTGCCCGTAAGAAATCTCAGTTAGTTCCAATAACTCTTTCTTTGATATTTGCATACAACCCCTCCTAACGCAACATTGTTATGTAATGAGTGTAACAAAACATTGTTACATTGTCAATAATATATATTATAAATATCTATTTTTTATTCATCTGTACCAAATCTTTCTTACATTTAGTCCCTTAACAAAAAAAATAGGATGCTATAAAGCATCCTATTCAACAGCGAATATATAATTGTAAACTGCTTGTTTACCTTCAATTGTATCAATTTCTACTTCTTCATGATTTTCTTCAATATAAGTTTCTAATGCTTTCAACTCATCGCTTTGTACATCTTCACCATAAATAATTGTAATGATTTCAGCATCTTCTAGCATCGAGTCTACTAACGATTTAACTGTTTCATCTAAAGTAGTTGTTGAAACGACAATTTTACCATCCAAAATACCCATATAGTCATCAGCTTTAATTTCTACACCGCTAACAGATGTGTCTCTTATAGCGTAAGTTACTTCACCAGTTGAAACATCTTGAATAGTATCTTCAATTTCTGCTTTTATATCTTCTGGTTCTGCATTTAAATCTAACATACTTAATGCACTATAACCAGTAGCAATAGTTTTAGCAGCTATAACAATAACATTTTTATCTTCAACTAAATCTTTAGCTTGCTCTGCAGATAACATAATGTTTTTATTGTTTGGGAATACAAGTACATTGTCAGCATTTACACCTTCAATGGCTTTTACAATATCTTCAGTAGATGGATTCATTGTTTGTCCACCTGTAACAACTTTATCGCACCCGAAGTCATAGAAAGTTTTCACTAAACCTTCACCTTGAGCAACAGCGATTATTCCGTACTTCTTTTTAGGCATTTGCGGTTTACTTTGAGCTTGTTCTTGCATTAAGATTTCTTCATGTTGTATTGACATGTTCTCAATTTTAAGTTGTGCAAACTCACCATATTTTTGACCAATATTTAACGCATCACCTGGCGTTAAAGTATGAATATGAACTTTAATAATATCTTCATCTTGAACTACTACTATTGAATCACCTAAATAAGCAATAGCGCTTTTAAGTTCATCTTCAACATCTCTTACTTCGTTCATGTTGATAATAAATTCAGTACAGTACCCAAATTCAACATCACCAGAAGTTACGACTGCAGCACTAGAAGTTATTTCACTTCCTTCTAATGGTTGAATAGTAATTCCTTGTAACGCTTTGTACATACCCTCAATAATTAAAATATATCCAGCTCCACCTGAATCCACTACACCAGCTTCTTTAAGCTTGTCTAATAATTCCGGAGTTCTTTCTAATGATTCGTTTGCTGCATCTAAATAGATTTTCATAACTTCATTAATAGTCATGTTACTATTAACTACTTTTTCACAATGTTCAGATGCTTCTCTCGCAACAGTTAATATAGTTCCTTCAACAGGATTCATAACTGATTTATAGGCTTGCTCTACTCCACCTTTGAATCCAGCTACCAATTCCATCGGACCTACTAAACTATGTCCTGAGAATCCTTTATGTAATCCTCTAAATAACTGTGATAAAATAACACCTGAGTTACCACGTGCACCCATTAATAATCCACGAGATAATTTTTTACTCATTTCATCCATTGACTCTATTTTAAGATCTCTAATTTCAGCTACACCTGAATTAATCGTCATCTTCATATTAGTTCCAGTATCACCATCTGGTACTGGGAACACGTTTAAATCATCTATATATTTATAATTATTGCTTAAATTGATTGCTCCATTTTCTAAAAGGGTTTTAAATAATAACCCATTCATTTTTTTTATGTCCATAATGACCCCCAATAATTTCTAAAATACCACAGTAGTATATCATATGTATCTGAGTAAATCAAATCTACATTATCTATCAAAATAAAATAGTCGACAAAAATCATATATATTCTTGCAATCGACTTAGATATATGTTATATTATTAAGGCATTGATATATTGTAAGGAGGTATTCATATGGCGAAAGTATGCTATGTTACTGGTAGAAAAACAGCAAGTGGAAACAATAAATCTCATTCACTTCACACAACTAAAAGAACTTTTAAACCAAATCTTCAAAAAGTAAGAATTGAAGAAAACGGAAAAATTAAAACTGTTTATGTTTCAGCTAGAGCGTTGAAATCAGGTAAATTAAATAGAGTTTAGGCATACCTTTATAAAGGTATGCCCTATTTTTTTTTAAAAATACTAGATATTCCACTTATTATCCAAGTTAAGAAAGATGGAATTCTTATAATATAAAGTTTCAAATAACCACATCCTACTACAATGATATGAAATAATATATTATTTATTACTAAGAATAACTAAGACCTTACCATTTTTAATATTTATTTCACCAAAGTCATCAATTATTTCATTACTTACACATAATGAATCACCGTATTCTAAATGATATTCATTTAATGGATACTTAAATCCTTCTAATGAAATTACAGGGTTACCACTATAATTAAAAAAAGAGACATAACCGTTTCTTTTTTTTAATTTAAACTTATTATCCTTAATAAAAATTTTATTAACTTCATCAACTATCTCTATATTATATAAATCTAGTAAATGTATATTAGCAATATAATGATCAAACCGACCATTAGTAGCTCCATAGATAACAATCTTCTCTGGATTTAATCTTATTGCTTCTTGAATAGCTACATAGAGGTCAGTTTCATCTTTAATTGGATTCAACTCTAATATTTTAAGATCATTTAAATATGTTTTGTCTACACTATCAAAATCACCAACCGCTAAGTCAATTTTTATATCTTTATTGATAGCATGTTCAACACCAAAATCGACCGCTATCACATAGTCATTTGAGAATTCTTCTATATAAGCAGATGGAGCACCAGCTATAATTCTAACTATCATAGATTATTTAAAGTATTAATATTTGATTTATCTTTAAATACAAAAGTACCAGCTACTAGTACATCAGCACCAGCATCAATACATTGTTTTCCAGTAGCTTCATTCACTCCACCATCAACCTCTATTAAGTAATTCCCACCTTTTAACTCTTTGATTTTGTCTAAAGCATTAGGCATGAACTTTTGACCACCTTTTCCTGGTTCAACACTCATAACTAATACCAAATCAACATAATCTAATAAATGTTTGATTTCAGATACTTGAGTCATAGGTTTGATACTTATACCTGCTTTTATACCGAATGATTTAATTAACTTTATTACTTCTAATGAGTTTTCTTGTGATTCACAGTGAAAAGTTATTAAGTCAGCACCAGCTGTAACATAATCCTTAATTAAATCTATTGGGTTAGTAACCATTAAATGAACATCAAAGAACATTTTTGTTAATGGTCTAATTTTTTCTACAAAACGTTGATCAAAAGTTGTCGCCGGAACAAAAATTCCATCCATTACATCTAAATGCAACCATTCTACATTATACTCTTCTAATTCCTTAATTTCTTTTTCAATATTTTCTCTATCTGCTGCTAGAACACTTGGCGATAAAATCATATTCCCACTCCTTAATATCGTTTGTTATCCTTTATTTCTTCTATAAATTGTACATAATTATCATATCTTGATTTAGGTATCTTTCCGTTTTCTACTTCTTCTTTAACTTTACATTTTGGTTCATTTAAATGTAAACATCCACGGAACTTACAATCGTGACTTAGTTCAAAGAAGTCAGTGAAGCTGTGCGATAACGCAACCTCATCCATATCTAGGAAATCTAACGAAGAGAATCCAGCAGTGTCAGCAACTAAACCATCATCAACCTCAATTAATTCAATATGTCTTGTTGTATGTTTACCTCTACCTAAAGCTTTACTAATTTCTTGTGTCTTAATATCTAACCCTGTCATTTGATTCAAAAGCGTTGACTTCCCAACTCCTGATTGACCAGCTAAAACGCTTATCTTATCTTTAATAAGTTCAGTAACGCCATCTAAACCTTCTCCATCTAAAGAAGCTGTATAAACGACTTTAATGAACGATTCATAGTATTCCATTTGTTTTTTGAAATCTGTAGTTTCATCTTCATTTAATAAATCCATTTTTGTAATAATTAAAATCACTTCTATGTTATTGTAAGTTATTAACGACATAAATCTATCTAGTAGTGAAAAACTTAGTTTAGGTTCTATACAACTAAAAACTACAAATGCTTGGTCTACATTACTAATAGGTGGTCTCACAAGTTCATTTTTTCTTTCATCAATATCAAGAATAAAATCATCATTTAACTCAACTATATCTCCCACTTTAGGCGATACATTTAAATGACGTAGTTTTCCTCTTGCTTTACACTGTATTAAATTGCCATCTACTTTTACTGTGTAAAGACCTCCAATTAGTTTAATTATTAATCCCTTCATATAGTCCTACATATTCTTACTTCTTAACTGACCACAAGCAGCAAAAATATCCATACCTTTCTCTTGTCTAAGAGTAACATTTATCCCTCTTTTTTTAAGTATATCATAGAATCTTAATGCTTGAGCTTTATCTGTTCTTTTAAACTCGAACTCATCAACCTCATTATATGGTATTAAATTAACATATGCATTAATACCTCTAATTAAATTACTTAATCGATTTGCATGTGCATCTGAGTCATTTATCCCACGAAGAAGGATGTATTCGAATGTAATTCTTCTATTTGTTTTACTAACATAGTCCTTACACGCTTTTATAAGTTCATCAATATCGTATGCTTTATTAACTCTCATTATTTTATTTCTTACTTCATTTGTTGGGGCATGTAAACTAATAGCTAAATTGATTTGTAGATTTTCATCCATAAAATCATAGATTTTGGGTACTACACCACTTGTAGATACTGTTATATGTCTAGCACCAATTTCAAGCGATTTAGGATGATTCAGTAAATTGATTGCTTTCATAGTGTTATCATAGTTATCAAATGGTTCACCGATACCCATAATAACAATATTAGAAATCCTGATATTTTCTAATTCTTCTACTTTCATTACTTGTAAAATAATCTCTGAAGTTTCTAAATCTCTATACTTACCAGTTAGGCCGCTAGCACAAAAACTACATCTCATATTACATCCAACTTGTGTAGTAATACATAAACTATTACCCCATTCATATCTCATCAATACTGTTTCAATTGTATTCTTATCTTCTAATTCGAATAAATATTTTACTGTACCATCTTTAGAAACCTGTTTATCTACAAGTTCTAAGTCTGTTATTTTAAAATTTTCTTCTAAATGTTCAATAAGATCTTTCTTTAAATTGCTCATTAAAGAAAAATCTTTGACTCTTTTTTTATACAACCACTCAAAAATTTGACTAGCTCTAAACTTCTTTTCATTGATACTTAGAAAATATTCTTCTAAATCTTTATATGTATAGTTATATATCATCGTTTCACCTTTTTAAGTTTTGCCATATAGAAACCATCTGTGTGATTTTCATGTGGTAATATCATTTTTTCGTTCTCAAGTTCAAAGTTTGGATTATTCTTTAGAAATTGTTTCACTTGAACTTCATTTTCACCTTTATTTATTGTACATGTGCTATAAACCATAACTCCATCTATTTTAAGTAGTGGAGCAAGTGCTTCTAGTAATTCTGTTTGGATTTTTCTTATTTCTTCGACTTTTTCTTCACTTTGATAATACTTTATTTCAGGTTTTCTACCAATTACACCCCATCCACTACATGGTGCATCAAGAAGTATTTTATCAAAGTGCTCTCTTGTATAAATTTTTCTTAACTTTGTCCCATCATTTGATGTATATTCAATATTCGTTAACCCTAATCTATCAGCGTTTTGTTTAATCAATGCAAGTTTATGTTCGTGAATATCATTTGCAATTATAGTACCTTGGTTTTTCATTATCTCAGCAATATGAGTCGTTTTACCACCAGGAGCTGCACAAACATCTAATACTAGATCCTGTTTTTTAGGATTCAACATTCTAGCAACTAACTGTGATGCTTCATCTTGAACTGTAAGCATCCCATTTTTATATGAATTAGAATCAGCGATATTACCAGAAGTAAATATTACACCAGTATTAGTTACCTGAGATGGTAATACTTGGTCATTTATCAATTTATCTCTTTTCACCTTTAATGAGTTAACTCTAGCTGAACTTTTAGGTGGTTTTTCAAACGAATCAAGTATTTCTTTATATTCATCTTTATATTGACCCTTAATTTGTTTATAAAGCCATTCATTCATAGAATACTTAATTTCATCCTTAGTAGGTTCATTAAGGTTCTCAGAATCAAAATTTCTTAGTACTGCATTAATTAATTTACTTGTGTTGTAGTCGATTTTTTTAGCAATCTCTACCGCATCATTTAAAATCGCATAATTAGGTACCCTATCTAAGAATATTATTTGATAGATACTCAGTTCTAATAAATGTCTCATTGATACTGTTAGTTTCTTTCCCTCTAAATAAGGTCTTAAATAATAATCTAATAAGATTTTATTCTTTAAAACACCATATACAATTTGAGTATATAATCTTTTGTCTTTATCATTTAAATCAGAGTTTGATAAAGTATTGTTAATTGCTATATTAGAATATTCTTGTTTAGAAAATATTCTGTTTAATGTTTGATGTGCAAGAAATCTAGCTTTCATATTGTTCACCCTTTTCAAATATTAATATCATTAGTGCTATTAGGATTAAAAATGCTGTTGTATTAAATACTAGTTTTGGATTTATAGCATAAATGAATCCTGATAAAATTGGTCCTATAAACATCCCTACACCCTTTACTGACTGACTTATACCAATAATTTGTCCTTGGTTTTCCTCAGATATTTTTGATATATACGAGTTATGCATTGGATTATAAGATGTAGAAGACATTATAAATAATAAATATACAGTATAAAGCCCTAGAAATATGTTATTAAAGAAGTTAAATGTTACACCTAATGATATAACAGACACAAATAACGTTATTTTCATTATACTGATTTCTTTTAAAACTTTTGTAAGCATTGGTAATATTATCAAAGTCATAACTATACTTAGTATACCAGTTATGAAGATATAATCCCCCAATTCTTTTGTAGAATAGCCTAAATTTGTTATATATAATTCAAGAAACTTAGAAGTTGAGATTAAACTTGCGCTTACAAGGAAATAAATAATAAGTATTTTTACTAATCTAGGAGTAAGAATTTGCTTAAATGAAATCTTAGATTTAGTTACATATTCAGATTTATAATTAGGGATAAAAACTGACACAAATGCCAAGAAAATTACGAATACTCCTTGTAAATAAAAGATATTTCTAACTGGCATCGTTACTCCAAGCACTCCGCCAACTTTATAAGCAATAGCAATGCTCAGAAGAGACAATGCTACATAATAACTCATAGCCTTAGCTCTTAATTCTTTATTTGTAGTTTTAGTAACATAACTTAAAGTATTAGTTAGAGCTCCTGCAACTGATAAACCTGCAAGTAATCTTACTAATACTAGTATATAGATGTTATGATAATAACCAAATAGTATTTGTGATATTCCATACCCAACTAATCCAATAAAAATAGGTAATTTAGTACCATATTTATCACCTAATTTCCCAGAAAAAGGAGACGATACACTAAATCCTAGAGCCATAAAAGCAAATATAAACCCAGTTAAATTATCTTCAAGACCTATTTCAATTAAATATTTAGGTGTAACAACATGCTGAAAATTCATCCCAAACGAAAGTACTGCATAGAATGCAAGCATTATTTTTGTTTCTTTATTCATTTTTTCTCCTAAATAGAGAAAACCCCTATTGGGGTTAGTCTCTTAATTTTGCGTTTAGTTCTACTTCTAGTCCTTTAATAATCTTATTTACTCTATTAGTTACTTCTTCAGTTTCTAAAGTTCTAGTAGGATCCATAAATAATAATTTTAATGCTATAGATTTTTCATTTTCACTTACATTTTCTCCAGTATATACATCGAATATTTCTATATCTTTAAGAAGTTTTTTACCATTATTTCTGATAACAGTAATAACGTCATTTACTGGAATTGTTCTATCGACTACGATAGCGATATCTCTATTAATTACTGGATATTTTTGAAGTTGCACAAACTTAGTTACGTCATCTTCAAATTGAATCATATCTAAGTTAAGTTCAAATATGAAAGTATCATTTAAATCATTCTCTGATTGATACTTAGGATGTAATTTTGAAATAAATCCAATCAAGTTATTATTTTGATAGATATATGCTGTTTGCCCTGGATGATAATTTTTATTAGTTGATTCAGGTTTTTCAAATGTAGCAATAACACCTAAACTTTCTAATAATGACTCAACGATTCCTTTTGTGTAGTAGAAATCAACTTTTTCATAATTACCTTTCCAAGGTGTTTTATTTTGAATACCAGTTAATGCACCACCCACAAGTAATTCTTCTTCTTTAGTATATTTTTTTGATATTTCGAATAACGATAAATCACTCATTTTTCTAGCAATATTATATTTTAAAGTTGAGATTAATCCGTTAAGTGGAGTGTGACGCATTACTGCTTTATCTTCACTCATAGGCATTAACAATTTAGTATACTCATTTTGTTCTAAAGTGAAGTCATAAATATTATTTTCATTTACTAGTGAATAAGTTAAAACCTCATCTAATCCTAAACCTTGTAATATTCTTCTAATTTTTCTAGTTCTTAATTGATTATTAGAAAGCTTTCCTTTAGATACTGTTTTAGGTAATGTCAAAGCTACTTTATCATATCCATGAATTCTTACAACTTCTTCAACTAAATCTTGCTTAGTTAAAAGATCAAGCCTTCTAGTTGGTAATTGCACCTTGAAAATACCTTTTTTCTGTTTGTATTCAAAACCTAATCTATCAAATACATCTTCAATATCTTCTAATTTATAATCATATCCAATAACGTTCTTAATGTAATTTAATTCAATATCGATTACTTTTTCATTTAAGTCATTATTTTCAACTTTACTAATGTTTGATAACACTTTACCACCAGCAATGTTTTGAAACATTTCACAAGCTCTATTTAAGGCTAAAACAGTTCTATTAGGATCTACACCTTTTTCAAATCTTGTTGATGAGTCACTTCTTAAGTCTAATCTTCTAGAAGTTCTTCTAACATTTAAAGGATTGAATGTAGCAGATTCTAATAACACATATTTAGTATTTTCATCAATTTCAGTATTAAGTCCACCCATTACACCACCTAAAGCAGTAGGAACCTTACCGTTAGTTATAACTATATCTGCCTCTGTCAATTCTCTGTCTTCATTATCTAAAGTTTTAATAACTTCACCACTATTAGCCATTCTAACAACTACTTCATTTGATTCAAATTTGTCTAAATCAAATGCATGTAACGGTTGTCCTGTCTCTAACATAATATAGTTAGTTATATCGACAATATTGTTAATCGGTCTAATTCCAGCTGCAATTAATCGCGCTTTTAACCAGTCTGGAGATTCAGTAATATTTACACCTTTTATTACTCTAGCGTAATAAGACATACAATTTTCAGTTTCGATTTTTACTTTAATATCATTTTCATCATCAATTTCTTGAATAAAAGGTTCTTTTAAAAGCAACTCTTTATCAAGTATCGCAGCTGTATCATAAGCAACACCCATTACACTTAATAAGTCACCTCTATTTGGAGTTAAATCTAATTCCATAACTTCATCATCTAATTCAAGTAATTTTAATGGATTTGCTCCAATTTCAGCGTCATTTTGTAGAACATGTATACCACTTACATCAACAAACTTTTTATCTATTCCTAATTCGTTTAATGAACAAATCATACCAAATGATTCAATACCACGAATTTTTGATTTCTTTATTTTAAAGTCTCCTGGTAATTCAGCTCCTACTAAAGCAACAATTACCTTTTGACCCTCTTCTATGTTAGGCGCACCACAAACTATTTGTAGTTCTTCACCAACGTCAACTATACAAACATTCAGTTTATCAGCATCTGGATGTTTTTCTTTACTTTTCACATATCCTACAACAATATTAGATACGTCTGTAAGTTTATATACATCAGCTACTTCTTGACTCATTAAAGAGAACTTATCACCTAATTTTGTATAAGGAATATCTATATTTACAAATTCACTTAACCATTTATATGAAACTTTCATAATAATTTCCTCCTATTTAAACTGTTTTAAGAATCTAAGATCATTAGTGTAGAAATATCTGATATCATCTACGCCATGCTTTAACATTGCGATTCTTTCAACACCCATACCAAATGCAAATCCTTGGTATTTACTTGAGTCATAACCACAAGCCTCTAATACATTATTGTGTACCATACCAGCACCTAGGATTTCTATCCATCCAGTACCTTTACACATACTACAACCTACACCATCACATTTACTACAAGAAACATCTACTTCCATACTTGGTTCTGTAAATGGGAAGTAAGATGGTCTTAATCTAATCTCTCTATCGTCACCAAACATCATTTGAGCAACCTCTTGTAAAGTCCCTTTTAAATCACTTAGAGTAGTCATTTCATCGACAACTAAACCTTCGATTTGCATGAATTGGTGAGAATGTGTAGCATCATCATCATCACGACGATATACCTTACCAGGGCATATTACCTTAACTGGCTTTTCTCCACCCATTTCCAGCATAGTTCTGACTTGAACTGGTGAAGTATGAGTTCTAAGTAATAACTCATTAGAGATATAAAATGAATCTTGCATATCTCTAGCTGGATGTTCTTTTGGTAAATTCAACTTTTCAAAGTTGTATTCATCATTTTCAATTTCAGGTCCTTCTGCTACTGTGTATCCCATACCAATAAATAAGTCTTCGATTTCTTCAATAACTTGATTTAAGATATGCATACTACCTACATTAACATCTTTACCAGGTAATGTAACATCAATTGATTCTGATTCAAGCTTTGCATTAATTGCTAATTCTTCTATAGTATTTTTTTGAACTTCAATCAATTTACTTATAAGTTGTTTAACTTCATTTGATGCTTTCCCTAATTCTTTTCTTTCTTCAGGTGTTGCCTCTTTCATCATTTTCATAACATCAGCTATAATACCTTTTTTACCAAGATATTTTGCTTTTTCCTGATTCAAGTCATGAATAGTTTTTTGAGAAGCAATGCTTTCTTTCGCTTCATTCCCAACTTGGTTTAATTTTTCAAAAATACTCATATTAACCTCCTAATGATTTTTTGATAAAATAAAAATCGTCCTTATTTCTAAGGACGAATTCAATTTCGCGGTACCACCTTAGTTCATAACGAAAGTTATGCACTCTATTCTTTATAACGCAAAGAATGCGGGTGTGATTAACACCACTCCAAAGGTGAATTCATCGTTCCATTATGAGAATACTTCCAGTCAATGATATTCTCTCCCTAGATAATGTTTTTTTCGATTACTAATCCTTCATCAAAGTTTTACTTTACTATTTTATATTACTTTATGCAATATTGCAAATATTATTTCTTAATTAACAACAACCTTTATCTTCAGTGTGGCAAACTGTTTCTTCGCTACAAGTATACTTAGGAATGTATTCATGTTTAGTAACTATGTGATTGCAAACGTGAGTATGATTATGACAAATATGTGGTTGAACTTGACAATGATATTTATGTACTACGTTATGTTTTTTGTGTACTATTGGTTGACATGATGGTTCACAACAATGTTGCATTGGTTGTTGACCATGTTGCATTTGCGGATGACCATGTTGCATTTGTGGATGCATTTGATGCATTGGTTGGTGCATGTGATGCATATGTTCAGGCATTTGCTCAGGCATCTGTTGTTGCATATGTTTCATTTCATAATCTTTCATATTCATATTGTAATTCTCTTTTTTCATTTAAAAATCCCCCCTTCACTCTTAGTTTACGTAAGAAGGGGAGATTGTAATGTGTTTATGTCACTAGTCTCTACGAGTTGAAAAAATCAGTAAGATTCTTAGTATTTCTATAAACAACCAAACGATGGTAACCATTAGCCCTAAACTGGCACTCCATTCATAATCTTTTGGAGCTCCTGCTTGAACTAATTTTGTGCAATTGTCTAAGTCCAATAATATCATTAATGATGCTATACCAGCAGAAATTAATGAAATCAACAATATTGTGTTATCTGTATAGAATGCTCCTCTAAATGCTGGTGAGAACAAACCAATTAACATAGTTATAATTGTAAATGTAACTAATCCAAATAATGCTCCAATAACAAGTCTTCTAAAGATAGGTCCTACTCTTACTACACCAGTTCCGTAAAGAACAAGCATCACTAAGAATACACTTAGAGTTATTAAAACCGCCGTTTCTACGATACCAAATCCTATTGTAGGAGCAATGACATTATACATTGATACAACAACACCTAAGAATACACCTTCAAATGCTGCATATAGTGGTGCAAATATTTTTGCTCTTCTTGGGTTTCTAGACAGTAATACTGAAAAGAAAGCACCAAACATTGCAAAATAGAATATCCATAAATTAGTTGCTACAAATTCTATTTCATTCATTACTACGAACCCTGAAGTTAATGCGATTAAGAATAAGAATAATGTTTTAAAAACTATTCCACCGTAACTTGCGGCCTCGCCACTTGAGTAAACTTCATTTCTAGACATTGATTTAAAAACTGGGTTTGATGATCTCATATGTCTCATAAGTCTCATATAATTATCTCCTTTTTAATACTAAAATATATCATACTAGCTTTAACAAAGCTTATTGAAGTACTTTGAATTATCTAGTATGTCAACTAAGTCTAGTTGTGGATTAATAATACTTCTAAATATATAATTTGTCAATTAAGGGTATATTTTTAATTGGAGATTATAACTAAATGAAATTTAGAATAATGACATTTGGTTACCCTCTTCTTTTTCATCCAAATCAATCAAGACATCCAAATCAGTTAACTTCTTAATTAAAGTTTTTGAAAGTCTTGTGCGCTTATTTAAATCTTCTATTGAAGTAAACTCTTGTTCCTTTCTTGCTGATACGATAGAATCGGCAACGTTCTTCCCTAGACCATCTACTGTAACGAAAGGTAAGATTAATGATCGTTTATCTTCTGTAATCTTAAACTCTGTAGCCTCAGAACAGTTAATATCAATATTTTTAAATGAGTAACCACGTGCAGTCATTTCTAAAGCAATTTCTAATACAGTAATCAAATTTATATCTCGATTACTTGGTTGTTTTTCTTCTCTAATTCCATCAATTCTATCTTTAATTGCATCGTATCCACCAACAAACGCTTCTACATCAAAATAATCAGCTCTTTTTGATAAATATGTAGCGTAGAAATAGATTGGACGATGAAGTTTAAACCATCCAATTCTTAAAGCCATCATGATATACGCTGCTGCATGTGCTTTTGGGAACATGTACTTGATTTGATCACAACTCCAAATGTACCATTCAGGAACACCTTTTTCTTTCATTAAACTCTTTTGTTTATCGTTTAAGAACCTACCAGTCCTTCTTGCTGTTTCCGTTATATCATATGCATCAGCTGGATCTAATCCCTGATACATTAAATAAATCATAATGTCATCTCGACAACCTATAATCTTAGTAAAGTCTATTGTACCAAATTCAGTTTTCCCTTGAATAAGGTCTTTGGCATTATTTAACCAAACATCCGTCCCGTGAGATAATCCTGATATCTTTAAAAGTTCAGCGAATGTCTTAGGTTTTGTATCTTCTAACATTTGTCTAACAAAGTTAGTTCCTAATTCAGGAAGACCATAGGTACCTACTGAACTCATTATACTTTTGTTAGTTCTTAAAGCATCCGTTGAACTAAATAAACTTAATACCTTTTTATCTACCATTGGAATATCATAAACACTACTAAATGGAAACTCGTTGGGATACTTCTCAACAAAGTCCATTAAATATCTGATAACTGATGGATCATCATGACCTAATACATCTAGTTTGAATAAGTTACTCTCAAATGAGTGATAATCAAAGTGAGTAGTTCTCCATGTACTTGTAGTATCATCAGCTGGATACTGAATAGGAGTTACGTCGTATATTTCTACTTCATGAGGTACTACTACAATTCCACCTGGATGTTGACCAGTTGATCTTCTAACTCCAGTAATTTCTTTTACTTGTCGCTGAACCTCAGCATCCCTCATAAATATATTATTATCCTTAGAATATCCTTTTACATATCCATAAGCAGTTCTATCTTGAATAGTTGAGATTGTACCAGCTCTAAATGCATAGTCTGTACCAAACATTTTCCTAATATCTTCATGAGCTCTACCTTGGTATTCCCCTGAGAAGTTTAAATCAATATCGGGTACTTTATCTCCTTTAAATCCTAAGAAAGTAGCAAATGGTATATCTTGTCCATCTCCGTCCATCTTTTCTCCACATATTGGACAGTTTGAAACTTGTAAATCATAACCAGATTCAACTTTTTGTAATTCTTCTTGATACATTGCAGTTCTAGCATCAGACTCACCATCTACTGTCTTAAACACTGAGAATTGACAATGAGGGCATACATAATGAGGAGGTAATGGATTTACTTCGGTGATATCCATCATTGTCGCTACAAAAGACGAACCAACTGACCCTCGTGACCCTACTAGATATTTATTTTCTAGTGACTTTTTAACAAGTAAATGTGAAATATAATAAACATTCCCAAATCCTCTATTAATTATGGTATTAAGCTCATGCTCTACCCTATTTTTTACTAAATCAGGTAATTGCTTACCATATTTATTTTTGGTATTAGTCCATACCATATTTTCTACTTCTTCTTTAATACTAGGTATTCCTCTATCAGCGAAGAAGTCATCCTTTGGAGTAAATAACTCTTTTGGGAATAAATCAAATTCTTCAATTTCATCAGCTATCATATTTGTATTATCAATTACTACTTCTTTAGCTTTTTCTTTTAAGAAATCAAAATCTTCTAGCATTTGATTTGTCGTTCTAAAGTACATAGAAGGTACTCGTTTTACTCGTTTAAGAGGATGTAATCCTCCACCAACTTGCGGTGTACCTAGATATATTTTTCTATAATCTACTTGATCCTTGTACAAGTGGTGAGCATCTCCAGTTGCTACTACAGGAATCGTTAACTCATCCCCAACTTGTACTATCCTCTTTATCGCGTCTAAGATATATGAAGAGAATCTATCTCCATTTCCCTCTGCTAAATGCGAATAAACCTGTGGAGGTTGGATTTCTAGATAATCATAAAACCCTGCTTTAGATTTCAGTTCAGAATAATCTTTATTTAAAGCTGTTTCAAATATCTCCCCATTCACACATGAAGAACCTATCAAAATTCCATCTCTGTGTTTTTCAATAACACTCTTTAAAGATCTTGGTTCTTTAAAAAATCTAGTTGTAGAAGCATCAGAAAGAATCTTATACATATTTTTTAGACCTATTCTATTCTTAGCTAGAACTGTTATATGTTTTGGAAACGATAATTTATGAATAATATCATCAGTAATCAAATTGTTTAATTGATGGTGAAATTTAATTCCTCTGTTATATGTCTCTGTCAACATTTTAACTAAAATATCAGCTGTAGCTCTAGTATCATAAATCGCTCTATGATGTTGAGTAAGATTTACCTTTAAAAACTTACTAACTGACTTTAAGTTAAAATACTTTAGTTCATCAATATATAATACTCTAGCTAATTGCAAAGTATCAATACTAGAGTACTCCCCTTGATATATGCCAAGCTTCTTATAGTTTTCATATATGTGTCCCAAATCAAAGTCAGCATTATGAGCAACTAATATAGAACCTCTAGCAAAGTTTTTAAATTCCTTCATAACTTCGTCAATACTAGGTGCTCCTATCAAATCCTCATCCTTAATAGATGTAATTTGAGTAGTCTTTTCACTTAATTTACGATTAGCCTTAACAAAACTACTAAATTCAGTAAAATTACCATTTTCAATCTTTACTGCAGCTATTTCAATGATTTCATCATGATTAACACTAAACCCTGTAGTCTCGATATCAAATACTACAAATGTAGATTCTAATAAATTTAATTCTTGTTCATTCGTAGTGATTTTCATATTGGTGTCATCAATATAACTCAACTCTACTCCATAGATTGGCTTAATATCTTCACCTTTAGTTGCATAGTTAAATTCAGGAAAAGCTTGTACAGTATTGTGGTCAGTAACTGCTATTGCATTATGTCCCCATTTTACTGCTTTTTTTACATACTCTTTTACACTTGTAATCCCATCCATAGAACTCATTTTTGTATGCGTATGAAGTTCCACTCTTTTTTCTGGTTCAGTATCAAGTTCTTCATTAGAATCAAGATCCATTGTCGAGATATTTTCAATATCAATAACAACATCATTTGCATACTTATCAAAGTTAAAGTGTCCAGAACATTTAATCCAGTTACCTTCTGTTAATATGTCGATATGCGTTTGAACTAATTTATCATCTCGTTCTCTTATTATTTTTTTAATCTTTATAGAATCCTTAAAGTTTGTAACTAAAGCTTCAACTAATGTTGAGCCTCTTTGAAATTTACGCATATTTGAAGAAAATACGTAACCTTCAATCACAACTTTATCATTTGCATACTCATCTAATTCTTCTTTTGAAATTGGGAGATCCTTAATATTTATTGTTTTACCTTTTATAGCACCAGTACTAATTCTCTTGTTTTTATCCACACTTTCTAAACCAATTGTTAATTTGTCAGTCAATTTTTCATGCTTATTATTAATGATTTCTTCCGTGTTAGATGCTTCTTCGTTATATTCAATTTCAAAATTTATCCTTACACCATATTCAGATAATCTAGTGTTCACATAATCTAATTTATCTAAAACAATCTCTTCGTCATTTGGACAAGATACTTCAATTACAATTTTATCATCAAATTTCTTCTCAAAGTTTTCCAATATTACTACTCTTGGAAATAAATTAACTGTCTCATTATAAGCATAATTAAAATAATCTTTTACTAAATTCTTAGGTACAAGATCATTATTATAATTAAACTCAAAGCTTACTTTGTTTTCACTTGAAAATCTTTCAATGAGTTTTTTTATTAATTCACTATAGATTGAAATAGGTAATATCTCTTTTAATTCAAAATTGAAAATCCAAGTATCACGAGTAACATCCACAGTTACTGAGAAACTTCCATTTTCAAAATAGTTACTATCCTTTATATTTAACATCTCAATAAGTTCATGTAATTCCATTTATAACACCATCCTACCAGATAAAATTATAACACAAATTTCGATAATTTTTTACAGTTAGTAATCAACTGACTAAAAAACTAAGTAATGAATTCTATTCTAATTTATTCAATAGATTTTATTTGTTGGATACACCTCCAAAGGTAAATAAAAAAACCAATATAGTTGGTTTTGTTTTCATTTTTCTAGAATAACAATATAGAAAATGTTATTCAATAATTTTCTTACTATCTTCTAGTTAATGTTCCGTTGTATGAATTAACTCCACCTCTAAGGTTAAACACTTCATATCCATTATTCACTAAATATCTAGCAGCACTACTTGATCTTGAACCACTTGCGCAATAAACATAGATAGGTTTGCTTTTATCTAATTTACTTAAATTGTTCATTAAAGTATTAACAGGTATACAGATTGCATTTTGAATATGTCCTGTTTTAAATTCATTCTTTGTTCTAACATCCAAAATAGTACCATTTCTCATACTTGTTTTAAACTCATCTGAATTCATATGGTTAACCCCAGATGTATTTTTAAAACTCCTCAATACTATTATAACTAGTAATAAAGCAACTGTTCCTAAAACATAATTCATATAATTCATTCCTTTCATTGGTTCGTATACTAACCATATAAAAGTATACTAAACAATGATAACTAATGCAAGAAAAAAAGTTATACAATTAATGTATAACTTGTCTACAAATGGTGCCTCGGGCCGGAGTCGAACCGGCACGGGTTTGACCCCACGGGATTTTAAGTCCCGCGCGTCTACCAATTCCGCCACCAAGGCATATTTATGGAGGTCCCGACCGGATTCGAACCGGTGATCATTGAGTTGCAGTCAAATGCCTTAGCCACTTGGCTACGGGACCCTTTTTAAAGTGCAAAACTATTATAACATTTATTATACAAAATGCAATATTTTTTTTACTATTTTATACCTTGCAGCCTTTGTTTGCACTTTTAATAGTAATATATGCACTAAATATAACAAGTAGTAATACTAAAAGTTTCCAAAGTAAGTTTGCATTAGGCAGAATAAGTGGAACAAATGTTATACCAAACAAACTTAAAAAAGCAACAACACAAGGAGTACATCCAAATGTTAAAAAACCTACAACTACACCAATTATAGGAATATTAGCTCCAGTTGCATCTTTTTTATTAATAGATAAAGATATATAACTCCATGTAAAAACAACAGAGGAAACAAACGATATTAAAATATTGATTAATATATGAATGAAGACGATAAAGATTCCATGATTTTCAATCATAGCTTTATATGTTTCATTAGCATTAATATCTAGTATTGTATATATAATCATAAATACTAAAAATGTTACAAGATTCATTACTATATATTTTCTTGTTTTATGTAACTCTAAAAATAACTTCATAAAAATCACCATGATAATTTTATCATAGTGTTTATTTTTATGAAAGTAATTTACAACATTAAACATGCTTCAGCGGCTACCCAAAATAATTGTTTTTTTAATAATTCTCTTCTGGTCCATTCTTTCTTATTCAGAGTTAATTCTGGGTCTTCCAATCCACTATAGAAAATTTGACCAAACTTAACATTCCTAAATTCACTCGCCGCCGCAAGCGCTGAACATTCCATTTCTACCGTTAAACAACCATCCATCATTCTTCTTTTGACTTTATCTTTCGTTGTTCTAAACACACCATCAGTAGACCATGTTTTAGTTAGATTATAATCAATATTATGATTCTTCATTACTGAGACTAAAACATCAATTACTTTGGGATTCAGTGCTAATTCTTTACTTGGTTTCATATAATGATAACTTGTTCCTTCATCTCTTACAGCACTATATGGAACAAAAACTCTGTCTTCTTTTTCACTGTCTAAAACCCCACACGTACCAAATGCGACAACATATTTTGCACCACATGCTACTGCTTCTTCTAATAATCCTACCGCCATTGGTGCTCCAGAGGGTGAATGAAGAATAGATATGTCTTTACTATTATATTTTAAATTATATAGAGGGTATTCACCTATTTCACTTTTAAAAGTCGTAACTTTTGTTATTTTATTATTTTTTTTATAGTGTTCAATTATATCATTATAAAAACAAATAATAAGGTGACTATTAAATTCTATACTTGAATCACTTCTAGGTGTAATAACTGACTTGCTAGGATCGAATTCTAAAATTGGATAATTATACATAGTTGTCCCCCCCCTTTTCTCTTATATTAGTTGATTACTCATAAAAAGAATGGCTTAATTTGTCAAATAACAAATATATGATACCTTTAATACATATAATAATTCCTGTATAATTTAATAGAAAGGATGGGCCCTTATGAAAAATGTATACTTTACAGAAGTAAATAGTTCATCAAATAAATCCGGGATAGCAAGAAATTTATTAGAAATAATTATTAATAAAGAGAAAATCAAACTAGAAACACACATTCCTCTAAAAGTTCACTTTGGAGAAAGAGGTAATATAACATACATTGACCCTAAAAACTACGATGGAATAATAGATTTACTAGAAGATGAAAATATAGAAGTATCTTATATTGAAACTAATGTACTGTACGTTGGTTCTCGCACGGTAAAAAGTGACCATTTAGTTGTAGCTAAAGAGCATGGTTTTACGAGAAAACCAGTGATAATTGCTGATGGTTAATTTGGTGAGGATTATGATACTATTGAAATAAATAAACCATTTTTTAATACTGCAATGATTGGGAAAGAGTTTAGCAAGTTTGACCAATTTATTGTCTGTAGTCACTTCAAAGGTCATCATTTGGCTGGATTTGGTGGTGCATTAAAACAACTATCTATGGGATTCGCATCACGCGGTGGTAAGATGGCACAACATGCAACTAGCGTACCAACAATAGATTTAAATAAGTGTGTCGCATGCTTTGTTTGCAAGGATAACTGTCATGTCGATGCTATAGAAGTGAATCAATACGCAGAGATTGATAGTGCACTATGTATAGGGTGTGCTGGATGTATTTCTCATTGTGGATATGAAGCAATAAATCCAGATTGGAATACTGTAAGTCACTTCCATGAAAAAGTGGCTGAGTATGCTTATGCAGCTCAAAAAGACAAAAATAATATATATATTTCATTTGTTACTAATATTACGGAAAATTGTGATTGCTTTGGTGTAGAGATGGAACCAGTAGTTGAGGACATTGGCATCCTTGCTAGTACCGATCCAGTTGCTTTAGATCAAGCATGCTATGATTTAGTAAAGGAAAAAAAGGATAATCCTGACATAAAGATGTGGAGTTACTTTGACAGAGGAGCTATAACCCTTGATCACGCAGAAAAAATCGGTCTAGGAAAAAGAAAATATAATTTAATAAAAAAATAACTCAATCATTTGGTTGAGTTATTTTGCTTTTATGTTTATCACTAAAAATAAAAAAGGAGTGTTTCCACTCCTTACAATGCTGCTTGTGTCTTATCTTCTTTAAATTGATTAATGTATAGTTTATGGTAATATCCTTTCTGATCTAGTAACTCTTTATGGTTACCTCTTTCAGTAATCTTACCATTTTTAAGCACTAATATTAAATCAGCATTAACAATAGTTGATAGTCTATGTGCTATGATAAAACTAGTTCTTCCTTCTAATAGTATATCAGTAGCTTCTTGGATAAGTTTCTCAGTTTCTGTATCAATACTTGATGTAGCTTCATCCAAAATTAAGATTTTAGGATCAGAAATAATTGCTCTTGCAAATGATAACAGTTGTTTTTCTCCAACAGATAATTTGTTTCCACCTTCACCAACTTCAGAATCATATCCATTTGGTGTATTTAAGATGAACTTATCAGCATTAACCGTTTTAGCTGCTTTTTTAATTTCGTCTAAACTAGCATCTAGTTTACCATAAGCAATATTTTCTTTAATTGTTCCCGTAAACAAGTGTGGTGATTGAAGAACATAACCTAAGTTAGAGTGTAGCCATGCAATTGATCTGTCCTTATAATCAATACCATCTATAAAGATTTCTCCTTCAGTTGGCTCATAAAATCTACTAATTAGGTTTACAATTGTAGATTTACCACTACCAGTTTCACCTACTAGTGCTACACTCATACCCTCTTTGATCTCTAAGTTAAAATCTTCAAGAACTTTTTCACCCTTATTATATTTAAAAGTAACGTTTTTGAATTCAATATTACCGTTTAGTTTTTCCCAATTTTCTGTTTTTTTATTAAATATGTCTCCATACTTCTCTTTAACTAGCTCACTATCTGAAATTTCTAAATCACTGTCAATTAGGGCAATAATTCGTTCAGCAGCGGCTTGTGCTTGCTGGAACTCAGATAATATTTGAGATAAGTTGAGTACAGGCTCAAAGAATTGGAATGTGTATTGAATAAACATAAATAATGTACCTACTGAAATAATACGTTCAAATGTCATTACTCCACCAAAATAAGTTGCTAATGATGTACCAACATAACCTAGGAATAATACAGTTGGCCACATTAAAGATGAAATGGTAACTGCTCTAACAGAACTTTTTCTCATCTTTGATGTTAAAGCACCAAATTCATAAGCATTTTTATTTTCTAAAACCAAAGTTTTAGTTGTAGTTGCTCCCATAATACCTTCACTAATACTAGCTGTAATTTTAGAGTTAGTCTTACGAACAGCTCTCCATTGGAACAATATTTTTTTTCTAAAAAATATAGCAACCAATACTAATACTGGAACTACACTAAGTGATATTAAAGCTAACTTAACATTAACAGATAACATAATAATAGTAATTATCGTCATTAACATAAATGACCAAACTACATCAATTAATCCCCAAGCTAATATGTTACTTAGCTTTCTTGAATCAGATGTCATCCTAGACATTATCCACCCTGTTGGTGTTTTATCGTAGTATGAGAAAGGTAATTCTTGTAGTTTTCTAAATGCTTTTTCCCTTAACTGTGCTGCAGTAGCTGTTTCAATTTTACCTGCATAAGTGATAAATGTTCTTATCAACAATGCAAATACAAATATAGTTATCATATAAACTCCAGCAAATATCCATAACTTACTCAACTCGCTTTCATTGAATGATTCATTTAAGAATGTATCTATAGCAAATCTATTTAGTAATGGAATAAGAGTTTCGACTAACGCAATCGCAATCGAGATAGTGATTGCAATATATAACAACTTTTTCTGAGGCTTTAAATATTGAAGTATTTTCCTCCAGGTGTCTAACTCAAAACTTTCATTATAATCTTCTTCTTCGCGTTCGAATTCTGACATTAGTTCTCACCCCCTATAACGTTCTTTAAATCTTCTTCTAATCCAGTTTGGATTTCATAAAGTTTTTTATACAGTCCATCGACTAAAACTAATTCCTCATGAGATCCATCTTCAACAATTTTTCCTTCTTCTAAAACTAAGATTCTATCTGCTTCCATAGCAGTAGTTATTCTATGTGTAATAATGATTAAAGTAGTGTCATTAGATTCACTCTTAAGAGCTTCTCTAATTGCTAGATCTGTTTCTGTATCTAATGCACTTAAAGAGTCATCAAACACCATAATAGGTCTATCTTCGAGTCATCAAACACCATAATAGGTCTATCTTCAATAAGTAATCTAGCAATAGCTACACGTTGTTTCTGACCACCACTTAGAGTTACTCCCTTTTCACCTACTAAAGTATCATAACCTTGTTCAAATGCATTTATATCATTGTGTACACTAGCCAATTGAGCAGCTTTATGTACCTTTTTTATATCTTTATTTCTTAAAGTTATACCAATATTCTCTTGAACCGTCTTACTGAACAAGAATGGTTCTTGTAAGATAACTCCTACATTACTTCTTAAATGTTTCTTATCATATTCAGTTATTTCGGTACCATCAATTAATATCTTACCTTTTTTGTAATCAAGTAATCTAATTAATAGTTTTACTATTGTAGATTTACCTGCTCCTGTTTTTCCAATTAAGGCTATTGTTTCACCAGCTTTAATCTTAAGAGAAACATTATCTAATAGGTTTTGATCAGTATCATCGAACTTGAATGAAACATTTTCAAATTCGATTTCACCATTAATATCAGATACTTTAGTTCCGTTATCAACGTACTCATCTTCAACTTTAAATATGTCCTCTAATCTTTTCATTGAAACTGTAGTCTTACCATATTCAGCTACGATTCTTCCTAAGTTTCTAATAGGCCAAACAATAACTTGAACTAACATAATAAATGCAACTAATTCACCAATAGAAATGTAACCTCTCATAGCGTAATATGTACCAATAACTAATGTTAGTGAATACTGTGTCATTGTAATGAAATCACTTGTAGACCAGTAATTAGCCATTTTTCCATACATTCTTAATGATTGTTTTCTATAAGCCTCATTTTTTTCATTGAACTTCTCTATTTCATATTGTTCATTACTAAAAGCTTTTACTACTCTAACACCGTTCAGGTTCTCTTGAACAGTAGTAGTTAATTTTGCTTCTGACTCTTCTACTTCTGTAAATACATTTTGAATTCTTTTGAAGTAGTATACTGATATACCAACAGTAATCGGTAAAACGATTAAAGATACTACTGTAAGTGTTGTATCAATTTTTATCATCTGATTAATTACAGATACTGCTAACGCACCAATCCAAAAGATGTTAAACACATGATTTTGGAAGAACATTCTGATAGTGTCAATATCAGTTGTACATCTTTGAATTAAATCTCCTGTATCCGCATCATTGTGATACGTGTATGGTAGATTTTGGATGTGAGAGTATACCTTATCTCTTTGTTCACGTGCTATGCTCTCAGAAAATTTAGCCTTTGATATTGAGTTAAATATCATTAAAACCCCTCTAAAGAGTGCAAATACTGACAAACCAATTGCTGCTCTTAGTAAGTGTGTTTTAAATGATTCAGCATACATTAAATCAACAATCCAAGCTGGTAACTTAGGATCAGTTGATCCTAATAAACTATCAACTATATACTCAACAAAAAGAGGAATATAAGATCTAGTAACACCCAAAAGGATTGTAAATAGTAATCCTATCAGAAACATCAGCCATTGATTTTTAGCAATTCTCATTAATTTTTTCATTTTATCCCCCGTTTCTTATTTTTACGATTATACTATATTTTTCATTTTATGTTTCATTTAAATTTAAATCATATTCATATCTATTCTCCCTTCATATATTTATGTTTATAATTAATGAACGCATTATAAACATATAAAAAAGGCCTATCATCACCAAATGACAGACCATTAAAAACAGTTAGAGCTCTCTCAAAATTGCGATAAAGATTATATTATTCAGTTACAACTTCCTTATTCATATACATCTTCTTCACCTTTTCTAATTTAAAATTAGCCTTCCTGTAAATTATTTCCATTAATATAATATCACATCTAATGCATTAATAGTATACTAAATTTATTTTTTTTTATTTAAATTATTATTTTACTTAGACAGTTATTATAGACACTGCTTTTTTTCCTTAAATCAAGCAGAGTTTCGGAAGTAAATAAGTAATGTGTAAACTATATTTAGTGTCTATACTATGTAGAATAGAAGTTTTACAGTAACATATAAATTCAATCGGGAATATTTCGTTCTTTTAATGTGAATAATATAATTGTTTATATTAAATAAGGAGGTTTTTACTTTGAATAACCAACGTGCTAGAGATATTCTTTCTTCCCCAGATATGATTAATGTAACCTATAACGGAGCACAGGTTTATATTGAAACAATAAATGAAGTTAATAACACAGCTACTATTCACTTTCTTAATCAACCAGAGAACAAACAAGAAGTTTCATTAAACAATTTAATAGAACAATGAGGTTCTAAAAGTATTTGACAATATTATATATAATAAAAAGCCTTCCATAATGGTAATGCTACCCGTATAGTAGACAGGAAATTAAAACCTTCCTGTTTTTTTGTTTTAAGTTAATCTCAATCTATCTGTATTATAAAATTTTATCCAATCAATAACAAGTTGTATATATTTTTGTAATGATTTGATATCATAACTATAGAGAGTTTCACGTTTGAGAGACGCATGGAAACTTTCTATAGGTGCGTTATCTTGTGGGCAGCCTTTACGGCTCATGGAAATACTAATTCCGTGTGTCTCACAGATAACTTTGTAAATAGTGGACGTATATTGGACTCCTTGATCGGAATGAATGATCAATCCAGATACGTCTTTTTGTTTATCTAGCGCTTCTTTAAGTGTATCCATAACTAATTCATTATCATTTCTATAACTAATTCTTGAAGCAATTATGTTTCTTGTATGTAAATCCATTATAGTTGACAGATAGGCTCTGTTTCCATTTTGTACTAAATATGTAACATCAGTAACCCACTTTTGATTATGTTTTGTTGTATTAAAGTTTCTGTTAAGTAAGTTTGGATAAGTGTTATTCTCGATATACTCTTTGTTGAAATGTTTCTTATATATCTTTTGATATCTAACTCTTATTTCAAATTTTCGCATTATTCTAAGCAATTTCTTATGGTTTATTACCCAACCATGCTTTTCCTTTATAGCCTTCTTCAATCGTCTATAACCATATAATTGATTGGTATCTTCAAATACTCCAATGATTATATTGTAATCATCTACATCTGGATCTTTTCTGTTCTTGTACTTATGAAACGTTTTTGTACTAATATCTAAAACGTCACAGAGAGTATTTAGTTTATATCCAAATTCTTTTCTTGCATATTTGATGAACACAATCTTTTCATACGTTGATCCTTGAGGAAGGCTTGGTACTTTTTTAGGATTTCATACTTCTCCTCATAATTAATGTTTACGTTTTTAGGTCTACCCTTCTTAGTGTCAAATCTATTTCCATGTCTATATTGATAAACCCAATTCTTAATAGTATTAACTGATATTTCATACTTCCTAGATAAATACCCAGATGATTTACCATCTTCAATTTTTTCTTTAATAACTTTAAATTTAAGCTCAAGACTATACTTTCTAAATTTTTGTCCTTTACTAGCCATATAAAAATGCACCTCTTTTTAGTAGGATAACAGTTTTTTATTTCCTGTCTACTAAATGGGGTGCATATTCTAATAGAAGGCTTTTACTTATAATCTTAACTTAAAGATTTAACTAGGTATAACAAGAAGTGTTTAGAATTACAGCGTATTTAAATTCTGTAACTCAAACTCCATTATCTTTTCCTATCTAGTCGTACTACTGTCTCTACATGAGCAGTATTTGGGAACATGTCAACAGGTTGTACTAGTTCTACTTTATATAACTTCAATAAATGGTTTAAGTCCTTAGCTAACGTAGATGGATTACATGAAACATAAATTATTCTGTTTGGTTTTACAATCTGAATAGTTTTAATACTTTCAGCATCCAACCCTGTTCTTGGAGGATCAAAAATCATTAAGTCAGGTCTATAACCATCTTTCGTCCATCGTTTTAGAACATTACCAACATTTCCTTTTACATATTCAGCATCTATTTTATTAACACGACAGTTATCTTTTGCAGATTCTACTGCAGATCCAATAATTTCAATCCCTCTTAATTGTTGACCGTTATAAATATATTGACCAATACTTCCTACTCCCGCGTAACAATCAACTATTCTCTTACTGTCACCTACTAGACTTTTTATGATATCGTACAGTTTCTTCGTTTGTATATCATTAAGTTGAAAGAAGTCTTGGGGACGTAGAAAATAACTCTGATCTCCAAGTTTTTTTATCATCCTTGCTTTTCCATATAGCTTATTAGTAGTGTTACTTAATATTGGACCTGATGAATTTGAATTAATATTTTCAAATACTCCTGTAACGTTATCAATATTACTTATCTCTTCAACAATTTGGCTAATATTCATTTTTCTATTAATAACTAAAACTACTTGCATTTCATTCTCAGAGTTAGTTCTGATTGCGATATTCTTTAACCCTCTTTGTGAAATGTCTATATTACTTTTATTTAAGATAGCTTTAATTTTCTTAATTAGAATGTTTATCCCTTTATCTTGAACTAGACAATCATCTAAATCAACAACAAAATGTGAACCTTCTTCATAAAGCCCCATTACTGCTTTTCCTTTTACCCTTTTAACTACAAATTGTACTTTGTTTCTATAGTTATATGGATTATCCATACCAATTGTCTCACTAACAAAAGGGTTTATATTAGCGTATTTCCTTAGAGCTTCACTAACTTTGTCTCTTTTATATTTTAATTGTTCTTCATATTTCAGATGCATAATAGAGCATCCACCACATTTATGATATATATCACATTTAGGTCTCACTCTTAAAGGTGAACGTTTAATTATTCTGTTTAAATTAGCATCTATATAATTTTTGTGTTCTTTAACAATTTCAACGTCAACTAACTCATCAGGTAGTGCACCCTTAACAAAAACAATCTTTTTCTTCAAATACCCTATACCATATCCGTTTATGTCTAATCCTTTTACATTAAGTTCCATATTTCCTCCTATGTTAATGGTGTAATCAGTTTAAATAATTCTGTGAATAATTTATTGAAAAACGATCTATTATTCCATTCTTCTAATAATACTTTATTTGAATTTTCTACATCATTTTTAAAGTCGTTAACAAGTGTTCTCACACTATTATTATACATCAGTATAGTTACCTCAAAATTGATCATAGAGCTTCTAATATCAAAATTATAAGTACCACAAGAGGCTATTAAATCATCAATAATTAACACTTTTGCATGAGTAAAAGTATCTTTCAATTTATAAATGTGTACTCCTGATTTAAGTAGGAGTTCTATAAATGATTCTGTTACCTTGTAAACTAACATCTTATCTGGTACACCAGGAATTATAATTTCAACTTTAATGCCTGATTGAGCTGCCATAGTTAAAGCAAGTAATGTTTCACTATCTAACCCAAGATATGGCGTCGTGATTTTAATACTTTTTTTAGCATTTGTAATTAACTTTATGTATGTATTTCGAATATTCGGTGCAGTGTCTGGTCCAGATTGTAATACTTGTAAATATCCCGCTTCACTAACTTCTTTATGTTTAAAATATTTACTATCATTGATAAATTCATTTGTAACATAATACCAATCACGTACAAATACTGCAGTTAATGATTTTACCATATTCCCTTCTATTAGTAAATGAGTATCCCTCCACTTATACTTTTTTGTACCAAAAAGATATTCACTTCCAATATTAAATCCACCTGTATATCCGTATTCCCCATCAATAATTACAACCTTACGATGGTTTCTATAGTTAACTCTTGTATTTAAAATAGGTACAAGAACTTTATCTATTGCTATTACCTCAATTCCATATCCTTTTAATTTCTTAATGTACTTTCTATTAAATTCCTGTCCGCCGAAGTAGTCATACATTATTTTAATTTCAACACCAGACTTTGCTTTATCTATTAACATGTCTAGAATATATTTCCCTAAAGCATCACTCTTAATAATATAGAATTGTAAAAATATAAATTTTTTAGCATTTTCTATTTTTTTAATTAAATCATTAAAAAATTCGGCCCCATTAGTCAAAACAGTGGACCTAGTATCATTTGAGTATATATGATGTTTTGTTATGCTTGAAGTGTAGGTAAATAATTCTTTAACTTCATCAGGTAGTATTTCAATGTCATTTTCTGGTTCATAAGAAAGATACCCCTCGTTCTCTAATAAGTTTCTTGCTTTATAACGTGAAGATTTCTTATAGTCTCTACCAAAAGACAAAAATAATACAATACCCAAAACTGGAACTAGTGTTAGCAAGAGTAACCATGGCATGTTGTTTGCATTCTTATCACTTCTAAACAGAACGCTTATCCAGGTAGTAACCACTAGAACCCCTAAACCAACTCTTGATAAAATTTGAGTGTATAAAGTCTTACTCAAAATTTTGATAATGTACTCAAATCCTAAGTATGTAAGTACTCCAGCAGTTAAAAGAATAGTCATTGTAAATAATTTTCTTCTCATATTGCACCTCTAAAGTGGTAATATTATACAAATTATTATATATAATTTCTGTCGTAAAAAAAAGAATTTGTAAAATTTAATTTACAAATTCAATATAATTAATAAACTTTTGCTTCTTCTTTACCTGTTATAACATCTAAAGCTCCATACGCTAACGCTTCAAGTTCCATCTCTCCTGGGTATGAATAAACATCAGCAATGAATTTAACTTTCTCAGTTAGTTTTCCAACAAAAAACTCGTCGTAAACAATTCCACCAGTTAATACAATTGCATCAACTTTTCCATTTACATTAACACTCATAGCGGCAACTTCTTTAGCTATTTGATATACAAATGCATCAAAGATGACTTTTGCTTTTTCATTTCCTTCTTCAACCATTTTCTTTACATCTCTAAAATCATTAGTTCCTAAATATGCGTTAAATCCAGCATTACCTCTTAGCATCTTTTTAACGTCAGCATGAGTGTATTTCCCACTAAAACAAATATCAACTAATTGAAAAACTGGTAAACTTCCGCTTCTTTCTGGTGAAAATGGCCCTTCATCTAATGCATCATTAACATCAGCTACAATACCTTGTTTATGAATACCAACAGATACTCCACCACCAATATGAGCAACAACGATATTTGATTTGTTGTATTCAATTCCTTTATCTAAGCAAAATTGTTTAGCAATAGCTTTATGATTTAAAGCATGGAATCTTAAATGTCTTCTAGTTAAAGGATTACCTGTAATAGTAGACACTTCTTCACCTTCAAAAGTTACAGGTGGATCAGTAATAAACGCTTTTAAATTGAATTGTTTAGCTAGTTCATTTCCTATTAAAGCAGCTAAGTTACTTGGATGATCAGTTGTTGAATTCTTTGAATCATACACAACATTCTCATCAACTGAGTAAGTTCCACTAGCGATAGCTTTAATTATTCCACCACGACAAGCTATTGCGCTAAACTCGTTCAAGTCATAGTTATTGTCATTAAGTGCATTTACTATTAATTCTTTTCTAAAGTCGTATTGTTCGCTTAAACTTTCGTACTGGCTTAATTCGTCCTGTGAATGTCTTAAAGTGATTTCTTCTACTTTTTCTCTATCAAAGAATATCCCGATCTTTGTTGAAGTAGATCCAGGATTAATAGCTAATATCCTATGCATTTTTATTCCCCATTTCATATACTAGTCTTGCTAAATAAATTGATCCTAATTTTTCTATTTCTCCGTCGCTTCTAGATACAACAACCATTGGTACCTTTGCACCCATGATTAAACCATAACCAATGAAGTCTCCTAAATATGTTAGCGCTTTTGCAAATATATTACCTGCTTCAATATCTGGACATAGTAAAATGTCTGCCTTACCAGCTAACTCATCTTTTACGCCTTTCATTTTAGCACTTGCTTCAGAGATTGCGTTATCGAATTGTAGTGGTCCAGAAACTCTACATCCAGTGATTTCACCATCTAAGTTCATTGTTCTTAATTTGTCAGCATCAACAGTTGCTGGCATTTTATCATATACTTTCTCTTTTGCAGTTAATGGTACGACTACTGGATTATCTAAACCAACAGAATGTGCTAAGATAACTGCATTTCTAATGATATCTGCTTTTTGATCTAAGTCAGGTGCAATATTCATACCTGCATCTGTAGTTATATAAACTAAATCATCACTTTCTCTATGAAGTAACATTATATGTGATAATAATCTTCCTGTTCTAAGTCCTAAATCTTTGTTTAACATAGCTCTTAAGAAAACTGATGTATCAATAAGACCTTTCATTGGGAAGTGAGCCTTACCCAATTTAATTAATTCTCCTACGTCTCGTGCTGCTTGTTCCATTGTTTCGGAATGTACTACTTCTAAATTTGAAATATCGATTCCGTTTTCATCTGCAACTTTAGTGATAATGTTTTGATCACCACATAAATATGCTCCATCTATAATATCTAAATCAATAGCTTTTTTAAGTGTAGTAAGCGATTCTATGTCATGAGGACATGCTACTGCCATATATATAGATATGTCAGATGATTTATTACTTCTAAATTTTTCTAAGATCTTCATTTCTTTCTCCTTAATAATAAATGTGAAAACGTTATTTATACACTATATTCTAACATAAAAAACAAAAAAACAAATGTTTTTTTCAAATGTTTTTTTGTTTATGAAAATGGATTAATATCGAAAGATTCATCTATCTTTGATAAGAATTCACTTATTAAGTTTATGATCTCTTCTACGTCGTTCAAGCTACCTACTTCACCAGGCGAATGCATGTATCTTAATGGAATACTTATTAGTGATAATGGTACACCTGATGCAGACTGATGAATTTTATCGCCATCAGTTCCAGTTCTTCCTGGAGCCACTTCCCATTGAATGTTAATATCTAGATTTCTAGCTATTTCTTCTAATTTATCATTCAATTTATTATTCACTATTGAACTCTTACATAATACTGGTCCGCCGTCTAATTTTACGTCTCCACTTTCAGCAGAGTTTGTTCCAGGATAATCAGTAGCAAAAGTAACATCTACAATTAATGCAAAATCTGGTTTAACTTTTTCAGCTGCCCAGAACGCCCCTCTCATTGAAGACTCTTCTCCAACAGTTGTAGCTGAATAAATTCCAACTTTAGCATTCTTTTCTTTAGCTCTTCTTAATGATTCAGTTACTATAAAAGCACCTAATCTGTTATCTAATGCTCTACCAACAATTCTATCATTAGCCAACTCATCAACTGAATTACTATATACAACATAGTCACCAGTTCTAACGTATTTATTTGCTTCTTCTTTATCATCAAAACCTAGATCTATGTAAAGATCTTTTGTAGTTGCTTCAGTGTTAATCCCTTTAGATCCTTTGCATACACCAAAAACACCATTTAAAGTACCGTTATATCCAAGTACCTTAACTCTTTTACCTTGAGCCAATTGAGGTCTAATTCCACCTGCATTAACTACTTTAAGCATACCTGCACTAGTAATATCAGAAACCATGTATGCAATTTCATCAACGTGACCTGCTAATAATACCTTTAACTTACTGTCAGTATTTGTACAACTTATAACATTTCCAGTATAGTCGGTCATTATTTCATAATCCTTCATATACTCTATTACTTTTTTCTGTAACCCAAATTCATCACCAGTTGGTGATGGTGTTCTTAACATTTCAAACAAAAATTCCTTATTCATATCGTAATTCTCCTCATACTATTTTTAGAATTCCACCTTATAATAACATATATATATAAGAAAAAAAAGATTTGAATATTCAAATCTCTTTAAGACTTATAGTTTTATGAAGTCGTCACCAGCTGACCACCCACATGGAACTAACTCTCCACGTACTTCAGCTTGGAATACTTCTAATGTACGTAATACTTCATCTACATTACGTCCACCTTCTCCATGGTTAATTGAAGAATGTTTTAAAATCCCTTCAGGTGAGATAATAAAAGTTCCACGCCATGCGATTCCTTTTTCTTCGTCTAATACACCATATGCAGCAGATACTTCTTGATTATTATCGCTTGCATGAGGATGATCTAATCTACCTAAATCTTTACGTTCTTGCCAAGCTAAATGTGAGAACTTAGAGTCTGTTGAAACAGCTATTAATTCTGCATTTAATTCTTTGAACTTTGGATATAATTGATTAAACCTCTTAATCTCAGTAGGACATACGAAAGTAAAATCTAATGGATAGAAATATAAAACAGTCCATTTACCTTCTTCCTTAATTTCTTCTAAAGAAACACTACCAAATCTATTTAGTCCTTCACCTTCAGGTAAAACAGCTTCCATCGTAAACTCCGGTGCTGGATGACCTACTCTTGCTTCTGTAAAAAACATATTGTCTAAATATTCATTCATATATAAATTCCTCCTTTTACATTTTCATTATATCAATTCTTTATTTTCAGATTCAAGTAATGTACTCATAAAAATTAGTCAAGGCTAACATTTGTTCTTTTTTTACTTAAGAACTATTCTTTTGAATTATTGATAATGACCTAAGAGATAATATAATTATTACAATCTAAACAAATAATAATGATTTTGATGCATTAATATATTATTGTTGTTATAATGTATTGAAAGATACTATTGTTATAACGGAGGATATTATGATAGATTATGCAAATGAGATAATAAGACTAAAACAAGAAAAAAATGCTGTAATTTTAGCTCATTATTATCAAAGACCAGAGATTCAAGATATCGCAGATTATACAGGAGACTCACTTTATTTAAGTAAAATTGCTAGAGATATTGATGCTGAAATGATTATCTTTTGTGGTGTACATTTTATGGCTGAAAGTGCAAAATTACTTTCTCCAAAGAAAAAAGTTATATTACCACAAAAATTTGCTGGATGTCCGATGGCCAATATGGCTAAAGCGAGTGACTTAAAAAAGTATAAAGAGGATCATCCAGATACAACAATTGTTTGCTACGTAAACTCTACTGCTGAGACTAAAGCCTTATGTGATGTATGTGTTACTTCAAGTAATGCTGAAACTATAATAAAAGAATATAAAGATCATAAACTATTATATTTACCTGATCAAAACCTTGGAGCATACTTAAGAAAGAAGTATGACTTAGATATGGATTTATGGCCTGGATATTGTTACGTACATAATCGTATTTCTCTTGAAGAGGTTCAAGATATGCAAAAAAAGTTTCCTAATGCTGAATTATTAGTTCATCCTGAAATGAAACTTGAAATTACGGAAATAGCAGATCATGTAGGTTCAACGAAGGGGTTACTAGAGTATACAAAAACGAGTAATTCTATACAATTTCTAGTTGGTACTGAGTCTGGAATCATTCATCAAATGAAAAAAGCTAGTCCTGATAAGGAGTTTATCGAAATTAAGAATAACTTCGTATGCCGTAATATGAAACTAACTACAATGAAAGATTTGTATAATGCTTTAATGAATGAGGAAACAGAAATACATATACCTAAAAACATCATGCAAGATGCTAAGAAGTCCCTAGATAAAATGTTTGAGATAACAGAAAGAAATGCGTAAGACCGATTGTTTAATAGTTGGTGGTGGATTAGCAGGATTATATGTAGCTTTACAAATCAGTGAAAACATGAAGGTTACAATACTCAGTAAAAATGATTTTAGTGAAACGAATACTTATCTAGCACAAGGTGGAATTGCTGCTGAAATGACATCTGATGACAAGTTTTTAGAAGAACACATCAATGATACATTAAGAGCTGGTGCGTGGCATAATGATCCTACCGCGACTAAGAAATTAGTATTTGAAGCTAAGGAAAACATCTTAAAACTAATTAACCTTGGAGTTAATTTTGATAAGAATTCTAAGGGTGAAATATATAAAACACTTGAAGGTGGCCATACCAACAACAGAATCCTTCACGCTGGTGGAGATGCCACTGGAAAAATAATAATGGATGCTTTAAGAGAAAAAATCACAAGTAGGAAAAACATTGAGATAATTTCAGAGAGTATGGCAACTGATTTAATCGTAGAAAATAATGTGTGTTATGGAGTATATTATTTAAATCGAGAAAATAATCTAAATAATATTTACGCGGATTCTATCGTAATTGCTACTGGAGGATTAGGAAGTATTTATAAATATAGCACAAACCCAAAATATGCTTCGGGAGATGGAATAGGATTAGTTCATCGTGCAAAGGGTGAATTAAGAGATTTAGAGTTTATTCAATTTCATCCAACTGCGTTTTATGACTCATTAGAACAAAGTCAGCTATTCCTAATATCGGAAGCTGTACGTGGTGAGGGAGCTCATCTGGTAAATTCAAACGGTGAAAGATTTATGAACTCTTATAGTAATTTACAAGAATTAGCTCCTAGAGACATAGTTTCTCAAAGTATCATTAAAGAGATGTATGATACTTGGAGTAATTGTGTATACTTAGATGCAACTCATCTAGGAAAAGAAAAATTACAAAAAAGATTCCCAACTATCTATCGTAAATGTCTAGAAAAAGGATTTAAGGTGGAACAAGACTTACTTCCAGTCATACCAGTTCAACATTATTCTATTGGTGGAATCAAAACAGACATTTTCGGAAAAACATCAATTGATAATTTATATGCTAATGGCGAATGTTCTTCTACTGGTGTCCACGGAGCTAATAGACTAGCAAGTAATTCTTTATTAGAATGTATAGTATTTGGTAACAGAATAGCTGAGAATATAAAAAGCAAAGATCCACATAAATTAAAAGAAATTAATAAAGAAATACTTTATAAAAACTTAAACATCAAGTATCGCCCTATTCGTTCAGAAATCTCTGAAATAATGGATAAGTACGTTGGAGTAATTAGAACAAGGGATGGATTAGAAATTGCTAAGAAAATTATCAAGAAACATCTGGATAACTTAGAAAATAATCCAAATTGCTCAAAGGAATACTTCCGAGTATTCAACATTGCTACATGTGCTTACTTGGTTGTTGAAAGCGCGATTAAGAGACCTGAAAGCATAGGATGTCATTATATAATATAGAGGTGAATTATGAGAAGTATGATTGATAAAATTATTAGCGATGCTATAAAAGAAGATATGCCATTTGGAGATGCTACCACTGATAATTTAATAAGTGATGAAGATACAATTTACGGTGAGTTTATTGCTAAAGAAGACGGTGTATTATCTGGATTAGAAGTAGCGGAACAAGTGTTCTCTAAATTTAAAGGGGTAAAGATAAGCTTCAATAAAAAAGATGGAGATACTGTGAAAAACAAAGAAATTATCGCTACAATTGAAGGTAAAACTAAAAGTATTCTAAAAGGCGAGAGATTAGCTCTAAATATAATGCAAAGAATGAGTGGTATAGCGACTACAACAAAGAAATATGTTGATATAATTAAAGAATACGAATGTGAGATTCTCGATACTAGAAAAACAACTCCAAACTTAAGAATTTTAGAAAAGATGGCTGTAGTTCATGGTGGTGGTACTAATCATAGATTCAGTCTAAGTGATATGGTAATGATAAAAGATAACCACATTAAAGCAGCTGGTGGAATAAAACAAGCTGTAACCAAGATCAAAGAGAATACTACTAACATTAAAGTCGAAATTGAAGTCGAAAATCTTATTCAATTTAAAGAGGCAACTTCTCAAGATGTAGATATAATAATGTTAGATAATATGTCTAATGAGATGATGAAAGATGCTGTTAGGTTAAATAATGGAAAAAAATTAGAAGCTAGTGGTAATGTAAACTTAGAAAGATTATTAGGAATCGCCGAGACGGGAATAGATTTCATTTCTGTTGGGAATTTAACGCATTCATATAAATCACTAGATATAAGTCTTAAACTAAAATAAAAGGAAATCAGATTATACTACCTCTAAAGTAGACACGATAAAAAAAATATCGTATGCTACTGAAGAAGGTAGTTTTTTTATGGGAAAATTATCAGATGAATTAAAGATGAAAGTAGTTAAAGCTAGATTCGAAGAGATCAAATCTTATGTTTGGATAGAATAAAATCTAGGAGTTCTAAGATGGACAACTTATTCTTGGATTAACAGATACCATGATGATACATTGTTTAAAGATAGAAGAAAAATGAGGAGAAATTATAACGATTTAGAATTTCTTAAAAAGTCCTTTGCTCTTCTGAGAAAAATCCGTTCAAAGTAAGCCAAATTAAAAAATATATAATCATCTATCAGCTACAAACAATTTACAATATAAGTTACATGTGTGAAATATTTGAGATTAACCGATTTAGCTATTATAAATGGATTGTTAAATGAAGACAACAGCTAAGTAAATTTAATGAAGGTGATGCAATTATAATTGAGAAAAAGCATATGAGATACAAACTAGTATATGGTGTAAAAAGCCTTAAACACGCCATTGCGAACACATTACTGATAAGTTATAGTCATAAAAAATTAGAAGATATTTAAGTTATCTTATCCCCTTCTCTTATCACAAATTTTACTCTTCTTTTCAAAATAATTTTCCAACTTATTTTGATTGATAAACTTTGATTCCCTCAGCATTTCTTTATCATAATTGAAGACCAAGACAGTAGGTATTGTAAAAACCATATATTGACCACTTAATTCTTTAAAATCTTCAATATATACTTTTATTATATTAACATTATATTTATCTGCTATATTTTTAATTAAAGGATACATCACATCACATACCCCACAATTTCTTCCCTTAATAAAAACTATACTATCTTCATTTTTTAAATGTGTATTTAACGAATCAAAATCATTTACTGAAAATTCCATAAAATAAGCCTTCCTATTCCAAATTAAAATTTTTATAGATGAATTATACCACACTATAAATTGATTAACTATTACAATGCAATGAAAAGGATTATGAAGTAACAAGACATTTTATAATCCCTTGAACTTTATAAAAAAAAGGGAGTTTCTATAAACTCCTTTTAAATATGACTACTTATTTAAATGTTGTAATGACATTTCCTTTTACACCTATATATTGGCTTCTATGCATTATATATACGCTAATTAATCCATATATAATAACTATAATACCATATAATCCTAGATAGGTATTATGAATTGCAAGAAAAAAACCTAACAACAATAATAATATGTTTCCAATTATATTATACCTATGACTAGCTAATTGTAAAATTGCGACAGCTGATGCAATAACGAACAAAGCTCCAAATATATTCATATTATCAACTAGATTATCTATCCTCCCATTAATTCGATAGTATTCTTTTCTAGTTGTATTGTCCATAGGGATTTTGTTACCTTCTTCATCTAAAAATTCTACCCTTAATTCTGACTCACGCAATACTTTCTCATAGATTTCCTCAGATCTTTCATCATAACCAGCAGGTATCATTATTCTAGAGTATGAGACAGCACCGTACTCTTCTTTGAAGTTAACTATAATAGTGTGTACTAGGATTTCAGTTATCGATATGATAACAATTATTATAATCGTGAAATAAAGAATAAATCTTTTTTGTCTTCTAATAATTACTCCTCCTCTTAATTTAATCAGTTTAAACATGGAATCTAAAAGGTTAATAAACTATAACATCACATATAAATATGACACTTACCTCCTAATACAATGTTACTACAAAAGATTAAGCAAAAGAACAATATTATGCAACTAAACATAACGCTTTCGAGTGATAAATAAATCATTTATTATTACTTTTGTTCAGTATAAGGCGAAATTTAAAATACTCTGGCATCACGTTAAAGTGAATTCTAATATTATGAAAAAAACTACCTATTAAGGTAGTTATCTTTTTATGTTGGTGACCCGTACGGGATTCGAACCCGTGAATGCATGCGTGAAAGGCATGTGAGTTAAGCCACTTCTCCAACGGGCCAACAATATGGCGCCCTCAACAGGACTCGAACCTGTGACCCCATGATTAACAGTCATGTGCTCTAACCAACTGAGCTACGAAGGCATTAATAAATAAAAGAAAGAGCTTGGCGACGTCCTACTTTTGCTCGTGAGAACTATCATCGGCGCTGAAGTGCTTAACTTCTGTGTTCGGGATGGGTACAGGTGTATCCACTTCGCCATCGTCACCAAACTTCTTTCAAAATTGGATAATACAATTTGCATTCTAACTTATGAATGTTTCATAGGTTAAGTCCTCGACCGATTAGTACTAGTCCGCTTCACATGTCACCACGCTTCCACTCCTAGCCTATCAACCTCATAGTCTTTAAGGGGTCTTACTTCTTTCGAATGGGAAATCTCATCTCGAGGGGGGCTTCACACTTAGATGCCTTCAGCGTTTATCCCTTCCGCACGTAGCTACCCAGCCATACACCTGGCAGTGTAACTGGTGCACCAGCGGTGCGTCCACTCCGGTCCTCTCGTACTAGGAGCAGCTCCTCTTCAAATTTCCAACGCCCACGACGGATAGGGACCGAACTGTCTCACGACGTTCTGAACCCAGCTCGCGTACCACTTTAATGGGCGAACAGCCCAACCCTTGGGACCTTCTCCAGCCCCAGGATGTGATGAGCCGACATCGAGGTGCCAAACCTCCCCGTCGATGTGAACTCTTGGGGGAGATCAGCCTGTTATCCCCGGGGTAGCTTTTATCCGTTGATCGACTGCCTTTCCATTCAGCACAGCCGGTTCACTAAGCCCTAGTTTCCTACCTGCTCGACCTGTACGTCTCGCAGTCAAGCTCCCTTATGCCTTTGCACTCTTCTAATGATTTCCAACCATTATGAGGGAACCTTTGGGCGCCTCCGTTACTCTTTGGGAGGCGACCGCCCCAGTCAAACTGTCCATCTGACACTGTCCTCCACCCGGATAACGGGTGCAAGTTAGATATCCAACATGCAAAGGGTGGTATCCCAAGGTTGACTCCTCCGAAACTAGCGTTCCGGGATCTCAGTCTCCCACCTATCCTGTACATTACATGCCGAATATCAATATCAAACTACAGTAAAGCTCCACGGGGTCTTTCCGTCCTGTCGCGGGTAACCTGCATCTTCACAGGTACTATGATTTCACCGAGTCCCTTGTTGAGACAGTGCCCAAATCGTTACGCCTTTCGTGCGGGTCGGAACTTACCCGACAAGGAATTTCGCTACCTTAGGACCGTTATAGTTACGGCCGCCGTTTACTGGGGCTTCAATTCAGAGCTTCGCATAAAGCTAACACTTCCTCTTAACCTTCCAGCACTGGGCAGGCGTCAGCCCCTATACTTCACCTTGCGGTTTAGCAGAGACCTGTGTTTTTGGTAAACAGTCGCTTGGGCCTATTCTCTGCGGGTCACCGAAGTGACCTCCCCTTATCCCTAAGTTACGGGGTCATTTTGCCGAGTTCCTTAACAAGGGTTCTCTCGCGCGTCTTAAGATTCTCTCTCCACCTACGTGTGTCCGTTTACGGTACAGGCACCATATAAATTAACCCTAGAAGCTTTTCTTGGAAGCATAGAGTCACCCGACTTTCGTCATAACACTTCAATGTTTACAGCATGCGGATTTACCTACATGCCCACCTTTGTGCTTGAACTAGAATCCTCTAACTAGCTCAGGTTATCTTTCTCCGTCACTCCATCAGTTTATATGGCGGTACTGGAATATCAACCAGTTGTCCATCGGCTACGCCTTTCGGCCTCACCTTAGGTCCTGACTTACCCAGAGCGGACGAGCCTTCCTCTGGAAACCTTAGGTTTTTGACGGACGGGATTCTCACCCGTCTTTTCGCTACTCACACCGGCATTCTCACTTCTTATCAGTCCAGTAGTCCTCACGGTCTACCTTCACCCCAATAAGAACGCTCCCCTACCATCCCATATAGGATCCGTAGCTTCGGTAATATGCTTAGCCCCGGTACATTTTCGGCGCAGAGACACTCGACTAGTGAGCTATTACGCACTCTTTAAAGGATGGCTGCTTCTAAGCCAACCTCCTAGTTGTTTGTGCATCTCCACATCCTTTCCCACTTAGCATATATTTTGGGACCTTAGCTGACGGTCTGGGCTGTTTCCCTTTCGACAATGGACCTTATCACCCACTGTCTGACTGCCAGAAATCTTTACATGGCATTCGGAGTTTGATTATGCTCAGTATCCCGAGGTGGGACCATCACACATTCAGTGCTCTACCTCCATGTAATTTATACTCTGACGCTAGACCTAAATCTATTTCGGGGAGAACCAGCTATCTCCGTGTTCGATTGGAATTTCACCCCTAACCACAAGTCATCCAAGCATTTTTTAACATACCCTGGTTCGGTCCTCCAACTGGTTTTACCCAGCCTTCAACCTGCTCATGGCTAGCTCACACGGTTTCGGGTCTATAACATTGTACTATTTCGCCCTATTAAGACTCGCTTTCGCTTCGGCTCCGCTCCTAAAAGCTTAACCTCGCACAATATCATAACTCGCCGGTTCATTCTACAAAAGGCACGCCATCACCCATTAACGGGCTCTGACTATTTGTAGGCA
>CP134881.1:1810000-2442500 GCA_046529715.1 Mycoplasmatota bacterium WC44
GTAACCTCTTATAGGTTCGGAAATTCGTTTGACCCTTTGTCGTTTCAAGATAATTCCACATAATGAACTACGAGAAATGTTCTTAACAAACCCTGATTAATAATATCTTCAACAATAACCGAAAATCAATGATAATGACTTTTTAATTAAATTTGCTTGTTCTACTGATCAAATAACGGATATAAAAAAAACTACCTATCAAGGTAGTTATCTTTTTATGTTGGTGACCCGTACGGGATTCGAACCCGTGAATGCATGCGTGAAAGGCATGTGAGTTAAGCCACTTCTCCAACGGGCCAACAATATGGCGCCCTCAACAGGACTCGAACCTGTGACCCCATGATTAACAGTCATGTGCTCTAACCAACTGAGCTACGAAGGCATTAATAAATAAAAGAAAGAGCTTGGCGACGTCCTACTTTTGCTCGTGAGAACTATCATCGGCGCTGAAGTGCTTAACTTCTGTGTTCGGGATGGGTACAGGTGTATCCACTTCGCCATCGTCACCAAACTTCTTTCAAAATTGGATAATACAATTTGCATTCTAACTTATGAATGTTTCATAGGTTAAGTCCTCGACCGATTAGTACTAGTCCGCTTCACATGTCACCACGCTTCCACTCCTAGCCTATCAACCTCATAGTCTTTAAGGGGTCTTACTTCTTTCGAATGGGAAATCTCATCTCGAGGGGGGCTTCACACTTAGATGCCTTCAGCGTTTATCCCTTCCGCACGTAGCTACCCAGCCATACACCTGGCAGTGTAACTGGTGCACCAGCGGTGCGTCCACTCCGGTCCTCTCGTACTAGGAGCAGCTCCTCTTCAAATTTCCAACGCCCACGACGGATAGGGACCGAACTGTCTCACGACGTTCTGAACCCAGCTCGCGTACCACTTTAATGGGCGAACAGCCCAACCCTTGGGACCTTCTCCAGCCCCAGGATGTGATGAGCCGACATCGAGGTGCCAAACCTCCCCGTCGATGTGAACTCTTGGGGGAGATCAGCCTGTTATCCCCGGGGTAGCTTTTATCCGTTGATCGACTGCCTTTCCATTCAGCACAGCCGGTTCACTAAGCCCTAGTTTCCTACCTGCTCGACCTGTACGTCTCGCAGTCAAGCTCCCTTATGCCTTTGCACTCTTCTAATGATTTCCAACCATTATGAGGGAACCTTTGGGCGCCTCCGTTACTCTTTGGGAGGCGACCGCCCCAGTCAAACTGTCCATCTGACACTGTCCTCCACCCGGATAACGGGTGCAAGTTAGATATCCAACATGCAAAGGGTGGTATCCCAAGGTTGACTCCTCCGAAACTAGCGTTCCGGGATCTCAGTCTCCCACCTATCCTGTACATTACATGCCGAATATCAATATCAAACTACAGTAAAGCTCCACGGGGTCTTTCCGTCCTGTCGCGGGTAACCTGCATCTTCACAGGTACTATGATTTCACCGAGTCCCTTGTTGAGACAGTGCCCAAATCGTTACGCCTTTCGTGCGGGTCGGAACTTACCCGACAAGGAATTTCGCTACCTTAGGACCGTTATAGTTACGGCCGCCGTTTACTGGGGCTTCAATTCAGAGCTTCGCATAAAGCTAACACTTCCTCTTAACCTTCCAGCACTGGGCAGGCGTCAGCCCCTATACTTCACCTTGCGGTTTAGCAGAGACCTGTGTTTTTGGTAAACAGTCGCTTGGGCCTATTCTCTGCGGGTCACCGAAGTGACCTCCCCTTATCCCTAAGTTACGGGGTCATTTTGCCGAGTTCCTTAACAAGGGTTCTCTCGCGCGTCTTAAGATTCTCTCTCCACCTACGTGTGTCCGTTTACGGTACAGGCACCATATAAATTAACCCTAGAAGCTTTTCTTGGAAGCATAGAGTCACCCGACTTTCGTCATAACACTTCAATGTTTACAGCATGCGGATTTACCTACATGCCCACCTTTGTGCTTGAACTAGAATCCTCTAACTAGCTCAGGTTATCTTTCTCCGTCACTCCATCAGTTTATATGGCGGTACTGGAATATCAACCAGTTGTCCATCGGCTACGCCTTTCGGCCTCACCTTAGGTCCTGACTTACCCAGAGCGGACGAGCCTTCCTCTGGAAACCTTAGGTTTTTGACGGACGGGATTCTCACCCGTCTTTTCGCTACTCACACCGGCATTCTCACTTCTTATCAGTCCAGTAGTCCTCACGGTCTACCTTCACCCCAATAAGAACGCTCCCCTACCATCCCATATAGGATCCGTAGCTTCGGTAATATGCTTAGCCCCGGTACATTTTCGGCGCAGAGACACTCGACTAGTGAGCTATTACGCACTCTTTAAAGGATGGCTGCTTCTAAGCCAACCTCCTAGTTGTTTGTGCATCTCCACATCCTTTCCCACTTAGCATATATTTTGGGACCTTAGCTGACGGTCTGGGCTGTTTCCCTTTCGACAATGGACCTTATCACCCACTGTCTGACTGCCAGAAATCTTTACATGGCATTCGGAGTTTGATTATGCTCAGTATCCCGAGGTGGGACCATCACACATTCAGTGCTCTACCTCCATGTAATTTATACTCTGACGCTAGACCTAAATCTATTTCGGGGAGAACCAGCTATCTCCGTGTTCGATTGGAATTTCACCCCTAACCACAAGTCATCCAAGCATTTTTTAACATACCCTGGTTCGGTCCTCCAACTGGTTTTACCCAGCCTTCAACCTGCTCATGGCTAGCTCACACGGTTTCGGGTCTATAACATTGTACTATTTCGCCCTATTAAGACTCGCTTTCGCTTCGGCTCCGCTCCTAAAAGCTTAACCTCGCACAATATCATAACTCGCCGGTTCATTCTACAAAAGGCACGCCATCACCCATTAACGGGCTCTGACTATTTGTAGGCATACGGTTTCAGGTTCTTTTTCACTCCCTGCTAAGGGTTCTTTTCACCTTTCCCTCACGGTACTGGTTCACTATCGGTCAATAGGTAGTATTTAGCCTTACGAGATGGTCCTCGCATATTCCGACGGAATTTCTCGTGTTCCGCCGTACTCCTCGCACTTGAGTCTATACCATTTCGACTACAGGATTCTCACCTTCTTCGATTTGCCTTCCCATGCAATTCGTCTATGATATAGTTTTGTAACTCATATAGTGACTGGGCTGTTCCCCGTTCGCTCGCCGCTACTAAGAGAATCGCATTTTGCTTTCTTTTCCTCTGGTTACTAAGATGTTTCAGTTCGCCAGGTTCCCTCCTCATGAGCTATGTATTCACTCATGGGTACCATAACTTCCTTATGGTGGGTTTCCCCATTCGGATATCTGCGGATCTTTGATTACTTACGTCTCCCCGCAGCATTTCGCTGTTCGTCGCGTCCTTCTTCGGCTCCTATTGCCAAGGCATTCACCGTACGCCCTTTGTTTCTTAACCTAATAAACTTATTTAAAAGTTTAGTGTTTTTCGTCATTCTTAAGTTTTGCGATAAAACCTTATTAAAGTACAGAATAGTCATATTGTAAACAATATTAATTCGCACTGTTAATTTCGATTTATCATTTGCGACAAGATAGTTAAACTAATTGTTTTTTTTCTAAGACACAGGTATGTGTCCTATCTGATCTCTGTAGCTAAGTCATCACACTTATGCTACTAGTTCTTTATCGATACTTTAAGTATCAACTTGACAAATATTTTATATCTATCTCGTGTTCGTTGTATTATCCAATTTTCAAAGATCTTTTATTTTCTTTTTGGTGGAGCCTAGCGGGATCGAACCGCTGACCTCCTGCGTGCAAGGCAGGCGCTCTCCCAGCTGAGCTAAGGCCCCAAAATGTTTTATTTAATTAATGGTGGGCCTAAATGGACTTGAACCATCGACCTCACGCTTATCAGGCGTGCGCTCTAACCAGCTGAGCTATAGGCCCATCAACCTTTTTTTAAAAAAGGTCTCTCAAAACTGAACAGGAAAAACTGAGTATTAATTTTAATATTTATACTGAAGATTATACTTCAGTGGATTCGTGATTAATCAATCACTACAATTAGTGATCCAAAATCACATCTCGTGAAATTTGTATTGTACAAATTGCCTTTCTCCTTAGAAAGGAGGTGATCCATCCCCACGTTCCCGTAGGGATACCTTGTTACGACTTTACCCCAATCATCTATCCCACCTTAGGCAGCTCCCTCCTTGCGGTTAGGCCACTGACTTCGGGTGTTACAAACTCTCGTGGTATGACGGGCGGTGTGTACAAGACCCGAGAACGTATTCACCGCGACATTCTGATTCGCGATTACTAGCGATTCCAACTTCATGTAGTCGAGTTGCAGACTACAATCCGAACTGAGACTGCCTTTTTGAGGTTTGCTTCATCTCGCGACTTCGCTTCCCTTTGTAACAGCCATTGTAGCACGTGTGTAGCCCAGGTCATAAGGGGCATGATGATTTGACGTCATCCCCACCTTCCTCCAGTTTGTCACTGGCAGTCTCTCTAGAGTCCTCAACTTAATGTTAGCAACTAAAGATAGGGGTTGCGCTCGTTGCGGGACTTAACCCAACATCTCACGACACGAGCTGACGACAACCATGCACCACCTGTATCCAATGCCCGAAGGAGACCATATCTCTATGGTTGTCATTGGTATGTCAAGACCTGGTAAGGTTCTTCGCGTTGCTTCGAATTAAACCACATGCTCCACCGCTTGTGCGGGTCCCCGTCAATTCCTTTGAGTTTCAACCTTGCGGTCGTAATCCCCAGGCGGAGTACTTAATCTGTTAAGTTCAGCACTGAATTTCTCCAACACTTAGTACTCATCGTTTACGGCGTGGACTACCAGGGTATCTAATCCTGTTTGCTCCCCACGCTTTCGTGCATCAGCGTCAATATCAGCCCAGCAAGCCGCCTTCGCCACTGGTGTTCCTCCATATATCTACGCATTCCACCGCTCCACATAGAATTCCACTTGCCTCTTCTGAATTCAAGCCGTACAGTTTCTAAGCACATTCCACGGTTAAGCCGTGGGCTTTTAACTTAGACTTATACGGCCGCCTACGCACCCTTTACGCCCAATAAATCCGGATAACGCTTGGTCCCTACGTATTACCGCGGCTGCTGGCACGTAGTTAGCCGGACCTTTCTGGTTGAGTACCGTCAAATGAGATTCATTTCCTAATCCCATAGTTCTTCCTCAACAACAGAACTTTACATATCGAAATACTTCTTCGTTCACGCGGCATTGCTCGGTCAGGGTTTCCCCCATTGCCGAATATTCCTAACTGCTGCCTCCCGTAGGAGTCTGGGCCGTGTCTCAGTCCCAGTGTGGCCGATCAGCCTCTCAGCTCGGCTACGCATCGTTGCCTTGGTGAGCCACTACCTCACCAACTAGCTAATACGGAGCAGGTCCCTCCTAAAGTGATGCCGAAGCACCTTTAAATAATTTACCATGCGATAAATTATACTATCCGGTATTAGCATCCGTTTCCAGATGTTATCCCCGTCTTTAGGGTAGGTTACCTACCTGTTACTCACCCGTTCGCCACTCATCCACTCTAGCAAGCTAGAGCTTCAGCGTTCGACTTGCATGTCTTAGGCATGCCGCCAGCGTTCATCCTGAGCCAGGATCAAACTCTCCATATTTATGAATTGTTTGTTAATTAACTTATTGAATTAATTAATTTTCCTAACTCGTTTTTCCTGTTCAGTTTTCAAAGACCTTTACTATTATGCGACAATAATTATTATACTACAATCACCATGATTTAGTCAATAACTTTTTCGACTTTTTTTCTTTTATTTTTCAATAAATATGCGCCTGCATTTACAAGCGCATAATTATCTTACACTATACAAATTATTAAGTCAATTACTTTCAAAATTTTTTTTATTTTTTTCTACAAAGTTTGACAAAAAGCTGATACCTTTGCGATTTCTACCTTGTTAGTTTCTCCAGTTTTTCTATTTTTAACTTCAACATATCCGTTTGAAATATCTTTCCCAACTGTAATTCTATATGGAATCCCAATAAGGTCTGAGTCCTTAAATTTAACTCCTGCTCTTTCAATACGATCATCTAGTAAACAATCATATTCTTTTTTTAATTCACCATAAATATCAGAAGCTACTTTTAGTTGTTCTTCCTTCTTTGCATCAACACAAATAATATGAAAATCAAATGGTTTTAGATCGTCCGGCCATATAATTCCAGACTCATCATTATTTTGTTCTACAATAGCCATTAATGTACGTGATATCCCTAATCCATAGCATCCCATAACCATAGGTTGCGATTTACCTTGCGCATTTAAGAAGTTAGCATTCATCGATTCTGAATACTTTGTACCCAATTTAAAGATGTTCCCAACTTCAATCCCTTTTGCGATATTTATTTTACCACCACAATCAGGACATTCATCTCCTTCATTAAGATTACTAAACTCTACATTAGATCCATAATCACAAACTGTACAGAATGTTATAGTATCTTCACCAACTTCGCTCATAACCATAAATTCATGAGCTTCTTTTCCACCCATTTGTCCAGTATCTGAATTTACTATTTTAGTTTCTAATCCACATCTTTCAAATATTCTCTTATAAGCATCCCAAACTAACTTGTACCAAATTTGTAAATCATCTTCGTTTTCATGGAATGAGTAAAGATCTTTCATAATAAACTCTCTACCTCGCATAAGCGCAAACCTTGGTCGCATTTCATCACGAAACTTTGTTTGTATTTGATATAAAGCTACTGGCAGTTTTTTATAAGAATTCAGATAATCCCTGGCTACAAATGTAATTACTTCTTCATGTGTTGGTCCAAGTAGAAAATCTCTGTTTTTTCTATCTTTAAACCTCATTAACTCAGGGCCATAATCTCCATATCTACCTGATTCTATCCATAAATCACTTGGAATCATAGCAGGTAGTAATAACTCACTACATCCAAGTGCATCCATCTCTTCCCTAACAATATTTTCAATTTTCTTTATTACTCTATACCCAAGTGGCAAATAACTATATACACCAGCTGCAACTTGTTTCACTAAACCTGCACGACTTAAAAGTTTATGACTCATTGCTTCAGCATCTTTTGGTGCATCTTTTAGTGTTGGTATAAACATCATACTTTGTTTCATATATATCCCTCGATTCCTCTTATTTAATTCCTATCAATCTTAATATATCATTCCATGTAATAAACGCGAAAAATGCAAGTAATGCAAAATACATTGCGGTATGAATTGTATTTTCTAACTTTCTATTGACTTTCTTTTTACTTACTACTTCAACACCTAAGAAAATTAATCTTCCACCATCTAATGCAGGTATTGGAAGTAAATTAATAACTCCTACATTAACACTTAATAACCCTAGCCACTGGATAAGTGATGCAAAACCGGATCTCGCAACTTTATTAGTAATTGAATAAATCCCAATTGGACCAGCTAAATCTCCTACACCTACTTGGTCGTTACCAAATAACAGTTTTAATGTGTCAACAATACTATTAAGAGAATTTATTGTGCCTACGTAAGAACTTTTAAATGCTCCAACTAAACTAAATTTATGTACAGGTGAAATAGATATAAAAGAATCTACCATTCCCACACCTTGTGAGTCTATTACTTCTTTACCATAAGGTGTTAGAGTAATATCTTTCTCTATCCCATCTCTCAATACAGTAATAGTAGTTACACTACCAGAAACATTATTATTAAATATTTCAGTTACTTCTTGCCAAGTACTTACATCAGTTCCATCGATCTCGGTAATTTTATCACCATTTTCTAATCCTGCTTTTCCTGCAAGAGTTTCGTTCGATGTTCCACCAACTATTAATTCATGTGGATTGTTTGTATCAGAAGAAAAACCAGCTGAATAAAACATAATAACTGGATAAACAAATTCAGTATGATCAACATTATTAGAATCTAACCATGTTACTGTTATTACACTATATCCTACGATGTCATCTAAATTATCGGAAACATCGATCCAAGTTTCAATAGGATTATCATTAATGGAAGTAATTACGTCTCCTTCACGAATTCCAGCTAAGTAGGCGGGGCCTTCTTCAACCACTTCACCTATACGACTCGAATCCATAATTGGCGCACCAGTAATTAATCCCACTGAGAAAAATGCTACTAACGCTAAAATAAAGTTCATCATCGGACCTCCAAAAATGGCCCAAAATCTTTGCTTATAACTTTTAGATTCGATACTTCTTTCATATGGAGAAAACATCAATTCTTGTTTTTTAAAGATATAATACCCATTACGTTTAACAGGATACCTTTGAACTTCATCACCCTTAACAACAATATATAAATCATTGTCTTTTCCATATAAATCAACATCCATAACTTTTACAGTATCCAAGTGTTGATATTTACTATTATTCAAATCAACAACAATCTTTGTTACTATCCCGTTCTCAACTAACACCTTAACCTCTTGACCTTTTTTAATCATAGAAGTTTCAACATCTTCTCCGGCCATCATAACATAACCGCCAATAGGAATAGCTCTTATTGAATAAACAGTTTCACCTTTCTTTTTTTGCCATAAAATTGGACCCATACCAAAAGAAAACTCATGGCATAGAACTCCAGCTTTTCTTGCAAAGTAAAAGTGCCCCAGTTCATGAATAATTATTATTAAACCTAAAACAAATATAAACGCTAAAATACCTAACATAATATCAAAACCTTTCCGGATGAAAATTCATTACATATATTTTAATATAATACTCTCTTTGACTTCTTTGTCAATCTTAATTATATCATCTAAAGACGGACTTTTAATATTTTTATACGATTTGACAGTATTAATTACAATTTCCTCAATTTGTAAAAATTCAATCTTATCTTTCAAAAATAGTTCTACAGCTGCTTCATTAGCTGCATTCATAACACAAGGCATTATTCCACCTTTATTTCCAACTTCATATGCAAGTTTCAATAGTGGAAATCTAACAAAGTCCATCTCTTTGAAATTAAATTGACTGAACTTAGTAAAATCCAATCTATCTCTAACAGTTACTCTGTCAGGATAACTGAGTGCGTAGGAAATTGGTATTTTCATGTCAGACACACCGAGATGGGCAATTATACTTCCGTCAATAAACTCAACCATTGAATGAACTACACTTTCTAGGTGAATAATTGTATCAATTTTATCAAATGGTACATCAAACAAATGATGAGCTTCAATAACTTCTAGTCCCTTATTCATCATAGTTGCACTATCAATTGTTATTTTAGCACCCATATTCCAATTTGGGTGCTTAAGTGCCTCTTCCTTACTAACACCTATTAACTCTTCCCTTGTTTTATTTCTAAAAGTTCCACCAGAAGCAGTAATAATAATTTTTTCTATTTCTGAATTATTTTCTCCTAATAGACACTGAAATATTGCAGAATGTTCACTATCTACTGGAATCATTTTAACATTACATTCTTTTATTAAATTTGTTATGATATCTCCTGCAACAACTAATGTTTCTTTATTCGCTAAACAAATTGTCTTTTTTACCTTAATAGCTTCAACTGTAGGTTTCAAACCTATAGATCCAACTACTGCATTTACTAATAGTCCGTCATTATTATTTAATGTCGCAACTTTAATAAGCCCTTCATCCCCAAAATATATATTTATATTAGGAAACTTTTCACTCAGTTTAATACAATCTGACTTCAAAGCTACAGAAACAACCTCAGGATTAAACTTCTCAATTATTTCGATAGTTTTATTAAAATTATAACCTGAAGAAAACGCAACTAAGTTATAGTTGTTTTTCTCAATAACTTCTAACGTTTGAGTACCTATAGAGCCCGTAGCACCTAATAAATAAATATTTTTCATACTTCACCTATATTATAAGAATAAAATAAATAATACCATAGCCCCTAAAATAAGGCTATCAAATCTATCTAAAACGCCACCATGACCAGGAAAAATTGTTCCAAAGTCTTTCACATTATATGTTCTTTTAACTTTTGAAGCGAATAAATCACCAATTTGTCCTACTATTGAAACAATTATCGTTAATATAACTGCTATATATATATTCACCAAAATATTAGGAAATTCCGTTAACATACCTGAGAAGTATATATATAACGCTCCAAATACAGTAGCAAATATTACTCCAGCTACGGATCCCTCAATAGATTTTTTTGGACTAATTGTAGGCGCTAATTTATGTTTACCAAAGTTAACCCCAAATATATATGCAAATGTATCAGTTGTCGCTATTACTATAGCTAAATATACTAATACTCTAGTATCAATAGTCTTTAAAACCACTATCGATCCTACACCAAATCCTATATATATTAAGGAAACTAAATTTCCATATAATTCTTTTAAATCTCTATCTCTTAAAATTAAATAAATGACAGTCGATAAAAAGGAAACTAAGATCAAATAGCTTGGTGCTAATATTTCCGCTACCTTAGGAGTATGTACATTTGCCACCAACGAATAATAACCTACTATACTAAACAGTATTGTTGTACACTTATTAACTTTTGCCATTCTTGCATACTCAAATCCAGCAATAGCTGATGCAATGAGACCAACTATAATTATTGGAATAGTGCTATTAACAAATAATACAGGTATTAATACACATAACATTAAAATTGCAGATATAACTCTAGTCTTCATACTACGCCTCCTTGATACTTCCAAATCTTCTATTTCTTCGGTTGTATTCATTTATTGCTTTAAGTAAATCATCTTTTTTAAACGCTGGCCAATAAGTATCAGTAAAATATAACTCACTATAAGCTAGCTGCCATAGTAAATAATTACTTAGGCGTTGTTCCCCACTTGTTCTTACCAATAAATCAATTTTTGGTAATCCATTTGTATATAAATATCTATCAATCAACTCTGGATTAACATCCTCAAGACTGATTGTATTATTAATTGCATCAGTAGTAACTTTCTTTATTGTAGTCGTTAATTCTTCATATGATCCGTAATCAAAAGCAATTACTACTGTGAAATCAGTGAAGTCTTTTGTATCTCTTTCAATGTTCTCAATAGCATCAAGTGCTGCAGCAGGAATTCTATCTCTTCTTCCTATGAATTTAACTTTTATTTTTTTAGTTACAAACTCTTTTCCATTTTCTCGGTAGATTTGTGACGGAATCTCCATCAAGTAATCAATCTCTTTTTTTGGTCTATTCCAATTTTCCGTACTAAATGCGTAACATGTTACAGCATCAACGCCTAAATCTTTACAATCATTTAATACATGTACTAAATTTCTAAATCCAGCTTTGTGACCATGTGTTCTCGTTTTACCTTGAGCCTTAGCCCATCTACCATTTCCATCCATGATGAATGCTATATGTTTTGGAATATTCATATCCACACCCCTTAAATTAGAAAATAAAGGTTGTTCTCACAACCTTTATATTGTTTTTACTTCATCTTCTTTTTCTTTAGCTAGTGCATCGATTTTTTTAGTGAAATCATTTGTTAATTCTTGTGTATCATCTTGATAACCTTTAACATCATCTTCACTAATTCCATCTAGTTTTTTTAATAAATCAATCGCATCACGTCTAATGTTTCTTATTCCAACTTTTGAACTCTCAGCAGTTTTACGAACTTGCTTAGATAATTCAGTACGTCTTTCTTTTGTTAGAGCAGGAATATTAAGACGAATAGTTTCGCCATCATTATTAGGTGTTAATCCTAAGCTTGACGCTAAGATAGCTTTTGAGATATCTTTTAAAGATGACTTATCAAATGGTTTAATTAATAATGATTGAGGTTCTGGAACTGCAATTGAAGCAATTTGGTTCAAAGGCATCATTGCTCCATAGTAATCAACCATAATACCATTTAGAATTGAAGGATTTGCTCTACCAGTTCTTATTGTTGATAATTCTCTACTAAAAGCAGCGACTGTTTCTTCCATTCTGTTTTTAGTATTATCCATAATTTGACTAGGCATTTTTTAATCTCCTTACTTTGTTAATTTTGTACCGATATTTTCGCCAACAGCGGCACGCTGAATGTTATCCTTAACATTCATATCAAATAAAATTGTATCAATATCATTGTCTAAACACATTGCAGCAGCTGTTAGATCAATTACCTCTAATTTCTTCCCTATCAGTTCTGAATAAGTAATCTCATTGATACGTTTAGCATCTGGATTAATCTTCGGATCTGAATCGTATACAGCGTCTACTCCATTTTTAGCCATTAATATTAAATCTGCATTTAATTCTGCAGCTCTTAGACTTGCAGTTGTATCAGTAGAGAAATAAGGGTTACCTGTTCCTCCACCAAATACTAAAACTCTACCTTTCTCTAAATGAGATAAAGCTTTATTTCTTAAATAAGGTTCAGCAACACTAGGTATTGCCATTGATGTCATAGTACGAGATTCTATTCCTAATTTAATAAGTGTATTAGATAGTGCTAATGCATTTATAACCGTTCCTAACATTCCCATGTAGTCAGCACTTGCACGGTCCATTCCGATAGCTTCTGCTTGACGACCACGCCAAATATTTCCGCCACCTACAATGATTCCTACTTCTAATCCTAAATCAACAACTTTTCTGATTTCCTCAGCAATTACTTGTACGGTTATAGGATCGATCCCTTGTTTTTGATCTCCAGCTAGTGCTTCACCACTAAGCTTAAGAATGATTCTTTTATACTCACTCATACTATCCACCCATTCTACTTATAGTAATAATTATTGTCCGATTTGAGCAGCAACTTCAGCAGCGAAATCATCCACTTTCTTTTCAATACCTTCACCAACGCTTAATCTAGTAAATGATACCATTTTCATTCCGTTATTTTTAAGGTATTTTTCTACTGTTACATCTCCATCTTTAACAAATGGTTGATTAACTAAGCAAATGTCTTTTAAGTATTTATTTAAACGACCGATAACCATTTTTTCTACGATAGCTTCTGGTTTACCTTCGTTTAAAGCTTCTTGTTTTAAGATTTCTTTTTCTTTTTCTAATTCGTCTTGTGGTACTTGTGTTTGGTCAATATAACTTGGGTTAATAGCAGCAACATGCATTGCAACATCTTTTGCTACTTCTTCCTTATCACCATCTAAAACAGTGATAACAGCAATTCTCCCACCATTATGTTTATAAGCACCAAATACTTGTGAATCTTCTTTAACAATTTTAGTTACTCTTCTTAAAGAAATTTTTTCTCCAATTGTGAACGTAGCATCAGCTAATACTTCAGCAACTGTTTTATCACGCATTTTAGATTCTAATGCAGTTTCAGTAGATTCAGGTTGAGCAGCAATTAAAGCCTCAGCAACTTCATCTAATAGACTTAAATACTGTTCGTTTTTTGAAACGAAGTCAGTTTCTGAGTTTAACTCAAATAAAATAACTGTATTATCTTTGATTCCGAAGTGGCATAACCCTTCAGCAGCAATACGACTCTGTTTTTTTGCAGCTTTAGCAATCCCTTTTTCACGTAACCAAGTTATAGCTTCTTCAATATTTCCATCAGTTTCCACCAATGCTTTCTTACAATCCATCATACCTGCACCTGATTTCTCGCGCAGTTCTTTTACTAATTTAGCAGTAATAGCCATTTCTATCCTCCATATCTTTAAAGTGATAAAAGAATTCTCTTATCACTTAATTTATTATTTTTCTTCTGTTTTTACTTCTGGTTTTGATTCTGGTTTTACTTCTTTTTTATATTCTTTTTTTGCATCTGGTTTATTATAAGGTTTTCTCGGACCTCTATCGTCTCTGTTACCTCTATCGTCTCTGTTACCTCTATAATCTCTGTTTTTATAATCTCTGTTTTTATAATCTCTATTTTTATAATCTTTACGATCTGGACGGTGCTCTCTTGGAGTACTCTCGAATGTAGCAAGTGGTAATCCCTTAGACTCAGCTACAGCATTAGCCATAACAGCAACAACTAACTTAACAGCTCTAATTGCATCGTCATTTGCAGGAATAACATAATCTACCATATCAGGATCACAGTTAGTATCGATAATACCAAATACAGGAATACCTAAGATTTTTGCTTCAGCAATAGCATTTTTCTCTTTACGAGGATCCACAACGAATAACGCTTGAGGAATGCTCTTCATATCTTTGATTCCGTATAAGAATTTTTCTAATCTATCTTTTTCTTTTCCTAATTGGATAACTTCTTTTTTAGGTAATACTTCGAATGTTCCGTCTTTTTCCATTCTGTAAAGATCATGTAATCTTTTAATTCTTTTACGAATAGTTTTAAAGTTAGTTAACGTACCACCTAACCATCTTTGATTTACATAGAACTCTTCACAACGATTTGATTCTTCTTTAACAACCTCAATCGCTTGTTTTTTAGTACCTACGAATAATACTCTACCACCGTTATCTACGATAGTTTTTAAAGCTTTATAAGCTTCTTCAATTTTTTTGGCAGATCTTTGTAAATCAATAATGTGAATACCATTACGAGATGTGTAGATGTATTCTGCCATTTTCGGGTTCCATCTTCTAGTCGTATGACCGAAATGAACACCAGACTCTAGTAAGTTCTTCATTGAAACTACAGCCATTTTAATTCCTCCTATTTTTTGTTTTTTTTGGGCCTCCACTATTATCATAATCAACCGCCAACTCTTTCAAGTCAAATGACGACAGACTCAAATAGTGTGTGTAATATTTGCCGTTAATAATTATATCAAACTTTACCACTTGATTCAAGAGATTATTTGTCATTTCTAATCAGTACTACCAAATCCACCAGTTCTTTCAGTGGTAATCTCTTCTTCTCCATCAACAGTAAGAAATTTTCTAAATATCCCTTGTGCTACTCTTTCACCTTTTTTAAGAATTACTTTTTCATCCCCTAGATTCATTAGTTGTACATGAATAAGTCCATCATTCGATGCATTCCCATAGTAATCTGCATCTATTATGCCAACTCCATTAGGTAAAATTAATTGATATTTCCTTGGTAAAGAGCTTCTGGCAAACAACATTAATACCTCATCGTCCTGCATATATGCTTTTATTCCAGTTACTCCAAGGCCTATTTTACCAGCTTCTATTACCAAATCCTCAGCAAGAGATAAATCATACCCCGCACTTTTCATAGTGCTACGCTTTGGTAAGTTTATATTATTATTCTCATATCCTTTTGCAATTTCAAATCCGCGCATATTAATCCTTCTTTCTAGCACGAGGATGATGTGCCATATATGATTCTTTTAATTTTTCTTTAGATACTTGTGTATAAATTTGAGTACTTGATAAATGAGAGTGTCCCAACAACTCCTGAACACTTCTTAAATCAGCACCATTATTTAGTAAATGAGTAGCAAAACTATGTCTTAGCATATGAGGACTTAGTTTAATTGTTTCACTAGATTTTTCAATTATATCATTTAGAATTACTCTAACACCTCTTGGAGTTAAACTGTTACCTTTAAAGTTAACAAATAAGTCTTCTATTAAATAATTTTCACTTCTCATTAAGAATTCAGTTCTACCATTATTTAAATAATCTTTTACACTCTCTATAATATTATTATGAATAGGTACGTAGCGATCTTTTTTACCTTTACCATGAACTAATATTAAGTTTTGATAAAAATCAACATCCTTAATCTTCAATTCACATAATTCACTAACCCGTAAACCACAACCATATAATACTTCTAATATTGCTTTATCTCTTTTCCCTTTAGCTTTAGATATATCAATAGAATCAAAAAGACCAATAATTTCATTCTCGTAAATAAACTTAGGATTCTTTTTTTCTATTTTTGGAACCTTCACTGTATCAAAGGGATTACTATCTATAAATCCTTCATTACGCATATATTTAAAAATAGTTCTAGCACTAGATATCTTTCTAGCAATACTTTTATTTGAATAGTCTTTTTCATGCAGAAAACTAATAAAGTATCTAGCTAAAGTTGAATTGACTTCAGTCAAATTACCAAGTCCCTCACTTTTCAAAAAATCTATTAATACATTTATATCTCTAATATAATTTTCAATAGTATGGTAAGAATAATTTTTATTTTCTAAATATAGTACAAAATCATCAACTATATTGTTTGATGTCATTTTCTAGACTTCTTAATGCTCTTTCACCATACAATCTTTTTCTATCTTGTTTTTTATGTTTCCCTGTTAAAGTAGGCAACAATCCAAAATTCGCATTCATTGGCTGGAAATCCTTTAAAGCTGGATTAGAAATATAATTAACCATCGAACCAATAATTGTCTCGTTTGAGAAATCATACATTTCTTGATTATTTAAATACTTGGCCATATTAATACCAGCTAATAACCCGCTCGCAGCACTTTCAACATAACCTTCTACCCCTGTTAATTGTCCAGCAAAGAATAATTCACTCCTACTTCTTGATTGATATTTGTTATTCAATACCTTAGGACTGTTTATAAAAGTATTCCTATGCATTACACCATATCTTACAATTTCTACATTTTCTAAACCAGGTATCATTCTTAAAACTCTTTTTTGTTCACCAAATTTCAAATTGGTTTGGAAGCCTACAATATTATACAAACTTCCAATTGCATCATCCTGTCTTAACTGAACTACAGCGTGTGGTCTATTTCCATTATGCTCTAACCCAACAGGCTTAAGCGGACCAAATAATAAAGTCTTCTTCCCACGCTTAGCCATAATTTCTACAGGCATACATCCTTCAAATACTTTAAGTTCAAAATCCTTTAAGATAGCTGTTTCAGCTTTCACTAATTCTCTTTGGAAATTTTCGAACTCAATAATATTCATAGGACAATTTATATAAGCTGCTTCACCCTTATCATATCTACTCTTTAAGTAAGCTTTATCCATATTGATAGATTCTTTAGTTACAATAGGCGCAGCAGCATCAAAGAATGATAAATATTCTGTTCCTAAAAACTTTTTAATATTATCACTTAAGTTATCCGATGTAAGTGGACCAGTAGCAACAATCGTTGGTCCTTCAGGAATTTCATTAACCTCATCTAGTATAACTTCTATGTTTTCATGATTAAGTACCTTTTCTGTAATCCATTTAGAGAATTCAATTCGATCTACAGCTAACGCGCCTCCTGCAGGAACTTGAAACTTATCTGCTGCTTCGATTACTAAAGAATTAAGAATACGCATTTCTTCCTTAAGTACTCCAACTGCATTTTCCAAACTATTACTTCTTAATGAATTAGAACAAACTAATTCTGAAAAATATTCAGTAGAATGAGCTAAAGTATTCTTTTTAGGTCTCATTTCATATAATTTAACTTTTACACCTTTTTGTGCTAATTGCCAAGCTGCTTCAGATCCAGCTAAACCAGCACCAATAACATTTACATAACTTCCCATAATATCACCAATTTTATTATACCATATAGAGTGTACTCTTAAACAACAAAAGATGCATTAAAGCATCCTTATTTGTATTTTCTTGTATTATTGTTACTTCTATTTCTTTTACGTCTTCTACCGCCACCGCCACCGCGATGATTTCCGTCTCTTTTTGAATCTTTTTTATTAAATCTATTTCTAGTTTCGTATTTAATTCTTACAGGTGGCTCACCAGTTAATTCAGGTAAAACTCCTTTTTTTCTATCCACTAGTACTTCTAAAGCAGCCGAAATAATTTCTTTAGCACCATATTGCTCAATTAATACTTCAGCAAATCCATAATGACGATTTAATTTTCGATCTTTCATTGAAAGAATCTTTTCTGCAGCTCTATTTTGTCTAGCTGAATTGATTTCATCTTTTGTAGGAGAAAGAACTATTTTAACTTTAGAACTTGTTTCTTCTTCTATTTTTCTTAAATGAGGAATTTCATTTTGTCTTAAGAAAGAAAAACTTACACCTTTTTGACCTGCTCTACCAGTTCTACCTATTCTATGAACATAATATTCAACTTCTTGAGGTAAGTCAAAATTATAAACAAACTTAATTCCACTTATATCGATACCTCTCGCAGCTACATCAGTAGCTACTAATATATCAAATGCACCTAATTTAAATTCTTTAACTACTAATTGTCTTTGTCTTTGATTTAAATCTCCGTGTAAAGCTCTTGCAGAATATCCCATAGCATTTAATGCAACACTTAATTCGTCTGCTCTTTTCTTAGTTCTACCGAATATTAAACATTTCTCATTTGCGTTGATATCTAAAATATCCACCAAAGTTTTTAGTTTGTCCTTTTCACTCACAATAATTGCATATTGATCAATTGTATCCACAGTAGTTAAACCACTACTTACTAAAACTTCTTTTGGGTTGTACATAACTGAGTCAGCTATTCTTCTTACATCCTTATTTAAAGTAGCACTAAATAATGCAGATTGTTTTTTCTTAGGTAAATAAGTTATGATTTTATCAATTTCTTCTTTAAATCCTACCTTAAGCATTTCATCCGCTTCATCAAGTATAAACATTTTCAAGTTATCTAGCTTGAATTTTCTATTTTCTAGGTGATCAATAACTCTACCAGGTGTCGCAACAACAATATTTGGTTTGTCGCGTAACATTTTAATTTGTCTACCATAGTCAACTCCACCAATAATTGTAGCAATTCTAATTTTCTTGTGTGCACTAATATCCCTTAAATCATCAACTATTTGAACAGCTAATTCTCTCGTAGGCGCCATTATTAATACTTCAACACCAGTATTATTAGATTTGCATATTTCTACTGCAGGAATACCAAAAGCGGCAGTTTTACCTGTACCAGTTTGTGCCTGTCCAATAACATCATGACCTTCTAATAGAACCGGGATAGCTTCTTTTTGAATATCTGTTGGATTAATAAAACCCATATCAGCTAGTGCTTTATGTAGTTCTTTACTTAATACTAATTCGTTAAATTTCATTTAATTATCTCTCTTTCAGGATTTGAAAACCCACTAACTATACCACATATTATCTATTATGTACAATTAAATAAAAATAATAACCTTTTCATAATTAATAAAGGCACTTTAATTTGTGCCTTTTTTTATCTAATGATTAACTTTTTACCAGGTTTAAACCACATATCTTTATTTAACTCTACTAACTTTTCTAATGTAAGTCCTGATTTTTCTAAAATTGTTTGCCAAGTATCTTCCTCAAGTATTTTATATTTTTTATCTACTGCTGGAATATTTATAACTTGATTTGGTGCTAGCACTAATTTCATAATATCATTATACATCAATATTTTTTTAGGTTTTATATTAAAATCTTGCGCTATACTTTCGAGCGTATCTCCATCAACAGTTATATACTCTTTATAATACATACCATTCTCATTCTCTTGATATGGTATTAATAATATTTGGTTAGGGAATATAAGATTGTTTTCTAAATTATTTAACATCATCAATTCTTCCACTGTAGTATTATATCTTTTTGCAATCGTGTATAAATTATCTCCTAGTTGAACTGTATAACTCATTGTTTTCTCCATTGATTCTGGGATTACTAATATTTGCCCTGGGAAAACTGTAGTAGTATTAAGTTTATTAAGCTTAACGAGTTCATCTACTGTAGTACCAAACTCAATTGCTATTTTACCTAAATTATCCCCTTGTTGGACCGTATAAGTTCCATCAATTACTCTCATCTTAAAATAAGTTTCATTTGGCTCAAAATATTCATTTTCATTAAACATATCATATCTATCCATTTATAACCTCCTATTAATATATATGCTTATATACAAAAAAGGTATAGGCAAAAAAAACGACTAATCGCTTAGCCAGTCTTTAAGATTATTCAATTCGTCATCTTGATATGCATATTTCTTTAAACTATCACTTAATTTAAAAGCCTTTGTTAAATCTCCTTTAGCAAGACTTATTTCTTTCATCAAGTTAAATGTACAACCTCTATTATAGTAGAACACTGCTTCATTTGATATTTTCAATGCTCTAGTATACATGTAACTAGCTTCTACATATTTCTCTTGATCTTTATAGATAACTCCTAAATTAAAAAATGCATACTCATAAGGATCTTCGCATTTAATTGCATTTTCATAATACTCTATAGCTTTATCCGTGTCTCCTAGTTTTTTAGATATAACTCCCATATTAAAATACGATTTTGAAGTCTTTTCAAGAGATAATGCTTTACTAAACATTTTAAAAGCTAACTCATTTTTATCATGTGTTTCATAAATCGAACCTAAATTCATATAAGCCCAAAAATAATTTTCTGATAGTTCTATCGTTTTTTTATAATAATACTCTGCTTCTTCACTTTCTAATTCATCGTAAATACATCCTAAAAAGAAATATGCTGACTCATATGTTGAGTCAATTTCTATGGTCTTCTTATAAAACGGTATTGCCTTATCGTAATCTTTCAAATTATCATATATAATACCAAGTCCATAATAAGCACTCGCGTTCTCTTGATCAATTTGCAAAATTCTCAAGTAATATTCAACCGATTCATCTAACAAGTCTAACTCATAGTAAATCAACGCAATATCTTGTAGAGTATCTGGATTAGGATTTTCAATAAGCAGTAGTAACTCTAAAGCTTTCTCAAGATTCCCTTTTTCCCAATTTAAATGCGCTTCAACTAATTTATCGTTCATTCACATCAACCTTAAATTCAGTATATTTTTCTTGACTTAACTCGCCATCTGTTTGATAAAACACCGGTTTACTAGATTTTATTTCAATACTACTACCTTGTTTATAAAAGAATATATCTTCTAGTTTGATATGTTTACCTGAATAAACTTTTAGAAAGTGATACATAAGCTTAAATCTATTTACATTATGAACTACAATGACATCTAATAGACCATCATTAACTTTTGCATGTGGAGTTACTTTCATACCTGCTCCAAAATATTTTCCATTTTGAACAGCTACTAGCCATGCACCTTTAAACGAGTAATTTGTCCCATCAACAGTAATATCTACATCTGAGCTTTTATATGTTAAAAAAGCACTTAAAGCACTAATCGCATACGTCAATGAATTATTATGCTTTTTCTTATCATATTTAATCGCAACCTCTGCATCTACACCGATACCAAAACCATTAAGAAACTTAGCTTTTGAATTACCAAATGTAAATACTGGTTTATCTACATCAGTGTACTCAACTAGAACATCATCAAAATTTCTTAAGAAATCATTACCTGTTCCACCACTATAAAATAGTAACTTTTGTTTTACTTCACCTATGTTATTTATAAATTTAGATAGAGTACCGTCTCCACCAATAACAACAATGACATCTTCTTCATTAAAACTATCAAATAACTTTTTATAATCTTCAATATCTAATAGATTAATTTCCTCAAAATCAGATTTTAAGTAACTTTTAACTTCTTCTAAAGATTTCTTGCCTTTTTTGCTTCTTGATAATGGATTATATAATAGTTTGTACATTCTCACACCTCTAATTGTATTAATCTTCTTTAAGTATCTCATATATTTCTACAAAAAAACACTTTTTTTTACAAAAGTGTTCTTGTTATTATTTCGCTCTGTTTTTAATTTCAGTTAAAATCATAGATTTGAATTCTTCAAATCTTACTGTAACTTGCTCTTGAGAACCATACTTACGATAAGTTACTAAATTCTCACTAACCTCTTTGTCTCCAACTACTAATTGGTAAGGTACTTTTTGAGTTTGAGCTTCTCTTATCTTATATCCTAATTTTTCTTCTCGTTTATCTAACTCAATACGTACACCTGCATCAAATAAATCATTATAGATTTTCTCAGAATACTCTAAGTGTACTTCATTACTAACAGGTATAGCTACAGCTTGAACAGGTGCTAACCAAGTTGGGAATGCTCCACGGTATTGCTCAATCAAGATACTCATTAATCTTTCCCAAGTAGAGATTAATCCACGGTGAATAACTACAGGTCTTTCTTTATGTCCACCTTCAGCTACATAATTTAAATCAAATCGAATAGGAAGTAAGAAGTCTAATTGGACTGTACTCATAGTAATAACATGACCCATCATTGTTTTAACTTGAATGTCAATCTTAGGTCCATAGAATGCTGCTTCACCTTTCATTTCAGTGTACTCAACACCCATTTCATCTAAGATCTCTCTCATTGTATCTTCAGCTTGATTCCATAACTCATCATCATCATGGAATTTACCTTTTTTATCATCACGTAACGCTAACTCTACATAATCAATTTCTAATCCTAAATCATCAATAGCTTTATAGATTAAATTATAAGCTGCTTTAACTTCATCTTTAATTTGATCAGGACGAACAAATAAATGCGCATCAGTTAAAGTCATCGCTCTAACTCTTTCTAAACCAGTTAATGAACCACTAGCTTCATATCTATGTTGAGTAACTATTTCAGCATATCTTATTGGTAAATCTCTATAACTTCTTAGGTCAGTTTTATAAACTAACATATGATGAGGACAACTCATTGGACGTAAAACAAATTCTTCTCCATCTCTTTCCATTAATGGAAACATGTTTTCACGATAATTAGCCCAGTGTCCAGAAGTTTCATATAACCATTTAGTACCTAACATTGGAGTTGATACATGTAAATAACCAGCACGTCTTTCAATGTCATGTACATAGTTTTCTAATTCTCTTCTTAAAGCGTAGCCTTTAGGAAGTAATAAAGGTAATCCTTGACCAGCGTCGGAAACAATTTCAAACAACCTTAACTCTTTACCAACTTTTCTATGGTCGTATAATTTTCTTTCTTCTAAGATTTTTAAGTGATTAGCTAAATCATCTTTATTAAACCAAGAAGTACCATATATTCTTTGAAGTTGTTCATTTTTAACATCCCCACGCCAATAAGCTCCTGCTATACTTAAAAGTTTAAAGAATTTAATATGTTTAGTATTACCAATGTGACCACCACGACAAAGGTCAGTAAAGTTACCTTGAGTGTAAATCGAAATAATTTCACTTTCAGGTAAATCATTGATTAACTCAGTTTTATATTTATCACCCTCAAAGAATTCTAAGGCATCTTTTTTAGATAACTCTTTTCTTTCAACTGGTAATGCTGCACCTGTAAGGCGAGTCATTTCCTTTTCAATTTTCTTTAAATCTTCTTCTCGAATTGGATCACCATTTGTATTTACATCATAATAGAACCCTTCAGCTATATCAGGACCAACTCCAAATGTAGCCTTAGGAAACAGCTTTTTAATAGCTTGTGCTAATAGATGTGCACTACTGTGATTCAACACACTAAATGCATCTTTATGTTTTTTTGTAATAATTTCAATAGTACAATCTACTTCAATTGGTCTATTTAAGTCATATAACTCACCGTTTATATAACCAGCTACAGATTGTTTTCTTAATCCAGGTGAAATGCTGCCAGCGATATCTTCAACACTTACACCATTTTCAAATTCTTTTATATTCCCATCAGGAAAAGTAATTTTTATCATATTGATATCTCCTTATCGTTTATATTTCTTTTTATTTATTTTCTCTTTTAGTTCAATTGATTCATTTAAATCAATATCATATATATTTGCGATTGCCGCAACATAATGCAAACAATCGTACAACTCTAACTTTATATTATCTCTTATTTCCTGGGTGAGACCATTAAAACTACCCTTTCTCACTTCGTTAGCTAACTCGCCAACTTCCTCTACAAACTTAAGCATCACTTCGGTCTTATATTCAGGATAATGATCTCTTTCTCTTATAAAGTTTTGAAACTCACTTATTTTATAATCTTTCATACTACCTCCTAAAAAAAAACGCCCTTAGAATAATCTAAGGACGAATAAACCGTGGTACCACCTTAATTCATTAGCCATAAAAACTTTATTCGACTAATGCACTTAAAACCCTTTATCGCAGAGTATACGAGATTTATTAAATCTAACTCCAAGGTAGTAATAAATAATCCGTACTGTTAGTCTTTCACCATCTACTAACTCGCTTTTTTAGCCTAAGATTACCATCAAGTCCTCTTCATCGTTATACTATTATATAACTTGTTTTTAGAAAAGTCTATAATTATTGTCTATAGTTTTTCCCTTTTAATTCAAATGGTTTACTTAATGTTCTTATTCTCTCCATAAGTCTTTCCACTTTTACAGTGTCCCCAACCTTACTATGAAGATTATCTTCTAAGTGACTTAATGAAAAATTACTTCCAAAGAAAACAGGTTTCTTCTCTTCCATTCTATTTTGTAATATTGGCATTAATATCTCGTCTCTAAACCAATCAGATTGAATACCCTCATCACCAAAATCATCTAAGATAAGAATCTCAATAGTTTTAAGTAAATCTACCTTATTTTCTAATGTTCCATTACTAATCGAACTTTTAATTTCTCTTACAAAGTCAGGATAATTGATATATAATACCTCTTTATTTTTAGAAAGTTTTTTTGCAGTTACAGATAAAATTCTTGTTTTACCTATTCCTGGTTTACCATGTAAATACATCCCTCTCATAAAATCATCACTTTGAAGAAAATCCGATATATAATACATAACAGCTTTTCTTTCTTCTGTAGCTTCAAAATCTTCATAATCTTTGCTAGGCATATACATACTAACTAAGCGATTTTTCTTCTTAGCCTCATTATAAGCCTTTTTATGATAATCACATTCAAGATAACTAACATGTATTTTACCTTTTTCAGCTTCAAGTTTAGGATAGAATCCTACTATATTCATAGTACAAGAATCAATTCCTTTACAACCTTTACAACCTGTAACCTCATTTGTAAAACGGTAAAGTTCTGTAAGTTTTCTTTCTACTTCATCATTAGAGATATTATTTTCCGATACAACCTTACTAATTACATTATTGCTTAACACTTCTTTTTTAATTTCAGTAACACCAGAATCGTCATTAAAATAATCGCTTATCTTTTTCATGTTTCACCTCTACAGCTTATTGAACATTTCAGATACTTCTTTTAGATTTATATCCTTAAGTTTTTCTTCATCTTCAATTTTAATTTTTTCATCCTTTGCCTTACGTTCATCTTTATATTCTTTATACCAATCAGGTTGTTTACTAGTCTTAGTTTTTCTACTTTGACTCTTTTTATTTCTTTTTTCAGTTTTCTTTAAACTATTTTGCTTTATATATTCTACAGCTTCCTCAACTGTCTTTATTCCTACTCTTCCCCATTCATTCGCTACTTTTTCAAAGTATGAATAAGTTGGCATTTTCATATCATTAATTTTAAGTACATAATAAATCAATGTATTTGTTAATTCAGGACTTAATTTATTAATGGTCATTAACTTATAAATAGTCTCTAAATCTATTGATGCAGCTGGCATACCACTCATTTCTTGAAGTAATTCAGCTGGCGAACTTGATTTTACATGACTTAAGGCATCATTCGCTACATCATCATGTTTAAATACAAGTTTAGGTGCATCTTTACTAAAATTATATTGATACTGCTTTCTAGCTTGTTTGGGTAACTCCTTATAATCTAGTTCCCCTTTTGAATTCAATGATCCTAAGTATACATCCTGCATATCAATTTCATTTAGATTATAAGTAAATGCTAGTTTAATAAATGTATCTTTAAACTTATCAGTTAGATTATTTTTATCAAAGAAATTTTTACTTAATCCATCTGTAAATAAATCAAAGTTAAATCCACTATTAAATTTGACGAATGCACTTTTTCCTTTAGATAGATAGTTTCCAGTGACTTCTACACCTTGTATATCAGTCATAAAGACATCATCAAATGAGTTTGTAATATTATCATATTCTTTTCCGATAGCATTATGGAGCTTATAATGTTTAGTAAGATTCTTAAACTCATCTTCTCCAATTTCAGAATATAAATATATACCTAAACTTCCATCTAACAAGAACTCATTAGCCGTTAGTGGAAGGTTAATATCGAATATAAATCCTTTAGTATCATTATAATAAGTATTTAGTAATCCAATAGCCCCTAAAATATCTTTAGCTTCATTAAACTCAACCAAGCTAATATTTATTATACTAAGTATATTTTTTAGTTGAAGTTTTTTTGATAACTTCTCTCTACTTAATAAGTTAAATAAAGTCATATATAATGTGTATGCATTTGTACCAATGATTGGTTGATATAAAAGTGTAAGAACTGATATTTCATCACTACTTAAATTAGAGGTACTTTGTATTTTAATATCCTCTAACACTTTAACATTCATATAAACTTCACCTACTTCTTTAAATACTCAAATAAGTTAGATACTTTCTTCTTTAATTTAAAAATCGTTGATTCATTTTTAATTACATAGGTAGCTAACTTTATTTTCTCTTTAATATCTAATTGCATAGATAAAATATCTTCAGCAATTTCTTTTGAGTGATCTCTTTTTAATAATCTTTTCATTTGCAAACTAGTGTCCGAATATATAACTATAAATTCGTTACACAAGTCATTAAAACCTGCTTCAAACAATATTGCCATATCTAAAATAATTATGTCATTAGAAGACTCATTAATCATTGAAGCAATTCTTTTATACATTCTAGGATGCATAATTTTATTTAGTTTTTCTAATTGTTTTTTATCTTTAAAAACTATACTACCTAGTTTTTTACGATCAATGAATGTATCTGATAATACTTCTTCACCAAAAGTGGCTACGATTTCATCTATCGTTTCTTGTTCCCTTTGAATTACGTGTCCTATCAAGTCTGCGTTAATAACTTCTGCTCCTAATTTCTTAAAAAACTTCGAAACAGTTGTTTTTCCACTCGCAGCACCTCCAGTTAAACCAATAACTTTTTTCATTTCAAGCTCCCATTTTAACTTTATTCATTAACATTCCATAAACTAGGATATTAAGTTTATCAAAATATGAGATTTAAGTCAATTTTACAAAAAAAGACATGTTTAACATGTCTAAAATAATTTTACTTCTATCTTTAAATTTTTAACAAAGTGTTTATAAATATCATTAATTTCATCGTTGTATAATTCTATTTTTTCTGCAGGCACTCTGTCTACTGTATTGATGTGTAGTTCTGTAGGATTTATTTGTTTAACTACATCAATCAATTTATCCAACTCATCAATATTATCATTTATACTTTTAACTAAAAATATTTCTAAAAACATTTTCCCTCTATAAACACTACTAAATCTTATAAGAGATTCAACTATTAATTCTAAGTTAACTGACTTATGTGGTCTATCAATTTTAGTAAATGAAATTAAGTCAACGGAATCTAAACTAGGCATTACAACATCAGCTCTAAGTAATGAATTAAAAACATCTTCATCATGAAGTAATGTAGAATTAGTGATTACACATACTGGTTTATTCGTAATTCTTTTTATTTCATCAATGTAACGACCTATTTCTATATTTAAAGTAGGCTCACCATTACCAGAAAAAGTAACTATATCTACTTGGTTTTCACTTAATGCTTTCTCTAATTCAATCATAGAATCGTTAAAGTTCGCATATATACCTCTTTCACTTTCAAAAAGCCCGTTACCACACTCACAGTAAACACATTGTAAATTACATCTTTTTCTATCTACACCAACAATGTCTAATCCTAATGATTTACCTAATCTCCTTGAGTTTATTATTCCTAAAACATACATTACATCACCTACTTTTGACAGTTATCACAGTAATAAGTACCTCTTCCGTTTACTTTTATCTTAGCTATGATTTCTCCACACTCAGGACAATTTTCTCCTACTTTGCCATGAACTAGTAACTCATTTTGAAAGCGTCCAGTCACACCTAAACTTGAAGTATAACTTCTAATTGTAGTTCCACCTAATGAAATTGCTTTATCCAATACTTTTCTTGTTGCCTTAACTATATTATCAAAGTCTTCAAAACTTAAAGTATTGACAATTCTTTCAGGATGTATTCTTACCATAAAACATATTTCATTAACATATATATTTCCGATTCCAGCTACTACACCTTGATCTAATAAAAAACCTTTTACATTTTTTTTATTAGCTTTATTCATTAAGTACTCAGCACTGAATTCATCACTAAAGGGCTCTGGACCAATGTGTGATAAATATTCATCAACGGAAGTTTCCTTTGAAATTAAGTCCATTGTACCAAACTTACGGACATCATGATATCTCATTGTTCTTCCATCTGATAAATTAAAGATTACGTGCTCATGTTTTTCAATTTCTTCATTACCCTTTAAAAAGTATTTACCTTCCATTCTTAAATGAGATATTAAATAATAATCATCTAAATGAAATACTAAATATTTTCCTCTTCTAGTTATATCAGTAATAGTTTGATTTTCAATTAATTCTTCAAACTCCAAGTAACTAGGTCTTTTTACTATGTTTGGGTATATCAAATCAACTGATTCAATCTTAGCATCTAAGATTAAGTTTTTTAATGTTTCTTTTACCGTTTCAACTTCTGGTAATTCTGGCATAATTATCACCTACCACTTATTATATCTAATTCTTTCTTCATTATATCTATCTAAAAATTTATTTTCATCACCAAGAGGATAACCAACACCAATTACGGCGTATGGAGAATAATCACTCGGCATATTTGTTACTTTTCTAACTTCATCCATAGTTTCTTCATCTGGATAAGTCCCTATCCAAATAGTTCCAAGACCAAGCGAAACTGCTTCAAGCATTAGATTTTGAGTAGCACATCCCATATCTTGTTGCACCCTACTTGCAGCTTTAAGATTAGGTCCAAAAGCTAAAACAATTACAACAGGTGCTGTAAACAATGGTTTAGAGCCACCTCTTATCTTTCTTATATCAGCTAATGTTTCAGCATCATCTATAACTACAAAATACCACGGTTGTTGATTCTTTGCGCTTGGTGCTTGCATTGCAGCACGAAGCACTCTATCAATTTTATCAGAAGAAACTTTTTCATTTTTAAACGTTCTAATGCTTCTTCTTACGAAGATTTCATTCATAAAAGGTTCCCCCTTACTTAATTTCATATAAAGATTTACCTATTCCATAATCAATTTCTAGTGGAACTAATAACTTAACAGTCTTCCTCATAGTTTCAGCTACAAGATTTTCCATAATATCTAATTCATTCTTGTCCACATCGAATATAAGTTCATCGTGTACTTGAATAAGTAATTTAGATTTTAAATTCTGCTTTCTCATTGCTTTATCTATATCTATCATTGCCTTTTTGATAACATCAGCTGCACTTCCTTGTATAGGTGCATTCTTAGCAGTTCTCTCACCAAACGCTCTTATATTACCATTTGATGAATACAAATCAGGTAGATACCTTCTTCTATTCATAATTGTCTTTGCATATCCAGTTTTCTTAGCGTTTTCTACAGTTTCATCTAAGAATTTTTTAATACCTGGGAATGAATCAAAGTAATCGTCAATAAACCTCTGAGCTTCCGCTGGTGATATATCTATTTCATTGGCTAATCCCCATGCACCTTGACCATATATAATTCCGAAATTAACAGCTTTTGCTTGTCGACGCATTAAAGGTGTTACTTCATCCGAAGACACTTTAAACACCTTCATTGCTGTTTCAGTATGAATATCTAATTTATTATTAAATGCCTCTATTAAAGTATCGGTATTTGACATATGAGCTAATACTCTTAATTCAATTTGAGAGTAGTCAGCACCAAGTAAATAGTTATCATCATTTGGTATAAACACTTTTCTTATTAACCTACCAATTTCAGTCTTAATAGGAATATTTTGTAGGTTAGGTTCAATACTACTCAGCCTTCCTGTTGAAGTTGATGCTTGTCTAAATATTGTATGAACTCTAAATTTATCATCTTTTTCAATTAGAACTTTTTGAATACCATCAATATAAGTGCTAACCAATTTACTTACTGTTCTGTATTCTAAAATCTTTTCAATTATTGGGTGATGTGGCTTAAGTTCATTAAGTACATCAACATTTGTAGAATAACCAGTTTTAGTTTTCTTAGCTACTGGTAAGCCCAATTCTTCAAATAGAATCTTACCTAATTGTTTAGGCGAATTAATATTAAATTCTACTCCTGCTAAAGAATGTATCTCTTCTCTAAGACCACTTAATTGTTGATCAAATCTTTTTTTAAGTTCAGCTAAATCATTTGTTTCAACTATTACTCCATTAAACTCCATATTAGCTAAAGTATAAGCTAAGTCCATTTCTAGATTAAATATTTCTAATTGGTCATAATCTTTTAACTTAGTTAATAATCCATCCTTCAGTTCTCTAATAGAGACAGCTTTCTTAATAGAATAATTAGCTATAGTTAAGTCAGTTGGGATAGCTTTTTTAGCACCCTTACCAAAAATAGTTTCATCATCTAACACATCATCATAATCATACGTTAAACATATCGATTTTAAATCTTCTTTATTATTAGGGTTAAGTACATAACTAGCTAATAGAATATCAAAATCAATTCCATTAAAGTCATACCCTTTCCACTTAAGAGCTACTTTTGCTTTCTTATAATTATAAGTATATTTAAGTTGTTCTTCATCAGCTAACCATTCAGGCAATACACTCATAGTAGATTCAATAACACTGAAAGGAACATAAACAGCTCCTGTACTATTTAATATACTTAATCCAAGTACTGTACCTTGATGGTAGTTATCTTCAAATACTTCGACACTCACAAAAGATCCTGATTCTAAGTACTTCTCAATATCATATATATCTTCTTCTGTAATCATCTTAACATTTACATCAATATCTCTTTTAACTGGTTTCTTTTTCATCAAAGAATAAAACTCTACCTCTTTAAAAAAGTCCATAAGATTATCTTCGTTATATCCAGTATAAGAAATATCTTCCATATCAATATCTAATGAACCTTCTTTAAGAATAGTTGCCATTTCTTTACATAGGAGTCCTAGTTCAAAATTATCTCTAATTTTCTCCCCTAGTTTACCTTTTATATTTTCTTTATCATCAAATACTTTTTCAATTGTTTCATATTCTTTTAATAACTTTACCGCTGTCTTTTCCCCAACTCCTGGTATTCCAGGTAGATTATCAGATTTATCTCCCATTAATCCTTTTAGGTCAGTTATTTGATCCGCTGTTACACTCATCTTTTCATATAAAAAATCTGGTGTATAAGTATCAACTTCAGAAATACCTTTTTTAGTTATATTTACAGTTACATCGTCAGTTACTAATTGAAGTAAATCTTTATCTCCAGTATAAATTTCTACAGTGTAACCACTTGATGCCGCTCGTTCAGCGAAAATACCGATTATATCATCAGCTTCTAAAGTTTCTTTTTCATATCTTTTAATTCCCATCTTATCGCAAAACTCCTTTACGTAAGGAATTTGTTCGATAAGTTCACCAGGTGTAGGTGATCTACCATCTTTATACTCAGTATACATATCATGTCTAAATGTCTTCTTACCTGTATCAAAGGCTATTAAAAAATGAGAAAAATCATTCTTTAATAATTTATTTACCATATTAACAAATCCAAGTAAACAATTTGTGTGTAATCCTTGAGAATTTCTCATTAGATTTCCTGTGTAAGCAGTTGCATAGTATGCACGATACATTAAACTATTTCCATCTACTAATATTACTTTCTTCATATAATCAGCTCCAGTAGTAATTTTATCATATATTAATTCCATATCATAATAATAGGATGAAAAATATTTTAATGTTAATAGTGTCAATATTGTTGATGATCGTATTATTATTTTTAGAATCTATAAGGGAGGTTTACGTTAAAGAAGATTACTTAATTCTAGTAAACAAGGATAACCCAATTGAATCAGACTATGTTCCTGATGATTTAGTAAAAGTTGATTTACCAACTATCTTTGATAGGGAGGTTTACATTAGTGGTGTTGTATTAAATGCTTACGAAGAACTATATTTTAATGCGAGTGAAAATAATCTAAATCTACATGTTTTTTCTGGTTATAGATCATACACGTACCAAAAAGAGATATTCACTAATGAATTCGAAACAGCAAGACCTGGTTATAGTGAACACCAAATCGGTTTAGCTCTAGATGTATCTACTCCGGATATAGGTTTAACAGAACCACTAGGAGAGATGCCTGAAGGAATATGGCTTAGAAACAACGCATACAAATATGGATTTATAATTAGATACCCTCAAAATAAGGAACACATTACAAAATATATCTACGAGCCATGGCACTTACGATATGTTGGTAAATACCATGCAAAAAAAATACATCAAAAAGATTTAACTTTGGAGGAATACTTAAACTAATGATATAATGATTCCGGAGTGATATATATGCTTATAGAAATTATTTTATTATTTATTTTAGGACTAACTACAGGAAAAGTCTTTGAAAAACTTAAACTACCTAAACTATTAGGTTACTTACTACTAGGAGTAATACTTCAGTATATACCGTTTTTTAACGGTGAACTAATAAACTATAAGAAAGAGATTACTACATTCGCACTAAGTGTCATACTCTTAAAAGCAGGATTAGGAATTGATAAACCTACTTTACAAAGAGTTGGTAAAAGAGCAATTTTACTTGGTATAATACCAAACATATTAGAAGGATCTATTCTTACAGTATTGGGATATGCAATATTCAACTTAACATTCATAGAAGCTGGGATGTTAGGATTCATTGTTTGTGCTATATCTCCAGCTGTAGTTATTCCAACTATGGTTAGAATTAAGGAAGAAGGGTACAACAAGAATGGTGTCCCAGTATTAAATCTTGCAAGTTCTTCTATTGATGATATAGTTAGTGTCGTTATTTTCTCTATATTTTTAAGTTTATATATAGGTGGACTACAAAGTGAGAACATTAGTACTATAATAAAACCATTTATCTACATACTTTTAATGATGATTGGTTATTTAGTAAATAAACATTATCCAAAACCAAATATTAAGAACTCAATAAATAAAATATGGAGTATAGCTCAGATATATCTATTTATTGTGATTGGTCTGTTAGTTAATGTAAGTGTTGCCTATACAATTGGAATTATGGCAGTAGTTGTAATCATAATCGGATTATCATTTAGAATACTAGGGGTTCATTTATGCTTAATCAACTCCATCTTTAGTAAAAAAGAAAAGTTATTTTGTATGATTTCTAACACACCAAAAGCAACAGTACAAGCAAGTTTAGGGGCAATACCTCTTATCTACGGTGTTAATAGTGGTGAATTCATACTGGCATTTAGTGCTCTAAGTATCATTTTAACAGCACCGATTGGATTAATATTAATAGAAAAACTATATAAAAAGCTATTAATAAAAATATAACTAAACGTGTCCAAACACGTTTTTTTTTTTTACTCATAAAATATATAGAAAATACTAATTAAACTAGGAGGATATAATGATTACTGACAGCAATCAAAGAGGGTTTCTTTTACCCTTCTTAGCAGGAGCACTTATAACAAGTCCATTATGGTTCCGTCCTTGTTGTAGATATCCGTATTATAGACCTTATGGTGGCGGAGGATATTACCAATATGGTTACAATTATGGTTATGGTAATCCACCTTATTCACCATATGGACCAGGCTATGGCGGTGGCGGCGGCGGTGGCGGCGGCTACGGTTACGGTCCAGGATATCCAGGCTACGGCGGAGGATTAAGAAGTTCTGACAGATATTACGGCGGCAAAGGGCATGGTGGAAAAGGACACGGCGGTAAAGGGCATGGTGGAAAAGGTTATGGAGGATTCTACGGATTCTATAGACCATTCTGGCCATACTTTAGACCTCCATACTATTACCCAAGATACTATCCACCATATTATCCATACTATTGCTACAACAGTCCATACTGTTATTATCATGGGCAACCATACTACCAATCGATCTATTAAAAAAAGTGAACCTAGGTTCACTTTTACTCTGGATTGATTCCAAATTTACTTAATATATTTTTTATAGGTTCATATAAGAAGTTAACAAATAATCCTCCTGAGATTAAGATGAATATTGTACCTAGTCCTAATCTAAGTGGTAAATCATATATATATCCTATTGCTAAACCGATTAGCATTACTACAAATTCAACTATTTGTTTCACTCTACCAAAAGAAATACCTGTTCTTAACTGAATGGACTCATTAAAGAAATCTAAAGCAGGTAAGATAATTTTTGTAACTCTTGAAATATTTACCCCAATCGCAACAACAGCTACAGCAAAAACTAATTGAATAAATCCTAAAATTATATGTGATGGAGAAATCAATAAATTTCGAGTGATATCGATTACAAATCCAATATAAGCAGCGTTTAAAATAATAAGTAATACAGATATATTAGGAAGTTTCTTTCTAATAATATAAGAAACAACTACTAAAAGAAGTGAATTTATTGACTGCACTATAGTAAAATTACTTTTGCTTGCTTCTACAAGATTTACAAAATATATATCCCAAGCACCTAGCCCTACATCAGCTTCTATAATCAACGCTATACCAATTCCTAATAAAGTAAGACCAATGATATAGGCTATCCATTTCCTAACCATTTAGTTCACCTAAAATCTCTAATAAATCATTCATATCATCTATCATATAGTCTGGGTTAACTTCTTCTAAGTGTTTTCTACCTTTAAATGTCCAAGCTACACCACAAGTATAGATCGAAGCATTTTTACCAGCTAAAATATCACTTTGGTTATCCCCTACCATAATAACTCCAGTATGCTTGAAATGCGATAAAGCTATATCAATAGGTTCACGGTGAGGTTTAGGATTAGATACATGTTCTAAAGCAATAAAGACATCAAAATATTTATCCAATTCATAATGTGTATATGAAGGCCATGCTGCTTCTTTAAACTTCGTTGTAACTATCCCTAGATTATATCCTTCTTCTTTTAATTGTTTAACTACGTTAATAACATTCGGATATATCTCAAAATAATCAAATTCATTTTCTATATAGTATCTTCTATATTCTTTAATCATTTCTTCAACTAATTCTTCTTTAACATAAGAAGAAAATGTTTGATGTAGTGAAGGACCAATAAATCCTTTAAATACATCTATATCAAATTCTAAATCAGGAACATATTTACTAAATACATTTTTAAATGACTCAATAATAATTTCATTAGTGTCTATTAGAGTACCGTCTAGATCGAATAATAATGTGTCTACTTTTTTCATATTTATCACCTTTTCTTTCAAAAGTATACCACAAATTAAATAATTTGTTATTAGATATACTTAAGTTATTTATTATAACCGTTTTCTACTATATAATTTAATGGGGTGATAGTTATGATAACAAAGACAAAATTCAAGAATTATTCTCGCTGTCCAAGGTTTTCAGCATTAGACAGAATCCATAGAGATAAAGAAGAAGCAAATATTGATGGTAAATACGCTGATGTAAAAGATTTACTTGGTTACATGTTTGATGGCTCGGAAGATTTGATTAATATCACCGATGACCAAATGGAAGCAATGCTTCCATACTTCAATAAACTTGAAGAAGTTTCAGCTAAAGTAGTTGAAAATTATTTTGAAGGTGATATCACTTACTCTTTAAATACGAAAGATCAAAAAGCATTCGATTGCTGGGGAGAAAACTATCAATACATTTGTTATACCGATATTTTCTTAGAACAAGATGATTCATTTATAATATTTGAGACAAAAGCTACAACTACAAATAAATTTAAATCACTTAAATATAAAGAGGATAAAGAAGATCAGTTTATCTTCGAAAAAATTGACAATACATATATTCTTAAGGAAGACTTAGATCCAAGTTATGAAATCACCAAAAGTTATATGAAACAAAGAAAAAAAATGTTTGATAAGTACAATGCAACAGGGAAGTACATTTATGATTTAGCTATTCAAAGATGGATTATTGAAAACAGCTTAAAACAAAATGACAAGTTGGATTTAATAGATAAAGTAAAATATTATTTAGTTGTTCTAAACAATGAATATACATTTGATGGTTCTTATGTAGATGACGAACCTAATTACGAAAAAATTAATAATCAAGAAATTGTATCTTTTATTGATTTAACATCTATTACAAAAGAATATCAATCATCAATAGATGCTGAAGTTCAAACAGTAGAAAAATATTTAGATTATCTTGAATCAAAACCTTACAATTTAGGTCCTCAGTGCGAGAGAAAAAAATCTACACAGTGTAAGTATTTTGATATATGTTGGGATAAAGTGCCTAAAAAAAATTCAATACTAACTTACATTGACAATCATCATGGATTTAAAGATGAAAGTGATGTTAAACATCTACCATTAGATCTAATTAATGATGATAAAGTTAACATCGATGATATTCCAGCTAGTTGGTTACATAGAGAAAAAAACCAAATACAAAGAGAAGTCTATGAGTCTAACGAAATTTACGTAAAGAAAAACAAGATAATTGATGGAGTTAATATAATTAAATTTCCTGTTTATCATTTAGATTTCGAATCATTTCCTTGTCCACTACCAAGATTTAATGGTGAGAAACCATATAACCAATCGGTATTTCAATACTCTCTTCATATTCAAACAGATTTTAATGAGTGTGACAAGCATACAAATCACTATGAATTCTTAGCTGGTGATAGTAATGACAATAGATATGAATTAGTTAAATCTATGGTTGATAATATTGGCTCAACAGGTAGCATTGTTGTATGGAACCAAGCATTTGAAATAGCAAGAATGAAAGAGTTCGCAGAGTTTTATCCTGAGTTTAAAGAAGTACTTTATCAAATGATAGATCGAGTATTTGATTTAATGTACGTATTAAAATCAAACACCAAACTTTATACTGCACTAGGATACAGTGAAGAGTCTGCTAAACTTTTCAATTACTACCATGAAGACTTACAAGGTTCTTATTCAATTAAGAAAGTACTTCCTATCTTCTCTAACTTAACATACAAAGATATGGAAGTTGGAAATGGAATGGAAGCAGTAGTTGCATATATAAACTTACATAAATTAAAAGGTGAAGAGTACAAAAATAAATACAATGCATTGTTAGCGTATTGTAAACAGGATACTTGGGCAATGGTTGAAATTTTAGATAACATAAAAGTGATGGTTGATTAACCATCACTTTTTTTATAGGTATTTAAGACTTAATAATACTATCTCTAAAGGGGTAATCTTTTCCAGATATTTGGTAATAATCATGAGAGTGAGGAGTACTTCCATCAACTGATGTTGTTGCATTAATTTCATGTTGATGCCTTCCATCAGATAAATATACTGCAGGCTGAGTTCTTCCTTCCATTACATGATAGTGGTTATTATCAATAGATGTCAAAGTATAATATTTATGATAATGACCTTTAACGTTTGGAGAAGTAGACGTAACATTGTTAAATTTATGTGTATGACCTACACTCACATATGTGTTACCAACATAATTATGTACATGTTGAGATATATTTATAGTTTTCATCATTCTTTTTCGCTGCCTTTCTCTCATATAAATTATGATTGTTAACTTAATATGTTTAGGTAAATTGTACCTGCTAATAACTTTTTTTATTTTTTCAAAAATATAAAAGAATGGATTTACTATAAATCATAAAAAAATGGTGGAGTCAACCACCATTTTTTTATATAAACATTATTAATAAAACACTTACAAGATTATTCAGTAAATGTACTCCAATAGGTACTAATATATTTCTGTCATATTTAATATAAAGAGCTGCAAACAAACCACCTAAAGTTGCATATATAGGTAAGAAAATTAAAGAAGCAGAATCTGTAACATGCATCAGTCCAAAGAATATAGATGATATCAAGACTCCCATTAATAACCCTAATCTTTTCTCAAAAAATTCTAAGATAACACCTCTAAATAGAATTTCCTCAATTAAAGGAACTAAGAACGCAGTAGGTATTAACATCAATAAAGGAAAACTATTAATTAGTGATTCTAATAATTCCTGATTTTCAGATTTTCCATCGACACCTAATAAATTATAAGTAATACCATACCCAATATTAATACAGTATGCAATAATGAATCCAACAAATATAACAAGTATAAGTTTCTTATTACTAAATATTTGTCTTAAATTAACCGTTAACCTCTTTCTTAGTACTATTACAAATAGTACATATACGATAATAGTTGTTATTAATGTAACAATAGCTCCAAACTGCATAATTACGTCCATTGGAACTGTAACACCATGTTTAAGTTGATAATATAATCCGAACATAGTACCAATGATTAATTGTAATCCTAAGAATCCTACCAAATATCCGAAGAATACCCAAGCACCTTCTGATCTTGAAAACTTCATAACTTTCCCTCCTACCTAGTTGTAAAATTATCTATGAAACTTTTAATATAAATTTCTTTTTAATCTTTGAATAATTGGAAACTCGTAAATATTTACTACCATCTTCTCTGCTTTCTACCTTTACCACGACTTTTCTTAGGTTTCATGCCACTCATCATATTTTGCATATTTCCCATATTCATATTATTAGGATCTATTCCACCCATTCTCTTAGCCATTTGCTTTTGAGCTTCAAGAGCTTGACGTAGTTTATTTACCTCAGCAACAGTTCTACCTGAACCGTTTGCTATTCTAGTTCTTCTGCGTGATGACTTATCAATTAATTCTGGATTTTTTCTTTCAGCTTTTGTCATCGAGTTAATAATGATTTCCATTTTTTTAAATTGATCGTCGTCAACATTATTCATTAAGTTCTTCATGTTACCAACACCAGGCATCATACCTAATATCTTACTTAAGGATCCCATTTTCTTCATCATTTTAAATTGAGAAAGCATATCATTATAGTTAAACTTACTACTCATCATTTTTTCCATCATGTTCATAGCTTCATCTTCATCGATGTTTTCCGTTACTTGCTCAACTAATGATAAAACATCTCCCATACCTAAAATACGAGAAGCCATTCTTTCTCCATGGAATACTTCTAACTCATCTAATTTTTCACCTGTACCAGAAAACTTAATAGGTACACCAGTTACTTTTCTAATAGATAGAGCTGCCCCACCACGAGTATCTCCATCTAACTTAGTTAAAATACAACCAGTTACACTAAGAGTTTTATTAAAACTATCAGCAACGTTAACAGCATCTTGACCTGTCATAGCATCAACAGTTAATAATATTTCATCAGGATTAACAATATTCTTAACTTCAACTAATTCATTCATCATACCTTCATCGATATGTAATCGACCTGCTGTATCAATCAAAACTAAATCATGTTTATTTTCTTTAGCATATTTTAAAGCTTCTTTAACAATTTTTTTAGGTTTTTCCTGTCCCATTTCAAACACAGGAATACTTAACTGTTTTCCGATTGTTTTTAACTGTTCTATCGCAGCTGGACGGTAAATATCACAAGCTACAAGTAAAGGATTTTTCCCTTCTTTTTTTCTTAAGTAACTAGCTAATTTCCCTACATGAGTAGTCTTACCAGCACCCTGAAGACCAACAAACATGAAAACAGTCATGTTTGGATTAAAGATTAACGGAGCTTCTTCACCCATTAATTGCTTTAATTCTTCATGAACTACTTTAACTACTTGTTGTCCTGGATTTAATCCTGTAAGGATTTTTTGATCCATTGCTTTTTCTTTTACTTCTTTTGTAAACTCTTTTACTACTTTATAGTTAACATCTGCTTCTAACAAAGAAAGACGAATCTCCTTCATCATAGCCTCAATATCTTTTTCTGTTAATCTTCCACGACCTGTAACTCTACGCATACTCATTTGTAATCGATCGCTTAAACTATTAAATGCCATTATATCCCACCAACTTTTTAAATATCTTCTAACTCATCTAGAAGTATATGAACATCTTCACTTACATTAGATTTAATATCTTCTATTAATTTACTTCTTCTTTGATACTTCTCTACTAAATTGAGTTTACATTCATACTCATCTAATAATATTTCAACTCTTTTTAAATTATCATGAACAGCGTTTCTGGATACATTAAATTTTTCAGCTACCTCGGCTAAACTTAAATCATCCTCATAATAACTTTCAATATATTTTCTTTGTTTCTCTGTTAAAAGGCTTTGGTAAAAATCATATTGATTAATAATTTTTCTTATCTTCTCTATCATATGATGTCACTAAATAATCCATATATATATTGTTCAATGTCGAAGTGCTCTAAATCATCGATTTTTTCACCTAAACCTACAAACTTAATAGGAATTCCCATTTTATCTCTAATAGCCAATACAATACCACCTTTAGCAGTACCATCCAACTTAGTTAAAATTATTCCTGTTACATCAGTACTTTCAATAAAAGCTTTAGCTTGCTCCATACCATTTTGTCCTGTTGTTGCGTCTATAACTAAAAGTGTGTCATGTGGAGCGTTTTCTACTTCTCTTTCAATGACACGTTTAACCTTTTCTAATTCTTTCATTAAGTTAACTTTATTTTGTAATCTACCAGCAGTATCACATAGTAAGACATCATAGTTTTCTTCTTTTGCTTTTTGAATAGCATCAAACATTACACTTGAAGGGTCGGCTCCATCTGCTTTTGATACAACATCACAACCAACTCTGTCTCCCCATACTTTTAACTGTTCTACTGCACCAGCTCTAAATGTATCTCCTGCAGCTAACAATACTTTCTTACCTTCTTTTTTAAGTATAGAAGCTATTTTAGCAATACTTGTAGTTTTCCCTACACCGTTAACTCCAACAAATAGATAAACGCTTAATCCTTCTTTATTTTCAATCAAGTTAGAATTTACTATTTCACCTTTAATATAAAGTTCAAACATTTTATCTACAATGATCGGATTTAATTCTTCTGGCGATTCTAATCCTCTTACACGTTCATCTTCTCTTAATTCATCAACAAATTCTACGACTGTATCTACACCAATATCAGCCATAATAAACATTTCTTCTAGCTCATCAAATAATTCATCATTGATTGAACCATGACTTGTTAAAATGTTTTTCAAATTGGCAAAAACACCTTCACGTGTTTTTTTCATTCCTAATTCATATTTTCTATTTAGTTTTTTCTTATTAAATCTATCAAATAAACCCATAATTTCAAATCCATTCTATCTTTTTCTCTATTAATTCAAAGTTTCTAATATCTCATTTATAGTAATTTCATTACCAAGGCCGCTTGCATAACCTAATAGATCATCTTTTACAAAAACATCATCATAAGCAATTGTCTCATCACCAGTTTTTATAAAAGCAAATTGTTGATAAGCAGGTATAAAGACTTCATTCTCATTATCCCATTCTAAAAACAATAAATATACATCATTATAATCTACTGTATATTCTATATACTCCTCAGCAGCACAATATTCGCTTTCAGTTATCAATTTATTGTTTATAACAATATCAAAGTCTCTTACCTTAATATCATAATTAAATTGATTAGTTGCTCTAAAAGTATACACATTGTCTACAACTTCTAAGAACTTACCATAAACTATTAACTCACTAGAAGACAAATCTTCTATGCTTTTTGCGAAATCATATTTTACTAAACAGTCATCCTCAGTTTTTGTACAAGCACTTAATAGTATTAGTAATAATAATAGTATTTTTTTCATGTTATCTACCTCAATATATTATTTTATCATATTTAGGTTGTAAAATGAATGATAAGTTTTTTATTAAACACAAATAAAAAACAGTGATTGCTCACTGTCCATTAGTATTTAATTAATGCTGTACTCCAAGTTAAACCTGCTCCGAATGCAATTATTACTATTGTGTCACCACGTTTAATCTTATTTGTTTTAATTGCTTCGTCTAAAGCCATAGGTACACTGGCAGCTGAAGTATTTCCATATTTGTCCATATTTAAGAACATTTTATCCATACTAACCTTTAATCTATTAGCTGCACTTTCGATAATTCTTTCATTTGCTTGATGACATACTATATAATCGATATCATCTAATGTTAAATCATTTTTTTCTAAAATGTTATTAATACTCTTTGGAATTTGTTTAGTAGCAAATTTAAATATTTCTCTACCATTCATTTCAATATTTCCTACAGTATTACCTGTATCATTCGTTAAATTCTTTAATGGTGTTCCAGCTCCATATAGATTTTTTTCTACATCACCTCTTGTATGACTTGATGTATCAATAATATCTCCAGTACCCTCACCTAGAATGGTTGCTCCAGCACCATCACCGAAAAGCACACACGTATTTCTATCAGTCCAGTCAACATATTTAGTTAGAACTTCAGCTCCAACTACTAGTGCTTTATTGAACTTACCACTTCTAAGCATTTTATCAGCTACATCTAAAGAGTAAACAAATCCACTACATGCAGCATTTAAATCAAATGCCATAATTTCTCCTAAACCTAATCTTGCTTGTAGAATACTTGCTGTACTTGGAAATACATTTTCAGGAGTAACTGTACCTACAATTACTAAATCAATTTCTTCTAACTTTACGTTTGCATGTTTAATTGCTTCTAAAGAAGCTTGATAAGCTAATTCTATTGTATTTTCATTTTCCACTATATGTCTCGATCTAATTCCAGTTCTTGATGCTATCCACTCATCAGATGTTTCAACAACCTTTGTTAAATCGTCGTTAGTTACAACTCTCGAAGGTACATACATACCAGTACCTAATATACTTACATTTTTCATATCTCCACCTAAAATAAGCCCTTTCTCGTCTAGTTTATAAAATAGATTCTACTTAATATACTTTGAAAATCAAACTAATTATACTAAATTTTTTAGTAAATAGCAACGATAATAAAAAATGATAATCGTGTGACAAATGAAAAAAAGATGACAAAGTCATCCTTATTTCGCTACAATACTTACTAATTTACCCTTAACATAAATCACCTTAATTATGTTAAGCCCATCAGTAAATCCTTTAACTTTATCAGTTAGAGCCAACTCTTTTACATCAGCTTCACTTGCGCTCGCATCAATCTTAATTTTGTCTCTTACTTTACCATTTACTTGAACTACGATTTCAATAGTAGATTCTACTAGTTTATTCTCATCATAACTAGGCCAAGTTTGGTAAGCTAATATTTTCTTATTTCCAATATTCTCATTAATTTCTTCAGTAATATGAGGACAAATAGGATTTAATAATTTTAAGAACCCAATTACATACTCTTTAGATATTTTTTTTACTTTATATACCTCATTAACAAATATCATCATTTGAGAAATTGCTGTATTAAATCTTAAGTTATCATAATCTTCAGTAACCTTCTTAACAGTTTGATGATAGACTTTTTCTAATTCAGGTGAATCAGCTATTTCACATAACTCAAACATTCTCCAAACTCTATCAACAAAGCGTTTAGATCCATCTACACCAGAATCACTCCATGGTTTTTCACCATCTAATGGACCCATAAACATTTCATATAATCTAAATGTGTCAGCACCATGTGACTCAACAATATCATCAGGGTTTTTAACGTTACCTTTAGATTTACTCATTTTTTGGTTATCTTCACCTAATATCATTCCTTGATGGAATAACTTTTGGAATGGCTCACTAGTATGAACTACACCACAGTCAAACAATACTTTATGCCAGAATCTTGAATATAGTAAGTGAAGTACAGAATGTTCTGCTCCACCAATATATAAATCTACTGGTAACCATTTTTTAAGTAAATCTTGACCTCTATCACTCATTGGATCAACATAACCATCTTCATTTAATACATATCCAATATAATACCAACAGCTACCTGCCCATTGAGGCATTGTGTTAGTTTCTCTACGACCTTTAACTCCATCATTTCTTACTACTTCTAACCATTCAGTAGCATTAGCTAATGGACTTTCACCAGTTCCAGATGGTTTGATATTATCCATCTTTGGTAGTTCTAATGGTAAATCTTTATCTTCAACTAAACTAATAGTTCCATCTTCCCAATGAATTACTGGGAAAGGTTCACCCCAAAATCTTTGTCTAGAGAAAATCCAATCTCTTAGTTTATAGTTAATGAACGCTTTACCACATTCTTTTTCTTCTAAGAACTCTATCATTTTATCAATAGCTTCTTGTTTACCTAATCCATCAATAAAATCAGAGTTAACATGTAAAGCATCACCAGTGAATGCTTCTTCAGAAACATCACCATCTAATACTTTGATAATTTCTAAATCAAATTTTTTAGCGAATTCATAATCTCTTTGATCATGTGCTGGAACTGCCATAATAGCACCAGTTCCGTAAGTGCTTAATACATAATCACTAATCCAAATTGGAACTTCCTTACCGTTAACAGGATTAATTGCATATGCACCAGTATGTACACCTATTTTATCTTTATTTAACTCAGTTCTTTCTAAGTCAGTTTTACTTTTCGCAAACTCTATATAATTAGCTACTTCTTCTTTTTTATCATCAGTTGTAATAACATCTACTAATTCGTGCTCTGGAGCTAATACACAGTATGTAGCACCAAATAAAGTATCTGCTCTTGTAGTGAAAACAGTGAAGTCTTTATCGTGATCTTTAACTTTAAAGTCAACTAAAGCTCCAACACTTTTTCCAATCCAGTTTCTCTGCATCTCTTTAGTTGATTCAGGCCAATCTAAATCATCTAAACCTTCTAGTAACTTTTCAGCATAGTGAGTAATTTTTAATACCCATTGTCTCATTGGTTTCTTTCTAACTGGGAATCCACCAACTTCTGACACCATTTTACCGTTAACTGTTAGAACTTCCTCGTTAGCTAAAACAGTACCAAGTTCATCACACCAGTTAACTTCCATATAACCAATTTCAGCTAAACCTTGTTCAAATAATTTTTTGAAAATCCATTGAGTCCATTTAAAATAATTAGGATCAGTAGTATTTAACTCTCTATCCCAATCATAAGAAAATCCTAAATCTTGAATTTGTCTTCTAAATGTATCAACATTTTTATTAGTAAAGTCTCTTGGATCATTACCAGTTTTTATCGCATATTGTTCAGCAGGTAATCCAAATGCATCCCAACCAATTGGATGTAATACATTAAACCCTTGCATACGTTTCATTCTTGATAAAATATCAGTTGCAGTATATCCTTCCGGATGTCCTACATGTAGCCCAGCTCCTGATGGATATGGAAACATGTCTAAGAAATATTTCTTTTCTAAACTTTCATCAGAGCTTGTCTTAAATGTTTTATTCTCTAACCAATACTTTTGCCACTTTTTCTCAATTTCAATGTGATTATACATACTATCCCTACTCTCTATAAGCATTTCTAAGCGATATTAGCGCATAAATTAATGGAATCATTTGTAAAAATGATAAAGCCATACCAGTATAATTAATACCATATAAATCCAAGATAACTCTTATTATAACATAAGAAGTCATTGAATAAGTAACAATTGTAAACGTTTCTTTAAAGCTAAGTCTACCATATTTAAATAATCTTATAATAAATGTATCTACTAGTGCTTCTAAGATAATCATCAACAAATAAACAAAGATAAATGCTAATATTGTCGAAATAGCCCATAAACTTTTATAAGTTACTAATAATTCATCCACTCCACCAAATACGGAATCCCAAAAACTTTCACTCTCTACATCGAATTTAAGTTCTTGCCAGTCACTCGGTAATTCTTCATATGAGTACTGCATAACCTCATTTTTAGCGAAAAGGACTACTAAATTATTTTCAGTAAATACTAATTTTGTTGTAAAACCTTCAGTTACATAATTACTTCCAGGATCAACAATTATATCAAAACTATCAAAAGACATGATTTTAACTAAACTATTATCTGAACATAGTAACTTATCACTAATTTCACAATCAATATCTAGTTGATGTTTAAGCTCATTTCTTAACATTCTTTTTTCTTCTGGTTCTAAGCCTTCAGAAGATATTACATCTATAGTTACCGGTATTAATAATAATAAAACTAAAAATCCAATATATAAAATCTTCTTACCTAAAGAATCATTTCTTGATTCATATATCTTTCTCGGCGATATTATATTGTTCTTTATCTTGTCATATATCATAGTACTTCCTCCAACTAAAAAATTATACCATATTTATCCTATCTAAACATTATTTTATTATGTAATTATGATATAACCTATATACCTTATTCGGCTAACACTTTAAAAATATTTCTTAAATTATATAACGCATAGATATTAATCGCAAGCATAATTAGTAATCCTAAGTCTGCAAAATTCCAAATACTACTCAGACTAAGAAAAATACCCATAGTCATACTAACTACAAACAGACATCTATATAGATATAAATATCTTCTTTTTTTATTTAGGTAAATAACATTAGTTTCTCCCATATAATAAACACCAATTAGAGTCGTTAATGAAAAGAATAAAATTACTAAACCTAAGAGCTCATTACCTAATCCATTAAAGTGATCAGTGAATACTGCCATCAATGCATCAACACCACTATAAATCGTTAAATCAACATCACTTAATAAAATTATCAGTGCAGTTATTGTACAAATAACTATTGTATCAATAAACACTCCTAAGCTTTGATACATACCTTGAGTTATTGGCTTTTTAGCATTACTTATTGCACTAATGTTTGGAGTGGTACCAATTCCCGCTTCATTCGAGAAGAGACCTCTTCTAATACCATAAGAAATCGCAACACCAAATGTACCACCTATCGTACTATCACCATTAAAAGCATCTAATACAATCCTAATTAAAATATCAGGAACTTCACTAAGGTTCATAATAATTACATAAAGTCCGATTCCTAAATAAAATACTGCCATTATAGGTACTACCTTTTCAGTAAAACCTATTATACTTTTTATTCCATTAAATACTACTAATGATATAAGTAGTATAACTAATCCACCGACAATTATTACTGGTATTCCAAACCCTATTTTAAATATATTAACTATCGCATTCATTTGAATTGGGGGAAATAAAAACCCAAAACTAACAACTACACTTAAAGCAAACATATTAGCTAAAAAAGGATTCCTTAATCCTCTTTCTATATAATAAGATGGTCCTCCTCTTACTTCACCATTTATTCTAACCTTAAAATATTGACTCAAGGTATTTTCCATAACAGATAAAATAGCACTAAATAAACTGAAGATCCACATCCAAAAAATAGCTCCAGCTCCACCATAAAGAATCGCTACTAAGACACCTACTATATTACCTGTCCCAACGTGAGTAGCTATTGTAAGCATTAGAGTTTGTCTAGGACTTATACCATCTCTAGATTCATCTTTCACTTTGGTAAAAGCTTTGAATTGCATAAATTTAAATTTAAAAGAAAAATACACACTAAAAAAGATAACTAATACAACTAAAACAACCTCAATTAATACCATAAAGTCAACTCCTCTATAAAGTATATCTAATCTTTCAATACATTATGATACAATAAAATGAAAGGATGAATTCTATGAACTTAATGAATAATGAAAAGAGATATAATACTTTAAGTAACTATTATAAATATAGATTTGGATCAAAAGTATTTAAAGTATCTTTAAATGCTAATTTTACTTGTCCTAATATAAAAGACAACATCGGATGTACTTTTTGTTTAGAAGGTTCGGGTGAGTATGCTGGAAATCCAAATGAACCTTTAAAAAATCAATTTAATAACGTAAAAGAAATGATGCTTAAAAAATGGCCAGAAGCTAAATATATTGCTTATTTCCAAGCCAATACAAACACATTAGATGAAATCAATAATCTTAGAAAGCTATACGAAGAAGCTTTAACTCTTGATGAAAATATTGTCGGTTTGAGCATCTCAACAAGACCAGATTCAATTTCATTAGAACTAATGGATTACTTTAAGGAGTTATCAAAAAAAACTTATCTAACTATAGAACTAGGATTACAATCTATTTATGATGAGACACTTAATTCAATTAATAGAGGACACACGTATTCAGACTTTGAAGAATGCGTTAAAGAGTTAAGAAAAAGAAACATAAATGTAATAGTACATATAATAAATGGGTTACCAAATGAAACAAAAGAAATGATGTTAGAAACTACAAAAAAAATAAATACACTTGATATTCAAGGTGTAAAGGTTCATTTATTACATATAATGAAAAACACACAAATGGGTAGAGAATACCTAAATAAACCCTTTAAAACACTTACTCAAGAAGAATATACAAATATAGTTTGTGATCAGTTAGAAATACTAAATAAAGAAATAATAATACACCGTTTAACAGGAGATGCACCTAAAGAACAATTAATTGAACCAATATGGAGTCTAAAGAAATTTGTTGTTATTAACGAAATAGATAAGGAAATGCGAAGAAGGGACTCATACCAAGGATGCTTAGAATAATACCTTTTGTACATAAAGTCATTGAAGAACACATAAAGCCTTCAAGTACTGTAGTTGATGCAACTTGTGGGAATGGTAACGACACATTATTCTTATCTAATTTAGTAACCGAAGGAACAATCTATGCATTTGATATTCAAGCAAAAGCTATCGAGAATACTACTAACCTAGTTAAATCTGATAACGTTAATGTGATTCATGATACACACGAAGACATAAAGAATTACATAAAACAGGTAGATTTAGTATTATTTAATTTAGGATTTTTGCCTAACCACGATAAATCAATAACTACAAATTACAAGTCAACTCTTAAAGCGATTGAAAATTCCTTAGAGATTCTAAATAAGAATGGCCTATTAATTATAGTATTATATCCTGGACACACTGAAGGTAAAATAGAAAGTGAAAAAGTATTAGAATTTACATCACAATTAAATAATGCTTATGATGTGAGTAAATATGAGATAACCAATAAGATAAATGCTCCGTTCGTAATCTTAGTAAATAAAAAATAGTCCAAAAGATACTACTACCTGTCAAGTACACACTAAATAAAAAATTTATACATTTTGTAAATACTGAACAGGAGTCAAGTAGTTTAAAGATTTTTGAATACGTTCATGGTTATACCATTGGACGTATTTTTTTATCTCCTGTTTCGTTACTTTCATTGTCTTTTTACCTATTGGTCTTAAGTGTTCTTCCTTTAACTGTGAGAACCAGTTTTCAATCGGTGAGTTTTCCCAACAAGCACCACGTCTTGACATGCTACGCGTGTATCCCAATTCTTTTAGTTTTATTCTATAGAGTAAACTAAAATATAATCCACCTTGATCTGAGTGTATAATTCCATTCCCTTTAGGAATTTGCTCTAATGTCTTTTTAACTAGCTCTCCATCATTTCTATTTGATATTGAATATGATACAATTTCATTGTTAAAGAGATCTTTAACAGCTGATAGGTACAATGTACCGTCTGTGCATTTGATATAACTCACATCTGTCGATAACTTTTGGTAGGGGCTATCTGAGGTAAAGTTACAATCAAGCACGTTGGGAGCCATATTTAAGTGGCTCTCTTTTTTTGTTGTCCTAAGATACATAGGGCGTCTTTTTCGTGTTATTGTATCTAGATTGAATAGTCGCTTATAACGTCTTATTTTCTTGTGGTTATATATAAATCCGTATTTTCTTTGAATATGGTACTTTAGTCTTAAAACGCCATAAACTTCTTTTGTATTAAAGTGCTCTACTGTGAATAGTTCTAAGTCTTTTTGATTAATGTTATTAGCTAATGGTTTACCTCTATTAAGCCACCAATAATAACTTCGTCTAGTGATTAATAGAACTCTACATAGTCTTTGAACTGGATATATGTGTTTCAAACCATCTATTATTTGATACTTCTCTATCCTTGTTGCTTGGAACGGATTTTCATCAGTAGAGCATAGCACTTTTTTAAGATTTCTTCATTGGTTACCTCTTGATTTCTTTTCCCTCGATTATCTATTCCTAGAGTACCTTCAAGATATTTCTTTTTCCAAATAGAAATTGTACCTCTATTGCTAATTCCATACCTAGCAGCTGCTTCAGAATAAGTGTACTTACCACCTAAAACTTCCTCTACAATTCTCTTTTTAAAATTATAATCCCTTCTTACATGTTTTCCCATAATAAAAAATACCTCCAAATTACTATCTAAATAAATGTTAACATTGTTTTTTATTTAGTGTGTAATTTAAAGGTATTATAATCAAATGGACTATTTTTTTTATTTATAATAAAACTTCTTATTTAATTCCAACTCTACTAAATATTTCATCTACACTTTTTAAGTAATACTCTATATCGAAACATCCTTCTAAGTCTTCTTTAGATAAGTATTTTGAAACTTCACTTTCTAATAATAAATCAAAGAATTTACGTTTCGTTTCCATAGATTTCATAGCTACAGGTTGTACCATATCGTATGAATCTTCTCTTGATAAATCTTTATTAATTAATGCAGTCATAACTCTTTGAGCAAAGATTACTCCATTTGTCTTATAGATATTATCTAGCATATTATCTTCATGAACTATAATATTTCCTACAACCTTATTAAATCTAGATAAAGCATAATCTAAAAGTATTGTTGCATCTGGAACAATGATTCTTTCTACACTAGAATGAGATATATCTCTTTCATGCCATAAAGTAATATTATCAAATGAAGCATTCATATATCCTCTAATTACTCTAGCACACCCTGAAATGTTCTCACTTGAGATAGGGTTTTTCTTATGTGGCATTGCACTTGAACCTTTTTGACCTTTATCAAAATACTCTTGAACCTCATGAACTTCAGTTCTTTGTAAGTGTCTTAACTCAACTGCCATTTTTTCTAACTCAGTAGCTATAAGTGCTAATACACTCATATAGTTTGCGTGACGATCACGTTGTAAAGTTTGTGTTGAAATATTACTTGATTCAATACCTAACTTTTCACAAACATAATCTTGAACAAACGTTGGCGTATTTGCGAAGTTACCAACTGCTCCACTAATTTTACCAGCTTCAACATCTCTTCTAGCTAAATCAAATCTAGATAAATTACGTTTCATATCTTCATACCATAATGCAAACTTTAATCCAAAGGCAGTTATATCAGCATGTATACCATGTGTTCTTCCGATACATGGTGTGTTTTTATACTTAATTGCTTGTGTCTTTAATGTTTCCATAATAGCAATAATATCTTCTCTTAATAGATCATTTGCTTGTTTATATAGGTACCCATTAGCAGTATCAACAACATCAGTTGAAGTTAATCCATAATGTACCCATTTCTTTTCAGGACCTAAGAACTCACTTACACTTCTTGTAAAAGCAATAATATCATGCTTAGTACTCTTCTCAATTTCATAGATTCTTTCAATATTAAAGTCAGCTTTTTCTTTAATCAAATCTAAATCAGCTGTAGGAATAACACCTAGTTTATTCCATGCCTCTAGCGTTAGAATCTCCATTTTTAAATAAGCTTCAAATTTCTTTTGTTCAGTCCACATCTCAGTCATAACATCTCTTGAATATCTCTTAATCATCGTATCACTCTCCTAGTTTAATATAAAATTGTCGTATTTTTCTTTAAATTCATTTTCAAATCTAATAAATCTATCAACTAATTGGAATTCAAAATAACTACTAAAATAATCTCTAATAATTCTTATTGATTCCAAATGAGTAAACTCGTCTTTATATAGTCTGTCCATTCTTAATGCATCATATATATCTGCAATTAAGACTAACTGACTCCTTACATCTAATGAAATTGTTTCATCAGTAAATAATCTTTTTTCAAATGCATTTTGACAATGATTCCTTACTAAATCCTCAGCATATTGATTTATTCTTAATCTATGTATTACTTCTCTTCCTACTTTAGTTCTTTCTTTAATTTCAGAATAATCTTTTTGATTAAGTACCTTAGCATACTTAAAATCTAACAATGTTAAGTATTCTCTTTTATCTATGTGGATCTTACAAAAATCAAACACTTCATTACATTCATCAAGGTTTAATTTGATTAAACCACCTAATTTTCTAGAAAGCTGCGCACATCTATATGTATTAAATTTGTCTTTATAAAGGTTTGAACTATTAAATATTTCAATTCCATCAAATACATCATCAACAACTTTTAAGAAATCTTTTTCTAGTAGTCTTCTAGAGTTTAACTCTTTTTTACGTTCATCATTCATTTTTTCTGAAATTCTTACGTTAAAATTAAGAGCTAATAAGAATAACACTAATACCATCGTTCGAATCATAATGTCTCTAAACTCAGGTAACTGAATAAACTCTGCAAGTTGAGTCGTATCAACTAGCATTGTATAAGTAGGATATATTACAGTAAAGTGTATTACAGTATATAAGAATAGAGTTAAGTATGAGATATGCTTCATTAAGTACTTATTTTGGTAAAATGCAGTGATAGTCAATGAAAAGAAAACTAGTCCATAAGCTACATTAGCAATACTATGAAAAATGACTCCATTATTAATAGCTATGTCTAAGGCCTCAGCACTATAGCTCATCAACATGTTCCTAGTAACTGCTGCGTTCAACGCATCAATCCTTAAATTTATAAACATTGCAATAGCAAGAGTTAATGTATTGACACTAACAAGATACATTGCTATTTTTTGTTGTATCTCATTTGTTGGATCTGTATATATTAATTTCTTTAACATCTTATTCATCCCAAACGTTAATAAGAAAATTAAGAATGTCACAACTAATATTGTATAGTCTCTTGTAAGTAAAAACAACGAAAAGAGAATGTTTGTAATAAAAACAATTCTCTTTATGATTCTATTCTTACGGTATAGTACTTCCGCTTCATCTAAAATATCTACTCCAGCTTCTAAATCAAACATAGTAAATAACGCTTTTAGAGTAAACGGTTCCTTTTTAGGTTTCTGTTTATAAAGTTTTTTAGTGGAAGTTCTTTTTTTTACAATCTTGACTTTTTTACTAAGTGAAGAAAATAGATTATCTTTCTTCGGATTGTATTTTTGGTTATTTGTGTTCTTTAAATAATCATTTATACCTAAATCGTCCTTTTTCATACTTACACCCGTTTAGAACAATTTTTCTTGAGTTACTGTTAAGTCACTGTTTGCTACATCTTCCATCGCCATTTGAGCGACTCTCGTTGAAGCTGCAGCAGCTATAGCACCTACAATATCATCTAGCATAGTATGACACTCTAGTTTATCACCTTTACCGTGTTCATTTAATTCTTTAACGATACCAGGTTTATTTACATCAATATCACCAAAGTTTGTTTGCCCAATAACACCAAATAAACCAGCAACAGCTAAACCTAAGATTTCATCAACTCCAAAGACACCTAAATCATGAGCAAGAATATTTTGTAATGGTCCATCAAAACCATTCTCCTCAGTGATTCTATCAATTTCAGCCCCTAGAATTAAAATATGAAATACATCTCTTAGAGACAATATTTTTAATACACTATCTTCACAATCTTCCATGTTAATTGTATCGGTGTATTTCGATTGCTGATCATAAGCAATCTTTGCTATATCTTTATAATCAACACCACGTGCCTCTAAAACTCTTAAACATTCATTCATCATTTCTTGTCTTGAATATAATAATTTTGGTCTCGACATAAAATCACACCTTTCTTTATTATTATAGCATAAAATGGAATTAAATGAGACTACTATAAGCATTTAAAAGGTTAATTTGACGAAGAATGTCATCTATTATAATTATTTACATCTTTATAAATTAGTTATCTTTATCAAGATATATTCTTGACTCATTTTAAAACCATTATCCATACCACATCCTCACCTATTTATACTCATATTAGAGGTGGATAGTTATATTTATTTCATCAATCATTTCCATAATCTCGATCATTAATCCTTATTTAATTATCATATAATTCATAAAGAAAATAGAGCCATGAAAGTGGCTCTATTTATTTAATTAAGATAATACATCTCCAACACTAATTAATTTATTTCCATTTATAAAATCCTTAATTAGTATTCTCTTCTTTCCTTGAACTTGAATTTCACTCACTAGATAACCAGAATCACTAGTTTTAACTAACATTCCTTCCTTAGTGATGCTTTTTATTTCTCCAGGTGTCCCTTCATTACATTCAGCGATTTTACCTGGAAAGATTTTAATAACAGTGTCACCTAATTTAGTGAATGTCCCCGGCCAAGTGTAAAATCCCCTAATATGATTAAATATTTCTCTTGATGTAGAATCCCAATTAATTCTTTCTTCTTCACGAGTAATATTATAAGCATAAGTAACTTTACTTTCATCTTGTTTAGTTCTAGTTACAGTTCCATTCACAATCATTGGAATAGTCTCTATTAATAATTCACTTCCAGATACACTCAATTTATCAAATAAACTAGCACAAGTATCTTCATCTTCAATTTTTACCTTAACTTGATTCAAGACATCCCCTGCATCCATCTTCTTAACCATATACATAATTGATACTCCAGAATACTCATCCCCTGATGTTATTGCTTTATGTATTGGTGATCCACCTCTATAACTAGGTAGTAATGATGCATGAACATTTATACAACCGTACTTCGGACAGTTTATTATCTCTTCTGGGATAAATTGACCATAAGCAGCAGTCACAATCAAATCAGGCTTTTCATCTACTATTTTCTGATATTCATCCTTTATTCTTACTGGCTGATATACCTCAATATTATTCTTTAGAGCTAATTCTTTTACAGGAGTAAACTTAATCTCTCTTTTTCTACCAACCTTCTTATCTGGTTGAGTTACTACTAATGCAACATCATAATTATCTTTTAAATTTTGTAAAACATTACAGCTAAAATCTGGTGTTCCCATAAAAATTATCTTCATATTTATTACCTACCCTATAAAGTTTGGATATCTATCTACAGATATCAAAACATCCTTATTTTGATACTTATTTATTTCTTCTAATACTTTATTCAAATTATCTTCACGCTTATATTTTATAATAATTTGCGCTCTATATCTATTCTTAATTTTTGATACATAAGGTACCAATGGACCTAACAACCTAGCTCTCGAAGATAATTCTTTCTTTAGAATAGAAAAAATCTTATTAGCTTCAAGTAATGCTAATCTTTCATTAATACTAGATACCATAATTGTCTCGATAAAATAATAAGGAACATATCCCCCAATTTTACGAGAAATCATTTCATTTTCATAAAAACCTTCATAATCATTATATTTAACTAAATCAATAGCGTAGTGTTCAGGATTATATGTCTGTAATATTACTTTTCCTAGTTTTTCTCTCCTACCGGCCCTACCAGCTACTTGAGTTAAAAGCTGAAAGGTTCTCTCACTAGCTCTAAAGTCTGATATATTTAATGTTAAATCGCAAGCTAATACACCTACCAATGTAACATTCTCAAAATCTAACCCCTTAGCTATCATTTGTGTTCCAAGTAGTATATCTGCTTCCTTATTTTCAAAAGCACTGAGTATCTTCTTATGTGAATTTTTTTTCGATGTAGTATCTTGATCCATCCTTAAAACTCTTACACCACAAAATAGTTTATTAAGTTCCTCTTCTACACTTTCTGTTCCAATACCAATAAAATTGATATTCCCACTTTCACAAGTAGGACATTTTTTAGGTTTATATGTGCCATTACCACAGTAATGACATACTAATTTATTACCATATTTATGATAAGTAAGTGACACATCACAATCCGGACATTTAATAACATCCCCACAATCCTTACAAATAACAAAATTAGAATAACCTCTTCTATTTAGTAAGAGCATAATCTGTTCTTTTTTATCTAAACATTGCTTGATTTCATTAATTAATTTTGAGGAAAAGTTTCCATTCTCCTTAGTCATATCAACTACATTTACACTAGGTAATTTAGCATTCATCGCTCTTTTAGTAAGTGTAAGTAATTTATATACACCTTTTTTACTTCTCGCGTAACTTTCAAGTGAAGGTGTTGCACTTCCTAAAACAACTGGACATTTATGATATTTACCTCTCAGTTTTGCTACTTCCCTAGCATGATATCTTGGAGAATCTTCTTGTTTATAAGTAGTCTCATGCTCTTCATCAATAATAATTACTCCAATATTATTAAATGGAGCAAATATTGCACTTCTAGCTCCAATTACACACTTAACTTCTTTTCTTATTATCTTACGCCATTCGTCGTATTTTTCTCCTATACTTAAACCACTATGTAAGATAGCAACATTATCTTTAAATCTCGCTTTAAATCTAGAAATCATTTGATATGTTAAAGATATCTCTGGAACTAAAAAGATAGCCTCTTTATCCTCATTTATAACTCTCTCTATAACTTCTAAATAAACTTCTGTTTTACCGCTACCTGTAACACCATGTAGTAAAAAAACATCTTCGCCTTTAATAGCATTAAATGCATTTACCTGTTCATCATTCAATGTTACATCTTTATCTATGTACTCAGCTATTTCTTCACGGTAAACTTCTTCCTTAGTTTCAGAAATTATTCCTTTATCAATAAGCGCTTTAACAGCGCTTGGAGAATTAATAAACTCTAATAGGGTTTTCTTTTTAATTTTACCGTAGTCTAGAACTAATTCATAAACTTCTAATTGTTTCTTAGCAGATTTAAAATAACCTTCATCAACATATTCATTAATTTCTAAATACGTTTCATATTTTATTGATGACTTTTCCTTTACATCATATACAAGATCTAGCAAGTTATTTTTAATAGCTTTTTTTATCTCTTTTAATTCCTCACTCGATACAGTATCTAAATAAACTCTATCAGTTTTAAAAAGACTTTGTAACGTAAGAGGTAATATATCTAACGGTTTAACATACTTTCTGTATATTGTTTTCATAGCACTAGGTAACATAGTTTGATATGTTTGGATAAAAGTACTAGATGTATCTATAGCTAATTTATTACCTAATAAGAGAAGTTCTTCACTTAAACTAGGAACAACATCTAAACAATACAAAATTTCCTTTAGATTATCTTCAGCACCATCCACTATATCAATTACAAATCCCATGATTTTTCGTACATTAAAAGGAACTAACACTCTAACCCCTTTTTCAATTACTTCTTCTAAATGTTTTGGAATTATATAATCAAAAGGTCTATTAAGTTGTCTATTATTTACATCAATAATAACTTTGGCAATCATAACTTCCCCCTATAAAAATAAACACTTAATGTAGAACATTAAGTGTTTGTTTATTATTTCTCAGTTTCTACTACTTCTACTTCACCATCACGAATTTCTTCTAAGGCTTTACCAACTGCTTTATAACACTCTGTGTTTACTAAAGTTTGATCAGTTTCAATAATTTCTTTCGCTCTCTTTGCAGATGCGATTGCAAGTTTGTATTTTGAATCAACAACATCCAACAACTTATCAATTGATGGGTATCTCATCCCATATTTCTTTGCATTATTTTCCATTTTCGGCCTCCAATAATTCTAAGTATGAATGAATACTTCTTTCCGTCCTAGCATGCTCAGCTCTAATTATCGCAAATATTCTATCAGCTGCATTAGTAACTTCGTCATTAACAACAATGTAATCATATTTATGAGCTAATAAAAACTCTGAGTTTGCTTTTTCGATTCTATTGTTAACTTGGTAACTAGTTTCAGTTCCTCTACTTATTAGTCTATCATATAAAGCTTGTTTTGTGGGTGGAACTATGAATATTAATACTGCATCCTTCATTTTCTTTCTTACTTGAAGTGCACCAGCAGTTTCAATTTCTAGTATTACCTCTAGTCCTTCATTAAGTTTGTCTTCAACTTTATCCAAAGGAGTACCGTAATAATTACCTACAAATTCAGCATATTCTAAAAACATATCATCTTCAATACGTTGTTCGAATTCTTCTCTTGTTACAAAATAATAGTCTACACCATCAACTTCACCTTCACGAGGCTTTCTTGTTGTCATAGAAACAGAATAGCAGTAATTATGATTTTCCATATCAAATAACGCTTTTCTAACTGTACCTTTTCCTACTCCAGATGGTCCAGACACAACAACTAACATCCCTCTGTTGTTAAGTTTCATGATGTCATCTCCCAAAAATCGTTTATTTTTATATAACTAGCACTTATAATTATAACTTAACTATAGCAAATTAGTAAAGGATTTATTATACTTATATAGAAGAAATCGTTTACTTTTTTCAAAACTACATAAAGGAATAGATATTATGGCATTCGATGGAGTACTTATTAAAAATTTAATAAATGAATTAACTTTCTTAGAAACTGGTAGAATTACAAAAATTCAACAGATTTCTAAATTGGAAATACTATTAACAATTCGATCAAGAAGTAGTAATCAAAAGTTACTTATTTCGTGCTCTAGTGATTACGCTAGATTACACTTAACTACTAATAATTATGATATACCTAAAGAACCTCCAAGCTTTTGTATGATGCTTAGAAAGCATTTAGAAGGTGGGTTTATTAATAAGATATACCAATACGAAAATGATAGATTAATAATTGTAGAGGTTATAAAAGTTAATGAATTAGGTGATAAGGTAATTAAGAAACTTCACTTTGAAGCAATGGGTAAACATTCAAATTTAGTTCTTACACAAGATACAAAAATTATTGAATCTATTAAACACATACCTCCATTTATGAACAGTTATAGAACTCTTCTACCTGGAGCAGATTACATTTACCCACCAAACACAAAACCTAACCCGTTCATAGATTTTAATAATACATCAGATTTTTCGAATATTATGTCTTATCAAGGCATATCACCGCTGCTTGCGAACGAAATATTATATCAAGGTAATCAAGACTTAATAAATTCGAAACCTGACCCAGTTATTATTAGAGGTAAAAAAGATAGATTTTACTTTATTCCCTTACATATAGAAGGTGAGGTCGAGCATTATAATTCTATTAATGAAATGTTAGATGTTTATTTCTTTAATAGAGATTCTTATAATAGAATCAAACAAAAAGCAAAAGATTTAACTCTTTTCATTAAGAATGAACTTGATAAAAATAAAAATAAACTAGACAAACTTAGATTTGATCTAGATAAAGCAGAAAACAATGACGAGTTAAGAGTAATAGGTGAAGTATTGCTTGCAAACTTACATACCTTAAAACGAGGTATGAATGAAGCGAAGTTATTAAACTTTTATACAAATGAAGAAATAGTTGTAAGACTTAATCCACTTCTTACACCAAGTGAAAACTCAAATAAATATTTCAACAAGTATCAAAAAGCAAAGAAAGCTATCATTCATTTAGAAAAACAAATTGAGCTAACGAAACTTGAAATAGAATATTTTGAATTACTGACTCAACAAATTAAACAATCTACTTTAAACGATATTGAAGAGATCCGTGAAGAGTTAGAAGAAAACAATTACCTAAAAAAGAAACAACGTAAAAAAAAGAAAAAATTAAACTATCTAACTTTTTATTCTTCAAATGATACAGAAATACTAGTAGGTAAAAACAATAAACAAAATGAATACCTTACACATAAGTTCGCCAAAAAGAATGATATTTGGATGCATGCAAAAGACATCCCGGGTTCTCATGTAATTATAAAGGACGACTCTCCTGATGAAGATACAATTCGTACTGCTGCTAATTTAGCTGCATACTATTCAAAAGCAAAAGATTCATCAAGTGTACCAGTAGATTATACTTACATTAGATATATTAAAAAAATACCCGGAAGACAATTATGCTTTGTAACTTATACAAATCAAAAAACAATCTATATTGATCCAGAACCAGAGTTCATTCAAAAACTAAAACAAAAATGACATTTAAAAATGTCATTTTTTTCTTAATTATTTTCTTTTTGTTTTAATCCATTAACTGAAAGCGTGTAAACTTTATCAGCTACTTCTTCTATAAACTTTCTATCATGAGAAATTGATATAATACATCCCGGATAATCGATCAATGCTTCACGTAACACAGGGTTTGATAGTGGAGAGAAGTTTCTTGTAGGTTCATCAAGAACTAATACATTAGAGCCATTTAAAATTAATCTCAAAATACACAGTTTAGCTTTTTGTCCACCACTATAATCACTAATTTTCTTAACCATTTCTTCTCTAGTGAATCTTACACTTCCCATATATGCTCTTACAATATGCTCATCTATCTTAGTCGTTTTTTCTAACCATTCAATTCCAGACAAATCATCATCTAGAATTTCAAAGTAATCTTGAGGGAAATATCCCACATTTAATGATTTTCCTTTCATCTCATCCATCAACAATTTTAATAAAATTGTTTTACCGGTACCATTGTTACCGATAATTACAAACTTTCTCATTACCTACAATATTAAGTTCAATATCCTCACTTAATAGTTTATCATCTATACAAAGCTTATCTAGTTTCAATTTAATAACATCTCTACCATTTGGAATAAAGCAGTTATCTGGAAAATCGATATTTATAGATTCTTCAACTATAGGAATATCTGTAAACTCTTTCTCTTCAAATCTTTTCTCTTGAGATTTTAGAGCTTTCATTTTTTTCGCCAACAATCTAGCGGCTGCTGGACATTGACGGGATATAACATTTTGTTCGTGTTCTACACGTTCAAATACCTGTCTAAATTTATCCATTTGCTTCTTGTGTTCTCTTCTTTCACTTGAAGCAACTTGCTCTTGATGCGCTAATGCAGCTATACGCATTTCTGAATAAGTTTTATAATCAATCTTCTTTACAGTATGTTTGGGTTCGTTTTTCTTCTTTAACTGTTCTATATGAACAATCTTATTCGCAGTATTTTCTAACAAAGTTTCATCGTGCGAAATGAAGATAACTGGTTTTTCTAAATTCATAATATATTTCTCTAACCATTCAATAGTTTCTAAATCTAGATCATTAGTGGGTTCATCAAGTAATAAAATATCCGGATTATCTATTAATACTTTAATCAATTGTAACTTAATTTTCTCCCCACCACTTAATGTACTTAAAGTTCTATCTAGATCAATATTTAGGTTCATTCTATTGAACTCTTTTCGAATAATTGGTAAATCATTATATTTCTCATAATTTATCTCTGAATCTGTATCTTCCTTAAGAAAATACATCTCTACACTTTGATTTAACCAAAGTGGGTCTATAATTTGTGGTAAATATCCTAATCGACTATCATTCATCACTGTTCCATCTATAATTGCGTAATCTAATTCCTTAAAATATATCGCTTTTAATATAGTGGATTTACCGTTTCCCTCTTCACCAATAATAGCTATTTTGTCACCATCATTTACAGTCAAGTTTAATTTCTCTACCAATACTTTATGTGTGTATCTATGTGTAATTGTTAAGTTATTTATTTGCATAAATTACCTCCTTTAAAAAAATGTAAGCAAGCAAAAGCTCCTTACATTAAAAAACAAGTATATTATACTAATGTTATTAAGTTGACTTTTACTTACTATAAGATAAAGCATAGAAAAAAAGGTTTAATATCTTTATCTTTATTTGAATTTAATTAGTAAGTAATAATCATCCTTCCACTTCCTCTCTATAAATATTATATCACATAAAATCTATAAAAATCTATGCTATTAATTTCTTGTTCTCTATTTTATCTTCAAAGAAGAACTTTAAAATCTCTTCAAAAACTTCATTTTTAACATTAGATGATAAAATTCTATGATGTACACCAGACATCAATATTAATCGTTTGTTATCTGATTTAATCTTATTAAATATATATAATGATGATTGTAGAGGAACTAATTCATCGAATTCAGCGTGATATATTCTTACTGGTAAATCAGTAATATTAATCTTTTTCCTTAACTTAGCCACAAGTCGTGTGAAGTTTATAAAAGTTGTTGGATTAACTTTATTCAACCTTTCCATGAAATTCTCATACGAACTGCCTTTTGAACCATATGCTGAATCAATATAATTTTGAATTGATCTTTTTCTTTGGTTTGTATCCGCTTTGATTAGTTCTCTAAAAGAAAAATTCTCATCTTCTTTCGCAACATGAAGCATATGAATTACATCTTTTAAAATTTGAGATCCTTGTCCATACTTAAATGCTGGTGAGACAAGTACTAATTTCTTACAACCAAATTCACTTGCTAAATACGAAGCAATAACTCCACCCATTGAAAATCCAATTAAATATACTTCTTCATATTGTGTTAAATATGCTTTATATTCTTCTGTAACCTTTTCAATACATTTCAAATAATTAAAGGTGTTGATATCTTCATCTATACTATGACCTTGTAGATCTGTTAAATAATAGTCATAAACTCCACTTTCATACAAATAATCAGCAAAATGGATATATGATGTCAAACCATTTTCTAAAAATCCATGTACACAAAAAATCCCCTTTTTTTTCATAACTTCACCTCTACATCTATATTATATTTATATTATAATACAAAACAAATCGTTAATCAAAAGGGAGCTTAAGCTCCCTTTATTTATCCTACTATTAAATCATATTCTGGGTATTTAATTTTGTTCGAATTTTTTCCTTCTTGTAAATATAATAACAAAGCAACTATACCAATTCGTCCGATAAACATTGTTGCGATAATTATTATTTTACTAAAAGGATTCAAGCTAGCTGTAATACCTAAAGATAATCCCGTAGTTCCAAATGCAGAAGCTACTTCAAATAACGCTTGTTTAAGAGTTACATCATCTAATGTAAGTATCAGGAACGTTGAAGTAAATACAACGAAGAATGCCATAATAATAACAATAAGTGATTTCATAACAGTATGCGGTCTTATTGATTTATGCTCAATAACAACTTGATCTCTAGAAATACTAAACGAGAAAATAGAAGCTAAAACTACTAAGAAAGTAGTTGTTCTAATTCCACCACCAGCAGAGTTAGGACTCGACCCTATAAACATTAGTCCTGCAAATAGGATTAATATTGAATCAGATAATTGAGCTACATCCATTGTAGCGAATCCAGCATTTCTGGTTGTTATAGACATAAATACAGAATAATAAATTTGCTCAATTATTGATTTTCCTACAAAGAAATTATCTTGTTCAATAATAAGTATTATCAAAGCTCCTGCTATCCATAAAGCTATATGCATGTATATAAGTATTTTTGAAAACAAACTAAACTCAAACTTTTGTTTTTTAAATTTCGCAACAAAATAATCTTTTAATTCTACTAAAGGCCAGAATCCTACTGCACCAGTAACCATTAAAAACATCGCCATGGACTGGAACCAATAATCATTACTATACCTAAATAACGAATCTCCCGTTATATCAAATCCCGCATTTGCAGTCATCGAAATGGTTAAGAAAAACGATTGGTAGAACGACTCTCCAATAGGGAAATAACCTTTAAATGATAAGTAAGTCCCCATAATAATAAACATTGTAAACTCTACTACAAATAAAATAATTAATATATCTCTAACTAATTTTACTACCTTAGCTGTTTTAACTTGATTTTGGTCGGTAACGATTAGTTGTCTTTGTCTATATGAAATGTTTCTTCCAGATGCTAACCAGAAGAATGCTAAAAGCATAATTAACCCTATACCACCAAACTGAATAATAAATGCCAGTATTATTTGACCAACCCTACTAAGCACATCAGCTACTACTACTGTACTTAAACCTGTAGTACTCATCCCACTAACCGAAACAAACAAAGCATCTATAAACGTTAGACTTTGTCCTGGTTGTAACGAAAAAGGCATCATTAAAAGTAACGCACCAACTAAAGTGAATAATGCGTATAGCGTTACGAATCCTCTTACATAAGTTCCAAGGAACATGTGTTTTATTTTTTTAATCATAGAATCACGACACTTTCAAATATTCGCCTATTTCAGTGTACATTTTTTCAAAGCATGTTTTGAAAGAAATAAACTCTTTTTTAATTGTTTCAACACTCTCTTCTTTCATTACTTCTTCAAAATCTCTCGCTACTTCATACATCTTTTTAGAACCAAGATTTGTACTAATTCCTTTAATAGAGTGAACATGTCTCTTTGCTTCATTTAGATCAGTTTCAATTAAATTCTCAATATCTTTCATGAGATTTTTATTGTTAACTAAGAACTCTTTATATAATTTAATTAAAATGAATTCAAGATTGTTCATTGTACTTAAGGCGTATTCTACATCAACAACTTTTTCCACTTTCATCATCCCTTTTCTACAATAGATTATATCATATTTCATTCTATAATCAATAATAACATAGAAAAGACAAGTGTCTCCACTTGTCTTTATAAATCACTTATCAAATTCGTTAACGGTTTAAATTGATAACCTTGTTTATCTAGATCAGTTAAAATCTGTTCTAGTGCTTCTTTATTATCATTAGAAACGGTATGCATTAATATAATCGCTCCGTTATGAATGGTATCCATCACACTATTGTATGCGTATTCCCATCCTCTTTGCTGATTCTGGTACCAATCTACATATGCTAATGACCAAAACACTGTTACGTATCCTAAATCATCTAAGGCTGTTAAACTTTTTGGACTGAACGTTCCTCTTGGCGGTCTAATAAATTTAAGCATTTCTGTGTTAGTAATATCATAGTATTTGTTTTCAATTTTCGATAATTCTAACTCTACTTCCTTACCGGTTAAAGAAGTTAAGTCGGGATGACTCCAAGTATGGTTTCCTACTATATGACCTTCGTCATACATCCTTTTAATCAACTCAGGATGTTCACTTATAAAGTGACCTGTGACAAAAAATGCAGCTGGTACATTGTGCTCTTTTAGAGTGTCTAAAAGATGACTTGTATTACCTGTTTCATAGCCTGTGTCAAATGTTAAGTAAATTTCTTTTTTGTCAGTGTCACCTACATAAAAAACATCGTAAGGTGATATTATTTCGTTGTATCTACCAATGCTTGGTGTGTTATTCCCTTGTTTTTGATATCCCCATCCATAAGAATTAGATATACCCAACAGAATGAGAGATACACCAATAAATAATTTCACATTTATTCACTCCTTTGGTGCATCCATTATTATTATGAGATACTTGGAGCTAATTTAATCAGTCAGTTTTTTCCTATTTAAAAGTGAATTCAACAGTATTCCTAGTAATAAGATATATGATAAAACAAAAACCCATAAGAACAGCGCAATCACACTTGAAAATGGACCAAATCTCGATTGGTAATCAGCAAGATCTCTTACATAAATTAGAAATAAATATGAGAATCCATACCAAGCTACAGTGATAAAAATTGCGCCTGGAACTTGTTCTTTAAATGATGATCTTCTTGGAATGATAAAAGCTAAAACTAAAATAAGAAGTCCGAAAACAGCAATTGGAAATGCTAAAAATCTAGTTATATCAAAAACTTTTTTAAGAGATGGATAATAGGCAATTGCTTGATCTAACAAATCTTCTGTTAAGAATGTTAAACCTATTAATAAAATAAATAAAACTACAAAACCTAAAGTAATAACTAAAGATAATGCTCTAGTTAAAAATGCAGCTCTTACTTTTTTTTCATGATATATTAATTCTGCTGATTGCATAATTCCATTAAATGCTTTACTTGCTCCCCAAAGCATGATAATTATAAAAGTAAATAATACAAATCCATCTAAAACTGTAGTATTACTAAAGAACTCATTAATGTAATTGGCTAGGAAGTTAGGTAAATTCGTATTAACATATTCTACTACTTCATCGACTGGAATTAAATCAGATGCGATTACAAGTTGAATCATTAAATATATTGTTGGAATTGCTGCCCAAATAATAAAGAAACTAACACCTGCACTAAGCAAAGTTATATTATATTCTCTATTAACTGTTTTTAAATATTTAAGAAATTTGATACCTTTCATCCTTTCACCATCCAATCTATTAGTATTATTTTATCACGAAAATAACATTTTTTACATTAACATTTAATTTAACATTATCTACATATAAAATTAATATTATCTATTAACAGAATTCATTATAAAAAAAGCGGCAACTCAGTAATAATATAGTAACCATAGATTAAAACATGAAGAATCATGTAGAAAGAATATTAAAAAAAAATATGAAGTTTTAAACTTCACATTTAATATAAGTAACTCATCATTCTGTTATATATATGATTATCAATTTTATATAACTTGCTCATATAATCTTCCTTATCTTTAAACTCAATAACCTCTCCATTAAACAATATCTTCTCAAAGTTATTCTTAATAAAAATTATTCTATCATAATTAGAAATTTTTTTATTGTCTTCCAAAAAATCAATAACATATGCTAAACTTCTAATAATTTTAGACTTATTAAAGTCTTTTTTTAATGTCATAGTATCAATTTCGTGTGATTCTATATTCACGCCACCACTATTTGTTTCTTTAAGTAATTGCTTTGTATATCCTATAACACAATTAGCTGTACGACAATTACCACAAACACCTTCAGTTAAGCAAATATCCTCAACTTTTAAGCTTAATTCATTATAAAACTCATAAAGTCTTTGAGCACTACGTTTATATCTAGTTTCAACTCTTTGATTTCTCATTTCTAGTGTCGGTTTCAGTAATACATAAGAAATTACAGCTACTATAACTATAAATAATAAAATATATTGATATTTTAAATATTCATTTGGTAACGAAGTAGCTAACTTCATTACCCCAAAGAACATAAATACTGAAGCAGATACTATCTTAATAGTAAACTCTGGGATTTTATTACCAAGTTTTCTACCTATAAAGATTCCTATACCACCTGTAATTACCATACCAGTAACTGTCCCTATTAGTATAAAAACTGGGAAGTTTGCATCAGCGGCTAGAGTAATCGCAGCTAGTTGTGTTTTATCTCCTAACTCTCCAATAAAGAAAGCAAGCGCAACAGTTACAATAGGTCCATACTTAACATTACTACTCTCTTTATCTTCTTCTTCATCATTTTTAAGTGTCCATAAAGCAAAAGCTACGAATGAAAAACCAGCTATTATCTGAATTGTATCTACAGGAATTACCTCTGATAAATAAGATCCAAGTAAAACAGCTAATCCATGATTTAAAAATGAACCAATTACTATCCCTAATAATACTTTTTTTACATTATACTTAGTCGCAAACGCCATTGCTAGTATCTGGGTTTTATCTCCCATTTCAGCAAAAAAAATTAACGTTACAGCTCTCAAAAATTCTACAACCATAATTTCCTCCAGTAATAAATCAAATTATAAGTATTATAACACACTACTATAAGAAAAGTTTACCTAATTTTAACATTATATATATCTTCAACTAGCAACCAGTCATCCATATTTCCATAATTACTTTTATCTATTTCAAATGACTCTATCTTCTTAATATTATCTACCTCAACTAAAACAATATATCTTTTTCCAGCCCATCTTTTAAACTGCTTATTAGATAGGTTTAATTTATTATTATTACTAGTTACTAATTCTATTGATTCTTCGGTAGTCATTTTGTCTGAATTATAAACTTCTTTAACGTTACAAATAGCTTTTACAAGCCCTTCACCGTTATTATTTATAAAGTATAAGATATCATTCTGAAATACTCTACCATATGGTAATTTTCTTCCTGTAGCGCCTCTAATAATCATAGACTTTTCACCACGAATTAATTTATCCAATTCTTTTTCTTTAAAATCAACATAAACAATGTGATCCATAACCTTCTTATATGATAATTATTATCATATTTTCCTTTCATATTATTTTGAATATAGTTTAAATATACATAAATACATCATTAATCTCTTAAATGATAACCATTGAATGTTTGTGTTGTCAAGATAATATAGTTATACTATATTACTATTAAAACAAAAGTGAGACAAAATAGTCTCACTTCAACTTTATTTTTTCCTTAAAGATGCAACACATTCAACATGATATGTGTGTGGAAATAAATCAAATGGCGTTACTTCTAACACATCATAATAATCGCTTAAATATTTTATATCTCTAGCTAATGTTGATACGTTACAAGATATATATACAACTTCTTTAATATCATTATCAATTAAAGACTGTAAAAATTCTTCACCACAGCCTTTTCTAGGTGGATCTGTTATAACTATATCTATTTTTTTATCAATAACTTTAGATATAACTTTTTCGGCTTTCCCTTGATAAAATTCTGCATTATTAATATTATTTAAGTCAGCATTTTCTCTAGCTGCTAATACTGCTGATTCATTAATCTCTATTCCATAAACTTTTCTCGCCTTCTTAGCGAAACTTAAACCTATAGTACCAATACCGCAATAAGCATCAACGACATTCTTATCCTCTACATTTATAGATTCAATGGCTTTTTTGTATAATTTCTCTGTTTGAATACTATTTACTTGATAAAAACTTCTATGATTAATCTTATACTCATTTCCTAAAAGATAATCTTTATAGTAGTCATTACCATATAGTACGTAGGAATCACTTCCTAAAACTACATTAGTATTCTTATCATTAATATTATTAACGATGCTTACGATACCTTTAAATCTTGAAAGTAGTTCATCTACAACATCTACTTTAACTTTTTTATAAGTAATTAACACAACCATGATTTCATCCAAGTTATGAGATGTTCTTATTAAAACATTTCTTAAGTCTAAATTAGATGATTTCAAATATTTTACAATCTCTAAAGCTTCTTCATTTAAGATATAGCACTTATCAATATCAATAATATCATGAGTGTTTTTTTTATATAAACCAGCTTTTCCACCTTCAAAAGGAATTATCAGTTTATTTCTATAGTTGTATGGATTATCCATTCCAACACAATCATTTACTTTAATATCAACTCCACCAATTCTTTTCAAAGTTTCTTCAACATGGTTAGTTTTAAATCGTAATTGCTCTTCATAACTCATATGCATAATATGACAACCGCCACATTCATTATAATACTCGCATACTGGTCTAACTCTGTTATCGCTCTCTTTAATTACTTGAACGATATCAGCGAAAGCTAGGTTCTTTTTCATCTTTGTTATTTTTACTTTTAAAGTTTCTCCAACTACACCTTTATCGACGAAAATAGGAAAACCATCTACTTTTCCTATCCCTAATCCATCATATGTATAGTCAATAATTTTTACAGTTTGAATTTCATTCATTTTATTTCTCCAATATTACAAAAGCTACCGCGTAATCATCTGTATGAGATATCGATATTTGAACATTAAAATCCTTAAATGTACATATCGGTTTTCCGTTATCTTTTAATACTTCGATGTCTCTGAAACCTATTCCGTCCATTCCAGTTCCATGTGCTTTTGATACAGCTTCTTTCGCGGCAAATCTTCCTGCTATAAATTCAATTTTTCTTTTTTCATGACGTAATGAATTATATATTTCTATTTCACTAACAGTTAATATTTTATTTACAAATCTATCACTTAAACTTTCTTTAATTCTTTTTATCTCTACTAAGTCTGTTCCTATTCCATATATCATAAGTCACCTTTTAACTCAACGATTAGATCTCTTAAAGTTGCTGCACGTTCAAATTCTAGATTTCTAGCTGCTTTACGCATTTCCTTATCTAAGTCGTTGATCATTTTTTCCATCTGTTTTTTAGTCATTTTCTTAGAATCAAATCCTTTAGTCACTTCTTCAGTAACTCTTATAGATTCTGGAATTGCTTTTTGAATAGTTTCAGGAGTGATATTATGTAACTTATTATATTCTTCTTGGATTACTCTTCGTCTATTCGTTTCATCAATAGCGGTCTGCATAGAATTAGTGATCTTATCTGCATACATGATTACCATACCAGAACTGTTTCTAGCGGCTCTACCTATTGTTTGAATTAAACTCTTTTCACTTCGTAAGAATCCTTCTTTGTCAGCATCTAGGATAGTTATTAAAGATACTTCCGGTATATCTAAACCTTCTCTTAGTAGGTTTATTCCTACAATACAATCATATACACCTGCTCTTAAATCTCGAATAATTTCAATTCTTTCTAAAGATTTAATTTTAGAATGTATATAAGCTACCTTAATACCAAGTTCTTTTAAGTAATCTGTTAAATCTTCACTCATCTTAATAGTTAATGTAGTTATCAAAACTCTTTCGTTCTTCGCAACTCTTTTTCTAACTTCTCCTATTAGATCATCAATTTGTCTTTCTCTTGGTCTTACTTCGATTAGAGGATCTAACAAACCAGTAGGTCTAATGATTTGTTCAACAATTTGTTCACCATGCTCAAGCTCATATGCTCCAGGAGTTGCGCTTACATATATAACTTGATCTAACTTCTTTTCAAACTCCTCGAAGTTTAGAGGTCTATTGTCTAAGGCACTCGGTAATCTAAATCCATTATCAACTAGACTCATTTTCCTTGCTCTATCACCCTTATACATCCCTCTTACTTGAGGTAAAGTAACATGTGACTCATCAATAATCATTAGAAAATCATCAAAGAAATCTATTAAAGTTGATGGAGTTTCACCTTCAGCGCGTAAACTCATATGTCTTGAGTAATTTTCTACACCTTGACAAGTACCAACTTCCTGTAACATCTCTAAATCATAATTAGTTCTTTGACGTAGTCTTTGTTCTTCTACCAATTGATTATCTTCTTTAAATTCTTTCAATCTTTCAGCAAGTTCTACTTTAATTCTACTGACTGCTTCTTCAAACTTATCTGAATTAGTAACGAAATGTGAAGCAGGGAATATTGATATATATTTTAAATCTCTTATTATCTCACCTGTTACGATATTAAATTCTCTAATTCTTTCAATCTCATCATCAAAGAACTCAATTCTAAGTGCTTTATCTTTTTGATAAGTAGGTAAAATTTCAACTACATCTCCACGTACTCTAAATGTACCTCTATCAAACTCTATATTATTTCTAGTATAGTAATTTTTCACTAGTTGTTCTAAAAGTACATCTCTACCATATTCTTCACCAGAACGTAAAGTAATCATACTAGCAGCATAATCATCAGGGTCACCAATACCATAGATACAACTTACTGAAGCAATTACAATAACATCTTTTCTTTCTAAAATACTCGCAGTTGCTGCATGACGCATTTCATCTATTTCTTGGTTGATCGATGCATCTTTTTCAATATAAGTATCAGAATGTGCAACGTATGCCTCTGGTTGATAATAGTCATAATATGAAATAAAGTACTCTACTCTATTTTCAGGGAAAAATTCTTTAAACTCATTATATAATTGTCCAGCTAATGTCTTATTGTGTGCTAAAACTAATACTGGTTTATTTACTTCGTTTATAACATTACTTACAGTAAATGTTTTCCCAGTACCGGTAGCACCTAAAAGGACTTGTTTCTTCAAGCCTTTATTTACACCTGCTACTAACTCCTTAATAGCATTAGGTTGATCTCCAGTTGGTTCAAATTTAGATACTAGTTTATACATATAATCATTCCTTTGCATGATAATTATATCATAAATTCCCAAATCACCTTAAAAATTAGTTTACTGAAATATATCTTAATATAAATTGATTACCTATAAGTTCAAGCACTATTAATTTACATATTAATTTGATAGAATGTTTTAGAAAGAAGGTATATATATGAAGGCACTACTGATAGGAATAAATTCAAAATTCATTCATCCAAATGTTGCGATTAGATCACTAAAAGCTAATTCAAATCATGAGACTATTTTGAAAGAATTCACAATTAAAGATGATCTGAATGAAATAATAAATTATATTAATAGTCATGAAGCTAAAGTTGTGGGTTTGAGTATTTATATTTGGAATATAGAATTAATGAAAAAGATTATTCCTATGATAAAAGACAAAACAATAATATTGGGTGGACCAGAAGTTTCTTATGACTCAGATCATTACTTTGACTTACCTATTGATTTTATTATAAAAGGTGAAGGTGAGTTAGCATATGAATCTCTTTTAACAGCTATAGATAATAATAGTGATTACTCAAATATACCAAGTCTGAGTTATAAAAAAGATAAAGTTATTTCTAATCCTATTGAAGAAATCGATTTAGATAAAATTAGCTTTTCAAACGATATAGAATTTCACAAAGATCAAATTCAATATATAGAAACTTCTAGAGGATGTCCTTACAAATGTAGTTATTGTCTTGCATCACTAGAAAAGACTGTAAGGTTCTTTGATGGTGATAAAGTAAAAGAAAACATATTATATTTAATAAATAACAATGCTAAGACATTTAAATTCTTAGATAGAACATTCAATCTACATACTAATCACTCATTAGAGATTATCAAGTTTATTATAGACAACCATAAACCTGGAAATGTATTTCAATTTGAAATTACTGGAGATATCCTAAATGAAGAGACATTAGAGTTGATTCATAGCGCTCCAGAAAATCTATTTAGATTTGAGATTGGTATTCAATCAACAAATGAACACACCAACATATCTGTTGACAGAAGACAAGATACAGAGAAACTATTTGATGTTATAAAACGTATAAAAGATAAGGATATTGTTGATTTACATGTTGATTTAATCGCTGGATTGCCATATGAAAATTTAGATTCATTTAAAAAAACATTTAATGAAACATTCAATTTAAAATCAAAGGAGTTACAATTAGGATTTTTAAAAATGCTACCTGGAACTAAAATAAGACGTAAAAGCGATGAGTATGGTTATAAGTTTAGTAAAATTGCTCCATATGAAATAATTGAAAATAACTTCTTATCAAAACAAGATATTAAAGATATTAAAACTGTAGAGGAAGTATTAGAAAGATATTGGAACAAAGGATTTATGAATAACACAATGGAGTACTTATTAAATGATCCTTTCGACTTCTTTTTACAATTCGGTAAATACTATGAATCAAATTATTCTTGGTTTAAATATCAATTAAGTGATTTATTCATACGCTTACTAGAATATACAGATAAATTAAACGATCCAAAAATAAAAGAATTATTAATATATGATTATCTAAAATATCACGATTTAAAACCTAAGAAATGGTGGGAACCACTTACTAAACAAGTTAAGAATCAAGTACTAAGAGATTTCTTTAAAACAAATAAAGATTATACTATAGATGAACTATATAAATACGCAGTAGTTGAAAAAGTGATCAACTACATAATATGTGTGTATAAACCAAACAACAAGAATATCTATATAGTTAAAGATGTCGATTTGTTTAAAGTATAAATTAGTAAAAATAGAAAAAAATACCTTTACCGAAGTTTTATCTTCTTAGGAGGTATTTTTTATGCGTCTAAAAGACATTAAACAAACTTTCACCCATATTACTCAAAACAGTAAAATGGTAACAGAAAATTCTTTATTCGTTTCAATGAATGATAAACATCTATTTGAGGCAATAAAGAATGGAGCAGTTGCGATTATTAGTAATAATGACATGCCTTTACATGTACCTGTTTATGAGACAGATCCATTAATGGCTTACACAAACATACTAAAAGACATGTATGACTTATCTATTGATTTAATAGGTATTACTGGTACTGATGGAAAGACAACTACAGCTTCAATAATTCAATATCTTCTTACAAATGATAAATGCGGAAGTATTGGGACTAACGGAATCAAATACAAAGACGAAACAATAGAATCAAAATATACAACACCAATCCTAGAAGATACATATGATTATTTAAATACATTCGAAAAAGAGGGTTTAAAAACAGCAGTGATGGAAGTTTCAAGTGAAGGTATCTTAAATAATAGAATAAATGGCCTTGAGTACGATGTAGCAATTTTCACTAATCTAACGCATGAACACTTAAATACTCATAAAACAATGGATAATTACTTTAGTACAAAAATACAGTTATTCAAACAATTAAAAGATGACGGAATAGCAATAATAAACATAGATGATGAATACTACCCAAGATTTAGTAGTATAACATTGAGAAAAGTACTAACATATGGAGTAAGCGATGAAGCGGACTACCAAATAAAAGATATTAGAAATAACGGAGATCATATGACATTTACTATCAAAACTAGTAATAAATCTCATGAGATTAGAACTAATCTTTTAGGTAAATACAATGCTTATAACATTACTGCTGCTTTAATTACAGTAAGTAATAGAATGGATATATATGATGCAATTAAAATGGTTGAAACAATTCCAGAAATTGAAGGCAGATACTTTCATATGAGAAATGATTCTAGTATTGATCTTATAGTAGATTTTGCACATACTCCAAATGCATTAAAGAATCTTTTAGAAACTGTGAACGAAAACAAAAGAAATAATAGTATTCTAGTAGTTGGTGCTGCAGGAGAAAAAGATAAATCTAAACGTAGTATAATGGGTGAAGTCGCAACTAAGAATAGTGATTTTGTAATCTTTACATCTGAAGACCCCAAAAATGAAGATGAAAAAGAAATAGTTGACCAACTTCTAAAAGAAGTAACTAGTGAGAACTATATAAAAATATACGACCGTAAAGAAGCTATAAAATCAGCTGTCAAAATAGCAAGAATGAACGATACAATTATAATTACAGGTAAAGGAAACGAACACCACTTTAACAAAAACAACAAATTAACTAGACATAATGATATAGAAATCGCAAAAGAATTTCTAATTAAAAAGGGCATATGATCACATATGCCCTTTTTTTATATAAACTTAATTTACCACTATCATGAACTCAGACATTCTGATTCTACGGTGGATGAATATATTTTTTTGATAACTACATTCACAAAAACATCTACTACTCTTGGATCAAATTGTGTTCCAGCATTATCAACTAATTCTTTAACAGCATCATCTACAGTTAAACTGTCTCTATAACTTCTTTTACTTGTCATTGCATCATACGAATCTGCAACAGAAATTATTCTAGCACATAAAGGTATTTCCTCACCTTTAATGCCAATTGGATACCCAAATCCATCCCATCTCTCATGATGCTTTAAAACTGAATCTGATATCTCAGTAAAATATTTAGAAGATTGTAAAATTCTGAAACCTATTTCCGAATGTTTTTTCATTTCGAAATACTCATCATCCGTTAAACGCCCTTTTTTATTTAAAATAGTTTCTGATATAGTTATCTTCCCAATGTCATGCAATAATCCCATTAACTCTAACTTTGATATAGCATTAGCACTAAATCCCATTGCTATTCCTATTTCTCCTGCAAGGTATGATACTCTTTCTGAATGTTCCTCAGAATAAACATCTTTTTCATGAAGAGTAGTTAATATTGTATCAATAGTCTCTGCTCTAGTTTGAGGATTTTCTAACGCTTTTTCTCTATATACATTGTCTTCAGCTATTTTTAAAACTTTATTTACATTAGTTTTCGTATCATTCTTTGATGAATATCCAAAACTTATTGAAATTTGTACATTCTCAACGGCTTCATTAATAAGTTTTTCTTTAGCTTTATTTATAAAGTGTTCACATTGAACAGAATCTGTATTAGGTAACATTATAATAAATTCGTCTCCAGTATATCTGGAAACTATATGGTTTTCATCAAATACTTCTTCTAAAATTTTAGCACTTCTTATTAACAAGTTATCTCCACTTTTATGTCCAAATGAATCATTCATGAATTTTAATCCATTAACATCAGCCATAATAATAGATAACGGAAGGTTCTCTTGAATATCTAACTCATATAGCTTTTCATTAAAATATCTTCTGTTTTTCAATTTTGTAAGAGAATCATGGTAGCTTAAAAATCTATATTTCTTTTCACTACTTTCTAACTTACTTTGAGCAGCAACTCTATCTTCTAAGTTAAAGATATAAATACCAATAAAAGCTATAATTAACGGATAGATAAGTAAAGAAGGTATTCCAATTTTACTTAATGCAATTACCGCAATTTTTCTAGGCATAAGCATAAAACTAAGGTGATCAGATATAACTACCAATATTCCAAATATATATAATTCTCTAAATCTTCTTTTTTCATTTTGAAGATTTTTTTGATACCTAAAATAATTGAATAATAATCCAATAAAACCAGATGAAATAATCAATAGACACCCCGTTACTGCACCTTCTCCACCAGCAATATATCTAAAAGCACTAGTAATAATCATCGCTACAAATGTAGGTATAACTCCTAAGAAGGCTCCCGATATAGCAATTAAAACACTTCTAGAATCATATATTACACCTTCTGTTATCACTATAGGATTAAACATTACAGCTATTCCAACTAACCCTATTATTATACCTGTAAGAAATTGTACATAATAATTTTTCTTTAATTTTTCAAACTGGATAATTATTATAATAGATAACAACAAAAAAAGTATGGCTACATTATATACTATTGTTAAGGTATTCATAGCGCATCTACTCCTTTCGTTCTTAAACTAATAAGACCTCAAAAATAAGGTATATTATTAGTTCTATTATATTCTCGTTAATTTTCCCTACTTATAGTACTCAATTTGTCAATTATTGTCAATAGGTGAAACTAACATATAAAAAGAGTAGTTTAAACTACAAAAAAAGGCTTATGAGTTCCACTCATCAAGCCATTCTTGTTTATCTTTAAATTTAACAATTTGCATTGTATTTGTTTGTGCAGTAGTTCTACCTAAAGGTAATCCAGCAGTTACAATTGCTCTTTCACCTAAATGACGTAAATACTCTTTATACTTCATAACGTGATTAACTCCAAAGTCAATCATCTCTTCAAAGCTATTTATTTCTTCAGTCATTACAGTAGGGAATACTCCCCAGTTTAATGCAAGACTCTTAGCAACTGCATCTGATCTAACAAATGCCATAATTGGACACTTAGGTCTAAATTGAGACATTAATCTAGCAGTGTATCCACTCATTGAAGGACAAATTATACTAACAACAGGTAGTGTTTGAATACACTGAGCTGTTGATACTGCAATACTTCTTGCACTTCTATCATCACTTTGTTTTTTGATTAATCGACTAAACATTTTCTTAGTATTAATTGAATCTTCAATTGTAAGAGCAATCTTACTCATCATCTCTACTACTTTTACTGGATGATTACCCATCGCAGTTTCTCCAGATAACATAATAGCATCAGTTCCATCTAATACAGCGTTCGCTATATCACTAACTTCTGCTCTTGTAGGAGTTACATTTTCAATCATTGATTCAAGCATTTGTGTCGCAGTAATTACAACCTTACCACTTATATGAGCTTTTTCAATCATCTTTCTTTGAATTAACGGTACACATTCAACATTAACTTCAACACCTAAGTCACCTCTAGCTACCATTACACCATCAGCTTCTTTTAAAATAGCATCTAAGTTATCATATCCTTGTTGATTTTCAATCTTCGCAATGATTTGTATATGATCATTGTTCTTATCTTTTAATATTTGTCTAATCGCTAATATATCATCTGCATCTCTAACAAATGAAGCAGCGATAAAATCAAGATTTTGATCACATCCAAATTCAATATCATTTTTATCTTTTTTAGATATGAATGGTAATCTCAATTTAACATTAGGTACATTAATACCTCTTCTATCTTTAACATCATGAGTATTTAAAGCTTTAGTTACGATAACTCCATTATCTTTATCAATTTCAGTTATTTCTAAAATTAAATATCCATCATCTACTAATATTTTCTTACCTACTTCTACATCATTAATTAATTCGGGATATGTAATAGAAAACTCATTTTCATTACCTGTAATTTCCTTCATGTGAATCTTAACAGTAGAATCTTTTTTAATTTCAGTATATTCTTTAGAAAATAAGTGAGTTCTAATCTCTGGACCTTTAGTATCTAATAAAATAGCTACTGGGAACTCGTTACTTTGATTAACTTTTCTTACATTTTTAATTCTTTTACCTTGTTCTTCGTAATCTCCATGTGAGAAATTAAGTCTTGCTACATTCATACCAGCCTTAGCTAATTTTTTTATCATATCAACTGACTCAGATGCTGGTCCTAGTGTACAAATAATTTTTGTTTTACGTATATTCATAGTTCCTCCTACTTAGTTAGGTTAAATGTATTTATCATATTAGTACGGTCTTTACTTGGCATTTCTAATGCTTCAATGATATCGTAATCTACAACTTCATCACCATCAACACCAACGCATCTACCACCATGACCTTTATCGATTAGTTCTACTGCTCTTTTTCCTAATTTCATAGCTAATACTCTATCAAAAGCTGTTGGTGACCCACCACGTTGAATATAACCTAAAATAGTGGCTCTCGTTTCAATTTTAGTTCTTTCTTCAATTTCTTTAGCTAACTCAGCAACATCAGTAATATTCTCAGTTATTACTACTATTGAATATTTTATTCCAATTTTATTTTGTTCATATAAATCTTTAATTAAAGCTTCTTTATCGAAACCAGTTTCAGGAGTAATTAAAGACTTTGCACCAGTTGATAAAGCTGAATGAATTGCTAAATCTCCACAGTTACGTCCCATTACTTCTACAATACTACATCTTTGGTGAGATCCGGATGTATCTCTTAGTTTATCAATTGATTCAACAACTGTATTTACAGCTGTATCAAAACCAATTGTATAGTCAGTATAATTCAAGTCATTATCAATAGTACCTGGAAGTCCAATACATTTGATCCCCATTTCAGTTAGCTTCCTAGCTCCCATAAAAGATCCATCTCCACCAATAACAACTAAGTACTCAATTCCATACTTTTCAAGTACTTTAATAGCTTCTTCTCTTACACTAACTTCCTTAAACTCAGGAAATCTAGCACTTCTTATAAAAGTACCCCCTAGGTTCATTTTTTCAGATACGCTAAATCTATCGAATTTCACTATTTCTTCTTCTAATAGACCTTTAAATCCATAATAAATACCATACACTTCGTGTCCCATAGTAATTGCAGTTCTAGCGACACTTCTTACAGCTGCATTCATACCAGGTGAATCTCCACCTGAAGTTAATATTCCAATTCGTTTCATTTTATTCTTCCTATCTTATCGATATTTAAATTAGTTTTGCCATTATGTGTTTCGAGTATTCCTCTAAACATATAACATTCATCCTTTACTAAAATTTTACCATAATCTTCATATACTTTTGGAAAGATAACGCTATCTAGTAATACGCTTTCATCTTCTAAAGTCGCAAAAGCCATACTTTGACCTTTCTTAGTAGTGATCTTTGTTATCCTATTAACTCTAGCAATAAACACTATACTTTTCATACTACTAGCATCTTTTAAAGTATTTAAATTCTTCTCTTTAATAGTATCTAAATATTTGTAAATGAAATGATATTTAATATTAAAACCTAACACATTCTTCTCATTATTAATTAAATCGTTTAACTCAAATTCCTCAATATTACCAAAATCAAAAGTTAAATCACCAATTAAACTACCGTATTCAGAATACTTAATCGCATCTACCAATTTCTCAATCATAGTGCTCTTAGTTAAATTAAACTCATCTAAACTAGATGCGTGGATTAGGTTCTCAATTAGTTTAGGATTCAAGAAACCTTTTACTCTTAAAACAAAATCTAAATAATCCTTAAATGCACCTTTATCTCTTTCTTCCAACAGTTTTTTAATTGTACTATATCCTAAATTTCTAATACCGATTAATGGCATTCTTATTTTTTTACTCTCGACATTATAGCTTATACCACTATTATTAATCGAAGGCGTTAAGATTTCTAAGTTCATATCTTTACATTCACGTAAATATTCATAAGTTAAAGTATCACTACCTGTAACACTACTTAATAATACAGTCATGAAATATAAAGGATAATGTGTTTTTAAGTAAGCGCACTGATAAGCTATCATTGCGTACGCTACTGAATGACTTCGGTTAAATCCATAATTTGCGAACTTTACAATATAGTCATAGATTTCATTAGCATTATCTTTACTATATCCTTTTCCTTCACACTTACTAACAAATCTAACTCTTTCATCATTTAAAGTTTTTAATTCTTTTTTACTTACAGCTCTACGTAATAAATCAGCTTGAGCTAATGTGTATCCAGCGAACTTATTCGCTATCATTATTATTTGTTCTTGATAAACAATAATTCCATAAGTGGGCTTTAAAATAGCTTCTAGATCAGAATGAACATATTCTATTTCCTTCTTACCTAGTTTTCTAGCTACATATTCAGGTATATTTTCCATTGGTCCTGGTCTATATAAAGCTAAAGCAGCTATAATATCTTCAAATTCAGATACTTCTAATTTTCTTAGTAAGTTCCTCATACCATTAGATTCTAATTGGAATACACCAGTAGTATCAGCACTACCAATTAATTTAAATACATCTGGATCATTAAATTCTAACTCGTATAAATTTATCTTCTTACCTTCATGTTTATAAATTAAATCTATAGTTTTCTTTAGAATACTTAAGTTTCTTAGTCCTAAGAAATCCATTTTTAGTAATCCTATTTTCTCTAAATCCTTCGCTTCAAACTGCGTTTGATTTAATCCACTCATTCCTTTTTGAATGGGAGCATAATCAGTAATTGGATTTTCAGTAATAATAACCCCAGCTGCATGAGTTGAAGTATGTCTTGGTAATCCTTCAATTTTTGCTGCATAATCAAGCAGCATATCAATCTCTTCAAAGTTTGTTCTTAGTCTTACTAACTCTTCTTGCTTAACTAGTTTATTTAAGTTTGAAGCATTTTGTGGCATGTATCTTAATACTTCTTCAAGTGCGTTATTATCTAAATCTAAAATCTTCGCAATATCTCTTAAAGCACTTCTTCCCGCAAACGTACCAAAAGTAACTATTAAACTCACATTATTAATAGAATATTTATTTTTTACATATTGAATTATTTCATCTCTTTTATCATCTGGAAAGTCTAAATCAATATCAGGCATACTTAACCTTGCTGGATTTAAGAACCTTTCGAATAATAAATCATATTTAATAGGATCTGTATTAGTAATACCTAAAACATATGAAACCAAACTTCCAGCGGCAGAACCCCTACCAGGACCTACTAATATACCTTTCTTTTTTGCATAAGCTACAAAATCCCATACAATTAAGAAATAGTCATTAAAGCCCATTTGATCTATCATCTTTAATTCATCAATTAATCGTTTTCTATATTCATCTACATCAATATCTAATCCACTTAAACGTTTTTCTAAACCCTTTTTACATAATGCAAACAGGTATTCTTTAGCTGAAAAATTCTCTAAAGGATACTTTGGTAACTTATAATCACCATACTCAATCTCAACATTACATTTTTCGTTAATTATCGACGTGTTCTCTAATGCTTCTTTATATTCACTAAATAAAGAATGAACCTCATTAATATCCCTTAAATAATGTTTCCCTAAGTTAATATCTTGTATATTCAACTTAGTATTAGAGTCAATACATCTCAATGCTTCATAATATTTATAATCATTCTTATTCAGATATTTTAAAGGAGTGAGCGCAACACACTTTACGTTATGTTTTCTTCCTAAAGCTAGAATCTTAGGAGCATAGTTCACTTCAAGATCTAAGTCCTCTAACTGGATACCTAAATAAAAATCAAATGACTTATACTTTTCTACATCTTCTAAGATATAGTCCCCTAAACTTATCATAATAAGTCCATCACTATAATTTTTAAACTCATCAAAACTAATTTCACCATTAATCTCTATATGAGATGATATCTTTAATAAATTAAGATACCCATTTCTATTTTTTGCATAAAGCAAAAATAGTGTATTTGAGATCTTCACATTTAAACCGATTATCGGTTTAATCAAAGCCTCTTTACACTTTACATAAAACTTAAATGCACCATATAAATTATTATCAGTAATAGCTAACGACTTATATCCTAATTCTTTAGCTCTATCAACTAATTCATCTATTCTAATAGTACTTTTAAGTAACGAATAACTTGTCTCTGTATATAAGTTTACTAACATAAATACCTCTTACAAAAATTGATAGATTTCCCTATCCACAATTATATCATATTTATTTCTTATAATACCAATAACCACCTAGAGCTAATAAAATCACAACACCTATATATAATGAATAACTTTTTTCACTCAAAACATAAGTATATTCAACACTCTCATATAAATCATAATACTTAAACCCATCAAAATCAGAAGACTTAAGTTCAAATGTTCTTATACCTTCTTTATTCATTCCAACTACCTTTAATTCATATTCACCTGGTTCATCTACAACATAACCACTATCTATAGGTATATCATTTATATATCCTATACCATTAAAAAATAGTGTAACAGAATCATAATAACTACTCTTTTCTATATTAGTATAAAACTCTATCTCACTAACTTTCAAATCTCCATAATACTCAATATCATTATAATTCAAATATGAATATTTCTTATATTCCCCAAACACTTCATTATTAAATTCATCTATAAATCTATCTTCTAATTGAATTAATGTACCATTGATATAAATATTACCATTTTCCTTTAAAACATTAGATATACTACTTATAACACCACTAGATATACTATCATTATTTGTATGAATAGCTATTATACCGTTACTATCAACAACACTAGTTACTGAACCACTACCTTTTAAAATAATATTATCTTTATAATTAATAGTGGGTAAATAGTTCTTCTTAATACTTACACCGTAAGTTATTAACTCTTTACCTACTTTAGTTACTCCGTTTACTTCACTAAAACCTTTAACTTCTTCTACCAACAATTCCCCATTATATTTACCTAATACACCAACACTTTCACTTAATTCAACCGCTTCATTTCTCACCTTAGATCCACTTATATATAACGTTTCATCTATTAAATCGATACCATTAAACAAACTTATATTACTTGAATTAAAAACATCACTTTCTAAAACACTTATATCTTCATTTAACTTAATTACTAACCCACGTTGACTAAGTACATTAAATTCAAATGAATCAGTACTACCAACTAGATATATATAATCTGACACCAAAATATCATTTATTCTATCATCACCTGAATAAGGAAACACCTTTTTATTAATAACCTCACCTAGTGAGTTTACTTCTAAAACAAAAAAGTCATTGTCAGTAACAAGATTATTGATATATCCAGTGAATAAATAGTTACCATTATAATCAACACCCTTTATACTTAAATCTAATTTATCACTGACACTTACTTCCCAATTTACATTACCATCTAAATCCAAACTTACCATTAATCCTGACTTAAAGTTACCTTCATAAGTCTCTCCACCTACTACAATATCCTCACCACAGTGAACTGTCGTAAACATATCACTTCTAACTCCACCAAATACTTTAAACCATTCTATTTGATTATCTTTATATTTTATAACTAATGCGTCTAATCCACCTAGATAATCCCCCATCCTTACACTTCCACCAACTACAATAAATCCATCATCAACTCTACATGCATCATTAAAAATTACATTCTTACCATACTCACTTAACTCTATTACTTCCATTACCATTATCTCAAAATCATCTTTAACCAAATAATCTATTTCCTCATTCATATATTCAGCTAACTCTTCACTGACAATCAATGTAGCATTAACATTTACACTTAACAAAAAGAACATATTTATTACTAAAACACCTTTAAATAAAAAATTCAAAATATTCACACTCCCTTAAAAGTATAATTATCTTGAATTAAATATTTACTATTCTAAAAACGATTCTACTAACTTAATAAAATTATCCCAACCCATACCATCAAAGATATCATGTGGACAATACTTCCCACTTGCATCATGATGAGTTACAACATTTTCAATTGAGATATTAAAATCCATCATTAATTTAGCCGTAAGCATTGCGGCTAAGTTAGTAGCTCTTTCTCTCAAAAGTTCATCCTCATGTAATGATCTAGCTATTTCTATACCAATTGAGTTTCTATTATAAGAGTCACTCCCTGCTCCATCACCTGCATGCCAAGCATTATATTTTGTTTCTACACCTTGCCATATTTCACTTTCATCTACAGCAAAGTGAAATGATGTATATGTTGTGTTGTCAGGATTATGTAAATAAGCTATTTCATTATAAGCTGACGCTATATTAGCTGTATTATGAATAACTATATATGTTGGAGACATTAAGTCTCCAACCTTTTTATTTGATATATCTAATAGGTTCTGGTTTATAACTAGCTCATCTATTAATATAACTTTATCTATTTCACTTAGACTCATCACATCAGTCCATCCGTAAGGAGAGACTCCTCCTACTGGCGTTATTAAATATGGGTAAGGTGCATCTATAATTTTATCTATTACATATTCACCCTTAATACTACCTGATGCACCATTACCTTCAGAATCAGAATAGTAAGTTCCATTAAAATAAACTCTGTCCCCAACATTATATAAAAGTTCAACTCTTTCATTAACCACAACAGTTCGAACTACCAAAGATTCATTACCACTACTATCAATTGCTTTATATATTAAATGATAAACTCCACTTACACCAGTTTTAACTTCACCTAATATAATTACTTCAACGCTACTATAGTTATCACTAGCTATAACTCCATCTTCGTAATACTCTGCATCGTGATCTAAATAGATTAAGTCCTTACCTATAAGTTCAATCTCAGGTTTAGTATCATCAACCACATTAACGGTTCTAATTACTTCTACGTAATTTCCACTAAAATCAATTACTGAGTAAGTAACTAAATACTCACCAATATTATTAATATCTATATTACTACTAATAATTACTTCTAATTCAGTATCATAATTATCACTTACGGTAACACCTAATTCTTGATAACTTTCACCTAATCTTAAAGTTACATTAGTTCCTATTAATATAAGTACTGGTTCAATCGTATCTACTACATTTACAGTTCTAACTACTTCTATATCATCAACAGAATATTTAATATAATAAATTCCAATCTCGTTAATATCTACAGTACCTTCAATTATTACCTCTTTATCTTTATTTACATAAGCTCCTAATTCAACGTATTCTGATTTCACTTCTAACTCTATTACACTATCACCAATTAAAGTCACTTTTGTTTCAACATTATCCACTACATTAACAGTCCTTACTACTTCTAAACCATCTACTATATATTTAATATAATAAGTTCCTTCAGTAAATACATCTACAAACCCATCTATTACAATATTTATTTCTTTATTAACAGAAGCACCTAATTCAACATATTCTGAACCTAATTCTAATTGAATAACACTTTCACCAATTAAAGTAACAACAGTTTCACTATCTACTACATTAATAGTTCTTACAACTTCTAGACTATCCACTATATATTTTATATAGTAAGTTCCAATCACGCTAACATCAACATTACCTTCTATTACTACTTCAACTTCTTTATTAACTGCACAACCTAATTCAACATATTCCTCACCTAACTCTAAATCAATTACCTCTAACCCATTTAGAGTTAGGATAGTTTGTTCAGATACATAAACTCTCCTAGATATAGAGAAACTATTTCTACTTGAATCAGTCACTGAATAGGAAACTGTATAGTCCCCTATAGAATCAATATCTAAATCGCTACTTACCTCAACAAATAAATCATGATCAAAATTATCTGTAACTGTATACCCTGGTTCAATATAATCAGACCCAACTTCTAAGTAAACATCATCACCAATCAATTCAATAACAGGATCAATAGTATCAACAATATTAACTGTAGCTTGATGTTGTTTATCATTAATCTCATAGATAACATAATATTCTCCCAAAATATCCATATCTACGCTTTCAAAAATCACATTGCCTAAAAAACTCCAGTCAGGCTCAGAACTTCCAACCAAATAATGATAATCTTGACTCGGTACTACATTCTCACAAGATGACAACATAATAGCTAAAACAATAATTAAAAAATTCTTATACATACTTTATACCTCATAAAATTTTATGTCTATAAATAAAAAAAAAGCATATAAACATTTAAGTTATATGCTTTTAGACGTAAAATTTAACCTAAGATGAAAAAATCCATCTATTCCCCTTCATCACTTTATAGTTAATTTTACCATAGAAATATTTGTATTTTTATTGGTTAATTCTTCCAACTACTTATAAGTTCCATTATGATATCTACACATCTCATATAACATAAAGATATGCCTACAGTCGGTTAAATTGTATGATGTTCCTTCATAATCAAATGAGAAACTGTTCTTCATTGTTTCGGTTGGATATTTAATTTTGCTTATCTCAAATATAAAATCTCTTTTACCTTTCAAAAATATTATTTTATCTTTATAAACTAAATTATACTTGCCTAATTTAACATTTTTAACCTTTCTAAAATCAATTACATTCAATATTACATCAAAACTAAATTCAGCTTTCATTACTTCTTCAATATGTTTACATTGATCATGATTATAATCAATTAAATTATCAAACTTATTTCCATTTATAAACCCGTACTCATCAATAGTACCTATTACTCCACATGAAGAACATTGTATGTCATCACCAACTCCATAAACAGTTAATACACTTCCACATTTATTACAGTAATAAACTAATCTTTCAATACCTAAAGCTCTATTTTTACGAGCATACTTAATCATATTCTCTTTTTGCCACTTATAATCATTATGGTATAGTGCATCCTTAACTATACTTTGGACTTCTTCATTTGATAATTCTTTTAACTCTTCTTTAGTTAATAAAATTTCAGTTTCAGTATATACTTTCTTTCTTTTAGCGTGATTATCTGCCCATCTAGGATTATGTAAATGAGTACCTTTTGATTTAACTAACACTACATCTACTCCACACATCTTAAGAAAACGCCCTGTATTAGAATATATATCTAAAGTTTCTCCATAAAAAGTATCGTCACCCTCTGGGAAAAATCCAATAGCATAACCTTTTTTAATATAACTAAATACTTTTCTCATAGCTTTAGAGTCTGATTTACCAACTCTTTTTTTAATTGTTCTAGCTAACCATCCCATACTTATTCTCTTACTAAAATCTAAGAATGATATTTCAGTTGCTAAAAAACGAATCGGATAATTAATATCATAGGTTACAATAAAAGCGTCCCAAGTAGTTACATGATTACCTATTAATACAAATGGCTCTCTACTCCTATTAATCTTATATCCTGATGTTTTTATATCAAATGTAAGTCTCACAGCTAACCTTAATATAGGCTTTAGTATAATTAAAACTACGTCTGTTACTTTATCTAGTATTTTCCTCATATAATGTCAATAAAATTAAATTTTATTATCCCCCTTAATAAGTGTCGACTAATTATAACATGTATGATTTTAGTTATAAAGTTTACTTATATTTATAAGTGTAAGCTTTGTAACATTCTTTTTAATTATTAAAGTATACTCTATAATAATTATTAAGCAATGAATTGATTAAGCCAGATTATAACACAGGTCTTAGAATCTAATAGTATGAGTGGCTATTCATCTTATATTATTCCATTTTAGTTTTAGAAAGTCGGGTCTACGAATCCATATAAAGAGCATGATCAAGAAGAGTAGTAGATGATGAAATTATTGCTATATTATTTGAAGGAGGAATGAAAAATGAAGTATTGCATAACTATTGATGTTGCTAAGGGAAAATCAATGGTTGGACTATTAAGTGAAGAAGGTGAAATATTGATAGATTTTCATGAAGTATTACATAATAAATCTAGTTTGTTGAAAGTACATGAAAAAGTAAACAAACTTAACTTAGAAAACTTGTCCGTAATTATGGAATCAACATCTACTTATCATTATTCAATATTAAAGTTCTTCAAAGATTTGAACTACACAACTATATTATTAAATCCCATTATTTCTAAAGAACATAAGTTTAACTTACGAAAGACTAAGACTGATAAAACTGATTGTATTAATTTAGCTAATATATTCTTTAAGGAGGATTTTAACAAGCAATCTGACATACCTAATATATATGTTGAGTTACAACATATCTCAAGGCAGATTCATAATCTTAGCCAAAATTTAGTGAGATACAAAAATAGATTTAGACAACTAGTTGAGTTTGTATTTCCTGAATATGAGACGATATTTAAAAACGATGCACTTTTTAGTGACACATCGCTACAGTTTATTATTAAGTATCCACATGCAGAAATAATAGCTGGAAAACGTGTAGACGCCTTGACAAATACCCTTTGCTCAGTTCATCAAAGACATCCCGCATATTATCGAAGGAAGGCAGAAAAAATAAAGCAAGCGGCTAAAAACTCTCTTCCTTGTGTAGAACACGATAGTTATATCACTTTTGAAATCAAACAACAAGCTAAGTTAATATCTGATTTACAGAAAGAAATTAATAAATTAAAAGGAATACTTGTTGATTTAGCAAGGACAATCGATATTTTTAACAACATAGTCTCTATAACTGGAATTGGAGAATATACGGCTGCCTTATTCCTAGCAGAGATAAAAGATCCTAGACGATTTAGTAACGTTAAAAAACTTACTGCATCTTGTGGGTTAGATCCAACAATTATACAATCTGGAAAATCAATAAACTATAATGGCCCTATATCTAAACGAGGAAACAGATTAGCTCGAAAGATACTGTTTAATATTGTCGTTAATATAATAAGAACTTCATCTGTTAATAAAAAGTATTCTAGTAATCCAATTCTTAATTACTATAGAAAAAAACGTAGTGAAGGAAAACATCACTACGCCTCAGTAATTGCTTGTACCACCAAGCTATTACGAATCATTTATTCACTGTGCATGAATAATCAATTTTATAGTTATTAGTTTATGATAAAGTAGAATAAAAAACAATAGAAATTTAGTGCCATTTTGAAAAATAGTTATGAAATGGCGTTTTTGTTGTGGAATATGTAAGATTGTTTTCAATTATATAATAGCATTGACAAATGTTAGAAAGTCATATTATAAGAAATGCTATCAAAAATCACTTACCCTCATTGACATTTATTAAGTATGACTTTCATATAATTGATAAAACTAAAGTATGTTAATTATACATTTTAACATACTATAATTGATTATTTATTTGAAAGGTGGTAAAATGTATGCAAGGTGGTGATTATATGGCTATTGCAAAGAAACTTGAGAATAATTATGGAAACTTTATTACAAGAAAAGAACTAATTGCTGAGAATATTAATAATAAATCCTTTGAAGCATTAATTAAACACAACATTTTAAAAAGGTCAAGTACTAGCGTTTATTACTTTAATGAGGACTATAGAACAATCGATTTAGAAGAAGTTAATAAGTTTGAAGATAAATCTATCTTAAGCTTTTATTCAGCAATCTATTATCACAATCTATCAACACATATCCCAAAAAATTGGGACATTTCAATTGTAAATAATAAAAGACCTCTTGAAAGAGCAAAAAATAGAAATTTAAGATACCATTATTCTAAGCCAGAATTTTTTGAATTAGGGTTACTTGAAGTTAAACAGAATAGAAATTTAATTAGAATTTATGATTTAGAAAGAACTGTGTGTGATGTTATTAAAAATAAAAAGAAAATTGATTCATTTGTATATGGGGAAACTATCCGTAATTATTTTAATAATGAAAGTAAAAATATTAAGAACTTAAAAGAATACTCTAGAAAATTAAAAATTGAGGATAAAGTCCAAGTCTATTTAGAGGTACTATATGGTTACTAGTTCCCATGCATTAAAGAGTAAATTAAGAAAAGTGAGTAGCGAAAACAACATCTCTCTCCAAGTTTTATATACTTTGTATTTTGCTAGAGTATTACTTAAAAGAATTAGCAAATCCAATAATAAACACTTCATATTAAGGGGAGGATACGGCGTGTTTAGTGTTACTGATAATGTATTTAGATCAACAAGTGATATAGATTTAGTTGTTCAAAAGAACTTTGATAGAGCAAACGATATATTAATTCAAACAATTAATGCTAATGAGAATGAATACGTTACTTTTAAGCTAATTAACACTAACACTTCAATGAATGAGAGAGTTTATTCTGGTACAACTTATAAGATAGAAGGAAATCTGGATAACTTGAGGATTCCGTTTAAGATAGATGTTGGATATGAAAAAAATTATAAGACAAGCATCATTCCCATACCAAGTTTAATTAGTGATGAAGATGAACTAGAATTCGAAGCGTACACACTGGAAACCACAGTGTCAGAAAAAATTCACGCATTACTTGCATATAAGATTGATACAACAAGGTTGAAGGATCTATATGATATATATTCTAAATCAAATTGGTTTGGATTATGATAATCTTTCAAATCTTGTTGCACAAAAGATAATTGATAGAGAAGTAATAACTATTGATGATTTCGATACGTCATTTCTAAATGATGACTTCATTAAAAACAAAGAAAGCAATTGGCAGAATTACTTAGATAAAGATAACTTAGATAGTATTGAATTTTCAAAGGTAGTATCAAAGATTACAGAAATATTAGTTTCCATAGAAGCTAAAGTTAAAAATAAGTTAAAAGCAAGCTCCTAATTTCGGAAGCTTGCTTTTAACTTATTTAATAAACTCATACACATGTAACCTAATACATTTCCTGTATTATCAATCAAAAGATCATAAAAACTCATAACTCTACCTGGAGTTAATAATTGATTTATTTCATCAAAGACTGACACTATGAAAACTATCAACATTACATACTCTTTTTTTCCATCAATAATAATAAAGTTTATATATATTAAACACGATAATATAAAATACTCAATAAAATGAGCAAAATTTCTTAATAAATCATTATTAGTCCCAATCTTAAATGAGTTATCTAAAATCTCTGATACTTCTATTGAAGTTTCTAAGGATTCTCCCCCAGTTTGACGCGATAGATAAAAGATTAAAAAACACCAACCAATTAATAATACCCTAAATATAATTTTCATAAATCCCCCTAGAATAATATATGGGATGTTTATCATTAAAATCATTACAAAAAGAAAAGAGCAATAAAATGCTCTCTATACTATTTATTTATATTCTTATTATATAAAATTCTTAATCCTTCTAAAGTCAAAAACGAATCAACTTCATCAATTGTATCAGTATACTCTGAAATAGTTCTAGCAAGTCCACCAGTAGCTATAACTTTAACACTCTCTTCATTCATTTCTTTCTTAATCTCACTAACTATCTTATCAACTAAACCAGCATAACCATATACGATACCTGATTGCATTGACTCCATAGTATTTGTACCTATAACATTTTTAGGTTTCTTGATCTCTGTTCTAGGTAGTTTAGAAGCTTTAGAATATAAAGCTTCTAAAGATATTTTTAATCCAGGTGATATTACTCCACCTAAGTATTCCCCTTTACTAGACACTGCACAAAAAGTAGTTGCTGTACCAAAGTCTACTATTACTAAAGAAGACTTATACTTTTCATAAGCTGAAACAGCATTAACTATTCTATCAGCTCCTACTTGTTTAGGATCATCATATTTAATCTTTAAACCTGTTTTAATACCAGGACCTATAACGATAGGTTCTATACCAATGTATTTCTTAATGAAATTTATCAATGAGTAATCAACAGGTGGTACTACTGAGGAAACAATTACTCCATCAAGATCCTTAAAATTTATATTATTATAATTAAACAACTGTATTAATTCAGATGCATATTCATCACTAGTTCTTTGTATATCTGTTTTTAAACGAAAGTAATGTTCTATTTCATCATCTTTATATAAACCTAACAATATATTTGTATTTCCTACATCCACTGTTAAAAGCATATATACACCTCTATCCCTTTAATATATAATCTATAATTTCTTTAGCTATTATATCTTTAGATGCTTTTTTTATTTCAAATACTTCTTCTTTAGATAGTATCTTAACTTCGTTACTATCACTTGCAAAATTATCAGTATGATTAGCTACAATATAATCTAGTTTTTTTCTATTAAGTTTACCTATAGCATTCTTTTCTAAATTATCACTTTCAGCTGCAAACCCAATAACTGTTTGAGATTCTTTTTTATTTTTACTTATATTAGCTAACAAATCATTAGTTCTTACTAAATCTAAAGACCAATCATCATCTGACTTCTTAATCTTCTTATCAGCTACAATATCAACTTTATAATCACTTACTGCAGCAGTCATAAATAAATAATCAGTTGAATCAAACTCATTATTTAAAACTTTATCCATTTCATCCACAGTTTCAACATCGATATAATTAATTCCAGACTCTTGTTCTATACTTACATTAGCTGAAATAACAGTTACTTCTGCTCCTAGCTTAGACGCATAACTACCTAAACTATATCCCATCTTTCCAGTTGATTTATTACTAATAAATCTAATTGGATCAATATAAGCTCTGGTTGCTCCAGCTGTAATTAATACTTTTTTACCACTTAATATACGCTCATTACCATTTAAAACAGTATCAACAATACTTTCAATTGAAGCTAAACGACCTTTAGCTTCATAACCGCAAGCTAAATATCCCTCTTCTGGTTCGATAAACTTATAACCATACCCTTTTAGCTTCTCTAAGTTATCTTGTAAAATCTTATTTTCATACATCTTAACATTCATCGCTAAAGCGAAATATACATCTACTTTACTAGCACTTATAAGAGTTGTTAAAAAGTCATCAGCTATTCCTGACGCTACTTTTCCAACTATATTGTAAGTAGCTGGTGCAACTAAAACTGCATCAATTTCATCAGTTAAATAAACATGCGTTACTTTTGTATGATCATCATCTTCAAATAGATCTACATAAGCCTTATTACCTGTAATAGTTTCAAATATAATTGGTGAAACCAATTTAGCAGCATTCTTAGTCATAACAGTATAAACTTCAACTCCACGCTTCTTTAATTCAGAAGCAATAGATATTGCCTTATATACTGCGATTGAACTTGTGACTCCTAGAATAATCTTCAATTCAAATCACCCCAAATTCTTATATTATAGTACTTCTTTAATTTTGTTATTTTCGTCAACAAATACTAACTTTGGTTTAATATCTTTTGCCTTATCTACTTCAGCGAAAGTATAAGCAATAACGATAATAACGTCTTCTTTCTGTACCAGTCTAGCTGCAGCACCATTTAAACACATAGTACCACTTCCAGCTTCACCTTCTAATACATACGTCTCTAATCTTGCCCCATTGTTGTTGTTAACAATTTGTACCTTTTGCCCTGGAATAATTCCAGATGCGTCTAATAAATCCTTATCAATTGTGATACTCCCCACATAATTCAAATCGGCGTCTGTAACGACTGCTCTATGAATCTTCGCTTGTAATACTTCAATAAACATACTTATGCCTCCAATATTATATTATCTATTAATCTTGTTTTTCCAAATTTAACAGCTACCGCAATTAATGCTTTTCTTTCAATTTCATCTATATCTTTCAATGTTTTAAAATCAACAATTTCAATATAGTCTATATTAGCTGTAACTTTTTCATTAATCATTTCAGTTATAAATCCTTTTAAATCTTTTGTACTCTTCTCGCCATTAATAAATCTATTCTTAGCTTCCTTTAAAGAACTCCTTAATACCAATGCTTCTTTTCTTTGTACTTCATCTAAGTACACATTTCTAGAACTCATAGCTAGCCCATCTGGTTCTCTTACTATAGGACATACATTAACTTTAACATCCATATCTAAATCTTCAACCATTTTAATAATAATTATAGCTTGTTGAGCATCTTTTTGTCCAAAATAAGCATTATCCGGTCTTACTATATTAAATAGTTTATTAACTACTGTAGTAACACCATTAAAATGTGTAGGTCTTGATTTACCACATAGAAAATTAGTTAAGTCACTTACACTAACAGTTGTGTTAGGACCCTTATACATCTCTTCAACATCTGGTATAAATACTAAATTAACTCCTACTGATTTAGCTAACTCTAAATCTTTTTCTTCATTTCTAGGATATTTATCTAAATCCTCATTAGGTCCAAATTGTGTTGGATTAACAAATATACTTAATACACTTATATCATTATTCTTTTTAGATTCTTTTAATAAAGATAAATGTCCCTCATGTAAATATCCCATTGTTGGTACAAACCCTATTGTCTTCCCATTATTTTGAAGTTTTTTTAATTGTTCTTTTACTTCACTAATAGATCTTAATACTAACATCTCCATCACCTATACTTTTTAATTCTTCTGAAACTTCTTTTTTTAATTCAAAACTATGTTTTATTTCAGGGAATTCCTTATTTTTTACTTCATCTATATATTTCTTAACACCTAATTCTATATCATCTTTGATATTAGCATACTGTTTAACGAATTTAGCAGTATTACCGTGATAATAGCCAGCCAAATCATTAATAACTAATACTTGTCCATCAGTATCACTACCTGCACCAATTCCTATTGTAGGTACATTTACACTTTCAGTTACTAATTTTGCAACCGTATACGGAACACATTCTAATACAATCGCAAATACTCCAGCTTCTTCTAAAGCTTTAGCATTATCTATAAGTTCATTAATAGTATCAACAGTCTTATTTTGAACAAAGAATCCACCAGTCATATGAACTGATTGTGGAGTAAGACCTAAGTGTCCTACCACAGGAACATTAGCTCTTGTGATTGCTTTAATTACATCTAAGATTTCCTTGCCACCTTCTAATTTAACAGCTCCCGCTCCTGCTTGAACTAACTTACCAGCATTTCTAACTGCCTCATTAATATCTAAATGATAAGATAGAAATGGCATATCAGCAATTACTAATGCATTTTTTACTCCTCTAGCGACTGCTTTAGTATGGTGAGTCATATCATCCATAGTTACTTTAGTTGTATCATCATAACCTAAGACTACCATACCTAAAGAATCACCAACTAAGATACTATCTACACCACATTCATCTAATAACTTAGCTGTAGGATAATCATAAGCAGTTAACATCGTGATTTTTTCTTTACTCTCTTTTTTCTTTCTAAACGTTAAAGTAGTTTTTTTATTTTTCATTATTAATGACCTCCAATATCTTGTCATTATCTTCTTTATTAATGTACTTATTTTCAAATGCTAACTTAGTAGTTAACATCCCTAAATAAGAATACATTTCTCTTAAATCATCTCTATCTAGTTCTTTAATACTTTCTATATGTGCTTTAACCGTCTTACTATCTCCTCTAGCAATTGGTCCAGTTAAAGATTTGTTAGGAGTATTAAAGAAATTCTTAACTGAACCCATAACTAACGGTTCCATAATCTTTAATGCATCAACTTTACTCATCCCTGACTTAATATACATATCTAGTGCTTTACTAAGTAATGTATTTAAATAATTACTAGTTACGCATGCTGCAGCATGATATAAACCTTTATCGCCTTTAAACTCAATCAAATTATTAAATAATTTATCAAAGAATTCCTTTAATTCTTTATAGTTATTACCAAGACCTTCAAATGTAAAATATGCATCACTTAAAGAATCAACTTGACTTACTTTATCAGGTATTGATAATACTGGATGAAGTGAAGCGATTGTCGCTCCCAATTCCTTTAATTCAATTAACTTATTTGAAGAATAAACTCCACTAGTATGACAAAAATATTTATTAGATAAATCCATTTTCAAATCAATAATTTCATTAACTATATTTTTAATAGAATCATCATTTACACAAATCATAATCAAATCATCATTTAAAATAATCTTTTCTAAATTATCGTATATATTAGTATTTGTAATTTCAGCACTTTCTTGTGCGCTTAAAAGCGTATTATTATAAAAACCATTAATTAACATTTTATTATCTTTAAAATATAAACCTAATGTAGTTCCAACACTACCTGATCCTATAATACCAATATTCATATAATCACCTTCTTACAAAATAAAAGCCTTTTTTGACATAGTCAAAAAGGCTTGTTTTACCGTTTTAAAATCACGATTAAAAATCATAATTAGTTTGGTTAACACCTTTTCTGTCTATGTCATATTGATCACAGCAGAGATTAATGTATACTCTATTTATTTTTAAAATATTTAACTCTATATAAATTCAGTCCATATGGTACCGTTTTATACACACTCATTATAGTCTTTAATAATAAAAATAGCAATACATTTACAAAATAAAAATCCTTAGGAAAGAATATGCACCCCATTTAGTAGACAGGAAATAAAAAACTGTTATCCTACTAAAAAGGGGTGCATTTTTATATGGCTAGTAAAGGACAAAAATTTAGAAAGTATAGTCTTGAGCTTAAATTTAAAGTTATTAAAGAAAAAATTGAAGATGGTAAATCATCTGGGTATTTATCTAGGAAGTATGAAATATCAGTTAATACTATTAAGAATTGGGTTTATCAATATAGACATGGAAATAGATTTGACACTAAGAAGGGTAGACCTAAAAACGTAAACATTAATTATGAGGAGAAGTATGAAATCCTAAAAAAGTACCAAGCCTTCCTCAAGGATCAACGTATGAAAAGATTGAGTTCATCAAATATGCAAGAAAAGAATTTGGATATAAACTAAATACTCTCTGTGACGTTTTAGATATTAGTACTAAAACGTTTCATAAGTACAAGAACAGAAAAGATCCAGATGTAGATGATTACAATATAATCATTGGAGTATTTGAAGATACCAATCAATTATATGGTTATAGACGATTGAAGAAGGCTATAAAGGAAAAGCATGGTTGGGTAATAAACCATAAGAAATTGCTTAGAATAATGCGAAAATTTGAAATAAGAGTTAGATATCAAAAGATATATAAGAAACATTTCAACAAAGAGTATATCGAGAATAACACTTATCCAAACTTACTTAACAGAAACTTTAATACAACAAAACTTAATCAAAAGTGGGTTACTGATGTTACATATTTAGTACAAAATGGAAACAGAGCCTATCTGTCAACTATAATGGATTTACATACAAGAAACATAATTGCTTCAAGAATTAGTTATAGAAATGATAATGAATTAGTTATGGATACACTTAAAGAAGCTCTAGATAAACAAAAAGACGTATCTGGATTGATCATTCATTCCGATCAAGGAGTCCAATATACGTCAACTATTTACAAAGTTATCTGTGAGACACACGGAATTAGTATTTCCATGAGCCGTAAAGGCTGCCCACAAGATAACGCACCTATAGAAAGTTTCCATGCGTCTCTCAAACGTGAAACTCTCTATAGTTATGATATCAAATCATTACAAAAATATATACAACTTGTTATTGATTGGATAAAATTTTATAATACAGATAGATTGAGATTAACTTAAAACAAAAAAAACAGGAAGGTTTTAATTTCCTGTCTACTATACGGGTAGCATTACCAAAAGCCCAAAGATTTTTATGAATACACCTTTTTCAAGCTATCAATTCTTTTATCTTTCCAATTTCACTATCTTTATCATCCCACCAGTTCTTTAACCATATATCATATACAGAAATATCTCTTGTTCTTAAGTATTCTCCTTTATAGTAATTATCTCTAATTACATTATTATTAAATGAATCATTTATTATTATTCCTACCTGAGATAATGTTTTTTTATCTCTAACTAGAAAATCAATGGTTCCATCAATTACAAAGTCTAAATTTATTACTTCTAGATTATGACTATCACAATAAGCACTAAAGTCATTATAGAAATCAGTATTACTAACTTTGTGTTTAACTATCTCTCTATCTAATTTAGCTAAGATTCTTTTTTGTTCAACATGGTCACTATTACTAACTGATATGGCATATTTTAAATATTCAATTAATAATTTAGGTCCAATTGATTCTAGATCACCTACAGTAAAATTAAATGGATCAAATGATAAAAATACATATACTTTATACTTAGCTCTAGTAATAGCTACGTTTAATCTATTTTCTCCATTTAGTTGATTTAACCAACCAAATTGCCTCATCATCTTACCGTCAACGTTTTTACCATAACCAACTGAAATAAGAATTATATCTCTTTCATCACCCTGAACATTTTCAATATTTTTAACAAAGATATATTCCCCTTGATCTGTATTGCCACGATAAAACTCAGTTTCATACAACATTCTGAACTCTTGATTATGTCTAGAAAAATCCTCAATAATCTCTTCAATAAGATCTCGCTGTGGACTATTAAAAGTAATTATCCCAACGGTGGTTTCTTCATCCTTAGTTTTCAAAACTTCATATAACTTCATTACTAAGTTTTTAGCTTCTTCTACATTTTGTTTATTTTCCCAAGTAGCATTCTTAATATGTAATACTTCTATAGGTGGATTTGAAGATTCATAATATTTATAAGGTGGTACTATTAACTTTCCATGATAGAATGCATAATTGGAAAAGTTAATTATCTCTTGATATTTAGCTCTGTAGTGATAATTCAAATAGGTTCTTTCATATTTCATATTAGCTATATCAAGTAAACTATCTTGATCTTGAATTTGTATATCATCAAGTAAATAATCATCTGGATCCTTTAATCCTTCTATTCTACCAAAACCTAGACTTGAAGGTTTTAACTGATGACTATCCCCAGATACAACAGTTTTCTTAGATCTATATAAAGCAGGAATTGCTTTTTCTACATACATCTGTGAAGCCTCATCAAATATACATAAAGTAAATAAGTCTTTATATAAAGGTAAAATAGAACTTACAACTTCTGGTGTTACAATCCACAGTTTAATAGAATTAAATAACTCATAACTATATTTTCTTACAAATTTACCTACACTTGGTTTTCTTTTAGCTTTTAATATCTTCATAATTTTCGGATATTGTTTATAGTTTATTAATTTAAAGATATTAATCTTAAGCAATTTTTCTAAAACATTTATATTATGTTTTTCTATCTTATCAAATCCATCTCTTATCTCGTTTATATTTCTATTATAAGAATTAATTGTCTTAAGCTTCTTCATATTTTCTTTTGTAAACTTATTGATTTTAATATTTGCGATTATTGTGATTATTTCATCATAACTTAAATCTTTTAAATCACTACTATTTAAATAATGCCACACACGTTTTTCTTTATAACTTAATGAGTCATATATTTTTTTAGCTTCAATTGTTTTCATATAAGATTCAACAATACTATCATTAAGTTCTGTTAACTGATTTAACTTTATAGTTAATCTATTAATATTAAAATAACCTTTGAAATACTTTCTAAGTTTTAAATTTAATTTAAAAGTTCTAACACTACTACTTATAAATTTATTAAAACCTGTTAACTCTTCTAAATAACTTTTATCAACTATATAATCTGATACTACTTGATTAAAGTAATGAATATCTTCATATAGTAAATCATCCTTTATATACTTAAATGTTGAATACTCTTTTATATACTCTTGATAATGGTTAATAAGATCTCTAGTCTCATCACTCATTATATTTTCTAAAGATTCTCTAATATCATAAAATTTTGTTCGTTTGAAATACTTATTATTTAGTTTCTTAACTTTAAAATATTTATTTCTTGATTCTTTATCACTTAAAGTATATTTAGGGTATTCCTTCAACAACTCATTATAAGATACACCATTTAATTTGTTAGAGTTTATAATCTCTTCAAAAGCACTTATTTTACCTAAGTTCTCTTTCATACTATGTTCTAACGAACTAGTACTAGACACTCCAATACTATCATTTGTGTCAGTACTAAATATATCATGTAACTGTTCATAAAAAGCTAATTTGTTACTTGAATTATCTATTAGCATTGAATAGTTTCTAACGCTACCTAAACGTGAATAAATAACGTCAATAGCAGCTTTCTTTTCTGCAATCATTAAACAATTTCCACCATTTAATATCTCATTAGATATTATAGATACAATTGCTTGAGACTTACCAGTTCCAGGTGGCCCCTCAATAACAACTGAATCAACTTGATTTAATTTGTTAATTACATTTCTCTGAGAGTAATCCAAACTTCTTATTTGATTAATATTTAATTCTTCATTTACGTTATTGATTTCTTTCTTTACACGTCTATCAAAAAGTAAATCATATAGATTACTATTTAACTTATTCTCTACCTTAATAAAATTAATATCTCTTTGAATTAAATTAGAAAAGTTAGAAAATTTACCTAAAATCAGATATCTTCTTAACCCGAATCCAACTTTAAACTTTTCAGGTTTAACTTCTCCTAAACTTTCACTTTCATTTAATTCACTTGAACTAAACTCCAACCCATAGTTCTTATATATATTTGATAAATATTGTACATACTCAGTATATGAGATATTACTTATATCAACTTCCGTATCCTGAATCTCTTGATGTTGTTTTGTATTAAGTTTCATATTAGCTAATATCAATGATTCATTAATAATAATCTCTCGTGAGGAATCTTTAGTAATAGTAATTCTAACTCCTTCTTTATTCATTTTTACAGGAAAGAATGATAAAGGAGCATTAAACTCAAAATCATTAAAAATACTCTTACCTTCTACAAACGGATAAGCAATATATAAATCATATATACCTGTCTCTTTTAAATCTCTATCTAATTCTCTATAAAGAATACTTAAAGACTTATACAAGTTCATATCATGTTGATTATCACTTTTACTAGACTTACATAATTCAAACACTCTTTTGTTTCCTTTGAAGAAGAGTTGTTCCAAGATCTTAGAAAAACCAGTTTCAACTAAGTCAAAGTTTCTCTTCTTAGTAATACCACCAATATAAAGATTTGTATTTCTTTTATTTATATTTATAAGTCTACTTTCTAATGTATCTAATAATTTAATCTCTTTTTTTTCTAACTCAAAAATCTCTTCATCACGCTCTATAATACTATTAAGTTTCTCTAAAAATAAACAAGCATACTTTTCTACAAATACACTACCTACACCATATAAAGAATTAAACTCATCTACAAACCTAGGCTTAAACTTAACAATCTCCTTAACCGCATCATCACTACATACTGTCCCATTACTCTCATCTTCTCTTAATAAATTACGGAATTCTATTAACTCATCATAAATCTTATGATCACGAATATTCATAGCCACACCCCTTATAACTATCTAATTTAATAAAAGTATCGTTTACTTAGTACTCAATTATACTTAAACTTATAAGAATAGTTTGTATATATATGTAGATTGAAGGAATCAAATCCATAAAAAAAGTTACATCAGTTGATGTAACCTATTCTCTATAATATATACTTATTCATATCCATTTGGATTATTGCTTTGCCAATTCCAAGAATCTCTACACATATCTTCTAGATTCTTATATGCTCTCCAGCCTAATTCTTTTAAGGCTTTAGTTGGATCAGCATAACATGTAGCAATATCTCCAGGTCTTCTATCTGAAATAACATATGGAATATCTTTTCCTGTAGCTTTTTTAAAGTTATTAACAACATCTAGTACACTATAACCAGTTCCAGTACCTAAGTTATAAGCTTCAACTCCAGTAGTTTTAAGAACTTTCTCTAAAGCTTTTAAATGACCATTAGCTAAATCAACTACATGTATATAATCTCTAACTCCTGTACCATCATGAGTGTCATAATCATTACCAAATACACTTAATTTATCTCTCTTACCTACAGCAACTTGTGTAATATATGGCATTAAGTTGTTAGGTATCCCGTTTGGATCTTCACCAATCATACCACATGAGTGAGCTCCAATTGGATTAAAGTATCTAAGTAATGAGACACTCCATTCATTATCCGATACGTATACGTCTCTTAAAATATTTTCTATCATAAGTTTTGTACTACCGTATGGATTAGTCGTACTAAGAGGTAAATCTTCAGTTAATGGAGAAACATTATTCATACCATAAACTGTAGCTGATGAGCTAAATACGATTTTCTTAACTTCATATTTTTGCATTAATTCAGATAAAACTAGACTACTTGTAATATTATTATGATAATACCATATCGGTTTTTCTACTGATTCACCAACTGCCTTAAGTCCAGCAAAATGAATAATAGCTTCAATTTTATTTTCTCTAAAAACCTTCTCCAACTTGTCTCTATTAAGTAAATCTAATTCATAGAATTTTAAATCTCTATTTGTAATGTTTTTAATTCTGTTTAGAACCTCTGGTTTACTATTTGAAAAGTTATCTACAATTATAACTTCATAACCATTATTTAATAGTTCTACACATGTATGACTTCCAATATAACCTGCTCCACCAGTAACTAATATAGACATAATTTATTTAAGCCGATTTAAGATTCTGAATTAAATCAGAAACTTCTCCTTTCAAATCATCTCTATTTAAAGCGAACTCAATAGTTGCCTTTATGAAACCTATTTTAGAGCCTATATCGTGGAAATCATTTTTCATATTTAAAGCGTAAACATCTTCAAATTCTATTAATCTTTCAATACTATCAGTTAATTGAATTTCGTTACCTTTTCCTTTTCCTTGAGTTTCTAGTAATTCAAATAACTTTGGAGTTAATACATATCTACCCAATGCAGCCATTCTACTAACTACTTCAGTTGGTTTTGGCTTCTCAACAAACTCTTTTATCTTACAAGCTGTATCTCCATCTTCTAAATCATCAAATGGCATACATATACCAAACTTGTGTATATCTTCATCACTAACTTTTTGTGTACCAACAACACTTGCACCAGTCTTCTTATAAACATCAATTAATTGTTTAGTAGCTGGAACTTCACCTACAAAAACGTTATCCCCTAATAATACAGCGAACGGTTCATTTCCAACAAATGCTTTACCACATAAAATAGCATGTCCTAAACCTAATTGTTCTTGTTGTCGTACATAATGAATTCTAGCTAACTTAGAGATGCTTGTAACTTTCTCTAATTCTTTATCTTTACCTTTTTCTTTTAAAATAGTTTCTAATTCAAAATTTCGATCAAAGTGATCTTCAATAGCTTTATTTGCACTACTAGTAATAAATAAAATCTCTTCAATACCAGAAGCAGCAGCTTCTTCTACTATATATTGTATAGTTGGTTTATCAATAATAGGTAACATTGGTTTTGGTGATGCTTTAGTTGCTGGTAAAAATCTAGTTCCGTATCCAGCAACTGGAATTATTGCTTTTTTTATTTTCATGTAACTTCTCCTAATAAAGTAAATTTAACCTAATATAACAAAAAAAATAAGTAACCTAGTCTGTTCCAGTTTTATTGTTGAACCAAACTTGTAAGTTAAGCATATGCTAAAAATTGTTTATACATAGAAAATTTAATAATTTTCATTTAGGCTATTCGCTAGATAAATAGCATCTAGTAATGAGTCTTCAATCGAGCAGTATTTCCAATCGCCATACCTACCAATAGTGAATAGCTGTCTGGTTACAAGCTCTTCTTTAATTTTTTCTTTTAAAATCTTACCAGATTTTGAAATATGTACATACGCTGGATCCATGATTATATGTGAATTAGCTATTAATTTTTGTTCATCAATCACTTTCATTTTCTTTAAGTTCTTTATTGTAAGTGCTAACTGTTTATTGACATCAATTTTAGTATTAGAATTATAACCAATTTCAACATACATACTTAATTTATCTGAATTTAAAATATTATCATAGAATCCAATTCTATAAAAGTTAATATCCTTATCAGGAATATATACCCAATGAATATCTTTAATATTAGATTTCTTATCAAATCCCAAATTAAAAACTAACACTTTATTATATGTGAATCTTTCTCTTTTTTTATTGTATTCTTCTATTTCCGTATATTTAATAAGTTGTTCAAAAGGTGATGTGTTTATTAAGTGTTCATACTTGAAACTATCTGAAACTGTCTGTACGATTTTTTTACTAACATCTATTTTAATTACTTCTTGATTATAAAGAATTTTATTTTGGTCTAGTTCGTTTAATAGAACATTAACAAAGGTAACTGCTCCTTTTTTTGGATATAAGAACTCTTTATTATAAGATGTATCACTTTCGAGCATCATATTATCAATAATTTCTTTAATGTTTGCATAAGGAAAAAATCTACCCATTGCATTAGGGTCTAAAACATTAAGATTACACGCATATAATTTTTCATTATATGGTTTTAAGAATTTATCTGTTATTGCCTTCCCAAACTTACCATAAAGCATATCCTCAAAGCCCAAATATGTATCTTTTTCTTCTTTATTAAATAAATCATATAGACAATGTATAAATTCTTTTTTATCCAATTGATGAATGTTTTTCTGAAAAGGATAATCAATGTATGTACCATTATAGAAGATCTTGGTGTTTTTTTTTCTAAAAACTAAATCCTCTTTTTTTATTTTACTGTAAAAAAACTTCTTTAAATCATCGTTAGCAAAATGAAAAAAATGGCCTGCATAATCCCAAACAAAATCATCTCTATAAATTGTTCTACAATAACCTCCTGCATCACTTTCTTTTTCTAAAATTAAGTAATCCTCACTATTAACAAACTTTGCAAATCCTAGCCCAGAGACACCAGCTCCGATAATTAAATGTTTTACTTCTTTCATTTGAATACCTCTTTATTATACTTTATAAATATCTTCATATTTATCAATAATATTTTCCCAGTAGTAATTGACTTTTATTCTTTCATTTTTAAACCCAAATTCGTTTAATTTTTCTTTATTATCATAGAAGAATATTAATCCCTCTACTAAGGATTCAACTGTAGTTTCACATAAAAATCCATTTGACATATGTTTAATAACTTCACTAGTTCCACCTACATCGGTAGCCAGTATAGGTTTTCCTAAACCAATTGCTTCCATTAATGTATTAGCAATTCCCTCTGTTCTAGAAGGTAAAATATAAAGGTTATTTTTTGAAATATACTTCAAATGATCATTATTACCAATATATCCACGAAAAACAAAATTATCATTCAAATTAAAATCATTTACCATTTTATAAAAATCTGATTCAATAGGAACATCCCTTAATACATCCAATATAATAAGTGGTTTATCATACTGATGTACTAATATATTAACTGCTTTAACAAGTATATCCCATCCTTTAACAATTCTATTTCCACCCAAGTATGTTAAGTTCAGAAAATCATTATTAATTTCATTTACATTTTTTTCATTAATTAGATTTAGATTTATTCCATTTTCAATAATTTTATAATCAAAATTCCTCAGTCCATTATTGCGCAATATATTAATGAAATAATTGCATGCTGAAGTAATAATATTAGCTTTTGAGTAAATTTTAATTGTATTCTTTGGTTTAAAATTGTATTTGCTTTTTATATTAAAATCTAGTCCGTGAGAACCATGTATAGTCATAACTTTCCTTACATTGTTCAACCTAATTAAACTACTTAAATAATGATCGTATATTAGATGTGAATGAATAACTTCTATCCTATTCTCTTTAATAATATTTTCTAACTTTCTCAACTTCAATCTAGTGATTAATTTGTAAAAAAATTCATTACCTATTACTTTTCTAGATAATTTTTGCACAAAGTTATGTGTAAATAATTTACCAATAGAGTGTTTAGTAATATATTTCACATCAAAGCTGTCTATAATTTCATCATTAGTTATTAAGTGTACTTTAAACTCTTTTTTATCAATGTATGATAATATCTCCTCCGCAACTGACTCAGCTCCACCCATAGAGTTTGAAAAAATCATTATTGCAACATTTTTCATTTGTTACCACCTCATTTTATTTTTTTGAAAATCTTCTAATTCTAACTACCTTTAAATAAATGACAATTATTAGTTGTAACCCAAATGCAATAGCTAGTCCATTTAAACCAAAGTTTATTCCCAAGAACCAAGCCGAAAACAAATATATAACATTAGCAAATCCAACAATATAAAGATTTTGCTTTACATAACCTAGAGCTATAAATAATGGATGTATAGCAATAAGTGCTGAAGATATCATTCTTATTGTTAATAATAATGAAAATGTTACCCAATAAGAACTAACTGTTTCATCAAATATAATTAGTAACCACCATTTTGAAGTCGCAGATACCAAGATAGTTATTGGTATCCCAACGATTAAAATAAGTGAAGTAATTTTTATTGTAATTTTTATTGCATTCTTGTATTCTCGTTTTGCTATAAAGAGGGCAAGTTCTGGAAAGACAACTTGATAAATTTGATTTGCAACTCTAGAAAAAATATTTGTTATATTCTTAAATATTTTATATACACTAATGAGTTCAAATGAAAGTACAGTTGAAATAATAAACACATCCATCTGTTTAACTGGTATATCAATAGATGTTGTTAAATTATTGAGAATAGAAAATTTTATAAATTTATAATTAAGCTTGAAAGCTCTTAAATTAAATGCTCGTATTCCATTCTTATACAATACATATATAGATATCATTAATAAGATTAAATTTGAAAGTATATCAATGAATAAACTAATTATTAAAATAGAGTAAAAGTCTACCCCGGTAAATAAAGAAATTGATAATATTACAAATTTTATTATTGAGATACCCATCTTATGAAAAGTAAATAATTTATACTTTCCTAGCAATCTTAATATTCCAATTGGTGTTCCTGAGATGTGTGAGAAAATTGAAAAACTATAAATTTTTACTGCCATTATTATGGTCTCATCCCAGTTTAGTAGCTTTCCAATCAAATCAGAAGCAGTGAAAGCTACTATGGTGCCTAATATTGCAGTGCAAATATCTAGTATGAAACCGTGAACTATATAGTTTTCAAACAACTTTTTATCCTTGTTGTTTAGGGCACCTGCACCATACTTAATTAAAGCAGTCCATGATTGAAAATTCATAAGACTATCTATTATAAATACATATGTTTGTACTAAAACTAACCATCCATATTCTTCTAATCCTAATATTTTAACAGTTATGACCATTGATAATATACCAAAGACTGATGCGGTAAAATCACCAAAAAATAAAATCATAACATTTTTGGCAATTTTTTTTAATTTTTCATCATTATTATTATTAAACAAATCTAATAGCTTAGTTTTCGTTTTTTTATACACTTTTTTTACTTCCCATCATTTATTACCCACAACCATAAACAATATTATATTGTAGAATTTCTAAACTTTATAATTATGTAAATAATCATTGTAGAAATTATCTTTAATTTTTTGGCTAGTAAATAAGATATTAAATTTCTTTTAGAATATCCTCTATGTGATAACTGTATCATTGAACTAATAAAGAATGTTTTTCTATACCAAATCTTAACAGCATGATAAACTGATATAAAGTTCTTCTTATTTGAGTTTATTTCAGATCCCATCGACATAAAGAATAAATATTGTATAATTTCAGGAATGACTTTTTCTATCTGACGATATTTTTTGTGCTTCTTAGATTTATAGATGAATCTTTCAATCAAAGTAATCAACTTATAAGTAATTCCTGGCTTTGGTGAGGTTGATATTGTACCACTCCTCAATAAATGATAATATAGTGCATCATTAATACTACATACTTTGGTAACAAAAAGACAACACTCCAAATTAAATAACATATCCTCACTGTGAATCTCACTATTTGGTTCAAATACAAGTTGATTATTTCTCAAGAAACTTAGTTTATAAAGTCTATTCCAAGCAGAATACCTATGTGATTTTTTGTTCAATATAAAATTGCTTATATATTCTGCTCTTCCATATGATTCAATTGATATTTCATTATCCAATTGTTCTCCCTGAATGAATGATATATCATTTTTCTCATTAATTCTGTTAACATTAAACACACATACCTCATAATCGTCTTCCTTTATTTTATTGTATGCTTTTTCTAACAATGTGTTTTCCGCCCAGTCATCACTATCAATAAACAGAATATAATTCCCCTGAGAAACCTCCATACCCGCATTTCTAGCAGATGAAAGACCACCATTGTCCTTGTGAATTACAGTTATGTTATCATATTTTTTTGCATATTGATCTGCTATATTACCCGAAGAATCTGGTGAGCCATCATTTACTAGAATTATTTCAAAACGCCTAAATGTCTGATTAAGAATAGAATCAACACACTTTTCCATGTATTTTTCAACATTATACAGTGGTATAACGACTGATATTTCAATTTTATTAGTATTCATAATTTTCTCCTATTTTTATTTTTTTATTTTCTTTATAATCTTGTATCCTAAGCATTGTGAACAATATAAAGAGAAATGAATAAGAAAGAACGAACGGCTCTTTGTATTCAATTATAAATAGACTTGATATGAAAACTACGATAAACAGTCTATTTCTTTTAACGAAGTTTTTGCTTATGTGTGAAAGCGTTAGTAAGTGAAATAAGACAATCCCATAAAATATTATTGTGAATATTAATCCGAGAGAATGATAATTTTGAATATAACCTGAATCATGTTGTCCACCAGGCAACCTAATTTGAGACGTACCAATTAATGTAGATATATCAAGTTCTTTTATCGTCATTTGTTGTAGATAAATAAGCGTTTTGGCCTTGAATAATCCATCTGAGAATTCACTAACAATCCAATTAACCTTATGATTTATTAAGGGTAATACACTTTCAGGAATAATCAATATTGTTATTATAATAACTAAGGTAAATATTACTACAATTTTTAAAAATCTATAAGTAAAAATAAGTTGCCTACCGTTTTGAATCAGTATTGTGGAAACTAATACCATCAATAATAATAAGCCAGTTCTTCCAACAATAAGTGTGGATACTGTACTTACCATAAACATGAATGAATAAATTAATACACTCTTCTTGGAATTGTTGCAAGTAAGTTGATAAAAGGTAATAGCAGAGCCAATCCCCAAAATCACTGAAGCTTTAGCGCCTGCACTGTTCATTAATCCTGGAGGACGTTGTGCACTCAACAACGAAAGGTTTCCAGTTTGAACAAGCAAACTATCAATAAAGACCCTAAAGTCAATTGACAACCAAGATACTATTACAAAACAGGATTGAACAAATACTACAATAGATAGTGTTTTGAAAAAATCCATCCTATTTCGAAACACAACTATACAAACATAACTTAACCATACACTATATATAAAGTAGTATAATAATCGGGCTATCGTTTTTGTTTCTGGCATACCATTTAATATGAAGACTAGTATTGCATGAGTAAATATAAAAAAATATAGAACAAATATATATGCTTCTTTTTTATTAATGGTAATTTTCTTTTTGTTAATCAAAAAAAAATATATTGTTAATAATAATACTCCGATCTTACCAGTAGAAATTATAGGTAGTATCTTAAAACTCAAGTCAAATAATACTATAAATAATAGAGTAACCTTAAAAAATAAATTCAATTCTCTTTCCTACCATTTCGTTATATTTTGTTACAATCAAGTTACTTTATATTTCTGATTGATTACAATGAAGTCTTAGATCTTGTCCTAATCTCGAAAGAGTACATACATCTTTTCCATATATATATCAATTGAATATTTTTTACTATTTTCAATTATTTCTTTTGAATCGTAGCCACTTTCTAATAATTTAGTTAAATGTATAACAAATTTATCTTTTTGACCTTGGGGTACTATACTTCCGTTAATGCCATTTTTAATAATTTCCGATATTCCTCCAGGCATGTTATATGAAACAACATATAACCCGCATGCACTTGCCTCAATGACAACATTAGGAAATGATTCTCTTGTAGAGGTTAATAACAATGCAAAAGAATTTCTCATATACTTATACGGATTATCGACATATCCATAAAGTGTAATTCTGTGATTTAATCCTTTTATTTCGATATACTTTTCTAAATTTAACCTCTCAGTTCCATCTCCTAGTATATTTAAATGAAATCTTTCTGGTAACATTTTAATAATATCTACCATATCAAAGTAATTTTTAACTTTTTCTATTCTCCCAACTGCAAGTAGATTTACCCTATCAAATTTCCACATATCATTTTTGATATTATCTTCCATTAATAGCTTAATTGTATTATGTTCAATTGGATTATTTATAATAACCACCTTATTTTTTGGAACTTTAAAGTAATCAATAACCTGTTTTTCCATGAACTGTGACTGAACTACAATATAATCTAGTTTCTTCAATAAAAAGTGATAGAGAATTGATAAAATTCTTTTCTTAAAATTAATGTCCTTGTACAACCACTCATTATACACAGCATTTTCTCTACCAATGAAGCATATGTTTTTGAAGAAAATCATCTTCAAAATTGCTAATATTAAATTTACTTGCCCGATAATGGAAAATATAAAATCTGGTTTTTCTTTTAAGATAACTTTTCTAATTCTAGGTATTGCTAGTATAGATTTTTTGCACTTCAAGTCTATAATTTCTAAATTATCTGGTAACTTAGATAAATGATGTCCTTCCATCTTTATCAATACCAACTTAATATCATATTTATCTCTGTCTATGTTATTGAGCAACTTAACTAACACACTTTCAGCTCCACCAGGATACATATTAGGAGCAATAAACAACATTTTAGGTTTCAATTTTATCAAACTCCATTATTTCAATTTATACAATATGTTCTTCTTACGAATTTTCATATTTTTATCATTATTAATTAAAATCATTCTGGACTCAACCTTGTTCACATATTCATCTATAGTACAAATTATTTTTGCAGGATTACCTGCAACTACAACACCTTCAGGCACATCTTTGTTTACAATTGACCCTGCTCCAACAACACTATTTGGTCCAATAGATACTCCAGGTAAAATTATACTATTTAGACCAATAAAACAATTATCATTTATTTGGATTTTTGACATAACTTCAAATTTCTTGTTACCAACAGTTCTACTTTTATTGTTGTATCTAAGGGCAATATCTACAGAAGCATCATGTGTGACGAAATTTACTCCAGGAGTAATTATACAATTATTTCCTATTTCTACTAAGTATGGTTCAGATCCAAAATTTCTTAAACTAGTTAATACTCTACAATTATGTCCAACTTTTATATTTCTCTTTAAAAAAATATATTTTGATATTTTTTTTAATATTCTCATTTTATCCCCGCTTACCAGTTACTATAATATACATGTATATAATAGAAGAATGATTATTTTATGTTATTCCTATACCATTCTATTGCTGCAATAATTCCTCTTTTAAAACTCCAATTAGGATCATAGTCCAAAAGTTCCTTTGCTTTACTTATATCAGCATTACTATGTTTAATATCACCTTTTCGATTTTGACCAAACTTCGGTTTAATGTCTTTACCCAAAACCCTACATAACTCATAATGAATATCAATGATTGATTCTCTACCACCATAAGCAATATTGTAGACTTTGCCCTCAGACCCCTTATGAGCTTTACACGCTTTTAGATTAGCTTCAATAACATTTTCTATATATGTAAAATCTCTACTCTGTTTACCGTCACCGTTGATGGTCGGTTGGTTATCATTTAGTATTTTTTTTATAAATTTTGGTATAACTGCTGCATAAACTCCACTTGGATCTTGTCTTTTTCCAAATACATTAAAATACCTTAATCCATATGTATCAAGACCATAAAGTTTGGTATATAGTTTTGCATATTCCTCGTTAACTTTCTTTGTTAATGCATAAGGAGACAAAACTCCACCTTCTCTTCCTTCTATTTTAGGTAGATTTTCATCATCTCCATAAACAGATGAACTTGACGCATATACAAACTTTTTAACGCCTGCTTTTTTAGATGCTTCTAACATATTTAGTGTGCCATTAATATTTATTTGCTCATATAATACTGGTAACTCAATACTTCTTGGAACACTCCCCCATGCTGCTTGATGAAGTACATAATCAACTCCTTCGCATGCCATAATACACGTAGCTAAATCTCTTATGTCTCCTTTAATAAATCTATAATTAGGATTATGAATAAACAAGTCAACATTGGATTGCTTTCCGTTAGAAAGATCATCTAAACATCTTACATAGTACCCTTCATTTAATAAAACTTCACATAAATTGGATCCTATAAATCCAGCACCACCTGTAACAAGAAATACTGAGTCTTTTTCAAAATTTATATTTTCATAGCCCATAATTAACTACCCCTCTTTATAATCTCCAGTATTTGTACTCTGCTGTCTCATATATTTTTCTATCTAGTAATCCTTTTATGTCAAGAAGCACTTTTTTCTGATTAGGAACGCTTTTATACATTTTACTCAATTCAACTTGTCCAAGTTTTCGAAACTGGTCATGTCCTACTGCTATAATAAGTGCATCCATATCAGCGACATCACTTAATGTATCCAACTCAACACCATACTCATCTCTCGCTTCTTCAATATCTGCTTGTGGATCTACAATCATTGGAGTTACTCCATACGCTTTTAACTCACTAACAATATCAATAACTCTTGTGTTTCGAGTATCAGGACAGTTTTCTTTAAATGTGAATCCTAAAATTGCTACTCTTGCATCTTTAACTGGAACATCTGCTTTTATTAGATTTTTGATTAGATTCTCAACTACATATTTGCCCATATCATCATTTATTCGTCTTCCAGAAAGTATAATCTGTGAACGATAGCCTAATTGCTCGGCTTTATAAGTTAAATAATACGGATCAACACCAATACAGTGTCCACCAACTAATCCGGGAAAAAATTTTAAAAAGTTCCACTTAGTTCCAGCAGCTTTTAGTACAGCACTAGTATCTATTCCCATTTTATTAAAGATTATAGAAAGTTCATTCATAAAAGCAATATTAATATCACGCTGAGAATTTTCTATTATTTTTGCTGCCTCTGCCACCTTTATTGACTCTGCTTTGTAAACACCAGCATCTACAACTAGTTCATAAACTTTAGCTATATTATCTAATGACTCATCATCCATACCAGATACTACTTTTACTATTGTCTCAAGTCTGTGTACTTTATCTCCAGGGTTAATTCTCTCAGGTGAATACCCTACCTTAAAGTCAATTCCACAATTCAAACCTGATTCCTTCTCAAGTATAGGAATACAAATATCCTCTGTAACACCTGGATAAACTGTTGATTCAAAGACTACTATAGAACCTTTAGTAAGGTTTTTACCTACAGTACGACTTGCAGACTCAACAGGCTTAAGATTTGGAGTGTTATCTGCATTAATAGGAGTAGGTACTGCAACTATGTGAAACTTTGCTTCTTTTAATCTTGTTTCATCTGCGGTAAACTCTACTGTAGTTTTCTTAATCGCTTCATCTCCAACTTCTTTTGTTGGATCAATACCGTTCTTATAAAGTTCTACTTTTTCTATACTTATGTCAAAACCTATAACTTGAGCTTTCTTTGCAAATGCTATAGCTATTGGCATACCAACGTAGCCTAATCCAATAATCGATATACTTTCTTCCTTATTTACAATTTTTTCATATAAGTTCATAGTTAATACTCCTTCCATTTATAGTAATCCCATTGTTTTCATGATGGAATTATTTACAATCTTTACATCATACTTATTTCTTACAATATCTAAACTTTTTTTACCCATATCATGACATATGCGTTGATTTTCAATTAAAATTTCCATTTTTATAACTAACCCATCAACATCCTTAACAGTTATTAAGTAACCATTTTCACCTTCAGTTACAGTTTCTCTACATCCAGGTGCATCTGTAGTAATAATTGCTCTCCCCATAGCCATTGCCTCTAAAACGGTTTTTGGAGTACCTTCATGATATGATGGAAGTATAAATGTACTACACTGTGAAATAAATGGTCTTACATCTTTTTGTTCCCCAAAAAACTCTATAATTCCTTTTTCAATATAAGGCTTTAATTCTTCAGTTTTTAATGCTGATGGATTACTATCATAAGGTCCAACTAGTAAACATCTTGTGTTTGGATGCTTAATTTTTATAAGCTCACATGCATTCAAATATTCTAAGATTCCCTTATCCTTAATAAGTCTTCCAATAAATAGGAAGGCAGGTTCACTAGGTATTGGAGTTGGTTTAAATTTTTCTAGGTTAACACCTGAACCGTTGATAATTACAACTTTTTCTTCTTGAATTAGTCTATTATCTATAAACTCCTTCATGTCATCTTTATTTTGAAAGAATACTTTATTACTAAACTTGCATGCTACCTTATACTGAATTTTCATTAATGATTTAACTACTTTGTTCTTAAAACCTACACCACGAAAAATTGAACCTAGTCCTGCTATTAGCAAGTATATTTCCTTAATTCCATTTAATTTTCCCGCAATACTTCCATAAACAATTGTTTTAGCTTGATAAGCAAAAATTTTATCGGGATTTTCTTTTTTTATAAGTGAATAAAGTTCGATAAAGCTTCTCAAGTCTTTAAAAGGGTTTAAACCATTACGTTTAATAGAAAACTGTCTGTAGTCAATATTATATTCATTGAATCTACAATTCCAATCTTTTTCTGGCTCTGATCCAATTGCTACTACAGAATGTCCATGTTTTATAAGTTCTTTCATCATGTCTATTCGAAACCAAAATAATGAATGAGTATGACTTGAAAGTACTGCAATCTTCATGTGTTAACTCCTTTTTTAATCTATATTAATTATCTGAATTTTGATAAATTTTATTACTGGTTCCAGTTCCACCTTCAACAACACCATCATTTTTTAATATTGAGAAGATAGTACCAAAGAAGCATTTGATGTCCATAACTAATCCTATTTTTTTTACATACTCTCCATCGAATTGGGCTTTAATAGGTATAGGAAGTTCATCTCTACCATTTATTTGTGCCAATCCTGTTAATCCAGGAGTTAGGTTATTAGCTTCATATTTATCTCTTTCTTCAATCAGATCGTATTGATTCCAAAGAGCTGGTCTAGGACCAATAATACTCATTTCACCTTTTAATATATTGAAAATCTGAGGTAATTCATCAAGGCTTGTCCTTCTTAAAAACTTACCTGATTTAGTGATATATTTTTCTGGATCTTTTAACATATGAGTAGGTATGTCTTTAGGTGTTTCAATTCTCATTGTTCTAAACTTCAAAATATTAAAATGAACTTTATTTTTTCCAACTCTTTTTTGCTTAAAAAACACAGGTCCTCTAGACTCTAACTTAATTACTAATGCCAATATGATAAATATAAGACTTAATATTGTAAGTCCTATTAAAGATAATAGAACATCAATTATTCTTTTTGAGTATTTAGTATACATCATTGGCTTCCCCCATATGAATTTATTATCTTACTTGTCCATAGTTTTTTTAATTAAGTAACAGTAGAATTATTCTACTGTTACACTTTTTGCTAGATTTCTAGGTTTATCAATATCTAAACCTCTATCTAATGCTGCGTAGTAACATAGATACTGACAAGGAATGATTGTAACTAATGGTGTAAGCAAAGGATGCACATCATTTAGGATAATTTCGTCATTTGGTGTACTTACACTCTTCATCGATATAATCAATGTATTAGCTCCTCTAGCTACAACTTCTTTTATATTTCCTCTAGTATTTAAGTTTGTTTGCTCTTGTGAGATTATTGCTATTACTGGTACTTGATCTTCGATTAACGCAATAGTACCATGTTTTAATTCACCTGCTGCAAATCCTTCAGTTTGAATGTAACTAATTTCTTTTAGTTTAAGTGCAGCTTCTAACGCAACGAAGTAATCAATACCTCTACCTATATAAAAACAATTTCTAGTAGCATCTAAGTAACTCTTAGCATATTCTTTTATTGTATTTTTATAAGTATATACTTCATCAATTACGTTAGCTACAATACTTAATTCTTTTCTTAAATCTATATTATATTCAGGATTAATAGAACTAGCTAGAATAGCTAAGACTGCTATTTGAGCTGTATAAGCTTTTGTACTCGCTACAGCTATTTCTGGTCCTGCATATAGAAGTAAAGTATAATCTGACTCCCTAGACAAAGTAGAACCTTCAACATTAGTTAAAGTTAAAGACTTATATCCTAATGATGTTACCTTCTTTAAAGCAGCTCGTGAATCTGCTGTTTCACCTGATTGTGAAATAAATATAAAGAATGGTCTTTCACTTAAAACAGGTTTATTATAAACAAACTCACTAGCTATATGAACATCAACTGGTTTATTACAAATCTTTTCTATTAAATGCTTACCAATAAAACCAGCATGATAACTTGTTCCTGCTGCGATAATGTTTATTCTATCTGAGTTTTTTATTTCTTCTATTAATTCTTCATTTATTTCAGTATTATCATATTCAGTTATAACTCTTCTGACTACAGAACTTTGTTCTTCTATTTCTTTAATCATATAGTATGGATATTGACCTAACTCAATATCCTCTAAATTTAACTTAGAGATAAACGATTTTCTTTCAATAGGATTGTTATTAGAATCGAACATTCTAATATCTTCTTTAGTAATGACCGCGTATTCTAAATCTTTAAACTCAATAAACTCATTTGTCTCACTTAACATGCATGATACGTCTGAACCAAACATATTGAATTCTTCACCAATACCAATAAGTAATGGACTCATATTTTTAAGTGCAAATAACTTATCATTATTGTCTCTATCTATAAATACTAAAGCATATGATCCTTTTACTACACTCATAAACTTTCTAATTGCTTTTTCAGTTGATTTATATCTTGAAGCAAATACACTTAACAAATTTGCTAATATTTCTGTGTCAGTTTCTGAGACTAATGGAACTTCATTTAAGAATTCATCTTTAAGATATTCGTAATTCTCAACAACACCATTGTGTACTACTATAAATCTTTCACAAAAAGATTTATGTGGATGAGAATTAATTTTATTAGGTACACCATGTGTAGCCCACCTTGTGTGACCAATACCAGTTGAAGCAAATAATTCAGTATCAACTGTATTCTCCATCTCGATAATTCTTCCCTTTTCTTTAAAAATGTAATCAGTTTCACTTAATAAAGCAATTCCACTTGAATCATATCCACGGTATTCTAACTTCTTAAGTCCATCTATAATTTTATCTTTACAGTCTTCTAAACCTATATAACCAACAATTCCACACATAATACCACCCCATAAATTAATATATGTTTCTTTAAATGTTTATGTCGATTTATAACTTATTATTAAAAGTTCATCCTCATAATTTAATTTGATTCAATTCTTTTTATTTCCATGTATCTATAACTTATTAAAATGAATACAATTAAAACAAATGGAGAATGTATAGCATTTAAACTATTGAACATCCATTTTGTTGTGATGAATATTAATGCTGCTAGTAAACTGATATTTGTAATATCACTCTTTACTAGTCTTGATGCATAAGTAAATTGTTTTATCAATAAGTACATAAATATACCAAAAACAACTATTCCACCAGATAACAATATATCTACATATTGATTATGGACATTTGTAACTAAGTAACTCTCTGCACCATGTTGCCATATAAATACACTTTGACCATTTCCAAACAATATAGTTAATGGATTACGAGTTAATTCATCGATTGCCGCTACCCACAAATCTGTTCTTAAACTAGATAACTCACCAGCCGAGGCTTGTCCACTTATTAGATCATATAAAGTTTTAAAGTCATTTAGTAATGCTTCTGAACCTAATACTTTAGTTATATATACTAATCCTATTACAGCTAAACTCGCAGATACACCTAGAATAAGTACTCTTATCCATTTTAAGTGTTTATTCTTAATTAAAATTATGAGAGTTACTAGTAAACTTATAAATAATCCTATAAATGCCGCACGTGACAATGATAATAAAACAATCACAAATAGGAAAACACCAATTAAAGTATTTATAATATTTATTTTATCTTTAAACATCAATGGAACTAACAATAATAAGCCAATAATAGCGAATGCATCAGGCGTATAGTTACTATTCCCAAATCCAAATAACTCAGATCTACCTACACCAATAAAGTCATTTACAAAGATTTGATATAGAATTACAGAACCAACTATAACTAAACTTACAATAACTGATATATTAATTATTCTTCTATAAACATGTTTCACTGATGGTATGCTAGTCATAATAAATATTATCGCGATAATATAGAAGAATATAGATAAATAATTTGGTCGTGCACCCCAAAACACTCCATTTGAATGCCCATTTCTTACAAACCAATTCATTTGACTTATGTTTTGGAATAATGAACAAAACATAAAAAATATCGCAGTTAATAACAACTTTCTTTCTGTTTTAAATATTTTAAACGAATCTATATATTCATCTTTAAAACACTTAAAACAGAAAATTGATACTAAAAATATTAGAGTCACAACTAAATAAATAGTCTGCAACTTTATCCTATGAAATGTACCATAATCTGCACTATATAATAGTGGTGTAACTGCTAATAAAACTACTATTAAAACTGTTTGAATCAAATAAGGCAACTTAATACTTTTCATATTCTCACTCCTATTTCTTATAATAGTCTTTTTTATTCGTTTGTCTTTCTCTTGCTATAGCTAATGAATCATTTGGAACATCATCTGTAACTGTACTTCCTGCAGCTACTTTAGAATTTTCACCAATAGTGATTGGTGCAATTAAGTTAGCATTACTTCCAATAAAAGCTCCCTTTTCTATTACAGTTTTATGTTTATTTTTTCCGTCATAATTAACTGTAATAGTTCCGCAACCAATATTTACACCTTCATGGATTTCACTATCACCTAAATATGTTAAGTGTGCAGACTTTACTCCATCACTTAATTTACTTTTCTTAATTTCAACAAAATTACCAATTCTAATGTTATTTCCTAATTCGGAATTTTGTCTAATATGCGCAAATGGACCAACTGTAACGTTATCACCAATTGAACTATCAAATATACATGATGATTGAACTGTACAACTCTCACCAATACTTACATTACCTTCAAACACACATCCTGGATAAATAATCGTACCTTTACCTACTTCAACATCAGGACCTATATATGTGTTATTAGGATCAACAATCGTTACACCATTTCTCATATGTTTATTATTAATCTTATCTTTTAAAAAACCAGTAGCTTTAGCTAAATCTACTTTATCGCTAATACCTATTGTTTCTTCATAAGTTAAAGCTTTTACAGCTTCAACTTTTAATCCTTCAGTTTTAAATATCTCTAAGATATCTGTTAGATACAACTCTTTTTGTGCATTTTCATTCCTTATTTCTTTAATATATTTAAACAATAATTTATTATCAAAACAGAATGTAGAAATATTAACTTCATTTATTAATTTCTCTTCATCACTTGCATCTTTTTCTTCTACTATCTTTAAAACCTCACTACCATTTCTAACTATACGACCATATCCATACGGATTTGGACTAACAGCAGTAAGAAGTGTTAACTGATTTTTGTTTTCTTTATGAACTTTTATTACTTCTTTTATACTTTCACTTGTAATTAATGGTTGATCACCTGCGATAACAAAACAAATACCATCTTTATCATGTAACTCTTCGTAAGCCATTTGAACTGCATGACCTGTACCTAATTGCTCCTCTTGAACAAAATGTACTGGGTTATTCATACAAGATAAAACTATTTCTCTTTTATAACCTACAATCGGATATACATTTTCTATTCCCGCATGTTTAAGTGCATCATAAACATAGTTAACGAACTCTTTACCTAATATCTTTTGAGCAACCTTAGGTAAATCATCATTCATCCTTGTTCCTTTACCACCAGCTAATATAAGTCCATAAGTATTCATAAATCCACCTCTAATTAATTATATTATTTAAAGTATTATAAACTTCATCATAATATTTTTGACAAAGTAATTCATCCTTAGCTTCAACCATTATTCTAATAACAGGTTCAGTTCCCGATGGTCTAACTAATACTCTACCTTCGTCACCTAACTCTGAATCACATTTCTCTATCACTTCTAAGAAGTTCTTATTATTCATAATTTCTTCTTTATCAGTAACTTTTACTTTCCCTAATAGTTGGGGATATTTCTTCATATCCTTAACCATTTCAGATATTGTTAATCCTGATTCTTTAACTATTGAAGTTAACTGTAATGCAACTAACATACCATCACCACATGTATTATAATCAAGCATTATTACGTGACCTGATTGTTCTCCACCTAAGTTATAGCCTTTATCAAGCATTTCTTTTAAGACATATCGGTCTCCAACATCAGTTTGAGTTGAAGTAATATCTATTCTCTCAAGTGCTTTATATAACCCCATATTACTCATAGTAGTTGTGACGATATTATTATTACTTAAACTGCTATTATCTTTAAAGTATTTACCCATAATATATAGAATAAAGTCTCCATCAATTATATTACCTAATTCATCGATAGCCATAACTCTATCCCCGTCACCATCAAAGGCAAATCCTATATCAAGATTTTCTAAAAGAACTAAGTTTCTAATGTCTTTTAAGTCAGTAGCTCCACACTTATCGTTAATATTCATTCCGTCTGGATTATCATTAATAATTGTTACTTCAGCTCCAAGTCTCGTAAATAATCTATTAACTATATTAAATGTAGCTCCATTAGCACAATCTAAACCTATCTTTAATCCATCGAATCTATTCTTAACTGAAAAGAATAAAGACTCTATATATTGATACATACTTTCATGTCTATTTAATACAATCCCAACATTTTCATTAATTGAACGACCCTTAGAATCATCATTATCTAACAATTCTTCAATTTCTAATTCTTCTTCATCACTAAGTTTCATTCCATTTGAACTAAATAACTTAATTCCATTATCATAAAACGGATTGTGTGATGCTGAAATCATAACACCCATTGATGCTTCAGTACTCGCAGTTAAATAAGCAACACCTGGAGTAGGAATCACATGTAATCTCTTAACATTTACACCAACGCTTAAGAAACCACAGATAATACTGTACTCTAATAAGTCACAACTCATTCTTGTATCTTTACCAACATAAACATATGGCTCTTTAACATAACCATATCTTATTCTTAACCCTAAAACTCTACCTAGTCTATAGCTAAGCTCAGGAGTTAAATACTCATTAGCAACTCCCCTTATACCATCTGTACCAAAATATTTTTTCATAGAACCCCTCTAGTCATTAACTACAACCTTGTAATCAACATATTTAAGCATTTCTTTATAGTCATTTTTAATATCTAATAGTGTTTTCTCAATATTAATATTTTTAACACCATTCTTTTCTATATATATTCTTTCATTAGGTGTTTTGTTCTGTTTCTTTTCATCTAACAGTAATTCTTCAAACATCTTTTCACCGGGTCTTAGTCCAGTAAACTTAATTTCCATTTCTTCATATGGAATAAATCCAGATAATCTAATCATCTTTTCAGCTAGATCTAATATTTTTACTGGTTCACCCATATCAAGAACAAATATTTCCCCACCTGTAGCAAATGCACCTGACTGAAGTACTAACTGACATGCTTCAGGTATTGTCATAAAGTATCTTATAATATCTTTATGAGTAACTGTAACAGGTCCACCGTCTTCTATTTGGTTTTTAAATAGTGGAATTACACTACCATTTGAACCCAATACATTACCGAATCTAACAGCTGCAAAGCTAGTATTACTGCCTTTTTGTAAAGACTGTATAATAATCTCTGCAAATCGCTTAGTCGACCCCATTATATTTGTTGGATTAACTGCTTTATCCGTTGATATTAATACAAACTTATCAACATTATGTTTTATAGCTGTTATCGCTGTATTATAAGTACCAAACACATTGTTTTTCACAGCTTCTTTCGGTGACCTTTCCATTAACGGCACATGTTTATGTGCTGCTGCATGGAACACAATATTTGGTTTATATTCACTGAATATCTCATCTAGTCTATCTATATCTCTAACACTACCTATTAATACCTTTATATTAGTAGTTAATTCAGGGTGTTTATTTTTTAGTCTAATAAGTTCATGCTGTAAATCATATGTAGTGTTTTCATTTATTTCTACAATGACTAATTGGTTAGCTTTATAATTTACAACTTGTCTACAGATTTCAGATCCAATAGATCCTCCTCCACCAGTAACTAGAACAACTTTACCTTGAATAAAGTCTTTTATTCCTTTATCATCTAGTTCTACTGTATCTCTTCCAAGTAAATCTTCTATTTTAACTTCTCTAACTTTTTGTTTATCATAGTCACCATCTACATCTTCTAATCGAGGTAGAACTTTAGTTCTAACAGGAAGAGTAGCTAGTACATGAACCATCTCTGATAAATCATTTCTTGATAAAGATGGAATCGCTACTATAACATCTTCAATTCCGTTATCACTAATAATAGATTCGATATTTTGAAATGGTCCATAGATTGGAACATTTTTTAATTTCTTTCCTATTTTGTGTTTTTTATCATCTAAGAAAGCAACCACTTTTAAGCGGTAAATATCTTGATTTCTAGTTACTTCTCTATAAACTAAATCACCAGCTTTACCGGCTCCAATGATTAATGTTCTAGATAAGTTATTATTATCCTTTTGTTTATAATAAAAATAGTATCTATATGCAAATCTAGACACTAAATAGCCACCAGCTTCTAAAAACATTACCGCAAGTAACTTTAAAGCAGTAAAATCAATTAAGCCTGTGATTGTTAAAGTAAATATTAATGCGTTAGATACTAAAAATGAATAAGCCAGAACAACTAAGTCCTCTATCGAAGCTAAAGCCCATATCCTATGATAAATTTTAAAGTAATAATTTATAATAACTTTAGATATTGTTATTCCATAAAACAGATGAATTAAACTAGTATCAGTTATTATTTCAAAAGTAAAACTTCTTGTTAGTGATTCAACAAATAAATAGATTGTAAAAATCATAAGTAAATCTAAAACCAAGAAATATTTATTTAAGACTTTCATCACAATTCATCACCTTTCTACAGTACCTTAACTAATATAGTACTCAAATTACGTCGTTTATAGTTGTTATAGCAAATAAAATGTAAGTTATTGTTTTATTCTAATATATATAACGATATTTATAGACGTTTTATTGAAATAAATTACTCATTATTTACAACTAGATAGTAACCAGTTCCATAATCATTTTTTATTTCAACTCCTTTACTACCTATTTTGTTTAATTTATCTCTTAGTCTATAGATATAAACCTTTGCTCCATTAGGACCAGTTTTGTTATCACTATGGAACAATAATTTATTAACTTCTTCCTTATCTAATACTTTATCTTCTATATAGGAAGTTACTAATTTAAATATGATTCTAAACTCTGTGGGATTTAATCTTTCTGAAATAGAATTACAGGTAATAAGTTGCTTACCGTAATCTATTTCAATATCACCAATTCTTCTAGTAAGGTTTGTATTTTCCATTCTTCTTTTTAAGGCATTAACTTTTGCTACGAATAAATCTATATCAAAAGGTTTTAACATAAAGTCATCTATTCCAAGTTCATAATACCTTAAAAGTAATTCTCTATCATACTGTTCACCCATAACAATTATTCCGCTGTTTGGGTTACGCTCTTTTGCTAGTTTAATAATTTCTGTTATATCTTCATCTTTAGTTTTGAATCCAATGATAACTAAGTTATAGTCATTGTTATTAATAACATCAACTGCTGTCTTTCTATCAAAAGTATCATGAAGTTTAAAACCCTCTAATTTCAGAGTTCTATTTAAAACACTATTAATAAAAAGATCACTTTCAATAATTAATATATTAAAACTCATAATAATCACTCCCTAAAAAAGTCGAGATTTATAAGTATTATTCTCCGTAGTAATCTCCAACTCCATAATAAATACCATATTTCGTATCCTTTTTTTTAACTCTTGTAACTATAGCTCCTATAACATTTACATTTATATCCCTTAAAGATTTAATAGCTCGTTTAGCTATACGTTTGTCAGTATAATTATTACGAACTACAAATATAGTCCCATCACAATATCTAGATATAATATTTGCATCAGTAACCATATTTGCTGGAGGACAATCAATAAAAATATATTCATATTCTTCTTTAAGTAAACTAATTAAGTCCTTTAATTTTTGAGAGTTCAGTAATTCTGATGGGTATGGTATTTTTTTTCCAGCTACCATACAGTCAAAACCAAACTTAGTATGCTTAATACACTCCTCAAGTGGTAATTTTCTTGCACAGTAATCACTTACCCCTAATATATTTCTTTCTCCAATCGCTCTATGCATTTTGGGTCTACGTAAATCTAAGTCAACTACTACTACATCTTTATCATTCTGTGCATAGACCGTAGCTAAGTTTAATAAATTTATTGATTTACCTTCCGACGGCATAGAACTAGTTATATTAATTACTTTTAATTCTTCATCAAATGAAGAAAAGTCAATATTAGTTCTTAGTTTTCTATATGACTCTGAAACAACTGACAAACGATCCATATGTGATATCACTTTATATTCCATTTATATACACCTCTTTTATATTTCATCATTTAAAAGTAATCTACCTGGATTATCTTTGAACAATTCATTAAATACTTTCTCACCATGTTTCTTTTTTACATACTTAGCTGCTAAATGTAAATTTGGTATTCTTTTATCTACCTTATGACAATCACTTGCGATAAAATGTACAAGTTTTAGTTTCATTAATTTTTGAGCTCTTTTTTTAACTTTAGAACCAAATTCACCTAATAAACTTCCTGCATTAAGTTGAACTAAAATACCACTACATACAATTTTCTTTATATCATCAACTTTTAACCATAAAGATCTTTCAGGATGGGCTAACACTATCCTTTTATCCATTAAAGATATTTCATAAAAGTATTCTTCATGATCTACTTCCTTACAAATTGGTAATTCAGTAAATAAATAGTTAGTATTGTTAATTGTATTAACATCACCACTTTTGAATAATTCTATAATATTTCTACTATAATGAATCTCTTGAGCTAAGAAGATTTCAATATCTAACATTTCTTCTACTCTGCTTTTAAAATCTTCAAATCTTATTAGGAGTTCACCATAGGAATACTGATTTCTTCCATTCCCATAGTAATGTGGAGTAAGTATAATTTTTTCCACTCCCGATTCAATCGACATTTTAATCATTTCAATTGACTCATCTATATCTATGGCACCATCATCAACTTGAGGTAGAATGTGAGTATGAATATCAATCATTATGACTGTTTAAGAGATTTAATATCATATTCAGGAATGACACCAAGTATACTTAGCCCAAGAATATTTTCTACATCAGTTTCAGTTCTTACTTTTGTGTTTGTAAACTCAATTATAAATATTATTAGTACAGAAAGCATACCACCTAACATGATTGAGATAATTAAATACATCATAGAATTATTGCTATCTGGTATGACTGCGACTTTTGCAGTATCTAGAATTTCAATATTATCTAATGAATCAAACTCTTTTGATAATTCGATTAAAATATCAGTTGTTTTTGTAACTATATTAAACGATTTCACTTTACTTGTTGTTGTGGTAGATATCTTTAAAATTACCGTATCCCCAACACTCGTTATATTTAACAGATTCCTAAGTTCTTCTACACTATAATCTAAATCCAATTCATGTATAACTCTTCCTAGAACACGATCACTTTTTAAAACTTCTTTATATGTACTAACAAGTTTTTGTCCCATTAAGATATCAGTGTAATCTGATTGGTTTTCATTTGATACTTCTACTATCATGCTAGCGCTTGATGTATACTCATCTTCCATATTAAATATATATAAAGAACCTAATCCCCCCGTAATTGATACTACCACTAAGATTACATACCACTTTCTTAATAGTGTTTTAAATAGTGAAATTAGATCAATTTCTAAATATTCTTCTCTTTGGTTGTTGTCCACGTTAATTCCCTCCAAAACTTATATTCTTGTTACATAAAAAGACAAAATTTGCATCATTTTATAAAAAAATATACAAAAAAAATAATTTGAATCTATATTGGTATAAAAAAATCAAAAATTTCACTCTCACAGAACAATTTTTAAATATCTTAAACTCACAATAGTACAAATTACTTAGTATATTCTTATTTAATTACAATATTAATTATATAATAACTAATTACCAAATTCAACCTTTTAATTCAAAAGTATAAAATTTGTAACTTTATAGTCTACTCATCACGGGAATGTAAAATTATAATGAATTCTATAAGACACTTTTCATATTATACTGGCATCCAACAACACAATTTGTCGTTATTTGTCGAATAAATATATTATTTTGGTAAATAAAAAAATCCTAATGGGGTTGACATTAGGATTTTAAATTATTAACAAAGTTCGAAAGTATCTCTTGCGATAACTAATTCTTCATCAGTAGGTATTAAGAATACTTTTACTGAAGAATCATCAGCACTAATTAATGTTTCTTTTCTTCTTATATTATTTCTTTCTCTATCGATTTTTACACCTAATGCAGATAATCTATCACAGATTACAGCACGCATTCTAGATGAGTTTTCTCCAAGACCTGCAGTAAATGCGATTACATCACATCCACCCATATATGCATAGTACTGTGCACAGATGTCAGCGATTTTCTTATCTTGGATATCCATAGCTAATTGAGCTCTTTCATTTCCTTTTTCTACAGCCATTTCTAAATCTCTATTATCACTTGAGATTCCAGATACACCTAAGAATCCAGATTTTTTATTTAACATAGAAGTAACTTCTTGAACTGTTATATTTTCTTTTTCTGATATGAATTCAACGATAGCTGGATCGATATTACCACTTCTAGTTCCCATTGGGATACCAGCTAATGGAGTTAATCCCATAGTTGTGTTAATACTCTTACCACCTTTAACGGCACAAATACTTGCTCCATTACCTAAGTGACAAACGATAACATTAACGTCTTCAGGTTTTTTACCAACTAATTCAGCTGCTCTTTCAGATACATATTTATGACTTGTTCCGTGGAAACCATATTTTCTTACACCATGATCTTGATACCATTCATAAGGTACAGCATACATATATGTTTCTGGCGCCATTGTTTGGTGGAACGCTGTATCAAATACTGCTGTTTGAGATGCATGTGGTAATGCTTCGATAAACGCTTTGATTCCAGTTAAGTTTGCTGGATTGTGTAATGGTGCTAAATCACTTACTTCTTCAATAGCTTTAATTACTATTTGATTAATTTTAGTACTCTTAGCGAATTTTTCTCCACCATGAACAACACGATGACCTACACCACCGATTTCTTCTAAACTACTAACAATACCTTCACTAATTAAACTTTCAAGTAAAATATTTACAGCCACTGCATGATTTTCAAGTGGTAACTCTTTTTCAATTTCTTTACCATCAAATTCTAGTTCAAATTTACCCACAGTTTGTCCTACTCTTTCGAATATACCTTGACAGATTACCTCTTCACTTGGCATATTGAATAACTTGAATTTTAACGAAGAACTTCCTGCATTAACACTCATTACTTTCATAATTTACCTTCCTTTTCAAACCAATTGTCTATTTTTCTAATCGAACTACTGAATTTATCTTGCTCACTTAAACTCGGCAAGTCTACAAGTAAGAATTCATTAACGTTCTCTATATTAACATCTTTTTTTCTTATTATTAAGATGCTTTTTCCTAGTTTACTATCTACAAACAAATTGTCAGGTAATTTTACAATACCTTGTAAAAATGCTTTTTCTACAATTGAATCTTTAAACTTACCTTCAACTTCAAAGAAATCATTTGGAATTACCATTACTAAGTAACCACCATTACTAACTTTATCAATCATTTTATCTATTAGTACATGTGGGAAATACTCATCATCATATAGGTAAAGCGGTATATCACCTATAACTAAGTCAAATCCATTAATATTACTTGTAATGGAATCTTCTAATATAAAGTCAACTGAGTAATCCTGCATATCAGCAATTACTCTACCTAACTGAATATTATCTAAATTGCTATCAATACCAACTAGGTCAAATTCGTTCACATCTATATTATTACACACATTTGTTAATAAATTCGCAGTACCTACTACTGGATCTAAAATAGATATTTTATTTTTACCTTTAAATAAACGATTTACTAAATATCCAACTAATAAACTAATAGTATCTGGTGTAATTTCACTATTTTGAATATTATCAGTTTTATAACCTTTTAAAATAACAGCTACAAGTGCTTTTCTAATATCTTCTTTAGTAAAATCAAATTTTTGAATTTCCTTATTTAAATCAAGTAATGTTTCTCTAGTTTCAATAGATACATCTTGCATACAATCATCTTCTAGAATATTCCTACTTGTCATAAATAAAGAACTCAAATAACTAGTCTTCAAATCTTTCATTAAATATTGATTTGAAGTATCAATTATTTCAAATAAATCAACCAAAATTTCTCTTTCCACTGTCATCATCCCCTCTAAGGATTTAAATACTATTCATTATACAACTACTACATCAATATTATCAACATTTTTCCACTTTTTTTACACTCTTTTACAGACCTGTGAACATTACTATTTTTCATCATTAATCCTAAATGATACATATAGATAGTAATTGATTAATTATTAATTAAAAAAACTCTCAAACAATTACGTTTGAGAGTCATTTTTGCGTTCTATTTTATTAACCAAATAACACATTAAACCTTAGTAAATAACTCTAGAATTTCATCCTTATTTAAAGAACCTAACATATTATCCGATTCTTGAATAATAGTTTCAGTTATTCTTCTCTTATTTGCCTGCATTTCAATAATTCTCTCTTCTATAGTATCTTTAGCTATCAATCTAATGACGTTAACATTCTTTGTTTGACCTATACGGTGAGTTCTATCTATAGCTTGATTCTCTAATTGAGGATTCCACCATGGGTCAAATATAATAACAGTATCAGCCTTAGTTAGGTTAATACCCGTAGCTCCAGCCTTCATGGAAATTAAAATGATTGAAATATCTTCATTATTGTAAGAATCTATAATTGATTGTCTTAATGATTGCTTAATACCACCATGTAAATATTCATATAGATGATCAGTACTAGATAACTCCAAAGCAATAATATCTAACATTGATTTAAACTGAGAAAAGATAATAAGTTTTCTTCCTTCTAATATATATTCTTCAATAATTTCTAGTAGTGCAGTTAGTTTAGTTGACCCTTTATCATAATCGTCTAAAAATAGACCCGGGTGGCAACTTACTTGTCTTAGTCTAGTAAGTAAACTTAATATTGTCATATATGATTTACCCAAACCAAATTCTTTAATTGAAGTCGTTACTTCACCACTATACTCATCAATCAATTTATTATACTCTTTAGATTGATGTTTATTTAATTCAATATACATTTCAGTTTCTACTTTATCAGGTAATTCCTTTAATACATCTTTTTTTAATCTTCTTAAAATAAAGTTCTTTACGTTATCTTGAAGAATTTCTAATCCCTCTTCTTTCTTATAAAAGGTTCTTTTAAAATTCGTAAAGTCACCTAAGGAATTAGGATTAATAATATCCATAATACTCCAAAGTTCTAAAATACTATTTTCAATTGGTGTACCAGTTATCGCAAACTTAGCCCCCTTTAAACTTTTCGCAGCAATTCTAACTTTAGCATTTACACTTTTCAAGTACTGAGCTTCATCAAAGAAGACATAAGAAAAGTCTATCTTCTTATATAAATCTATATCGTTTCTTAAAAGTGCGTACGTTGTGATATACACTTCATTATTAAGTTCATTTAAAATGTCTCTTCTTTGTTGTTTGATACCCACTACAAATTCATAATTAATTGATTCAATAAACTTATCGATTTCTTTCCCCCAGTTATACATAACAGTTGTTGGAGTAACAATTAACACTGGTTTTTTAAGAGGTTGTTTACTCTTAATGAATGTTAATACCTGTAAAGTCTTTCCTAGACCCATCTCATCAGCTAAAATACCACCAAAGCCAAACTTATCAAGCATCCTTAAATACTGATAACCATATTCTTGATAATCTCTTAGATTAGCATTAATACCCTCAGGTAGTATATCGTTAAAACTGTGATTTAGAATAACATCATACAATTCATAAACTGATTTCGCTTTTTTAGCCTTTTTAACAAAAACATTATCACTATTAAATATTGAATATACAAATACTCTACTTATTTTAATACGTTCTGATAAAGTGTTTTTATTTATGTGAAATAGTTTAAAAATCTCTTTATAGTCCTTAAGTTCTTTATGAGAAATATAACCATCACTATAATGTGAATACTCATGGTCAGATTCTAAGAAAGCTTTTATCGATTTTTTCTTTAATCCTAAATTAATATATAGTGAATCATCAACAAAATCAAACTCTAAAAAGATTAAATCACTCATCTCTTTAACAAGATCAAGAACCTCAGTATCAACATCTATATGTCCTTTTACACGAGATAAGAATTCATCTATTGATTTTGGATCTACAAATTCATAAGTATTATCTGTTCTTGCTAATGCTAATAATTTTTGTAGTTTTTTATCCTTACATATTGGAATTCCTTCAGCATTCATTTCAACTATTAAAGAATTGTCAGTCTTGCTTAATTCTAGGTCACTTACATCAACATACTGAATCTTATCTTTTAAATCTTCATCTAATGTAACAAACTCTTCTATATCAGTTGTTGGATAAATTTCAGTTAGAAATTTATTTAGGGTAACTTCATTTAACTCGACATTATTTAAATTCTCAAACAAGTCAAAAATAAGATGATCTTTATTTATATAAAAATACTTATCTGAATAACTAAAATTCCTCGTTATTCTCGTAACATCACTTTTAACCTCTAACATTTTACTTGATATAGTAATCCTCGGTAAAGTTTCATCAGTTATTCTTATTGGTAAGTAGTCAAATTTTGATTTATCAGACAGAAAAACACCATCAACTTGACATAACAAATTTTTAACAAACGGTAACATATCAAAGTCTACTGGATACCAAATAGAACCACTGTAATCATTAGAATTGTAATGGTTATTAGACTCGTATAATTTTACAATATTTAAGAATTCCTTTACAGGTTTATTGATTTCATACAATTTATCATGCTCAAAATATTTATCACTTGATAGTTTCTTTAATTGTAAAGGTTCTTTTGGATTCGAAATAGTAAAGCCAATACTAAATATCCCTTTCGAACTGTTTAACTTAATCATTGGGATTAAATTCACCTTAGAAATATCACCTAAAGCTCGTAACTTCATCTTGTTAATATTATTTAATAAAACTATATTAGGTACATCGAATTCATTAATCAAGTAATCTTTATAGTGTAAAGCAGAAGCAACTTGGTGTTTACATAATGACGAATACTCTCTACTTGCAGCGCAATCACAATAAAATTGATAGTCATCGTCTTTTTTAATAATGGAAACATTATAAATATTTGTACCACTCACTTCAAATTGAAAATCTTGTATGCTTTGAAGTTCGTAACTCCCTAAGTATTCCACTCTATTTTGTTTATAATACCTTTCTCCTCTTGAAAAAAAATGGTCATAAGAGTTATCCTTAATATAAGTAATAAATTTTTCTCGTAAATTCATATAGCACCTTCTTAAAAGAATTATAAATAAAACAGTAAATAACCATTAGATAATTATCATTCAATTATAACACAATACATTAAACTGATTTTATTAATTTTTAGGACTTTAATTAAGTACTAAGATTTTTATCAAAATGAAAAAAGGCTCTGCTAGGAGCCATGTGTAGTTAATCTTTATTTTTTCTAACTATTTCTTCAAATTGTGTAATTAATTTCGGCACGAAATCCATAACCTTTTCATACAAATGAGAATCTTTTTCTAAAGATAAAATTTGAAAATCATTTTCCTTAACTACTAAAAAAGCAATAGGATTAATCGATACGCTTCCTCCACTACCTCCACCAAAAGGAAATTGATCATTTTCTTTTGCTCTTTGTTCAGTCCCACCAGCTGCAAAACCAAACTTAAGTCTACTTATTGGTATCACTAATGAATCATTTATCTTTACAGGCTCACCAATGATTGTATTAACATCAATCATGTCCTTAATATTTTCCATTGATATTCTTAATAGATTATTAATAGGATGTTCCATTTAGCTCACTCTTTTCAATAATTGTGGTATTTGTCTTATATTCTTAAATATACTAATTATAATATTTACTAATTTTATCTCTCCTATACAATATATACTAATTCTAAAAGTATTTGCTCTAAAATTCTCAACTACTTTATACTCTTCTTTCATTACAGCTTTAAAATTATTTCTCACAAATCTTTGAATCATGCTTAGAGTTGTCCACCCCAAAACATCTACGAACTGTCTATAATATGAATCTTGTATTTTAACATTATCAATGATTCTTATTTCTTTAATTACCGTATATGATAATATATCAGAAAAAAAACTTCTTGATTCTAGTAGTTTTCTAATGTTTTCCATCGTTTCATTTACACTGAATCCGTCAGGTCTTTCTCTTGACTGTGTAAATCTAACATAAAACTCATCAACATCAAAGCGAATATTCAAAAGCCTTGAGAAAAACAGATCAACATTCGCTTCATTTTCATTCTTAACTATTTTAAATTTAATTGTAAATGTGAAAAATACCGCTACGATAAATGCCATAATAAATCGTTCCAAGTTTACACCAACTTTATATTATATTTCTTATACCAATAATCAACTTGATATAAATAAGCAATTAATTGAGGTCCAGTCATTAATTGACCAAACCATGGTTTTTCAAATGACTCACCATTAGTTCTTATTAATTCTATTAATTTATCTCTTTTAAACAAGATATGTAAGATACTATCTTTATCATATAATGACTTAATAAGTTTTTTCTTAACAAGTTCTGTATAACGTTTATTGTGAGTTTTAGGATATGGGTTCTTCTTTCTGTTTAATATTTCTATAGGAAGTAAATCCTTCATTGATTCTCTCAATAAACCTTTTTCTTGTTTATAAAATTTATATTCATATGGTACATTAAATAAAAATTCTATTAACCTATGATCTGAGAATGGTACTCTTACCTCTAACGAAGCACCCATACTCATACTATCTTTTCTCATCAATAATGTAGTCATAAACCACTTAATGTTTAAGTACATCATCTTTTGATGTCTAGACATATTCGGAACTTCATTCATTGTTTTTTCATACTTATCTTTTACATATTTTTTAATATTTAAACGTTCTTTCCATTTATCTTTAAATAAATCTAATCTTGAATCTAAATCTCTTAACCAAGGAAAGAAATTACTTTCTGTATCACGGTAAAACCATGGATATCCTCCAAATATTTCATCAGCGCATTCTCCTGATAAACCTACTGTATGAGTCTCTTTAATTTCATTGCAGAACCAGTACAGTGATGAGTCAATATCAGCCATTCCTGGATAATCTCTTAAATCAACTGCATTAGTAAGAGTATCCGTTAGCTCATCAAGAGAAATCACTTTATCAATGTGAGTTGTATCATATTTATCAACTACATATTTAATGTAATCTGTATCCTTACTTACTTGAAAATCATTCGATTCAAAATCATTATCTTCATACTCAACTGAGTATGAAGTCAAATGATCCTTATTTAAAGCAGCTACAGCTGTTATTATGCTTGAATCTACCCCTCCTGATAAGAATGTACACAGTGGTACATCTGAAACCAATTGTCTCTTTATAGCGTCTGTTAATATGAATTTCACTTCTTTAACTGTATCTTTAAAATTCAGGTTAAACTCATTAACTTTAACATTCCAATATTCTTTTACAGAAATCGAACCATTAAAACTCATGCAATGTCCAGGCTTAAGTTCATAAACATCTTTATAAATGGTTTTTCCAGGAGTGTGACTAGGACCTAGACCAAATAATTCTTTTAATCCTTCATCACCAACTTCGTGCAAATCATAATAGTGTAAAATGCTCTTAATCTCAGAAGCAAAGAAAATATCATTACCATTAAAATAATAATAAAGAGGTTTAACTCCTACTCTATCTCTTGCTATAAACAACTTATTTCCATCATATATAGCAAAAGCAAAAATACCATTAAATTTAGTTAAGCAATCTTCTTTCCACTCAACATAACTTTTAAGCAAGACTTCTGTATCAGAGTGTCCTGTAAACGTATGACCTAATTCTAGTAACTCTACCCTTAAATCTTCTGTATTATATAACTCACCATTATAAATTAGAGTATATCCGTTAAAAGTCATTGGTTGCTTACCATTTTCTTTATCAACGACTACTAGTCTTCTATGTCCAAAGGCAATTCCATCAAAGAAATAACCTTCTTCATCCGGTCCTCTATGACTTAATAATCTAGTACTCTCAATAAATTTATCCTTATTAAAACTTCCCTTTAAAGTCATTCCAACAAATCCGCACATAGTTCCTCCTTGTTAAACCTTAATATTATTGGTAATATATATTCATATCATTCTATTTATTATAAGGAGTCGTTATGAAAAAATTTGTAATTTTTTTGATTGAAAAGTATCAAGAATACTCAAAATACACTCCTCCAAGGTGTAGATACTCTCCAACTTGTAGTCATTACGCGAAAGAAGCATTTCAAAAGAAAAATTTCTTATACGCAAGTATATTAACTATTTGGAGAATATTAAGATGCAATCCATTTAGTAAAGGTGGGTATGATCCAGTTCCTGTAAGAAAAAAAAATAAATAAATTAATAAAACGAAAGGATCCAATGACGGATCCTCCTTCTTTAAAAGCCACTACTTTAATCCCTGCTTAATGCTGGTTTTTTAATAGTATATGTTCTATTAATTTTCGAATCGACTTCGATTATAAAGGTTATATTCTTAAGTTCCTCACGCCAACTATCTTTAATTTTATCCCATTTCTTAGGATGTTTATGGAATATGATACTACTTAAATCAAATAAATCTGAATTATACATTTTAACCATATCTATTACACTTTGCATTTCTTGTTTAACAATCTCATTTTGTTGTTTTACTAAGTCTTCTATTATTTCATGTTTAAAAATATCTACATCTCCATGTATTTCAGTTACGTTGCTACTCATTTCATTCTTCAACGTCACGGTTATTTTACCATCTTTAAATTCTGGCATGACACTTGTTTTTGAATCAATAATTTCTAGATTAACAAATTCTCCATTTGGGTCTTCAACTACTATTACTCCTGACTTAACCTCATTTATAATAAAATTAAATCCACGTGAAGCTCTACTACCCATGAAGCATAATAACGATGCATCATCTTGATCAAAAAATGCGTAGCCTTCTAAGATTAATTTTTTTGTCTTCTCATCAGTATTCCCATCCTCTGATTCATTTGCGGCTTCCTTAGTTTCTTCCTCAGGTTCTTCTTTTTCATCCTCTACGATTTGTACTGTAGGAATAAAACAAGAACAATATTCATTATTAATTTTGTTAAAGGCATCAATTAAAGGTAGTTGACTAGAAACAGATAGTGCACCAACCCCAGTTGAAAGTACATTCAGTTTTGTAGAGATATCCTCACCAGCATCAGTAACAAGTTTTATAACTTCTTCAGCTCTTGCACCTTTCGCAACTAGCACATTGGCAGTCAATTTATTCTCATGACCTCTAATAAAATAATCTAATGTTGAGTCAATATCATTTTTAGCTAAATCTTCAGAGATTATTATAAAATCAATATGTCCCCAAAATATGTCCTCTTTCATAAATGAATGATAATTCCTACTTGCTTCAAATACATCTCTACCTACAGAAACAAAGTATTTATCTTGTTTTGCAAGATTAGATGTTTCCTCCTCTGGAGAGTATTGTGAAGTAACTATTGTAAGTTGAATTTTATCATCTTCTACTTTATCAAGTCCAACTGTCCTAACATAGAAAACACCTGTTATATCCATTCTCCCTCCAATTAGTGTTTCAAGACCAGTTGATATATATATAACAAATACAAACAAAGTAATCAGTATCGTTTTTCTCATATTCTACGCCTCATTTCTTATAATTTTATTAAATTTTCTTTCTGGTTTTTGCTATTAATACTATAATCACAGGAACTATAATCTGCATTAAAACATTAATGTAAACTACAATTTCCTTTGAGAACTCCTGTAACTCGAATAAATTAGCTGCGAGAATTAATGAAAAAAGATACAAAGTAACTAAATATATGTTAACAAAAGAATTATAACTACTTAGGTTAAAGAGAGATTTAGCTATGTTCAGACAAGCAAAAATCAATACTATTATCATAATAAAGTCTGATAAAATCCATGTAATAACCAAAATTGACTCAAATCCACTAACCGTACCTAACAACGTTATATGTTTAGATGCTAAAAAGAAATAAAGAGGGGATCTTGATACTATTTCATGTCCTAAATTACCTACACTCGCAATGATTAAAGTTGTATTTAAAAACCATATAAACATAACTGTTAAATTACCATATTTTAAAAACTCTTGCTGTCTAGAAACTTTATGTGTAAAAAACAGTAAGTAAACTAAGTAAAATAATGCCGCACCAGACATGCTGGATTTCAAAATAGGTAAAACATCTAAGTAACTAATTGGTACTAAGTTATTTATATCTACAGTAGGAAGCATTAATGTAAATAGTATAATAGTTATTAATAAAATGATGATCAAAAAAAGTTCTCCCATCCTAGCAATAACAACTATTCCATTTCTAATTATAAATCCAATTAATATAAGTAATGATAGGGTAAAAACATTCATATTTACGTTTGGATATAGACTGGAGACTAATCTCTCAGAATTATATCTTATATAAAGTGCTATAACAATTGATATCCAACAAAAATAGAGGCTAACGATGACTTTTCCCCAAAACTTAGATGTAATATCATATATCATCTCGCTAAATGATTTATCCTTATACCCTTTTAAAAGTTTGTTCAATAGGTATATCATTATAAACAATATGAGGGAGGTAACTGTTGGCACTAACCATGCCGCTTGCTTTGCTATTCGTGATGTTGAATTAGCTGCAAATCTTACTGACGGAGAGTACGTCAAAACAATAAAGAGTATAAGTGCTTGTCTTACGGATATTTTACCCTTACTTTTTTCCATATCTTATCCCCCATTAAAGTATTCAGATTTAACTAACTTCAAAAGGAGTTCAGAAATGCTAGCATCAAAAGGATCATACACGTGAATATAGCTAGCAAACAAAGCTAAAACAACAAAAAGAACAAAAGCATTAAAGTCTTTCGTTTGTCTTTTCTTAACCATTATAAAAATTTCATAAATACTTATACCACCTATTAACAATATAAACTTTAACAAATCAACCACCCTCTCTACTTAGTGCTGGATCTTTGATTGAATATGTTCTGTTAATTATAGATTCAACTTCTACATTGAATGTAATTTCAGGGAATATTTGATTCCAATCATCTTTTATTTTATTCCACTTAATAGGAAACTTTATATTTGTAACTTGACTTATATCAAGGATATCTATATTATGCTCGACTGCAAAATCAATTGCACTTTGTATATTACTCTTAATAATTTCGTTCTGTTGCTTAATCAAATCTTCGATTTGTTTATCTGTAAATATATTTGTAGTACCCATTATTTCGGCAACATTTGATGATGAAGTATTTTTAAGAGTAATCTTTAACTTATCTCCATCAAATTTAGGAATTAATTTTGTTTTAGAGCTAATTATCTCTAAAGATACAAACTCACCTTCAGAATCTTTAACAACTATAACTCCAGATTTAATTTCATTTTTTACATAGTTAAGTCCTCTTGCATCATCTCCGGTTAGAAAACCAATTAGTTTGGCATCTTCTTGATCTAAAACTGCATATCCGTCTAAGACTACTCTTTTTCCATTTTCGTTTCCTTCAGAAGCACTTACTTCTTCTGTATCTGTTGAATCTTTTTCTTTTTTCTCATCATCTTTTAAATGAAGTAACGGTACATTTAAGCCAGAATATTCATTTGCAAATGAACTAAAAGCCTCTTTTATTGTTGCACTCTTCGATGTAGATAAATGACTAATATCTTTCATAAGTGAATTTAAATGTTCGGTTATATCAAGTCCTGAGTCATTTACCATCTTTATCACTTCTTCCGCTCTTAAGTCCTTGACAATCATAATTTCAGCGACCAATCTAACTTCAGGGTCCCTTAGTAAAAAGTCAATATACCCATCGACACCCTTTTCTGCTAACTCCTCTGAAATTAATATGTAATCAACTTCCCCCCAAAATAGTCTTCTAGATAGATTACTTCTTATTATTCTATTTGCTTCAAATAAAGTTTCTCCTTCTGCTACGAAGTATTGATCTTGTTTCTTGGTATTTTCACTTTCATCTTCTACTCCTATGCTTCGCGTTGCAAAAGTTAATTTTAGTTTATCTCCTGATTTATCTATACCTACTGTAGAAACATAAAGAGCATTTTCAATGTCCACTCTTCCTTGTATTAGTGTCTTAAACCCATTGGATAAGTATAACGTGAACAAAATAAGAGTTACAATTAAAGTTCTTCTCATAAATATTTCCTCTATTCATTAATCTTGTTTTGTTCTTCTAAACTCTCTTTCTTTTTAAACACAAATAAACTCCTAAAAAATGTGTCCTTCATGTTTTTTCCATCATTCGAAGTGAATGGTAGCAAGTAAGGTTCTCCCATAACTTCCATTGAAGCCCAGTGGTGAATAAGTAAAATTAAGCCTACAACCATTCCGTATAATCCAATTACACTACTTAGCAGTATTAAGATTATTTCCCAAATCCATATCGCAAACGCGAAGTCTTTATTCGGTATGGTATAACCCGCAATGGCTGAAGCAGCTACAACTACCACAACACCTGGACTAATAAAATTTGCAGTAATTGCTGCTTCACCAACAATTAAAGCTCCAACTAATGAAACCATCCCACCAATGCTGCTCCAAATTCTTGCACCAGCTTCAATTATTGTCTGAAATGCTATAGCCAAAATAATACACTCTATAAATATTGGGAATGGTACCCCGCGTTCGGTTGATATAACCGACAATGCTAATCCCTCTGGAATCATCTCGAGGTGAAAACTCGTTATTGATACGTAAAAAGCTGGTGCAAGCAGCGCAACTGTAGCTAGTACATATCTAATTCCTCTAATAATAGACACTGTAATATAGTTATACGAATAATCATCAGTAGTCTGAAAGAAGTTTACTATTGATGTAGGTAAAAGCATTGTAAACGGAATACCATCTATCATTAAACCAATCCGACCTTCTACAAGAGCTGCACAAAATTTTTCAGATTTTTCGGTATACTCCACTTGTGGGAAAGGTGAGTTCTGACTATCAATTATTTCTTCTTCAATTACACTTGTAAATAATACCTGATCTGTTTCAATTTTATTTAAACGTTCCCTTAAATTTACTACTAACTCATCATTCACTATGCCGCTTATGTATGAAATACTGACTTTCGTATTACTTAGTTTTCCAATTGTAAGCTCTTCTATAACAAGATTAGATGTCCTCATTCTTCTTCTTATCATTGCTGTATTAGTCCTTAGAGTTTCTACAAATGAGTCTTTTGAACCCTTTAAGTTTGTTTCCTCTGTTGGTACTTGCACACTTCTTGCATCAAAACCTCTTGTTTCAAATAGGAATGCGGTCTTCGTTTCATTTAATATCAAAACAGCTGTTCCCATAAGAAGTAATTCAACAGCTTGATCAATATCTTTCGTTTCTTTTACTGATATGTAATATAAAGCCCCATCTTTTATAACATCAATAAGTTCTACTTCATCTTTAACATCTGTGAATTTATCAAGTGTAGTAAGGGGTTTTAAAATAAAATCCATTACATTAGTACAGTTTGCTAAACCGTCGATATATACCATATTAACTGATAAGTCTTTATTTATCATAACCTCACTAAATACACAGTCATTACTTTTAGCAAATAATCCTTTGAAACTTTCTACAGTCAAAGGTAATTCTTCAGTTTTATTAATATCAATAATATCAGTACGAACTTTTTCCATATTATCACCAACTTTTCATTAGGATATTATTTCCAATTAGAAGAATAGTATGCTTAATAGGCAAAAAAAAGATATCTACAAGTAACTTGAAAGATATCTTCTACATTTATTCTTTAATTAATCTAGATATTAATTTATACATCACATCTACTCCAACTTCTAATGAGTCTGAATCAATATCAAACGTATCAGAATGTAAATGTGTTTTGAGTCCACTTTGTTCGTTACTAGTTCCAAGTGAAAACATAAGTCCTGGAGCTTCATTTAGGAAAAAGCAGAAGTCCTCTCCACCTAGTGATGCTATATCCAATACTATCGTATCCTCTTGAACTTCTCTCAATAAATCTACTACTCTATCATTATTAATAAGTAGATCATACATCTCAACTAATTCAATTTCAATAAAGCAGTCATACATAGTCTCTAGACCTTTGGCAATATTCTTTAACTTCTCTATTACTCTCGCTTTTACATCTTTACTTAGAGTCCTAAAAGTTCCATTTAGTACTAGATCTTTACATATTACATTTCTTGCGACCCCACCATTAATCTTACCAAACTGTAATACTACATTATCAAATGGCTTAATCATTTTGCTTAATAAATAATTAGTACTTTGAATAAATTCACTAGCTACTATAATAGCATCTACTCCATCATGAGGATCAGCGGCATGAGCACTTTTACCAGTTATTTTAACATTCACTTCATCACATATAGCATTACGAATACCATAGATCACTCCTATTTCTCCAACATTAAATCTTGGATCTGAATGTAAACTGAGTGCGTAATCAATTCCTTCAGCAGCCCCTCTTGATATCATCATTTCGGCTCCACCAGGACCCTCTTCTGCAGGTTGAAATACAACTCTTAATTTACAATCTAGAGGACTATTTAAATATTTCTTAATAACCCCTAGTGCAACTGTCATATGTACATCATGCCCGCACGCATGCATATTTTCATTAGTTGATTTATAGGGTACCTCATTTTTTTCAGTTATAGGTAAACCATCAATATCTGCTCTAACTAAAATAGTTTTCTCCCCAGAACCAATATTAACAACTAATCCAGTTTCCATCTTCTCATAAGTTACACCTAACTTATCTAAATAACTAATTAATATTTCTTGAGTTTTAAACTCTTGATATCCAATCTCAGGATACATGTGTAAATGTTCTCTAACTCCCCTTAACCAATCCTTCATGCTCTCTCCTTACAAAATCAAAAATGTTAAAACACCAAAACCAACAATAAAACAATAAGTTGCGAAATGATGTAATTTACTATGCTTAACTATTCTTATTAGCCACTTAATAGAGAAATAAGTAGTTATCATGGCTACCAAGAACGCTATAAAGTATATAAAATGAAACTCGTTTTTAGAATCTAATTTATAAATTCCATATATACCAGATAAAAAACTTATAGGTATGTACATCATGAATGAGAATTTTAGTGCGTCTTCAATTTTTAATCCTCTTGATAATCCCGTTACAGTAGTTGCGCCAGATCGACTTACACCTGGTATTAATGCTACTATCTGAGATAACCCAATTAGGATTGAGTCAAGTAGATTTACGTTTGATTTTGGTTTAACAGTTATTCTTTGAATACTTAGAAGCATTACTCCAGTTAAAATTAAGAATACTGAAACAGTTAAACTATTCTTTAAGTACGTTTCAATAGCATCAGAAAATAAAAAACCTATTAATCCAGCAGGTACTGTTGCTAAAAGAACAAATAGTAAATAATTAAGTTCTTTAAATCCTTCTTGTCTTTTAAGTATATAATTTAAACTTTTCAAAACTAAATCTTTTATGTCTTTATAATAAAACAACACTATTGCGAATAAAGAACCGAAGTTTACTAAAGTCTCAAAATAAAGACCAGGTAACTTTATATTTAATAATTCTTCAAACAAAACCATATGACCACTTGATGAAATAGGTAGTGGTTCTGTTATCCCCTGTATTATCGCTAATATAATTATCTTAATCTCTTCCATATACCCTCCATGTAAACTATAGTTATCCTCATTATATACCATATTATGTAAATTAAAAAATATTAATATATCAATAACTATTCTATAGTAGTACCAACTACATTATATTTAGATGTTAAAAAAAGAACTAACATAAGTTAGTTCTAATATTCTTTAACTCCAATTTCGCCAGACTTCTCTAAAGCAATTTTAACTCCGATTGGTCCAAATAGTTCATAGATAACCGTCGCAGCTAAAACGATTGTTAAAACAACAGTACCTGCTTCTCCATCTAATGTTGCTTTCGCTGCATTTGCCATACCAATCGCAACTCCTGCTTGAGGTAGTAAAGTAATACCTAACCATCTACGTACATTAGGATGTGCTTTAGTAACTACAGCTCCAAACCAAGAACCAAATAGCTTACCAATCGCTCTAGAAATAATATATATTCCACCTAACAGGGCAACACTGTTTCCAACTATATCGCTTCCTCCGGATAAGTTTGTTAAAACTGATAAATCTAAGTGTGCTCCAGCTAAAGTAAAGAAAGCAATTAGTATTACAGGGTTAAAAGAGTCAATGATTGCTACACTGTGATGTAATTCGTCATTCTTTATTGTGTTAGCAAATGTCATCCCTGCAATCATTGGTGTTAAAATGATTGATAGGTGTTGTCCAAATAAACCAATCTCAGCAATAGCTACTGAAATAAGAATAGCTACAACAGTTACAACTAATATATATTCATCTGAATGATGTTTTTCAAATTTCAAAGCCAATTTAACTAAAAATCCGATTATAGCACCAGCAACTACTGACAGAAAAATTTCTAATAATGGAGCTTTCAATAATTCTAAGATTCCATTACCATGACCTGTATAGATTGAAGCACCTACACTAAGTAATACCCCGAATACAACAATACCAATTGCATCATCTAGTCCAACCAAAGGTAACATCGTACTTGTAACGGGTCCTTTAGCTCTATATTTCTTTGTTAACATCATAATTGGTCCTGGAGCTGTAGCAGTAGCAATGGCTCCTAGAATTAATGCCAACCATAACGGAGCATTAAAGATTAATAATAAAACTAAGACGAAAGCTACAGCGAAGGCAGCTTGTAATAATGTAATAATAAATACTTGTACACCAGTTTCCTTAAGATTCCTGAATAAAATCTCAGACCCTATTCCAAAAGCAATAAATCCAAGCGCTACATTTGTTACTATATCTAAACCTTCAAGACTTTCGTGTGATACTAAACCCAATACACTTGGTCCAATCAAAATACCAGCAACTAAGTATCCAGTAATATGTGGGATTTTAATTTTCTCAAATAACTTTCCAGCAAACATCCCTATTATTATAACTAGCGCTAGGCCTAACAAAGTAGTATAAATGGTTTCTCCAACATGTTCGGTAGAAGAACTTAATAATAAATCCATCATTGATTCCTCCTCTTTCCTTATTCAATTTTTTGTTTTTCTTTTTCTACATAAATCTAATATTTATTATACTCCTCTGTTTTTCCAATTTCAACAGATTTTTACAAATAATTCGTATAAATACCATTGGATATTATTAGTATTCCAAAACTCGATTAAATCAAACAAAAAGCAAAAAAAAATCTCAAACAAATGTTTGAGATTTATACTATTCTTTAATAACTGTAATCCAACCCTCTGGTGCTTCAATATCACCAAATTGAATACCAACTAATGTATCATATAATTTTTGAGTTACTTCTCCTACACCGTCTTTATTAGGGAATGTGTGAACCCAGTCTTTATGTGCAATATCTCTTATAGGTGTAATAATAGCTGCAGTACCACATGCCCCTGCCTCTTTAAATTCACCTAAATTATCTATTAAACAATCTCTTTCTTCTACTTCCATACCTAAGTAATGCTCTGCTAAATACAATAAAGAATATTTAGTTATACTAGGTAGAATAGATCTTGAATAAGGTGTGATAAATTTATTTTCATGAGTTATTCCAAAGAAGTTAGCAGCACCTACTTCTTCTATTTTTGTATGTGTTGATGGATCAAGATAAATACACTCAGCAAATCCTTTTTCAGCAACTTCTATTTTTGGTAAGAAGCTTGCTGCATAATTTCCTCCAACTTTAACATGCCCTGTTCCATTTGGAGCAGCTCTATCATATTCTGTTGTACAGAAATCAACAGGAGCTAGCCCGTCAGCGAAATACGAACCAACAGGTAATACAAATATAACAAACATAAATTCTTTTGCTGATTTAACACCAATATTTTCTCCTGTTCCAATTACGAATGGACGTAAATATAAAGTATCTCCATTACCGTACTCAGGAACTAATTCTTCGTTTGCTAATACAACTTGTTTACATGCGTCAATGAATTTCTCTTTAGTCATAGCAGGCATCAATAGACGTTCACAACTTCTAGTAATTCTTTTCCAGTTCTCTTCTATTCTAAAAAATTGAATTTCACCTTTTTTTGTTCTATACGCCTTTAATCCTTCAAAACACTGTTGACCATAATGTAAAGCAGGTGATGATTCGTTAATATGTAAAATATTATCTCCTGTCAATACACCTTCATCCCATTTTCCATCTACCCATTTAGAAATGAATCTAAATGGAGCATGTATATACTTAAAACCTAAATTACTCATTAAACTTCCTCCAATATGTTTTGTGTAATAACACAATACTCCACTAATACTATAGCATTTTATGAAAGCACTTTCAATAAAATAGCCTATTTGTCCAAAAGAAAGAGGTAGAATCAAATTCTACCTCAATATAACTTTTTATAGTTTGGTAGACTAAATTATTAGTACCATCCTCTTAATTTCATTACTGAAGAGATTTTCTTAATTGAATGCATGAATGCACCTTGTCTCATGTTTTTGATACCTTTTTCTTGCATTAATGTATAAATATCTTCGAACGCTTTAACCATTAATACTTCTTCTTTTTCTAATACTTCTTCTTTTGACCAGTAGTAACCATATAAGTTTTGGCTCCACTCGAAGTAAGAAACTGTTACCCCACCGGCGTTAGCTAGTACGTCAGGTACTAAGAATACACCTTTTTCTAATAAAACTTCATCAGCTTCCATAGTAGTTGGTCCATTTGCACCTTCAGAAATAATTTTACACTCTAAACCTTCAGCGATTTCTTTTGTGATTGAGTTCTCTAATGCACAAGGTAAGAATACATCACATGGAATGTTAAATACAGCTTCTCTATCTCTAACTTCTACACCAGGGAAATCTGCAACATTATTTCCTTCTGCAACGAAGTTCATTAATTCAGGAATGTTAATTCCGTCTTCTTTGTAGATACTTCCGTAAACGTCAGATACTGCGATTACTTTAGACCCCCAAGATTGCATCATTTCAGCAGCATAACTACCTACGTTACCAAATCCTTGAACTACTGTAGTAGAACCTTTTAATTCCATATTAATTTTCTCAGCAGCTTTTCTTACCATGTAAGCAACACCATAACCAGTAGCTTCAGTTCTACCTAAAGATCCACCTAATTCAATTGGTTTACCAGTTAAATGTCCTACACTAGCTTTTGAAGAAATGATATTTGCTTCATCAATCATCCAAGCCATAACTTGTGGGTTAGTGTTAACGTCTGGAGCTGGAATATCTTTATATTGTCCAATTTCGTTATGGAATGCTCTCATCCAACCACGAGCAACTTTTTCTAATTCTTTTTTACTTAATTCACGTGGGTCAACAATAACTCCACCTTTACCCCCACCATAAGGTAAACCTACTACACTACATTTGAAAGTCATCCAAGCACTTAATGCTTTAACTTCGTCAGCACATACATCTTGATGGAAGCGTAATCCACCTTTGTTAGGTCCACATGCATCGTTGTGTTGAGAACGGAATCCTTTGAAAATACGGATACTTCCATCATCCATTGTTACAGGGAAAGTATACTCATAAAACCTTTTCGGCTCTTTTAAAAGATCGTATACTACTGGACTTTCATCCATTAAGTCTAATGCGCTTTTCAATTGCGCTTGTACCATTTTTAACGGGTTCATATTTCTTCTCCTTAGTTTGTATTGTTTTAATTTACAACTTAATATAACATTTTACTATAGCGTTTTCAACAGTTATTGCCAAAGTTTTTTTTCTCTAAAAACAGGGAAATTTATACACTGTCTTTGGTAACTGTACTTTTTGAACTTTTTATTAATTTTCACTAAAATGAAAGCGCTTTTATATTTTCGTGTTTTTTTTATTAATTTATGAATTTTTTATAAAAAAAAAAGTGTATTTTTAAAAAACACACTTCTCACTTAATTACTAACTTAATTTATGAACAAATAATCCACTTCTTAATTTAGGTTCAAACCAAGTAGATTTAGCAGGCATAATTTCTCCATTATCAGCTACATCCATAATATCTGTCATTTTAACAGGGAATAAAGCTATTGCTACTTGATATTGTTTTGAATCTACTAAGCTTTCTAATTCTTCTAATCCACGAATACCACCAACGAAATGAATTCTTTGAGATTTTCTTGGATCTTCAATCCCTAATACAGGATCTAATAGATTATTTTGAACAATCGCCGCATCCAAAGAGTTCACTGGATGTTTCTTATCAAACGATTCCTCTTTAGCAGAAAGTTTATACCAACTACCGTCTAGATATAAACCATAGTTATATTTAGATTCTGGATGATATCTATTATCCATTTTCTCTACAGTAAATGATTTTTCAACATTAGCTAAAAACTCTTCTTTTGTTTGACCATTTAAATCTTCAACTACTCTGTTGTAATCCATAATGTATAAATGACTCTCAGGGAAAATAACACTCATGAAGAAATTAAATTCTTCGTCTCCTGTAAAATTAGGATTATCTTCTCTACGTTTCATCCCTACTTTAACACTTGAAGCACTTCTATGATGTCCATCAGCAATGTATAAATAATCGATACCAGCAAATATTTCATTAACTCTAACGTTAATTGAATCTTCAGTAATCACCCATACGATATGAGATATTCCATCTTCAGACACAAAGTCATAAACAGGTTTATTTCCTTCAGTCCAGTTATCTAATATAGATTGTAATTCAGCATCGTCTCTATAAGTTAAGAAAATTGGTGCTGTATTTGCATCACAATGATTAAAGTTATTAATGCGGTCTACTTCTTTTTTAGGTAACGTAAATTCATGTTTTTTTATTACATCATTCATATAATCATCAATAGATGTACAACCAACAAAACCAGTTTGAGCTCTTCCATCCATTATTTGACGATAAATATAAAACATTGGTTTTTCATCTTGAATAAGCGTTCCTTCTTCTTGGAAACGATCAAGATTTTCTCTAGCTTTTAAATAAACAGACTCATCATATTGACTTACTTCTTTAGGTACATCCATTTCACTTCTTACAACGTGTAAGAAACTTAAAGGGTTACCTTCAGCCATTTTTTCTGCTTCTTCTCTATTCATAACATCATATGGTAATGATGCTACTTTATCTACTTTACTCTCATTAGGTCTAACAGCCTTGAAAGGTCTAACTATTGCCATATTTTCCTCCTAAAGTACTTCCATAACGGTATTAATAGTTTCAATACCAATTCTATCTTGTGCTTCACTAGTAGACGCACCAATATGAGGTGTTAATGATATTTTCGGATGAGTATAGATTGCTTCATTTAATGTTGGTTCCTCTTCGAACACATCTAATGCTGCTGCTGTTACTTTTCCTGAATCTAACGCATTAAGTAATGCAGATTCAGATACAACTTTACCTCTAGCTGTATCTATTAAATAAATACCATCTTTCATTTTCTTGAATTCTTCCTCACCAAGAACAGTACCTACTTCTTTAATATAAGGAATATGTAAACTTAAGAAATCACTATTAGCTAAAACTTCATCAAATGATACAGATTTACATTCAGGTAAAATTGAACTTTCACCCGCTTGGTCAAAGTAGATAACATCCATACCAAGAGCCATAGCTCTCTTAGCTACTTCTCTAGAAATTCTACCAAATCCGATTAAACCAAGTGTTTTTCCACCTAATTCAATACCTTTATAAGCTTTTTTGTTCCATTCACCATTTCTCATAGTTACATTTGAAATATGAATAAATCTCGCTAATGCAAACATATGAGCTATTGCTAATTCCGCAACAGCTGCGCTTGAAGCACTAGGAGTATTTCTTACAATAAACCCTTTTTCCTCAGCATATCTCACATCAATATTATCTAATCCAACACCTGCACGGATCATTAACTTTAACTTTCCGCCAACAGCTTTGTCGATTAATTCTTTTCTTATTTGAGTTGCACTACGAATGATAATACATTCTACCTCAGTGATTCTTTTATCTAATTCTTCACCAGCGTATTTATTTGTATCAACAATAAAACCTTTTTTCTCAAGTTCTACCTTAGCGCTTTCAGCAATACCATCATTTGCTAGAATAATTCTACCCATTATATTATAGCCCCCAAATTTCCTCAATATCTTTTAACAGTGCCAATAAATCTTCAGTTTTTCTATCTGCCATATGAGCAATACGGAATGCTTTCTCTTTTAAATCACCATATCCGTTTGAAACCATATACCCACGTTTAGCTAATTCTTTATTTAAGTCACCAACACTGTTACCTTTTGTATTTAGAATACAACTTACAGTATTTGATAAATATGTTTCATTTGCATATAATTCGAAATGTTTCTTAGCCCAATCACGTACAATTTGTGCTTGTTCCATATGTCTATTAAATCTATTATCTAAACCTTCAACGTTAATAATTTGATCTAACTTATAGTCTAATGCCCACATATGTGGTGTTGAAGGAGTTGATGGGTATTGGAAATCTTTTTTAACTCTGTTATAAAGATTTACTAAATCAAAATACCATCCTCTATTTTCAACAGTTTTAGCTCTATCATAAGCTCTTTCAGATACACTTGCTACTGCTAACCCTGGAGGTAATCCTAAACATTTTTGAGTTGATGCAACACAAATATCAACATTACATTTATCAACTTCAATTTTAGCTCCACCTAAACTAGATACAGTATCAACACAGAAGATTACTTCTGGATACTTAGCAACAACTTGACCAATTTCATATACAGGATTCATAATTCCTGATGAAGTTTCATTATGAGTCACAGTTACTAAATCATATTTACCAGTTTTTAATGCTTCTTCTACCATTTCTGGTGTTGTTGGTTGTCCAGCTTCAGATTTAAAATGATCAGCTTCAATGTTGTTAGCTACAGCCATTTTGTACCAACGATCTCCAAATGCCCCTACACTAAATACAGCAGCACGTTTTTTAGTACAACTTCTAATAGCCATTTCCATTAATCCACTTCCAGAACTAGTAGATAAAATAATTGTATTATCAGTGTACATTAATTTTTGTAAACCCTTACTAATAGATTCTTGTAATTCGCTTGCAGTCTTAGATCTATGAGCGATCTGAGGAGTAGCAAATTTATCAAGAACTTCCTGATCCACGTCTACAGGACCTGGGATAAATAACTTTGTATACATTTCATTCCTCCTATAAATTATTGATATATCTCTACTTAATAGAAATAACATATTTATCCATTAAAATCAAACATAAATATATAAAATATATATATTTATTACAATTTCTTAATTAAAAAAACATTTAGATATTAATTAAGTGTCATATATTACAATCATAAACAAAAAAAGCCTATTATAAAAGGCTTTCATCAAATCATTTACAGTTCAAATATTATATTCTTTTTATATTAATTCTATAGTTATATACCCCACTTGAAATAATGATTAATGCCCCAATCAATGAATACATATCTGGTACGTCTGAGAATAGAATAAATGTAGAAATAATCGCAAACACAATACTTGAATAGTTATATATCGATATTCTTGACGCTTCTGCATATTTATAAGCACTAGTCATTAATACTTGTGCAATTGTTGCACTTACTCCCATTAAAATAAGTAACAGTGACTCTTTAAAGTTCGGTATAACTATCTCTGTCCCAATTAATAAAATAATGCTTGCTAGTGATGTAAATGTAGAAAAGTAAAACACAATAACTACAGGTTTAACTTTACCACTCAAACCTCTTATAACCGTATAAGCTCCACCTGCAAAGGCTGCAGATATAAGTGCAAACATTGATGGCACAACTGATGAATCAAAAGTTGGCTTGATTACAAATGCAGCACCAACAAATGCAAATAATATAGCAATTACTTGATACTTCTTTAATTTCTCACTTAAGAAAATAAAAGAAAAAATCATAACAAAGAAAGCATTCAACTTATTCAATATAGTTGCATCAGCTAAAACCATATTATCTATAGCATAATAATAAGTAGCTAATCCTAGGAAGCCTATAACACATCTAAGTATTAATTTATAAAATGAAGATTTATTAACTTTCAAAGAAGATTTATCTTTTAATATAATAGGTAAGATAAATAACATACCTAAAAAATTACGAACAAATATCTTCTCATATAGTGGAAAGTTAGTTAATAACTTAACTGCTGTTGCGTTAATTGTAAAAAATAATGATGATAGTAAAATTAGTATTACACCTTTTGCATAGTTGCTCATATAAACCTCTTTAAGTAATTTTGACTTAGTTCCCCCTATTTTAGCATACTCCCACTTTTTAAAACTACTAAAAGACTTTAAAAAATGTAAGTTATCGAAAAATAATTGAAAATACATGTTTAAAATAATATCCTATGACAGTAAAAACGAAAGGAATGAAAAATTATGAAAAAATTATTAGCACTATTAGGAATTATTTTATTAGCTGGTTGTACTGAGGCAACTGAACAACCAATACCAGACCCAGATGTTGTAGAGGATTTAAACGAAACTTATGACTTTACAAATGGAGACTCAGACTTCAGTGAAGGTATTGCTGATCTTCCAACAGATTATAAAGATCTAGAATACGATAAAGAATCAACAATAGGAAAACATGAAACATATGCTCCAACACTTGATGCATATTGGTTAACTGTACAAAATAGAAATAGCGATGTATTCTATTTAATTGCTAGAGAAATCGAAGGTTTAACAGCTAACGAAACTTATACTGGAACTATTAAAGTAAGTGTATTTACAACAGTAGAAGCAGCTGAATCTGTTTATCTTAAAGCAGGATTAGTTAATCATGCAATAAGTATTAAAGATGTTGAAGGTAACTACGAGTTATCAAACATTGATAAAGGTAACCACGGTGAAGGTGGAGATGACTTATTAGTAGCTGGAGACTTAGGTGAAAATCAAGAATTAGTTACTGAAACTGAAAATGACGATTACCCACAATATAAAGTTGAATATACTGTAGAAGTTACGGTAACTACAAATGAAGATGGTAGTGTATTCTTAGTTGTTGGTTTTGACTCTCTTTTAGAAGGATTAAACATTGTTGGTATCAACGAAATCACAGTTGATTTAGAAATCCAAGAATAATAACAAATCAGGAAGTTTAAAAACTCCTTTCATATAAAAAAATGGTCACATAAAAAAAATGTTGAATAAAATCAACATCTTTTTTTATTCATTTTCAGCAAATAAATCAATTTTTTCTAAATATTGACTTCCTTTTCGATATAAGTTATTAGTTGTCTCTTTCATTTTCTTTAAATTCAGTAATACAGGGATAGAACCTTGTATTAGAACTATCAAAACTAAAATACCAGATACGCTTAACTGTCCAATTTGTACTTGGAACACATCACTCAAATATAACAAACAAGCTAGTGATGCTATTAACATCGAACTAACTAATAACTTTCTATATGCATTAAATGGTTGACAGAATAAATATAACATAATCAAACCAGCTACAAGCGTTGTAACAGCAGAAATAGTAGATATTTCAATGTCTGTTAAACCAACTATATCTTGGAATGAATATAATAAAAGCACATTAACAAATACAACAATACTTCCTGGTAATGCTTTAGCAAGTGCTTTTGGTATAAATTTACCAGTTACCTTACTCTTATTAGATTCTAATGCCAACATAAAGGACGGAATACCAATAACAAAAGTTTCGATTAAAGTCATTTGAATTGGTCTAAAAGGATACGGTTTATTTAATATTAAAGTAAGTAACACAAGTAAAATCGAATAAACGGTCTTCATTAAAAACAAAGAAGAAATTTTCTCAATATTATTTATAACTCTTCTACCCTCTTTAACTACCTTTGGTAAACTAGAAAAATTAGAATCCATTAAAACAATATCAGAAACATTCAGTGCAGCCTCACTTCCAGATGCAAATGCTATAGAACAATCAGAGGCTTTAAGCGCTAAGATATCATTAACACCATCACCTGTCATCGCTACTTGACATGTTTTAGACTTTAAAGTTTCAATTATTAATCTTTTTTGTTCTGGTACAACTCTACCAAATACAGTATATTTATGTGCTGCTTCTATTACCTCTTCATCGGTCATTTTATGTAAACTAATATACTTATGAGCATTCTCAACTCCTGCTTTCTTTGCTACTGCTGAGGCAGTTAACGCATTATCTCCTGAGATAACTTTTATTTCAACTCCGGAAGCTTTAAAATAATCCAAGGTCTCTGGTGCATCACTTCTAATATTATCATCTATGATTACTAATGCTTCTAAAGTAGTTTGACCAGTGTAACCACTCTCATTAAGTTCACCATTTGTTGATGCTAATGCTAAAACACGCTTACCTTTTCTTGTAAAACTTCTAATTCTTTTTTTAAATTCTTTATCAGAAGATAAAATTAGATCTGGTGCACCTAAAATGAATGTACCTGACTTAATAGTTATAGCACTATATTTTCTACTTGAAGAAAAAGGTAAAGTTTCAATAATGTCATAGTAATCCTCTTCCCCAAAATAACTTCTTAACGCTTTAGCAGTTTCATTTTCATCATCTAAGTGATACATCATTGAAGAAATAATCTTTCTACTTTTATTATTACTACTTTCTGGTAAAAACTCTGTTACACTCATTGTACCGTCCGTAATAGTACCAGTTTTATCTAAGCATAAAATATCAATCCTAGCTAACATTTCAATACTGTATAGATTTTGAACCATAGTTTTTTTATTAGCCAGTTTTACACTGCTTACAGCTAAAGCTACAGATGTCATTAAATATAATCCAGCAGGTATAATACCAATAACACTAGCTGCAGTTTTAACTACAGAATCTACATAATCTAAACCTAAATTTGTATTATTTATATATGATAGGTAACCTAAAGGTAAAATAACAAGACCAACTATTTTTATTAGTAGATTTAAGGCACTTAGCATCTCAGATTTGGGTTTCTTTAATACTTTTCCTTCTTTAGCTAAAGAGTTTACATATGTATCCTTACCAACTTTATCAACCCTTGCATAACAACTTCCACTTACAACAAATGACCCAGCATAAAGTTTTGCGTTTAATTTCTTAAGTATCAAGTCTGATTCACCAGTTAACATTGATTCATTAACTTCAACTGAACCTTTACGTAAAATACAATCTGTTGGGATTTGTCTTCCCGCAGTAAGTTTAATAATGTCATCTACAACAACTTTATCTATCGGAATAGTTTTTTCCTTTGATTCTCTTATAACAACAGCAATAGGAGCGCTCATTAGTGATAACTTATCTACAGCCTTCTTCGCTTTTACCTCCTGGAAAATACCAATAGATAGGTTAGTTAGAACAACTGACATAAAAACTAAGTCTGAATATGCCCCAACAGAAATCAACCATACAGCTATACCAAAGAAAAGCATGTTAAAGAAAGTAAAAACATTAAAGAAAACAATACTCTTAATACTTCTAGTATTACTTTCTGTTGAATTCACTAATCCTTTTTCTATTCGCTTTTCAACTTCTAATAAATTAAGCCCTTTTTCAACAACAGGATTTACTCTAATAATATCTTTATCCACACTAACACTCTCCATAACTCTATTTTATCACACATAATATATCATACAAAATCAAAACAAAAAAGCTATATTCTTTACGAATCATAGCTTTTATTATACCACATTTCTCTTTTCTTCCATTGCTTCAATAAATACATTTACCACTTTAGAATCAAATTGAGTTCCTGATTTATTAATCAATTCTAGAATAGCCTCATCATGTGTTTTCTTCTGTTTATAGAGCCTTTCACTTGTCATGGCATCATAAGAGTCTGCAACAGTTATAATCCTTGATTCTATTGGAATCTCTTCGCCTTTAAGTCCATTAGGGTAACCTGTTCCATCCCAACTTTCATGATGAGATAAAATATACTCAGCAATATCAGACATACCTACAACTGAGTCTAAGATCTTACTCCCAACTTTAGGATGCCTTTGTACTTCAGTAAATTCTTCAGTAGTTAATTCACCCATCTTATTTAAAATACTTATATCTATAACTATTTTACCAATATCATGAAGTAGTCCAGCAGTTTTAAGTTCACGGCTCTTTTCGCCAATCATACCCATTTTTTCAGCTATTATCTCACAATAATTAGACACTCTATAAGAGTGCAATTTAAAGTTAATGTCTTTTTCATCAAGTGTAGTGAAAATAGACTCTAGCGTTTTACCTCTTGAACTTGGACTTTCATATAATTTTTCGCGGTACATATGATCTTCGGCTCTTTTGAAAATGTTATCCATATCAAGAGAACTCTTAGTCTCGAACCCAAATGATATTGTAGCGTTATACAACTCTTCAGCTGAACTCTTAATCTTATCTTTAACTCTTTGTACTACTTTCGCTGCATCATGCTTTGCTGTCTTAGGTAAAATTATTACAAACTCATCTCCACCTAATCTAGCAACTATTTCATCTTCTCTAAACGATTCCTTTAATATTTTTCCCATTTGCACTAACACTTCGTCTCCAACTTCGTGACCTAATGTGTCATTAATTAATTTTAACCCATTTACATCACCAATAACGATAGTGAGTGGGTAATTTCTTTGAACATCCAACCTACTTAACTCAACCTCAAAAAATCTACGGTTGTATAAACCTGTTAGATGATCTGTTACAGCTAACTTATATATTTTATTCTCAGCTATTTCCAAGTTTTTAATTTTTTTCTTAAGCAATAAGTTTTTCTCTTCAATAATCTTTTTTTGGTTAAATAAATTTATAAAAACATTGACCTTACTTTGTAAAATTACTTTTTCAATAGGTTTGTAGATAAAGTCAACAGCACCTAAAGAATATCCTTTTATACTTAACTCCTTATTTCTATCAATTGCGGTAATAAATATAATTGGCACATCCTTAGTTTTAGGGTTGTCCCTGATCATCTTAGCGACTTCAAAACCATCTATTTCAGGCATTTGAACATCTAATAATACTAAGTCAATATCATTAAGAAGAAGAATTCTAAGTGCTTCATTACCAGAAAGAGCTTCTATTATGTTTAAATTATCTTTTTCAATCATAGCGCGTAAAGAAAAAATATTAGATTCTTTATCATCTACAATCAATATGTTAGCTCTATTTTTAGACATATATTACACTCCTTCTTTAGTAGAGTTAATCATAAATTTAAATAATTAATTAAATAATACCATAATTTTCCATTAACGTAAAAGTTTCTTTTTAAATATCTTGTTGGATTTTGAAAAAACATCAAATGATGACATTAAATGACTTGCTCTAACGTTTTCTTTATCCCCTAAGCCTAAAAATCCTCCAGGCTTTATACTATCATAAAACAATTCAATTACTTCAGTTTGAAGATCACTATTAAAGTATATTAGTACATTTCTACATATAACTAGGTGAACTTCCATAAATGATTTATCATGTACAAGGTTATGTTCAGAAAATGTTACATTCTTAACTAACTCAGAGTCAAAGATTACAGAATTATATCTAGCAGTGTAGTATTTACTAAACGATTCTTTCCCACCTGAATCTTGGTAGCTCCTAGTCCATTTCTTCACATCACGAATAGGGTAAATACCGCTTTTAGCAACTTCTAGCACATCACTGTTGAAGTCAGTTGCGAATATTTTTGTTCTATTTAATAATCCTTCCTCTTTTAAAAGAATAGCCATTGAGTAAACTTCTTCACCAGTAGAACAACCTGCGTGCCATATTCTTACTGATGGATAAGTTTTCAATATAGGTACTACCCCTTCTCTTATTTCTTTAAAAAACAAGGGATATCTAAACATTTCTGTTATATTTATTGATAAATCATGTAAAATTATTTTAAAAAATTCCTCATCATTAATAATCTTCTTTCTTAAATCGGAAATACACTCCATATTTTCAAAGAATAATCTTCTTTTAAGTCTTCGTTTTACATGGGCAAAATTATACTTTCTAAAATCATATCCATATCTATCAAATATCGCTTCTAATAGTACCTTAAAATCTACCTCTTCTAGTTCGAGTAGTTCTACATTGTCCAATTATATCCACACCCTTAGTAATGAAATTAATTTATTCATATCTATTGGTTTAGAACAATATTCGTTTGCGCCTGCTTCTATACACTTTGCTCTATCACCCTTCATAGCTTTTGCTGTTAAAGCTATGATAGGTAAAGACTCAAATTTTTCAATATTTCTTATTCTTCTCATTGTCTCGTAACCATCCATTTCAGGCATCATGATATCCATAAGAACTAAATCTATACTATCATCAGTTTTTAGAATATCTAATCCTTCTTGACCACTCGTTACGAACTTAATAGTAATACCCTTTGATTCCAACAAACTTGATAATGAAAAAATATTTCTCATATCATCATCTACAATTAAAATTGTCTTGTTATCAAAATTTGTCTCATCACTGATCACTATTTTCTTCTCAACTCTATGTATAAATAGCTTAATTTCATCTAGCAGTCTCTTGACAGAAGTTTCGCCCTTAATAATAATGTCATCAACTTTACTACTTAAACTCAATTCATCTTCTTCACTTAGATCTCTACCGGTATAAATGATTACCGGGATATCTTTATAATCACTATGATTTCTTAGAGAATCTACGAACTCTGAATTTTTATAATCTTTTAGACCTAAATCTAAGACTATCAAACCAATATTATGTCTTGTTAATTTAATTAGTGCATCTGCACCAGAGTTACTAGAGTATACATTTAAGTTTTCATATTTATCCTTAATATACTCAACAATACTATCTCTTTGTAAATCATCATCCTCAACAATAAGTACATCCTTAACCTTTGAAGTATAAACATCTGAATCTTCTATAATTTCTTTAATTTGGTTGAGGTTAATCGGTTTTCGATAAACTTTACAAGCCTCATCAATATTATTTTCCGATATATCTGTACCACTAATTATATATACTGGAATGTTTTTTGTTCTATCATTCTTCTTTAGTCTTTTCAAAGTTTCACAGCCATTAATTCCAGGTAAACCAACATCAAGAATTATTGCTTTAGGAAGATAATAATCAGCTAAATACAGAGAATTCTCACCTGTATCAGTCACAATAACTTTATAATTCCTTTCCTTTAAAAACTCCATAACTATTTTGGTAAAGTCAGGGTCATCATCTACCAACAAAACAATGTCTTCTCCTTCTGTTATGTTATTCCTATCATCAGGTAAGAAATGACTCTCCATTGTTTTAAGTTGATTAATAATTTCCTGATATAAATTAGGAACTAGATCATTAGCTTCAAATTCCTCAATAGGTAAAAGTAGTGTAAACGTACTACCTTCACCAGGCTCACTTTCAACAGTAATATCTCCACCTAAAAGGGATGCATATTCTTTAGATATTGATAATCCTAAACCAGTTCCACCATATTTTCTATTGATAGCTCCATCTTCTTGTTGAAATGCATTAAAAACTTCTTGTTGCTTACTCTTATTAATTCCAATCCCATCATCAACAATTTCAAAATGAACAAAATCACCAACAACTTTAACATTAATTTCTACTTTACCTTCATTAGTAAATTTGAAAGCATTTGTAATTAAATTCTTAAGTATTTGTTTGACTTTTCTTCTATCAGTATAAAGTTCAGTCGGTACATCAATAGATTTTGTAGTTACAAACTCAGTTTTATCCTTTAATGAAATTGGGCTAAAATTTAACTCTAATTCTCTTAAGAAAGAATCTACATTCAAATTAGCTAAATCTACTGTTTCTTTACCTGCTTCGACTTTAGATAAATCCAAAACGTCATTAATCAACTCTAGTAAATCTTCTCCAGATTTTTTTATAGTCTCAGCATATTGAATTTCTTTAGTATCCAAACTCTCATTTTCTTGAAGCAACTCTGATAAGATTAGAATACTGTTTAAAGGAGTTCTTAATTCATGGGACATATTAGCCAAAAACTCACTCTTATATTTATTTAATTGTTCTAGCTGTTCAGCACGTTTAGTATTTAATAAATGAGCAGTTTCAATCTCTTTATTTTTATACTCTAATTCAATTACAGTTGATTCCAACTCTTCATTCGTAACTCTCAATTCCTCTTGTTGCGACTCTAGTTCTTCATTTGTTACTCGTAACTCTTCTTGTTGCGACTCTAATTCAGATTGTCGTACATCAAGTTCAGTTCGTTGTTCTGTTGTCTTAGTAAGTAATTTTTTTGTTTGTTCATATGCGATAATACTTTCAAAAGTACTACCTATATCAAATCTTATAGAATCCAAGTACTTAATAGTCTCTTCATCTATCTGATGAATTGATCCAATTTCAATGATAGCGATGACTTCATCACTCACAACACATGGAACAATAACTATGCTATTTGGTACTGATTCACCAACACCAGAACTAATAGAATAATAATCACTAGGTAAATACTCAATTACATTAATCTCTTTGTCTATAGCAGCTTGTCCAACTAATCCCTCACCTAATCTAAATGAACATTTTCTATTATCTTCACTGTAGTAAGCATATGAAGAAAGTCTATAAAACTCAGTCTCTTCTCCTTTATTATCTCTTACATAGAAGATACCTAATTGTCCATTTGATTTCTTAGTAAGTAATCTTATAAGTTTATTAGCTAAATCATGTAAAGAACGATTTCTTTGTAGTAAATCAACTACGTCTTTTTGCTTTCTAAGTAAGGAATCTCTTTTGTTCTTATTCTCAAACTCTGAATATACTTTATCGAGTAAGGTGTTAAACGATTTTACCAGTATCGAGACTTCTTTATATTTAGTATCACTTTCTTCAAAAGATTCATTTTGGATATCATTTAGCTCAAATTCACCAACCTTATTAGTAAATCTTAATAATGGACCTAATACTTCAGTAATCATATGTGCAAAGACAGCTAATGCGATAACCGTTAGTAATCCAACTAGTCCAATTTCTCTCATAGCTTGAGTATGTGCTTTATTAGTTATAAGTCCTGAATCTATATTACTAAATAGATACCACTTAGTATTAGTATCTTTAACCTCTATTGGTAGGAGAATTTCATACTCTCCTTTATCATACCTTGAGATAAATTCTTCATTATCAATAACTCGAAAATCTTCATTATATTCAAGATAATACTTAGATATATGCTGAAGTCTATCTTCGAATGATTCATTATTAACCACAATGGTTCCATCTGTTGTAACCAATATAGCTCTTAATGGGAGAGTGGCTTTTGTTGATCCAGCTATCACATCAGTGATATTATCCATAGATATATTCGCTCCAACAATACCTATGAACTTACCATTATCGAATATTGGTACAGATAGTGTTGATATAAGAACTTCTCTACCATTTACATTATATAAGTAAGGCTCAGTAATAACTGGTTCACCAGTTGACTTAGGGATAACATATAAATCAAGAAGTTTTAACTCATCCATCGCTAAAATCTCTATACCTTCATCTCCTTTAAATATGTAAGGAATGAATTCACCATTTATCCCGTATTTATTGTTTTCAATGTAGTCTTCATCCTTACTATCAAATGCATCATTATCAAATCCAAAGGTAATACCTACAATCGATTTATTGTTTTCAACAATACCTGTTGCTATATTTTCTAGAGCTTTTCTTTTATCATCAAATGATGAGTTTTCTCTAATCTCTTCAGTAGAAATAGCTAAACTTGTAGCCACTTCATATATCTGACTTAAATAACCTTCAATCAATAACTTTCTCTCTTGAGACTCATTATTAATTATCGTTTGACTCATATTCTTCGTTTCATTTATAGAGTTTAAATAGTTAAAAGCGACTAGTACTCCAGAACTAATTATGAATAATAGTGCACTCCAATATATTAATCTTCTTCTAATAGATTTTTTTCTTTGCATTGTAGCTATACCCCCAGATTAATGATTTAACTTAAACTTAATAATTCCTTTATTAATTTTATCAAGTAACTTTTCAAAACTTTCAATTTCTAGAGGTTTACTGTAATAGAAACCTTGTACATTAACATTCTTAAACTGCATTGCTGTTGTTAGTTCCTCAGGTTTTCCAGTCCCTTTCACTAAAATATTCAAGTCTAACTTACTTGTAAGATCTAATAGCATCTCATAAAAAAACTTATTTTCTCCTAATGTATATTTCAAAACATCTTTAATACCTAGATTAATATTAGCTAAACCATTAATTCTTGATAGATTAAAGTCTAAACTTTCAACTACAATTCTAAATCCAAGTTCTTTAAGTTCCCTAATGATATCCATCAAGTAATCACTTTCAACAACTTCATTGCTAAGCACTAACTGAACATTACTTGGTTCTAAATTTAGAATTTCAAACAAATTCAAGGACTCACAAACATCCAATCTTAGCAGTGATAAACATGAAAAACTCATAGATACAAAAAAGTCATTAGGGACTAAGCCTTTTTCTTTTAATTTAGATAGGTGCTTTATTGAGTTATTAAAGATTGTAATATCAACATCATGCTGAAGCCCAACCTTGTTAGCAAACTCATAGAATTCCTCACTACATAAAATCTCCCCATCTTTATTCCATCTTGATAAAGATGCCATCCCAACAACTGTTTCGTTATTTGGATTGATTATCATTTGATACTCAGGAAAAATCATTCCATTACCAACTGAAGCATCTAATTTCTCTTTCATACTTCCGTGCTTAGTAAATTCTGAAATTGTATCTTTGGTTGCAAAAGTATAGGTATTCTTATGTTTACTTCGAGAAATAAATGAAGCAACAGAAGCTATATCTATTAACTTTTCAATATTGTCAATATTCAAGTTGTTACCTGCAACTCCAATCGAACAATCGATTACTATATCACCATTATATAATTGATTTTTAACTGGTACATTTACAAGACTAATTAAATCTTGTAATGTTCTTTCCTGAACACTTTTCTTAGTTAGTATTACTAATCTATTACCACTTATCCTATATATAGCTTTTCTCGAATACACCTTAACAAGTCTTTTAGCTATTTGAACAAGAGCATTATCACCATTCTTATGACCATATGTTTCATTTACAAGTTTAAAATCAAATAAATCTACAACAATACAGATATATTGCCTATTATGATCTCTACTAATCAAGTCAATTAGGGCTTGATGATTACCTACTTTTGTCAGAGGGTCAACAAGTATTTTTCGCATGGTTCTTCTTTGAAAAACATAGATATTATGAGATATTGATAAAATTAGAATTAAAAATGAAAAAGCAGCTATATAAGTAAAACTAGTATAAAGAAATAGAACATCATTTGTATTATCTAATTGATTTGAAATTATAAGTAAAGATTCAGTTTCGAATTTTTCAATACTGTCACAAATGATTTTTTTGTATTCAGAGTAATTATTAGAAAATACCATCTTAATTGCTTCTTCTTGTTCTCCATTTTCCATATAATCAATCGCTTTAAGTTCATATATAGATAACTCATCTAAATATGATAAAGCTTTTTCTAAATTAACTTTAGCACTACTTAATAATTCAATTTCACTTATTAAATCTACAGATCTTGAAATATCTTTATTAATGTACACTTCTTGATTATAGTTATCTAAATACAATGTATCTCCAGTTACAACGTACTCTTTTACATTCAGAGATAAATAATCAGATACTGTATCCATCGTATAAACTGTCTGTGAAACTTCATCAGATATTTTTTCGTAATCCCATAATTCTTGATTGCTATAATTTCTATTAATAATAATATAGGAGAAAATCCCCATATATATAATCATTAATGCAACCATATTTCTTAAATATCTTCTTATTTTTACCTCATGAATACTTTTCTTCATCTAACTACCCCGCTTAAAGTATTGACAATTTTTTCCTATATTGACTACTATAATTATATAATACTTGACATATTATCGCAAATTTCTCTTAATATAATAAGAAAAGAATAAACGTGTACAAAATAGCTATTTACTCACTTAGATTTATCAAAATCTTTTCATTAAAAAAAAATGACGCTAAAATTGCGTCATTTTGTACATTCTATTAAATTAAATAGGCTTCCTAATTCACTTTGTAACTCAGAATAAAATCTATCCTCAAAACTAATTATGATACAAGTTGACGGCCCTGATGATTTTATCATATCTAATTCACTCTTAATAACTGTTTTATTAAATACTTCCTTCATCTCAAACTTTATTCCTTTAGAACCGACTGGAAGAATATCTACAATCCTTTTATCACCAACTAATCTTTTAAACATTTCTAATGAAACTATCTTCTCTGGGTTATCAACTACTTCATCGCCTACTAGCGGATAACCAATAACCGCGTATAGTAGATTATCAATTTTATCTACATGAGTCTTACTTCTTTTACCAATAAAACTGATTCCTAGTCCACTTTGTTTAAGTTCAAAATTAGTTTCACTGCTTGATATATTCTCTAAATTACTTATATCTACCTCATTTAGAGCTTTTAATACTCCATGATGAATATTTTGATAACCATCTGTAGTTAGATTAGATAAGGTATAGCAAATAGGTTTAGCTCCAACACTTAAAAGTTCCATTAAAGCAACTCTTGTTGTAAAGTAAGCAACAACCTCATATGGTACTTTTACTATGTCATCTTCACTTTGACCTACACCACCACTACAGTCAGTAGTTATTACTAATTCCTCTTTATCACTAATTGGAATAATCATTGCATCTCTCATTATATTTTACCTTCTTTAAATAATGTATTGAAAAATTCTAAGTTTGAGTAAAAATGAATATGTGGATATCCTGCGATAGTATTATGTTTTCTGAACCCACACTTCCAGTTTCTTGTGCCCTTTAAGATATTAAAATAATATTCTTCATTAAGTGTTAAGTCAACAATATCTGAGTAATGAAACTCATGAGCATTTACAGTATGACTATTATTTTGACACTTTATATATCCAAATCTTTTAATATTAAGACTTTCTTGCATCTTAACAGAGTGATCAAATATACCACACATTTCATGTTTGGAATCATCATTAATAATAGATCTTGATAAATACATCATTCCACCACACTCTGCGTAAATCAGTTTTCCATCACTACTAAATTTTCTAATATCATCAATCATACTTCTATTGTTACTTAACTCACTTGCATAGACTTCTGGGTAACCCCCACCTATGTATAAACAATCTACATCAGGTAGTCTAGAGTCATTCATAGGTGAAAAGTAAGTTAATATCATGCCGCTTTTCTTCATAAGTTCTATATTATCTTGATAATAGAAAGAGAACGCTAGGTCTTTAGCCACTCCCACTTTAAGTCCTTTAAATCTATTTATATACTCATCATCTATATTTTCACAATATATTTCATCACTAACAGCTATTTCTTTTATACTTTTGATATCAATTGTTTCTTTAGCTATTTCTTTTAACATAATCAACTTATTATTTAAATCATTAATTTCACTCACTTGCATAAGTCCTAAATGTCTTTCAGAAATAGCGATAGATTCATCATCCGGCAAATAACCTAAACACTTAACATTAGTATGTTTTTCTATAGCTTCCTTTAAGTAATGATAAAGCCCTTCTCTTACTTTGTTAATTATTACTCCTTTTATTTCAACTCTTCTATCAAATTCTTGAAATCCTTTTACAACTGCTGCTATACTTGTTGATATTTTAGTCCCATCAACAACTAGTATAACTGGTACTTTTAGTACTCTTGATATATGTGCTGCACTATAGTTATCTAGTTCATGATTTAAACCATCGTATAGTCCCATCATTCCTTCTAGAACTGATATATTCTTATTTTCACTACGTCTCTTAAATAAGTATTTGAGCGTATTCTCATCTAACATAAAAAGATCTAAGTTAATAGAATCTGTATTTGTAATATATTTATGAAACATAGGATCTATATAATCAGGACCACATTTAAATGGAGCAGGATTATCCAATAAAGAAAGTATAGCAGTTGTAACTGTAGTTTTACCTACACCACTAGATGTACCTGATATCAGTACTTTATTCATCATGACTACCTAGTATAGAATATGTGATTTCATCACCAAACTCTAGGGTATAACCTAGTCCATTCGGAATATTCCAATTATAAAATTTAATCCCGTTATCTGCATAATGCTCCATCAGCACTCTAATAACACCACCGTGTGTAACTACTAAAACATCTTCGTGTAGTCCTTTTGACTCAGTAACTATATTATCAAATGCTAGAACAACTCTTTCTTTAAAAGTAATAAAAGATTCTCCATTAGGAGGACAATTTACTTCAAAATTTGAAATCCACTTTTGATAATCTGGGTCATTCTTTAAATCTATATATGTTTTACCTTCCCAATCACCAAAGTTAGTCTCTCTTAAATCATCTACAAATCTATCTACATTTAACCCTTCAAAAAGAATTTGAAATGTTTCTTTACATCTTTTCATCGGTGAACAAATTATATAATCCGGCTTAGGGAAAACTGTTTTACTCTTTAATTCATGAAGTAATTCTCTACCTTTATCAGATAACAAAATATCATTGAAACCTGTATATCTTCTTTCTTCATTAGATTTTGTTAAACCATGTCTAATAAGATGTATTCTCATTTTTGTACTCCTTAAGTAATCTAATCAATTTATCATTTTGTTCTTGTTCTCTTACACATATCCTCACGTATTTTCCATCTAAAAATGGAAAATTCCTTGTATGTCTAACTATAACGCCTTTTTTAAGTAAATATCTAATAAACGATTCATCATTTGATACTTCTAACAAAAAGTAATGTACTTTTGTTGGAAGTATCTTATATCCTAAATCTATTAATGCACTTATTACCCTCGGTGTCTCACTCGAATAATAGTCTTTCGTCTTTTGTAAATGATCTTTATCACTGAGTGATAAAATACCTACCGCTTGAGCAACCGCGTTTACACTCCATGTAGGTTGCTTACTTTTAAGAATGCTAATTTTATCTTTAGAAGATATAACATATCCAAGTCTTGCGCCAGATAAGTGATAACTCTTAGTCAAAGACCTTAGAAGATATACATTATTACTTTTCTTAAGATCTATTAACTCGTGAGTTACATTCAAAAAGTCAACGTAAGCTTCATCTATTACTACATCCATATTTAATGACTTACATCTAAATATTATTTCTTCTAATTCACGTCGCTCTATATAATTTCCTGTTGGATTGTTTGGGTTACATAAAATTAGTAAATTACCGCTCTTCAATTCATCAATGCTTTTAATATAACTATAATTATTATTAGAAGCTTTAACAGCTCTTTCATATTCAGAATATGTTGGTTGAAGAATCACTACATCATCATACAATGATGTAATCATATAGATAGCTTCATTCGATCCATTTGTTACTAGAATTTCATTTTTATCTATATCAAGATTATTAGATATTACCTCTTTTAATTCTCTTGATTCATCATCAGGATAATTAGAAACCATATTCATTATGTCAAGATTGTAAACTCTAGACTGTAAAACATTTGTATTAGTACTAAAATCTATAATTCTCTTTGGCATAGGAATATTAAATTGTTCATAAAGTTTATCTGGATTTGCACCATGACTTCTCCATTTCATCTAATCACCTCAATTATTATTAATGTTAGTGTTATAAGAAGAGCACTAACATAGAGAATATGATTAGTCTTAATGATATCCTCTCTTCGTAAAATTCTATCGTTATTTCCAATCCAAGGTTTATTTACTGCTTCTCCAAAATATACATTTGGCCCACCCAATTTAATATTTAAAAGACCAGCAACGACACTTTCCGGATGTCCAGCATTTGGGCTTTTATGTTTATATCTATCTTTAAAAAACACTTTAATTCCATATATAAAATCTAGTTTTAAAACTAGTCCCGCTATTAACATAATAAAACTTCCTATTCTTGCAGGAATATAATTAGCTAAATCATCAATTTTAGCAGCGAAGTATCCAAAGCTAGAGTATTTATCATTTTTATAACCTATCATCGAATCTAAAGTGTTAATAGTCTTATACAAAAAAACTGCTTGTACAGGAATTCCAAAAGCTTGTCCTATAATCATATAAAAAAGCGGGGCAATTACTCCATCAATAGTATTTTCTGCCACCGTCTCTATTGTCCCTCTTATAATCTCTTGTTCATTTAAAGTCGCTGTTTCTCTACCAACTATATATGAAAGTTTGATTCTAGCTTCCTTTAAACTACCAGACTTATAAACTTCCTTAGCTGCTTTAGCTAAAGAATTAGTAGCTAGTGATGTGAACAAAAAGAATACAACTACATAATCTTCAATATTTATCATTGAACTTAAAAATAAAATTATTTCAAAAATACCGTAAACTGTAATTAAAGTTAGCAACACCATAAGAAAACCAAAGAACTTCTTATCCTTATGATATAGTTTTCTTTCATAAAAACTTATTATCTTCCCGATATAAATTATTGGGTGCGGAAACCATAAAGGATCTCCAATCATTAAATCTAAAAATACAGCTAATACAATTATCATTTGTTACTCCTAAATACTTTCTCACTTCTTATATAAACAGCATCTTCAACACTTAGTCTTTTATTACATAATCTTGCGAAAACAAAGAAAAAATCAGAAAGTCTATTTATATAAATTAAACAATCATTATTTATCTCTTCATCCTGAGATAACTTAACTATTATCCTTTCAGCTCTCCTTGTTATAGTTCTTACAATATGTGCTAAACTAGATAATTCACTACCACCTGGTAAGATGAAGTATTCTAAATCATCTAGTTCTTCTTTATATTTATCAATTAGGTTTTCTAAAATAGTAGCTAGATTACTTGTAACTTTGTATGGTCTAACCCCGTTAACTATTGCTAAATCATGTCCACAATCAAATAGTTCATGAGAGATAGTAACTAATATTTCTCTTAAATCTTCTAACTCTTTAGGTAACTTAGAAATAATAAACTGTAAGAAACTATTAGCTTCATCTATTGTTCCGTAAGCTTCAACTCTAATATCATCTTTTTTTCTTCTATCTCCAATTAAACTAGTACTACCTTTATCGCCTGTTCTTGTATAAACTTTCATACTAACCTCACTTCAATTTCTCTTCTATTCCATTCCATAAACGGTAAACACTAAAGCATTTTGGAATCAATCTTTGATAAAAAAATCCAACTTCATCTCTGAATATTCTTTCATGTTCATTTATCGGTACTACCGCTCTACCAATAGAATTTCCAATTAAAATAACTACTCTATCACTGTCATTATTCTCCCACTCTAGTAATTTATCAATTTCTAACTCATAATGACTATTTTTAGTAAGATACTCAATATTATTTATAACTATAGTATTATCATTAACATTGAGTAACTCATAATCTTTAGACTCTTTTTTATTAAATTCTAACTTATAGTTCTCTTTAACCCAGTTAACTTTACCTTGATAAACTCCACCTAAAATAAAAATCATAAACTTAATCCAATAATACCAACAAGCATAGCTAACTCACTTAATAAGATATAGTTACCTAATAAGTCTCCAGTGATCCCTCCAAAGTTTTTCTTTGTAAAGCGGAAATAATAATGATAACTTAATATACTTATTAAAGGTAACACTAAACTAATAATTGAAGCAGTAATATAAAATAGTAATCCACTACAAATTATATAATTAACGAATATAACTATTTGGTCCTTTTTCTTAAGAGCTTCTCCATAAATTCTAGCTAAACCATCCTCTTTAGCATATTTGAACCTATAATTCATTAATCCAGCCAACATTCTAGAGTATATCGGTATAAATATTAGATAAATATAACTTAGCTTCAGTGAAACAAATAGAAACACAGTTAATAAAAGAATAATCATATAAAAGAATAATGACATTACAGCAAAAGCACCAACTCTAGAATCAACCATAATTTCTAATTTTCTTTCTATATCTCTTCTAGAGAAATGTGCATCAGCACTATCCATTAACGCATCAATATGAAGTCCACCTGTAATATAAGTAAAAAAACTAACAAGTATAACTGTCGTAATCAATTCTGAAAATTCAAAATTGAATCTACCTAGTAAAACATAAATAAGTGCAGTTAAACATCCAATGATTAACCCAACTATCCCCATCATTATTGGAACATAACGCATTCTTTTACTAGTCCACTCATAATGTTTAAATACTGGTAACACAGTAAAAAACGAAATTGCTATTTGAAAAGACTGATATATAGTTTTCATTATTCAAACACCATACTTTCTATCAATTTCATATCTAAATGTTCCTCAACTACTTTAGCTAGTTTCTCATATGATTCTTCTTTAATCTTAGAAGTATCTACTACTTCGAACGTTTCAAAGCCATTCTTAACTCTTACTTTATTTAACCATTCATTCCTAAAATTATCATTATGGAAAATATTATGCAAATAAGTTCCTATTAATCTTCCACCATCTACTACACATCCATCAAACTTACTATTTTCTAGTTTAACAAACGGTAATACATCGTTTAAGTATTCAGTTTCACCTAGATGAATTTCATATCCACTTACTTTCATTTTACTAAATGAATTTACTACTTCACCAGTAACATTTTTCACATTCTTTTTATCTTCAAATGTAGTCTTGATAGGTAATAAACCTATTCCCTTACATTCACTTTTGTTTTTACTATCTACTCTTTTTGGATCTAAAATCTCTTCGCCTAATACTTGATAACCACCACATATACCAAATACTGTTCCACCGTTATTATAGTAATTCTTAATTTTATCTGATAACTTAGCTTCATTTAAATATTCTAAATCCCCAATAGTACTCTTAGTACCTGGAATAATTACAGCATGTGGATTCCCAAATTCACTAGCTTTTTTTACAATTCTTATACTTACATCTTTTTCATGTATAAAAGGTTCTAAGTCTGTATTATTACTAACTCTTTCCATGTGAATAACCGCAATATCTAACGCATTATCAGTTTCAAAGTTATATAGTAAATGTTTACTTTGAGCATCCTCAGTTTCGATATACACATCAGTCATATATGGTATAACACCAGCTACTTTTACTCCTGTATATTCTTCAAACCAATCAAGACCATCTTGAAGTAACCTTATATCACCACGAAACTTATTAAAAATAACACCTTTAATTCTGTCTCTATGTTCAGCAACTAATTCTAAAGTACCTACTAAACTAGCAAAAGATCCACCAAGATCTATATTAGTTACAAGTAATACATCTACATCAGCTGCTTCTGCTATTCTCATATTAACAATTTCTCTATCGTTTAAATTAACCTCAGCAGGAGATCCAGCACCTTCAATTACCACCATGTCATAATTCTTATCAAGATAATGTAGTGATTCCTTCACTGCCTCTAATCCCTTTGTTAATGTAAACTCTTTTCTGTAACCCATACCAGTGTATTTATTAAACACCTCACCGTGTAAGACAACTTCACTTAACGTATCCTTCATTGGTTTTAATAATATTGGATTCATATGAACATTAGCTTCACTCTTAGCGGCTTCTGCCTGTACACCTTGAGCTCGTCCTATTTCTTTACCATCAAAAGTCACATAAGAATTGTTAGACATATTTTGACTTTTAAAAGGACTAACCTTATAACCTTTATTTGCAAATATTCTACATAACGCTGTAGCTATATAACTTTTACCAGCATCACTTGAAGTTCCCTGAATCATTATACCCTTCATACTAACAACCCTTCCTTTTCACCGGCAAACCACTAATACATTCATAAGCTTCATTTGCCATTTTTACTATCTTAATATGAAGATCTCCCAAGTTCGATAAATACGCTCTTGTAAGATCATCATAATTATTTACACCGCTAAATATATCATTTGATACAATAACTAAATTTCTAACCTTAGAATTTATCTTTTCAATTGTATCTAACATTTTATCAACTACATCCAATTTAATTTCATCACGAAACATCTCGTTTGATAACCAAATAGTTAAACAATCAATCAATACCGTATCATCACTATTAAGTCTATCTATAATTTCAGATAAATCATTATTTTTCTCTATTGTATCCCAGTTATCATTTGCTCTATCATTTTGTACTATTAAAGTATAGGTTACAATCATCTCGTATGGTTGATAACTTATACTTATTTTTTTTATAATAAGGGAGTAATTGGTTAACGTGTGTCTTTTAGGGTTAATAATAAACATCCGTCATAAAAACTGTTAACCATCTCTTATTATCAAGTATTCGATTAAGCAGGTTGAGATCATCTATATGACACTCGCGTAACTAACAAAAATGAATGGAAAATAAGTAAGATGGATTCAATTACAAAAATACAAGGAAAGGAAGTTTTAGCATGATAAGTGTAGGGATTGATGTATCAAAAGAAAAAAGCATGGTGTGTATATTGAAACCATATGGGGAGATTATAGCTTCTCCATTTGTAGTTGATCATACCGAAACAGGGATTGGAATTATAAAAAAGTTGTTAAGTGGATACGATGAAGAAATAAAAATAGTTCTTGAGGCAACTGGACACTATCATATGCCTATAGTACAAACACTGTTAGAGGCAGGGTATCATGTATCGGTAATTAATCCACTAGTAATGAAAAAGTATACAAGTTTAAGTATAAGAAAGGGAAAGACTGATAGAAAAGATGCGATTAAGATTGCAGAGTATGGAATATCTAACTGGTTTAATCTTAGAACATTTGAGATATCCAAGGAAGTATATGAAGAATTAAAAATACTATCAAGACAATATTATCAGTATCTGTCAATAAAAACTAAGTGTAAGGTTAATCTGTCAAATATATTAGATAAAGCAATGCCAGGCATAAAGAAACTACTGAAAGACGACAAACTATTATCATTCATACGAAAATATTGGCACTTTGACAATGTAAAATCGAAAAGCGAAAAACAATTTATAAGAAGTTACTCAACGTGGATAAAAAAAGAAGGATACCATCAAAGTGAAATAAAGGCAAAAGAAATATATGCCTTAGCTTTGAATAGTATCCCAACACTGAATTCTAACTACCGATCTTCCAAATTGTTAGTTTTAGAATCAGTTAGAGTACTTCAAGAAATCGAAGACTCATGCAAACTTATTTTAGCACAAATGAAAGAATTAGCAATCAATCTAAAGGAGTATGAAACTGTAAAAAGAATGTCTGGTGTAGGAGATGTATTATCTTTACGTTTAATAGCTGAGGTTGGAGATGTTAGAAGATTCCATAGTAAGAAGGCATTGATAGCCTATGCGGGTATAGATGCACCGCCATATGAGTCTGGTAATTTTGTAGGTAATAAATGTCATATATCTAAACGAGGTTCAAAGTATTTAAGAAAAACTGGTTACGAGATAATGCTGGCATTAAAGAAAACTAAACCAACTAAAGATAATGCTGCATATGAATATATTTTAAAAAAAGAATTAGAAGGAAAATCAAAAAAAGCAGCAAAAATAGCTGGCTTAAATAAGTTCTTGAGAATTTATTATGCGAGAGTAATGGAACTATATACTTAATAGTAATATTCTAATAATAAAAAACTCACCTAAATGGTGAGAATTTTGTGGTTGATTGAGTTATTTAAATTTTTTTTTGAAATTACTACTTGATTTTTATTAGCAGGTTTTTATGCTTTAAAACTCTTTTACGCATTTCATCATCAGTAACTTTCGCAGTAGCTATATATACTTTTCTTTTCGTACAGTTATCTTTAACTAGCTTCTCTGCAAAAGTGCTTTTACCACTTCTAACTCCACCACTAATAAAACTTAGCATATTATCTCTCCCACTTAGTTAAGACATCTTTCATCCAACTTTTAATATCTATTTCATAAACACTTTTTAGTAATTCATCGCTTAATACTTTTTCTTTTTTACCTTCTAAAACTATTTTACCTTCATTAAGTAATATAACATTATCGGAATATTTCTGTACTAAATTTAAATCATGTAAAACTGCTATTACAATCTTATTTTCGTTTTTAGCCCATTTACGAATAAAATCAAGTATTTCAACTTGATACTTAAAATCTAGGTGGTTTGTAGGTTCATCAAGTAGAATTACATCAGGCTCTTGTGCAATTGTACGAGCTAGGAATACTCGTTGTAATTGTCCACCACTTAACTCATCAATTCTTTTATCCTTCGACTCATATAATCCAACTCTTTTAAGTGCATTATTTACTATATCAATATCCTTTTTCCTAGGCGTTGATAATAGCCCTGTTAAATAAGGATATCTTCCTAACATAACAGAATCAAATATCGTATATGAAAAATAAGAACTTGAGGTTTGAGATAATAAGGCGATTTTCTTACCTAGTTCTTTTCTTTTAAGATTATTCAATATACATTCATCAAAAGTAATTTCTCCTTCATACTTAAGTATATTTGAGATTGCTTTTAACAAAGTAGTTTTTCCACAACCATTTGGACCAACTATAGAAATAACTTCTCCTTTACTTACTGTGAAATCAATATCGTGGAGAACCATGTCCTTACCGTAACCGGCATACAAACTATTTACACTTAACATAATTACTTCCTTCCACTGAAATATACATAAATAAAGAATGGTGCACCTAGTAATGAGGTAACAGCTCCTACTGGTAACTCACTTGGTGTAATGATAGTTCTAGCTACTAAATCAGCTAAAATCAAGAATAATCCCCCCACTACAACTGAAAAGGGAATTATATATATATGTTTACTTCCGTATATTTTTCTAACTAAATGTGGTGCAATTAGTCCAATAAAACCTATAACACCACTTACCGCAATTGCACTTCCAGCTAATATTGCAGCCAAGATAATTAATCTTCTTTTTACTTTCTTGACAGAAACTCCTAAAGTTAAGGCATTCTCTTCACCAAAAGTTAACGCATCTAATTCTTTAGTATGTAGTAAGATACCTATCATACCTATTAAAAAAAACGGTAATACTGCGTATACGTATGACCATCCTCTTAAAGCTAGTGACCCCATTGACCACCTAACAATACTCTCTAGACCATCTTTACTTAATGCCATAATTATTGTAACTACAGAACTCAAAAATAATGATAGTACCATACCTGTTAATACAACAGTCATATTAGATAGATTCTTATCTAATTTAGAGGCAAACGTAAGCACAATTAATACTGTCATTAAACTAAAAACGATACCAGTAACGGTTAAAGAGAACTTTCCGAAATATGGCATACTTAAACCAGTAGCTATTACAATCGCAACACCTAATGATGCTCCCGATGATACCCCAAGTGTATATGGACTAGCTAATGGATTCTTTAATACGGATTGTGTAACAGCACCACTAACAGCTAATGACGCTCCTACTAATAAGGCCAACAATACTCTAGGAAATCTTATTATCCAAATTATTACTTCCTTCTTAGAATCAATTTCGTTTGATATAGGTATTTTAAATATATTATGAGTTATTATATTGAAAACTTCATAGATATTTATTTTGTAACTACCAACACTTGTAGCGATTCCCACTACAAGTGCTAGTAAAATTACAGATATTGTTTTTTTACTCAAAGTCATATAATTCCGGATAAACAGCTTCAGCTAGCTGTTTTATAGCTATTATCACATTTTGTGAAGGTCTACTAGAAGGGTTTGAATCTATTTGATATACATTGTTATTTTGAATTGCTTCAATAACATTCCAACCATCTCTTGCAATTAAATCAGAAACAGTAGTTTCTCCATTTACATTTGTAACTATAACTTCAGGATTATTAGCTATAATAGATTCTTCACTTGCACTTATCCAACCTTCTTCTGATGCAAATACATTTTCAGCACCGATTAACTTAATCATTTCATGTTGGAAAGTTCCAGTTCCAGTAGTATAAATCCATGGAGCTGGTGAGATTTCTAAGTAAACTGATTTTTTGTCAGTTATAGTACTCGCGATAGCTTTAATAGCTTCAATTTCTACTTTCATATCTTCAACAATCTTATCACCTTTTTTTTCAGTGCTTGTGATACTAGCAATAAACTCGATATCTTTATAAATTTCTTCGATTGAAGCAGATGATGGTAAATAAACTACAGGGATACCAGCTTCTTTAATTAAAGCAAATGGATCTTCATCTCCAGCTTTATTATGTCCTGATGCAAAGATAATGTCTGGTTCTAAACCAATTAATACTTCTACATCTGGTTCTCTGAAATTGAATCTAGTTACATTTTCATCTAACTCTGCGTGCTCACTAGTGTATTTATCAACACCTACGATTTTTTCACCTAATCCTAACCCTAATAACACTTCTGAATTAGATGGAGCAGTTGAGATAATTCTTTCTATTTTAGTAGGAACAATTACTTCATTCCCTTCTCTATCTGTTACAGTAACTTCCTTAGCACCACAACCAGTCAGTAAAACACTTAAAACTAAAAAACTTAAAAATAATAATTTCTTCATAACTCTCTCCTCTTTCTCTTTTAAAATTAAATAATGTTTCCTAAGGAGAATTAAAAAAACCATTCCGATGGAATGGTTAATATTCTATAAAAAGTACTTCAACTATAATACATTGAAAACTATGTATAAAGTATTAATCTCATCACCCAGGAGAAAACTTTCATATTGGTAGGTCTACCGGCTTAACTTCATCCTTGCTCTCACCTTCCCGCATATTATGCAGTGGTATCTGAGAGTTCGTCAGTATTACGGTTGCTGGGGCAGCTTGGGTATTCAATCCAATTCCCTGTTATGTCATATCGACACCAATACTTATATTTAATTACATACCTAGTATACATTGTAAAAAACTTTTGTCAAACAAAAAAGTATTAAATTTGAAAGTATAAAAATATAAGGTTCACAACATTTATTTACATGTTTATTTTCTCTCGAAATCTATGAGTACATATATAATAAAAAAGTATTACTCAGGATAGAGTAATACCAATTTACTTTTTAAAAATATTAAGTTAATTTAGGTTCTTGATTAGTGACAACTCTATTATTGTAAATCACCACAATTAATTCATAGAATCCGTATCCTAAGAAGATTGTAAGTGGTATCATACCAAGAGTTAAGACACTTAAGATAATTAAGAGAATCTTAGAAAACTTCGATAATTTATAATCTAAACCTAATAAGTTTCTTGCAACGAACTTACTTATAAATTCTGTAGATGCAATTCCTATTGGAATAATAATCCATACAATACCTAGAGTAAATATAGAAGCTAATACTAAACTAACAGTCTCAATTGTAGATTTGTCTTTTTCTAAGTTAAATACATCTTTTAGACCCTTAGTGTATATATATTTAGTTGGTCCATACATGATCCAAATAGATCCAAATGTAATTAAAGTAATTAAAACCAGTCCAACAATTTCAAGAGTGCTTAATTTTTCTTCACTTTTAAACAGATCTTTGATCATAAAACTATAGAAACCATAATAAAGAATTGGCATTCCAAGCGATATAACAGTAAGTATTTTAGATAAAATAGAAATCTTATACTCTTCTCCCGTATAATATTTGTGGAATGCTTTCATCATAAATTCAATCATTGGTATAATTGATAATAATGCCCATCCATAAGTTATCCCATTAATTAGTGAGTAATTTATACCAGTAGATAAATCTTGGTAAGCAACTTTATTCATAGCGTTAGACCATAAAAGAACACCAATTATATATACAAAATAAAAAACCAGTGACACTATACCTAAAGTCGTCATTTTAATTTTTGAATTCTTCACATTATTTCCCCCTTTTATTTTATACCATATTATACTTTTAAATTCTTTATAATACAACACTTTTCGTAAAAATAAAAAAAACTCTTATAGAATGTTAATTCTATAGAGTATTTTCGCCTTTTATTTTATCCATGCTATCCCGACTGTATTAGGTCCCGTATGTAAACTTATTACGGGTGATAATTCAGAGATGGTAATTTCATGGTGAGGATAAATCCCCAACAACTCATCTTTCAATCGTGAAGCAGCTTCGAATCCTTTAGCGTGAGCAATCATCAGTTTAGAGTCACTTGCTATTCCTATTTCAGTTACAAATTCAACAATATGGCTATGTGCTTTCCTAAGTGTTCTAATCTTTTTTTTAACTACTATTTTACCATCAACAAATGATAAAATAGGTTTTAACTTCAGCATATTCCCTATCGAAGCTGTTGTTAAACTAATTCTACCAGTACGATTCAAGTGTTTCAAATCATCAACCACTAATAGAACATTTGAATTAGTCCGAATTCTCTCTAGATTTTCAGTTATCTTTTCGATTAGTTTATTCTCATTAATCATATTAAGTGTTTCAAGTACCATTTCTTTTTGAACTACAGATGTAATTAAGGAATCAAAGACTGTAATATTATCTGACACCTCGTTTTTCGCCAACATACCCGTTTGATAAGTACCACTTATTCCAGAGCTAATCGTTATATATATTATGTGATCATATTTTTCTTTTATTGATTCAAGCAACTCTATTACCTCACCAACTGAAGGTTGTGAAGTGGTTGGTAAAATAGATGAGTCGCTCATTTTCTCAAAGAACTCATCTGAACTTATATCAATCCCATCTCTATATGACTTTTCATTAAAAACAATATGTAGTGGAACCGAGTATAAATTATCATTTACCTCTAATATCGATTCATCAATAACGGACGTACTATCCGTAATTACTGCTATTTTTTTCATACTTTTCACCTCAAAGATTAACTATTTTTATGTAACTGTTAAACACGTAATAAGTTAGACACTTGTAACATCTACATAGTTATATTATAATAATTTATAAATATGAGTTCAATTTATTTTTACAAGTTCAACATATAAGGAGATTTGTTACAAATGAGTCAAATGATGAAAAAAGTAAATCCTATAACGATTAGATCAAAAAAATGGATTATTAATGCCCTTTTAGAGTTAATGAATGAAAAGCCCTATCATGATATAACCATAAAGGAAATCTCTGAAAGATCTGATTTAGTTAGACAAACTGTATATAGAAATTTTAAAACTAAAGATGCTATTTTAGAGCACTATATTGATGAATTTTACAAAGAGTTTATTAATCTAATTTATTCAATAGAAAGTATTTCTTTATACGAGTTACTAGTTACATATTTTAACTTCTGGATAGGGAAAAGAGAATTTGTTAAAAACCTTATAGAAAACAATGTTTTCTCGATGATACTAGACTCTCATCTTAAGTATTTATATTCAATGGGAAAAGATGAGCGTTTCAAGAATTTAATTTTCTACGAGGGCGGCGAAACTTCAAACTACATTAATCACTTTTCAGCCGGAGGGCTTTGGTACATTCTAAAAAAATGGATTGAGGATGATATGAAGAAGACTCCTGAAGAGATGGCAGATATAGTTTTGAATTTTTATCATATTAAGCGTTTAAACTTACAAAAAATTAAAAGAGAAAAAAAATAGGGTTGCTAACGCAACCCTTTTAATTACTTGATATTATCTAATAAATTTGACATTTCAATTGCAGTAATAGCGGCATCATAACCCTTATTACCAGCTTTAGTTCCAGCTCTTTCAATTGCTTGTTCTATCGTATTTGTTGTTAACACTCCAAATACTACTGGAATTCCTGCTTCTAAAGAAACACTTGCTATTCCTTTAGTTACTTCACTTGATACATAATCAAAATGTGGTGTTGAACCTTTTATTACAGCACCTAAGCATAGAACGCTACTATATTTATTTGTTTCTACCATTTTCTTAGCTATAAGTGGCATTTCAAATGCACCCGGTACCCATACAATTTCAATATTTTCTTCTTCTACACCATGTCTTTTAAGTCCATCTATTGCTCCAGTTAATAATTTACCACCAATAAATTCATTAAATCTTCCTACTATAATTCCAAATTTCTTTCCTTTAGAAATTAAGTTTCCTTCAATAACTTTCATTTACTTTTCCTCCTTGAAATTTAATATATGACCCATTTTATCTTTTTTAGTTTTCATATAGAAATCACTTCGCTCGTGATGATTAGTTTGAATATGTACTCTATCTACAATATCCAAACCATATCCGTTAATTCCCGATAATTTTAATGGGTTATTAGTCATTAATTTGATTTTTCTTACTCCTAAGTCAAATAGAATTTGTGCACCTATTCCGTATTCCCTCATATCTTCAGGAAATCCTAATGCAACATTAGCTTCTGCAGTATCCATTCCAGTATCTTGAAGTGCATAAGCTTTGATTTTATTAATTAAACCAATTCCTCTTCCTTCTTGTCTCATGTACAAAAGAACTCCTTGGCCATTCTCATTAATTCTTTTTAAAGCCTCATCTAATTGATCCCCACAGTCACATCTTAATGAACCAAAAGCGTCTCCAGTTAAACATTCAGAATGAACTCTAACTAATACTTCATCATTTTCATTGATGTCTCCTTTAACAAGAGCCACATGATGTTCTCCATTTAACTTATTGATATAACCAACCATTTTAAACTCACCATGTTTTGTTGGTAATATAGCTTCACTTTCTTTTGAGATAAGTTTCTCTCTTTCTCTTCTGTAAGCAATTAAAGCCTCGATTGTAATTATTTTTAAGTCATAAACTTTTACATAGTCTTGTAAATCAGGTACTCTTGCCATAGTTCCATCATCATTCATAATTTCACATATAACGGCTGCTGGTTTAAGCCCTGCTAACTTAGCTAAATCTACTCCTGCTTCAGTATGACCAGCACGCTTTAACACTCCACCTTCTCTAGCCGCTAATGGGAAGATGTGACCAGGTTTTGTAAAGTCTTCATCTTTAGAATTATCATCAACCAACTTAAGAATCGTATTAGCTCTTTCATGAGCTGAAATACCAGTTGTGCAATCTACAGAATCAACAGATACTGTAAAAGCAGTTTCTTTTGGATCCGTATTATTTGATAACATTGGAAAAATCCCTAGATCGTTTAATCTCTCTTTTGTCATCGGTGTACATATTAAACCACGACCATACTTAGCCATAAAGTTAATAGTTTCAGGAGTAGCTTTCTCAGCTGCCATTAATAAATCTCCTTCGTTCTCACGATCTTCATCGTCAATAACTACTATCATTTTTCCTAATCTAATATCTTCAATAGCTTCTTCAATAGTGTTAAATTTCATTCTTTCTCCTCCTATGTAAATCCGTTTTCTTTTAAGAAGTTTAAGTCAATTCCTTTTTTCTTCTTTGACTCAAATCCCATAATTTTTTCAATATATTTACCTACCATGTCACACTCTAAGTTGACATGGTCTCCAATACTCTTTTTAGTCAGAGTAGTTTCTTCTTGTGTTAATGGAATAATAGAAACCTTAAATGAACTCTCATCCACATACGCAACGGTAAGACTTGCTCCATCAATAGCTATAGAACCTTTCTCTATAATGTATTTAAGGGTTTCCTCTGAAGCACTAATACTTACCCAAATCGCGTTATCATCCTCAATGAAATTTTGAATAACTCCAATCCCATCAACATGACCTGATACGATATGTCCACCGAGTCTATCACCCAATTTAAGTGCTCTTTCTAAATTGACTTCACTTCCTATTTGAAGTTCGCAAAGATTACTTCTATCCATTGTTTCTGGCATAACATCAACAATAAATGAGTCATTATCATAATCAACAACAGTTAAACAAACACCATTTGTGCTTATACTGTCTCCTAATTTAATTCCTTCTAATACCTTGCTTCCATAAATACTGATCTTAGCTGAAGTATTACTAGATTGTACTTCTTTAATTCTTCCTATTTCTTCAATCAATCCTGTAAACATCTACTCACCTCTTAATGTAAGCCTCAATTAAAACATCCTGACCTACTTTTTTAAAATCCATATCACATAATAAAATACATTCAATTACATATTCTTTTCCAACTCCACCAACAGGAGTTTTTGCAGTTTCTCCACCAAATATTTTTGGTCCTATGAAAGTTAATACCTTATCTACAATTCCTTCGTTTAAACAACTGTAATTAAGAGTAGCTCCACCTTCTATCAAGATACTATCTATACCAAGTTTTCCTAACTCTCCTGTAAGATATATTAAATCTACTCGGTTATCTTTTGTAGGACATACAATTACTTTAACACCACTTTTTTCTAAAATATCTATCTTATTCCTATCAGCCTTATTAGTAGTAGCAATAATAGTTTTAGCATCATCACTAACTTTTAGTACATTCGCTTCAAGGTTAATTTTAAGTCTACTATCTACAATAATTCTAATTGGATTTACTGATTCCTCATCAATCCTTGTTGTAAGCATAGGATTATCCGCTTCAACAGTTCCGATTCCAACCATTATACCAGCTACCCTTTGACGTATATGGTGTACAAACTTTCTTGACTCTATACTTGATATCCACTTTGAATCTCCAGTTGTAGTAGCAATTTTACCATCCAATGTCATAGCAGTTTTCATAATACAAAATGGTAAATTTGTCGTAATATATTTAAAGAAAATCTCATTAACTTTTCTAATTTCCTTTTCCATTACACCTACAATTACATCAATCCCAGCATCTTGTAATTTTTTCACACCATTTCCTGAAACAAGTGGATTAGGATCAAGCATACCAATTACAACCTTTGAAATCTTTTTAGAGATAATTGCATCTGCACAGGGCGGTGTTTTACCGTAGTGAGAACAAGGTTCTAGAGTTACATACATTGTAGCTCCTTCAACTGACTCAGTAGCATTCTTAAAAGCATTAATTTCTGCATGTGCTTCACCTATACGTTCATGGTACCCTTTACCAATCACTACATCATCTTTCACAATCACTGCACCTACAAGTGGATTAGGATTAGTAAAACCGCTACCCTTTAATGAAAGTTCTAGTGCTAATTCCATATGTCTTAAATCCATTTTATACACCTTCCAATAAAAAAACTCTGAAGTCATATACTTCAGAGCAAAATTTCATACAAATATCATAGTAAAATTACTATTCATTGTTTTACTTTCTGTCATCCAGACTTTACTGTCGGTTTAGGAATTTCACCTAATCAGCTTGCGCTCGCGGACTATTACCGCCGGTCGGGAATTTCACCCTGCCCTGAAAGTTTATTAAGTTGCTTACACTATATCATATAAATTATTAATGTCAACTAGCTTAATAATTCTAAGTGTTTAGTTTCTCTAGTACAAGAAATAAATCATCCATACTTTGAAGCATAAAATCAGGATTTAATTCCTGTAAAACATTTTCTCCTAAAATCGTCCATGCCACTCCAGAAGTGAAAACTTCAGCATTTTTACCAGCTATTATATCACTTATATTATCTCCTACCATAATAGCACCTTCATGATTATCAAACTTAGCTAATGCAATATCAATTGGTTCTCTTGACGGCTTAGGATTTTCAACATCATCTAAAGTTATGATTACGTCAAAAATCTCATCTAACTTAAAATTAATAATACTAGGCATCGCAGATTTTCTATATTTTGTAGTTACTATACCTAAGTTATACCTAGCTTCTTTTAGTTTTGAAAGAACCTCAAAAACACCCGGATATAACACATACATTTCATGTTCTATTTCTTTATAATGACTCAAATAAGATTGAACCATTTCATTTACTTTTTCCTCAGATTCCGCATAATCTTTAAACGTCTCTTGTAATGTAGGTCCAAAGAAAGTCATAATCTTCTCTCGATTTGGCACTTTAGATGGATAATGTGTTTCAATGGCATATTTGAATGAGTTAATACTTATTTCGTTTGTATTAACTAAAGTTCCATCTAAATCAAATAATATTGTATCTACTTTCATTTCAAATCTCCTTAATAGTTCATAAATTACAGTAATATAATTCTCACCTTAAATCAAGGATATTATAAAAAATCTCTAAAGTTTTCACTCAGAGATTAATTTACTATTTATTTTCAATAAACTCAATTGCACCACTTGGACAAGCATCAACACATTTTAAACAAACTAGACAATTCTTCCCAATTTTACCACCAGTTCCAAGTACTGGTTCAATCACTTCTGGTTGAGAACAAACTTCTAAACAACTACCGCACTCAGTACACTTATCAGTTACTTCTAATTGCTGTTTTCCCAAAGCTACACCAATAGTAGCCCACGGACACATATAGTTACACCATGTTCTACCACCTTTAGTAATTCCTAGTGCAAGTATTAAAGGTAACGCTATTAAAAATGGACAAACAACCCATAAAACCCACAGCTTATTAATAACACCATCCCAATATGATTCAGTCATTGATGCAGGTAGTCCCATTCCCCAAGGAATGAACGATAACGCAAACAAACCTATAAATAACGCTAAGAAAATCGGTTTAAAGATACCACTTTTTAATATCTTCCCAGCTCTATTCTTATGACTCATACTATCAGATATGAACCCACTTGGGCAATATTGACCACAATAATGTCTTCCCATATATTTAGGAATTATAAATGATCCTACTAAACCCAATACAGGAATAAAATACCAGTTAATCGGTATCTTATACCATGGATTACTTATCATACTTACAAATAGTAAGATAACAAGTGTAAAGAATACCAAAAATGTTATAAATTGATTTCTTCTACGAATTTTTGTAAATGTAATTTTTTTACTCATACTTCCCCCTAAAAATTGTGACTATTATAAGATTTCTCTTGATTATTATTATAATCAAAAATACTTGCCATAGCAATAGTAAGTGTAAAAACTATATATTGCGTGAGAATCTGTAAAAACAATTATCTCAAAACATAAAAAAATGCAACTTTACGCTACATCTTTTTTATTATATTCTTCAACAATTACAGTGAATTTTTCAAGTTTATCAACAATCATTTCAATACGAGTTCTCCACACTTCATCTAATTTTATTGTTTCAAGTAAGTTTTTTTCACATTCAATCCTTTTTTCTATATATTTGATTGTATCAGCATGGTATACCATTTCATCATCAATGTTAGTATAAATTCTACGTAAATCTTCTCTACAAAGCCTAATTCTTTTGTAACCCCTTTTTCTTAACTTTTTAGAATCAATTATCATATGAGCAGCACCAACTACAACTAGAACTTTTTTATACCCTTCAGACTCACGAACGATATTTTGTGTAATTTTCTCATCACGTTCATTTGTTGTTGTTCCAGGTTTATCATTATTAACTTTAAACCAATCTATACCCTTAACGGGTATCCCTAAGTCTTTCGCTAATAAATGTAAATACAGCATCTCAAATGGTCCATCGCCTAAATTACCATTTTCCACTTCCTCTTGTCTACTTTCAACCAAAAGTAGATCAGGCTTAATATTCTCTAAAGCAGCTTTCAAGTGCATATGACTATAATCTTTAGACCTAAAGTGACCACCATGGATACTACCAATAATATAGATAGATTGATTCTTTTTAGTAAACTTTCTTATTAACTTATTTTTATAATTCCTTTTGTCTACTAAATACCAAAAAATTAATATTGCTTCATCAAATATTATAAAAAATATAGTAATTAGAAAAGCTACTATTCCTAATATTATTAAAAACACTTCCATATAATCCCCCTCACAAACCCTATTTTTATATTCAATTATAACATGTATGATTTTAGTTATAAAGTTTACTTATATTTATAAGTGTAAGCTTTGTAACATTCTTTTTAATTATTAAAGTATACTCTATAATAATTATTAAGCAATGAATTGATTAAGCCAGATTATAACACAGGTCTTAGAATCTAATAGTATGAGTGGCTATTCATCTTATATTATTCCATTTTAGTTTTAGAAAGTCGGGTCTACGAATCCATATAAAGAGCATGATCAAGAAGAGTAGTAGATGATGAAATTATTGCTATATTATTTGAAGGAGGAATGAAAAATGAAGTATTGCATAACTATTGATGTTGCTAAGGGAAAATCAATGGTTGGACTATTAAGTGAAGAAGGTGAAATATTGATAGATTTTCATGAAGTATTACATAATAAATCTAGTTTGTTGAAAGTACATGAAAAAGTAAACAAACTTAACTTAGAAAACTTGTCCGTAATTATGGAATCAACATCTACTTATCATTATTCAATATTAAAGTTCTTCAAAGATTTGAACTACACAACTATATTATTAAATCCCATTATTTCTAAAGAACATAAGTTTAACTTACGAAAGACTAAGACTGATAAAACTGATTGTATTAATTTAGCTAATATATTCTTTAAGGAGGATTTTAACAAGCAATCTGACATACCTAATATATATGTTGAGTTACAACATATCTCAAGGCAGATTCATAATCTTAGCCAAAATTTAGTGAGATACAAAAATAGATTTAGACAACTAGTTGAGTTTGTATTTCCTGAATATGAGACGATATTTAAAAACGATGCACTTTTTAGTGACACATCGCTACAGTTTATTATTAAGTATCCACATGCAGAAATAATAGCTGGAAAACGTGTAGACGCCTTGACAAATACCCTTTGCTCAGTTCATCAAAGACATCCCGCATATTATCGAAGGAAGGCAGAAAAAATAAAGCAAGCGGCTAAAAACTCTCTTCCTTGTGTAGAACACGATAGTTATATCACTTTTGAAATCAAACAACAAGCTAAGTTAATATCTGATTTACAGAAAGAAATTAATAAATTAAAAGGAATACTTGTTGATTTAGCAAGGACAATCGATATTTTTAACAACATAGTCTCTATAACTGGAATTGGAGAATATACGGCTGCCTTATTCCTAGCAGAGATAAAAGATCCTAGACGATTTAGTAACGTTAAAAAACTTACTGCATCTTGTGGGTTAGATCCAACAATTATACAATCTGGAAAATCAATAAACTATAATGGCCCTATATCTAAACGAGGAAACAGATTAGCTCGAAAGATACTGTTTAATATTGTCGTTAATATAATAAGAACTTCATCTGTTAATAAAAAGTATTCTAGTAATCCAATTCTTAATTACTATAGAAAAAAACGTAGTGAAGGAAAACATCACTACGCCTCAGTAATTGCTTGTACCACCAAGCTATTACGAATCATTTATTCACTGTGCATGAATAATCAATTTTATAGTTATTAGTTTATGATAAAGTAGAATAAAAAACAATAGAAATTTAGTGCCATTTTGAAAAATAGTTATGAAATGGCGTTTTTGTTGTGGAATATGTAAGATTGTTTTCAATTATATAATAGCATTGACAAATGTTAGAAAGTCATACTATTATTATCACAAGATAGGATAATGCTATTACCTCTGAAACACATCATTAAAAAAAGTCACATTAAGTGACTCTATCTTAAAACTAAATTATTACATTTATAAGCCATAATACGAGTATGACAGTTATTAAAAATAGAAATATTGATATTAACGACATTGTATTGTCACTTATATTGCATACATCAAAAAATGTAATTTTAGAATATCCTGGGTGATGTAAATAGATATAATTCCCATCTTTTCTCTTGGATGTTACTAAATCTTTATTCCATATCACCTTGATATAATTAAAGTATTCTTTCTTTGTAATGAGGCCTTCAATCATCCAACAGGATATTAGTTCTAAATAATCTTGCTCTGAGATATATTTTTCTTCTAAAATCCAAGTTTTATACTTATTATATTCAAGATCATTTATATAATCATTATCCTTTAAGAACTTAATGTTAGATAACATTTTCTCCATACAATCACTGTCTCTCGTTAAGAATATTAATAAAATCAGATTCGTCTATCAATCCCTTAAATAACAGTTGTAAACTTTGATCAATAGAACTAATTTCATTTGCGGAATACTTTAAGCATATTGCATTTCTTTTTAAAAGTTGATATACGTTATTAGAAATTTTTTGAATTTCATAATAGTAATTCAGTTTTACTATCCACTTCTTCACAAATGTATATTTATTATCTAGAACATTCTTTGACTTAAATTCTGTCGCTATATTCTTAGCATTTTTAAGTTCAATAAACTTTTCTTTAGCTTCTGGAAGCTCGCTTGTATCAGGGTGATATATTTTGGCTTTGCTTTTATAGGATTTATTTATCTCTTCTATATTAGCATCAATGGTTAGTCCTAGTATCTTAAACTGATGATATATTTCTAACATAGTTGCACCTCTATATTTTAAATATAATAATCTTAAATATTAAATAGATAACATCATTATCAAAATTTCTTAGCTATATTAATTGCTTCATTAATTGCTTCTTGAAGGTTTAGTTCTTCTAGTCCTACATCCATTCCATATGCAACTATTGAAGTAAAATCCGAAATACCAAGGAAATTCATTATAGCTTTAAAGTGATTAAGTCCAAAGTTCATTCCAGGCATCTTAGAGTAATCACCACCGGTTGTTTGAATAAATAAAACTTTTTTATCTTTCACTAAACCAACTGGACCTTTCTCAGTGTATTTAAAAGTTTCATCTGAAACAACAATCGTATCTATCCATTTCTTCACAACAGAAGGGTTCGATAAATCCCACATTGGAGCGGATAATACAATCTTATCAGCTGACTTAAATTGCTCCAATATCTCAGTTCTTTTCCTTAATTTACTCTTAACCTCTTCACCTAAGATATTAAAATCTCCATCACTTCTCAAGTATCCAATTGCTGCCATAACATCTTTATCAATATCAGGGTTATCTAATTCATACAAATCAACTTTAGTAATCTCGTGATATTGATTCGATTCTCGGTACGCATTAGTAAAGGCATCTGCAATTTTTGCTGTTCTACTATAATCCCTAGATTTTGAGTTGGCATTTAATATTAATACTTTTTCCATTAACAATTCTCCTTTTATCTTTTAAAATTAAACCAATAATTATAGTATTACCTTCTAATTTTAGAATATAACTATGTCATTATATTCAATGTAAAAAGTTATAGAAATGGATATATAAATAAAAAAAACATGATTTAATCAAATCATGTTTCAAATTATAATAAACAAAGTATTTCTCTAATAACTTTACTAGCAACTGCAGTTGAAACCCCAGTCGCATCATAATGAGGCGATAACTCAACTACATCACAGCCAACTATATTTAACCCTTTTAAAAATTTTAGTGCTTCGATTAACTCTTTGAACGTTAGTCCACCAGGCTCTGGTGTTCCTGTTCCTGAAAAAACACTAGGATCTAATACATCTAAATCAATCGTTAAGTATATTGGTTTTGCTTCTAATTTTTTAATATCATTTCCAATTTTCGTAGCTTCAAATTTTTCCATAAAGGTGTTATCGTTAGCAAAATTAAACTCTTCTTTAGTTCCTGATCTAATTCCGTATTGATATATTCTATCTTTACCAACTAAATCAAAACATCTTCTCATCACTGTGGCATGAGAAAGCGGTTCACCAAGATAATCATCTCTTAAATCTGCATGAGCATCAAAATGAACGATATGTAAATCAGGGTATTTTTCAACAGTAGCCGATACTTGTGGAAGTGTAACTAGATGCTCTCCACCAATCATAACTGGTTTTTTATTATCATTTAATATCTTATTGCTCGTTTCATAAATAGCGTCCAAAGTCTTCGTAACATTTCCAAAAGGAAATTCCACGTCTCCAATATCCGTGATATTTTTATCCTCAATATCAATATCTAAATAAGGAGAATATGTTTCTAACCCATCAGAATCTATTCTAATTACATGTGGTGCAAATCTGGTACCAGGTCTAAATGACGTAGTTCCGTCATATGGTGCTCCAAATATAACAATATCTGATTCATCATATTCAGTATCACAACTAATAAAAGTTAAATTATTTACTTTCATCTTCTAATTTTTCCTTAACAAACGTAGGTAGACTGAAACACGCTTTATGTAAATCTGAATTATAATATTTTGTCTTTAACATAAATTCTTCCCATACCTCAGGTCTATGATCCATTATTGGGTCTAGTTTCTTTGAAGCAAATCCAAACAACCAATGTCCTGAAGGATAAGTCGGTTGATGGAATTGATATACTTTAGCTATTGGGAAAGTTTCTTTTATTTTAGAATGTGATCTCTTCATTTCGTGTGCATAATCATCAAAATAAGGAGACTCATGTTGGTTGATCAAAATTCCATCTTCACTTAAAGCTCTATAACAATTATTATAAAAGTCAAAAGTGAACAATCCTTCACCTGGACCTATCGGGTCAGTTGAATCTACTAATATTAAATCATAAGATTTACTTTCAGCATTCTTAACGAAAGCTAAACCATCTTCAAAATACAAATTAATTCTTTCATCATCATCTAATTTATTTGCTGTAATTGGTAGATACTCTTGAGATAATCTAACTACTCTTTCATCAATCTCAACCATATCAATTTTTTCAATATGCTTATATCTTGATACTTCACGAGCAGTTCCACCATCTCCGCCACCAATTATCAATACTTTTTTAATATTAGGGTTAACAGCCAAAGGAATATGTGAGATCATATCGTGATAAACAAATTCATCTTTCTCATTAACCATCATTAAACCATCTAGTGTAAAGAAAGTACCAAATGTATCTGATTCAAAGAAATCAATAGTTTGAAATGGTGTTTCTTCTGAATGTAAATGTTTTTTCACTTTAATTGAAAATTTGCAATCTTCTGTCCAATTTTCTGTATACCATAAGTCTAATTTATTTTCCATATTAGTCCCTCTTTCTATCAAGTACTTTAAGTTTTATTTCTCCAGAATCATCTTGAGATCCTAAAACTACATTACCTTCTTTATTAAAGAATTTATAATCATCAATAATTATTTTTGTAATTACTTCTCCTGGTGTTACCAAGGGAATCCCAGGTGGATATATCATAATTGAATCACCCGCAACTTCACCTATACAGTCATCAATATTTTTCAGAACCGTATCTGCAAAGAAAGCTTCTCTTGGGGAAACCATCATCTTAGGAATATTTATTTTAAAACTGATCGGTTTTATTGTATCAGTCTTCTTATATTTACTAGCCAAATCTATAAACGCATCAATTAACGTATTAAGGCTATTTATTGTGTCACCAATACTCACTATTGCTAATACTACATTAGTTTCTCCTAATTCTAACTGAATATTATATTCTTCTTTCAATAGGTCATAAACCTTAAATCCCGTTAGACCTAATTCAGTTACATTGATAACCAGTTTTGTAGTATCAAACTCAAAGATAGAATCATTGTTCTCAATATCTTTATTAATACAAGTAATTCCATCTATTTTATTCAACTCTTCATTTGCATAAGTACTTAGATCAATCATCTTAGAAAATATCTCATCTTTGTGATTAGCTAAGTTGTATCTAGCGACATCAAGTGAAGCCATAAGTAAATAGCTAGCACTTGAAGTTTGTGATAAATTAACTACTGATCTAACTTTATCTCTTCGAATTAATCCATCATTATGGAGTAAAATTGAACTTTGAGTTAAAGATCCCCCAGTTTTGTGCATTGATATAGTAGACATATCAGCACCTAATCTCATTGAATTAATAGGTAAATATTTTGTGAATCCAAAATGAGATCCATGTGATTCATCTACCAAAACAGCCATATCTTTTGAGTGTGCATAATCAATTATCTTTTTTAAATTTGCAGTGACTCCAAAATAAGTTGGTGATAAAACAAATATTGCTTTTGCATCTAAATTATTATCAATTTCCTCTTTCCATTCTTCATAGGGTACACCCATCGAGATACCATGAATAGAATCCGTATATGGAGTAACATAGATTGGAATTGCTCCTGATAATATAAGAGCATTAATAGCTGATTTATGAACATTTCTAGGTAGAATGATTTTGTCTCCATCATTACAAGCAGAAAGAATCATGTTTTGGATACCACCTGTACTGCCATTCACTAAAAAGAATGCATTATCTGCACCGAAACAGTCAGCTGCTAATTCTTCTGCTTCTTTAATTACCCCAGTTGGGTTACTCAATAAATCCAATTGTTTAAGTGAATTTACATCAATCTTAAATATATTTTCTCCTACAGCCCTTATAAATTCGGAATTAATACCTTTACCCATTTTATGACCAGGTACATCAAATGGAATAACAGTCTGATTTAAACCATACTTAATCAACTCATCAAATAATGGTTTTTTACTTTGATCTAATTTATATTTACTCATCAAAGTTTCTTCCGTAGAAGATTTCTTTCATCTCATTTTCTAATTGTTTAGTCAATTCCGCTTTATGGCTTGGTGAAATTTCATCTTCAGTTTTACCGAACAAATATTTATTTAACTCTAATTCCTTTAACATCATTTTCGAGTGAAAAATGTTTTCTTGATAAACATTCACATCAATAATGTTATATTCGTTAATCGTATCTTGTTCAATATAGTCTTGAATAGAACTGATTTTATGATCCTTAAACACTTTTGTTCCATTCTCTAATCTCGTAAATCCTCTTATTCTATAATCAACAGTAATGATATCTGAATCAAAACTATCGATTAAGAAATCTAAAGCATTCAGTGGTGATATTTCCCCACAAGTAGATACATCAATATCTACTCTAAAAGTTGATATCCCTTTTTCAGGATGACTTTCAGGATATGAATGAACTGTGATATGTGACTTATCTAAATGCGCTACAATAGTTTCATTTAAAGGGGTCAAATTTCCAGCATTACATGAGTTATCAATGGCATATAAAGGCACTTCTTCCTCACTAATTAAAATAGTTACACTTGCGCCTTGTGGTACATAATCCTGTTTTGAAATATTTAATACACTCGCACCTATTTTTTCAACAACACTAACCAAAATATCAGTTAATCTCTCAGAATTGTAAACCTCATCAATATATTCGATATAATCTTTTCTTTCAGCTTCTGTTTCTGTTACACAGATATCATAAATATTGAATGATAAAGATTTTGTTAGATTATTAAAGCCATATAAAGCTAATTTATTGTTCATATTACTACTCCTTTAAATATACAATAATTATTGAAAATATTTTTACATTTATCAACATTACAATTATATATCGAATTTCGTTGAATTACACTATTTTTTTTAAAAAAATAGGCATTGTAAATTATGGTTAATAGCGTCCTTTTTAGTATTAGAAATTTAAAGGAAATCAACCTAATTATATTTATTAGAGTTATTATATCACATTCTTATTTTTAGAGATTCTAAATAATAAAAAATCGCCCTCAGGCGATATTCTTATACTAATAAACTAACAAAATTCTTGATACTCACTTTTTAATATACTATATACTAATAAGTCCTTGAACCCATTCTCATATAGATAATTCTCTCTTAAAGTACCTTCTAGTTTAAAACCATTCTTTTCAAGAACATTTTTAGATCCTATATTACCATCAACTATTTGAGCACTAATTTTATTTAAATTTAATGTTATAAAAATGTAATTTACAAACTCTTTTAAAGCTTCTGTAATAAATCCTTTACCCCAATATTTCTTATTTAAAATATAACCTACTTCAACTCTTTTATCTTTTTCACTTAAATCAAAAAACATGATATTACCAATCATTTTATTTGATTCATTATCTACAATTGCAGCAATATGAAATGTTCCTTTTTCTGCATTCTCTATTCTTTCTAATAGCTTTTTCTTTGCGTCATCAATTGTTTTGGTTAATACCCAAGCAGTGTAAAATATAGTATCGGAATCTCCTGCAAACTCATGATAATCATACAGATCCGACTCATCCATCATTCGAAAATGAAGTCTCCTTGTTTTTAGTTCATAAAATTTTCCAAAGTCCATCATTAAATTCCCCTAAAATCATTTGCTCCTAAAATTTTTTACTCAGCTGACCATGTAATTCCGTATCCTTCTTCTCCTAAGTGATAAGAAAATACAGGACCAATATAATTAGTATGAGTAATTTCAATATTAGAAATATTTTCTTTAATTTTCTTTTCAATCTCTAAAGCAATCTCATTTTGCTTCAAATTTATTATTCTTAAATATATTTGTTTAAATTTAAGTGATTGTTCAACTAACGTTTCAACAATATACTTATCTATTATTCTTTTATTAGTACGTGATTTCTTAGTTACTTCTAGTCTCCCATCAATCATTTCCACTACTGGTTTAATCTTTAAAGCATTTCCTATTAAAGCAGATGCCTTAGAAACTCTACCACCTCTTACAACATGGTCTAATGTTGTTAAAGTGAATAATACATGACCGTTGTTTGAAAGAGTTTGAGCTTTTTCGATTACTTCTTTATTCGATTTGTTTTGATTAATCGCATCAACAACTTTCATTACAATTAATTCCACACCATATGCAGCTACTTTTGAGTCAAAAATATGAATATTTCCTTCAACCATTTCTCTCGCAATGCACGCAGCTTGATATGTGCCACTTAGACCAGAAGATATAGTAAACACTAAAATATCATCTACACCACCATTTATAAGTTTGTTATATGCATCAACAAAAAGCCCTGGAGCCACTTGAGCAGTGGTAACTTTTTTATTAGCATTTAAGCTATCAAATACAACTTTATTGTCTATATCCACTTCTCTATGAGACACTCCATCAATAATTACATTTAATGAAACAACTTCAATATTGTTATCTTTAATATAATCACTATCTAAATAACAAGTACTATCAATTATTACAGCTATCTTCTTCATTTTATTACCTCGCACTCTAAAGTTATAACTTAATTATATATGTAAATCAACATTAACAAAATAGTAATTTCTATTTTTTTTTACAATAGTTTCGTTTATTGTGTAAATATTTACAATTTAATCTAATAAATATAAAATAAAAAAAACGCTACATAACTAGCGTTTTGATATTATAATGGTCGGGAAGACAGGATTCGAACCTGCGACCCCCTGGTCCCAAACCAGGTGCTCTACCAAGCTGAGCCACTTCCCGAGTATTATATTAAATTATGGCGCGCCCAATAGGAGTCGAACCCATAACCTCTTGATCCGTAGTCAAGCACTCTATCCAATTGAGCTATGGGCGCTTTATAAATGGCGGTCCAGACGGGAATCGAACCCGCGATCTCCAGTGTGACAGACTGGCATGTTAACCGCTACACTACTGGACCACAACCTCAATGCTTTAAAATTATAGCATACGGAATTTTCAAATGCAATAGAAAATTCAACATTTTTTTATTTACCAAAAATTAGGAAATCACAGTACTATTGGATGGCTTATTTAAGCCATTTTTCATCTTTTTGAAAATAAAATATTTTAAAATTAACTTAAAGAAAACGAAAATTTGTTTTCTTTAAGTTATAAATTATTTAAGTTCTTCATCATAAAAAACAAATAATTCTTCAACACTTACTTTTAGTAACCTTGCTATCTGTACAGCTAATTTTAATGATGGATTATATTTTCCTTTTTCCAAAAATGATATCGTTTCTCTTCTAACATTTACAGCGTTAGCTACATCTTGTTGAGTCATATCATACTTAACTCTCAACTCTTTAATCTTAGTTATCAATCTACTCTTCCATTTAAAGTGATAAGAATATAGTTAAGTATGAAGATCAATGTCATGCCACCAACACCAAATAACATCACTTCAGATTCAAAATCAAACTTGTAATTAAGAAATATCCATAAATATAGTGAAATATAAAACGATCTAGCTGCTGCTTTATTCATTACTTTTTTACTTAACTCATCTTCAAGGACTTCACCTTTTTTTACTGCTCTAAATCCTCTTACGAGATAAAAAGTAAATAGTACAGCTATTATTATAGCAATATAGACATATAAGTCAATTATTCCCGTTGTAATAACATACATACCAATACCACCAACAAACATAACAAATAACAATAAAATAATAATAAATCTTGATACACTTTGATTCATTTTAACTACCTCCATATATTATTATATGTTAGAAATATATAACGTTATGTTAGAATTATATAACATAAGCGATTTTTTTGCAAGTAAAAAAGCCTTGGATAACCCAAAGCTTTATTTATCTAAAATTCTGTTTATAAGAAATTTATTCACGAACATGGTTGCTAGAATTGCTATTAAAGTTCTCGCAACCACAAGAATTATAAAATTAGCACCAAACCTTGCGAACAAGAAACTATCTTCTAATATTGCATGCGCAAGTATCAAGAATACACTTACTAACAATACATCTTTCTCATTCATATCTCCTCTTTTATAACTTGCTAATATTACACCTGAGCCATATGTTATTCCAATAATATATCCAACTAACAGAGCCATACTAGCTCCTTTAGATATTCCTAGATACTTTGTAAACTTAGATATGAAACTATTTATTATTTCTAGTAAACCGATATTTTTTAATATTTCTAACGTCATCATTATTGTAAATATATATAAAGAGATTTCTAGTAATAGGGAGATACTAGAAGTTACATAATCATTTAATAAATTAGTAATAAAATCCATCATAATATTAAATTCAGTAATACTCCTGCAAGAATCATTGCTACTACCCTAATAACTACTATATATCTTCTTTTTATCCCTAAATTACCTACAATAGCTATCTCAACTAAATTCGAGTGAGAAAACGACAACATCAAACCTATTATTGTTATTTGCTTAATTGATAATTCAATAGTTGAAATTACTGTCAACGATGCATAAATATTTATAAAGTTACCCAGTAATAAAGCTAATGCAGCTTCACCTATGGTTTAAGTCTCTAACTTTATTTCTTTTTTATTATTTACAATTTAATTATATTATTACTAATAACGTAAATCTATTGAAGTGCAACAAATTAAGATAGTACTACACTATTCATATTAATTGTATTAACATATAACTAAACCTTAAGTTGAGTTTGCAGTTATTAAAATAAACAATTGCTTTATTGTAAGCCATTTAATAGGTTGATAAAATTATGTTATAAGGAGGAGATAGCATGAAACTAGAAAGAATCGGTAACTATATTGCAAAGAAAAGAAAAAAAAGGGAGTTTACTCAAGAACAATTAGGTGAAAAATTAGGAGTGTCATATCAAGCAGTATCGAAATGGGAAAGAGGAGAAAACCTTCCAGATTCATATTTATAATTAGATTTATCAATCGTATTAGATGTGAGTGTTGATTCAATTTTAAGAGGAGGATTTGAATTACCTGAAGGTAAGAGACGAATTTATGTTAGAGATGTACAAAAAGGTGTTAGAAATTTATCTCAGGTAAAGAATTTATTAGGTAAAGATAATACTGTTTACAAATATATGATTGAAGGTGTCTCAAAGGGTATGGATACGCCTTTTGAAAAGTTATTGGATGACGCCTATTTAAATGAAATGTTAGTGGTGGAGATTTTAATTCAAAACGCTTATACTGGACATTATGTGGATCCAGACGAAATTAGAAATTTATTAGAATATGACAAATGTAAGAAAGTAGCGTTAGAGATGATTGAAAAGGGAAAACCTGAATGGTTTAAAGAAGAAGATCACCTTGTTAATGATGAGTACAATTAGAGGGACACTTTAAGTTCTTCTTTTTTATTTCTTAAAAAAGAGAACACTTTCCTACAGTGCGCCCTCTTATAATTTGTTTGACATTGATCCGTTAAATCCCAAAATGCCTCCTAATTAAATTGAATTGATCATCAACACTTAAGTTGTGTGTTCTTTCAATTGTCTTAATTCCATTTTTTATACATGCTTCTTTAATAGTATTAGAAAATAAAACTAGTGATTTGTTGCTATGCTTAATTGTTTCCTCAGGATTCTTTGTGCATTCATTGATGCAATCCAAAATCATCTTATGATCTCCTCTAAAGAAATAAAGTCTCTCTATTTCTTCATTTGATGTAAATAGACATACCATTCTTTCTTTAGGAACAAATGGTAATATATACTCAGGCATAATCCCCAAATCAATAATGATTGGTTTATCATCAGACATTTTTAATAAATCAATTATAAAGAATTCCATCATTTCTTCAACTATATCAAGTAACCACTTAGAATGAACATCAACAGGTCTATTAAACCATGCGTTCCAATCTAGATCAGAATTAGGATACTGAAGAGCACTATGCTCATTAGGACAAGAAAATGCCCTATACTTCAATACATCATCCTCAAGTGTTTGAAAACCTAACTCGCTTACAAACTTCTTAGTCATAGTTGTTTTCCCTGCACATGGTCCACCATTTAACCAATATACATGTTTCAATTTATCTTTTAAGTAATTATCATTTATTTTCATTAGTTTCTCCTCAAGTAAAATTTAAATCAGTAAGTCGTTCATTCAACTCCCAAAGAGCGGTTTTATTACTGTCCCACTCTAGTAGTTCATATGCTTCCTTATATGTACACCATTTAAATTCAGAGTGTTCTTGTGATAATTCCAACGTAAAGTTTGCTTCAACTTCTACTCCAAAACAAAATTCATCTATAACATAGATACCTTTATCCCGGTACCTTTTAATATTTTCGAAGATAGATGTAGGTATTGAACACTTTGTGTCTAATGAGATGAACTTTACATTATCACAGATATTCAATTCTTCACAAGTTTCCCTTTTCGCAGCTTCATGTGGAGTTTCGTCATCTTCTCCCCCACCTGCTACTCCTTGCCAAACAAGTAAATCACTTCTTTTTAAAATTGCAAATTCAAGACTTCCATAATTTATTCTATATGGAATGACTAATACTTGAAAGAATGCTCGCATTTTCATATACCCAATATAACTTATTTGGGAGTCCCCCTAACTTCATTACTCACTCTCGTTTTGCAACATGATAAAAACTACCTATTCATATATAACTCTATCTATGTCATTGAACGAAAATTGTTAAGATACCTGTAACTAGGTTAGCCAATAGAGCATATAACCATAGTATCTTCTTGCTTATACCTTTAATAAAGATTGAGTATATAGCACCTTCTACTAAAAAAATTATCGGTTCTATAAATATAAAAAGAATTAATATATAAAAGATATGTACCGACTTAAATAAAGCCATATTTAAAGCTAGTTGTGTGAATAGGTTAACTAAGACAATGACTTTCAAAGTCTTCATACTTCTAAACTTAAAAATATAGTATGCAATTAGGAATTCGACTAAAATAGTTAGAACTAACCTTACAATAAGCCCGGTAATCGTCTTTTGAATCGGAATGTCCTCTTTAATTACTTCATTTAACTTGTACACATTATTCTCTGAATCAATCACCGTATAATTAGTTGAACCTGACAAGTCAATTGTTATTTTTGAGTTAAATAATTCCCTAGAAATAATCTCAGTTATAATTATATCCTTGTTTTCCCTTAATATAATAATCTTAAAGGTATTTGGAACCCTGTATGAAAAGTAGTTATAGTAAGATCCATCACTCTGTTTTTCTCCTAGGATATTACCTACATGAACAGGAGTCTGGTCATTTAACATATGCAAAGTATATCCATCCTCATCTTCGTACTCTCTAAGTGATTTAACAGCAGCTTGTGTCTCAGGACTTAGACTTAAATAAAACTCATCTCCAGAGCCATAACTACTTTCATCAGAAAGTAAGTCTAGATAGTAAATTTCATCTATTCCTTTTACAATTATCTCTATAGAAGGCTTAGGGCCTATATCAGCACTTACATTTACTATATTGGTAAACAGTACTACAGTTATCGATAAAGCTATAATAAATCTCTTCATATCCACCCATCCTCTTGTTTTTTTGAATTAATTCTCTCAGTAAATTTATTATAACATGTATGATTTTAGTTATAAAGTTTACTTATATTTATAAGTGTAAGCTTTGTAACATTCTTTTTAATTATTAAAGTATACTCTATAATAATTATTAAGCAATGAATTGATTAAGCCAGATTATAACACAGGTCTTAGAATCTAATAGTATGAGTGGCTATTCATCTTATATTATTCCATTTTAGTTTTAGAAAGTCGGGTCTACGAATCCATATAAAGAGCATGATCAAGAAGAGTAGTAGATGATGAAATTATTGCTATATTATTTGAAGGAGGAATGAAAAATGAAGTATTGCATAACTATTGATGTTGCTAAGGGAAAATCAATGGTTGGACTATTAAGCGAAGAAGGTGAAATATTGATAGATTTTCATGAAGTATTACATAATAAGTCTAGTTTGTTGAAAGTACATGAAAAAGTAAACAAACTTAACTTAGAAAACTTGTCCGTAATTATGGAATCAACATCTACTTATCATTATTCAATATTAAAGTTCTTCAATGATTTGAACTACACAACTATATTATTAAATCCCATTATTTCTAAAGAACATAAGTTTAACTTACGAAAGACTAAGACTGATAAAACTGATTGTATTAATTTAGCTAATATATTCTTTAAGGAGGATTTTAACAAGCAATCTGACATACCTAATATATATGTTGAGTTACAACATATCTCAAGGCAGATTCATAATCTTAGCCAAAATTTAGTGAGATACAAAAATAGATTTAGACAACTAGTTGAGTTTGTATTTCCTGAATATGAGACGATATTTAAAAACGATGCACTTTTTAGTGACACATCGCTACAGTTTATTATTAAGTATCCACATGCAGAAATAATAGCTGGAAAACGTGTAGACGCCCTGACAAATACCCTTTGCTCAGTTCATCAAAGACATCCCGCATATTATCGAAGGAAGGCAGAAAAAATAAAGCAAGCGGCTAAAAACTCTCTTCCTTGTGTAGAACACGATAGTTATATCACTTTTGAAATCCAACAACAAGCTAAGTTAATATCTGATTTACAGAAAGAAATTAATAAATTAAAAGGAATACTTGTTGATTTAGCAAGGACAATCGATATTTTTAACAACATAGTCTCTATAACTGGAATTGGAGAATATACGGCTGCCTTATTCCTAGCAGAGATAAAAGATCCTAGACGATTTAGTAACGTTAAAAAACTTACTGCATCTTGTGGGTTAGATCCAACAATTATACAATCTGGAAAATCAATAAACTATAATGGCCCTATATCTAAACGAGGAAACAGATTAGCTCGAAAGATACTGTTTAATATTGTCGTTAATATAATAAGAACTTCATCTGTTAATAAAAAGTATTCTAGTAATCCAATTCTTAATTACTATAGAAAAAAACGTAGTGAAGGAAAACATCACTACGCCTCAGTAATTGCTTGTACCACCAAGCTATTACGAATCATTTATTCACTGTGCATGAATAATCAATTTTATAGTTATTAGTTTATGATAAAGTAGAATAAAAAACAATAGAAATTTAGTGCCATTTTGAAAAATAGTTATGAAATGGCGTTTTTGTTGTGGAATATGTAAGATTGTTTTCAATTATATAATAGCATTGACAAATGTTAGAAAGTCACACTATTCGTTCCCACCACTAATTCAAAAAAAGACTAGATGAGTTCATCTAATCTTCTATAACTTAATCTAAGTACTAATAATGATTATTTTTATGTAAAGCCAAGTTACTTATCTCATGAATTTGAAGTGAATCTGCAACTGTTTTTTCTTTAGCCAAAGATGCATACTCTTTAACAAGGTTAGCGTCTTTTCTAGTATGTGTTATTGATCCTGGACCTGAGATACAGCCACCTTCACAAATCATCCCTTCAAGGAAGTTAAATGATTGTTTATTTAAGGATGCAAGCGTTAATTGCTTAATACACTCCTTAGCACCATTCGCCGCGAATGGTTTAAATGTTGCATCTATGTCATTTGTTTTAATGTAATCTGATATTGCCCCCGAAACACCACCACTAATAGCAAATATTCTTCCATAGTAAGATGCGTTATTTAGTGGATCAGATTCCTGTTCTTTTATTGATACATCTTTTGCTCCTAGAAGTGACCTTAATTCTTCAAATGTTAAAACGTAATCGATTGCATCGGTATTCTCTTGAACTTCTGCTTCGTGCTTTTTAGCAATACAAGGGCCAATAAATACTGTTTTAGCATCTGAATGATATGATTTAACTAACTTACCAAGCGCAACCATTGGTGATACGGTTGTTGATACATTATCATTAACTTTAGGAAATTTAGTTTTAACAAGATTTACAAAAGCTGGACAGCAGGAAGTTGTCATAAATGAATTTGTTTGTTCTATAAATTCTTCTGTTTCAGTTTTAATAACTATATCAGAACCAAGTGCTACCTCAATTACATCTTTAAACCCGATTGCTTTTAAAGCTTTTTTCACTTGTGATATTGTCATATCACAAAATTGTGAACTAATTGACGGGGCAACTAAGGCGTATATATCTTCATTACTTGATAGTAGTCTTGCCACATCATATATTTCAGATGTATCTGTAATTGCTCCAAACGGGCATGAGTAAACACAATGACCACAAGAAATACATTTTGAGTAGTTAATTCCAGCTATTTTATTCTCATCCATTTCAATCGCATCAACTGGACAACTTCTTTTACATGGCCTTTTAATGTCAGAAATAGCATCAAATTGACATGCCTTTTTACATTTTCCACACTCGATACATTTTTCTTGATTAATATATGCATGGTTATCAACCATAATAATTGCATCCGATTTACAACTTTTTACGCATGAACGCGCGATACATCCTTGACATGCATTAGTGACTGTGTAACGGTCAATTGGACATTGTTCACATGCACTTTCAATTACGTTTACTACTTGTGGTGATTTCACTTTACCAAATGAGTACTTTAATTGTTCTCTAATGATAGTTCTTTCTTTATGAATACAGCATCTGAATGTTGGTTTAGGTCCTGGAATAATTGCCTTTGCGATACTTCTAAGCGATATATCATCGTCTTTATTGAACCCTGCACGAGCTGCTTCCTTTAGTACTTTAAATTTAACTTCTTGAGTATTATTTTCAAAAATGTAGTCCATTTCTCCTCCTAGTAACTAACAACTTCTACTTCTTTACCAAGTTGTTTTACGGTTTCAATAAGTGCTTGGATTGTCTTCCACTTTATACTTAATTCATCCTTAAAAAATGGATTTTGATGTGCTGGATTAATTGCATTTCCATGTAGCACTTTTAGATGTGTACATTCATTTATAAGTAAGTTAGCCAATTTTGAAGCTCCATTATTTTTTATTAAGTCTTGATTATTAAAGTTTGGTTTTGAATAGTCCTCCATTATTTTTATTGCTTCTGTCATTGTTAGTACACCCTCTGTAACTAAATCAATTCCTCTGATTTGAGCGATAGGAGGAATGCCTTCTTCTAAAGTATCTAGTCTTGATTCGATATTTTCATTTAGTTCACGAGCTATTATGTTTGCAGCTGTACCACCACATATAATTTTCTTACCGTTTTCGTTTACTAAGTCACTTGCAATTTCCTCATCTTTTACTTCTTCTTTTGGAGGCCCCGAGAAAAGAGTAATTTTTTCTTCATCTCTTATTTTTATAACAACGCAAGTTGTATCATCTCCAGGTTCGTAACGATAATATGCATTTGCTATATCAATTACTTCTTTTGAAATAGCTTTTGATGTCTTTTGCTTATGAGCAAATCTTAGCAGAACTTCTACGATTTCTTCGTACTGCCATCCTAAAACTAAGAAATTCTCAATTCCAGCATGAACGACTCCATCTGAAAAAAATGTTATGATGTCGTCTTTTTGGTATTTTGCTCTGAATTCTAATATGGTTTTATCTTGGAATTTTGTTTGTTTTCTTGTTGGTTCATATATACTTTTATTTCTGATATAAGCAATTTTTGGATTATCAAATTCAGCACAGTAAATTGTTCCGTCATCAAATAATTGGATAATTGTAAATGTCGCATAAGCAAGATTTCTTACTTTACAGACTGGTAGTGTTTTTTCTAGAGTGTTAATTACTTCAAAAATATCAGAACCCTGTTTAAGCATAGTTGCTGCGATATTTGAAGTTAGGGTTGATAAAATGTTTGCTTTTACACCACTACCAAGACCATCAGATAATACAACAATCGTTGAATTATCATTTTTTGTTATTTCAACATGATCTCCACATAACTCTTCGTTTTTTTTGTTGATATGGTCTACTGATATATCAATAAAATTACTCATCAGTTAAGTTTTCCTCGAACATTTTTTTTAGATTTGATAGTGTCACCTTTGTCTCAGCAGTTGTTTCACCTAATAAGTGTGCAATTTCATGAGCAACTATCATTTGTTTATTAATTACATCTTGGGCCATATCAAGGGCGTTTTTAGAACGAACTTTTAATTTTTCTTTGTTTCTTTCCGCTTCAGTTATGTCTTTAAAAATACCAAGGTATAGTTCTTGATTCTCAATATATTTAAGCGATTGTATCATCACTTTATCGAAATGCTTAAGTTCTACCTTTGAGATATATGTTGATGAGTTTGCTTCTATAAGATCAAGAAATACATTATCTTTCAACACATCCCCAATATATTTATTTAAAACATCCTTTTTACTAATTTTAAGTAAAGATGCCATGCTTGGGTTAAACTCGATTATTTCATATTTTCTATTCGCTAAGATTATTCCATTTGGAGTATTTTCAATTATTACCGAAGAAAGGTCTTCAGAGATATCTCTCATGTGAGGTAAACACATTTCAAGTTCAGCCATTCCCTTTAAAACAGCTATAGCTTTTTCTTTACAAGTATCGTATCCACATGTTCCACAGTTTAATTCATCCTCTTCTTTAAACTTTCCAGTTTTTTCTAAAACATCTCTAATTTGTTTTCCAGAAAAACTATTCTCTAATAGTTCTTTTGTTTGGTACTCAAAATGAACATCTAGTGATTCATGACAATATACGTTTTTATTTTCACTCGCTGAACTAATGTACTGAATAACATTTTCAACTTTCTTATTTGTGCTAATAGGTGAATTTGAGTTTCCGAAACCATTAATACACCCATTTTTACATGCATTCATTTCAATAAAAGTCGGATTACCTAAGTCTTCTAAATTGTCTAAAAATTCAATTACATTTTCCATACCATCTATTCTTATAACTCTTCTTGTCTTCTCATTATCAATTGTAGCTTTCTCAACCCCTCCTGATAATGGGTACCATTTTGTTAAAAGTGATGATTCTTTATCAAAAACAGTTGGTTCAAATTCTGATGGAACAATGTTTTCTTCTTTAAACCAAATTCTAAGATCATCAAATGTTAATACTGCATCTGTACGTTGTAACTCGTCCTTAAATATAATTGTCTCTTCCTTTTTTGATATACAAGGACCTATAAATACTACTTTTTTAGTTGAGTCTTCTCTTTTAATTAATGCGTTATGTGCCATCATTGGCGAGATAGACTTAGAAAGATATTTCGTGTATTTTGCATAGTATTTTTGTATTAAGAAGTTTACCGTTGGACAAGAAGAAGTAATTATATGTTGTCTTGTACTTTGATAATCATTTTTATAATAATTTGAGACAGATACTGCCCCTATTGATGTCTCTTCGATTTGATTAAAACCTAGTTGTTTTAGTGCTGTGATTAGTTTTCTTGGATTATCTAAGTTATCATAACTTGGAAATGATGGTGCTAATGATACTGTTATATCAACTCCAGAGGCTATTAGTTCTTTTACATAATCTAGGTCAGATTTAACTTGTTTAGCATTTTGAGGGCATATCTCTAAGCACTCACCACATCCAACACATAGTTCTGGAACTATACGTGCTTGACGGTTTACAAGTTGAATCGCTTTTACTTTACATGTGCGGATACATTTGTAACAGTTTTGGCAGTTTGCTTCTTGAAAGTTTAAATATTCCATTGTTTCTCCTTAACAATTCTTTCCACAAATGTTTCCACTTCATCTTTACTAATTCTTTCAACTTCTTGGTCGTTTATCTTCATAGAAACTGCTTCTGTACAATGATTTAGACAAAATGCTCCCTTAAGTTTAATTTTGTCTTCTAAGTTATATTTTGGTATTAAACGTTTGAATTCATTTATTACGTCATATGATCCTTTAAGATGACATGCACTTCCGACACATATGTTTATAACTATTTCTTCTTCTAATACTTGTTCATCTTTAGCCAAATTATCAGTCATGACTTCAATGTTTTGTACATTGTTTTCCACATTTATTTCCTCCCTATAAAAGTGTGTTTTAAGTTCACCCATAGTTTAGAATACTGCGTTTTGAAATTCAATCACAATTTTAGTGATGAAAACGTTTTTACATTCTATTGAAATTAAGGAAACATCAAAATCCCCCTTACTAAGCCATTTTTTAACATACTACAAGTACATCTACTACATATCATTGTTTTAAATATAAGTACTTTTTTAAAATAGAAACTATTTCATTATAAATTTTATTGTTTTTCTATAATAAATTTGTTATTGTTTTTTCGGGAGCAGGTGACTTATGAATCCGTATGATATCGAACTTTTACCAATTGACTTTAAAAAAGATATGGAGCTAATGAAATTACTCGTAAAAGCTAAAGAACTATACTGTACATATAATACAATAATTAAATACCAAGGTCTTGATCCACTTGTCTTACTTAAACCTTTTATAAAACAAGAAAGTTTTAAATCATGTCAGTTAGCAGGTACTTGTGTTACGCAATCTGATTTATATTATATTAAGTATAATGAGTTGAATGATGATATCCATGAAATAAATAATTATATGAATATCCTATTTGATATAAATAAATACGTTTCAAAGAGTGATAAGTTATCATTAAATTTTATTAATAAAATACATAATGATTTACTTAAAAGTAAACGTGGAACAAGAAGAAGGCCCGGGAGTTTCCGTGAGATATTTATGTGGATTGGTCCAAGAGGAGCTGGGATCGAAAAAGCTGAATATATCCCTATTGCTCCTAACAAGATTGATAATGCGATGACTAATTTTCTTGAATATTACAATAAAAATTTTAGTATGGACCATTTAATTGACATCGCAATCTCTCATGCTCAGTTTGAAAACATTCACCCTTACCAAGATGGTAATGGGCGTATCGGACGTATTTTAATTCCAATTCAAGGTTATTTAAAAGGTAATGTATTTATTAGTTTATTTATATCTGAAGCTATTAAGTCTGATGAATATAGTTATTATAATCGTCTTCATGATACTAGAAACAATAAATGGGAAAACTGGGTTAAGTTTTTCTTAGAAATTGTTATTAAGCAATTAACTAAAAACATATATAGATTAGAATGTGTTGATAAGGTATACAAAGAAGATATTGAATTATTTAAAAAAATTCTTCCGCAGAAGAATTATTATAAGATTCTTAATTATTTAATGGCTAATATCTCAACTACTATTCTTGAAGCTAGCACTATATTAGAAATTGATTATCAAACAACGAGAAATTATTTGAATAAGCTATTAAATAATGGTATATTAACTAAACATAAAATTAAAAATGGTGAGTATGTATATATATATATTAAAATGTATCAAATTCACGTACCTGTAGATTGGCTGTAAAAAGTGCTCTATCAGAAATGTTTCAACGTATATTTATAATTTCATAAGAAAAGAGTAATCACAAAATGATTACTCTTTTCTTATGTTACGTATCTCTAAATTAATAATTAAAATTCTTTGTATAAATATTTGATTGTGGGGATGACTGTCCATCCAATTGTTCTCCAAAACTCCTCAGAACCTGGATTCTTTGTACTTATGAACAGAAATCCTGTAGTAATTCCAATTTCTTTCAAAGCAGATAATGATCTTTCTTCCATTCGTCTTCCAATGGAATTCCCTCTGTATTCTGAATCAACTGCTGTATGATATATAGATCCCCTTCGTCCATCATGTCCACACATAAGTGCACCAACTAACTGTCCATCTTCTGTATATGCTACACTACTCAAATCAGGGTTTCTCTTCAAATATCTCTCTATACTTTTTTCAGTATCAAAGCCTATTGAAAATCCAGCATTGAAAGATATCCTCCACAATTTTAGAGCCTCGGGTATATCAGACTCATCCATAACTCTAACAATTATCTTATAACTCATAAGTCTCACGCCTTTTTTTATTTTTTTATTAGTAAGTATTCATTATAAACTCTATCAATAAGAAACGCAACTAATTATGATAAGGTTCATCGTATCATTTTTGGATGACAACTTGTATGTAATTGGTAGCATTAAAAAAGCTTAATTAGATAGGTTTTATAAACCAATTGATGACTTACTCTTCTCTAATTAAGCATTCTATTTATTTCTGATAGAAATAACATGAGCCTTCTTCACGTTTCATTCCAACACTCTCGTAACAATTTATCCCAGCCAGATTCTCCACATCAACATATAGACGAGTTTTCCACAATCCCATTTCTTCAGACGATTCAATTACTTTATTCATTAGTTTTCTGGCTATCCCGTTATTTCTATATTCTTCTGGAACCCATAGTTCATCTTCAAACATAGTACCGATTCTTTTGTCTGGTTTCGGGATAACTGCCGCTGATACATACCCCGCTACTTCTTCATCAATTATAGCCATATAAATATGCATTAAATCTTTTTCAACTAAGTCAAACAAACCAATCCTATCATCTTCTAGTGCTAGTTTAAATTTAGTTTCACCTCTCGGTTTAACACTTGTTCTTCTCCATTCAGTCAAACATAAAAACTGATTGTAATTATCTTCAGTAACCTTTTTAATTATAACTTGTTTCATTCTTACACCTTCAATTAACCTTTATAAGTTAATCTTATTCTCCTTTCATTCCAGTTGACTAAATCATCACCTAATCTATAAAAACATCATTGTACAATTTTAAAATATTGAATACTGGTTCTTCGTAAGTATTATATTTCTTATCTCCTTATTCACTAATTGAATTAATTCTTATGAACATTTGAGTTCTAGTTTATTTTCCATAACTTCATTAACTTCTTCTAATTTTCCCTAAGGGGTTTATATATAAGTTTAAAGGAAAACCCATAAAAATTACAGTCTATAAATTCTTTATTTTCCGTGATATAATTTATATAAAAAAATGGAAGGGGGAGTCGACTTTTATACTTCTTATGTAAGAAAGTCAATATACATATATGAATAATAATGAAAAATTCTTAAGTAAAACTTTAATTGATTTAGAGGAGATATTACAATCCCAAGGTGACAAAGTAATAGATAGATTTTGGAGAGACATAAAAGAGTTTGGTACACCTTTCATTGAAGATATAGATGGAGATCCTGAACATAAATTGGTCACTTTTATTGCAAAGGAGAAAAAGGGATTGATAAATTTATCCTTATGTCAGTAATTGGAGGAGAAGACTTATCAAATAAGGTTTTTGATAGATTCAAAAATATACAAATGGTTCTATATGTTAGATTAACATATAGAACCATTTTATATAGGAAAAACTGCCGTTACTAATTATAAGATTCACCCTTTAATACTCAATCATATTAGTAATAGTATTTTTATCTTAACTTAAAAATAATAAGAGAACTGGAAGATTTCTCTTCCAGGCTGTCTCATTAATGGTGCGGATAAGCCCGCATATCTTATCGCACAGCTACTCTGTTTCGTGGGTAATTCAACATTAATTATATCTCATAATTTTTACAAATAAGTAGACTGTTCCCAATCTGAATCACTTCAATAAATAGTATTTGCTCTCTTATTGACATCATACCTTCAAATCCTTATCTACTATCGTATCTATAGCATCCTTAAAAAGATTTTGAAGAACATCAACAAAGGCCACAACAACAAATGAGCCAAAAATAAAGATCAATCCGATTAATATAACACCTGGGGCATCGTCTATCTCTGCTATGATATAAAAGAGTGGCATGCCTAACACAGACAAGATACTGATTGTGAATGCACATTGTTTTATGTTCTTTAAAGCTCTTACAGATAATTCCGAAAAAGCTTTGTTCTTGTCAATATAGCTTAAAAGTCTTAAGGTCTGATACAATGCAACAAAAAACAGTACCGCTGAAACATACATACCTATTATTACGGGATATATAAAATAAACCAACTCTTGATGACTTTCTGCTGCTTCATTAACTATCCAAGGCAAAACAAATATACACAAAGCAATAATCAGAATTCCAATAAGAAAAACAGCTATCTTTAAAAAGAGTGTTGTTCCTCGTTTCATAAAAAACACCTACCTTATCTATTATTAATCTTATTTTAACATTATATATTTTATCCATAAATAATTTATCTTTTATTAACAAATATATTGTTGGATTTACAAGAATCCGAACAAAAAAACAATCAATTGAGGAAAAAATTATCATTATACCAATGTGCTAAAAACCTTTCTTATAGGATTATTTACCGTATTTATAAAATACTATAACTCTATTTACTAGAAAAAAATACACCAACATAGTTCATAAGCTCATATCTACGCATTACTGAATTACAATAGTGTAAACTCTAATTATACATAAACAACAGAAATTTTGTAACGAATCTCAATTTCAGGAGTCTTATAGATACAGAAAGGGGTGTACAAGCAAGTGAAAGCTTTTGATGAAATATACAACAATTACGTAAACGATGTTTTTAAATATTTAATGGTTTTAACAAAGAGTCCAAATTTGGCTGAGGAACTCACCCAAGAAACTTTCTATAAAGCCTATAAAAACATTGATAAGTTCGAAGGGAAAAGCAAGATGTCTGTTTGGCTTTGTCAAATAGCTAAGAATGCCTATTATAGTTACCTAGGGAAAGAAAACCGGATTGATTACTTAGCAGGAGATGAGCAATTAAAATCAACCATCAATATCGAAGCAGAATTCATTAACACTGAAATTTCTATATCACTACATAAAATCATTCGAATCATAGAACAACCCTACAAGGACGTCTTCAATTTACGATTGTTTGGTGAGTTATCCTTTAAACATATTGGTGAAATCTTTGATAAGAGTGAGTCGTGGGCAAGGGTTACCTATTATAGAGCAAAAGAGAAAATTAAAATGAAGTTTGATGAAAAGGAGGTTTTAAAATGAAAATAAACTGTAAAGTCGTAGAGGATTTGATGCCTCTGTATATCGATGAAGTGTGTAGTGATGAAAGCAAACAATTAGTTGAAGAACATTTAATAAATTGTCATGGATGTCGTGTTAAATATAACGCTCAAACCAGTAAAATTACAATAGACAGAAACATGATCGAAGAGAACTTAAAGGCAAAAGAACCCTTTAAAAAAATTAAAAAACGTAATCTTATTTTATTAGCAACTTCAGGTGTCCTAGTAGGTACAATCTCTGGAAGTGCAGTCAGTTATTTTATCGATGAAGTAATGCTGAGGCCTTCTTTATTTGGAGCAATTGGAGGAACATTAATTGCCTTGTCGATTAGCCTAGTATGGAAGAAAAGTAAAACTTCAATTAAATAATTTCAAAGTTATTTTACAATTGAAAGACAACACTAATAAAATTATAAGTATAACAAAAGTTCGCTTCGATAAAGTTGACTTTTTGTTATGAAATCGCAGTTACATATGGTACGGTTCATAATCTCACATTCTAAAATATGAAGATATTCCAAACTCATACAATATTAAAATAAAAAACCTGGAAGATATCTCTTCCATGTTGCATCATTAATGGTGCGGGTAATACCGCATATTTTATTGCGCATAACATTTTTACATACTCCCTGAATTAACTAGGTTCAAAGAAGAATAGTAACTATTGTCATATATTTACTCATAACACTATTTGTATTATTTCTATCTAATAAGAAATAGAAATAGGTAATCTACCGCCTATAGTCCCTTATTTCGTTACTGGAATAACTTTATCATAAAAATCTATTAAAGATGTAAAATCACGATGTACTTTTGGATTTTGTTAACTCCTCTGCAGCAAGTGGTAGTTTTCTCATATCCTAGTCAAATTTTTTTTCTTATTTTCCCTATAATAAAAATAATAATTGGCAATATAACTAGAATAGTTATTTTCACATAAACTAACAATTCATAAACAAGTGCTTCTAACTCAAAGAAATTTTCAGCAACTAACCACCCCAATAGATAAATAGTTACTAAGTAGATGTTTATTAGTGGTGTGTGATCCTTCAAGTTTACTAGTGATTTTATCATAGCCATAGCGGAATAAAGAAAAACTACCATTAAAATGAAGTCAGTAACAATCATAATAGCTGTTAAAGCAGATTCGAATCCAACAAGCACGCCTAAAAGAGAAATATTCTTCACCGAAATAAAGAAGGCTAAAGGAGTTCTAGCAGTTAGACTTGCACCTAAAGTGCCAATACAAGTTATAATAATGAAGGTATCTAAAACAAATAGATATAAGCAAGCCTTTATACCTTGTTTAAAGAATTCGTTCGTCCTAGACCATTTATCACTAAATAAAAACATAACTGGTAAGTATTTCAGTGCCGTAGTTCCAACACTTGCCTTGAGTATAGGAACTATGTCTAAAGAGCTTATAGGGGTTATGTAATCTATTTTTATAGATGGAATCATAAGTACCATATAGCTCATTAATATAAAAGATAATATTATAAAAATAATGTCGGTCATCCTTGCAATTACAGTAATTCCAGATTTAACAACAATGGCAAGTAAGAATAACATAACTATGATAAAAATATTAATTTCTACATTAGGATAAACAGAACCTACTAATATTTCTGAGTAATATCTTAAATACCCTCCTAATGCTAAAGTAAAGTATAGTAAATATATAATCAGTACTAACTTCCCCCAAAATTTCGATGTTATACCTGAAACTATATCAGCAAAATTTTTATTTTTATATTTTTTGAATAATAAACTATACATATATATTAAAGCTAAATATATTATAAAAGTAACTAGTGGAGCTAACCACGCTGCTTGTTTTGCTTTTTGAGTAGTGTAATTAGGTATGAACCTTACAGCTGGATTATATGAAGTAAGTATAAATAATATCATTACTTGTTTTATAGATATCTTACCTTTATTCTTTAACATGATATATTCCCTTCAATTATTTTTACAGATTACTCTACCTAGCTCATAATCTGTTTTGTAATTAGAATAAATTCATACCTTTTTATAATAAAATTTTCTGTTGCTCTTGGATATTATTCCCATATATATTTACAATATTCAAATTCTCTCCCATCAATCCACCAAAAATCAAGAGCGTTATTACATACGAAAACCCGAGAATATCACAGTAGTGAAAGAGACTACTAAATTCCTCGGGAAAGAGTCCATAATGGGGTGAGTAATTGAACATTGTCAGTGACAAAATTATTATTAGTAGTAATTTTGTATCAAGCATATGATACATTATCTCACATCCTAAATTTAATACATCTTTCAATAAATAAAAAAACTGGAAGATTTCTCTTCCAGTGTACTTATATTATGGTCCGAGTACTACCATTAATTCATGCGTGACTTATAAATCCTTTGTGTTCGTATAATTGGAAATTAGAATAAATAGTATATGCAACGTTTTCAATTTGTATAATCACAATCTATAGCCCATTCGCTAGATTTTTATTCTATTACGTTATTGGTGATGGAAAACAAGATGGATGGATATCCCTAATTATATCTCTCTTTGTATTTTTGTTTTTAATATACACTAGTAGAAATTTTTTGCCAATCATAAAGGAAAATCTTTTGCAGTTATATTAGGAGAAATAACAACAAAGTTTACACGAAAACCAAATGAACTATAGTATACTTAATACTTCATTTTCAAGTTCATATATTCTCATTATAGTATCACAATATGATTTTAAGTTGCTTTTATCATTAAACATTTCAAAGGCAGAAAAATCTTGAGGTATCTGCTCACCTAATTTAGTGCAAAGCTCAGTTATCTTTTCGTAATGTTTTGCCAAGTCTTTTCTTCCATTATCACAAAAGAATTTAATCGCATATTGCCTATCTAAATATTGTTTATAATTACACATAACATTAAGATATGGTTCAAAATTATCATCCCACTCATATGTTTGTAATGCGTTAGCAAATGCCTTATGTGCAGCCAGTCCATTGTATTGCCCTAGTGAAATATTTTCTTTCTCAATTAACTGTTTTATTAGTCCAAGTGTTTCTCTTAGAATTTCATCTTTAGATGGCTTTTCGAATTTTCCTTCTATAATTAATATCCGCCCTTTACTTCCTTCATTAAAGAATCCATTATGCCAATCGGATTTTCTAAAATATCCTGTATTATCTGGTTCCTCATCATGATCCTCGTCTACATTCATAAAAGGATTATATCCTAAAAGTACATCACCATCATTATCATATCCTGAAATAATACATGCATCAGAGCAATTGATAACTCCTTCAATTGTAATTACTGGCATACCTCTATCTATGCTATCTGTTATAAGTTTTTTGTCATGTTCATAATCACCTCTTATGTGATGAGATATTTTATATCCAAACATTTTAAAAGTATGCTCTATTATCATCGGTGTATGTATTACATGATAATTTCCATGATTCCATTTAGCTGATGACAGCATTGAAAATGATGTGCGAAAAGCACAACCTGATATTGCACATACATAGTCGTAATCTAGTTTTTCACCTTGTGAATTTAATGCTGATACTACACTTTTAACAAACTCATTTTGTTTTTGTATATCTGACCAGTCCACTTTCATTAAATTGAGTATTACATTTCGTTTCATATTAAATCCTCCATTTATCGTATGGGTGATTTTGATCGGATCAAACTTTAGGGTAGAAATATCTGAATATTTTGAGGGAGAACAACCAAACAATCGTTTAAAGGCTTATGAAAACGATTCAGGAGTTTCATACTTATACTTAAATGAAATTTCAGTAATCGATAATCCATTTTCAATGTCATTTATTGCGCAAGATAAACGACGAAATCTTATATATTCACCTATAGAATAACCGGTTATGGCACTAAATAAGATTTGAAAAGAGGAAGGTGAATAGTATATTGCCTTTCCTACCGATTCAATTGTTATATCATCAAGTATGTTATCCTCGATATAGTCAATAGCTTCTTGAATTTTTGTAATCCAACTCATTTTTATCACCTCGGGTATTATGATAGCACAGCAAGAAATAATATAACTGTCACTGTGTATTATGTTTAGTACATGTTTTTAATAATTGTGTTACAAAAAAAACATTATTCTTAGCACATGCTATAATTTTTAGTAATTAACTCCATCAAATCAACCCCTTTATATAAAGCATAAACTACGACACGACGTCAATGTCAATATGAAAATCATTATTGAAGAATATGCTAGAATCCATATTAGTTGATAAAACTATTTATGATAACGTTCATTCTAACTTTTTTAGTTTTAAATAGTTACAAAAATTCTATTATGTTTTACAATTATTTATGATACGGCTCTTCGTTTATTATTCTAACACAAGTCGAATAATATAAAAATGGATTCATTGAATTAAGCATTCGAAAGTCTCAATTGGGCGACTGAAGAGCTTCGAACCCACGAAAGAAAAACTGAAAGATTCCTCTTCCCGGTTGCGTCATTAATGGTGCGGGTAATTCCGTTAATATATATGCGCAGTTTTTTTAAAATTCTGTCAATCGTTTCCCTTATTTCAATAGATAAATTTAATTTTAAGATATTTCTCCATCACTTATGATACTGTTCATCGTATCAGTAGTTAGTGTGGTTTTTTACTTTATACTCCAATGATTAAGTTGTATTAGTCACTACACATTACTTGTTTCTTGCTCTCTTTTTTAACATAATTAGTATTGCAATTTATAAAAATCTGGAAGATTTCTCTTCCAGATTGCATAATCAGTTCTTTTGGGTAAACCATTTTAAATTAAAATTCTACGTTTTCACCATAATATGTGCAAGCGAATAATTTTTTCATTTCAGTAACTGAAATTTCTCTTGGGTTCGTACCAGTACATGGATCTGATACTGCAGTTGTAGAAATCTCATCTAGTTTATCGTTAAAGTCTTGTTCGCTTATTCCAAATTCCCTTAATGTAAGTGGAATATTCATTTTCTTATTAAAGTCAATAACCATTTCTACTAATGAGTTTACTAATTCATCTTGACTGTTCCCTGCTAATCCTAATCTTCTTGCTATATCAGCATAAATATGACCAGCAGTTTTTTTGTTAAATTGAATTACATATGGTAAATAAATAGCATTTGCACAACCGTGAGGGATATTAAATACTCTTCCTGTTTTGTGTGCCATGCTATGTACAATTCCTAGTATTGCATTTGAAAATGACATTCCTGCAAGACATTGAGCTGTATGCATTTTACTTCTAGCTTCTTTATCTCCATTATAAGATTCAACTAAGTTTTCTACTGTCATTTCAATAGATTTCATTGCTAAAGCATCTGTAAATTCGTTTCTTACTGTTGAAACATACGCTTCAAAAGCATGAGTTAATGCATCCATTCCAGTGTGTGACACCAATCTTTGTGGCATTGTTTGTGCTAAATCATTATCTACTATTGCTATATCTGGTGTGATATTAAAATCTGCTATTGGATATTTAACTCCAGTTTTGTTGTCTGTAATCACTGCGAAAGAAGTTACTTCTGTCCCCGTTCCACTTGTAGTAGATATTGCTACAAATTTTGCTTTTTGTCTTAACTCAGGTAAGTTAAATGGTTTTGCAGCTTCTTCAAATGTAAATTCTGGGTATTCATAGAAAATCCACATAGCCTTAGCAGCATCAATCGGTGAACCTCCTCCTATACCAATAATCCAATCTGGTTCAAAATCATTCATTACTTTTACACCATTCATTACTGTATCGACTGATGGATCTGACTCTATCCCCTCAATAACAACAGTTTCAATTCCAGCTTCTTTTAAAAAACCTTCAGCCTTATCTAAAATTCCTAATTCTCTTAATGGACCATCACCAATTACTAGAACAGCCCTTTTACCTTTTAAATTCTTTAATTCTCCTATTGCACCTTCTCCAAAGTACACATCTCTTGGTATTGTAAACCTTGCCAAATTAATTCCTCCTAATATTATTAATTTCTCTAATTAATTTTTAGAGATTTTGTTTGCTTGTTGCTTCTTTAGCACATAATTATTATATAAATTTGACAATTCATTGTGAAGAAGGCACTTTTTAGTAAGGTAGTTACCAAAAGGAAAAGTGAAACTCATGAAGTGTTTAAATTAGAAAGATTACTGATATAATAGTAGCGAACCTTCTCTTGTAATAGGACTAGAGAATTTCTAAAAATATGTTTGCAAGGATAGTGGTTAAGTATGCCAAAAGAGAGAAATAACAAAGTAAGTTGTAGTAATTATAGGTGTGAAATTGAAGTAACTTTAGAGTTAATAGGTGGAAAGTGGAAATCCCTTCTTCTTTGGAATTTAAGAAATCATGAAATCATACGATTTAATGAATTTAGAAGAATCATTCCTGAAATCACACAAAAGATGTTAACACAACAATTAAGAACATTAGAGGAAGATAGATTAATAAATAGAAAGATTTATAACCAAATACCTCCAATGGTAGAATATTCATTATCAGAAGAAGGAAAGAAATTAATACCCATACTGGACCAAATGGATAAATGGGGTAAAAATTACGTAGACCATCACATAGATTAAATAATTTAAAAAGGTGAAAGTCAAATATATTTTCTAATATAAATGGATAAGGTTATCCTTATCCATTTATTCTTAATATTTTAATTTACCTTGTAATGGATGATAATCATATAATTAATAATACATAATGGGCGAGTGAGACAAATCATCCCTCTTAGCCATTACAATAAAAACCTGGAAGATTTTTCTTCCAGGTTACGTCATTATTGATGCGGGTAAAACCATACAGTTTATCACGGAAGCTTTAAATTATATCATATCTCTTATTTATGCTTACATTATATTTTACATGGATGTTAATACTCTTAAATGTGACAATAGTCACAGCAATTAAGTACAGTAAATGTTAAAATACCTTAGACTATAAATTAAAGGAGATGTCAATATGAATGCAATTTTTATGCCAGGCTGTGGTGTTAATAGAGAATATAAAGGTGAAGTATCAAAAACAATGGAGTATTTACAACAACACTTTGATGAAGTTAAACTTCACGAAGTATGTTGTAAGGTAGATGTAGACAGACCTAAGGCTGATGTATTCATTTATGCTTGTTTTGGATGTTACCCTAGAATGTTAGCAAAAGATATGGCTAATGAATACTATTCAATCTATGAAATATTTGAGAAATATGGATTACCAGTCAAACCAAAGGAATCAAATAAAGAAATCACTTTAGGAATTCATGAGTGTTCCAAATTAAAAGAAGACCAGGTTAACAAGGATTTAATGAGAAGTACTCTATTAAAATTAGGATATAATATTGAGGAGTCTCAAATTATTAGTAATGATTTTGATAAATGTAGTAAGGTTTTATGTTTAACTGATAAAGAAAATGGTTTAAGTATATTAGAAGATTCCCTAAAAAACTATAAGACTGATGAAATTATATGTGTTTGCAAAGGGTGTGTTGCTCACATTAATAAAACAAGTAAAAATGCAACTCATCTTTTTGATCAAATTTTCAAATAAAACAAAAAAATGTTCTTATTTTTCTAAGAACATTTTTAATTGTATTTAATATTTTGTTAATTGAAAAATCATAAACATATCAAATAGCTCTTATATCTTCTTCTGTTAAAATCTCCACTATTATCTTCATTATAGGTGAAGGTGGAGCGTATGTTAGAGAAGTACATTACATTTTACTCCATTTTCCCTTTATAATCTTATTCAAATATACTTATCGTTACATTACCAACTTTATGCCCTGTTTCAACATAAACTTGAGCGTCACCTAAGTCTTCGAGGTTATATACTTTACCATGTAATGGTCTTAATTCACCAGATATCACTAATTCTTCTAGATACATCAAATCTTCTCTTTTTACATTTGGCTTCCTAAGTCCTGCTGCCATAAATCTGGCTTTTTTTTTATTTGATTTTTTCTTAGTTAATGTTTGAATCATTACTCCAGGAGTCGGTATTGTAGTCATGAATATTCCAGTTTCCTTTAATGCTTTTTTTGCATGTCTATATGAAGATTTACCAACTGCATCAAATATAATATCGTATTTGTTTCTTTCCATTATAAAATCTTCCTTCTTATAATCAATAACACGATCTGCACCTAGTGAAGTAACATTCTCAATATTGCTTGTGCTACATACTCCAGTAACATGTGCTCCAAAGTGTTTTGCAATCATCACAGCCATTGATCCAACTGCTCCTGATGCTCCATTTATTAATACTGAATCTCCTTCTTTTATTTTACCTACTTCTTTTAAGAAAGGGAGTGCGGTAATTCCACCATCAAGTAAAGTTAATGCATCTTTATAATCTAAATCAGTTGGTACTTTTTTGATTGTGCCTTTTACATCTACAGATACATACTCCGCATAAGCACCTAACTTCATACCATTTGTACCATATACCATATCATTCACATTAAAATCAGTGACATTACTACCAACTTTTACAATTTTGCCAGCAAACATTTCTCCATGTATTTTCACTCTTGGCTTCAATATGCCAGAGAATAATCTAGCGATTAACGGTTTCCCTGATCTAAAGTTTCCATCAGTTGGTGATACGATTGCTCTATAAACTTTCACCAAAACTTCATTTTCTTTGGGCATTGGTGTATCTACCTCAAGAAACTGATATACTTCAGGCCCTCCATATTTTGTACAATAACTTGCTTTCATAATTTTCCTCCTACTAACCCTCCTATTAACTAACTAGGTCAGGCTTTACGGTTTAATTGTAACAATTACTTTATATTATATGTACTAAATTACCACATAATATATAAAAAACAGTAGATTTTCAAATCTACCGTTCGTAAGTCTCAATGGGGCGACTTTTAGTTAGCTGTTGTAGTTTACGTATAAAGAAACATATGAGATCATTAAATATTATCTAGGAAATAGTTCAGCACGACATACCGGAGGGAGTAATTGAATGTGTTCACTTATATCTCTCCTTTTTGCTAACCACTTCACCCTTTTTGTTTTGACTAACTGAGTCATAAACTCTAACAATTGTAGAAATAAGAATTAAATCCATCTAGTAGCTTGCCAATTAACTCATTTAGTTCAAATCGATATGCCAATCTCAACGTATAGAAAAATGAATATATGAATACTCTGTCATCTAAATACTTAAACTGAAAAAGTTCTTTATATCCTTCTTGAATAATTGGCATAATATTATCAAAATCATCTATCTCAACATATTGTTCCATTATCTCATTTGCGAATTTTTTTGGATTATTAATCATCATTTTAAGAATTAGTAACTCATAATCAATTGATCCATAGAGAACTCTATCAAAGTCAATTACTTTTACTTTCTTGCCATCATATAAGAAATTATCAAAATGCGCATCATTATATACTAATCCTAATTTATCTTCTTTAAATATTATACTAATTTTGTTTTCCATGAAATCTAATAGATTAACCGTGTCGAAGCCTTTATCATCCAAAATATCAATATTCTTTTTGAAAGCTTTTGTCCATAAGTCGATACTATTTGATCTTATATGTTTCCTACTCAAAAAAGAATGTTCTTTTTGGCTATTGAATTCTTTTAGAATATTAGCGATTTGACTAGAGATATCATTTCTTTCGTCAGTTGTAAGTGTGTGCCAGATTTCATAGAGTGGTTTACCTTTAAGTTTTTCAATTATTAAGTAGACACTATTATTATAATTACCACTTGTTATATACTTTGGAATACTGCTCATAGAGATATTCTTGTAAAATCCAATCTCATTAAGTAATTTGATTTTATTTCCTTTGTGATCCATCATCTTAATAACATATAAATCATCTATAAAATAAACTTGATTAGAAAAACCTGAGTCTGACTTAGTTATATTACTATATTTAATACCCTCTAATTCAAGAATTTCTTTGACTATATTATCCATATTATCACTTCCCATTTACAGAATACCAAACTAAAATCTACCTGTAAATCTCCTTTTATAGTTACTATAAAAATCCATTCCTAACGCCTCATAAACTTATTGTTTGATTTACTTGGAATTTTACCAATTTAAAGTATACCAGCTAATCACTGCTCTGTTGAAAATGAGAACAAGTTATAACAAAAAAAGGAAGATCTTAATCCTCCCTTTCGTGTGTATAAAATGAGACGACTGACGGTGTATATAGGGCACTCACGCATTACTACGTTATATCTTGGTCTAAAAGTTGATCTCGATGCTATACAATTCCGTTAAGCAGTTTCTTTAAATACATATCAAAGACTTCTTTGTTACATCTCCCATAAACATACTACTTTGAGATTCGGAATCAAACCTATTTCATAATCTAATATATGTAATTGCTCTTCAATAATTTTTCTATAACCTATAAATGGTCGAAGACCATTAAAGTTTCCCATATGCTTTATCAAAACATCTAGAAAACGTAGATATTATTACTTTTCCTTTTGATAAACATACTGGTCCTCATATGAATCATCCCTAAAATTAAATACAGATTTCTCCAAAAATCCAATTTCAGTAAAGCCCAATTTCTCACAAAGTTTACGAGATCCAGTATTTTCTGGTAAGACTTCGGCGAAAACCTTAACAATTTTCGAATTACTGAATAAGTAAGAAATAAGAGAGCTCGCAACATCTGTCATTACTCCTTTTCCCCAATACTCTTTATTTAACATAAACCCAATATATACAGATTGAGTTTCCTCATCATATCTTTGCAAGGATATTATTCCTATAGTTTTAGAAGTTTCATCAACAATTGCCCAACGAATCTTTGTTCCATCATCAAAAGATTTTTGGAAATTTAAAATTGCCTGTCTTGCTTGTTCAACAGATTCCATGGGTGGAATTTGCTGATACTTTACGACTTCAAAATCTGAAAATATTTCATATACATCCTTTGAATCATCAACCGACAACCTTCTCAACTTATATTTATTTGCATCAATATTACAATAATTATTCAATACTGTTTTCATTATCTAGTCTCCTAACTTAAGTTACTAGAAGTAGTATAGCATAGTTATTTACAAGAAAAACCGAGAGGATTTTATTTTAGCACTCATCTGTATATGATGTGGTGAATAGTGGAAATTGAATCCATAAACAGTCATGTTCATTTAATTTCAATCACACCTTTTAGATGTATCACTCGCCCTTAAAGTTAAATCGAATAAAAAAAGACCCAGCTATTGGCTTGATCTTATATTTAAAATAATGGGGCGACTGAGGGTAATCAAACCCACTAACTGTTACCCATTTATAAAAAAAAACTGGAAGATTTCTCTTCCAGGTTGTGTCATTTTGGTGCGGGTAATACCGCATATTTCATTGCGCAATATACCATTGAATTAAACCGTTTAAATAAATAACATTTATTACTTTCTAAAGAACAGGCTGTTACTACTGCCAAGTTCTATTTATCTTATTATAAATATAAATCAAATTCAAAAATAAATATCCATACTTAATACCCTTTTAACTTTACGATTTACATTATTTTTATTGACTTACTTAATGTTCCTTAACTATATCTTGCGGGTGCACCATATTCGAAAGGCTCACTAAATAAATTATCTAAAATTATATTCGGGAATATTCTTTTGGAGATACTTAGGAATCTCTCTATTAGACTAATGACCCCATTTTCTTGGCCTGATGTTATATTCCCCCAGAATTCTTGCTTATACCTCACATTAATACTAAGGATAAACATTCCTATATACTGACATATTACTTGGTCCACATATTTTTTATTGATTAAATCATTATATTTATAATGCAAACCTCCAACAATATATCTTCCTCCGATCTTAGACTTGTATACTCCCAAATAATCAGGGAAATCTTTATTTTCTTTCAATTTATACTGTAGTGCTAGACCATGCATTAAATCGGGAAGTAACTCAAAGTCCTCATATAATTGACATGATACTTTTTCAAAAGTATCTCTAGACGAAGTCGTAGATAAGATGTTTTTCTTATCATCATGACTATATAATTTGTAAACACTTGATGGTTCATTGTAAAAAATTTCATACATATTTTTAAGTTCCGGGCTAGTAGAAAGTATATCCTTAAAAAGAAATATCGATTCATCAGGAAACTCTAAGTATCCTAGCGTCTCACACAACAATTTGAATACACCGTTTGCACTTACTGCATATTGGTTTTCAATACTCCAAGAAGATTCCTCTTTCAAATATTCATTAAGTTCAGTTGTTATTGGTCTTGTATGCAACCCGTGATACTTAACATTTTCGATATAGACACCTTCGTTATTAGCAATCACCAATGCTTTTGATAATGATAACATCCCATAGAAAAATAACAAAGGGGAAGTTTTCAAACTACTATTTTCAGCAGCCATATAGAATTCATAGGCTTGCCTAATACACATTGAAATTTGACTAGATTTCTTCTCTAATATTTCCTCATCTGTATAAAATACCTTTCTGTTCGAATTGATATGTCCAGAAAGCAAATTCCTAACATTCTCTTTCTTACTCAAAAAATTTAAGTTTTCCCACATATCTTTCTGTGGACTTTCAGACCATGTAAACATATAAATCTCCTTCTATTTATTTAATAAAATTTAATACTAATTTTTTAATTATAATTATACTAGTTTTTTAAAAATTCCGACTCTAGAATTAACAGGTAATCTAAATTGAGATAATCTATAATTATCAAAGTCCCAATATTCTGTGTCAGAATATTTCACATGAGTTCCAAGGTAGGCATAATCATCTACAATTGTAATATTAGGAAATTGATTTCTAGATTTAATGTTCTTGAATGTTGAGAAAGTTATTGGAGCTGTAAGCTTAATATGATTTATTAAAGTGCTTGAATACTTTGAATCAATTAAAGGGTCATATCTGGCTGGAATTGCTAAATTAGTGTGTAAAATCGCTGGATTTGTATACATATCTTCCATTCTTTGTTCACCAATTTTACATGACAAGTACGCAACTCCGTCTATCCCTTCATCATCTTTTAATGCATCCATCAATAATTGCGGAAAGATATAGTCTAATTTAAAATTGTAATTATCACTATCTTCAACTTTAAACGATACACTTATTAAAAGTGGTAAGAAAAGCATTAATTCTGTCGTATAATTTACCGTATTTATATTCCTTATTACTTTATATATATCAATACTAGAATTTAAATCTACCAAATATTCTCTTACATCCAATTCTTTATAGAACTTATTAAACTCGTCCTGATTGAATTCATCTACTTTCTCGGTAAATTTCCACTTATTTTCATCATTTTCATCATATGTTCTATAATAATTGTAAAGAGAGTAATTTAGATAAAGAAATTTCATTTCTTTATCTAATTGAAATGTTGATAAATGAAAATTTTGATCAGGAATTCCTCCCAGTTCTTGTAAACAACATAGAGAGGATGTTCCTAAATATAAACAGGGAAATCCATTAATACTAAACCTTTGGTTAGAGATAAGGTATCTCTTATCAAATGGAATATGGAACATTTCGCTTAGACGCAAATTGTTAGCTGATTGAATATTTCTAGCTTTATAAAACCTTTGATAAATCATACTATCCTGCTTTTTTTTATAATTATAATACTCTCTTAAATTTATTGTGAACCTCTTCTTACCTACCTCTAGCGTAGAAATAAGTTCTTTGCTTATCATTTTATAATTTTTTACTATATCAATAACTATATTCTTTGCAGTTGAGTAATTACCCTCCATATAATTTTCAAGCGATTCAATTATTTTTCTATTCACATAAATAATGAATGAAATAACATCTGAACTATATTGCTTCTGTTTGTAGAAATCACTATTAACATAGTTCAAATATAACACTATTTTATCTAGCTTCACTCTATATTGATTTATTAAGTCATCATCTTTGTCCAATTTATGTACGTTGGAAAAAAGCTCTTTTTCTAATCCAAATTTAATTATCTTCTCTCTGTTATACATGTGCAGCCACCACCTCTACTTCTTATGAAATTCTTACTACCATTTTTAACATCTAAATCAAAGTTCCTAATACACTCCAATAGTATCAAATATGTCAAAAAGTGTCTAGTTTTTATTAATTTATTAAAATAAAATATAAAAATAGAACCGAGAATTATTCTTAGTTCTATTAATTCGTTTGTAAAAAGTGTTTACCATTTACCTATATATTTCTTAAACCTCTTCGTATTTGTATTGTATATTTACTCGAACCTAATTTTATTAAATAATACTTCTAAATCAATTTCCTCTTCTTTACAAAAAAAACTAGTAGGTATATTTTTTATTAGTTGGTACTTTTGAATATAATCGATTACTCCATCATATTCTGAAAATGACATATAATTTAAAGCAAGTAGTGCTTGTTCATGAGTTGACAATTGTGCTCTGAATATTTCCATATAATTTAACCGATTTTGATGATTATTGATTATATTAAATTTAAATTCATTAACATACTTGATTGTACGAAAGATGTGCCTATAATAGTGTCCAAGTCTTGACTGATGTCCTCCGAAAGGTTTATATCCATACCTTTTATATGATGTCTCATCTTTAAATTTTTCCCATTCAGTAGAGAAGATTTCAATGATTTCCTCAGAAGATAAATTTATTATTTTTTTCTCCTTTAGAAAACACTTCAAAGAATGTAACAACTGCCTGTTAGAATTTGGTCCTATACCAAAATAAAAAATTCTATATGTTAAATCAAATATCTCTTTTTTATTACAGTCGTCATTACCAATTGATTCTGCATTATTAATATTATCCAACAACGTTTTATGAATTAGTCTAAATTCTCTAATCATTGAAACAAATATCTTTCTTCCCTCTTTATTTAGCACTCTCATTTCTTCTACATTGTCTCTGTGTAATCTCATCATAGTAAAAAACTTATATTCAAACTTCTCTAATCTATTTTGTTTTCTTTGATTATAATATGTAAGAAATAATATAATGACAGTCACTATTGATAGTATACTAGCAAGCGCATCAAAGCTACTTACAGTAGATTTTATTTCTATATCAAAATTGAAAGAAAATTCATTAAACACAAAGTAAGTTATTACAGGGTAGACAAGCGCAAAAATGAGTATTAGTATCTTAACCAGTAAGCTTATATTTTTCTTGTATACTGTTTCTTCTATTTTATTGAGTTTTGCATAATTCATCTTTCTTTTTCCAGTAGTAATTTTATCTATAACCATGTATATGATATTATCTATTAACAGTATTATCCATATAGTTTCAGATACTAAAGGATTGGTGTTTTTATAATAATTATATATCAAGTATATAAGCATAAACAAATAAGTATATATACGATTGAAGTTTAATGATTCTACGTTCTTTGCTGAAGTATTAGTTAGTTTAAATATATATACTGCAATACTTTGTAGGTATGCTGGAATCAAAATGACACAAATACCTAGAATTTCTTTTACTAATATATTCATATCACTAGGTACAATCACTTTTAAATAAACCTGTCCTAAAGCAATAAATAAATTTATATATAATACTATTTCTAAAAAGACTTTTACAAAATGAAATAACTTATTATACTCTGTTTTTACACTGACTATATATAATGAATATACTATATAAAAAATTACAAACATCACTGCGAATATAAAGTGATTTATAATACCTTTCATAAAAAGTATTAGTGATATTATCATTATTAAAGACAATAAAACATAACCAATAATACTAATTAATTTGTTAATTGTCTTTTTTAGTACCATTACTATTTTCCCCATGCTATACTCCTAATATATTTTTTTTTTGAGTCGTTACTCATAGTAAAAATATTTTCTAACTTTGCTCTTCTATTCGTTGAGTAATTAAATATCTTTATATTTTATCTAAGTCCATATCATTTGTTAATGTTTCTTCACAATGGTTAATATCATTAAATTCATGTATATAATATGGTTTAGTTAATCTAAATGAATTAGCTAACACATTACAATAATTTCTTTGATAATATGTCTGCCCACTTACTGGAAAAACATAATTAAACCCCAATTCAGAAGCTTTATTTGAAGCACATGAGAAATAACGAATTCCAATCAACTTACCTTTCTTATACTGATTTCTTACCCACTGCATAACTAATTGAGGTATTATATACTCAGAAGCGAAGGGTTCTATTTTATTAACTCTAATAAATGAACTTGCAGCTATTAGCGGATACCAATACAAATAACTTATTTTTACATCATCACTATTTAAAGATACCTCATTTAGACTTTTTCTTCGAGCACTGTCAATCTTAATCTCATCAGCATCTTCATTTGTTTCATTTAATAAAAAATCCTGTGGTTTAATTCCTAGTTCGAGCACATTAATTTCAATTCTTTCATTATTCAACATGCTCCTTTCTATTTTGTACCTTGATACTATTGTCATTTCAGTAATGTTCTTAATTTTTGTCTCTTCTATGCATAGCTCTAAACTTGTTCCCAAATATAAACTTGGATACCCTGATATACTGTATCTACAAGATGATACTTTTGATCTTAAGTTATATGGCGTATGAAAAATATGTTCGCGTTTATAACTAATATTATTTTGAACATTCCTTATTCTATATAGTTTCAGCGGATCATCATTCTCAAAGATATTTATCCAACCAGATTTTCTGTAAATTGTTAATGGTTTACTTTTTAACCTTTTCATCACAGAACTAAATTTATCAAATGCCTTACTAGGATAGCCCATGTGATAATGGCTAATGCTCTTTAATATATTATTACAAATATACTCTATGTCTTTAAATTCATTATCGCTAAACACTTTAGATAAAAGATTAATATACTTCTTATACAAAAGGTCAATTGTAGTATAAAAATCATCGCCATCCCATCTTCTCGGAAGATGAAATGACTCATCACTAACTATCTTATTAAACATATAATCACTAATATCCATAATCATATTTCCTCCTATTTATACAAATTAACCTCTAAAAATTATATCATCCTATCAATAATCATCTGATTCATAAATGCCATAATCCATAGTTCTATCTTCGTCATTACAATAGGAATTATCAATACTGTTGTATCTTTCTTCTCTTACTTCATCGTCAATTACAACATCACCAAAACTAATGTCGTACTCTCTTTTTCTTTCCAGAAATTCATACTCTTCCTTACTGTAAATACGTCCCGAACTTCTATAATTACCCTTAACGTTTAAATTACGTCTTCCTGTTTCTGCAGTATTTTTTTTATCCATTTTGTATAATATTTTTTCACCAAAAAAGCCTGATCCATAAACAAAAGTTTTAGCATCGTTTGTATCATCAAACAAAACCTTAACTTTTTTAGTTTCATCTTCTGTTATTTCTAATATTTTGCACCTACCTAAATTCCTGTGTATAAGTTCTCCTCCAATAGTTAGTTCTTGTGCAACTTTTAAATGATTAATCTTACATGGTTTTTTTTGATTAATTTCATCAATTTTCTTTTGATGTATTTCATACTTATTATAAAATATTTCTTCCTCATGTTGCTCGTTATTTCTTCGACTACTGTCCAACTTTGTCTCTTTTTTAAAAGCCAATACAAGTAAAAATATAGCCACTAAAAATATGAATATATAACCTTCAACCATATTTCCTCCTTTAGTCCGTTTAATTTACATAGTAACAATTATCAATATATATAATATCAATAATTTACAATAAAGTCTATTGTGTTCATTTATATAATTTAGTAACTTCTATTAATTAATTGATAACAAAAAAAAATGATATGCTATTTCAGCATATCATCTATTGAGATGTTAAATACATTAGATAACATAATAAGACGTTTAATTGATGGTAATTTAATACCGTCAACCCAATCATATATAACCCTTGAAGTAGTTAACTCTACAAGAGAAGCTAACTCCTCATAAGTCATACCTAATCTTATCATGTTTTTTCTAATCACTTTTCCAGTGTGTTCCTTATTTAACATAATATCACCTCCTGAACATTGTCAGTAGGTAATATCATTTTATCATATTATTAGAATTCCTTAAATAGGGTTATTCCACATATCAATATCATCTTGTAATATTTGAAGAAAATAGTTGTCATAATTCCATTTAGACTCCTCCGGCTCTTCATTGAAACACTTTTCGCATATATCTTCAAAAAAAGCTATTAAGTTAGATAACAATTTTGTAATCATATCTTCTTCGAATTCAACATATTTTATGGCTAAGATACCATTTGATGGTGAAAATTCAGCGTCCCCTAACATCTCTGGACATACTTTCACCATGGTTTCATAAGTACTTAAACTATTATGCTTAAGAAAATTCCAAAGACTATATATTTTATCATACGCTTTAAAAGAATCTAATTTTCTTATATCATAATCTGTACAATTCATATACCACCTATATAGAGTATCTCTATTAAATTTGTCAACATATACTCCTCTTTCAGACAAAACCTGAATTGTAGTAGCTTCTACTATAGACGTCATTTGTAATATATATTGAGAATAGAAGCCAGCTATAATATCAACATACTTTCTTTTTCTCCTTAGTCCAGCCATTAATCCTTTAAAGCCAACTTCATCGTACTCATAAACACCAGTTGAAATATAGTGCATTCTTGTACTATCTTCAACATCATCAGGTGATTTTATTTTGCTTATCATGGGCTTGTATTCTGTATTCCAATCACTAATTAGTATGTTGAGCTTATCCCTAAATACATTTATTGCATAATCATGTTTGTGTTGATGTTTTGGAAAAAAGTATTTAGTGCTTCTATTTTCCATTACATTTAACATCTTATCATCAAGTCTAAAAAGAGAACCACATTTCATTCTTTTAGTATCAATTTTATATCTTCCATTTTTATGTCTTAGTAATCCGTAAAACTCTGCATCATCATAAGTATACAAATCATAATTAATGTACTTATTTTTATTAGGATTTGGCATAAATTCACTCCCTTTTGTTAAAACAGGGACACTTTCGTGTCCCCTTGTACCGAAATCAGATTTATCGATACTTTAAGATAACAACCTTCACCACTCTACCATTTGTTGTCTAACTGATGTTCCAACTAGTTATAGGCAAAATCTTGGCAACGCGCCTAAAATTGGTTCATTATCCATACTTTATTATACAACATATCATATTAAATTCAAATTACTTAGGATTGTTAGGATTACATTGATCAGCGTGATTATCTAGATTTGCTTGATGAGCATCATTATTTGGGTTATTTTGATTAGCGTAATCGTCAAGTTGTTGCTGTGAATGAGTGTTTCCAGATACACCTTTATTTTTCTCCATCATTTCACCTCCATTTATTTTCTAACTAAATTATAGATTACATATAAAGATATTTAAATGTACTACCAGTTCAAATTCAGATTAAACTCGGATTATAGTTATTCAAATATAATACTTTATCATTGTGCATACCCCCATACTTTACTGACCGGTAAGTAATTAAGTTGAAGTATTTCAGTGGATACAGCAATTCTTCTACGGCTAACCTTATTTATAACAACCAAGTATTCTTTAGGTAAATTAAAAATAGAACCGAGATTTAATCTTAGTTCTACTTCCTTATCATCTATATGTATTTCTATAATTTCATACAATAATTGTTTTACTATTGAGCTCTTATCTGATATTAACATTTGCTTAAATCTAATAATCTTTCTCTCTAGTTCCTCTTCAGAGATTGAGTTTTGAAGACCATATGATAGATTATATTCGTTTAACGTCTCGGCTAATTTACGCTTATCAGCTTCTAACTTTTCAATTTCTGAACTTAATGTATTAATTAGAATGTCACTTTTAACACCACTTTTTATTGTACTAACTATATTATTAATTTGCCCATCTATCTTTTTCAACTCTTTCTTTATCTTATCAACTTCAGCCTTAGCTGTTTTATCCTTTTTCTCTTGGTGCTTTTCAAGCTTTTCAATTAACAATTCTTTACTAGCTACATTAAATAGAAACTCATTTAATTGATTTATAACATACTTTTCTATATCCCTTTTGTTAATTGATCTATTTTCCTTACAACATCTACAGTAATATCTATAATACCTCTTCTCGCCTTGCTTGGTCTGTTTTACAGAACCGGATACATAGAGCCTATTACCACAATGCTTACAGTAAATAACTCCAGTTAATAAATGAGGAACTTTACCTCTAGATTCAGCGCCAAACATTCTTCTTTTAAGAATATCTTGAACTCTGTTAAATGTTAATACATCTATAATAGGTGGTAAAACATCAGGTAGCACGTATTCTTTATGTTCTGGATTAATTCTTGCGCTATATCGTTTTCTTTTACCATTCTTAAACTTATTATTACTTTTAATACCTAAACTATATTCACCTATATATTTGCGGTTTTTAAGTAAGTCATTGAAACTAGACTTAGTAAACATATTACTTTCTTTAGTCCTATATCCTAAACTGTTTAATTTCTCAGCAATATCATTATAAGTATATCCTTCTAGAAACCAATCAAATATACTCCTTACAGCAATTGCTTCATCTTCATTTATATAATACTTTGATGCTTGTTTATCAATTTCATAGCCTAATGGTGGTCTTTCTCCAAAGTATTGACATCCTTTCTCTATCCTAGTCCTGATATTCTTTTTAACTTCTCTACTTAGATTTCTACTGTAGTAATCAGCTATACCAAGTTGTAGAATCTTAGAAAAGTGTCCTTCAGGTGTATCATCAAAGTTTTGAGATACTGCTACAACTTCTACATTTAATTCTCTTAATCTTCCAATTACAGAAACTGAATCATAAATGTTTCTAGCTAATCTATCAAACTTATGTACCAAAACCATATTAACTCTATTTGAGCTATTGCTTTCAATATCTTTAATCATTTTATTAAAATTATCTCTATCAATTGTTGAAGTAGCACTTTTAGCTTCATCAATATATTCAGCAATAATCTTAATATTATTTCTTCTAGCATGGTCTTCTACATATAGTCGTTGAGCTTCTATACTTTCTTCATTTTGATTTTCGCTACTATATCTATAATAAACATAGGCTAACATCATCCCCATCATCACTGCCATACTTAATTCCTCCTTTAAATCTACTCTGCTCTTAAATCCTTAATAATATTGGCTATTATAGTTGAAACATTTTCATCAATCGGTATAGCAATTGGTTCAGTTTCAATTTCTCCTTTTTTCTTCTTAAGTTCTTCTCTATCAATAATAATCACTTTTGTTTTGTCTTTATTCTCATTCTTTTGCATTTTATTTCTCCTATTTGAATTAAGTTATTGGTCGGTATCAAATTAATAATATTTAACTGATAAAGTCGTAAACCCGTAATAATCTACAACTTTATCAGCATTTTTTTTAGTCTATCTGTACTTAAATTCTGCATATCTTACATCTTCATCTTCATAAATATCTAACTCACCACTAAACACAAGTGCTTTAGTTATCTTGTCACCAAGTTCTTCACCTAAACTTGCAATCACTGCTTTGCAGTAACAAGTTCTGTAGTTGCCATCTTCATTAACTTTAAATGAATTTTTACTGTTAGACTCAGCTTGTTCTATCAGTAATACGTTTTCTTCAGGTATTATAGAAAATTGTACATACAATACTTCTTCATCACCCTTTAAATGTAAATAAACATCATCAGCCATTTCCATTCTTTTATCTCTTGTTCTAACAGACTTTCCTACTAGTTTTGTTCTAGTACTTCCACCAATTAATGGTTTCTTAGCCTTTAGACCAGTCAATCTTTTCCTAGCCATCCAATCACCTCCCTTCAACCGATAATATTTTTCTTATCGTTAAGGTGGGATTTTCCTTCTTATTAGCATCCTATACATTTGCTAACTTCAACTTTTCACTTTATAGTTCTTAAGTAAAACTCTCTGGTTGCCACCTCTATCATTGAATCTATAGATGTCAGCAATAATTTCTTTATCTATAAGTAACGATTCATCAAATCCATCTTCGTCGATTCTATCGGCCAATCTTGCAGCACGAATTAGTTTAGTAACATTACTTCTTTCATGCAAAGAGCTTGTCTCATTTTGCACTATTTCTCCAGCACTTTCAGTAATGAACGTTACTTCTAACTCCTCCTTAACCTTGTTAGTATATGGATCAAACCTATCAACTATATTAATATTTTTAATACTTACAGTAATGTTCCCCTCTATTTCAGGCTTATTATAATGTTTTTTAATCATTCTTTTACTCTCCTTATATTTTATTTATTCCAACTCTGTCCAACATTGACATCTACTGAAACATCTATATCAACCATTTCCTTAAAACCTTCTATCATACATTCTTCAGCAACTTTCGTAGTTGGACCAATAATTGTATCTGGTACTTCTAGTACCACCTCATCATGTACCACGGCTATAATGTTTACCCTACTAGGTAATCTTTTATCTAGTAATATTAGTGCGTGTTTCATTATTTCTGCACCAGTACCCTGGATAGGGTAATTAGCTCTCATCATAGGGCTAAGTTTACTAGTTCTCCATGTTTTACCTCCTACTGTACTTATAGTTCCTCTTTCATTTTGAATATCTAACCATCTTCTAAGTCCTCTATAATGGTTAAAGAATTTTTCAATAAATCGCTCACACTTTTCCAAATTTACTTTCATATTTGAAGTATGTTGAAGTCTCTCTCTAAGTCCGTAAGCAGTCATTCCGTAAACTAAACCAAAGTTAATTGTTTTAGCTACGGATCTTTCTAGACTGGTGACCTTATCTTTAGAAAATACTATTTTTGCTGTCTCAGAATGTAAATCTCTTTTATCCACAAAAGCCTTTATCATTTGCTTATCCCTAGAAAGAGCTGCTGCCACCCGAAGCTCAACTTGTGAATAATCAAGAGACATAATCTTGTACCCTTCTTCAGCACAAAAGTATTTCCTCATCGTTCTTGGTACTTGTTGTATATTTGGTGATGAACAACTAAATCTTCCTGTCTCAGCACCGCAAGGGGTCCAGTTTGAGTGTACTCTTCCATCACTTGATAGAAACTTTTCATATCCATTATTACAGTTAACTATCTTATATAATTTCCTATATTCCCTTAGTAATCTTACTGCTCTAATATAGTCATATTTAGCTAACTCTGAATCCTTAGTTGATTTAAGATTAGGTATTACATATCCATATATAGTTAGTACATCCACGTATGAGTTGAAGTTTGCATTACTTCTAATGTTTTCCACTCCATCTTCATCCTTAAGTCGTTTCTCGAGTTCAGTAATCAACTCTTCTTTTAATACTAGGAGCTCTTTTCTCATCTTAGTTAAATCTTCATTCCATCTCTTAGAATCAAATTTAAATCCGTTTTGTTTTACCTTACAAAGTACATCAAGTGTTCTTTGATTAAGAATATATTCATCTTTTAGTTGATGATTTTTATCTAGTCTTGCTTGTAATAGTTCAGCTAGTTTGTATGTAGCTTCAGCATCTGCTTTTGCATATTCAACGTGTTTAGTTGTAATCTCTCCATTCCAGTTATCGCCATGTTGGAGAGTCTTATCAAGATTTATCCCTAAAAGTTTATTAGATAAATTATTTAAAGATATATCCTTATCGATACTTAACACTTTAGCCATCAAATAGGTGTCTGCTATATTTCTAACGATAATACCTTTATTTCTAAGCATGGGGACATCGAACATTTGATAATGGAAAAACTTCTGAATTTGTTTATCCTTTAAAAGTTCGATTATATAATCAATATCTTCAATAGTGTAGGTTCCACGTCCATCACACCAACTAATCATTTTGATGTTGTTATCTACGCTATCTAAACCGTCTGTTTCTATATCAACTGCTATAAATTTCATATACTAATCCTCACTTATACCCTTCATAGTTAACTTAATATATCTACGATACTTATTCTCTATATCTATCCCTATCTCAACATCAATACCATACTCATTTAAACTTGACTCATACTGCTTTATTCTTCTTGATAATGAAGCTGCAGAACGTGGAAATGATTGATGTTTTGTGTCTATACCCAAATCAGTAGAAATATCTTTAAACTTTTCAAGTAGTTCAGTTGCTGTACCTATAAAGTCATCATTTTTAAGTAAATATTCATAAATTATATTTACTACAGGATTGTACTCTAGATGGTCCATATCAAGCTCAGACTTTGACACCTTATATGCATTAAAGAAATCTTCTTTCGTATACCCATATTCAGTAAGAATAGCTACACTGTACTTCGAGTAATCGGCCAACCTCAATAATTGACCTTCAAGTACTAATGAGTCTACTTTACATAGTGCCTTACTTAATAATGAAAATATGTTTCCTAGTACTCTTGGTAATAAACCATCAACTTTATTGTTAATTTGTTTTAGCGTTCTACGTTCTTCGGGTGTAATACTTTTTAATGAGATTGATATCATGCGCTCCAGAAGATCGGTATAGCCAATCCCGACTTTATTTATTGATGATAAAGAGACGCTTCTTTTATACTTAAATATCACGATTTCGTTATCCGAAAAAAGTTTTCGCCTTGACTCACCACCACCTGTACACGCTACGCACAAACGATTTATAAACCACTTGGGAACTGAATCAAGATTGTCGTAATAAACATAGTAATTATTCTCAAGATCCTGAATCATACCTTTTTCACTTCGAGATTGACTTAGATTCTCTAATTTAGATGGATCAATTATTTTCTTACAAAGTTCACCCATAAAACTTTTCCCACTTCCTCTTCCACCTGTTATAGAAAGTATTGGTCTAGCTATTGAAGGTATAAAGGCAGTAGTTATTGTTGATAACAGCAGTATCTTCTGTTCATCACTTAGGTTTGGAAACAAATAAAGTAATTCTTTTAGTGCCGAATTTGATTCATCTATTACCGGTAAAACCTGCTCTAACTGATGAGCTTTATTAATAAACAATGGTTTAAAATCATCTACTATTTTCCAGCCACCTTTGTTAATAACAACGTATTTCTTGTCATTTCTGGATAAATCATAATAGATAACATTATCAATCATTGCCACTCTATTAGCTAGTTTAACTTTTATGCTATCCATTCTAAGATGAGGAGTAATATTCACCATTATTTTCTTAAGATTATTTTCAGTTAGGTTCTCTTTTTCCACTTGTTGATATTTGTAAACAATAAACTCTTTAAACTCACTTGAATTAATTGGTAGAAACTTAATTTCATCGTTCAACGTATATTTAACATATAATCCGTATACATCATCATAGTAAGACTCAATTTCATTAAGTAACCTACCATTAAACCCTCTAATTTTCTTATTAGTTTCTTTTGTGATAACATAACTGCTTTTGTTAGGTACCTCAACTTTATTTTCTTCAATATATTTCTTAAATTTATCATTACCTAATTCTATGTGCATATCGTTTATATCTTTAGCCTCAGGCAGCTGAATTTTAAATACATCTCCACTAAAGGATCTTAGTAAGTGTTTCTGTAACTTATCACCAGCTTTATCGTTATCAAAAGCTGTTATTACCGTCTTCACTTCTTTTAATCTTTCTTTAATAACTTTTGGTAATGCTACTCCTAACAAACACCATACTGAGGAATACTCATTTTTTAATGAGTAGTAATCCATTACTCCTTCGCATAAACAAACTTCATCAGTAGAACCATCCATCATATAACTAGCAGTTCCTTTTGGTTTAACATAATCCCCGACTTCACCTTCATTAGAAAACTTCCTTAAGATGAATGATTTAAGTTGTCCATTATCTCTAATTGGAAATATTATAAACTTATCTTCATGGTTCTTCACGAATCCCTTAATCCCTAATATCTCTAACTCTAATACATTAAATGAAGAGTAAGTATCTAAGTCCAGAATCCCTATTAGTTCTTCTTTAATAGTTTCAATTGTTATAAGTCTACTGAACAAATAATCTAAAACGGCTTTCGTTAATGGACCATTAGTGTCTAAAGTCTTATGACATTTACCTATAAATCCCTCAACTATTTTTGATTCTGAGACTTCTAGATTGCAAATAACTGAGATACTCTTCACAGCTTCTTCTTTACTAGAATCATTTATTGCTTGTGCTAGTCCAATGAGACCATATGATTTACTGCATGAACCGTAGCATCGAACATAGCCGTCTTTATAACTAGCTTGCTTATAATCTTCACCACAAATAGGGCAGGTAAAGTTTTTATGTTTCACTTCTCCATTCGTGAATGTAAAATCTGATATTTTTGTTAGATACTTTTTGAAAACATCCATAATTAATTCCCCTTTCGTTAGTTCAATTGCATATAAAAAGTCCAAAAATAATTTATATAGTTAGTACCCTCTTAAAGCAACTAAAATCTAAATGATACTCTATTTATGTTTTTCAGTTCTAGAACTCAACACTATGCTGTGAGGTTTATCATAGCAAGATCAAATTTTGTGCTCTGAAAAGTTAAACAGAAGACCGTTTTTTTTTAATTGATTAAGAAGATGACTCCATAAATTACTTTTGAACTTTAATGTTTATTTACATCTTTAACTGATTTATCTGCACTGCTAATACTTACTTTAACCAAAACCTTTAATCACATAATCCTTTTGATGGTGCGACAATATTTTAGTCTACTTAACAGTTAGGTAGCATCAACTTATCATATTAAATTTTACTTATTTCTCGGAGAATTCCTTCTCACAAAAATATAATACCACATATAAAAAGTTAATTTCAACAAGATTTTTTTTCATCCATAATGATATCAATAGAGTTAAAAATGGGATACACTACCTCATATCAACAACTTTCACGGGAATGGCAGTAAGTATAAACTTAGCCAGCCCTCCCCTTGATATATAAGGGCTAATTTGATATATATATGTATCATTTTAGCCGAAACAATTACCATATTGTGTAAACTTTGGATAATTTTACCACAGTAAAAGATTGGTTTTTTTAACAATAGAAGAATATATTAATACGGCATTTCGCAATTAATATTGTATTTTATAGATTAGACTCTTAGAAAAAAAAGTAACCAAACAAAAAAAGAAAATCTATATCAACTGAAGATATAAATTATCTAAAGAAATTAATTAAAAAATTAGTTGATGGAATAATTAACTCTCTTGAGCATCATCCTACCAACTATTATGATTTTAATTAACAAACGTTTTAAAACCTTTTCCGATCCTCGTACAGACACGTATTCTTGGATCTGTAACTCTTTCTACTCCGTCAAGTTTGCTGGTCCATTTTCTACTTTCAACAGTCTTACCATACAAAGTCATATAATCTTTCATTATTACACGCTTTTTTTGCTTTACTGCTTTCTTTATAACCTGTTTTTCGGCATCGAGTATTTCTTTAATCTCACTTAATGTGAATCCTCTAAGTTTATTAGATATCGCTTTATAGATATCTTGTTGAGTCATTGTCTTTAATTTAGGTGGTGTACTCTTCGTACTCTTAGATTTCTTTTTGGCCATAACTCCTCCTTACTATTTTTTAATAATCTAAACTGATATTTTAATAAATGTATCCCCATTAACTGACTTTGCTATGGTTACATCTATACCGGAACCCTGAACTATCACTATATTCTGACTTGCTCTACCATAATTCTCATAAACTTCTGCATGCTGTGGTCTATAGTTTGCAGGAGCATAACTTTCTCTTCGAGATTGATTTTCATAGTATGACCTATTATCATAGTTGTTTCGTCTTTGTTGGTGGTTTCTTTTACGATATTTCTTCTGGTGTGACCTTTTCTCATTACAGTTACACATAATTACCCTTCTTTCTCAGTACTCTGATGCCAATAATAGAGTGCTATGCATTCCATCGTCAATCATGTAAAGCTTCTCATTTACATTTTGTGTACAGTCAATACTTACTTCGTATGAGTAAGGTGGCTGCTCTTGAAAATGCTTTATATGTAGCATAACATTATCTGAATTTGGATCTTTTACAGAACTAACCACAAATACTTGTAAGTAATCCAATTCAGTCATACTTCTAGCTACTTCTAATAATTGTAAGCAAGTAGATATTAAGTTTTTAGGTAGTAAATTTACACCTCTAGATATATAAATCGTTTTATCAAACATTAGATTTATCCTTTAATTAGTTTGAGCAGATTTATTCTGGATAAATGTACACTTTTCTAATACTAATTCTACTTCTTCATCTAGGTTTGGTGAACTGATCCTCGCCTTAACCCCAAGAGTATCTCCACTTGTACAATGATTTTTAATGTTTTCATATATACCATCGGGTACTATAAATGTTATATAGTCAACACCTTCCTCTACCCCATTCTCAATATTAAAAGCTCTTTTAACCTCCAATCGTACTTTGTTTTTTACTCGACCCTCTTTAACATTCACATTAATAAAGTCAATTACACTTCCAACTACAACGATTTGGTTTAGCATTCTATCATTCTCCTTTTCTCCTATTAAATACTCTTAACAAACTACTTCTGTAGTTCCCTTAATCCTAAAGCAACTATTGGTATATCACCTGTTATCATTACTATAAGGTCATAACCGTCGCTGGATTCATTCATCCATATCTCTATATCTGAATCCTCTTCTTTTGATACCATTAACCATTCAAATAGGCTTTTTAATATATAGTCAATGAAAATTGATACAACATCATCTTTATCCGTTATCTGGACTGGACTAAATTCATCAGGAACATCAACCATATCACTCACTACTTCGTGTGTAGGTGTTTCTGATTCAACTACTGATAAAATCTCCTTTAATTTTATAGTCTTAATTTCAATTTCTTTTATATGGAAGACATCACTTTTTGTTATTAATCGCTCATTACTAGTAATTTTAATTCTTGACTCATTTCCTGATAGATTTTGTCTAATACTTGCTTTTAAACTCGGCTTCATTTTCCCACCTTTCTAAGATAAAATAAAAAGAAACTCTATCTCAATAAATGAGTTTAAGAGTTTCTTCAATATTATTATATATATTACAAGTATCTGCTTTTACGAATACATGCCACTTAAGTTTCTAAGGTATTTTTTTTCCTGTAATGTTTAACAATCTGTAAAACTACTTTTTTTATTTCAGGTCCTACTCATGTAGAGAAAAATGAAACTCTCCTTTAACTTAATCTATAATCAGATGAAAGAACGAATTGACATAAACTCCTGAAATTCCACTCTTCTTTTATGAATATCCAATATATCAAAGAAAATAACTGGTGGTAATTCATCATCTTTGATTTCTATATTTGAGTTGCTTTTTTGTACTGATATATTTATATCTTGATTAATAAGTTTATTGATTTCATTACTTATTATATATATCATATAACCTTCATCAGTTTCATCAATATAAAAATCACTTATAACAGTATCACCAATTACAACGGTTTTAGGAGGATATTTAACGTGAATTTTAAATAAGTTAATAGTGATATTCTCAAAGAAAGTATTTTTCACTTTGTATGCTTCAATTAATTCAGTGTCATCTGATGTTAAACAAAACTTATCCATTATTTCATTTATATGAATGTAACTATCAAAAATAATAGGTATAAAACTTTCATAAAAACCGGCTTTCTTGATATATTCATTTGATAAATTGTGATTATTTATATTTTTTATATTAAACATTATTAAATCATTGAGCTTTAATTTATTAAAGAGTTGGATAAAATCTTCATTATCATCAAAAGCAACATAAGCATAGAACAATGTATCAAAATGCATTATGTTCTTATTAATCAAAGCAGACAAACAACCCAATTTAAATCTATCTGTTGAAGAATTCACCATATTGTTATAAATTTTCTCATCTTCTTCCGATAAGCTAAATTTATAAAAGTTGGTTAAATTTATTTGTGATAATAATTTAGATGCAAATGTTATTGTTGATTTAAGAATCATAAATTCTACTTGCTCTAAAAGATTTAACTCATTGAGCTCATATAAAGAATTGTAAAGTGTGGTTAACTCTAATTCATTAATCTCACTTAGTAATTTATTTTTCTCATTATTAAATCTAGCTTTTTCTCCAGCTTCAGCTAATCCAACTGCTAATATTGCATCAAAGTTTAATGAGATCATAGATGTTGTGCTCTCATATTGAGAAGATTTCACTTCATTTTTCATGTCTGTTACTTCATTCTTTTTATCGTATATCTTGTCGAGATAGTAATTTATAAAAGATACTATTTTTCCCTCCTTAATGATATTGCTGATAAAATCATCTACTTCAACATCAAAGACTTTATTGTCTAAAAAAATAGTCTCTGCTGTCTCTTTAAAAACATTTCTAATATATTCGTGTAACTCAAAAAGATATGAATGCACATCAACAACAAATTCCTCAAGGTATGTTCTACTGAGATCTTTGTTCTGTGGAATAATACTGTTTCTTATAGATAAATTTAACTTTTTATTCTTTATAAAATTCATCCTAGCAGTAATCTTATCACGCAATTGATTTGCCAAATTGAATACATTCAAGTCAGCATCAGTAAAATCTATCTTTACCCCTTTTTGCATATTATATATCCCCCTATCCATTTTTAAAATTGTAACAATATCTATATATAAATGCAAATTTAAGCTATTTATTTATATCTAAGTTTTACTAATTTAACTTTCATCTTCATGGAACAAATTAAAAAGAAACTCTGTCTCGCCAAATGAGTTAAAGAGTTTCTACTGTATTATTAAATATATTACTAATATCTGCTTTTACATTAATATTAGTCATGAATAAATCAATCAAATTTCTAAGGTAACTCCTTTATTACAATTTCAATATAATCTATAAAATAAATGATGTTCTCCATTACTATATTAGCGTCTTCTTTAGAAGAAAACAAAGATACTTTCTTTTTACTTAATCCCCAATCAGTATTAGAGATAACTTCGACATATTTCTTTTCATTATTTTCCATTCTTACTTCAATATAATACACTTAATATCACTCCTTAGGGTATATTATAAAGGAAGCCTACAAGGTAGACTTTCTTCAAATCATTTTTCAAAAGGGTATACCACAATAAGTATTTATCCGTCCATTTCGAATTTAAACATCATGCGTGAATGCAATTTTCCCTTGCGTCGATAGGTCCATACAACCATATCTGCCTTGTCGTAACCTTTTGGTATATAGATTTTCTCTATTTGTCCTTCTTTTATTTCACAACCACCTGGTAAATTTGGTATGACTTTATTCCAAATTTCGTCTATTTTTATTTGACTTATTATTTTATTTATTAAGTCCGAGTATGTAAAAGTTCTTTCTTCCATAATTTAGTCTCCTTCTTTATATTGATTGCGTCCCCTGGATCAGTTAAGTATTTTTATTTAGTCACCGCACTAATTCATTATGTTAAAACTAATAAATAATTTCATCTAATGATAAACTCCATTGATATAGTATTTTGTTTAGCTCTAAAATTCTTTGATATAGTATAAAATCATCTTCTATTTTTTCAAGTTTCTTCTCCACTTCTACTATTATTCCATATCTACCTATCTTTAACGAAAATCCCTTTGGTGCTGTAACGGGTGCATAATCATTTCCAAACATTATAAAGACCTGTGGACACGAGTCATACAGATGACCTGAACAACAACTACGTGTTACATACCCTTTTCTGTTTAGCTCAATTATTGTCGGTATCATTAACTCATCAATTTCTTCAAGTGCACCATTACATATAGTCTTTGGGCATTGATTCCAATCTCTTATTTCTCTGTTAAAATAGGTCTTTTCTTTATCATAAACATCATTGCAATCAAAGCATACTAGCATTTTTCATCCTCCTTTATAGCGCAATATATTATGACGAATGAGTACTCACTCTTATCATTTACGATATAAAAATTAATATAAGTAAAAGATTTTGTGAATACTATATATCTCAGATTTTGAAGACAGCTAACTCCTTTCATAGCAAGGGAAGCCCCAGGAATGTACTTTTAACAAATTGTAGATTTTAAATAATATGGTATAAATTGGAAATCATACTTAACATTGTTGTTATCGATTTATTCTTTTTTTCATCTTACTTGTAATGTTATATATGATGTAATGGTGAAGAATCAAGACTCGAACTAATACTATAAATGAACTTTATAACTGGTTTTCATAATCGATAAAACAGTTTTTCTTAGACACTCAGAATAAAGTAATTATCATTTAATGTAGTATCATGATCAGTAATTTTAATAATATAAATTTTTTAACATTGTTGTTATCGATTTATTCTTTTTTTCATCTTATTAATGTTATATATGATGCACCATCAGATCCACCAACTGCATCAACTATTCAATATCAGTATCAAAGCAATTTGATTATCTATTATCACCTCGTAAAAAACTGATGTTTCCATATTCACTATAGAATGTAATACTTATCTAAAAGTAACCAACTTTGTAAATCTTAGTCATCTAGTTAATGAAGAAAAAAAAGAAGATATAAATTAAATCTTTTAAATCTCCTTTTTTTGAGTTTATTTATTATTAAAAAACTAGATATCAGCCGAAAGTAAAGTCTTCAGGTTTATGGGTATCATTATGCAAAACATAATTAACATCTTTTAATATTATTCTAGTAATTCCTTCGTTACTAGTTTCTTCTGTAGCTAAAATCCTTTTATTCTTTATTTTTTTGGCTACCATCTCTTTTAGAGCAGTTCCATTGTTAAATCCATGGATAACCAATATCTCTGATACAAAACTTGGGCAATTCTTTATAATATTTTCTACTTTTATTTTAGCAATAGATACCGATAAGAAATGCAAGTCTATCGCAATAAAAGATGTCTTAGTAAACTCATAATCATTGAGATCTACTTTTGTGTAATAATAGCCATCCATAAATATCGTTTCCTCATCATGGTATTTGTTTTTCATTTACATTTCCGCCTTTCTAGAATCATTAATAAACGATAAATTCCTTTTTCTCCGCTCTCTCTGTTCACTCCTACGAATACCTCTAATCAAAATGTATCTGGTTATTGGTTGTTTTACCCCATCTACCTCTATAAATGTCACACCCTTATCATGATGCCAATGCAACAAGTCAAATAGACTAGTTGTTTCATTTATAGTCAGCCCATGAACTTCTACAGTATCTAACACATTGTTGAAATCATCTCCGCTGTCAATAATAATCTTCATTAGTTCACTTAAGGCCTTATCATACGGATTTGAATGTTCTCTCACATCGATTATTTCCTTCATATTTTCACCTCCTTTCATTTTTAATTACTGTCACCAGATAACCTGTAAATATACAACTATAAAACTCATCAGATGACAGTTACTATAACAAATATAGCATTTAGTATTATAATTACTATTGTATGTACATATTCCAATTTCCAAGTCCAAGCTCTACTTTTGTAATTAAACTTGACATTTCTTTATTCTTCCCTTATGCTATTAATAGAAGTGTAGGAAAATATTCTATAAATAACTATTTATGGTGTATAGTAAATTCTTTAAATATAATTTCTTTATGCAATAGCAGTTCCTACGATAGTACGAAGTCCATTTTTATACAACAAGGTTTATCCAATTGTAACTCTAATCTATAACTGATCAGATAGGTTATAGATGCAACTGGCTACATTGTGTTGTATAAAAATGTAGATCGTAATGTTTTAGGAACTGCTACTACATAAAAAAATTATAGGATGTGTATTTTCATTACTGTAATTTAAACAACTATTTTATAATAGTAATTTTAAGTCTTTTTACCATACAGTAATAGTAAATATTATCCTATAAGAATTCTCACCAACTATTGTATTGGTGTTTTTATTTTGCATAATGGGTTTGTATTGAGAATTACATTCTTCACTTCAAAATAAAAAAGGGGAAACAATTATATGGAAAAATGTAATTTATTAATTGAGTTATTGGAAGAAAGATTTAATCTATCTAGTCTAGATAGAGATCTAGTTAAGATGGCATTAACACATAAGTCATACGCAAAGGAGCTTGCTGATAAAGCATACATTACAAACTATGACTTATTGAGTTACCAACGTTTAGAGTTATTAGGAGATAAGGTGCTAGGACTAGTTGTTACAGAATACGTGTTCGATAAATATCCAAATTTAGATGAAGGTATTTTAACAAAAAAAGTGGAGCAGTATGTAAATAACAGTCATCTATTTGAGATTGCAAAAAAAATGGACTTGCAAGATTATCTATACTTGGGAGTAAACCTTGAGTGGAATAATACAAAGATTCTTGCAGACGCTCTTGAAGCTTTAATTGGAGCTATTTACAAAAGTTCAAATATTTTTATAACAACAACCTTTATTGAAGAGATAGGATTGTTTGGTGAAGTTAAAACAATTACACCTTTTGAGTCATTATCTGATGTTAATCGAACTAACTATAAAAATGCTCTCCAAGAACTTACTCAAATGCAAAGAGCTTCACTACCCTTTTATGAAGTAATAGATGAGTGGGGAGATGATCATGAAAAAACATTTAACGTAGCTGTCTCAATTGATGGAATAGTATATGGAACAGGTGTTGGAACAAGAAAAAAGAATGCTGAAAACGTTGCTGCTAAAAATGCTATTGAAGAATATAGGACTTCAATCAACAATACCTTTACGTTTTAAGATTCAGATAACAACGGATAAATTAAAATCTTTGTATAAATTATTAAATCACTTACCTTGTAATAGGTAAGTGATTTTATTGTGAAAACTTATTAGGATTTAATAGAACTAATAATCTATTTCATCTAGTGAATAGCTCTAAATATAAACTTAATATTTATATTTTATTCCATTTTTGTTTGAACTTAAAAAGAACTCAATTATCGAGCTCCCTTTATGACATATTATGATTTACTTACATATCTAGAATATGAAATCTCTTCCTCACAAATATGAAATAATTGATTATTTATATACTGAAATCCCAAAAAATAATGCTTGTAATAATGGATTATTATTTATTAGTTTACTGGTTAGTAATATCCATGCAAATGGTGCCCAATATAACTAAAATGTAAAGCATTAATTTTATTTTCGTAAGTATACTTTTTGAATCTTTCTTCACATCACTAATCATATATGTTGATGAAATAAGAAGTGCAAATGCTATTCCAATAAATAAATTTCTTGTATGTTTGGTAGCAAAGAAAAGACTAAAAAGTGGTACCGCTACAGATTGTACATTTCCTATCAAGGAAAATAATTTACCTAAGGTATTCATTCCATAAATCAATTTAAGTATAGCATAAATTAAAAAGTAACTAGTATAACCTCGTCTGATTTGACTGCAAAAGTATAGTCCATAGTTAATCACTTCCAGTTAATTTTAGTATATAACTATTAAAAGTAGCAAACATATTTTGACAATAAATGTATAAACCCTTTTTAGTATGCTATAATTATACAGAAAAAAGAGTAATATAGTGGCAATTGATTATGTACCTATAAAGGTATTGATGTAGGTATTACTATGTTACTATTTATTCTTAAAAGTACGATTAGTTTATAAACTGAAAAGGAGAAGTTTCGAATGAAAAAAGGTTTGTTAATACTAATAAGTATTATTGCTTCCGTTTTGATTCTATATTTTTGTGGATATTTTATTGTTTATTTATCGTATAGACTCCGCGATTTCTACGAGATATATGAGGTGATTAAAGACTTGTTACTTGTGCTAGTACCCGTTGGGGCGATACTTACATATAAAGTGTTTAATGGTAAAATCGACAATTCATTAACTGATAACATTTCTAATTTCAAAACAGAACGAGAAGAGATTAAGAAAAAACAAGATAAAAGCGTGTTTGATGTTGTTAATTTAAACCTAAGTCAACTCAATGAGTATTACACAATAAATATTATTCAGTCAAAAAAGAGTTTCTTGTTTAGTGTATACACGATAAGTGCTGGACTTGTGTTTATTACTTTTGGTGTTTTATATGCTATTGTTACAGAGGAAATTGATTTGCTTACTTACATAACATCAATATTTGGATTAATATCTAGTTACGTTGGTGGAACATCTTTAAGACTATATAATATTAGTGTAAAGAATATGAATGATTTTTTTGATAAGTTAAGTGAACTTCAAAAGATAATGGTTGCTATTGAACTATCAAATAGTCTCGAAGATGAGGAGAAACATAAGTCGATTAGTAAATTAATTGAAAACTTGACAAAGGTATAAAAAAGGCAGAATTACTTATCTGCCCTTCGAGTCAACCTAAGAAAAAGAGATAGTCTCTCATTTAAGATTAACGGTCTCTTTTCTTTTTTATATTACAGTGTTTCAACACCGAGTTCTTTTAAATATGAGTTAACTTCATCAATAATATCTTTCTCTTGGTCATTTAATTCTTTTAACCTCGTATACACATTATCTAAATCAACAGGTTCTTCTTCTTCAAAAATATCTACATATCTAGGTATATTCAAGTTATAATCATTTTCTCTTATTTCTGCTAATGATGCTTTATGTGAATATTTATCTTTTACTTCTCTATTTCTATAAGTTGATACAATTTTACTGATGTGCTCTTCACTTAGATAATTTTGGGTTTTTTCTTTTTCAGACTCTTTGGAAGCATCTACAAATAGGATATCTTCATCTTCTCTACATTTCTTAAATACTAAGATACATGTAGGGATACTTGTCCCATAGAACATATTCTGAGGTAATCCTATTACAGCATCTAAATAGTTTTTATCTTCAATTAAATATTTTCTTATTACACCTTCAGCAGCTCCTCTAAATAATACTCCATGAGGTAATACAACTGCCATAGTACCACTTTCGTCTAACTGATGAATCATGTGTTGTACAAATGCAAAATCTGCTTTACTTGATGGAGCTAATCTACCGTAACTAGAAAATCTCTCATCATCTAAAAATAATTTATCAGCACTCCATTTAGCACTAAATGGCGGATTAGCTACTATTGCTTCAAATCTTTGATCTACATGTTTTGGATTAGTTAATGTATCTCCTTGTTGTATATCAAATGTACTAAATTTAGTTCCATGTAATAGCATATTCATTCTAGCTAAGTTATAAGTAGTTTGTATCTTTTCTTGGCCTGAGACATTTGGAGTTATTTTAGATTCTTTCATTACTCTTAATAATAATGAACCTGAACCACATGTAGGGTCATAAACACTTCTTATGGATTCTTTGCCAGTAGTTACTATCTTAGCTAATACTTTAGATACGTATTGAGGAGTATAAAATTCTCCGGCTTTTTTCCTGCACCAGAAGCAAATTGTGAGATTAAATATTCATATGCATCGCCTAATACATCAGCGTCAGTATCCTCTAATTTAAAATCTATTCTTGCTAAATTGGTTAATACTTTAGATATTAAAGTATTCTTTTCATTTACTGTACTACCTAATCTAGTTGACTGTAAATTTAAGTCGCTAAATAATCCAGTAAAGTCAGATTCACTAGCAGTTCCTACACTCGACTCTTCTATATCTTTTAAGGCTAGTCCTAAATCTTCTATAATAAATTCACCTTTACTCGCTCTTGAAGCTAAAGAACTATATAAGTATTCAGGAACTATAAAATAACCTAGTTCTTCTATAGCTAATTCAATAATACCTTCTTTTTTTGTTATGTAAATAAGTTCCTCTTCCGATATCTTATTATTCTTTATATTTTTACCCTGGTAGTATTTAATTCCATCATCTGTATAGTATGGTGTTGCAACTCCAACAAATCCATTTCTAATAAATGAAAATATTTCTTTTCCTTTTTTTTTCTCCCACTCAGGATAATCATTACCATTTTCATCTTTGAATCTAATTTGTTGAGAGAATAGTTGTTGTAAATACCCTTTTTTATATTCCTTAAGTGATTCTATCTTTTCCTCTTGATTATCTATCAGCTTGTCAATAGAACTTAAGAACCTACCTATTCTTTGTTGTTCTTCAAGTGATGGAACATTTACCTTAATATTTTTTACTGTTTGGGCATTTAAATTTCCTTGTGTGCCAGTCTCGACAAATTTATGTATATACTTCTTATAGTTATCTAGGTAATAATAACAATATTGAAGATCAATTTTATTGTCTAGAATCATTGAAAAAATTGCCTGACTTGTTGTTAATGGTATTGAGTTTATACAAACTTTTCCAACACTAGCATACATAGAATAAATTATTGAATTCATTGGTACTAACCATGCCGAAGAATTATTTAAACCATTATCGTTTATAAACTTAGTTGTGTGTTTGATATATTTACCTTGTTTCGTAATATCTGAAATTGAAAGGAATGGGATATTTCCATTATCATAAAACTCCTTGTTTGATGAAAGAGGTGTTCCTCCTGCTTTTCCTTTAGAAAATAGATTCTCCAACTTCTCTATTATTGTTTTAGGATAATTATTACCATACTTGTCTTTAAATCTTAATCTCTCCATATATACCTCTTCTAATATGTATATCTTTCACATATTTCTTTTACAAAGACTTCTGTATCTTTCTTTGCTTGTCTTTTAGCCAAGAAATTATAATCAGTAAACATTTCATTTATAATATCACTATTTATTCTATTGTTAAACTCATATTCACCTACAACATCTCTTATTAAGTTTACATCAACATTCTTTCCCTCGCTATATGCATTTATCTCTTCATCCTTCATGATCTCTAAACAATCATTAAAATATTCCACAACGTTATAGTCCTTATCTTTCTTAGGTAACTGTTCAAGTATAAATTCTTTTATTAAATCTTTCTTACTTCTTAAATGATGTGCATTATCTATTTCTTTAATAATAGTCTCGATATCTCTTTCATAAGTTTCACTTTGATTATCTAAGTTATTAAGAAGATTTAATATGTAATCTACATTAATATAATCTTTATGCATTAGTTCAATTTCAAAATCAATATCATCTAAAATAGAAACTTTCTCTTTTTCTTCTTTTTTTCCATCATATATATCTAAATACTTACTTCTATAATCTTCTATCTCTTGTTCATCCAGGTAAAGATCATCATATTTAAAGTCTACAAATGTTTTTAGTCTTACTAACTCTCTATTAATGTTTCTAAAGACAAAAACAAACTTGAGTATTTCTTCTTCACTTTGTAAATCATCTACACTTTTAACAGTTGGTGCTATTGCTTTTAGTTCTTTAATAAGCTGGTTTGTTTGTTTTACATAGTCTTTATAAGATTTCAGTAATACATCTTCTCCTGGGTCATTATTAGAATATAAAGTTATTGCTTCATCTGTTTCTTCTTTTAATTGTCTGAAGCAAACTATATTCCCATGCGGTTTTAAAATACCATTTATTCTATTAGTTCTAGAGTAAGCTTGTATTAAGTTATGATATTTCAAGTTTTTATCAACATAAAGTGTGTTTGTACTTCTACTATCAAAACCAGTTAAAAACATATTTACTACTAATACTATATCTATCTGTTTATTTTTAACTCTTTTAGAGATATCAGAGTAATATTCATTAAATGTATCTGTTGAATAATTAGTTCCAAACATCACGTTATAGTCTTTAATATATTCTTCCAGTCTATCTCTTGAATGTTTTTCTTTAATCTCTTCATTTGGATTATAAGTAAATATTGTAGCTATTTTCAAGTTATGCTCTTCACCTTTGAATAAATCATAATATTTAATCAGTGTAGGTATACCATCAACTGCAAATATTGAATTAAACCTCATATCTACAGTTTTTGATTTATGATTATCTAATATATGTTTTACAATTGGTTTAAGTCTTTTTTCACTATGTATATATCCTTTTTTATCTATACCTTCAACTTCTTCATCCTTACTACTTTTATCAACATGCTTACCTATATATTCAACACTAAATCCTAAGACATTATTATCTGCAATTGCATCTTTGATTAAATACTGATGCAGTCTCTTATCAAATAAATCTTTTGTAGTTCTATATACATTAGCATTTTCAGCAAATATTGGAGTACCTGTGAACCCAAAGTATTGTGCATTACTAAAGAACTTCTTCATCTCAGTATGCATTTCACCGAACTGAGATCTATGACATTCATCTATAATGAAAATAACTTTCTTTGTTTTATAGTCTTCTATACGTTTACTAAAATGTTTTTTCTTAAGAGCATTATTAAGTTTTTGAATCGTAGTAATAACTAGTTTATTATCTGATGTGGCCATATTTTTAACTAACTGTATTGTATTATCTGTAGTATCTACTGAACCAGCACTAAAGTTATTAAATTCTTTCATTGTTTGATAATCTAAGTCTTTTCTATCAACTAAGAATATTACTTTATCAATCTTCTCTGTTTCTGATAATATTTCACTTAACTTAAATGAAGTTAGTGTTTTACCACTACCTGTTGTATGCCATACATAACCATTAAGAGTTGTATTAATAGCTCTATCTAAAAAGGCTTCAACTGCATAATATTGATATGGTCTTAAAACCATTAGTTTTCTTTCTGATTCATTTAATACTATATATCTGCTAATCATTTTAGATATGTGACATTTTTCTAAGAACATAAAAGCAAACTCCTCTAGATCACTTAATCTTTTATTATCTTTATCAGTCCAATAGAAGGTTTGTTTAAAGTCATCTAAGATTGCATTGTTAGAAAAATACTTGGTATTAACTCCATTACTAATTATAAAGATTTGTATGTATCCAAATAAATCTCCATATGAATGTTGTTTATATCTAGTAATTTGATTATACGCTTCTTTTAACTCAATCCCTCTTCTTTTAAGTTCTATTTGTACTAGTGGTAGGCCATTTATTAATAAAGTAACATCATATCTATTTTCATATTTACCTTTCATAGTAACTTGATTAGTAACTTGGAATCTATTCTTACACCATTCTTTAACATCTAAAAATTCTATATATGAAACTGTTTCATCATCTCTTCTTAACTCAAACTTATCTCTAAGTTTCCTAGCCTTAGAAAATGTATCTCCACCTTTAAGGTGTTCTATAACACGAGAAAATTCTTTATTAGAAAGAGTCGTTTTATTTTGTATCTCAAGTTGTTTCTTAAAGTTAAGATGTAGTTGTTCACTATTATTAATAATAACTCTTTCATAACCGTTAGATGAAAGATGATCAATTAACTTCCCTTCTAGTACATGTTCAGATTCGTATCCCATATTCTCCTCCTAATTAAGTAACTTAGTAGTTAAATTATACCACATTCTATATAACTCATAAACACTGGAACATAATAAAAGGAACAACTTCTTTAGTAGCTGTTCCTAGTTAAGCTATGATTTCAGTATAATACTTTTTATAATCGTATAATGTTATCAATCTTCTGTAAGTTGAGTTCTTCTCACCTTCATAATTTCGTAAATAATTTTCAAAGTCTTCCAAATTAATCTTATTTTCATACACATTTGAGAATATTTCATCAGATTTTCATGACATAGGAATATTTTGATTTAACAATATTCCTTCTATTGTTTTTTCATTATAACTGTTTCTACTTCTACTATGTAGTGTTTCAAAATAGTTATCTAATTTTGTTTTTTGATTCTCTCTCAAAACACTAGATTTGTTAATGTTTGTATTTATTAACGAAAATTTACATATTGGAAAGTATTGAGATTCTTGTATTGTTAAATCATCTATATATGATAATCTCTTCCAATCATTATCATCGACAATAATAAAATATGAGTTTAGCAGCTCTGCTGGTCGCATAACTTTATATGATATTTCATTTGTTGACCCTACAACTAGTACTTTATCTTTGTGTTCTAAATCATCAATGTTTTCAGTAATACTAACCCTAAACTCTCCCCCTGTTCTTATCTCATGTGCAATACGTTCAACCTTCCTTATGTCTAACGCGGAAACAGGTAGGTTTAGATTTTCTATAGCTTTATATATTGACACGTAGTCATCAGTTTTTAGTTTATTTATTCTAATACTATTACCACTTTTCAAAACTACATCATGATCAGTTACATCTGTATTTTTTGAACCTTTATCATACTCAACAAGTAAAAAATTACTTCTAATCTTACTTGATTCTTCTGAACTTATATCTACAAATCTAAAAATAGTTTCTAATATTTTTTGGATATTAGGATCAGTTACGTTATAACCTAGAAATATTATTGGATGATGAATAAAGAGAGAAATCATATGAGCTTTTATCAAATCGTAGTCACTATCAAATTTCTTATAATCGTCCTTTGTTATAATTATCTTATTCGATTCATTAACACACCCGTGAATTTTATAGACTGAACCATATGGTTGACTTAGTAATATATCATTTCCTACAACTTTATCAAAAGAAAACAAGTCCTCTATTAAAGTATCATAGTTAGTTGTGATTACAGATGATACGTTCTTTCGCATTATTTTAAATTCTTTAATTTCTTCATCCATTGACTCTCTATATTCCGGATCACTTAATAAGTGTGAAACATATAACTTTAATCTTTTAGTATAGCAACCATTCTCAGCCAATTCGTAGTATTTATCATTTATATGTTGTAGTACTTCATTTTCGTCTTGCTTTAGTATCATTTCAAACTCATCTTCTATTATTGAACCAAGAGCAGGAAAATCAATTTTATCATCAACTAAATTTTCAGCTGCCTTATCATGATAAAACTTTTTAGTTTTTCCTAAATCTAATATAGACTTAATCAATAGACCATCCCAACTATATGAGTTTTTTAGATATCTTAAACTCATTCCTGTCCCTACAAACAATATTGGATAATTTCTAAAATTCTTAACAAAATCGTTTATATTCATACTCCTACCTCACGACATACTTTTTACATATTTTACCATTTATATCGATTCTTGTCTATTAAGGTAAAAAAGGTGGTATGGCTTTTCGAAGTCATTATAGGACAAGTAAGTGTATTCATAACAACTAGTTAATTTCAAGGTATAAAAAAAAACTGGAAGATTTCTCTTCCAGGTTGCGTCATTAATGGTGCGGGTAATACCGCATACTCATATGCTCAACTTTAATTACCCATATCACTTGTATATGTTTAGTTTATCCATAATTTATTTTGTCTTGTTATCTATAAATTATTGTGTTTATAGAATTCTAATACATTCTGCTTCTCCTTCAAAAATTCCTTCCTCATGGACACTATTTTTTTGATTATAATTCCAGTATTTTTGATAATCTTGTATAAGATTATCAACACTCTTAGTAGAATCAACCAACAAATTATAATCGCCTACATGAAGGTCTCCTGTTATCTCCAATTCAACAATTTGATAATTGGAGTTTTGTGAATTATAAGAAAATATGTTTTGCCAGAATTGTAAAGCACTCTGATTAGGAATTACATAAAGACATGAGTACCTCGAAGGTAGGTTTGGGTTTGTATTTATTCTCACTTGTTCTAATATTAGTTCCCTCTTTATGGTCAGTGTATCACCAAATCCTTTTATTATCGTGCCGAGTAATACATTGTCTCTTACACTTTGAAATTTCTCTTTCTTCTTTAAATTTGTAATACTTTCAAGGCCTTTCTTCATAATTTTATTATGTAATTTTTTCACTATATCACTTAACAATCCATATGATTGATTTTGATCAACGAGATTAACATCGACACCTAGAAAACTTTTATAAAAATTGTTCTTCTTACCTTTAGTATAAATTCTTTGTTCATTGAGTTTCCAATGTGAGCCACTATGACTCTCAATACGATAAACTTTTCTTCTATTAACTTGTTGCACTATTTATTCCCCCTTAAATAATCTTAATGATTTTACTTTATTATTTATAGTATTAACTAATTAGCATTACAAATATGCCATAAACCTTAAATAACTATAGACATATTTTACTTTCAATAGCCTTTACCATATTCTTAATTCTAGCCTCAAAGAACTTCTGATAATTATCTTCCCATACACCAAAATCATTTAAATCACCAATCATATGAGAATTAATTGCAAACTCAAAATTATTGTTTTCTGCCTTAAACTCTTGGATATAATCTTTAGGTGCTCTATCTTTAATTATCCTTTTATTTAAATAATCATCAACTATTGTAATATTAGCAATATGATTAATTTTCCAATCATCATACCCCTGTCTCTTTAAATGAGCTTTTGGAAAGAAATGATGGTAGTTCTTACTGTAACTTACTTTTAGCCAGTCATTACTAATAATAACTTCAGCATTATTCTTAAATGACCTTGGATTTAATTGAGACAATAACACCAGTATTGCTTTAATAAAACTTTTACCAGTAGAAAAGCCACCATTGTTTCTAATATACTCTTCATTGAAGTTGTAATACTCTTCATATTTAGGAACTTCACCTTTAATAATCTTATCTATAACATTTTTTGTATCATTTATGACTTTACCTTCAACTGCGCTAGAATATCTACCACTTAGAGATGTTTTCCAGAAGAAATCTTCCAAATATTTTGCTTGTGTTCCACTTGGGGGGGTGTTCTTTGTGTTATAAAAATAATAACCAAAAGGAACTAATAATGCATTAAAAGGTAGTAATTTAGAGACTTTAACACTATATGCTGTTCTAAAGAAATCTATTGCTGTCATTATAGCTGATTCAACATCACCCCATATTTCAATGAATTTGGGTTTATCCAATTTTAATATATGTTTTCTTTGACAACCATTAGACAATATAGTTGCTGCTAACTGTAAAAAGGCAATTTCATTAATAGTGTCAAAATTTACATTAGTCAATTTAGCCTTCATATTATCAGATTTCTCTCTCAAATCGAATCCACTTGAATAATCATATGTTTTAGCACACATAATTTCAAATACAGTCAATGGTTTTCCACCTACGTTTATTCTTGTAAAAATATCAGTTGCTACATCAATTTCAATATCAGCTGTTTCGATGATTGAAAAGTCATAATTCTCAACTTGCTTCTTGTAATAACTAATTTTGTTGATTATATCAATGTTATTCCCATATTTTAAAAACATCTCTGCTAAATCCATTGAAATTAAATCAACAAATTTTATATATTGGTCGCTTTCAAAATTGTCTAATTCACTATCATCATAAATCATTATTTCATCTTCATCTATTAAATTAATATATATTTTGGAATAATCAGTTTTATCAATTTTTGCTCCTTGTAATGCAACAAACAAACTTGTAATTCTTTGTTGACCATCAAGAACATACTTAACGTATTCTTCTTTTGAAGGCATTCTATCAACAAATTTCTCTATAGATCCAACTGATCTTAATCTTTCCTTTGTTTTCCAAAAGATAAAGGTACCAATTGGATAGCCTCTTAATAAACTATCAACTAATTGGGCTGTTTTCCACTTTTCCCATACAAACTCTCTTTGAAATTGCGGGATTCTAATTTCACCCTTTTTTATCTCATTAATTAAGTCATCATATTTTATATTTCTCGGTTTTGGTAAATTCATCTAATCACTCCTTTACATTCATAGACATTGTAACATATTAAAATATTAGATATATACCTTTAATTTTCTTCTAGTAATATATCGAATTATTTTATGGAAGTTATCCATATTGAAAAAAGACCGTAGATTAATTCTATGCTCTTTTTTCTTTCTCAACTACATAAATGTACGATTACATCAATATTAATTATATCCTAATTACTATAAAACAGTTTCATTATTAATGCATCTTTATGTCCAGCTGTTGGATCCTGAGCAACTACATTAAAATGGTCGCTCAACCCGTCAGTTATATATATGTCATTAGAGTTTGTTTCACCAGTAACAATTAAACTCCCATCACCACAAATTAATACATCAGTAAACATATCTTGCATAGAACCACCTAATATAACATCCCATATGACATTACCATCTGGAGTCATTTTAATTATATAACCATTGATTGTGTATTTAAATGTTATAGTCTTAGATTTACCAAAATAGTCCCAGTCAGTTTCATCTCCAAATTCTGAATCTGAACTCCCAGCAATAATATAATTACCCATTTTATCAACAGTTATCGAATTGAATGTATTATAGAAACCTCCACCAATTAAGACTCTATTTGTATTTCTATAAGTGATGTCAAATACTACGTCACCTGTTTTATTAATTTTTTGAATATAGCCTTCTTTTATCTTTGATTGTTCATTGTATTGTAAACCTACTATTACATAATTATCATCTTTATCAATAGCCACATCATTTATAATTCTATCGCAATCACTAGGTTTGGAAATATTATTAATAATATTACCGTTAGTATCAATAGATATTATGTTTAATGTATTAAGTCCATCATTTAAAAATCCTAAGTCCAACTCTTTATTGGAATTCCCAATTAATGTATATGTAGAATCACTATTTTGTGCTATAAAAAATATTCTCTCATTAACATCATCAGTTATTGTTCTATCCCATATAACTTTTCCATTTGTGTCAAGTTTTATCACATACCCATCTATATGATTAGATATGCCATCAGAAATATCTAGATCAACTTGACTAACCGCTCCAGCTAAAATATAATTCCCATCAGAATCTTGAATTATTGAATATACTTCTTCATTGTTAGTACCACCAAACGTTTTAGCCCATATAGTATTTCCTTGAGGGGTTATTTTAAAAACCAATAAATCCTTATGGTTTTTACCATTTCTATTTACTAGATAATCATCGGATGTGATAATTAGGTTGTTAGAATAAGTGTAGCCAGTGATGACATAATTTCCATCACAATCCTCAATAATATTTACTAACTCATCTATAGATTTCCCACCTATTGTAATATCCCACAACTTATTACCGTTACTATCTAATTTTAAAATTAAACCATTTTCCCTATAATCTAGAACACCTTTAAAGAATTCATGGCTATTAGATATAATATCTAAGTCAGATGAAGTGCTACTTCCAACTAAAATTATATTACCATTTTCATCTTCAATTGCTAAATTAATAAGCTCGTTACGTTTTCCACCAATAGTTTTATCCCATAACTTATAGCCCTGGTACATGTTAAGGTTAATTTCTTCACTATCTAAAAGATCAAGGTTGTCATTTATAGTACCATAAATTTCTAAACGATAATTATTAGCTTTTAAACGATTGAAACTTCCTAGCGATGGCCGTTTTAATAAAGATGATACTGGTATATCAAGTATTTCACCAACTAGTTCATCTTCTATAAAGAGTTTTGCACTAAGGGTATCATAATTAGATTTTTCTTCTTCAGTAATTCTAAAAGTAATTGAATCTTTAATAACCTTAACATTTTGTATAGAATAATATTTTGGCTCTACTTTTGTTTCAATGTCATTTATTACCTCATTATCGTTGGTCTCATCACTATCCATATTTACAATATAATCATTTAAACTCTCTTCATCAGTTACATCACATCCAGCAACTAATAATAGTGCTATGATAAATAATTTCCTCATTATGTTAACCTCTCTACTATTTATAAAATTAATGTCTCCCCTTTGTTATGCATACACTCACAGTAACTGCATAAATATATTAATTGGATCATCTTCATACTAATTAATACAGGAACTTTGCTAACAACTTTCTATACATTTTAGAATTTGAATTGTTTGTTATTTTTGCAATTCTAAGTGGGATTCTGTTTTCATTATACAAATCACTATCAACTATAATCTTCTCACTTAGCTTAAATAAGTCTAGTCTATAGCTACCATCTTTAAACAATAAACTTGTGAATCTGTCTAAAGCACTATTATTTTCATTATGTTTCTTTTTGATAGTCTTGTCATTTAAAATAGTATGAATTACCAAAATTGCTTCTTTCGCACCTCTCACGTTAGCCTCTACAAGTGTACCAGCAGTTGCTGTGAGTAATTGGTACATAACATCATTTGTACTTTCGTCATCGATAGATAATTTTAAGATTTCTTCTTTTAAATGTTTAATTCTATCAATTTGATTACTATCACTATTATCTTCCTTGGCTTTAAGAGCCTTTTGAATTTTTGATTTAAGATTCTTATCAAACGATTCATTACATTTAACCTCAACTCCAATAACTACATTACGTTCTTCATCAAAAACAAGAAGATCATGGTTTCTTCCTTCACCCTTATAATTATCAATTTTTGTCTCATATTCAGGAACAGCTGTTAACTCATCAAACGCCATATTCTCATGAAAAAGAAGTTGTCTAAGTGTATTACCAGAGTTAACAATGTATTCATAGGCTGCTTCCTTTGCACTATAATCCCATCTCCACTGGTTATCCTTTTTTGGTGGGTTGCTCTCAAACCAATCGGTGATGCTCGAAATCAACTTACCACCTTCTTTAGATTTAATAGTTATTTGATTCATATATCCCCCTGTCTTACTAATATAATAATCAGATAAATATAGTTTTTATACAATGAGATACAAGCTCAATGCACATTATCAGTATACATTATATGAATATCATTATCAAACATATAAATTTAAACACTTACCAAAAATTACACTATATTTACTCTAATAAATAAAAAGAAAAGTAAGCACATATTGTACTTACTTATTTTTAATTGCGAAACTAGTTAGACTTATCATTTATAGTCGGATTTTTTTGATTGGCATGATTATCAAGATTAGATTGCTGGGCTTGATTGTTCGGGTTATTTTGATTAGCATAATCATCCAGTTGTTGCTGTGTATGTGTATTGCCAGAAACGCCTTTATTTTTTTCCATTACCTCACCTCCTATAACACTACTTGGTACAAATTGTTTTAATATACTTCATTAATACACTTTGATTCTACTATAGTATTTAGTGTTTACATTATGTATATACTTTCAATTTTCTTCTTGTAATATATGCAATTATTTTATCGAAATTATCTGAATTGAAAATAGAACCTAGATTAATTCTAAGCTCTATTTCTTTCTCATCTACATAAATATATATCAACTCTTCAATTAGTTCCTTAATAAGAGTATTATTTTCTGATAGTATCATTTGTTTAAATCTATTTACTCTTCTATCAAGTTCTTCTTCAGTAACTACACCTAGTGAGACTTTCTTTTCACTTAATGCATCAACTTCACCAATCATAATTTCTTTTTCTTTACTTAAGTCTTCAATCTCATGACTTAATGTTTTCAATAGCATTTTACTATCTATACCTGACTTAATGGTACTTACAATGTTTTCAATCTCATTATCTATTTTCTTAATTCTGTCATTATATTTGTTCAATAACTTGTTATCTTTTGCACTTAGTTCTTTCTTGTGCTTTTCCATTTCATTCATTAAAGATACTTTATTTCCATCATTAAATAAATATTCATAAAGTTGATTTAGTACAAACTCCTCAAGTTGTTTCTTAGGGATGGAACGGTTACTGTTGCAGTTCCTACAGTAGTATCTATAGTACTTCTTAATACCCTCATTTGTTTTCTTGGAGCTGTAGGACACATAGAACCTACTGCCACAATGTTTGCAGTATATTACTCCTCCAAGTATATGAGGTATTTTACATCTTCCTTGTGCACCATTTTTCCTGCGTTTTAATGCATTTTGCACTCTTTCAAATTGTTCATTAGTCACTATCTTAGGTATTACATTTGGTTGTGTGTGTAATCTATTTTCAGGTGCTATTCTAGAACTATGTCTTTTGCGAGAACCATTTTTAAACTTAGCTCCATCTTTTACACCTACAGAATACTCACCTATATACTTTCTATTATGTAATAGGTGTAGGAATGAGTGTTTAGAGAACCTATTACCATCCTTCGTTATGTAACCTTTCCCATTGAGGATTTCAGCCATCTTTGTATATGAATTACCCTCTAAAAACATATCAAATATACTTCTTACAATTTCAGCTTCTTCTTCTATAATATAGTATTTATCATCATTATTTCTACCATATCCAAGTGGTGGACGTTCTCCGAAGTTTTGTTTACCATCCCTCAGTCTAACTCTAATACTTTTCTTTACTTCATTAGATAAATTCTTAGAATAAAAGCCACTAAAAGCTATTATCATATCCCTTAGCAATCTACCTTCTGCTGTATTATCAAACTGTTGTGATACAGCAATTACCTCAATATTATATGCTTCTAATTCACCAATAACAGCATGAGTTGAAGTAGTGTCACGACCTAATCTATCTAACTTATGTACTAATACTAAATCAATTTCTTTATGATTATCTCTAATAAATTCAAGCATATTATTTAATCCTGTACGTCCTATAGTTGATGTACCTGACTTAGCTTTATCTTCAAACGTTTCAATCAATTCTACAGTTTTACCATACTCTTTCTGCTTATCTATATAAGTGCTAATAAATAGTTTTTGAGCTTCTAGTGATGTACCGTCCTTCTGTTTCTCTGATGAGAACCTAGTGTATGAAACTGCATTTAATGCTTTTGTATCTTCCATGGTATTCCCCCTTTATAAAATTTATTATTTTAAATATGTAAAATGCTAAGTCCTTTATAATCTGAATTATTATTCTAGTTACTTCATCATTAACCTTATCCTCAATGATTATAGGTTGTACTTCTCCCTTTTTTAAATCATCTCTATCAATTTTAATCTTTATGATATTGTTATTTGTATCACCCATTTTGTCCTCCTAATAATATTATATAATAATCAATTCCAGGTAAATTCGGCTAAGTATTGGTGTTGATGTTATTACTGAACCAACCGCATAAATATATTATTTAATTTTACAAATCCAAATGAAACTATCAAAGTATTCTGCTGGTTGAAGTTCTTTTACTGCTATATTATCTAAGTCATCACCTGAGTATTCAATATAACGTCCAATAACTTGTTTTGAAAATGCATGATAATTGTGTTTACCCTTCCAAAATATAACAGGTTCATAAGGTAAATCAGAAACATGTATACCAAAATAAATACCGTCTGCTCTCTTATCGTAGAATGCTAAATCATAAAATCCGGGTTCATTTAAGTGCTCTTCTACTAATTCATTCGCAATTATAATACTTGATTTAGTAAATGCTATTTCTGTATCTTTCAACTGAATTGTATCGTTATTTTTTACTATATTTAGAATTGTACGATTTAATTGCTTTTTCATCTTTTACTTCTCCTTTTTGTATATATAATTTTAATTATAGGAGATGTTGCTGTTACACTGACACCTCCAATTTAGACTCACTAATTTCAGTTCACTATTTAGGACATGGATCTAGGGCAATCGTCCATAACCATTTTATTTTTTGATTAAACTTGAATAGTCAGCAATAAAGTAGTTTTGTTGTGTTTCTTCATCTACTTCAACAGTACCATTAAGAATTATTGCTTTTTCAATTTTATATCCTAATACTTTACCTAGCGCTTCTATTACTGGTGTACAATAAACAGTTCTGTACCCTTTATCCACGTTTACTTTATAAGCATTTTCTGAGTTATCATCGGCTACTGTTATACCAAATAAATTCTCATCTTCTATTATTAAGAACTCTACAAAGAGCTCGTCTTTATCTCCTTTGAATACATCATATATAGGACGCGCTAACTCACCTCTATTATCTCTAATACGAATCGAGTTAGGTTTTAGGTAAGTTCTTTTAGAACCTCCTACTACTAACCTTTTTTTCTTTCTTAACATTCCTAGACTAGATTTTGACATCCAATCACTCCTCTCAATTATCTATTTCTGCCAGTTGTATCCCACATTTGATTCAACATGACTCTTTATATTAACAACACTTTTAAATCCTCTATCCATACAATTTTCAGCTAGTGTTTTTACTGCATCTGCACTAGGTTCAGGTGCTTGTATAACTACTTCATCATGAACCACCGCTAATATTTTCACGTCATTAGGTAACAACTGATCTAGTAATATTAACGCTGTCTTCATAACTTCTGCACCAGTACCTTGAATTGGATAGTTTGCCCTTTGCATTGTTGATAACCTTTGCGCTTTAAATTTCTTACCTAAGGTTGTACAGATCTCAGATTTTCTTTTTTGTTTATCTAACCATCTTTTTAGTTTTTTATAGTGTCTAAAGTATTTTTCTATGAACCTTTCACACTTTCTTACTGATACCTTTTCTTTCAAAACATTACTTAACCTAACTGATAAACCTTTAGGAGTCATTCCATACAGCAAACCAAAGTTAATTTCTTTAGCTGCGCCTCTTTCTTCTTTACTGATTTTATCTTTAGAGAATATTACTTTCGCCGTTAATAAATGCAAATCTTCACCCTTCTCAAAAGCATTTATCATAGCTTCATCAGAACTCATATAGGCTGCTATTCTTAATTCAACTTGTGAGTAATCAATTGATATTATCTTATAGCCCTCGTCTGCAATAAAAAACCTTTTTAAAGATGATGGAATCTGTTGGATATTTGGTTTTGAACAACTCATTCTTCCAGTAACTGCACCTATAGCATTCCAATTTGGGTGCACCTTTCCATTAGATGAAATATATTTAACAAATCCATCATTTCCATAAGCGAGTTTGTATTTTGTCCTATACTCCCTTAAGAGCTTTACCCCCTTTATGTGACTATGCTTCGCTAACACTGCATCTGCGGTTGATTTTAACTTTGGTATAAGTAATCCAAATATATTCAATACATCTATGTAAGAATTGAAGTTAGCATATTTTCTTATATTTTCTATATCATCTTCATCAGCTAATGCATTCTCAAGTTCAAGGATCATTTCCTCTTTAATCGCTTCTACTTCAGCTTGTAAATTTGCTTTTTGTTTATCCCATTCAGTTAAGCTAAATCTAAAACCATTTACTCTTACTTTCACTAAAACTTTCAATGCATCCATGTTTATTTCATACTCTTTAAGTAAACTGAAATTTTCATTGATTTTTTGCCTTAGTATTGGAAATAGTTTATAGGTTAATTCAGCATCAAATTTTGCATATTCAATATGCTTATCAGTTAGTTCTTCATTCCAGTTGTCTGAATGCTGAAGCGATTTATCTACCTCTACACCTAAGTACGTTTTAGCAACTGCGGCTAATCTATGATCAGCACTAAAATCTATTATTTTTGACAGTAAATGCGTACATTGATAATTGTTAACTTCATAGCCCTTAGCTATTAAGAATGGGACATCAAACATTGCGTAATGGAAAACCTTAACCACTTCTTTATCTTTGAGTAAATCAGCTATTTCAGCAACATTAGCTGACGCACCTGATCCATTTTCATCACACCAACTAATCAATCGAATCTTATCATCCACTATATTAAGTCCAGTCGTTTCAGTATCTACAGCGATAAATCGCATAAATCTATCACTTCTTTCTGGTCCTTATCGAAATATAATTTAATACATCTTCTGTGTCCATGTTCTAAGTCAGTTCCAATATATAATGAAATGCCATACTGGTTTAGGACTGATTCATTTTGATTAAGCCTACGACTTAATATTGAAGCTGATTTAGGGAAAGAACTATGTTTATCATCAACACCAAAGTCAACTGCTAAGTCCCTAAAATGTTCAAGTAACTCTGTTGCGCTTCCATAAAATGATTCATTGATGTATAAATATTCGTAAGTTAATTGAACTATTGGATTATATTCAAGTAGTTCTTGGTCTAGTTGGTCCTTACATTCATTAAAAGCCTTGAAAAAATCTTCCTTTGTATAGTTAAATTCTTTTAATATAGCAACGCTATATAAAGAAAAATCTGCAAGTCTCGGATACTCTCCATTTAGTTCTACTTCCTTTATGTTATTAAGTGCTTTAGATAACGCACTATATATTTCTCCAAGAACGTCAGGTAGTAGCTCATCAATTTTCGCTTTTACATCTTTAAGGGTCTTTCTATTCTCTTGATCTATGCTCTTCATTGATATTGCAATAGTTCTCTCTAGTAGGTCAGGGAAACCCCAAGCCAATGAGCGCAATTGAGGATATTCCAACGTTTCTAACGTATCTGAATATTACACTTTGATTATCAGTGTAGAGCTTTCTCCTCAAACTTCCTCCACCGGTTGCAGCAACTGTTATTCCTCTAATAAACCATGGCTTAACTCCATCCAGATTGTCATAATATACAAAGTACATTTTTTCTAATTGTTCGGTTAAATCTTTTTCAGTACGTGGTTGATTCAAACTAGGTAATTTTGATGGGTCTATTATTTGTTGTACCACTCTCATCAAAGTTGACTTTGCTGAACCACGACCACCATTAATAGCAAGTATTGGTTTAGGTATTTCTTCTATGAATGCAGTAGTTATTACTGCAATCAACATAATAATTTCATTCTCCGTTAAATTAGGAAACAATTTTAACAATGATTTAAGACTACCTTTAATAAATTTATCATTTGGTATAACCTGTTCTGATTGATGCGCTCTTTTAATAAATCTTGGATTAAAATCATCCGATAATTTCCAACCATCTTTGTTTATTAGTACAGTTTTCAGATCATCTCTACACAAATCCACATGAATTTCATCATCCTGAAATGCTATACGATTTGAGAATTTAATTGGGATTTTCTTTAATTCCAAATTTGGTTCAATGTTTAATAATGCTTCTTTAAGTTCTTTTTCTGACATATCATCACGGTACATTTGTTGAAAACTTAACACCAGAAAATTTCTAAAATCATTAGATTTAATTGGTGTATATTTAATCACTTCACCAACCTGATATTTCATATATAGACCAAGCACTTCATCTTCAAAAACATCTAATTTATCAATTATTGCTTTTACAAAACCCTTGTTGTCAGTACTTTCACTTTTTTTAGTTACAACTTTAGCTCCCTTTAGTTTATTCCCTTTAGAAACGCTAATTTGATTACTTCTTACATAATTTTCAAACTTCTCAATTCCTAATTTAATATGTAAATCATTCATGTCTTTGTGGTCTTTAAGTTGAACTTTAAAAAGATTACCTTTATACACTGAAGCTACCTTTCTAGTTAGTTCTTTACCTGCTTCATCATTATCAAAAGCAGTAATAACTTTTTTAGCACCAATTAATCGTTCTTTAACCATGTTTGGAAGCGATACCCCAAACAAACAGTATGCGTTTAACCCTATGGCTTTTAAACTGTAGTAATCATAAATCCCTTCAGTTAAATATACTTCTTCAATACCCTCATCAAACATATAGTAACCCTTACCTTTTGGTTTTCGGTACTCCCAAGTACTACCGTTATAAACTTGAAATATTAATGATGTATCTTTACCACAATCATTAATTGGATGGACTATACAAGTACCTTCAGCTAACTTACAATGATTAAGTACACCTATCATCTCTAGTTCTAATTCATTAAATAAACTTCTTACCCTCTGTGTAAAAATTCCTATACCAAACCTATCTATTACACCAGCATCAACGAACCTATTATTTAGATATTGTTCAACTGAAAGTGTATTAGCAGATTTAATATTAAACTCATTACTACATTCCTTTAAGAACCTTTTAAGAACAACATCTTTATTGATTTTTAAACCAAGAGACTCTTCTATATGTCTTATTCCAGCTTCTTCTCCTTGATTTATAAGTGCAGCTAATTCAATTAAAGAGTAGCTTTTATTGCAGCTACCAAAACACCTAATTTTATAACCGGTAATTTTAGCTTGTTCATAGTCATCCCCACAAATTGGGCAGGTGAAATTCTTATTTTCATTTCCGTTATAGTCTGTTACTACACGTAAATAATTCTCTAAAATCTTATTCATTTATCATTCTCCTTAATCATAAATTTCTCCTCACATATATAAGTTTAGAGCATGTTATTTCACACTACAATTGGTGGCAAAGTATAAGCTTTTCTTTTTTTCTTTATCGCTCATAAATTGCAAAAAAGTTCGCGTTTTCTTTATAGAAGTATTATTCAAGTACAAAAAAAATATGGACTCTCATCCATATTTTTTTTTCTAATCTTTTGTGATTTCACGTATTGAGTCAATAACTCTATCATCTAATTTAATATCAACTTCAAAGGTTTCTTCATCAAACACTACTATATTTTTATAATCTAAGTCTTTTCTCTTGAAATCATCGTTTATCTCTTTAATAATTCGTTTATATTCTGTTATTAGATAGTTATTTGTTTTTTGTTCCATAGCTATAACCTTTTCTAATCCTCCATTAGGGAGCCTAAACATTATAGCTAATCTGTTAAAATCATCTCTCAAATACCTTAACTCTTCTGGTGTTAATTTACTTCTATCTTTCTTTAATATTTTATTATACGAATTACTTCGTTCATAAGAATACAATAGTTCACTAGAATCCTTATTTACAGAAGCTCTTATAAATCTATCTTTAAACATATACAAGAAAATAAACGCTTTTAATAGTAGTTCATCGTCTTTATACATATTAACTATATCCCTGTTGTTATCCTTAAAGTCATTAAAGTGATTCTTTACATACTTTTGAACCCTTCTTACTTCAGATTTAATAAATTTTTCATTAATGGTACTAGAGCTAAATGCAGTTTTTATGTCAAAATAATAAATTTTGATAATAAGTTCCACAATACCACTTACGTTAGATTTTGATGTTTTGAGTTCTCTGATAATTCCATTGATCCTTGCTAAAACTTTATTATATGTATCTTCTTTTAATTTATTTTTGCCAAAAAGTTTTACAAATTCGTTAGTTGGAACCTCTTTAGTAAGTTTCAAAATGAAACTCTTTTGACTATTCATAGTTTCATTTAAAGTAATTAATAATTTATTGAATCTAAATAGTATAAATAATGCTAATGATATAGGTATATTTTTAAGAGGTAGTGTTTTTATTAAGCTAGATTGATCGTTCAAATCGAAATTGTCTGAGTTAACAATTTTTTCAAATATAGGACTATCATCCTTTAACAATTTTATTACCTTAAACTCTATTTCAGCTAAAGCTAAGTTTTTCTTTTTATCAAAAAATAAGATTAATCCCTCTCTATATCCATTTAGTAACTTCGTTGCCTTTAATACTTCTGACATTATATGAGTAGAAATAGAATTGCAAATAATCATGTTGGTTCCACTGTTTTTAGCTAAAGATCCTGCTAAATCATTAATTTCAAAATCTACTGAGTTGTAATCAATATTATTCAAGCCATTTCTTTTAATATTATGGAATGGTTTGAATAAATTCTTATCATTTTCTTTACTCTCATTGTATAGCTTATATAATTTTATATATTCTTTTTTGAATTCATCTATATCATTTTTAAAAAGATCTTTTTGCAATATATTTATGCCGAAGATTTCCTTTAAGTATTTTTCAAAGGTTTCTATTTTCTTTCTAGAAGCTTCTGGATCTACTGGTTTTACAAGTTCCACACACTCATTTAAAGTAATTACTCTAGCTGTTCTTTTTGACATGTTTAATCCTCAATCAATATCATTTTTACTCATTATATTTTCGGCACTTCGGCATTTCGGTATACCTAAAAAGTTTTTTTCTTCATTTCCCAAGAAAAATACAAAACACAGTATAAAATATAATTTCAAAAAGAAACAAAAACGAACAATAATCCTTATGTTTCGAAAACTTCGCATCTCCATATTTTTTATCTATATATAATAAAATTGTAAGAACAACTTCTAAAAGAGTTGTTCATTTATTTTTATGAAAGGAGGGTACTATGCCAAAGAAGGTTACAAAGAGTACCAAGAAGAAAACTAAATTAAAATCAGTCAATCAGCTTGATATTGAGCGAGAGATCGTTAAGATGACACGTGGATTTACTCTAAAAGAAATTTCAGAAATACTGGATGCAGAAAAGAAAGTAATAAAGTCGGTTATAAACAAAAAGAAAAAGGTTGTTATGAAAGGTTACATGACGTTATCACCAACACTATTACCTGAGCGAAAATTCAAGTCAGCACTAGATGGTAAAGTGAGAGTTATACCTCCTACTGTTCGTATTTCTGTCCGTATTGGGAAAGGATTCAAGGATTATGTTAACTCAACTAAAAGATAAATTATATCAATATTTGTTGAGTGACGACTTACCGAATGTACGAATCGGACCGGGTGGAGCAATTCTTTTAGGTGATTCGACCTACGCAATCGGATCAGCGCCAGTTATACCGAAAACACTCACCCAGACGTTAAAATCAGCAATCTCTCAGCAACCATCACATCGCGCAGTATCTGACATTGTAGATGTAGCAAATGATGAGAGATTTGTTTCTTTGGATTCATTTGAAGATGCACTTAGGTTGTTTACAGAATTTATTCTAGACAACATAAGTGCATTTTTTGATGTAGCAAATACTGAAGATAGTTATTTAGAGTTCGTAATTGGTAATCAAAACAACAATTTTGAACTCTATGTATTACTAAGTGGTGATATAGCAATCATTGGTTTAGGATTTTATGAAGTTATATTGAAAGGTGGTGAATAGATATGTTTGAAATCTTTGAAGATGTTTTAGAAAAAGCCTCAGAAGTTTTAGAAAAAATGTTAGACGGAATACTATCAGTATTCAAATAATAAAAGGAGATGAGGAAAATGCTAAATCAAATTATTTTAGTTGGTCAATTGATTAAAGATGTAGAGATTAACGAGTCAAGTAATGGTAGAAAAAAATCAACTATAGAAGTCGAAGTCAAGAGAAATTATAGGGATGCTGAAACTGGTGAGTACGATAGTGATATTATCAAATGTACTTTATGGGAGGGGTTAGCTGAAAGTGTAGTTAATCATTGTATTATAGGTTCAACTATAGGTATTAAAGCAAGGTTACAATCAACACATGAAAATCTTGAGGTAATTGCTGAAAAGATTACCTTCATTAATACTAGAGGTAATGATGAATAAATGTAGCGATACAATCATATGTAATTGCGGTCATATGAGTAACAACCTAGATAAAAGATATTACGTGTGCGTTGATTGTAATTGTGAAAAGGAAAATGGATAGCTTAATTGCTAATACTTTAATTTATCTATGGAAAAAATAATTAGTGATGCAGAAGGTGTTGTTGGAGTAGTTAATGTTATTACTGTTAAAAGTGCTCAAGTTGGAATTGAAATGGAAGCTGGGAAACCCAAATGTAATTTTATTCAAGTTGATACAACCAAGGGTAAGAATCTAAAGTTTGTTGATGAATTGAATCAAATTACTCCTGATGTATTTATTACTGAATTAGGCATTTTTAATTAAGGTGGTTGAAGATGTTTACAGGTGATAAATACATAACACGAGGTGTTTCTCAGTTATCACCTTGGATTCCTGAAAAAGTATATGCATTAATTAAAGAAGCTTCAAAGAAAGTTGAACTAGATTACTTACAGGTGTTTGAACTTAAATCAGTTAAAGATCCTGAGTTAGTAGATAATTATTTCACTACTATTACTCATACTCAAGAACAGCCAGATTATATGTTTCAAATATGTGTCAACTCTAATGAAGCAGTTAATGAGAAGCTTTTTTGTATCGATAGTGACACTTTTCACACTTTACTTAAAGCTTCCGAGTATTAGAAGTAAAGATATGAAAGAATTAGATTTCTGCCCATATCTTTTTTTGTTATTGAAAGGAGATGACTATAAATCTAAAATAATTAATAGAAATTGTCCCTTGGGAACTAAAACAGGTATCGTAGATATTTATAATATTTGTAAAGGTGATAATTATGAAATATTCTAAAGGAATTTCCATACTTTACATTTACAACAGATTGAAAAGTGAGTACAGCTTAAGTAGAACAGAACTATCTGAGCAACTTGAAGTAGATTTGAAGACAATCACAAGATACATTAATGAAATCAACTTATATTGCGCTGAAATGTCTTTAAATGAGATAGTAGTACATTCACCTAGATTTGAAGGATATAAATTATTACCTATTAATGAAATAAAAATTAAAAGAGGAAAAGATGATTAAGAAATTATTTATGTTTGTTATTACTATATTCATTATGACTGGATGTAGTAATTTAGAAGATTATGAACAGATTGCCTTAGATTTTGTTAAGGCTGACATTAAAGCAGCAAATGGTGCAACTGGTGTTGTTCCTGATGTATGCGACTATGCTATGATAGGGAAAACTATCTCTATTTATAATACTAGTGGGGATTTAGAGGTAGTATCATGTGACAAGTACTTTAAATCATACAGTGGATTTGTAACTACATCTTGGTATGAGAATCCTAAACTTAATGGAACACCAATTATTGAAACGTTACAAGTATGGGATGAAGATGTAAATAGTGAAAAGTATACACATCATTATGAAGTTGTTGTTTCATATGATATTGATAGTGATTATGGATACATAGAGGATAGTCAACTTACTATTTTATTGTTTCAAATAAATGGTGAATGGAAATTTGTTATAGAGGATATTCCTTTAGATTATAGTTTGGTTCCAGTAAATGTGGATAGGTTACCATTTGAAGAGTAATAAAATATTGGAGGAGAAAGAAAATGAAAAAAGAATTTAGATACAATACTGTAGGCTTAGTTGTTATGGGGATTATATTCCTATTCGCCAGTTTACTAGTATTAGCTAACGGTTACTATTTAGGTCTATATGAAGACTTTATCGGTAACACTTACTTTGAACCAGGTGTAGAGTCTGTAATTGTAATGTTAATAGGTTTAGCTGCAGTCATTGGTAGTATTATGTTGCTTAAGTTTTATATAGACATTGGTGAATTAGGATTAGTGATTAAAGAAGATGATGATAAGTTAATTTTCCGAGGAAAAAATTATAGAATTTCAGAAATTAATCAATTTAAAATGCAAGGGATTTTTATGATCCTTTACATAGACGGAAGAAAAATTTATGTGCCTAAAATGTTTATAAAGGTAAAACATAGTTTTGGTGATAAAAAATCGCTTATAGAACTATTAAAGAGTTTTGCGGATTAACAAAGTAAAAGTAGCATCAATTGCTACTTTTTTTTGATTTATAGTTTCCTTAAATAGTTGCACATTACTTGTAGTAGTCGATTCTCATGAAAGCTAATAAATATTTTCATCTAACGACAAACTCCATTGATAAAGTATTTTACTTAAATCTACGATTTTCTCGTATAATTCATAATCATCTTCTATATTACTTAGACTCGTCACAGTTTCTACTGTTGTGCCATATTTATCTGACTTTAACGAGAATCCATCAGGTGGTATTACTGGCGCATTATCATTATCAAACTTTATGTAGACCTGTGGACAACCGTCAAACATATGACCAGAGCAACAATGTAAAGTAATATATCCTTTTTTATTAAGCGAAATTATAGTTGGAATCATTAGTTCGTCAATTTCTTCAAGTGCACCATTACAAATAGTTCTTGGACATTGATTCCAATCTCTCATTACCCTGTTATAATAAGTTTTTTCTTTATCAAAAACATCATGACAATCAAAACATACTAACATTTTTCATCTAGATATTTGCTTGTATTTGGGATTCCCACTCTTATCATTACCGGTTTTTATTTTGTTATTAGTGGAAGATAAAACACCTAAAAAGAGTGCTTTTTTGAAGGATAAGGTAGACCCTTTCATAGTAAGAGAAGGCCCGCAAACACACTTTTAAATTATGAACATTCGTCCATGGTACATGTTTTTATAAATTGTCAAGTGTTTTTTCAATGGCATGATACATTTTTGTACTCTGCCCTTGTAAATTATTGTGCTATTTTGAAGCTCAACTTAATGACATTGAGTAAATGTTCTTTTTTATTTTGTCACTTTTTTATTTTATTTAATTCCCTGGTTTTGAAATTGAACTCAAAGCTTCACCAGCTTCATTCACATGTATATTTACATTTGCTAAATCACCTAGTGAAAGGATTCCAACAATTTTGTTATTTTCAACTACTGGTAATCTTCTTATCTGATTTTGTGCCATTAAAGTAGCTGCTTCATGGGCATTTGTATCAGGACTTACACTTACAATACTTTTACTCATTATATTTCCTACATGCTGATTAGCATTATTGGGCTCAGCAACACTTCTTAAGACTATATCTCTATCTGTTATTACTCCGACGAGATTATTATTATCATCACAAACAGGAACTAATCCAACATCTATAGATTTCATAATATTTACTGCTTCTGTTATATCGGATTTTACTGTTACATATGATACATTTCTTGTCATAATATCTCTTACTTTCAAAATTAAAACCTCCTCATTATTAAATCGATATTAGTATTTCTTTTTTTAGAGGTTTTATTCATAAATATTAATTTTTTACTACTATAGAAAAAGATGTCGCTTGTAGGTGGTGGCACCTTTAGAATTTGTGGAAGCAATACAAGCAACTTTTTAAAAAAAGATAAGGTTACGTGTTGAGGTCATATTTATTTGTGCTTGAAAAGGCAATCTACACAAATAACAATACGGTCACCTCGCTTGCGAATCAGCCCACTCACTTCCCGTGATTTGAAGTTAACTGAAATCCCTATGCTTGGATTATAGAGCAAATCAAACGCTCAAAGTAACAACTGTTTTCATTCAGTTTTGTACCTTGAACGAAGTGAAAGGAATGGATTATAACAATGATAAAATGTTCCAGTTACTAGAAATATACAACAAGCTAACTGAAAATTCTTAAAAATAATAAATTACACAAAATATAATTGGATTTATTATTTGTATTTATACTTTTTTTATTTCAAAATTCAATAATTTATTAATTAATTTAAACTCAGGATTTTATTCGTGAGTTTAAATTATTATATTATTCCTTAATTAGCTTATAAGTGTATGTTGCTAATAATGTTCCTATTATAGGTCCAACTATATAAATCCATAAATAATTTAAATTTCCTGAAATAATTGCAGGTCCAATAGACCTTGCTGGATTAAATGAAGCACCAGAAACAGGTCCAATAATTAAGACTCCTATAGCTATAGTAAAACCTATTGCTATTCCAGCAAATTTTTGATGTGATCTTGTATCTACAGCTGATCCTAATATTACAATCATTAAAATAAAAGTATATATTATTTCTACTATAAGTGAAATTAATACAGTATTATTACCTAAGCTTTGTAATGGTTGCGTTGTCCCTAAGTTTGCAATATTACCAAAGAGAGCTACTAGAATTAAACTTGCAATAATTGCTCCAGCTGACTGAGACACTATATAAACCAGCAAATGTTTAGAATTTATTTCTTTTTCTTTCCAAAGTGCAATTGATACTGCAGGATTAAAATGGGCACCTGAAACGTTACCAAATGTATATATTAGAAATGCTACTGTAAATCCAAATGTTAATGATATTCCTAAGTGAGTAATGGCTCCATTTGATAAATCATTAATTATTATTGCAGCTATACCATTAAATACTAATATAAACGTTCCTATAAACTCAGCAATGTATTTTTTGAATTCGTATTTCATCATTTAGTTATTCCTCTCTTGAGTAATCTTTTCGTATAATTTTGCATACCATTGTCGCATGCGAATTTATGTTAAATTCTTGTTAACTCTATACCTCTAAAAAGTATAGTCATTTTTGTAAAAGCAAAATGTAGTTGTTTTTATTTTAATAATTTCAAATTTAAAATAGCTCTAAGAAACTTAGAATCCTTGCAAGCAAGTTTTAACTTATGCTATAAAAACCGGGTAATTTCGACTTCATTTTTCTACTTTTTCAACGGTCTTACTGTTTTTATTTCCTTTCAAGTAAACAAACCAATATATAAATCCTACAAATATCCCTCCACCAATTATATTTCCAAGCGTCACAGGTAATAGATTATTGATAATAAAAGTATTCCAATTTAAATTTGCTAATTTTTCTGGCGAAAGATGGGATTCAGCAACCCAATCAACATTGGATTTTGCCAATATTCCTGCAGGAATGTAGTACATATTCGCAATACTGTGTTCAAAACCTGATGTGACAAAAAGCCATATTGGAAAGAACATCCCAAGTATTTTTCCAACCATGTTTTTTGCTCCATAAGCCAGCCATACTGCCAAACAAACAAGCCAGTTTGCCATAATGCCTAAATATAATGCAGAAATAAAAGGTAAATTTACTTTATAAGCAGCTAATTTAATGGTTACTGCTCCTAGTACATTCGATCCGCTATTAAATAATCCAGACTGCACCATCATAAAGGCTATCAGTACAGATCCTATTAAATTTCCTGTATATACAGTTCCCCAATTTTTCAACATCTCACTAACTTTCACCTTACCTTCTAAAACACTTATGATGATGAGTGTATTTCCTGTAAATAGTTCTCCTCCTGCCAAAAGAACTAGCATCAGTCCTGTACCAAAAATTGAACCTGCCAAAACTTTTCCTAACCCATAGGTTTCAGGTTTTGCAAACAAATTAAAAGACGCCATATTTGATCCTTCTGATGCAAATGAAATGAATGCTCCTGCTAAAATCCCTAGTATTAGTTGCTGTGCAAATGATAGTTTTACCTTTTTGATTCCTGTTTGTATGGTTGTAGACGCAATTTCTGCGGGTGTTAAATAATTTTTCGTATCCACTTTATAACCGCCTCTTCTTATAATATTTACCTTTTAAGTAGTATGAGTACTCATTCATATATCATACATTTATTCCTATTATCAATTTCTATATATAATTTTCTCTCTTAATAATTTAAAATAATCATCTTGTTGAAGCTTTATAAATTTACACTTGTTTTTAGATATACTTATAGTAATTTCATCACCCTTTTTTAATTCTATAGCTTCTTGTCCGTCTAACGTAAGATACAATTGTTCTTCAGTTATAGATGGCTTTACTTTTATAGTACTTTTTGAATCTAATACAATTGATCTCATATTTATGGAGTGAGGACATATTGGGGTTACTGTAATTACATCTAATTTAGAATGTATGATAGGTCCACCTGCCGATAAATTGTATGCTGTGGAACCAGTAGGAGTAGAGATTATAATTCCATCAGATATAAAGTCTGAATAATAAGTTTCATCAATATAAACGCTAAAATTTACTATTCTAGATAAAATACCTCTAGCTAATACAACATCATTCAAAGCTGTATAATCAATTTCATTATTATTTATTTTACAATTTATTCTCATTCGTTTTTCTATACTAAAACTACCCTCAAAAATTTGTTTGATAATTTGAGAAAAGTCATCAGTTGTTACATTAGTCAAAAATCCTAAGTGGCCAATATTTATACCTAGTATTGGTATCTTGTTTTCTTCCATTTTTCTTGATGTTCTAAGTATTGTACCATCTCCTCCTAGAACTATCATCATATCTAGTTTACCAACTGTCTGAGAAGTTATACCTTCTGAATCTTTAAATAATGTTATATCAACATCTTCTTTATTTTTCCTTATGGTATCAATTATTGACTCTAAAACTATTTGATTTTTATCTTTTGAAGTGTTTATATTTATACCTATATTTTTCATGTATGTCACCTTATTTGATTTTATAATTTTCACATGTGAAATTATTCTCTAAAACTCATTACAAATTAATTTAAAAATTGGATCATATAGTATTATTTAAAAAAAGACCAAGAACTCATCAGAATCCTTAGCCTTATCTTTATAAGCTATTATTAAAAGTCTACTTTTTTACCATAATAAGTACAAACAAATAGTTTTTTCATTTCTTCTACTGATATTTCTCTTGGATTTGTACCTGTACATGGATCAGCTACTGCAGCAGTAGCAGTTTCATTAAGCTTATCGTTAAAGTCTTGTTCACTTATTCCAAATTCTTTTAATGTTTGTGGAATATTCAATTTCTTGTTAAAGTCTTTTACCATTTCTACTAATGAATTTGTTAATTCATCGTCACTATTTCCTGTTAGTCCTAATCTTCTTGCTATATCTGCATAATCTTTAGCAGCAGTTTTTTTGTTAAAGTCAATTACATATGGTAAATATATTGCATTTGCACACCCATGAGGAATTCCGTTGTCAACATTGTATTTTCTCCCTGTTTTGTGAGCCATACTATGAACTATACCTAAAATTGCATTTGAAAATGACATTCCTGCTAGACATTGTGCTAGATGCAGCTTATTTCCAGCTTCTTCATCTCCATTATAAGAGTCTAATATGTTTTCTTTTACCATTTCAATAGCTTTCATTGCAAGTGGATCTGTAAATTCATTACTTACTGTTGAAGTATATGCTTCAATAGCATGGGTTAAAGCATCCATTCCTGTGTATGCTTTTAATTTTGCTGGCATTGTCTGTACTAAATCACTATCCACTATTGCTATATCTGGAGTGACATTATAATCAGCTATTGGATGTTTAAAACCAGTTTTCTTATTTGTTACAACTGAGAAAGATGTAACTTCTGTCCCTGTCCCGCTCGTTGTGGATACTGCTGCAAATTTTGCTTTTTTTCTTAACTCTGGTAGGGTAAATGGTATTATAGCTTCTTCAAATGTAAGTTCTGGGTGTTCATAAAATACCCACATACCTTTTGCTCCATCTATCGGTGATCCTCCACCTATTGCGATTATCCAATCTGGTTCAAATTCCTGCATTACTTTTGCACCATTCATTACTGTATCGATTGTTGGATCTATTTCCACACCTTCCAAAAGTTTTGTTTCCATCCCAGCTTCTTTTAAATATCCTTCTATTCTATCTAATGCTCCACTTTTTTTAACTGAGCCACCGCCAATAACCATAAGGGCTTTTTTACCCTTCAAATTCTTTAATTCTTCTATCGTTCCTTTCCCAAAATAAATATCTCTTGGTATTGTAAATCTCATTTGTTTATTCCTCCTGTTTTGATTATTTAGTTTTTTATGAAGTGGAAAAACAGACATGTCATATGCATAAAGTACTATGAAAAAAAATGGTGTTTTTTCTACTCCATTTGAAACATTTTTTTATAAATTAGTACATTTTTTATTATAAACTAGATCTTGATTTATTATTCACGTGAAGTAGAATAGTTTAAAAATTTTAAATGGGAAGTATACTGATACAATATCACTAGAGAAATGTCTAAATGATTTGTTTTACTGTTTTTTTTAGATGCACAAATCATAAGTTAGACTTCTCCTAAAATGGAGTATTTTGCTTATGTCTTGTATTCCTAGGATTCAGATGCTGATTTTTCTTTTTTTTAAACTATCACTTCATTTCTTGTAAAGTGGTGTTGATTAATAGAAAATATGAAGAATAATATACGAAGTGATAAATGATGACTACAGAAATAAGAAATGCCTTAGGTCAACCAGAAAAAAAAATATTTAGAGGAGTATAATCCTGATAAATATAACTCTAAAAAGTTTCCTGTAACTTCTGATTAGTTAATATTAACTTTCAAAATACAGATGGAAAATAAGAATCAAATGATTTAGATGATAAGAGACTTAAAATTCCTTTAATTCAAAGAGGAGATTATCCTCACACAAACAAATATAACAGACTCAGGCGTATATTTAGAACAATTATACACTCATGACGATATTGAAAGAAAATAAACCTCAAATAGTTCTTAAAGCTGGTAGTGATGCAAAGGCTGCTAAATGGTTTGAGGTAGAGAGAAGGATTACTCAAGTCAACAAGGTAATTACAGATGATGGGTTCGTAAGAGAAAAATTTATTGATATTCTACTTATCAAGCAAGATATAAAAATTGTCAGCAAAAATAAAAGAAATTACAACTGTTAAGAAAAAGCTAGAATAACAAAACATGAACTTGTAGATAGAGGTTTTTAGCATTTGACCATGCAATCATTATAAGTTTAGCTTTTGATAAGATAAAGGACAAGATAGAGTATACGGATTTTATGTTTAACCTATTACCTGAGTATTTCAAAATAGCAGAATCTTATAAAGTTTATAAACTGACAACAAATAAGAGTGATACGGTGCAAAACTTCAGAACGAAATTCAAGAATGTAAAAAACATAATTATAGAGACAGATAAAACTACTAATAAATATAGCCCAAGACCAGCAAAGCTTTACTAATTAAATGTTCATTGGGACAATTAAGAAGAATGAAATGGAAGGATTGTATATGAGTAACTTTGATAAAAAAAAAGACTATCTATTGTAAAGTGGAACCTATGTCAAGGACACTTAGAAAAAAGACATAGTTAAATACTTGCTTCAATAAGACAATTTCTGTAGTTTACAGGAGTTGTCTTTTTTAAATTCCATTGAGGTCTCTCATTGTTGTAGTAATAAAATGTATTTGTCAATGTATTGATTTAATTCTTCAAATGATTTAATTTCTTTAAAATCTGTTTCTTGTTTCAAGTGTCCAAAGAAAGATTCCATTTGTGCATTATCCCAACAGTTCCCCCTTCTTGACATTGATCTTTTAATACCATAAAACTTTTGTAAATCTCTATATAAGTGACTTGTATAGTGACATCCTTGATCTGAGTGAAGTAGAGTTACTTCATTTACCTCAAAGGTTTTATGGATCATTAAGTTTTCAATTGTATTAACTACAAGCGGCATTTCTAATGAGGTTGATAAATGATGTGCTAATATCTCTTTAGTTTGACTATCTTTGATTGCTGATAAATACGCTTTACTTTTCCTGCTATTATAGTAAAGATATGTTATATCTGTTAATAGCACTGTATTAGCTTGTCCAGGTGTAAAGTTACGTTCTAATAAATTAGGTACATAATTATTTTCTTTGATTGCTTTATACATTCTTTTATATGGGTTTGATTTTCTAATTGGACATTTCATTCCAAACTTCCTCATAAGTCTTTGGATTTTCTTTCTACTCCAATTAATACCCTTCTTCGTCTATAACATCATTTTTATCGTTCTAGAGCCTTTTTTAAAGCCTTTGATAATTTCAAAATCAGTTTCATCTTGTTCTTGCTTGGTATTTCTGTTTGAAATAGATTCTAATAAAAAATAATTGTAATATCCTGATTTTGAAATTCCCGCAAATTCACATAAATATACAATTGAGATTCTAACTTTAAATTTCGAATAAAGTTCTTTAACCATTTCGAATTTCTTAGCTTTTGTTAACTCTTTGTATTCTTGTTTATTTGCTTTAACGCCCTCCTTTCGATCATATCGAACTTTTTTGTATTTCTAACTCCATTTCTAAATATGCAATTTTAGCTGCTTGCCTAGCAATAATTTCTTCAGGTGTAAGATCTCTTTCAAGTGGCCTTCCAGAATTTGTTTTTCGTGTATCTCTAAGTCCTAGTTCGCCATGAGTTATATATGCCTTTTTCCATCTAGTTAAAGCTTTTCGGTGTCGCGTACCTAGGATACTTAAATCAAATCCAGCTTCAGTAAAAATTTGTGATGAAGTTTTTCCTAACTCATTTTGTAAAACCACATGAGATTTAAAATCATCAGTGTAAGTTATCGCCTTATCAGGTACATTCCTAACATATTTATTTCTTCTTAATTGTGCTTGTTGTTCCTTAGTAAAAAGAATTTTACTCATACCATCACATCCTTGAATTTATTGTATAAGAAAAACCTATAAGATTACAGTCCTTTTTTCAACTTTCCATCTTATAGGTTCCATTTTACAATTACTTATCTCTTTTTTAATGTTATGTTTTGATTTAATTTACTCTTCTTATATATGTTCAGGTAATAATTGGTAGTCTTACTCGAAGTATATCTTCCAAGTGAATTCTTGATATAATAAATACTAAAATAATAACATATGGGAAGAGAGAGAATTATGATAAAAAACGATTATTATAGTACAATTTTTGTCTTAGAAAATGAGAAAAGAATTGAGAAATGTGAAAATGATATTAGAGTATATGGTAAAGACTGTGCTGTATTTTTAGAAGTCTTCAATGATGTAGGAGTCATTAGATATGAAGAATATTTTCACAAAAGAGACAGTAGGGAAAATAATAACCCAAACATAGAAGTAAAAGAAACATCACTAGAAAAAGTACTTGTATCATATAAATTACAAGATTTATTTATTAAACAAGTACATAGCTAATATGAAATGATACCTTATAGTCGTGACTTGAAGAACCAAAAGTAGACGAAAACTATAAATTTTATATAAGGATTCATCTTGTTATTATTTTTGGAACTCAGAAGTGGGTTTAATAATAAAAATGAATCCTTTTTATATTGATAAAAAAATTTTATAAACCCATTTAGTATTATCTGATTATAATCTTCAGGTTACAATGTCCATCAAGTCTCAAGTTATTTCAATGTTCCTCTATATTATCATCTTTCTCATTTTCTATATAAATTTCGCACTATGGCATGTCAAAGGAATACACTCCAATAATCTATTATCATATTCTTCTTTAGACATAACCCTTATATCAATTTCTTGTATTTTATTTACAGTCATTAAATTTATAGAACATTCATACTTATCTGTCTCAATAAAATAAGGCACAATACAATTATCTTCAAGAAGTTGTATTAGTAAAATAAATCGACCTTTATTTTGATTTACATGATCCATAAATTTATTTATTTCTGTTATTCCATTAGGATAAAAATTATAATCATAATCAATTTTTAATGCTTTAATAACCTTCCTCTATTCATTTATCTAATTATAGAAGCAATATTATTATCTATAATAAATTGATATTTTTTTTATTAAGACGATAATACTTTATTTCTTGTTTTATTAATTAATTATATTTTCCCATTAAGGAAGTGAATACATAATGATTGCATAACTTCATTATAGTGTTCACTTTTTAGTATTATTTTCTTCATTTAGTTCTCTTCTCAATTGTTTTACCTTCACTATAGTGGATGGTCTAAAATCACATATGTCTTTTAAATCTATTATTAAAGCTTCCGATGAAATCTTCACTTCATATAGTGATAATGCTAATGATATACCAAGCATTATTAATGAAATTAAGAATATAATTTGTCCTAATATATTATGTTTTAAATATAAAGTGATCATTGAAAGAACACAAAGGAAAAAACTAAAAGCACCAATAAATTGCATTCTCTTAATTAAAAATATTCTCTTCTTAAAATTCTCTATTTGACGATAGACTAATTTGTCAGGACTCCCTTTGTATTCTTTTATTTTAGCTGTTATTACGTCATTTAATGAAATATATCGACCATTGTAAGCAACTAATAAAAGCGATATAGCTGGGAACAAAATCGCTGGAGTTGTAATCTCTAACTGCATAATTATCCTCCTTTCTCTTCTTAATTTAATCTTTACTAACCATATTACAGTAAGAAAGCCCCTAATTTAGAGGCTTTCAATATTAATTACTTAATTAAAAACTATGCACTATTAAATCTTAAATAATCGGTTCTTCTATGTAAATTACAACATCAACTTAAAATTCTACGTTTTCACCATAATATGTACAAGTAAATAATTTTTTCATTTCATCTATCGATATTTCTCTTGGATTTGTACCAGTACATGGATCTGATACTGCAGTTGTAGAAATCTCTTCTAGTTTATCGTTAAAGTCTTGTTCGCTTATTCCAAATTCTCTTAATGTAAGTGGAATATTCATTTTCTTATTAAAGTCTATAACCATTTCTACTAATGAGTTTACTAATTCTTCTTGATTGTTCCCTGCTAATCCTAATCTTTTTGCTATATCAGCATAAATATTACCAGCAGTTTTTTTGTTAAATTGAATTACATATGGTAAATAAATAGCATTTGCACAACCGTGAGGGATATTAAATACTCTTCCTGTTTTGTGTGCCATACTATGTACAATTCCTAGTATTGCATTTGAAAATGACATTCCTGCAAGACATTGAGCTGTATGCATTTTACTTCTAGCTTCTTTATCTCCATTATAAGATTCAACTAAGTTTTCTACTGTCATTTCAATAGATTTCATTGCTAAAGCATCTGTAAATTCGTTTCTTACTGTTGAAACATACGCTTCAAAAGCATGAGTTAATGCATCCATTCCAGTGTGTGACACTAATCTTTGTGGCATTGTTTGTGCTAAATCATTATCTACTATTGCTATATCTGGTGTTATATTAAAATCTGCTATTGGATATTTAACTCCAGTTTTATTGTCTGTAATCACCGCGAAAGAAGTTACTTCTGTCCCTGTTCCACTTGTAGTAGATATTGCTACAAATTTTGCTTTTTGTCTTAACTCAGGTAAGTTAAATGGTTTTGCAGCTTCTTCAAATGTAAATTCTGGGTATTCATAGAAAATCCACATAGCCTTAGCAGCATCAATCGGTGAACCTCCTCCTATACCAATAATCCAATCTGGTTCAAAATCATTCATTACTTTTACGCCATTCATTACTGTATCAACTGATGGATCTGACTCTATCCCCTCAATAACAACAGATTCAATTCCAGCTTCTTTTAAATAACCTTCAGCCTTATCTAAAATTCCTAATTCTCTTAATGGACCATCACCAATTACTAGAACAGCCCTTTTACCCTTTAAATTCTTTAATTCTCCTATTGCACCTTCTCCAAAGTACACATCTCTTGGTATTGTAAACCTTGCCAAATTAATTCCTCCTAATATTATCAATATCTCTAATTTACTTTTAGAGTGTTTTGTTTGCTTGTTGCTTTCTTAGCACATGATTATTATATAATTTTGATAATTTATTGTGAAGAAGGCACTTTTTAGTAAGGTAGTTTCCAAATGGAAAAGTGAAACTCATGAAGTGTTTAAATTAGAAAAATTGCTGATATAATAGTAGCGAACCTTCTCTTATAATAAGACTAGGGAATTTCTAAAAATTTGTTTGCAAGGATAGTGGTTAAGAATGCCAAAAGATAGAAATAACAAAGTAAGTTGTAGTGATTATAGATGTGAAATTGAAGTAACTTTAGAGTTAATAGGTGGAAAGTGGAAATCCCTTCTTCTCTGGAACTTAGGAAATCATGAAGTCATACGATTTAATGAATTTAGAAGAATCATTCCTGAAATCACTCAAAAGATGTTAACGCAACAATTAAGGATTTTAGAAAAAGATGGATTGATAAATAGAAAAGTCTATAATCAAGTTCCTCCAATAGTTGAATATTCTTTATCGGATACTGGGGAGAAATTAATACCTCTATTAGAATTGATGGATAAATGGGGGAAAAGTTACGTAGATCATTATAAAGACTAAATTATTTGAATATAAATTTAAAAGAAGATAATATAAGATATTTTTTAATAGAAATGGATAAGGTTACCCTTATCCATTTCTTTTGATATTATTATTAACCTAGCAAATTGATGATTCTCATATAATTAGTAATACATAATGGGCTAGTGAGAAGATCATCCCTTTTACCATTTATAAAAAACCTGGAAGATTCCTCTTCCAGGTTGCGTCATTAATGGTGCGGGTACCCATACATTTCACTGCGCAGAATCGGCATTATATTAAGTTAAAATACTCTATGCAGTCAATGAATCAAATACCTAGTTGTTATTCTTTACTCATTACAGATCTAGCAATTCCTTTTTCTTTTTTTCAATTTCTTCTCTTGTAATAATATCTAAATCTAATACCTCTATATATGTACTAAACTACTCATCTAGAAAGTCAGCTATTATTTCTAAAATATTCTTTAATTTTTCAGAAGATAGTCCACACATGTGTCCACTTTCTTTTATCAGATATGTCTTTAAATTTGGTATAATTGATTTTGCTCGTGCTATAACCTTTTCTCCTGGGAATAAAACATCCTTTTCTCCTGTAATCAGCAAGGTGGGTGCGGTAAAATTCTTCATATTAGACTCTTTAACATTACTTGGCGTACCTGTTTTTACACACACATTATTGAAGGCGTATTTTACCATTTCAAAAGTACTTTCATCAATATCTTTTTCATTAATTGCCATAGGTAAAATCGCTTTTTTTAGCCATTTTTCTTTTTGAGTAATCTTGTATAAAATCATCGGAATTCCCATACTAAACAATATGCTTATTGTTGAAGCAGTGTATATTCCTGATGGGACAAGCAAAATCGCTTTTAATATTTTTTGTGGAGCAAAGCACATTAGCTTTACTAAAACTCCGCCTCCATAAGAACCACCCATACAAATCATTTGCTCAAATCCCAATCCATCAATTACATCAGATGCCCACTCACCGTACTCTAAGTTCTTAGTAGATAAAACAGTTTGTGCACTTTTACCAGGATGCCCCATTGTATCAGGTGCATATATCAAATATTCATCTTTAAAGGAAAGAAAATCCCTTAAACAGTATGGTGTAGTACTATTTCCTCCGTGAAAAAGTAAAATCGGCTTCCCGTTTGGATTACCTATCTTAAGCAAATGAGTTTTCCCAAATCTTGTATCCACATAAGCATCTTCAAATTCTATATTTAATGAAAAAACTTGCTTGTCATATAGGTCTCTTATTATTTTCTCGCTTTTTGCATTTTTGTAAACAACATTACTCATGTTTATACCCCCGATTATATAGATAATTTCGGTTTTTTTTATTTGAGACACATAACAAACAAATTGCGTACACTACATCTTTTCATACAGTTTATCTCTAATGATCTCCAACTGTTCCTTCACCTTCTTATCTCCTTCTTCAAGTTCTTTATTTTTTTTATCCTTAGCCATCTGGAGAATTATACCCATACTTTAAAGCTATATCTATCACTTTTGCGCTAGTGTATCGCAACTCAAAAGCTGCTTGTGTTAATCACCTTCTTCTATAGCATTAGCGAGCGTAAATTGACTTTTTCTTCCTCCACATACAGAACTCTCAATAATTCTTTATATTTTTCCTTATTATACCATTACTCCATAAGAAAAGGAAACATCACTAGGTGTTTCCATCTTTATTATATTCCATAATTGTTGCGTAAAGTTTATATTAACTTCTAAATCAACTTGAAGTCTATTCTTGACAACTATTTCCGCAACAATAGCTCTTAGTAACTCTTTTACTTTAAGTCGATCATCGAACTCATCCAGTATTTTATTTAATTAGGATAAAACAAATTTTAATTGTTCAATAGTGATATTTATATCGTCACCTATAAAGTCAGTTTCTTCATTTTGCAACTTTATTATTAGTTTATTAATCTCAAATATCTTTTCTTCACGTTTAGATACTTTAGCCGTTAGCTCATCTCTTGATATTATATTATCAACATACATATCTTTAAGTCGTTCTTTTAACTTAATTCATGTATATGAAAACTGGATGAGAAATCAACCAGTCATCTTTTCTCGTATTTGTTAAAAATACAAAAACTATAAACTCAAGGGTTTTGAGCCCCTGGTATGCGTATACAATGGTGCGGGTAACAGGAGTCGAACCTGCACTCCGAAGAACTAGAGCCTAAATCTAGCGCGTCTGCCAGTTCCGCCATACCCGCATATACTTGCTTTAATAGTATATATATTTCATATAAAAAAGTCAATAAGAAATTGTCTATTTTATGTTATTTATCACTCTAATACAAAATATCACATTTAGTTTAATATTTCATGTTCTCTATTAAAATTTTCATTACATATTCATATCCCTTTTCTGAGTGTGGAATTAAACAATTACTACAATCTTTAATCCCTTCATCAGTATACTTACCTTTACAGTCATAATGATACAGAGGACAATAACAAAATAGGCAGTTAAAAAACTCTCCATCTTTTTCATGACAAGGGAAGTATTCACATTTATCATTTTTAAAATATTTATAACTCAATCTAGTTCACCTCTTTATAATTATATACAATAGTTCGTATAAAAACAACATTTACAATATATATACTTTGTGTTATTATGTAATGAGGCGGTGAAGTTGATGAGCAAGATTTTTAAGAGCAAATTATTTCATGGTTTTACTCTCCATGAAATTAATCATTTCTTTAGAAAATACCCTACACTAACACAAGCATACAAAAAAGATGAAGTCATTTTTCGCCACGATCAAGATTGTCAATGCATTGGATTAGTTGTAGATGGAATTGTCGATATTCAAGATATTTGTGGTGAAGGAACTGTGTCGTTAATTACAAGAATTAGAGCAGGTGAAATATTCGGTGAAGTACTACTTTACAGCCACCAACAAACTTTCCCAGCAACATTAGTTGCTTCTACTGATGTTACTATTCTATTTATAGATAGAGATGTTTTAGTAAAAGCTCTAGGAGAACACAAAAAATTATTAGTTAACTTTTTAACTTTAATTGCTGATAGAACATTAGATTTACATAGAAGAGTTAAGGTAATTACAAAACATTCACTAAAATCAAAATTAGCTGCATATATTCTTTCAAATTCTAAGGGTGAAGATAAAGTGCCAATTGGGATGACTAAAGAAAAGCTTGCAGATTATCTAAGTGTAAAAAGACCATCTCTATCGAGAGAATTAATACTTATGAAACAAGAAGGCTTGATAGATTATGATCGTAATTATTTCTATATAGTAGATAGAGAAGAGCTAGAAAGTATATAAGGAGTTTCACACTCCTTTTTTTTTACATATTATAAGTAGGTGATTATATGATAAAAGTTTCAAACACAGAAAAAGATTACGTTCCCGTAAATGAAATGACTTTCTTATTTAATTTAAGTAGCACAAACTATGACTATCAACAAGCAATAAATGAACTAAATTCAAATATAGAAATTCTTACAACTGATTTACAAAAAATGGGTTACGATAATCTAGAAGTTATAAATTATTCAATTAGAGAAATATATGAAAAAGATGTAAAAAGAGGATATAGAGGGTCAGCAACTATAGAGTTAGTTCTACCATATGACCAACAAGAGTTACTTAGAATAGTTAATATGTTATCAAATTCAGAATCAAATGCTAGTTTCTCTCTTCAATTTTCTAACAATCAAGTTGATAGTTTAAAGAATCTATTAATTGATAAAGCTTATAAAGGTGCTCTCGTTAAAGCTAATATTTTGGCAAATTCTAGTGGCACTGAAATTACTGGAATTGAAGAAATGAATCTTAGAGATATTAACTACATACCATACAGGATGGCTGAAAGCTCGGTTCAGCTAGCCCCACAAGATATTGAATTACAAACTACAGTAGAGGTTAACTATAATATAAGAAAGAAATCACAGTAGATGTGATTTCTTTTTCTTTATTCTTGATACATTTTAAGTGATTCTTGTAATGATACTTTATCAATCTTACGTTTAGCATCTATTGTACCTAACAAATACATTGCTACAACGATAAATAAACCAAGTAACCTATATTGAATCAGGATAACTATCTTTCAGTTCATCAAAATCACCAATACCATATCCCAATAACTAGTATCCTAATTCATCGTTAAAAACTAACTCCATATACTGTACAGAATCAACTAATACAGCATTTTATTTCGAATTATCAAATATAAATGACTCACCAAATAATGGGAACGTAAAATCTGGGAATAATACAAATCCACCAACCTTTAAGTTTTATCTAAATTCTTAATATTATCTCCAATAGAGATATCATTCTTGCTAACATATACTTTCGCTATAGCTATTTCACCTTTTATTGGTTTTGTACCTTATTTAATAAAGGAATTGTTAACATTCTTCATATCGTTCATGAATCTAAATGTATGAAAATTTGAAATTATGTCTTTATAATCTCTTATTTAATGCTCTAGTTTTTACTTCACCTGATTCATAAACTTTAGAAACACCTGATAATTTAATCATAAATAACCCCTCCTAGTCCATAATTATATCACAATAGAGTGTAAACTAGACATTTTGATTGACACGTCGATGATATTAGCGTAATATGTATCTAGTAAAAAAAATACTCATTAAGAGTTGCGGAGGTTACTAGCCTATGATGCAACAGCAACCTATTTAATTAGGTGCTAATAGTAGGGGGAGACCTATCAATGAGAAAAGTCGTACTTTTCTCGGGAAAAGTATTTTTTTTGTAATAAAAAGGAGAAAAGACATGGAAAAAATTTTATTCACATCAGAATCAGTAACTGAAGGACATCCAGATAAAGTATCGGATCAAATTAGTGATGCAATATTAGATGCAATTCTGGCTTTAGACAAAAACGCAAGAGTAGCTTGCGAAACAACAGTAACTACAGGTTTAGTATTAGTTACAGGAGAAATTACGACTACTGCTTATGTACCAATCCAAGATATTGTTAGAAAAACAGTAAGTGATATTGGATACACAAGAAGTAAATTTGGATTTGATGCTGAGAATGTTGCTGTTTTAGTAACAATTGATTCACAAAGTCCTGATATCGCTCAAGGAGTAAATGAAAACGAAGGTGCATATAAAGAACAAGGTGCCGGAGATCAAGGTTTAATGTTCGGTTTTGCAACTAACGAAACTGAAGAGTATATGCCTATTAGTGCTGTATTATCACACAAATTAACTAAACAACTTGCTAAAGTAAGAAAAGAAAGTGTAGTACCTTACTTAAGACCTGATGGTAAGAGTCAAGTTACAGTAGAGTTTAATGAAAAAGATGAACCTGTAAGAATTGACGCAATCGTTGTATCAAGTCAACATGCACCAGGTATAACTCATCAACAATTACAAGAAGATATTAGAAAATTCGTAATTGACCCTGTTATCCCAAGTGACTTAGTAGATGAAGATACAAAATACTATATCAACCCAACAGGATTATTCGTTATAGGTGGTCCAAAAGGAGACGCTGGATTAACTGGGCGAAAAATCATCGTAGATACATACGGTGGATATGCTAGACATGGTGGAGGAGCTTTCAGTGGAAAAGACCCATCAAAAGTTGATAGAAGTGCTGCATATGCTGCTAGATATATCGCAAAAAATATTGTTGCTGCTGGTTTAGCTGATAAAGTAGAAATTCAATTATCATACGCTATCGGTGTTGCAGAACCTACAAGTGTAAGAATAGATACTTTTGGTACTAACAAAGTAGATGACGCAATCATCATAAAAGCTATTAGAGAGAACTTTAAATTAACTCCAAAAGGAATCATTGATAGTTTAGACCTTAAGAGACCTATATATAAACAAACAGCTAGTTATGGACATTTCGGAAGAACTGACTTAGACTTATCATGGGAAGAATTAGATAAAGTTGAAAAATTAAAGGAATACCTAAATGTTTAGTCCTAAATTTGAAAGTATTTCAGTTCAAGATTTAAAAAAGATAAATAAGAAAAGCATCAACATTTTAGATGTAAGAGAACCTAGTGAATATGAAGGCGCGCATATACCTAACGCAAAAAACGTACCTTTGAAAACTTTAATTAAGTCACCTGCTGATTATATAACTGATAAAGCATACATAGTATGCCAATCAGGTTCGAGAAGTAAAAAAGTTACAAATAAATTATATAAAAAGTATAACGTTATAAATGTTACTGGTGGTACAAATGCTTACGGAAAAGAATATTCATTAATTCGCAAAATAAAGAGGTAGAAATTCGAGTTAATTCCTTTAAAATGGACACATAAAAAAAGATGTTGAATAAAATCAACATTTTTTTTAGTATCATATAAATGAGGTGAAATAATGAGAAAGAATATCAAAAGGACAATCGAAGATAAAAACAAAATTGTTAAGGAGTACTTAGCAGGTGAGAGATTATCAGTTATCAAAAGAAAATATAATATTGCTAGTGACAGCATGTTAACTAGATGGGTTAATCAATATAAAAAATATGGAACCACGACAGACTCAAGAGGTAAGAAATCAACTGGCAGACCGAAAAGCAATAAACTTATTCCTGAGGAAATGACTAGAGAAGAGTTAATAGAATATGTGAAGGCTGTTGAAGATATAAAAAAGTTAATGGCCTACCAAGAAAAGCCAAAGACAAATTTAAAATAATTGATACTTTGAGAGAAAAACATAAGATAGTTCTACTATGTAAAATATTAAAGTGTTCAAAAAGTGGTTATTATCAATGGATAAAGAATGGTAGGCCCAATCATAAGGCATATAATGCTGAAATAAATAATCTTGTTGTAAGTATCTATAATGAAGATAGTAGATGGGGTATAACAAGTATTAGAATGCAAATACATAGAAAGTATAATAAGAGACTATCAAAGAAAACAATATATAGATACATGAAAATAAATGGAATTAAGTCAATCATCCGTAAAAAAAGAAATAAGTACGGAAAGAAAGAACATCATAATATACCCAATCTTATTAAACGAGATTTTGTATGTTCAAGACCTAACCAAAAATGGTCGATCGACATTTCATACATTCACACAATCCAAGGAGTAGAGTATCTATGTGCAATTAAGGATATGTACGATAAATCAATTATCGAATATCAATCATCACCTAGAATGAGTAATTTTCTAGTTGTTGAAACAGTTGAAAAAGCGATCAAGAAAGTTAAATTATCTAAAAGAGAAAATCTAATACTACATTCGGATCAAGGAGCACAATTCACATCTACTGATTATTCAAAACTGCTTAGAGAAAATCATATTAGACATAGCGTTTCAGCAAAAGGTAACTGTGCTGATAATGTACCAATAGAATCATGGTTTAGCGCTTTAAAATCAGAGTGTATTTATTTAATTAAGAAAGTACCACGTGAAAGAATAAGAGAATTAATTAGACAATATGTTGATTACTACAATAACGAACGATTACAAGAGCAACTAAAAGAGCTAACACCTATGGAATATAGGAAATTAGCTCATATATAATTACATCTTTTTTAATAAGTCCGTTTTAAGGGTATTGACTCATTCTACCTCTTTTCTTATAAATTATATCCAGCAGTATAGCCAGTAGATAACGCAATAGTTAAATTATATCCACCTGTTTTACCATCTATATCTAATGTTTCACCAACGAAATATAGATTATAAACTCTTTTTGATTCCATAGTCTTAGGATCTACTTCATCTAAAGCCACTCCACCACCAGTTACAAAGGCATTTTCATATCCTCTAACTCCGTCAATATTAACAGTAAAGTTTTTAATTAATTCTAACAACTTATTAAGTTTATCTTTACTTAACTCACTTACATTTTGCGAAACATTTGATTTTTCAATCAAATAATCTACCAATCTTGAAGGCAAATATTTTTTTAGAGCACTCTTTACAAACTTTTCACTTCTTATTTCTTCAAGTATTTCATCTCGTTTAACGTATGGGATTAAATCAAGCCTAAGATCAACAATCCCTTCTTTCAAACCAAAGTAAACATCTTTAGAAATATTTAGTACTGCTGGTCCACTTAAACCAAAGTGAGTAAATATCATTGCTCCAGTGAACTTCTTCTTTTTAAAACTAATAGTTACATTATTTAAAGATAATCCTTGTAAAACACCATCCAATATAAATCTTTCTTTAGATACTAATGGAGTATTAGTTGGATATAGTTTAACAATCCTATGACCAAATTTAGATGCGAACACATATCCATCTCCAGTTGAACCTAACTTAGGATAACTTTTACCACCTGTAGCTATAACTAACGTTTTCACAGTAAATTCATTGTTTTCAGTTTTAACCTTAAACTTATATCCATCCTTCTCTAGATCGGTAACATTCTCATGTAATATATCAACACTCTTATCTTTTAAATCTCTCATTAGCGCATCTAGAATATCTCTAGCCTTTCCACTTGCAGGAAAAATTCTATTCTCATCCTCTTCTACTAATTCAACACCAAGATTTTCAAAATAATTTTTAATATCAACAGCGTTAAAATTATTTAACGATTTATATAAGAATCTATCACTAACAAATTGCATAAGGTCGTTATTACTTTTAAGATTAGTAATATTACATCTTCCGCCACCTGATACTAATAGTTTTTTACCTAGTTCATTATTCTTTTCAATTAATAATACTTTTTTAAATCCATTTCTAGCAGCCGTTATTGCGGCCATCATACCACTAGGCCCACCACCTACAACTATTACATCATACATATTAAATTCTCCTATTTATTATTCAGATTGAGCTCATTTATAGTTTTCTTATTTTTATTAAAGTTATCAATTAAAAGTAGTAGTCACATTAAACATACTATGGAATAATGTAACTGTTAGTACTGTACTACTTCTTTCCGTATAATAACTAATTGTTATCGCTAAGAGTGACCATACTTTTTATTCATTTTTCTCTTCCCTGTATATTTTATAAGAATAATAGATTGTATAGATTATTCCTATAGAAAACAATCCATTAGTTATCATAATAAATAAAGTATTTTGGATTACTCCTGCTAGAAAAAACAATAATCCACCAATTACAAAAACATAACCACCTAAACGGTGCGTTTTATTCCACACTGTTTCACTAGATAATGTCCATGGAGTTTTTATACCAATAAAGAAAGATTGTCTTACTCTAGACATATAATTACCGATTACCATAAATAAAACACCGATAACAATAGGTAATATTATTCCTACATCTATTTTTCCAAAACTTGCTAATATTGAAAGAACATATGCTATTAATAAAACAACAGTAATAGAGTATCTCATAATTTGATATTCATTCTTAAACTTTTCATAATTAGCTCTTTTTGGATCTATTTTTTTGAGTAAAGGAAATAACATATACACAAAAGCAGCCATAGCCAATAAAATAAATACACTAGATTTATCTCCGTATCTATCAACAACACCATTCATATTCCAATGCATTGGAATTTGATCAGGTAACGATGGATAAATAATGATTGTGAATACAAAAGTTAATATCATAATAGATAACAGAATATACTTGATTATTTTCATTTACAATGCCCCTTTCACGTCAAAAAACCATTTTACAACATCTTGAAAAACTGTCATATTAAGCGTATATATAATACTTTGACCTCGTCTTTCACTTAATACTAATCCACTATTTTTTAGAATCGATAAATGATGAGAAATTGATGGTTTTGTTATATTAAATTTATCTGCTATATCACCAGCACTTAATTCTTCTACTCTTAGTAATTCGATTATTTTTCTCCTTGTTGGATCACTCAAGGCTTTAAAAGCATCATTCATAATCATCCTCCATATAAATATTTAGACATTTAACTAATAATCTAAAAAAATTATAAACTTTAAAATAGCATTTGTCAAAATAAAAGCCTAAGATTTAGGCTTTAGTTATAGACTTTCTTATTAATAAGCAGTGAACAATTGAAGGGAATATAACAACCCCAATACCATTCAATAGAGAAACAAAAAAGTAATTATAAGATAAATGACCAAACAAATAACTACTTGTTACAATACTCATAATAATAAATCCTGAAATAATTAAAAGTACTAAGGCTATATCTAAAATCATCAACCCAATTTTTTCACTTCTTCTTTGATACTTATTAGTTAGTAGTAAGAATAATCCTGGGATTAATATAAAGACTACTCCATTAATAATAGTTTCTATTTCAAATTGTTTGTCGCCCACTCTTATCTCTTCACAGTATTTTTTATACTTATCGTAACACTCAGTATCAGTTAGTTTCTCTGGATTAGTAAGTGTTTCTTCTTCAATGTAACAGTCCCATTTTTTATATTCCTCAAACGAATCTAAGTAGGTAGGTCCTGCAAATAGATCTATTACGCTAGAATATATAACTATAGTACTAATCAACATTGTTAATAACAGAAATATATTTAATAATTGCTGCCAAAAAGTTTTATTTGTAAACATAGTTTACCTCCTGATATATTTTATCCTAATAATCTATTATTAATGCTAGATAATAAGAGTAGGAGGTAATATGAAAAAAATACTATATATAACCGCAAATACAAAGCCTGAAGAATTATCGACATCAAAAACTGTAGGTCGAATTTTCATTAATAAAATTAGAGATTTAGGTATTGTTACGGAGATAGATTTATATAATACATATATCCCTGAAATCAAACACCAATACTTCGAATCAAGAGCTTCATTAGTTAGTGGAGAAAAATACTTAAACCTATCAGAAGATGAACAAAAAGATGTTAACATAATTGATAGCTTAGCAAACCAATTCTTAGAACATGATATCTATGTTATGGCCACACCAATGTGGGGAATATCTTTCCCATCAAAATTAAAACAGTACTTCGATTGTATTGATATAAATGGAAAAGCAATCTTAATTAATGATAAAGAAGTAAAAGGACTATTAAATGATAAAGAAAGACATATGGTTTATATACAATCCAGCGGAGGAGATTATCCACAAATAATGGCAAGAATGGTGAATCACGGTTTGACCTATTTTAAGGATGTATTCAAACTCCTCGGAGTAAAAGGGTTCCACCCAGTACTAATAGAAGGTACTGAAATGACCAGTATTGGTAAACACAAAGCTATAGAAAAAGCTATTGAACAACTAGATAAAGTAGTCAAAAAGATAACTTAGTGAAATGATATGATGTTAACGGACAGTTAAAAAGTCCGTTAACATTTTTTGTTATACTTAAGAAAGGGAGTGATAATTATGGGCAGACCTAAAGGTGGTAAAAATCGATACTGGAGTAAAGAAGAGAAATTTAGAATTATATCTAGAGTTCTAAGCGGAGAAGATTCAATATTTCAAATTGCAACTCAAGAAAAGATAAGCGATGGTCTTCTAACAAATTGGATTAAGAAGTATAGAGAGAATGGGATTGATGGGTTAGAAAACAAGAAAAAACCAGGTAATCCATTAGCTAAATTCTCAAAGAGAAAAGATCTTTCAGAACTAGAACAATTACAATATGAAAATATGAAGTTGAGAATCGAAAATGAAAGATTAAAAAGAGGTTATACAAATGAAATTGTAGAGAAAATAAAAAAAAAGAACTAACTCGAAGAGAATATGAGATCATAGAAATTTTATCTTTAAACTTTAATATAATGAGTCTTTGTAGTACTATGGGTGTATCTCGGAGCGGTTATTATGGTTGGTTAAAAGGCAAAGATTCTATTAATAGGTATAAGCAGAACAGGATTGATTTAATATCTCTAATTGTTACTGTAAATAAAAAACACCCATCATATGGGTATAGAAGAATTAGAGAGTACATATTTAGAGATACCGGATGGATAGTATCAAGTTGGCTTGTGCATTCGTGTTGTAAAGAGTTGGGAATTAAATCTAAATCCCGAAAAACATATAAGAAATCAGGAAATGAAAGATTAGATTTTCCAAGACTAGTTACTAGTTGGAATGCTAGTCGACCATTTGAGGTTGTTACATCTGATACTACAGTCCTTAAGCACAAAGGGAAAATGAAAGATCTCACACTGTATATAGATGTATTTAACAATGAAATAGTTTGCTATGACTTAGGTGAAGGTAAACATGGTAGCAACTATAGAAGCCACATGTCTGCGTTACAAAAGTTTCTCAATGAAAAATCAAAAAGAGGATATAAAGACCTTGAGACGTTTTTGCACACAGATCAAGGGACAATATATTCCTCCAGAGCATTCCAAGAAGCTCATAAAGATTATAACATAAATAGATCGATGTCACGAGCTGGAACACCTACTGATAATCCAGTCATTGAGTCTTTAAATAGGTGGATTAAATGGGAACTTTATTACGACTTTAGATTTAAACAAAGCGACAATATTGATGAAACCATCGCAAATTACGTTGATTATTTTAATAACAGTAGATTTACAGAAACATTGCAAAATAAAACCCCAGTTGAGTATCGTTCTCAACTAGGGTTTAATTAAAGTCTTTTTTTGTGTCCGTTAACTATTGACCAATTCACTTAGTTATCTTTTTTTAGTTCAATAAATTTTTAAGCCACATTATGAAGATATCGAAATTCGATAGTTCAGTGGATATTTTAAAATCCTTATCAGTAAACAAATTATTTACTAATGCTTTATTTTCAGTCCTTAGATCATAAAGATATTCTTTTCCTAAATATTTTTCTGTTATCGATATAACTTGTAAATTAATTAAATCAAGATCCTTATAAAACACTATTTCCGTAACTCTTTCGTTGGAAAATAGTCCTTTACTTTTAGACTTGACTGTAAAGTCATTCTCGGAAAAGAACTCATTATTAATTTTTAGATAATTTATAGTAAATTCAACATCTTTATTTACTATCATTTTTACCTTCTTTTCAGCTGAATTAGTTATACTTACATCTATTACGAGTTTTTCAGTATCAGTCATAGTATAGTGATCTAGAACTTCGTACAAAGCCGTAACTGTCATATCATTACTAATATTCTCTAAATCCTTATCCCAGCCGATAAACTCATACCCAACATGATATGGATCAAAAATCTCAATTTCTTCATCAGTTGAAACTTCACTAACTCTAAGTAATTCCCCGTTAATATCAATAAACTCTACTCTATATTTTATTGGTTCAAACAGAGCCACTAAATCCAAGTCACTCATAATATGTTTATAATCATTATCCCAACTAGTGAAATTATATCCTTTTCTATTCACAATAGGAGGATTTGCATTATCTCCATAATTCACCTTTTCCACACTTAGTATTGATTCATCATAATTAATAAACCTAACAGTATAAACCTTCTTTTTGTATATTGGGTTAACTGTTAGATCATTCACAACATTAGTTAAGTTTTTATCCCATCCTAAAAAATCATAGCCCTCAATATTTATAACATTTGGAGCACTTACTGAGTTACCATCCTCTACATCTATATCATAGATTTTACTACCATCATGATCAAAGAATATAACATTACGGAGAACAGTCTCTTCTTCTATTTCTTTATTTGGTAAATTCTCTTCTGTTTCTTCGGTAATTTTTGAATAGATTGCATAAACTTCTTCATCATTATATATATTTTTATAGTTACCCATCCATCCTATAAAGTCATATCCAGAGATTATTCGTGGTGCTGGTACTATAGCGTCACCCATTAGTTTGACAGTTTCTATACTTAACAACTCTGAGTTATACCCATAGAAATAAACACTGAAAGTAATTTCATCAAACTCTGCTACTAATGTAATATCACTAGTAACATTATTGAAACTTCCACTCCAATTAGAAAATGTTGATCCAGGTTTAGACGCTGCTGGAGGAGTAGCACTACCACCATGTGTAATTTCTTCATTTTTAAGAACTGTCATATCATAATTCATAAAGGTTACATTGTATTTGTTAACATCATAAATACCACTAACACTAGTATCAGATGTTATATTATTCAAATCAACATCCCACCCAATAAAGGTTTTACCTTCAACTAATGGAGGTGTCGGTTGTATTGGCGTTGAATTGTGATCAACTAGAACAGATTCAAATAACTCACCATCTATGTAGAAGTTTACAGAGTATTTTATTCTCTCGTATTCTGCGAATATGGTTTTATTACTAGTTATATTTAAAGTAGAAACAGACCATCCTGTAAATATAAATCCATCTCTAGTAGGACTCTTATACTCAACATCACTACCATGAGTAACTTTTAATGATGCAATATCAGTTCCATCATAATCCTTTATTTGAATAGTATATTCCTTTATTTTAAAGATACTTCTTATATCTTTACTAGAAGTAATGTTCTCATATGATTGATCCCAACCTACAAAGTCATATGATTCTTTATCAACTACCGGAGGAACAGAAGATTCTCCGTAGTTTACAAGTTCAGATTTGACTAAATTATTATCAAAGTCATAATAATTTACAGTAAGGTTTTTAATTTTATACTTTGCTATTAAAGTCTTATCTTCTGTAATATTGGTAATAGTATCACTCCAACCGATAAAATCATAGCCTAATCTGTCAGGATTGATAGTGGATGCAGATTCACCATGATTAATAGTAGTAGTATCTAGGGTTGTACCGTCGTAGTCTTTAAAGACTACTTGATAAGTTTTAAGAGAATATATACCGTAAATATCAGTATTAGATTTGATATTGTTATAACTTCCATTCCATCCTAGAAAATCATATCCTTCTTCAATGTGGTTCACAGGAGGAACTGATTCATTATTATAATCTACTACATCAGTCTTAAGTATTTTATCTAGCCCATGATAAACAACTTGATATGTATTAATTTCAAATATAGCATTTATTATTTTATTTGATGTTATATAGCTAAAACTTTTATCCCATCCAGTAAAAGTATAACCAGTCATTGATGGATCACTTGGCGCAGTAGCTCTACCACCATCTTCAACTTCATCTGTTTTAATTAATAATCCGTTACTCTTGAATTTCACAGTATGAGTGACAACATCATAATCTGCATAGATATTTTTATTAGAAGTTATATTACTATAATTTCCTATCCAACCATCAAATTCATAACCTGATACAGTAGGTGCATTTGGAGGAGTAGCGTAACTACCATAGGAAACACTTTGAGACTTTAATATTGTGTTTCTATAGCCATAGAAAGTTACGTTATACTCCACTTTCTCATACTCAGCAAATACAGTTGTTGAACTTGTTATATTAGAGACACTACTACTCCATCCAGTAAAATTATAACCTGTTCTACTTACACTAGGACCAATTGCATCTTCACCATAGGTTACTGACTCGGTTCTCAAAGTGGTACCATCATAATCTTTGAATGTGACTGTATACTCAGTTGACTCAAATTCAGCATAGATATTGATAGGACCAGTAATATTAGTATAACTATTACTCCACCCTATAAATGTATATCCTGTTTTACTAGGATTAGGTGGAGGAGTGGCATCATCGCCATCAACTACATCAATAGATTTTAATAACGATGCTCCATTATAGAACTTAACTTCATGATATATGAAGTGACTTTTATAAGCATCTGGATTTTGCAAACAAGTTTGATATTCAGTTATACCTAATCTCGGTAACACAAAGATTTCACAATCCTTATGATCATATCCATATACATTAGGAATTAATAAAATCAATAATGTTATTATTAATATTTTTTTCATACTTCACCTCAACTATTTTCTTAATAACATAGTTAAAAGTAAAGTTAGTTTTTACTCCAAAAAAAAGAAACTTTTTTTAACAATTTCTCTAGTCATGTTTATTTTGTAATTAATCACAGCTCACTTCTATTAGTTTCCATTTAGACACTTCTTATAAAACAATCATGAGCCTATTATTAAATTATGCTAATTTTAGTGAACATTTCGACAATCAATGATATCATATAATTAAATAAAGGGGGATTTATAATGACGAGAAGAAATGACACGATCAAGACTATAGCTATGCTTACAATGCTCATTGATCATATTGGAGTACTACTTTTTCCTAGTTTAAGGATACTAAGAACAATCGGCCGAATTGCGTTTCCTATTTTTGCTTATCAAGTTGCAAAGGGATATTCTTATACTTCTGACAAGAAAAAGTATTCATTTAGAATGTTTATATTTGGGCTAATATCACAAGTACCATATGTATTTTTAAATAAAGATTTAATACCAAATTACTTCCACTTCAATGTAATGATATTATTCTTATATTCATTAGGTGTTTTATTCATATTTGACTTACTTAAAGAATCTAAGAGTTATGTTAGATCAATATTATTGTTTATTGCTTTGGTATCAGCAATTGTATTACCTCAAGTATTAGAGTTCAGATTTGATTCATTCGCATTTTCTTACAGTACTTATGGTATTTTAATGATTTTAATCTTCTATATCTTTGATGGTAAATGGATTCCAATTATAATATCATATATTTGTTTATCATTTATCTCAACATACGAGTCAGGTGCTTTCTACTTAGCTAAATATTCAGAATATTGGATTGGAACTAAGATTTCATATTTTGAAGCTTGGACGCGATATGATACTGTAATTGAGAACATAACAAAATACAAAGACGGATTAAGATACTTAGAAGGATACTTCTTCCAAGCAAGAAGTATAATGGCACTTCCAATAATAATCATCTTTGAAAGATTCTTTAATTATGTTAAGTTAAATAAATATATTGGATATGGTTTCTACCCTCTCCACATTACAATACTATTGATTATAAGATTAATAATAGGTGGACCAATAAGCTAAAAAAAATGATTCTTCGGAATCATTTTTTCAATAAATTAACATATTCTTCTTTTGAAATTGGTTTTGAATAGTAATATCCTTGCCCAACTGAGACGTTCAGTTCTTTAAGAATATTAATCTCTTCTAACGTTTCTACACCTTCTGAAACAATTTTAATTCTTAAGTGCTTACCTAATTCAACTATTGTTTTATAAATGACAAACGCATCTGAATCTAATTTACCATTTACATTTACTTTATCTAATAACGATTTATCAATCTTAATTATATCTGCACTTATATCACTAAGCTGAGTTAAAGAGGAATGCCCTACGCTAAAATCATCAATAGCTATGTTCATATTTTGTTCTTTAAACTTCCTAATATTTTCAAGTCCTCTTTCTCTTACAAGTGATTGTTCAGTTATTTCAATCGTTACCATGCTTGGAGCAACTTGATGTTTATCTAAAATAACAATTAATTCTCAACTTTTAAACTAGATAATGTATATGACGACATATTAGAAGTAAATACAAAGTCATCAGTTATTAAATTCAGTTCACTTAACTCTTTAATAAACTTAATGTTTTCTTCAAACATTAACAAATCAATATTATAAATTAATCCTGAGTTAATAGCTGTTGAAATAAACTCTATAGCTGGAATTAATCCTTCATCACTATACCATCTCGCTAAAGTTTCATAACCAATAACCTTAGAAGAACCGATATCAAAAATAGGTTGGAAATGAGGAATAAATTCCTTTCTCTTAATAGCCTCAAAAATCTTTTTCTTAGCTTCCTTGTTGATTTCAAATTCCCTTAAATACTTATCTTCAGCTTTTAAGAAAACATTTTTACCTTCTGTTTTAGCTTTTAACATCATATAGTCAGCGAGATTAATTGCATCAGTTAATTCAGTAATATTAAAATCGTCTATCCTAATTACTCCAGCACTCACAGTTACTGAGTATTCAATACTATCATGATTAATTGGTTCTTTAATAGCAGCTGTTAAGTCATCTACATAATCGTTATTAAGACTGTCAGTAATGATTAGGAACTCATCTCCACCGATTCTATATATGTCAGCAATATTACTTACTTTGATTATTCTTTCTGCTATTTCAACTAATATAAAATCACCAGTATCACGACCATATTTATCATTAGCTGCTTTAAAATCATCTATATCAACAAATATAAAATATAGTCCTTTTAGATCTCTACTTTCGTAATCTTGAGATAGCGCATTTCTATTTTTAAGATTAGTTAGATGATCGAAAATTGCATTCTTTTCTAACTCTTCAATCCTATCCCTTTTAATATAATAACTTTGTGTATATAAAGACAGTACAATTAAAGTAATCGAACCAACAATAAATACCAATTTTGCATCTGACTTTAGTTCTATATCTCCATTTAATAATAAATAGTTATCAATATGAGTATCAAGTATTTTATTCTCATATCTTTCATATTCGATAAGTGGAAAAATAACATTCATAATATCTATAAGTAAATCAGCATTCTTGTATTTTTCATTGACTGAAATACCTGAATATAATTCCTCATACAATTCCATTACTGGATATAATATATCCTTTTGATTTTGCATCTCAGAAATTTCTCTTAAGTATTGTTCATATTGCCATTTAAAAACAATTGCATACTTAACATCTTTATTTAATAGAGTTTCGACGGTTTCTTCAAACGAATATATTATTCTATAATCTTCCTCATTTATATGTGAAAACAATATTGGTAAACGTTTGGAATACCACTATAACCGGCAATACCAAAACTAGTTAACTCAGAAAAATGATTAATGTTTGCGTCCGAGTGTGAGATAATCAACATATCATTTCTCATATATTTGTTTGAATAAATAACATCTTCAGGATGATCTTTAAAAAGCCATTTATTTAATACTAAACCAGACTCTTCGCTATGCTCTCTTCTGATGATATCAGCTGCATCTTCATCTGGTCTATTTGTTACGTTATAGTTAATTCCAGTACTTTCATATAACTGGTCAAATATTAGTTTATAAATACCGTCAAATTCACCATCTCGATCTGTATATGTATAAGGAAAACTTGATATATAATAAGTAATATCGATTACAGGTGATGAATTTATGAAATTGTCATAAGTTTCATTGCCTTCAAATACTAAATCTAAGAAATCCATAACTATGTGATTTTTAATATACTCTCTATATTTATTCTTAGATTTTCCGGAGAACATTTTCGTAAACATATCTACCGTGGTTGAATCTTCTGCAGAAAATACATTCTTCGAACTAGATAGAAATTCTCTTTTATAAATAATTCTATTTTGAGTATTTGAATATATACCTTCATGATACTTTAAATAGAAATTATCGTCAGGTGCAATCATTATAGCATCATTAGATTGTATAAACGTATCAAATAAGTCCTTATCATCAACGACAAGTAATTGTTCTTCATTAAAATGATAGTATTTATCTAAAAATAATTTAGAATAATCATTTACTATTATAGTTCCTTCAAAATACCCTACATTATTCATATCTATATGATTAAACTTGGAATAAATATTAAAATCAGCAGTTAACAGAGTATCTCCTATATAATATCCAGAGATATTATCTCCTTCATTCATAATCAAGATATCCGCTTGTTTAATTGTCTCTAAGTTACCTCTAATAACTTTTACTTCTCTTTCAAGCACTTTAGAAAAGCCTATTATCAAGTGATCGTCACTACTTTCAAAATCACCGAATGAGTTATAATATGCTATTGTTGTATCAAGTATCCCAATAGTAATATTATCCTTTAATATAAATTCATCATACTTTTCTCTTTCTAATGAAGATAACGTTGATAATCTATACTCCAATGTGTCTTCAGCTACTATTTTCTCTCTATAAAACTCGTCTGGTATAAATATTACAATTAGTGAAATAAATAAAATTAAAACTATTATGACTGTAAAAGATTTTAGTAGCTTAGTCATCAAATCACTCCCCTAGTATAAAATCATAGATGAAATAGAATAATAAATCCACTTTAATTATAAACTAATTCGCTATTTAATGCCATTTTATTTTATACTTCGACTAAATAACGGCCACTTTAGATACTATGAATTCCAGTGACGTAAGAATATAAAAACTCTCAGATAATGAGAGTTTTATTTATGATTATTTAAGTGTTCAAGAAAATCTAATTTATCTAAATATAAAATTTCCTCTTTAAATCTTTCCAAAATTCTCTTGTGCTTAAACTCTAAGTCTTCTAAATTCTTAATGAAAGTAAATTCTTCAATCTCTTCTACAATTCGTTGAGGTAATTCAAAATATACATATCTATGTCTAAAATTATAGTGGAATGGACTATAGTGCATTCGTACTAATTCTAAAAGCGGGTTTAAAGTTACACTAAAGTAATAAAAATACGCTTCCGTAGGATTATTTCTCATAATCTCTTTTTTTACTGTAAACTGATAGACTTCAATTACTTGCTTTAATTTTTCGTATCTATCCTTCATAGTTCTAGCAAGTGCTAATACATTAGTTTTTTGATTTAAGATATTTCTTTTATCAAGATGAACAATTATCTCACCATGAATCTCTTTTTCAACAGGTTTATGACTTGTTGAAGAAGGTATAAAACATATCTCTATGACTAGGAATTCACTGTAACCTTCAAGTCTATAAACATTTTGATAAGCTCCATTTGATATATTATTGGGTGCCCCTAACTTGTGTTCAAGTGGTGCTATTTCCTTAAGAGTGTCCTCTAAAGTATCAAAAGTTTCTTCAAAGAAATCGTCATCTACAACGAAGACCAAATCGATATCGCTAAATTCATCAACTCTATCAAAAGCAACTGCACCTAATTCCCAAGCTGCATTAATGTGCTTAGATAATTTTGCAGCATCAATAATACTTTTAATTATTTCTTCTCTACTTTTCATTACTACACCCCTCCTTTATTATAAAACATATAACATATTAAATAAATATTAATAGAATGTCATATATACTTTTAAGAAAAATTCCCTTTAAAAATTATAGTTATTACATCGATTTCTCGCTATTTATAGGATATTTTAATTTAATATATGATATTATTTAATTAAAAGGTGACCTTATGAATAAAAACAATATAATTACAATTAAACTAATTGGCGTTATAATTATTTTTTTACTAGCAGCACTTTGGCATTTCGTTTACAGATGGTTTCCAAACAACATTACAGCAATTATCTTTCCAGTGAAGAAAGCTCATGGGAACACGTTAAAATAGTATTCTTGCCAGCGATTTTAATATATATTAATGAGTATAATTTATATGGTAAGTTATACAAGAACTTCGTATTCGCTCATGTAGTTTCGCTTGTGATCATGCCGATTATGATGTTTCTATTATTTTATGGATACCAAACAGTTGGTATTCAAGAAAATTTAATTCTAGATATTATCATTACATTCATTATTATTGCGATTGCATCACTTGTTGCGTTTAAGTTTACAGTGGCCAAGAAAAATTATAATTTTAACAAAATATCATATACAGTAGCTATAGTACAATTTATCCTTTATGCATTACTTACATTCTATCCAATACACAATAACCTTTTCTTAGATTCAAATACTTTAGAATATGGAATTCCAGACTCTATTATCGATCATAATCATTAGATTCTTCAACAAAAAAATAAAGCCCAACATTACTGGACTTTATTTTTTTACTAACTAGGATTAATTATTTACCTTTTTTATTTTTCTTAGAATCTGATTTTCTCTTACTAGTCTTATTTCTTATTACAGTTGAAAAGTCACTTTCTTCACCAAACTCCACGTCATCATAAATATATGAATTTTGCATCGCTGTTGTTAATAACATCACATTATCAAACTCCATTTGATTTCTCTTTACAGATTCATTAGTAATTTCATTAGGTGTATATAATGTTCCTTTGTTTTCATTTCTATATTTTATTCTCGTTCTTTTAGACATAATAATACTCCTTAAAATAGAATTTATCAGTAGTATTTTTCCCTATAAATATAAGATTATTATAACTAAATTATAGAAATATGGTTAGTAAAGAATAGATTTTAAAATATAGTTTATTACTAGAAAAAAAGTGACCAAAGATCAATATATTCCCTTACATTAAAAATCTTTTCTGTACAAAGGTGTATATTTTAATATACCATTTTCTCTAGCACTTAACATAAGTGTAATTTTATCAACTTTTATTTTATCAGTAAGTAAAGGTATTGATTCTAGCGCACTTGACTCGTTAAAAATTGCTTGTCTAGCTAATGTAATATGTGGTTTATACTTTCTTTCTTCTTTTTCAAATCCGTATTCTTCAATATAACTTTCAATCAAGTTATATAAATTGTTTAACTCTTTTTTGCCATCAACTATTCCCTGCCAAATAATATTAGAATTTCTACTCTTAAATAAACCTATATCTCCAAGTTTTATATCGAATGGTTCCACCTTACTAGCAACTGTATCAATTAAGTCGCATAAGTCGTCCAGACCCTTATCATCTACTTGACCAATATATTTAAGAGTTACATGAAAATTATCATATATAGTAAAATTACCTTTTTTAGTTCCTAACTTGATAATTTCTTGAACTTGTTTTAAATAGTTTTTGATTTCATCAGAAAATTCAATTGCGATAAATACTCTCATTAATATCACCTACTATATATTATTACGAATAAATAAACATTTATAAATAATATAGTTAAACTAATTGGTAAACAAATTATGATTTCACAAAAATCTTAAAAGCTTTTGGAACAATTTGAAATTGACCAGGCAAATAACCTGCATACTCACCATCTATATCAATTTGAATTTCCTCTTTTGTTTGTATAAATATATCTTTAGTTTTAAAGTATTTTACATTTGCATGCTTAATATGTTTTCCACTAAGAATATTAAAAAAGATCGAAATAATACTTGGTACATCAGATTTTCTAATTATTAAACAATCTAAGAAACCATCTTCTACTTCAGCCAAAGGGGCTATTTTTTTAAATCCACCACTTGATGAACTATTCGTTATAAGAAACAAAATCATTTCTTCTTCTCCTGAATATTCTTTACTAACAATATTAACTTTTATTGGGTTTAATCCAATTTTAGGAAACTCTCTTAAACCTTGAATATAATATGCCATTCTTCCTAACACAGTTTTTGTTTCCGAAGAAACTTGGTGGGCAACGTTAGTTAGAAAACCCCCTGCAGCAACATTCACAAAGTATTTATCATTTAACTTACCTAAATCAACATCTCGCGTGCTCTCTGCTTCGATCATATCGCAAAACTCATTCGGTTCATTTGGTAGTTTAAGAATAGTAGCAAAATCATTTACAGTACCTGATGCAAGTATAGCTACAGGTATCTTTCTACCACCAATAGCAATTCCATTTGCTACTTCATTAATCGTGCCATCTCCGCCACATGCAATTATAATATCCCAATCTTCTTTACAACAGTTAATCGTTTCATTCATTGCATCATTTTTCTTTTGTGTATAAAATCTATTTACTAAATATCCTCTTTCTAAGAGTAATATACTTATTGAATCTATCTTTTTTTGAAAAGCTTGCCTTCCAGATGAAGGATTAATAATTATCTTTATTTTTTTCATATATACCCCTCTACCTTTATGGTAATGATAATAAAATTCCTTTTTCAAAATCATTCTAATACTAATTATTTATATTCTAATAATAGCATATATATCCACAAAAAGAAATTGTGACATTAACTAACCATATGACTTAATATATAAAATATATGCAATTGATATATTATCTTATATTTATTTACTCCAAAAAAAAAGTACCAATTTTATAAAATTGACACTTATCTTAATATATATTACTTTACTTGAAATAAATCACTAGGTTCAATCTTTAATGCTAGAGCTAGAGATAATACAGTTTTTATTGTTGCATTCTTCTCTCCTCTTTCAACAGATCCAATGTATGTTCTATGTAAACCGCTTAATCTACCTAGTTCGTCCTGTGATATTTTCTGTTTTAATCTGTAATATCTAACTGCATTTCCAAATTCCTTTACACTCTTAATATTCATACATTCACCTCACAATTGTTTTTATTTGCATAACTACCTATAGTATAGAACATTTTTAATAACATTACAAAGAATAAAGCTATGTGGAAACGTTTTCATATATTAGTATTCACATTTATACTATAAATTAAACTTATTTGCCATCATACAAAGACAATAAGTTTTTTTTAAAAAGATTATATTGATACGAAGAGGTAATTATTGCTTTTAATATTCTCTTAGATATATAATGTAACTGCTTTTACTGAGTATCGTATCGTTTATAGTTATATTTTTGATAAAAAAAATTTCCACAATAGAAAATATACAATAATTACATATATTATCACTCTAAGAGTAGAACTACTGATTGACATATGCAATTACTACAAATTAATTTATTATTATTGTTGATTTTAAGTAGCTCATGTGCAAAAATAATTGTATACAAAATTTATGGAGGATAATATGGCAGATTTAAGTATTCTTAATCATTTTTGGCTTACATTATTAATTTTATTACCAATAATATTGATATCGCGTACTGTAGTTGCAGGAACTAAGTACTCACCGATATTAATTATTGTAATCTTTGGACTACTACTTGGAATGATTCTTCAAGTAACAGGTATAGGTGAACCTGGCTTAGCTGAATTCCCTGTAATTGGGCTTTCATCTTCTGTTACTGTTACAGCACTAATTGTAACTTTCTTTGTTGGGGGACAAAAACTAAGAAATACATTTTTCAAACCAAAATTACCTGGTGAAGATGATGTTGAACTAAATGAAAAAGAAGTGGTTCTTGGAACAAAGGGAACTCAATTAATTTTTATAGTTCGTTCTTATTTCATTTTGTTAGGAATAGAAGGATTAAAAAGAATTATTTTGGGTGATACAACAGCAGGGCTAGTTGATTATTATCCATTGATTGCATTTTTTGGATTAGCTGGATCTATTATATTAATTGATAGTAGAGCTAAAATTGCCAATAAACGAAACTATCTAACTAGGGGAATCGTTGAGATAATATCTATCGTATTAATTTTGATACTATCTTATTACTTAGCATCAGCAATTAAAGAAATAATTGCTTTACCTCAAATATTCTTTGCAATGTTGATAAGTAGTGGACTTGGAATGTATTTCTCTAACTGGAAACAAGGTCCAACTATGAGAGCTTTATTGTTTGCAGGTATTCCTATGGTACTATCAGCTGTATTCTTAATTGGTGGATCAAGATTATTAAATGCGTTCAGTCTTGAGGGAATGCTTCAAGTTATGGCATTTGGGTTCTTCGGACAATTATTCTGGATGTTCGTTGGTATAGCTCTATTAGTGTTTATTGGTAAATCTAATAAAGTAGAAATAATTGCCCCTGGTATGGCTGGTTCACTTTCTCACTCTGGTTTAACTGGTGCTTGTACTTCGGGTGACTTAGGTGAAGAGGCTAAGGTTAGAGCTCCAATAATGATTAACATACCATTCTTTGGACATTTATTTGTGTTCACGATACTTGCAGCAAGTGCTACAAGAGGTGAACTACTAATGATTCCTAGTATAATCGTAGTACTTGTTGGTATCATCTTTACTTACTTTGCATTAAAAGTTTTAGCAAGTGCAAACAATGAAGAAAGTAAAGAAATCAAAGGATTAATCCTATTCTCACTTGGATGGCAATTAATTGCAGTTTTTGGTGGGTTTATGTTACTAAGTTTTGCAGGTATGGATTTAGAGTATGCGGCAATGTCAAATAGTGCAGCAATCTCTCACTTCGGTCTATTCGCATCTATTCAAGGTGGTATGTTCGGTCTTGAATCAGCTGCTTTAATTTCATTTATATTCGCAATGCCTTTCTTAATTCATCCAGTTGTATTTGGTATGTTTGGTAAGGCCATGAGTAATGAAGGTGAGATGCCTAAAAAAACCGTTGCTCTTCTTGCTATAATCGGAATCATTGGAGTTATAATCTCATTAGTATTCTTGGGGTAATAACAAGTATTAAATAAAAGAAGATAAAAAAAGGATTTATTTAGTTGTTCTTAACTCTTTATGAGTATATAACAAGTCTAAAATAAATCCTTTTTATTTAATTAAATCTTACAGTTTCAATAAACTATTCTTCAAGAGTTTCATATCTTATATTTGTATTATCTAGTACATTAACAAACTTTGATATGTAATTAGTTCCAGCTCCCCAGTCAAAATTAAATATCATTCCTTGTCCCCCTCCAGATGAAATAACATGAGCATCTACATAAAAATCCTTTTTACACAAAACTATTGAAAGAGTCATTCTATTTCCACTTCTGAACGTATATCTTTCAAACACTATAAATGTATTATTTTCATCTATATTCTTCGAGTAAACAATCTCCCCTAATGAATTACTGTTTGTAATTTCATTTACAACACTATCATAACCACCATAAATTTTTAATACCATAATTATCTCCCTTTAAACTTACTTTTTATAATGTTATATAACCTTATATAAATATTCATTCTATGACAGACACACATAATAAAGTAAATGTTAAAAATCGTTTTCTAAAAATTAATAATTTTACTTTCAACTCTGTATCGAGAGCTAATTATCACAATCTGAAAAAAGATTCCAGCAAAAACTCCAATTATATTACTGTCGTAATACTTTTTATAATTACCTCCACTATATTTTAGGTTACATATATTATACCACAATAGTTGAATGCAATATTTATTGAAAAAAAAGTGTCATTCTTACGAACGACACTAGGTTATTTATGTAACTTTTCAAAAAATATTTATTCACTAATCATTACAGTGACACTGGTTGTCTAAATCTTTACCTAGTTCTTTCTTCCTAATTGATTTTATAATTTCGTCAAAGTCTCCGCAGCTTGAACAGCTACCACATACTTTTCCATTTTTTCTATCAATTATAACTTTAATTGTGATTAATGAAAGTACCAAAATTAAAATACCTCCAACTACTAAATCGATACTAGACATTAATAATAAATTATTCAATTCTAGCTAACCCTTTCCCTTGAGATCCTAATTTTTTAAGATACAGGAAGACACCAATAAAGATTGCATATATAACTAAACTTGCTACAAATCCATTTCCTAATTCATGATAAACCAAAACAGTACCTACTTGATAAATAGTCATTGCTATAATGAATCCCATTGCAAATTGTAAAGCTATTCCAAACCAAGTCATACCTCTTGATTTCAACTGTGTTTTCATTGCACCAATTGCTGCAAAGCAAGGAGGAGTAAATAAGTTAAAACACATAAACGCAAATGCTGCGACTGCAGTTAGTCCAATTTCTGGTGATTCTAATGCATTTCTTACAGACTCACCTGCTATTAATTCAAAATCTTCGTTTATTGCATTATCTAACATAAATATAATTGTTAAAGTAGCAACTACTTCTTCTTTAGCTACAAATCCTGTTATTGCTGCCGCAGCTAATTGCCAAACACCAAACCCTAATGGAATCAACAATATAGCAAATGGTGAAGCTATTCCAGATAAAATTGAATTTGATGTGTCTTCAACAACTTGGAATTGCCAGTTGAATGTTGAAGTAACCCATACAATTGTATTTGCTAAAACATATATCGATGTAGCTTTCACAATAAATTCTTTAGCTTGTGACCACATATCACCACTAGCTTTTTTAATGCTAGGTACTTTGTATTCAGGTAACTCAACTAATAAATAAGTATCTTCTTCATCAGTGTAATTAGCTCCAGTAAATGATTTGATTACATAACCTGCTAATAAAATTACAAGTAGTGATGAAAAGTATGTAATTGCCGTCATATATGGCTTATTAGCAAAGAATACACCTACAAATAATGCAATTACTGGTCCTTTTGCTCCACAAGGAACAAATGGACTTAATAGAATTGTCGTTCTTCTTTGCCTTGGATTCTTAACTGTTTTCGAAGCCATGATACCTGGAATTGCACAACCTGATGAAACGTACATTGGGATTATTGATTTTCCAGATAAACCAACTTTTTTAAAGAATCTATCCATTACTACTGCAACACGAGACATATATCCTGAATCTTCTAATAGACCTAATAAGAAGAATAAAACCATAATAAGTGGTAAAAATCCCATTACAGCAGCAAATCCTCCTAAAATACCATTCACTATCAGTCCTGATAATAATTCATTTAAACCAATACTTGATAAGTATACTTCAACAGTTTCCATAAATCCTTCAATATAACCGACTAGAAAGTTAGCGACAACTGGTCCTACCCACACTTGTGAAATAGTAAAAATTAAATACATGATAACACCAAATGCCAATACTCCTAACCATTTATGAGCTATATATCTATCGACTTTGTCAGATATAGTTGATTCAAATGATTTTTTCTCTTTAGTTTGGACAGCTTCTGCAATTTTTTTTGCATCGTAAAATTTCTTATTGTTCTCCATCTTTATCTACCCCTCTTGTAAAGCAACTTTTGCTAATTTTTTTAATCCTTTGGACTTGTATGCACTTGTAGGTACTACAGGACACCCTATTAAATCTTCTAGTAATTCTAAATTTATTTGATTCTTTTTCTCTACTCGATCAAACTTATTTAAAGCAACTATCATGGGAATACCAAGTTCTTTTAATTCTAATGTAAAGTTCAAACTTCTCTCAAGGTTTAATGCATCAACAATATTTATCAAACAGTTTATTTCGTTATTTTTAATAAATTGAACAGCTTCCATTTCATCATTGGTATAAGTTTTAATACCATATGTTCCTGGTAAATCTACTACATAAACCTCTTCATCACTTGTATTGTATTTTTTTTTAAGTTTTGCAATCTTTTTTTCTACTGTAACCCCTGACCAGTTTCCTACTTTTTCTGTTTTACCTGTGAAAGCATTAAACATAGTTGTTTTTCCACAATTAGGATTTCCTGCTAGTGCAATCTTCATATTTTTTCAACCTCAATCAACTTCGCCATATTTATATCAATTCCATAACGTCCATCTAAAACGTTAAACACTAAATTACTTCCAATTTTATTAATTACGACTATTTCTTCTTCAATTCTACATCCCAAGTTATTCAAAAACTCTACTGTGTCTTCTTTTGCCTTTATATCTACAACTTTGTATAATATTCCTGGTTTACATTTATTAAGTAACATTACTAAACCTCGCCTACATCTCATCTAATATTTAACTACTTCTAATCCAATATCAATTTCCTCTAATTCATACAATCCAATTACAGTATAAATTATACGCAAAAGTGTTAGGCAAGTCAAACATTTTGTGGAATATTTAGTAAACACAGAAAGTTATTCACTTTCTGTGTTTGATTCCATACAACTCATTATTCTCTTACAAATAACCACGGTTAGTGATTCTATGCTAAATACACTTTCCTAATTATTAACATCTTCTAGTCTTTTTGGGACACACTGATTAATAGATTTTACATATTGAGCGAATTCTGTAAGAATACACTTTATGCATATATTAAGGATTTATTTACCTACTTACATAATAATATTATTTCCCTTCAATTATAAAAAAGAAAAAGGATTGTAATTTTAAAATACAATCATATCTTTTTATACAGATCCTTTTTCAAGCCTAGATTTAATTTTACTATGTTACACTTCAAATTATCTTCACATAGTTATCATAGCTAATCATTCGTTAATCAGTAAGGCGACGATAATATAACTCATACACTGTCAAGGAGAACTACAAATGTTAGACTACACTAACAATTTACCAAAACTTGTACTATTTGTCAAGACCCTCCAACATTTTGAGATTAAACTTATAAGAAAGTAGATAGTTATCAAGTAAAATTGTTTATGAATTCGTAATATAGATAATCTGAAAATCAACAAACCAGACACCGATGTATCTATGTTTTAAATAAACAATTTAGTAGCTAGATGAACAAATACGTATTTATTTAACATGGCCAGAAATAAACTCTGTTTCACTATTATATGGCAGTTATAACGGGATTTTACCCCGTATTTAGTTATAGAAGACAAAAATAATACAGTTCTCCATACTAGTAGAGAATATCCAAACTTTAAACCAAACTAAATAAAAAATGGAGAAGCAAGTTTGTTTAATCGACTTGATTCTCCATTTTTTTAAGTAATGATAAGTTAATGATGATGGTGTTTCTTCGGTTCATGTTTTAGAACTTCTTCTAGTTTAAATTGTAATAACATTTGAACTTTACTTACATTTTTTAATGTATCGTTTACGGACATATTAACTTTTATGAGTTCTTCTATTGTTGAAGAAATAGCGATTCCCTTTTGAATTTTTTCTCCTTCTGCATTTAAGATATGAGCTAAACCTACTTCCTCTAAAGCTATCGACTCAATTACATCTACGATCGCTTGTTGTTTATCCACCGGAGAATCTGGTTTATTAATTACTGGTCTTGACATATGTCAAACCTCCTTCATAAATTATGTTGGTTAAGTATAATGCGCGCGCTTAACTAGTTTTAATATATGAGGAGCTAAGAAATTGTTAAATGTGTAACACCCAGTTATATAATTTTTTTTACTAACTTATTTTACAGTTAAATTGGTAAAGTAAATCTGTTAACAACAACTAATTTGATAATCAATTTTTGTAATTATATATAAGATAAAGTTCAAAAAACTCAGTTATCCACGCATTACTAAACGATATTCATAACTAATGGCACAATATATAATACCTGTCAGTTACTTAAACATTTGGACATACCATGTTTTGTAGTTATGTTTCTTATAGAATTTTATTATACTTTCCATATCTTTTGTTGAAGAGTATATCTTTGAACGTTCTATTCCATTATCCTTAGCAACTCTTAATATTCTTTCTAACAGAAGACTTCCTGTTCCCGTACCTCTATTACCCAAAGAAGTATAGAGATCATCTATTTCTATATAAAGTTCTTCATCATCCATCACAGCCATGTTTTTTGCTTGATGAACTGTTCCATATACGTATCCTATAATTTTTTTATTCAGTTCACAAACAAAGAAATATTTACCCAATTTTATTTCCAAATCACTCTTTTTATCGGGAACATATCCGATAGTAATCTCCTCTTTGGCCCATTCCTTTTGTAACATTATTATCTGGTCGAGGTCAGTATATTTACTTTCCCTTATTTCCATATTATTTATTTTATTAATAATTTCATCTACTTGTATACTACTTCCTTTTCTCTCCACAGCTCTGTCCCCATTTCGTTAGTATATCTATCCTATTTTCAATTAATTTATTTTATCATATAATAACATCTAATTTTCTTATTAATGGATACTAAATAAAATTGAATTTTCATAAAGATTCGAACAGTTGGCAAAAAAAAAGATTAAAATCCTCATTCTTATAATTACATATACAATCATTAACTTGATGTTAAACAGTAACTAAATCAGTTTAGAAGAGAAAAGTAAATCTAAAAATTACTGGATAAATAAATAAGTGAGAACCAAGTTTGCTTAATTACTTGATTCTCGAGAAAATTTCCTACATTACCTCATTACGAATAGAATATATTAGTGGTGATGGTGCTTCTTCGGTTCATATTTTAGAATTTCTTCTAATTTAAATTGTAATAACATTTGAATCTTGCTAACATTTTTTAGTGTTTGGTTTACTGACATATTAACTTTTACTAATTCATCAACAGTACATGCAATTTCAACACCTTTTTGAATTTTTTCACCTTCTGCATTTATTACATGGGCTAATCCAACTTCCTCTAAAGCAATCGATTCAATTACGTCTGCAATCGCCTGATGCTTATCTACTGGAGAGTCTGGCTTGTTAATAATTGGTCTTGACATTTAAAAACCTCCTTCATTAATATATTAGTTAAGATTAATGCGCGCGCTTAACTACTTTAATATATGAGGTGCTTATATCTATGATAAATTTGAATAACCCAAATTATAGACTTTTTATTAAAATAATCACATTAAACAATCACATAACAACTCTGTAGGATACAGAAACAGTAGATTTTCCTAAAAAAAAGGACAATTAAAGGTATACGCCCATCTGAATCATATTTTGGTAGTTTTTCAACTTAGTTTGAAAAGATACATACATCTTGATAATCTGTATGCCTCATTCTTCAAGAGTTTACTTCATTATAGAGTAATATTGTCCCGCTTCTTTATCTTTAGATTCATGACTATACATACTTAATATTTATCTAGATAATTATGAAGAGCATCTTTTATTTCATCTGGAAATAAAGTCAAGCTTTTAATTATTTTTATATCAATCCATATAGGTACATAAATATTATCCTCAGACATTCTTTCCCTTTCTTCACCTAGAATCTTAACTTCAAAAATATCATTAACAATTGAAATGAAGTATTTTTCTATACTCGTCTCTGTCTCTATTGTGCCGAGCTTCACAAGGTTTGCTAATTGTATTCCTAATTCCTCATTTAACTCACGTTTAGCTGCATCACAGTAAGTTTCATTATCTTCTAATCCACCACCGGGTATTACATAATACTCTCCATTACTGTTTTTTCTATATATTAATAACACCTTATCTTTACTAAGACACGTTATAACTACACCGGCTCTTTTTCTCTTCATGATATTCACCTTTCCCTACATTGACCTTATAGCTAAGTAAAGCAACAATATCCCAGCTACTATATGAAAAATTCTAGTTGGTAGTTCACCTATTGATCTAACTAATCTTTGAACTTTCCTAGTTCCAATTCCAATTTTTAAGATACCAATACAAATAGATGAATAAATACCTAGCACAAACATTAAGTATATGATTGCTCTTCCCATATTAATCCTCCTATCAATCAATTTCATTATACCATGTACCGTTGAAGCAATAATAAAAAAACAGTGCCAAAATGGCTCTGTTTAGTATTTTATACTGTTAAAACTTGATCTAAATTGATTTAACTAGTTATCCTGATGTAACCTTTTTAGCATTCTATTATTTAGTGTACTACTTTAAATTATTAACATAACACTATCTTATCTTACTAATTACTTTCATGGTGGTCGTCGTAAGTGTTCTCTCCATCATGTTTATTTTTATCATCTTTTTCATTATAGTCTTTTTTATCATTACCATAATGATTACCCTTATTAGTTTTGAAATTAATTGCATTAAAATGTACAAAATTTAATTGAAGTGTAAAGTCAACACTTTCATCGTAAGGCGCACCATCAAGAACTTCTATTATTACATTCATCAATCCAGTTGAATTAGGTCCATTAACCTCTAATAATAAACCTAAATGAGGCAGCATCTCATCTGGATCGCCGTTTAAAACAATAGATCTAATAGGGTTAGTAAGATTAGGTTCAGTTATAAATTCTAAAGTAACTCTAATGTATTGACTTAATTTATTCTGGTCAGTGCTTAATATTTCTACGAAATCTAAAATAGCTGGTATCGTCCCAATATTCTCCATCTCAACTTGAGTTATATATTTGACTCCTGGATAAAGATTAGAAATATCTACAGTGAATTTTTTTGTAGTTACTACATTATCACTTAGTACAAATGGTGGTTTATCAATCTCATGTTCCTCAGTAAAAATTACTGATAATTCACCAGTTTCAGCTGTACCATTTACAATTAATGTCTCAGACCAGTATCCATATGAATATCCAGTTAGAATTAACGAACATAATATAACCGATAATAACACATATATTTTTTTCATGAAGTTCCTCCTTGAAATGAAATATTGGACTATGACATAATTATATGATTACATAGATATCTATATGTAAAAATTTATTTGTTAATTATAATATTTTATGCGTCCTAATGTTTAAATGTAAAACAAAGGATATTATTATATTAAATTTATGGTAATTGGTATAAAAAAGAATAGTTTTTTTCATCCTTACTCTCTTAAAATGAAACACAAACATTAATTACTATAGCAATTTATCATAATATTCACTAAAAAAGTGTCATATTTTAACGTCTAGATATTTATTTTAATTAGATTATAATTAGCTATTTTAGAGTCTAAAATCACAGTACATCCATAACACAATTCTCCAATCATAACGAGTAATCTATGATTATGTAAAGTTTTTGTTATTGTAGTATCTATTACTATATTATTATTTAGATTATAATTTATATGTTATTAGAAAATAAATAAAATAGTAAAACTACATGTGAAAAAACATGATTCATTCTGATGTCAAGTTAATAGGAGCAATCCAAAACCGCTCCACGTGTAGAGGTTTGAGTGACAAACTTATATAAAATAAAAAAAACAGAGTCCAAAAATGGCTCTGTTATGCTGTTATATGGCAGGGGCAACAGGATTTGAACACCAAATCACCATTTTGCTTATTTAGAGCCATTTAAACACACAAAAGGGCAACAGGACATAATTTTTTTACCTCATTATTAACTTCTCAAAGATTAAAACAAAGTCATTTAAAAACAAATTTATTCAATCCTTTATCTTAAAGGATGAAGAATAAGATACTTATTTTTACAAAGTTCTATTGTTTCCCTCTGATTATACATTATTTGGGTAGACAACACATAAACTGTCTATGTTCAAAAAAAGTTATAAAAAGTTATATGTTTTCTTTAGTTATGAATGTTCTGAAAGTATAAGAAATGGATTAATAGGTTCGAGATGCAACTAGCTCACTCTTAAATTATCCATTTTACTATAATCAAAACGAATATCAGAGTATGAGAGATTTGAACTCGTCTTACATAAATTTCTTTTTTAGTATTCTAAGTATAAAGGTAATAACTAATGATTTTGATAACTCCTCGCTACAAATACTACTAAACCACTTCCATTCTTAAGCTAGTATCTATTACTAATTTTTGGGAATAATAAAAATCACAATTATAGATTTATAATTATATTATATTGATATATAGGGGTATATAACATGTTAGAAAAAAAAGGGAAAATATCAGTAAGACAATTAATGATAATTTTTATACTCACTATTTATGCACCTTCAGCTAGGTATCTTCCCACTCAAGTAGCTAGTGATGCAAAGCAGGCTGGATGGCTTTCTCCGTTAATTGCCTTTCTAATTTACATGACTATGTTATATGCTAGTAGTAGGTTATTCAATAAATATAAACACAACTCATAGGTAATGCTACCCTTATAGTAGACAGGAAATTAAAACCTTCCTGTTTTTTTGTTTTAAGTTAATCTCAATCTATCTGTATTATAAAATTTTATCCAATCAATAACAAGTTGTATATATTTTTGTAATGATTTGATATCATAACTATAGAGAGTTTCACGTTTGAGAGACGCATGGAAACTTTCTATAGGTGCGTTATCTTGTGGGCAGCCTTTACGGCTCATGGAAATACTAATTCCGTGTGTCTCACAGATAACTTTGTAAATAGTGGACGTATATTGGACTCCTTGATCGGAATGAATGATCAATCCAGATACGTCTTTTTGTTTATCTAGAGCTTCTTTAAGTGTATCCATAACTAATTCATTATCATTTCTATAACTAATTCTTGAAGCAATTATATTTCTTGTATGTAAATCCATTATAGTTGACAGATAGGCTCTGTTTCCATTTTGTACTAAATATGTAACATCAGTAACCCACTTTTGATTAAGTTTTGTTGTATTAAAGTTTCTGTTAAGTAAGTTTGGATAAGTGTTATTCTCGATATACTCTTTGTTGAAATGTTTCTTATATATCTTTTGATATCTAACTCTTATTTCAAATTTTCGCATTATTCTAAGCAATTTCTTATGGTTTATTACCCAACCATGCTTTTCCTTTATAGCCTTCTTCAATCGTCTATATCCATATAATTGATTGGTATCTTCAAATACTCCAATGATTATATTGTAATCATCTACATCTGGATCTTTTCTGTTCTTGTACTTATGAAACGTTTTAGTACTAATATCTAAAACGTCACAGAGAGTATTTAGTTTATATCCAAATTCTTTTCTTGCATATTTGATGAACTCAATCTTTTCATACGTTGATCCTTGAGGAAGGTTTGGTACTTTTTTAGGATTTCATACTTCTCCTCATAATTAATGTTTACGTTTTTAGGTCTACCCTTCTTAGTGTCAAATCTATTTCCATGTCTATATTGATAAACCCAATTCTTAATAGTATTAACTGATATTTCATACTTCCTAGATAAATACCCAGATGATTTACCATCTTCAATTTTTTCTTTAATAACTTTAAATTTAAGCTCAAGACTATACTTTCTAAATTTTTGTCCTTTACTAGCCATATAAAAATGCACCCCTTTTTAGTAGGATAACAGTTTTTTATTTCCTGTCTACTAAATGGGGTGCATATTCCATATGCTGAGATTTTAAATATTATTACTTCAAAGTATATAGGAAAGTTACTTCTTGTATTTTACATAGTATGGGTAACATATTATATAACTTGGTACGTGAGATTTTTCGGAGAAACGTTAGTTACTTTGGTTTATTCAAATGTAAACATGAATATTTTTATAATTGTAATACTAACTCTTGTTTCGATAATTATTAGATCAGGAATAGTTGTTATTGGGAGAATGAGTGAGGTTATTTTCTTAATAGTTACTTTAGCAACTGCTTGTATACTATCTTTATTGATTCCAAACATTAAAATTGATTCATTAACACCAATTAGTACCTTAGATACACTTCCAGTTTTAAAGGGAAGTTTAAGGGCCACTGTTAATATTGCCTTGCCATTTCTATATTTCTTTAATCAAGATTGGTCAAGAACAAACGAGTTTTTGAAGCAAGGATTTAAGGCAGGTGTGTATATTTTAATACTGGAAACATTAGTTATTATAGCGAGTATTGGTAATCTAGGTCATGTTCTTACGACAAGTTCTTCATTATCTTTCTGGATTACTGTAAAACAAATTGAAGTATTGGGTGTTCTGAGAGGATTCGAATCACTGTTGTTAACAGTTTGGCTTTTAGCAGATTTTATTCTTATAGCCATCTTAATTTATAGTGCCATGAATATGTTTAAATTATTTTTTAGTCTTAAAGATCATGAACCCTTAATTAATATATATTTAGTAATTGTATACCTACTATCATTGTTAATAGTTAATGGTATATGGGAGTTAGGTGAATTATCTGATGCAATTGCGCTTTATATATCTTTTTTCTTCTCTACTTCTCCAATATTAATATTCGTAGTTGGAAAAATCAGAAAGAAAGTTTAGTAACTTTCTTTTGTAGATTACCTAAGAACAGCGTATAGTCAGACTATGGGAAATGTATAAGATAGCCCAAAGGTCAAGCAAATCACCGACTTTCTCAATATAACTTAATTATACTTGATTTATCATAGTATTCAACATACACTTTAGGACAATGTGTCCTATTATATTTTTTCAAAATTAATATATATGAGTATCTCTTGTTATAGGCAAAAAAGTTCTTTCGTAAAGCACTTCGCTCACCACATAAGAGTAATAACTACTGATATATATGCTACTACGCAATAGTGCACTATTACAGTAACGGATTTTCAATCCGGTATACTTACTGTGGTCTAAATAATATTCACTGAACAACGGTCTTTCACAATAAACCTATAAAAACCAAACAAAAAAAGAAATAATTTGGTTTCTTTGCTTTCTATAGTTTCAGGAGTGGCAGGATTTGAACCCGTACTAGCGGTGTTTGAGACCGAAGAGACATATATTCTTAATAACAGAAAAACGGCTTATCTAAAACAAATATACAGTGTGGAACGTTGTGTTTGTGAGTACAAAAAAGAGGAGATCTAGAAACGAAGAGAGACAACAGCATAAAAGCAAGACTATCTGAAAAAGAATTCAATATATTACAACAGATAAAATACTACAAGTAATCCTAAGGGGCTTTATAGAATTATGTCATAAGCCAGAGCCGAAAGCAGACATAGATATGAAATAAATGCTAGAAGGACTCGATATAGATACAAATATTCAAATCCTCCAAGGTGGAGGATAGATCTAGAGGTTGATTATTTAATATAAAAAACAGAGTCATAACATACTCTGTTTTTATTTTGTAGATTTAATTTTAAGTATCTTGTAAGAAATCTAATGTAATATAGAATACTACACTTTCTTCCATTCCTGTACTTAAAGTTGAAAGTGCTTTAACACCTATATAAAATCTGTGCTGTTCAATTGGGTCACCATAAACTAATGTTCTATCATGAGTACCAGCAGCTAGGATTGTATTCATTTCATCAAAATTTAGTGTCCAATTATTCTGAATGATCTCTGTTAATGTATAATGTTCCTCTGAATCAGTTGGAATCCAATCACCCGATGCTCCTTCAGAACCAATATAAACAACTACATTATCTGTAAAGTTTTGATCCCATGCTTCACCTGGTTGTTGTAGAGTAATACTTACAAAGTTTAATTTTGCCGGAACTGTTCCTTCATTAATATATGCTGAAGTACCCCAATTCCATGAATCTGGATAAATATTATTTACTTCAAATAATAATGTCTTAGAGTTTACAATAGATGTGTTAACTTGAGATAAATAGCCGTTGTAATCAGAATTAGTTCCTGGTGCCCACTTAACATCAACATTACCCGTTTCAGCAGTACCATTTACTGTTAATGTATCAGTCCAGTAAGCATAAGATAATCCCGCAGTCATCAATGCAATTAGCAAAACTGATAATAATACATAAGTCTTTTTCATTTTTCCTCCTTGTTATATGTCTATCTAGGTTTAAAATTCTAAACAGAATTAACATATATACTACAGGAAGTATATGTTGAATTATGTATGAAAATCATTAATCACTTAATTGTATTTATTCTGTTATATTCTTTATAGTACAAATCTGTCTTATAAAGAATCATAATATATAAAATTGTATCATCTACTTTGATTAAGTCGATTTATTAACTAATAAAATTTAATGAAACTTTTATAAACACTAAACAAGACCTCTTAAAACTACTAGTGTCTATAAAAAAAGCAGAGTCAAATAATGGCTCTGTCATGCTGTTATATGGCAGGGGAAACAGGATTTGAACACCAATTCACTCTTTTGCCTATTTTAGGCCATTTAAACACACAAAAGGGCGACAGGACATGATTTTCACACCTCAGTATTAACTTCTCAAAGATTGATGCAAATCATTTAAAAACAAATTTATTCACTCCTTTATCTTAAAGGATGAAGAATAAGATGCTTATTTTTACAAAGTTCTATTGTTTCTCTCTGATTATACATTATTTGGGTAGACAATACATGAACTGTCTATGTTCAAAAAAAGTTATAAAAAGTTATATGTTTTTCTTTAGTTGTGAATGTTCTGAAAGTATAAGAAATGGATTAATAGGTTCGAGATGCAACTAGCTCACTCTTAAATTATCCATTACTATAATCAAAACGAATATCAGAGTATGAGATATTTGAACTTGTCTTACATAAATTTCTTTTTTTATTTAATTTTCTTAAAACAGACTAATTACAGAGACCTTATAGATCACTCTAATAAAAAAAATGAGAAATTATTTTCTCACTTTTTTTGTATTGGTCCATTTTAGGTTACTTAGTTAATTAACAAGCGACATACGGATTCTCAATCCTTTATACTGAATAAAAAAAAGTAAACGACTTAAGACGTTTACTATCGGTTTTGAGATCCAAATGAAGAATATAATACATTAAAAACCTATTATAAGAGTTATATTAGATAACTACTTATTTTAAAATTAGTGAAAACTATTCTCTTTTAACAACCTAGTTATATCATTTAAACTGAATGGTTTCGGGATAGTGTAATCATAGCATTGTTTAGAAAAATTAGAATTATTAATATTTTCAGAAGCCGAACAAATACATATCGGTGAATCGACCTCAAGATTTTCTTTAATAATACATGCAGCCTCTCCTCCATTCATATATGGCAGCTCGCAATCCATAATTATCAAATCGTATTTGTTTTTATAGCAATATCCAATAGCTTCTATTCCATTATCAACTATATCAAAATTACTTATGTTTACAGATTCAAAAATACTTTTCATCATCTCTCTAAACCCACTTATGTCTTCAACATAAAGAACTCTCAAGCTCGAAAAATCGTAATTAACATCATCACCCATAAAATCCCCTCTTTCACACAAGATATATTTTATCAGACAATGTTGCTTAATTATACAGTTTGTCGAACGATTGGAATTCTTCTTTTTATAAAGCGACAGGTAAACAAAGGTTTCGACATATTTGACCAAACCAATAATGTTAATTATTAAGAATAACATTTGTTTCTCATCTAAAGTTGTAAATCTTAACCTCTGTGAACAAACCATTTTTTAACAAGTTTTTTATAATTAACTCTGCATCCTCCAAGTTTATCAAGCATTTCTTTCGAGCTGTCAAAAATTATCGCATTAACTATTGTGATACCCCCGAATGAATCAAACTTATTTATGGTACGGTTCAGATTATAAAATCCTACACTATAACTTCAACTTATAGGTTTCACCATACCCAGTCTTCACAAATCCGAAGCTTTTAAACACAGCCTCTTCCTCCTCACCATACCAGGCATTTATTGCTAAGCTTTCAAGACCTCGATTATAAAGGTTATTAATGCCCAATCCCAGAATAACCTTAGGAATCACACTTTCTCTATATTTAGGATCTATGCCAAAAGGATAAAGGTGGACGTGCTTATCGTAGCTGTCACTCCATAAAACATAAAAGGCCACATACTCATCCTTTTCATTAACTACAATAAAAGACAGCTCACTGTTAAAAGCTGATGAGTGAACAAAACTCATCACCGTCTCACTATTTGGCATGTAAACACTAATTGGCCAAATCTTTGTGTATAGTCTAGCTACTTTTTCACACAAATTCCTATTTGAAGTATCAATATTTATGACCTTATATCCTTCAGGAAGGTTGGGAAATTCGAATTTTTTACTTATGGATAACTTCCTGTAATCATCAACAAACTCATTTTTTATGCCACCGTATTTTAACAGTAAAGACTTTCGTTTTTTATCATCAAAGTGCGTTGAAACATGGATACTTTCAATATCTGGGTATAGTTCTCTAGAATTATTCATTGCCCAAATAAGCATTTCCTCCTCAATTTCTTTATATTTTGGATGGACTTGCAAGAAATAATCACCTGGTTCCTCATAATGACAAACACCTACTATCACGCCATCATCTTCCCATATCTGAACGCCATTTTCCCAAATTCTATTGCCTGTAGCTTCTTCATTATTATGTATACAAAATCTGTTAAAAGACCAACGGCCATTATCCCAATTATCAACTCTCTGATTCAAGATATATGTATCACTTAAGAATCTGTTAACCTGTTCAAAGTCTCTTTCACACTCAAAATTTCTTTTACTTATAGCCATCATATAACCTCCTATTACATTTAACTTTAATTTTTTGCAACACAACCCATATTTGTATCAAGCAGTTTCTTCATATTCTCCGTCATCCATTCATAAATGAAATACACCCCAACTAGTTGAAAATAATTTTTCTATTATGAAACACTAGATTTCATTTGTCTTACAATCAAAATCATATTCTGACTAATAATAGATTACTCTAAATTACTCATTAGATTATATCTTATCCGTGAAACTGAATCAGACAGATTTTAGTCTATTTTAACTACCTGTTGAACAGTAATACTTAATACCTATCTTAAACGTTAATAAACCAACTACAAAGAAGATAATACCAAGTAACGGCATTAGAAGTCCTAAAAGTATATCCTGCTCTCTTAAGATTGATGAAAGTGGAAAATAGCTTACTGAGCCAATTGGTATTACATAGATAAATATTTTTTTAAACCAGTCTTTATAAATATCAATTGGATATTGAGCCGTCTGAACTCCACCGTACGTAAAAGCATTTATAAACTCCAGACTTTCAACAGACCAAAACGATAATGTTGCCTGAAGGATCATCAGACCCAAAAAGAAAAATACAGCACAAATCAGACTATAACAAAGTAAAAAGATATCGACAGTATTAACAGTTGTTTCCAATGAAATCCCTCCCCAGATTAAAACGATAAGTCCTTGGGTTAAACGTCCGATTCTAAGCAACTGAAATTCTGATGATATTATTTGAAAGTTAATATTTCTAGGTCTCAGCAGAAAACGATCAAAAGAACCCATTCGAACATGTCGATGAAAAACATCGTAACCGCGTCCGACAGTTTCAGCAATCGCAAAAGCGATATTAATGAATCCGTAAAAAATAGCTACTTCGTAAAGCGTCCAACCTTTAATTTGATCAAATCTTAAGAACAAGGCATACATCGCTAAAAACTCAATAAAAGTAATTAAGAAGTGACCAGTTGACATCAAAATAAAAGAAGCTTTATATTCCATTTGACTCCTAATCTGAATATTTATCATTTTAAAATATAATTTCAAGTTTTCCACATTACCCTCCTTGAACTACAATTCTTTTTTTTGCTAAATTAATCATCAAGCGCCCTAGGATTATAAAGGCAACGGTCCAAAATAGCTGATGAATTAGCACAAACGCTAAGTCACTTGCTTCATATATTCCTAAATAAAACTTATAAGGACCATCAACTAAACCACTAAATGGCAATAGTTTTAAAAAAAGTTGTGACCAGTCAGGGAAGAATGATAAAGGAATCAACATTCCCGAAAAGATAGTAACTAGAGCTGGAAACAATCTTTCAATCCCATCGCCAATTGTAAATAAAACTGAAATTGTAATAATGTTAGATAGCGCTCCTCCGAGAATCACCCCTCCAATCAACGTTATCAAAAACAGTAAAAAGCCGAAAAGCGACTCTGGTGGTCCTATTGTTAGTTCAGCTGGAAAAAACAAGATAACAATTACCAGTAAAGGAATACATCTAACAATTGTTGCAGCAATTCTTTTGGCCATTATGCGATAGTACCAGTAGTTATAAGTATCTAACGGTCTAACTAACTCATAAGCAAAGTCACCGTTTCGAATCATATCTTGGATATCATTATCACCTCGCCAGGGAAGTAATCCTAATAAAGACTGTGCTAACCATGCATAAGTAACTGTTTGTGCAATGGTCATTGGTAATTCACTAGGATCGGCTGATTCATAAAACGCTAAGTAAACCATCACGATAACTAATCCAAAAAACATCTGTGTAAACATTCCAGCGATCGCTGCAGAGCGATAATTAATTACTAATTTAAAACGCATCTTAAAAACACTTATTAATGCTTTCATCAGCTTACCTATATTCCCAGTACGTCATAGATTTTAGCAATCATTTCTTCAATTGAGATATGATGGATTAATACATCAACAATCTCATATTTAGATGCTACTTCTTTTATTAACGTACTTCCTTTTATTTCATTAGGATTAAAGTTATAAACTACACGTTTTCCATCGATAGAGACAATGCTTGCACCTTCTAGAACTGGATTACTATAATCTCTTATAAAATCAACAATTAACCTGCGTTCATTCGTGACCATTGTCCGAAGTCCGCTCATATCACCATCGTATAAGATTTGCCCTTTACCAATAACAATCACTCTAGTACATAGCGCCTCAATATCATCCATATCATGAGTTGTTAAGATAACTGTTGTATTAAAGTCTTCGTTAACTGATTTTATAAACTCTCTTACTGCCAACTTACTAACTGCATCGAGTCCTATAGTCGGTTCATCTAAAAATAAGATAGGTGGATTATGTAATAAACTAGCCGCTAACTCACAACGCATTCTTTGACCGAGACTTAACTGACGAACCGGTGTACTCATAAATGAATGTAAATCTAATTTCTTGATTAACCGAGACTTCATTACTTCGTAGTCATCATCATTAATGTTATAAATATCTTTGAGTAATTCAAAAGAATCTAACACAGGCACATCCCACCATAACTGCGAGCGTTGACCAAAAACTACCCCAATATTCTTAACATGATCTACCCTTTGTTTATACGGAACTAAGCCGTCAATCAATACTTCTCCAGTAGATGGTGTTAAAATTCCACTCATAACTTTTACTGTAGTTGATTTTCCTGCTCCGTTCGGACCAATATATCCAACTAACTCACCGGTTTTAATCTCAAATGACACATCTTTCAAAGCCTCGACAGTCTCATACTCTCGTTTTACAAAATGCTTTAATGCTGCTTTCATTCCACTACCACGTTTTGAAATCTTAAACGTCTTTTCTAAGTTTTTAACTATTATCTCTCCCATTTACATACCCCCTTAAATATTCTAAAACATAAGAACTTATTATATTAAAATTCAATCCATTTGTCAAAATGTATTTTAAGCTAACATTCACCTAAAAAAAAGTTGAATTTATTGAAATTTCTACACCTCCACTCCTTAGTCACGCATCACTTAATATAACTATTTAAAAGATTTCTTTAGTAGACTCATCGCAGCAAAATCTATGGAAATCAAAAAAAGGACTAGTTTTTATACCAAATCCTCGTGTATCATAATTGGGCTACTGAAGGTGCCTATGCAAGGCTTACGAATACTACCATAACATCAAGTTAAGCCGATTTGAATCCGATTGCTCCTACTGACTAAGCTTTAAATATTCAAGAATACTTAATGATTGATGTAAGCAATGGTCGCCCTATCCACAGAAGCAGACCTTATAAGTTCCTAAAGAAAATCAAAAAAGACTTACACATACCTGATGAGGTAAGTATAAGTCCACATAAATTTAGACATACTTATGCTACCGAATGCTTGAACAATGGTGCTTCATTAGAGTTTATCAGAAGAACTTTAGGACACACAAATATCACAACAACACAAAGATATTTGCATTTAAATACTAAAAACCTTCAAGATGAACATCAAGCATGCAATCCTATGCACAAAATAAGAGCGCCAGGAACATATATGTAAGGTAATTCAATTAGCGATTAATAAGTTTACAGATTCATTAATATTTTTTCATAGTATATAATCCAGAAATAGATGAACCTAATGTATTGAATATTAAGTCGACATTGGTATCTATTAAACTATGTTGATGTTTTGATTTGAAGATAATGTCTAATATAAACTCTCCAAACTCAAAAAAAACACCGAGAGTAATTCCGATTGTAAAAACAGAAATAAACATGTAGATTTTAGGTAATTCTACGGAATATTTTGAATTTAACAAAAAGTAAAATAATTGAGAAAATGCAAATGCACCTATACTATGTAGTACTTTATCAAACCAGTTGTTACTAAGATATAAGTTGAAATATTGTCCCAAACCATTATGTAATATAATAGTAATAACTATAAAAAGAAAAATATAGAATTTTGTATTTAGTTCTAATTTATTATTTAAAAACAAAAAGAATAGATATATTACGTAAAAGATTACAAGACCATATAGGTTGTTATAATCTTTTTTTAGATAAAAACCTATTCCATTAGATATACCGATTAATGTATATATTATATTTAATATAAAAATGTTTCTTTTCATTTTATACACCTCAAATAAATCATTACTTATTATCTCATGTTTAAAAGAATATATAACCTAAACACATATGATATATAGTACAGCTTAACCTACCAAGTGAGATAAGTATAAGCTTTCATAAGTTCAGACATACATATACTACAAATTGTTTATAGGTTGGAGCAGAGCTTGAGTTTATACGTAAGACATTAGGAGATTCAACTATTTCAACTAAAGAATTATATATTTATTGACTTTGTAACAGGTGAAATTATAAAGTTAGATTCAGTGCATTCAATATGTAGAAGATTGAGGAATGACTTATATATTGAAAAGTCAATCAGACCACATATGTGGCGACATACTTTTGCTACTAGGTTCGTTAAAATGAATGGAAATATGGAAGTATTAAGATTAATAATGGGACATTCCAGCTTAAAAACTACACAAAAATATCTACATATAGATAAAGACCATTTACACAAAGAGTATTTTAGACTTAATACCTAAACACTATGCACGACGGTCTATCCATAATTATATTATATAAAATAAAAAAACAGAGTCCAAAAATGGCTCTGTTATGCTGTTATATGGCAGGGGCAACAGGATTTGAACCCGTACTAACGGTGTTGGAGACCGGTGTGCTACCGTTGACACCATGCCCCTATATGCAGCATAATTATTATAGCAAACCCCAACATGTAATGCAATATAAAATTAAAATAAAAATTTGTTATAATATGTAAGGAGGTGTCATATGAAAACAGCTTTTTTGAAAACTGATGTTGCAATATATAAAATAGTTGGTAATCATTCAGGTATAATTCAAATAACATCCACCGAAGTTATTGAACATTATGATATACCAAATGAGTTAAAACAAGCTCATCAAGAGTTAAAAGAATATTTTGAAGGTACGAGAGAAGTATTTAACTTTGATTTATTACTTAATGGCACTGAATTTCAGAAGAAAGTTTGGATAGCTCTAATGAATATCCCTTATGGTGAAACTAGAACCTATAAAGATATCGCTATTGAGGTTGGTAGTCCTAAAGCATATAGAGCTGTAGGAATGGCCAATAACAAAAATAAGATTGCTATTGGTATACCATGTCATAGGGTTATAGGATCTAATAAAAAGTTAATTGGTTATGCTGGTGGATTGCATTTAAAGGAATACTTAATAGAACTAGAGAAAAGGAGAGCTTAGCTCTCCTTTAAACTTGTTTAAACTGAATTTTATACATATCAGCGTAGAATCCATCTAATTTCATTAATTCTTTATGATTCCCACGTTCGATTATTTCACCACTTTCAACTACTAAGATTTTATCTGCACTAAGAATAGTTTGAAGTCTATGTGCGATTACTATCGAAGTTCTATCTTTCATTAGTGTACGCATACTATCTTGAATTTTACCTTCAGTTCTTGTATCTACACTTGATGTAGCTTCATCTAAGATCAAAATATCAGGATCTGAAAGTATCGTTCTTGCAATTGAGATTAATTGTCTTTCTCCATGAGAGAAGTTTTTCCCAGCCTCTTCTACTTTTGTTTCATACCCGTAAGGTAATCTAGAAATAAATCCATCACAGTTAGCTAACTTAGCTGCATTTATAATTTCATCTTTACTTGCATCTAAATTACCATACCTGATGTTATCGTAAACAGTTCCAGTAAATAATTCTGTATCTTGGAATACAACTCCAATTCTTTTTCTAAATTCATCTTTTTTGTATTCCTTAATATTTCTATTATCAATTAGAATTTCACCTTTATTAATATCATAGAACCTATTAACTAGATTAATTATAGTTGTTTTCCCTCCACCTGTTGGACCAACAATAGCTACAACTTGGTCTTTAGAAACATTAAAGCTCATATTTTTAAGAATGTCAGTCTCATCATAAGCAAATGTGACATCTTTAAATTCAATATAACCATCCAAATGATCCTTTGCATACTCTGTATCAAGTAGATATTCATTATCTGTATCAATTAATTCAAATACCCTCTCTGCACCAGCTATTGCAGATTGAATAGTATTAATATACTGAGTTAAATTTCCAATTGGACTGATAAACTGTCTAGCATACGAAGTTGCTGCAGCGATATTACCAGGTGTAATTGATCCAGTTTTAATTGCTAAGTAACCACCAAATATTACTAGTACAACATAAATCAAGTTATTCATAAAGTTAATTACAGGGAAAATAATACCTGAGTATACCATCGCTTTAAAACTAGCCTTTTTAAACTTTTGATTTCTAACTTTAAATTTTTCTATAGTTTTTTCTTCTTGAGAATAAAGTTTAATAACTTTAAATCCATTAATTGATTCTTCAACTACTTCATTTATATCAGCTATAGCGCGCTGTTGCTTTTTAAACAGGGGCATAGTTCTCTTCATAATGAACACTGTAAATAACAACATTATTGGAATGAAAAGAATTGTAACAATAGCCAATTGCCAAGATGCTAAAATCAATAATGTAATAGCACCTATAATAGTAATTAAGCTAGTAAATATCTGAACCACTGATTGACTTAATGCACCAGAAATCGTTTCAATATCATTCGTAAGTTTACTCATGATATCTCCTCTAGAATTCGAGTCATAGTACTTAATAGGTAACTTTTGTAGTTTTAAAAATGCATCTTCTCTTATTTCTTTTATAGTATTTTGGGTTACTCCAACCATTATATAATTTTGTAACCAACTTAATAATCCTGCAAATCCACCAACTATAACTAATATAGCACTAATCATTAAAATACCGCTGTAATCTAGTTTCAACACATAATTATCAATACCGTAACTAAATAACATAGGGATTGCTAAATTAAGACCTGTAGCCAATAAACTAGCTACAACAATAAAAACAATTAACCATTTACGTTTACTCAAATACTTCATTATACGCAATATAGTTTGTTTAGAATTTTTGGCCTTTTGACCTGTATACATACCACCACGTCCAGGTCCCATTCTTCTTCCGGATCCTCTATTTCTAGATTGTTGTTCTTGACCCTTAACACGCATCTCTTCACGGCGTTTTAATACATCATCTTTACTCATATCACCAGAAACTACAGAGTTCTTACTTTGAGGTTTCTTACTCATTATATACACCTCCTACACCATATTGAGATTCATATATTTCTTTATATACTTTACTATCATTCAATAGTTCTTTATGAGTTCCAAATCCATCTAGATTACCGTAGTTATCTAAAACAATAATTTTATCAGAATCTATAATAGAAGAAATTTTCTGAGAAATTATAATAAGAGTTGAATCACCGAAACTTGAATTAATTCCCTCCATGACCTTTTTCTCACTATTTGCATCAAGAGCACTTGTAGAGTCATCAAGAATTAATATTTTAGGTTTTCTCACTACAGCTCTAGAAAGTGATAACCTCTGCTTTTGACCACCTGATAAATTACTTCCATCTTGGAATAATACTTCATCATACCCATCTACCTTTTCATCTATAAAGTCTTTTGCTAAGGCAATTTCAGTAGCTTCAATAATTTCTTCTTCGCTAGCTAATTCATAGCCCTGAAGGATATTTGTTTTGAAGTCACCAGAGAATATTTGTGCTTTTTGAGTTACTAACCCAATCTCTTTTCTTAATGAATCTGTTTCATAATCTCTAACGTCAATGTCATCGACTTTTACAGAACCATTTTTAACATCGTATAATCTAGGTATTAGGTTTATTAAAGTAGACTTACCACTACCAGTCGAGCCAATAACACCTACTTTTTCACCTGATTTTATTTCAAACGAAATATTATTCAGTACATTGTTTCCATCCTCTTTGTAAGAAAAGTCAACACTTTCAAATTTAATATTACCTTTGATACTTTTCTTGACTGGATTACTAGATTCAGTCATTTTAACTTCAACATCAAGGACTTCACTAATTCTTTTACTACTTGCTTCCGCTCTTGACATAAACACCATCATCATTGCTGCCATTATCAAAGAGAACATAATATACATCGTATATGTAAAGAACGCTATAATAACTCCTGCATTGGCTACTTCAGCTCCTTCTACTACAGTTACTAGTACACCGTTTTCAATATACACTGCGCTTAAGAACATAATTCCTGCAAATCCAATATTAATAATGATTGTAATTGCTGGAAATAAAGTGGCTATTATTCTATTCGCTTTAGAAGCAACTATTCTATACCCATCATTTTTCTCGTTGAATCTATTTTCTTCAAACTTGAAGTTTACAAAAGATTTTACAACTTTAGGTGCTGCAACGTTTTCTTGAACAATTGAATTAATACCATCAACTTCTTTTTGCATCTTTCCGAATAAAGGAGCTATATTCTTCATAATGAAGTATATTACAATAGCTAATGCAGGGATTAACACAATGTATATAGCTGCTAACTCTCTTGAAGTATAAATACTCATAATAATACCACCAATTAGCATAAACGGTGCTCTTGCTAACATTCTAAAAATCATACTTATAAATACTCTTAATTGTGTGATATCATTTGTACAATTAGTGACCAATCTACCAGTTTTTAATTCATCAACTTCACTAAGTGATAGAGATTGAATTTTCTCAAACAATTCTACTCTTAAGTTAGCAGACACTTCCTGAGATATCCAATTAGCCACATAGTTATTTATTGCACTTGCTAAAAACGCACCAAGTGCTACTAACACCATCAATAAGGCTGTGTTTCTTAGCAAAATCATATCTCCACTTGGTAAAGCTTTATCAACTATTATAGTCATTAACTTTGGTATGAATAATGTAAAAATTACATCAATAAATACCGTTAAGAAACCAACAGCAACTGCTAATTTATTCTTCCACATTCCCTTTGTCAATCTTATAAGATATTTCATATACTCATCCTTTCTATTATTCAACTCCGTTTTTTACAATACTTAAATTAGTATCTAACTCTTTTAATGCTTCTTCTAAGTTGTAGTGTTTCTTAAAAGATTTATGAACTGTACGCCATTGAATATCCTTTAAAATAAATAATAATCTTTCCTTATCTAATACATCGAGTTTCTTATAATCCTTAATAGTAGATACTATTTCCTTTATTATGTCTTTTAATTTAAATCTAATCTCTCGAGCTTCCGTATTCTTTTGATTCATACTAATGTGAATATTTCTAAATAACTCTCTTCTCTTTCGATTAGTAACATGATCAAAATTATTAATAAAGTTTTCTCTAATAGCCTTAAAGACATCTCCTTCTACTTCAATAAGTAGTAAGAGAAACACTTTTTCATGATATAAAGTAAAACTCTCTGCTATATAAAAGAATACATCATCAATATCTTCAAAGTATTGATAGAAGCTTCCTCGAGATATATTAGCATCTCTAACAATGTTAGAAACTTTGGCATTATCAAGAGTGGATCTTCTAAATTCATCCTCAGCAGCTTTGATAATTTTATTTCTCTTTTCTTCTGAGATTGTAAAAAATGTACTTTTAGGCATAATACCTCCTTCTATGACACATCGTCATATGACAACTTGTCATAAGATTATCACAAAATACAATGCTATGTCAATAAAAAAAGAACCCAACTACTTCTAGTTGAGTTCTACTTAATTATTTGTTTTTACCTTTAGAATTATTCTCTTTAACTTTATCCTTAATTTTTTCTGCTATCTTTTCTTTTAACTTATCTACTTTTTCTTTGTTAGAGTTATCCTTTACTTCTTTAATAGCTTCTTTTACTTTATCTTTTTTTTCTTGAACTACTTGTTTAATTTCTTCTTTAGCTTCATTCTTTAACTCGTCTAATTGAGCTTTAATTTCTTTCTTAACTTCTTCATCTAACTCATCCATATCTTCAACATTGTACTCAGCTAAGATTTCTTCTTTTTTCTCTTTATATTCATCTTGAATAGCTCTTTTCGCTTCAACATCAATAGATTTTTGAATTTGTCTTTCTATTCTTTTTACAGCTTTAAGATTCTCATTTTCAATTGCTTCAGCTAGTTTTTCTTGAAGTTTAATTTGTTTCAATTCAACACCTTTAGTCACTAATTCACTTACTTTAATGTCAAATATATCAAAATATTTTTCAACACTTCCAGCTTCAATTACACCATCTAGTACTTCCTCTAAGCTTAACCCTAAGATATCTGAACCAATAGCCATCTTTGATAACTCACCTAATCCGAAATCTGCATCATTAGCTTTTTCTATTAACTCTTCTTGGTCTACATTTTTTAAAGCTTCTCTTAGAACTGAAAACTTAATATATGCAGTTCCTTTTTTTTCTTCTAATTTCTGCGCTAATTCAACGTCTAGTTTATCACTAAGTTCATCACTATCAGATATAGTCTTATCTAATTCAGCTTCAATTTCTTCGCCTTCTTCTTCGCTTAAATCAACTAAGTTGTCACTTGCTTCATCAAGATTTTCTAAATACTCTAGAACTAACTCTTCAATAAATTCCATTTTTTCTTCTTCTGTCATTTCCTCCGCTTCAGCTAACCTTTCTTGCGCATACTCTAATAATTTTTCAGTTTTAGCGGCATCATCAAATGTAAGAGCTAAATCTAATTTCTCAATTACTTTATCAAGGAAATAAAATGGACTATCAGGTGTTATCCCTGCTTCAGTCTCTTCAGTAGTTTCCTCAGTTACAGTAGCATCCGACCCTGTAGCCTCATCACCTTCAGCATTTACTACAGGTAATAATAATAATCCCATAAATAACATCATCATAAATTTTTTCATAATATTCTCTCCATTCTTATTTGTCTTCATCATTATAACAATCGCCTAGGTGTTTTTATTGGTAATAAATAAAAAAAAGGAAAATTTTCCTTTTTTACTTTACAATTACAGTTCCAGTTTTACCTTTTAGTCCATCTTTTGCTTTTTCTAAAGAAGTAATTAATGATTTTCTGCCTGGTTTACTTTCTGCGAATTTTACACACGCTTCAACTTTTGGTAACATGCTTCCAGGAGCAAAATGTTTCTCAGCTGAATACTGTCTAGCTTCATCTGGAGAGATTGTTTCTAACCATTTTTCATTATCTTTTCCGAAATTAATCGCAACTTTCTCAACAGCAGTTAAAATAACTAAATAATCAGCATCTAAAGTTTGTGCTAGTAATTCAGATGCAAAATCTTTATCTATTACAGATGGAACACCTACTAAAGAATTACCTTTTCTTATTACTGGTACTCCTCCACCACCGCAAGCGATTACTACATTACCAGCGTCAACTAATGAAGATATAATGGCTTTTTCTTCAATATCAAATGGTTTAGGACTTGGTACAACTCTTCTATAACCTCTACCAGCATCTTCAACCATTGTGAAGCCTTTCTTCGCTTCAAGTTCTTTAGCCTCTTCTTCAGTATAAAAAGCTCCAATAGGTTTAGTAGGATTTTCGAATGCTGGATCTAACTCATCTACTACTACTTGTGTAATAATAGTGGCAACATTTTTATTTATACTTCTATTTTTTAACTCAGTTTGAATTGCATTTTGTAAGTGATACCCAATATAACCTTGACTCATTGCCCCACACTCAGGAAATGGCATATCACTTTTAGCAGCTTCCATCGCTAAGTTAATCATACCAACTTGTGGTCCATTTCCGTGAGCTACTACTAACTCATGTCCATCAGCTACTAAATCAACTAATGTCTTCGCAGTATCTTGCACTAATAAAAGTTGTTCTTGTGGTGTTTTACCTAAGGCATTACCACCTAAAGCAACTACGATTCTCATAAATAATTCCTCCGTTCTAATTAGCGTTATTACTAGGTTCGAATAAACATAGAACTTATTATATATTATTTATAAAGCGTTTTCAACCACTATGAATATAAAAAAGTCAACATATGTATTTTTTTGTAGTGTACTAATTTTGTTAGTCTTTATTATTATTAAAAATTAAACCTAAATGAATAGAAAAAGAGATGAAATCATCTCTTACTTTAGGTATTCTTTTTTGTGTTTATTAAACCAATGATTCATATAACTACACGTTGCTTCAATTTTTAGACCTTTTTCATCTGATAGTTTCATTAGTTCATCAAGTAATAAATTCTTAGCGTTTGTATCTCTTGAATCTGGTTCTACAAAAATATATGATGCAACTATATAATCTTCGATATGGTAGTCAATGTATCCTACTTCTTTATCATCTAAAAGACAGACAATTCTATTTTCTATATTCTTAATTTTCAAATTATCACCCCTTATATTATAACCATAATTTACTAAATTATGGGGTATTTTGTATAAATAAACCAAAATATGGTAAAATTGCTTATAAATACTAAGGGAGGAATAACAAATGCATGATTTTTTTGGCGCAGTAATTGGAGTTGAAAAGAATTTTTTTTCCTTTATCATACCTTATATAAGTATTATCTCTTTAACATTTTTAATAATAAAATTCAGAGATAGACTTAAAAACTACAGATATGAAAAAATACTAAGATATAGTTTCATTGTTTTTATGATAATACTAGAAGTTATATTTCACATATGGACATATGTATATCTAGCGAAGTATTCACTTACTTCATATTTATTCGAATATTCGATGATACCATTCCATGTATGTGCATTGTCACTTTGGTTAATTATTATAATTGGATTTAATAAAAGTCAGAAGTTATTTAAATTTACATTCTTTATATCTATCATGGGACCTCTTTTAACTATATTTGGTGGTAGTGTTGATTTTTCATATGATAGATTCAGATATTGGCACTTTTATCAAGAACATATCAATACCTTTATCTTAGCAATATATATGATGTATGTTCATGATCTAAAGATTGAGAAGGGTGATTGGCTAAAAGCCTTCCAAGTACTTGCAGTACTTGCTGTAATTTTAGCTCTACCACTTAATATCTTTTTAGGTACAGACTTTATGTACATATATAATTATGCTCATTCACCATTTGAAATTATAAGTAACAAGGTATTAGCGCTTATAGCTGCTATAATTCTAGTTGTCGTATTCTTTAGATTAATTGAATATATCTTTGTAGATTTAAAAAGCAAAAGAAAACACCGTTAGGTGTTTTTTTACTTTACAATAATACTTTTGAAATATTTCTCTATGAAATTAACTTTATTCTTGATTTCATCAATTGAGTAATCTTTATTAGAAACAATCAATTTTTCTTCAACATCGTCTTCTCTATAAACTACCCCTATAACTTTTCCATTAAAAGTACTTAGTTCATTTTCTTCTCCTAAAACATAGGCGTCCAATTCTTCACCATCTAAGGAAAATATATTATTAATATATCCATAGTTGACAGTATAGAAAATTCCAGACTTATGTTTATATCCTATAGGTCTATCTACAGTAACTTCTACATTTTTGCCAATCCAGTTCTTTAGTAAATTTAAATAATTTTCTTCTTCATTCAAATACTTGTTTAAAAATAGAAACCCTCTACTTTTAATAGAATGTTGTACTATCTTATTGTGTTCCCCATATCTAAGATCATCTTCGTTATTCATATAATATTTATATAAATCATTTATATTACGCCATTCAAATTCAATACCTAATTCTACTTCTAACTCAGTTAAAGCAACGCTATTTGCTTCGCCTATAATTTCACACTCATAATAGTGATTAACATGAATAAAATCTACTTCCGCAGTTTCGGTAGTCAAAATGTGGTTTTTAACGTGTACATTAAACCCTGTCTCTTCCAACATCTCTCTTTTTAAAGCTGGGATTAGTTCCTCACCTTCATCTACTCCGCCACCAGGAAATATTAAACAATCATATTTTTCAACTTTTATAATACCTAATTCATTTCCTCTTCTTAAAATCCCTCTAACAGCAACTCGTTTTGGCAATTCCTTTGTTTGACCATAGACTATGTGCATCTTATTCACTCACTTTCAAAAACAATTATATCATATATGCTATAATTATAGTGAGGTGAATTACATGAAGTTTGATATACCAAAAGAAGCTATAGAGCATTTTAAAAGTGTCGACGAAACGTTATATAACTATATCATTAGTTCAGATGAACCATACCGAGAAATCAATCCTGATTATTTTAATGAACTAATTAGAAGTATTGTTTACCAGCAAGTAAGTATGAAAGCAGCTGGTACTATATATAGTAGATTAAATAATTTAGTGGATTTAACACCTGAAGGCATTCTAAACGAAGATCGAGAATCATTAAAATCAGTTGGGTTATCTTACCGTAAAGTTGACTATCTAAAAAACTTATCACAACATGTATTAGATAAATCACTAGATATAGAAAATATAAATTCATTGTCTAATGAAAATGCTATCAAGATGATAATTCAAGTAAAAGGACTTGGTGTATGGAGCGCTGAAATGTTCTTAATGTTTGCGTTAGGTAGATTAGATGTATCATCTTACAATGACTTAGCTATAAAAAAAGGAATAAAAATACTTTATGAGTTAGATGATATTCCTACAAAAAAAGAATTTGAAAAGTATGTTCAAACATGGAGTCCATTTAATACAATTGCCCACTTTTATTTGTGGCAAGCTAGTATAATATAATCTTAAAAGTAAAGAGAGACAAAAAGTCTCTCTTTTATAAGTATTTATAATAATGACAAAACTATAAATAAAATTGTTTCCTCTTTTTATATTCAGAGTAAAAACCATTGAAGAACACATTGGTCCTTGATAAACACTAATAATTAAAGAACTTCTATTAGGTCCCCTTTTTTTACAACTCCATCTTTTAATACTTTTGTAAATATACCTTCTTTAGGCATTATACACGCCCCAACTTGATGTGAAATTTCACATCCAGTATGACACTTCTTACCTATTTGTGTTAATTCTTGAATAGTTTCACCAATTCTTAATACAGTCCCAACTTCTAAAGTATATAGGTCTATACCTTTAGTAGTTAAGTTTTCCGCAAAAGATCCATTACATAAACCTTCTACGCCCTTATCTTCCATTTTCTTAACGCTTTCTATACCAAGTAAACTGACCTGTCTATGCCAATCACCAGCATGCGCATCTCCGACAATACCATGATTAACTCTAAATTCAGCGTTTGGAACTTCAGTTTTCTTAGTTCCTTTTTTCACACTCACATTAATAGATTCAACATACCCCTTAATCATTTTGTCCTCCTATATAAACCGCTTTTCCCACCGGTTTTTTCTAATAAACACACGTCACTAATAACCATATCTTTATCAATAGCCTTACACATATCATATATTGTTAAGGCTGCAACACTTGCTCCTGTTAAAGCTTCCATTTCCACTCCAGTTTGTCCTGTACATGTAACTTTAGCAAAAACCATCACATAATCTTCACCATATTCAAAACTTAGATTAATACCACTCAAAATAAGTGGATGACACATCGGAATGATTTCTGATGTTTTTTTTACACCCATAATACCAGCAATTTGAGAAACTCCTAAGACATCACCCTTTTTATGTTCTCCAGATATAATTCTCTTTAAGGTTTCTTCTTTCATAGTGATTTTAGCTTGTGCAATAGCTGTTCTTGAAGTAACATTTTTCTCGCTAACATCTACCATCTTAGCTCTACCTTCTTTGTTAAAATGAGTTAATTCCATCTAACCACCTATCCTATTCATAGATCTTTTAACTTTCGTAAAAGACTTATCTTTTATTTTATGATTTTTAGGTTTATCCATAATTACTTTTCTAAGTTTTGCTTTTAACTGTATATTACTTATACTTTTTACATTAATTTCTTGGTTTGTATGTAAGCAAGGTTTTAATTTTCCATCAGCAGTTAATCTAATTCTGTTGCAACTACCACAGAACTTGTGACTAATCGGATTAATTAATCCGATCATGCCAAGTTGACCTTCTGTAGCATAATAAACTGTATTTTTATCTTCTCTAAAAATCTTCAGTTCAGGACACTCTTTAAGTACATGATCATTACTCAAATAATGATCAACCCAACTAAAATTTAAATGTCCTATTGGCATCAATTCAATAAATCTAATGATCAAATCATGCTCCTTACTTAATTTAAGAAAATCATTAATTTCATCATCATTAATACCTTTTAAGAGAACAGTATTAATTTTTATAGGAGTAATCCCATACCTCCTAAGGTCTTCTATCAATTTAATATAATCTATCGTTTCAGTTGAATTAGTAACTTTCTTAAGTTTTTCAGGTTTTAAAGAGTCTAAACTTAAGTTTACTCTATCAACACCAGCTTCTTTTAATTTATCTACTTTACCTTCTAGTAATAAACCATTTGTAGTCAGAGTCAGTTCCTTTATACCTTCTATATCCTTAATATTTCTTATCAGTGAATAAATACCTCGTCTAACTAACGGCTCTCCACCAGTAATTCTTACTTTCTTAATTCCAATTTTAACTCCTTCTTTAACTAACTCAATAATCTCTTCATCACGTAATATAGCCTCATGAGTTATCTTTTCCACTCCATCAGGCATGCAATATAGACATCGTAAATTACATCTATCTGTAACAGAGATTCTTATATAGTCTATTTCTCTATTGAAACTATCTTTCACTATACATACCCCCTTTAAAGTACTTTTCCTGCATCACTAACTAAGTACCCACCAATATCCTCAATCCTTTTTTTGAAATCACTACTTTTTAAAACTTCAATAAATTTCTCAAAAACTTCAGTACCGATTACTGATTTACTAATCAAGAAGTCATAATGCTCTTCTGCTACTTTAATAAAGTCTAATCCTTTCAAATTAGCAACACTCTCAACAGCCATACCAGCGTCAGCCCTACCTTCAGCTACACTACTAGCTACAGTCATATGAGTAGTTAATTCATAATCATAACCATCGATTAAGTCCTTATCGATTCCAATTTCGTTTAACTTATAATCTAATAACATTCTCGTACCACTACCTCTTTGTCGGTTGACAAACAAAAGATCACCTGTTAAATCATCAAGAGATTTAATATTCTTCGGATTACCCTTTTTAACCAATAATCCTTGTATTCGGGACACACCTCTAACAAGTACTGAATCTAAATTATACTTATCAATAATTGTTTCATTATATATACCATCATCTAAAATATGTATTGGTGCAATATGACACTCACTATTTTTGATAGCAAGTATACCTGCAAATGATCCTACGTGTGTAGAAGATAGTCTAAACTTATCTCTACTCATTAAGTCGTCTAAGTAATCCATAAGTATATCGTGACTCCCAATTGATACAATTGTATTCCTTATTTCCTCAAGAGGTCGAAACAATTCTACTTTTACTTTAGTTCCACTTTCAAATCCTTCTTCATTTTTCGGTATTACCATCAAACCATCAGCTTTAACTAAACTCATAGTAACTCCCGCACCTCTATTTAAAGGAGTACAAACCAATTCATCCTTAACAACCCCTAGTTTGACTCTTACATATTCGTGGTGTTTAAGTGACGAATAAACCTTTTTACTTAATTTAGCTGTGACTGTTTGTCTAATATGGTTACTTTGATTTAATAATCTAGCTATCAATGGTTTTACTACTAAATCAAAAGATATAAATGTAGAAACAGGATATCCTGGTAGTCCAACAACAAAACAGTTATTTATCCTACCTATGATGGTAGGTTTACCAGGTTTTATGCTAATACCATGTACATTAACTTCACCCAGTTCTTCAATTATACTTCTCGTATAATCTTTAGTCCCTGCACTTGAGCCAGCTCCAATTATCAACACATTAGATTCATAACTAGCCTTAAGTATCGTATCCTTTAAAACTTCATAATCATCTTCTACAACACTAAAAATATTTGGTTTTCCACCCAATAAAGAAACAGTGTTAGCTATGAAATGTGAGTTAGAATCAATAATCTTTCCAACTTCTATTTTTGTAGGATCTGTTATTATTTCCGAGCCAGTTGGAATAATTGAAACGACTGGTCTCTTTATCACATTAATCTTTATAATACCACCTGCAAGCATCGAAGAAATATCAACTGGACGGATTTTATGATTTCTAGGAACAATCATCTCACCTTCCACAACATCTTCACCAATTGGTCTTATATGTTGAAATGCATTAGCTGACTTAATAATATTTAAATTTCCATCCTTTTCAATAACATCTTCAATCATAATTACTGAGTCATACTCTTCTGGAATTGCATTACCTGTGTTAACTACCTTATAGTCCTTTAAAATTACCATATTAGTTTCACTTGCCTCAAACGTTTCTGCTGATTTAACCGCAATTCCATCCATGGCACTAGCATTATAGTATGGACTAGATATTTTAGATATTACTTCTTCATAAGTAATTCTTCCGAGAGCTTCACTTGTATATATTTCTTCAATTTCAGGTTGATAATTAATCTTACTTAAAGTATCTTCAATAACAGTCTCTACCTCAGTAAGATCAATACTATTCAAATAGATATTCCTTTTCATTTTAATCACCCATTCGATAAACTTTTACTATACTATCTTTTTCTAGTCCCTCACTAAACTCATTAATTATGATGTATCCATTCGCTTTAGATAAAGCTAACACCATTCCTGATTTAGTAAATAATGGAGTAACTAAATTTCCATCCAGATTTACAATTTGATATGTTCTTCTTCCAGGGGAAGAATGCACATTCATTGTTAACTTGGCTTCTACATAAGGTTTGATTTGTTTCTTATAACCATAAAAATTACATATAATATCACCTATAAATGTATTTAATACCACATAAGCACTTGTTGGTTGACCTGGTAGACCAAAGAATAATTTCCCCTCATATTTTGCAATAATCGTTGGCTTTCCTGGCTTAATACTTATTCCGTGAACTAAGACATCAGAGTCAATTTCATTCATTACTCTTATTGTATAATCCTTTGTACCAACGCTACTTCCACCTGAAGTGAGTACAATATCATTATTTTTAAAACCATCTATTATTGATTGTTTATAGTTCTCAAAATCATCTCGAATAATCAGTGTATCAGTCACTTCTAATCCGATAGACTCTAAATGACTCGATACCGTATAAGTATTAATGTCCCTTACTTCACCTATATTAGGTACCTCATTTGGTGATACAATCTCATCACCAGTAGAAATAACTAAGCATTTTATTTTTCTATATGCACTTACTTTAGGTATTCCTAAAGCTGTAAGAACACCAATATGTCTTGGTTCAATCATAGTCCCTTTTTTAAGAACTAAGTCACCCGTTGCTATATCAGAACCTTTTAATAAAACATTTTCCCACTTTGTTGTTGAAGAATAGATTACAATCTCTTCTCCTAACTCCTCAGTGTTCTCAACCATAACAACACTATCTGCTCCAAGAGGTAAATGTCCACCTGTAGGAACATAAACAGTTTGGTCATCATCTATATCGTATTTACTTTCTTCACCCATTAAAACTTCTCCTATGGTCTTTAAAACAACAGGAATAGTACTAGAAGCTAATCCAGTAACTTTATGCTTAACAGCATATCCATCCACTGTACTTCTATTGAAATGAGGTACATTCTCATTAGAAAAAATATCTTCAGATAATACATAACCCAAAGAATCTTTACTTTCAATCTCTATAATCTCCAGCGCATAGTTGGAGAAGTTCTTATTTATTAAACTTATAGTCTCATCAATATTTTTCACTTTAAACATTTTCTTCACCTAGTAGATATTCATTGTCAATCAAATTATCAATAAATGATTTATTGTGAGAGACAATAATAATATTCATATTTTTTTTAAGTTCTTTTAACAAATTGATTAACTCATCTATTGATTGTAGATCAAGGTGAGTTGTCGGTTCATCTAGTAATAAAACATCTGGCGAAAAGATAATACTTCTTACAATTGATACTTTCATTTTTTCACCACTAGATAATTTAGTTGCATTCTTCTTTAGTAAATGTGTAATAGTTAACTTGTCTGTAAAGTAATAAAGTTTTTCATTATATTTTGATATATCTACTTTTCTAATTCTTAGTGGATATATGATATTTTCATATACAGATTTATTGAAAATAATAGGTTCCTGTGCAACATATGTTCCTGAACCAACTATCTCACCTTTAAAATCTAATAGTCTTGCTATTGATTTTAAAAGTGTTGTTTTACCAGTTCCGTTTCTACCAGTAATAAAAGTAATTTGATTATCTTTAAAAATATTATCTTTAAAATTGATACTATCATTGTTTTTATATTTCACACTTACTCCCTTTATAGTGATATCCATTATTCATCACCTCTAATTCTCATTATTAATGAAGTAACTATAAAGGCAATTAATAATAAAATCATCCCCATAGCGAGTGATTTTGTATAATCACCCATACTATTTGTTAAAGCAATAAAAGTAGTCATAACTCTTGTTTTCCCCTTAATACTACCACCTACAAGCATTACCGCACCTACCTCAGAAATAGCACGTGAGAATCCAAGCATAACCGCCATATATATAAACGTTTTTGTTTCAGATATTATAAGTTTAATAATATCCTTACTACTTCCACCTAACGTCTTACAAGTTTCAATTAACTTAAGACTTAATTCTTCTGTTGAAGTTATGATGTTCCCTGTGATAATGGGCATCACTAATAATGTCTGAGCTAATATCATTGCCGTAGGTGTAAATAACAATCCTAAATCACCTAATGGACCTTTTCTTGAAATTAATAACATCACAAATAGACCTAATACAACAGGAGGTATAGCCATAAGGGAAAATATTATTCTTTTTGCAAAGCGTTTATATTTAAAATTATTAATACTTATTAATATAGCTATCGGAATACTGAAAATAGTCGCTAACAAAGTAGCGACTATTGAGACGAATAAAGAAAGAAGTATAATTGAATATACTTCGTAATCAAAACTTACTAATAACTTAAATGCTTCTATTAAACCATCTATAAATATCATGACTTCTCCCTCACTTCTTAAGCATTAGGAAAAAATAATTGTTCTCCATATTTTTTGTATTCAGTTATTATGCTTTGAGCATCTGAAATAATCCACTCATAAAACTTATCCGCATTTTTCTCATTGATATCATACATATCAGGATTGATCTTTATAACACCATATTGATTAATCAGTTCAACAGGATTTTCATAAGCGATAACTAGATCTAAATCATCTTTCATTGATAAGAAAGTACCTCTGTCAGTAAATGTATATTTGCTGTCTAGATTAGCCATGTTTATTGTTGAGCCCATCCCTTGACCTGTTTCTAAATACCAATCTTCAAATGATTCTACATCAAATCCTACAGAATCCCACAAAGATAACTCTTTAAAGTGAGTCCCAGAATTATCCCCTCTTGAATAGAAAGGTAATTCATTTTCATAAATATATGTTAATGCTTCACTTAAATTCGTGATAGCTAAGTTACTAGGTCCAACGAACACAAAGTCGTTATACATAATATCTGAACGTTTTTCACCATAACCATCTTTTATAAATTGTAATTCTAGGTCTTTAGCATGTACTAATAATATGTCTACATCGCCATCTCTACCCATTTGTAACGCTGCTCCTGTACCAACGGCTACGACATTCACTTTAATTTCTGTCTCCTCTTCAAAATAAGGGATTATATATTCTAATAATCCACTGTTATCTAAAGATGTAGTTGTTGCAATAAATAGTTCTTGTTCTTTTGTACAAGCACTCATTAATAAAATTAAAAGTGCCATTAAAATTTTTTTCATTTTCTTCTCCTTCAATAAAAAAATTCGTACTAAAAAAGGACGAAAACTTTTTTCTTCCTTTCCAAACGTGGGAGGCCTTATCATTTCTAATAAAACCCATCGGTTTATAACTCATAGTTCCCCTTAGATTTATAAACTCGGAAATATTTAACAATTTTATTGTACCATAATAGTTATCAAATAAATAGCGGAACTTGTAGAATTAGTGTAGAATGGGTAATATGGAGGTATATTATGTTTAGAGTAGGAATTATTGTAGCTAGCGACAAAGGAGCTAGTGGAGATCGTATAGATATTAGTGGTGAAGTAATTAGAGATATTATGAAAAAAAGTGGGTACACTGTTATTGAGAAACTTATTTTACCAGATGATTTAGAAACTCTATCTGGACAAATGAAAATATGGTGTGATGAAAATACTGTTGATTTAATACTCACAACTGGCGGAACTGGTTTTTCTTCACGAGATGTGACACCTGAGGCAACAAAAAGAATTATAGATAAAGAAGTTCCTGGGTTTGCTGAAGTTATGAGAGCTGAATCACTAAAAATAACACCTAAAGCTATGCTTTCAAGAAGCAGTGCTGGAATAAGAAATTTCACATTAATCATTAATATGCCAGGTAGTCCGAAAGCAGTTGAAGAGTCTTTAGGATTTATTTTACCTGCATTAGATCACGGACTTAAAATTCTAGTAGGTGAAGCTACTGAGTGTGCAAGAAGTTAACTGGTGTAAAACACCAGTATTTTAAGGAGATGAAACAATGCTTTCAAACGATTCAAAAGACTTATTAATTAAAATGCAACGAGGTGAAGCAACTGAATACCTTGTTTACAAGAAACTAGCAAAAAAAAGTAAGGGGAAAAACAAAAAAGTCTTCTTAGAAATTGCAAACGATGAAAAGAAACATTATGAGATTTTAAAGTCTTATACCAATCTTGATATAAAACCAAATAAATTTAAATTTATGTTCCATTGGATCATTGCTACTATATTAGGAGTAACTTTCGGAGTAAGATTAATGGAAGTCAGTGAAAAAAAAGCTCAGATTATTTACTCTACGTTGATCGAGGAATTTCCTGAGATTGTTACTTTCATTGAAGATGAACATAAGCATGAAAATGAGTTACTAGAAATAATTGATGAAAGAAAAATTATTTATATAAGTTCTATGGTACTAGGTTTAAATGATGCACTTGTTGAGATATCTGGAGCTCTAGCTGGATTTGCTTTCGCAATATCATCAAGTAAGTTAATTGCTGTAATCGGATTAATTACTGGTATTAGTGCAACTGCTTCAATGGCGTCAAGTGAGTACTTATCAGCTAAAACAGATGGTGATGACCACCCACTGAAAGCCTCTGCTTATACAGGAGCAACATATGCAGTTACTGTACTATTATTAATTCTGCCTTACTTCTTCTTTTCTCCAAAAATGGCATTATTAGTTATGTTAGGTATAGATGTAGTAATTATTACGGTTTTCAATTTCTATGTATCTGTAGTTCAATCGATCTCATTTAAGAAAAGATTCTTTGAAATGTTTTTCTTAAGTTTCGGAGTTATGGCATTATCATTCTTAATAGGTATTTTTGTAAGAACTTATTTTGGAATAGATATTTAATTGCTAAATCTTCAAAATTACTATAATATGTAATTAAAGTGCACTATAATAATCTTAGGAGATATATATGGAGAAGAGATATATCAAAAATATGAATATGCTTTCTGAGGATGAAATTAAAAGCCTTCATAAAGCTAAAATATGTGTAATTGGTTGTGGTGGATTAGGTGGATTCGTTATTGAAGGTCTTATTAGATTGGGTTTCGAAAATCTAACTGTTGTTGATAATGACGTATTTGATAAATCAAATTTGAACAGACAATTATTTGCTACAGAATCAACATTACAAAACTCTAAAGCACGTACTGCTGGCGAAAGAGTTGTTGATATCAATTCAAGAAGTAAAGTTAACCCAATAACGCTAAGGTTTGATAGAAAATATGGTAAAAAGATCATTCAAAATCACGACATAGTAATCGATGCTGTGGATAATGTTGAAACTAAATTATTACTAGAAGAATTTTGTAATGAACTTAACATACCACTTATCCATGGAGCAATTGGTGGCTGGTTTGGTCAAGTAGCAATAATTCATCCTGGTGATGGTATCTTGAGTAAGATTTATTCTTCAAATACTGATGGTATTGAAAAAGAACTTGGTAACCCTTCATTCACACCAGCTGTTACTGCTAACATTATGGTGGCCGAAGCACTTAAACTTTACTTAAACAAAAAAGAAAAGTTACATAAGCAATTATTAGTTATTGATTTATTAAATCATAGCTATGATGTTATAGATATAAAATAAAAGGAGCGAAATCGCTCCTTTGTTTTGTTAATTCATCTATCTTTTATTTTGTTACTTCATCAACTATATCTTTTATCTTCTTAGCTAATCCAGTACATTTCGCTATTGTTACACTACATAACGCTATTCTAGGTCCGTTAGGTAAATTAATAGTAAAGATTAAATTTTCATCTAATTTTTTATGTACTTCATTTCTATACTCACTATCTACTTTAACAGTGGCAAAAAATCCTTCAACATGTGGGAATATATCTAATCCTACTTCTTTTGCCTCTTTCAAGAAGATATCACTTCTTTCTTTAAGCATCTTAACATAAATATCTTTCTCTTTAAGATAATTACTTAAATTCTCTTCATTAGTTACAATATCAGAGAATAAAACCATACCACTATTGTTTACATTACTCCAAATTCCTCTTGCACTAAATACACAGGCATCTTTAAAATCTTGTTTTTCTTTACCTAAAATTACAGCCGCACCTACTCTTAAACCATAAGCAGTAAGTGTTTTAGAAATACTAAATGAAACAACAACTGTAAGATTATCATGAAGATCATCAAACAAATCGAAATGTGCTCTAGATGTTTCAACATTCTTTGTAAAATCAATATATGCTACATCGTTAAGTAAAACTATTTTACCTTTGTTTGCTAGTTCATTTAAGAAAGACATTACTTCTTTCCATTCATCTTTACTCATTGAGTATCCTGTAGGATTATGAGCTGGATCGTTTAAAACTACCGTCAATTTATTTTGTTTATTCATAATAGCTTCAGATTGTGATTTAAAACTATCTAAGTTAAAACTATCACCATCAAATAATTCATAAAATTCAAAGTTTAGATTTTGATCTCCAGCCATAACTTTATATGGCCCCCAACATACATTTGGTAACAACAAAGTTTCGCCTTGCTCTAGAGAATTTCTAAAAGTTATACTTATAGCACCACTACCACCTGGTGTAGCTACTACTTCTGCATCATCAATTTTCAACCATTTCTTTACAGACTCTCTAAATTCCATATTACCTTGTAAATCAGATGCATATTTAGCCTTTTGGAAATTTGGAATCTTAGCATAAACATCCCAAACAGAATCCATCGCAACCATAGTACCTTCTTCATCATATAAAGCACCTAATGTTGCATCAATTACTTTATCTCCGTATTTTTCTTTTGCTTCTCTAGCAGCTCTTACTGCACTAAAAACAACATCATTTAAAACTTTCCCCATCATCATTTCTCCTTAACTGAATCGTAAATACAATATATTATAACATTAGTAATTAAAAAAAAAACTAATTTTAGTAAACCCTTTCACTTTTTTTATAAGTTATGAAAATTTGTATACCATCCATATGAAATCATCATTAGGTTCCAAATTATATTAGTCTTTTTATGTATAACATTAAAGCTAAAAAAAAGTATTCTTTCGAATACTTTTACTTATTTGACATAATGTCAATAATCATTTCGTCAGTTTCATTCATACCATCTGCAGCAATATTTGCCATGTTGCTGATAGTAACTTCAATGTCGTCAGAAATAATACCAGTTCCATTTTCCACAACTCTATCATGTAAAGATAGCTCTTTGGCTATAAATGCAGCATCTAAGCTTGCAGCTATTTTCAATGCACACGATGATTTCGCACCATCACAGATAACCCCTGTTAAGTTGGCAACACTATTTCTTATAGTATTCTCAACTTGTTTAAGCTTTCCACCTTCTAAATAAGTGATAGCACAACCAACTCCAATAGCCGCTGTAACTGCACCACAAAATGCTGATAATCTACCAATACTAGTTTTTATATGAATTGGTATTAAATTTGCCATAGCTAACGCCCTATATTTTGTCTCTTCATCAATTTTCTTGATCTCAGAATAGACATGTATAGGAACACCAATAGTCATACCTTGATTACCTGATCCAGAGTTGATAACTACTGGTAAGTCACACCCACTCATTCTTGCGTCACTTCCAGCTGCTGCTGCAGCTCTCATTTCATCACTTATTTGAGATGTGTGAGAACAATTTTTAATAGTCTTACCAACACTAATTCCCCAATCATTTGTTAAACCTTCTTGTGAAATTTGGTTATTATATATTAATTGTTTTTCTAGTATTTCCTTAAGTCTTATATAATCTACATTCTTTATAAAGTCATAGATTCTGGAAACACTTAATTCACTTCTACTTGTAAGTGATGAATTAAAGTCATTCTCACTACAAGGATTGTGAGTAATCTGAACCCCATTTTTAACTACTCTTGTAATATTAGTATGTGTATGCATAAGTTCAACTGAAGCTTTCTGATCATTTTTACGCATTGTAACTTCAACATAAAGTTTAGCTTTTGTTTCTTTTCTTATATAACCACAAATACCAGCATGTTTTAACTCAGTAACTTCTTCTAAATGTTTATCAGTTACGGCCTCTAAAACTTTTAATCCTAAAGAAGAATCTCCAACTAAAGTACCTAATAAAGTAACATTTCTAATGCCCTTTAGTCCTTTTGTATGTGGTATAGTAACCCCCTGAACATTCTTAATCATGTTACCGCTTGCTCTTACAATTATTTCATCTGGAAAATCACCAAGTACTTCTCTACATTTAGCTGCAGCTAATGCAAAAGCCGTTGGTTCTGTACACCCTAAAGCTATAACTAGCTCTTCATCTAAAATACTTAAAAAACTCTCATATAAATCATTCATAATCTCACCCTAATTAAAAACTTTTAAGTAACTCAAAATAAAAAATACTATTCCTAATACAATATAAAAAATCCTTGTTGGTCCTTCACCTATTTTACTAATAAGTCTCTGTGTTCTTTTAGAATTAAATCCAATTCTAAGAATACCTGCACCCACAATATAATAAATAGAAATTGCCATTATAATTGCATTTAAAGCCTGATCGTTCATATATTGTACCTCCAATTTTACATTTCTAATTCTAACATATATTTTTCAATATTATCATTGATTTTAAGATGTTGGATTAACTAGTTTTTTGAAATGTGAAAATCACCCTATAGATAAGATCTATAGAGTGATTAATTTAATAATAAACAGATTCGTTACCTCTATTCTCTTTACTTTCTCGCTTGGCTTTATATAGCTCTTTATCTGCATTCGATAACAACTCTCTCAAACTTATATCATTATTAAACTCTGCTATACCTATACAGAATGAATACGGTATTTTATATTTATCAAAAGTAATAAATTTATTCTTATTTTCTTCTATAATTCTTCCAGCTGTTAATCTTGCATTCTTAATTGATTCTCCTGGTAGTATGATTAAAAATTCATCCCCACCCCAACGAGCAACTATATCATAGTTTCTCAATATTTTTACAATTCTATCGGAAGCCTTTATCAATACTTCATCTCCAGCTAAATGTCCACAGTTGTCATTAATATCTTTAAAATTATTCATATCAAGTAATAATACTGAGAAAACAGTATTAGTTCTTTTTGATCTTGATACCTCATTAGTTAGCATTGAATCTATAGCTCTTCTGTTCCAAAGTTTAGTAAGACTATCAGTTAATGAATCAATCTCTAAACGTTTATTTAGTTCTTCAATTTCTTTTTGATATTTTTGTAATTCTTCATTCTTTAGTTCAGCTTCATTTTGTAATCTCTTTATCTCAGTAACATCTTGATGTGCCCCTAGTAATCTTACGGCTTCACCTTTTTCATTTCTTATAGCTATACCACGACATCTAATCCAAACAGTTGAACCATTTTTATGACGATATCTTACAATTTGATCATAAGGAATTGATGAATCTTCTAAATGAAGTTCTAATGATTTTTTTACATCTATCAAATCTTCTGAAAAAATAATATCCTGCCATTCCGAACATAAATGTTTTTTTTCTGTAGGATCATACCCTAGCGTAGTCCAAAATTTTGAATTCATCCATTCTTGATTTGGATTTTCCAAATCCCAGTACCATAAGCCATCTAATGATCCTGATTGGATAAATTCGAAAATATTAGAGTTTATCTTGATTAGATCGTATAATTCTTTCTTTAAATAATTTTCTGTTTCCATATTATTACCCCACACTATGTTATTACCATTTTTTACAAAAGTCTTTTTAAATTATACACTGTATAGAAACAATGTCAATGTATTCTATAGTATGTTACTAAAAAGTTTGTTTTTTCAACGTAAATATCATAAGTTCAAGTTCAATATTGTCTAATTTCTTTACAAAATGATAAAAAAAACAGCACTAATAAAGTACTGTGATTTAAGTGTATAAAAAATAGTCTTGTAGCATTATATTTTTTATGATACTACTTAATATATTTTAAAGAAAATTGTAATGCTGGTCCAATATAAAATGCAATCAAAATTGTTCCGAAAGATATTGAACCAAATCCAATACCAGCTAAGTAACCACTTATAATCGCAAGTATTGTAAATGTTATTTCCGTAATTGTTTTTATTACAGAAACAGATAAGTTAGTTTTTCTAACTAATATTAACACCAAAGTGTCATATGGATTTATTGGACAATTAGATCTAATTGTCAGAGCTAATCCTAACGGGAGTAACATAAGTCCAATTATAAAATAAATCGTTGCCATCATAAATGATTCGTATACAGGAATAACAGTGAACCAAAAATCAATAAATATACCTAATAATAAAGCTAAAAGCAAACTTATGAAGTGACTCTTCTTGGTATCAAGAATCATATTCATTACGAACATTATCGCGTTAGTAATAATTATACATGTTCCTACTGTAATACCTACGAGAATAGAAGTATTATTATTGAACGCATCTATCGCACCAGAACCAAAGTTTGATAACAATAGTAGAGTTACCCCTAATGTTATTATTAATGTTCCGATAGTAAACTTGGATATTTGTTTAATGTTCATTATCAAAATAATCTATAGAATCATGTAGATATTTACTAAATTTTACTCTGTCAACATCTACTAAAACTTCAGTAGACGAATCATCATGCTTAGCCCAATCACGTAAGTCGGTAAAAGTTTTACCAATAAACTCTCCATTTGTTTCTACATCGATATTATATTTCTCTTTTTTAAATATCTCTGGATATACCAAATACATTACACTGCATGCGTCATGGATTGGCGCTCCATCAAACTTCCATTCGTCCATAAAGAATCCAGCATGGAAGCTGTTTAACTTACCAATAACTTTAGCTGTTTCTTTTTCAGACTTGGCTAATGTTTCAATTTCCTTATAAGTTAAATTAGCTTTATGAGTACATTCTAAACCAGCCATAACAATATTCACTCCAGAGTTAAAAACTATTTTAGCTGCATCCGGATCTGCCCAAATATTAAATTCAGCATGAGGTGTAACATTTCCTGAGTAAATAGACCCACCCATTAAAGATATTAATTCAATTCTTTCACTAACTTCTGGATGAGCTTTTAGTAACAATCCGATGTTTGTTAATGGGCCAGTCGGAACAAGAGTAACTCGTTCATTCTCCATAATCGTTTTATATAAGAAATCAACAGCGTGTAAATCTTCAATTTTTTTATCTGTTTCAGGTAAAGTATATCCACCTAGTCCAGTTTCACCATGAATTTCTTTTCCCTTTGCTATATCTAGTTTTCTTAATATTGGATCTTTAAAACCTTTAGCTACAGGAACTTGTCCCTCTTCTAAGAAATTTAAGATTTCTAAAGCATTCTTTGTTACTTTATCAATAGTTTGATTACCACCTACAGTAGTAACTCCTAATAAATTTAATTTGTCCTTATTTGATAAAGCAACCATAATTGCAAGCATATCATCATGACCTGGATCACAATCAATTATTATGTTTCTTTTCATCATATCCTCCTAATTCAACCTACTACGATATTTTATATACAATCCATAAAACATTACTGCTGCAATAGCTAGTGAACCAGTTCCGACAATAATGTTTAAATTATAACCACCAATTCTATTTATTATTGGTGCTAATATAGAGAGTAAAAACTGTGAAAGTGCCATTACGAATCCTAACATCGAAATAAAAGTGGCTCTTTCTTTTTCAAATATTTCTCCACATACTGTTAAATACAATCCTTGGATAACATCATATCCAAGTAAAAATACGATTAAAAAGCAAATTATAATTACTATATTAGTTGATGTTAAAAATATCATTCCCAACGCAGATACAAAGAAAGCCAACATGATTAATTTGATTTTCCCAATTTTATCACTTAAGAAATATACAACGAATCCTGCCATTAATGAACCTACGGCAATTAGAACAAAAATTTTAGATATATCAGTTTGCACTAGCCCTATCGAACTTAAATGAAACGCAAAGTAAGAAAAGAATAGTATCCCCGGTATAGTATATAAGAACTGTACTATAATAAACTTTAAAATATCTTTGTTAACTAGAAATTTTTTAAATACCGTGATATCAATGCTTCTAGATTGAGTAGATACACTCTCTGGAAGTGTTAGTAAAAATACTAATAAAACACTTGCAGCAATGGAAATGAATCTATAGATATAAGATAAATTAAAATAAATAATAATACTACCTGAGTATATCGGAGCTAAAAGAACTGCAAGAGCAAAAGCTCCTTTTAACAATCCAGATACTTTCCCACGATCTTTATATGGGATAAAATCTCCAATATAAGCAAACAACAAGCTAATGAAAGTATAATATCCTAGTCCAGTTATACTTCTAGCTAATATAAATCCTAATAAAGTAGTTACGTTTGATGTTAAATATGTTCCAATTATAAATAAGATAATTCCTAAAATCATAACCTTCTTTTTTCCGACCTTATCTCCATAAAATCCAAAGAAAGGTGCGAATATTCCAGCCAAATTAAATCCAGTCGTAATATATGTAATTTGGCTTTGATTAATACCTAAGTAATCTACAGCACTAATAGCTATTGAAGGAATAGCTACTACTTCTAAAATAACGATAAAATATAAAAGAAATAATATTGAAAGAAAATAAATTTTATTTTTTAATTTGTTCATTCATCCAAAAATAATCTTCATAATCATATTCCGATTCTGGGAACACGATATCAAAAAATAGTTTCTTGAATTTATGTGCATCAGTATTCATCGCAATATATACATTCTGTTCTTTTCCATATTTATTATCTATATCTACCACTGTCATTCCACTTGTTATACCTTCAAGACTTACTTCTACATTCGAGTAATGGATATCACATATAGATGGATCAATAGCATAAATAACTGTTAGTAAGTCATATATAACTGCACCTATCTCATCAATATATCCAAAATATCTTTCAATGTAGTAATCGACCATTTGGTATAATGTTTTTCCTAATTCTCCACCACTGAATCTCATAAACATTAATTCATTAGCATCAAAACTTGAATCTCTACTTGGTTCAATTCCAACCATATGTATATCAATATGTTTTCCGAACTCAAATACTACTTGTACTGCTTCAGGATCTACCCAGTAATTAAACTCAGCTACTGGAGTTACGTTACCTCTATAAACTCCTCCACCCATAGACCAGATTGACTTAACTTTTTTCATAGTCTCAGGGTCTTTTTGAATAGCTAAAGCTATATTTGTTAATGGCCCTAAAGTTATAAGCTCAACATCATCATTATTTTTAACAGTCTCAATGATAAAATCTACAGCTGCTAAATCTCTAATTTCGGTACCTTTATCTTCAAGTTCTACATGACCAAATCCAGTAGGTCCATGAACTTCTCCTGCATCATTAAATACTTTGACTAAAGGTTTACTTGCTCCTTTATATACAGGAATATCTGCATTCAAAAACTCTACTAATCGAAGTGCATTATATGTAACATTATCTAAATTCTTGTTACCTGCTACAGTTGTTAATCCTAGTACATCAAATCCGTCATACTTAATTGCTGCAATTATTGCGAAAGCGTCATCTATCCCTGGATCTGTGTCTATTATAATCTTTCTCTTATCCATCTCATCAACCTCTTTTTTTTAAAAACACCCAATAAAGGATGTTTTTTGTTTTATTCAGCTAATTCAAGAGCAATTTTCATCATTTGAGTAAATGCGTTTTGTCTTTCTTCTGCTGTAGTTTCTTCTTTAGTAACGATATTATCAGATACAGTTAAAATACAAGCTGCCTTTTTACCTAATACATTAGCATTATGGAATAAAGCTGTAGCCTCCATTTCAACAGCAATTACATTATTGTCTAATAAACCATTTAATAAATTTTCATAATCTTCTTTGTAGAATACATCTCCAGATGAAGTTCTACCTTCGACGATATTGATATCTAAATCATTTGCAATCTTCTTAATTTGTTCGTTTAATTCAGGACTTGGTTTTGTAACTTTACCTTCAAATCCACTCATCATTTTTGGATAAGTTGATTCAGAGAATGATTCAGTTGTTAAGATAACTTGATATAAATCTAATTCTTCTTTAACTGCACCACAAGAACCAATTCTAATAATACTTTCTACATCATAGAATTTGAAAAGTTCATATGAGTAAATACCAATACTTGGAATACCCATTCCAGAACCCATTACAGATAATTTTCTACCTTTATAAGTCCCTGTGAATCCTTTCATACCTCTTACGTTATTAAATTGAACAACATCCTCTAAGAATGTGTTAGCAATATATTCTGCTCTTAGTGGATCACCAGGCATTAATACAACCTTAGCGATATCTCCTTTTACTGCTGAATTATGGGGTGTTGACATAATAATTCCTCCTTCAAGTTATAAATATTAAGTTAACTTTTTTCTTTTTATTATATTTACCGTATATACGGTTTAAATAAACTAATTGAATTATTCGTTATTTTCGCTAATCATCATTTTAGCTTTTAGAGCTCTTTTTCTCTTTTGTATGTTATAAACAACTAAACCAACTACAGTTGCTAAATAAGGTAACATTCGAATAATCTCTGTTGGTATTTTAATAACACCTTGCATTCCGTTTGAAAAAGCATCAGCAAATCCAAAGAATAGTGAAACTATGAAACCTCCAACTGGAGTAGCTCCTCCCATTCCATTTGCTGCCATTGCGATAAATCCACGTCCAGCTGTCATATTAGCACCGAACCATGATAAATATCCCATTGACATAAATGCTCCACCTAAACCACACAATACACCACTTATAACTAATGCGATATATTGAGTTTTATGTACATTGATCCCAACACTTTCAGCAGCTTTTGGATTCTCTCCTACTGCTCTTATTCTTAAACCAAGCGGAGTTTTATATACAAACAAGTATAGTACAACTACAGCTATAATACTTAAATAAGTTAAAACATTGTGATTAGAGAACACTCCAGCTAATGATTCACCTATAAAAGGTAACTTATCAAGTAATGGAATCTTAACTCTAGGTAATACTTGTGATGCTAAAGATGTAGAAACACCTTTTTGTCCTGTTAATAGGTAAAGTAAGAATACTGTACCTCCAGCTGCTATTAAGTTAAATGCGATACCCGTTAAGATGATATCTGATTTAAGTTTAATAGATAAGTAACCTAATAAGAAACCTACAAATCCAGCTACTGAAATTGTAAGTAATAGTGAGACCCATACACTTGGTATGAAAGCACTAAATACTACTCCTAATAAAGCACTTAATAACATAATACCTTCTAATGCAATGTTTAAAACACCTGCTCTAGTAGAGATCATTGCACCTAATGTTGCGAAAATAATAGGTGTACTAATTCTTAAAACTGAATACCCAAATTCCGGAGTAAGAATATGTCTTAATATATCCATCATTATTCTTTACCTCCAGACTTCTCAAGTTCTAATTTTGATTCTTTATAAATCATTTTATTTTTATATTTAGCTAAGAATTGTTGAGCAACAATTAAGATAATAATTATACCTTGTGTGATAGCTACTAATTCAGTTGGAACACCAGCGTCTCCTCTTGACATAATATCTGCACCTATTCTAATATAAGCAATAAAGAATGCAGCGAAAGGAACATATAACGGATTATTTTTAGCTAAAGTACTAACGATAATACCGTCCCATCCGTATCCAGGTGAAGCTATCCATTGAAATCTTTTATACATACCAGCTAATTGAATTGCACCACCAATACCAGCTACAAATCCACCAACCATTTGTGATATTAATGTAATTCTGAATGTTTTCATACCAGTATACATTGTGAACATTTTATTTTGACCAACTGCTCTTATCTTGTATCCAATAGTTGTCTTATATAAGAAAATATAAGATAATATAACAATTATGAATGCTAAGAATAAACCTGTATGTACTTTCGTACCAGGAAGAATTCTTGTAAGTTTAAATGATTCTGGGAATAAATAAGAAGTATTTACCCCTGCATTAGGATCTTTAAAATAATAATACAAAATATAAGATCCTAAGAAGAACAGAATGTAGTTAAACATCAGTGATGATACAATCTCACTTGAACCTGTTTTCTCTTTCAAATAAGTCGGTATAGTTACAATGATTGCACCAGTTATACCAGCTAGAATCATAGCTGCAAAGAAGTGAAGGTAACTTGGCATTGGAATAGCCAAAGCAACAATCATTGCTATAACTCCACCAAAGTAGAACGCACCCTCAGCACCTAGGTTAATTTGATCTGATGAAAATATAATTGCTACAGCACTACCAGTTATCATTAATGGTATTGCTAATTCTATTACATTACCAAATCTTCTCATAGATGTGAATGGACCTATGAATAAATCTTTTAAAGCAATTAACGGTGCATCACTTACCATAAGAATCAATGCTAATGATATACCAATCGCAATTAGAATTGCAGTTGATGTTCTTAAAATTTCAAACTTAGTATTCTTATTCATAAGTTACACCTCCTACATCATCTTGTTTTTCTAAACCTAACATATACATACCTAATTCTTTTTCAGTCAATTTATCAATATCATCGAAATATGCAACAATTTCACCTTTATGCATAACAATAATACTATCACAAAGTTCAAATACCTCATTTAAATCAGCTGAAACTAATAAAACACCACTACCGTTATCACGTAGTTCTACTAACTTCTCTCTAATAAACTGAGCGGCACCAACGTCAATACCTCTTGTCGGTTGATTAGCTACGATTAGTTTAGGATTTTTAAACATCTCTCTAGCTACTACCACTTTTTGAATATTACCACCAGATAACATTCCAACCCTTTGTGCTCCTGATTTACATTTTATTAAGAAATCCTTTATTAATCTATTTGATAAATCAATAATAGATTGTTTTTTTAATAAACCTTTATTACTATATTCTTCATCATCAATAATATTAGCAATTAAGTTACTAGTAATGTCCATATCACTGGCCACACCATAAGTCATTCTATCTTCAGGAATATGTGAGTAATCTAAATCTCTAATTTCTTTAATACTCATACCTTTAATATTTTTGTTTCTTACAGTTACTTCCCCGTGATAAGTATTATTTATACCAGTGATAGTTTCAATAAGCTCACTTTGCCCATTACCTTCTACACCAGCTATACCTAATATTTCACCTTCTCTTAAACCAAATGAAATATTTTTTACCACTTCTTTATTTGTATAGTTTTTAACACTCAAGTTTTTAACATTTAGTATTACATCTTTTGGCGACGCTTTTTCTTTATCTATTTTTAAAATAACATCTCTACCTACCATTAACCTAGAAATCTCTTCTTTAGAGATATCCTTTGTTTCATAGGTACCCATAGTTTTACCATGTCTTAATATTGTTAGTCGGTCACAGATAGCTTTAATCTCATCTAACTTATGTGAGATAAATATAATTGTATGACCTTTTTCTTTAAGTAAGTTTAACTGTTTAAATAACTCTTCTGTTTCCTGAGGAGTTAATACTGCAGTTGGTTCATCTAAAATCAAAATTTCTGCTCCACGGTATAATGCTTTTAAAATTTCAACTTTTTGTTTAATACCAACTGGTAAGTTCTCAATTTTCTCTTCAACATCAATGTGAAAGTCATTTTCTTTTGCAATTTTATTTGATATCTCAATCGCTTTTTCCATATCCATAAAAACATTCTTTTTTGGCTCTACACCTAAAACAATATTTTCAGCTACAGAGAAAGATGGAACCAACATAAAATGTTGATGAACCATACCAAGTCCGTTTTCAATAGCTACACTTGGACTCGAAATGTTAATTTCCTCACCTTTTAGAGTAATTTTACCTTCTTGTGGCTGATGAATCCCAAATAAAACTTTCATTAGAGAACTTTTACCTGCTCCATTTTCACCTAATAACGCGTGAATTTCTCCCTTTTTTAAAGAAAAGTTAACATTTTGGTTTGCTACGATACCATTTGGATAGATTAAATATATATCTTCCATTTTTAGTATATCTTTACCCATATGTCCTCCTTAATTAAAAGAAACAATTATACAATTGTTTCTTTTAAAATATTGTATTTATAATCTTATTATTGTGCAGATTCAATGATAGCGTCTACTTCTTCAGCACTTAAGTTTAATGCTGATGATACAACGATTTCACCATCTTCAATTTTTTTCTCTACTTCAGCTAAGTAAGTTCTAATGTCTTCAGAAACTAAGTCTTGGAAGTATTTATTGTCTGCTAATGTAACAGTATCTAATTTTAAACCAAATACTTGAGCAGTTCCCATTTCAATAGTTTCATCCATCCACATATCGAATGCATGTAAGAAACTTACGTCTACTTGTTTTAACATAGATGATACTATTTTTTCAGCTTTTTCTGGGTTTGAATCTGCGAATAACATTGCTTGGTCAGAGTCAACACCAATTACTAAATTATCTGTTTCATAAGCAGCATCTACTTGACCTAATCCAGCTCCGCCAGCTACGTTAAATCCAACATCTACACCGTTATTGTATTGTACTAAAGCTAACTCTTTACCTTTTGCACTATCAACGAAATCTCCGATGAATGATACTTGAACTTGAATATCAGGATTTACATATTGTGCACCTTCGATGTAACCAACTAAGAAGTCATTAATTACTGGATAAGGAGCTCCACCTAAGAATCCGATTTTATTAGTTTCAGTCATTTTTGCAGCTAAAGCTCCTGCTAAGAATGAACCTTCATTTTGTGCATATTTAATACAGAATACATTTTCATAATCACCAGCAGTGAAATCAATACCTTCATCGAACATGATGAAATCAGTTTCTGGATAATCTGGAGCGAAGTCCATTACGTATCCAATCATTTCCCAAGTTCCTAAGAAGATAATGTCATATCCTTTATCAGCTTCATCTAATAAAGCTGATTCCCATTTAGTGTTATCACTTCCAGCTTCTACAATTTTAGTTTGAACTTCATCACCGTATTTATCGTTGATCATGTCAATACCTCTTGCAGCTGAATCAAAGAAAGATAAATCTCCTAATGTACCGTGGATAAATAATAATACTTCAACTTGATCTTCATTTGCTGGAGTGTCAGTTTTTTCACCACAAGCAGCTAAAGAAAATACTAATGTTAATGTTAATAATAATGCTAAAAACTTTTTCATGTTATTTTTCTCCTTTTTATTTATTTAATACTATCGATAGTCATTTCAACTATCTCATCCAGAGATATCTCCCTGAAATCTCTCATATAAGTCACAATGTTTTCAAAGGCTGGATGTAACCACTTTTTAGGAATATTATCGTATCCTAAGATTACCCCTATCACAGTCATGATTTGAGCTGCGTTGCAGTCCACATCCATACCAGCCATTGTTATGATGTTAATGGTCTTATTAAAATCACCATTACCATAATATAGTGCTACTATTTCCGCAGCTGCATTCGGATAAGCATGTATCCAGTTGTACTTAACGTACTCCTTCTCACACACCTTCCATGCATCAATCCAATTTTCATAATTCAAACATTGATTATATGCAAATTCTAATACTGAATAGTATTCAGAATCATTAGGAATCAAATTAATTCCCTTGATAAGAATTTGCCTTACATCATCATTAACGTAAGCTAACGAAACCAATATCGCATTAAAAACTTCACCGAATATTCCGTTATTCGCGTGCGATACCTCTCCATCTTGCCATGCCAATGTTGCTGCCATTTTTACATCTCCAGGAGCAACCATTCCACAAACTGCACCACGCATTTGTGCTCCTATCCATTCATTAAACGGATTATTAAGTCTTCCACTCTCCGGAGGCATAATACCATATTTAATATTTCGTAATGCTATATCTTCAGCAGACCATCCAGCAGGAACTAGTCCAATCCACTCTAATGCTATATCTCTACTTGAAACTTCATAACCTTTTTTATTGAATGCATTTAAGAATGATAGTTCAAATGTTAAGTCATCATTATAAGTAGTTGGTTCTCTTAAGAACTCAGTTACATCACCAAACACCTCATACAGATTGTCCGTAACATAACCTTCCACTTGAGTACCAGCTGCAGCACCAATCATTTGTGAAACCCAACCTGCTTTAGTTTGGTCTAAAAACTTCTTAGTACTGACATCAACTTTAATTGGATCAGGCCAATCAATTACTTTTTCATAATCCTCAAAAGACTCGTATATATTATATTTCCAATAAGAATGATTTTCAACAATATTCGCATTATTTAATTTTTCAAATAATAACGATGTGATTTTGTGCAGCTCTATAAAGTTTTTATTATCATGGTATTCTAAACCCTTGATAACTAAATCTATTGCACCAGGTATTTCATACCCTCTATTTTCTAATGCTTGTACCATCGCAGCCATTATACTTTCTGGTGCTCCAGAACCAGGCACATTACTTCGCCAAAGCATAGATGTCTTTATATCTTCATACTCTTCAACTTGAGTCATTGCATCCCAAGTTTGATCTTCAACTTTTCTTAAAACTGGTTTAGTCTCGTATAGCAATTTTTTAGTTATTTCATATGCTTTCATATAATCACCTTGTAATCATGCGGCATGGCTGTTTGTGCACCTAATTCTTGAACAGCTAATGAAGCAATTTTGTTAGCATTTCTAATTGATTGTTCAAGTTCAATTCCATTAATAATCCCAACTGCTAATGCTCCATTAAATGTATCACCAGCTCCTGTAGTATCTACTACATTAACTTTTTCACTTGGTATATTAATTAAACTCTCTCCATCGTGATAGAATACTCCATCACCACCTGCAGTCATTATCACTTTATTAGGATATTGCTTTAGGATACTTTCTTTATCTTTTTCAAAGATAATCTCTAACTCTGTTTCATTTGGTGTTAGATAATCAACTTTTTCAATAATATTATCGTTTAATTTTTGTGCTGGTGCAGGATTTAAAATAACCTTTATTCCTTTATCATTACAAATATTAATAACATATTCAACAGTCTCAACAGGTACTTCTAATTGTAATAAGACAATTTTAGCCTTCTCTAAGATCGACATGTTCTTATCAACAACATCTTTTGTTAATTCAGCATTTGCTCCTGGTACTACAATTATAGAGTTGTCATTCTCCGCAACTGTAATCTGTGCTACACCGCTTGGAATATTTTCTATAATTTCAATACCATCAGTATTAATATTATTTAGCGCAAAATTTTCTAAAGAAAAACCACCATTAGAGTCATTACCTAAACATCCAATGAAACTTACCTTTTCTCCTAATTTTGCAGCGCATACTGCCTGATTAGCTCCTTTACCTCCTGGTAAAGTTTTAAAATCACTACCGATTATTGTTTCCCCTACTTTGGGAAAATGTTCACATGTGGTAATTAAATCAGTATTTATACTTCCAATTACAACAATCAAATAGCTCACCCTTTCGTAGTTTTTCTAATAACCAAATTAGTATCCAATATTATATTTTCCTTAATAACTTCTTTATTATCAATCATTTCAATTAATAACTCACAAGCTTTCTTACCTAATTCACTTATAGGTTGTGAAATAGTAGTTAATTGTGGATAAACAACATTTGATAATTCAATATTATCAAACCCGATAACTTGGATATCATTTGGAATATTTATACCTCTTGTTAAACATTCACTTATAAATTTTATAGAGTCTATATCATTCCAGATAAACACTCCATCATAATTTTTTAATGTATCATAGTTTAAATCATCTTTAACAGATAAACACTTATACTCTATATCATTATCATTACACGTATTTACAAAAGCGTTTTTTCTTAGAGTAGCCGTTTCTGTTTTTAATGGTCCATATAAATGCAATAATTTTTTACAACCATTTTCTAAAAGATGATTTGTCGCCTTCACAGCACCATCGTAATGATTAGAAGTAACTGAAACTATAAGATCATCAACTTGATCGCTTACTCTATCTAATAATATTATAGGCAATCCACTTTCAATTAACCTTTCAGAAACGTATCCAGTCGCTGTTACTACTCCATCAATTCTGTTTTGTAAAATCATATCAACATATCTATTTTCTTTTTCTAGATCATCTTCACTGTTACAAAGAATCAACTTATAGCCTTGCTCAGATAACATATTTTCTAGAGCATTCGCTAATTCTGGAAAAAACAAGTTTGTTATTGTAGGGATAACTAAAGCCACTGTATTAGACTTTTTACTTTTAATAGATTGCGCTGCTGCATTTGGGTAATATTTAAGTACCTTCATTGCATTAGCTATCTTCTTTTCAGACTCTTTAGAGACGTAACCATTCTTATTAATATACCTTGAAACGGTTGCGATACCTACACCAGCCTTTTTGGCCACATCCTTGATTGTTTTCATTTGTTCTCCCATTTATGGAAAGGTTTCCATACACCTATTTTACCTCTATCTGAAAACGTTGTCAATATAAAGTGGAAAGGTTTCCACATCTTGCTAAATTATATTTAAGTCTTCTATAAAAAAATCTACTAATGAATAGTAGATTCTATTTACTTAATTGTTTTTCAAAGTGACTTTGCTTATAACTACAAACTGGACAAACTATAGGCGCTTGTGGACCAGTATGCACATGTCCACAGTTTGTACATTTCCACTCATCAGAGTTACCTTCAAAATATCTGAAATTTACAAGATCATTAAGTAAGTTTTGATATCTTTGTTCATGTTGTTGCTCAATAGTAGCTACTTGTTGGAATAATCTACCAATGTTATCAAACCCCTCTTGGAATGCTTCATCCGCAAACTTCTTATACATTTCAGTCCATTCGTAATTTTCGCCATCTACTCCATCTTGTAGATTTTCATTTGTTGTTTTAATACCATGTAGTAACTTATACCAGATCTCTGCATGAGCCTTTTCGTTATCAGCAGTTTCCTTAAAGATATCTGCAATTTGCTCATAACCTTCTTCTCTTGCACGTTTTTCGTAGTATGAGTATTTATTTCTTGCTTGAGATTCACCAGCAAAAGCGACTATTAAATTATTTTCAGTTTTTGTTCCTTTTAATTCCATATATTACCTCCTTAAAATATCTTTCCACGATACAGATATTTTAAACAAAAAAAGGAGCATAAGCTCCTTAATATCGGTAATTATTTATTTTAACTACTTTGTTATTTCGTTTATATATTCTTGGTACTCTGTCAGAGATAGAACAAACTATTTCATAGTTAATAGTATTCAAATCGCTCGCTAATTCATCCACTGTTATATCATCATTTATCAATTCAACTATGTCATGTTGTTTAACAGTTTCATCAACTAAAACCATTAGTTGATCCATACATATATTACCCACAATTTTATAACGTTTACCATTTATACTAACTTCTCTACCTTTATGGTATCGTAAGAATCCATCTGCATAACCAATTGGTACTGTACCTATATATGAATCTTTACTAGCTACAAATGATGCTCCATAACCAACTGCTTCACCTTTAGTTATTTTGTGAACACGAGTTATAGTCGAATTAAGAGAAAAAGCTTGTCTTAATTCAACAGGTAATTCCCCTTCATATGGCGCTAATCCATACATAGCTATACCTAATCTACCCGCATTATACTTTTCCTTATAAGCAAGCATACCAGCACTATTATTCACATGAATAAAAGTGTTTTTTGGCATAACTTCTTTGAATCTACTTAATTGCTTAAAGTAATACTCATCGTTACTACCAGCTGTAGCTAAATGAGTGAATACACCTTCAAGATTCAAATTTGGTGATTTATTTATTATCTCTAATAGATTTTGAATTTCCTCAACTGTCGATAATCCTAATCTATTCATTCCAGTATCAATTTTCAAATGCACATTTAATGGTTTATCGTAATAAATTGCTTCCGTGATAGTTAATGAGATGTTCAACTCACTTGCTATATCAAAATATTCTTTAGAGGTATAACCTAACACTAAGATAGGAACATCAAAGTGTTCTCTTAATCTAATCGCTTCATCTAAGAATGCAACAGCTAAATGAGTAGCTCCTGCTTCAAGTGCCACTTCAGCTACTTCAATGTCTCCATGTCCATAACCGTTCGCTTTAACCACTGCATACAACATATCATACCCAGTATATTCTTTTATAACTTTTACATTGTGATAGATTCGATCTAAATCTACTTCTACCCAAGTATCTCTGTACATTATTTTAAAGTTGCATACATTACAGCTTTAATAGTATGCATTCTATTTTCAGCCTCTTGGAATACTACAGAATGTTTACTTTCAAATACTTCATCAGTTACTTCCATTTCACCTTTAGCTACTTTAGGATATCTTCTTCCTAATTTAGCTGACATATCTCTACCAACATCAGTTAATGCATCATGGAATGCTGGTAAACAGTGCATGAATAATACATCATCGCTAGCGTTACTAATCATTTTCATATCAATTTGATAATCAACTAATAACTTAACTCGTTTTTCCCATACTTCTGCTGGTTCACCCATTGATACCCATACATCAGTATAAATTACGTCTGCGTTATAAGTACCTTCTAATACATCTTCAGTAAATGTTAAAGTTGCTCCTGTATCTTTAGCAATCTCTCTACATTTATCAATTAACTCTTGATCTGGCCATAAACTTCTTGGAGCTAATGCAGTAAAGTCCATACCCATTTTAGCTGCACCAATCATTAGTGAGTTACCCATATTATTTCTAGCATCTCCAACGTATGTAAATTTACATCCTTGTAAAGTATCTCTATGTTCTAAAATAGTTAAGAAATCTGCTAAGATTTGTGTTGGATGGTACATATCAGTTAAACCATTCCATACTGGAACACCAGCGAACTCACCTAAAGTGTCTACGTCACTTTGTTTGTATCCACGGAATTCAATTCCATCGTACATTCTACCTAATACTCTTGCAGTATCAGCAACTGATTCTTTTTTATTCATTTGAGAACCATTTGGCCCTAAGTAAGTAACACCCATTCCTAAGTCCATTGCTCCAACTTCGAATGCACATCTAGTTCTTGTTGAATCTTTTTGGAATAAAATAACGATGTTCTTATCAGTTAATTCTTTATGAGGAATACCTTCATATTTTTCTTTTTTAAGTCTTTTTGATAAGTCTAATAGTTCTTGGATTTCCTCTGGTGTGAAATCTAATAATGTAATAAAATTTCTTCCTTTAAAGCTCATTTATTTTTCCTCTCTCTCTCTTATTAACGGCATGCTCATACATCTTGGTCCACCACGACCTCTTGATAATTCACTTGATGGAATAACATGTATTTTTACGCCATAATCTTCTAAAATTTTATTAGTAACTGTATTTCTTGAGTAAACAATTACTTCTCCTGGCGCAACACATAGTGTATTAGCACCATCACTCCATTGTTCTCTTCTAGAATCAATAAAGTCTCCGCCACCACAAGGGATTAGCGTTACATCTTCATTTAGATAATTAGACAAAATATTCTCTAATTTATCGTTAACCTCTTTAATCTTAATTCTACCGTGATCACTAGTCAATTCATAAACCTCTAATGGTCCTTGAATTCCTGTATGAACAGTAAATTTATTATAATCAACTTGTGTTAACACAGTATCTAAATGCATGAATGCTCTTTTATTAGGGATATAAAATCCTAATATTGTTTTAAATGATGTTTCACTAAATAATCTTTTTGCTATTTTTTCTAGTGATTCCGGCTCTGTTCTTTCACTGATTCCAATAGCTAGTACATCTTCGCTTAATACTAAGATATCTCCACCTTCAATTGAAGTGTTGTCATCTCTTTCATAATACTTTGCAGTACTTTTATACTCAGGATGATATTTAAAAATGTAATCAGCATAAATTGTTTCACGGTTTCTAGTAACAGTCTTCATATGATTCACTGATGCTCCATTACCAATACTTGAAAATGGATCTCTAGTGAAATATAGATTCGGTAAAGGATCACATACATATGGGTTTTTATCCACATAATCAGCTAATCTTTTTCTTGGCAAATCTATTTCTGTTTTTCTTATACCACTCATTGTTGTTAAGACTAAATCTTTATTTTCCATATTGTTTAAATATTCATAAACAATTTGTTTTTTAGTATGTGATTTAATATTAGCTTCTTCGATAAATTGTCTTAGGAATTTCTCTTTAATTTCACTATCATCTAAAAGTTCAGCTACTAAATCTTCTAAATAAACAACCTCTGCACCTAAGTTTCTAAGTGTGTCAGCAAATGCATCATGTTCCTCTTGAGCAAGTTCTAACCAAGGTATTTCATCAAACAATAACCTGTCTAACATGCTTGGAATTAGATTATCTAATTCTCGACCAGGACGATGTAATAACACCTTTTTTAAACGTCCTATCTCTGAATATACATTAATCATTTTCTATCTCCTTTGTTACATATTCTGAAGTTGCTAATCTTAGGAGCGCTCCATATGAAAGATTAAATTTAACTATATCGCCTAACTTAAATTCACCTTCCATGATCAAATGATCACTACTCGCTCCTAGAATTTGTCCTTTTTCTGGGTATATTCCTGTTTCATCAACATCTTGCTTTCCAATAGCTAGAATAGCTCTAGGAATAATTCCTTTATCAATAAATGTAGGTACATTTCCGAATGCATCCATACCAATTTGTCCTACAGGGTAACTTGGTTTATTCGCTACTTCTACTACTTCAGCTTCTAAATAAAATGCGTCCTCATAGGCACTATCAATAATATTACCATAAGCAGTCTCTCTACCTAAAGCAATAGCCTCACCTATTCTAAGATTATTAATTCCTGATAACTCATCTAAATATAAGCTAGATGAATTACCTCCTGAAACTATATCTAATTTAACACCTTTTTCTTCTATAGCATCTTTAATAACAACTAATTTTCCTAGATTTTCTTCATTAGGCATAATACCACCATAACATGTTAAATTAGTTCCAATACCATAAATAGTAACATTACTTAGAGTTTTAATATCGTCAATAAAGTCTAAACTATTTTCAAACCATAATCCCTCACGTAAGTCACCCATATCAAACATTAAGATAAGTTTGATATTCTTATTTAGCTTACTAGCTTCAGTATTAATTCTTTTAATTGTCACTAACTCACTAATTAAAACAATATCAGCATATTTAACTACTTCTTCAACTTCAGAAAGCATTGGACATCTAAGTAGAACTTTAGGTAAATTAGTTTTAACCTTTTTCAAATTTTGAATACGTGAGTCTGCAATAAAATCAATTCCGCCATCTATCATAGCATCAACTACTTCTTGTATAGCGCAAAATACTTTTGTTACACCCATAATAGAGATATTTTTATCTCTATATTTATTTACAATAATTTCTGTATTATGTTTTATTTTCTTTAAATCTACAACTAATCTTGGATACATTATTTCAAACTCCCTTTCATAAGCTCTAAAGCTATTTCAGGATATTTCTTACTTAGTACTCCAGTTGATGCCATTATATATTTTGAATCCACTAAAATCTTAGCGTTTAAGGGCAATAACTTTTTAGAGTTTTCACTAAGTACTTTTCTTACAATATCTTTACCATTTAAATTAGTCAAAGCTCCACCAGTTAAGATTATATACTCAACCTCAGTAAGATCTTTACCAACTATAAACTTCTTGATACCTGTACCAGTATAAAATTCTTTATACTCTCCAGCATGTCTTTCTAAAGACTCTTTAACAGCTGTTTCTGTTAATCTAGATACTAAGTTTTCTTGATTCAAAGTTTTTGGAATTGGAGTATAATTCTCTAATAACTCCTCCAAATTCAATATGTCAGTTAAATCAGTTAATTCTACTAAATTATCTTTATTAACATAAACTCCTAAATCACCCTCAACAGTACGTTTAGCATCCGGCTCAGGATTTAGTACAGTATCTTTTATATAACTTGTTACTGAATGAATATCAGTAGTAGCTCCACCAACATCAATAACAACTAAGTCTCCAATTTCTGAAGCTAGTAACTTCGCACTCTCCATTACAGCTCCTGGTGTTGGAATAATATTATCCGTAACTAGTTTTTTAATATTTTCCATACCCTTAGCGTGAATAATATTATCTTCAAAGACTTTATGGATAACTTTTCTTGATGGTTCTACGTTTAAATTGTCTATCTCAGGATATACATTTTCTACACATGTAACATTATCTAATATAAACTTAATCTCTTCTGTATTTTCAACATTACCAGCATAGATTATAGGTACATCTAATTCTAACGAATTAATCAACTCTGCATTATATATAGCAGTATCTCTTTCTCCATAATCTACACCACCAGCAAGGAAAATAATATTAGGGTTAATTGTCTTAATCTTTTCTAAATCAAACCTTTTCAGTTTTCCCGCAGTTACAAGATGAATGTTAGCGCCAGCTCCAAGCGCCGCTTCCTTTGATGCTTTAACTGTCATATCATATACAAGCCCATGAACAGTCATTCTTAAACCACCAGCTGCTGAACTAGTCGCAAACATTTCCTTATATTTAACTTCAGATAAATTAAACTTATCTTTAAAATCATCTAATGCACCATTAACACCTATGGTAACATCTTCAACTGTAGTTGGATGTACACCTTGACCAATAAATTCTATAGGATTCAAATTCAATACATTAATTAATGTAGTTGTACTACCGATTTCTACAATTATTAAATCAAACATTATTTACGGTTTTTGATTAACGAAGTTGCTACATGGTGACCTTTTGTCCCACGTCCAAATCCATCATCAACACCAGTTTCTAATGCTAAATCTCTAGAAACCTGTGTACCACCAGCAATAATAACTATTTTATCACGAACACCCTTTTCAATTGCATACTCGTGTGCTTTCTTCATAGTACGGTAGTGAATATCATCATGAGAGATAATTGTTGACATTAATACTGCATCTGCATTTAATTCAATAGCAGCATCAACTAATTTCTCAATAGGAACTGAAGTACCTAAATATTTAATATTGATTCCGTATTTCTCAATACCACCATGCTTGATATCAATGATTTCTCTTAAACCTACTGAATGCTCATCTTCACCAACAGTACCAGCTACAACAGTTAATGGTTTTTCTTTAATTGCTTCTCTAATTTCATCATCACCAAGAGATTTAATTTCTTCTGGAATTACTAATGTTGAAATATCTATAGCGAAATCAACTTTACCTTTTAACTGAATTCTAGATCCTTCAACTGGATGTAATACCTCTTTATGAATTACTTCTACTTCATTTAAATTCATTTTCTTACCAATTTCAATAGCTGCATATTCAGCAGTTCTAACATCAGTAGGTAAAGTAATATCAATTTGAACAACACCATCACCTAACCACTCAACCTCTGGCTTCAATAAGTTAGAATTACGGTACTTCTCAGTTTCATCTAATCTTAAGTAAACATTATCAGTGTCATCCAATTCATCAATAAATACTACTTTATCTAAATCCTCAAACGTACATCCACCAATTAAATCAGCAGGATTTTCTACATTGTATTGAGCGATATTGTTGTATCCAAAGTGTGCAGTAACTGGTGCCATGTAATCTTCATCTCTTTCATAAACAGTACCAGCACTTAATCCACCACTAATTTCTCTAGCAATACCATCTGCATTTCTTTCTGGATATTCTCCAGAGTCTACGAACATTCCAGCTTCAACTGCATTGAAATATCCTCCGTACTCTAAAACTTCTTCCATGAAAAGAATTGATCTTTCTTGAATTTCTCTTTTAGTTTCGTATAAATATCCAGTATCCTTTAACTCAACCATACTTAAAATATCATCCATACCGATCATAGCTTGCTTAGCTGTATCAGTAGCTTCAATATTATACATATGCCAAGGAACATTTCTTCCTTCATCAGGAGTGATTGTTGATTGAATATCTGCACTAGTTAATTTTGAAATCAATAAATTTAACACGTGTGTTACAGTTGCTTCACGAGTTGATGAATCCATATATTTTGTATTCATTTGTGCACGCATTTTGTAATCCGTAAAAAATTCTCTTAATGCAACTGCATAAGGTAAATTTAATTTTAAATCCGGTGCAGGTGGTGCTGCAGGTGGAACTGTTGATAAAGCAATGTTTTCACTCTTCATTCCTGCATACTCACTAAACACTGAGTTAATCGCATGTTGAACTAATAATTCAGGCATAACTTTCCATGCGTCTCTAGCTGTCGCGTTAGCGTTATGTGCTCCATCGATTTGTACAATATCTGCATAAGCCATAACTTTTTTACTTTCTGCAGCATCTACAAATGAACGCACCATATTAATATTTCTATATAAAACGTTATATTGTGGATCTTGGTGAGCTCCATTTACACCTTCTTCTGCGAACATAACCGCGATTTCAGGTCCAGCTACACCAGATACGTATGAATGATAATTTAATGGTCTTCCCACTTCTTCTTCAATCATATCTAACGCTTTTCTTTGTGCTCTAACTTGTTTTCTTGTTACTGGAATACCACCAATACCTTGAGGAGTACCTTCAAGTAATCCATCAAAGTGAGATTGTCCAGCAGTTCTAATTACCATGATATGGTCAGCACCATGCCAAGCTGCCATGCGCATTCTTCTAATATCGTCTTCAAATCTACCTGAAGCAATCTCTGTAGTGATAACTGAATCTGGTTGTGGATCGATATTATTTAAATTTCTAGCACCAGGTAATGGGATAGAATTACCCATAGGTTTTGAAGCATCTTGATAAGTAAATGGTCCGTACTGATATGCACCTTTTTCACGCCAAGTCCATCCTTTTCTCTTTGGACGGTAACTTTCTAAATCAGTTAATATTTCTCTGATATCTAATTTCTTCATATCTTTCATTAGAACTTCTCCTTAAGTAATTCAACGTGTTTACCTTCAACTAGTTCCATTCCTGCTTGGCGTACAGGAATCTTCATCTCTTTACTAATCACATAAACTACATGACCAGCACCTTTACTCATAAGGTTTAAATCAATCACCTTGTCCACTACTTGTTTTACTTCAATAGATGAGAATCCCATTCTTAGTAAAACACTTCTTTCTATTGAAGGTGATGTGTTTTTCTTAGCTAAATCAACTAAAGGCACAACTATTTGATCTGCCAGTTTCCAGAATTTTTCTTTCAATTCTGCATCGCTTAGATTCTTAAGCTCTTCTCGACGTTTTAAATAATCGTCTTCACGTCTTACAACTTTGCTCATATAATACTCCTTATAAAATTATATTTAGTTAACTAGGTTAACCATTATACTTTGGTATAAATCCTAGACAAATTGCTCCAGGACCTGAATGGCATCCTACTACAGGTGTCAATAAATAATCATTAACACCTTCAATACCACTGTCTTTTAAAATAGTTCTTATATTATCACACTGTTCAGGATTATCTGCATGAATTAATACGTATTCACCATCTAAATCCTCTGTTTCTTCTAGTACTTTAGCAACCACTCTTTCAATTGCTCTTCTTAAAGTTCTAATCTTTTCAACAGATACTACCTTACCTTCTTTTGTAACCTCTAGTAAAGGTTTAATCTTCATCATACTACCAATAAACCCGCTAGCATTAGATAAGCGTCCATTCTTAACTAAGTACTTTAACTCAGGCACAGCGAATACAAGTTTTGAGTTATCTCGAACGTATTCTAGCATAGGAAGGATTTCCTCTATAGATTTACCTTCTTCAATTAACCTTGATGCCTCAAGTGCCATATGAGATTCAATATATCCAACTGATTTCGAATCAAATACAGTTACTTTTATACCTTCAACCATTTCACTGGCAATTACACATCCTTGATATTTTCCGCTCATTTCAGATGAAATTGTGATACAAAGTAATTCATCATAACCTTTATCACGATACTTTTCATAAGTCTCCGCAATAACACCTGTAGGACATTGTGCAGTTCTTGGCATTACATCCGGATTATCTTTTATTTTCTTATAAAATTCATTAGCTGTAATATCTACATAGTCTAGATACTCTTCTTCTCCATAAATCAACGTAGATCTAATTACATCAATATCATATGGATGATTGATATAATCGATTCCAGAATTACTACAAACAACTACCCCTATTTTCCCCATTAACTTACTCCCTTCAAGAGTTCATTAAATTTATTTATATCTATCATTAGTTCCTCACACAAGAATTTAGCATCAGCTACTAATTCTTCTTTAGATAGTATTCCATTAATTTTAATAATGTTATTCAAATAACTTTTTCTCATTTTATCCATATCTACTTGAACAGCCTTAATCAAACTAGGGTTTTCAGGTAGAATAATAGATTTCCCTGGAACTTCATCTACTGGATTTCCAAACTTAACATCAACACCATTATCAATTGCAAATGATAATTGTGGTTGAATATGTTTTCCAGCACCAGTATACTCAGTTTCTTGAACAACTACAATATCCGTATCCTTCATCTTTTGCGCTAAACTAAACGCAACAGCTAAAGAAGTATTTCCTGCAGGACCACGTTCCATACCTTCTAACTCAGCTAACATTTCTGTAATAAAGAATACTTCTCCTTGAGTAATTGTATAATATTCATCCATATATCTTAATGGACGACCAGCACTTCTTGGTACATCACTTCTATCTGGATAAGTACTAAACGGCATTCCAAATCCAGTATGACCTGTTGTAAAAGACTTTTTATTAAAGTCATTGTCACTTGCCATATGTAATCCACTTAGATCTACACTAGCTGCGATAACTTTAGAGTCACAGTTAGCTAAGTTCATACCTCTAGCTGTACCAGTTAAGTTTCCTCCACCAGCATTTGTACATACTACAGCTTCAGGATGTTTACCAAACATTTCTAAAGATTGGTTGGCTAATTCATATCCTAGTGTTTCCACTCCACCAATACCAAATGGTGTATATAAACTTGCATTAAAATAACCAGTCTCTTCTAGTAATAATAATAATTGATAGAAAAGCTCAGGTCCAACAGTAAGTCTGATAACTTCTGCCCCTAATGCTTCACACTTCCTTGCTTTTTCAATTATCTCTGGTTGACCCTTAAGTTCTGAATCGTAACATTCTTGAACGATTATACATTTAAGTCCAGCTTTAGCTGCTTGAGATGCAACCGCTGCTCCATAATTACCGCTTGTAGCTGCAATTACACCCTTAAATCCTAATTTCTTCGCATGATGCACGCTTATTGAAGCTCTTCTAGCTTTAAATGATCCACTAGCATTCGCTGCTTCATCTTTAATAAATATTCTAGCACCATTTCCTTCTTTTGCGTATTTTCTTGATAATTCGGAAATATTTTTTAGCTCTATTAACGGTGTATTACCAACACCAGTATCAAGCTGGATTTTATGCATTTCCTCTAATGAATATCCAGTACTATTCATCATCGCTTCATAGTCAAATCCGATTCCATCACTTTCAAAAGTACTATAGTCTAATCCAACAGACTTTAATAAAATCTCATTTTTTCTTGCCATTACAGCTTCATATGATTTATTCATTTAGTTCATCCCTCAATATTTTCTTAATCTTTAAGATGTGTGGAACAAAATTTCCATACCCTAAATCAAACGTTGGATTAACTTTAACTAATTCACCTTTTACTACTCTCCCTGTGATTGTTTCAACTTCTACGGTATCCCCTATATTAGCGCTTTCAATCAAGAAACCTTTTTGATACATTTCATATGGTACATTCTTAGTATCTTCGGGTATTTTTGCGGTTCTTTTTCCGCCTTCAAAGATAATATTATGCACTTCAACATACATATTCTTTTCAATCACATAATCACTTCCTTTTCGGTTGGTAATTTTTACTCTTCATTATACAATTTTTTTATTACAATGTATACGTTTTCACTCAAAAAAAACGATAGATTTCTCTATCGTTCTAAACTGTTCATTTTATAAGTCTACAGTTGCCTCTTTAGACTCTGTTTTACAACTCTCTAAGTAGTCTTTTATACTTCTATTTGTTAAAACAGCAAACAGAATAATTAATACTATAACAACGCTGTAAAGACCTAGTACAACAATGCCAGCATACTCAATAATAATTCCACCGATTACTATAGCTAGAGGTATAGCTGCCATACTTAAGGTACTTATTACTGCGAACGCTCTTCCTCTATAATCAGGAGATATCTTTTTTACAAATGAAGTTTGTAAAGGTACATTAACATACATATTTACAATACCTTCAATAAACATCATACCAATTAAAGTAAAGAAGAATACATAATAACTAATCTGCCCTTCTATTACAAAATAAATTAATCCGGTAACTATAATAAATAGCCCTACCATATAAGTTAAACCATTATACACAGCTTTCTTAGTATTGATTCTTCTTGAGAAGTTACCAATAACGATTGCTCCTATAAGTGAACCAATTGAGATTCCAACTTCAACTAGTGATAAATGTAGTGGAGATGTTTTAAGTATATCCTCAAATAAATATGGAAAACCATTTGTAAACATTGGAGTAAATGCAAAATTCAAGAATAAAGCACATATCATTAAAGGCACAAGACCTCTTATGGATCTTAGATATTTAATCCCCTCTTTTAACTCTTTCAATCCAGATGATAAGGATAATTTATCATCAAATTCTTTATCAAATTTGTGTTTTATAAACATTTCAGAAAATCCTGAGAATATGAAAGATACTGCATTGATTATGAAAATCCATTTAATACCTAAAATCGCCATAAATGCTCCTCCAAGGAAAACACCAATTATTCCTCGGAAACTGTTAATCATACTCATTGTAGCTTGAGCAGTTAGTAAATCTTCTTCATCCACTACTTCAGTTTGTAAACTACTAATAGCAGGACCAAATAAAGCTCCATTTACTGCCAAGACTATTGTACATGTATATAATAAAATAAAAGTTGTAGTTAGAGTTAAATCTGTGAAGAATAAAACACCTGCTACCGCAATTACTATCCCTCTAATAAAGTCTGTAATATAAACAATTTTAACTTTGTCTAATCTATCTGCTATAACACCACCAAATGGCGCAAGAAGCAATTGAATAACAGCACCTGTTGCCATATAAAGTGCAAAGTGGATTGCTTTATTATCTTCTAATCCTAAACCCCTTAAGATATACCAACCAATACCAAAATTATAAACACTAGAACCTATACTTGATACAAAATTACCAAAAAATATTAGTGAAAAATTTCTATTGCTAAAAACCTTTTTCATACTGCTCCTCCTATAAATCTAGATCCTTTTGATCATTATCTTTTCCATTATACACTAGTATCGCTATTATTGGAATGAGTAAAAATATCAACCAAGTTGGATGCCATATATCAAAGATAATTCCCAGTACAAAATATCCTATAGTAGTAGTAAACACAGTCCACTTCATAATCTTTTCATTTGGATCATTATCTCCAGTTCCTCCAACTTCGATATAACCAGCTGGAATACCATAAAGTACCGGAACCATAAATAATAACCATGCATAATGATCATATTCACTACCTACTAGTAACAAGTATCCTGTTATCGACAAAAGTATTAATAGAAACATCACATTCCTTTTAATAGAATTTTCGTCATTTAGGATACCGATTAATGGAATAAATAAAAATACTATCCAAGTCGGATGCCATACATCAGTGATAGATGCATATGTGAAAAATATTAACGTAGTAATAAATGGCGATAAGGCAGTTAATAACGTTATAGGCTTTAATTTAGTACTAGTAACAACTCCAAGTATTGGAATCATTAAGAACACTAACCAACCAGGATGCCATAAATCCCAAATAAATCCTAACAGCATAAAGATAACAGTTGCAATAAATGGTGATATAGCTACTGCTCTATACTCATAATTGAATTCAGACTTAATCTCTGATTTTAAATTACTTGCAATAGCTTTAGGGTTACCTAACCTAGCGATAAATTCTTCTTCATTTCTTCCATTTTCAACCGCTTCATCTATGATAGATTCGTGATCACTTAAAATATCATTAACAACTTTTCTATTTACATCATAGTCATAAAGATACTCTTCTAACTTCTCTAAAAATTTTCCCTTATTCATACTTCCCTCCCATGATTTTAGAAATACCTTTTATAAAGTTATTCCATTCAGTTTCTAAATCTTCTAACCTCGCAAAGCCACTTTCAGTTAAATAATAATACTTTCTGGGTGCTCCTACACCAATGTTATTTTTTTTAACTTCTAGAAAGTTATCATTGGTTAATCTTCTTAAGATAGGATAAACAGTATTCTCGTTTACACTTAGATCATTACTAATTATCTCAAGAACTTCAAAAGTACTCATTGCTCGGTTACTTAGAATTTTCATTACACAAAGCTCTACTACTCCCTTTTTATATTGAGAATTCATAAATTCACCTCTCTTTATTGTGTCTTACACAATTATTATATGCTATTACTGTGTAAAACACAATAACTTTTTTGTGTTTTACACAAAAAATAGTCAAATTTATGAAATATGTATGTTCAACATAAAAAAAAGATGCCGAAGCATCTATTCTTTATCTAAATAATTTCTCATATCTCCCATGATAGCTCTTGGTACAGGTAAATCTAACATAGTTTTTAAACCTGGTTTAGCATTAATGATATGTGGGATCATGTTAACACACATAGCAATAGTTCCAATTCCACCATCTACTTCAGGATTAATACTCATATTAATTTCTGGAGTTCCTTTTAATACGATATAATCCCCAGTATGAGTTCCTTCCATTTCTGGTTCAATTTGTTGAGGGTGAATCATATCAATTTTTAATTCCCCGTTAATAAATCCTTGCCCTGTCATATTTACACCAGCTACATCACCTTTAGCTGCAAATCCATAAGGACTTGTTCTATCTACATTAGTTACGATAGGTTTCATTTGTTGTTTGAATTCATCAACTTCCCAACCAACAGCTTCAGCAATCATTCCAACACTTTCAGCGAATCCAACGTGACCTGCCATTGTTCCATCTTCAACTTTACCCATAAACTTATCAAGTTTCATTCCTACACCTTGTTCTTCCATTACTGTAGGACCGAATGGAGATAAGCTGTTTACACGTTTACATTCAACATACTGTAAATCTGTCATTGCACCTGTTAAACATACCGCTAACAAATCCATCATCAAACCAGGATTAATCCCAGTACCTAAAATTGAAACACCATTTTCTTTAGCAATTTTATTTAATTCTTTTGTTAACTCTGGTTCTTGTGCTTGTGGATAAGCCATCTCTTCAGCAGTAGAGATTACGTTAATACCATGTTCTAAAACTAACTTTAATCTTGGGAATGCTTTAGAAGTGAAAGAGTCAGTAGCAGTTACACAAACATCAACATCTTGATTTAAAACTTCTTCAATATTATTGTTGATAACTACTTCTTTACGTTCATTTCTTGAAGCTCCAATAACTTCGTACATATCTTTTCCAATTAAATCTGGATTGATATCACATACACCTACAATTTCAACACCAGTTTTATTAACTAATGTTTCTACAACTCCACGACCCATAGCCCCGAAGCCCCATACTACAACTTTAATGTTTTCCATAAAAAATACTCCTTTTTTTATTTTATTTTTGCTCCGAAGGGTAATAATGCTAATAAGGCGAATTTAAAATGTTGTCTACCAAATGGTATACCTATAATAGTGATTGTTAATAAAACACCTACAACTAAATGTAAGATACATAACTCCCATCCTACCAATAAAATCCATATTATGTTACCAAGTAATCCACCGACACCAAATGATCCAACTTCAACTTCACTACCAAAAGGCCATAAGACTAATCTACTAATCTTCAAGCATTGGACACCAAATGGAATACCAATAATAGTTACACAAAGGACAACACCTACTAAAAACCAACCAATGAAAGATATGATTCCCCCAAATAATAACCAAATTAAATTCCCTATAAATGACATATAATCACCTCTTCTATTCAAACGTATTATAACAAATTAAAATTAAATATCTACTGTTTTCTATAAATATGTTAAAATAATTCAAAATGAAAATTATTTAATGAAATAATAAAACAAATAAAATGATTGGACAAATTAATATGATTAATATAGAAGCAATATTCCACGAACCTAAAAGTAGATTCGCATATGCTTATGATGTGAATACTTTACACATAAGAATTCAGACAAAGAAAGATAACGTTGAGAAAATAGACTTAATATGGGGTGACCCTTTTGAATGGGTCAAAAATGAAGAAATAAACAAATGGGTAAATTATAAAACTGCTATGATAAAGGAGTATTCAACTGAATATCATGATCACTGGTTTATAGAAATAAAATCAGACTTAAAAAGAACAAAGTATGGATTCCATTTAATAGGTGAAAACGAAATTTTCTATGGTACTAGAAAAACAACTAATATGCCTGAAGACACAAGTGATCTATTTAATTACTTCAACTTTCCTTATATATGTGAATCAGATATATTTACTTCACCAAAATGGATAAAAGATACTACTTGGTACCATATCTTTCTAGATCGATTTTATACTGATCAACCACTATTAGATTGGAATATTACCGAAGTAAGAAACAATATGATATTCGGTGGAGATATAAATGGTGTAATAAAGAAACTTGATTACTTAGAAGATTTAGGAATCAACGGTATTTACTTTAACCCTATTTTTGAATCACCTTCTGCTCATAAATATGATACAACTGATTACTACAAAATAGATCCTTCATTTGGAACAAATGATGATTTCAAAAAATTAGTATCAGAAGCTCACAAAAGAGGTATGAAAGTAATGTTGGACGCAGTATTTGGTCATGCTGGATGGAACCATCCGTATTGGCAAGACGTTGTAGAAAATGGGTTGAAGTCTAAGTACGCTGATTACTTCATTATCTTTAAAGAACCGGTAATTAATTTCGAGTTACATAATGGTGAACCTAGGAGTCACTCTAAAGACATTAATTATGCTACTTTTGCATTCGTGAAAAAAATGCCCAAATGGAATACAGAAAATCCTAAAGTAAGAAGATACTTATTCGATATAGCAAAGTATTGGATTGAAGAGTATAACATTGACGCATGGCGTTATGATGTTTCTGATGAGATCTCACATAACTTTTGGATAGAACTTTCAAAAGAATTAAATAAAATTAAACCTGATTTATATCAACTAGGTGAGAACTGGCATAACGCCAATGCGTGGTTGATACATAATCAATTTAATGGTGTTATGAACTATGAACTACTTTTTCCTATTTGGGACTATTTCTCGGATAAAATTGATACTATAGAATTTGTTAACACCATCAATAAAGTACTTACAATGTATCCTAAAAACATATTAGAAACTATGTATACATTAGTTGATAGTCATGATACAAATAGAATAAAGAATCTTGTAAAAGATCAAGTTAAACTTGCTTACTTATTCTTATTCTCATTCACTGGACAACCTGCAATATATTATGGATCTGAAGTTGGACTGGATGGTGGACAAGATCCAGATAACCGTAGACCAATGCTATGGGAGAACCAAGATATTGAACTAAGAGATCACATAAAGAAATTAATAAAACTTAAAGATTTTTCCGCTACAAAAGCTGTTGATATTAACTGGATAAATGTAGATGATACTCTTATTTATTCTAAAGAAGAAAATGAAAAGATATTCTTCATCATTAATAAGGATACTAAAATCATAACCTTACCAAAAGAGATGCAGAATATTACAGTTTATGATTACTTTCTAGAAAAAGATATTAGACTAGAAAAATCTATACATCTAAATAACAATGATTATAAAGTGTATATATTAAAAGAGGTGTAACATCTTGTTACTCCTCTTTTTGAATAGACTGAATGGTTATCTTCAATAACTCAAAGTGTATTTGTCGTATAAAAAGTTAGGATTTAGGGGTTTATTCTCTCTTGATATATAAACACCTAAATTAAATATATACACTTATTCATTCTCCTTCAATATAATATATGAAGCTTTAAAAAAAGTGCTTGGTTGTAAACCTAGCACTTACTTATACCACTTAGGTACATCTAACTTAAAGTCATTATAATCGTCTAATATCATCTTTGTTAATTGATTATCATGATCAATTTGATCCGGAAAAAGCTTATAGGTCCATAGTGTTGCATTAAAAATTCCCAACGCTAAGTAAATTTTAAGTATTTTAAAATTATCTTTATTGAACCCATACCCATCAAATAGTCCTTTGACGTAAGGTACTGAAAACTCTCTAGAAAATACTGATGATCTTTCAAAATCTCTAATTGGGTCAGTTACCTTCATTCTGTTAAAGTCATAGCAACCTACATAACCCATATTATTATAAACACTATTCTCTAAATGATAATCTCCATGAAGTATCTTGGTTGGTCTATTTCTTAGTAAATCTAAGTTATCATGTATAAAATCTAGTATAATTTGTTCTTTTTCAATCTTAATACCAAGTTCCTTTACTTCATTATAAACTCTTTCAAATTTGCTCTTATGAAACTCGTAAATATCTATAGATTCATCATATTCTAATGAATGCATTATTTTTAATTCTTTACCAGAAGCAAGACCAACTTCATATTGAAGGTCATTAGAATATTTTACTATCTCTTGGCCAGTTTCACCTTCAATAAAAGTTACGATAGAATAGCACTTGTTATCAACTTCACCATAACAAATAACTTCTGGACACCTTACGCCCATCTCTAAAAATTTCTTCATTACTTTTAGTTTTCTTTTTACACTATCTGATTGACTTATATCATAAATCTTTAGTGTGTAATGACTATTTGAATAAAAGTGATACTTTTCATCAAATGAATATCCACCTTCTAGTAAAATAAGTTCTTTTATATTATGTTTTTCTTTAATTATCTTTAAATAATCACTCATACTTCCCCCGACTTAATCATTAATTGGTTTTAAATATGTTATAAGAGGTATTGCTAATAGAGATAATATTCCAACAGCTAAGTAAGCTGATTGTAAGTTAGACTGCTGATAAATATAACCAGTACCAAACGAAATAATAGCTCTTATTAGTGCTGATATAGATCCATAAAACGCAATGGCTGTTGCATTTAATCTCTTAGGAACTATTCCTGATATATAGAATAATGCAGTAGGTAAAACCAAAGCTACAGCTACACCATGCATACTGATGGCGATATAGAACATCCAAATATTCACTGATAAGAAACTAACTATATATCTGATTGAGACAGCTAGAACAGCCATAAACAATACTTTCTTTAGTCCAAACTTATCCAGTAACTTCTTATTGTATCTCATTAATACAAGTTCAAAGAATACTGTAAAAATCGTAGCATAACCAACTTGCTTCATTGAGCCACCTAATTTAGAGATAAAAATCCCGTTATATGCATTCTCAATGTCTGATGTAACAAACGTTAAACAAGCAATTAAAATTATAAATATAAAATTCCTATTAGTAATAAGTTTCGGTAATTCCCTCTTCATACTTACCTGGTCTTTTTCTACCTCAACTACTGGAAAACTTAAAACTATTAATCCAGATAATATAATAGATAAAGAGACAAATAGAAACATTGAATCTAAACCAATATCTTTAATTAAATAACCTATCACTAGGCTCCCTACTATGAATCCAATAGAACCATATGTTCTAATCCCACTATAATTAAATTTATATCTTTTGATAATCTTCATCGTAAGACTATCATTTAGATGCATTAGTGGTCCCTTAAAGAATTCAAATAATAATATTATTAGTAGAACAGAAGCAAATGAAAAATTAAACCTAATTAAAATTGCTAAAATAGATGCCACTACTGTTAAGACAAATATTATCATTTTAGGTTTTTTACTCTTATCAGATATCATTCCAAATAGTGGTAGTGAGATCATCATTATAATAGGTCCCATCCCTAAAATTGTACCTATTTGACTTCCTGTAAAACCTAAATTATTTTCAAAGTATAGTCCAATAAATGGGAAATATACTCCCATTCCTAAATAATAAATAAAATATTGTATGTTAAATCTTCTTGTTGTCATATTATAACTTCCTTTAAGTAATTTCTATTAATATTATCAGTATTGTTTTATTTAATCAATCATTACTAAAATTAATTGAAATAAAAAAATATCCAGAAGATCAAATCTCACTGGATATTCTCATTATTATTTCTTTTTACTAATCATTCGGTTAAAAGCATCGACAACATCAGGGTCATACCATATACCTGAAAGTTGATTTATTTCAGCTATAGCAACATCTTCTTTTAAACCAGCTCTATATGGTCTGTCAGAAACCATAGCGTCAAAAGTATCAGCAACAGCTATTATTCTCGCTTCAATACAGATATCTTCACCTTTTATACCATGAGGATATCCACTTCCATCAAATCTTTCATGATGTTGTTCCACTATTGTGGAAATATCTTTATATTCAATATTCTTAACTAAAGATGAACTCCTTGTTGAATGATTTCTAATAATTCTATATTCTTCATCGTTAAGTTTATCCTCTTTTTTAAGTATATCATCTGGAATTTCAATTTTACCTACATCATGAAATAATGCGGCTAAAGCAACATTTCCTACAGAATCTCTGTTTAAACCCATTTCAAAAGCCAATTTAAGTGATATATTACGAACTCTCTCACTATGGCTCTTTGTATATTGATCTTTCTTTTGTAAATCTTCATTTAACTTGTGTAAATCTTTCAAGGAATCACCAATTAAATGAAATAGTGGTTGAGTTGATATATATAGTAACTTAACATCAGTAATTGGGTTAAATACACAATCTTCTTTTAAGTACTGAGTATAAAAGCAGTCACCTGGTACTAATTTTTCTTTTCCAGAATCACCATCGAGATACTCAAGCTCACCTTCAAGTATATAGAAGAATTCCATAACACTATTTATATTATTTTCATCCCCAGCTGGAGCAACTAAAAAGATTACCCCTTTATTAACAGTTTGAGTCATAATTTCAACTCCATCCGCAGATGAAAGAAGCCTCAACTCATTTGAACTTAAAGTGAATTTATCTAAATATTTTCCATTTTTAACAACTCTTACTTTATCTGTTTTCATTATTCTAGTATAGTCCTTGCCAACCCAAAATTCTAAACGGGTTAATGTATAGTAATCAATTAACAATCTGATAAGTATATAAACTGGTTTTCTAGTTCTCTATTTGGTTTAATTATAACATACAAAATTTACCGTTGCAAAATTTCGACATATTTCGAAACCACTAATTGTAAGTAAGCATTTTCTAGTTACAAAAAGTTCAAATCAACAATTAAAAAAAGACATCATCCACGATGATATCTTTTTAACACTTATTTGTAGTTTCTATAAAAACATTGTTACTAGTATAAATAAGTAATTTGCTGTTACCCCAGAAACTAATCCACCTATTGTATGTGCTAGAATCGCTTTACCTGATAAGCTTCTTGAACCCAATGAATCTAACATTGAGATATGTGTAGCTAAATATCCACTCCATGTAGTACCAATAGCAGTAAATACAGCAATATCCTTAATAGTAATATATCCATTTTCTAAGAATAATGGAACAAAACCAACCGCAGCTCCAGCAGAACCTAAAGAAGTTATTGGGAATGCTATAGCTTCAGGAGATGTAAATCCAAATAATGGTTTAAAGATAAACATTAAATACTGACCTACATATGGTAAGAATCCTACACCTTCTAATGCAGCACCAGTGTAACCACCATCAGGCATTGTATTAGTTAATAAAATAACTATTGAAGAAATCAATAATACACCAGGTATAATTTGTAATCCGATATCTACACCGTTTCTACCACCATCTAGTGATGCAGATAATACTCTATTGAAAGTAGAACCTTTACGAGTCTCTCTCATATACTCAGCATCTTCAATTACTTTAATTGGATTTGGATCTTTATCAATTCCAAATTCTTTCATAGAGTAACGAGTTAATAATCTAACACTTACAACACTACCAATAATCGCTGCAGCGATCCCTACTAGAGTTGCTAGAACAAAGTTTCCTTCATATCTTCCTTGTAAAGAGATCATCGCAATAGCGATTACTAATCCCATTCCGAACGAAGTACCTAAGTTACATAAAACAGGTATTTGATAATTCTTAAACTGTTTTCTAAATTCCTTCTCTTTATACATTGAGATAATCGCTGGATTATCAGAGAAGTACGCTGTAATAGCTCCTAGCGTAGCTACACCAGGTAACTTGTACATAGTTTTTGACAATGGTGAAAGAATTTTATTCATCAATGCTAGTATTCCAAACTCAGAAAATAATCCAGCAACAGCTCCTGTTAAAACTGCTACTGCCATAATCCAAAATACAATATTTATCAGTAAGTAATAAGCTGTATTAATAAAAGTATTTAAAAAATTTGATAATCCCATTATTGAACCAAATGCTGCAAATATTACTGTAAATATTCCTAAAAATATAAATGTCTCTAATGTTACAGGACTTTTCTTCATGTTTTTCCTCCAAAAATCGAATAAATTTTACTTAACCATTATATTTATTTTTCACTAAATTCCAAGTATTATTTTAAAAATAATTCAAATATTTTTTTATATGATTCATATTATAAGTCTAGCTACTCCTAATCTAGTATTTAATTTATGCATATTTACCCATGAATGGTTAATATTTAACTTAGTAAGTAGAAAAAAAAGCACTTATTTATCAAATGATAAATAAGTGCTTTTCTAATTTAAGCAGCCATTTCTTCTTTATTTAAAGTAAACACCCAAGAGTGGTTTTTCTCTCTAGTTACTACTAGGGTAGAACCAACAAACGGATAAATATCTTCAACTTTTTGTGGAGGTGTCGATAGGATAACCTGTAAACCAAGATTACTTAAGAACTTCATCATCGCTTCTGTTCTTGTACTATCAATTTTATCGAAGGCCTCATCAAATAATACAATTCCCATTGAATCTGAAGATACGCTATTTGATTGATAAATTTTAATAAATGTTGATGCCATTGCTACATAATAAGGAATTTGTGTTTCTCCCCCACTTTTTTCTCTAGATATTTCTGAAAGCATACTTACACTTTCATCATCATGTTTTATTTGAATGTCATAATCCATGTATGTTCTATAATCAACTATTTCTTCTAAGAACTTTTCATTAACATCCTCTTTTACAATATAGTCAGTAAGTTTTTCTAAAGTTTTTCCGTGTTTCTTCATAAATTCCTCAGAAAATCCTTCTGCATTATCTTTGTAATTAACACTGTCTAGTAACATATCATAATAATCTACAAATCTACTACTTGGCTTAACTTCAAATGTGTATTCATCTGTACCAAATTTTATATCCTTAAGTGATTGATTTAATTCATGAAAGTGCTGATTTGCTTCTAATATACTCTCATGAAGCCTGAACACAAAGTGCTCTTGTAACTCTTTTTCAGATCTTTGTTTTGATTCATAAACTTTCTCTTCATATGATACTAAATGTGAAGTTCTAAGTCTTTGTTGTTCTTCATAGAAAGAATCCATACCTTCTACACCTTCAACAGCTTTGAAGTTATATTTTGTTGTGTAGACTCTTTGTAACAAGATAAGATCATTCACTTTTGATGAATACTCTTTCTCTTGAGTTTTAATCTGTAATTCAAGAGATTGAGATAAATATTTATCATTTTTGTTTTCACTTAAAGTTTTCTCAAATTCTTGTTTTGCAGTATTCATTAATACCGAAATTTCTAACTCGTATTCTTCAAGTTTTTTCTTCTCTACAATAAGTTTTTCTTGAATATCTTCATCAGTATCAAGTTGTTTTAACTTATGATTAAGGACATTTAATTCTTGAGTAATAGTATCTAACTTATCTTGAGCTTGAGAATGTTCTTTTTCAAGTTTTTCAATAATCTCTTTTTTATCATTTACAGTGCTTGTTTGTAGATTATCAATTGTCTCATTAAGTTCATTCAATGTGTTAATTTTACTAAACGTTTCAATTTTCACATCAATACGGTCCTTAACATAACTAATACTGTGTAAATCTAAGTACTTGATTACTTCGTCGCATTTGTTGATAACTTTCGTATATTGATTAAGCTCTTTCTTTTTTGTTCTTAGTAATTCATATGCTTGATCTAACTGTCTCTTATGAGCGTCACTACCTATATATAATCTTTCATAATTCTTTCTATTTAACTCACTAACTGTAAACCCTCTATATATAATACAATCTGGAGTCACGGCAAGATTATGAGTTGGTAGATCCTCTACATCTTCACATTTGATTACGTTATTAAGTCTATAATTTATATAATTCTTTGCATGACTATAATTACTTTCAATTTCACTAGCTAAACCTCTTATATTTTCCTCATTAAATTTACCTAGTTTTCCAGTATTAACTAATGATACTGGGAACTTTCTAAATTCTTTTCGAATTTCACTATAAATTTTTAATGACTCATTAAAATATTCTGGATTAACTAAAATATTAAATCTTTCTTTACCTAAATAACCTTCAATTGCATTTTGCCATCGTTTGTCTTTTATTTCTAATACTTCACACAATATTACAGGTGTAGTATCAAAGTTCTTACGTTCTTTTAATAGTCTTTTTAGCTTGTCCCTAAAATCTAGAACATCTCTAGGAATAAGCACTTTCTTTTCATTTAAAACTTTAATATCGTCATAAAGTCCAGTCAAAGATTCTTCTATTATTTCTTTCCTTACTACTTCTAGAACTCGTTTTTCAGATACTTTATTTTTGGTATCAACCAAAAACGAATAGTAGTCAGAGATAATAGTGATAAATTCATTTATATTAAGTAAGTCTAATTCAACACCTTTATATTCTAAGAATTTAGTTACACTATCATCATCATATCCTTGACTAAGTAAATCTTCAGCTCTTATAAACTCATCTAAAATGATTGCATCAATTTTAGAGTTTAATGTATTAAAATTAGTTATTTTATTAGTTAATTCTTCTTTATCACTGTTTAAACGATTTAACATCTTGTAATCATCATCTACTAATAAAGATAAATGAACATCATCTCTTTTACTAATAGTTGAATTCATTTCAGTCTTTATTATCCTACGCTCTTCACTCAACAATTCAAGTTTAGAGTTATATGAATTACGACTTTCTTCATTAACAGCAATTTGATTAGATAAATCATTTACTTGGCATTTCATATAAATGTAAAGCAAAATCTTGAATTTCTCTTCAATACCAATAATCTCATGATGTACTTCATCCATGTCACCTAAAGTTTCTAGTTTTTCATTAATACTATCTAAAATATTTATAAACTCTTTATAAGTTTTGATATTACCAATCAAATATTTAATATCTAAATCTTTTTCCTCTAAGATATATGAATAGATAAAATCCTTAACATTATTTATAGGTTTGAATGCTAATGCTTTAGGTAATAGTTCAAAGTAGTTATAATCTAATATATTAAATCTGAAGGCAATGTTTTTTCTAGCTGCTACTAGTGTATTTGCTACTTTATTTCTGATTCTAGATTGCTTAAGGTTTTTCTTAAATTCTTTTATATTCAAAGGTATATTATCATTACTCAAAAATAGGTTATTAGATATCTTAGTATCCTCTAAATCATAGAATAAGTATTTAGGAGATGATATAGTATCACTTGAGTCTAATACAGTACCAACTGTAAAAGATTGATCTAAGTTGTTATCATAAAATTCTAACGCTACATGGCAAGTAACATCACCTTCACGTAGATACTTTTGATTACTTCTTCCTAGTTTACCTCTAACATAAGCATTAACCGTTCTCTTAGTTCCATCATTTGCCGCAATATTAAATTTCTGCTTCCCTGGAGACAACACATACTGAATTGCATCAAGAATAGTTGATTTACCAGCTCCGTTTTCACCTGTAATTAAAGTATTACCCTCTATATCAATAGTTTCATTAACGAAATAATGCCAATTAATTAACTTTATCTTCTTCAAGATCTTCAATGTCATCACCTCCATCATCATTACTTCCAAAGCTACGTAACTTCTTATAAATATCAAGTATATTTGTTGTTTCAACAGCCATAAGAATTGATGGCAGTATATATAATATATCATCCGTACCAAGTGCTGACACGTTGTCTACAAGGATTAAGTTATATCTTCTGAATAATGATAAAATTTCATTTATAGCTTTTTTGTTTAATATTCTGCTTTCTAATCCAATAATCGCAAACATCTCATGAATGTCAGAAACTTTAATTTCTACGTTATTATTCAAATCTATTTCATCACTGTTTTGCTCATATAGTAGTCTTAATATCAATAAAGTGATAGTTTCATTTAATTTCAAGTTCAATCTATTTCTATTTTCCGTATTCTTTAAACTAATAACTCCTAGGTCGTTATTTATATCTAATTCCCAGTTAATGATTTTGAAATAAGAATTAAATAGTGCTAGGTTTTTAGAAACAAAATAGTACATATTAGTATTTTCTGGTTTAGATTTAACTAAAAAATTTATTGATAGTAATTTATTCGCAACATCAGAAAATTGCTTTTTATTTGAAGTCGATAATAGTTCATAATCCTTCTCCCACATTATATGTTCCCCCTTACTAAAAAGCGTTTAAACCTAACGCCATTTACCTTAATATCATCATCAAAATATTTAAGACTGTACTGATCACTTTTAGATGAATAAATAATCACATAGATTAAAGAAATAAAATCAGAAATCTTGTTTAAAGGTATATCTTCTATCACAATTTCTGATTTACCAGAAAGTAATTCCGTTACATGTTTATTAATAGATTTTAAAGAGTGGCTAGACCCTTTAATCTTTTCAAGCAGTTCAACGTTTTCTAAAGTATTTTCACTCATATCAAGAGCAATTCTGGATTGCTTAAATATACTTCTACTTTTCCTCGGTCTATATAAAGATTCGTTATCAATATAATTTGTTGTATACATTGAAAATAGATTCTCAAAAGAATTAGGTAAACTGTATTCTTCATCTTCATTTACTTCGCTCACTATTTTCTTAAGTATAGATTTAAGGTATCCTTCAACATCATCATAGTTACTTATAATAAACTTTGTTTTCTTTAAAATGATATTTGTATACATATAGTTTTCAGCTTCAATTGCTTTAACTATTTCATCTATATTTTGAATTGAATCGATACAGTAATGTAACATTTCCTTAACTTTCTCTAATGCTACTGCTTCAGTTTCGTAATAGTCAGCAGTGATAAATTCACTTGCTACTTCTTTTATATAGGTACTACTTCTTAGTTTACTTGTAAGCATGTTGATGATTTTATTTCTAAACTTACTAATGTTATCTAATGTTTTAATTCTATGATAGTTTTTATAAAGTACTTCTCTTGTATATTCTGTAAAAAAATCCTTAATTGCTTCATCAATAGAAGTAAGTATTTTAACACTATCTGAATACGATTTTATCTTATAGTTTAACTGTTTCAGTGAATCCATTAACATTTTTGTATTCTCAGACACTTGTAGTAATACAGTACTCTTCTTAAGTTTTGAATTATTATTTAATATGGAGTAAATTGAATAAGCATACCCATCAATTTCTACTTTAGTAGAATATGTGTATTCAGCTTTAGAATCATCATCCTCAAATGTAACAACTACCCTAGTGTTCTCGTAAATGTTATCTATTGCATTAATAAAAGGTAATGCGTGGTTTGAAATAAAAATTGTTCTAGAATAATCAGTATTAAGTCCTTCCATTATCCAGCCACACTCTTTTAGTTTACGTACAATGACATGAGCTTTTTCTTTATGAGATTTAGTGACTACATTCTCAATTTCATCGAAATCATTAGTTTTTTCATTCTCTAATAATTCAACAATATCATAAATCAATTCACTCTTAGCATAGCTAAATGTAACTTCACTTTGTGTTTTATCTAGAATTAACTTTAAACTCTTACTATAAATATCTTTATTTTTAGATGTAAGTAAAGCAAAAAAGTTGTGTGGTAATACATCAAATATATTCATTTCATCACTTCCTAAATATTCTAAATTTCTACAAAATTAGAAAATATTGTAATCATTTCTTTATATTATAACATTAAATTGGGCCTCATTGGCATTTTTTCTTCATTCAAAAAAAGAGATATCTACTTTTAGAAATCTCTTTTTCACCATATGTATAGGTACTATTAATTTAGTTAATAAATTATATATTGTTAATTTCATATAAAACTATAGACAATTCAGATTCAAAGTCTTTATATTCATACATAACTACTCTTTTCTCTTGAATTGTTTTTTTAAGCTTACGATGCTTAAGTGCAGTAGTATTATATTTATTTTTAATTAGTTTATTTAAGTATTTAACTGAAAATCCATTTCGTTTAGATATGTCTAAGACTTTTAAATCTGTATGATCTTGTTACGACATCTTTTCACCATTAATGGATTCACCTTCATGGTTTAATTCAAATGTTCTATACTGGTGGGGTGTAATAAAAATTGTTCTACATTCTATTTATTTAGTATATTGGTTCTTCTATTTAAGATGAGAAAATTATAAACTAAAACATTCTGAACTAGTATTACAAACAACTTAATGTAATTATTTAAAACAAAGTATCGAAAAAGGTAAGCATTAATATTAATGTTTACCTTATATATATTAACCAATAGTAACTTGATTTCGACCATTTTGTTTGCTCTTATACATTAACTCATCTGCCCTATTAACAACTTCTTCAACACTTTCATTTTGTTTTGCCATAGTAGCTCCAATCGAAATAGTTATTCTAAGTAAATCATCATTTATATTAAATTTAGACTTCTCAGTCATTATTCTCAATTTCTCCGCTACAGTTTTTAAAATATCTGCATTTGAAATAGATAAAACACAAACAAATTCTTCTCCACCCCATCTACCAACAGTATCTTTTTTACGAACATTAGTATCAAGAATACTTCCTAACATTTTTAGTATTTCATCACCAACATCATGACCGTATGTATCATTAATAGCTTTAAAGTTATCAATATCAACAAAGAGAACTCCAAAATTAACACTATGTTTATCTAATTCATTTTTCTTAGATTTAAGGATAGTTATAATATGACGTCTATTACTTATATTTGTAAGTGGACAAATCATCGCAATAGATCTCATTTCTGCAAGATTATTTTCTAATTCAACTTCAACTGATCGATCGCTAAAAACTTCTACAGCACCACTCACAACACCATTACTATCAAAAATCGGAAATACCTTAGTGTTAACTGGTACTATATATCCATCTTTATGGTTGAAGTAAACATTACTTGAAGCTTTTTCACCACTACTTAATACACTAGACAGATGACAACCATTATCGCATAGTTTATCACCATTACTATCTATATGACTTAGGATATTATCATAACAAGCTCTTCCAATGACTTCAACTTCGCTATAACCTGTTATAGTTTCAGCTCCCTTATTCCAGTAAATAATATTTCTATCATTATCAACAAAATAAACTCCATCATAAATATTATCTAGTATTTGTTTATAGAATTCCGTGTTACTCATAAAATCACTTCCTACCTTCTAATACTACTTCAATCACACTAAGAAGCGTCATTTTAATTATATCATGTATGATTTTAGTTATAAAGTTTACTTATATTTATAAGTGTAAGCTTTGTAACATTCTTTTTAATTATTAAAGTATACTCTATAATAATTATTAAGCAATGAATTGATTAAGCCAGATTATAACACAGGTCTTAGAATCTAATAGTATGAGTGGCTATTCATCTTATATTATTCCATTTTAGTTTTAGAAAGTCGGGTCTACGAATCCATATAAAGAGCATGATCAAGAAGAGTAGTAGATGATGAAATTATTGCTATATTATTTGAAGGAGGAATGAAAAATGAAGTATTGCATAACTATTGATGTTGCTAAGGGAAAATCAATGGTTGGACTATTAAGTGAAGAAGGTGAAATATTGATAGATTTTCATGAAGTATTACATAATAAATCTAGTTTGTTGAAAGTACATGAAAAAGTAAACAAACTTAACTTAGAAAACTTGTCCGTAATTATGGAATCAACATCTACTTATCATTATTCAATATTAAAGTTCTTCAAAGATTTGAACTACACAACTATATTATTAAATCCCATTATTTCTAAAGAACATAAGTTTAACTTACGAAAGACTAAGACTGATAAAACTGATTGTATTAATTTAGCTAATATATTCTTTAAGGAGGATTTTAACAAGCAATCTGACATACCTAATATATATGTTGAGTTACAACATATCTCAAGGCAGATTCATAATCTTAGCCAAAATTTAGTGAGATACAAAAATAGATTTAGACAACTAGTTGAGTTTGTATTTCCTGAATATGAGACGATATTTAAAAACGATGCACTTTTTAGTGACACATCGCTACAGTTTATTATTAAGTATCCACATGCAGAAATAATAGCTGGAAAACGTGTAGACGCCTTGACAAATACCCTTTGCTCAGTTCATCAAAGACATCCCGCATATTATCGAAGGAAGGCAGAAAAAATAAAGCAAGCGGCTAAAAACTCTCTTCCTTGTGTAGAACACGATAGTTATATCACTTTTGAAATCAAACAACAAGCTAAGTTAATATCTGATTTACAGAAAGAAATTAATAAATTAAAAGGAATACTTGTTGATTTAGCAAGGACAATCGATATTTTTAACAACATAGTCTCTATAACTGGAATTGGAGAATATACGGCTGCCTTATTCCTAGCAGAGATAAAAGATCCTAGACGATTTAGTAACGTTAAAAAACTTACTGCATCTTGTGGGTTAGATCCAACAATTATACAATCTGGAAAATCAATAAACTATAATGGCCCTATATCTAAACGAGGAAACAGATTAGCTCGAAAGATACTGTTTAATATTGTCGTTAATATAATAAGAACTTCATCTGTTAATAAAAAGTATTCTAGTAATCCAATTCTTAATTACTATAGAAAAAAACGTAGTGAAGGAAAACATCACTACGCCTCAGTAATTGCTTGTACCACCAAGCTATTACGAATCATTTATTCACTGTGCATGAATAATCAATTTTATAGTTATTAGTTTATGATAAAGTAGAATAAAAAACAATAGAAATTTAGTGCCATTTTGAAAAATAGTTATGAAATGGCGTTTTTGTTGTGGAATATGTAAGATTGTTTTCAATTATATAATAGCATTGACAAATGTTAGAAAGTCATACTACTTATAATGTGGCATAGAATAAACGTAGATTTCAAAACACTTCATATTATTGTTTCAAATAAGTATAAAAATAAAAATCTCTCAAAGGTAAATTACAATTAAGAGATTTTTTATTTATTTATATTTTATAAGTTTTCGCTCTAAATACCTAAGTAAGAAATACATTATACTAGTAAGAATTCCTAAAACAACGATACTCATCATTACTAAGTCAAGTTTAAATACTTGGCTACCATAAATAATTAGATATCCCAAACCACTACTTGAAACCAAGAACTCACCCATAATAACTCCAACCCATGTTAATCCCATTGTTACTTTAAGGGTAGATATGATAGTTGGATAATTTGATGGTATGACTACTTTAATTAATATTTGAAACTTATTAGCTCCAAGTGTTTTAAGTAATTTAATTTTATCCTTATCAACTTCATTAAACCCACTCAATATATTTAATATCGTAACAACTAGTGAGATTAGTACTGTCATAGTAATAATTGACTTTAATCCATTACCAGCCCATACAATTATAATAGGACCTAGTGCCACTTTAGGGAGTGCATTTAGAATCACTAAGTAAGGATCAAACACTTTATTTAAAAAGTCTGACCACCATAACACTATAGCCACTATAAATCCTAATCCCGTTCCGATAATGAATCCTAAAATAACTTCTTTAACCGTCTGATTGATGTGTGCATAGATACTATCTTGTGATTTCATAAATACCTTAATAATTTTTGTAGGTGATGATGTTATAAATGTATCAATAATACCTAACCTAGCGGTTACTTCCCAAACAATCAATATTGAAAGTAAAATAAGTATTTGTGTAGATATAATAGAGATTTTTCTTTTCTTTACCCTTTTTAAATATTCTGTACGTTCATTAGTCATTCAATTTCAGCTCCTTAACCATATAGTCAAAGTAACTTGGAAATCTCGTGTCTTTTCTTCTTTCAAGAGGAGAAAGGTTATTAAAATCTAGTTCAACTACTTTTTGTACAATAGCCGGTCTTTTAGATAGCACTATTATCTTATCTGATAAGGCTATAGCTTCAGCTATATCATGAGTAACAAAGATAGCAGTTTTATGTTCTCTTCTAAGTATTTTCCACACATTTTCACCAACTAATAATCTAGTTTGTGAGTCAAGAGCAGAAAAAGCTTCATCTAGTAAGAGTACATCAGGTTTTATCGCTAAAGTTCTAATAAGCGCAGCACGTTGCCTCATTCCACCAGATAATTGATGAGGTAAATAGTCTCTAAAATCAAGTAACTCATATCTTCTCATTAGATCGAGTATGTATTCTTTCGACTTCTCAATATCCATTTTTTTGATTTCAGGACCTATTAAACAATTTTTAAAAATTGTTCTCCATCCAAAAAGATGGTCTTTTTGAAGCATATATCCAATTTCACCATCAACACTACATGACCCTTGTTTCAACTTCAACAAACCTGATATAAGATTTAATATGGTTGATTTTCCACATCCTGATGGACCTATTATACTTACAAATTCACCTTCATTAACGCTAAAAGATATATTTTCTAATGTTTTAGTTTCTGAAGCTTTAGTTTGGAAAATATGTGATACGTTTTCTAAGTTGATTTTAATCATAATTATCTCATAGTGCTACTTATTTTACTGCTTCATAGGCAAACGTATTATCGATTACAATATTTGAATCGATTTTTTCTTCTAAATGACCAGATTCTTTTATTATGCTTTGTAGGTAATCAAAGCTTGCTGTTTCTAGTATTGGGTTTTTGTCCCAAATGTCTTGATCTTTATATCTTTGTACTGACATCTTAATTAGTTCAAAATCTGTCTCTTCAAAGTATGGATGAACCTCTTTGGCAATTTCCTCAGCTGTATGCTCCTCTACCCACATCAAAGCCTTATAGATTGCGTTAGTAAATTTTTGTACTATAAGTGGATTTTCCTGTATATAACTTTTCTCTGCCATATAGACTGTATAAGGTAATTCTCCACTATCTTTACCTATTGAAGATAAAACTTTAAAGCCTTGTAATTCCATAGAACTAGCAGTAGGTTCAAATAAAGCAACATAGTCCCCAGTTCCTGAAGCAAAAGCACCCGCAGTCGCTGTAAATGCGATATTAGTTATGACTTCCAGATCTTCATGTGGTTCAAGACTATTTTCTTTTAGAATATGTTCTAGAGTAATCTCAGGCATTCCACCTGGTCTACCACCTATTATTGTTTTCCCTCCTAGATTTTTCCAAGAGAAATCTTCATCTTCTCTACCTACTAAGAATGACCCATCTTTTTGTGTTAACTGCGCAAAGTTAACTAAGTGATCTTCCTTACCACCGTCGTATACATAAATAGTAGCTTCAGCACCTGCAAGGCCTATATCAGCATTACCCGATACTATAGCCGTTACTACCTTGTCAGCCCCCCAGGCTGTAGTAAATTCTATATTTAGACCTTCTTCTTCGAAGAAGCCTTTATTTAAAGCAACATATTGTGGTGCATAGAAAACAGAGTGGACAACTTCAGATAATCTAACTGTTATTAAATCATCTTGTTTCTTCTCACAACCAAATGTCGTAATTGTCATTACAGCTATAAGAAATAAAATAATAATTTTTCTCATTTTTTCCTCCTTTTACAAGTTATATTATTCTATGGTTAATAACTAACAACTGTGTGTTGCATTAACAAAAAAAAGAAAAATGCTCTAATAATACAAGCATTTTAAAGAGCCTTTACTTTGTAATAAAATAAATTTACTTTTAATAATATAAATTAAAGCCCAATTACTAATTTCTTGAATATACATATATAAGGGTAAAGTCTTTCAATTTGGAGGTTAAAGATGAAAATTAATGTTTATGTTATTTATGGTGGAAAATCAGTAGAGCATGAAGTATCCATTAAAAGTGCTCATTTTATTATAAATTCTATTAATAAAGATAAATATAATGTATATCCAGTTTATATTACTAAATCTGGCAAGTGGTGTTGTTTAGAAAAAGTAAATGAATTTATAGAAGACTCAAATAAATTACTTTGTTCTTCTAGTACTGATATTTATAAATCTATCGGTAATTTCTTAAATAATGATATAGATGAGGAAAATAAAAATATAGTGTTCCCTGCTTTACACGGATCTTTCGGTGAAGATGGAACAATACAAGGTCTCTTAGAAATGTTAAACATCCCTTATGTAGGAAACGGTGTTGAAGCATCATCTATCGGTATCGATAAATGTATGATGAGAAATCTTTTTAAAGGTAATGAGATTCCACAACCTAATTACTACATTTTAAATTCATGTGACTTGAATAAGGGTGTAACTAAATTAATTAAGAATCAAATCGGTTTACCTTGTTACGTAAAACCAGCAAGGCTAGGTTCAAGCGTCGGTATAAGTAGATGTGAGTCTGAGGATGAATTAATTAATGCAATAAACAATGCTTTTATGTTTGATAATAAAATCATAATTGAAAAAGAAGTTATAGGTAGAGAAGTTCAAGTACTAGTCACTGGGAACGATGATCCAATATCATCATATGTTGGAGAAATAATACAAGATAATAAGTTTCTAGATTATGAAATTAAATATACAGATGGTATGTTAAGTCATATCATACCTGCAAAAATTGTTGAAAGTATTTCAAAAGAATTAAGAAAACTTGCGATTAAAATCTATAAGATGTTAAATTGCTCTGGACTATTAAGAATTGATTACTTTTTAACTGACAATAATCAAATTTTCTTAAACGAAGTTAATACTATGCCGGGATTTACTAAAGTAAGTATGGCTCCAGATTTATGGAGAGCTACATACAATACAAAGTGTGACGAGTTCATTGATGAATTAATAAAATTAGGTTTTGAAAGACACGATAATAATAAGCATACCTTATTCTCAAGGAGATAAAACAATGATAAAACGTACTTTAGAAGAGATAAGAATTATGGTTAATGGTGAAATTAATAATGATACGGACGAGGATACTACAATTCATGGTGTATCAATTGATACTAGAACTTTAAAGGAAGGTCAACTTTATATACCTATAATTGGCGAGAAATTTAACGGTCACGACTTTATTAGGGATGCCATTGAACAAGGTGCCTATGCTGCACTTTGGAGTGAATCATATATACCTGATGTAAATATACCTTTAATCATCGTGAAAGATTCTGTTGCTGCAATTCAAAGTTTAGCTAAACATTATAGAGAACAACTAACAGTTAAAGTTATAGGGATAACTGGCACTAACGGAAAAACTTCTACTAAAGATATTTTAGGAAGTATACTCAGTACTAAATATAAAACATTTAAAACTAAAGGTAATTTAAATAATCACCTAGGAGTACCTTTAACTTTGTTATCTCTAGAATCTGATACCGAAATGGCTGTTGTTGAAATGGGTATGTCAGACTTAGGTGAAATCGAGGTATTAACAAAAATTGCATCTCCTGATGTTGCTGTAATTACTAATATAGGAAGCGGTCACTTAGAAGTACTAAAAACTAAAGAGAACGTAGCGAATGCTAAGTTAGAAATCATTAAAGGGTTAAAATTAGATGGATTATTTATATACAATGGTGATGATCAATTATTAGAAAAAAAAGCAAGTAAGATAACAAATCTCCATGAAATAAAAACATTTGGTCAAAGAGATAATAATGACTTTCAATTTCGAGTAATCTCAAACACTAATGGAATTACTTTCAAAATAAATAAACTAGATTCTTTCTTTTTACCTATGCTAGGAGTTCATCAGGCATATAACGCTACTGCTTCAATAGCTGTAGCAAATCACTTTAATATTCCCTTAGATTTTATAAAAAAAGGTTTAACAAACATACAACTAACTTCAATGAGGAACGAAATAATAAAGGCAGTAAATTTTGACATATTAAACGATGCTTATAACTGTAATCCCGAAAGTACTAAAGCAGCTATTAACACCATATATTCCTTAACAGGATATAAACAGAAGATAATAGTTTTTGCAGATATGTTAGAACTAGGTGAAAACGAAATTGAATTACATAAAGAAATTGGTAGACAAATAAATTTTAATGAAGTAGATTATTTATTTACTTATGGTGAATTAGCCAAGTATACAGCTTATGAAGCCAAAAAAAAATCAAGTAAAGAAAATGTATTCAGTTTTAATACTAAGGCTGAGTTAATTTTGCTTTTACAACAAATTTTAAAAAAAGATGGAATAATACTTTTAAAAGGTTCAAGAGGAATGAAACTAGAAGACATAGCAAACGCTTTACTTAAAAAGTAAATTTACATCAAAAAAGTTAATTTACACCCACTATACAAATCAAAAAAGTGATCTTAATTATATAAGATCACTTTAAAATATTCATTACTTAAGTATAACTTTTAAACATTTTTAACGATGATAGCAGTACCCATTCCGCCACCTATACAAAGTGATGCTAAACCTAAATCGTTATTTCTTTTCTTCATCTGATGAATCAAAGTTACAACTATTCTTACTTCACTACACCCGACAGGATTACCTAATGATATTGCTCCACCATTTACGTTAGTTCTTTTATAAAAGAGTAATTTATATTTTTTTATTTAGTCTCATAATTAATGATTACTCACTTAATCAATACTTAATATCTTTTCCATAATAGGATCTATACCTTCAAGAAAATCCTCAAATTTATAACTAGTTCTGTTTATCTGAATATCTGGATATAAAGCATCCTCATCAGTATCAATTACTTTGAAAAATTTTGATGAGTAGTAAATTTTTATATTAGAATTTGGTAAAGTAAACATCAAAACTTCCCCGTAATGATTCGGTTTACCACCTGTTGGCTGTCCAATAAAAGTTGCATTTGTCAGTTTTTTTATTAGTAATGAATTAAGTACTGCAGATGAATTTGTTTTATTGCTTATGGCTACAAACAATTTTCCTTCTTGATTTATGTCATCATTACTAGCTACACCTCTAATTAATGGTTCAAGAATCCTCGAATCTCCTCCTCTATTAAACCTTAAATCTATAATCATTTTATCAACATTATTCCCTCTTAGAGTTCTTAATACTTCTGCAGTGAACTCTTCAATTGGCTTATTTTCATCTATCCTACAAATATTATATTGTAAGTATACTAATTTATCTTCTAGATTAAAATCGTACCAGTAATTATTGTTAAAATTTCTCATAATTAACATATCGTTAACTTTACTATATTTTTCTGCAATGTGAATCCAATTAGTTGGGCTTTTTTTATAATTGTAGCTATCAATATCTATTTCAATATAGTCACCATTATTATTTTCAAATTTAAACAAAGCACTTTCAACATTATCAATAATTCCGAAGTATTTTAAATAATCAGCACATCTATAATATAATGTCGCTTTAGTCATTAAGCCGTATATATTGTCGTATGATATAATCCCGCTTATCATTTCTAATATTACATCAATTCTAACTCCATTGATTTCAACTAATCTTAATCCAATAATTTCTTCATACTCTTCTGTGGTAACACCTACATAATAACCATCTTCAAATTGATTTATAACAATAGGAAACCAATTTTCTGCCTTCTCGTTACCTACGAATGTATGAGCATCTCCTATTTTTGCTACAATGGTTTTTATTCTTAATAGCTTACCAGTATCAGAAAGATTTTCTATATCTGTTTTAAATGCCTCAACTTCATTTCTTAATTCCTCTTTAGAAATAGTGTGATACACATTTTTATGTCTTTCCTCTAGAGTCTTAACAAGATATTCTATATCTTCACTCCATAAATTATACTCCTCTGATAAGTCACTAGAAACTTCATTATCATTACTATGACAAGCTACTAAAGTGATGAGAGCAACCAATATTAAAATGATATTTAGAACCTTTTTCATTATAACAACCTCCTTTTATAAGTTATCACAGTTATTAGGTAATATATGTGAGTATTAATGTAAAAAAACCTCACTCTTATTTAAAGTTAGTAAAATTGTTTTTATATTATTTTCTATTATATCATACTATAAATATCACTTCTATAAGAAGGATGATAATACTTAAATCCTAAGTTGTTGTTAAAAAATCTCAAAATGAAGTTGAGATTTTTAATTTATAAATATATAAATGTTACATATTTCCTATAACAGTTTGTATTGTATGAATTACATTCCAATAACTTACTCTTAATGGTTATTAACATTTTCCATCAATTGATAATAAATTTCTTATAAGTAAAGATTTTTCACTTGTTCTTTTGTTTTAGAATCATTTAAAAAATCATCAAATGATCCTTCATGTGTATATGATCCATTCTTTCCAATTTCAACAACCTTGCTTGCAACACTAGATAATATTGAATGGTCATGTGATGTAAGTATAATAGAACCTTTAAATGCTTTTAATCCCTCATTTACAGATTGAATTGATTCTAAGTCTAAATGGTTTGTTGGTTGATCAACAATTAATGTATTTGCTTCCGCTAACATAAGTTTTGAGAACATACAACGCATTTTCTCTCCACCTGATAATACATTAACTTTTTTAAGTGGTTGATCACCTGAGAACAACATTCTCCCTAAGAAACTACGAATATAACTTTCTGCAGGATCTTTGGAATATTGTCTTAACCAATCAACTAAGTTTAGATCAGAATCATTAAAGAACTCTGAGTTATCCACCGGTAAATGTGCATGTCTTACAGTTTGTCCCCACTTAAACGTACCGCTGTCAGGTTCCATTTCACCAGCTAGAACTTTTAGTAATACAGTTTTAGCTAAGTCATTTTTACCAAGCAAGGCAACTTTTTCATCACGATTGATTATAAATGACACATTTTCAAATACTTTTTCACCATCAAATGATGCTGATAAGTTTTCAACTGTTAAAATATCTTTACCTAATTCTTTTTCAATACTGAACCCAATAAACGGGTATCTTCTTGAAGAAGGTTGAATATCATCAAGCTTAATTTTGTCTAATGACTTCTTTCTAGATGTCGCTTGAGAAGATTTAGATGCATTAGCACTAAATCGCGCGATAAATGCTTCTAACTCTTTAATTTTTTCTTCTTTTTTCTTATTTGAATCTTGCATTAATTTTTGTGCAAGTAAAGATGATTCTCTCCAAAAATCATAATTTCCTGCATAAAGTTTTGCAGCACCAAAATCAATATCAACCATGTGAGTACAAACTTTATTTAAGAAATGTCTATCATGAGATACAGTAATAACTGTATTATCATAATCTAATAAGAAATTTTCTAACCATTGAATTGCTTCAAAATCCAAGTGGTTGGTAGGCTCATCAAGTAATAAAATATCTGGTGCACCAAATAGGGCTTGCGCTAGTAAAATCTTTACTTTATCCTTACCAGTAACCTCACTCATTTTCTTTCCAAAATTTGCTTGATTAATATTTAGTCCATTTAACAATTTTTCTGCTTCAAGCTCTGCATTCCACCCATCAAGTTCAGCAAATTCAACTTCAAGTTCAGCAGACTTTAAACCATCTTCCTCAGTAAACGGATCTTTTGCATATAATAATTCTTTTTCAGTCATTATATCGTAAAGTCTTTTATGCCCCATTATAACTGTTTCTAAAACATTAAATTCATCATATTCATAATGGTCCTGTTTTAACACAGCTAAACGTTGACCTTTTTCAATAATAACTTCACCTTTTGTTGAGTCCATTTCGCCTGATAAAATCTTTAAAAATGTAGATTTACCTGCTCCATTCGCTCCAATTACACCATAGCAGTTACCTGGTGTAAACTTAATATTTACATCTTCAAACAATTTTTTATCTGAAAATATTAAATCTAAATTTGATACCATAATCATTCTACCAACTCCTAACATTAGAGATTATAACACAAAAAATCAAAAGTAGACAAAGTTCTTTTTTTCCATATTTATATTAGGACTAAATGACTACTGTTTTTTGTACACTTTCACTAAATATTTGTATAAATTTTATAGCGTTATATTTACATAAAAAAGGAACGAACCCGTAGAATACAGGAACCATCCCTTTATATATATAAACTTAATTTATATAGATTATTCCTCAATGATTTCTGGTACGAAATAAATGTTTGGTTTATTTGCTACAACAGATATTTTAATTTCCTTACTATTACAAAATAAGTTATAGGCCCTACTGTTTTTCTTTAAGTTTAATAAATTCTTAATCTTGTTACCTTCATACTCATATTCCAAATGTAAAGTACGATAATGCTTAGAATTAACCATTTTCGTGACAATTGCGATTACATCATTCCCTTTATATTCATCGTACAATCTTGCATATTTATTCAGCTTAATAAAGAAGTTGATAATTAGATATACGCCAAAAATAAATACTATAATTCTCACTGTATCATTCCATTTATTTGCCATAACTAGAGATAGTATTATTGCCATAGGACCAAACATTAAAGCCGATTTCAATGAGTAAAACTGTTTAATTAAATTTGATTTTTTCAATTTAAATACTCCCCTTTTTAAATTTTCTTAGTTTATAATGAGTTTCTTTTTCTCTTCACATCTGATATTAAGTATCCATAAATATATATTCCATCCTGTGAGCCATTCTTAAATCTTTTTATGCATCTTTTAACCGGAAATAAAATAGTTCCGTTATCTAACTTTACTGTTATATTAATTTCACCGTATTTATCTCTATCAATTAGTATCCAATCTCCACCACATACACGAATAATGGTCTCGCCTATAAATGCTCCTAATGCAAATAACCTACTTCCTGTATCAGTTGCTAGTAACCCCCCAGAAACAGGTTGTCCATTTATTACATTTTCTTCGAAGAACCTATCAATCTCCTTAAAACTTTCAACTGTATAATCTACTTTGTAACCAGAAGTATTTAAAGTTTGCATTATCCACTTATGAGATTTCAAAATATCTTTCTCTAAACCCGATTTTCTATTAAATAACTTCATCTTACCTCCTAATATCAAACACATTTTTAATGATGATTGTTATGACAAGAGTTCCTACTATCAAAAACTATAATTATAAGATTAAGTAAAGTAAATATATTTAATTTACTCTTTGATTAGAATGGGTAGGGATCACAATAACGAATAAAATGTAAATACACATTCCTCTAATGTATTTAAACTCGTTATCAAATACTAATCTTAGATCATTTTTGATATCACTAATAAGTTTTAAGGAATTTGTAAGTTTATTATCTTTATTGGTTACATCCTTACTATATGCTGAACTGAACTCTTCATTATATATTGAGGTCAAAGCTCTAATATATGTAGTTATTTCATCTGGTATACCTAGAAAGTTAATTTTCTTCTCAAATTTTTCATCAGATTCTATCCAATAATTCTTTGTCAATTCTGAATTTTCTAAATTTAAGTCTAATAAATCAAAAGTTTCTATTTTTCTTATAAGCCCCACAAACTTATCTCGTATATCTATCTTTTTGTTAGGCTCTTTAACTTCAATCATTAATGGGAAGTTTTGTTCTTCCATTTGAGTGAATATTTGTTGGAATAAGTCATTTATAAAGAAAGTAACTGGATCATAACTTAATTTTGGATTAGAGTGAATAATATCAACACATTCCCTCAAACCTTTAAAAGCATCCCTGATATGTTCGACAGTTAAAACCATACCATCAGAATTAATAGTACGACTACTTTTTTTTGTTAACTCTGGATTACATACTCTTAAAAAATTAGTACTAAAATTTAAATAACTATTATAAAGATTTGACTTAGAGTTCATCTAATCTTCCTTTCCTATTTCTACATCACATTATATCACTACGAGTAAACTACGTCTATAAGTAGAGTTAATTATATGTTACACCATACTTTTTAAAAAAACACCTAATTAGGTGTTTTTAGTATCAATGTAAGTATTTATCATTATCTTCTAAAACTTTTTTTAAAAACAAACCTTATTAACACAGTCTACGTTTTATATGTAGTGGATATATTATTAACATTAAGTCTTTCCTATCTATTCAACATACTGTCACTATTATCTGTCTCTCTCATATTCTCTTCTACATGTTCAGCATCTCCAGCTGGTAAAACCAATCCTACGACTATTAAAATTACACCGATAATAAAATTAAGAAACATTGCTACGAAGATTCCAACAGCTACTAATAAACCTCGCATCTAATCACCTCTTTCATCATACAATCTATATATATTCTAATGTATACCTTATAAAGCTTATAAATATGATTACTCTTCTAATATATTAAATGGTTCTGATTATTTACATTATAACATGTATGATTTTAGTTATAAAGTTTACTTATATTTATAAGTGTAAGCTTTGTAACATTCTTTTTAATTATTAAAGTATACTCTATAATAATTATTAAGCAATGAATTGATTAAGCCAGATTATAACACAGGTCTTAGAATCTAATAGTATGAGTGGCTATTCATCTTATATTATTCCATTTTAGTTTTAGAAAGTCGGGTCTACGAATCCATATAAAGAGCATGATCAAGAAGAGTAGTAGATGATGAAATTATTGCTATATTATTTGAAGGAGGAATGAAAAATGAAGTATTGCATAACTATTGATGTTGCTAAGGGAAAATCAATGGTTGGACTATTAAGTGAAGAAGGTGAAATATTGATAGATTTTCATGAAGTATTACATAATAAATCTAGTTTGTTGAAAGTACATGAAAAAGTAAACAAACTTAACTTAGAAAACTTGTCCGTAATTATGGAATCAACATCTACTTATCATTATTCAATATTAAAGTTCTTCAAAGATTTGAACTACACAACTATATTATTAAATCCCATTATTTCTAAAGAACATAAGTTTAACTTACGAAAGACTAAGACTGATAAAACTGATTGTATTAATTTAGCTAATATATTCTTTAAGGAGGATTTTAACAAGCAATCTGACATACCTAATATATATGTTGAGTTACAACATATCTCAAGGCAGATTCATAATCTTAGCCAAAATTTAGTGAGATACAAAAATAGATTTAGACAACTAGTTGAGTTTGTATTTCCTGAATATGAGACGATATTTAAAAACGATGCACTTTTTAGTGACACATCGCTACAGTTTATTATTAAGTATCCACATGCAGAAATAATAGCTGGAAAACGTGTAGACGCCTTGACAAATACCCTTTGCTCAGTTCATCAAAGACATCCCGCATATTATCGAAGGAAGGCAGAAAAAATAAAGCAAGCGGCTAAAAACTCTCTTCCTTGTGTAGAACACGATAGTTATATCACTTTTGAAATCAAACAACAAGCTAAGTTAATATCTGATTTACAGAAAGAAATTAATAAATTAAAAGGAATACTTGTTGATTTAGCAAGGACAATCGATATTTTTAACAACATAGTCTCTATAACTGGAATTGGAGAATATACGGCTGCCTTATTCCTAGCAGAGATAAAAGATCCTAGACGATTTAGTAACGTTAAAAAACTTACTGCATCTTGTGGGTTAGATCCAACAATTATACAATCTGGAAAATCAATAAACTATAATGGCCCTATATCTAAACGAGGAAACAGATTAGCTCGAAAGATACTGTTTAATATTGTCGTTAATATAATAAGAACTTCATCTGTTAATAAAAAGTATTCTAGTAATCCAATTCTTAATTACTATAGAAAAAAACGTAGTGAAGGAAAACATCACTACGCCTCAGTAATTGCTTGTACCACCAAGCTATTACGAATCATTTATTCACTGTGCATGAATAATCAATTTTATAGTTATTAGTTTATGATAAAGTAGAATAAAAAACAATAGAAATTTAGTGCCATTTTGAAAAATAGTTATGAAATGGCGTTTTTGTTGTGGAATATGTAAGATTGTTTTCAATTATATAATAGCATTGACAAATGTTAGAAAGTCATATTATAAGTTCCTTTGTAATATTAAAAAAACAGCTAGACTTTCTAACTGTTTAAATAATTATATCAATTAAATCGATCTAATTACACTTTACTAAAAGGATTTAATATATTTTATATACCATGGAAGAAGCAACGTATAAACTAAGATATTTCCTAAAATCATTAGGGTCCACCTTGTGTATGGTGGAGTAAGCATTCCTAACGCATATACCAATCCCATACCTACACTATAGAAAGTCAAGAAACCATGTTTAAATCTTCTGTCGACATGTTCTTCGTCTAGTAATAGTCTTGGTGCAAAAGTAGTAGTAGTCCAATGTGAGAACATTCCTATCTGGATAAGTATCACGACGAATATATTTCCTCCAGACCAGGGATTCATACCGAAGATGAACCATTCAAACATTAATCCGATTATTCCAAAAATTACGAAATGCTTTCCAGGGTTGTTTGGGGTTCTTTTGGAATACCAATATCCAATTAGAATAAATATACCATAAAATAGGATTACTGTAAGGAACATCTCTTTCCATAACCCTTGTCCGATTCCCATATTTATTGCTTCGACAACAATTGCAAATATATATCCGATAAGTAGTGTTTTAATAATATTTTTCATACTCTTTCTCCTTATATTAACTATCTACAGTTTATCATGTAAATTTAATAAATCGAAAGATAATAGAATAACATTACTAAACGATTTACTAACGGTAAAGTTGTAATAAAATTATTTAGCAGGATCATTATATTCTAAGATATTCATTTTCACTTTACTAAAGCAAAACTTAAGAAACAAAATAATATGTCAAATAAACTTGACATAATGATTATTTTATTCTACTATATATGTGTAAAGTTAACTTGACATGGGAGGTTCACTTTGAAAAATCAGATTAAGACTTTAAGAGAAGCTAAGAGCATCTCTCAAAATGAATTAGGTAAACGTGTTGGTGTCAGTAGACAAACAATTAACTCCTTAGAGAATGGGAGATATAATCCTTCTATTGAACTAGCATTTAAAATATCTTTTATTTTTAATCTGCCAATAGAAAAAATATTTATTTACGAGGAGAAAAAAGATGGAAAAGAATAGTCTAATTAATGTTTTTAAAATCCTAAATATATTTGCTGGAATTGCCATAACTGTACTAGGTCTATCATTAGTTGTTTTTAGTAAATCTGAATTGGTAAGATATATGGCAGGAGGAATGTCGTTCGGTGTATGGATAGGTATTGTTATCAATCATTTTATTCAAATCCCTAAAGTATATGGAAATAAAGATGAAAGAGAATTAATACTAATGATTATTGCAGTAAGTGTAAGTGTTAGTTTTATGGGGGTTGTTTTCATGATTTTATTTATGTTTAGCTCCTTAGGTAATATCACATACTCTATTCAACAATATTGGTATATTCTTATTTCAGTTTTAATTACAACTCTAACGATAAGATATGGTGGTTATAAATTATTAGATAAATTATTGTAGTCTAGAAATTAAATCAGTCGAAACTTCAAAAATTCAATTTAGGACATTAAAAAGGTATAAGAAACAACATAACTGTTGGTTATTCTTATACCTTTTCTTTTCTATAAATTTTCAATACTACTGAACTAATACAATTTCATTACAATACAAATAAAACTACTTCTATCTCTTTGTGATTGCTAGACTTTGTATACTGTAAACAAAATAAATGATTGTTATAATTAAAGAGAATACTCGTAAATTACCAACTAGACCAATAGCCATTAAGATAGCAATTACCAATAATGTTATCGCCCATCCCTTTGAATTGTCGGCTTTTAATACTGCAAACCATTGGAATATCAACAAAGCGAAACCAAACAATATTACTAATAATACATTTCCATTTACTAATATTCCAGTAGGTATGGCAGCTCCAAAACCTACAAAAATAATACCAGTATTAATCATTGTTACTAACACTGCTAAAGCTTTAAATAAAGTGCTATTACTCTCCATATTAACTAATCCCTCTCCCTAAATTTTATTAGTTCTAAACTTTCAAGTAATTCCTCAAATATAAGGTGCATCTTAATATAATTATATTAAAATGAAGCAATAATTATAAATTATTATATTCATTATAGCATACTATTAATGTCGTATTCAAACACAAAAAACAGAATGGTATATTCACTATTCTGTTAATTCATAAACTAAAATGCATCATTCAATTTGTTATCCAAATATCATTAAAGCAAATTCTGGATAGTCAATGAATGGGTTTCTATTTCCTTGATAACTATAAATAACTTCATTTCTTTGTCTTTCAAAATCATCAACTGGATCAATTAGATTCCATTCTAGCAATAAACTAAGTTTCCCATGGAATGGACTTTTATCTTCTTTTTCCATAATAGTTTCATTTAGTTCTAAATCAATGTATTCATCGAATCCTTCATAACGAATAGTCATGTAAAGCAACATTCTTGCAACATCACCCTTAACCTCATCTCGAGGTTCAAAGGCCCAGTAATCACATTTATTATTACCATAACCAATATCGATAGTACACACATCAAATAATCTATTATTTCTAGTACTGTTCATCGTTTTGTCTGCAGGTCTTAAATGATGTAAATCTGTACCTGGTCCTATATCTGTACCAAAATCACCACGTGACTTACTCCATACATGCTCTCTATTCCATACATCATCACACGTAGAGTAAGCACCTCTATCTTGACATTCTTTTGAATAAGATAGTCCAGTGTATAGTAATAAAACATTGTCTGGATTATTAGGGTCTTGATCAGATTCTTTCAAAATACCCCAAACCTCATCATATGTAAATTCAATATGTTCATCCACTAATTGATTTAAAGCCTGTTTTAGTGCATCCCCACTTAAACCATCTACGCCCTCATAATAAGGAGTTAAAACCAAATCAGTACTGTTTGGATCATATACTCTTAATGTTAATTTCTTGCTAGAAACATTTCCACTAGCATCTTCTACAACCAACTCAATCTCATATATACCTGGAGTACTCATGTCGACTAAGTCAATATTTTTAATCATATCTAAGGTAACACTTAATTCGCCATCAATATTATCGACAGCACTAAAATACTCTACAAAGTTTGGTAATTCACTACCAACTTCTAATACTTTAGACTTCGAATTATTAATAGTAATCATAGGTTCAACAGTGTCGTTTCCACTTGTTGAATGATTACCTAAATCACTAAAGTCATCAATATCCTTAACTTCCCATTCAATAATCACAAAACTATCTTTTGGACTATCAACATTATAATTTCTAACATACGTTGTATCAGTTGCCCAGGAATTCAGTAGTCCACGTTCGTCAACAGAACCAACTACATCAATCTCAATCCAACTTCCATCAACATTTTTTTCAAGTGAAAACTCATCATCACCATTAGTTCTAAGTCCAAATTTCTTAATGTTTGATTCAGTTCCATCTAAGTGTTCAGTTAAAGTAAAGTCGAAACTAGAATGTACAACTATATATACATTTCCTTTAGAAAGGCTACCTTCAAGTTCTAAGTAAGTAGGACTATCATCTTCATTAAAATAAAAAACTAATCTGTACTCGCTTAAATCGGCAGTTCCCTCTCCAATATTGGTTATTTCAATAGCTTTATTATTTGAGCTTCCTTCTCCAAATTCGCTAACAATCAATAAAGCATCATTTGTCTCACTTACATAATCAAAATCAACCTCTGGTATTAAATCAAAATAATATAAAAAGTAAGAAACAACTATAAACCCTAAAAATAAAAATAACTTCTTCATAAAACCATACCCTTTCTGTAGAATTATATCATATTATACCATATTTCGTTCTAGCAAATAGTGTGCACACATCTTATAATATTAAGTTATTTTAATCTACATATGCTTATATATTATCCCTTATATTATCAAAAAAGAGCATTCAAATGAACTGATGTTTGTCAAGTAGACACTTAATTATTAAAAATTATATTAAAGCATGGCTTCGATATTTATTCGGGGCCATACTTTTTAATTTAGCTTGAAATCTCTGATTGTTGTAAAAAAATATATAAGAATCAATTGCTTTCTTTAATTCATCGTAATTTTTAAATTTCTTACCATTATACATTTCACTTTTAAGGGTCCCAAAGAATGCTTCCATAGGTCCATTATCAATACATTTACCAGGTCTAGACATGCTTTATACCATTTTTGCCTTATCAATTTTCTTCTTAAACACTTTACTTGTATACTGAAACCCTCTATCACTATGGAATATAGGTTTTGCTTCGGGATTTAGTTCCATTGCTTTATCAAACATTTTAAACACTACTTGATTCGTATTTCTAAATGATAGTTCGTAAGTAATAATACTTTTATCATACAAATCTAATATTGGGCTCAAATATAGTTTCCTATTTTCTGAAGGAATCTTAAACTCAGTTACATCTGTTAACCACTTCTCATTTGGTGCTGAAGCACTAAAATCTCTTTCCAGTATATTCTCAGCTATATAATCTGGTTTGGTTTTCTTTCTATTAGTCTTTTTACGTCTTATTCTTGATTTAACACCTAAAAAGGTCATTAATCTATAAATATAACCATCACTATGATTTAAATGGTTTAATACATTTATAAATAATGTCATTCTTCTATAACCTAATATTTGATCAAAAGTTTCATGATACTCTTTTATTAACTCGCATAGTAACTCATCATGTTTTTCTTTTTCCGGCTTATTTCTCGCCTTATATTTATAATAAGAGCTTCTTGGTATGTTTAATATCTCACATAATAACTTAACAGATTTTCCTTTTGAAATATAATAATCTACTGTTTTATATATATCTAATTGCCTTACTTTTGATAAAGTTTTTTCGTAATTTCTTCTTTTTTTTTATATACTTCAAGTGATAATTCTGCATATTTACGTTTTTTGGTTTCCTCTGCTAGTAAAAGTTTCAATTTCTCAACTTCATTTAAAGAATCTAGGTCTACTTTATTTTCTGTTTTACGACCACGTTTATTATGCTTTAGCGAGTCCTCACCACTATTTAAATATTTATGAGTCCATGAATAAACTGAACTGTATGGTATAGAAAATTTAGAAGAACATTCTTTATAGTTCATACTATTTTCGATAACCCATTTTACTATTTCTACACGTTCTTCAAATGTTGTTTTTCTTTTTTTCATGGTATAGACCTCACTTTTGGGATTGTAATCTGTTACTTCTATACCATCATTATACTTGTTTATCCATCTACAAACCATACTACTTGCGATATCGTATTTCACTGCCAAATCAGTTGATGATCCTCCACCACTTAAATAATCATTTATTATACTCATTTTAAACTCTTTAGTGTACGTTCTATTCTTTTTCTTATTGTTAAAAACTAATTGACCGTGTCTCTCGTACTTGTAGTACCAATTACGTACTGCATATTTACTTACACCTAATGAAAAACCGATTGAATCGAAACTACCTTTTCCCTGCTCGTATTGCTTACATGCTTTAATTCTATCTTCTTTGTTTATTTTTGAAATTCTTCCCATAAAAAAAACCTCCAAAGTAGTTTTAGTAATTTTTAATAATTACTGTGTCTACTTTAGAGGTATCATATCAAAATGAATACTCTTTTTTATATTAATTATCCAAATAAATTTAATAATACACCAGCAGCGATTGCTGACCCTATAACACCCGCAACATTTGGCCCCATCGCGTGCATTAACAAAAAGTTTGTTTTATCTTCTTCTAACCCTAATCGATGAACTACTCTTGCAGCCATTGGAACTGCAGAAACACCAGCTGCTCCAATCATAGGATTTATTTTACCATTTGTCAGTTTACACATTACTTTACCAAACAGAACACCAGCAGCAGTACCTACAGCAAATGCAACTAACCCTAAGGCTATAATACTTAGAGTTTGTACATTTAAAAATGTATCTGCACTAGCTTTAGCACCTACTGTTAACCCAATCAAAATCGTAACTATATACATTAAAGAGTTATTAGCATTCTCAACTAATTTTGGTACAACCCTTGACTCTTTAAGTAGATTACCAAACATAAACATCCCGACTAATGGAACACTACTTGGAATTAATAATATTACTACTATTGAAACCATTATAGGGAATGTAATTTTTTCTAACTTTGAAACTTTTCTCAACTGTACCATTTTTATTTGACGCTCTTCTTTACTTGTTAAAAGCTTAATAATTGGTGGTTGAATAATCGGAACCAGCGCCATATACGAATATGCAGCTACTGCAATTGGTCCTAGCAATTGAGGAGCGAGTTTATTGGTTAAATAAATAGCTGTAGGTCCGTCAGCACCACCAATAATTCCGATAGATGCAGCTTCTAAAGCATCAAATCCAACTATAATAGCTCCAAAAAAAGCTACAAAGATACCAAATTGAGCGGCTGCTCCAAGTAGTAAACTTTTTGGGTTAGCAATTAATGGCCCAAAATCAGTTGAAGCTCCAACTCCTAAAAATATTAATGGAGGGTAAATACCATACTCAATTCCTTTATATAACGTCTTCAACAGCCCGCCATCATCCATTAACCCGTTTATTGGTAAATTAACAAGTAACATTCCAAAAGAAATTGGAATTAATAAATACGGTTCATAAGATCTAGAAATCGATAAATATATAAGTGTTATTGCAATTAAAATCATAAATATATTAGATAACTCTAAATGCATAATTCCTGATGATCTAAAAAACTCTACTATAATATCAATCATTATCTCACCACTACTTAATAATCATAATAATTTCTTGATTTTCAACATTGTCATTTTTATTTACTAAAATCTTACTAACAGTACCTGATACAGAAGAAACTATTTCATTTTCCATTTTCATCGCTTCTAAAATGACTAAAAGTTGTCCTTCTTGTACTTTGTCTCCTTCTTTTACACAAACATCAATAATTTTACCTTGCATAAAAGATAACACTTTTTGTCCATCATCTGTAGTTACTTTAACTTCTTTATTTTCAGTACTTCCTTTTTCAGGATTAACTTTTTTAGTCTCTATCTTATTACTATCTTCAGCGACTGCTTCTAATTCAACTTCATATACTTTACCATTAACTTTTACACGATATTTTTTCATAACTAACTCCTACAATTTTTTTATTGATTTCAATCTAACATCTGTCTTAACTTCATTACGATAATCAATCGTTGCCACTAAAACTGCTGTTTTCATGTCATCATCCATTTTTTCGAAACTAATATAATCTCTCTTTTTATTCTTTTTATATTTCTTACTAATTCTCTCAGAATCAGGAATAAACCTAAACAAACTCACAATAAATGATATAAGTATTAAGATTGAAAAAACAATCAACATACTAATTATTGTTATTTCTAACGTTTCTATTAAAGTTATATTTTCACCATACATAAACTCACCTACTCAGCCAACAAAATAAATTCTATAACTTCATCAACATCCCCACTTAAGTAATCAACTGCTGTTTGCGGGAATAAAGCACACGATAAGACATCTTCATCAGTTAAAACAATATCTTTATATTTATTCTTAACTTCTTCAAACATCGGTTTTAAATCATCTGCAGGTCGATAGTCAATAACATTTTCATCACCAATAATTAATTTTCTAATTTCATCAGATATCTTTACTGGCGGTTTTCCATATAAACCTTTTACATAATCCTTAATTTCTGTCGGAATTACTTTGTATCTTTGGTTAGTTAACACATTCATAACAGCTTGAGTACCGACCATTTGTGACATTGGTGTTACTAATGGTGGATAACCTAAGTCCGCTCTTACTCTTGGTACTTCTTTTAAAACTAATTCATATTTATCAGAAGCCCCTTGTGATTCTAATTGACTCATTAAGTTAGATAACATTCCACCTGGAACTTGATACTTTAGTATGTTAGGATTCGTCATCAATGCTTTCGGATTTAAGATTCCTTCATTTAAGTACTTATTTCTAACATCTATAAAATATTCTGTTACTTCATCTAGTATATCTTTATTTAAATTCAAATTATGTTTTGTATTCTCTAAGGAATAGAATATTGATTCAGTTGCCGGTTGGCTTGTTCCACCTGACAATGGTGATATTGCTGTATCAATAATATCCACACCAGCTTCGATTGCCTTTAAATATGTCATTGAAGCAGTCCCACTTGTTTGATGAGAATGTAATTCGATTGGTACGGATAACTTTTCTTTCATTTTTGTAACTAATTCATATGCATCATATGGTAGTAACACACCAGCCATATCCTTTATACATATAGAATCAGCACCCATTTTTACTAATTCTACAGATAAGTTAACATAGTAATCAATTGTATGAACACTACTAATTGTATATGAGATTGCTATTTGACAGTGTCCTCCATACTTTTTAGTCGCATCAACTGCAGTTTTTAAATTCCTTACATCGTTCAAAGCGTCAAATATTCTTATAATATCAATACCATTCTCTATTGCTTTCTTAACAAACATTTCCACAATATCATCTGGATAATGTTTATATCCTAAGATATTTTGTCCTCTAAGCAACATTTGTAATTTAGTATTCTTTACTCTTTTACGAATTTGTCTTAAACGCTCCCACGGATCTTCATTTAAAAATCTTAAGCAAGAGTCGAAAGTAGCTCCTCCCCATACCTCTAACGCATGATATCCAACTTGATCCATTTTTTCCACAATCTCTAAGATTTCATCAGTCTTTAATCTAGTAGCAATTAATGATTGATGACCATCTCTTAACGCTGTTTCTGTGATTTTTACCATTATTACACCCCTAAGTTCTATATATACTACTTAAACTAACTTCACTTCCATAATAAGTGACTTCTTCACCATTTATATCAACAATTAATCTACCCTCATCATCAATACCTTTAACTAAAACTTTTTTTGATGATGCACTATCTAGCATTACAAATTTACCGATTACATAGCTATGCTTTCTACAAACATCTAAGTAATCAAGTCTCCCTTTTAAAAAACATTCGTAATATTTATTTAGATTAACAATTATTTTATTTAACACATCATAAAGTTGAAACTCTTCATTACTTTCTAAAAACATTGATGTAGCTTTATTTTTAATTTCTAAATCAAAGTCTCGCATATTAACATTCAAACCAATACCTAGTATTACATTTACTTCTTTATCGTCCAGGATTGACTCTAATAAAATTCCGCATATCTTCTTATCATTAACTAGTATATCATTAGGCCACTTAATATGTGATTCAAAACCAAGTTCACTTAAAGCATTTCGAACACTTGCAGCGGCAACCTGAGTCAACAATGTTATCCTTTTAGTATCGGATAGTTTTAACAAAACACTAAAAGTCAAATTACTTCCATCATCATACCATGTTCTCTTCATACGACCGTAACCCGAAGATTGATGTTTACTAATCACAATAGTGCCAGTATCTAGCTTATCAATATTCAATTTTATATAGTTATTTGTAGAATCTATTCTATCAAATTCTATTATCTTTTTTCCTAACAAAGTTGTACTCCTCCGAAACCGATTACCTTTATTATATAACTACTTTTAACAAATATCTATTACAAATTATCTTTATTTGTTAATTACATTTTTTACCAATAAATTAATTATACTTGGTTTATTTTAAGTAGATGATAAACATAAAAAAAAGAGGTTTCTAAGCCTCTTTTTAAGTTCATAAACGAATCTTCCTTTAATTATTTTATAATATCGGCACGTTCGATTACTAAATCTAAATTACTAATTTTATGTTCCTTAACTAGTTTAACAAAAACTTTTGTTATCCTAGCATCAAACTGTGTATCAACATTATTTTCTAACTCTTTAAGAGCCTCATCAACGCTAAAAGATTCACGGTATGGCCTGTCAGAAATCATAGCATCAAAAGCATCAACTACTGAAAGAATTCTACCCTCAATTGGAATATTTTCTCCCTTTATACCTCTTGGATAACCTTTACCATCATATCTTTCATGGTGACTCATAATTCCTGGAATAACCTCTAATATGTTTGGAACATGCTTAATTATATCAATCGCAATATCAACATGTTTCTTCATGATCTCATATTCATCATTAGTTAATCTTTCTTTTTTTGATAAGATATTTTCTGGTATACCTATTTTTCCGATATCATGTAGCAGACCTGCATTTTTTATAATCTCAGTTCTATTATCATCAAATCCCAATTCTTTTGCCACTTCAACTGCAAATCTTGATACATTCTCAGAATGTCCATATGTATACTTATCCTTTGCATCAATTGTGGCAGCTAGTGCATATATAGATGATAAGTAAGCTGACTTTATAGTATCTTGCATTGCTTTTACATCATCTGACACATCAAACTCATTGTCATTATCTTTACTAGTATATAATATTGCTTTATTTCTACCCGTATTTTTCGCAGCATACATAGCGTTATCTGCACAATCTATTACTTTTAATCCTGTATCACCGTGTTTTGGATAACTTGCAACACCAACACTTATCGTCACAAAATGCTTACTTGATTCTGAACTGAATCTGTTTTCTATAGTTCGCCGAATACGTTCAATTATTTTAAGTGAATCTTCACCTTCAACATTTGGCATTAATATCGCGAACTCTTCTCCTCCGTACCTAGCGACAATATCATCTTCATAACATGATTCTTTTAAAATGCTCGCTATTTTCATAAGAGCTTTATCTCCAACGGAATGACCATGTAAATCATTGTAAAATTTAAAGTGATCAACATCAATCATCGCAATTGAAAACACATCATATTTAGATTCATTCAACCAATCAGTTAAAGTTTCATGAAAATATCTATGGTTATAAAGCTTTGTTAATCCATCTGTAATTGCTTCATGCTTAGCTAATTCATACATACTAGCATTCTCTATTACAACAGAAGCATTATTTAATAAAGTATATAATAACTCAATCTCACTTTGTGAGTACACTTCACCATTTCTTTTTTCAGATAAAATTACAAGTCCAGTAATCTGCTCTCTAAACTTAATCGGAACAATAAGTTCAGTTTCCATATCATAAAACTGTTTTTTTTCTAAACTCCATAAACTTGTGAAAAATGGCAAACACTCTATCTCTTTTAAAGTTAAGTACGAGTTACCGTTATTTAACCATTTTATTATTGGATGATTATCATTATAATCTATTTTTTTATTCTTTAAAGGTGAATCATAAAATTGGAATCCGCCGTTGGCCTCTCTAATTGCTAAATGCACATTCTTAGGCTTTATACCTTTATTAATTGCCATAGTCAGTGATTCAGTCAATTCTTTCATTTCTAAAATGTGGATGATACCTCGACTAAACTCATTAATAATTGTTTGATGCATCATTTTATCTTTATAGAATATCTTATCAATCCAACGTTGAATTAAATTTTTTATTGGTTGTAGTAACATTACCAAAGGCACAATAGAGAGTAAAGTCATAGTAATACTTTCAATACCTAACCTATCACTCAGTATGCTTTGAACTCCATAAATCGCTATTAAATATATTAAAGATAATATCAATGTATAGAGTGTGTACGCCATACCTTTTTTAACAATAAGTTTGATCTCTAAAAATCTATACCTATAAATTGAATAAGCAATAAATATAGCATTTACTGTATTTAACACTATATCAATAGGGTATTTCCCTAAATCTGGAACAAGGTTAAGTAACCCTCCAATTATTACAAGAATAATACCATAAATAATAAGTCTTACTCTTACATAAGGAATTTCATTATCTGCTACACATTTAATAATATTGTATAATGCTAAAATCAAATATATGAATCCAAAGATAGCCATAGGAGGAGCCATTGGCCCAATCTCATAATCAAAGACATTATTTACTACATCTGCACGTGTTGTTACTAAATTTAAAAAGTTTGATATTAATAAAACACCAGTAAAAAAGTATCCAAAAACAAGCGTTTTTGTCTTCTTTGATGTACCTGTAAGGACCAATGTAAAATGATAAAACAATATAGTCATAAAAACTAATCCTGTAACAAGTACTCTGTTCCAAAACAAATGATTAGGTGGGAAGTTTGTCTTCATGACAAAAGACCCAAGACTCCATACTATCATTGAAAAAATATATCTAGCATAGTGTTTTGCGATTTTATTCCTTCTTGATCCAAGGATTATTCCTAATATTATAATGTAAAATACTAAGCAAATAAATGGCACTAGTATCATGTATGAAAGAAACTCCATACTATCACCTCTGATTATTTCATATTATGTAACATTTATTAATTTTTCTAAATCTTCTTTACTCGGGTTCATTTTATTAATAGGTTTTCTATTTTGTTTTAAGAAGTTATCAAATGTACCACTAGGAAGTAAAGTTATTCTTAATGGATCTCTTCCTAACATTTCTTCAAAATCTTTGTAATCGTTATCTAATTTTTGTAAGTTTTCATTTATGATCTTTTTTACGTTTAATGTATCAGTATCAGATCCATCGATTTCTAATGTTAAATGAAGTATAGGTTCGTCTTTAACATAATCTTTACTAGCAACCCAATTTTTTACTTCATAATCACTTGAATTAATTGCTTCATCTATAGTAGCTTGGGTAATACGAGTAAAACCAGCTAAGTCAATAATATTTGATAACCTATCAACATATCTTACTTGTGGAAGTTTTATATTGTACTCTTTATCTTCTAAAGCTACACATTCCATCATATCTCCAACTCTATATCTTACAAACGCACCACCTCTAAATTTTGTTATTACTAATTCGTATCTTTCGTTTGCTTTCAACTCATTGATTAATAGAGTTTTAGGTATAAAGTTTTTATCATGCATACTTCTTACTGATTCTTCTTCAGGTATAAACTCTAAGAAATTTACATCTGGGAAAAACGTCAATCCATTTCCACCCCAAGTTTCAATAGCTACAGTAGCTAATTCAGTTCCACCAAAAATCTCAATAGGTCTTTTACCCCAATAATGCTCTATTTTATCTTTATATGCATGTGTGTCAGTACCAGCACAAAGAATACCTTTAAATTCAAATACATCTTTTGGTAAAATAGTTTCCTTTTTAATATTTTTCTTAATATAAGCTCTTACTAATCTAATTAGCATTTTAAAGCTTTTAGGTTTAATAATCTTTTTCTTGTTGTTTGAACTATTAGCAAAATCTTCTCCTATTTTAACAAGGACACTTGATAGTCCAAAGAATAGGTCAACCCCTTTAGATAAGGCAAGTTCAAAACCTACTTTATTTCTTTCTTCAAACCCTAAACTTTCTGCTTCTTCTATTGAAGGTAAGTAGTCAAAGTCGATCTCTTTTTTTAGACCGTGTGGAGCTAGTCCAGTTAAATACGGAAGTGGTGCCATTCCATACAGGAATTTATCAAATTCTCTTAATGAGAACTCACCCTTAGTTTTACTTGTAGCTAAAATTAAAGCTGCTGTAAACGACTTCGCATGTTCATCTATCATCTCTTCTGAATAAGGAGCAAGCTTTATATCGTGCGTGCCACCCTTCCATGTTGTCTTAATCCAATGAAGTGGTTTTGCTGGAAGTGCTTCTTCTTTTTTACTAAGTAATATATCAGCATAATCATCATAAGTAGTCAAAGGAACCATATTTCTAAATTCCTCAACACTTGTAGGTTTTACACCCTCACCCATAATTTTCTTACCTAATTCACAGTTGGAAAAATATTCAATTTGTTCCATCAATAATCTTTCTTGTATTTCCATAAATTCATTTAAGTCTAAGTCAAGGAAACCACAATACTTATTCCATATTTTTTCATACTCACCTTGACTTAAAAGTGTTTGTAAATTTGCCATGTCTGCTTCTCCCATTAAGTAATTGTTTTAATAAATTTTTTAATACTTTGTCTATTTGGTATTAGCATTGGAGTGTTTTTTATATATTTTTCATAATCTGGAAACATTTTGTTAAAAATATATCTCTCCTGTAAAACGACGTATATAACATTAATGAATGACCAAATGACCCCAGCATAAAGAACTAAATTTACGCTAGTTATAAAATATAAAAAAAAGAACACTAACCCAAGCCATAATACTCCAGGATGTCTGCATAAAGCATATGTACCTGTATCAACTAACTCTGTATTATGTTCATTCTTTCCATAAGTTTTAGAAAAAGGTATTTCTAAAAATAAAGAGTAAATCAATAATAATAAACTTACTATAAATAAAACACTTGAAATAAGTCTTATAGTTGGAGAAAAGTATGTAACTTTTTCCGATAAGACTATTATTTTATATGTTGAATATACAAGTAGAATAATACCTGATATACCAAATATCATCTTTTTTATAACTTCATTCTTTAAGGTAAAAATATCAAAGAAAAAGTATATAACGAAAGATGCTGCACCTAAAGCTATATATTCCATATGATAAATCCTCCCTTCTTTTACAAATCAACTCAATATAGACATTTTCAACATCTATTAGCCCTTTATTATACCAAAAAATGCTATTTTTTTACATTTTTTTACAAAATTCGATTAGATTATGATTTTATATAATACATATTTTAGACATATTCATGGTTAAAAACTACTATTGATATCATAAAGTAACTTAGGAATGATATCTAACTCACAGATATCTTTAAAAAGCTCCTATAAATAGGAGCTTTTATTAGTGTTTTAGTTTTAACAATGTTGAGAAATCTGTAATTATTAACTATAAATCTTTAGATTTTGATATTGAGTATTTATACATATATATAAACACACTAATTATTACTATTATAGTTAAGTATGATAGTAATAAATTTTGGGTAAATCCGTAAACTAGATAACCAAATGCTGCACATATCCCAGCAAACAATGCATATGGCAATTGAGAAGTGAAGTGAGCATGTAATGTACATTTTGCACCTGTTGAACTAAGTACAGTTGTGTCTGAGATTGGAGAGCAATGATCACCTAATACCGCACCACCTAATACTGCTGCTAAGATAGGAAGCATATGTTCTGGACTACTAGTAATCGCAACTGAGGCACCAATTGGTAGTAGTATCCCAAATGTTCCCCAACTTGTACCAGTTGCAAAAGCAATAAAGCCCGATATTATAAACACAATAAATGGTAATAAATTAATATTTAATAATGATTCTGAAATATATTTAGAAATTAATTCACCAGTACCAAGTTCACCTATTACATTACCAATCATCCAAGCTAAAACTAAAATTATTAATGCCGAGATTGTTGATCGCATTCCTATAACTGATGATTTCCAGATTGTTTTTATATGAACATGATTTTTTATTGCTAATATAACTGCTACTACTAGTCCAACTAATCCCGCTTTAAATAAAGGAACGGTAATATCTACTTCTAACATACCAGCTATACTTCCTGCTGAAAGATACATAAAAATAAATACTGACAAGATTAATATTACAATAGGAAGAATTAGTGTTAAGGGAGTACCTTTACTTGATATGTCATCCTCTTTAAGTTCTTTTAAATTAATAGACTTAGAAATATCGTTACCTTTATTCGCTGTATCTTCGAAATGTTTCATTGGTCCTAGATTTATATCAAACTTAATAACAATGTAAACAAGAATTACTGCGACAATTGCATAAAATTGTAATGGAATAAAATTAACAAAGGCAGTGGTCCCTGTATATGTCGTATACCCAATCTCTTCAAAGATACCAGAAAGTGTACCAATGATATATGCACCCCATGTAGATAACGGAAGTAATATAACTACTGGTGCACTTGTCGAGTCAATTATGTATGATAATTTAGCTCGACTTACTTTATACTTATCGGTTATAGGTTTAGATAACTCACCAATAACTAGAGTATTAAAGTAATCATCAATACATATAATGATTCCTAACATCCATGCAACAAGTTGAGCAGTTTTATGATTTTTAACCTTACTAACTGCCCAGTCAGCAAATGCCCTTGTTCCACCCGCAACTGTAATTAAAGATGCTATAACACCGATTATTACAACAAAACTTAATATTGGCAAGTACCATCCTGTGTCAGTTATAATCATATAGAATGAATCCCATATAAACGCTATACTGTTTCTTATATTAAAGTTATAGGCGAGTAAAGAACCTAGTACAATCCCTGTACCAAGAGAAATAATAACCCTTTTTGTTAAAATCACTAGTAAAATCATAACCAATGCAGGTATTAATGATATCAATAAATCCATGATGCATCACCTCTAAAAATGTTTGAATATCTAACATTATTATTAGCTTAGAGAGTTATTATATGTATCAGGCATCTTACGATATTTTTCTAATATATGGTTATCTTTTTTATTTAAGAATGCTAATATTTAGAATTATTTTACATTTTTCCTATAAGAAGGTATACCACTAAAGTTAATCAAAAGAACCTTGGAGTCCCAAGGTTCATTTTTTTCTAATGTGTTTAAATACTTTTACAGTTCTAACATTCTTTTTACTGCTAGGCGTACTTTTATCATGTGCATTGAATTTAGTTTTCAGTTTTCTTTCATTTATAATTTCTAATATATCACTAGTACTTTTTTTCATATAAATCCTCACTTACAATCTTTGTAGCACCAACTATTAATTGAATTAATACATTAATACTGATTAATTGTTCTTAGTACTACTAAGGGTATATCATTTTCAACCAAATAACAACTCAATTACACTCACTCATTTGCTTATACAATTTTCTAAATACTATTAAATGATGTCACGACTAGATTATAAGTTTAAGCGATGACAAAAAAAATCAAGCTTTTAACTTGATTTTTGTAAGACATAATAACTCAACTAAATAGTTTATCCGTGTAATTACTACTACACATACCTTCTTCTAACTACTTTTTTAGTAACTAACTACACATACCTTCTTCTAACTACTTTTTTAGTAACTAACTATACTTTTTTTTTACATTTCTATTTTGTAGATAAAGAGGTCCCGTCAAAATTAATTGTCCCATTTTCTGAACCACTAATAGAAGTACAACCTATTAACACTCTATTTCTACCAGCATAAAACTCTTAATTTACCTACTATCCACAAAAGAAAAATCAACTTCTTTAAAGGTTCTCTTTAGAATTACCTTAATTAAATTCACTTATAGCATTTGATGATTGATAGTTGGATTATCGCCATCTGTCTAATTTATGAATATCCCTTATAATAAACTTAGCGATAAACTTCGGTAGTTTCAATTCTTTACACAACATATCTACACAAAAAATTTTCATTTCATTAACTGTAATATTTGGTTGTAAGAATTCACCATTACTATAGCACATTATACAGTACTTTGATTTTTCTCCATTTGATTCATAAACTATTTGACTTTCATTTTTAAATGGCATTCCGCAACTCTGGCAGTGTTTTTTCATAACTCCTCCTAAATATCATTAGTTGTTGGTACATTAGTAATTACTTAACATAATATATTTTAACATATTAAGATTATTAATGGAGTTAACAGTTTCCTTAGTGATGTGATCTTATCAAAATCTTTAATATTGTTTTTCTCCTTAATCTATTTAGAGATATAAAAAATAAATATTTTTTCATATTTTAAGAAAAATACTGACCGTTGTTATCAACGAACAGTTTTATAGCAAACTATAATATTTATACATTAATGAAGATGCATTTCTAGGGGAAGATATATCTATGAATGTTTAATATGTATGAACTATCTTATAACGTCCAGAATCGCTATACAAACTATTTATCATATTTATATATTAATCGGAGGAGGTAATTATGTTTTATCCATCAATAAAGAAGTATTATGATTCAATCTTTCCTTTAAATCAAACTCAAGTAGAATTTGTGAAAAGAAGATTCAATAAGAGTGATAAACTAATTGAAATAGGGTGTGCAAATGGCAAACTAACACATGCCCTAAATAAGTTTGATATTTTAGGAGTTGATATAGAACAAGATTTTATCGACGAAGCTAAAAACAGGTACGAGGACATGACATTTAAGCAACTCAATATGTTAGATATTGATACACTAGGTAAATTCGATGGAATAGTTTGCTTTGGCAACACTCTTGTACACCTAAGTAAAGAAAACATAGAGAAATTTATCAAAAAGTCTTCTAATCAGTTAAATTCAAAGGGAAGAATTTTGATTCAAATATTAAACTATCAACACATTTTAGATAAAAAAATAACAGAGTTACCTTTAATTGATAATGATTTTCTTTCATTTAAGAGATCATACAGATTTAAGGAAACGTTAAAATTCGATACTGAACTTACTATCAAGAAAACTAATCAAACAGTAAATAATACTATCGATTTATACCCGTTAACATTAAGTGAGTTAACGTCAATTTTGGAAGTGAGTGGATTTACATCAATCAAGACTTATAGTGATTTTAAAGAGTCAGAATTTAATACTAACTCTCTTAGATTGATTATTACCGCGAATAAGTAAAACACATTACTCATTTGAATAATGTGTTTTTTTTATAAATTAAACTATTATTATCGAGAAATCTATTTCAATATCTCTTTTACTCTTCCAACAATTCCACTTTCTAACATGACCTTAATCCCATGTGGATGATTGCTTGAGTTAGTAAGAATCCTTTTTACGATTCCTTCTGTTAGTTTTCCTGTTCTTTGATCTTGTTTTTGGACAACATTTACTTTTTGTCCAACTTTTATACTACTTCTACTATTACCATTCATTTTTATAACTCTCTTTCACTTTATAGTGTAACAATGTTAAGTATACTATATAATTAATATTATAGTAACACTTCATAATAAGATTTGACTGTTAGTAAAAAGAATTCACTATTCTAACACGCGGAGGAAAATATGGATAACTTAATGAAGAAAGCAAGATTTCTTTACTTTATTAACTATAGAGATGAGCAAAAAGAAATATGCGAATTAGAAATGAAGTCAATGTTCGGTGAAACACCAACTGATAAATATATTTACTCAAATCAAGATATTGACCCATCTAGAAGTATCTTCATAAAGTGGCAACTTGAGCTAAACTATCAAAGTGATACACTTGATAAACTCGAGGTGTTAGTTCAGTCTGATCAGTTAGTGATGAACAACTACAAAATAAGCTACATTAAAATAGATAAAGATGTCGACTATGATACAAGACTCAAAGCTATGAATAAAATGGGATGGAGTATCACAGGTACGTTTTCTCTTAAAAACCCTGATGTTGAATTCGGGGTTGCGAGAAAAAATGGTAAATGGTTGCTTGGTTATTATAAAAAGAACGATAATTCCTGGATTACAAGAAAACAAAAACCACACAACTACTCATTTGCTTTAGATGTGTGGTTAGCAAAAACCTTAATTAATATTGCTGTAGGGAATGATTTCAGTAAAACAATAGTAGATCCTTGTTGTGGTATTGGTACTGTTTTAATAGAGGGTCGCGCAATGGGAGTAAACATAAAAGGATATGACCTAAACGAAACGGTAGTAAAACAAACGAATCAGAATCTCAATTTTTTTGGATTCAATGGTGATTCAGAATGTAGAGATATTAAAGACATAGAAGAAATTTATGATGTAGCAATTATAGACTTACCATATGGAAAATTTATAAAGTCTCATTCAGAGAATAGCCCATATATTATAAGCAACTCAAAAAGGATTAGTAAAATAGTCATTTTTGTATCAATGATAGATATTACAAGAACAGTTATTGACTCTGGACTATCAGTAATTAGTATATGCACTATAGAAAAAAGAAGCGGATTCAGTAGATACATAACTATATGCGAATAAAGAACACCAAATTATGTTGGTGTTCTCTTTATATGTTATCCCTTTAACTTTTTATTTAAATTAACTCATTAATGATTTTCTTTCATTTAGTAACAATGTCAAAGCAAAATCAAATGTTTCATTATATTTTTCTACTCTCAATTTCCTCTATTTTCTTATCGTGTAATTTTCCGAATATTAAAAGTGATGAAAGAGCTCCAATTAGCGCCATAACCATATCCCACTGCGTGTCCCAGATATCACCTTGATTTGATAATACATAACTTGCAGGTTTGTTAGAAATTATTGTGGCTAGAAACTCTAACAATTCCCAAGAAGCGCTGATTGCTAAAATAAAACTAAATACGATTACGTAGAAAAACTTACTTCTTTTAAGATAACCTTTCCTTAAAAGAAACTCTTTAACTAAAAAAACCGGAGCAAAACCTTGTGCCAGATGCCCAACTCGGTCAAAGTGATTTCTACTTGAGTTAAATATTTCTTTAAGTACAAGAAACAGAGGGTTTTGGTTATATGTATATTTTGCTCCAGTTAATAAAATAGCAATATGAACAAAGACCATAATATATGCTAAAGTTGTAAATTGAAATTTTTTATATGTAAATACAAGACATAGTACATATATAACTGCTGGCAATGTTAGCATAACCCATGCAAACTTATCTAATGGGAATATCGCTGACCAAACGAGAATAAAAAACGATAATACCAAGAGTAATATATGTTTCTTCTTTTCTTTTTTATAATACTGATTATTGCTCTTTGACACGATAACACCCCCTAAATATCTGATTTCAATCCTTTTAGCCCTTATCTATATTTATTTTCTAAATGTTGCACATATGTTATAAAGTAACTAAAAAACAAAAAAGGACTAGAAATTTTCATCTAATCCTCATAAGTCTTAGTGGAGTAACTGAATTTGCTCTGTGTTTTATTTCTTCTTAAGTGCTTTTACTAACTCTACATTTGTTTTTGTATTTTTAAAGAACTCAATATATTGTTCAATGTGAGATGTATTATTTAACGTCTTTCTTACATTATACATCATATTAATTTCAGCTTCATTAAGTAATAATTCCTCTTTTCTTGTACCACTTTTTAAAATATCTATGGCAGGGAATACACGTCTTTCTGCTAAACGTCTATCTAAATGTAATTCCATATTACCTGTACCTTTAAACTCTTCATAGATCACATCGTCCATTCTTGACCCAGTTTCAACTAACGCAGTGGCAATAATTGTAATACTTCCACCTTCTTCTATATTTCTAGCAGCACCAAAGAAATGTTTTGGTTTGTATAACGATTTAGGATCTAATCCTCCTGATAAAACCTTACCACTAGATGGTACAGCTAAGTTATATGCACGAGAAAGCCTAGTAATACTGTCCATTAATATAATAACATCTTTTTTATGCTCAGCTAAACGCATAGCGCGTTCTAATACTAATTCAGATATTTTAATATGGTTAGATGGTAGTTTATCAAAAGTTGAATAAACAACTTCTGCATCTACTTCACGTTCGAAATCAGTAACTTCTTCAGGTCTTTCATCAATTAATAATATAATTAATTCAACGTCCTTATGATTCTTCTTAATGCTATTTGCAATTGTCTTTAGAAGCGAAGTTTTACCTGCTTTTGGAGGCGCAACAATTAGTCCACGTTGGCCAAATCCAATAGGAGCAACTAAATCAATTATGCGTGATGCTATGTTATCACTATCATGCTCTAATACAATTTTTTCATTTGGATAGATTGGCGTTAATGCAGGAAAATGTACGCGTTCTTTCGCAGTTTCTGGATCCATTCCATTTACTGCTTCAACCCTTAAAAGTCCATAAAACTTTTCATTTGCTTGTGGTTGTCTTACACGCCCAGTTACTTTATCACCATTTCGTAATCCAAAGCGTCTAATTTGACTTTGTGATATGTAAATATCTTCACTACTTGAAGAATAATTAATAGGTCTTAAGAAACCAAACTCACCTTGATTAATGACTTCCAAGACACCTTCCATAAAAAATAAATTATCACTTTCTGCTCTGGCTTTTAAAATAGCAAAAATTAATTCCTTTTTATTTAATTTACTATAATTCTTAACATTATTTTCTACCGCCAACTTATATAGTTCTTTTAATTGATAATTTTGAAGTTCACTTAATAACATATCTTATCCTCTAATCTATTATAATTTAATTAATTATATCATAATTTATATTGTTAGATATTTAATTTAAAATTATGAAACTGATGTGTTTGTTAAATGCATATCATTTTCTACAAACTTACTATTCTACTTATTTGTTAAGTTTTATAGTTTATCCAAAATTATAGTCATATAATTTTAAAAAAAGGGATCGAATATGAATAAGATCAAAAGGTTTTACAATAAATTAAGTTTCTTAATTTTTCTATTTATATTATTTTCAATTGTAATCGATATTAGATTGGCTTTAGCAGCAATTATATGTATTATAGGACCAATTATTTACGCTTCCTCAACAAAGAGACATGGACGTTTATGGTGTGGATACGTATGCCCAAGAGGCAATTTATATAATAGAGTTGGTAAAGACTTACGTAACAGGAGACAACTTTCTAAAAAGTTGAAATCTAATATTACTAGAACAATTATAGTACTTTGTTTATTTTCTATGTTTGGACTGGCAATTTATAAGAACTATAATGATTTACGAGCATTTTCTACATCATTATATGGGATTATCCTCTTAACAACATGGATAGGCTTAATTATGGCATATGTCTTCTATCCTAGAAGTTGGTGCGCCATTTGTCCAGTAGGGAGCATTATTGATGTAATAGAATATAAAAAGAGGGGTAATTCAAAGTCAAACAGACACAAGTAAGTAAAATCTCTCTCAAAAAAAATACGGCTAATTTACTTAGCCGTTTTTATATATACTATTTTTTTTATACTATTCTCAGACAAATAATAGATATTAGCTAGTTCATGAATTGTTTTACCTTCTTTAAACATTGAGCGTATCCTATCATTTCTAATCGATAGTTCTTTCCGAGCTCCAGATTTTTCTCCCCATTTTTTTCTTGAACCATCAGCTTTAGGGATGTACAAATACTCACCCTGAATGTATTTTTGTACTTCATCCATCAAGCCCTTTGGTAAGACTTTCTCAGCTTTACGGTATTTCATTTTTACTCACTCATAAAATCAATTTCAAAATCTTCAATACTAGAATAAATTGCTAGGGTTATGTCATTCTCACTTAGTAGATTGATAAAACTATGTTCGAAAGTTGTAATTGCTTCTTTTAATCCATTGTAATCTTTTTTTGCTACCAAATCTAATAAATTAATTCCAAAATACTCATCAAATACTTTTGAATATTCACTATAGTAATTTCTATCATCAAACCATAGACCACTTTCAACTTTCATCATAAACTGACTTAGTTCTTCATGAATGTATGAAGCCAAAGCAAATAATTTTAACTGATCTTTAACTTCACAAGCATAGTTGAAACGATTCAATATTTCTTTTAATTCTTCATAATAACCTTTAAAGAATGTTTCAAATGGTTCTATTTGAGCATGTCTTTTCTTTTTGATTAATAAGAAATCTCTTGTAGATTTTACTAGTGCCTCTGTTTGGTCAACAATATCTTTTTTGCTATTAGCTGAAATGATTCCTCTTAACAAAGATTCGTAATTAACTGGTGTTTTTTTTAGTTCAAGTGATTCAGCATAAATTGATGTAGTAGATCCATTTCCACCATCATAGTAAGTTTGATTTACAAAACCAATTGCGTTTGCTATTTTAGATAAGACCTTGCTCGATTCAATTCTTACATCAAGTAACGTAGTGCTCGGTAAATTCATGTTATATAGGTAGATATACACTTCATTAAAATACTCATATGCTTTATTTAATAATGCTGGTGCATACTCCTTAGTTTGAACGATTGAAACATCTTCCTTTAACTTGTTAAATCTAGCTAAATCTTCATCAGAAGAACTATATACAACATCAGATTCAGTTAGCAAATAAGCTTGTGGCGAATCTAATGCCGCATTTTGAATTAATCTGTCCCAACTCATTGGGAACAAGTCGTAACTTACATCTTCTATAATAAATTGAAAACTTAATGATTTTCCTTTTTCATTTTTAGGAATAAAATAAAAGTCTATTCCTGATAAATCATTTAACACTTTATTTCTATTTACTCCATATAGGACTAATAATGATATATCATCCTTGTATTGTCTTTCTATTTTTTTAAGTACTAATTCAAGTACCTTCTTATTCTTTTTCATAAATACCTCCACATTTTGTATTGTGTAGACGTCGACTACATATTTAGTATATCTTAGATGGATTACTCTGTATATATAATAAACTACTATAAATATTCTTTACATAGTGTTATATAAGAAAAACTGTGGGTCTATGATAAGGGATAATATTTAACCAATACCATTTATTCTCTAAGTACTCATAGTTATAGTTAACTTAAATATGTAATCATATGTTTACATTAACTAAAAGAATTCATATAATATATCGAACATCATATGATATGGAGGAAGCAAATGAATAAATTCAACTCGTTTTATGGGGTAGTGACGAAGATAACAAACTTTAACTCAGGTATAGAAAACACAGAAGGTTGTTATAAATTTATATCTTTAAGTGGTGATAACGGAAATATTGTAAACTTCATACTATCACCTTCAACATTTTTAGTAGATTATGAGACTATTTCAATTGGTAACTATGTAGAAGCGTATTATGATGGGTTAGCACCTGCAGTTATGATTTATCCACCACAATACCCTGCAATAGTTATGACAAAAATAAAACCAAATCGAAGTGTTAAAGTCGACTACTTTGATCAAAACTTAGTCAGTAGTGATGGAGAACTCAAGCTTAATATAGCTCATAATACAAAAATAACGCAAAAGAATGGCCAACGATTCACAGATAATATATCAAATAGAGACTTAGTTATAATCTATGGTCCTTCGACAAAAAGCATTCCTGCTCAAACGACACCATACGAAGTAATAGTTCTATGCTAATAATTAATCTATTAAAATACTCACTTTTAAAAGCTATAAAATTGTCCATAAAAGATCTTTGGTATTTCGCCAAAGATTTTTTATGATATATAACTTTATGATTATCTTTTATATATACTAGCAATTAACAAATTCAAAGCAACTATAAATTCTCTATAAAAAAACACTAACCTCGATGGTTGGTGTTTGTAAATTAGTTACCGCATTAATCTAAATAATTCTCTCAACCCTCTACTCATAGTTGCAGGTATCACTGAAAGATGTGTTTCATTTTCAAAAATATGAGTTACTAGCTCTAAGCTAGGATAATTTCTCCCACGAAGCACATCAGCTAATTTCTCCACGTTATCAACCATAGCTGCAAATTCAGGTTCAAAAACAGCCTCAAGAGCACCAACAGATAGAAATATTTTAGTTTTTAAATCATCATGGCTTGAAGCAAACTCTCTCTCATAGGTGAAGGTAATACTATCATCCCAATATAATGAAGGACTTCCAACAATATAACCACTAAAACTGTTAGGTCTATTAAATAAAGTATATAGTGAAAATAACCCACTATACGAATCTCCAGCTAATATCGTTTTATCAGCATTAACTCTGAATTTACCTTCTACATAAGGCTTTAATTCTTCAATGATAAAATTCAAAAAGTCATTTGCGCCACCTGAGTTGTCGTGATCAACTGTAGATGTAGGTAAGTAGTCTCTATTACGTAAGTATAAATGATTTGAATCTTCAGGATAACCAACCCCAATTATTATTACATCAGGTATTTCTTCTCCGAACTGAAGCAATTTCACTGTTCCAGCTACAATACTAAAATAAACATTAGCATCTAAAAGATAGACTACTGGATAATCTTTTGTAGTTTCGTAATATCCACTAGGTAACAAAACATATAGTTTAAATTGATCTTTAACAATATTTGAATATATAACGTGATGTTCTGTATTAGGTATAGTTATCTCTTTATATCTTGTCATTTAAATTCTCTCCTTAATATGATCATTTAATCATGAGTTATCAACACATTTATAATTTTGATATTTCAATAATTTCACTTTTGTCATTTCTTTTTACCCACGTATAAAACATGATTACTATAACCCATCAAGTCTTCTCTTTCACATGTTGCAAAATGATATTTTAACCATTCTTGATATTGTTCTTCATCTATATTATGAAATAATTCTCTAAACCATGGTGCAATTCCATCAGTTGCTACTGTATGCATATGTTCTATTGGGTATGCTGCTAAAAGATCATTAAACTCTTTAACATGAAACATTGCAAAAAGCTCTTTAGGAGTGCTAATACATTTATAATCATCAGTGAACATTTTATCAACATTGTTTTTAGTTAAATTTCCCTTTAAAAGTCCCCAACTTGCTATTACAGCATCGTGTGTGATGTATGCAATAAATAAGTACCCACTCTTTTTAGTAACCCTTAGGGCCTTCTCAATAACCTTATTTTTATCTTCTAAGTTAAAAACATGATACATTGGCCCTAAAACCATAGTAACATCAAATGTATTATCATCGTATACCGATAGGTCTAAAGCATTTCCTTTTATTAAGTTTATTGAATCTGTTGAGAGAATTTTACTCTTAAATACATCAATATTGTGTTGTACAAGTTCTATTGCATTTATTTGATATCCTTGTCTTGCAAAATGTAAAGAGTATCTACCTGTTCCTGCTCCAACCTCTAATATTCTATCCCCTAATTTTAAATATTTTTCAATATATTTAATACTTGTCAAAAACTCAATCTTAGAATGTTTTCTGTCAAGACGTCCATCTTCATCATAATTTGAGTAATAGTTATTTAAATAGTCCTTATCCATTATATCTCCCCCTTCATCATTTTTTCATTTATATAACTGTAAAGGAAAGTTCCATGACCATTAAAATAATTCATCCCCTAACAGTTTATATAATTATATTCATGCTATTTATATATGTCAATTTACAATTACATTATTCACTTTAAATTCACATACCTTATCTATCGCTTCAGATTTTTATTGATCAGTAGTAATAAATGAAGTATTTTGTCTTTTCATGATCACTCCACATACATACTTCTTTATTACATTAATATCATAATAACAAAAAGGCATTTGAATATACAAATGCCTTTAGAACACAATCTAAATATATGATTTATAGATATTTATTACACTACTGGAGTGATACCTATTGGTAAACCAATACCATACCATACTACCATTAATATTATCCATACAAATAAGAAAATAATTGAATATGGAATCATCATAGACAAGATAGTTCCAATACCTGTTGGTTCTTCTCCTTCAACATCATACATAGATGCAAATACAACGATGATTGCGAAATATGCCATTAACGGTGAAATGATATTTGTTGATGAATCTCCAATACGATAAGCTAGCTGAGTCCATTCTGGAGAAATACCAACTTTGTTAAGCATAACTGCAAATACTGGAGCCATGATACCCCATTTAGCAGATGAAGATCCAATAAATAGGTTAATAAGCGCAGAAACGATGATGAAAGCAATTAATAATAATAATGGCATTCCATCTAATCCTAATGATTCTAATAAATTAGCACCTTTAACTGCAATTAAAACACCTAAATTAGATAAACTAAATACTTTAATAAAGATCGCTGCGAAGAAAGATAATACAATATATCCACCTAAACTTTCCATTGAAGCAGTCATTTTCTTTACAATATCATTAGTGTTTTTAATTGTACCAGTAGCATACCCATATGCAATACCAGGAATAGCAAATCCTAGTGTTATTAATACAATTAATGATCTATAGAATGGTGCAGTAAATCCTAATAATCTATCTAAATAAGATAAACTTCCTAATTCATTTTGTGCAAGTAATAATGAACCAGCTCCAAAGAAGTTAAGTGGAAGTACTAACCAAATTACAACTGCCATGAAAACAACAAATGCAACTAGAGCAGCTTTCATCCCTTTGTCGACAAGTGCATCTTCAACTTTTTCTGTAGCTTTTACGGTACCTTTCCACACACCTAAACGTGGTTCAACAATTTTATCTGTAATTAATCCACCAACAATTGTGATTAAGAACGTAGACGCTAACATAAAGAACCAGTTAGATAGTAAACCAACTGCTTCATATCCCATAGCTTCGTTTGTAATACCAGCTAATAATGCATCAAGTGATCCGAACAGTAAGTTAGCTGAAAACCCACCAGAAACTCCTGCAAATGCAGCTGCCATACCTGCTAATGGGTGACGCTTAAATCCAATGAATATTGCAGCCCCTAATGGAATTAATACAACATATCCAGCATCGGCTGCAATGTTAGACATAATCCCAATAAATACAACAACATAAGATATAATTGATTTTGGTGCCTTAGAAACACTTCTTTCAATTAAAGATCCTAATAATCCAGCTTTTTCAGCTAAACCTACACCTAACATAGCTACAAGTACAACTCCTAGTGGAGCAAAACTTGTAAACCAGCTAACAGCATTACTTAATATAGTTGCTATACCAGTTCCAGATAAGAAATTAACAACCGACGCAGTAACTTCCTTACCATACTTTGCATCTTCATAAGTAACTTGCCATCCTAGTGCTTCCCCTATAGCCGACACAAATAAAACAACTACAGTTAAGATTAAGAAAATCATAACTGGATGAGGTAACTTATTACCTACTTTTTCAATCTTGTTTAATGATCTAGAAAAAAAATCATTCCATTTTTGTTTTTTCATAAAAAATTCTCCCCAATTCTAATACGTATACTATTTTTTATACTAATTTTTTAGATTGCACTAAACTCTAACATAGGATAAATTTCATATATAGAAAATTTGATGAACTTCAAGGTATATTTGCTTACAGCAAACTTATAGGTACTATTTATAGTAAATAATACTCTTAGATCACTTTAAATCTGGATATGATGGTAGATAAGTCGACTGTTGAGATTCAAGAGTATTAATTCAATGTAAGTGACATAATCATCGAAGCAGACTTAATTACAATTACATCCTTAGATGCATAATAAGATTAGTCTCCTCGTTTTTACTCATACTAATATAAAGGAGTGATTCAAATGAATGACAATAATTGGATGTCAGTATATACACTGATATATGTAATCGCAATTCCACTTTCAATCTATTGGTTGTATACAATGTACACAGCAGCAATAGAGATGAAGAAATATTACACAAGACTAAATAAGGAAGCCGATAAAAAATAATGAGGACTAACGTCCTCATTTTTTTCTATATATCCCATTCATTTCACCCTTAAAAATTAATATTAGCTTTATGGTATTAAACCTAATCCTCGTGTCATAATAGGGCAACTGAAGGCGCCTATTTGTGGCTTGCGATTTAATGTTGTGCTAATATGTTCGGCACCTTTATTACACATTTTTTAAGTTAGGTTTTAATACCAACTTATTCTATTCTTTAGATAATGCTTTCACAATAGATACCATTGCTAGTATCATGACTATTGCGAAAGGAAATGCTGCGACAATCGACATTGTTTGAAGCATTCTAAGTCCATTAACACTTCCAAGCATTAATGATAATGCCACCAATGCTTGCACAATTCCCCATACTACTTTTTTTGATGTCGTAGGATTAAGGTCACCATCTGAACTTAGCATGCCTAATACAAACGTACCAGAGTCCGCTGAAGTAACAAAAAATGTTCCTAATAAGATAATTGCTACTAATGATATAATTGAACCTAATGGATAATTATTTAATACAACGAAAAATGCAGTCGATGTTGATTTAATGGCTTCAGTTGCAACCTCGCTTCCAGTATTAATACCAGTAGTACCGAAAATTGCAAACCAAACAAAAGAAACAAGTACTGGTGCTAACAACACACCCATTATAAACTCTCTTATAGTTCTGCCTTTCGAAATCCTAGCTATAAAAGTTCCAACAAATGGTGCCCATGCAATCCACCATGCCCAGTAGAATATAGTCCACCATCCATACCATTCAGAACCTTTGCTAAATGCACCAACTTGGAAGCTGTCTTTTACTAGGTAATGAAAATAAAATCCTAATCCATCATTAAAAGAATTTAATATTAAGATAGTAGGACCAACTATAAAAGTCAATATCATCAAAATAGATGCTAATACTATGTTTGTATTTGATAATATCTTTATTCCTTTATTTAGACCTGTTATTGCAGATAACATAAACAAGAATGTAGTAATCGCAACAATCGTAGTTAATACATAATTATTTTCTGGAATTCCAAATAAGTAATTAAGTCCACTATTTATTTGATATGTACCTAAACCAAGAGATGTCGCTACACCAGCAACAGTTGCAAATATAGCCAAAACATCAATTAACTTTCCTATCGGACCATTTACTCTATCCCTTCCTATTAAAGGTATAAAAATACTACTAATAAGCCCCTTCTCACCTTTTCTAAACTGCATATAAGCTAGCGACAGTGCTATTACTGCATACCCAGCCCAAGGGTGCAATCCCCAGTGTAAGAACGATTTTCTTAGTGCAAAATTGGCAGCTTGCTCACTTGCGCTTTCGATACCAAGAATTGGTGAAATCCAATGATTTAATGGTTCTGCAACTCCCCAAAACACTAAACCGATTCCCATACCGGCACTAAATAACATAGCAAACCATGAAATATTGCTATATTCAGGTACAGAGTCATCTTTTCCTAGCTTTATTCGACCATATTTACTAAACATTATCCATATGGAAAATAAAACAAAGCTTGTCATTGACAAAATATAAAACCAACCAAAATTTTGTACAATATAAGTAAAAGACCTATTCGCAATACTCTCAAAATTACTTGGTAACAATAAACCCCATGCAACAATAACCACCATTATAGTTAAAGAAATATAATATACTGTATTCTTACTTTTCATATAATTAGCCTAAATCCTAACAGAAAATACAGTCTGTTCTGTTACATCAGTGCTAAGTGCGTCTAGTGCTACTCCAACTCGGTGATATCTAAGTTTCCATTGTTCTTCTAACGGTGTTGCTGGATCTCCAAGAGGATACGGGATTGATATTGTTGGGACAATTTTATTTGCTCCTACTGAAGTTGCAACAGGAACTAAGTTCGCCATTTGAACTACTGCAATACCTGTTTTTTCTATTGCTTTTACCATCGTTGCGCCGCAACGAGTACAGGTACCTCAGGTAGAGGTTAAGATTATTGCATCAACATTATGGTCTTTTAATACAACAGCAATTTCACTTCCCATTCTATAGGCTTCACCTTCTGTTGTTCCAGTTCCTACAGTTGAGTAGAAGTGACTATCAACACTGCCAATTTTACCTTCTTTTTCGTATGCTCTTAGTGCATCTAGAGGAACGATTCTATCAGGGTCCGTATCAGCACCATAAGGATCAAAACCAGCATGAATTGTTTTGTAAACCCCTTCTAACAAATCATCTGTAGATGAGATATCATACATACCCCATCTAGTTGCCGAAGCAGATTGAATTTTATCTGGGTTATCAACAGGTACAATACCACCAGTTGTAACAATCGCAATTTTAGATATTGATAAATCTTTAATAGCAGGAGCGATGTCTACTCTGTCATTCTTAGGAATTGGAAGTTCAGTTTCAAATGTTTCTCCATTTAACTTTTTAAGTAACATTTCAACAACACGTGTTGCTGCTGGTTTCATATTTTTATCAATTACTTGAAGTCTAATACCACGAGGATAGAAGTTTTCAGATTCTGAACTACCTAATTTTTCACCTTTTAGAATTTTATTTGCAGCACTAGCGATGACTTTAATGTCGCCACGCATTTTTGTAGCGCTTTTACCACCTTTAAAGATATACATATCTTTTTTAAACATATTAACGCCAGGATTTTCATCATTCATAGATGTGAGTACCGGAACACCAAATTTCTCTTTGACTGCCTTACATATTGAACCTGCCGCGAATCCATAGCGTCCCGCTCTAAAAGTAGGACCAGCTACGAATAAGTCAAACTCTAACCCTTCTAACATTTCTAGTAATTCTTTAGTAGCAGCTTTTTCATTTGAACCAAAATATCCATCACCACAAACTAGAGTATGAGTTACTTCAGCATCTTCTAATGCTTTGTTTAGGGCTAGTGAAGGTCCAAGGATTTTTGTGTGTAATTCAGGTTTATAGTCAGCTTGTTCTTCGCCACCAACACCAGCAAAAAATTGATTTATATAATGTACAATTTTTTTCATAGTACCTCCTAAAATTCTTTCATTGTTTTCTGCGACCAACCTACTACTTGATCACCACAAAACATCGAGTTATTTTCCATAATAATGGATCCATCTTCTTGAACTGATGGTCCAAGGTTTTCATCATTAGCCCATCCTCCTGATAGACCATCTCTTGCAAGTGACTGTAACTCACCAACAATTTCCTCCATTGGCGCAAGTTCAATCAATTTGCTAACGTTACCACATGATACGATCGCATTGGCTTTTTCAGAGAGCGCTACGAGAGGTTGAGATTTTCCATCACGACCAGTACACTCATTAGTAATTCCTACTGTTTTGATACCAACGTCTTCTAAAGCATCAAAACATGCGATAAAGTCTGCATCTGGGTTTCCATAACCTTCTTCTGCTAAGATGGCTCCATCAGCACCAATGGTGCTAGCTATTTGTGCTACAAACAATGCTGATCTATATTTTTGCTCTAGCGATACATTTAGATTAGATGTTATAACTCCAAGGAAGTTAAGAGTTTTCCCATGTTCTCTATATAATTCTTTAATTGTGGGATTATTTTGAAAATCGTAAGTTGACCATTTCGAAGAACAAGGCATAAATGAACCAGAAATAATTGCACTATCAATAATTTCATTTGGATGCATTAATGTTGGAACATACTTATTCATATCCCATCCATAAACTAAATCATTATAGCCAAGTTCTTCCATTTGAGATTGACATTGTATTACGTAAACTACTTTATGTAAATCTTTAATATTTTCTCTACCAGTAATATTACATAAGTCAAACTCTTCAATTTGTTCTGGTTCTAATTCACGAACTGCCTCAGCTAAGTACTCAGATAGACGCATTGCACCCCATCTTAAAGCACGATTCTTCTTTTGTTGCTCATGTCTTTCGAACTCTTCATCTGTATCAGCAACTAAACAAACATTTATAAGTCCAGAATAGTAAGAATAATCTGCACCAGGACCAGACATATCTATAAGTCCATCTCCAAAACTCCCCCAATGTTTACCAACTGCTAGAACACTCATATTTTTTAAAGCGTGTGTTCGTCCTTCACCTAATTGGTATAAATCACCTGTTACACCAGGGAATGTACAATTCTTTCCAATTTTACATCTAGCTTCAATTGCCTCTTTTACAGGTACAATTCTCTTTTTGTCACCTGGTACTGCTATTACAATATCAGCTTCAGTAATATGAGAATCCTCCATTACATGTTCTAGAGCTTCTGTTTTATTTATTGTCAAGACACCGTTTTGAAAAGATGTTGAGTTTCCAAAAATAACTTCTTTAACACTAAAATTACCAATTTCTAACTTCATTACAAACCTCCTTATTTTTTTGTAAAATGATTAAAAATCATTTTACGAAACCTATTAAAATTTTAGATTATACCTTTAAATATTGTTTACTGTTGTTTTCTTTAGTATGTAAAAAAGAGTCATTTTTTTACATTTTTTTACTTATCCAAAGCTTTAATTGATCCAACATACTATAGTGAAAAGGGCCTTCTGAATATCCAGTAGGCTTTGTTTTTAAAATTAAATGCATTATAAGCTTAGAGAAGATTTGTCTCATCTTTTTTTGAAATGAATATGAACTAATCAAAAATAAAAATCACTGCATTTGCAGTGATAATTTATTAAGAAATTTATTTATCTTTCAAATTTCATATTCACTCTGTCACATAACACTCTTCCCAAATTAAAAGACCATACAATTTGTATGATCTATACATATCTATGCTTTAATTGCCCATCTCATTTTTGTAGAACGAGCACGTGTATTTCTATTACATTCTTCAGCAGATGGTCTAATAATCTCAGGAGCAATTTCTTTGTAAACTCCTTCTCTTAAATAATGTTTGAATGACTTTTTAACCAAACGGTCTTCTCCTGAATGGAATGAAAGAATAGCTACTCTTCCACCTGGTGCTAATACATTTGGTAGTTTTTCTAAAAAATTATATAATGCTTCAAATTCATTATTCACATCAATTCTCAATGCTTGGAATGATCGCTGACAAGACTTCTTAATTTGTTTTTCTCTTTCTGCCTTAGGCAAAAACTGTAATGCATTCCCGATAATAGTTCTTAGTTGAGATGTAGTCTGAATCTGTTTACCTTTATATATTTCAGTCATAATCGCCTTCGAAATCACTTCTGCATGAGGTTCATCAGCATTCTCAATTAACATACCCTCTAATTCTGGTTGCGTAAGTCTTAATAATCTATCAGATGCAGAGATTCCTTTTTCAGGATTCATTCTTAAGTCTAGTGGTCCTTCTGTTTTATATGAAAACCCTCGATCCGGATTATCAATCTGCATAGATGACACACCCAAGTCTGCCAAAACAAAATCAAGCTGCCCTGGTTTTTCTAATACTTGATCAATATTCGAGAAGTTAATTTGCTTGATAGATAATATATCTTCGCCAAATCCCTTGGCTTCCAATCTTGCTTTCGTTTTAGGTAGTTCTACAGGATCAACATCCAATGCATATAAGTGACCTTCGCCTTCTAAACACTTCAGCATTTCAGTAGAATGCCCCCCGTAACCAAGTGTAGCATCTAACCCAATTTTCCCTGGCTTAATTTGTAAGAAGTCTAATATTTCTGTAACACAAATAGATATATGCATTCCAGCCGGAGTACTCCCTTTTTGAATCACTCTCGCTACAGTATCTCCATACTTCTCTGGTTGTAACTCTTTATATTTTTCTTTGTAAGACTTAGGATATTTACCTTTATATCTAACTCGTCTTTTATGTTTTTTTTCTTGATTTTCCATCTTAGTAACCATTTATTCTTTCCGATTAATTTTACGTCCTATAATAACAAAAATAATACAATCGAGCAAATTAGATCACTCGAATAAATAACCAATCATTGATAGACTACCCATATCATAACCTTTGTTGAATATTATTAACTCATCATCACTTCTTACCTTCCAAGCGTACTATGTAAAGGGTAATAATGCTCATATGTTGGTACTGACAATCTCCTCCTTCACCAACATCAAGATAATTTATACATTTATCAAAATGTCTAGACATAATAGCTTCTTCTATAAAATTATCCAAAGTAGACGCCCAATTATAAGTACCACTCATCCTGGATTGATCAGTCTAAGAATCTAAAAATAAAAACTATAAAAAAAAAGAAGTTTTTCGTTTAATGTTCGTAAATCGTAATAAGTCGACTGAAGGATAATACCTACGCTTTTCATTTGTACTTCTTGATTCAACATCTTACGTCTTATAGATTAATCAAACTGAATATACCTCTTTTCAAACGCTAGAACTTCTAATTCATCAGTCTCAAATACTTCATCCTCAAAGAATCTTCCTTCAACTCTTTCAAGGGCACCTTCAGTAAACTCAAGTGCCATGAATGCATCAAAGTTTTCTCCTTCTCTTGTCTGAATATTAAACTCTTTCGCATTTACAAATCCATACTTCTTATAGTAGTCAGGGTTTCCAAAGATGATAACAGACTCAATACCTACTTCCTTAGCCTTTTCAAATGAATGTTTAATTAATAATTCACCTAATCCTTTTTTTTGATAATGTGGGTGGATACTAACTGGACCCATCGTTACTACTTTATGTCCTTGTTCACCAATAACCTTTGCTTTTGAATAACAAATATGACCAATTATTCTATCATCTATCTCCATAACAAGTGATAGCTCAGGAATAAAAGCTTCTACTTCCCTTAATTTATGAACAATATAGTGTTCGTCACAACCAGGACCCATTTTATTCCAAAATGCTTCCCTTGTTAAATACTCAACTGCACCATAATCTTTAACTTCTTCAATCCTTATCTTCATTTAATACCTCATTATTTCATTTTTATATTTTGCACTTCTTTAGTATATTCGCCTTTTTCATCAAAAGCATAATATATTTCTTTAACTTCGTCAGAATAATATACATTCAAGTCATCAATAAAACCATTTGCCAAATTTAAGTCCTTTAACTCAGACTTATCAACCCAGAAGTTTCTTCCTTCATCACTGTATTCCTTCAATGTACCTGTAAATGAGTTTGTTTTGAATAGAATAACTAAATTTTTCTTCTCATCATCCCATGATTTAAAACCACAGAACTCTAAATCAGTAATGTCTAGATCTGTCTCTTCTTTAACTTCTCTAATAGCTGAATCTACTAACGACTCATTCAATTCAACATGTCCTCCTGGAAATCCAATTCCACTCCAGTATTTCTTCTTTCTATCTTGCACCAGTACTTCATTATTGTCATTGTATATCATGCACATGTTCATCAATTTAACCTTCATAATTAACCTCAAGCATCTATAATATTTCACCTTTGCCATTATAACACTAATATAAAAAAAGGACTAGGTAATTACCTAATCCTTACCTAATATCATATCTATAGCATCTTTAACAAGGTTCTGAAGATCATCAGCAAAGGTCGTAACTATAATTGAGCCAGAAGTAAAGATCAATCCGATTAATATGGCACCTGGTGCGTCGTCTATCTCTGCTATGATATAAAAAAGTGGCATGCCTAACACAGACAAGATACTGATTGTGAATGCACAATATTCTATATTCTTTAAAGCTCTTACAGATAATTCCGAAAAAGCTTTGTTCCTATCAATATAGCTTAAAAGTCTTAAAACCTAATACAATGAAACGAAAATTAGTATTGCTGATACATACATACCTATTATTACGGGATTTATAAAATAAGCCAACTCTTGATGGCTTTCTGCTGCTTCATTAGCTATCCAAGGAAAACTAAATATACACAAGGAAACAATCGGAATTCCACTGAGAATAACGGCTATCTTTAAAAAAAGTGTTGTTACTCGTTTCAGAAAAAGCACCTCACTTATCTATTATTAATTTTATTTTAACATTATTTATTTTATCCATTATTATATTTTATTTTATGAAGTAAACGATGTGTTATTGGTTATACAAGAATATTAACTCAAATTGTCATTATAACATATACAATCTTTAGGTTTGATACTCAACAAATCGAGTTTAAATCAAAATAATCGTAAAACATTGCTTATCGATGTTTGTTAAAACATGATAATAATGATAAAATTTTGTTATCTATAAAATTTGTATAGTTTTTATTTTGAATTAATCACATCAAATAAATTTCTAATGAATTTCTAATGTTTTATAAAGTACCTTATAATATTCTATAAGTATAATATAGTCATAAAGATATGGAGGAGTTAAAATGAAAAAATTAAATTTTAACAAAATCAAGAATTTAATGGATGAACTTGATGTTGATTTTAAGGTAGCTAAGAAAGCATTGAGGAAATCACGTGGGAATTATGATGGAGCAGCATTTTATATTAAAGAATGGAAGCGAAGAAAAGTGAAAGTTAACAACGACAAATTAAATAGTATTTTAGAAAATATATTTGCAATATTTAAATATAAACTTGAAGCTAAGAAAGATGATAAAGTTGTACTTTCTTTAAACATACTAGCAATTCTATTTGTTACCCTATTATTAACATTGTTTAGTTACTCATTTAGATCAGATATGACATTAATTATATTAGTGATAATTATGGTAGCAATGTATTATAAGATTGAAATTACTTTACTACCTACAGATAGTACATTTGAAGAAATTTTTACAATCAATCGTGATGTAAAAGAGACTCAAGCTGTTGATGAAACGGAATTAGTTGAAGAGGAAGACGGAGACTTTAACGAAATCGAGGTATAACAATGAAAAAAATCTTAATAGTTGAAGATGATCCTAAAATAGCAAAATTCGTTCAACTAGAATTAGACCACGAAGGGTATGAAACTACAGTTGAATATGATGGTAGAAGCGGACTCGACCGAGCATTTTCGGTTGAGTTTGATGCCGTTATCCTAGATATAATGTTACCATTTTTATCAGGTACAGAAGTTCTTAGACGCATAAGAAAAGAAAGCGATGTACCTGTAATTATGCTTACCGCTAAAGATGATGTATCAGATAAAGTGATGGGATTAGACCTTGGGGCTGATGACTATATTACAAAACCGTTCGCGATTGAGGAATTACTAGCGAGACTTAGAGTAGTTTTAAAAAGAACTAAAAAAGGAATTTCTGAGTTAGCTGTTGGTTTGTTAAGAGTTGACGAAAGATCTAGAAGTGTCTTCTACAGTAATGAAGAAATAGAATTAACAAAAAAAGAGTATGAGTTACTTCTATATTTATTAAAGAATAAGGGTCAAGCACTAAATAGAGAATTACTATTAACAAAAGTTTGGGGTTATGATTATATAGGTGAGACTAATATCTTAGATGTTTATGTTTCATATCTAAGAAATAAGATCGATCACCGGTTTAACATTAGTTTAATTGAAACAGTTAGAGGTATTGGATACATAATTAAGGATAAAGCAAATGAGTAGGTCACATTTAACTAGTAAACAGCAGTATGATACTAAGAAATTAAAACGACAATATACATTTAGTGGTAGAATATCAAAAGGTTTTAGAAGAATATTTAGTTATATTTTCTTTATTAATCTCCTACTAATTATCAGTTTTATGTTATTTAATAATTATAATGATAACATTAAACAAACTGAATATATCATCAATTATACTACATTCGAATCTGAAGCAGCTTTTATTGATTTCTTAGATAATAATATAGACAATTATGAATTAAAAAGAACTGGATTAGGCAACAACATAGTTAGTAAGAATTATGTTCCAAATTATATATTTGATCGAGTAAGTTTTGATTTATTAGATATATTAAATCGTTCTAATTGGGTATTTATAAATGTTCAATTAATTACTATAAATGAAAATAATTATGAATTATTCACTTATGTAACATTAGGAAATATAGTAGATGAATTCATTAAGATTGAGACACTAGTTTTTTTCGGAACACTTGCAGCAGTTTCATTAATCGGAGCCTTATTAATAAGTGGATATAGTTCATTAGCTGCAAGAAGTGTTACTAAACCAATAAGGGATATATCAAGACTAACTAAAGATATTACAGTACAAAACTTAAATATGAGGTTAGATGTTGATGTTCGCCAAAAAGAGTTAAGAGAATTGATAGTAACAATAAACAGAATGTTAGACAGAATATATGATGATTACCAAATGCATCGTAGATTTGTATCTGATGTTTCTCATGAATTAAGAACACCTCTATCAGTAATTGATGGGTATGCTAATATGCTTAATCGCTGGGCAAAAGATGATCAAGAGGTATTCGATGAATCAGTAAATGCAATTATAGATGAATCTAAAAATATGAAGTTATTAGTTGAAAATTTGTTGATGCTTGCAAGACATGACAATAAAACTACCTCATATAGAATGGAACATTTTAATTTATCGGAATTAGTTCAAGATGTATATAAAGAAACATTACTTATAAATGAAGACAAACATGAAGTTACTTCTAATATAACTCCTAATATAGTTATAAGAGCTGATGAACATAAAATTAAACAGTCAATTAGAATATTTGTTGATAATGCACTTAAGTATACTCCTGATGGAGAAACAATAAATATTAATTTAATATATACAAATTCACAAGCTATTATTGAAGTAAGGGATACTGGTATTGGTATATCAAAAAAAGACTTAAATAAAGTGTTTGATAGATTTTACAGAAGTGACGAATCAAGGAGTAGAAAAACTGGTGGTCATGGATTAGGACTATCATTGGCAAAGGCTATCATTAAAGATCATGATGGAACAATATCAGTAAAGAGTGCAATAGGTAAAGGAACTATCGTTAAGATTAAGCTAATGGTTAATTAAAATGATTTATATAGTCATGAGTTTACAGAATACTAGACGAAAAATGATGTAGCTAACTACATCATTTTTAATTTAACTGTTATCCCTAGTATTATAAGTAATCACTCATTATGAATTAATATAACATTTTAGCAACATAAAAAAACTTAACTTTTCAGTTAGTGTTAGTAAGTCTTAATGGCGTTACTGAAGGTTTATTCACTTACGACTCAAACTAACAATTTGGTAACACGAAAAAACGACAGATTGTGAGTCTATCGTTTACATGTCATTCATTAGTTTACAATCTATATTTTGTATTCTTTTTAGTAAGTTTACTTGAAAATTTTCCCAGACAAAACTAGACTCAATAACTCTTACCATTCTCTGTTTGACAATCTTAAAACCAACTTTAAGCAGCTCTATGCTACTTCAGGAATTCTTGAATTATTTTAATCATATGGTTTGCTCCATATGTAAGAATATCTTCATTAAAGTTAAACTTAGGGTGATGTAGTGAGTAATTTTCATTTCTTTTTGCTCCTAACCAAATAAATGCTCCTGGTATCTTCTGTAAGAAGTATGAAAAGTCCTCACTTGCCATTGAAGGATATTGCATCTCTTGAATATCTAAAATATTTCTTAGTCTTTCTACTACACCCTCATCGTTGATTGTTACAGGATAAGCTCTTTCATGATTATAAATGCATGTTGCATTCATCTCTTTACAAGTTGTTTCAACAGTATATTCAATATTTTCAAGAATTTCTTCTCTTAATTTCATATCCTTAGTGCGTAATGTGAACGCCATATCACCATTAGCAGCAATAACATTCGATACATCTCCAACGTGGATCTGTGTTACGACTAATTTACAATCTTTTTCTTGTAGTGGTCTAAACCTATTACAAATTTCATTTATCACATCAACAGGATTAATCGCTTTTTCTGGCATAGCAGAATGACCACCTTTACCAACAATCTTAACTCTAAAAGCGTCTGCTGCACTCATAATGGGTCCAGCAGTAACTCCAAATTTAAATTCATCAACATCAGGCCAGATATGATACGCAAAAATATAATCCACATCATCAATAATACCATGTTGAATCATAGGATAAGCCCCACCACAGTTTTCCTCAGCTGGCTGGAATATAACTTTAACAGTTCCTTTAAAATCATGTGTTGCATAGTAATCTAATACACCGAGAGCCATTGCCATATGTCCATCATGTCCACAAGAATGCATTTGTCCATGATGAGTAGACTTATATTCTATTTCGTTATCTTCTATCACTTTATTAGAGTCCATATCAGCTCGAATTGCTACAGTTTTTCCTGGTTCTGTTCCTTTAATTGTTACAACTATTCCACTTTCTACATCTTCTAGAACATCACACTTATACTGTTTAATTATATTTAATAAATATTTTCTAGTCTTTGGTAAATCAAATTCCAATTCAGGAATCTTATGTAATTCTCTTCTATGATTGACAATGTTCATATTATCACCTTCTTGAGTCTATTATACTCTTCTTTTTCTCTAATTGCATCTCATTGTTGTTATTTAGATATTCCAAAACAACACTAAGTACAAAAAAAACACCTATTTCCAGGTGATATTTTAATTTGGCTACCAATTGTACCCATTTATAGTACTGATTTTATTTGGAAAATGATAAAGAGATAATCTAACTCACCATCATCACCTTCTTTTGGTACTCATAACAGAAGGTAATGATGGTAATTAATTATTTACATAACTAATATATATAAAAATGTAATAATACAATATTTAGTTTGGTTGTTATAAAAAATTATACTCAACGAAGACCTATACAATTAAAGGTTATTAGCCTCAATTGTTTTAATATAATACTTTGTATTTGTATATATTTCTTCTTTTAATGGATTCTTCTTGTATTTAATAATTGTGTAAATCATATATACAAATACTCCTAAATTAAATATGAACGAAACAACACTAATTGTTAGCCACATACTTTCTTTGTATACAGGAGCAACTTGGAAGTATTCACTTTGTTGATAGTCAATTGATAGAGTGAATATTGCATATAACACTAATATTTGAGCTCTATGTTGAAGCCATGCTCCTCTTTTGAATACATATTCTGCGACTATCGCAGCAGTTAAGATTGCTAGTCCAGCATACATAGATCTTGTTGATATACAGTTATATACATATGCAAAATTCCAAAATGTATAACCAAATATATACATCCATGTCATGTCTGGCCATATCATATCTCTTGATTTATCTCTTGATACTTTGATACCTATGAACCCTGTTAATGTAACAATACACAGAATTCCTGCAATACCGTTTAATATATTCCATATTCCACCAAGAATAAGTACTCCAGATGGATCTACTTCCATAACTTTAAAGTTTACAAATATTTCAAACTCTCTATAAACAGCTTCTGCAATGTTTAATGAAAGAATTGTAACAGGGAATAATACTGCAAATTTCCTTTCACCTAGTTTTGTGAACCTAATAAGCATAAACCCATAAACTCCTATTAAGGCAGATACTACCTTAACCCAACCGAACCAAGTTTTTCCAGATGGTGAGCCTAACACATCTTTAAATATTAATACAGCTAATATTACAGGTAAAATACAATAAACTATTATAGATAAAACTTTATTTCTTCTTGTAACCTCATTTATTCCTAAAACTAATACTATGAATACTATAAAGGCAAGTAGACTTCCGAATGTTAAATTTTCAAAAAATAATCCCATTTTATCCCCCTATTTAGATTTCTTTAACAAGCAACAACTTCTTTTATGCTAAATTCTTGTCCAGATATTAACTTATATTCCTCGCTATTACACTTAGGACATATTTTTCTATGCTCTATAATGTTATATACTTCATTACAGTCTCTGCACTTTGCGTTAGCTGGAAGCAAGATAATTTCTAATTTTGTGTCTTCGTATGGAGTTGCATCTACGGCTGCAGGATAACACTCTTCAATAAACCTCGGTATAGCCTGCGATAATTGTCCTACTTCTAGTACAATTTTTTCGACTCTTGTAAGGTTATTTTCTTTTGCAAACCTATCTACAATTTTTATAACTTCGTAAACTATTCCTAGTTCATGCATATTAATACACCTCTATTTCTAACAAATATTTCTTATCTAGTTATTTTAAATGGATTAATTTTATTTGCTGCAATTTTAACTTTTCTACCTATTACTTTCTTGATTATTGCTTTCGGTAATTCTTCAATTTCATAACCTTTAATATCATGAACTTTTTTAAGTTCAATTGCATCAAATTTACATTTTAGAGTACACGCTCCACATCCAACACACAAGTACTCATCAGTCTTGGTAGCACCACATCCAAGACATCTAGCTGTCTCTTTTCTAACTTGTTCCTCAGTTAAGATACCTCTTAAATCTTTAAATGTTGTTTTTGATTTTTTACCATCAACATGACTCGTCTTTTGCCTTTGTGAACCGTCATATCCTTCAATAGTAACTAGATTTTCCTTATCGAATACTTTATATGAATGTGTATCTCTACCAAATACTAATGATTGACCATTTTGTACGAATCTGTGAATTGAGATTGCTGCTTCTTTCCCAGTTGCAATTGCATCAATTGCAAAAGTAGGACCACTCACAACATCACCACCTGCAAAAATATCTGCTCTCGAAGTTTGTAATGTTACACCGTCAACCTCAATAGTATTTCTTTCAGTTAAATTTACATCTTCATCTTCTAATAATTTTCCATAATCAAATGTTTGACCAACTGATAATAATACATAATCACAGTCAATTATTTTTTTATCTTGTTCATCATATTGTGGATTAAATCTTCCGCTTTGATCATAAATTGAGATACAACGTTCAAATTCAACACCTGTGACTATACCATTTTTTGTAATAATTCTCGTTGGTCCCCATGAGTTATTAATATTAACGTCTTCATCTAAAGCTTCTTCAACTTCTTCAATGTGAGCTGGCATATTTTCTCTTGCTTCTAAACAGAAGATATCTGTTTGAGTTACACCATCTAGTCTTACAGATGTTCTAGCAACGTCAAGTGCAACGTTCCCACCACCAATAACAATAACTTTACCTTTTACGTCTTGTTTTTCTCCTAAGTTAATTGTTCTTAATAAATCTACTCCACTTAATACTTCGTTAGAGTTTTCTCCTTCTAAGCCAATTTTCTTACCAGATTGAGCTCCGATTGCTACATAGAATGCACTATAACCTTTATTTCTAAGTTCTTGGATTGTTACATCTTTACCGATTTCAATACCTACTTCAAACTTAACTCCCATTTCTCTTAGAACGTCAATTTCCGCTTCAATTACTTCTTTTTCTAATCTATAAGATGGAATTCCTAGCGTTAACATTCCACCTAATTTCTTTTGTTTTTCAAATACTGTTACATCGTATCCATCTATTGATAGATCATATGCACAAGTTAACCCTGAAGGCCCACCACCAATAATAGCAATTTTTTTATCACTATAATCATGTCTCTTTCTTGGGATGAATCGAATATCTTTATTTAAGTCCTTCTCTGCAATAAATTTTTTAATATCATCAATTGCTACTGCATCATCTATATCACCACGTGTACAGTCTTCTTCACATAATCTTGTACAAATACGACCGCAAACTGCAGGAAGTGGATTATGTTTTTTAATTAATTCTAAAGCATCAGTATAATTACCTTGTGAAGCAAGTTTAATATAACCTTGAACAGGTACATGTGCAGGGCAATTAGTAATACAAGGAGCTGTACCTGAATCTAAAGTGTTTTTTCTATTAACCCTGTAATCACTATTCCACTTATCTTCTGTCCATTCTGTATTTCTTGGAGTTACTTTGATGAGCTTTTCATCTATTGGTTTTATTGAACATAGTTTTTGTCCTAATCTTAATGCGTTTGTTGGACAAACATCAACACATTCACCACATGCAACACATTTCTCTTCATCTACAACAGATGTGTAATTCGATCTAACAATATCATTGTTAACATATTCATTTGCAAGTCTCATCGCATAACACCCACAACCACAGCAGTTACAAATAGCATGTGTATGACCTGGAGTATCTAAATTTGGAATAGAGTGCATTAATCCATTATCTTCTGCTCTTTTAATGATTTCGAATGCTTCTTCTCTAGTTATTTCACGTCCTCGTCCCGTTTTAATGTAGTACTCAGCAGCATGGTCTAATTGGATACACATATCTTCTTTTAAGTGTCCACAACCTTCTCCCATTTCCTCACGAGATGTTCTGCACGAACAATCAGACACTGTAAACACATTAGCTTCGTTTAAGTGTTTTGAAAGTTCTTCATACGAAGCTCTTCTTGAATTTCCCTCAATTGATCTTTCAATTGGTAATACTCGCATTGGTCCAGCACCAACAGGCATAATACCTGCTGCCATAGGTCCTTTTTTACTTCCAAAGTAGTAAAATGCTTCTGCTACTTCTGGATGTTTTGAGACTAATTCTTTATTGTTATTAATCATTTCTAAGTGACCTGGAACGAAAATATCTTGCCAATACATATCTACTCCGTCAATGGTATTAACAAAAGCAACACCTGCCCAAGCGATATGGTCTAATGCATCTTTTACCCTTTCGTATGGTTCTCCTGATATATTAGCAACATCTTCTGCACTAACCTTTTCACGGAACTTCAAGTGCATTGCTATTTTTGCTTGGTACTCATCAAGTATTGGAGCAAGTGCATAGTATTCAGGACCAAAAGGAATTGCCTCACGAGAACTCCCTGCCTTTGTTCTTCCAATTTTGTTTGCTAGATAAAGTATTTCTTGTCGATACTCTCTTCCATCGACATCTCCCCATGTTAAAGCAAAGTTAAATCTTTCTGACTTATTAAAATTTGTTTTTGCTTGTTTCTTTGACATAGATTTTATCCCTCTCTATTTAATTCTTTTTTGATCCAAGTAACCCATTCCTCTAAACCTTCACCAGTTTTAGCTGATATTGGGAATATAATAATATCTTTATTTAATTTCCTAACTCTTTCCTCAAGTAAATCCATTCTAAAATCGAAATGCTCTCTAGCATCAATTTTATTTACGATTAATGCATCTACTTTTCCAAATATTTTAGGATACTTTAAAGGTTTGTCATCACCTTCAGGAACACTTAATATTGCTACGTTTTTCATTGCTCCAGTATCATATCCTGCTGGGCATATAAGATTCCCTATATTTTCTAGAAAAACTAAATCTAATTCTTTAACACCTAATTCATCAATGCCTTGCTTTGTCATAGTAGCGTCTAAATGACACATACCACCCGTATGTAATTGAATTGCTTTTGCCCCAGCGTCTTGAACAGTTTTAGCATCCACATCAGAATCAACATCTGCTTCCATTACACCAATCTTAATTTCATTCTTTAAAGCCTTAATAGTACTTACAAGTGTTGTTGTTTTACCACTACCTGGAGATGACATAATGTTAATTAAATACGTACCATGTTTCTTCAATTCATCTCTTGTAGCTTCAGCAACTTTGGCATTATCTTCATGAATATCTTTTTTTATTTTAAAAACTTTTAGTTCGTTCATTTCATACCCCCTTCAGTCCCTTTTCCCAAATTATAACAATATAATTCAAGCCCAACAATGTAGATTTTTTTTGTTATTTTATTTAGTGATTACTTTAGCAAAATGTTTACAATGAAATCTGTATATATATTCCTAATAATACTGTAAATATCTATGTATTTATTAAAATATACTGTTAACAATTAACCAAAGTAATTTTTTTTATAATTAAAGTCTGTTCTTGCAAAATTTATGTATACACTCTAAAATAGAATTAAAGTTATAAATTCGTTAAAACAAAAAAATAATTAACCAAAATCAAATATTTTTTCATTCAAAATATATAATTATTATTTTTTCTTTCATCTACCTAATGAAATAATTGTAATTTAAAGTCACAATTACATTCACTATACGAACACAAGTTTAAGTCATACTACTTTTTATACCATCAATCAATTTTAAGTTAAATTTATCAAGATATCCTATAAGAAAATAAAATAATGAAGGTGACTACAATGCATAAAGATTTTAGATTTAAAATTATCTCAGAAGGTTTAAAAAATGGTATAAGTGTTACTTGTAGAAAATACAAAATTTCTAGGACAATTTACTATCGTTGGTTAAAAAGATATAAATCTCTAGGTATAGAGGGGTTAAACGATATAGAAAAAAACTCAATTCCTATTAATAAAACAAATTCTGAAACAGAAAATGCTTTACTTAATCTTATAAAAGCATATCCTCATTATGGACCTAGAGCGTTAAAGTACCTACTAGATGAGCTCGGATATAATATTAGCGAATCAGCTGTCTTTAATGTGATGAAAAGAAATAGCCTTACCAACAAGGATAAACGGATTAAGTTTGCAAAAAAAAGAGAGAGTAAAATTACTAAAATTATCCCTTCCTTAGCTGAACTTGAAACAGGTGAATGTTGGATATTCTGGATAACAGACTATGGATATTTTAAAAATATAGGAAATCTATATTCATATACTTTATTTGATTTAAAGAGTAGAATAACTTGCACAAGATTATATAATGATATATCTTTAAATAATTTTGAAGATATATTAACTGCAGTTGCTTTACCTATTGCAACGACTCTAAATTTAAAAATTAATTATTTATGTTTCTTCAAAAGTGTAAAATTCATAAAAAAATCAAAAAGCATATTTAAATCGAAGATAAGTAGAATAGTTCAAGATCATGGATTGGACGTTAGGATACATATTCTTGATACTCATGAAGACTTGGATAGAATTAATGGACTAAAAAAACAATACACAAAAGAATGCACATCATTTCTAATGACATTAATAAATGGAGGAATTTCATTTACAGAACTTAAAATTAGATTTCAAAAATATATAAGAAATTATAATATTAACGATAAATCAGTATATGATAAGGAAATCTGTTCTCCCGTTGAGTACCATAATAAATTAACGAATACAAAACTAATTTTGCCTATATGGGCTTACATAGATAGAAAATACTAAAGGAGGTTTATATGAAAGTAGCCGTAATAGGTGCAGGTTTTAGCGGAATGCTTGCAGCATACTTACTTGAAAAGGAAGGTATCGATGTAACAATATATGAAAAACAAGAATACATTGGTGGACATTGCAAAACTCTTGTAAGTAAGGATGTCTACACTGAATTAGGAACTGTATTCTCTTTCACTAGAAAAATTAAAGAGTTGTTAATCGAGTTAAAAGTTGATTATACTGAACGTTTTGTTTATAAAAACTTCGTAGATGATAATTATACCAATATTGAACATATGTCACAGGAAGATGTGGCTTTGCTAATGAATGAATTAGGTAGGCTTAAAATAATTCTAGAAAAATATTCTGTATCACTTAATGCCGTTGACTTTGGATATATCCACGAAGATTTATTAATTCCGTTTAAAGATTTCCTTAAGAAGCATCAATTAAGGTTTGTATGTCAAGTTATAGCACCTCTTCTATCTTCATTTGGTTTTGGTTGTATAGACACCATCCAAGCATACTATGTACTTAAGATATTTAATGTAGATACATTATACTCATTTATAGAAGGTGATAAATTATTGTTAATTAATAAGGGGACATCTGAACTTATTAAAAAACTAAGTCAAAATATATCAGATATTAGATATTCTCTTGAAGTTAATAATGTTGAAGTAATAAATGATAAAGTCATGGTTGAGACCCTTTATGGATCTGACTATTTCGATAAAGTACTTATTACTACAAAACTTCCTAGAGACGTTATCAAAGATAATTTATATAATCAATTAATGAAAAAAATAGATACTAATCCATTTATCGCGTGTGCTTATGAAGTAAGTAATAGAGATTTAGCAACAACTTATTATAAGGGTAATCTTGGTAAAAAATATAAAGTACAATTTTTCTATATTTCGAAACAAAACAATAGAACAACCCTTGTAGCATATGCATATGGTAATGTTGAAAAAGATATAATTGATGGTATTACTAACGATATCAAGAAATTAGGAATTAATATCAAACAATTAATAACTGTTAAACAATGGTATATATTTCCACATTTAAAAGGTCAAAACTTAACACAAGAATTTTATAAAGATATTAGCGAAAGACAAAAAAAGAGTAATATATGCTTAATTGGTTCATTAGTTTCTAAACCGTCAATAGATAACTTATATGTATCAGTTAGGAATTCAGTTAATGATGTAATAGGATCTTTAAGAAATACTGGTTAGTTATCTTATTCTAATATTAATTGCTTATTAAAAGAATAAACCGACCAAATCATTTGACTTGGTCGGTTTATTAGGTTTAATCCAGCAGCAGTTTTTCCTTAAGAAACTTATCAGTGTCTAAGATATCTCCTATAACTACAAAGTACTTAATTACTGTTCATATATAAATTTATCGATATTTATTGGGATAAATCAATCATTAGCTTCTTGTTACTATAATATACCTTTAACAGATCATGTCTAATCATAAGATTTGATAAATCAATAAGTGTTTCTGAATATGCATTATTTGATTCAACTGAAAAACTTGCTATTGGTAATTCTGATATTTGATGATATTCAGCTTTTGATGCACTATAGTATGTTGTTTCATCAATCCATGATCCATCAGGAAAAACAACCATATTATTTTCAATATTAAACACATCATTTCCAAGATAGAATGGAGAATAAACTCCAAGCATGTTTGCAATTGTAGGATATACATCAATCATTCCCATTGGTAATTCAATCTCCTTCGGTTGAATTGTATTATCCTTTGTCCAAATAATAAATGGTACCCTTTTTAATTGTTGTAAAAACATTGTGTCATATACATCTATATATCCTTCCTCTTCGGGTTCTTTAGCTCTTTCTAATTCATGTGAGTAATTGAATAATTTATTATAAGTTTTTCCTTTATGTTTTGCATCATGATCTCCATAAATAACGATTACAGCATCATCAAGCAAACCATTTTCATCCATTTTTTCTAAAAATACTCCTAAAGCAGCATCTGCATAATTACTTGCATCTATATATCTACCTAGTCGAGATTCTCCTAAATAATCAGTATCGAAATCATCATATACGTCATACCATGGTGTATGATTCGTAAGAGTTATTAGTGTCCCCATTATTTTTTCCTCTTCTAAATGGATATCCTTAATATGTTCAACTGATTGCTCAAAAAATAATTTGTCGTTAATACCAAAACCCTTCACATCTTCATCAAGATATTCGTAATAATTACGATCATACATTATGTTATATCCAAGGGATCTATGCATATTAATGCGATTCCAGAAAGACCCAACATTCCCATGGAAACTGACACTATGATACTGTTTTTCTTTTAGCAAAGATGGAAGAGCCATATATCTATTGCCTGAATATAAATTAAACACAGAACCACTAGATAGTGGTAATATTGAATTAAGTAGGGTAAATTCACTATCACTACTCGTACCACCACTATCTTGAGCATAGAAGTTACTGAAATATAAGCCTTCACGGGCTAATTTATTTAAGTTTGGTGTCACAACTTGATCGTTAATTTCTAAATCAATAAGCATTGATTGCATACTTTCAAAATGTATAAAGTATACATCTTTGTCGTTTAAAATATTTGTATATTCATTTGTCTTCCATAGACGTTCATTTCCATCTTCATCTAAAAAATAATTGTTAAATTTTTGAATTGCTTCATCAAGTTCGATTGTTGGTTTCAATTTATGTGAAAGGGTAACAATCAAGTCACTGGTTTGATATGTATATAGTCCTAGTCTATCTACTAAGAAGTGTCTATTCCATTGCTTATATAGACGTGTTGTCTCGGTAGTTGTCAAAGATACCCAAAACAATACAAGTAATATAAATGATACAAACATAGTAAATGTTACGTCTTTTGATTTTACTTTTTTTCTAACCTTCTTTTGTATATATCCAGTTTTCTTTAATTTTCTAGTTAAACCAATTAACAAAATTGGAAACAACAAATATAACAAGTCATAAATTCTAGTAGATAACAAAATACTGTCAGAGACATCATCTAGCAGATTTATTTGCGTCAATATAGTAAATGATATTGGAGCACTATAATAACGATAATGAATTATGTTTGCTATTACGAGAAAAGATAATACAAATGACCAAAAGTACAAATAGTAAACATGTATTTTATTTCCAAAAAAATAACCAATAGAAGCAATTAATATTACAATCCCAGTATCTGATATAATTGCTTTTATTGAACTTATATCACCACTTACATAATAACGTACTATTAGACTCATTAGGATAGCCATTACAATAAAGCTTACAACTAAAATATTGTTTCTGAAGAAGTTTTTAAATTCATTATTTACTCTAGATATTATTTTCACCTAATCACCTCCTAAATATTATTGACATATCATCATTAAAGTATAATCAACATCTGCTTAACAGAGGTTATTATATCGTTATTTTAAAGTAAGTAAAAAAACACCAACTTTTCAGTTGATGTTCTAAAAGTCATAATGGGGCGACTGATATTGCCAACATATGATTGCCTGCTCTTCACTGTTAATCATAATTAATCTCCTACTTGTGAGGATTTTTTAATACTTGTCCTAAATATATCCTTGAAGAGTTAATGTCTGATCTTTTTGGATATTTTCTTACAAGCTTTATGACAAGAGTTTTTCGTCACAATATTGTTAATAATATTTATCTTACTTCCCATTTCTATCTTTATAGTCATTCAATTGTAGTAAAATATCCTTTAATTTTCCAGGGATTGGAAGACCAAGCTTTACTGCGTTTTCAATGATACTAATTCCTTCATTTGAGATATAGAAGAAAATCACTGCATTTCTTACTACACTTCCTTCACCAATTATATTCGTATCGATTAAGTGACTTAACACTACTAGCATTAAAATAACTATCTTTTTAAAGATTCCTTTAAATCCTATTTCGCTAGATAGTTTCTTTTCTACTACTGCAACCATTAAACCTGTAATGTAGTCGAATATTAGGAATGCCAACAATGTGTAAATAAATCCGTCAAATCCACCAAATATATAACCTATATAACCTCCTATAACTGTAAATGTAACTTTAATTCCTAATAAAAATTTCATATTTTTCCCTCCTCATTATTATATTAAAAAAAACACCATAAGGTGCTTAATATCTAAATATTGAGTCTAAATTATTTTGGTCACAAATTGTGATAATTTGGGGAATATGCAATAAATTTTGTAAAAACTACCATTGTAACATCTAGAATATAAAAAAAGACTAAACAATCTGTTTAGTCTTCGTTAGTTATAATGGGGCGACTGATTGTGCCCAATTGTAGCACACTTACTTGATACGTTTTTAAATATACTTATAAAAACTACTTATTAAAAGTTAGGTTCTTTTCTTACATTTAGTGATTGTTCTAATGCATAAGCAATAGCTAGTAGTTTTTCTTCATCAAATTTCTTTGACATCAGAGTAATACTTACAGGTGACTTATCAGCAAGATAACCACACGGAATTATAACTGAGGGTAATCCTGCCTTTGTTCCTCTGGCAGTTCCCGTATACCCGATATACAGTAGTGCATCTAGATTAGAATCATCTAGACAATCTGTTAAGCTCTTAGCTAGTTCTAAATCCTTTTTCCTTGTATCTAAATATTTATTTTCCGATAGATTTAAGTCTATACACTTTTGGAGTATATCTTGTCCATACGGAACTCTATTTTCCTGATCTTTATTATTAAAATCAATAATTTCTTTTAGCGATTTAACTGGACAATTTTCATCTTTTAAAAAATAATCCTCTAAGTCTCTTGGAAACTCGTAAAACATAACATCAATACTAGTGTCATAGTTTGGTTTTTTAGTTTCAACATCACATATATCAGAACCTAGTTCCTTAATTTTAGATATGGTACTTTGAACAATTTTCTCGACTTCATCAGTAACTTGTCCTCTAAGATACCCTTGAATCACACCTACCTTTGTTCCTTTTAACGATTTTGTGTTCAAAATAGAATCAAGTGAAATCTTTTCATTACTTTTTTCATTATGTGTAGTAACATCATTTACATCGAATCCAGTCATTCCATTTAAGAGGATTGAAGCATCAATGACATTTCTAGCTATTGGTCCCGCAACATCTTGGGAATGACTAATTGGTATTATACCAGTACGGCTTACCCACCCTACTGTGGGTTTTACACCAAGTAGTGAGTTTCTTAAACAAGGACTTAAAATAGATCCTAACGTCTCAGTTCCTACAGCAACTTGTGCTAATGACGTGGCGATTGCAGCAGCACTTCCCGAGCTAGAACCACCAACATCTAAATTTTTGTTGTAAGGATTAATAACTTGACCACCAAGTGCACTAAATCCGTTCTTTGACGTAGAACTAACAAAGTTTGCAAACTCACTTAGGTTAGTTTTACCAAGTATCACTGCTCCTTGTTTGCGTAAGTTTTTAACAATAAAAGCATCATAAGAAGCCTGAAAGTCTTTTAGTACGATTGACCCAGCAGTAGTATTCATCTTATCATTGGTATTAATATTATCTTTTATTAAGACTGGTATCCCATGCAAATTTCCTCTGCTTTTTCCAGATTTAAGTTCTTGGTCTAATTTCATTGCAATACTAACAGCATCTGGGTTTAACTGACTAATAGAATTTGTTAAGTGGTTGTATTGCTCAATTCTTTTTAAATAGTAGTTAGTTAACTCTAAACAAGTGAGTTTCTCCTCTGAAAATAATTCTTGTATTTCTAAGATATTTAGTTTGTAGTAATCTTTCATATTCCACCTCTATATATTCTTTTGTTGTCCTTGTCTATCCGTAAGTGGCTGACGTTTTGATAAATAATTATTCTGGCTTTATTGCTAGTTGTAAGTCTATTGTATCGTAAAGTGTAATCTCATCACCAAAATCCTTTATTACTCTTTCAATCTTAGAAAAGAACTCGTTTCTTATTGTTTCTTCTATAGCTATATGATCTGAATACGTACCTAATAGTGCAATGTACTCTTTAGCAGTAAATGTTCTGGTTCTTTTAAACAATTTATATGTTGTGTTTATAAAACCATATTTGTCTGCAATATCAGAGCGTTTCTTTGCTCTTTTATCATCATACTCATCATCAGGTGAAGATCCCGGCATATACTCTTTATATAGTTCTTGGATTGCGTTGAACATTTCTTCTCTTCCTTTGTCTTTATACGGATGATTAGCAAATCTTGCGAACACTCCTCGAGGTTTAAGTAAGGAAAAAACCTTTTCATAACCCATCTTTTCGGGAATCCAGTGAAAAGCAGATGCTGAAAAGATTAAGTCATATGAATTAGGTATACTTTTAAACTCTTCAAACTTACAATTTACTACATTAAAGTTATCGTAGTCCTCAAATTTCTTTTTTGTATACTCAGCCAGTTTATCACCTAATTCAACTGCTGTGACCAAACAACCTGTTTTTAAAATAGGTAAAGTTGCTTGTCCTGTTCCGATACCAACTTCAAGTGCAGAAGTAGAGTTATTTAATTGTTTAAATTGATTTAAAGTCTTATATAATTCTTTTACATATGTAGGCCTCCATTTATCATACTGATCGTAAACGCTGTTAAATGTGGTTTCTAATCCCTTAATGATAGTCATATTAATATCCCTCCTATTATAATTTAAACCATGTCTAAAAATTATATCATAAGTTACATCTTAATATTAATGTTTTCTTTATCAAATCTTGCCTTTGTTCTATTGGCAAAAATATTCGCAATTGTTAAGAGCATAATGGTTCTAAACACAAATAAAAAAAACTCCCTAGCAACTACGGAGTTTTATATTAACGAATTACATTCCTAAAATATTATAGTGAATAGATTATTATTGTGAATATTTTTTTTGTTTAATTAACATTGCAAAGATTAAACCACCAATTGCAGTAGCCATTGAAATAGTAAATGCTTGATCAAAAGTTACATTCTTTTTAATAAATATACCAAGTAGGGCTGCTGCTCCGTAGGCTTGGAAAACTAAACTATAATTTGCACTAAAGTTCTTACCACCAAATAATTGACCGACAATTGTTGGAACTAATGATAAGAATGAACCATATCCCACTCCAATTATCAAAATGGCAATTACTTGTACCGGTGCTGAGGAGATAAAACTTAATGATGCTAAAGAAACAATTGTAACTAGATACATTATCCTATAAACGTTTAAAGCACCTAATTTATCAGCAAGTCTACCAGATGCTAAACGGCCACCTGCATTGAACATTGCAAGTAAACTTACAAGTGCAGCTGCATTGACAAGGCTACTATCTGTTAACTTTATAAATTCTGAACCAATATCTTTTGCTAAACCTATGATTAATAAACCTGGCATTAATGCTAATAAATCACTTATAAGTAATTTATAGAAATTAGGCGAAAGTAACATTTCTCTTCTAGTGTAGTCTTTTCCTGCATTCTTACCAACTTTTGAAAGTTCTTCAGCTTCTTCTGGTACATCTAGCAATAATGCACCACCTATTGTCATAACTGCATAAATAACTCCTAACGTTAAGAACGTGTTTGAAACCATTTCAGAAGTATAAACTGTTGAATCAGATATGCTTAACAACTTAGTAATTACTTGTTTAAAGACGATTGCTCCTATAGCGAATCCTGCAGTAGCGACTCCAGTAACAGTACCTTTTTTATCCGGAAACCATTTAACTAATGTCGAAAGTGGACAAACATACACAAAAGCAACTCCAGACCCTGCCATAACACCGTATGTTATGTATAACATCGTAGGTGATGTAGCAAGTGATGAAAGCAAAATACCACCACTGTATAATACTCCACCAATTAAAGCTGTAAATCTTGGACCCTTCTTAATTTGTAAACGACCCGAAATGATCATTGAAAGTGCGAATGATACTAACGAAATTGCATACGTAGTAACAACTTTGTTAAACTCCCATCCGTGTCCCATTGAGATTGGTTTATTGAATAAACTCCACGCGTATAAAGCTCCAATAGCCATTTGTGCTGACATTGCGCCAAATACAACTATCCACTTATTCGTAATTCTATAACTCATAAATTCATCTCCTCTTTTTAATATCTAATTAATTATACAGATTTTTCGACATTATTTCAATAAATCATAAGTGGTATATGATAAACCTTATAAGGCTTTTTACCCTTTGAGAGATTCTTATGTACACCAACTGCCTCTGTTGCTCTTAGTACCATTGAGAAAATAGTCGTATTTTTTCAAACTCCTTTTATCTATAAACGATTTCTTACTTTTAAAATGCCTTAGTTTTACAATCTTATACCATTCTTTCCTTGCAAAGATTATTTTGTTTGGATTAGATATAAGTGTGTAATAAATTTAGTCTTATTCGAACATTTATACAAATTAAATCATACCTTTTACTATACTTACTATTCGATATAGCCCATACATATAAAAAAAACGGTAGATTTTAAAATCTACCGTTTTTAAGTCTTAATAGGGCGACTGAGTTTGTCAATGTCTGACGCACTAATATTTAGCAATTGTAGTGTAATTACAAACACTCTACTTAACACTAAAAATTATTCCATTAGATTCTGTGCCACAACAACTGACCAATCTAAGTTTTAAATCCATAAATTAAAAAGTGTAGAACTATAGTCCAAATACAATTGCACTCACTTAACGAAATTTCAGCAAAGCCACCCATTTAAGTAATTACTATTATAAATCAACACGAGTATATACTCTTATCTCAGAATCATTGACTCTAATCTTTGAAAGCCTTATAATGTAGTTATTGAAAATAAAGGAGATGATTTATATGAGAAGACGTAATATCAATATTAAAGAAAATAACAAACTAAATGAGAAGGTGACTTCAATGTAGCCTTCCACAAAAACAGGAGGATTAATTTTGAGTAGAAACATAAAATTTAAAAAATTTACAGTGGATTATTTAAAAGAAATAGCTAGAATTTCTTTTGAGAATTACGAGCTGGAAAGATTAAAAGTAAATGTATTACCAGATTTAAGCATGGACTACTTCGCAGAACAAATTGAAGCATTGTGCGAAACTGGTATTGGATACATAGCTTTAGTAAATAACGATGTAGTTGGATTCCTTATTTTTGATGGAATTCATGTCATTAACGACGAAGGTGATAAAGGTGCCACTTCACCTCTATATGGATATGGTGTAACAGGTGATAACCGTGGAGAAGTGATTGGAAAACTTTTTCAAAAGACCGCTACAGAATTATGTGAAAAGTATATAAGTAGCTTACGAGTTAACGTATATGCACACGATGAAGATGTACTTAACATGTTTATTATGAGTTCTTTCGCAATGAATGTTACTGAGGTAATCAGAAACACTAGTTTACCGATACCGACAAAAGAATTACCTGAATATACTTTTAAAGAGATGACAAAAGATCAGCTTTTAACTCATAGAGATGATGTAATCTTACTTTACCGTGAATTAATTAATCATTTAAGAAGAAGTCCAGTCTTTTATCATTGTAAATATTTTCTACCTATAGAAGATAGATTCGAGGATTTTTTAAGTGATGAAATGCGCATCTTCTGTGTATTTTACAATGATAAATTAGTAGGTATGATTGATTCAGAACCAATGAATAATAGGACTGAAAAATCATGTAGATTTGGCGACATATCATTAAACCCTAATCATCGTGGACTTGGAGTAGCTAAAGCATTACTAAGTTATGCAAATGATTGTGTTAAGAAAGATGGTTATACGAGAATCTATGTTACGCACGGAACCATTAATCCAACGGCACGTGGATTTTGGGATAAATATTTTGCTAACTATTCTTATACGATGACTCGAGTAATCGACAGAGAAATGTTAGGAGTAATTGAATCAGTATAATTTTCTTAAATCAGTGTATCTTCTAGATATACTGATTTTTATTTAGCTAAAGCGAGTATATAAATAAAAGAACCAGTTTTCACTAGTTCCTGTAAATCTAAATGAGTCGACCAAGTAATTGAAATCCATCCATTTATAATATGTTATATATTTATGATATTAATCTAAAATCAATAAACTTTTAAAGAATATCCCTTTCCCTTCCTTTTAAACTTCTTGTTGATATAAATATGTTATTTAATTCGCCTGTAATTCAAAGGATTAACTCAATCATTATTTTCACTTTTTATTACTATAATATACCTTTAATAAATCATGTCTAATCATAACATTAGATAAATCGACAATTGTTTCTGAATATTCATTATTCTGTTCAATTACCTCAATTGCTATTGGCACTTCTGATATTTGATGATATTCATCTTTTACAGGACTATAGTATGTTGTTTCATCAAGCCACGAAGCGTCAGGAAAAACAACTACATTCTTTTCAATATTAAACACATCATTTCCAAGATGGATTGGAGAATAAACTCCAAGCATGTTTGCAATTGTTGGATATACATCAATCATTCCCATTGGTATTTTAATTTCCTTCGATTCAATTGAATTATCCTTTGTCCAAATAATAAATGGTACCCGTTTTAATTGCTGTAAGAAAACAGTGTCATATACATCTATATAGCCTTCATCTCCGGGATTTCTAGTTCCTTCAAGTTCAGGTGAGTAATTAAATAATTCATTATATGTTTTTACTTTATGTTTAGCATCATGATCTCCATAAATAACTATTACAGCATCATCAAGCAAATCATTTTCATCCATTTTCTCTAGGAATAATCCTAAAGCGGCATCTGCATAATTACTTGTACCTATATATCTACCTAATCGAGATTTACCTAAATAATCAGTATCAAATTCATCATACACGTTATGCCATGGTGTATGATTTGTTAGAGTGATTAGTGTACCCATCACTTTTTCCTCTTCTAAATTAATATTTTTGATATGTTCAACTGTTTGCTCAAAAAATAATTTATCGTTAATTCCAAGACCTTTCACATCTTCATCAACACATTGGTAAGATTTACTATCATACATTAAATTATATCCTAGGGATTTATGCATAATGATACGATTCCAAGACGCTCCAATATTCCCATGGAAACTGGCAGTATAATACCCATTTTCCTTTAGCAAAGATGGAAGGGTCATATATTTATTGTAAGAATATAAATTAAATACAGAACCACTAGAAAGCGGTAATATTGAATTAAGTAAAGTAAATTCACTATCACTACTCCTGCCACTACTAGCTTGAGCATAGAAGTTACTAAAATATAAGCCTTCGTCTACTAATTTATTTAAATTAGGTGTGACGACTTGATCATTAATTTCTAAATCAATGAGCATTGATTGCATACTTTCAAAATGTATAAAGTATACATCTTTGTCTTTTAAAATATTTGTATATTCATTTGTTTGCCATGGACGTTCATTTCCATCTTCATCATAAAAATAATTGTCAAATTTTTGGATTGCCTCATCAAGTTTAATTGTCGGTATTAATTTATTTGAGAATGTCGAAATCAGGTCACTAGTCTGATATGTATATAATCCTAGACGATTTACTAAGAAATGTCTATTCCATTGCTTATACAGATATGATGCCTCGCTAGTCGTCAAAGATACTCCAAATAATACAATCAGAAAAAATGAAACAAACATAGTAAGCTGTATGTCTTTTGATTTTACTTTTTCTCTAGTCTTCTTTTTTATATAACCAGTTTGATTTAATTTTTTAGTTATACTAATCAATGAAATTGGAAATATAAAATATAGTAAATCATAAATTCTAGTAGATAAAAATACAGTGTCTGAAACATCAGCTAACTGATTTATCTGTGACAATATAGTAAATGATATCGGAGTACTATAATAACGATAATGAATTGTGTTTGCAATTACAATGAAAGTTAACAGAAATGACCAAAAGTTCAAATAATAAACATGTACTTTATTCCCAAAAAAATAACCAATAGAAGCTATAAATAATACAATACCGCTGTCTGATACAATTGCTTTTATAGAACTTATATCACCAGTCACAAAATAACGCATTACTAGACTCATGAGAATGGCCAATAGGACGAAACTTACAACTAGTATATTATTTTTTAAAAAATCTTTAATTTCATTAAATGCCTTAGACATTAACTTCATGCAATCACCTCATTAGATATTATTAGCATAATAATATTAAAGTATAAATATAGAGTATTTACATTGGATTTCTGTTGTTAGTAATCTATACTTGTATCACTATTCGAAAAAGAATAAGAGATTACTTAAGAACAACTTGGATATTTTCAACTATGCTAAGTTCTTCTTTAATAACCTATTTGAATAGAAATATTATCCATATGAAATAATCATCCTAAGAACGAGATTTTTTAATCATCTCAATCAGTTCCATCTTAACAATAATCACATTACAAATAAATGAGATATAAAAAAAACGGTAGATTACTAAATCTACCGTTCGTAAGTCATAATGGGGCTCCAAAGCTATTTATTTTCTTTTTTTTACATGATATAGTACAATATTACATGGAAATGTATAAAAAGGAGATAGGGAAATGAGAATTTGTTTAGTTAGACATGGACAAACTGATTGGAATAAAAAATTATTGATACAAGGCCATACTGATAATCCTCTAAATGAAATCGGGATTGAACAGGCTAAATTAAGTGCTAAATATTTAATGAATAATCTATCTAAATGGGACATTGTAATTACTTCACCATTACAACGTGCAAAGCATACTGGTGAGATTATCCATCAGGCATTAAAACTGGAAAATGAAATATTGATAAATGAGGCTTTTATTGAACGTGACTTTGGCCAAGCTGATGGAAAGAAAATCGCTATATGGTGGCCAAAAGTAAAAAATGGTGAGATTAGTAATTGTGAAACAGATGAAGCAATTCAAAGTAGAACAATGAATGAGATTAACAACTTATTAAAGGATTATAAAGGTAAAAATGTTCTGATTACTGCTCACTCTCAAAGCATCAAAGCTATTCTTTCATCAATAGCTCCTGAAAAAATATCTTTTTCTACGAAACTAAAAAATGCCTGCTTGAATATCATTGAACATAAAGATGATCAATGGTCAATTGTTGAATTTAATGTTAGTGACCACATTACTGAGTAAAAAAGGTGTAGTCGGAAAAATAGATAGTCAAGAAAAAAAAAAGATGGGAAACACTTAATTGTGTAATCCCATCTTTTTGGTCATATACCTACTTTTTATAGTTTAATATAATTATTGAAGTCAAGTTCTTCATCACCATGTGATATTAATATTACAGTCTTATTGCAATTTTGTAGATATTTCAAAATATTACTATAAGTTTTAACATCTAAATAGTTCCTAAGTTCATCAATAACTATTATTTCCTTTTCCCTTATAAGTTCTCTTGCAAGTGAGATTTTCTTTCTTTGACCACCTGAAATATTCTTACTAGCTTCATCAACTACTACATCTTTAATATCATTTAGGTCTAGTAAATCAATAATTCCATCAACATTAACCGTTGTATTTAGCTTAATATTATCATTTACACTTATATTAAATAATACAGGATTTTGTGATGCATAACTAATCTTATCTCTTATACTTTTAGCATTAATAGTAGATATATCTCTACCATTAATTAGTACGTTACCTTCATTAACATCATAAAACTTAAGCAATAATTTAATAATAGTAGTCTTTCCAGTACCATTTTCACCTTCTATTTTGACAATATCTCCTTTATTGATTTTAGTATTAAATACATTTAGCACAACATTATCATCATAACCAAAGTTAATATCTTTAAACTCTATATCATTAATACATTCTGTATCTTCTAAATCTGTTTCTTCTTTATGTTCTAATATTTCAACTATACGCTTGTTTATTGCTTTAAATCTAGGTAGTCTTTTTTCCACTTGCCACATTATAGCTTCAATAGATTTTTTAAGAATAAATCCTCCTCCAAAGAATAATACAAACTGTCCTGTCGTTACTTCATTATTTGCGATAAAAATAGATCCAATTAACATAAATACAATTTGTGTTGAAAACACAATAAGATCTGTTACATTATTTTTATATATGTCAAGTGTTATAAACTTCCTATAAATACTAAGCTTGTCTTTAATGTATATAGCTAATTTATTAAATAAGTTGCCTTGATAATTGTTTATTCTTATATATTCTTTATGTTCTATTAACTGCTTTTCAAAGTTGTTCTTTGTCGCAGTTTTTTCTTTATCAGTCTCCACATATTTATGTGTTAGCTTATTTGTAAAAGCTGGAACTAACACAACAATTAAGGTTACAGCAAATAATATTAATGTTAAATAAAAATTAACATTCATTAACCTAAACAACATAAAAATAACAATAATTGAATGACCAATGACTGCTGTTATTAATGTAAACAAATCAAGTCTATATGCTATAGCATCAGTATAAAGTCTATTAAAGATATCACCTTTTGAATATTTATCTATTACTTCATATTTTTGTTTTAAATATAAATCATATACATAAATATCAAATTTCATCCCAACATTTACTAGTACTTTATTAACTAAGAAGTCAGTTACTGGAACTAAAATAATTGATATAACTGATAATAAAACAAACTTTCCTAAATAGTATGTTACTTCATTTAAATCATTATTTACTAAATCATCTACTAATATACCAGATACATCTACAAGTATATAGGCAACAGATACTTCTAAAAGTCTTCCTAAAATATCAACTAACATTGAAAATTTAAACTTATTTAAAAAGTGTTTTATTAGTTGTTCACCCATTATAAACACCTCCTAATATTTAAATCTTCTATTACTAAATTATGATCAACTATATCTTCAAGTAAATTAGTATGTGATATTAATATAACTAGTTTATTAGTACTTTCTAAATATCTAACTAATTTATTAATAAACTCTTTATCCAAGAATGTCTCTGGTTCATCTAGTATTAAAATATCACTGTCTTTACTTAAAGCTCTTGAAATATATATTTTTTGTTTTTGACCCTCTGATAAATCATTTGCCTGTAAACTAAATAACAAAGTATCAATATTAAACATATTTATTATTTTAGAATCTACTTTATTGTTAAGTTCTAGGTTAAACTGCGATGTACCTTCAAACATTAAATTAGCCTGTGATAAATAACTAATTTTATTTCTATATGTTTCTTTATCTAAGGTTTTAAGGCTTTTATTATTAATTAAGACCCTACCCTTATAATCTTCTATTTCACCAAGCAATATATTAATAAATGTAGTTTTTCCAGATCCATTAGGACCCTCTAACTTATATACCTTATTTCCTTCTAAACTAAGGTTTAAGCCTTTATATACTGGTTCTTCATATGAAAAACTCAAATCAACAAGTTCTATACTATTGATTGAATCATCAAATTTATTAAGGCTTTCTATATTTACATTAAGATCCTCAAGTCTTTTAAAGGATACCTTACTTTCTATAAGTTCTTTAGAAGATTTTACGATTATTTCTACTTTACCTTTTAAAATATTAGTTAAGAATACAACTAATAAGACATTTTCAATTCCTATTTTTTCATTAGCTGCAAAGTAAATTAAAAGACCCATAAATACAAATACAAACACTTGTCTCATACCAGCGACAAGTGCTCTATAAGTATGCCACTTCTTTTCAGCTTTAATAGTTTCTATTCTTGATGCTTCTATTTTTTCTTCATACCTTTTTATCATATAGTCTTCTAAATTAAGTGTTTTAATAGATTGATAGTTATCAATACCTTCTTTTAATTCTTCTTCTATACGTTCTTCTAACTTCTCAACATTACCATAAATTACAGTAAAGTCTGCTTTAAATAAAATAGGAAGTATTGCATACAAAGAAACTGAACCTAAAAGAATACTAGCAAATAATATATTAATGTAACCAATTATAATAGTAGCAACTATTATAATTATGATTTCACTGACTAAAGTACTTGAGAGTAATATTTTACTATTATAAATTTTATCAAAATCACTACCAAGTCTTTTCATTACTTCTTGAGTTGATAATTTGCTTTTAGAATAAACTACATAGTCCTCAAGAACTTGTTTTTTATATACTTCTTTTTTCTTTTCTATATATTTATTAATTGTTACATCAATTGCTAGTGTTACTAATTTATAAGATATAAATACAGTCATAAATAATATAGCAACATCTTTTATACTGCTTGTATTACCTTTAAGTGCTAAATCAAATAATTCATTTATAAAGTATGCGATATATAAAGAAAAAGCACTAGCTAGTAGTGTTTTAAATAAGTTCCATATATACATTAACTTAAACTTTCCCATACAATAATACCTCACTATAATTATCCATTGATATACATTCTATCATTTTCAGCATTGTTTGACAAACCATGAATTAAATGGAATGTACGTTGATGAAGCTACATTTAAAATCGTTTAAAATTAGTACTTAGCTTTTTATAAAGTCAATCTAACATTACATCACTCACAACAAAAATTTTCACTCCTATGCACAAAAAAACACGAATTATGGTTATCACAGCAAAAAAAAAGACTAAACAGATTCTTTAGTCTTCGTAAGTCTCAATGAGACGGCCTAGAGCTCCCATTCATATGTGTGATCAATGTTTGTTTATCACTCTCACATTTTAATTTCATCTAGTTGTTTTTTATTCTTAACTTTATCGCTAATCAAAACTCCAGATATTAACATAAATGATACAAGTGGCGCTAGACCAATTAAGAAAATACCTAATTTATAGCTTCCAAGACTAAATAGATAAGACATTATATATACTGATGTGAATGATCCTAACTGGAATGTAACAGTAGTTAATGAATTAAATCTTCCTCTAAAATTAACTGGCGTATGTTCACTAGAGAATACTTGAGAATTAATTGTAAGTAATATTTCACCTATAGTGAAAACAAACATACAAACAATTAATAGATAATATTTTTCAATCATTAAAGTCAACATTACTCCACCTGAGTAAATCAAGAATCCAACAAGTAAATTAACGCCACTACTTAATTTTCTAGTAATAGATAAAACAATCGGTGTAAACAAAGCTGCTACTAAACCATTTATGGCAGACAATATTCCATATAATAATCCAGCATTATCATATAAAGATTGTATATAACTTGGTAGTCCAAAAGATAAATATCTAAAAGTAATTATGTTAAAAAAAGTAGCAAGTAATATAATGATGATAACTGGTCTATTTATTAAAGCACCAATAATACTTCCATGATATTCAGTTTCATTTTTATGTAGTATTACTTCATTATTTTTTTCTCTTAAATCCTTGATAAATAAGAAAACAACAAAACCATATAATGCAGTAGTCAATCCATCACCAATAAATAAAAATTTAACTAATCCTTTATCAAGTAAAATTCCACCAATTAAAGGTCCTATAGTATAACCTGCATTCAAACAAATATATCTCAAAGAGAAACTTAATCTTCTTTCTTCTTCCGTCTCACAATAATCTATCATTAATGGTTTTACAGCTTGAGTACCAATAGCAGCAAAAAAAGACCCTATAAATATAGCCCCCAGCACAGAATACCCGTCTAAGAATCCAGCTGCAAAATAGAAAACCCCTGACAAAACTAAAGAAAAAGTAAATATTCTAACTTTATTATATTTATCTACTAAACCTCCACCAATAACTGAACCTAAAGAATTTAATACTAAAACTATTCCTAATACAAAAGCCGTTTCTGTACCTTTCAGTCCATAATGTGACTCTTTCATCAATGCAAACAAAGCCCAAATATAGTTACCTAAATTCATTAAGAATATACCTGCAAACAACGCATATAAAGGTTTAGGCAAATTCATGTATTTTTTTATCATAACACTCTCCCTCTACTAACATTGCTTATTATACCAAATAGATACTCCCTATTCAATTCAGACTTATAAACTATTGTACATCTCTCAATATTTTCTCGATATTCTTAATCTCCAAAATTAGTTCTATGATTTTATTTTTTTTCAATAAAAAAAGACTAAACAATCCGTTTAGTCTTCGTAAGTCATAATGGGGCTACTGATAATTGGTAGGATGCAAATTCCTTCAGGATTTCCATTTTTGGTAAAATAGAAACTCTATTAATGTATTTGACCTGTATCAAAAAATTAATAAATAAGTTTACTTAGTATCACACTTCTATAATTTGTCATGCTCCAATTAGTTGTTTCAATAAACCTATATCCTCTTCTAATATAAAAATCAATGAGGTGATACGCGGTCTCTGCTGTGTCTAGTGCTAGCTCTTTAACATTCTCAATCCCTCTAGCCTCATGTTCAACAATATCCATCATTTTACTGCCAATGCCAAATTTCTGAAATTCAGGTAGAACAGCAAACTGTCCAACCTTTGCAACGAAGTCTTTATTATACCAATTGCATGTACTAGAGAACTTAGGACTATAAAGTGATATTGTAGCAACAATTTTTCCGTTACAAAACCCAACAAAACACATATAAGCATTTTCTATCCTCTTTGTTGTGGTGCTTACATCTTGAGTTGCAGCCACATATTTAAGACCCATATCATTTAAAGACTTATAGGATTTATTAAGTAAATAGGTTAACTCCTGAATTGAGTTGTTCGATGCCAACAATCTTAACTCAATGTACTCACCGCTGCTTAGATAATATGAATATTCGGTACCTTTCTGCATTACGTCCTCCTTATACCCTTAATTTATGTCGTTATAAACCCTAAGATAAGTTTATATAATTCATTCTCCATGGATTTCATTACTGAATACATTAGAAGAGCATAAATAAATACAATAAATTCAATTAATATTATAAGATGTTTGACTTTGTTTATATCATTTTTTCTAATAGTTTACTTTCCATTGAAACTTCCTACTAAATAAATTATACAATATTCACCAATTTGATACAATATTCAGGGAGGTAAGCATCATTCAAGATCTAGACATAAGCCAAGTAGATAAACACATTTTCGCCAAACATCTTAATGTAATTCAATTCTGGTATTTTATAAATTATATTAATCCTTTGTTCTTTAAACTTTACCTGAACTATATTTCATATCATAAAGAAAAACTAATAATAAAAAGGACTAGGAAACATTCCTAATCCTCGTAAGTCATAATGGGGCGACTGAATGTCGATACCCATGATTTACGATTGATAATAATAATTTTCACTTTCAATTATTAAAGACAATTATTCTTTCTTACATCGAAGTATACAGTTGTGTTAACTTACTACATCATAAGACAAGAATAACTGTTCACCATCAACAATTATCAATATTCCATCCTGTTTCTCAATATAATAAGGAACAGTATCATCTTCTAATGGATGTGATTCAAACATATTTAGTACAAGCCCATCTTCAGTAACATGATGAATATAAAATGCATCCCAAGAGTTTACTGAATACTCGGATTTTCCTCCTACAACCAGCATTGTTCCGTTTCGTAATTCGTATATATTGTCAACATGTCCATCTCTTGGATACTCAATAAATTTTGTAAATGAGTTAGTATTAATATGATATTCAAACAGTGCAGTTCGACTAGTCGAACTAGAATTATCTTCATTTTCAAATAATACTTTCCCACCTGGTGTTAACAAAATATTATAAAAATGTGGGCTATCATCGTTTCTAGTAATGATTTCACCTGTATCTGCTGATAGAACTAGAACAACTGGCTTAACAATTTTGTCACTAGTTACTTCTTCTAATCCTAGAACTATGTAATCACCTTTAGTTACTACTCCAAAATTATACATATTCCTACCATCATTTAATATCGTTTGTCCCCACAAAATTTCCCCATTATAATCTAAATTTATAATTTGAAGTCCATCTGCTCCTGATATATCACTAGAACTATCAAAACATAGTATTCCGTTATTGGAATTATGACATTCAACAAAGTAACTATTAATTGAGTCAAGACTACTGACCCAATTCAATTCCCCATTTTGGTTTAATCTGACCACTGCAAAGCGACGCTCATAGTTATTACTTAGCCAAATAACTGCTCCTCCCTCGCTATCACTAAATCCATTATCCGGATAATATCTGTCTGATAAATTGCTTGTCAAATCGAATTCCCATTCTTTAACATTATTTGCGTCATACTTTACAAATAATAATCTATCCACTTCCTTTACATAACCACCATCATCTGTCTTAAAAAATAAATTCGTATCTAATTTATTGGCTTCAATTTTATATAGAACATCAACATAAATGTTTATTGTTTCTTGTGCTTTGTTACCACTATTATCAGTCGCAATAAATGTTAACTGATGAGTACCTGGAGATAAGTCTTCCGTTTCTCCTACCATTTCACACTGAATATTTTTGTCTGTATCATCCCAAACATTACACGTTGGAATCATTACTGACTCTCCATAGGTGATATAGATATCTTCAGTATCCAATATAATTGATGGAGAAGTAATATCCTCACCTGTTGAGACCTCAGTATTCGGTTCATCGCTTCCTAACTGATCTTCGCTATTATTTGATTGCTCTTCCACAACATTAGCCACCTGTTGAGAACCAGTATCGAATCTTTCTGATCCCTGATCCTGAAGCAATAAAAAAGAAACTACACCAACAATAAACAGTAAATTAACTATTACTAATGTAATACCTACTTTTCCTGTTCTTAGTTTATCAGACCTAGAGTAGCTATTGTTTTTTACTACCTTTTTCTCATGTTTTGCTTCAAAATTTTTACTATTATTGTTTGTTAGTATATCTGCTAGTTTATAGTTTACTTTTATGGATTCTACTAAATCCATTAATAGTCTTTTAATAAAAGATTCGTTTATCTCAAACTTGGTAACATAATATGAGGTTTCTAGATTAACAAACCTAATTGCATCTTCAACACTATTCAAATTCTTTACTTTAAAAATAATTTCTTCTGTTAAAAGCAGATTAAGTATGTTCTTTTCAACTTCAAAATTGATTAGCAAATCGTTAATTGCAGCCTTGACGGAAGAAAGATCATTACCAAAACCTGATTCAAATATAAAATTTAAAATTTCCTTTAAAGAGAAATTACTTAAATTATCAATTATATACTCCTCTAGATTAGTTTCACACGTTAGGCATACACCTTGCTGGATATTACTATCACCACACTTTAAACACTTCATGTTCTCCCCCTATATATTTTTATAAATGTAAATTGAAAAATAACTCAATCATGTTTACTAAACTTTCAGTTTTCCTACAAAATAAACTATAAATCCAATCCGATTCACTTTTTAAGTTACTAAATAATTTATTCAGTTCTGATAGATAAGATTTTATAGCTGGTAAGTTGTCATAATACTATAGATTTCATAAACTGGATTCAAGAATTAAACAAGTTTTTTGTAACAATCGTTCATTAATAAATCCCACGTAGTATCCTCTAGATAATTACTATATATATAATTAATTGAACATTTCTATATATGAGCCCATCAATAATTTCAAATTCTCTATAACTGTACTCTAATGACATAGATCAGTCTTTTATACATTCTATCAATTCTTTTAATAAAAAAAAAGGTAGATTGTACAATCTACCGTTCGTAAGTCATAATGGGAGCGACTGCAGGTGCCTATGTGTACCTTCCGAATGATTTAATTACTGCTAGGCAACGCCTACATTGGTTTGAATCCGACTAGCACTACTGTGTCGGAACATAAATTATTATGCTTTACATACGTATCTACTCAATCTACATCTACTACCACACCATAGTGATCGCTAGGTGCAATACCATTTGTTTCATCTGTACCTATGATATAAGCATTTTTAACTTCGAAATTATTTTTAGTGTGTAATAAAACCCAATCAAACCTAACTGAAACCTCATCAACTTTTTGATTTCTCCAACGAGGATTGTTCTCAAAATCTAATGTAGGTTTTGGAAATACATTACGCTTATGACAATACGTTTGATATAAATCTTGGAAATCATCCATTCTTAATTCATAGTGAATAGAATCATCTGGTGTATCATTGAAATCTCCTAGAATAAATTCATATTCTTGTTGGTTCTCTTCAATGTAATCGATGACTTTATCAATTCCAATAATTCTGTTTTCTTCGTTTTTCCAATCTAAATGAACATTTGTTAATGCTATATTATCAAAAATAATTCTTTGAACAAAACTATTATTCTCATTAAATGTTTTATCTATTATAATTTCATGATTACTTAAAAATCCTAATCCCTCATAAAAATACCCGTTTTTAAAATTGGTTTTAGATTGAATATAGTTAAATGTTCTTTCATCTTTTACTTCTTGCAATGCAATAAAATCAAGTTCATATCTATTGATTTCATTAACTAACAATTCTAATCTGATATCAAAGTTAGTTTTATCGTTCCAAATGTTATACGTACATATTTTCATAATTACCACCTCACAAATCCATTGTACCATATTCCAATAAAAAAAGACCAACCTTCCAGTTGATCTCGTAAGTCATAATGGGGCGACTGATGTTGCCCACTTATAGTTTACGGAAAATGTATACCACACGTTTTAAGAAGAATATACTGAACCGAAAATAGTAGAAACTCTAATATCAGTAATTTCTATAATATCATTCATCGAGAAAAGTTATGTGTAGTACCAAAGCTTAAGTGCCAGTCATATAAATATATACTTTCATTTTTATAACCAACAATCCCTAGTCTTAACCTATTCAAATCAATATGTAAGTTTATTCAAGATTATCCTGTATAAAACATATATATGATATATCCTATCAGGCATAGGGTAAACAATCCATAAACTATAGTAAATATTTTAGAAAACTTGTTTGCAGTTGTTTCTCTTTCTTTATATTCTCCTCTACTTATTAACGAATATGCATCTATTTATGATACGGTTCATTATATCACTTTTAATTGTATATGATATAATTATGGATATATTCAAGTTAGATTTTCTACCCTATAAGAACAGAAAATGTTATTGGTTAGAGATTTTTTTAATGAATCCTATGTAGATGTTTGCACATATTGAACCATGATAAAGCATATTTGAAAGGTTTTTAGGAAACTCTCAAAACATATAAATTTTTACAAAGAATTGGATAATGTGTTATTTGACACATCAACTTCACATAAGGAAAGAGTGATATTATGAGAAAACTAATGTTTATTTTTTTACTTCTTTTAACTGGCTGTGTAAATAAGGAGTCGTTAAAGAAGGAAATTATCAGTGAATTATCTAATGATCCAGCTTTTATTACAGATATAATCGGTAGTACAAGTGAATATGCTACAAACTGTACAGTTAGTATCAAAAACAATTTCTCAATTGATAAAGAATCAATTGGTACGGGAATAATATTCGAGAGAACTGACAATGGATATCTAGTTCTTACCAATGAACATGTGATAAGGTATGCATCTTCTCTTGAAGTTATAACCAATAATCTACATATTACACCAGAAGTTTTAAAAGAGGATTCTGAACTTGATCTTGCAATCTTAGAACTTGAGACAGATGAGGAACTCAGTGTTTGTCAAATTAACCCTGTTGTATATACAATAGGCGAACCAATCATTAGTGTTGGTACTTCTACATCATTAGAATATGCAAACACAGTTACATTAGGAATTGTTTCACGTATTGATGATGCATTTATTCAACATGATGCCTCTATTAACAATGGTAGTTCAGGTGGAGCCATCTTCAGCCTTAAACGTGAAGTTATCGGTTTGAATGTATCCAAAATAAATTCATCCGTTTCAGGAAATGAGATGATTTTTGTTGAAGGAATGTCTTTTAGTATCAAAAATGAAACTCTTGTGGATTTCATAAACGACTGATATCTTGAAGTTCAAAGTAATAAATGATATAATGAGACAAGTATAAAGAAGCGTGGAAATGATACTAGCAAACTTGTCGAAAGGCAAGGACGCAAAGCTATGGGTCTAACAGTAGAAATACTTATGATTGCCAAGTTGCCAAAAACACTATGATATTACAGTATAACGGCATTGGTAAGTGTCGTTTTTTTGTGCTTAGAAAGGGTGAAAATAATGAAGAAAAGCTATTTATTTATTACATTAGTAATATCACTTCTACTTACAGGCTGTGAGTTTGTAGACATTGGCAACACAGGGTCAGAAGGTCCTTTTATGCAACTTTGTGGTGAACCAGGTGAGTTCGTAGTAGTTGATGGAGATTGCATACTAATCAATGAGAATATTACTAAAAGTCTTAAACTTGAAACTGAGGAGACCAGAGAAACTCACTTCAATAGTGTTGAGTTCATGGGTGGTTTAACTGCAGATTTAGATAACTCTAAAGGTCTTGCAGTTGTATCAAGATCAGCATATCAAATGAGCAATCAAGTTAATATGAATTCTGAGGAAACCACAGATACAGATAATATTATAGTTAAATTGACTGATGAAGGACTCTTAGAGCAACTATCATTTGAAGATGATAATGGATTTGAGGTTAACATTCAATCTAATCCTCTGGCTTTAGAAGTTTATGGGCCGTACACAGTTGTAATTTTCGAAGTTAACTTTGGAGAACAACACCAGTCGGTCGACTTCAACCAAAAAATTTATGATTCATTGTATGCAGGAGGAGTTTACCTAATTCATAACGAAAGTGGTAAATTATTCGCTACAAAAGATGTTGAGTACACAGAGAATTCTTGGACTGAGATAGAAGACCACTCAAGACATATCAAAGTAGAAGTTACTTTGTTCGAACCAGTTATAGAAATGTATGAAAACTACTTGTTCGATCAAAAGGGTAATCCTTTACTAGATGATGAAGGTAATTATTTGTTTGAGTTAATTGAAAAACCTGTCCTTGATGAAAATGGAGAACCTTTGATATTTACAGAAGGTCCAATACTAACTGAATTAAAAGAAGTCCCTCTTGTTGAATATATTAAAGAACTTAAGGTAGATGAAAATGGAGATCCTGTTTTAGACGAAAATGGGGAAGAAGTCTACATCATTTTCGAGGAACCGATTCTAGATGATGAAGGTAATCAGATAATCGAATTACAACAAGTCCCTGTCTTAGATGAAGAGGGTAATATAAAATATCAAGAAAACTTTGAAGTAGAGTTATTCATCGAAGAGATAAGAGAAGTAACCTACACAGAATACTATGCAAGTATATTAGAAAACCCATTATCTCCTTTAGCTCAAAAATTCGTTGATCGTATCATGAACGAATACTATAATTGGAATTATTTGAGAGTAAGTGATTACAGTCTAGATGCATATGGATTTACATATACAGATGATAACATCTTCTTTATTGACCACAATAAAGATCGAATGTTGATCAAAGTTTCTTACGATGAAGAAGCTAACGAACTATTACTTGAAGACTACTTAAGTTTAAGCAAAGCTGGATTCGATATGTGTTCAATTCTATTTGATCCAACCACTAACAACGTTATTTGTAACCAATGGGATCAAAACATCAAAATTTATAATGAATCAAATGGGTTACAAACAATTGAAGATACAAAGAACCTGAACCAAATAACATTACCTAATGGTGAATTATACTTCCATTCTTATGATGAAACATATGTTGAGGATTTTGGATACTACACTACTAGTTTATATAGAATTAAAGAAGATGGTACCCTAGAGAGCAACTACATTGAATTAGGGGAAAAAGAAGAGACTTGTTACGATAACTGTAACTTAGGAGTTCAAGTTAATGTGTATAACCATAATGGTGAATCAATAGAAAGCGACTCACAGCTTTGGTTAAACTTAACTGCCTCAGATGGTGATAAAATTATCAACAGTGCAGATTTAACAAGAATAGCGTTAGGTTCATTTAGTTCAGATAGAGAGCCTTGTACTGAAGCAAATGGATGTTGGTACCAATTAAACTATGAATTATCATCAACAACTGGTACTTACAAATTCGAATCACACCAGCAGATTTATCCTGGAGATGAAGTTCCTAACTTCCTAGAAAAATATGATGCCGGTGATTCATTAGTATACGAATTTGTTAAAGAATATACTTCTACACCAAAAGTCTGTGAAAATGAAATTGGTTGTCAGAATTCATTTGGATTAGTAGATAAATCAATGAATCAATATGGACTATGGATTTGGACGAACGACATAATCGAACAAGGTGAGATACTAATCAATCACTTAGAAATAAAAAGTTCAAACGAAGCTGTATATGAATATGCAAAAGTTATTGAAGGTGAAGTGTGTCAAAGTGCTGCTTGTTCAAACAATGTATCAGTATTGATTTATGATTTGAACGACAACTTATTAAGTGACGGTTATATGAATGTCGAGGTACAGGAAAATGAAGTAATGCCAATTTCACTGGAATATCATATTACTGAAAATACTTCTGTTACAATGTCTGAGGAAGTTTGTTCTTCTTCTACTGGATGTTCATCAACTCATAATACATTTGACGGTTATCAATTTACAGTATTCTATGATGAAGGCGATGAGATGTATCAGGACATTACGTTTGAAGTTACAGATAAACTAATTTTAAACAGTCAGTTAGTGGAAAGTGAAGTTTGTTCAAATGTAGATGGATGTTTCATAGAAGACGTTCAATACATCATTGTTGATGCAAATGACGATCCATTATATGAATTCTCTCAAGGTGTTCATATTGAATATGGATACACTTGTCCATTCAAAGTTACTGTTAACATTTCAGATATTGAGGTACATACACAAAATGAACACAGTAATGAAGACAAGTTCTGTAACGAATCAGAATGTAACCAACAAGTTCAATTCATAATGGATAACGGAGAATCAACTGAATATGTTGGATCGGCTACAATAAAACAGAACCTTGGTGAAAAACTAATTACTTCAATTACATTCCCTCAATCAGCATACGTAAGTGGTAATCAAAGTGTATTCTGTACGAACACAGAAGGGTGTATTCACTATACTGATGAATATTACATCTTTGATGAAGAAGGAAACGAGTATACTCAACCAAGCGATGGGTCACATATTCCTTGGTTACCTGTCAAGTTTGAATATGGAGACTACATTCCAAACAGTAATTCGTTTGCTGCAACATTCACTATTAAAAATATGACATACAATAAAACAAGAATGTCGACTTGGGAATTCATACATAACATGCAAAATGTTACGTTCTTATCGGACGATATGTATTTAATTGAAAACACAGATAATCAAAATAATAGTAACTTCATTCTTAATTTTGATCCAGATACAGATAGGTACAAAGTAAGTTACACAAATATATCTTCTGTACACGAGATCTCACAATTAGGTGATTCATTCATAGCTATTAATGGCACTAAGACAGATATCATTGAATTTACATTAAATGAGGAACTATCATCTTCTAGCTATTACTTCTTCGATATCATTAGTTTGACTGAAGAACATTACATAAACGAAGTCAATGAATTAATCGTTAATTTTGATGGTTCTATATTCTTCAAAGGAATTGATAACTTCGTACAAAATGTATCTGGAGTAATACATGATAATAAAACAATCGAGATAGACACTGAAGTAGTTATAAGAGAAATTATTAGATTAAGACCAATTAATTAATACATTTAAAAACCACCATATTGGTGGTTTTTCTTTGCATAAACTATTCAACAAGTTGGTGAAATATCACTTATGTAAAAAAGAATATTGCACCATGTATTCAATTACTTATGATATGGCTCGTTGTTCCTGATTCTAAACTATATCTTACTTTTGTAAGTTACTAACAACCTTATAATTTCTAGGCTTACCTTTAATCATCTTATCTTGTAATTTATTGAATGCAAGGCTACCTTTATTGTTAAATATCTCTACATAAGAACAAGTTCTTTCTACACTAATAATTCCTACATCATCACTAGTTATATCCTCGATACTTAATAATGTACCTAATATATCTCCTGGTCTTATCTTCTTATCTTTTCCAGCGTTTATTCTGATTCTTAGTATTTGTTCATTTAACTGCTTTGCTTTATTAGTTTTCTTTATTTTTCTCTTTGCGTTCTGTTTAATATATTCTAATTTAAGTGTATTTAGCATTTCCTGATCTGGTAAAACAAAATCGCTTATTTCATAACCGTTATCAGCTAGAATGTTATCTAGTTTGAACTTTTGATTATGTGTTATTATACTTATTGCATTTCCTTCGTTACCGATACGCGCAGTTCTTCCAATACGGTGTACATATGTATCTAACTCAAAAGGTAGATCATAGTTATATATATGACTAATGTTATCTACATGAATACCTCTAGCAGCTACATCTGTCGCTACAAGAATACTGTATTTATCATTTTTAAAATCATTAATAGAACTTAGTCTATCTCTTTGTTCCATACCTCCGTGTAAACCACATACACTCATATTACAATTCTTCAGCCCAAGACTTACCTTTTCTACTGTTTCTCTTAAGTTACAGAAGATGATTGCTTTTTGTGGTTTTGAAGTGTAAATAACATCGACTAAATCGTTAAACTGAGAATCTGTATTACTAAGTAAAACTTCTTGTTTAATGTTTAGTTTTGTTTTTTCATTAGTCTCTATTTTAATAAACTCATGATTTATCAAATGCCTTCTAGCTAAAGTTCTAATTCTTTTTGGCATCGTAGCCGAAAATAATAGAATTCTAGTCTTATCTTCAATTAGGTCAATAATATCTTCAACTTCTTGAATGAATCCCATTTTCATCATTTCATCTGCTTCATCAATAACAAAATACTTCAGTTCACTAATATCAATATTGTCTCTGTCTAAATGATCTAGTAATCTACCTGGAGTAGCAACGATAACGTGAACTCTTTGTTTTAATATTGCTTCTTGGAATTTAACTGGTTGTTTACCATAAACAGCAACACTTCTTACTTTTTTGTATCTTCCAATCAAACTATATTCTTCATCAATTTGAACAGCTAACTCTCTTGTTGGAGTTAATACTATAACTTGTGGTTTATTTAATAGTACGTCTACTTCTTCAAGAGTAGGTATCGCAAAAGCAGCGGTTTTACCACTTCCTGTTGCTGATTGTACTATTAAGTCATTTGGTTGTTTGATAACTGGGATTACTTGTTTCTGGACATCTGTTGGATTAATATAACCTAATTTATCCAGCGCTGTTAGAATATCTAAGTCATTACATAAATCTTTAAATTTTTGTTTTTTCATTTTTTTCCTCTTATCTTAGTCCAGTTATTATACATTAAAAATTCAATTATTATCAATTAAAACAAAAATAATAACATTTCAGTTATAAATAAATAATTTATACACTATATCAAACATGGGCTTTCACCTAAATTTATTGCTTCTATTTTAAGGAAGTGAGTCTCCTACATTATTTGTTAATCGCTTAATGCTTTAGGGATAATGAATTTAGGACAAATCACTATAAACCTTAACTTAATACAATTTATTATAACACTTTAGTTGTGTATCTATAATTAAAGCAATAATATATACATCCTTGTATATTAAGTTCTGTTAGAATTGTTACTTGTATTAGATAAAAGTATCCTTCAATACCATGACAAATTTATCTATCACTTTTCTATTAATTAATTTTAACACACTCCTTATAAAAGTTATTTTAATTATTTCAGCCCATCTATTTCAGTTTTATCAAAAGTGTCTCCGCTTTCTAGATGTTCTATACTCTTAAAAACAAAAAAAAGACCAAGTTTATTAGCTTGATCTCGTGTGTCATAATGGGGCGATTGAACTTGCCGATATATGGTTTACGTAATGCTTTCATAAACTATTTTTTAAAAAAACTTACAAAATCTAATACTAGTTTAAGTCGTATTACTCTATATTTAATTCTATTTTTTCTTCCTTAGGTTCTTCGTCAGCCATATTGGTCGATTTCTTTCTTCTAAAATCTTGATCAGTTAATAAATTCAACTCTTTAGAGAATTCAAACATATTACTTTTCTTAATACTAAAATCTCGAGTTGCTGTGTTCCTAACCTTTACTTTTTTCTTCTTCATTGTATTCCTCCTAAAAATAACTATTATTATCTTTAAGAGTATTTAATTTTTTATTCCTATTAATCATTTATTCTCATTTTAAGACATTTTTTAGACAATTATAATTCTAGGATATGTAAAAAACACCTATTTCTAGGTGATATTTATAAATATGGGGCGACTGATGTTGCCATTTACAGTTTACGAATCAAACTACATATAAAGGGGAATTTTTCTATTAAATACACTTTCATTTGTAGTCAATGTTTGTTTATCACTCTCACATTTTAATTTCATCTAGTTGTTGTAAGTCATAATGGGGCGACTGAGTATCAACGATTATAGCCCACGAATATTTAACATCTACTGTTCAAGTTGCTACAAGTAATTAACTAATAAATCAACACTTACTAACATTATTTTTACCTTTCTCTATTAAACTTCATCCCCTTATTAAATGGTTCATCTGCAGTACATGCAAAATACCTTTATTTTTATTGTATCTTCTATTAATTTATGTAAGTTTGAATCCTGTTACTCCCCATGTATTCAAGTTTAACTAATTGTATACTTTTCTACTTTTCTCATAAATATGGTTAACGTTTTTAAAAGTAGTATTACTAATTTTAGATAACAAAAGAAGTTGTCAAAGTGATTAATTCTGATGTACAATACAAATTAAGGAAAACAAGATAAAAGGAGATTTTTTTTATGCAAAAAACAATGGGGGACATGGCAAAATTCATGAAACAATTAATACCTGCGAATATTCCTGAAACATATACAATAAATTCTATGTTTACAAATATTTCAGACGAAGTTGATATACGAAATGCAATTATTGCTTTCAGAGATTTTATGTATCGAGTTTGCGATTATTTAATAACTGACAACAGTTTATCTAACGTACCTAAAAAAGGTAAGAATGAGTTTTCAGACGAAATAACTCTGACTGTAGAGTTTCCATTTTTGAACAACATTAGGAGTGTTTTAATTAATATAGGTCATCATGGTATGTTATCGGAGAATGGTGATTCATTGTTAATTAATGATTGGGAAGCGCTAAGTATCAAAAAATCTCTTAATAAGAATTCAACTGCGACAATTTCTGCTCCACAAATGATTAAAAGTATACGATTCCTTACTGAATGTGGTATTAATTTTGAAGGCATTGACTTAAGTATAAAAAAACCTGATACATCAAAAATTCAAGCACTAAAAATTACTTTCCCTGAATATCCGATAATGCTTACAGGTTTGAAAGTTATGGCGATTGCAGAGAATGAACTATCGACACGTAATAATAACTATACTTTATTAAGATGCGATTACAGGGTATTAAAAGAAAAAGATACGGAAAGTTCCGCTGTATTGAAAGACTTTGTTTATCCGTTGGATGCTTCTATGCAAGAACTCGTCTTACATTTTCACCAACATTATTTGGACTTAGGAATGGAGTGTAATGTAGATTCAGGAATGTTTAGTGTTCATTTTATCTACTCGTATAAACGTAAGGCAATTTGGAGATTTTCAATATCATTGAATAACGGCTACCGTATCATCCTTAAAACAAAAAACACTTCAAAATATACTGATGTGATTCAAAGTTTCCCTGAGTTCTTACAAGAAAAGATAACTAAAGGATATGTATGTGATAGAAAAAAAGGCAGCGGCCACGGTAATTGTCAAAGAGGATGTGAAGGATTTAGTTTTTCTTTTGACGAATCATTGCTTGATTTAAGTCAGGATTTAGAAAAATGGCTTGATAGCGAACTGTTAAGTATGCAAAAAAAGAATGATCGTAAATAAGTCCATTACCATTTAGTCGTTGTAAATATTAATAATTATTTTCATTAATACTCAAATTTCTATAAATCAAATCATCTCTTTTATCAAAACCAAGTGATTGCCAAAATTTATTTCCTAAATCGTTTGAATTAAATACAACAAGTGCAGCCTTATTTATTCCTTCTTTCTTTAAAGCTTCAAGCGCAGTATTTACTAATTTTTTGCCAATCCCCTCCCCACGATAATAAGAATCAACTGCTGTATGATAAATGTATCCTCTTCTTCCATCATGTCCACATAATATTACACCGATAATATCATTTTCGACTTGTGCAATATAATTTGTGGTAGGATTTCTTTTTAAGAATTTTTCTATCCCTTCATAGGAATCATCTAAATTACGCATACCCATACCATTTATCCATAATTGATATACTTTATCATAATCCTCAATTGTCATTAACTTAATTTCCATATTTAAGCACCTCCTAAACCTATATAAATAGAATTTAGTTATCTTACTTCTGATTTTCTTATAACATTTTTTTTACTATCCATTAGGGTAAAACCACTATTTCCATCATAATATCATATAGTCTCATAGTATTCAATTAGTAATACTATAACAAAAAAAGTAAGCGACGTTAATCGATTACTAATAACATTTTCTGTGATATAAGAACTATTTATTTTACGAAAAAGCATGAGCAATTTAATCCATTGATAAAATTATATTTCATTAATGTATAGTATTTTTTACATGAACATAAGTTTCAAATCTTAGAGCAAAGGATAATTGCTTGTAATTTTATAAACTATGCATATAAAATTAATGTAGGAGGATGATTATATGAATATGAAAGTTTGGAGACACATAGAGAGTTAAGAATTAGAAATGGATTTACACAAGATCAGCTAGCCAAAGAGTTAAATGTAACACGACAAACTATTTCAAGTTGGGAGAGAGGTAAATCTCTACCAGATATCGAGATGATATCAAGTATAGCGTCAATGTATGACATATCTATAAATGCGTTATTCCTAAATGAGATTATACTAGTAAATAAAAGTCTTAAAAAATCTAATTTAATTATCTGGTTTATCAGTATTATTCTAGTATCCACTCTTTCTATATACATCTATAAGGATATGTACTATAAGTATTGAGTTGATAATTAATCCTAGAAAAAAAACGGTAGATTATTTAATCTTCCGTTTGTAAGTCATAATGGGGCGACTGATATCGAAGAGTTGTGATATACGTTTCTATCCAATAAATAAAAAAAATCCTCAAAGGATATTTTTATCGACCCACACTCTAATAACTCTCTTGATTTTACAACTTATTATACTTAGTAGATACACCATACGACTTATTAACTGGGTACTTGTCATTATTCTTTTTTATTTTTTCTAAATAAGCTTTCTCTAGATCAATATCATAAACATCAGCTAGTAACATTAAATAAGAAAGAACATCGCTTAATTCTTCAGATAATTTAGCTACTTCAACATCATCATTCCACTGAAACAGTTCTAAAATTTCAGCAGCTTCAATACTGATACTTTTAGCTAAATTACTACCAGTATGAAATTGTCTCCAGTTTCTTTTATCTCTGAACTCTACTGTTAATTTTTGTAGTTCTTTTAAATCCATATTACTTCACCTCAAAATATCTTGATAAATACTTTTTCATACCTTCATTACAAACATAAATATAAATACCTCTCATACCTCTAACCATAAGTGTTTTATATATGTTGACTATGTATTCTTTCAGCTCGTTTTCAGATAACTTTTGTTTACTTTTCGCATCAGAAAACTTATCTTTACTTACTATTATCTCATCTTGATTAAAATCATAATCAATTTCGTATCCAAATATGAGTCCTATATAGTTAAGATCATAGCCTTGCGTTGTGTGAATGCAACCTACTTCGTCAGCTGCAGTTGGACTATTAATCCAATTTTCATCAACAACATTCCATTTTAACTTTTTACTGCCTAAATGAATATCGAATTGGCTGTTATCTTTTTTTGATTTCCATTCAAATGAATAACCTGAAACAAATCTTGATAGACCATATTCAGTTTCTCTTACTTTTACTTTATCATAGAAGTTCTCAAAGTTATTAATAATATATGTTTCATAATTATCAAACACTTCAAACTTAGGATTATTGTTATCTAAGATATTTGTTATATATTTAATAAATCTATCTCCTGCAAAAACTCTGTGTTGAGTTGTAAGATCATATGTTGTAGCACCACTAGACTGCAACTCTAAAAAAGATTCAAAACTAATATCTGATTGCTTTACAGATTGTTCACCATCATAAAATAATACTATTTTATCACATTTACTTGTAATCCAGTCCAATTCATTCTTACCACCAGTTTTTCTACACATTTCATCGAAATTACCAAAGTTAGTTAATGCTCTCCTCTGTTTTAATCTATGAGCTTCATCAACAAGTAAAATATCATACTCATCCTTAGATCCAGCTATTTGACTTGGATTATATATCATAGATGTTTTAAGTCCACTTATTCTTTTACAAACCAATTTAATCGTTTTTCTTAATGATTTCATTGGAACTACATAACCAATATTTAGGTCTGGATTCTCATCTACTAATCTTTTAAACAAATACATCGCAACAACTGATTTTCCAGTACCAGGTCTACCAGTTACGAAACTAACAGATTTATCATTGTGTTTTATATCATCAAGTATCAGCTCGGTAATTTCATATTGATCATCACTTAAACTTTTGTAAGGTGAATATTTAAATAAATCAGAATTTTCTATTTGTTTCAAACTTTTTTTTACAAAGTGTATTTCTCTTAATTCTTCCCAAAGTAATTTAAACCCGTCTTCGTACTTTTCTCTTTCATAATAATTATGATTTGTTATACCTTTGTTCTTGTTTAAAACTACAAACTTATCATCCGCAGACATGTATTGAATTAACTTAGATTCAATATCTAATATTGCTGATTTATTGTACGTATCTTCAGCTATAACACTTTTTGAAGTAAGTTTATACTCTTCAATCTTACTTTTATGTTGCTTGATTCTTCTATTTAAATTAGTAGTTTCACCGATATAAATATCTTTCTTGTTATTTAAAAGATATACAACAGGCCAATTGTCTTTATATTTAGTATCAACTTTATTAAATTTACTTACTATCAAAGAAATCAACCTCCTATCAAAAAACATTTAATATTCTATTATTTACAATTATACAACAAAATTAAAAAAAGGTGAATTACTACTAATAAACTTAAAAAAAGACCAACTTCTTAGTTGATCTCGTAAGTCATAATGGGGCGACTGAAGGGAATCGAACCCTCGAATATCGGAGCCACAATCCGACGTGTTAACCACTTCACCACAATCGCCATATCTTTTTATGCCTTATGAGTATAACATAAAGTAAAATCATTGTCTATATATTTTTCAAAAAGTTTGAGTTATTTTTTTAGCCAAATTTAAGGAAAATATAATAGACATTCTTTAATATTCATTTAACTTATTTAACTCAATAGCAATATATTCTATAACTAGAACAATGATGATTAAAATTATTGTCCAACTATAAACTAAGTATAAATTTAGGTTCTGTCTTTCTAGATAAATCATGTACCCAATAGAGTTTTTAGTTTGTGCTAAAAATTCACTCATTACTAAAACTTTGATTCCTAATCCTATCGATTGAGTAAAGGCAGTTTTAATAAATGGTAGTATTAAAGGAATATAAACTAATCTAATAATCTCTAATGTTAAACCATTTGATTCTAACTTTAATACTTCGATATGTTCTTTAGGGATATTCTTTATACCTTCTACTATTGCCTGATACACAACAGGAAAAATCATTAGGAATGTAATTATGTATGGTGATTTCTCATATCCTAACAAGATAATTATTACTAATATTATAGAAACTATTGGTAGAGTTCTTAGTATTGTTACAATGGGTTTTACAAGAGTTTCTAAATCCTTAAATATTCCAGCCAGTAAACCTAAGGCTAAACCTGAAAACCCAGCTATAGTTAGAGAAAGTAAAAGCCTACTTATTGTCGAACCAATTATTTGATAAGTAGAGAATTTAGTAAGTAAATCTAATAATGATTTAAAAACTACATCTGGCATAGGTATAGCTAAAGAATTATCCACAATTATCGCAAATATCGTCCACATAAAAATACTTACTACGATTGTAGTTAAGTATAAAAAGTTTGTTTTCATTTTTTCTTGTTTGCTAACATTTTTCATTCTTTCACCACCAATAAAAAAGGGATTTCTCCCCTTATTATACTATGAATTAATTATAATAGAAATCATCTTTTGGTAATTCTCCACCAATAAGAGCTGGATTTAACTCAATAATCTTATTAAAGTAAAATTCTAAGTCTTCTTTTGAATCCATTGCTGAAACAAATCTTAAACTACTTAATGGTATAGCACTCTTTAATACTGGTAATGGGAATCCATATTCTAATTCCACTGCCATTTGTGCAACTGCATCTGTGTTATTGTTTGCTTCATTAACAGCTTTTTTAACTTCGGATAAATAGTTATCCACTACATCTTTTCTTTTTTCGATTAATTCTGATTTAACAAAAATACCTGCTTGTGGATAAGCATCTTTTCCAGTTGCTGTTTTCCACTCTTCCTGTAAGTCAATAATCTTTAAGTTAGGAACTTTTAATTTAGTAACACTTAATAATGGTTCAGTTAGTAGTACAATAGCTTCATTATTAGCTAATATTTCAGCCTGTGCATCTGCAGCTGATCCAATATATCTAATAGTTGGAGCGTTAGATCCAAATCTATCTAATAGTGCTGTTTGCACAACTACGTCCGGTGTAGCATTTTGACCGAATACAATAATTTCTTTACCGGCTAATGAATCGATAGTAAATTCTTCTTCAGTAGATGTACCGAAGTAAAGTGTACCCCATACTACAGTTCCAGCAAACACATAATCTTTACCTAAACTTACTAACTTAGCTGCTAGATTAGTAGGTGCATAGATAATATCATGTGACTCACTACTAAATGCAGCTACTAATGGATCTGTTCCTCCAACTATTTCAACTTCATATGTAGCATTCTCTCCTATAGATGGCATTTCATGTTCCATATGTACTTGTGCTAAAGCAGGAGATCCTTTAGGAGCCATAATTTTAATACTAACATCTTCTTTTGGTAATTCATCTTTAGTACAAGATGCTAATGAAAATGTAAAAATAGATACTAACATTAATAACAATATTTTCTTCATAATAAACCTCTCTTTTTTGAAATTTATTAATCTTAACACATTATATGAAAAAAAACAGTAACATTTGTTACTGTTTTAATAATTCTATGAATTTCATTTTCAAATTTACTCAAATTTATTCATTATTCTTCAAAAATCGACTTAATTGCGGGAAACGGATCAAGAGCTCTTTCAAAGATTCCTTGTACATATGAGATCAAAACTCCATAATTAACAATCGGAACACCTTTTTCTTTAGCCTGTTCTATTCTATAAAGAACTTCCTTCTTATTTAACATACAAGCTCCACAATGAACTATTATAGAGTAATCAGTTACATTCTCAGGGAAACCATGACCAGAGAAATGATCAAATTCAATTTGTTTACCTGTATATTGTCTTAACCATCTAGGAATCTTTACAGTACCAATATCATCAGATTGACGATGATGTGTACAACCTTCTGCTATTAATATCTTATCGCCTGTTTTTAAATCTTCTATAGCTTTAGCACCACGTACCATTTCTTCTAAATCACCCTTATGACGTGCAAACAAAATACTAAATGAAGTTAATTGAATATCAAGTGGAGTATCAGCTGATACTTTTAAAAATGCTTGTGAATCTGTAATAACCATTCTTGGTTTCTTACCGATATTTTCTAATGTTTCTCTTAACTCATATTCCTTTGTAACTATTGCGATTGCATCGCTTTCTAATAAATCACGTATTACTTGTTGTTGAGGCAAGATTAATCTACCCTTAGGAGCAGCTTTATCTATTGGCGTTACTAATACTACAAAATCACCTGGATTTACTAAATCTCCTACAATCCTAAACTTATCTTCTTCATCTTTTGAGATTTTTCCTAGTTTAGTTTTTAATTCTTTAATTCCAACTTTAGTTAATGATGATACATTCACTGTATCAAAATCAGTTGATTCAATATCTACAGAGTCAACTAAATCTATTTTATTAACAACTATTAATCCTGGTATCTTTTTAGCTTTTACTTTCTTGATAATCTCATAATCAAATTCACTAATACCGGTTCTTGCGTCTACTACAATAATAGCTATATCAGTCTTATTTAATACACTAATTGATTTCTTTATTCTTAATTCCCCTAGTTCTCCTGTATCATCCAATCCTGCTGTATCGATTAAAACGACAGGACCTAATGGTAATAACTCCATTGACTTAAATACAGGGTCAGTCGTAGTACCAAGTACATCTGAAACTAAAGCAATATCTTGGCTTGTAAGAGCATTAATTAAACTCGATTTTCCCGCATTTCTTTTACCGAAAATTGCGATATGTAATCTATTTGATCTAGGTGTGTTATTCATACTACTCCTACTTTCCTGGTATTCCAACCTTGGTTAATTCGAACACATTTAAAATATTGTCTAGTTCTTCATTTGAAAGTAACTCTTTATCTAATACTATCTCTCTAATTGTTCTTTTAGTCTTATGTGATTCTTTAGCTATCATACTAGCTTCGTCATAACCTAAATGATTAATTAAAGCAGTAGCTAAAGCTATTGAATTATTTACATTTTCTAAACCTTTATCTCGGTTTATCTTAATTGATTCAAATACTTTTGTTCTTAACATTGATATAGTATTTGTTAAAACCTCAAGGGATTCTAATATCGCATCTGCTATAGCTGGCATAAATGCATTTAATTCAAAGTTACCACTTGATGCAGCATGAGTAATAATAGAATCATTTGCGATTACTTTCATCGCACTTTGAACTGCGCATTCTAAAATAACTGGGTTTACTTTTCCTGGCATAATAGTAGAACCCTGTTGAACTGGCTCTAAGATAATTTCACCTAATCCAGCACTTGGCCCACTAGCTAAAAAACGTAAGTCATTACATATCTTAATTAGGCTTGATGCAGCAGTTTTAATCATTCCAGACACTTCTACAAATACATCTTGGTTTTGCGTAGTATCTAAAGGAAACTCGCTTCTAGATAAACCTAATCCAGTTTGTCTTTGAAGTAGTGAAGTTATTTTAAAAATATATTTTTGATCTGCATTAATACCTGTTCCTACTGCAGTTCCACCTATATTCATTACTCTTAGACGTTCTTCAACTTTATAGATTCTCCATCTATCTCTCGATGCTACTCTCGCGAATGAGCCAAACATTTGTCCAAACGTTATTGGTACTGCATCCATTAATTGTGTTCTACCTAATTTAATATCATTACTAAATTCGTTTTCTTTTTCTTGTAATGTTTCTTGAATAAGTGAATACTCATCAGCTAGTAATCTTAACTGTCTAATTGAAGCTATCTTTAAACCAGTAGGATAAACATCATTTGTTGATTGACTCAAATTCACATGGTTCATTGGATGAATAATATCATATTCACCTTTTTTATGTCCTAACTTCTCTAAGGCTATATTAGCTATAACTTCATTAACATTCATGTTAGTTGAAGTCCCTGCTCCACCTTGAAGAGCATCAACTACGAATTGATCATTATATTCACCAGTTAAAATTTCATCACATGCGAAAACGATAGAATCTTTGATCTCGCTTAATAAAATACCAATTTCATTATTTATAATAGCTGCAGCTTTTTTAATCTCAACTATACCATAAATAAGGTTTATATTAGTTTTCACTCTTGAACCAAAATTCTCTATCGCTCTTAAAGTATTTATTCCATAATAAATGTTATTATTTATTTCTTTTTCACCTAATAGGTCTTTTTCAATCCTCTTCATAAAGTACCTCTATAAGAATAAATCACGTTCTCCATTTTCTATTCTTTCAATATTTTTAAGTAGTATTTCTTTAATCTTTGGATTTTTTAAATCTTCTGCACTATTTAAGATAAATTTCTTACCTTTTGTTTTTAGATCTACATCCGCATAGTCCATTAAGTATTCCATTAAAGTCATAAGTGCATTTGGTTCACAGACGTTTCCAATTTGACCACTCTTAGCTAGTCTCATGAATCTATCTCCAGTTCTACCGCTTCTATAACAAGCAGTACAGAATGAAGGAATATAACCATCATTCACCAAACTCTTCATTACTTCTAATACACTTCTTTCATCAGATAATTCAAACTGAGGAACTTCTTTTTCTGTACCGTTAAGTAAAGCTTCTTCCTCTTCCTTGTATCCACCAACACCAGTATTAGAAGCTGCTGATATTTGAGAAACACCACATTTAATTAATTCTTCACGTATTTTTTGAGTTTCTCTTGTTGAAAGAATGATTCCTGTAAAAGGTACTGATAATCTAATAATTGTTACAATTCTCTTAAATTCTTCATCAGTGACCATATGTGGATAATCATTTAATTCCATACCTTCTGCTTTTTTAAGTCTTGGTACAGATATAGTATGGAAACCAACTCCAAATTCTTTCTCTAAATGATCATTATGTAACATAAGTGCTAATATTTCAAACTTATAATCAGATAATCCGAATAATACTCCACCACCAACGTCATCAATTCCAGCTTTTTGTGCTCTATCAAATGCTGTTAAGTGATAGTCGTAATCACCTTTAAGTGATTTTGGATGCATTCTTTCATACGTTGGTCTATGATAAGTTTCTTGGAATAAAATATAAGTTCCTATTCCAACTTCTTTTAATTTAGTAAAACTTTCAGTATCTGTAGCTGCGATATTAACATTAATACGTCTAATATCACTTGCTTCATATATTGCTTTTAAACAATCTACTACATAATCAATAGGTAGATTTACCGGATCTTCACCCATTTCAAATGCTATACGTTTATGACCCATTTTTTCTAACACTAAGGCTTCATCTTTTACTTGTTCAATTGATAATTTTTTTCTATCAAATATATTGTCTCTTCTATATCCACAATATGTACAGTTGTTTACACATTTATTAGAAACATATAGTGGTGCAAAAGTTACTATACGTTTACCATATATTTCGTCTTTAATTTTACCTGCGATTTCATATATTCTTTGAATATGTGATTCATCAGTTGCATTTAAAAGTCTTGCTGTATCTAGATGAGACAAAGATTCTTTTTTATATGCTCGGGATAAAATATCTTCTATTTGTTCAGTTGTTGGGTTTTCCCCATTCTTTAAAATTTCATTAATATAATCATGATTCATCCAATCCATAATTACCTCCCGTGTTTTACATGGTGTCCAACACTCATGTCTACTTCATATCCAGTAAAAACAATTCTAGTCTCAATGCAACCTCTACAATGTGCGGCTTCATCGCCTGTACATATCTTATTTTGATATATCTCATATTTTTCTCTATGTTCTGTTGGTGATAAGTTCGGCATTACTACATTTGCTCCACTCTTTAAAACCATCTCTCTACCTTTATTACTCAAAGTACCAAGTGCAGTAGTTGAAGGTAATAAAGCCTCTGGACAAATTAACCTAACTAAACTTACCATAGCTATTGTTTGATCAAGTGTTCCATCATCACTACCTTTAAATGGTGTATCATCATGAGCTAAGTATGGTCCTATTCCAACCATATGTGGTTGAAATTCACCTATAAAAATCAAGTCTTCAACTAAATGTTCGTTAGTTTGTGTAGGAGAATTAACCATTAATCCACATCCTACTTGGTATCCTATTTCCTTTAAAGACTTTAAACAATTCATTCTCTCATCAAAACTCATATCTTCAGGGTGAAGGTGGTCATACAATTCTTTTGATGCAGTTTCATGACGTAAAAGGTATCTATCTGCACCAGCATCATAATATTTTTGATAACTCTCTTTTGGTTTTTCACCTATAGATAATGTTATCGCTGTATCAGGAAACTCTTTTTTAATAGTTGATACGATATCACATATCATATCATCTGTAAAATATCTATCTTCCCCAGCTTGTAAAACAAAAGTTCTATATCCTAGTCTATAACCTTCTTTACAACAATCTAAGATTGTATCTTTGTCTAGACGGTATCTATTAACTTTTTTATTATGTCTTCTAATTCCACAGTAATTACATGATCTTGTACAGTAATTTGAGAATTCAATTAATCCTCTCATATATACACCGACTCCATACTGCTCTTTTCTTATTTCATCCGCTTGATCTTTTAAAAATTGTAACTCTTCAAGAGTTATGTTATCTAAGATGAATAAAAATTCCTCTTTACTTAGTTTTTTCTTTTCCTTTAATAAGAGAATTAGTTCCTTTATTTTGTTACTAATTTCAAGACTTGTATTCTCTTTAGTTAAATTTGTAAGAATCGCCATCAATATCACCTACCATATATATTATACATTTATCTTTACTTCTTTACAGTAACATATGTTACCAATTTTTAATTACAATATCAATCGATATAATGATATAATTTAAAAAGGAGGGATAATTATGAATAAAGTTATCTTAAAAAGATGTGAAGATTACGATATAGTAAAAATTAAGAATCAAATAAATTCATCCCTAGAATTGCTTGGTGGATTGAATAATTTCATAAAACCAGAGTCAAAAGTACTATTAAAGGTCAATTTAATGACAGTTAAAAAACCAGAACAGGCTGCTACAACACACCCTATTTTTGTAGAAGCATTAATTGAAGTATTTAAAGAACACAATTGTCAAGTAGTAATTGCTGATAGTCCGGGTGGCCCGTACGTTCAAGCAATGATGAAGAGAGTTTATAAATCTACTGGAATGTCTGCTATTAGCGAAAAATATGATATTGAATTAAACACCAATTTAAAGAGTCACGAAGTGTTTGATAACAATGCAGTCTTATATAAAAAAATGAAGATATGTGATTACTTAAACGACATAGATCACGTAATAAGTGTATCTAAAATGAAGACACATGCATTCATGACATTTACTGGTGCAGTTAAGAACATGTTCGGAGTTGTTCCAGGTTTAGCTAAAGCAGATTTACATATGCAATATCCAGCATTAAAAGATTTTTCCAATATGCTAATTGATGTTTGTAACCATGTAAAACCAACTTTATCTTTCATGGATGGAATTGTAGCTATGGAGGGAGAAGGTCCTGGTAGTGGTGTTCCAAAACAAATGAGTGCTATCCTCACATCTACTAGTCCACATCATTTAGATGTAATTGCATGTAAAATGATAAATTTAGATGTTAAAACCGTTCCTATAATATATAACTCGATTGAAAGAGGGATTGTTAAAGAAGATTTCAGTGATATCGAGTTATTTGGTAGTATTGACGACTTTGAATCTAAAGACTATGTTCATGCGAAAACCAACAGATTAGAAAAAGGGCATCTAAACCCTATAAGTAAGTTATTTAAAAGATTCCCTAATATCATTACTAAAACATGTATTGGATGTAGTGATTGTGCAAATGTATGTCCAGCTAATACGATAGACATAATTGATAAAAAAGCAGTAATAAATTATGAAAACTGTATAAGTTGTTTCTGCTGTCATGAATTCTGTCCAGTTAAAGCTATAAATGTTAAACGTAAGTTTTTAAAAAGACTAACAAAAAAGGCGTAAACTTACGCCTTTTTATAATGAAATCAATCTAATATTTTATAACTAAAGGTATTTATAATATTTCAGTCTATAATTCGCTCAATTTATTGATTAAGTTTTGGAAAAAGAGTATACTGAAAACAACTAGAACGAGGAGGAAAAAAATGCTAAATGAAAAGTTACTAAAAGATGTACTTAAAGTTGCCTTAAGTACTGGAGCAGATTTTGCTGAAATCTTCTTAGAGGACAAAGTAAAAAACAATCTTCAAGCTGAAGGTGGTATTGTTTCAAATGCGGGTAATAACCATATTAAAGGTGCCGGAATTAGAATTATTTCTGGTAAAGAAAGAGTATACGGATATTCGAATAACCTAGAAACAGATAAATTAATGAAGTTAGCAAGTGATTTAGCTAATTCTTTTGAAGGTAAACCTAACCTAAAAGAAATCAAATTCGAAAAGGTAGTTAACCCTAATAGAAACATCATAAAAATACATCCAAAAGATGTTGGAATTAATGATAAGGCAAAATACTTAAGTGATGCACATGAATATGCAAAAGAATATGACTCATGCATTACGCAAACAAGAACAATGTTACTAGATGAATATCAAGATGTTTTAATAGTGAACACTGATGGTAAATATGTAGAAGATACTAGAGTACGTACTAGATTCTATGTAACTGCTATTGCAGAAAAAGATGGAGCTATGCAAACAGGTAGTGAAGGTCCTGGTGGACAAGTTGGATATGAATTATTTGAGCAAATTGACTTAAAAGAAGTTTCTCGTGAAGCTGCAAGAGTTGCGAAAACAATGGCAGAAGCTGAAGAATGTCCATCTAAAGAAATGCCAGTAATCATCAACAATGGTTTTGGTGGAGTTATCTTCCACGAAGCTTGTGGACATCCATTAGAAGCTACAAGTGTAGCTAAAGGTTTATCAGTATTCTGTGGTAAAGTTGGAGAACAAGTTGCTTCAAATATTGTTACTGCTATCGATGATGGAACTATTGAAAATGGTTGGGGATCAGGTAACTTTGATGATGAAGGAAATCCAACTAAGAAAAACATTTTAATTAAAGATGGTATCTTACAAGAATACTTAGTTGATGATTTCAATACTAGATTAATGGATCAAGAATCAAATGGTTGTTCTAGACGTCAATCATATAAATTTATGCCAACTTCTAGAATGAGTAATACTTATATCGATAATGGTACTTCTACTTTCGATGAAATCATTGAAAACACTGAATACGGTCTATTCGCTGCTAAACTTGGTGGTGGATCTGTAAACCCTACAACTGGTGACTTTAACTTCGCAGTTATGGAAGGTTACATAGTTGAAAATGGTAAAGTTGTTCAGCCAGTAAGAGGAGCAACTTTAGTAGGAAATGGTGCAGAAGTTTTACATAAAATCGATATGGTTGCTAACAACTTATTAAGAGCACAAGGTATGTGTGGTTCTGCAAGTGGATCAATCGCTGCAGACGTTGGCCAACCTACACTAAGAGTTTCTAAAATGACTGTTGGTGGAAGAAAGGGGAGTCAATAATGTTAATCTTTGATATTGCTAAAGAAAAAGGAATTGAAGATGTTGAGATTTACACTCTATCTTCACATAATAAATCACTTAAAATATTCAACGGAGACGTAGAAAGTTATCAAATTTCAGATCAACAAGTAATGAGTGTAAGAGGTATTGTTGATGGGAAAATGGGATATGTATACACTGAAGATTTAAACGAGGATTCACATGAATTACTTAATAGATTAATTGATAATGCTAAAGTAGTTGCTAGTCCTGATATCGAAGAGATATTTGCTGGTAGTGAATCTTATGTAGATTTAGAAGAGGTAATTTCTAAAGAAGAAATTACTTATGATCAAATCATGGAAGTTATGTTGAAAATAGATAAAGTTTCAAAAGATTATGATAATAAAGTTACAGATGTAAATGTTTCATATAGTGAAAACTCTGTAGAAGTAGTAATTGAAAACTCTAAAGGATTAAAATTAGAGAAATCAGATAAATACTTTATGATTTTCGCTAATGTAGTAGGTGAACTTGATGGTCAAAGAAGTTCTGCATATGAATATGAGTTAAAGAAAAACTTTAAAGAATTCAACGTAGAAGAAATTGCACTAGGAGCAGCTAAAGCTACAGTATCTGCATTAGGTGCTGGACCATGTAAATCTGGAACTTATCCAGTAATCCTTAAAAATAGCGTTGGTAACTCAATGTTATCTGTGTTAACTGGTGCATTTTATGCTGAGGGTGTACAAAAAGGACTATCACCTTTAAAAGGTAAACTTAACACTAAAATAGTTGGAGAAAACATCACTATCGTCGATGATCCATTCCTAAAATCAGGTATGAACCGTTCGTCTTTCGATGATGAAGGTGTAGCTACTAGTGTTACTACTTTAGTTGAAAATGGTAATTTAAGTTCTTACTTATATAACCTTAAATCAGCTAAAAAAGATAACGTAGAATCTACTGGTAATGGATTTAAAGGTGGTGTTCAATCTAAAGTTGGAACATCTATTACAAACCTTTACATTAAAGAATCTAATAACACATTTGAAGATTTATTTGAAGGAATTGAAAAAGGTATTTATATTACAGATGTAGCTGGTACTCATGCTGGTATCAATAGTATCAATGGAGACTTCTCTCTTCAATCTCAAGGATTTATGATTGAAAATGGAAAAATAACTACACCTGTTAAATTAATAACTATCGCTGGTAATTATTTCGAAATGTTAGGAAAAGTTGAAAAAATAGCTAACGATACTAAATTTGATTATTCTGGTGTTGGTACACCATCAATGTTAATTAAAGAACTTCCTGTTTCAGGTAAATAATACTAAGGTGATCATTTGATCACCTTTTTTTATTTGTATAAAAAAAGTGATGCAAAGCATCACTCAAAGATAGTCAATCACCACTTGAATTTAGACTGATTATAAATATTAAATCCTCCACCTAGGTTACTAGTTTTGTAACCGTGAGATGCCAATATACTTACAGCAATATGAGCACGTTGCCCTACTGCACAGTAGATATGTATGTGTTTATCTTTAGGTAGTTCGTCTAAGTGTTCCCTTATTTCATCAACAGGTATATTAATACTTGACTCTATGTGCCCTTTTTCATATTCTTTTTTAGTTCTTACATCAAGAATAAACGCACCATCATTGATTAAACCGTCAACATCATTCCACATGTCAAAGTCATAACCATTTAATTGATTTTCACCTATATATCCTGCTATATTAACTAAGTCTTTAGCACTATTGAATGGTGGAGCATATGCTACTTCAATTTCAGATAACTCTGTTATTTTAGCACCGAAATTAATTGCAGTTGAGATTATATCAATACGCTTTTCTACACCTTCATGACCTACTGCTTGAGCTCCTATTACTTTTTCTGTTTTCTTGTCATATAAAACTTTTAGATCTATCTCAGTTGGATTTGGGTAATATCCAGCGTGATTATTTTTATTTACATATACAACACCATAATCTATATCAGTATTTTTTAATGCTTTTTCATTTAATCCTGTACTTGAAGCAGTTAAGTCAAATATCTTAGCTACACTAGTTCCTAATGTTCCAGCATAATTGATAGCTTTACCATTAATATGATCTGCTACAATTCTACCTTGTCGATTTGCTGGCCAAGCTAATGGAATAATAGTGTTAGCCTTAGTTGAAAATTGCTTAACTTCAATTGCATCTCCAATTGCATAAATATCTGCATCACTTGTTTGTAATTGATCGTTAACAATTATATTTCTTCCAACTTCTAAATTAGCTCCTTCTGCTAATTTAGTTTCTCCTCTAACACCAATCGCTAAAATAATTAAGTCTGCATCTATTTCTCTTTTATCTGTAACTACTTTACTACCATTAAATCCAGATACGCTTTCTTTTAAATATAACTTAACTCCATTATTAACTAGTTCTTCATGTAGAAACTGTGCCATTTCAAAGTCAAATGGAGCCATTACTTGATCTTGTAAATCTACTAAACTTACATCTATGTTTCTATGAACAAGATTTTCAGCCATCTCAACACCAATAAATCCTCCACCGATAACTACAGCACTTTTTACATCATTATCACTAATATAGTTATATATCTTATCTGTGTCAGGTATATTTCTTAAAGTAAATACAGGTGCATCTTCTATTCCTTTAAATGGTGGTTTAATTGGATTAGCACCAGGTGAAAGAATCAATTTGTCATAAGATTCTCTATACTCTTCATTTGTTTGTAGATCTTTTACAACTACTTCTTTATTATCTCTATCAATAGATATAACTTCAGATAAATTTCTTACATCTATATTAAATCTATTTTGCATTTTTCTTTTTGATGTTACGAACAATTTTCTTCTATTTTCTATAACCCCACCAATATAGTAAGGTAATCCACAGTTTGCGAAAGAAATAAACTCCCCTCTTTCAAATAAAACTATTTCTGCATTTTCATTTAAACGCCTCATTCTTGCAGCGAAACTAGCTCCTCCAGCTACTCCACCAACTATTAATACTTTCATACTCATTCCTCCAAAATCTTTTATCAATACTAATACTACTTGTATTGTATGCAAAAATCAATTAGTTTGCTTACTAACTAATATTTTTTGTGCTTGGACCTTGGATTACTTCTCCCTTAATATTAAATCTAGAACCATGACATGGACAATCCCATGTCTGATCAGTGTCATTAAAGAACAACTTACAACCTAAATGAGGACACTTTCGGTCAACTATATATTCTTCATCTTCTATTGTTTTAACTATTTTCTTTTTAGTTACTTTCCCATTATTAACATAAATGATCTTATTGTTTTCAGAAGTACTAAAAAAGTTGCTAGCACTAGTCATTAAATCTTTAGTAAAGTTTTTTATATTTATTTTTCTAGATGGACTAAATAAGTCTATATATTTATTCTCATTTCCTTGTATTAAATCACTAATTATCTTACCTGAGATACTTCCATTAGTCATACCCCACTTATTAAATCCGGTTGCTACAAAAACATTATTGTATCCATTAAATTTCCCAATATAAGGTAGTCCATCTTGAGAAATACAATCATGTGTCGACCAACTCATTATCGTATTATTCGGAAAATACTTTTTCCTTAAACTTTCTAATTTGTTATGCTTATTTTCATAATTGAACTTCATACTAAGAGGATGATTACTTCCTCCGAATAATAAATATTCATCATGAAATCTTATCGATTTAACAGGATCATTAGCAGTAATCGAAGTGTACTCACCATTACCTTTACATACATTTACATACGATCTATCTAAGTGCATTCGCATAAAATAAAAACCTGGGAAGTTAACAAACGGAAAATGAGTTGCTATGACGATATACTTACTCTTAATCTCTCCACCATCAGTTTCTACTACTGTGTTTTTACCTTCTCTTCGCATTTTAAATGCGATTGTATTTTCATAGATACGAACACCATTTTTAAGACATATGTCCTTTAAAGACGTTATATATTTATATGGATGAAATACAGCACCATCCGTTACTTTCAACGTATATTGATTGTCTCCATAAGGTGTTTCTAAATATAATTCTGAATGTACATTACATCTATCGAGAAAACTTTTCTCCATTTCAAAATATTTTAGATCCTCTTTTTTATTAGCTACTACATATGAAGGAACTTTTTTAAAGTCGCAGTCTATATTATTAATCTCAATTATCTTTTCTACTTCTTCAATAATACCTTTAGTTGCGAACAAATAATCTTTTGCTTTTTCAAAGCCAAAATCTTTTTCTAATTTGTAATAATTTAACTTCTGTAAGTATGTTAATTTACCAGTTGTATATAGTGAAACACCCCGACCACAAGATTCTCTATCTATTAAAGTAATCTTTAGTCCGGAGTTTCTCAAATGGTAGCACGCTGACATTCCTGCAATCCCACCACCAACTATCAATACATCAGTTTCTATATCTTCACTTAATGAATCACATACATCGTAGTCTATATTATCCCATATACTTTTATTCATAAAATCACCAGTAATATTATTGGTAATTACTGGCCTAACATACAAAATAATAGTCTACAAAAATAGACTATTTTAATATATTTAATAGTAAGTAAAAAAAAATATCTTAATTATTTGATTAAGATATTTTCATATTATCTAAGTTTTACAGGAACAAAATTATCAACAATTAATAACCAGTTATGTGGTGAGTTAAACCCTAATACCCAATTGAACAATCCATTGATACCTAACTCTTTAACATAGTCAAATTTAGCTTGATAGCTTCTTGCATCTTCAAACCACACTTCATGTTCTTTTCCTTCTTCATCAGTATACGTAAAGAAAGGAGTTTGAGCTTTTTCATCATACTCAATTGAAGCCCCGTACTTACTCGCAATATCATAAGCTTTTACTTGATCAATTGCTTTAGCCCACGTACCACCTTCTACATAAGGTAGTGTCCAGTCATAACCATATAGTGGTACACCCATATATATTTTCTCTTTCGGGATTGTTGATATAGCATAATCCATTACTTTACTGACTTTATCAATAGGTGATACTGCCATTGGTGGTCCACCACTCCAGCCCCATTCATAAGTCATTAAGAATACTTTATCCGCTATTTTACCAATAGCTTCATAATCATGCCCTTCATACAAAGTTCCAGGCTGATCGCTTCTAACTTTTGGTGGAAGCGCAACAGATAAAATATAACTAGGGTCTTGTGCTTTAATTCTTTTATTAGCCTTATCTAAGAACTTAACGTATCTTTCCTTATTCTCTTCACCTAAGTACTCGAAATCTACGTCTAACCCATAATATTCTTCTTCTACCATTACTTTAACTACTTCATCTAATAACTTATCTTGTAACTCATCACTACTTAGAATAGTAGTTGCAAGTTCAGTAGAAAATTGACCATCCATGATATTAGTAATTACCATTAATGGAGCAATATTTCTCTTCTTAGCTTCTATTAGAGTTGCATCATCATTCAATGGATTTATTGACCCATCACTATTCACTTGATAACTGAATACAGGTAAATAAGTTAGGTTATCCCCAATATCACTAATGATTTTAGGTGAATTCTCACCTGATAAGCTAATATCATCATAAGCACTAGTTTCTATTACAGTTCTCGGCTTTTGTGGAATATAAAGCCTATATCCAACAGGTAATTCATATACAGACTGAATGTTATTAACACTCATAAGCATATTAACAGGAATTTCATACATATTACTTATACTATATAATGACTCACCTGGTTGAACAAAATGATAACTTCCCATAATTGGAATTACAATTGTTTGACCTACTACCAAATTATTAGGATTAGAAATTTCGTTAGCTTCTACTAGAGTCCCAACAGGTACGCTATATAAATTAGATATACCATATAGAGTGTCACCACTTTTAACAACGTGTATTTGCAAATTATTTCACCTCATTTTTTATACTTTATAATATACTTTTTAACCATATATGTGAGATAAGACAACTAGTTTATAAATTATTTTGTATGACTTTGACTATTATTTCAAAAATAATAATTGAAGGAGGAAATATATGTTTACACGTTATAAAATAAAAATAGAAGATGGTAGTGAAGTACTATATCTATATTTAGATGAATTAAATACTGAATTTGCTAATGAATTTAAAGATGGTGAAAGTCATACAAAAGAGAAAAGTTTAAAGAATTTTATAAAAACCAATAAGATAAATTTTAAAGGTACTGTAGTAAAAGTACTTCTAGGTTCATTACTTATCGGAACTATGGTTTTAGGAAATACTGCTAATGTAAGTGCTCAAGGAAATACTCATACTGTTACTTCAGGTGATACACTCTGGGATATATCAAGAGATTATGATATTTCAGTAGATGAACTTAAAAGTATAAATAATCTATCCACAAATACACTTCAAATTGGTCAAGAACTTATTGTAACTACAAATATAACTACCCCATATACATACACAGTTAAGACTGGAGACAACCTGTGGAATCTTGCTAGACAATTCAATACAACAGAAAACAACATCAGACAGCTCAATAATCTGACAACAGATACATTACAAATCGGTCAAGAATTGATTATCACATCAAGTAGTTCTTCTAGTACATACACTGTTAAGACTGGTGATAACCTATGGAATCTTGCTAGAGATTTCGACACAACTGTAGATGATATTAGACAACTCAACAATCTAACCACTGATACACTTCAAATTGGTCAAGAATTGATTATCACATCAAGTAGTTCTTCTAGTACATACACTGTTAAGCCTGGTGATAACCTGTGGAATCTTGCTAGAGATTTCAACACAACTATAGATAACATAAGAGAACTCAATAGTCTAACAAGCGATACGCTTCAGATTGGTCAAGAATTAATTATTAACCAAAGTACTAATACTAGTACTTACACAGTTAAATCAGGTGATAACTTATGGAATCTTGCTATAGATTTCAACACTACAGTTGACAGTATAAGACAGCTTAATAATTTGACAACCGATACATTACAAATCGGTCAAGAATTAATGATTACAGGAGATACTACAACATCAAATGTATATATAGTAAAGTCTGGAGATACACTTTGGGATCTGGCAAGAGAGTACAACACAACAGTAACTAACATAAGGTCAACAAACAACTTAACTAGTGATACATTATATATCGGTCAAGAATTAGAGATTACTGCTAATACAGAAACACCTGATACAGTGAAAGATAGTTATATTAGAATTAAAAGAACTAGTGGAGAAATTCAAACTATTGAGTTAGAAGAATATATAGTAGGAGTTGTAGCAAGCGAGATGGATGATGCATTCCATATGGAAGCATTAAAAGCTCAATCATTAGCCGCTAGAACATATGCAGTTGAATTAGATAGTAGAAACGAAATTATATTAACTACCGATTCACATCAAGTCTATAAAGATGAGACAGAATTAAGAGCTTTGTGGGGTAATGAGTATGATGCTTATATACAAAGGATTAAACAGGCAGTTGTAGCAACTAAAGGTGAAGTTATAACTTATCAAGGTGAGTACATTGAAGCCTTGTATTTCTCAACAAGTAACGGAAAAACTGAAGAACCCTCATTTGTTTGGGGTGGAGAATTACCTTACTTAGCAAGTGTAGATAGTTCACATGATGTAAATTCTAGAGAATACCTAGAAACAAAATCTATGAGTTTAAATCACTTTACATCTTCACTTGGGTTAAGAAATTCTTATTTAGATGTAAAGGTATTATCTTATACTTCTGGAGATAGAATTGATAAGATTGACATAGGTGGAACAACATTTAATGGAATCGATGTTAAAAGTAAACTGGGTTTACGTTCTACTGACTTTACGATAGAAATCAAAGGTACAACTGTGTATATTACACAAAGAGGATTCGGTCATGGTGTTGGTATGAGTCAATATGGAGCTCATTTTATGGGTCAAGAAGGTTACTCATATAAAGATATTATTCATCACTATTATCAAAATGTAGATATAACACAAAGGTAACTAACCACACATATAAAAACGGATTTCGAAATCGAAATCCGTTTTTATATTAATGAATTTATTCATCAATAGCAGAAATCCGTACTGTTATTTCTTCTAAAACATTTAAAAGTACAGAAACTGTATCTAAGGAAGTAAAGATCGTAACATTATTCTCAACAGCTGTTCTCCTAATAAGGAAGCCATCTTTACTAGAGTTCTCAGAACTTAAATTAGTAGTATTGATTACGTATGTAATATGACCTTTTCTAAGGGACTCAAGTATTTCTTCACTTCCTTCAGAAAGCTTTCTTCGTACCCTAGCTTTCATATCATTTTTCTTTAGGAAACTAGCAGTTCCTGCTGTTGCTTCTAGATTAAATCCTAACTCATAAAATCTTCTTACTAAGGGTAGTGCTCTTTCTTTATCTTGCTCAGCTAGCGTTAAAAATACTGTACCATAATTTTCTACTTTTAAACCACTAGCTTTTAAAGCCTTATACAATGCTCTATTTAGAGAATCATCATAACCAATTGCTTCTCCAGTAGATTTCATCTCAGGGGATAGTACTGTATCTAAGCCTCTTATTTTAGAAAATGAAAACTTAGGAGCTTTAACATAGAATCTTTTCTTTTCAGGTTTGATAGTATACCCGTAACCTAGTTCATCTAAAGTCCTACCTAATATAACTTTAGTAGCGATATTTGCCATTTCAGTATTTGTAACCTTGGATAAGAATGGTACTGTTCTACTTGATCTTGGATTAACTTCTATTACGTATACATTATCATTACTATCAACAATAAATTGAATGTTAAATAAACCTATGATACCAATATTTATCCCCAGTTTAATCGTAAAATCAATTATAGTTTCTTTCACTTTACTAGAAACTGAATAAGTTGGGTATACACTCATTGAGTCTCCTGAATGAATTCCAGTTTTCTCAATATGTTCCATTATCCCAGGAATAAAAACTTTCATACCATCACATATAGCATCTACTTCTAGTTCTTTTCCTATTATATACTTGTCAATTAATACTGGATGAGTAGAATTTAAATCAACTGCTTCTTTTAAATAGTTCCTTAACTGTTTATCATTATAAACTATTTGCATTGCTCTACCACCTAAAACATATGAAGGTCTCACTAATACAGGATAACCAATTCTATTAGCAACATTAATTCCTTGTTCAATTTCAGTTACTGTTTCACCAACAGGTTGCGGAATATTTAATTCATTTAGTAACTTCTCAAAGTAATTTCTATTTTCAGCTCTCTCGATTGCGGCAACATTTGTCCCAATAATTTTAACATCAAGTTTTTCAAGTCTCTCAGCTAAGTTAATTGCTGTTTGTCCACCCAATCCTACAATAACTCCCATTGGTTTTTCATAATCAATTACATTCATTACATCTTCAATAGTTAAAGGTTCAAAATACAATTTATCACTAGTAGTATAGTCAGTTGATACTGTTTCAGGATTATTATTTATTATAATTGCTTCATAACCTGCTTCTTTTATTGCCCATATAGCATGAACAGTTGAGTAATCAAATTCTACACCTTGACCAATCCTTATTGGTCCAGAACCAAGTACAATTACAGATTCCTTATCTGTAATGATCGACTCATTTTCTGATTCATATGTTGAATAAAAATATGGAACATAAGAGTCAAACTCACTTGAGCAAGTATCAATCATTTTATAGACTGGATATATATTATTTCTTTTTCTAATTTTATATACTTTAAGTTCATCCATACTCCATAAACTTCCTATATAACTATCGCTAAACCCCATTTTCTTAGCACTTCTTAAAACTTTCAAATCTGAAACATTATCTTTAACCATTTCTTCATAATTAATAATATTTCTTATTTTATCTAAGAAGAAAATATCTATCTTTGTTTGATTGTAAATAAGTGAGTTATCAACACCACGTCTCATTAATTCAGCTATAGCGTACAATCTCACATCTGTTGCATCTACAATGTATTCAAGTAATTCACTTATCGTAAACTCATCAAACTTTGATAAATAAATGTGATCGACTCCTGTTTCAAGTGATCTCACTGCCTTAAGTAAACTTTCTTCTAGAGTTCTTCCTATACTCATTACTTCCCCAGTAGCTTTCATTTGAGTAGATAATTTATTTGAGGCATTCGCAAACTTATCAAATGGAAATCTAGCTATTTTAGTAACTACATAATCTAAAGTAGGTTCAAAAGCTGCAGGAGTATTAGCAATTTCTATTTCATCTAAATTCATACCAATGGCTATTTTTGCAGAAACTCTCGCAATAGGATAACCACTTGCCTTTGAAGCTAATGCGCTTGATCTAGATACTCGTGGATTAACTTCAATAACGTAATACTGAAGTGAGAATGGATCTAAAGCAAACTGGACATTACATCCACCTTCTATACTCAATTCATTAATTATATTTAACGATGCACTTCTGAGCATATGATACTCTTTATTCGTCAAAGTCTGTGATGGACAAACAACCATTGAATCCCCTGTGTGAACGCCAACAGGGTCTATATTCTCCATATTACATATAGTAATAGCTGTTCCATTAGCATCTCTCATTACTTCGTACTCTATTTCTTTATAACCTTTTATAGACTTTTCTACTAACACTTGACCTACAGGTGATAATTTAATAGCATTTGTTACAACATCTTCTAACTCACTATCATTATCTGCAAATCCACCACCAGTCCCTCCAAGTGTAAATGCTGGTCTTAGTACTACAGGATATTCTATCTTATTAGCATGTATTAACGCCTCTTCTACTGATTCAGCAATATAACTTTCTAAGACAGGTTCACCAATTCTATCACATAGCTTCTTAAATAACATTCTATCTTCAGCTTCCTCAATAGAATTAAAAGATGTCCCTAATATTTCAACACTACACTCATCTAGGACCCCTTTTTTAGCTAATTGTACAGCTAAATTTAGTCCAGTTTGACCACCTAATCCAGGTACAATCCCATCTGGTCTTTCTTTACGTATGATTTTAGCTACATATTCTAAATCCAATGGTTCCATATAAACTTTATCAGCGATCTTTGTATCAGTCATAATAGTCGCAGGATTCGAATTAACTAATATTACCTCATACCCTTCTTCTTTTAAAGCTAAACAACCTTGCGTCCCAGCATAATCAAACTCAGCTGCTTGACCAATAACAATAGGTCCAGAACCTATCACCAGTATTTTATTAATATCATGTCTTTTAGGCATTATTTACTCCTCCAAACTTAATCATGTTATCTATGAATACATCAAATAAATACTCACTATCTAGTGGACCTGGTGCACTCTCAGGATGATATTGTACACTAAATATAAAATCATCTTCTTTACTTAATCCCTCAACTGTATTATCAAGTAGATTTACATGAGTGATTTGTAAATTTGTATTCTTTATAGAATTTGCCTCAACTGCGTATGAATGATTTTGTGAAGTTATTTCTATTTTTCCTGTTGATAATCTTTTTACAGGGTGATTTCCACCTCGGTGACCGAACTTAAGTTTATACGTACTAGCACCATTAGCCATAGCTATTATTTGGTGACCTAAACAAATTCCGAAGATAGGTAGTTCTCCTTGTAATTCGCTTACAATATCCCTAACACTTTCAACATCTTCTGGATTCCCAGGACCATTAGATAGAAACAATCCATCAGGCTTTAGATTTCTTATTTCTTCGCTAGTTACATTGAACGGTACAATCGTTACATTACACCCTTTTTCATTTAACTTTCGAATGATATTTAATTTAATACCACAATCAATAGCTACAACATTAAATTTATAATTTGGTGTACGTGAATACCATATCTTATTAGTTGATACACGTTCAACTTGATCTTTATTAATCTTGTAATTTTCAATTTTTTCTATAGCAACTTCATCTGGTGTGGAGATATCAGTAACTAAAACTTTCATTGTCCCTTTATCACGAATTTTTCGTGTTAACTCTCTTGTATCAACACCTGATATACCTGGTATATTATAATCTTTTAATACTTCACCTAGTGTACGAGTAGACCTAAAATTTGATGGTTTGTCGTTATACTCTTTTACCACAAAGCCACCCATTGTAGGAACTTTAGACTCATAATCTTCATCAGTTGATCCGTAATTACCTATCAACGGATAAGTCATCACAACCATTTGATCCGTATATGATGGATCACTTAATATTTCTTGATAACCAACCATCGATGTATTAAATACAATTTCATTAACACATTCAACATTGGCACCAAAACCATGCCCCTTATAAACCGTTCCATCTTCTAATACTAGTTTCCTATTTTCCATCTATATGCCCCCTAATAAAAAATTCCTCCTGTCCAAGACAAAAGGAATTTGCATACAAAATATGATATCCGCAGATATTTTGTTTCCTTTTTAGCCTCTCTGGACCAGATTAAAGAATTCTATTTCACTAATTTTAATACATAACAATCGTAAATACAATACCAAAATGTTTTTTATATAAAGAGGAATAAATTTCCATTTAGCATCTTACTAATTTATTCCTCTATAGATTTTATCTTAAGATATAACTTTTATTTATAATTAGAGTACTATACATAAATAATACGTCCTGATCAGTAAATTCAATAAATTGATCTAGTGTATCGTATGAAACAAATCTTAAATCTACTAATTTAATAGTACTATATTCTTCTAATAATAGTGGAGTAATACTATTAGTGAAAGAATCTTTGAATATGATTAACTCTTTTCCACTAGTATTATTTTTATTTTCTATAGTGACTATTGGTGAATCGCCACCTAGAAATACACTGTAAGAATCAATGCTACCTAGTTCATCTTCAAAATATAAACCAGTCGAACAAATCTCACTATTCATACTTTCAAATTTACAAACAGTCGCCTCAGAAGTAGTAGCATTATTTAAGTAATTAATAGTATCTGGCTTTATATTAAGTGCTGCCTGCCCATAATACGCTCCATAAAATGGATCATATGTTTTATTTGAATAGACAATCTTGCTAAAGTCAGTCATAAAATCCATTTCTAACGCAATTTTATTTACTACATCATCAAGTTTATTTTGACGCCAATGATGATCTGTTTTATAGTAATCGTCTAGTTCTAGTACATCAAATAAATCTATGTAATCTAAATCTCTTAATTCCTCTAACATTATTGATTCAAGTATTTCATAATCAATAGTTAAATACTTTTCTTTATCTTCAATAAAGTATCCTTTATCAGGGATTATTGTAAAAGATACGTCCATATCTTTTAAGAATAATTCATTAATTGCATTAATTTTATAACTAATATCATAGACACTATCGACATTTAACGGATACTCTTTTTTAAAGATATTACCATCAATTACGTAGATATTATTATTGTCGGTTTTATTAAGTATTTTTAATTCTATGAAAGATTTTACTTTTCTAAATCCATCACGGAATATAAATTGATCTAGTGAATATTTTTCAAAATCCTCATCAAATTTTCCGTTAAATATATTATCGATAGAGATATCCGGAAACTGTGCAAATTTTCTTCTTTCACTATAAGATAAGTCATGTGTTGGGCTAACAATGTTTATTAATCCTACCCCTAGTATGTAGAATATAAACACAAATGTAATTATTTTACTTTTCATCTTAGAACCTGAAATATAAGAATGGGTTAAATGATGAATCTACTAGGTATGCTGTGATTAAAACCATTAACAATAAGTAAAATGCTGGTTCTAATCTAGCAGTTATCTTATTTTCCTTAGAAAATAAATTCTTCATTAGCGGCGTAGCTCCAACAAACGCAACTAATATAATTAGACTATAACTCTTTAAGTAATATAGTGCTTCAACAGATGATAAAGGTACATCTAATAAACCAAACATCCCCTTAATATACATGAAGCTATCGCTCATAGACTCTATATTAAAGATTACGAAACTAACCACAACAATTAATACAACATATAAATGTCTTACTATGTTCGGTAATTTATCTAAAAACTTAAGCAAGAACAATTTTTCCATAACAAGAATCACCCCAAAATATAGTCCCCACACGATAAAATTCCAGCTTGCTCCATGCCAAAATCCTGTTAAAAACCAAATGATAAATATGTTTCTATACCATAATACTTTCTTCACTCTGTTACCACCGAGTGGTATATATACATAGTCTTTAAACCATGTCCCTAACGATATATGCCATCTATTCCAAAACTCTGAAATACTTTTTGAAATATATGGGTAATTAAAGTTTTCTAAGAAATTAAATCCAAAGATTTTCCCTAGACCTATTGCCATATCACTATACCCTGAGAAATCAAAGTAGATCTGTAATGAAAAGGCAATTGCACCAATCCAGTAAAATAAAACTGAAGGTGTGTTGGTATTACTTACTAACATGTTCAATTCACCTAAAGCATTAGCAATTAATACTTTCTTTGATAAACCAAGTACAAAACGACTAACACCATATGCAAAATTATCATACGAATGAGTTCTATCATTAATCTCTTCAGCTATTGTTTTGTATCTTACAATTGGTCCAGCGATTAACTGAGGGAATAAAGCAACGTATGTTGCTAATCTCAGTGGATTTCTTTGAACTTCTGCTTCTCCTCTATATACATCAATTGAATAACTCATTGTTTGGAAAGTATAAAAACTAATACCGATCGGTAGTTTTAAACCTAACAATTTAATGTCTGTATTCAGCAATGAGTTTACATTCATTATAAAGAAATCAGAATATTTAAAGAAAGCTAGCATTGATACATTAATTACAATAGATGATATTAATGCCATCTTGGCTTTCTTATTTCCTCTATTATTGTCGATTATAATACCATGGATGTAATCTACTGTAGTAGAAAACAGTAGTAATACAACATATTTAGGTTCGCCAAATGAATAGAAGAATAAACTACCTATAAGTAGTACAAAGTTCTTATATTTTTTAGGTACTGTAAAATATAGGATTAAAATTACAGGCAAAAAATAAAATAAGAAACTTATACTAGAAAATAACATTTCAAATCCTCCTTATAAAAAAAGAGAGTTAGTCTCTTTAATTATTTTTCTTCTGCCATTGATAAAAATGCGTCCTTAATCTCATCAGCTAATGGGTCCATAATAATTACTATTATATCACCAATACTTTCAACCACAACTTCATCTTCTTCAACACATACACAAATCCATTTACATCTATCAACATTCTCTGCTAACTCGGCTTTATAAGCATCTACATCCACATCTTCACCAACTCTAACTAAAACAATTGAATGTCCCCAACCCATCATTGGTTCTGATGCTAATGCTTCTTCATATTCAATATCAGCTTCTCCGAAGTAATAATTTTGTCTTTCTTCAGTAACTTCGCCAGTCATCATATAAGAGTTGTCAAACTCCGCAGTTTGATATAACCCTTCCATAATTGCGCTTAATGTTCCACCTAAAACATACTCTTTTTTAGGTTCAGTTTGTTCTTTGTCGTTGTCATCAGTATTATTCTCATCAACCGCACATGCTCCTAACACTAATACTGCTGTTAACATAAACATTTTAAATAACTTTTTCATCTTTCTATCCTCCGTTAATTATTATTAATATGTTACCTAGGTAACTAGAGCGAAAACTAGTGTTTTCAAAATACTCACAAATAGTATACCTTTTGGAAATATATAACAACAACATTTCTATAAGTTGCACAAATTAATTTGTAACCTACAAAAAAAAATCACTAATTACTATTAGTGATTTTATTACCTATAATGTAACTCTCAATTAGCTCAACATACAAATATTCTATTCAGAAAGGTACTCTAGTATCTCTCTTTCTATCTCAATAAACGGCAAATTCGCAACATCTAAGAAACTGTACTTTTTAGTAAGTTTCTCAAATAGTTTTCTACCTAAATAATATCCAGTATCACTTAACTCTAAGACTTTAAACCAATCTCCGTAAAAATCTCTACAACCAATATTTGGATCTCTTAATTGATGTAAATAGTGCATTTTTAATTGTTTTTCAAAAAAGTTACACTTCATTATCCAATCATCACTTCTAGGATCATTTACTCTACCTAAGAATATATCTTGGTAATACTGAGCAAAACCTTCTGTATATAGTTGCCACAGACCTTTTACATAAAGATTTCTTGTTTCATCTATAAGATCTTTTCTTATATGAAAATGAACTAAATGAGCCACTTCATGAGCAAGTAGAGTTTCAAGGGAATCAGTACTAGTCCATCCGAGCTCACATATTTTATCTATACCTAAAAACACTGCTGGTTTATTATTATACTTATGAGCCCACCCTGCTGCATTTCCTAGACCATGGTATAAGACAATGTATACTTCCATATTACTCGTATCATAAAAGTCATCAATTTGATCAATAACATTTTCAGATATATCAAGTAATTTATTATGAACTTCAACCATTTTGTGAAAGTTCTGATGTGTCTGATTAAAGACTTTTGTTTTCGCAATATCAATCCAGTTAATACCTTCTTTTTGATAGTCGTTTATACACGTAAATCTCGTATACTCATCTACTTGCATATAGTTATACCAAGCCTCAATCAATTGATCAATACTTAAATGTTTATTATAGACATTTTTAAATCCATCAAATAAATCTATTATTTTCATAGTTATAATACTTTCATGATTTCTGAAAGTTCCCCCTTAATTCTTAGAAGAAGAATTATCTTATATATTTGTCAGATTTAGTAATTTCTTCGACAAGTTTTTTACTATAATCCTTACTTGTTACTTTCTTCATTTCATACATAGATATATCAGCTAACTGTATTAGTTTATGTATAGATTCATCGCTTGTTCTAATAGAAGTACCAATTGATACACTTATCATATCTAAAAGATTATCGCTATTACAAAGATCTAATATTTTATCTTTTATTTCATCTAATACTTGAGTTGACGCATTAAATAAAACTATTATAAACTCATCTCCACCAATTCTTGCTGATACATGTTCACCATAGTCACTCATAACTATTTTAATGTTATTTGATAACTCTTTTAGTAAGTAATCTCCACGTTCATGACCTATATAATCATTATTAGCTTTTAGTCCATTCAAATCTAACGAAACTACACCTACACTAGGATGATTTTCATCAAAACTACTTATGTTATTTTCAATATAATTACGGTTATGTAGACCTGTCATGTCATCATAATTACTTAATCTATTTAGCTCTCTTAGTAAGTTAATTACTTGAGATTCGTCATATAACAATATCATGTACCCAAATGAGTCCATACCACTTAATATAAACTTCTTTTTCTTAATATGGTAATGTTTCTTATTACTATCATCATTATCTTCATCGATATCGTAATCATCATGAAAGATAACATACTGTTTAAGTTCTTTGTAAAGGGATTGAAGAGATTTACCTAAAACATCTAATTCCGATAGATTATATTTATCTAATAATATGTTTGAAACTTCAACTATTGTCTCATTATTGTCAGTTAATATATACATCTCTCTCATATTAGATAGTATTTGGACTCTACCTGATGTTTTTAAGTTAAATAGCATATCTTTCATATAAATCACTCTATATAGTGTAAAAGAGAATATTACTAAGGATATATATGTTATATCTATGTCAGTCTTAACAAAGAAAACTTGAGTCATACTTACTATTAAAACAATAACTGTACTATAAGCCATTGTTCTTGAAATCATTTTATAGTGCCTTACATTTCTATTTCTACTAACATGATAGTATAATATTCCAACTGCACCTAAAAGTATAGAATAAGCTATAACTACATGATAGATGAATAGCGGTCCATTAATGGCACTGAAAACATCATACTTAGTAGTTATTTCACCAATAGTTAAATCTAACATTAACTGACTTTGGTTATTTGTTATTGAAAACATTAAATCAATTGTGAAAAGCAAGAAAAATACTATATATATAATTTTTGGTATCTTCCTACCTATATAATTCATTATTGTACAGAACATAAATGCACTCAACAAGAGTTTTAATGGATAACCCATAAGATGTATATAATATACCATCTCAACATTTTCTAATATTCTCTCAAGAAATATTAAAATAGTCCATAAAAATGTAGTATTAATCAAGTATTTCAAGCATCTGTATCTATTATCGTTTCTATACCCATAAAGGTTTTTGACCGGTATAAAAGATACAAAACCTAGAGTAATTAATATTAAGCTTATTGATAAGTTCATATGCATCACTTCTTCCATAATGTTGATTACTTATTTTATCATCCTTTATTAAATTTGTCGAAAAAGAAAACTGGTTTAAACCAGTCTATTTAAATTCGATAAACTTATAGCCTTGAAAAGTTAATTCACCTTGATCGCCTTCGACTATATATCCTGACTTATCTATTGGCATTTCAAACTCCATTCGATCACCACTTTCAACTTCAAAAGTAGTGTAATATCTACTTTGAAAATCTCCATGATTATAAGTCCTTTTAGAGACTACTTTTGCAGTTACTGTTAATATCGGTTCTTTTTTATTTGCAATCCCTTGCTTTATCCCCGTACTAATAGCATAAATAAAGAATGATAAAATACTTACAAAGATAATAATGAATACAACTATAAATACTTGAAAGAATGGATCACCACCAGCAAACCCATGATTACTATCAAACATAATTCACCTTATTTCTTAAGCTAACCCTTCCCACCTGGTTAACTCTTTTTCTTAAGTATACTATAAATATTTAATGTATTCTATAAGAATGGTTTATACTTTTAATTATATAGTGTTATAATTGGTTAAAGGGGGAATTATTATGCTTATATCAAACTTTTTTGATCATGGGGAAATAGGAGAGTTTAAGTATTTTACTTTACCACATTTCATTCCGCTATTACTAATGGTATTAATTATCTTTTTGATTTATCGTTTTCGAGATAAAATTAGGGAATACAAGTTCGAAGATAATATCAGACTTGTATTAGCATTTACAATGATTATTTCTGATATGTCCTACTTTTGGCATAAGATGTATATTGGGGCAGAAATAAAAGATCACTTACCCATTACTGTTTGTGGATGGGCTGCATTATTAGGAGGATTTATGCTCTTAAGTAAAAAACAATCATTATTTGATATTGTTTATTTTTGGGTATTAGCTGGTTCTATCAATGCACTTATAACACCTGCTGTAATTACAGATAACGGACCAACACACTTTAGATATTATCAATTTTGGATAGAGCACACATCTATTTTTATCGCAGTATTTTATATGATATTTGTTCATAAATACCGAATCAACATAAAATCACTTATAAAAGCTATATCTGCTATTATTTTCTTAACAGTAATAGCTATATACGTTAACAATAACATTACAGGAGCAAATTACTTATTCTTATCATCAACAGAAGCAGGGGATAGCGTTTTAAACTTCTTACCAAGTGCCTTTTGGCTTAGGCTAATCATCATGGGAGGAATCGTGTTCACCTTGTTCTTCATAGCTTATGCACCTTGGATTTACATCAGTAAATCAAATAAAACAAGCTGATTCTCTCAGAATCAGTTTTTTATTTACAATACTCGACTTAAAACCTAGTCAAAAATTCATCTATTTAATATTATAAAGTATGAGGTGATAAATAGTGAAAGCAGTCATATTCTTAAACACTACAGAATCTGGAACATGTAGAGAAATTCTTAAATCTGCGAAAAGGCTAGGGTATAAAGTAATTTTATTTACAGACATAATGAAACAGTTCCTAGAAAGTGAAAAATATAATGAGGTTGATATGTTAATATATATTGAATATATAACGTATGATGAAATAAAACCATATATTTTGAGATATATCATTGACGACTACGAGATAGAAGGGATTTTCAGTTTTATCGATGGTTATGTATCTGTTGCATCAAAACTAGCTGATGAGTTTTCAAACAACGTCCTTAATACAAAAGCTATAGAAATCATGGAAGACAAATTCAAGACTAGGATGCTTTTTAAAGAAGAAAGTTTCACACCAAACTTCTCAACCCTTATGGAGGAAAGAGATAGACCATCTTTGAAGTTTCCACTTATATTTAAAGAATCAATTTCGTCTGCTTCAAAAGGAGTAAAGCGAATCAACTCTAGAGATGAACTTACAAACTTCGTGACATCAGAAGCATTTTTAGAAGAATATATACCAGGAAAACAATATTTAATTGAATTACTAGTTAAAAAAGGTATTCCTTATGTAATTGCGAAGATTGAACAAAAAATATCTCAAACTGATTTCAACACATTTATAATTAAAGGCTATTCCTTAAATAAAAACTTCAAGTTAAATATGTTAGAAATTAATATGATTAATAAGATCGTCTCGAAACTAGATGTTCAGAATGGTCATTTCCACATAGAGTATAGGAAAAATAAAAACGGTGTAAAATTAATCGAGATAAATCCACGAATGTCAGGTTCTGGTATGTTTGCACTATTAGAAGAGGCATTAGGAATTAACTATACTGATGAAATGCTTAGATTTTACTTAGGAGAAGATATAACGATCCCAAAAATTAAAAAAAATTGTTACGCACACTACTTCCTATCTAATAAACAAGGTGTTTTATCGAAAGTTACTGGAAAACTAAAAACAATAAATACAGAAAATATAAATAGAGTATACATTAAACCAAAGGCTGGTCAACAAATAAGAACTTCAGAATCAATGGCTGATAGATATGGTTATATTATAGGTACCGGTATATCAGCTAAGGAAGCCAAAATGAACACATTAGCTGCCTCAAAAAAAATTAAGTTTCATATTTTGAAAAACACTTATATCAATCTGGTTCTATTTGTACTCCTCGTGATAGTTTTATCATTATATTTTAGAAACTAAAAAAGTAAGAATTCTAATAGGAATTCTTACTTTTATATTTACAGTATCTAATAATATTTTTAGCATGATCTAGTTCCCCTCTAAATATTATAGGAACTCCTGGTCTCCAGTTAATTTCATATAGGTAGATATTATTATTTTCATCGATTCCAACATCTACACCTAACTCATTCAGGGTATCAAAGTAATACTCATTTATATATTCCGATAGTTGAATTGCGAAAACTTTCATCAACTTATAAATGAACAACCAATCATCTTTATATTCATGCTCCAAAAACGATTTGTAATCTACTGAATATCCACCTTGACTATAGTTTGTGACTTTATTTCTTACATTAGCTATTCTTGGATATATTGTAGTAAGTATATATTTACCTTCACCATTTTTTTGGGTATGTATTCTAAAATCAACTGGTAGTCCCCTAGTAGTTTCTGAAATTATAAATTGTTGCATGATGTAGTAATTTAATTCCAATTTCTTTAGAGGCTCACTTAATGATTTTACAGTTACTTCAGTTCCATTCTCGTATACTTTATAAGAATCTGATTGTTTTTCAATAATTAAAATTCCTATTCCTTGACTACCTAACGATGGCTTCAAAACAATTCTTGTATGCTTATCGAGAAACTTATGTACGTTTTTTACATTATAAGCTACCTCAGTAGCCGGTAAGTAATCCCTAAAATTCTGACTCCTATTTAATATATTATAAATGTCTTCTTTATCACCTATAGGATTTTCAGAATATATGACTTCACTATTTAATTTTATATATATATCTTGCTGCTTATCTGTGTTGGTACTAAACATATTTATTACTACATTCGGAAATGGAAAATTCTTTTCTAACCATTCTCCATTACTGTAGTATAATCCCCTAATTCTTTTTTTCCTAAAGTTAACTTTACCTGGTGAGAAGTAGAAAAATTCCACTCCTTCCATTTTGGCTGCTGCTGCAAAACTGTACACTCTAGCTATTTTGCTAGGATGAGCTCTCATATGCATTGCTCCAACTAGCATTATTCTTCCTCCTCTATGTGAAATTTAATTTTTTTGGAAGCTTTAAGCGCTGTAGATCTAGCACTTTCTACACTATCTCCTGTAGCTACTATAAACCCAATCCGATCTCCCATGTGTCTAGGTTTTCTAATGAAATTACCCTTCCTTGTTTTTATGAAAACGGATTTTACACCTGTAATCTTAGAGGCAAATTGTTTGCCAGTAACTCTCACAACTTCGCCATGTTTTTCTGTTACAAGAAATCTAGAATATGCATTTTCTTTTATTCTAGGTAGATAATATGTTTCATTTAAGTAGTATCTCATCACTTGTTCGATGTAATTTTCCCCACTAGCAGCTTTCATTAATTCGTTCATACCGGTTCCTGTTGGTCTAGGATTCAATTCTATTAGTTTATAAACATCTCCATCTTTTTTCATCTCTATATGAAATTCTCCGTTTTTAATGTTAAGTTTTTTAATTATATCCTTTATAATTCTTCTCTCTTTTTTTAGAATATGGAAGTCCTTATCAATAGAGTAACCTAAGATAACAAATGAATTGTTTTTGGTATTTATAAGTTCTTGTTTAACCTTTACTATATAGTTCGGATTACCATTTTGCACAAACACTTCGAACAAATACTGTTCCCCTTTTACATATTCTTCTACCAAAACGTCATCACAGTTATAAAAAGATTTCGGTATTTCTTCTTTCGTGTCAACTTTTCTAACACTTCTCGATGCAGAAGACGATGATTTTTTTATCACTAAAGGATAATCTAATATACTTGCATTTTCATCATTGAGTTTAATTTTTAAAAACCAGGGAGTAAAATCAAAATCTTTAAAAACTTCCCTCGTTTTCAATTTACTCTCCATAGTTTCTATTGCCATAGTATTACTTGGATTATCAGTGAACTCATCTCTTAATTTAGAAGCTAATGTAACATATCCATCTACGAAGCTTAAAATAGACACAAGCTCATAGTTAGGTTGTATCCATTTTTTAATATAATTCTGTAAATTCTCAAGTGAAAAGTCATCTAAAAAGATCATCTTATGAACGTCCTCGTATTCGACTCTTTGCATAATTTGTTTTTCATTGTTAGTTATTAAGATTGTATAATAATTTAATCTTTCACAAGCTCTAATTGCTTCCCTACTAGAACCTGATTTGTTTGTTTGTATGAAGACTACCACCTTCATAATATCACCTCTACCATATACTATGATTATTTACGTAATTTTAAATAGTTTAAATGTTTAAGTTAATAGAAATTATTCATCTAAAATAACATCAAACACTTCATCAAAGTCATCTAACATCGATATCTTTACTAAAACGACAGTATTTCTATCTATTAATCTGTCTAAAAATTCAAGATTTTGAACGTTATCGAGCATATAAACTTTATTCTTATCTAGACCATTACTTATTGCACCTTCAGCAATAAATTTCGACACTTCATCTAGAGTTATCAAATAATCAACATCAGTTAAATGACTTCCCATTTCTTTATGCAACTCTTCTTCTAAACTATCTAAATATCCCATTTTAGATAGAATAACTACTTTTTTCTTAGGAAACTCCAATAATACATCAATAGCTGCTTTTAACGACGTAGGATTAGATGAGAATGAATCATCAATAACGATTGAACCATTAATACCATTTCTTAATTCTAAATGCTTTTCAATATATTTATAGTTACTTATTATCTCTATTGAGTCTCTAATTCCTATACCTAACAAGTAACAAGCAATAACTGCGGCCGCTGCATTATACATGTTGTGTTCACCTAAACCAGAAAGCTTAACATCATAACTCATGTTATTGTGGGTAAGGGTAAATGTCATTCTTAATGTATCTATATTTGATATAGTAAAATCACATTTAGTCTTACCGAAGTATAATATCTTACCTTTAAAGTCATTTAAATCTATCCTAGCAATGTTTTCACAATCTTTATTAAGAATTACATACCCTGACTCGTTTATGACCTCTAGCATCTCTGCTTTAGCTTTTATATAACCTTCTAAATCTGTACAACCATTAAAATGATCATATCCTATGTTAGTTATAATACCTATATTAGGTTTAAAATACATTGCTGCCTCTTTGATATCGTTAGGCTCAGCAACGCCCATTTCATAAACTCCTACATCAGTTTTTTCGTTTAACTCAACCAAATAAGGTAAATTAAAGTACCCAGCATTCTTAGATGATACAGTTCCCTCTACATTATAGAACTTAGATAGAATAAACTTTATCATTTCTTTTGTAGTAGTTTTTCCACATGTTCCTGTTACTCCAACTACAGGGATATCAAATAATGCTCTGTAATAATCAATAAATTTCTCTAATGAATCATAGATATCTCTTACATATATAATAGTAAAATCATTAAATTCTGAACCTAACTTTTTGTCTGTTACAATTATAATGTTCGTACTAATAAAGTCTGATGGATAAAGTTTTGAGTTTGATGTGTAAAAATAAGCTGCATTTTCATCAATGAATCTTACACGATAACCTACATATTCTACTTCTCCTTTGAAATTATTTCTTATTACTTTCCCTTCTATAATTCTACGAAATTCATCAATAGTAAATTTCTTCAATAGAATCACCTCCATTTTAATTTATGAGGATATTTCAGTTATTGAGTGAGCGATTATCTATAAAAAAGCACATAACTGAAATCAGTTATGTGCTTTTTTGAATAATGTTATTTTACTAGAACAAAGAAAGAGACCTTTTAAGTGGCCTCTAATCTTCTATTTGCTTCCTATAATTACTTGTACGATATTAAAATCACTTGCAGGTTGTTCACCTTCAAGAGTCATTTTGAACTCTAATGTTACATTACCGTTTTCATCAGCTATATCACCATTAATAGTCCAAGTTTTTGTAGCATCAATAATTTGATATTCTAAATCTTCTTGTAAAGATCCATTGATTACCATTTCTGTAATCATTACTTTACCATCAGTCTTATCTGACTCAGAAATATATACACTAATAGCATCTATAAGGTTAGTTCCACTAACACCATCATAGTTTAGTGTTTGTCCATTTACATTAATACTTAATACGCCAGTTTCACTAACGTAAGTGAAATTAACCATGTTACCTACTTCACCTATTTGCCAGTCAACTTCATTTCGTAGTTCAGCCTTTTGATCTTTACTTCCTAAGCCTGTATCATCTGTTCCATTAATAGCTAAATAAACTTCAGCATTTCCACTATCACCAAAGTCCATTAATCGGAATGCACCTACTTCTGTAGATAAAGCTGTTCCGAATCCATCTTCTTCATTAATCGTAAAGTTCGAAATTGGATAATTTGATAATGAACAAACATCAGTAAATCTCTCTAGATACTCATTTGGTAGACTTTTTAACTCATTGCAAACATTGTTGTATTGATTCTCAGCATGAGTATTTGCTAAATTTAATTCTGCTTCTAATCTAGCAATTTCATCGTTTGCATCATTTAATTCTAGTCGTAGTGCTTCTTTTTGATTAATTAGAACTGTCATCGTATTATTAAGATGCTCGATTTCATATTGCATATTAGTAATTGTTGATTCAAGACTATTAATAGTTCTGTTAGCAGAAGATAATAAAACATCTAACTCAGCAATTCTTTCTTCAGCTTCTTCTAGTAAACCATAAACACCCTCATAATCTACCCCATCATCAACTAACTCTTGCATTAATCTTGCGATTTCATTATTAGCATTTTCCAATTCACCTTGTAAACTCGCTACTAGAGCTTGTTCATACGCAAGTTCAACTTCTAACCTTGAAACTTCATCTTTTTCTGTAGCCAATAGAACTTGAGTTGAAGTCAATTCTTCGTCAATCTCATTAATTATAACTACTAATTCATCAGCCACTTCTTCAACTACATCTAGCTTCGGTTTACCTGTCCAAGTAATTATAGCTTCGCTTGCACTTACAACAACTAACGTCAGTACTAAAGCTAGTGAAGCTAAAATTGTTAATACTTTTCTACTCATTTTCTAATCTTCCTTTTTTTGATATAGAGAATTAATCAGATATGTTTAATCGATGATTTTATATAAAATCTGATTTTCTCTCCCGGATAGAATATTTTCTTACATGAGAAAAATTTGTCTATTTAATGCATTCTTAATACGAATTTTTTCAGTTGGTAGTTTTTAAAATGAAAAAAGGTGCTTATTTATATTTGTTTGTAGAAACAAATATCTTTGAGTAGAAAATTGTTATGGACAAGCTATATGTTACAAACTAGATATAACTGAACAGTAGTATTTTTGAAAGATAATAAGTTTATTTATAATCATTACACAAATAATATTTGTGAGCATATAATAAAAATTTTTCTGGCTAAAATACTATAATAAAGACAAAGGAGGAATTATTATGAAAATTACATTCGGTGGAAATCCAGTAACACTTTTAGGTGAACAATTAAATGTAGGTGATACAGCACCTAACTTTACATTATTAGGTAATGATTTAAGCGAAAAAACTTTAGATGATTTTAGTGGTCTTAAAGTTTTAAATATAGTACCATCATTAGATACAGGAGTGTGCGACGCACAAACACGTAGATTCAATCAAGATGTTACAAATGCTACTGTTATTACAGTATCTTACGACTTACCATTTGCACAAGCTAGATGGTGTGGTGCAAGTGGACTTGAAAACGTAATCACATTAAGTGCACATAAAGATGAGTCATTCGCAACTGATTATGGTGTATTAATTAAAGAATTAAGATTAACTTCTAGAGCTGTTCTAATTCTTGATGAGAATAATAAAGTTATTTATACAGATTATGTATCTGAAGTAACTGATCACCCTAATTATGAAGAAGCACTAAATATTTTAAGTAAGTAAGAGTTCTCATATGAGAACTCTTTTTCTTATTTTTTATTGTTTAGATATGCATGATATAAAGATGGTACTACATATAAAGTTAATAATGTGGATACTATAACTCCACCCATTAATGAGAATGCCATTGGCTTAAAGAAGTTCCCACCTGTTATAGCTAGCGGGATTAACCCAAATATTGTCGTTGTGCTTGTTAAAATAATAGGTTTAAACCTTCTTATAACTGCATCAACACACGCTTTTTTAACTGCTTTACCGCTCTTCACTTCTTTATCTATATATTCAACTAATAATATACCTGTATTCACAACAATACCTAATAAACTTACTACTCCAATCATTGAAGTAGCAGTTATTGGTTGATTGAATATAACTAAGAAAATAAATGAACCAATAAATGATAAAGGAATTGTTGAATAAATAATTAATGGTTTAATAAATGAATTAAATTGAGTAAACATAATGAAATATATTAACACAATAGCCACAATTGATGCTGTTAATATATGTTTTGAAATCTCTATAAACAACTCAGAATCTCCGCCATATGATACAGTTACTTCTTCTTTTATATACTTATCTACAATAATTTTGATTTCCTTTTCTAAAGTTGAAGCATCACTGTTCACACTTGGATAAGCATTTATCGTCACTAATCGTTTTCCATTCATTCGATAGATTTCATTCGTAGAATCAACGCTATCAACAGTTGCTAATGTTTTTAATGGTATTTTTAAACCAGTAATACTTGATTTAATTCTATAGTCCATAAGTTCTTCGAGTGATGTTGTTTCAAGACTAGTAACAATATTAATGAATGAGTCATTATAATCATAAACACCAACTGACTGACCGTTTAACGCTGTTGTAATTTGGTATTCTGCTTCAGTTAAAGTGATGAAATTAGCACTTAACATCTCTTTGTTAAACTTAAGTACTGATTTTACATTTTTAAATGGTTCAACCATCTCACTAAGATCTAGTGATTCTAGTTTAGACATTTCTTCATAAATTGAGTAAGCTATATTTTGAAGTTCACTTTCATTATCACCTGATAAATAAACTTGAACTGGAGGTTCCGGCTGCTTAAGTTCTAAACAACGTACTATAGCTCCGCCCTTTCCAATTTCATCTAAATTATCTTGCAATACTCTTTGATAATCGTACATCTCATTCATTTGCATATCTAAGTGGATTATGAATCGTCCAAACTGAGGCAATTCTTTTATAGTAGGAGTACTTAAATGAAACCTAGGTAAATCTCCTCCTTGACTAAATCCATAATCAGTTACTTTAGGTTGTTTGATGATTTCTCTTTCAATATCTTTAGCAAACTCATATGCACCACTATTATCTCCAGGATACATATACTCATAATCAACATAAAGTATAGTTTTTTCTTCTTTAGGAAACAACTCAATCGGTTGTAGTCCAAACACAAGAATTATACTTAATACTAGTAATTCTATTGAAATTACTGTTATCAAGATAGGATGCTTTATAGCTGTTAAAACTGATTTATAAAGAGTTTTCTTGAGTTTATTTTCTAATGATTTATCTTTCTTTTTTTTCTCCTTAAAAATCAAATATCCGATTACTGGTGAGACAAACATGGCAATCACATATGAAATACTTAACGCAATAATTACCGTAATTGGAAACGACTTTATGATAACACCTAAGAACCCAGGTAACATTGCTATTACAATAAATGCTGCTATGGTAGTGATTGTTGAAGAAAATACTGGTATTGAATTATCTTTAACAGCTTTGATTGCAGCTTCTCTTTTGCTCATACCTTTATCAATATAATATTGTATAGATTCAGAGATTACTATAGAGTTATCAACAATGATACCTATCGCAACAATCAATCCTACAATTGATAATTTTTCTAATTCTAAACCATTAAAATTTAGTATAGCTATTGTTGTAAAGATAATGATTGGTATAGTAAAAACAATAGCTAAGGAGTTTCTAATACCTAATCCGATCATTACAACAAACATTACTACCGCTACACACATTAATAAAGAATCAAATACTCCATTAATTTGTTTCCTTACATAATCAGGCTGAAAATTCATCTCATCGACTGAAAATTCACCTTCAGCTTCTATTTTAAATTCCCTTACAATGTCTCTTAAGTCATCACCAAGTTTCGTAAAATCAATCTCACTAGAGAAACTAACCCCTATAAAGAGAGCTTTTTCTCCATTAAACTCATAAACCTTTTGATTTGGTACATCTTCCAAAGTGATAGTACTTATGCTTCCTAATGTTACAGCGTACGAATCAGGAGTAGTTTTAGGTAATATAACTAAGTCCCTAAGGTCTTCTATACTCTTATAACTAGGATCAACATCTAACTGAATGGAACCATTATCTGTCTCTAAAACACCTAGGGGTATTTCTAAGCCATTTGCATATATGAGATTATAAACATCATTAAAAGAGAGCGGTAGTGCATCTAGAGCACTTTTATTTATCTTTACTGAGACTTGTTTTTCAAAATTAGAGTCTATTTCTACATAAGATACATCATTTAAATCAAGTATCTTCTCTTTCATTTTAACTGCTATATTTGTAAGTTCTATTTCTGATAATAAATCGCTGTAAAGCGCATAAACAACGTCATGCTGAGGGAAATCAGAAGTTACATCTATATTGCTTACCTCATTAGGTAAATCAATATCTAATATCTTTGTATACATTGAGTTAACTATATCAGATGGGTTATTCACTGAATAAGGAAATTCAACTGTAATAAGTGCAAAAGATTCATAACTTATAGATCTAACCTCATCTACGTCTTCAAATTCAGCTAATAACTCTTCAATAGGGTCTACTATTTTTCCTTCTACATCACTTGCACTTAATCCTGGAGCTGTTATTTGAAATACTCCATAAGGGGTAGAGAAGTCAGGCATCTCCTGTTTAGGGATAACTACATAACTATAGATACCTATAATAAGTAATACTAACGATGTAAACAATACTACTCTACTTCTTTTTATTACATAGTTTAAAATCCTAACCATAAAATCAGCCTCCTACTATAAAAGTTATGAGAATTATGTACAATTATGATACATTTGCCTCATTTATATATATATGTTATTATATAATTGTATAAATAGTCAATACAGGAAGCCAACTATGATACAGGAGGTATAAAATGTACCATTATGAGAAAGTCGATACTCGTGTAAAATTCACTAGAGAGTGTGTATTCACAGCTTTAAATAAACTTATACAAAAGAAGAGTTTTGAGTCTATAACTATAAATGAATTAGTTGAAGTAAGTGGAATTAGTAGAGCTACATTTTACAGAAACTATAGTTCTAAAGAGGAGATAATCGAAAAAAAACTTAATCAAGTTATAACCGATTCATTTAAGGAAATGCTTGATGAATATAAAGGTAAACAAGTAACAAACGCTGAAGCAGTAAGTATAATGTTCATTATTATAAAAGAAAACGAATCTCTTTTAGAGTGTATTAAACACGCTAAGGTGGACTCATTAATTCTTCAAGAACTATCAACAATTCTATCCTGGTATGCTTCACACTACTATAAAGATCATATTAAGAACGATATAGAATTTGATTACATCATATAAGAACAATAATTCTTCAAGAACTATCAACAATTCTATCCTGGTATGCTTCACACTACTATAAAGATCATATTAAGAACGATATAGAATTTGATTACATTGTCGGATTAGTATCAGGAGCAATTTGGAATACAATATCAACATGGATAGATAGACAAAAAAAAGAAACTCCAGAAGAGTTAACTAAGATTTTACTCAGTTTCTTCACCGAAGTTTCACAAGTTTTAATTGAACGTAGAGATACTTAATCTCTACTTTTTTATTTTACGACATTATGCCTTATTAAATTCATTCTGTTCCTGAAGATTTTCTTAGCTTCCAATACATCATAAAAGTCAATTGCCATATAAGATAAAATCCTTTCTACAATTGAAACAGAAATGCTTAGTAGATCAACCAGTTCTTGTGGAGTTGAAATAGTTAGTTTGTCAAAATCAACCATCTCACATAACTCTATAATTCTATTCTTTAGATTTTCATTGTATCTTCTTGCATATAGTTTAGATTCTTTATGCTTAATAGTAAATATTCTTGATACAGCACTATCATATAATTTTGGTGTTGAAAGGTATTTTTGGAACAGTGCTTCCCAAGCTTTAAAGAAATCCCCGTCAAATTCAACCAGTTCAGCCTTCAATATACCTAAAGTTTTTCCTGCTATTTTATCAAGGATATAGAAATATAAGTCTTCTATACCTTCAAAATATTTATAAAAACTTGCACGAGAAATATTTACTCTTTTAATTATTCTAACTACTTTAGCACCTTTAAGGGTATATAATTCAAACTCTTTAGTAGCAGAATCTATAATCTTTTGCTTTTTATCAGCATCTAAATTCAAGAAAGTTAATGAAGGCATACTCTCACCCCTAGTCGTATGTTTGTAATAATGGAATAATTGGCACTATTAAAAACATTAACCATGTTGGATGCCAGGTATTAAAATATATCCCAATGCTTAAATATACAATTAGTAAGAATGATGCAATTACAGGTATAATTGAGTATTTAAGCGGATAGAATTTCGCGTTATATACAAGTACTGAAAATGGTATAAATGCAACGATTATTATCGTCTCAATCCATTCATTAAGTACGATTGATAATATTATATACAGTAGCGCGAAGAACGGTAGCAATCCACGGTAGAATATTGGACCATTGGTATAATTAAATACAATATCAAGAATCCACCAAACGATTATAGGTGTTCCGTATAAGTACCACAGTTCATCCCATAAATTCTTTTCAACACTAATCCAAATGTAAACAGCCGATACAATTATTATTGATACAGCTACTAACCTTAATGCAAATGTCAACGATGGTTTTTTCATGATTCACCTCTATAAAACAAAATATGCTATTGAAATATAATGAGATATTGCCCCTAATAAAACAAAGATATGCCAAATTAAATGATGATACTTAAATTTACTGAATGCATATATTACAGCTCCAGCCGTATAGATTACCCCACCTAGTACCAAAAAGAAGATACTTTGACTCGGTAATCTTTCAAGTAATTGACTAATTAGCATAACACATAACCACCCCATTATAACATACATAAGAGTAGATAGAATCTTGAATTTGTTAATAAATAATGATTTATAAACAATTCCTAAGATAGTTATGACTGCTAAAATAATATAAACAATATGAGCTAACTTAGTATTTAAAGATGTAAATACAAATGGAGTATAAGTTCCTAAGATTAATAAATACACCATAGAGTGATCTAATCTTCTGAAAACTTTCTTCACTTTAGGATTTCTAATAGAGTGATAAACTGTACTCATTGTAAACATGAATAATATTGATACACCATATAGAGAGAAAGCAATAACATCAACAACTGAGCCGTTTACAGATGCTATATAAGTTAATCTAATAAGAGCTATTATACCGAAAACTACGCCAAGTCCATGACTAATTGCATTGGCTAAATCTTCCCATAACTCATATTTTACGTTTTCTTGTACTAATTCCATTATACAGTATAAGCGATTGCTGCAATTAACCCTGGTCCAGTATGAATACCTAATACAGGTGTTAATTCAACAATTGTTCCTTTATGAATATTTAAAGTTGCTTTTAATCTCTCTAAAAACATTTGTGCTTTTTCTAAATCGTTACCATAATGAACTGCTACATTAATTTTTTGATCTTGATATCTTTCTTTTAAAATTTCTATTGACTTACTTATAGCACGCCTGTTACCTCTTGCTTTGGCTTTAGTAAAATAAACACCATCATCATTAACGGATATTATTGGTTTAATTCTTAAAATATCACCAATAGTACCTTCAACTTTTCCAATACGACCACCTTCTCTTAAATACTTTAGTGTATTCAAAGTATAAACTGTAGTCATATTTTCATATCTTAAAACATTTAATTTTTCAATTACATTCACTAATTCCATACCTTTATCAATTAGTCTTATAGCTTCCATTACCATAAATCCTAATCCCATAGCTAATACCTTAGAATCATATAATGTAATATCAATTTGATCATATTCTTCTGTAATTAACCTTACCGCATTGTATGTTCCACTTAGTCCAGACGATATTGTGATAACAAATAACTTGTCATACCCTTTGGCAATAATATCGTCAATTGTGTTATAAATATCACTTGCACTTGGTAAACTACTTTTCACTTTGTGATTATCTAAACTATCGTATACCTCTTTAGATGTTATATCAACTTGATCTCTGTATGTTGCTTCATCTATCGATATCCCCAAAGGTACGACAAATAGGTTTTCATGTTTTTCTTTAAACTCTTTTGTAAGATTACAAGTAGAATCTGTTAAAATCGCTATTTTCATAAAATCACTCCCTTATAATATAATAGTAAATTATCTAAGTATGATAAACAATAAACAAAAAATTAAAACTGTATACATGTAAACTATTATTTTTGGAACTAGACCATATTTTCATACATATATACAAAAAAACTCTTATGTTATTCACAGTAAACTGTGATAACTAAGAGTTTAAGATATAGACTATATTAGATAAATTTCTTAATATCTTCTTCTACTGTTGAGATAGTTCCTAATCCAAATGTTTCAATTAAGAAGTTCCCTACATTTTCAGATAAGAATGCTGGTAAAGTTGGTCCAACATGAATATTTTTAACACCTAAGTGTAATAACGCTAATAATACAGTTACAGCTTTTTGCTCATACCAAGCAATATTGTAAGCTATAGGTAAATCATTAACACCACACTCGAATACTTCTGCTAATTTTAATGCAATTACAGCTAAACTGTATGAATCATTACATTGACCTGCATCTAATACTCTTGGAATTCCACCAATATCACCTAAGTTTAATTTATTATATTTGAACTTAGCACATCCAGCAGTTAAGATAACTGCACTTTCAGGTAAAGCTTTTGCAAATTCTGTATAATAGCTTCTCTTAGCGCTTCTACCGTCACAACCAGCCATTACAACGAACTTAGTTATATCACCAGATTTAACAGCACCAACAACTTTGTCAGCTAATTCTAATACTTGGTTATGGGCGAATCCACCAACAATAGTTCCTGTTTCAATTTCTTGTGGAGCTTGACATTGTTTAGCATGTTCAATGATTGCACTAAAGTCTTTAGTTCCATCTGCATTCACTGTTACAGCTTTCCAACCTGGCATACCTGTATTTCCTGTTGTATAAACTCTATCATTATATGTAGCTGCTTTTCTAGGTGGTACTAAACAGTTAGTAGTAAATAATACTGGACCATTAAACGTTTCAAAAGTGCTTACTTGGTCATACCATGCATTACCGTAGTTTCCATATAAATGATCATATTTTTTAAATTCTGGATAGTAATGTGCAGGTAGCATTTCACTATGAGTATAAATATCTACACCCGCATCTTTAGATTGTTCTAATAACTGAGCTATATCATGTAAGTCATGTCCTGAAATTAAGATACCAGGTCTTTTACCTACACCAATATTTACTGAAGTGATTTCTGGATTACCAAATGTAGTAGTATTAGCATTATCTAATAAAGCCATTACTTCAACAGATACTTTACCAGTTTCATCAATTAATGCTACATAGTCCATTAAACCTATTGTATCATCTAACATTGAAGCTAAAGCTTTTCTAGTAAATTTAAATACACTTTCTGATTTATAACCTAATTTGTGTGCATGTGAGTGATATGCAGCCATTCCCATTAGACCATAAATAATAACTTCTCTTGCACTACGAATATCTTCATCTTTAAATGATAAGATTCCAACTGTGATACCTTTTGCGATAATATCTTTTGCACTCTCTGCTACCCAGTTAGTTGCATCATTTTCATAAACGCTTGCGATACCAGATTTTAAATTTTCTCTAATAGTGATTCCTTCTTTAATTACGTCAACAAATATTTCTTCCTTAAAATTAGCGTTAGTAATTAATTTGAATAAACTTTCCATAATGAATAAATCTGCTACTTCAACATTAATACCTTCTTTTTCAGCATCATTAGCAACAACACTTAAACCTTTTAATACATATTTTAATGCATCCATATTAGTAGATAATTCAGGTGTTTTTCCACATACACCTACAACTTCACATCCAGTTCCTTTAGACGCTTCTTGACATTGATAACAAAACATTTTTCTTTCCATTTTTTCTAATCCTCCTTGATTACAAACTAATAATACCCTAATGTAAAATAAAAGAATGTGATTTTAATCACATTTTCGACTTTTTTTTACATATTTTTAAATAAGTTTAAAAAAAGAAAAAGAGATGATTTTTTCTTCATCATCTCTTATTAAATATATTTATTTTCAGTAAGAATTTTCTTTGAATTTTCTTTGTTAGTATCTGATATTAAAATAACTGGACCAGTACATCCCATTCCACTTTCAGCATAAATTCCTGATCTAAGTAAGCTTTCAACAGCTGGTTCTAAATCAAGTATATCAATACCACTTATTTCACTTGTAACAATTTCTTTGTCAGGCATTTCAAAACTCTCAGTAGTATTAACTTGTTTACTTTTAAGTTCATCAATTATATCAAAGAACTTAGCATTTGATACTTTTTTATATTCAGAAGCTACTATTTCGTTTAAGTTACCTTTAGCTAAACTAGCTACATATTTTATTGCATTAGCAACAACTGGAGTACCTGATGCTCTTGATAATATATTAATAATCCTTTTATTATCAAATCCAATACCAGGTCCATAACCAAATCCAGTACTCTCAAATGATCCACCTGTAGTAAATGAAGAGAACATTTTCATTAATATGTTTCCAGTTAATGTATCAGTAACCAGAACGTCAACAGATCCTTGAAGTAAATCATTACCTCTCATAACAGATCCACCATCGCTTCTACCGCTTTCTCCAAAGTTAATATCATAACCATTACTTTGAAGTTCTTTTAAACATCTTTCAACTCCACGAGCATTATCAACATTTAAAATACCTAACGTTGGATTATTGATACCTAATGCTTTAGCAGTAATAATACCGTAAATAGCATTTTTAAACATACTAACAGTTCTATCAGTATCACTAGTACCTGTAGTAGTTGCGATTAACATTTCTTTTCCAAAAGCAGGAGTAATAACTCTACCTACTGTTGAAACACCAATATCAAAGTTATAATGCATTGTTACAGCACCCTGAATATAATTTGAATCAATTAATTCTTCCATTTTTTTATGTGCTTCAGATTCATCACTTACTTCAATAAGCTCTAAATTCGTTTCTACCTTAGGTCCAATAACAACAACATCAACACCATCATTTGCTGCAGCTTCTGCACCTTTTAAGATATTATCAACACCTAGTTCACCTCCAAGTAAAGTTATACCAACTTTTACTTTTCCGAACTCTCCTGTTTCCATTGCATTTGCAATATCTAAAAAAGCATGACCAATTAATTTTTTTATATTATCCATAATCTCACCTACTCGCTTAACAACGAACTTGCGAATTCTTTTAAACTTTTAGCAATTAGTTTATTAATTTCTTCTTTAGATACAGAACTAGTTTCTTGTAAACCATTATTTCTTTCAACCATAACACTTATACCATCAAATAGGTTTGTCATTCTAGCTAAGAATAATGAACCTTTCCCAACTATCATTGCTCTATTAATATTAGTATCAGTAGTCATCTCAGTAATTAAATGTCCACAGTAAGGTATTCCTGAAGGAATATGTCCTTGAGTTGGAGCCCAACCAACCATACCATGAGTTTCTACGAAATCCATAATATCTTTTCTTTCAATTTCTTTATTCATAACTGCCAATGCAGCAATCATTTTATAGTTAGCTAATGGAACATCTCCTGCACCAGCTAAAGAAGTTAGATCTGGATTTTGCATTTCAACTGAATATTTATCAACATCTGATAATTTTAATCCATTTCTCTTAAGTGGTTCTTCTACTAATGATTTTGTTACTACTTGAGGACTTGATCCTGTACCTACTTTATGAGTACCAACTACATCAGTTCTAATAACAGGTGATACACCATCGTTCTTAGAAATTAATACTGCAAATCCACCTAAAACGTCTTCTAAGATCTTATAACCTTTTTTAACATGGTCTTTACCATTCATACCTAATTTAGCCGTAGCTCCACCTGCAACTACTACTACGTTGTCATACACACCTGATTCTACTAATGTAGCCGCATGGATTAATGTATGAGTAGGTGCAGCACAGAATGCTCTTATATCACATCCACCAGCATTTTTAGCACCAACCGATTCTGCAATAGCTTTTGCGAAGTTACCTCCACCACGCTGATTCATATCTCCACACGCTTCTTCACTACACTCAATTACGTAACCAATATCTTCAGCATTAATACTATTTTTAGCAAGTAAATGTTTTAAAGTTATAGCACCAGTTGCTTTAACTACTAAATTTTCTGTCATAACATGAGAGTTTAAGTTGGGATCTAACTCATGTGCTTTTTTTACACACCCAACTAGATTATTACTAAAGTATAGTGGTTCAGAACCATTTTCAATTGATGTTTTAATATCTTCAATTTTCGAACCTTTTCCAGATACTTTACTTATTTCTTCTTCTGTTTTTAATGGATGCTCTTGATAATCATTAACTGCATCTAATAAAAAACTTTCTTCTAACATTACAAGTCCAAATGCATCACAAATCATCATATATAAAAGTAATTCTTTTTCAGGCATGATTTCCCCAAATGTACCATAACGACTTCCGTCTTTATTATCTATATTACAAAATGGTCTTTCATGTTTAGTTAATTCATTCGGATGTAAGTTTCCAATGTAAACTTGATTTGGTAAGTAGTTTTTAACATCTTCGAAAGTTCTTAAACTTTCTCTAATATTTGTTATATATTCACTGTCAGGATTAGTTTTTCTTTCTGTCACTTGAGTTACTCCTAAATGGATTAACATCTCAGGTGTATGGAATAGTGAATATCCTGCATCTTTAATTACAGCTTTAGCCATAATATCCTCCTATAAAAAGGGGGGAAATCCCCCTAGTTTTTATTCGAATACTGTTTGTCCGTCTACTTCTGTTTGTAAAGCTTCTAATGCTTTTTCAACGATAGAACGGCGTACTTTATATTCTTCTTTAGAATCTAATTTAGGGTTACCTAACGGATATGGTATTGCTACTGCTGGAACAATTCTGTTTGCTCCTACAGTTTTTGAAATAGGTACTATTGTACATATATGTACTACAGGGATACCTGCAGCTTCGATTCCTTTTACCATCGTTGCACCGCAACGAGTACAGGTACCTCAGGTACTAGTTAAGATAACTGCTTGCACGCCATCTTCAACTAATTTCTTAACGATCTCTTGAGCATAAGCTTTTGAGCTTTTAACTGCTGTACCGTTACCAGTAGTTGAATAGAAATATGGATGAATTGATCCAATTACACCTTCATTTTCTAAATCGCGTAATACATCAACTGGTACTACACGGTTAGGATTTTCATTTGCATAAACTGGGTCATATCCACCATGAGCTGTTTCATAATGATCTCCATCTAAAGTTTGAACGTTATCTATATCATAAGTTCCGTACTTACTTGCTGATGATGATTCAATTCTATCAGGATTACCTTTAGGAACAATTCCTCCTGAAGTAACAACAGCTATTCTTGCAGTAGACATATCTTTAATTGCACTACCTGGTTCTACTCTATCGAATTCAGGCATTGGATACTCAGTTGTAAACTCATTGTTATTAAGTTTATTAACTAACATATCTACAGCACGTTCAGCACCAATTTTATCTGCGAAGAAGTTCTTACGAATTCCTCTTAATAAATATCCTTCTGTTTCAAAGTCTAATATTTCTTCTCTTTTAGCTAATTTTAATGCTAATGCACCTAACTTAGGAAGAGCTTTTCTCATCCCTGTTGCTGCATTTGTAGTTTCAATAATATATACTTCTTTTTTAAACATATCTGCGCCTGGGTTTTCGATATACATCCCAGTAACTGCAGGAATCTTTAATTCTTCTTGTACTACTTTTGAAATAGTTCCACAAGCTGTACCGTATCTACCAGCGTTAAACGCAGGACCAGCTACAAATACATCAGCTTCAATACCTTTCACCATAGAAAGAATTGTAGCAACTGCTTCATCTGTGTTTTCATTGAAATATGAATCTCCACATATGATAGTCGCAACTATTTCAGCTTCTCCCTTAAAAGCACGGTTTAATCCTAATCCTGGACCAACAGCACCTTCTCTAATTTCAGGAGCATAATGAGCCATCTCTTCTCCACCAACATTTGCGAAAAATTGGTTAATATAGTGGACAACTTTTAAAGCCATTAGTTTTCCTCCTTGTTTCTATTATTATAGACTCAACCTGAGTCTTTTGGTTTTTTTATTTTTAGAATATCAAATTATTTATTGTATACAGAATTTTCTTCACGGATAGTTGTAATTTCATTTACGATATCATCTACGTCTAGTACCATTTCCATCATACCGACTTGATCTTCGTAAACTTGTGGGTCAACTGCACCTTTGAATGTTGGTTCAACAGCGTGATATACACCTAAACCTAAAGCTACATCAGTTAAACTTCCAGCGTAAGTTGGATCCCCAATTGTTACAGTTTCAGCAGCTAATCCAGTTAATTCACCTTCAGCAGCTCCGAATACTACTATAATATTTTCTGCTCCGTGTTCTTCTGTTAACGATTTAATTCTATTTTGATTTTCTAAATCCATTGCACCTGCAGCCGTTCAGACAAAACACTCTGTTGCTGCAAATAATACTTCGCTTCCAGGAATTGTACTAACAACTTCCTTTAATGATTCACCTGGTACACCATCACGGTCACCAATAAGAATGTATTTTTTATTTTCAAAAATACTCATAAGTTCCTCCTTATTATATTTATAAACTTTTTGCAGTTAGTTTATTAAATCCTAATTCGTTTGTTGCTCCAGTAATTGCTTGTATTTCTACTTGAATAGATCCATCTTCTCTTAATGAACCATCAAATCCACCAGCAATTTTATCTACATATGCATAAGAACCAATTAATTTATCCATTGGAGGTAAAACAATTACTTCGTTTGCATTTCCACCAGTAACAACAGCATTGGCTAAAACATCAGCATCAGCTAATGATTGACTTAGTCCATCTCTACCAGCGTACTCATCTGTTACGATAACAGTTTTAATACCAGCACTCTCAATTTTCTTACAGTTCATAATTAAATCTGTATCCGGATTACCGAATCCTTCTTGAGAAATTACCGCACCATCTAATCCCATAAACTCAGCTAACTTAACTGTAAAGTTACTTGATCTTTCTTTATCAGCAAGGAATACATTTTCGTTAGTAATAATTGCTCCAACAAAATTAATGTCTTTTCCATGTTTCGCATATAAATTTTTAATGATTGGATTATTTTGATGGTGGTAAGTTGTATTTTTATCACATGCTGATACACAGTTACCACTAATAATAGCTCCATCCATAATTTCTGTTGGATACATTATAGTAGGAACGATTTGTTTTCCATCTACACCATATATATATGTGTCATGTAGTAATCCTTGAGTTTGTAGCATATATACATATCCTACTTTTGGTAAGTCACTAAATTCATTTACTTGTTCTAATAATGGTTTAGTTTCAAATACCTCAACCTCATCAGGTTCAACATCTTTACCTAATTCACCTAGATAAACAGCTATTTTAAGACCTGCATTTCTAGCTGCTGCCTCATAGTCATATGGACTTAAACCTTCACTTGGTTCGATTACAACACATACATTATTTAATTTAGAAAATGGTGTATAATCTGCTCCAGGTCCTGTCATATCAACAATACCTTCTTGGAATCCTACGATTTTTCCACAAGTAACAACTGCAGATCCTTTTAATACATTAGTTCTACCAGTACCTACAGTATCAACTTTACCCATAACACCTGGGAAAATTGTACCCGGACCTGTAACTTTAACTCTTGGTTCTAAAACGTCTTTTACAGGTGTAATTCGAATACTATCTCCTGGTTTTGCTAATTCAACTTTAACATCCTTGATTCGTTCATCCTCTAAAACAAGTGACTTAATTGACTCAGCGTTAACGTACAATACATTGTTTTCAACTTTATTAGTATCAGCAAATTGTACATCTTTAATGATGATATTTCCGAGTTCCAATCTCATGAAATAACCCCCTTTCCTTTTTATAAATGTTTCTTTATCATTTCTTCAATACTATCTTTATTTGCATTTTCTTTTGTTACTTCATCTAATTTTTCTCCATCTTTATATAAAGATATATTAGGAAGTCCCATAACTTTCTGTTTAATAGCTAAACGTCTAGCGCTTGCAGTATTCAATTTACAGAATTTAACGTCTGTGAAAACTGCTTCTAATGCTTCAACATCAGGCATTAAAGCTTTACATGGTTCACAACCATCACTCCAATAGTCAACTAGAACTAATCCTTTAGCTTCAAAAACTTCTTGTTCAAAATTTTCTTTGTCTAATACGAACATGATTATTCTCCTTTATCAAATTTGTGCTCAATATACTTCTCAGCAGTTACTGATGCAATAGCTCCATCAGCAGTAGCTGTAACTACTTGTCTCAAAGTCTTCACTCTTAAATCACCAGCTGCAAATACACCTGGAACACTTGTTCTCATTTCTTCATCAGTTACGATATAACCATTATCCATTTCAACTAAACCTTCAAATAGGTCTGTTTGAGGTTTATAACCAATAAAGATAAATACTCCGAAAGTTCCATCTTCTTCATCAGCAAAGATTTCAGTTTCTTCTTCTGTCTTAACGTTTTTGATAACGATAGATTCAACAATACCATCACCTTTAATTTCAGTTACTGTAGAATTAAGCATGTATTCAATTTTTTCATTTTGTTTTGCTTTTTCAATAATTGAATTAGCTGCAGTCAATTTATCTAAAAGGTTAATAATAGTAACTTTTCTTGCATACTTAGTTAAGTACATACCTTCTTCAACTGCAGAATCTCCACCACCAACAACAAATACTTCTAAGTCAGTGAAGAAATCAGCATCACATGTAGCACAATAAGAAACACCTTTACCAGTTAACACCGCTTCACCTGGACAACCAAGTTTTCTCGGACTAGCTCCTGTTGCTATTACAACAGCCTTAGCACGATACTCTTCCTCTTTAGTTTTAATAACTTTAATCTCATTAGAAAGATTTACCTCTAAAACTTTTTGACGAATGAATTCTGCTCCAAATTGCTGTGCTTGAGAATACATTTTTTCTATCAAACCAGGACCTGAATCATTTGGTGAACCAGGATAATTTACTATCTCATGCGTGGTTGCTATTTGACCCCCAGGATTTGATCCATCTAATACTATTGTGTTTAATTTAGCTCTAGCTGCATACAGTGCAGAACTTAGTCCTGCTGGACCAGCACCTATGATAAGTACATCACACTCTCTCATATTAACCTCCTTATATTTTGTTTAATGAGTCTTTTATTACTTGATAATCTATAAATCTTAAATCCTTTAAAATATTATCAGCTAATATTTTATCGCTTCTTCTTGGTAAACTCTCACTTGCCAATGTAAAAGCATCTTCTATAATTTGTAGTGACTGTAAATCTAACTCTTTACCTTCCTTTATAATAATAGTTTTATATATAGTTTTATCGGGTAAAAAGTTACTTGCTAATGGATGTGTTAATAACGAGTAGTTAATCTGAATCTTATTCCTAACATACGTTAGGACGTCCAAATAGTCTCCATCAATAAAGACTAAATTATCATACTTAAATTTTTCAACTACCATTTTATTATTAGTTACAACATAAGTCATTTTTTTATCAACCTTTATATTTTTTAATTTAAATTTTGATATGTACTGCACCCCAATAATTGGACGTAACAGAAATATGTTACAATAAACCAATAAAGGGGTGCTTTTTTATGGCAAAATACGATGTTGATTTCAAAATTACGGTTGTAAAATTTTATAGAAACAATGGTTTTGTGGAGACAATTAAAAAATTTAAAATTTCTCAAACGGCACTTTATAAATGGGAGAGACAATTTCAAGGAGTAGGATTTGAGAGAAAGAAACATGAATTTTATAAACTAGAAGATAAGATGAAAATTCTCAATTTCTACTGGGAACATGGAATAATTGAGACAGAGAGAAAATTCAATGTTGGTCGATCTTCTATTCACCAGTGGGAACTTATCTACAACGAAGAAGGTGAGCCAGGGTTATATAAGTCGAGACGCTCCAAAGTGAAAAAGAACTTATCAGAAAATGAAAAGTTGATGGCTGAGTTACAATATCTTAGAATGGAAAACGCAGCCCTAAAAAAGTTGGGGACCTTAGTTCGAAACAGGAAAAAGTAATTGCGATCAATGAACTAAGGGAAGAATTTAGTTGGCAATTAAAGGATCTATTAACAATTCCCTGTTTAACGATTAGTAAATCAACATATCATTATATATCATCGAATCTAAATAGAGAAAATCCCGATTTAGAGCTAATAACAATAATAAGCGGAATACAACAAGGAAACAAGTATAGATATGGATATAGACGAGTTACTCTCGTTTTAAAGAAAAAATACGATATAACAGTAAACCATAAGAAGGTATTACGACTTATGAGAGAAAATAGCTTGTTGTCAAAAAAGAAGCAAAGGAAAAAATATAAATCTTATAGAGGTACGGTAGGAAAAATAGCAGCCAATGTCTTAGATAGAAACTTTTACGCCACTAAATCAAATGAGAAATGGTGCACTGATATCACTGAATTTAAGGTATGTGGTGAAAAAATATATCTATCACCAACAGTAGATTTATTTGATAGAAGTATTGTAAGTTACACGTACTCAAAAACACCTAATGTCTCCTTGGTAATAAATATGCTTGATAAAGCATTTGAAAGTAATTCAACTGATAATTTAACAATACATTCTGATCAAGGTTTCCATTATCAAAACAAAAGATACACCGACATACTAGAGGAAAATGAAATTACTCAGAGCATGTCTCGAAAAGGAAATTGTATTGATAATTCACCGATAGAAAATTTTTTTAGTGTTCTCAAAAATGAGTTTTATTACCAAGAAGAATTTGAAACAGTTGATGATTTCTTATTCAAACTAGATGAGTATATTGAGTATTACAATAACGATAGAATTTCACTAAAACTAAAAGGATTCACACCAATGGAATATCGATATGAATCACAATTTATTTAATTTTATATAGTTTTACGTCCAAAAAATTGGGTTCAGTACAATATAGTCATTTTTTTTTAATCTTTTCGATGAATTTGCACCATTATTATTTTTTATAGTTTTGAGAAAATAATTAATAATTTTGATGTTAATATTTACCGAATCTATTTATTTTATTAAAATTTTTTAAAGATAGACTTCCGTCTATCTTTAAAAAAAATCAAATAAAAGGTACATAAAGTTACACATAATAATTATCTATTTTTATGTGTTTGGCGGAAGCACATGGGAATCGAACCCACCTATGAGTTATTACACCCACAACTTGGTGTTGAAGACCAGTACGCACACCAGTTACGTAAGTGCTTCCATTTACGACTAAATTATAGATTAAAATACTCATATAGTCAACAAATATCATTATTTTTCGGAAGTATAAGGTTATATCCAATAATAAGTCAAAACCATAGAATTTATGATAATTATAGTAATCACTTAACCATTAGACAATCCAACTAAATGGCTTTATAAAGCCATTTATACTATTACAATATTTAAGAAGCACCGTTACTGTACAAGGTATAGGAAGCATTATTTATGGTAGCGTTTTCATTCTTTTAAGTACAAATTGTACGTGTACAAACTATATTAGGGTAATTATCTCAGTATATTCCATTTATAATCATTAAAATTCTTTATTTACAAGCAAATATTGTTGTTTATAATCACTGAGTAAAGAAAACTTAAATCATAAAAAATGTTACATTCATAATTACATTATTAATGTAAGCGCTTTTTATAGGTATATATAATGAAAGTTATACTAATTTGTGAATTACAGAGAAAATTTTCATATAACTAAAAACGCTAACAAATTTCGTCATCCACAAACACTAAATTCATAAGTATTATCACTTAATCTATCACACTAATTACTTTTACTGATTATACCTTTTTATTCAATTTAATGACTAAAGTTACTTATATACGCATTACAAAAAACACCTCCTAATTCATCATCTAGCAATATGTATTTTAATTATAGTAACAACACTTGATTTGAAAACATATTTTACTAATGGAAAGTGTTATATATGGGAGGAATAAAATGACCAACAATGTAATTAATTATTACGTAAGTGGTAACACTGCAAAAGGTTTTCATAGTTTACTAGAAACAAACATATCTGGTATAAGATTAATCGTTATTAACGGTAACTACCAATTGATTAAATCTAACTTGATGAAATCAATGAGTGATATATGGCGTAAAAGAGGATACAACTTAGAGATCTTACACTGTGCATCAAATAACGATTATATAGAAGGTGTAATTAATAGAGATATCGGTGTTGGAATCATTGATGGTAATGATAGACACAAAATAGATAGTTCTTTAATAGACACAATGATTGATACTGATTCTACACTAGAGAAAAATTCCCTAGTAATGAATATTGAAGATATTATATATCTAGAAGATAAGATAATCGATAATTACAAAAAAGCATATGAATATTTCGAAAATGCATTAAAAGTCCATGATGAGTGGGAAGAAATTTATATAAGTAATATGAATCGCTTGAGTGCTAATTCATATTCAGATGCAGTAATCAACAATATTATCAGTAATACGATAATCGATAAAAAGGCTGATGTAAAACATAGATTCTTTGGTGCCGCTACACCAAATGGACCTATCGACTTTATCGAAAACATTACTAGTAATGTACAAAAACGATACTTCATCAAAGGCCGCCCTGGAACTGGAAAATCAACTTTACTCAAAAGATTAGTTAAAAAAGCAAGTAGTAACGGTATAGATGTGGAAGTATATCATTGTGGATTTGATCCTAATAGTTTAGATATGGTTATTTTGAGAGAATTAGACATAGTTATTTTCGATTCAACTGCTCCACACGAGTACTATCCATCTAGAGAAAATGATGAGGTTATTGATATGTATGCAAAAATAATCGCTCAAGGGACAGATGAAAAATATGAGGATGAACTAAATAGTATCATAGAAAGATATAAATACGATGTAGATGAAGCAACGCACTATCTTAAAACTGTAAAGAAACTAAATGATAAAATAGAAACTTATTATAGTAAGGCATTCAATTCAAACAAGTTTGAATCAATTAAAGAAAACTTAATTTCTATAATTTTAAAATATGAAAAAAAGTAAGTATCGTAATTGATACTTACTTTTTTATTAAATCAAACAATCTTTGAGCTGCTTTTATAGGACCAGATCGCTCTTTACCTTCAATAGCTAATTGAGTATAGATTTGACCTACCTTTACATTCGTTTCATATAGAATGCCAAAAAATATCTCTAACAAAATATCAGTCTCAGATTGCTTTTGTAGAGGCCCGAATGGATTAGCAAAATAACTTGTTACAATACCTTTTTCATTAGTTGTTCCTTTTGCCCTTCTGGCACCTTGTTTAAACACTTCAACAGCCTCAAATTCACAATCAAAAAACTCAATTACTTCACCAGAATCCTCAAAGTTATTTGCATACAATACTATATCCACTTTATAACCTCTCATAATATCTGCATATGTAGAAACAGGCATAACTAACCTTGCGTTTATTTTATCAGGATTCATAAAAACACTTCTATCCATTTCTTTATATGCGTATCCATTCTCCAAATCATCTAATCTAACAAACGCGCCTATTTCTGTACCATATCCAGAAACTTTATTATTTTTAATTTTAAATACTCCCATATCATCAAAAATAATTTTCATAGCTTTCAAATATTTCTGACTCAAAAACCTAAACGCCTCAAGACTTTCACTTTTTCCAGCTCCACTATCTCCAATAATAACTATATTCGACTCTGTTCCATCCTTCAAAATAACGTTTACCATCGCTCCATGAATAGGTAAGTTATTACTATCAATTTGTCTGAGATTATGTAAAGTAAGTAACATCTTCTTCATATATCCAAAGTAATCTAAGTCTTCACATTTATTTGCATACCCCACCATGACATCATTCTCTTTATCATAGTAATAACCAGTATTCATTTCTCTATTCTTATCGCGAGCACCAAAAACATAAATTAGATCTGGTTGTCTATCTCTATACTCCCCCACTTCAGCTAGTTCGAATAAATTACAAAGTGTAACCCCGTGAACCATGAAATCTCGATGAAAGTAAACAAATGCTAAATATTCCCCAACTTTTGCAGGATAACAAAACCAATGATCTGCATTGATTTGTAAAGATTCATACGGATGATATAAATACTCCTCGAAAGTACCCTTCCTCTTATACTTCTTTGGGTATGTTATAAATGGTGGTCTTAGAATAATTGATTCAATAAAAGTGATATCTTTAAGCATATGATATTCTTTTGGGGATTCCCAAGTAGAGTCATTTACAATTATCCCCGCATTTATACCAGCTGCTAATTGCCTGTAAACATTATGTTTTTTACCAATTACACTTTCATTTATTTGACGATATACTTTTAACACTAGGTTAGTAAAGTTATTCGTAGAATCAATGAAGTTAACATTTTGGATACCGCCTGCTTGTTTTCTATTTCTAATAATTGCATATCTATCAATAGTTCTCCAGTAGTTATATAATCCTTCGATAAATTCAATTAATTGAGACTTATCTCTTAGAATTTGTCTATAAATAATATCTTGCCTAGATACTTCTTTTATATCTAAAACAATCAAAAGTTTAAACAAGTTCTGAAACGATTTGACTAGTTCATTTTTGTTATCATACATATTAATAAAATAGTCATATAAAATTGCATCAAGCCGCTCTAACTGTTTTATATACTTTTCTAACACTTTTTTAAAACCATTACTATCCAGTAGTTCTTTTTCAGTTTCACAATATTTCTGAGTAAAATTGATTAGTGCATTGTTTCTGCTTAATGAAAAATCTTTAATCATGATATCCCCCTCAATATAAAAAATCCACAAGAGTGCTCAAACACTCATTGTGGATCCGCATATTTTTTAGCCTTATCACAACGTGAATTTATTTTATTATGATATCAATTAAAATACTTATCAGTATTGTTAATTGTATCTAATCTAAACAACTTAGTTATGAGTCTTTTATATTATTCATTTTCTTATACATTTTATGTAGACAACACCCCTCATTATTCCTTGGTATTGACTTTTTTAAGAAATTCTAAAATGAATATTTTTTAGAATCAATAAAATTATAATTAGATTATACATATATTCTATCACTACTTTAGTGTATCAACCAGTGTTTTTTTAGTTTATGATAACACTTACATCATCATAAAGGCATACTCAAACTTTTTTTGTTAGCGATATCTTTGAAAAATATTTAAACAAAATAACATAAGAGAGTTTACTAGTAACACTGATGTTATCTATATTATGAAAAAAATATAGAATTTATATCTCCCTATATCTTTTCATATTTCTATTTTTAAATTTTTTTGCCGAGTAATTTATTATATTTAGTAACAACATACCTCCACCAATAGTATAAAACACATAACTCAATGAGTAATTATCAGCAATCAATCCCATAAGAGGTGCTAAGATTGCAACAATTAAAGAAGTTATTTAACTATCAATCGATAAAACAGTGGCTCTTGAATCACTTTTTACAATTTCTGAATACTTTTGAATCAACAGTGGTCTCCTAATATTCGTAATCACATTTATGAGTACAAACGAAATAAATGCTAATGATACAGACGCTACATTTACTGAGATACCCACAGAAATACTTAAAAAAGCGAAGAGTAGTGATAAAATAAAAATTCCAGAATTTAGTTCTATTTTATTTAATAATCGATGTGAATTTCTTGAAGCAACAGCACTGAGTGCATATATTAAACTATATACTATCCCTAGGGTTACCTTAATTTGTTCATCAGACGTTAGTGTATAAACTGTGATTATTCCACTAACTAAGATTACTTGTGATAATACTGGTTGTATATAATCTTTAATAGTTTTAAATAATCCACTATATAAGGATGAATCCATTGTAGTCTTTACTATATCCTTATTAGTGAAAGTATATTTTATGTTATCTACACTAGCATGAAATAAATCTTTTAATGTAAAGGTACTTTTACTCTTTTCATTTAAAAAATCAGGGTATGACATAATTAAAAAGAAATCGATGATATAAGGTAATATACAAACAATAAACAACCAAGACATGCTAGAAAATTTAAGAACGAAAACTATGGAAATAAGTGAAGATAATGTAGAACCAATTAAGGAATAAGATCTAGTTCTTCCATAAACTTTTGCTTTAGATTCTTTTATTTTTTTCTTATCAAGGTAAGCCATAATCATCGCTTTATGTGTACCACTGCGAAACGCCTCACCTAATCCAAAGAACAACATTGCTACTATGAACATTTCAAAATGTTCACCCACAAAGAAGAAAACAAAAGAGATAATATAAAACACAAAACTAAGCATCAATTCAGTTTTTTTCCCATAGTTATCAGCAAATACTCCTGATGGCACCTCGAATAGATAAATAACTACTTCTCTTACTGTATAAAGTAATCCAATCTGAAATAAACTTAGCCCCATAAATTTTAAATATAAAATAAGATATGGCTCAAAAAACTTAAGATTCTTAAGTAGTCCATACCAACAAAACTTATTTATTTGTTTATCTTTTCTTATATCTATCATATTCTTCTCTTCTTGTTAAATGTAATATAATTTTACCTTAAAGAGCACTTATAGTCCATAAGAACCTCCTTTTACATTTACACATTAACTATTTAATCTCACTATAATTTATTTGGACTATTATGGAATTCTTAGTCAACTTATATACATAAATGACGAAATTTGATATAATCTTTCTAGTATAAAGGACAGGGTGATTATATGATTAGAAGGTTTTTTGGGTACGATATAAATCAAGAGTTAACAATACAAGTCTTTACATGGCAGCATTACACATTCATAATTGTAGCTCTTTTAACTGCCATATTAACTTTAAGGTATGCTAATAAAGTGAGGAATTCAAAACACGAAAAAACTATTTTAAATATAGTATTCTTCATCCTTATTGGACTTGAATCATCTTACCACATCCATAACTGGTTAAGATATCAATTTTCAGTTCCACTTCATCTATGTAGTTTCAGTATGATTTTATCAATGTTGCTACTTAAGACAAAGAATATTAAATATTTCGAATTATTATTCTTTATAGGGCCACTTGGAGGATTCACAGCACTCGTTTTTCCAGAGATGGGCGGATTCACTTATCTTAATTTTAGATATTATAGTTTCATAATATCTCATTTATTTATTATCGCTATTCCATTATATTTCTATCAGTCGTACGGAATGAGAGTTAATAAACAATCACTCAAGAAAACTTATATATTCTTAATATCTTTATTACCAGTAATTTATATGGTAAATAGGATATTCGGAATGAATTATATATTTGTAAATAAAAAACCAAAATTAGAATTAGTTGCTAATAATATACCTGAATGGCCTTACTATCTAATTCTATTTATCGTATTTGCATTCTCATTTATATTTACTGTTTACAAAGTATCTAACATGAGAAAATTTAACGAGAAATACTAAACAAAACGCCTAGTCTTTACAACTATAAGACTAGGCGTTTTTTATTTGAATTTCAATTCACTTAGAACTCCATAATGATCACTAGGAGTAATGTTGTCTATTCTTTTATTACCTAGTAACTTAAACTCAATAAGTTTCGGGGAAACCTTGGGATATGGCTGCTTTAAGAAAATCCAATCGAATCTTCCTGGAATATCTAAACAAACTTCATTTTCCCACCTAGGATTATTCTTAAAGTCAAGAGTAACTCCATTAATGTCCTCATTCCTAACTTTAAATGATTGATATAAATCAATCCAACTAGTAGAGTGTGAGAACAACGTCATCTGTCCAGACAAGTACATATGAATAGATGAACTAGGATAGGAATTAAAATCTCCTAAGATGATATCATAATCGTTATCAAATGATTCTATTACTTTAACAGCTTTAACTAACTCGATTTCTCTATTAATTGACTCTTTATAATCTAAGTGGACATTTGTAATACCTATAGATAATCCATCAACTTTAATTTTTGAAATAATTGTCCCAGTATTGTGGAATTCTTCGTCTTCTTCATAGTTTGTCCATAGGTGCTCTAAGCCATATTTAGAGATAATCGCCAGTCCTTCTTCACAATCCGGATACTTCTTCCATATATAGTTATTATGTCCTAGTCCTTTTGTAATAGTTTTTACTAAATTTTCATCTCTTACCTCTTGTAGAACTAGAACATCAATATTTTGTTCTATCAACACTCCAATTAACAACTCTACTCTTTTTAAATAGTCCACATCACTATTCCAAATATTATACGTCGCTATCTTCATAACACACCTCTTTCTATCATCAATACTACCCCTTATTATAAATCATTTTATTAATATATGATAGAATATAATAAAGGAGTGATAAGGATGAAATTAGCATTATATATAAAGTTAAAGGACAATACAGAAGAGGTATTTAATTTCTATAAAAAGTTATTCGATGCTGAGGAGATTTGCATGCATAAATATAATGAATATATGACAAAAGATGAAAGTAAGTTTGGAAAAGTATTTCATGCTGAGATGAAAATAAAAGATTCACTTTATCTATACATGGGAGATTCATTTAAGGAACAAGTTCCTAACGCCTATAAAATAGTTTTAGAAGTTCCATCACTTAAAGAGGCTAACGATTATTTTAATTCACTAAGAGAAGATGGAGATACATTAAGTGAAATGACTAAAATGCCTTATGGACCTACGATAGGTGAAGTTAAAGATAAGTTCGGCATCACTTGGAATATCGTAGCCTGCTAGATAAAAATAGTTTCGAGATACAGCCTAAGATAATAATAAAAAGAATATAACGTTAGTTTAATATCTAACATTATATTCTTTTCTTTATTTTACTAATTGACCTTGTTAAACTATCCACAGTTTTCACTTCTACAACTACAGATAGATCATTATTTTTCGCATAGTTTATTAACTCATCTATATCTAGGGAACCCGAGTAAAGTTCTAGATGATTTTTTCCATTTTTTTCATCGTGTAAATGCATATGTAAAACATTTAGATTATTAGAATCAATAAACTCTCTGAACATATCTTTAGCAGATGAATCATGACCAACATCTAATGTTAGAAAGCCCCCGCAATTGTTAAAACGTAATACAGTATCTAACATATATGGAAACATTTTAGTATTTTCAACACATAGTCTTATATTGTTAATATTGCATTTTTCTAACATATATTTTAATGACGAGTCAATATTCCTAATGTACATATCATTATATTCTTCATATATCCTTACCTTTTTGGTAGGTAAATTAATATGTATACCTGGTTCTAGATGCATATTAATGAGTTTAATTCCTAATTTCTTAGATAGTTCTAGAACGTAATCAAAATAGTCTAAAAAAGATTTTCTCAATATTTCATTATTATGTGCAAAATCAATGTTTTCCGGAAAGTGAAATGTCAATTCAATACCATACTTATCCTTAACCTGATTTATCTCATTTATAATAGCTTCATCAAATTCAAAAGGAAAGCTTAAATTAACTTCTAAAAAATCACACCCTATTTCATAACATAATTCTAAATTATCCAGGATACTAGGTAATTCAATTAATGTCGGCATACCAATTTTCATGATAAACATCCCCCTAAAAAATATATCATTTATTCTCAAATATGACAAATCAAAAAATCTCTAATAATGGTAATGCTACCCGTATAGTAGACAGGAAATTAAAACCTTCCTGTTTTTTTTGTTTTAAGTTAATCTCAATCTATCTGTATTATAAAATTTTATCCAATCAATAACAAGTTGTATATATTTTTGTAATGATTTGATATCATAACTATAGAGAGTTTCACGTTTGAGAGACGCATGGAAACTTTCTATAGGTGCGTTATCTTGTGGGCAGCCTTTACGGCTCATGGAAATACTAATTCCGTGTGTCTCACAGATAACTTTGTAAATAGTGGACGTATATTGGACTCCTTGATCGGAATGAATGATCAATCCAGATACGTCTTTTTGTTTATCTAGAGCTTCTTTAAGTGTATCCATAACTAATTCATTATCATTTCTATAACTAATTCTTGAAGCAATTATGTTTCTTGTATGTAAATTCATTATAGTTGACAGATAGGCTCTGTTTCCATTTTGTACTAAATATGTAACATCAGTAACCCACTTTTGATTAAGTTTTGTTGTATTAAAGTTTCTGTTAAGTAAGTTTGGATAAGTGTTATTCTCGATATACTCTTTGTTGAAATGTTTCTTATATATCTTTTGATATCTAACTCTTATTTCAAATTTTCGCATTATTCTAAGCAATTTCTTATGGTTTATTACCCAACCATGCTTTTCCTTTATAGCCTTCTTCAATCGTCTATATCCATATAATTGATTGGTATCTTCAAATACTCCAATGATTATATTGTAATCATCTACATCTGGATCTTTTCTGTTCTTGTACTTATGAAACGTTTTAGTACTAATATCTAAAACGTCACAGAGAGTATTTAGTTTATATCCAAATTCTTTTCTTGCATATTTGATGAACTCAATCTTTTCATACGTTGATCCTTGAGGAAGGTTTGGTACTTTTTTAGGATTTCATACTTCTCCTCATAATTAATGTTTACGTTTTTTGGTCTACCCTTCTTAGTGTCAAATCTATTTCCATGTCTATATTGATAAACCCAATTCTTAATAGTATTAACTGATATTTCATACTTCCTAGATAAATACCCAGATGATTTACCATCTTCAATTTTTTCTTTAATAACTTTAAATTTAAGCTCAAGACTATACTTTCTAAATTTTTGTCCTTTACTAGCCATATAAAAATGCACCCCTTTTTAGTAGGATAACAGTTTTTTATTTCCTGTCTACTAAATGGGGTGCATATTCAATAATAGAGATTTTAATTAACATCTTTATATATTTTTTCGTAACAATCAGAGCAAATACAATCTTTTATTTCTCTTCTATCAAGTTCATCCATTACTTCCTTTGTGAACTTAACATCCATGCACCAGCAAGTTTTTGGAGGCTCACCAGCCACAATAGCACAACCTGTAGGTTTATTACATATAGGACATATTCCTTTGATAATACCACTCCTTTTACTTAGGTTTTGACTGCGGCCAAAACAGATGTGTTATATCTTCTTTTTTAGGCTTTAATTTAAATAGTTTTTGATTAGTTAGTACGGATTCAAGTCCACCTAGTCCATCAATATATTTACCAACTTTTAAGTAATCTAAATTATATTTTAGCTTGAAGGGCACATCTTTATATTCACTATTTGTATATAGAGCTGTTTTATAATTATACTTTTTCGCAATCTTTAAAAAGTCATTTAATTCTAGATCCCAGTCTCCACCAAGAAACAAAACTGAAGTAGCTAGAAACTGGTTATCTTCAAGTATTTTTACATACTGCTTCATCTCAAGCTTTCGACCATTATCCTCATCATGTAGAAATGGAGAATGGCAACCAAAGCACTTACCACCACACCCTGTAATTGAAAATACAACCGAAACTTCCTTTGGAATTTCATTAAAAGTAATCTTATGTTCTATATAATTCATTAAGCATAATATCTTTCTTCTTCTTCATCTTGACGTGATGAAGAGAAACTAGATACTTTTTTTAAATAACCTATTATTCTAGTAGCATAATCTACGTCGTTACTGTTACATTTCGGACAAGACCTAAGTGTTTGTTTGTCAATATGACCACAACTATTACATACTGTATTTTTCACATTTACTGTCCAATAGTTTGTCCCATTTATAGCTGCTATTTTTAGAAGTTGTTTATACTGATCTTGATCCAAGTGTTCATCAAGATTTAAATGAAGTGCACTCCCTCCATCTAGAAACTGATTGTATGAGGATCCATGTAGTTTAAACTTATCTATTGGAGAAACTGATTTATCTTCAACTGCATAAAAATAACTATTGTAGCAGTCTCTTTCAACTTGCAAACCATTGTCTTTATCCCACTTTGAATTTTTAACTCCTAAATTCTCTGCTGGTACAAATTCAGTATTGAACATTACTCCGTATTCTTTTCCAGCTACTTTATTTGTATCGAAGATAGGCTTTAAAATGCTGTTTACAAAGTCATTGTATTCTTTTGAGACTACGGGCTTAATTCCTTTACTTTCTGCTGCTTCAACTAAACCATTAATTCCAATAGTTAAGAATTGCTTTTTAAGATCAATAAATCCTGCATCATAAACAGGTAATAATCCAGCTTCTTTGAACTCATCAACTAAACGTTTATATGCAACTTGGTATTCATGAATTTTACTAACTTCTTCTTTTATATCTTTACCTTTTTGAACTAATCTATTTAAGTTCATTGTTATAACATTAATACTTCCGGTAGCAACTCCACCAGCACCAAGTGAGTAGCTAAATGTATTATCAGTTAACTCATTTCTTAATCTGCAACACGAAGCTAAAGAATCTGCACTTTCACTCATATAAATGAAGAAACTCTGTCCATCAGCAAGTTCTCTCGAAACTACTTCCTTATATTCCTTATCTATTACGTCATTTCCATCAGTTAATAATGCACAAGTAACTACTGGGAATGTAAGAAGGGCACTTTCTCTTTCTTTATTAAACCACTTTAAAAACTTTTGTTGAAGCCAGCTTAAACTAGACCATTTAGGAGCTGTTCCATCGGGAAAAATAAACTCCCCAAAAATGTTATTAAAATACGCTTCATCGAATATTGAGATATTCCAAAATACGCTCTGATAACCTCGAGCTGCAGCTGGTTGATTTATCGAATACACAACTTGTTGTAAGTACCCTTCTATTTTCTTATCTATCGTTTTTGGTTTGACTCCTAGTGTTGCTAACTCTTGATTCTTTAAGTAGTAGTCATCTCCCCATTCTTTTCTAAAAAAGTAATCTAAGTACATTAAAAATTCAACAGTAGCTATTGCTCCTGCAAATTGAGAAGCTAAAGCAAACACCAAATTAATAAATGCCCCTACAAAAGAATCTATGTTCTTAGGTGCTCTAGAGTCACCTCCAAGTTCCTTAAGTCCGTTAAACAAAAATGGATACATGCTAACACTAGCACAATACGGCTTAACACTAGTTTCATCATGAGTATATATTTCATGTTCATCTAATTGTCTTATATATTCTTCTGCTAAATCTTTTCCAAATAACTCTTCTATTTTGTTAACAAGCAAGTATCTATTCACTTGAATATTTTCAAATTTGTTTAATTCAGATGACAGTGTAGCGATGTTTTTACTCGTAATATTAGCATTAGCATCGAATTTAGATGCAGTTGCTGCATTTCCTGTACTCATATAACTTTCAAAAATTTCTATGTTTCTTTTCAAACTTTTTTCCATAAAATCCTCCATATAAAAAAAACTATCGTATGATAGTGTTCGCTTAAATCGGATTCACCACCACACATCCTTATCCCCAGGGAATGCATCGTGTGAGTATCTGACTTTACAGTTACTGGGGTAGTATAGGAATGACACCTATTTCCTCACATAATTTTTGTTAGATTAATATTACCTCATATGCCATTATATGTCAATTTATTTGTTTAAGATAATTAACTCATTTGTTTGAATACTATTTATATCTAATATACTGTTTTTATTTCACAAAAAAATCCATAAAAATAGTGTGAATTACATAAGTATTGCTGGTTAAAAATTAATGTTTATGATGAGAATTTTTTTCAATTAATTCAATCATGTTTTCAAGTTTTAATTGCAGTACCATCTCATTTTTTATTACTGTGATTATTTTTAGTCTTACACTTTTACTAGTTTCCAAGATTTTATCAATGCTTTTACTATTCCTACAGTCTGCTTGTCTAAGTTCACGGATTATGAAATCAATTTTTGCTCCCTCAGCATTTAAAATATTAGCAAGAGCCAATTCCTCTTTAGCAATTGACTCTAGTATTGAGTTAATTGCTTCATCTATTATACTATTTCTGTACTCTTTATCTTCTTTCACATCCACCACCTCTTCACTTTTTATATAGTATGCAAATATATCAAAATCTGAATGGATTCATCAATCAATTTTTGATTAACTTGTTTAATTATACAAAATATTTTTGTTCACATATTTAAGATCTCTTCTTAATAATTCCTACCTATACAAAAAAAACTATCTTTCGATAGTTTAAATTAACCTATCATAGCTTAATATCTATATAAGGGGAGGTCTATATATATACATTTAAGCATATAAATAGACCCTTCTACCATTCGATATTAGTGGTGTGGATTTTTGTTAATTAATCCTATTACATTTTCTAATTTAAACTCCAACAACATTTCCTTTTTGATTGCAGCTATTATTGTTTTTCTTACACTTTCATTAGTTTCGATTAATCTATCAATGCTTTTACAACTACCATAATCACCATGCTTAAGTTTTCGGATTACAAAATCAATCTTGTCTCCCTCAGCGTATAAAATATGGGCGAGAGCCAATTCTTCTTTAGCGATTGATTCTAATAATAAGTTAATTGCTTCATTTCTATCACAAGGTCTATGGTCTTTATAATCTTCCATTATCACAACCCCCTTTCTTTTTATAATATGTAATAATCGAAAAAGTGGTTAGATAATCTAATTATTATTGTAGATTTACAAGAATAATTATTTGGTTCACAACAAATTCAATGGATAATATAGTTATCTTTCTTTTACTTAAAGCCTTAAATTTCATAAATAGTGCTTAATATAACAAAGAATATAGACTAATATAAATAATTTAACTCAAAAACAAGGACATTAGTCTATACAAATACTATAAACACCTACATATTATATGAAGTGTAAGGAGGAGGTAAATAGATGGATATCCCTAATTTACCAAACCAATTAACAATTAAAGGTAATTTAAATCTTCACGTAGCCCTTGAGTTATTATTATTATCAATTGCTCATGAACAAAAGGCACTCGAACTTATAGCAGAAAAAACTGAGGAAATGCTAAATTACTTTTATTGTAGTATACGAAAATCAGGATGTTGTTGCGAAAAATCAGATGAGTTAAAGAAGAGTTACTGTAGCTTGTTAAAGGCAATTTCTTATAAAGAAATAATATTAAAACAAAAACTTGAAAATATTATGAAATTTGCAGAAGAAACAAAAATAGAATTTAGTTTCTGTTATGTATCTACAAAAATATGTAAGTCTTATAAAAAGGATTCACTATTCTGCATATGGTAGTAAGAGAAAATATAAATTACTTTCCTATTTTTCTATTCAACTAAAACTAAAAATAATATGATATAATACCAAACATATAAAAACACCTCATTAAAAGAGGTGTTTTAAAGGGGAGATGAAAAAAAGCACAACTAATGTGCTTTTGAAGATACATAATTAATCTTTCCTTTTTTTATTTTATATATATGATCAGCGCTGTTAGCAATGTTATTCGAGTGTGTAACTATAACTACACACTTACCATCTTCAGCTAGATTTTTAAATATTTTTATAATTTCCTTTTCAGTATCTTCATCTAGGTTACCAGTAGGCTCATCAGCAAATATTAGCTTAGAATTAAGTACCAATGCTCTAGCTATAGCAACACGTTGCTGTTCCCCACCAGATAGTTTTAGAACTTCTCGATTAGCTTTTTCTTTATCTAAACCTACCTTTTTTAATACTCCATATGCGTATTGCCTTCTACTATTTACTTTAATTTTCTTAATATTCATTGCAACTATTACGTTTTCAAGTGCAGTCATATAGTTAATTAAGTTATAAGACTGAAGGATTATATTAATGTATTCTTTTCTGTACTTGGTATAACCTATATCCTTTATTTCTAAACCTTCATATTTTATATACCCATCTTGAACTGTATCTAATCCACTTATTAGCGATAGTAGTGTTGTTTTCCCACTTCCACTTTCCCCTAATATGGCATAAAAATTACCCTCTTTAAACTCGATATTTATATCTTTAAGTACATTATTTCTTTTTCCACCATCGTTATAAGAATGATTTAATTTTTCTACTCTTAACATATTTTCACCTAATTTCTATTTGAAAGGATTTGTTTCGGTTGATATCTCAGTATTTGCATACTCGGTAATATAGAAGATAAAACAACTATCCCTATACCTACTGCAGATAACAGAATAAAGTCTCCACCAGTTACACTCACATCTATTTCTGAGATTGGGTCGACATTTATAGCGCTACCGCCACCAAATTTACCTCCACCCATTCCTCCGAATGTTTGGTTTGTTCCATCAGTTGAAGAGATTTGTTGCTGTAAAAGCATATCTCCTAACTGTTGTGATATAACTTTACTTGTTCCAAAAGATATACCAAATACAATTACTGCAATCATGCAAAATTCTAGCAAGTATTGTCCAAGAATTTTGATTTTGCATTCTCCTAGAGATAGTAAAACACCAATCTCATAGTTTCTTTCTTTTACGTTATTTATAATCATTAAAGTTAATATTACTACAGAAGCAATTACCACTACAGCTAGGATAATATTAGTGAACGACCCCACCTGAGAAATAGGACCAATCATTGCTTCATACTCTGCATCATTTGCATTTAAGTATAAAGTACCTTCAACTAAATCATTAACACTACTATTTCCAACTTTAACCACACTTTCAACATTTAAAGGGTCATCTACAAAATACTTTGCTTCTGATAAGTAATAACTTTCTCCATCTTGGACATTCATAAATGATAGTGCATCATCGAATGTCATATAGATTGTATTATTAGGGTTTTTCCCTCTCATAAAACTAGTAAACGCATCATCCGAAACGTATGTTCCTTCAATTGTATAAGATGATACTTTGCCATCATAACTTAAGTCTATAAAGTCCCCTACTACTAATCCATTAGCGTAAGCAAGTTCCTCAGATATAACTACTTTATTTGTATCTTCTCCAGTAAAGAAACTACCATTTGATATAGTAGTAGTTCCACCTTCAAAAGTAGTAAGTAATAATGGATTATTAGTACCAGTTATCTGTACTCCATTTAATTCTGGGTCAGTTTCTAAATAACCATTCTGATCTAATGGATAAAAGTTACTTACTTCACCTTCTGTCCCTACTGTAAAATTGTAATCTATTATATGCTCTAGTTCAGCAACTTCAAGTGCAGTATCGATTGTAACTTGTACTCTTGATTTAACTAGACTCTCACGGTCTATCTCTTCGCCGCTAGCCATTGCTTCTTGCATCATCTTTCTCATCTCATCAAAGTCCTGAGAGATCATTACCTCTGCACCTAAAGACTCTCTTGCATAATCAGATGCTTCTTTAGTAGCGTTTTTGATAGATACGCTAGCAAGAACTAGATTAGCAATAACCAATAGAATAACAGCTAAAATGATGGTTTTAGAGAATTTTCTTTTAATACTTATAAATGCTCTACTTAACATTTTTACACCTCCAATCTGAGTATAACTTTATTATGAGGGCATAGTATGTAAATCTTGTGGTGATTTTGTGTAGATACAATAGAATATAAAAACGAGAATGAATTATCGTTCTCGTTGTAATAAATCATTATTTACTTATTTATAAAGCCATCTCATAGAAAGTTTCTCTATATCTACTAATTCTTCTATGTCTTTACTTAAAATGAACTTCTGTGTCTTTACTGGATTATTAAAATAAGTATCATAACGGATACATATTAAATTATCCGCATCACAATCCTTTTTGTACTCATCATACAAGTGAATAGGGAAGTTGATATTTGAAGAAAGAAGTTGTAATTTCTCATACTCAAGATTCTTTAAGATAACACATGTGAGTATAGCTTGATGAATGAATACTTTATAGAGATAATCTTGATTGTAAAACTCTTTCATTTGATCAATATTATATAAATCTAAAAATGCATCTTTCCACATTTTGAAGATATTATTTCCAGTTTTAAGAAGAACAAAACCTGCATTAAAATATGGTAGTATTTTAAATTTGTCAATTCCTGTTTCAACAAAAAAACTACTCTTTTCTAAGTCAAAATAGTTGTATAATTCTTTCCAAAAATCTGATAACTTTTTATCTAATGCATTTCCTATTAACTTCTTATCAACAGGTCTAAATGCTAACTCCTTACCCCTTTTAAGTTCTATTAAGGAAGTATCTTTTAAGAAAATACTATCCACATCAATCCAAAGAAGTTCACCATCCACTATTGACTCAGCATAAGCTGCCGCAAACACCTTATCAGCAAATGGGAACAGTATTAACTCCTCTAGAAAATCATAAACTATTACATTAATCCTCAAATCATTAAAGCTATTCTCAATTTTTTTTATATTTATTGTACTAGGAACTAATATGTAAAGATTAACTTCATTATCTTTTAATATACTTTTCGAAAGTAAAATTCCATGATGAATTAAACTATCATCATTTATCATAAATCCTATATTCATTGTACAAAAACCTCATACAAATAAATTCCTATAAGATTACTTAAACAAGAATTCAAGTAAGTTAAATATCTTATTTTATATTTGTTACATATCTTTTCCATAACTTTACCCTTCCAATTAATGTTAATTTATTATTCCATAGCTTTAATGTAAAATCAAATTTAGCATCATTATATTAAATATCAAAAGCTCTAGATCGATAAGGATCTAGAGCTTTTGATTAATTTAATTTCTTACTTAAATTTCTATAGTATAACACCATATCTGTCAGTACCATCAAGAAATTAATAATATAAAGATATATAACAAAGTCATAATTATAAATCAGTTTATGTAAGATACCAAAAATATATCCAATCAATATAATATATAAAAACTTAACACTTTTACCTTCAACACTCTTACTAGTATAACTCTTATAAATATTAGCAGGCCAGGCTAATCCAAAAGATAACAACATTCCTATTTCAAATATGCTCATAATTTTTCTCCTTATAGTTTACTTATAAAGAGTATTACTAAATCAATAACTTGTCAATAATAAATACCTAGTAGTTCATATGTATATCTTTTTCAACTGATATTTAACTGTGATATAGTTATTATATAAACGTAAATTTTAATAGGAGGTTTCATATGAAAGAATGGACAGGATATATCGAAATCGATTCTTCTATAGAAAAAGTATGGGAAGTTATTAATGGAAGTGAAGAAAACTTAAAGAAACTAGATCCTAAAATAATAAAAAACGAAGTCTTATTCGAAACAGAAAATAAAGTAGGATCAAAATACAAACAACAATACAAAGAGGGCAAAAAAGTAATTGAGTATATAGTTGAGGTTTTAGAACACAAAGACACACCAAACGAAAAATCATTCAAAATTGGATTTAAAATTGGTAAATGGTTTGATATTACTGTTTTATATTTATTAAAGAGAGTCTCTGATAATATAACTTCAGTCGATTACAAGACAACAAATCAACCTTTAGGTATTATAGCCAAGATTTTGTTTAAGTTAATGCCATCAAACAATGATGTAATTGAAAATCATTTAAAGAAAATTGAAAGTTTATCAAAATGAAAAGAGGATTATACCTCTTTTCATTTTATTATATGTAAAAAATATTAATTTCCAATATCTAAAATTATTTTCCACTCATTATCTATCTTTTTCCAGATAGTAGTATATTTCCCTTTTTCTATAATTGATTTTCCTTCTTTGTTATATTCTCTTACATAAACACCTGAAGTATATCCTAAACTTAAATCATCAGATACATCTATCAATCTTGGTTCCCATTGAAATTTCAATGAAGGAGTACTAAAAAATCCCTTCATATACTCATATATATTTTCCTTCCCAATTATATTTTCTCTATCACCATCAGTAATCATAACACCATCATTTGCAAAATACTTTACCCAACCATCAACACCATTAGATTCACATTCTTTGCAAAACTGTTCATCTATATTCTTGATTTCCTCTAGCACTATTTCTTTTATCATATATTCCCCCATCATTTAATCTTAATAAAGTTAATATTTCTTTCAAATTTAAATCCTAACTTCTTTACGAGATTTTGTGATTTATCGTTGTTGTGTAAAACTTGAACATATGCAATACCATGTTTATCAATTACCTCTTTAATTATTGAATATGTCACAGAATAACCATATCCATTATTTCTATACTCATCTAATACATGTAATCCACCGATTGCATTATCATCGTGAGTAAACGCCCAAGCTACAAGTTTGCCATTTTCTCTTACAGCGCAAGTGTATCCTAATTCTATTCTACTTTGAAGATAATCCACATCCAACGTTTCTTGATAAATACTATTATCATACATTGTCTTAGCGTCATCTTTTGTTAGTCTAGTTGTTTCGTGTTTTCCTTTTTCTAAATGTGAGTAATCTTCTAAAATAAATTGTTTACAGTCTAGTTTCCACTCAAGACTATTCTCGTTTATGATTTCATCCATTGTGAAATCATTTATAAAGTAAAAATATTTATCCTTGTCATTGAATTCTTTCTTTATTATCTCAAGGTCACGATTATCATCTAAGACAATAGCTGTATACTCATCATAATCAGTAGCCTTAATAACTAATGAATTATTAACTTTATGTATAGTAAAATTCTCACTATTTTCTAAACTATATATTAAATTACAGTTAAAGTTTTTATCATTATTTAGTACTTCAAGTGCTTCATTTATAGATAACATAAACTACCTCCATATAACTTTGATTATATCACTCTATTTCAATTACAACAATCTTTCAAATTATATTATTTTTTTATAATCTCAATTTATTGAGACAGAGTAATATTTCACCAATTAGTTATAATAAAGTTAAATAAGGAAGGTGTTTTTATGGAGCTAGATTACTTAGAGATTATATCTAGAATTAGTGCGACTTTACTTTTTTCTGTTATTTTAGGATACGAAAGAGGTAAACATCAAAAAGCTGCCGGTATTGTAACTCATTCCTTAGTAGCAATAAGTACTGCAGCAATCGCAATACTACAAGTAGAGTTATTCAACGATAACCTAAGTATGATGCTTGAATATCCAGAACTTGCAACAAGTATTGGCTTAGAAAAACAAAGGGTTATTTCATCTGTTATAACTGGGATTGGGTTTTTAGGTGGTGGTGCAATCCTAAAAACTTCTAGTGAAATAAGAGGATTAACCACTGCAGCTACTCTTTGGACTTGTGGTATAATGGGTCTAATATTCGGAATGGGATATTACATGTTAGGATTAATAGTTTCTATTTTTATATTCATATTGATATACGGTGTTAAAACATACATTAGAAGTAAGTATATTGGTATTGATGACAATACTAACGAATGAAAAAGAATTTCATTTAAGAAATTCTTTTTTTATCTTAAATTAATTTCTAAATAAGTCAGCAATTGATAAAGTATCCATTTTATTAAATACGAGTCTTGTAACAATATAGATAATTAAATAATAAGCTACAATAATCAATAAAGAACTTAGTGGAAATGTCCAGATAAAGTGCGTATTTTGTTCAGCTAAACTGTCCACTACATACTTACCTAAGAAGTAACCTAATGGTATTGAGATCAATACAACAAGAATCATATAAATATTAGCTTCCCATAGTAGATACTTCTTCAATTGATTCTTTGTCATACCAACACTTCTTAGAATTGCAAATTCCTGTTTTCTACTTGTAATAGAAGTATAGATATTATTTATAATCATTGTAAAGCTTACAAGTCCAATGACAATAAACAGTCCATAACCCATAGATGAAATCAAGAAGAATTCTTCAAATAAATCTTGTTCAACTTCATCTATTGTAGTTATTTCTATTACTTTATCATCTGTAATATCAACTATTTCTTGCTTTACTATTTTTATATCCCCATCAACAAATATCCCTGCACGATCGTAATCAGTCACTCCAAGTTTATTTACTAATAAAGAATCATTTACTATTATGAGTGGTGATCCGTATACATATGGTAGATGTCTATGAATTACTGAGGTAGTATAACTTTTTATAATAACATTTATAATTATTTCATTACCAGAATCATCAACATATACTTGTTTTATCTCATCTCCGATTTCATAGTTTGAATAACCGTATCTATCATATAAATATGCCTCATTGTTCTTTAACGGAGATGCCTCAAGTTCATTAAACATAGCTTCATTATATCCAATTAACTTTGTTTCTAATCCAAGTTTCCCATCTTCTTTAGAACTTTTTAAAAAATCTTCACCATTAATAAAACCCTCACTTACACTTACATCTTCAAAAGGGATTATAACATCTACTTTTTTCATAACACATATGTCTTCAACATTAATTACATTTCTTATATCATCTAATAAGTCAGAACTAATAACACCATCAACTACAATGTCACCTTCTGTGATACCATCAGCTAATATCCTAGAATCCATACTGTTCAAAAACGATGAAAGGAATATAAAGAACGCTGCACTTAGAGCTAAGAATATGCTTGGTAGAATCGTTTTAACTTTACTTGTCTTAAAATTGATTATTGCTAGTTTCGCAGCAGGTTTTTTTATAAATGCATTTCTTCTACTTTTTGACCTAATATTTTTATTACCTACATAATTAATAGAACTAGTAATAGAAATCCTCTTAGTTTTTCTAAAAGGAATATAAATAGAGAACGTTACCGCTATCCAACTAGTAATGAAAGTTAAAAGTAACATAAATAATACCATATACCATACGTTTCTAATTAGAAAAATATTTAAGTCTAATTTTGAAATAAGAGAATCATTATTATTTATTGAATCTGTTACGAGATATTGCCCAAATATTATTATTAAGAACGCGAATATACCAAGTAAGAGTCCATATACGATACCCTTTTTAAGAAATTGGTACCCTTCTTTTATGAAAACTTTCTTTAGTTGTTTATGAGTCATTCCTATAGACTTCAGCAATCCAATAGTTTTTATTCTTTCGTTTATTGAATATGAAAATATATTGCCAACTGATACAATACTAAGTAAAACGACTAAACCAGCTACTAAGACAGACGGAACTAATATTCCATTCACTATTTCTGAATTAGACATAGGTAATCCTAATCGATCATTAGAGATATTAAATTTACTACCTATATCTAATAAATCATCAGTTGAAACAAACATCTTCTTATTAACATACACATCTTTTCTGATAAAATCTTTTGATACATCTTCAGCAAAAGACTCACTAACAATGAATGTTTCCTTGTAGCCATCTTCTTGATAAATATTATCCTTTAAGATACCTGTTAGTGTAAATATTTCTTGTCTTTGAATATCATCTAAACTACTGTAAGAAAGGGTGATTTCTTCCCCGATTTCACCAGTCGCTCCTAAATAACTTATAGCACTTTCACTTAATACAATATCATATGAGTTAACAGGGTAATCCCCTTCTAACAAATCATAATTAAATCCAGTTAAAATTGAGTCGTCAGCAGTAATCACTTGATAAGTATGAAATTGATCTTTTATTAATCCTAATAATTGTCTTTCCCCAACACTATTAAAACTGTCCACCTTACTTAAACTAGTAGCTTGTTCATCTGTTACTTGAGCATAAACAGCATCAAATTCCCCAAAAAATACAACATCCCATTTTATCCAGATACCAAAAGTCATTATGACAAGTATACCAATAACAAACATTAATGATGTTGATAGAGCTATTGCTGATGTAATTAATCTACCCCTTGTTCTAGATGCCTCCGAGTACTTAACTCCTATATTATCTATACATTTCATATTATCACCTAAATGACTTTCCCATCTCTCAGATGAATAATACGCCCTGACATATTACTAATATCTTCGTTATGAGTAATTAATATTAATGTAATACCATACTTATCTACACATTGTTTAAGTAAATGCATGACCTCATCGCTATTTTCACTATCTAAGTTACCTGTTGGTTCATCAGCTAGAATAATAGCCGGATTTGAAGCAATGGCTCTAGCGATTGCTACACGTTGCTGCTGCCCCCCTGAAAGCGCACTTGGTAAATGATTTTTTCTATCATCAATTTTCAGTGTTTTCATTAAATCTAATATATAATCCTCGTCAACACTTCTTCCATCTAACTCAATTGGAAGAACTATATTTTCCCACGCATTTAAGACAGGAACTAAATTATAACTTTGAAAAATAAATCCAACTTTTCTTCTTCTAAAGATTGTACGCTCAGTCTCATTAAGCGATAATATATCAGTTCCGTCGATTAATATTTCACCTGAAGTTGGGCTATCAATTCCACCAATTAAATTTAGTAATGTCGTTTTTCCAGATCCAGAAGACCCAACTACTGATACAAACTCTCCTTGTTCAATAGAAAGATCAATATTATCAACAGCCTTGATTAGATTTTCACCATCTTCATAGTGTTTAGATAATTGTTTAATTCTTAATATTTCCATACTAAAACCTCCCTTTAAAGATAGTATAAATTTTTATTATTCCAGTTTACTTACATTCTTTCTTACAAAAATGTAAGTTATTTATAAAATACTATTTCAAAAGTGGTCCCTTTGTTTATTTCAGTACTAACTTTTATTGCTCCATTTTGCATTTCTATTATCTCACTCGCTAAATAAAGTCCAATACCAGTACCCTCTTCTGTTCTAGCATTTTTCCCTTTATAAAAACGTTTGAAAATATGTGGAATATCCTCTTTTAAAATACCTCTTCCTGTATCAGAAATAATAATTCTATCTGATACATGTGAACTCTTAGTAAAAATATTTATTTTACCACCATTTTCTGTATATTTAATAGCATTATCTAAGATATTTATTAATGCTTCTTTTGTCCATTTCTTATCTAATTTAATTTTTAAGGAACTATCTATTTCTCCCTTTATTTCTATATTTTTGATTCTGCTTTTTGGATAAACACTGTTTATAGATTCTGATACTAAATCCTCAAAGTATAACTCTTGAGGTTCTAAATTAATCAAACCAGTTTCTAACTTTGATATATCTAGTAATACTTTTGAAAACCACTCAAGTTTTTCAGCTTCCATCCCCATTTTGTAAATAATATTACTCGTATATTCCTTGCTTAGTTCATCTTGTAACAGTGAGTTAAAAAGTTTAATTGCACTTATTGGAGTTTTTATTTGATGTGATAGTTCAGTAATTAATTCACTCATCTTTTCTTTTTCAGTAGTCAATTTACTACTTGTCCTATCTAACCTTTCAAACAATATAGCAAATTGATACTGTAAGCCAGATAAAATACCTTCTTGAAAATTATCTTTACTAAATTCAATATTGCCATTTGTTGCTTTTGTTAACATATCACTAAGAGTATAAAGTTCGTGATAAACATACCTTAGAATTACAAAAAGAAATACTGTATTAACTAAACTAAAGCTTGTTAAAAAGATAACACCTACATAGTTCACTCTATAGGCGAAGATCGTTATAGTTGAAACTATTAGAACTACATTAATTATCAAAACTGCATAGATTAATCTTCTTATCCTTGAGTTGTGCATAAAGTTCATTTTCATCGTCTATCACACCCCTGATCCCAAATGTATCCTACACCCCTTATTGTCTGTATATATTTAGGATTAGATGGATCATCTTCTATTTTTTCTCTTATTCTTCTAATATTCACAGCAAGAGTATTATCATCAACAAATTTACTATCTACATCCCAGACTAACTCAAGTAATCTTTGTCTTATAACAATATTTTTACTTTGTTCCATTAAGCATTTTATGATCTTGAACTCTGTTACAGTTATAACAACTTCTAGTCCTCTTTTATAAAGTTTCATATGATTTAAACTTAAAAGAACATCATTAGATTGATACGTAGATTCTTCTACTTTATTAGTGCGTCTTAATACCGCATTTATTCTTGAAATAAGTTCGCTTACATTAAAAGGTTTAGTAATATAATCATCACCACCAATATTTAGTCCTGTAACTATATTTAACTCATCAGATAGAGCACTTAAGAATATCGCAGGTACATCATAGTTTTTAGTTATTTCACTAAACAAATTGAACCCAGTCCCATCAGGTAACATAACATCTAACACTAGTAAATCAAAATTACTAGTCTTACTCTTTACTAAACCTTCAGAAACACTATTTGCTACCTCAACAAAAAATCCTGCACTCTTAAGAGCTAAACTGATTCCATAAGCTAATGAAGAATCATCTTCTACAATTAATATTTTTTTCATAATAATCACCTTTACTAATAATACACCAACATAGAATACTATTTAAAGTTTTCTTACTACATTGTAAGAAAATCTTTAATTTAAATAAAAGGGCTTAGTGGATTAATCACTAAGCCTTAATATAATTTAATGTTCTAGATTTGCGTATTTCTGATATATAACTGAGATTAATAGAACTAATACTCCGAATGAGAAATAAGCAAATATCTTCCACAATGTCTCTAGGTGATATAAATCTATAATAAAATATTTCCCAAGAGTAAGAACTGTTAACCCTAAACCAAAACGTCTTGTAAATGTACTCTTTTTGACAATACCATAGTATACAGAGAAAACAGCAACTACTAAGTATATTAAGGAAATAATTAAATTTATCCTAGATAAATCAAACTGCCCAACTAGTATTGATGTTGTAGAAAGTAGCGATATAACTATAAATGATGCTGGTACGTACTCTATTAAATCTGATTTTTTATTAAGTATTAATGGAACGAGTTCACTATAAACTAGCAACAATAAAATATTATGAATAATAAGTAAGACTGTTGATAATATTCTTATATCATCAATCACTTCATAGATATTTATATTTAAAATAAGAGTGGCTATCAATGCAAATGACTGATACATTATAGATAATTCGAATAACTCTAGCCTTTTTAGTTTTAGCATTAAATAAGCTATAGCATTTACAAATAATAATGAAATAATGTATGCATAGTTATAGTTAATGTTATACTCATTTATTATTTGAAACACTGAAGTAATTAGTTGAAGTGTTATATACAGAATTCCCATATATTTAATTATATTAATAAATTCAGGATCAATTTTATTAGGAAATCTATAATAAATTATGTAGATAATAAGCGCAATACAACTTGAGATAACTAAAGCATGTGCCAAATATAATATCAATATTATATCAGTATTAAACATAGCGATAATCCAGCTTCCTGAAGCAATCACTAAATATGCAAGACCCGTAAATAATAATAATCTATTATTAATTTTAACTGATTGGTATGTAAATGCTGTACCTATCACCGCTAATGACGCACGATAAATGAATGGTATTTCTTCAAATTGTAATATAAAGAATAGCATAAATGAAAACATAGTAAATATATGCACTATTGATTTCGTTAACTCTTCATAGCTCATAGTGCGGTGAACTATATAATAGATAATTCCATAAATAGCAGTATAGATCAGTGCCATAAATCCATAATTTGATATATTTGTTCCTGCATCTAAAATCATTAACATAAGCCCTACATTAAGTAAATTATTAATAACTAAGATAACTGAATCGATAATAGAAAGTGGAATCTTATAAAGCAGTTTGTATATAAATACATTTCCTAAGTAAATTACAAACATTACAGAGGTTAGTATAATTTGTAGTTCTAAATTAGATTCATAAGTTAGGATTAGTAACCAGGGAATGTGTGCTACAAAACTTAACAAATTAAGTCTCTGCCATTTTTGTAATGTAGCTAGCATAAGAATTGATATATTGAATATTATTGTATAAGCTACCAATCCAGTAGAATTACTAGAATCAATTCCATATTCCATCATGAATACATAAAGTGGTAAATATCCACCTACAAGAGTTAAAGAACCTATTACTATAGAACGGTTATAAAATGCTAATAGATAAGCTAGTAACGTTATTACAACACTGAATGAGAGTCCTCCCATCATTGATAATGACTCTATAAAGAAAGTCGAGACAAAGGTAGCAATATAAAGTGCACCTATCCCACCACCAAAGAAGCCTAGCGCAACTGTACTATAATTCTTACGTTTTAATAGTTCTCCAATCGCTGTAATACCTATACCTAGACCAAATAAGGTAATAGTCTTAATTGTGTTAGTGAAGAAGTTTACGTATACATATCTACCAAATGTAACAATGGCAAGTAACAGTAGTATAATTCCAAAGTAGTTAAAAACATTCATTCCAAGTTTAAGTTCTAATGAATTAAGTCTTTTGTTTCTTTCTAACATATCTTCTGTAATATCTCTTTTAGAAAGTTCATTATATTCTTCCTTAACTTCCTCGAATGACTTTAGTTCGGAGTTTAAAACAAATTGTTTTTGTTTTTCAATCTCATTTACAATCTTAGTTTGTAATTGGTTAACTTCTTGCTGAAATTCTTCTTTTGATGAAAATAATTTTTCATCAATCATCCTTGATAAATCTAGTAGTCTTCTCTTCGCGTTACTTTCAATTTTAGAAAGCTCATTAATAGATTTTCCCTCATAATTCGAAAAATAATTATCAATCTTCTTCTTTGATAAATTTATTAATACTAATCTTTCACTATTGATTTGTTCCATGAGTTCTATCTCTAACTCTTTATTGGACATACGAAGGATTTTATTTTGTGTTAAAAGCTCACCTAGTTCTGATTCAAGCTCCTCCAGTTTTTCCTTCGACTCTTCGTTTTCTCTTACAATACTCTCAATATCTAATTCTTCAATGAAGAGTTCAAACTGCTTGTTCAAATCGCGTTGAGTTTCGAGTATTTCTTCAAATCGATTATTCATATTGCCACCCTTTCTATTCAGTATAAACGCTTCTTAAATACTTGTTAATAAATCATCATTACTATCTATAGTATATATTAAATGAAAGGAATTTAAAATATGAAACTTATTACTAGACTGGCACAATCATCAATTGGATGTAAACATCAGATAACGTTATCATAAATAAAACTCTTCCACTAGAAAAAATACTGTGCTAGACTTGTCTACAAATACGATGAACAAGAGTAGTAATTAACAACCCATGTCATAGAGAACTGCAGTTTGGTGGAATGTAGTACAGGGGCTTAATGAACGTGCTTGGGAGTACAATTATCGAAAATTTGAGATAATTGCGTAGATCTGCGTTAAAGATTTAAGTGCTCTTTTTTAAAGAGAATTAAGGTGGTACCGCGTTTATAACGTCCTTTTTCAAGGACGTTTTTTTATTACATAGGAGGAATAATTATGGAAAGTTTATTTGATTTTGAATCAATCTATATCTGGATACCGTATTTGGTTAAAGGATTATCAATTACATTATTCATTGCATTTATGAGCGGCTTGTTTGGTGTTGCTTTAGCAATTATTTTAGTGTTAATGACAAGGAGTAAGTTCTTCCGGTTTTTATCTATTACATACATCGATATCTTTAGAGGTACACCTGTTATATTACAATTATCTATTATCTATTTTGCAATACCGCAAATATTAGATAGATTATTTAATACAATGTTAGGTCATAATATTGACTTTGCTATGATCGCAGTAGTAGCTGCTATTATCACCTTTAGTTTAAACTCAGCTGCTTATGTAGCTGAAGTGATTCGTGCTGGTATTAATAGTGTTAATAAAGGTGAAATAGAGGCAGCTAGAGCATTAGGAATAAGTAAATTTAATATTTATAAAGATATTATTTTCCCTATTGCTATTAAGAACTCACTACCAACATTAATGAACGAACTAATTACATTAGTTAAAGAGTCTTCGGTAGTATCAATTATTGGTGTTCAAGATTTAATGAGGCGACAACAAATAGTAACATCACAAACATTTATGTATTTTGAACCATTATTAGTTATTGGAGTTGTTTACTATCTTGTAATCAAAGTAATGACACTTGTTAGTAGACATATAGAAAAGAGGTTAAATTATGATAACTGTTGAAAGTTTATATAAATCTTATGGTGATCTAAAAGTTTTGATGGGAATTGACTATCAATTTAAGCCAAACAAAACAACAGCTATTATCGGATCAAGTGGTAGTGGTAAATCAACCTTACTAAGGTGTTTAAATTTACTCGAGACACCTGATAGCGGTGATATATTCCTAGAGAATGATAATATAACATCTTTACAATGTACTTCTAATTTGAGAAAGACAGTTGGTATGGTCTTTCAATCTTTCAACCTATTTTCAAATAAGAGTGTCTTAGATAACATCACATATGCTTTAAGAGTAGTTAAAAAAATAAAACGGAATGAAGCCGAAATAATCGCAAAAGAATTATTAGAAACAGTAGGGTTAAGTGATAAAACTAATACTTTTCCCCATCATTTAAGTGGAGGACAAAAACAAAGAGTAGCTATAGCTAGAGCACTAGCTATGAAACCACAAGTATTATTATTTGACGAACCCACTTCAGCTTTAGACCCTGAGATGGTTAACGAAGTACTATCAGTCATAAAACAACTATCAAAAACTGGACTAACTAGTATTGTAGTAACGCATGAAATGGGATTTGCTAAGGAAGTAGCAGATGAAATAATTTATATGGATAAAGGAGAAATCATTGAAAGTGGAAACACATTAAATTTCTTCAACAATCCTGAGTCTAAAAGAGCCAAAGAGTTCTTAAATAAAACATTTTAAGGAGAATTAATATGAAAAAACTATTTATTATAACATTATTAATAACTTTACTAACTGGATGTAAAGAGAATACAGATACAATTACTGTACTAACTAGTACAGGTTATGAACCATATGAAATGGTTGACACTAACGGCAATCTAACAGGTTTCGATATTGAGTTATTTGAAGTACTAGCTGAACAAGCAGGTTACGCTCTTGAGTGGAAAGATGTATCTTTCGATGGTATTATCGCAGCACTTCAAGCCAACCAAGCTGACGCAGCAATAGCTGGTATCACACCAAGTTATTCAAGAAAAGAAAAAGTTGATTTTTCAAATATTTATTATAATGCAGAAGATGGATTATTAAACTATCTAGTAATACCAAATGATAGTTCAATAACAGGAATAAATGATTTAGAAAATAAAACTGTTGGAGCACAGATAGGTACTATTCAAGCAGACTTAATAGAAGAAATTCAATCTACTTATGCCTTTGAGTCAGACCTAAGAAATATCAATGCACAAATTGTACAAGAGTTAAAAGCAGGTAGAATTGATGCGCTTGTAGTAGAAAGTGCTGCTGCAGATTCAATACTTAATACAGAATCAACTCTAAAGAAGGTACCATTTGATGTATCAAATGATAGTGTTACTGGAAACGCAATTGCATTTCCTAAAGGTAGTTCATATACAAAAGAGTTTAATGAAGCTTTAGAAACTTTAAAAGAAAATGGAAAACTAGAACAATTAGTAAATAAGTGGTTTAAATAAGATAAACCCATTATGATATAATATAATCGAGGTGAACAAATTGAAATTATTTATTATATCTGATATACATGGTTCATATAAGTATCTAAAAAAAGCTATTAATAAATTTAATGATTCAGGTGCTGATTATTTACTAATTCTTGGTGATATATTATACCATGGTGCAAGAAATGATTTGCCTGAGGAATATAATACTAAAAAGTGTTTAGCATTACTTAATGAATATAGTGAAAAAATTATAGCAGTAAGAGGAAACTGTGACAGTGAAGTTGATCAAATGGTTTTAAACTTTAATATTACTGCTGACTATAACCAATTAATTCTAGGTGATAAAAGATTATTTATGACACATGGTCACCTATATGAAGACTCACTACCCACATTAAACAAAGGTGATATTTATATACAAGGTCATTCACATGTCCTTAAAGCTGAAAACAGCAATGGTATTCACATACTTAATCCTGGTTCCATCTCTTTACCTAAAGAAGGCAACCAAAATACTTATGGGATTATTGATAATAAAAAATTCAAAGTAATAGACTTTGAAGGAAAAGTAATACTAGATTATGAATTTTAATCAAAAAAGCCAAGAGATTTCTCTTGGCTTTTTTTGACATTCATACACAATTATAAAATAAGTTAAAAACTTCTTATTGATTTATTTTTTCTTTCTTTCCAATCTGGCATATATAAAGCCAACCAATTATAGAAATCTTTAGAATGATTAGCATGTTTTAGATGTGCGACTTCATGTGCTATAACGTACTCAATAAAAGATTTATGTTGCATCATTAGATTAGTATTTAATGTTATTTTTCTTTTACTCTTGTTACAACTACCCCAAATTGATTTCATTTTCCGAACTTGAAAAGTTATATTGTTCTTCTCGTTAAATAATTCCAATGTATTAACTAATAACTCTTCAAATAACTCCTTAGCCTTATTCTTATAAAAATTATTTATAGTAGCTTCTTTTTTCTTAAAGTCGTCTTTATCTTTTATGTATAGAACTATAATTTTATCATGTACGATACAATGATTTTTACTACTTTTAACAATTTCTAAAACAAACTCGTCACCTAGATATAATATTAACTCGCCATCTACATATTCTTTTTGTTTCACTGGTAAGTTTAACTTACTGAGATATTCAATCTTTTCTGTAATCCATTTTTCCTTTTGCGATAAAAAGTCATTAATCTGTTTATCAGAAACATATAAGGGCACAGAAAGCACAACCTCTAAATTAGGTTTTATTCTTAAGTTAAAGTTTTTGACCTTTTTTCTTATAATTTGAATATTATCTCTCATATTATTTAATCCTCACTAAAAAAACATATTAAGTCTTTAATGCTTCACTAAAAAAAGATTAGTTTTCACTAATCATTTTTTGATATTCAACCGCAATTTTAGAGCCTAATCTTGCGTTATTATAAACTAACTGAATATTGCTTGCTAAAGAATTACCTTCAGTAATCTCTTTTATTTTAGCTAATAAGAATGGTGTAGATTCTTTACCTAAAATACCTTTTTCTTTTGATTCTGCTACAGCATCATTAATTGCGTTATTAATAACTTCAGAATCCATAGAATACTCTTCAGGAATTGGATTGGCAATAACGATACCACCATTCATTCCTAAATCCCATTTATTTCTCATAATAGATGCAAACTCATTAGGAGTATCTACTCTATAATCAACTTCAAAACCACTTTTTCTTGTATAGAATGCTGGTAACTCCTTAGTACCGTACCCTAATACAGGTACTCCTTTTGTTTCTAAATATTCTAGTGTCAATCCTAAGTCTAAAATAGATTTAATTCCAGCACATATAACAGAAACAGAAGTATTCGCTAACTCATCTAAGTCTGCAGATATATCCATCGAAGTTTCAGCACCACGATGAACTCCACCTATTCCTCCAGTAACAAAAACTTTAATACCAGCTAATTCAGCTATAACCATCGTAGCTGAAACAGTAGTTGCTCCATAACCACCTTTAGCTAAGATTACAGGTATATCTCTTCTTGATGTTTTGATTACACCTTCTGTTTTACCTAATAGTTCAAGTTCGTCATCATTTAAACCAACTTTTAATTTTCCATCCATAATACAAATAGTAGCTGGAACTGCTCCATTATCTCTAACTATTTTTTCCACTTGTCTAGCAGTCTCAACATTTTCTGGATATGGCATCCCATGAGATATAATCGTTGACTCTAACGCAACAATAGGTTTATTATTTTCTAATGCATCTTTTACTTCTTTAGAATAACTAATCATTTTTATTCAACTCCAATATTTTTTCTAAACTTAATTCATTATTAATTGTTTCAATTGACTGTAATGCCATATAAGCACAGTATGTCGAAAACTTTAATGTTTCCTTTGGATCTATACCATTTATTAAACAATATACAATACCTGCAGTAAACGCATCACCTGCACCAGTAACATTCTTAATATCTTTGATAGTAATATTATATCCATGAGAATCTTGAGCACTAATATAGTATGCTCCTCTTTCACCTAATGTAATATAAACATTACTAACACCTAATTCACATAATCTTCTACCTATTTCAATAGGGTCACTATGATCAATTAATGCCTTAGCTTCCAATTCATTTAATTTAAGAGTATGTATCTTAGATAAATATTTCCTAAACTTAACTACCTTAATACTAGATACACCATCAACAACAATTTTGTTTTCAAAGTTATCAAAGATATAATCTAAAGTCTCTTCACTAAGATTACCATCTAATAAAAGAATATCCTCTTTAAGAATTGAGTTTTTTATTAAATTTTCATCCACACATTCAATTACATCCATTGAATTAATAGCAACATGCATCTCTCTATCACTATCTAATACACATAGATATGTTGAGGTGGGATGAGTTTCACTAACAAAGATATTATCTCTATTTATTCTAAGTGAATCTAATTTATCCAAGACTATCTTTCCAAACTCATCATTACCAACGGCGCTTATCATTGATACATCAATTCCTAATCTAGCCATATTTTCTGCTATATTTCTACCAACTCCACCAACAGAAATTTTTACAGAACCAGGATTTGAATCATGTATAATCATTTTATTTAATGGTGAACCAAAAATGTCAATATTACATCCACCAATAACAACACATTTCATATTATCAACTCCAGTTTATATTCTATCACATATTAAATATAATAATTAAGCGATATAGTAACTAAAAAAAACAGGGAAGTTGCAAGTGTAATATTTTAGTAGACACATAAAAGTTTTATTAACACTTTTTATTTATAATAGTTATAATTCTACTAGAACAAAGCACAGCAAGTGATGTCTTTTTTTTGAGTCTACTTTTTGAAACTCACTTCAAATATGCTCTTTTATTATAAAGCGATATTTTATATAATATAAACATATATCATAATATTGGAAAAGGATGAGATATCGAATGAAAAAATTCAAGACAGTTATAACATGCATGGATGGACGAATACAAAGATGCGTTAATGATTATCTAATGACATATCATGATGCTGATTTTGTAGACACTATTACTGAAGCAGGTCCAAATAAAATATTAGCACAAAATAAAGAAGTATCAATCGTTGAAAACATTAAGAATAGGTGTGATGTATCAATTAATTTACATTGCTCTGATCTTATTGGAATCGTTGCTCATTTTGATTGTGGTGGTAATCCAGCGATTTATGAACAGCAATTAAAGGATTTGTATAACGCCAAAGAATTAGTTCAATCTTGGTATTCAGATATCAAAATTATATTGATGTGGGTTGATGAAAATCAGGTTGTTCACGAGCTTTCAAATTAAGAATTAAGATCATTATAGATTTATAAAATTTGTTTATACTTTAATTAAGAAAACCTAATACAGCTTAAAGCTGAATTAGGTTTTTTTTATCTTCAAATTCTCTACAAGTTCTAAAGTCTTCTATGTTTTATTTATTAGCATACAACTCAACTATTTTAATTTGAACTTCTACTGTTTTTTCTAAAGAACTAACTGGAATATATTCAAATGGTCCATGGAAGTTATGTCCGCCTGTAAAAATATTAGGACAAGGTAATCCCATAAAAGATAATCTTGCTCCATCAGTTCCACCACGGATAGGATCAAATAGTGGTTCAACATCTAAACTTTTCATAGCTTCTACTGCAGTTTCAACTATATGAATATTTTCATCTATACCTACAATTTCACTCATATTGAAATATGAGTCTTTAATTTCGCACTCTACAGTACCTTTACCGTATATTGTATTTAAAGTTGACTCTATATTTTTGAAAATCAACTTTTTCTGTTCAAACTTTTCTTTATCATGATCACGTATTATTACGTTAGCTTTAGCTTTTGAACAACTTCCTTCCATGCTTGTAACATGATTGAAGCCTTCATATTTTTCAGTATACTCAGGTTTATCTGCTTGTGGTAACATTGATAAAAATTTCATCAATACTTCAGATGCATTTATCATTTTATTCTTTGCTGAACCTGGATGTACACTTCTACCATTAATGTTTATTGAAGCAGAGGCAGCATTAATGTTTATTGAAGCAGAGGCAGCATTAAAGTTTTCATAAACAATCTCACCTAACTCTCCTCCGTCAATGGTATATGCAAAATCTGCTCCAAAGCCTTCAACATCAAATAAATCTGCTCCACGTCCTACCTCTTCGTCTGGAGTGAATCCTATACAGATATCCCCATGTTTTATTTCTGGATTGTTATTAAAATATTCTGCCATAGATACAATTGAAGCAACACCAGCTTTATCATCAGCACCCAATAAAGTCGTACCATCTGCTGTTATTAAATCTTCTCCAATATATTTCTTTAGACTAGGAAACACCTTAGTAGACAACACTACATCATTTTTAAGTATAATATCCTTACCATCATAGTTCTTAACAACTTGAGGTTTTACATCCTTACCACTATAGTCTGGCGCAGTATCTAAATGTGCAATAAATCCAATTCTAGGTACACCACCTACATTTGCAGGTATTTTTCCATAAACATATCCGTTCTTATCTTGAAATGCATTTTCCACACCTATAGCTTTTAATTCTTCAATCATATATTCTCCATAAAATCGTTGAGTTTCAGTTGATGGACAACTTGTTGATAAATCATCAGACTGAGAGTCAATCTGTACATATTTTAAAAATCTTTCTATAACACTCATAATATGTTTCCTTTCATTTTATAATCTTTCTTCTATTGTATATTATAATTGTTTATCAATAAAGGAATAGTTATTATCTTTAATTTAAAAATATACAAAAAGGAAAAACTCCTATTGAAGAGAATAGGAGTTTTTATATGAAGAAACTATTATAGCGTAATAGAATTTTGCTAATATAATACATTACTTACAACTTATTCTAATTTTTCGAAGATACTACTCCCAAAATTCAGCTCTTATAAAGTTTACTTCAATTAAGAACAAAAATCAACACAATTACTTTGATAATCAAACTAAATTTGAATTTATAGGTATTTACTTGTATATAAATAAAAAATCTCTAATTCATTTCAATGAATTTAGAGATTACTTTTCTTATAAATGATGACAAAAACCACTAATCATAATATGGATATTATTTCGGTTGCTCTAACGGAGAGTTATGTACCTCTAGCGAAGTTTGGACTCTTCCAATATCCTGCCGTAAGTCCTGTAATTCAATTATTAACTTATCTAAATCATGTGCTATAAAATCTAACTCTTCTATAATATCATTTTTAAGTAACTTATCTGATTGTTCCATTATTTGACCTCCAAAAGATATGTGTTAGTTTATCCACTTTGTATAAATTAATACAACAATGTGCAAAGCTTTCTAAAAGTAAGTTTTATGTTACTTCACATGTATTCTTAGGCATAAAAAAAACACTCATAATATTTGCTTAAAATACCAGAGTGTTATCCTATATAAAAAAAATGGTGCCGAGAACAGGAGTCGAACCCGCGACCTACTGATTACAAGTCAGTTGCTCTACCAGCTGAGCTATCTCGGCTTAAAAATGGTGGAGAATGACGGACTTGAACCGCCGACCCTCTGCTTGTAAGGCAGATGCTCTCCCAACTGAGCTAATCCTCCAACTAGAACAATTATACCAAAAACATTATATGTTGTAAATAGTAAAAAAAAGGAATTTTTTAGTATATATAAATCTTTATATATCTTAAATTTTCCTTTTTTACTTTTAGATAAATAACACTAGTAATGATTGCACTAATCCTATAAGCAATCCAAGAATTAATCCAATAAATTCTATATGTTTAAGTTCCTTTTTTGTTAAATTATATATTAACTTTTCAAACTCAATAAAATCTAACTTATCAATTCTTTCTCTAATTATTTCTGTGATATTTAAGTTTCCAAATCCTTGCCCACCAAATGTTTCTAATAGTTCATTTAATAAAGAATCACCTTCTTTATCAATGAAACCAATTACCAATTCTTCTAGTTTGCCATTAAACATCATAAGGACCATAGGTGGTAATGCTTCTCTAAATTTAACTATTAACTTTTCCTTCAACAACACTTTTACTTCATCTAAATCAATAGCATTAATAACTTTTGACATAATTTCATCTTCACTTAAAAACTCTGTTTGAATTGTTTCAGCTATTGATACAGATATTTGATCTTTTCTTTTTGGTAAAACTCCATGAAAAGTAAAGAATAATACTTTTATTGGTTTTATTGGTCTAAACAACATCTTAATTGCAATTTTATTTGTTGTCCAACCAATGATTCCTCCTACTAATATAAGTGCCCCTATTAATATAATTTGCTCCATCTTTTACATCTCCTAATAACTTTTCTACTAAGGAATTATATCAAATTCAACACTTATAATTCAACACAAAACTACTTTTTACAACATTCTCCTTTATTGAGTTAATATTATAAGGACAGTTACAATTAAAAAAAAAGGGAATAAACCCTTTAAATTTTCATCTCAATCCAATTAGAGATATCTCCATACGCTTCTTCTTTGTTTATTTCATTTATCATTTCATGAAGCGCTCCAGGATATATCTTAATTGTCGTATCTTCAAGTCCAGCTCTCATATATCTTTTATGTATCCTTTTAACTGAGTTACAGTTTCTTCCACCAACTGGATCTTTCTCTCCTGAAAAGATATATAGTGGAATGTTTTTTACATTATTAAAACATTTCTTCTTTTCAACATATAATATACCTTTGGACATTTCCTTTGCGTAATCAATTGTTATTGTTTCTCCACATAATGGATCTTCATTGAATTTTTTTACAACATTTTCATCTCGTGACATAAAACTTGTTGCATTATATTTCCTAACTTTTTTATCTAATCCACCATAAATAAGTTTATGGAGTTTCTTACTATATGCATCTTTTCCATGCTTCTTCATCTCACTTTTAATAATTCTTTGAGCAATCTTCATCGTGATAGGTGGAGTTGATCCAGTTCCACTTAAAATCGCTCCATCTACTAAATTACTATGTTTACTCAAATAATCCCTTACTACAAATGAACCCATACTATGACCCATTATGAAAATCTTCTTACCAGGGTATTCTTTCTTTATTAATTCTGTCATAGTTTTTGTTTCTTCAATATATAACTCCCAACCATTATCATCATCTGATAAATAATTCAGTTTATTATTTAAACTTCTACCGTGACCTCTTAAATCAGCTGCATATACTGTTAAACCATTCTCTTTTAAATATTCTGCTAATTCTCCATAACGCTTTGAATGTTCAATCGATCCATGAACTATTTGTAATATAGCCTTTGGATTTTCACATTCATATTTATCATAAAAAATCTTTACTCCATCACTACCTAAAAAACTATTCTCAATCATTATTTCCCCCCCTATAAAATTTAACGTTTCATTTTATTTAATCTTACTACTGATAAACCAAAGAATATTACAGATAAAGTAATTAAATATAGAACCATCATTGTAATAGAAAGATCAATATCAAAAATATTTAAATCTACTCCATTATAGTTTCTATATCTTTGTGATGCTTCAACTGGAGCCCCCATAAATACTTTATCAAGCGGTACTTCCATAAATATTTTTCTAAATATCGAGACAACATGTGCTGCAGGATTAAGTTTAATAGCTGTTTGTAATCCAGGTCCAAATGCACCCAGTGGAACATAGATACCCGCTAAGAAACCAATAAGAGTTCCTACTAAAGTATTTACAACCCCTACTGTGTTGATTGATTTAACAAAAGACAACAGTAAGAATGAAAATGATGAGAAAGTAACTACAGATAATACAATAATTAAGAACGCCTTAATAAAAGTTATAAATGAAATTAAATCTCCACCATTTGCTACTATATAAATTTGACCTAAACATAATGTAAATAGACTTAAAACTATCCCTATTAACCAACTAGCACCTAGATATCCAATTACAATCTGACCTCTAGATATTGGAGCTGTTAAAAAATCATTTATAGTTTTATGTTCAATATCATATATCATATCGCTTAAGATACTTAATGGCACAGTAATTGAGTTCACTGTAATAATACCTGCGATAATCCAACTATCAATCATCCAACGAATTCCTGGAATATCTCCAACCAAATCTACAATACTCTCCACATGCATATTCCCTAAGAATGCTACGTATAAAAATATGATTATAAGTACACTTAAAAATGAGAAGAAAATAGATGATTTGTCATATAAGTAATTTAAAACATTACGCTTAACCAATTTCAATATTACATTCATACTATCCCTCCAAACTCGATCCAGTAATATTCAAAAACACATCATCCATGCTTCCTCTTATTACTTCGAATGCTTCAATATGGTTTGTAACTTTATTTAGTATATCAAGTGCTTCTAAACTATTACTTACTTTAATCTTAACTGAATCAACATGCTTAGTAAACTCGATTCCTAATTTATCAAATATACCAAATAAATCAGTATTATTTGGTACAATTTTCAGTACATCATGACTATAGTTGATCCTTAACTGTTCTGGTGTACCAGAAGCTACTATTTTACCTTCGTTAATAATAACTACCTTGTCAGCAGCACTTGTTTCTTCCATATAGTGCGTTGTTAAGAAAATAGTTATCTTACCATCGTTTCTAAGTTTTTCAATAATATTCCACACTTCACTTCTTGTTTTTGGATCTAGTCCAGTAGTTGGTTCATCAAGAATTAATATTCTTGGAGTATTAATTAATGCTCTTGCGATATCAGCTCTTCTTCGTTGTCCACCACTCAAAGTTCCGTATCTTTGATCAATGAAATCATCCATATTTAATAAGTCAGTAATTTCAATAATACGCTTCGTTAACGATGTTTTATCAAGACCATAAAAACTTCCTCTAATATCAAGATTCTGTCTTATCGATAATCTTCTATCTAACATATTTTCTTGAAAAACTACACCTACTTTTTTTCTGATAGAATTATCATCGTTCCCTAAGATAACATCATCGATAATAATTTCTCCTGAGTCATAATCTAAAAGAGTACATAGTATATTTATAGTTGTACTTTTACCAGCTCCGTTAGGACCTAAAAATGCAAAAAAATCGCCTTCTTTAACATCAAAACTGATTCCTTTGACTGCTTCTAAATCATCATACTTCTTAAATAGATTTTTAACTTCAATTATTTTACTCATAATTCTTCTTATCCCCCTTCTATAAAATCATTTTATATTTATAGAGTACTCTACTATATTCTACACCCATATTGCTATTTTTCAAAATTATTGTATTAAATAGAATTATAGATTGAATATCAGTATAATATAGTATACTAATGATATAATGATACTTAAAAAATAATATTTGAAAGGTTTAATAAAATGGATAAGAAAATTAAAAGAGCTTTATATATATTAATTATACTAGGCATTATCTTTATGCTTAATATATTGTTTGAACCATTGACTTCGACATTTAGACAGATTTTTTCACTATTAGCACCGTTTATATTTGGTTTTGCAGGAGCTTTTATTTTACATCCTGCAGTAGATTTCTTAGTTAGCAAGAAAATCAACAGATTAGTGGCAATTTTAATAACCGTTTTTATAATATTACTTATAGTTGTATTATTTATTGGTCAATTATTACCAATGATACTAGATCAATTTTCTAACATTGTTAATAGCGCACCTGAATTACTTAGTAAAATGTTAGACACTACAGATGGTCTTTTAGAAAACTTTAATTTATCTCTAGAAGAATTAGACATTGATTGGAAAAGTACATTAACAACAGGGTTAAGTTCAACTTATAATATCTTTGTTTCACTTATTTACGGTATCTTTAACTCATTAACGTTTATCTTTTTAACACCTATATTAATGATATACTTCTTATTTGATTATTACCGTATTCGAGAATGGATTAAAAATTATTTAAGTTCTCGAAAACTTTATAAAATTCACGATTTCTTAAAGGAACTAGAATCATTATTATCAAGGTATGTTGGTGGTCTGATATTAATTATGATATTACTATCTATAATCTCATTCATTATGTTTAAAGTTTCCGGATTAGACAATGCATTATTCTTTGGTTTTATAATAGGTTTAACAAATTTAATACCTATTGTCGGTAACATAATTGGTGGAATTATAGCTATTATATTCGCTTTAACTCAGTCTACTACTCTAGCGTTAATCATCACCATAGAAGTATTTGCATTGATAATAATTGAATCAAACTTTGTTACACCATTCATTCAAAGTAAAAATGTAGAGATTCATCCTCTATTAATTATCTTAGGGATTACTGTATTTGGATACTTGTTTGGTTTCATTGGAGTATTATTAGCCATACCTTTAATCATTACAGTTAAACTCGCGATTAAATATAAATTATAAAAATAAGGTGCTGTGGATAAACCCACAACACCTTTTATTATAATATACCTAATTCTTTTCCAACTTCAACGAATACTTCTACAGCTTTATCTAATTGTTCTTTAGTGTGTTCTGCAGTAATCATACAACGTAATCTACCAGTTCCTTTAGGTACAGTAGGGAAGATGATTCCTGATACAAATACACCTCTATCTAATAATTTACGAGAGAACTCCATAGTTTTAGCTTCATCACCAATAATTACTGGAGTAATTGGTGTTTCACTATTACCGATATCAAATCCTGTTTCAGATATTTTAGCTTTAAAGTAGTTACCATTATCCCATAATCTATCTGATAGTTCTTTGCTTTCGCTCATTACTTTAATTGATTCATTTATAGCTGCTACAGTACCTGGAGGCAATGCAGTAGAGAATAATATTGGACGACCTCTATGAGATAACCACTCTTTAGTTGCATAACTACCAGCTACATAACCACCGATAACACCAACTGCTTTTGAAAGGGTACCCATAATAAAATCTACTTGACCGTGTAAATTAAAGTGATCAACTGTACCACGACCATTTTCACCTAATACACCAGACCCATGAGCATCATCTACATAAGTTAAACAATCATACTGTTTTGCTAATACAACAATTTCAGGTAGTTTACAAATGTCTCCATCCATACTGAATACACCATCAGTAATAATTAATACTGTGTTGTAATCATTTCTCTTTTCTTTCAGAATTCTTTCTAAGTCATCCATATCACTATGTTTGAATACAGCCTTATCTGCTCTTGATAATCTAACACCATCAATAATTGATGCATGGTTTAATTCATCAGAGATAATTAAATCTCCTCTTTCAGTTACTGCTTGAATAGTACCAGCATTACAGTTAAAACCTGATTGAAATACCATAACTGCTTCTTCTTTTTTAAACTTAGCTAATGTTTTTTCTAATTCTTCATGTAAATCCATATTACCAACGATGGTTCTTACAGCACCAGCACCCACACCATATTTCTCTACAGCTTTAATACTAGCTTCTTTTAGTCTTGGATGATTAGCTAACCCTAAATAGTTATTACTAGTTAGGTTTATTACTTCTTTACCGTTTAAATTAATAATTGGTCCACAAGCACCATAGTTTACTGGTAAAGTTCTATAAATACCAGCATCTTTTAATTCTTGTACTTTTTTTTCTAATAACTTACTCATCTTTACCTCCTGGGAATAATACGATTTTTCCGCATTTCCCTTCCTTCATAAGTTCAAAACCTTTTTCAAAATCTTCTAAAGCAAATTCATGAGTTACGATTTTTTCTAAATCTAATAATCCTGCTTCAACTAATCCAACTACTTTATACCAAGTGTCATACATTAATCTACCTACAACACCATAGATCTCAATACCCTTAAACACAACATCTTTTGCTAAATCAATCTCAATCGATTGTGCAGGAATTCCAAGTAATGACATTTTCCCACCCAATTTAACGTACTTAAATGCGGCTTCAATTGCATATTTATTTCCACTGAATTCAGCTACTACATCTACACCACTATCAGTTTCTTCTAACATTCTTTCAATTACATCTTCTTTTATAGGGTTGATTACTACATCAGCACCTAAATCTTTAGCCATTTCCATTCTATATTCATCAACTTCAACAGCAATAACTTTTCTAGCTCCTAATGCCTTAGCTGCATTAACTGCCATTAAACCAATTGGTCCACAACCAACAATTGCAACACTTTTTCCTACAATGTCAAAATGAGTTAAAGTGTGAACTGCATTTCCAAGTGGTTCTAATATTGATATGTACTTCGGATCGATTTTAGTTTTATTAACCATACAGTTGCTTGCTGGCATACTTATATATTCTGCAAATGCACCATCTACATCTACACCAATGATTTCAGTATTTTGACAAATATGACCATTACCAGTACGACATTGTTCACATTCACCACATACGATATGTGTCTCTACTGATACAATATCTCCAATATTTAATGTTTTAACATCCTTACCAAGTTCAACAATTTCACCAGCTAATTCATGTCCTACTGTTAGTGGTGGTTTAATTCTATTTTGACTCCATGCATCCCATTCATAGATATGTTTATCAGTACCACAAATACTAGCAGCGATGATTTTAATCAGTACTTCGTTATCCCCTACTTTAGGTATTTCTTTTGTGGTTAAGGTTAGTCCTTCTCCTTCTGTTTCTTTTATAATTGCTTTCATGAATTTTTTCATAAAAACTCCTCCTTATCGTAGCGTTTTCATTGCACTTATATGATAACAAACATCCTTGAAAAGTAAAGTGAAAATACAACTTTTTTTCTTAAATTTTTCCCACTTAAGAATTGGCATAATATAGTTATTTCTCCAAATAAAAAAGAGGAGTACTCTACTCCTCTTTATTCTATTACTTATTTCTTAAGTTTATACTTAGGATTGATCTTAATTAAGTATAAATATAGACCAATGATAATTACTAATTGAGCTATTATCTCATGAACAAATGAAGATAATGCAATACCAATAAATGCTACAAGTATACCAACATATAAACTGTTCTTATTCATTAGGTAATAAAATAACGTTACTAGCAAACCAAACTCATAAGGAATAGTTATAATTCCAGTAACCAGTAAAATCGCTAAAACGATAAATGCAAACCCAAATCCAGTGTTACGTGAACCTTTGTAAGCAAATGCATCTAATGCCAAGACAATATAGAATGCTAAATAAGTGTAATTTTCAATAGTTTTTAAAAACGAAAGGTTTCCGATTGCAGGAACTAAGTTAAATATTTCTAAAATAACTAACAGTAAAGCAATAATAGTTAAAACAGGTTTAAGTGTTTTTTTCATAATACTCTCCTTTTTACATACTTTACTCTATTTTAAACTATTTCAAATCACAAAACAATCAATCGACCTTAAATATCATTTTTTACACTAATTATTTCATTTTCTTTTCTTTAATTTTTATCATCTTATTCTTTACATACTCAATATGACCATTGGTAAAGAATGCAATTGGTATAATCCCAAAGATCAAAATCAGTATAGGAATATAGAAATAAACCAGTAGTATAGCACTAATGGAAATTAAATAAAATACTGTTTTAATTGGAAAAACAAAAGGTATTGTAAAAGTTGCTCTTACTAACTCAAAATTATTCTTGTAATCAAATCTCATCTCTAAAGGAAAAATGATTAAGAACGAATGAATTAATAAAATGAAAATAAACATAAATAGATATAACCATATTGCAAGTGACATATATTCACTTAACTCACTATAAATCATTAAGTTATAACCTATTATAAAGATAATCAAAACATAAGCTATACCAATTAAGTTCGCATCAAAGAATTTTCTTTTATATATTCTAAAGAATCTTGAAAACAACTGATTAGTAGTCTTTTTTTCTTTATCCATAAGTATTTCATAAACTGAATAAGTAGCTGGAGCAAAACCAAATATACCTAATCCTAATACAGTAAATACAATCCAAGATAGATTAAGTATAAATAACGTTATGACCCAATTACCAATTTGTCTTAAGAATTGATAAGACTTTTCATTCATAATTTCACCTCTTTATAATTTCTACAAAAAAAGATAGGAAAATACGTACCTATCAAATTTAATTGAGTTCAAACTAATTAGTTCTGTGCTTTCCTTCTCGCAAATAAAAATGCTAACGTATGGAACAAAACAATGAAAGATACAATTGTAATTGCTGTTACGAAAAAGAAATTAAGTGGCAACATAACAATTAACGGATCATCAGACCTTAAAATCCATAAATCATTTGAAAATAATATCTCATGGAACATAGTAAAAGCCCAGCTAAAATCTATTATCATTAAAAGTGTGATGCTTCCAACAATAACTGTCGGAAAAATCCATACCTTTGTTAAAGTCTTCCACAATTCTTTTCTATCAAACAAATAAATACCACTAATAACAATCATTACAAATGAAAGTGCCATTAAAGTTCTACCGTTATCATATAAGACTCTTACATCTTCCATATGCGGTAATCCTCTTTCAGTCATTAAAACATCATCTCCACCTGGGAAAGAACTAAATTCTAAAGTATCTTGTTTACCATTTAAGTAATCCATAATGTTTGTAACTGCATACTCATAGTCCCAAGTAATATACTTATGACTTTCATACTTATTCTCTGAGACCATCATATAAGGTTTTGTTGAAATAATTTGTACAGACAATAATATAAATGATATTGATAAAAATACATTAAGAACTATTTTCATTAGAAGTTTCATATCTATAATTCCTTTCTACTAAATTTAACTGTTCCGTATACACCAATAATAATTAGAATACTACCGATTAAATGAAAACTATAAAATTCTTCATCTAATATTATTGTACCAGCAAGTATCGATACAATGGTAGCTAAATTCGCGAAAATACTAGAAACATGTGCTTCAAGTTTACTTAATGAGTAATTAACTAAGAAAAATCCACCAATAGATGCTACTATCCCTAAGTATAATAATGGCGTAATAACACTCATGTTAAATAATGGAGTGAAATGGTTAACTAAATTACCATTAATGATACTCTCTATTAATGCTAAAGTATTAAAAACAATCATCCCCGAGACCATCATAGAGTAAGTTACTTCATAGGCAGTAAATTCTTTGGATGATTTTCTAGAAAATATATTAAAGACTGCCGCACTTACAACAGCTCCTAATAACAAGAATAATCCAACATAATTAACGTCAATTCCACTAGATTGCTTCATAAAGTTTATATATAATACACCTAATACACTTATACCTATTGTACTCAACTGTAATTTAGTTGGTTTTTCATTTAAGAACATAGCACTAAGTAGAGTTACGAATATAGGAATCAAAGCAATCATCATTCCTGCTTCATTTGATTGTGTTAATGCTAATCCATAAGTTTCAAATAAGAAATATAATACTGGTTGGAATAATGCAGTATAAAACAATAATTTTACTCTTTTACCCTTAAAATTAACTTTAACTACACCTAGTAATCTAAATATTTCAAATACAACAAAAGCAATTAGAAATCTAAATGCTATTAACTGTATGGTAGTTATGTATTCTAATACAATTTTAGAAAACATAAAAGAGAATCCAAATATTGTTGCGAATGTTACACCAGATAAATACGGTAAATACTTTTTGTTCATTAAAACACCTCATTTATTATCAAACCAATTGTACTACATAAAGTAATAAATTGATATAAAAAAGAGAGCATAGCTCTCTAAACAAGTTTCATATGAAATTCATTTTACTTGAATAAAACTTACTTTAGTCCATGTTTTTCGATAAAGCCTAATACTACTTTTTTCCAATGTTCATATTCAAACTGAGTTCTAACTTCAGATGCATCAACATAGCATCCGTCTACTATATTTTGAACAAGAATCTCCGCTACTAAACATTCATTCAAATAATGATCACTTAACATCGTCTCGAATTCCATGCTCATATTTTCAGTAACACCTTCAATCATGTGTTTATAAATAGTATTACCTTTTCCTATAAGGTCACCTAATTGTGCTAAACTACTTATACCCTTTTTAACGTCTCTTACATAAACTCTTTTCATATCTTTCATGTTAATATTTAATCCTCCATTAAGTATAACATCAACACTAGTCTCTAGTATTTTAGAAAGATCAAGTAAGATAGCAGTATCCGGAAGAGTCTCTCCTCTTTCCCACTTACTAACTGCTTGATAAGTAATTCCCAGGCGCTCTCCGAGTTGAGACTGTGTTAACAGTTTTTCTTTCCTTTTATCGGCAATGTAGCTACCTATTTTTTTATAATCATTCATACTTTTTACCTCCAAAAGATTTCACCGGCTTAATTAATATTATCAATATGTAAATCAATAAACAATAACTCATCACTTTAGTCATTGTTCAATATTCTAAACCAGCAGTTGAGTGAGTTCATTTACTAAATTAAAGTCACTATTTTTCACTTAACATAATAATATTCTCAATATATGGAAAACTAACGATAGTTAATAATACTATAATACTTAAACATATGAAAAGGTGATTTTATGAGAATGAGGAAAAATATGACCTCTGAAGTTTCTGTAACGCATGACTTCGATGAAGAATTCGCACTAGAAAAAGGATTAAAAAACATCCATATAAATAAGTTTATAAAAAGGTCTGACACAGTAGTAATCGTACCAAATTGGGTTAATCATAAAAAACCAGATCCAGTTGATGCTGTTGTTGTAGGACAAAATAGCTTAAGAAAAGTGATTGAAGTAATTAAAGACTGTAAACCAAAAACTATTATTGTAGCTTCAGGTTCTGGCGGAGATAAGACTTCAAGCGTTATGAAAAAAGTTGGATATAAAAAAGTAATCGACGAGACAGGTGTAGAATTCATAGATTTAAATTTTGGACCATACTTTGACCTTAGTTTAAATCATAAGAGACCTTATTCTACAAAGATTAATCAAATAATAGAACTTGCTACAGTAATTATCTCTTTCACTCAACTTAAGCATCATGAAGAATCAACTATATCTGCATCAATTAAAAATATAGCGTTAGGACTACCACCTGCTGAAATCCATGGATATCCAAAAAAAGATTTAGGAATTCATGATGATTTACATGGGTTTATTACCGCAATGGCAGAAAGAATTCCTATAGATATCTCTATAGTAAGTTGTAATCCTGTAATGATAGGAAGTGGACCTACTAAAGGTATATCTAAACATGCTCACTTAGTAATATGTGGAACAGATCCCGTTGCTACAGATACTGTAGGAGCTAGATTATTAGGGTTTAAACCACAAGCCGTACAATATTTATTTAAATGCGGTGAACTTAAAATAGGAGAAACTGATATTGACAACATTGATATGAAGGGTCTAAGCATTAAGAAAGCCGAAAAGATATTTAGTGAAAATGTATACGGTGAAAAAATAATTATAGATTAAAAAAGATGAACAATTTTGTTCATCTTTTCTTATTGATTCATTTCACACTCAAATATAAATAAGTTACTAATTGTTGAGTATGTAGTTCCATAAACATTTAATTCATCATTAGTTTTTATAAGCTCAAGTAAAGCTTTTTCCCCATACTTTTCAACTAAAAAATTAACATAAAGGCATGAATATACTTCACCATTATTTCGTGAAAACTCTTCCTCTAATTCATCTATATAAGGTACATTCTCTTTTCTAATATCTTCTTTTAATTGTTTATTCTCAGAATCATACTGTTTAGCTAAATATCCAGAAACTCCTTCAACCAACCATTTTGGAATTTCCTTATTCAGATTATAAATAAAAATTCTAACAACCTCATGCATAATAACTTTTAATACATCTTCGTATGAGTGTGTTTCTTTTGCACCATTTGGCGATAGAACTTCAATAACATTATCATTAGTCATGCCCACAATATTATCATTAGTTATAACTTTTTTAAGTTCATTCTTTGTTGGATGAACATTAATTCTTATAGTATTTATTTCTTTGATTTCTAGAAAATTTATTATACTTTCTAGTTCCATTTCTAATTGCATCAAAATACCTTCAATAATTTTTTCATCTTCTCTAAAATCAATTTCGAAGTGTTCTGTACGCTTTAACATATAAACCTCACCTATTTTATCTCAATCCAATATCTTTGAGTTATTCTACTTCCTTCATTTACTTCATTTTCTAATACTCCACCGTTCTTAACAATGGTTTTAGCTGAACCAACATTTTCTTTATCGCAAGTTACAAGTACTTTATCAATACCAATTTCTTTACACTTTTCTAGAGCCAAATTCAACATAATTGAGGCATATCCTCTTTCTCTTTCAGAATATCTAACACCATAACCTATATGACCTCCATAATTCCTTAAGAAATCATTAAGTTCATGCCTTATACTTATTGCTCCTACTAATTTATTATCTGATTCTCTTAATAAGTAATACGTATGCGCTCCCACATAATCAGGATTATCTAAAATATCTTTTTCATAGTTATCAGAGATTTTTAAAAACTCATCAAACGTTTTACCTTCCATGTAAGCAGCAGCTGGTGTAATTGTACCATCTTTATCTAAGAATTCTTGCACAAACTCACTATGTTCTTCTTCATAATCTTTAGTTAACTTAATTAGTTTTAAATCCATATTTTTAAGCTCCTTTAATATTGTTTGACATTTACCTATCCACTTAACTTCAAAATCTTCTTTATCTAGTATTCTATCTTCTAAATCTATTATTGTTCTTAAACCAATATCTAATGCTTCATCGGCTAATATTTGATATAACTTGTGTGAATTATCCTCTAATTCATTTATTACATTTATTTTCTTAATACCCTTCTTATATAAATGGTACAACCTGTGATGTCCATCTATTGAAAAGAATTTATCTCTATATTTAATAACATAGATGTTCCCATATCCTTCATATTTACCGAAAGACTTTGTTGTTTTATCTACTTTATCTCTAGATAAATAATGTTGCTGTGGAATTATATCCTCAATATCCAGTTCGTAATACAAATACTTTTCTTTACTCATTCTATCTACCTACTTTTAACTAATTATAATGATATAAATAAAATAAGCAAGAGAATAATTATACTCTATAAAAAAAGGCATCATTAAATGCCTCTCTTATTTATATTAATACTTCTTAAACATTCATTGTTTTTAAGTTTTCACTTACGATTAACTTAGCTTCAGTTAAACTTTGAATTTCTTCAACAGTAGTTTCTGGAGCTATCTCAGTTAGTAAAATACCTTCAGGTGTAATTTCCATAACACCTAATTCAGTAACAATCATGTTTACTTGATTAACAGCTGTAAATGGTAAACTACACTCTTTTAAGATTTTCATCTTACCTTTAGCTGTATGTGTCATAGCTACAATAACCTTTTTAGCACCTACAACTAAGTCCATAGCTCCACCCATACCTGGAACCATTTTTCCTGGAATAATCCAGTTAGAGATATTACCTTTTTCATCAACTTGAAGTGATCCTAATACAGTTACGTCTACATGACCACCTCTAATGATTCCGAATGAAGTTGAACTATCGAAACAAACCCCATCAGCACTCATTGTAACAGGCATTCCACCTGCATTAGTTAAATCGAAATCTTCTTCACCTTCTAATGGCGCTGGGCCTAAACCTAACATTCCATTTTCCGATTGAAAAGTAACATCAATACCTTCTTTAACATATGAAGCTACCATTGTAGGTAACCCAATACCTAAATTAACTACATCGCCATCATTTAATTCTTGTGCTACACGTCTAGCGATAAATTCCTTAATATTCATTTACTTATCCCCCTTCACAATATAATCCACGAAAATATGTGGAGTTACAATATTGTCTGGATTCAAGTCACCAATTTTAACAATTTCTCTGGCTTCAACAAATACATTTTCAGATGCTGTAGCCATTAATGGATTAAAGTTTCTTGTAGTTTTATTGTATATAGTATTACCTTTTTCATCAACTTTGTGACCTAATATTAATGCAACATCAGCTTTAATTGGTTTTTCTAGAATGTATTTAACACCATCTACTTCAATAATGTCTTTTCCTTCTTGAACCATTGTTCCAAAACCTGTAGGTGTTAAGAAACCACCTAAGCCAGATCCACCTGAGCGAATTTGTTCAGCTAAAGTTCCTTGAGGAACTAACTGTACTTCCATTGTACCTTCACCCATTCTCTTTCCTGCTTCTGGGTTTAAGCCAATATGTGAAGCAATAAGTTTTTTAACCTTCCCAGCACCAATCAACTTACCAACACCTTTAGTTGGAAGTCCAGCATCATTACATATAATTGTTAAATCTTTAATATCACTTTTTACAATTTCATCAACTAAGTTCTCAGGAGTACCTACAGCCATGAAACCACCAACCATAATACTCATTCCATTCTCTAACTTAGAAATGAATTCATTTTTATCAATTAACTTTTTCATTTTGTCCCCCTAGATTAATTCTCTATTAACCATTTCTTGAACAACGAAAGAAGCTACATCATCTGCATATTTCTTAGGTCCAAACCCTGCATCATAGCCTAACTCTTTAGCTAGTTCATGTGTGATCCTAGGCCCTCCAGCAACTACTATTACTTTATCTCTTAGACCTTCAGCTTCTAATAACTCAATTAAGTTTGATAAGTTATCAACATGAACTCCTTTTTGAGTTACTACTTGAGAAACTAAAATTGCATCAGCTTTCATTTCGATAGCCTGTTTAATTAACTCTTCATTTGGAACTTGGCTACCCATATTTAATGCTTCAATTCCTTTATATCTTTCTAAACCGTAGTGTCCTGCGAAACCTTTCATATTCATTATTGCGTCAATACCAACAGTATGAGCATCAGTTCCTGTAGCTGCTCCTACTATAATTACATCACGCTTAATGTTTTGTTTGATATAGTTTTGTACACCGTACATATCCATTTTATCTGTTTCAACAGTTTCTATTTTTATGTCTTCATAATTTACAGAATCTTTATAGCTTCCATAAACAACATAGAAAGAGAAGTTCTTATCTAATTCTTCTTGATGAGCTATCGAAGGATTTTCTAAATTCATACCCTTAGCTACTAGTAATGCTGCTTCATATGCTTTTTCATCAGCAGGTAGAGGTAACGTAAATGAAACTTGAACTTTTCCATCATCTAATGTATCACCATAAGGTTTTACTTTTTTAAGATCCACTTTCATTTTATTCACCCCTCAATTCTTTAACCATTTCAGTTAAAACAGGATTGAAGTATAACTCATTTTTCTCAAATACTCCAATTAATCCTTTACCATTATTTTTACCTCGTTTAACACCAGCAAAAATACCTTTTTCGATTGTATTGAATATACCAATATCCTCTATTTTTGTTAATAGATTAATTGCATTACCTAAAACTTCTTTTGCTCTATTTTGGATAATTCCATTTTCTTTAAATTCTATTTCATCTGAAATATCCGCCATAGTATTGAAAATGTAATTAGCATTCTCAATTGCCAATGCTCTATCTGATAAGAATGGTGTGTGAATTGCTTCAGTCATCATTCCTAATAAATGAATCTTTTGATTTGTTAAAATTGTAGTCATGTTGAATAAAGCATCTTGAACATGTCCTCTATAAATATTACCTGTCATGAACTTTGTTGGTGGCATATATTTTAAAGGAGCATCTGGGAAGATTTCTCTAGCCATTTGCGCTTGAGCTACTTCATAAAGGAACCCATTTTTTACATCTGGATTAATTTCAAATGCATGACCTAATCCTTGAAGTTCCTCTGGTAAGTTAGCTAATAATGCGAATTGCTCATTAATAAACTGACTTGCTAAAACAGTATGTGCTTCTTCTACAGCATCAGCTGTAGTTAAATAATTATCTTCACCAGTATTAATAATAATACCTGCATATGAATCAATTACTCTTGAGAAGTATTGATCAACGAATGTTCTTTTCATGTTAATATCTCTAAATAGAATTCCATATAAAGAGTCATTTAACATTACATCTAATCTTTCTAAAGCACCCATCGCAGCTATTTCCGGCATACATAAACCCGAAGCATAGTTAACAAGTTTTATATATCTGCCTAACTCTTCTCCTACTTCATCTAGTGCTTTACGCATGATTTTGAAGTTTTCTTGTGTAGCGTATGTTCCACCAAAACCTTCAGTAGTGGCTCCATAAGGTACATAGTCTAGTAAACTTTGTCCAGTAGTTCTAATAACAGCTATAATATCTGCACCTTGTTTAGCTGCAGCTTGAGCTTGTAAAACATCCTCATAAATGTTACCTGTTGCTACGATTACATATAATTCAGGTCCAGTTTTTCTTCCATATTTATTATAGAAACCTTCTCTTTGGTTTCTGTTCGCTTTAACTTTATCTAAGTATTCTTTTACAACACTGTTTAATTTTGCTTTTATTTCATCTATATTATTTACTTTTTTTAAATTTGTAATATCTAATTCATTAGATGATACTTTTTCTGCTATTTCATTAGGATTTAATCCTGTTTCAATCATTGCATTACCTAAATAGTATGATACACCTAAAGAAATATCACCATTTTCTACAATGTAGTCAACCAATACATTTGGTAATGGTACTCCAAATTCATCAACTCCATCGATTCCAACTAATCTACAGATAGCTCGTTCAACAGTTACTGTAGAGTGAAATTCAATATAATCTTGAGTTTCTAAAGCTATATTTTTAGCTAAGCTTCTAGCCTTTGAAACTAAAGTTTTATCTATATTAAGTTTGCTCACGATTTCCCCTCCTTAATTTTTAATACATTAAATATTGGTAAGTCTATTTTATCTTCTAACATTTTTCTGAAAATATGATCCTTAAATTCATAGCCAAGTGGTGAATAAGGATTATACGTCAAACAAATTAGATTTATCCTATTTATAACTTTCAAATCAATATTAATTTTTTGTAAGTTAATATATAAATCATAATCTAAAAATGCTTTAGTTCCATCTTTTAGTACGATAGTTAGTCTATCTAATTTTTGACGGTATTTAACTAAATGATTCACCAACTCATGAGTTAATGCTCCATTTATAATTAAATATTTACTTGTTTTATCTAATTTAGATACTATTTTCTCTTTAGATCCTAAAGCCGATTCTAAATCAAATGTATATTCATTATTATTTCTATCTATTATAGAGACAGCATAATTATTTATTAAATCATTAACTCTATCACAATTTAGTTTAGGTAAAGTTAACAGTTTATAGGTTGTATAAGTGTCATTAACAACTTTCTCAACATCAGTTGAGTAAGATGCTCCCGTAACTAATATGGTTGACTCTAACATATGGTTACTAGCCATCTGTTTTCTAGAAAAAGCCCCATCAACTATAAATAAATCTACACCTTCACCTAAAATATCTCTTAATACTTCATTAATCTGCGTGTTAAATGATGGTCCAGCTAAATCAATAAAACCATCTTCTAATGCTAAGACAATTTCCACATCACCCATTGGTGTAGAGATGTTTGTCTTCTTTATTAACAATACATCTAAAGAAGTATTATTGATAGCTTCACCAGTAGTAGCTATAACCGTGCCTTTTTTTACAAAAATACTTGGTTTCTTTACAGAATAGACGCTATCTTCTTTTTCACCATCTCTACCAATTGACGTTAATCCAATTTTCCTATCTGATAACTCTTTTAGAATATAATTTAAGACTGTAGTTTTACCTACATTCTTTTGCATTCCTATTATCGATAATGTTTTAACATCTTTAAGTAGTTTTTTCATTAATTACCGTTTCTTTTCTTTCTAGCAATATCTTTAGGTTCTAATGAGATTTGTTGTCCATTCAATAAACTAGCAACACCTGTAGTATCTCTTTCCTTTTTACAGTCTTCACAATTACAGTTATCCTCATAATGCTCTGGTTCTGAGTAAGTTGTAATTACACCTTCAAAGTTTCTAAGTACCACTTTCTTAGATGACTGACTAATTAAATATTGAGGCATTACTGGAATCTTACCACCACCACCTGGTGCATCAACTACAAATGTAGGAACTGCAAATCCAGAAGTGTGTCCTCTTAATGATTCAATTATCTCAATACCTTTGGATACTGGTGTTCTAAAATGCTCAATACCTTCAGATAAATCACATTGATAAATATAATAAGGTCTAACTCTTAATGCTACTAAGTCATGTACTAATCTTTTCATTATATTAGCACAATCATTTACTCCACGTAATAAAACAGATTGATTACCTAAAGGAATACCTGCATTAGCCATTAAATCGATTGCTTTTTTACTTTCTACAGTAATCTCTTTTGAATGATTGAAATGCGTGTTAATCCACACTGGATGATATTTCTTAAGCATATTAACTAAATTAGGAGTAATTCTTTGAGGTAATACAACTGGAGTTCTAGATCCAATTCTTATAACTTCAACATGATCAATTTCTCTTAATCTTTTGATAATATATTCTAATCTTTCGTCACTCACTAGTAGTGCATCACCACCAGAAAGTAATACGTCTCTAACTTGAGGAGTATTCTTGATATACTCAATAGCTTTATCAATTCTATCTAAACCAAATGACGCATCAGTAGCCCCCGCCATTCTTCTTCTAGTACAGTGTCTACAATACATACTACACATATCCGTGATTAGGAATAAGACTCTATCTGGATATCTATGAGTTAATCCTGGTACTGGTGAATCTCCATCTTCATGCAATGGGTCTTCTAAGTCATATTTACCAACCTGCGTCTCTGCGATAGTAGGTACTGCTTGTAACCTAACAGGACAAGTTGGATCAGTTGCATCCATTAAACAGAAATAGTATGGTGTAATAGCCATTCTAAATTTTGCTAATACAGATTTTATCGATTCTCTTTCTAAGTCCGTTAGTTTAATATTTTCTTCTATTTTATCCAATGTATCAATTCTATTTTGAACTTGCCAATGCCAATCATTCCACTCAGCATCAGTTACATTTGGAAAGTATTTCTTTCGTCTTTCTAAGTACTCATTGTTCAACTTTAGTGCCACTTTATTTTCCCCCATACAATTTTATAGTTCTAGTTTCGATAACTGTTGAATTCCCACTTAATCTCACACTAACATCATCACCAACAGCTAAATCAACATAAATAAGTGATTCTTTATTAAGGTTTACACCTTGTATAAAAACATAATTTTCTTTTTGTATTCCATTTTCATACAAATAATACGCTAAAGCACTATTTGCAGATCCAGTTGCACTTTCTTCATTAATTCCATATAAAGGTGCAAAGTTTCTAGTAATAGCTGAACAATCACTATCTAATGAAAAAACGTGATATCCAACTACATTATAATTATTGCTTATTTCTTTTATTTTCTTATAGTCTGGATCTATATTCCCTAAAGTCTCCGCATCTTTAACAGAAATAAAGATATCTTCAACTCCACTATAAACAACCTTAATATTCATATCGATATCTTCATGAGTTATTCCTAAACTATCAAGAACATCTTCTTCATTAACAGATATATTCTTAATCTTGGGTACATCACTAGAAAAATAAACTAAATCATTTTTCTTAGATACTTTAATATCAAATCTGTTTACTTTTATATCTATATTTTTATCAAAGTCGATTGTGCTCAGTGCAGCTAATGTAGCATGCCCACAAAAATCAATTTCTCTTACTGGAGTAAAATACTCAAATCTATAACCATTACTATTATCAATAAAAACTGTTTCAGATAGATTGAGTTGTGTTGCTATTTCTTGTTTTTCAGCTTTAGATAGTCCTAAAGCGCTTACGACTCCTGCAAGATTTCCACCTTTACCATCTTTGGTAAAGGCAGAAATGATTTTTACATCAACTTCTTTATGCATATATTTCTTCAAATAGCTCTCTTATTTCTTTTGCTTCTTCAACTAATTTTAAAGTTAATTCAGCATGACCTTTTGTATAACCATTACCAACGATCATTGTTACGTCACTTCCTACACCTTCAGCACCTAATGCTGCTTTAGTGAATGAAGTAGCCATACTGAAGAAGTATACAACTCCTGTATCTTTCGTGATTAATACACAAGACATTTCACAGTTAGGAACATTTACAACATTAATACATACATCAACTTGATCTTTATTAACTTCCATTACTTTCTCATAAACATCAACAGCTTTAGTAGCATCAGCAACAATAATTTCATCGCATACGTTTAATTTACGTAACCCCTGAACTTGTGATTCAAAAGGTACAATACCAATTACTTTACCACTATTACCAACTTTTTTCTTAGCTTGGTAACAACATAAAACACCACTCTTACCAGCAGCACCTACTACAGCTACTGTATCTCCTTCTTTAACCAATTTATCAGTTTGAGCAGGAGCTCCAGCCACATCTAAAGCAGCTAATACTAATTTTTCTGGTAAATCAGCTGGTACTTTTGCATAGATACCTGATTCAAACAGAATGGCTTCAGCATCTACATCTACTTGATCATTTTCTAATTTAATATCATTTATCTTATTAATTTTAAGAGGAGTTAAACTTAATGATACAAGTGTTGCGATTTTATCTCCAACTTTTAATGTTTTATCAGGGAAATCAGCACCAACTTCTTTAACCTTACCGATTAGCATTCCTCCAGAACCAGTTACTGGATTTTGCATTTTTCCTCTTTTAGAAACGATATCTAAAATCATTTCTTCCATTTTTTCTTTTGTTCCACAAGCTTCCTTGATTTGTGTAAAACTTGCAGAATCAATATTTAAAGTAATTACATCTATTAATAATTCATTTGACTTAATAGTCATTGTATTATCTACTTTTATAGCTGCTTGTGGTAAAACTCCACTAGGCTCAATAACTCTATGAGTTCCAAAACGACATCCTTTATTCATAATTACCCCTCTATTCCTAATATTTTTCTTGCTTCATCTGGTGTAGCAATTTCTCTACCAAACTCAAATGCTAGTCTAACTACTTTATCTACTAGCTCACCATTTGATTTAGCTAAAACACCTTTTCTAATATAAATATTGTCTTCTAATCCAACTCTAACATGGCCACCTTCTATAATTGAAGCAACAGCCAATGAATATTCAAATCTTCCAATACCAGCTACTGAATAAGTAGCATCAGTTGGGATAGAATCTTTTAAAAATAAGAAATCTCTTAAAGTACCACTTTGACCACCATTAACACCTAACACAAAACTAAAGTGCATTGGTGACTTGATATATCCTTTTTTAGCTAATCTTAACACCATATCAATATGTCCTTTTTCAAAACATTCTAATTCTGGTTTTACACCATTAGCATAGATTCTTTTAGCGAATTCTTTAATATCATTTTCGGTATTAACAAAGATTTCATCACCACCAAAATTAAGAGTTCCACAGTCAAGAGTGCTCATTTCAGGCTTTAACTCAATTGGTTGTAATCTCTCATCAGGAGTCATCCCTACAGCTCCACCAGTTGATGGTTGGATTATTACATCAGGACACACCTCTTTGATAGCTTTAAATGCCTTATCAAATCTTTCTTTACTTTGAGTAGGTTTTCCATCATCTTCTCTTACATGTAAATGAATAATTGCAGCACCTGCATCGTATGCAGATTTTGCTTCTCTTACGATTTCTTCAATTGTATATGGTATAGCTTGAGTATGCTCTTTAGTAACCTCAGCTCCACATATAGCAGCAGTAATAATTAACTTTTCCATAATAACCTACTTTCTTTGGTTGTCCATAGGAACAACACAAGTTCCACTAGCTCTAGCAACCAAAATTGGTTCTTCTAATAAATCACATGCTGACGCAGAAATATCTGGTCTAGGAACTATAACTTTATGAGCTTCAAAAACCATTTTTCTAGAAGTATTACCTACTTTGATAATCTCACCTGTAGCTTCAATATAATCGCCTGCAAAAACTGGTGCAGTAAACTCGATTAAATCGTATGCTTTAAACAACCCCTCATCACCATCATGTCTAATCAATAATTCAGTGGCAACATCACCAAATAAAGCTAACATTCTAGCTCCATCTACTAAGCCTCCACCATAGTGTGCATCATGTGCACTCATTCTTAATCGTATTTTAGCTTTCATAAATACTCTCCTCCAATAGCGCTTACAATTTTAAACAAATAAAAACCGACTGCTTACTTTTAGCAGTCGGTGGTTCTCCATCAGAAAAATGACAGCCTTACTTACATCCTAAGCAAGTCCAACGAGAAGGTCGGGCTCTCCATACTCGTTTCGGCACTATAATCTTCTGTTACCTTCAAAGTTGCCAACTCCAGTAACATATACATTAATAATGCTCCTCCACACATCGGTTAATTTATTCGCTCAAATTATAACATAAGAAATATTTTAGTACAACATTTTATTACTCAAAAATCATACTTTTAAGCTCTTTTTTCACCCCTACAAAAGAAAAGACAAAAGATAATTATAATTCATATCAAAAAAATAATGAACACACTACATGTTCATTATTTTTTACTATCCTTATTCCAGCAGAATGGGCTCTTAAACCATTCGATATAATTATCAATAGATTTAATTTCAAATCCTGCTAAGTGATACAATTCCAATGCAAACTCTAAATAAGCTGCAGGCTTTGCAGTTACAACGTTTTTATCGGTTTCATACATTGAATAAGAAAGTGTTCCATCTGTAGGTAAAAACTCATAAGTTTTCTCTTTTTCGTAATAACTTGTATATTTTCTATTTGATAACACACCTGCATGAGCTAAATAATCAACGCCACCACAGATGCTACCTATTATTGTTCCATGCTTCTCACAATCTGTTATTAACTTTAATACATCCTCTTTAATAATCGGTGTTCCCCCAGGAATAATAAGTACATCAATCTCACTAGGATTAACCTCACTTACCGTATAATCAACTAATACTCTTCTTCCATCTTTACATTTCACAACATCTTGATCACTAGATAGTGTAAACAATTCCTCTTTACTAAATAAGAGTGCTGGAATACAAATTTCGGTTTCAAAATAACCATCATATAAATAAAGTGCAATTTTCATTACTCTCACCTCCAAAAATATAATACTATATGAACTCTGACATAAACCTGTCAGTGTTAAAAATACTTATTTCTGATTTCTATAGTTTTATTCTTAATTTCATTGATAACTGATTCCGGAGATATAACAGTTACTCTATCAACATTTCTAAATGCAAAAACTACAATATATTCATATCTTAATATTTTAGTAGAAATAAGGTATGAAGTATCTGATTCTTTTAAAATAAGAGATTTTTTCATAAAGGCATCGTCCTTTACAAGTTTATATAACCCTTTATCCATTTCAAGTATTACTTCTATCGGTGAATCCTTATCATCGCGATTATTAGTTAATTCATATACGTCTCTAGAAATTAAATCAAAGGTTAACTCACAATTATCAATACGGTCCAGACGAAAAGTTCTTTTTGCCTTTCTAACATAGCAATAGGCCGTTAAGTACCAACAACCTTCTGCATAATAGAGATGTATTGGAGCAATTTTTCGGCTTGTCCAAGAATCCTTAAGCGGAGTATAATATTTAATATCAAGTATTCTCTCACTTTGAAGAGCCTCTAAAACAGAAATAAAAATACCTTTATTAATTTTGTCTGGATAAATACTCTGAATTTCAATTGTAATGTGTTTTGAAGTTTTAGAGATATTCAACTGATTTCCTGCAGCGTTAAGTAACTTATGCTTAAGTGTGATAACCGACTCATCGAAATCTGTAGTATTTAAATAACATCCTATTTCAAGTAATAAAATCATCATCATTAACTCAGTATCAGTTAACTTAACCGTTTTGAAGAAGTATGAGGGTTCTAGTTCATAACCACCACCTGTACCTTCAAAAGCTATAATCGGTACTTTCATCTGACTTAAGGCATCTATATCTCTATAGATAGTTCTTGGGCTTACTTCTAAAGCTTCAGCTAAGTTATTAGCACTTAGTTTGTTTTGACTTAAAAGATATATAATATTTTGTAATCTTTCTATCTTCTTCATAATGCGCCTCTAATATATAAATTAATTTCTTATTATATTTTGCTGTTACTCTATAATAATCTAAAAAAAGATACTATTGTTTAATAATAGTATCTTTCTTTTTAGAAGTTTTCTTTTTTAATTTCGTAGTAAGCTTGTGGATGTGCACATACTGGACATGCTTTTAATGCTTTTTCACCTACGTGTACGTGACCACATTTTCTGCAGTACCAAGCTTTAGCAGTTGAACGTTCAAATACTTCATTATTTTTAATGTTATCAAATAATTTTCTAAATCTATCTTCATGATCTTTTTCTATTTTAGCAATGTTTTTGAATGCTGCGGCGATTCTCTTAAATCCTTCTTCCTCAGCGATTCTTGCGAATTCCGGATAAACAGAAACAAACTCTTCATGTTCACCTTCTGCAGCTTGTTCTAAGTTTTCCATTGTAGTACCAATTTTACCTGCTGGATAAGTAGCAGTAATCTCAAGTGGTCTACCTTCTAAATAACTAAAGAATATTTTTGCATGTTGATATTCATTTTCTGCAGTCTCTAAAAATAAATCAGATATTTGTTCATATCCCTCTTTTTTAGCAACTTTAGCAAACATAGTATATCTATTTCTCGCTTGTGATTCTCCTGCGAATGCTTTTAATAAATTTTGTTCAGTTTTTGTACCTTCTAATAAAGTCATAAAATCCCTCTTTCTTAAGTTTTATACACAATGTATTATTTACTCTAATTTATTTTATATTAGCATAAGAAAAAAGAATTTACAATATTTGTAAATTCTCTAAATAAATAATAATAAACTTATTGCCATCACAAACATTCCTGATATTAACCCGTAAATTGCTAGATGTGATTCACCATATTTTCTTGCAGTTGGTAACAACTCATCCAATGAGATAAATACCATAATACCAGCTACCGCAGCGAAAATAATTCCATATACAACATCATTTAAGAATGGCATTAATATTAAGAATCCTAACAATGCACCAACTGGTTCTGATAAACCAGATAAAAATGAATACTTAAATGCTTTCTTTCTATCTCCAGTCGCATAGAAAACTGGAACAGCAACAGCAATACCTTCTGGTATATTATGTATCGCAATCGCGAATGCGATAGCTATACCAAGTGAAGGATCCTTAAGCGCTGTAGTAAAAGTAACTAGCCCTTCAGGGAAGTTATGGATTGCAATTACTAATGCTGTGTATTTACCCATTCTCATAAGACTCTTCTTATCAACTGGATTATCCATTTCTTCAATTTTACGAACTTCATGAGGATTTCCATGTGATGGTACTAACTTATCAATTATAGCTATTAACAATATCCCACCAAAAAACGCAAATACTGTAGCATAGTTTCCCATTACTTCTCCTAATTCAGAGACTAAAGAAACTTTTGCTTTAACCAATATTTCAGCAAACGATACATATATCATAACCCCAGCTGAAAACCCTAAGGCTATTGATAACAATTTTGTATTAGTTTGTTTTGCGAAAAATGCAATTAAACTTCCAATACCAGTTGAAAGTCCTGCAAATAATGTTAGTAGGAATGCATATAGTACTACATTAAACTCCATAAAAAATCACCTCATAGATTATTATAGCAATTTTTTATCTAGGTGGCATAACTAATGCTTTACCAGTTATAACAACTTTACCTTCTTGATTAGTTGTAGTAGTTTCTAAAACAACTCTATTCTTTTCTTCATTTTTCTCTACCACTGTAACTTTAGCTACTAATTCATCACCTAAATAAACTGGTGCTAACCATTTTACGTCCTGTGATAAATATATTGTCCCATATCCAGGTAGTTTAGTACCTATTATAGTAGAAAATAATGATGCACATAACATTCCGTGCGCTATACGCTTTTTAAAGATTGTAGTAGATGCATATTCAGAGTCAAAGTGTACAGGGTTCATATCACCTGATACTTCTCCAAATAACTCTACTTCTTTTTCAGTTATCTTCTTAGTGAAAGTTTCATAATCACCAATATTAAGTTCATTTATCTTTTTACCAATCATTATAATCTCATCCCACCATTTACAGAAATATTAGTTCCTGTAACATATGAAGCTTCTTCACTAGCTAAGAATAATGCAACTTTCGCAATTTCTTCAGGTTGCCCTAATCTACCTAACATAGTCATCTTAGCAAATTTATCTAATAAATCTTGTGGAACAGTTTTTAAAATATCAGTCATAATATATCCTGGTGCGATTGAGTTAACTCTTACGTTAGCACCTTTTCTTGCATATTCTTTAGCCCATGTTTTAGTCATACCAATAACACCAGCTTTAGTAGCTGCATAATTCGCTTGACCAATATTTCCATATTCTCCTACAACACTTGAAATATTAATAATTGAACCATGTCCTTGGTACATCATATCTAAACCAATTGGACGAGTCATGTTAAATACACCTTTTAAGTTAACATCAATTACTAAGTCCCACATTTCATCAGTAATCTTGTGAGTTAATGCATCACGAGTAATACCAGCATTATTAACTAAAATATCAACTTGACCATATTTCTCTTTAGCATACTCAGCTAAAGTATTACAAGCTTCAGAGTCAGTAACATTAAGAATATACCCTTCAACGTTTTGTGCTTCGTAATCAATTTCAATCATATCAGCAGCTATAACTTTAGCTCCTTCTTTGGCAAATAATATTGCCATATCTTTACCTAAACCTCTAGCTCCGCCAGTGATGATAGCTACTTTATTTTCTAATCTCATTTTTCTCTCCTTAAACGTTCTTCAGAATAATAGCAGTACCCATACCGCCACCGATACATAATGATGCTAATCCTAATTCATCATTTCTTTTTTTCATCTCATGAATTAATGTAACAACGATTCTAGCTCCACTACATCCAACAGGGTGTCCTAAAGCAATCGCTCCACCATTTACATTAGCTCTTTCTAAAATCCATTCTTTAGTAACTGAATGGTCAGTAGATAATTGTTCAACCACACCTAAACTTTGTGAAGCGAAAGCTTCATTGAGTTCTATTAGGTTAATATTTTCTAATTTTAATTCAGATTTATCTAAAGCACTTTTAATAGCTGGAACTGGACCCATACCCATAATGCTAGGATCAACTCCACCTTGACCTACTGATACTATTTCAGCTAATGGTGTTAAACCATATTCGTTAACTGCCTCTTCAGAAGCAACCATTAAGAATGCAGCACCATCATTAATTCCGGATGCATTACCTGCTGTAACAGAACCACCTTTTTTGAATACTGCTCTTAAAGTACCTAACTTATCTAAATTAGTTCTTCTATTCGGATATTCATCAGTATCAAAAGTAATACTTTCTCTTCTTAACTTAACTTCTACTGGAACAATCTCATCTTTAAATTTACCTGCATCAACAGCTTGAATTGCTTTTGTTTGAGAACTAATAGCAAACTCATCTTGAGCTTCTCTTGAGATATTATATTTTTCAACTATATTCTCAGCAGTTACACCCATATGATATCCTTCATAAGCATCAGTTAATGCGTCATAAATCATATGGTCAAGAGCTACTACGTTACCCATTTTAGCTCCAGTTCTTACATTAGCTGGTAAAAGGTGCGGTGCTTGTGACATTGATTCAGCTCCACCGGCAACAATTAAGTTACTGTAACCAGATGAAACCTTAATATAAGCATCCATTATAGCTTTCATACCAGATCCACATACCATACTTACTACATAACCAGGTACTTCATAAGGGATACCTGCTTTAATAGATACTTGTCTTCCAATACCTTGACCTTGTCCTGCTGGTAAAATATTCCCAACAATAACTTCATCTATTTTAGCCGGATCAACTTTTGTTTCCTCTAAAATATTTTTAACAACAGTCGCTCCTAAATCCCCTGCTGATACAGTAGATAGAGTTCCTAAAAAATTCCCTATCGCAGTTCGCTTAGCCGCAACTATATATACCTTCGACATATTTCTTCCTCCTAGATTTATATTTCTTCAACCCCATTATACAGTATAGAAGAAATAATACAACCGGTTTCAAAAGAAAACACTCTAACTCTAGAGTGTTTATTTCATCCTATTATACTGAATAAATCATCAAGAAATTTCTCTTTTTCTAAATCCATTTCTTCTATCTCAGGGAACATATCTATAATTAATGGTTTGAATAATCCATCAACTTCTTTAAAGAAAGCTTGGTTATCACCAATTCCATAGTAGTAATCTAAGTTCACAGAATAGCTTAAAACCATCAAGTAGCTAGAACCAATCTCTAACAATAAATCATCGTTACTTTGGAAAACTTTGATATTGGTTTTATTACTAGTGCTATTAGTCACTTCAACTACCATAAATGTGAATTTTTCAGTTTCTTCTTTTCCAATTACAGTTCCATATACAACCTCATCAATATCACTTGATGTTAATAAATCGTTAAACGTTTCAAAGTTGTGAGATTTACTTTCAACATACTCAATAACTGTTTCAGTAACAATTACTTCAACAGGTACTTCTACCTCAACATACTCACGGACAACCTTTTGAGTTTCAATCACTACATCTACTTCAGCATATTCAACTTCAGTATTTTTATAAGATCCAATCCCATCAATAATCCCAGGATTAATGACCGTTAATAATAAAACAGCCGAAAGTGTAGATAGTGATCCTAGTCTAAAGTGAGTCCCTCTATCCTCATGAATATTAACTGTTCCTAACTTTATTTGGCGTTTTAGAATTAATTTTTCCCACTTAAGTTTTCTATATTGTACGAATGTAATAATTAAAACGAGCGTTAGCAAAAGGAGCATTATTACTTGTTTATCCATATTAAATTACCCCTTCCTTAATATATTTCTTGAATGTTTTCATATATGTCCTATTAACATATACGACTTCATCGTTTATCATTTTGAGTTTTAGTCTGTAGTTTAGATAAGGGAGAACATTTCTAATTTTAGTAACATTAATAACGTAAGACTTATTAATTCTTAATAAACCTAAGTGACTATACGTAGTCTCAAACTCGTGTAACTTCATTTGAACTTTGTAACTGTTCCCGTATACTCTAACAAATATATCATCGCCATAAGATTCTACATAGATAATATCTTCTACAGATATATCACGTTTACCTCTATGGTCTTTTCCAACAATAAATTCCATATCATCACCCCTTAAAACTTAACTCATTTTATAACTATTGTTGATAAATTGAAATCATTTCTCGCTAAGTTGCATCTATTTTAATGTCTCTTGCATTACTCTTAATGCATTTTTATACCAGATCTTTTCAATCTCTTCAAAAGTAAAACCATCTTCCTTTAAAGCTATCTTCAGTTTATCCATTTCACCAATATCATAGATTTCTAAATCTCCAGCCATACCATCAAAGTCAGTACCCAAAGCAATACAATCAATCCCACCAATATCTTTAATATACTTTATTTGAGTAACTAAATCTCTAACTCTCATTTCGTTAGTTTCTAAGTCATTAGTTATAAACTTAGGATAGAAATTAACACCTATAACTCCATCTTTTCTAGCTAAAGCTTTAATCATATCATCTGTTAAATTTCTATCATGCGGGCAAATTGCTCTTGCGTTAGAATGTGATGCTACAAACGGTTTAGTTGAATGGTTAACAACATCCCAAAAACCTCCATCGGATAAGTGTGATACATCTACAATTATTCCTAGCTCATTCATTCTTTTAACTGCCTTTAGTCCGAACTCTGTTAATCCTTTATCATTATGACCATCAACATTCGGATACCCGATACAATTAACAAAGTTCCATGTTAAAGTTATTAATCTTACTCCCATATCATAGTACTCGTTAATTCTTTCCAATGAATCAATAGATCCAGCACCTTCAATTGTTAGTAAAGCTGATATCTTACCTGATTTCTTATTATTATTAATATCTGAGAAATTTCTAACAAGCAATATATCTTCTTTATTACCCTCTAACTCTTCAAAGAATCTATCAGCCATTTGAGTAACTAACTCGTACTCATTGGTTGCAGTTACCCCTTCTTTATCCAGATATGTGTGTGGAGCAAATATTGCAAAACATTGCAAAAACGAATTAGATTTTCTTAGTTTATTAATATCAACATGATAATTATTTTCTTTCAACGAACTTTCTTTATTAAAAAATAATTTCATTATAGTATCACAGTGTAAATCTATCACAAGAATCCCTCCTTATTAAGTACAATAGTATCCTATTACTATTAAATTCATTAAGAGATTTTGTCATACCAATCATAAAAAAAGAGTCTTAATAGACTCTTAGTTATCCGAAATATCAATAATTAATCCAGATCCATCACCACTAACAACCTGTGGTAACTTACCATCCCATTTTTCCATATAAAGATCAATCTTCATTTTCTGTAAGATTTCTTCAGATAGAGATAAAGTTAAGATATCATTAGCTTCTTTTTCCTTTTGAGCTAAAATAACTTTCGCATCACCCTCAGCTTCTGCTTTTTGTTTTAAATGTAGAGCCGCTTCTGCTTCTTTTTTAGCTGCAGCTTCTTTGGCAATTGCTGCTTCAATCTCATCACCTGCATCAGTGTCTACTAATATTAAACGGTGAATAATGATACCATCTTTTATAAATTCATTTGTTAACGCAGCTTGAGTTTGCTTTACAACATCTGTTCTTGCTACACCTAAGATTTCCATAATTTTATATGAAGTAGAGATAATTTCTAACTCTTTTTGAGTTGTAGACTTTAAAATACTTTGAATGTCTTTTAATTCCTTATCTCTATGTTTCTTAAAGTAGTCAAACGCTCTATTTTTATCGATTGAAACTTGTACTTGTAAAGTAGTATTTAACCACTGTGATTCACTTGTTTGAACTGAAATATTATCGAAAGTTATTTCTGTAACTTCAGTTGATAAGTTATATACAGTTTGATAAGGTGCTTTTACCTTTAAACCTTCTTGTAATAAACTATCTTGAATACCACCATTTAATGGATCAAATAAAACCCCTACTCTATTCGCAGGTACCATAACAAATAAAGCGAATACTATTGGAATTAAACCAAATATTGCTAAGACTTGTTTAGCGTTCATTCTCCACTGTTGAGTTCTAAAATCTAACCCAAACAAAATAAATAATATAATAAATAAAATTATTGCTAATATAATTAAAAACATATATATCACTCCCTCACAAACATTATACTATATTTATAGTCATATTTAAAACAACTTTATAGTTGAAATAAACTTTGTTTCTCAACTATTGGTTGAATAAGAAAATAGAAACAATTATTAATGCCTAGTATACAAAATTTTCTAAATCTCTACAGCTCAATTATGTAAAATAAATTATAGGAGGAATGTAATGGAAAAGACACTAGTTATTTTAAAACCTGATTGTATTAAAAATAAATTTGTAGGTAAAGTAATTAATAGATTAGAAGAAAGTAGACTATCTATCAGTGAGATGAAGATGCAGATTCTAGACGAAGCGATAGTTAAAGAACATTATATTCACCATTCTAATAAACCTTTTTTCGGTGAAATTGTTGAATTCATGACATCTGGACCTGTTGTTACACTAATAATAGAAGGGGAAAATGTTATAAAAGTTGCTAGAGAAATAATAGGACATAAAGACCCTTCAAAAGCACAACCAGGTACAATAAGAGCTGATTACGCGATAAGTGTAAATGAAAATATAATTCATGCATCTGATTCTATTGAAAATGCAGAAATTGAAATTGCAAGATTTTTCGAAAAAAAAACTTCCTAAGAAGTTTTTTTTATATTTTTTCACCTTTTTCATAGTGAGTATGTAATAGTTTATGAGCTAAATCACCATACGGTTCTCCTAAGAATTCTCTATACAATTCGATGATTTCAGGATTTTCATGCGATTTTCTAATATTTTTATTTCTATCTTCTTTGTAAATTGCTTGTTGACGCTTTTTGATAATTTCATCATTACCGTGATGGTAAGGTTGACCTCCACCAGCAATACATCCACCAGGACAAGCCATGATTTCAATAGCATGATACTCTGATTCACCTTTTTGAATACTTTCTAATAATTTTCTTGCATTACCTAAACCACTTGCAATACCTATTTTTAATTCTTTACCGTCAACATCTACTGTTGCTTCTCTTAATCCCTCAATACCTCTAAGTTGTGTAAACTCTACTTCTTCTAATTCTTTACCAGTTATCCACTCATAAGATGTTCTTAATGCTGCTTCAATTACACCACCCGTTGTACCAAAGATAACTGATGCACCAGTTGTTTCTCCTAGTGGATTATCAAATTCTGAGTCTGGTAATCCTTCAAATTCCATTCCGGATTCTTTTATCATTGCACCTAACTCTCTTGTAGTAATAACAATATCCACATTATTTTCTTCATCTTTTGTAAGTTCAGGTCTCTTAGCTTCTGCTTTTTTTGCAATACAAGGCATTACAGAAACAACAACTATTTTGTCTGGATCTATATTATGTTTCTCTGCATAATATGTTTTCGCAATTGTTCCAAACATAATATGTGGTGATTTACATGTTGATGGTATTTCTAATAAATCAGGAAATTGATGTTCAATAAACTTAACCCAAGCTGGACAACAACTTGTCAACATCGGTAACGTTTTACCTGTCTCTAAACGATGGATTAATTCTGATGCTTCTTCCATAATGGTTAAATCAGCACCAAAGTCAGTATCAAATACTTGATCGAATCCCATACGTTTTAAAGCAGTTACCATTTTACCTGTTACGATTGTTCCTGCCTCCATACCAAACAACTCACCTAATGCTACCCTAATAGCTGGAGCAGTTTGAACAACTACGTGTTTATCTGGATCAATTAATGCGCGAATTACCTTACCTATATTATTTACTTCAGTCAATGATGCTGTTGGACAAACTGCCACACACTGACCACAGTAAGTACATGATGAATCTACCATTGGCATATTGAAAGCAGGTCCTACAAATGATTTAAACCCTCTATCCATACCTGATAAAATGTTACATGTTTGAACATCATTACACATCGTTTCACAGCGTCTACAATAAATACATTTTTCAGAATCTTTTACAATCGCATCACTTGAGCTGTCGATTGGAAAGGTCATCTTTTCGCCTTCCCATTTTATTTTTCTAACACCAACTTCAGCAGCCAATGCTTGAAGTTCGCACTGCATATTCTTAGCACATGTAAAACATGAATTTGGGTGATTAGAAAGAAGTAGCTCAACAGCAATTCTTCTAGCGTTTATAGCTTTAATCGAATCTGTTCTTACTTCCATTCCATCATATACTTTTGTAACACATGCTGGTACTAAGCTATCTCTCTGACCAGTCGATTCAACCATACAAACCCTACATGAGGCTGTTTTATTAACCATCTTTAAGTCATGTAAGTCTAGATGACATAAAGTAGGTATTCTAATCCCAGTTTCTTGTGCAACCTCTAATATAGTAATATCCTCAGGTACACTCATCCATCGATGATTAATTTTAATGTTTACCATTTTATTATTCATATCTATACCTCACTTACATCGTACCTACAGGATTATCTCCTGCAAGTTCATCTTTAGAATTTACAAATGCTTCATATTCATGAGGGAAATGCTTCAAAGTACTTAAGATTGGATTTGGAGCTGACTGACCAAGTCCACATAGTGACGAAGCTTTTACCATATGAGATAATTGTTTTAAGTATTCGATGTCTTTCATTGAGCCTCTATTTTCTGATATTTTTTCTAATATTTCATGTAATCTCTTAGTTCCAATACGACAAGGTGTACATCTTCCACATGATTCATCCATCGTAAATTCCAAGTAGAATTTCGCGATATCAACCATATTATCTTTTTCATCCATGACAATTAGTCCACCAGAACCCATCATAGAGCCTTTTTCTAATAAACTGTCATAGTCAATAATTGCATCCAAATCCTTCTCGGTTAATACTCCACCAGAAGGTCCACCTGATTGAATTGCTTTAAAAGCATTTCCTCTTGGAATTCCTCCACCAATATCATATATTATTTCTCTTAAAGTAATACCCATTGGTACTTCAATTAGTCCTGTATTCTTTATTTTTCCACCTAATGCAAATACTTTAGTTCCTTTACTTTTCTCAGTACCAATTTTATTAAACCAATCCGCACCTTTCATAATAATTGAAGGTATATTTGCGAATGTCTCAACATTGTTAACACAAGTAGGATCAGTCCATAGTCCCATTTGTGATGGATAAGGGGGTTTATAATTTGGTTCTCCTCTTTTTCCTTCACATGAGTGAATTAGAGCTGTCTCTTCACCACAAACGAATGCTCCTGCTCCAAATCTAAGTTCAACATCAAATGAAAAATCAGTTCCAAATAAATTTCCACCTAAAAGTCCCATTTCTCTTGCTTGTTCTATAGCGATATTTAATCTATCTACAGCTAGAGGATATTCAGCTCTAATATATATTACTCCCATATTAGCTCCGATTGTATATGCCCCAATTGCCATTGCTTCTAATACACTGTGAGGGTCTCCCTCTAGAATACTTCTATCCATGAATGCTCCTGGGTCACCCTCATCGGCATTACATATAATGTACTTTTGTTCTCCTTCTTCTTTTTTTGTTATTTCCCATTTAAGTCCGGTTGGAAATCCTCCTCCACCTCTACCTCTTAAACCTGATTCTTTAATAATATTAATTACTTCATCACGGTCCATTTCTAATGATCTCGCAAGTGCTTGATACCCACCAGAACCTATAAACTCATTTATATTCTCAGGATTAATAAATCCACAATTTTTAAGTGCAATTCTCATCTGTTTTGCATAAAATGGTATTTCCTTTGTTGTTTCAACCTGTTTTTTTAATATTGGATTTGCATAAAGTTTTCTTTTGTATACTTCGCCATTGATTAAATGACTTTCAACAATCTTGCTTGCATCATCTACTTTAACTCGGCAATAGAATGTATCATCAGGCATTACCTTAACAATTGGACCCTTTTCACAGAATCCAAAACACCCAGTACCATGTACTTCTACATCTAGATTGTTATCCTTTATCAACTGTCTTAAATTTTCTATTAGTTGTTTTGATTTAGAGGATACACATCCTGTTCCGGCACAAACCAATAACTCCTTCTTATCTGTTTTAACTTTTCCAACACGTTTTTCTAGTTTAATTTTTTCTTGATCATAGATAGCAAGTAAATCCTGTTTAGTTTTAATCATTATAACTCACCTCACTAAATCTCTTAACACAGCTTTGAATCACTTTTTTCATCGCTATCCTCCTGTCTATACTGATTTAGCATATCTTCTATTTGATCCACTCTTAACTTCCCGTGAACATCTTCATCAACCACTACAACAGGGGCAAGTCCACAAGCACCAATACATCTTACATCTTTTAAAGTGAACATACCATCATCTGTAATTTCATTAGCTTGAACGTTTAAATTCCCTTTTAATGAATCCATAAGATTATCAGCACCCTTTACAAAACAAGCTGTACCAGTACAACAACCGATAACATGCTTTCCTTGAGGCTTAGTTGTAAAATAAGAATAGAATGTAACAACTCCACTTACTTCTGCACCCGATAATCCTAATTTTCTCGCAACATAAAGTTGTAAATCACTTGGTAGATAACCAAATATATTTTGAGCTTTATGTAACACTTGAATCAATGCTCCTTTAGTTGTATTTAAGCCATTGATAAACTGATCTAATTCATTGAACTTTTCTAAAGGTAATTCATCACTTACTGGTTTTTTTACTTCAATTGCTTGAGATTCATTCATTCAAATCACCATCATTCCTTTTTTATTAATATAATAACTTTTTGAAAATTAACCATTATAAGTATTTTATGATAATTTTTATATTTCATTAAAATTAATTAAATTTGTAAGAAAAAGTGTCTAACATTTTGTTAGACACTTCTATTATTAGATTATTTGTTTTTTTAATATCCATCCGAATTCATCTTTATATTTAACAAATACATACTCATCAACAGTTAATACAAATTCTACTTCTTCACCAACTTCTAAGTTAATAAAATTATTTATAAATATTAGATTAACAATATGATGATTATCTTTTTTAGTTAATAAACTATTCAACACTGAAAGTTTTTTATTAGAATAGCGATGTCTACATAAAGATAACTCTTCTCCATGTTTTATAATATCAACATCAAAGTGTGGATAATTAATTAATACTTTATCTTCAACTTCAAACTCATGATTCATTTTTATTTTGAATCTATCAAAGTTATTCTCTTGTACACATCTATAACTTATATTAGAATTATTCTTTTCTATAATAAATGCATTTAATTCTCCTGCTGTTTTTACTCCTAATCCACCATCAATTGAAATAATCTTTTTATCTACATCTATTAAAGGACTATTAGTAAATACATCATCCCTAAGATTAGATGTTGGCCAGTGACCTACTACAACATTCTTACTACTTTTACTTCCCTTTTTAAGATAATCATCATACTTTAAATACTTAAGCTCATCAACTCTAACATCAAACGATTTATCATAACCACCATGTACAAATATAAACTCATCAATTTCAAAAATTATTGGTAAGTTCTTAATAAAATTTAATTCATCTAGAAAATTACTAATCATAATACTATGAAAATCATCTACATTATCGCAGTTGTATAAATCAAAATCTACTTCATTAGCTAAATCATGAATTAAAGTTTGATAGTAATCTCCTTGTAAGAACTTAAGAAGTTTACTAGATATATCTTTATTCAACATAGAATCATGTACAAAATATTCATGATTACCTTTTAGTACAAATGTATTAGGTCTAAGTAATAACTCCTTCATATAAATTAGACATCCTAAACTATCTGGGCCTCTATTAATAAAATCTCCTAAAATTACTAGATAATCATCATCTTTTAATTCTATTTTATTTATAAGACTCTTTAATATTTCTAAGTGTCCATGTACATCACTAATAGCAATGATTCTATAATTGTCAGATTTATCTACTGATACTACCTTATCGTTCATCTTACTCACCTACTCAATTATAACAATATTAGTATCTTTTAAAACTGTTAATGTATTCTTTTATTCTGTTCATCGCTAGAATCAAAAAAAGTGTCTAACAATAGACACTTTAATTTCTATTCTGGACTTACAACGATATCTTTTAATAATGGATATCCATTATAAACTTTTACAACCGCAAAAGCCTCTCCATCTCTTACTTTATCTTCTAATAACTTACCAGTATTTTCAGGCACAAAGAATTTATCAAGAGTATATTCAACTCTTATTCCATAAGCATATGAATCTCTCATACCTAGAGTATATGAATATTTACCAACTATATATATTCCATCGCTAGGTTTACTTAAAGATACTTTTTCTACTTCATAAAACGTACCATTGCTAACTAGACTTACGTAAAGTTTTTCTTTTTCTAATCCATATGTAATATAATAACCATCTTCAACGTAAGCATCAATAATATCTTGATCTATTTTATTAAATTCAATCTCATTAATTTCATAATTTAACGTAACATAATCTCCTCTAAAGAGATCTCTTGGATCATATGCTAACGTCTTAAGATAGATTCTTTCTCCCATTATATCTGTAATAAGTGGTTTAACCCCCATTGATAGTATGACTAACAACATTACTAGAAATGACAATAAATATTTGTACATACTTTTTCTTAATAACTTACGCATCTATCTCACCTCCTGGAAGTTTTCTAAATCTTTCGATGTAGAAACCAAATCCTACAAGAATGAATCCGCCTATTATAAAGAACATTGATTTTGGCATAAAGTCATACATAGTATCAAAATAGTATCTTAATATTAGTATACATGTAAATAATAACGGAACGATTTGACGTTTCCTAACCAAACTTAGTAGATAAACGATTAACGAGATACCAAATGTAATCGCAATAACATCTGGTCTAGGTATGTATGTTAAGTCTTCCCAAGCAAATTCAAACGTTAACATAAATCCACTTAACCCAACAACTATAATACCTATTAACCTAATAACATCAAGGTTTAAGTTATGTCTAATATAATACAATGCTAATCCAATAAGTAAGAAAATCATAGCTATATAAGTTGGATCTATATCAATGTAATTCAATAGATATAATATAATGTTTAATGAAAATACTGTTGTGAAGAATGTAATTATCTTATTAAAGTTGAAATATTTATTTCCACCAAAGAATACCGTAATTAGTATTAATGATGAAATTATTATATTCTCGTTAAAACTGCTATTAATATATATAACTCCGAGTATGTGAGCAAATAGGACTAGAATAATATTCCTAAACAATATACCCATTACAAGCACACCAATCGTCCATAGTAAGAACGACTGACTATAATCTCCACCAAAGTTAAATATTTGCTCCATTAAGAAAATACCAGCACCATATATTAGTGCACTTAAATACAATAGAGATTCTGATGTCTTTGGATTATTTTTTTCTAGTTTATATGATGAGAACATTGAAACTCCAAGAGCTGTAACTATAGTAATTACTTTTAATAACTTAGACATCTCATCCCAGTTACTTGCTATGAAACTCAAAACACCAAGACCTATTAATATTGAACCTATTGTTAAAATAACCCTAATAAAGTTAAGTCCGATTCCTTCTTCGTAATAAGTCATCATATCATCAACTTGTTGCTTTGTAACAATTCCCTTTTCTTTTTGAGAGTTTAACTCTCTTAAAAGAAATCTATAGTTAAATCTACTCAATTTCTTCTTCATGATTTTCACTCCTTTTTATAAGTGTTTGAAACTTTTCTATTATAAACTCTTTATCGAATGAACTATACCATCTTTTATCATTCCCATCAATAATCCGATAATGTGAACTTATAATGTTTTTCTGAACCTTAAATTTTCCACTTGATTCAATATTTCTCCAGAAAACTCTACCTCCACCAGTAATATTTCTTGGTACTGATACACTTTCAAATACCACAGCTTCAATTAACTCAATTGGATCCTCTCCTAAGGTCATCTTTAAGATTTCACTTTCTCTAAAGAGACCACAAATTGCCATTACCATTGTCCATGAAGCTACAGTTCTTTCTTTTTCAATTTGAACTAGTGTTTTTTTTGATATTCCTAATACTTCTGACATCCTATCTTGTGAGAAGTTATACTCACTTCTAAGTAATCTTATCTTTTTAGAAACAATATTTATTATATCATCTTGGGTTATATTACTCATAATACCTCCTTTGTTACAATCACTAGTGTATTTATTATCACTATAGTGTAATATTACACTATTATATGTTAAATTACAACTATTTATACATATCTTAACTTCAAAAAAAATGTTATGGGTTTACCATAACATTATTCTGTATCGATTGAAACAATATTTTTACCATCAGTCTTACTTAAATACAACAGCTCATCGGCTCTTTTAACTATTGATTCATATGTGTCTTGATCCTTAACCATTGTAGCTCCCATAGAGATAGTTAAATTAAGTTCATCATCACCTACATTAATAACTGTTGATTCAATTAGTGCTCTTAGTTTTTCAGTAACAACTTCTAACCCAATTGGATTAATACCAACGAAACACATTATAAATTCATCTCCACCCCAGCGACCAATTAAATCTGTTGATCTAATGGCTTCAGAAATTGTCTTTGAAATAACTCTTATTACTTCATCTCCAGCATCATGTCCATATGTGTCATTAACATCCTTAAAATTATCTATATCAAAAAATGCCACTCCGAAATTGATATATATTTTCTCAAACTCAAATAATTTACTTTGAATAAATGAATCTATGTATCTTCTATTCGGTAACTTAGTAAGTTCGTCATATAAAGCTAATTGCTTTAAAGATTCAATCCTATTATTTAGTCTAGTTTTTTCCGTGTGATCTGTTAGATAGTTCATTACACCTGTCACTTCACCGTTCTCAACTATTGGTATAATTTTTAATGAAATAGGTAATTGATACCCATCTTTATGAAGTAACTGCATAACATGTCTTCGTACTCTTCCGTCCTTGATACTCTTGTCTATAGGACACTTATTATCACAAATACCATCTTTACAACTTTGGTTAAAACTGAATAATCTACCAGAACATTCAGTATTAGCAATATCTTTAGACGAATAGCCAGTAACTTCTTCAGCACTTTTATTCCAAAAAACAATTTGTTTTTTTGGATCTATTAAAAAGATACCTTCTTTCATATTATCAATCATTGTTCTATATATCTTATTCATAATATCACCCAACCTTAGATAGTTAAATTATACAACATACTAGATATTTATACAAATATAGACAAAGTAAAGGTAGTGTAAAATGATTTTGGAAAAGAAAAGAATAAACTTCTTGTTATAATGTAAGCACCACACAAACACAAAACGAGAGGAGTTTATTCTATGCCTATATTATCTCATAAATATTCAAAAATACTAGTGAAAGCTATACAAGATATATTTAAATTTAACAGTAACATACACATTCGTAATTATTTGGACTTAATTAAGTATCTTGATTTCCAAATGAATGAAATAATAAGACAAGCATTAGTGGTATTGTTTGAAACACTTGATACGGACTTTTCTGGGAGTCCTGAACAAAAAGCACACTATATTAAGAAGGGGAAACACCCAAGAACTATTCTAACTATCTTTGGGGAAATAACATTTGAAAGAGAGTATTATTATTCTAAACATAATGGAGATGGCTTTTATTATGTAGATAAAGAACTTCAGCTACCTAGAAAAGATTACTATGATCCATTGATTAAAGCACTAGTCATAGAGAGATACTCAGAACATTCTTACGGTGAGAGTGGAAATATTGTTGGTAATTTAATTGGTACAAGATTTAAGTCGTTAGAGGAATCTATCTTAAGCAGGATATCTAGACAGACAGTATTTAACATAGTCCACTCAGCTAATATAAAACCCCAAATTGAAGAAATAAAAGATGAGGTAGAAACTCTATACATTCAATTAGATGAGAAATACATACACACTCAAGGAACTAACGGTAAATCTAAAGAAGTAAAAATAGCTGTAATTCATACAGGAAAAGAGCTAGAGTATCACAACAGATATAAGTTAAAGAATCGCTTTGTTATCGCATCTGATCAGACTATTGATACAATAAGACCCAGAATGATTGATTATATATACAAAACCTATAGTGTTGATAAAATAAAGAATGTAATTGTCTCTGGTGACGGAGCTAATTGGATTAAGAACTGTGTATATGATTTTAAATTCAATAATAAAACTAATGTATTATTCATACTTGATAAGTTTCATACACATCAAGCAATTAACCACATAACTACTAACGAAGAATATAAAAAGATCTTGAGAAGCTACTTGAATAATGATATGAAATCAGATTTTTATATCCTATGTAACTTTTTAATATACACTCAATCAGAACGTAAAGATATGATTGTTGAAAAAATGAATTATATATTAAAAAACTGGACTCACATTCAGTCACAAAATCATGACCTTAATGTAGGATGTAGTGTGGAAGGACATGTATCACACGTACTTGCTTCAAAACTAACATCTAGACCTAAGGGCTATAAACTTAATAGGATACATCAAACAATAAATATTCGTACAATGAAACAAAACGAAATTGATATAAAAGAAGTTTATTTAAGAAACAATACAGATTATATAAAACCTAATAAACTTACTATAAAAATTGTTGATGATCCTCAACCAATCATAAATTTATATCATAATAAAAATAGTGGACTTTGTAATCTCATAAGAAAATATTCATAAAAAAGGAACTATCACAATGGATACCTCATGCTTTCTTATAACATATATTTTCCAAAATCATTTGACACTAACCAAAGTAAAACTACTAGTAAACTAGTAGTTGATTCTATAAATATTATCAGATTAAATAGTGGTTTGATTAGTCAAATTACTAAACCATGATTTGTCTATTACTACTAAGAATCCTGTAATAAATATGGTAAATGTTAAAATATCAGTAACTGAATTTATTTTAATTAAACAAAGCCAAGCATAGAGCATAGAATCAATACCTAAAACCATAATAGATCTTCTTCTATTTATTTAAATTTCTTTCGAAGATAAAGGGTTGTTAGGATTCACTACCGGAAAATTTATGTAAATAATTAGACCTCCAACTAATGCCAACAACAATTGAAAATACTATAGTATTCCAATTGAACTTACTACTATCCAGACGTATAATCCACTTACAATGAAGAGAGATACTACTAAACACGTAATGATTGACTTTGAATGGTAACCTCCAGTAAAGGTTCTTAATAATGTATAAAGTAAAACGAATATAACGTACTCAAATACATAATTTACAATTATGCCGAGTATTAATATTGTAATAATATGGAGGATCTGATAAAAGGTTATCTTCAGGCCGTATTCATATAACCCTAAATCATCTCGAGAAATCATATCCGTCTTACTCATTTCTAAAGCTAGAAATCTCGAAATTTTACTAATCATTAGTATTTTTTAAATTTCCTTGCTTCAGTCGGTACAGCAGGCTGATGAGTTAACCATACGCACGTTGTGTTAACACTGATAAAAGTAACTAAAAGTGCAATCTTACTAAGTATCTTTAGTGCAAATATTTTCATTTATTTACTCCTTATCTTTTTAAATATCATCATAGCTTCAGTTTTTTTATTCATTTAATTAATATATATAAATAACGAAATAGATGTCATGATTAACGTTAATATAAATCCGATGCATCTAAAATTAAAAATTCTATTTTTCAAATGTAAGTATTTACTTCTGTTCAAAATTAGGTTAATTAGATTACTGAAAATTATTATTACAACTAAACAGAAATACTCAAATGTTGGGATCATTGACCTAAAAGCAATACTAATACTTGGTACTATAAGTAACCCTAATAGTGCAAATATATCTATAACACTTATTGTTACCATTAAACTTGTTGAGTAATTTTGATTAGTATTTATTTTATAATAAGTTTCATGTTCAAATACAACAACTGCGTAAGCTACTAAGATACTTAGTAATAACCCATAGAAATTGAATTTAAATGCATTAATGTAATTAGTAATCATTCCAATAATAATAATATTTATCATTATTGAAAGAAAAATCATCAGAAAACTTTTATATTTTTTGATAGTATTTTTATTAAGTCTTTTAGTCTTTTTTACTTCAGCTACTTTGGTTAGATCGTTTATAATATTATTTATATATAACACAAGAAATCTCCTTCCAACTTTTAATCCATTTACTCTAACATATATATATAAAAGATGTAGTCTTTAGGCGCGAATGGTCAATATAAGGGCGCGAATAGAAAAAAAATGCCGCCAATATGGCGGCTCTATTTCAATAAATGAATAATAGTAGAAAATCTATTATACTCATTATAATGTTTATAACTTATCAAACCTTCATATTTTGAAACAATTTTTCTTATATTTCTTGTTCCAAAACCTCGTTCATTCTTACCTTCTTTATTAGATAGAATGATATCACCTTTAATTAAAGGTTCTTTGTCTGATGAATTCGTAATTTCAATTTTAATATAACCTTTTACTTTAGTAATACCGAAATACATAAACTTATCATTACTTTCTTTTACACTTTCTAAAACATTGTCAAATAAGTTACCAAATAAGATACTTAAATCACTATCTTTTATTCTAGAGAAATCACAGTTATTGATATCAAGTTCAACTTTAGTACCAATATCTCTTAACTTCTTAATTGTATCTTCTATTATAATATCCACTAATTTATATCCAGTATAATCTTGATTTAAATAATTGACTTCAGTATTCAACACTTCATTTACATAATTAACTATTTTTGCATAGTCTTTTTCAACAGCCAAATTACCAATAGAGTTTAAATGCTTATTATAATCATGTTCTAATGCTCTTAACTGAAGACTTCTACTACGAATCTCCTTATATCTAAGTTCATCACTTTCTCTTCTTTGTTTTAATAAAGCTAATTGCTTAGTTTTCTCTGCTTTTTCCATAATAGTAGAAAATAAATAGAAACTAAATATATTAACAACTAATAAACCTATTAAACCAATTACTAAGATAGCAATTTTACTTGGAATAAATGTAATATCCATTGAAATGATTGATTCATAAACAAGAATACTAGATACTGGGAAAACAAGAAATATTACAAAGTACTTATTGTCTATCTTTGAGTTTGACCTAACGAAAAATTGAATTATTACTCTAATAAAGATAAATAAAAGTGTCTTAGCTAGTAGTAACATTATAAAGTTATATACTTCATCTTGAACTAATGTAGTAATATCAACATTTAAAATAAATATTAAGTTAACTGCTAGTACTATCTCAACAGACATCATTAGAGCAACGATAAACAGTGCAAATAATAGTTTCTTAATTAAGCTTCCTACATATAAAGTAAATAACACAATATAAAGTATTAATATCGAAAAAATCAAGTTAAATTGTGGGATTTTACATGTGTTAACTACAAACAGTATAAGAAACAAACTAACAACTATAGTATAAAATTTTATACCTTTAACTCTTCTTTTCAATGTAGCATCAAAGAAATTAATATATAAATATCCTTCAAAAAAACAACTAAGTAATAATGTAAAATATCCAAGTAGGGAAATATTCATTTAATTACCCTCCATATACTTTCTAAACTCTTCAAGTACAAAATCAAATCTATATTTTGAAATTAACATTTTCATTCCATTAATCATAACTATATCTCCATCTTCTATGTAATCTACATGTTTCAAATTAACTAATATGCTTCTATGTATTCCAATGAAATCTAGTGGAATCAATTCTTCTTCTAATGCAGTAATCGTATGTTTGAACAACTTCTCAGAACTATTGTTACAAACTAGTTTTATACTCTTACCTCTTTTCTCTAAATATAAAATTTTATCAACGGGGATGAATTTACTACCTCTTACACCAAATACCTCGATATTTTTATTTTTCATTTTAAAGTTAGAATAAATTTTGTCCATATTTCTTATAAACCTAATTCGATTCTTCAAAGGTTTTATTAAATAGTCATCCGCATCAACATCAAAACCCTCATTCCATCTATTACTAAGTGATGTGGTGAAGATAATCTTAATTTGATCTCGTGAGTGTGACTTTCTTATTAGTTTTGCTGCTTCTACTCCATCCAAAGAGTCCATCATTATATCAAGAAAAATAATATCAGACGTAATCCAGTTACCTTTAAGAAGTTCTTCTGAGGATGAAAACTCAGATATATTGAAGGAAATATTATTATTATTACTATAATTATTTAGTAGATTTCTGATTACCGATCCATCTTTTTGCATTGTCATCACATATAATTATCTTCATTTTCCCTCCTTCATATATCATTAAGTTTATCTATATTAGGCATATATCAATAATTGCTATCAATAACATACCAAATAACATAATTTGACATTTTACTCAACTTATCAGGTACTGAAGTTAATCAAATAATACATTATTTCTTATTGTTTTATTAATATTGAGTATACAAAAAAGTGTTGTGGATTATCCACAACACTTTGTATATTCAAATGGTGCCTCGGGCCGGAGTCGAACCGGCACGGGTTTGACCCCACGGGATTTTAAGTCCCGCGCGTCTACCAATTCCGCCACCAAGGCATTCATAAATAAAAAAAAATGGTGATCCGCACAGGATTCGAACCTGTGACCCTCTGATTAAAAGTCAGATGCTCTACCAACTGAGCTAGCGGACCAAGTATTATACTTGATTTGTATAAATAAAAAAAATAAAAGAAAGAGCTTGGCGACGTCCTACTTTTGCTCGTGAGAACTATCATCGGCGCTGAAGTGCTTAACTTCTGTGTTCGGGATGGGTACAGGTGTATCCACTTCGCCATCGTCACCAAACTTCTTTCAAAATTGGATAATACAATTTGCATTCTAACTTATGAATGTTTCATAGGTTAAGTCCTCGACCGATTAGTACTAGTCCGCTTCACATGTCACCACGCTTCCACTCCTAGCCTATCAACCTCATAGTCTTTAAGGGGTCTTACTTCTTTCGAATGGGAAATCTCATCTCGAGGGGGGCTTCACACTTAGATGCCTTCAGCGTTTATCCCTTCCGCACGTAGCTACCCAGCCATACACCTGGCAGTGTAACTGGTGCACCAGCGGTGCGTCCACTCCGGTCCTCTCGTACTAGGAGCAGCTCCTCTTCAAATTTCCAACGCCCACGACGGATAGGGACCGAACTGTCTCACGACGTTCTGAACCCAGCTCGCGTACCACTTTAATGGGCGAACAGCCCAACCCTTGGGACCTTCTCCAGCCCCAGGATGTGATGAGCCGACATCGAGGTGCCAAACCTCCCCGTCGATGTGAACTCTTGGGGGAGATCAGCCTGTTATCCCCGGGGTAGCTTTTATCCGTTGATCGACTGCCTTTCCATTCAGCACAGCCGGTTCACTAAGCCCTAGTTTCCTACCTGCTCGACCTGTACGTCTCGCAGTCAAGCTCCCTTATGCCTTTGCACTCTTCTAATGATTTCCAACCATTATGAGGGAACCTTTGGGCGCCTCCGTTACTCTTTAGGAGGCGACCGCCCCAGTCAAACTGTCCATCTGACACTGTCCTCCACCCGGATAACGGGTGCAAGTTAGATATCCAACATGCAAAGGGTGGTATCCCAAGGTTGACTCCTCCGAAACTAGCGTTCCGGGATCTCAGTCTCCCACCTATCCTGTACATTACATGCCGAATATCAATATCAAACTACAGTAAAGCTCCACGGGGTCTTTCCGTCCTGTCGCGGGTAACCTGCATCTTCACAGGTACTATGATTTCACCGAGTCCCTTGTTGAGACAGTGCCCAAATCGTTACGCCTTTCGTGCGGGTCGGAACTTACCCGACAAGGAATTTCGCTACCTTAGGACCGTTATAGTTACGGCCGCCGTTTACTGGGGCTTCAATTCAGAGCTTCGCATAAAGCTAACACTTCCTCTTAACCTTCCAGCACTGGGCAGGCGTCAGCCCCTATACTTCACCTTGCGGTTTAGCAGAGACCTGTGTTTTTGGTAAACAGTCGCTTGGGCCTATTCTCTGCGGGTCACCGAAGTGACCTCCCCTTATCCCTAAGTTACGGGGTCATTTTGCCGAGTTCCTTAACAAGGGTTCTCTCGCGCGTCTTAAGATTCTCTCTCCACCTACGTGTGTCCGTTTACGGTACAGGCACCATATAAATTAACCCTAGAAGCTTTTCTTGGAAGCATAGAGTCACCCGACTTTCGTCATAACACTTCAATGTTTACAGCATGCGGATTTACCTACATGCCCACCTTTGTGCTTGAACTAGAATCCTCTAACTAGCTCAGGTTATCTTTCTCCGTCACTCCATCAGTTTATATGGCGGTACTGGAATATCAACCAGTTGTCCATCGGCTACGCCTTTCGGCCTCACCTTAGGTCCTGACTTACCCAGAGCGGACGAGCCTTCCTCTGGAAACCTTAGGTTTTTGACGGACGGGATTCTCACCCGTCTTTTCGCTACTCACACCGGCATTCTCACTTCTTATCAGTCCAGTAGTCCTCACGGTCTACCTTCACCCCAATAAGAACGCTCCCCTACCATCCCATATAGGATCCGTAGCTTCGGTAATATGCTTAGCCCCGGTACATTTTCGGCGCAGAGACACTCGACTAGTGAGCTATTACGCACTCTTTAAAGGATGGCTGCTTCTAAGCCAACCTCCTAGTTGTTTGTGCATCTCCACATCCTTTCCCACTTAGCATATATTTTGGGACCTTAGCTGACGGTCTGGGCTGTTTCCCTTTCGACAATGGACCTTATCACCCACTGTCTGACTGCCAGAAATCTTTACATGGCATTCGGAGTTTGATTATGCTCAGTATCCCGAGGTGGGACCATCACACATTCAGTGCTCTACCTCCATGTAATTTATACTCTGACGCTAGACCTAAATCTATTTCGGGGAGAACCAGCTATCTCCGTGTTCGATTGGAATTTCACCCCTAACCACAAGTCATCCAAGCATTTTTTAACATACCCTGGTTCGGTCCTCCAACTGGTTTTACCCAGCCTTCAACCTGCTCATGGCTAGCTCACACGGTTTCGGGTCTATAACATTGTACTATTTCGCCCTATTAAGACTCGCTTTCGCTTCGGCTCCGCTCCTAAAAGCTTAACCTCGCACAATATCATAACTCGCCGGTTCATTCTACAAAAGGCACGCCATCACCCATTAACGGGCTCTGACTATTTGTAGGCATACGGTTTCAGGTTCTTTTTCACTCCCTGCTAAGGGTTCTTTTCACCTTTCCCTCACGGTACTGGTTCACTATCGGTCAATAGGTAGTATTTAGCCTTACGAGATGGTCCTCGCATATTCCGACGGAATTTCTCGTGTTCCGCCGTACTCCTCGCACTTGAGTCTATACCATTTCGACTACAGGATTCTCACCTTCTTCGATTTGCCTTCCCATGCAATTCGTCTATGATATAGTTTTGTAACTCATATAGTGACTGGGCTGTTCCCCGTTCGCTCGCCGCTACTAAGAGAATCGCATTTTGCTTTCTTTTCCTCTGGTTACTAAGATGTTTCAGTTCGCCAGGTTCCCTCCTCATGAGCTATGTATTCACTCATGGGTACCATAACTTCCTTATGGTGGGTTTCCCCATTCGGATATCTGCGGATCTTTGATTACTTACGTCTCCCCGCAGCATTTCGCTGTTCGTCGCGTCCTTCTTCGGCTCCTATTGCCAAGGCATTCACCGTACGCCCTTTGTTTCTTAACCTAATAAACTTATTTAAAAGTTTAGTGTTTTTCGTCATTCTTAAGTTTTGCGATAAAACCTTATTAAAGTACAGAATAGTCATATTGTAAACAATATTAATTCGCACTGTTAATTTCGATTTATCATTTGCGACAAGATAGTTAAACTAATTGTTTTTTTTCTAAGACACAGGTATGTGTCCTATCTGATCTCTGTAGCTAAGTCATCACACTTATGCTACTAGTTCTTTATCGATACTTTAAGTATCAACTTGACAAATATTTTATATCTATCTCGTGTTCGTTGTATTATCCAATTTTCAAAGATCTTTTATTTTATATTTTAAGACGTTAGTCTTAAATTATTTATTTGAGAGAAGTCTCTCAAAACTGAACAGGAAAAACTGAGTATTAATTTTAATATTTATACTGAAGATTATACTTCAGTGGATTCGTGATTAATCAATCACTACAATTAGTGATCCAAAATCACATCTCGTGAAATTTGTATTGTACAAATTGCCTTTCTCCTTAGAAAGGAGGTGATCCATCCCCACGTTCCCGTAGGGATACCTTGTTACGACTTTACCCCAATCATCTATCCCACCTTAGGCAGTTCCCTCCTTGCGGTTAGGCCACTGACTTCGGGTGTTACAAACTCTCGTGGTATGACGGGCGGTGTGTACAAGACCCGAGAACGTATTCACCGCGACATTCTGATTCGCGATTACTAGCGATTCCAACTTCATGTAGTCGAGTTGCAGACTACAATCCGAACTGAGACTGCCTTTTTGAGGTTTGCTTCATCTCGCGACTTCGCTTCCCTTTGTAACAGCCATTGTAGCACGTGTGTAGCCCAGGTCATAAGGGGCATGATGATTTGACGTCATCCCCACCTTCCTCCAGTTTGTCACTGGCAGTCTCTCTAGAGTCCTCAACTTAATGTTAGCAACTAAAGATAGGGGTTG
>CP134881.1:2445000-2447500 GCA_046529715.1 Mycoplasmatota bacterium WC44
GGGGAGATCAGCCTGTTATCCCCGGGGTAGCTTTTATCCGTTGATCGACTGCCTTTCCATTCAGCACAGCCGGTTCACTAAGCCCTAGTTTCCTACCTGCTCGACCTGTACGTCTCGCAGTCAAGCTCCCTTATGCCTTTGCACTCTTCTAATGATTTCCAACCATTATGAGGGAACCTTTGGGCGCCTCCGTTACTCTTTAGGAGGCGACCGCCCCAGTCAAACTGTCCATCTGACACTGTCCTCCACCCGGATAACGGGTGCAAGTTAGATATCCAACATGCAAAGGGTGGTATCCCAAGGTTGACTCCTCCGAAACTAGCGTTCCGGGATCTCAGTCTCCCACCTATCCTGTACATTACATGCCGAATATCAATATCAAACTACAGTAAAGCTCCACGGGGTCTTTCCGTCCTGTCGCGGGTAACCTGCATCTTCACAGGTACTATGATTTCACCGAGTCCCTTGTTGAGACAGTGCCCAAATCGTTACGCCTTTCGTGCGGGTCGGAACTTACCCGACAAGGAATTTCGCTACCTTAGGACCGTTATAGTTACGGCCGCCGTTTACTGGGGCTTCAATTCAGAGCTTCGCATAAAGCTAACACTTCCTCTTAACCTTCCAGCACTGGGCAGGCGTCAGCCCCTATACTTCACCTTGCGGTTTAGCAGAGACCTGTGTTTTTGGTAAACAGTCGCTTGGGCCTATTCTCTGCGGGTCACCGAAGTGACCTCCCCTTATCCCTAAGTTACGGGGTCATTTTGCCGAGTTCCTTAACAAGGGTTCTCTCGCGCGTCTTAAGATTCTCTCTCCACCTACGTGTGTCCGTTTACGGTACAGGCACCATATAAATTAACCCTAGAAGCTTTTCTTGGAAGCATAGAGTCACCCGACTTTCGTCATAACACTTCAATGTTTACAGCATGCGGATTTACCTACATGCCCACCTTTGTGCTTGAACTAGAATCCTCTAACTAGCTCAGGTTATCTTTCTCCGTCACTCCATCAGTTTATATGGCGGTACTGGAATATCAACCAGTTGTCCATCGGCTACGCCTTTCGGCCTCACCTTAGGTCCTGACTTACCCAGAGCGGACGAGCCTTCCTCTGGAAACCTTAGGTTTTTGACGGACGGGATTCTCACCCGTCTTTTCGCTACTCACACCGGCATTCTCACTTCTTATCAGTCCAGTAGTCCTCACGGTCTACCTTCACCCCAATAAGAACGCTCCCCTACCATCCCATATAGGATCCGTAGCTTCGGTAATATGCTTAGCCCCGGTACATTTTCGGCGCAGAGACACTCGACTAGTGAGCTATTACGCACTCTTTAAAGGATGGCTGCTTCTAAGCCAACCTCCTAGTTGTTTGTGCATCTCCACATCCTTTCCCACTTAGCATATATTTTGGGACCTTAGCTGACGGTCTGGGCTGTTTCCCTTTCGACAATGGACCTTATCACCCACTGTCTGACTGCCAGAAATCTTTACATGGCATTCGGAGTTTGATTATGCTCAGTATCCCGAGGTGGGACCATCACACATTCAGTGCTCTACCTCCATGTAATTTATACTCTGACGCTAGACCTAAATCTATTTCGGGGAGAACCAGCTATCTCCGTGTTCGATTGGAATTTCACCCCTAACCACAAGTCATCCAAGCATTTTTTAACATACCCTGGTTCGGTCCTCCAACTGGTTTTACCCAGCCTTCAACCTGCTCATGGCTAGCTCACACGGTTTCGGGTCTATAACATTGTACTATTTCGCCCTATTAAGACTCGCTTTCGCTTCGGCTCCGCTCCTAAAAGCTTAACCTCGCACAATATCATAACTCGCCGGTTCATTCTACAAAAGGCACGCCATCACCCATTAACGGGCTCTGACTATTTGTAGGCATACGGTTTCAGGTTCTTTTTCACTCCCTGCTAAGGGTTCTTTTCACCTTTCCCTCACGGTACTGGTTCACTATCGGTCAATAGGTAGTATTTAGCCTTACGAGATGGTCCTCGCATATTCCGACGGAATTTCTCGTGTTCCGCCGTACTCCTCGCACTTGAGTCTATACCATTTCGACTACAGGATTCTCACCTTCTTCGATTTGCCTTCCCATGCAATTCGTCTATGATATAGTTTTGTAACTCATATAGTGACTGGGCTGTTCCCCGTTCGCTCGCCGCTACTAAGAGAATCGCATTTTGCTTTCTTTTCCTCTGGTTACTAAGATGTTTCAGTTCGCCAGGTTCCCTCCTCATGAGCTATGTATTCACTCATGGGTACCATAACTTCCTTATGGTGGGTTTCCCCATTCGGATATCTGCGGATCTTTGATTACTTACGTCTCCCCGCAGCATTTCGCTGTTCGTCGCGTCCTTCTTCGGCTCCTATTGCCAAGGCATTCACCGTACGCCCTTTGTTTCTTAACCTAATAAACTTATTTAAAAGTTTAGTGTTTTTCGTCATTCTTAAGTTTTGCGATAAAACCTTATTAAAGTACAGAA